>NZ_JACFXU010000009.1 GCF_014077625.1 Sediminihaliea albiluteola | reverse complement strand
TTTGGCTCGCAATACACCCAGTTAATTGCCCGCCGGGTACGAGAAGTGGGCGTATACAGCGAGATCCGCGCTTGGGATATGAGCGATGAGGAGATCCGTGAGTTCAATCCCCGGGGGATTATCCTCTCCGGTGGGCCAGAGTCGGTCCCGGTGGCAGGCTCACCACGCGCCCCGCAGTTGGTGTTTGAGCTGGGCGTACCCGTGTTGGGTATTTGCTACGGCATGCAGACTATGGCCGAACAGTGCGGCGGTCGAGTGCAAGCCTCGCCTACTAGTGAATTTGGCTATGCCCAGATTCGACAAGTGGGCAACGGTGGCTTATTGCACGACATTCGCGACCACATCTCTGAGCAAGGCAGGGCTCTGTTGGATGTATGGATGAGTCACGGCGATAAAGTGGTTGAGCTGCCGCCTGGCTTTGAGTTAATAGCCGAAACCGATAGCTGCCCGATCGCCGGTATGGCGCATACAGAAAAACCTTGGTTTGGAATTCAGTTCCACCCCGAAGTGACACACACCCTGCAAGGCAAGCGCATTTTTGAACACTTTGTGCTGGAGCACTGTGGCTGCCAAGCGCTGTGGACGCCGGCTAATATTGTCGAAGATGCTATTGCACGAGTTCGCGAAACAGTCGGCAGCGACAAAGTGCTCTTGGGTTTATCGGGCGGTGTGGATTCATCAGTCGTAGCGGCATTGCTGCATAAAGCGATTGGCGATCAGTTGACCTGTGTGTTCGTAGATAATGGCCTGCTGCGCTTGCATGAAGGCGACCAGGTGATGGAAATGTTCGCTAACAACATGGGCGTTAAAGTTATCCGTGTCGATCGCGAGCAGCTGTTTTTAAGCAAGCTAGCTGGCGAAGCAGACCCCGAGCGCAAGCGCAAAATTATCGGCAACACCTTCATTGAAGTTTTTGATGAAGAGGCAACTCGCATTCAAGATGTGAAGTGGTTGGCCCAGGGCACTATCTATCCTGATGTGATTGAGTCAGCTGGGGCCAAGACCGGCAAAGCCCATGTCATTAAATCCCATCATAACGTGGGCGGCTTGCCCGATGATATGGCGCTAGAATTAGTCGAGCCCTTGCGAGAGCTATTTAAAGACGAAGTGCGGCAGATCGGTCTCGAGTTGGGCTTGCCCTACGATATGGTCTATCGCCACCCCTTCCCAGGGCCAGGTTTGGGCGTGCGGATACTCGGTGCGGTCAAAAAAGAATATGCTGATTTACTGCGTGAAGCCGATGCGATCTTTATCGAAGAGTTGCGTGCGGCGGGCTGGTACCACAAAACCAGTCAGGCCTTCGCTGTGTTCCTGCCAGTTAAATCAGTCGGCGTAGTGGGTGATGGTCGGCGCTACGAGTGGGTTATTGCACTGCGCGCAGTAGAAACCGTGGATTTTATGACCGCGCGCTGGGCACACTTGCCTTACGACTTGCTAGAGAAAGTCTCCAACCGCATCATCAATGAGCTCTCAGGTGTCTCTCGCGTGACCTATGACGTGAGCTCTAAACCGCCGGCGACGATTGAGTGGGAGTGACTGGCACTCACAGGCAATGTCTGGCACTGGCTGGCATCACAGCTGAGACTTCAATATCTCGCAGCTGAGCGATAAACTGTATAAAAACACAGTATCGCAAGGATGCGGATCATGCCCCAAGTGGCGGCCAGGATGGCCAGCCGGGACGAGAACACTGGTCGTTACCAGCGTCACCGGCCCGAGCAAACCCTGCTCTATCGGATCGTCGAAGAATACTACCCGACGTTCGCTGCCCATTTGGCGGCGCAGGGCAGGGAACTGCCCGGTTATGTGCAACGCGAGTTTGACGCCTACCTCAAATGCGGCCGTCTCGAACACGGCTTTCTGCGGGTGCGTTGTGAGTCGTGTCACGCTGAGCACCTGGTTGCGTTCAGCTGCAAACGTCGGGGCTTCTGTCCTAGTTGTGGCGCACGGCGTATGGCCGAAAGCGCCGCGCTACTGGTCGATGAGGTTCTGCCCGTACAGCCCATGCGCCAATGGGTACTCAGCTTTCCCTTTCAATTGCGCTTTCTGTTCGCCAGCCGGCCGGAGGTCATGGGCCGGGTGTTGGGCATCGTTTACCGCGTCATCGCCACGCATCTGGTCAAGAAAGCGGGCTATACCCACCAAGCGGCCAAGACCGGTGCCGTCACCCTGATCCAGCGCTTCGGCAGTGCACTGAACCCCAACATTCACTTTCACATGCTGTTCCTCGATGGCGTGTACGTTGAGCGTCCCAATGGAACAGCCCGGTTCCTCTGGGTCAGGGCGCCGACCAGCGCCGAACTCACCCAACTGGCGCACACCATCGCCCATCGGGTCGGCCGCTATTTGGAGCGGCAAGGCCTACTGGAGCGGGATGCTGAAAACAGTTACCTGGCCTTGGATGCGGTGGATGAAGATGCGATGACTCCACTGCTGGGGCATTCCATCACGTATCGCATCGCCGTGGGGCCACAGGCAGGGCGCAAGGTGTTCACCCTGCAGACACTGCCCGCCTGCGACCCGGAAGATCAGTTTGGTGACATGCCCGGTAAGGTTGCCGGTTTCTCGCTACATGCCGGCGTAGCGGCCAAGGCCCATGAGCGCAGCAAACTCGAACGGCTGTGCCACTACATCAGCCGCCCGGCGGTGTCTGAGAAACGGCTGTCGCTCACGAAGAATGGCAACGTGCGCTACCAGCTCAAGACGCCGTACCGGGACGGCACCACGCATGTGATCTTTGAGCCGCTGGACTTCATCGCAAGACTGTCGGCGTTGGTGCCGAAGCCACGTGTGAACCTTACCCGGTTTCATGGGGTGTTTGCGCCCAACAGCAAGCACCGCGCCCTGGTTACACCTGCCATGAGGGGCAAGGGGAGCAAAAAGGTCAAGGTATCGGATGAGCCGCCAACACCCGCTGGGCGGCGAGCGTCGATGAAATGGGCACAGCGGCTCAAGCGTGTATTCCAAATCGACATCGAGACTTGCAGCGAATGCGGCGGTGCCATGAAGGTGATTGCCTGTATTGAAGATCCGGTAGTGATCAAGCAGATCCTCGACCATCTGAAGCAAAAAGCCGAAACCAACGAGTCCAGCCCGTTGCCCGAGAGCCGGGCACCACCGGCTGGCCTGTCGCCGGGTCTGTTTACCTGACCCGTCCCAAACGATTCCGATCACGATGCTGCGGTAATTCAGCCGCGGCAGGGATGCGTTATGCCGGCGGCTTGGGTTGGCCCCGGCTGTCGGGAAAAACGGATGAATTTTCGGCGGGATCGATGGCTACACGGGCCGGATTCAGAATCACCCACTGGCAAAGCAGGCCGTCATTCGCGGTCTACAGTGGCTGGACTTGGAGAAAAACGGCGTTTATTCTTCCTATACTCATGGCCAGTTAGATGGCACCGGTGTTGATGATGGTGAACACTGGGCTGCATCAGGGCACCTCGTTTTTAACGTAGATCGGTTCACACTCAAGGCGCAACTTAGCCGCTATGAGTACCGGATCGATAACGCCACACCTTGGGGCAATGACGAACTAATTCCCATGGGCGCTTACGACTTCGCCTGGCCAATTGCCACTAAAGCGTGGCTGCCTGCAATCACTGTCAGCTACCTTATCAACACCGATACACTACCTTGGCTAGACTCTGTTCTGCCCTACCTTGAGTGGAGCAGTAGCGAAAAAGACAGCGGCAGCTTCAATGACAGCCAGTTATTTATAGCCGGCGCCGCCTGGGCCAGCGGTGGTTGGTATATATACAGCGACTTAGCCTATTCCGACGGCAATACTTTTATCGGCAATCGCGGCGATGATTACAGCAGGCTAGACGGTATTGGCGACTTAGGCGCCAACGGTAACAACCGCTGGCGCTATCGTTTTAACCTCAACCTTGGCTATTATTTTTAGTGCCTAAGCCAGCCTCGCCGGCAACTATAATGCGCGCTTTTCTAGGCAAATCTATACTGTAATCTGTGTTGCTAATGCAATGATTCTAAAAGTAGCGCCACTACACAAATAAAAAAAGGGGGCCAAAGCCCCCTATGATTCTATGTAGTACCGCGGATTAATTAGCCGCGGTTAAATACCGAGTAACGACGGGCAATCCAGCCCATTCCCAAGATCATCGCTAGCAGCACTAGCGGGTTATTCACGGGAACCGCAGCCGGTTTCAGTGGTGGTTTGACCGGGGTGTCGACTGAATCGCAGTCGTTATCCGGGTTAGGGTCACCCTCGCCTTTAACACAGGCCATATTGGTCAGTGGTACCGAACCGGTGTAAGGGTCAGCCAGGGTGGTTTCAAGAATAAAATCTATGCTAGAACCGTTATCTAGCTCGCCTACAGCGCAGCTCACCGTTCGAGTGTCGCCATCAAAGGTACAGCCAGGAGCGCTGACAAATTCAAGCCCGACCGGTAAAACATCAGTGATTACCGCGTTGGTGCTTTGATCCGGCCCATTGTTGCTGATATTAAGGGTGTAGATTAACGTGTTGCCAGGCTCCAGCGGTTCGTCATCGGGGACGGTGCTGTCTGTTTTCACCAAAGCGAGGTCGGCAAACTCAGGGTCGGGCGTATTCGCCGTCAGGCGTGTGGATGTACGGTCCTCAGTGGTATTGTTTGCCTCCACGTCGCTGCCATTAGACAACCACTCTGTTTCATCTACTTGCACACTGGCATTGTGGTAAATGGTACCCACATTTCTGCCTTCGGGCAGGCTTTCCGCTTGCATTCTGAACTTGAGAGTCATCGTCTCGTTCGGGGCCATCACCGGAAACACACACCCAAGTTGCAGAGCAGAGGCCGGTGGCAGCGCAGCCTCAGTACCAGCAACGGGCGCACTGCACAGAGTAGTAATTTGTGCAGCCAGATCATCCTCTGGGCTGCTACCGACCCTACGGGTCAATCCGGTTATGCCACTGAAGCTAAACACTGCTGTGGACGGGTAGTCGACACCGTCAATGTTCAATGTTCCAGGAAAGGTATCGCTCAAGATAACGTTGGTAGCATAAGTTGGGCCGTTATTGGTCACCGTAATGGTGTATTCGGTGTCTCCGCCTAGCACAAAACCGTCTGCGGTATGCTCCATATTAATTAGCACGTCCAATTCTTCCCTGGTCAGCACAACCTCGGCTACTGCACTGTTATTGGTCTTGTTCGGCTCATCGGTTTTAGTACCGACCACAACTGTGTTGGGTAGTACCCTACCTGCCGCTGAGGCACCGGCTGCTGCCGGTACCGAGCGAAGGTCATAATTAACTTCTCGTTGACCGTTGGCACTCAGGAACAAGGGTGCAGCCGTCGAGCCCCATACACACTCTAACACACCACCGGCTGTACCTACTGGATGAGTGGTGCCTACAGTCATGTCGGGGGTTCCGGTGCCACCCGCAGTTGCAGTAGTTACCACTTGGCAACTGCCACCATTCGCAACTACGGGGTTGCCAACCAAGATCGCCTCGGCTGGCAAAGTATCGCGCAGCCAGACATTCTCAGCTGATGACGGGCCATCATTTTTCGCGGTCACTGTATACTTCATCAGTGACCCGGCTGCCGCGCTTTTGTTGTTCGCAGCTGTGCCGCCTTCTGAAGTGGCAACCACTTTACTGGCTGTCAAGTCAACACGGGCTGTAACCTCACTCGAGGTGCTTGAATCGTTATTGCTGATGTCTTGGTCAAAGGTGGTGTTGGAGTAAATAGAGGCAGTATTTGAGCGCACCTCACCTACTTGCACCACATTGGGCCGGACCGTCACTTCGATGGTCTGCTCTACACCATTGGCAAGCGTTCCTAACTGACAATTCAAGTTGCGGCTGGTACCGGCGCTTGGCGCTGCTGGTGTACAGGATTGGCCCCCTTGCAAGCCTGTAATTGATATCAAGCTGTCGCCGTAGCTTGAACCGATTAGGCTAGATAGGCTGTCAATTAGTACCACATTTTCAGAATCCTTCGGCCCGTTGTTTCTGATCACGAAGGTATAGGTCAGGTTTTCACCAGCATAAACCGCACCACTGGCAGTTTTGGTAATTTGTAAATCGGCCTGGTTTGGATCGCCAGGCGTTGTGGTGTCAGATGCGCCCACCTCCACACCGTCACAGTTATTGCTAGGATTATTGTCTTTACGCGTAGGCGTACCTGTTACTGCGGCGAATGCGGTGCAAGCAGAGTTAGTAGCATTGCCTTCGCTGGTACGCACAGCATCCAGTACAAGATTTCTGGAAGCACCGTTACCGAGGCCGTCAGAATAGGTACAGGTGAAGCTGGCAGGACCGGTTGCCGGCAAGCTCGGGCAAGTCCAGCCGCTGCTGGTATTATTGATGCCTATGATCTGAATCCCAGATGGCAGAGTTTCAGTGATCTCAATCGCTGGATTAGTGCCGCCTGCAGCCGGAATGGCCAACGAGCCGTTATTTCTGACTCTCAGTGTGTACTGATAAGTTCCTCCAATAGGTACGGCAACGTTCACACCATTGATATAGTTGCTCGCGGTTTTACTCAAGCTCAAGTCGGCCAAATCCGAACCTCTTACATTGGCCGAACTTGTGTTGTTGGATGCATTTGGATCGGTAAAGCCTGACTCTGCGCTAACCTCAGCGCTATTCGTGACCGTGGATGCCGAGGTCACGGTAGCCTTGACCTCAAGCGCCGGCAAGTTGGTGAAGTTGGCTGGCGCCGGGTTGGGGACGGTGTAAACGCAGGCGTTACCACTACAAGACCAGTTGGGGTCGACGGCTGTCATCGAGTCAAAGGTCAATCCAGCCCCCACGGTATCGGTAACTCTTATCTCGTCACCTGTGGCCAAGTTTCCACCTAAAAAGCGGGGCGTTAGGGTGTAAGTTATCTGATCGCCTAGCGGGCGGGTCAGAGCGCCGAGGCGCGTTTTGGTTAACGTCAGGTCAGCACCGCGGGCGGTACTAGTGTAAATAGTGCCATTGGCGGTATTGTTGTCGGGCTGACCATCGAGCATTTTATTGTCACCGCTACTACTATAAGCCTGCACCGAGTAGTTGGTGGTAATACTACCATCGACAATATTTGGCACCCCTTGGATGACTAGGTCGCTGGGGACGGAGTTGCCCACAGCCAACGCACCATTGCGTGTACAAAGAACATCAGCACCTTCGAGTGCGGGCATGACAGCTGGAGTGGCAACACAAGACCAGCCAGTGCCGCTGTAATCAGTCACGCTGGCACCACTGGGTACCGTAAAGCCAACCTCAACACGACCAGTAGATGGAATATTACTCGGCCCCTGATTGCTTACCTTGATAGTTTGCGTGTAAGGCATGCCCGAGATAATTTTATTCGTTGCGCTGTCAGCAGGGTCGGTTGTGACTTCAAGCATGACATCGGCAGCAGCATCGGTAGTGATATTACGGCCAATGTTCTGGTTGTTGGCGGCATCCGGGTCTGTATCGCCCGAGGCTAAGGACGCGGAAGCACTGGCCAACCAATTGGTGTTGACGGTCGGGATAGTGACATTGAAGTTCACCACAACACCACTGGCAACCCCGGCTTGAGTGATGTCGGCAATGTCACAGATGATGGTTTTGTTACTGACGTCTGTTGTAAAAGGCATGCCTGACGCAGCACAAGTTGCCCCAGTAATGCTATTGAGCACAACGCCCTCGGGCAACACTTGGGTCAATGTTACACCTGACGCGGTAACGCTTTCTGTATTAATAAATACCACCGGCTGGTAAGTGAAATCTCCACCGGCTGGGCCTCTGGCCTCATTTGGTACAGCGTTGTGATTGACCACCAAGTCAATTTCCGCAGCGAAGGCTCCGGCCACACCACCGCCAAGTGTTAGCGCAGCAACAAACAAGCTTCTGCCGCTCCACAGTGGCATCCCCATTATAATGTCCCCCTTATATACTCATACTGAGTATTTTTTTTGGTAAACGTCAGGCTTTTACGTGACGTAGAAAATATGTATATGTATGCTATGCATACAGCATAATATTAATACTAACAAATACTTACTTGCCGTCCAATACAATAAAACGCTGAACGAGCTTCAGATTCTTAGTGAAACTGCGGTTTGAGCTTAAAACCCGGCACATCATTTAATACCCCGCTGCCGCCACAACAAATACAGACAGGGTAATACCAGCAGCGTCAGCAGCACTGAACTGATCATGCCACCCACCATAGGGGCTGCCAGGCGGCTCATAATTTCCGAACCCGTGCCCTCGCCATAAAGTATCGGCAGCAGACCGACAATGGTCGCAGCCGCGGTCATCAGTACCGGCCGCACACGCAGGCCAGCCCCAGAAAACACAGCATCTTTCAAGCTTGCTCGATTCAAACTAATACTTTTATCCGCCACCTCTTTTAGTAACTGTTGGTAACTCTGATCTAGGTACACCAACATAATGACTCCTGTCTCGACTGCGATTCCAGCCAGCGCTATCGCACCTACTGCCACTGCCACCGAAAAATTAAAATCCAGCAGGTACAACAGCCACACGCTACCGGCCAAGGCTAAAGGCAGAGCACCCATCAACATGGCCACCTGCGCTAGGCTGCGAAAGTTGAGGTAGAGTAAAAAAATAATAATGGCCAAGGTCAGTGGCACCACGTAAGACAGGCTTTGCTTGGCTCGCTCCATATACTCATATTGCCCCGCCCATACCAGTGAATATCTTTGGCTCGCAATACACCCAGTTAATTGCCCGCCGGGTACGAGAAGTGGGCGTATACAGCGAGATCCGCGCTTGGGATATGAGCGATGAGGAGATCCGTGAGTTCAATCCCCGGGGGATTATCCTCTCCGGTGGGCCAGAGTCGGTCCCGGTGGCAGGCTCACCACGCGCCCCGCAGTTGGTGTTTGAGCTGGGCGTACCCGTGTTGGGTATTTGCTACGGCATGCAGACTATGGCCGAACAGTGCGGCGGTCGAGTGCAAGCCTCGCCTACTAGTGAATTTGGCTATGCCCAGATTCGACAAGTGGGCAACGGTGGCTTATTGCACGACATTCGCGACCACATCTCTGAGCAAGGCAGGGCTCTGTTGGATGTATGGATGAGTCACGGCGATAAAGTGGTTGAGCTGCCGCCTGGCTTTGAGTTAATAGCCGAAACCGATAGCTGCCCGATCGCCGGTATGGCGCATACAGAAAAACCTTGGTTTGGAATTCAGTTCCACCCCGAAGTGACACACACCCTGCAAGGCAAGCGCATTTTTGAACACTTTGTGCTGGAGCACTGTGGCTGCCAAGCGCTGTGGACGCCGGCTAATATTGTCGAAGATGCTATTGCACGAGTTCGCGAAACAGTCGGCAGCGACAAAGTGCTCTTGGGTTTATCGGGCGGTGTGGATTCATCAGTCGTAGCGGCATTGCTGCATAAAGCGATTGGCGATCAGTTGACCTGTGTGTTCGTAGATAATGGCCTGCTGCGCTTGCATGAAGGCGACCAGGTGATGGAAATGTTCGCTAACAACATGGGCGTTAAAGTTATCCGTGTCGATCGCGAGCAGCTGTTTTTAAGCAAGCTAGCTGGCGAAGCAGACCCCGAGCGCAAGCGCAAAATTATCGGCAACACCTTCATTGAAGTTTTTGATGAAGAGGCAACTCGCATTCAAGATGTGAAGTGGTTGGCCCAGGGCACTATCTATCCTGATGTGATTGAGTCAGCTGGGGCCAAGACCGGCAAAGCCCATGTCATTAAATCCCATCATAACGTGGGCGGCTTGCCCGATGATATGGCGCTAGAATTAGTCGAGCCCTTGCGAGAGCTATTTAAAGACGAAGTGCGGCAGATCGGTCTCGAGTTGGGCTTGCCCTACGATATGGTCTATCGCCACCCCTTCCCAGGGCCAGGTTTGGGCGTGCGGATACTCGGTGCGGTCAAAAAAGAATATGCTGATTTACTGCGTGAAGCCGATGCGATCTTTATCGAAGAGTTGCGTGCGGCGGGCTGGTACCACAAAACCAGTCAGGCCTTCGCTGTGTTCCTGCCAGTTAAATCAGTCGGCGTAGTGGGTGATGGTCGGCGCTACGAGTGGGTTATTGCACTGCGCGCAGTAGAAACCGTGGATTTTATGACCGCGCGCTGGGCACACTTGCCTTACGACTTGCTAGAGAAAGTCTCCAACCGCATCATCAATGAGCTCTCAGGTGTCTCTCGCGTGACCTATGACGTGAGCTCTAAACCGCCGGCGACGATTGAGTGGGAGTGACTGGCACTCACAGGCAATGTCTGGCACTGGCTGGCATCACAGCTGAGACTTCAATATCTCGCAGCTGAGCGATAAACTGTATAAAAACACAGTATCGCAAGGATGCGGATCATGCCCCAAGTGGCGGCCAGGATGGCCAGCCGGGACGAGAACACTGGTCGTTACCAGCGTCACCGGCCCGAGCAAACCCTGCTCTATCGGATCGTCGAAGAATACTACCCGACGTTCGCTGCCCATTTGGCGGCGCAGGGCAGGGAACTGCCCGGTTATGTGCAACGCGAGTTTGACGCCTACCTCAAATGCGGCCGTCTCGAACACGGCTTTCTGCGGGTGCGTTGTGAGTCGTGTCACGCTGAGCACCTGGTTGCGTTCAGCTGCAAACGTCGGGGCTTCTGTCCTAGTTGTGGCGCACGGCGTATGGCCGAAAGCGCCGCGCTACTGGTCGATGAGGTTCTGCCCGTACAGCCCATGCGCCAATGGGTACTCAGCTTTCCCTTTCAATTGCGCTTTCTGTTCGCCAGCCGGCCGGAGGTCATGGGCCGGGTGTTGGGCATCGTTTACCGCGTCATCGCCACGCATCTGGTCAAGAAAGCGGGCTATACCCACCAAGCGGCCAAGACCGGTGCCGTCACCCTGATCCAGCGCTTCGGCAGTGCACTGAACCCCAACATTCACTTTCACATGCTGTTCCTCGATGGCGTGTACGTTGAGCGTCCCAATGGAACAGCCCGGTTCCTCTGGGTCAGGGCGCCGACCAGCGCCGAACTCACCCAACTGGCGCACACCATCGCCCATCGGGTCGGCCGCTATTTGGAGCGGCAAGGCCTACTGGAGCGGGATGCTGAAAACAGTTACCTGGCCTTGGATGCGGTGGATGAAGATGCGATGACTCCACTGCTGGGGCATTCCATCACGTATCGCATCGCCGTGGGGCCACAGGCAGGGCGCAAGGTGTTCACCCTGCAGACACTGCCCGCCTGCGACCCGGAAGATCAGTTTGGTGACATGCCCGGTAAGGTTGCCGGTTTCTCGCTACATGCCGGCGTAGCGGCCAAGGCCCATGAGCGCAGCAAACTCGAACGGCTGTGCCACTACATCAGCC
>NZ_JACFXU010000008.1 GCF_014077625.1 Sediminihaliea albiluteola | reverse complement strand
AGTGCGCTATGTATTGCGCGAGGGGATGAAGACCTTGGCCAGTGCTCCGCTGGAAGTTGTTGCCGCGGAACTGAGCATCACTGCACCGGAGCAGGTCACCACGGGTACTTCATTTAAAGTCAGCTGGAGCGATACCGTAGCCAGTCATGATTACTACACTGTGGTGAGTGTCGGTACTGATGAAGGCAGGTTGGGTAATCGCGACTTAGTGGGCAGCAAGGGCGAGGGCAGGCTCACAGCGCCAGCAGAGCCAGGTATGTATGAAGTGCGCTATGTGCTGCGCGAGGGGATGAAGACCTTGGCCAGAGCTCCAGTGGAGGTAGTGGCGGCTGAAGTCGGTATTAGCGCGCCTGAAAAAGTTCGCGCTCAGACAGAGATAAAGGTTGAGTGGAGCTCGGTGGTCTCATCCGATGACTATTACACCATCGTTCCAATGGGTACCGCGGAAGGCAAACTTGGCAGCCGAGGCTTGGTCCGAGATAGCAATGAGGGCAGGCTCAAAGCACCCGCTGAGCCAGGACTTTATGAGGTGCGCTACGTGCTGCGTGAGGGTATGAAGACTCTGGCCCGCACGCCGGTTGAGGTGCTTGCTGAAGATGCTGCGCTGGACTCAGGCGCCGCACTCTCGGCTCCTAGTAGCGCAGCGCCGGGTGCAGCTGTGACAGTCTCCTGGACTGGAGGCAGTGACAGCAGCGATCAGCGCATTGCTTTAGCTAAAGCCGACGCGGCACTTTTTACTTGGGTGGAAGCGCACAAAGTCGGTGATACGCAATCGCAAGAGTTCAGCATGCCTGAGGAGCCGGGGCGCTATGAGTTCCGCTACTTGGATGTCAGCAATACCAAGGTGCTTGGACGTGCTGTAATTGAGGTGAAGTAAGCAGCTATTTCAGAGCGCCTATAAGGCGCTCTGACTCCAGTGGCTAAAGCGGCTAAATACAGACTGGCTAGAGGGGTCGAGCTCAGTGCAATTAGCTATTTTTACAGCGCTTGAGCAGTTAGCAGCTAATTTATAGCTGCTGTTGCATGCGTAAGCTATTGAATAATACACAGAGGCTGCTGAGTGACATGGCAATTGCGGCTACTACAGGCTGGATAAAACCCATAAGCGCTAGAGGTATCACGACGCTGTTGTATGCCAGCGCCCAAAACAAATTTTGCCGCATTAACTTCTGTGCCTTCTGAGCTAACTGCAGGGTGTCCGGGATTTTGGCAATGCCCTCAGTGAGGTAAATGGCAGCGGCTGTGGCTGAGGCTGTACTGCCCACGGCGATTCCCAGTTTAGCACCAGCCAATGCTAGGCCATCATTTAAGCCATCCCCGACGAATACCACCTTAGCTTCCTTTTCGAGTTGATTAATAAACTCGTGCTTCTGTTCCGGTGAGTAGCCGGCGCGAAGGTTTTGCTCTGTTATGCCTAGCTGTTCGGCCACTGCCGAGCATGCTTTAGCTGTGTCACCACTAAGTAGGTAGAGGCGATAACCCTGGCGTCGCAGGTATTGGAGGACTGGCTTTGCCTCTGCTCTGAGAGTCTCTTGGAAGTTTATTTTCCCTGCATAGCAGCCATTAACAGCCAGGTGAATATGCATGCCATCATCTGCAGTGCTAGCTAGGACAACACCCTGTTGACGAAGCCAGTTCTCTTGTCCGGCTAAGGCGATGGTTTTTCCATTGAGCCATCGCGTACCGGCACCAGCAAAACTTTGTCGAACCCCCTCGCTGGTAATCGGGGTGGATGATGTTTCTGCGCGCAGTCCTTTAGCGACGGGGTGTGATGAACCATGGAGAATATTGCGCGCTAACTGCAAGAGCTCGGGCTCGGACCATTGTTCGGCCGGCGTAATCGTGTCGATGCTTGGCTCGCCAGTACTTAGGGTGCCAGTTTTATCAAATACAATGATCTCCGGCTTGGCCGCTGCTTCTAGTGCTGCTGGGTCTTGCAACACAATGCCACGCTGAATCATCTGAGTATGCCCCATGATAATCACCAGCGGAATGGCGAGACTCAGTGCGCAGGGACAGCTGATGATCATGACAGCGAGTCCGCGAGCTGCTGCCGTTGCAAATGGGGCTCCCTGGGCCGCGGCCAGTACTGTAGCCGCGGCTGCCGCAACTAAAATTATGGGCAGTAGCATGCCCGCAATGCGATCACTTAGGCGCTGTAAGCTGGTCTTTCTGCTAAGTAGAGTAGAAATCGAGCGAGACAATTGATCTATACGGCGCTGTCCTATACCTGCGCTGACGCACAATTCAATTTCACCGGCTACTAAGTGACAGCCGGCCAGTAGCTCTGAGCCAGGCTCAAGATTTTGAGGTAAGTGCTCACCGCTCAGAATGGATAGGTCAGCTTGAGCATGTCCGTGGGTGATATGGCCGTCTAGGGCCACTTGTTCTCCGGCCTGCACAATAATGGTGTCGCCGACTTTAATGCTCTTGGCAGGGCGAAGTTCGCGTTTGCCACTGGCTGTTTTTAGCCTGAGCTGTGCTGGCATACCTTGCAGGTAGTGGCGAATCACTTCTGCCGCGCGCCGCCGAACTTTGCTATCTAGCAGTCTCGCCAGCAACTGGAAAGTAATTAGCATAACAGCAGCATCAAAATAGACATGATGCTTGCCAGAGGCTAATTGCCAGCTAGAGATACTACAGGCGGCTAGTACTGCGACAAAAATCAGACTGTCGAGACCGGCTGCGCCAGCAATCAAAGTGCGCCAACCCACTCGGTAGAAATGTGAGCCGGAATAGATAAGCACCGGCAAGGCAAATAGGCCGCTGCTGAGCGCCAGTGGCCACAACAACTCTGGCTCGACCGCGCCAAAGGGCGCCAAATAAATGAGTAGAGCGGGCATCATGCTCCACATGCCAAAGACTGCCGCCACTGCTAGTCGCTTTTGCAGATCTTGGCGCGTGGACTCTGCTTGGCGATTGCTCCGCTCAGGGTCGATCGCCTGGTATAGGTGGTAGCCTAGACGAGCCACTGCCCGCTGTAGATTGTCAAATGCAGGTTGGTTTTTATCCCAGCAAATTAACACTACGTCAGCGGCAAAGTTGACCGCGGCGTCACTGACACCAGGTTGTTTTTTTAATAGCTTTTCAATTGCGATGGCGCAGCTACCACAGCGCATGCCATCAATACCGAGGATCTCCTCTCCTTGCTGAGCACCTGAGTTACCTTCGATGTCTGGATCGGACATTTAGGGGGCTCCGAAAGTCTCTTTAAGCTCTTCTGCCGTCCAACTGTTACGATCAGCAAAGCGTGCTTTGTATTCACTTACACTTTGCAGGCTGACAGCAGCGGCGCTGTTACCCCACTGACTCCGAATAAAACTTAGCACTGCACTTAGCTCTGCATCGCTAAGTTTGCCGCCAAAGTTAGGCATCGCCCCTTGGTAGTTGCTGCCCGCCACTTCAATTGGTCCGACTAGGCCGTCACGAACAATAGCGATAGTAATCTCAGGCTTAGCCTGTACCCATTCACTGTTGGCTAAGGGTGGGAAGGCGCCAGGAATACCTAGCCCAGTAGGCTGGTGACAGGCGCTGCAGTGGATGCTGTAAATACTCGCACCATCGGCCGTTACTGTACTGTCGGCCTGCTCAGCTTGTTGAGCTACAGATTTTTCACTTGTTTGTGCCGCGCCTTGAGCGTCCTTGGCAGAGAGCTGAGTACTTTGTGCGGTAGTGACTTGAACACTTCGGCTATCCCCGCCTTGCATCGGTTTACCAATTTGGAGAATGTAGTAGCCGACGCCCCATACAATGAGAATAAATATCCATAGCAAAACGGCTTTAGGGGTGGCTGCGTTGCCTTCTTCCGGTTCGGGTGCTTCGCGATACTGAGCGCGCTGATCATGTTGTTTCATAGCAAAGCTTAGTCCTTAGGCTGTTCAGGTTGTGGCAGGGTGGGAGCAGGGTAGCTGTGATCGAGCGCCAGCAAATACTCGGCAAGTGCCAAGGCGTCTTCAGTGGCGACTATGTAGCCAGTTTTTGGGCCGTGGGGTGCTGGTATATTGACCAGCTTGTCGCCTTCTTCCAGCTGTTCAACATGGCGGAACAGAAAGCGGTATGGCGGCATAATGCTATCTTTAACTAGCGCACTCGGACTGTAGAGGTGCATCAGTTGCCAGTCGATGCTGGGCTGTCGGGCGCCGATATTAAACAGGTCGGGGCCGGTGCGCATAGTGCCTAATAGCTGGGGTTGGTCGTAGGCATAATCGCCTGGCACAGAGGCTCGCCCCCAGCCCCTATCTCGATCGCCAGGAGCGAAGGCTGGGTCGCGAGGCTGCTGACTGTGGCAATACATACAGCCATTGGCGATATATACCTGTCTGCCTCGCAGCTGTTGCTCTGTATAGGGCTTGAGTTCGGGCGGCACTTGTTCTGCAGTCATCTGCAGATAGGGCATTACCACGAGTGTCAGGGTGGCCAACAATAAAATAAGGGCAGCACCAACCATAATTGCGAGAGCACGTTTCATCGCGCGACCTCCTTGGTTGAGGGACGGAATAGAGTGGCTTGTTCTTTAGCTTTGCCGCGGCGCATGAGCATAGCGACGAAGTGAAAGGCAAAAACCAGGTGTCCAAGTGTCATTAGTAAGCCGCAAAGGGTCCGCGCTTTTAAGGCGGGCAGTGTCATGCGCACAATGTCCATAAAAGGCAGGTCGGCAGTTAGCAGCGCTAGGCCTTGCTTCCAGCCGCTAAGCGTCAATGAGACAACGTAGATTAAGATACCAACACTGACTAACCAAAAATGCAGGCTGATCAGGCCTCTCCAAGGCCACTCCCAATTGGTGAGGCGCGGCATAATGAAGTAAAAAGCACCAAACAGAATGAAACTTAAGAAGGCATACATCCCTAGGTGGGCATGGGCTACTGTGTAGTGGGTAAAGTGAGTGATCACGTTGATACTGCGCAGGGCTTCCATGGAGCCCTGCAGTGAGGCCACGGTATACATCAGAGCGCCGATCCAGACAAAGCGCAGAGTCGGGGAGTCTTTGAGCCGCCCGAAGTTGCCCATCATGGTGCCATGATGGTTGATGGCAACGGTGATGACGGGTATCGACATCATCACGCTATGGACAATTGATAGGGTAACAAGCCAGGTCGGTATTGGGCCGCCGATGATGTGGTGGATGCCGACTTGGCTGTAGAACAGTGCTAAAGCCCAGAAGCCAATCAACGACAGTTGGTAAGAGATGATTGGCTTGCCGAGAATTTTGGGAATCATATAGTAGGCGATGCCAATGCCGATGGGCGTTACCCACAGTCCGAGCACGTTGTGGGCAAACCACCAGTTAACCGCTGCACCTGAAGCACCGGGGAAGGTAAAGGGTAGGTTGGCGATAAAGAACAGAATCGGAAACCACACCAAGGCGGCCATTAAATACCAGCTGCTGACATAGAGATGCTCAACTTGGCGATTGGCCGCTGTAAGCAGCAAGGGGACAGCGCATAAAGCGCCACCCACTACAAATAAAACATCTATCTGCCAAGGAAACTCCAGCCATTCTTCGCCATCAGATAAGCCTAGTGTGATAGCACCAAGCCCAAGGATCAGGCCAATATTCCAGATTAGGGCTCCGCACACTGCATACTTGCCCCCAGCTAGGGATGTTTTGAATAAGCGCGGGATTAAGAAGAGTGCCACGCCGATACCTGCCATGCTGGCCCAGCCATAGGTGACAGCATTTAAGTGTACGGGGCGTACTCGACCGAAGGTCAGAAATTCACTGGCAGCTAAAAATTCAGGGAGGTGCATTTTAATCGATGACATCAGCCCAAATACAGAGCCAAGTAGTAGCCAGAATACCGATGAACTCAGCCAGGTTAGTACGGCAGCTCTCGATGACTGGTCGGCGATCCAGCGAGCCTCTAAGGCCTCGGTTTGATCAAGGTTATCACCAGTGAAAGCGGTTTCAGCGGGGCGAGCGGGGTCTTCACTGTGACCTTCTTCACCGGGTGAGAAAATAGTGCGCGCTGCAGCTTGGCCGTGGCTGAATTGATTGTTGGCGATAGACCAAATCAGCAGGAGTAGGCCAACTGTTGATAGCAAAAAGGTGATGATCAGCAAAACAGCGATAGTAGGTGTCATAAACAGCCCTGTTGAGTGGGTTCAAAACACTAGGAGTTGGTGCTTTTTAGCGCTGTTTAGCCCGCTCTAGCAGGCCCCTAGCTCTGCAAAAAACATGAAGGTAGCCAGCAGGGGCTGAGTGCGAGTGTTATCAGTGGCGGATTCAGCGCTAAGTTCAGGGCGGCACTATAGGCATAAGATTTATATTTTAATAACGAAAAATAATGGCTTATAGTATTGGTATTATCGATATTAAGTGGGCCTTAGCGAGTAAGTTGTGACAATCGCTTCAAACTTTGTCAGGCAATAGGGCTGGCTTTAGCTGCGTAGGGAGTTGCGATGGATACAGAATTAGCTAGGACCTTTTTAACGGTAGTTGCGGCGGGTAACTTTAGCCTTGCTTCATCGCGTCTTTTTATTACCCAGTCCACGGTAAGTGCAAGAATTGCCACTTTAGAGTCCCAGTTAGGCTGTCGCTTATTCGTGCGCAACAAATCTGGCACCAAGCTAACAGCAGCCGGTTATCGATTTCAGATATACGCTAACACCCTGGTCCGCACTGTAGAGCGTGCGCGGCAGGATATAGGCGTGGTGCGAGGTTTTCGCAGCTCGATAACGATCGGTGGCCGCTTCGGCCTGTGGGAGGAGCTTTTGTTGCCCTGTTTGCCACAGATACGCGAGGCGGTTGGCAATGTCGCTATTCGGGCAGAAATCGGCTTTGAAGATGACCTAATGCAAGGCCTGGTTGAGGCGCGCACGGATATTGGCGTGATGTACACTCCGCAGCGGCGCCCAGGCATGCTGGTCGAGCCTTTATTTGAAGAGCATTTAGTGTATGTTTCTTCCACGCCAGATAGCGTAGTGCTACCGGAAAATGACTACGTCTATGTGGATTGGGGGCCAGAGTTTGCCAACCAGCATAACGCTGCTTTTCCGGAGTTTAATGGTGCGGCAATCGCCGCTAATACGGGCTGGATTGGGTTGCAGCATATCCTGTCCCACTGCGGTGCTGGCTTCTTCCCGCTACGCCTAGTTAAAGAGGAGTTAGCAAGAGGGCAATTACACCGGCATCAAGAGCTGCCTGAATTTGTGCTACCTACCTATCTCGTCTACCACGACGAAGCAGACCCCGACACCGTCGGTCTGGCAGTTGCAGTGCTGCGCGATGCGGCTGCTGCGATCATGGCTCGTGCTTAGCGGCTAGCCATTAATGAGTACTTGCGCCTTAAAGTGCGCTGACTTCTTTACAGGCACAAAAAAGCCGAACTCTAGGTTCGGCTTTTTATTTAATTGGTGCCCAGGAGAGGACTTGAACCTCCACGCCCTTGCGAGCACTAGCACCTGAAGCTAGCGTGTCTACCAATTTCACCACCTGGGCAAGACGAATGTGGCAGGGCCAACATCCGAGGGCGCGCACTTTACTTTTACCGAGCAGCTTTGTCAATCCTCGCGTATACTACGCCCAGTAAAAATATTAACGCTAATGCGAAATAAAGGAATACCCTCTCTAATATGAGTAAAAAAGGCAGGCATGCCGATCCTCATGCCGAGCGCGAAGCACAGCGCTACGATAACCCCATTCCCAGCCGTGAAGCCATTCTCGCGCTGCTGTCAGACGCTGACAAACCCCTCAATAGCGGGAAGATTGCCAAGCGTCTTGACCTCCATGAAGACCAAGACCTAGACGCCCTGCGTAAGCGCCTGCGCGCTATGGAGCGCGACGGCCAGTTGATGCTAAACCGGCGTGGCGACTACGGCTTAGTCGATAAGCTTAACTTGTTGCACTGCCGAGTGCAGGGCCATCGAGATGGCTATGGCTTTGCCATACCACTTGCTGATGGCGAAGATGTTTACCTCAGTGCCCGTCAAATGCAGTTTGTATTTGACGGAGATGAAGTGCTGGTTTTAATCACCGGCCTTGATCGCCGCGGCCGCGCTGAGGGCAAGGTAGTAGAAGTACTCAACCGCGGTAATCGCAGTGTGGTGGGTCGCTATCAGGAAGAAGGTGGCATTGGCTTTGTGGTGCCTGATAATGCCCGCATCCAAAATCACATTTTGATTCCGCCGGCTCAGAAGAGCAGCGCTCAGTCGGGCCAAATTGTGACCGCTAAAATCACCGATTATCCAACCCGCTACCACACCGCTAAGGGCACTATTATTGAGGTGCTAGGTGAGCATATGGATCCGGGAATGGAGATCGATGTTGCGATTCGCTCACACAACATTCCCCATGAATGGCCAGAAGAGGTGCAGCGTGAAGCCGCTGCGCTCGAACAGGAGCCGCGGGAAGAAGATAAGCTCAATCGGGTCGACCTGCGTGATAAGCCCTTTGTCACCATAGATGGTGAAGACGCCCGCGACTTTGACGATGCAGTGTATTGCGAAAAGCGCTTAGGCGGTTGGCGTCTATGGGTCGCTATTGCCGATGTGTCGCACTATGTCAGGCCGGGCTCCGCTTTAGATGCTGAGGCGGCTCTGCGGGGCAACTCAGTCTATTTCCCTGAGCGGGTGATCCCGATGCTGCCGGAGGCGCTGTCTAATGGGCTCTGCTCTCTTATGCCTGGTGTCGATCGCCTGGCGATGGTCTGCGAGATGGAGCTCAGCCGCAGCGGCAACTTAGTGCGCTATCGCTTCTTTGAAGCCATTATTCACTCACATGCCCGCCTGACCTACAACCAAGTGGCTGCCGCCATTGAAGACGGTGAGCACGAGGACATCGCTCCGGCGATTGTGTCTGATCTGCAGCGCTTGCAAAAGCTGTATACGGTGCTGCGCGGCGCGCGCGATAAGCGCGGTGCGATTGATTTCGATACCGTGGAAACGCGTATTATCTTTAATGAGCAGCGCAAGATCGAAGCAATTGTGCCGGTGAAGCGCAATGATGCGCACAAGCTGATTGAAGAGTGCATGCTCTGCGCTAACGTAGCTGCTGCACGCTTTTTTGAAGAGCAAAAAATACCGATGGTATTCCGAGTGCATGAAGGGCCCTCGGGAGAGAAGCTCGAGAATCTGCGCGGCTTTTTAGGCGAACTGGGTCTCGATCTGCGTGGTGGTGATAAGCCCTCGCCAGAGGATTACCAGACTTTGCTGTCACAGGTGGCTGAGCGCGATGATGCTCCCGTCATTCAGACCATGATGCTGCGATCGCTCAGTCAAGCGCGTTATCGGCCCGATAATGAGGGCCACTTTGGCTTGAATTATGAGGCCTATACGCACTTTACCTCGCCCATTCGTCGCTACGCTGACTTATTAGTGCATCGCGGTATTCGCCATGTGATTCGCTCGAAAATTAAGAGTAAACGAGTGCAGCGAATTCGCGGCGCAGAAGCGATTCCAGCACATAGCATTTTCCCTTACGACGAAGAGTACATGGTCACTCAGGGTGAGCACTGCTCGATGACAGAGCGCCGTGCGGATGATGCAACGCGGGATGTACAGTCTTGGCTCAAGTGTGAGTACCTGCAGGAACGCGTTGGCGACGAGTTCGACGGAGTGATCAGTGCGGTAACTAGCTTTGGCTTATTTGTCGAGCTCTCCGATTTGTACATCGAAGGCCTTGTGCATATCAGTGCTCTTCCCGGTGATTATTACCAATTTGATGCCTCTAAGCAGCGTTTGCTTGGCGAGCGCAGTGGTCGGGTTTTCAAGCTCGGCGGCAAAGTCCGCGTACAGGTAGCTCGAGTTGACCTAGATGACAAAAAGATCGATTTAGAAATGCTCGATACTGGCGCTAAGTCAGGTAAAAAATCAGGCGGCGCTTCATCTAAAAAGCAGCGCTCTAAAGCTAGTAAAGGAAAGGATAAGCAGGCTAAAGCTAAAGACAACACAGCTAAGGCTGAGCAGAAACCCGCAAAGGCCAAGAAAGCTAAGAAGGCTAAGGATGCTTCTGGCGACCAAGATGGGGGGCAGCCTAAGCCTAAAAAGGCCTCGCGACGACAATCGAAAACTGGCCTGCGGCGTCATCACTAAGCCATCCAGTTAAATAGAGCGAATTAGCAATAGCATGCAGTATATCTATGGTATTCATGCGGTCGACGCCTTGTTGCGTCGCAATGCCGCTCAGATTCAGCGGCTGCTGGTCCAGCAGGGGCGCGAGGATAAGCGTGTCGCGGCGCTCTTAGAGTTGGCCCGCAATCAGGGGGTGGCGGTCGATCGCAGCCCGCGCAAGGCATTGGATGCCTTGGTCTCGGGTAGGCATCAGGGCGTTGTCGCTGAGACCTTGGCTCGATCTGCTGGAGCTAGCGGGGATAATGAATGGGAAGAAGCCGCTCTGTTGCGCTTAGTGGATGAAGGGGAGCAAGCTGCCTTTATTCTGGTCCTAGACGGCGTGACTGACCCGCACAACTTAGGCGCCTGTTTGCGCAGTGCTGATGCCGCAGGGGTCTCGGCAGTGGTTGTGCCCAAAGATAAGTCGGCCGACTTGAGTCCCACGGCCCGCAAGGTGGCCTGTGGAGCGGCTGAAGTGGTGCCATTTGTAAAGGTGACCAACATTGCTCGAACCCTGGCGGCATTAAAGGAGCGCGGTGTGTGGCTCTTTGGGGCTGCGGGCGAGGCTGAAACATCGCTCTATGAGGCCGACTTGCGAGGCCCCATTGCTTTAGTGATGGGCGCTGAAGGCTCTGGCATGCGCCGTTTGACCCGCGAAGCTTGCGATCACTTGGTTCATTTACCAATGGCAGGCTCAGTGAGCAGTTTGAATGTATCGGTGGCGACTGGGATATGTTTGTTTGAAGCGCGCCGCCAGCGCGGGGCTTGAAAATAGCCTTGTAGTTTGCTTCTTTAGCCGCTACACTCCGCGCCTCAAAATTTGCCCGGTGGAATTACCTCCGCCGATCCTCCTTGCTACACCGCACAGTGTTAAATGTGGCGGGTAGCATTAACCCGTAAGGAGCTACAATGCGTCATTACGAAATCGTATTTATGGTCCACCCGGACCAGTCCGAGCAAGTGTCCGGCATGATCGAGCGCTACACCGGTACTATCCAGAAAGATGGTGGCAAGGTTCACCGTCTGGAAGACTGGGGTCGTCGCCAGCTGGCCTACCCAATTAACAAAATCCACAAGGCACACTACGTGCTGATGAACGTGGAAGCGACCAACGATGCAATGGAAGAGCTCACCACTACCTTCCGTTTCAACGATGCTGTGATTCGCAACTTGGTTATTCGCCGCGACGAAGCTGTGACTGATGAGTCATTCATCATGAAGGCTGAGAAAGAGAGCCGTGAGCGCAAGACCCGCTACGAAGAGCGTCAGGCTGCCGATAGTGCAACTAAGCCTGAAGCTAAGAGCGAAGAGTCTGCCGCGGACGACAAAAAAGAGGAAGCGGCCGCCGAATAAGGCGACTTTCTCCCCTAACGAATACTGAGTTAAATAGGAGTAATCACCATGGCACGTTTTTTCCGTCGCCGTAAGTTTTGTCGCTTCACCGCCGAAGGCGTGAAAGAGATCGACTACAAAGATCTGGACACCTTGAAAGCCTATGTGTCTGAAACTGGCAAAATTGTACCTAGCCGTATTACAGGTACTAAAGCTAAGTATCAGCGCCAGCTGTCAACAGCGGTCAAGCGCGCGCGCTTTTTGGCCCTGCTGCCATACACGGATTCGCACCAGTAAGAATCCTATCTTTCGCGTTGCAGCAAGCCCTCGGTGGGCATTCCTTAGAGATCTAATATGAAGGCTCTGGCGGAATTTGTAATGCGCGGACGCTTTCAGGCGCTGCTAGTCACTATGGCCTGCGCTGGAAGCTTGATGTTGTGCTGGCTCAGCGCCGCGGTTGTGGCGCTGGTCACGCTGCGCAAGGGCACTGCGCAAGGCGCTTGGTTGTTGCTTTGGGCAGTATTGCCGGCGGGCGCATTGTTACTGTTTCTCGGTGACAGTGGACCACTGGCTTTATTGTTATCAACTACGGCCTTGGCAGTAGTCTTGCGCAGTACACTGAGTTTGCCCTTTGCGGTGTTAAGCACGGTGCCGCTAGGTGTGCTCTCGGGGCTTGCTCTGCTCTTATTTGGGCAGGGCATGCTGGAGCAGATGGTGGGGTTCTTTGATCAGTTCCTCAGCAGTCTGGAGCAGCAGTTATCTGGAAGTGGTGACAGCGCGGTTGAGTTGTTGCGTCCCACTGCTTTACAGATTGCCGGCATGATGGGAGCGGCGAATGCAATTGTCGCGTTAGCTTGTTTGATGTTAGCGCGCTGGTGGCAGGCGATGCTGTACAACCCGGGTGGCTTTGCTAAAGAGTTCCGGGCGCTGTACTTTCCGCCAGTGGTTGCAGCGGTGTTGAGTGTGGCGGCCTTGGCTCTAGTCGGCCTTGGCATAGAATACAGAAGTTGGGCGGTGATTGTGTTGATCCCGTTCGGTTTCGCCGGCCTCGCGCTAGTACACGCCAGAGTGGCGTGGCGCGGGCAGGGCACAGGATGGTTGCTTGGGTTTTACCTGGCGTGGCTATTCTTTGACCCACTGAAGTTACTTGTGGTTTTCGCCGCCATTGCGGACAGCTGGTTTAAGTTTCGCCAGCGCTGGGTATCCAAGAGTGATGCCCCAAATGACAGCGACGAAGATCAGAACTAAAGATTTTTAACAGTGGGAGGCGACTCCCCGGTAAAAGAGGAAAGTAAGATGGAAGTCATTTTGCTGGAAAACATTGTCAACCTAGGTGGTCTGGGTGACAAGGTTGACGTGAAATCGGGCTACGGCCGTAATTACCTGGTTCCCCAGGGCAAAGCTGTACCTGCCACTGCGAGCAACATTGCTGAGTTTGAAGCCCGTCGTGCAGAGCTTGAAGCCGCTGCAGCTGCTGCCTTGGCAGAAGCTGAAAAGCGTGCTGCAGCGATCAATGCGCTGGAAGCTGTAGTCATTGGCGCCAATGCTGGTGAAGAAGGCAAGCTTTTCGGTTCTATCGGAACTCGCGATATCTCCGATGCGGTCACTGCTGCTGGTTGCGAAATCGACAAGTCTGAAGTGAAGCTGCCAGAAGGCGCGCTGCGTGAGCTGGGCGATTATGAAATCGACATCCAGGTTCACGGCGACGTGATGGCAACTGTTACTATCTCTGTTGTTGCAGAGTAAGACAGAAAGCTGACTAAGTTCTGACCCGCAGATTGCGGGTCAGGGCCTTGAGAACTGATACACCGCTCCTTTGATCGGTGTATTTTTTTGTCTATTTGTTGTTCCGCTTATATCGGCATAGAGGGTGAAGCTTCTGGTCAATGCCGAGCTTTGCTTCTGCTCAGTAAAAAACTGCAGAACATAACAAGCGTGTATAGCAGAGGCTTAGTGCTTACTTAAGCCTGAGTCGCTTGCTGTTTTTATCGAATTCCAGCCTATACTTTTTGAGTGCTGAAGAATTTCGGTTACTCTGTGCAGTCAGTTCTATGAATCGCCGACCCAATGCCTGAAGCAGATTACCTCAGCCACAGCTCCGACGCTCCTTTTCCAGAGGCGGAGCATGACCGAGATTTAGCTCGGATCAAGATGCAACCCCACTCCATTGAGGCCGAGCAATCGGTGCTCGGTGGTTTGTTGCTCGCTAGTGATGCCTGGGATGCCGTAGCTGAGACGGTCAGTGCATCTGACTTTTACCGCCCTGACCACCGTCTTATTTTTCGTCAAATTGCCAAGTTGGCTGATGACGCTGAACCAGTAGACGTCATCACGGTTGCCGATAAGCTGTCAGCCAATGGCGAATTGGATGCTGCCGGTGGCCTGGCCTACCTGGCGGAATTGGCGAGTAATACCCCCAGTGCTTCTAATATCCGTGCCTACGCGCAGGTCGTGCGTGAGCGCGCCAGCCTGCGCAAGTTAATTGAGGCGGCACAGGAGATTGCCGAGAGCGGCTTTAACCCTGAGGGGCGAAATTCCGAAGAGCTGATCGATGAGGCCGAGCGCCTGATTATGCAAATCGCTGAGCAGGGGCCAAAAGCTGGCGGTCCGCGCGAAGTGAACCCGCTATTACAATCTGCACTTGAGCGTATTGATGAGCTGTTTCATTCTGATGGTGATATTACCGGTCTGACTACCGGTTTTACCGACCTCGATGGGATGACCTCCGGTTTGCAGCCTTCGGACTTGGTGATTGTGGCTGGCCGACCCTCGATGGGTAAAACCAGTTTTGCGATGAACCTGGTTGAAAACGCGGTACTTAAACAGAGCAAACCGATCCTTGTGTTCAGCATGGAGATGCCGGCAGAGCAGTTGATCATCAGGATGCTGTCCTCGGTCGGCAAAATTGATCAGACTCGCATCCGCAACGGCAAGTTGGAAGAAGACGACTGGAGCAAATTAGGCCGAGCGGTTAACAAGCTAAAAGATGTTCCTCTCTATATCGATGATACGCCGGCTTTGACTCCCACCGAGTTGCGCAGTCGGGCCCGCCGTGTGGCGCGAGAAAACGGCGGCGAGCTAGGTATGATCATGATCGACTACCTGCAGTTGATGCAGGTGGCTGGCTCCTCCGAGGGGCGCACCGCGGAAATCTCCGAAATTTCTCGTAACCTGAAGGCTATCGCCAAAGAATTTACCTGCCCAGTAGTCGCGCTATCGCAGCTCAACCGCTCGTTGGAGCAGCGGCCTAACAAACGACCGGTCAACTCGGATTTGCGAGAATCAGGTGCGATTGAGCAGGATGCCGACGTGATTATGTTTATCTATCGGGATGAGGTTTACAACGAAGACTCACCAGATAAAGGTGTTGCCGAAATTATTATTGGCAAGCAGCGAAATGGCCCTATTGGTACCTGTCGTTTGGCCTTCGTCGGGCAGTTTACTCGCTTTGAAAACTTGGCTCGCGGGGCATACGAGGACTACTAAAGTGCTTACTTCACTGAGCTGCTGATAGAGCTCGGCAAGCGGGCGCTCTTACAGCCCTGTTTCCTCACGCAATTTCTTCAGGCGCTTTAGTTGCTCTTCGCGAGGGAGTGGCTCAGCTTTGTGCTGCTCCAGCGAGCGGTCTTTTGGAATGCTCAGCGTTTCACCGCGCATAACTCTCTCGCAGTAGCTTTGGTAGTGCTGTTCAAAGACCGGCCGAGTCTGTCGCTCTGGGTGATTGCTAAGAAAGTACCAGCCGCTGTCGCGGCCAGCCCAATAGACCGCAGGGTGCGACCAGCGCTGAGCGGATTTGGGGGAAGGGGCTTGGCAAGCCTCTAGGTAAGCCGCGTTAGTTGAGGGCAGGCCTAGCTCGGCTAGGCCCTCCTGACAGCATTTGTGCATGCGGTGCAGCGTCGGTAAATACTCGCTGTTTTCTATGGCGTGGCGAGCGCCTCGCAGTATCTGCTCCACGGGGTAGTCACGCAGTGAGTCCAGCCACAGTTTTTTAATTTGCTTGAGCTGTTCTGCATCCGGGAAGGCGGCGTAGTACTGGTTGTGGTAGTTGAGGCGAAACAGGGCGAAAACTTGGTTGATAGCTTCAATGTGCGCTTCTGGCAGCGCCCCAGATTTCGCTTCACTTGGCCCAGGAGGTGTCGCTGAGGTCGTCTGCGAGGCTTGTATCCCGCGTGCGACCCGTTGGATTAGATCCCGGCTGTTGTCCGTCATGTTTGCGTCCTACCTGTTGCATCTGGTGCTGTTTGGCCCAGTGAAATTTGACATGTTGCAAAAACTTGCTGTTCCAGGATGTATGGGCCTGGTTGCTATCGCGCCAGTATATGATGAATTCCGCTACCAAGTTACGGGCAAACTGCTCATCAATATGCGACATGCGTAAAATGTCGTAAACATCTGGTCCGGGCTGCCAGTCTTTGCTGATACGGGTCGGCTCGGTGCTGTGCGCGACACTGGAAGTATAGCGAGCCCATTGCACTCGCACATGTTGAATAAAGCGAGTGTTTAACTCTTTTGGTGGGCTACCGCGCTCGCGCCAGTAGAGAATAAACTCTGGAATGGCCTGCTCAATAAAGTCTTGCTCTACGCCACTGCGGATCATGATATCCATAG
Organism: Sediminihaliea albiluteola; assembly: GCF_014077625.1. Taxonomy (GTDB): domain Bacteria; phylum Pseudomonadota; class Gammaproteobacteria; order Pseudomonadales; family Halieaceae; genus Sediminihaliea; species Sediminihaliea albiluteola. The sequence goes on along the minus strand of NZ_JACFXU010000008.1, from coordinate 61,463 downwards.
CGTCCGGGCTGGGGCGCCAATGCTGGTCAAGGGCCGGTGACATACCCTGGCGGAAGGCCTCGGCCTGTTGCTGCTGGTGTCGGCGCCAGGTGGTCGTGACATGCTGGCGGAACTTGTTTTCCCAGGCGTGATTGATTTCCCCGCGCTCGCGCCAGTAAAAGATGAAATCTTCCAGTTGGTCCAGTGCAAACTCTCGCGGTATGTTGTGGTTCAGCGTGAGCAGTTGCAGTAAATCCTCACTCGGACTCCAGTTAGCAGCTAGCTGGGTCGCGCTGCGCGGTCTGGCCGGCGCACTTGGGCTGCTCGGCTGCTGTATTGGCTGCGGAGTGGGGCTGGCAGTACTGCGCTGGGGTTCATTAAGTGCAAATATCAGGCAGTCGGCGCTGTGTAGCGGCGGTGAGGCCACTAGCAGAACACCCTTGTCGACCAGGCTGCGTACAATGCGGTGTAAATCGAGCGCTTCCCAGAAGGGCAGCTGACGTAGCAGGAAGTCGCGCTCCACTGATAGCCAAGCGTAGTCATCGCGCAACTGGGCTTCTCGGTGCTGGAAAAGGCCGTGTAAATACTGCAGCAGGATGGTCTCCTCCAAGCCGATAGTAGCCGCTAGGCCGGGGGAGAAAGCCAGCGCTTGTTCGGGGACCAGTGACGATTCGGACATCCTAATACCAATGACAAAAGCGAGTGAGTAAACGTTCAGTGAAGCTCGGCGCAAGGCCCAAGTCTGTTAGGATACCGAGCTTGCCTCGGGACTTACAGCGGGGCATTTTTATTTTTTCTATTGACAGTGTGAGCAGTGCAATAAATGGCCAAAGTTAAAACCGCTTATGTATGTAACGATTGTGGCTCAGACTACGCTAAGTGGCAGGGCCAGTGCAGTGATTGTGGCGCTTGGAACACGCTCTCTGAGATTCGCCTAGGGCCCGCGCGCAGCACTAAAGCCGCCAGTGGCGGCGGTAGACGCAGTGGTTTTGCCGGTGCGCTGGCGCAGGCGCGAGTGCTAGAGGAAATTGATTTGGCGGACCTACCGCGCTTCTCTAGCGGCGCTGAGGAGTTTGATCGAGTGCTGGGCGGTGGTCTGGTGCCTGGCTCGGCGATTTTGGTGGGCGGCAATCCCGGTGCGGGCAAGAGTACCTTACTGCTGCAGACGATGTGCCATCTGGCGAAGAGCATGGAAGCGCTGTACGTCACCGGTGAGGAGTCCCTGCAGCAGGTGGCAATGCGAGCGCAGCGTTTGGGCTTACCTACCGATAAGTTGCGCTTGATGTCGGAAACTAGTGTTGAGGCAATTATCGCCGCCGCTGAGCAATATAAGCCCAAGGTGTTGGTCGTAGACTCCATTCAAGTAGCCCATAGTGAGGATATCAGTTCGGCGCCGGGCAGTGTGTCGCAGGTACGTGAATGTGCGGCCTACCTTACCCGCTTTGCCAAGCAGAGCGGCACGGTTTTGTTCTTGGTGGGGCATGTGACTAAGGATGGCTCGCTGGCGGGCCCCAAGGTGCTGGAGCACATGATTGATTGCTCAATACTTCTGGAGGGCAGCCACGATTCGCGTTTCCGCACTTTGCGCGGCCAGAAGAACCGTTTTGGTGCAGTCAATGAGCTGGGTGTATTTGCCATGACCGAGCAGGGCATGCGCGAAGTGAAAAACCCCTCTGCAATATTTTTGGATCGCAGTTCTGAACCGGCTTCAGGCAGTGCGGTGATGGTGGTCTGGGAGGGAACCAGGCCGCTATTAGTGGAGATACAGGCGCTGGTAGACGACAGTCAGCTCGGTAACCCGCGCCGGGTTGCAGTGGGCTTGGAGCAGAACCGTCTCGCCATGCTGCTAGCCGTGTTGCACCGCCATGGCGGCTTGCAGTTAGGCGATCAGGATGTGTTTGCCAATGTAGTGGGTGGGGTCAAGGTCTTGGAAACCAGTGCCGATATGGCCCTGTTGCTCGCTATCGTATCGAGCTACCGCGATCGCCCGCTGCCGCGGGATATGGTGATTTTTGGTGAGGTGGGCTTGTCGGGGGAAATACGACCGGTGCCCAGCGGTCAAGAGCGCTTGTCGGAGGCCGCCAAGCACGGCTTTGGACGTGCTATTGTGCCTAAGGCCAACGCGCCGCGCAGCCCGATAAAAGGTATGCAAGTCATTGCGGTAACACGGCTGGAGGAGGCCCTAGCGGCGATTGATTAGCAGTCACCTAGCGCGTTTGCAGGCCAAGCGTATTATAGTGGTGGCAGGCTCCTCTTTTGCCGATTTGCTAGCGGATAAGCGCGCCTTTTTGCTGGCCAGTAGTCCCACCCAATTAAACAGTGAAATTTAGTTGCTTGTGTATTGAGGTTGATACTGAAACAATCGTGATCAGACCGAGATAAAAAAGGCGGAGGCAGAAGGCCTCCCAACAATAAAATACTGAGGTTGTAGGGGAGAGGCCGTGTCTGATCGGTATCATCTTGCCATTGTCGGAGCGGGACCTGCTGGCCTGAGTGCTGCTGGGCGTGCGGCCTACTATGACGCTGTAAATGGCGCCACCACTCCGAGCTATGTCTTGCTCGAGGGCTTCTCCACTTTTGCTAAAACTATCCAGAAGTACCAGAAAGGCAAGCACGTCATGGACGAGCCTGGCTTTTTGGACCTGCGCAGTGAGCTGGGCTTTACTGCCGGTAAGCGCGAACAAATTTTGGCTAGTTGGCAGCAGTCCTTGGAGGCGGGGATCAATATTCGCTACGACAGTGAAGTGGTGGCGATTGACGGAGAGAAGGGCAGTTTTCGCCTAGGGCTACAAAGTGGTGATGTCATTGAAGCCGAGCACATTGTGTTTTCAATTGGCACCCAAGGTAACCCCAGGGCTTTAGGTGTTAGCGGAGATGCCGAGTCTGATTTTGTTCGCTACACCTTAGATGATCCCGCGGATTTCAAAGATGAAACGATAATCGTTGTCGGCGCCGGCGATGCGGCCATCGAGAACGCCATCGCTCTGTCAGACTACAACAAAGTTTTTATTATCAACCGCCGCAACGAATTTAGCCGTGCCAAAGATGGCAACTTGAATGCTGTTTTAGCGGCAATCAATGATAAAAATCGCGGCTTTTATTGTCGCTATGAGAGTAGCGTGGCAGGACTGGAGTTACCCGCATGCTCAGGCCAGCTCGGCGCACTGATTCTCAATACGCCTTCCGGGGAAGAGCGTATCGAGTGCCACCGTATTATTGCCCGCTTGGGTACTGTGCCGCCGCGTAAGTTTGTTGAATCATGCAGCATTGAAATCAGCAGCCCCAGCATGGAAGCGGTGCCCGATGTCGATCGTCATTACCAGAGTAATGTGCCAGGGCTGTATATTATTGGCGCACTAGCTGGGTACCCGCTAATTAAGCAAGCCATGAACCAGGGCTATGATGTCATTGAGTTCATTCATGGTAAAAACACTAAACCGGCAGATTACCCCTTATTACAAGGGCAGTTCTCTGGGCTGCCTTATGTGATGGATGCCGAGGACGTGCTGGATCTTTACCAGCAGCGGGTGCCGATGTTCCGTCGGATGAACCCCTTGGCCTTCCGCGAGCTCATTATCGAGAGCCGAATTATAGTCAGCTTGCCCCCATCTGAGCTGGCGCAGGCAGCGCCTAGTGGCGATCACTCCACGCATTTTGTTGCCGCCGGTGAGCCGCTTTACCGACACGGCGAATTCAGTACTAGTTTCTACACCTTGGTGGAGGGCGAAGTACAGTTACAGCTAGAGCAAGATGGCCCCTGGCATACCATCAAGCCGGGACAGTTTTTTGGTGAGATGAGTTTGATCTCCGGTCGCCCGCGTCAGGGCGATGCTGTGGTGTCGCAGGACAGTATTCTGATTGAGACGCCGCGCCGCATTATGGTCAAGTTGATGAACTCCAACGAAGAGGTGCGCAGCGGGATTGACCGAGTCTTTGTGATGCGCGCACTACAGGCTGCTTTCCGCCCGCAGCTATCACTAGATGAGTTGGCTGCCATTGCTGGGCGTGTTGAAACCTGCCAATTCAAAGCCGGTGAGGTCTTGTTTAGCGAAGGCGAAGAGGGCGAATGCTTGCACCTAATTCGCAGCGGCACCGTGATGTTAACGCGCGGTGGGGCCAATATGGTCGTGGCGCAAAGCCACTCTGGCGAGTTGGTCGGTCAGCTGGCTTTAATGGGTACGCCCAAGCGTGCTGACAGCGCTACAGCAGCGGTGCGTACGGAAACAGTATTGCTTCGCCGGCCCGAATTCCTAACACTGGTTAACAGCCAGCCAGAGCATGTGGCGACCCTGCAGAGTAGGCTCAGTGATACCCTACAAAAGTCCAATGCCATGGCTTCTCAGCCACAGGCCGCCCGTGCCATAGGCTTTTTGATGGCAGAGGGCTTGGGTGAAGCCACTAATGCACTGGTGATCGATGAAACACTCTGTGTGGGCTGTGACAACTGCGAGCGTGCCTGCGCTGAAACCCACAATGGTATTTCCCGCCTGAATCGTCAAAGCGGTGCCTCGATGGCTGGCTTACATGTCCCGGTGTCCTGCCGTCACTGTGAACTGCCGCATTGCATGAAAGACTGCCCACCCGATGCCATTCGGCGCACGGCCAATGGTGAAGTCTTTATCAGCGATAGCTGCATCGGCTGTGGCAACTGTGAAACCAATTGTCCCTACGGTGCCATTAAGCTCAGTTATCAAGCGCCTAAGAAACCAGGCCTACTGTCTTGGCTGCTATTTGGCCTGGGCAGTGGTCCGGGCGAGCCCGAGCACTTCAAGCCCAGTGCGGCGGCTCAAGATGCGGGTAAAAAAGCAGTGAAATGTGATGCCTGCATGGGTCGAAGCGGCGGACCCGCCTGTGTCCAGGCTTGTCCCACAGGGGCTGCCCTGCGCCTGTCTCCGAATCAGTTTGCTCAGCTTGTGGAGGGGCGTTAATGCATATTAATTTGTTGGCATGGCGCGGCTACCGCTATGGCAAGTTGGCCTTGATATTGGGGCTGTTATCAATAGTGCTCTATGCCAGCCAGGGGGGTGATGCAGCGCAGCCGCCTAATGGTGGCACATGGCAAGGCTATGTACTGGGTACAGTTGGTGCACTGTTAATCCTCTGGCTCAGTGTGCTGGGGATTCGCAAGCGCCGCTATAACTCCAACCTAGGCACGGTACAGGGCTGGACTTCGGCCCATGTCTACCTCGGTGGGGTGTTGTTATTAGTGGCCACTTTGCACAGCGCCGCCCAGCTTGGCTGGAACGTCCACACACTCGCTTACGCTCTGATGTGTATGGTGATTGTGTCGGGATTTTATGGACTCTATGTCTACTTGCATGTTCCTGGCCGGCTGGCAGGCAATAACGCCGGTAAGGATCGCGAGGCTTGGCTGGAAGAGCTGGCGGCATTGGATGAGCACATTCGTGAAGTGGTCGAAAGCTGTGATGCCGAACTACAAAGTATGGCGCTCAGTGCTTTGGAGTTGAGTCGGCTTGGGGGCTCCCTAACACAGCAATTAAGTGCGCGAGATCACTCGCGAATTTTACTGCCTAACCAGAGCAAAGCGGTCTCTAATGCAGAGCAGGCAGTGATGATTCATAGCCTGTCCCAACGCATTCCTAAGGCGCGCAAACAATCTGAAGCTGCGGTGCTCAATCAGCTGCTGGCCCTGTTTGGGCGGCGTCAGGTGATTCTTAACTTATTGCGTCGTGATATACAGCTGCGTGGCTTTCTTAAGATCTGGTTGCTGCTGCACATTCCACTCACCATTGCCCTGCTAGTGGCGCTGGTGATTCATATTTTCACTGTATTTATTTACTGGTAGCGCCGTGTATTTTCTGGTCCGTAAAAAAACTGGCCGCGGCAGCGGTGAAGCACTAGAGGCCGAGTATCAGGGAACAGAACTGACCCTCGGTAGTGATGACAGTGCCATGGTCCAGATGCCGGGATTGGCCGGTGTTTTACAGTTCAAGCCTAGCAGCGCTGGGGCTCAAGTTTCAGCCAGCAAGTTGGAGTTCGAGCTAGAGGGAAAAAGTCAGCGTAAAGCGGAGTTAGCTCTGGGGCAGACGCTCAGCGTCGCGGGCTATGAACTATCGCTTTTTAAGCCGCCGGCAGGTTTTGTATTAGGCCTACAAGTACATCGTAGCGCTCCCCTTAAAGCCAGTTTTGCTACAGCACTTGATCTATCGGAGTCGGCTTGGAGCGTGCGCCGCTTGAGCTGGATTTTGGCACTGTTAATTTTGTCTCTGGGCCTGATTATTCCTTTGACCGGCGTTGTTAAGCCGGAGCTTGCGCAGACCCTGCGGACTCACCCACTGCCTGACGATAGCCTGTGGTCAACGGGACCGCTGGACGCCGCTCACGACACCAGTGGCATAGCCAAAGATTGCCAGGCCTGTCACAGCAAGCCCTTTGTGATGGTGGAAGACGCAGCCTGCCTAGACTGTCACCGCCCGATAACTGAGCATGTGGATGTGGCAGTGCACCCCGCAGAGGCCTTTGTTGGCGAGCGCTGTGCTAGCTGTCACCGTGAGCACAATGAACCCCAGCGGCTAGTGCGAAGTGATAATAAGCTCTGTGTTGACTGCCACGCAGATAACGCTCAATGGCCAGAGGCCAAACAAATGGAGGCGGTGACAGCCTTTAGCGCTGACCAGCACCCAGACTTCAAGCTCAGTTTGCTTAGTCCTAAAGGCAAAGGGGCAGCACACGGCTGGGAAGTCGAGCGGGTCCGTCGCGGTAGTGCTGAGCTAGAGGAGCGCTCAAATCTTAAGTTCAGCCATGAAGTCCACCTCGATCACGATAAGGTGCAGAGCGAGAGCACCGGCGAGGCCTTGAACTGTGCTTCTTGTCACAGCCTCAAAGACGATCGACAGCACTTTGAGCCGATCAGCATGGATAAGCACTGTCGCAGTTGCCACAGCCTGAGCTTTGATATGTATGAGCCGGAACTGGAATTACCTCACGGGGATTTGCGCGCTGCCATTGTGGCAATGGAGTCACACTTTATTCGTGAATTTACCGACCCAGCGCTGCGCCAAGAGCGCTCTGAGAAAAAACCGCGGCGAGTGCCCGGTAAGCGTGAGGCGGCAGCGAGTTGTGAGGGCAGTGGCTTAGATTGTGGTCGCGCTGAAGCCTTGAAGGAAGCGGAGTATCAATTTGCACAGACTGGCTGCATCACTTGTCACGAAGTGCTCGAAACCGGTTTACAGGATATTTCTGATCGCTGGTATGTGCAGCCGATCCGCATTAGCGGTGATTGGTATCCGAAAAGTCGCTTCGACCACAAGAGCCATTTAAGTATTGCTTGGTCCGAGTCGAGCGAAGTGTGTGAGGCCTGTCACGATGCCTCCCAGTCGAAGCTGGCCACCGATATTTTAATACCAGGGCAGGATAACTGCTTGGAGTGTCATGATCAGGGCCGAGCTGTGAGTACCGATGTGGGTTGCGTCAGCTGTCACGCTTTCCATCAGCGCGACAGTAGTTTGTCTATTGAAGCCCGAGGCTTGCTAGATAAACAGCATCCAGCAGCCAATAAGCAGGGAGAGTAAGTTGATGAACTGGCGAATAATTGGCCTCTGTAGCGCATTGCTGCTCGTCGCCTGTGGCGGAGGGAGTGGCAGTGGTAATAGCGAGGGTAGCTCAGGTGATAAAGACCCGAGCAATAAACCCTGTGTCGGTCAGTGCGCAGATGATGCTAGGCGCTTGACCATCACCGATGTTGAGCAGATTCTAGCGCAGGCCATTGCCCAGTCACGGGCCATGGGTGAAGAGGCCACCATTGCCGTTGTCGACCGAGTGGGTAATGTGCTGGCAGTTCATCGCATGGCCGCCAGCGCTGCCGAAGTGGCCATCAGCACGACCTTCCCCACCACAGTGACTACCGGCCTAGAAGGCGTGGTGTTGCCGGCTGGATTAGATGGCGATGCACTAGCGGCGATTGCCAAGGCTGTGACAGCTGCTTATTTATCCAGTGAGGGCAACGCTTTTTCTACCCGTACCGCCAACCAAATCGTGCAGGAGCACTTCAATCCCGGGGAGAAAAATCAGCCCGGCGGGCCATTGTTTGGCGTGCAGTTTAGTCAGTTTGCCTGCTCTGATTTCACACTTTCTCCCTATGGTGTCACTCGAGAGGGCACAACAACAGCCAACTTAGGTCCCCTACCGGCCAAGGCAATGCCCGGCCCGCAGCGCTCGCCCTTAGGTCTCGCTGCTGACCCCGGCGGATTTCCCTTATATAAAAACGGCACCGCGGTGGGCGGTGTCGGTGTGATCGCCGATGGACGCTACAGCATCGATCAAGATGTCTTTGATATCGACCGAGATGTGGATGAGTTGATCGCTTTTGCTGCCAGCTTTGGCTTTGCCGCGCCCCTCGATCGCCGCGCTGAGCGGATTACAGTTGAGGGTAAGTCTTTTCGTTTTAGTGATGTCGACTTTGCTGACTTGGCTGAGGATCCAGCCCAAGCGCCGGCGTATGACAGTCTTGTCAACGCGGGCTCATTAGTTGCGGTAAAGGGCTATAGCCGCGCCAATATCATTGCCGGCACTGCATTTGGCAGCCCCGAGTCTGGCATTCGGCCCGCGGATGGCTACGCAGAGCTCGATGCTTTTATATTTGTTGATGCCAACAATCAAAATCGCTATCCGCTGCGCGCTGGCAGTGATGCTGCACTGTTAGCAGTGGATGCCCTCAGCGCTAATGAAGTGCAGCAGTTGCTGCAATCTGCCATCACCGTTGCTAACCGCAGCCGCGCACAAATTCGTCGTCCCTTGGGCAGTCAGGCGCGAGTGACAGTATCCGTGGTGGATAGCCAAGGCGTCATATTAGGTATGCTGCGCACCCGTGATGCCCCTGTCTTTGGTGCCGATGTGTCACTGCAAAAGGCGCGGACCGCCACTTTATTCTCCTCTCGTGACGCCGCTGATTTCTTGCGCAGTATTAGCACGCCAACTGTCTACGTAGATTCGCAGTTGAGCCCCAAAGCACAGGTACTCATTCCCGATTATGTTGAGGCGGCGCAAAGCTTTATTGGTCCCCAAGCGCTGACCGACGGTATCGCCTTTTCCGATCGCGCCGGTGGCAATTTATCGCGGCCTTTCTACCCCGATGGTATTCGCGGCAATAGGCACGGCCCTTTCAGTAAGTCTTTCGACAATAACGAGTGGAGCGTGTTTTCCACCGGCCTACAGTTGGACCTTTCACTCAATAAAGTGCTGCAACACCTGTTGTTTACACTCGGGGCCATTGATGAAGATGTCGGCCCTAACTGTGTTGAGTCGACGGTACCACGCCTAGCGAATGGCAGTCAGATTTTCCCTGGCAGTGTGCCGATTTATCGCGGCGATACTTTAGTGGGCGGCATCGGGGTATCCGGTGACGGTATTGAACAGGACGATATGATTTCTTTCCTTGGGTTACATGAGGCGGGATTAGCACTCGGGGGCAGCATTAATAATGCGCCACCGGAGATGCGAGCTGACCGGCTGGAGCCTGCAGGTCAACGCTTGCGCTATATACAGTGCCCGCAAACACCCTACCTTGATAGCGACGAACAGTTCGTTTGCGCGGGGAAATAATGCCATGGATGCCAGCAGTCTAAGCTCAAAGCACTTGCCACTTAGTCAGTTCGCAGTAGGCCTGATGCCGTCACTGGTATTAGCGCTGGCCGCCGGCCTGATATTCATTCCGCAACAATCCGCGGCTCAAAGTAGCGAAGAGCCTGTGATCGCTTGTGACGACAAAGATGTGCGCGACCGCAGTCGCAGTACCCGTCGCCGCGCTGCTGGCTCTAACCGGGATTGTGAATACCGAGAGACGGTTGTTGATGAGGATAGCGCTGAGGTCATGCGAGAGCGGCCAGTGGCGCTGCATCGTACGGTTTTGCCGCGACACTACTCAGGCATCCCTCGGCCAGGCATTGAACGGTTTGAGGCTTTGGTAGCAGTTCCCGATCGCTGGCGCATAGTCGATAGCCTAGGCTATGAAAGTAATTGGTACGACCCTTATAACCGCAACACCTTAAAAGGCGATAAGCCAATTCACGGCGAGTGGTTTTTTAATGTCACAGCAATTTCTGACTCTGTAATAGAGCTGCGTGAGCTGCCCACTCCGGTCGGCATGCAGTCAACGGATAGTGCGGGTTCATTGGACATACTTGGCGGCAGCGAGCAGGCACTGTTCAATCAAAACTTGGCGGTGGAGTTGGTGTATTACAAGGGTGACACCGTATTTCGCCCACCGGACTGGGAGTTCCGCTTTACCCCAGTGTTTAACTACAACTATAGCGAAGTGGAAGAGCTCAATGGCATCAATGCCAAGCCCGGTGATGGCACTACCCGCCACGATAATCACCTGGGTATACAAGCGGCCTTTGTCGATAAGCACTTGCGCAACGTCAGTGATCGCTATGATTTCGACAGTCTGCGCATTGGTATTCAGCCCTTTTCTAGCGACTTTAGGGGTTTTCTTTTCCAGGACTCGCCTTTCGGGGTAAGGCTCTTTGGTACCCGTGACAACAACCGCTTCCAGTACAACTTGGGCTGGTTCCGCCGCATGGAAAAAGACACCAACAGTGGTCTCAATGATGTTGGCCAAGACTTGCGTGACGATGATGTATGGCTTGCCAATTTGTATTGGCAGGATCAGCCAACACTGGGTTTTTTTTCGCAGCTGACAGCCATTTATAACCGCAATCGCGAGGGCGATGAGCTGTTTTTCGACAGCAATGATTTCATCCAGCGCCCAGCCTCCCTAGGGCAGGAGCGGAAGCGCGATTACGATGTCTATTACTTGGGTTATAACGGCGATGGACACTTTGGGCGGCTCAATCTGAGCGTGTCAGCTTATGCCGCCTTTGGTGAAGAGAAAGGCAGTGTCTTTAGCGCTAAAGACTCTGATATTGAAGCTTTCTTCTTTGCCGCCGAGCCCTCTATGGACTTTGATTGGATTCGGGCTCGACTGTCCTTCCTCTACGCCAGTGGCGACGATGATCCCTTCGACGATAAAAGTCAGGGTTTTGATGCTATTTTCGAGAACCCACAATTTGCCGGCGCCGATACCAGTTATTGGATTCGCCAGGGCGTGCCGCTGATTGGCGGTGGCCGTGTGGCACTGTCTCAGCGCAATGGGCTGCTCCCTTCTTTGGAGTCATCCAAAGAGCATGGACAGTCTAATTTCACCAACCCCGGTCTATTTCTAGCCGGTGGGGGTGTTGATTTTGACCTGCTGCCTGAATTGCGTCTGTCTTTTAATGCCAACTACCTCGCCTTTGCTAAAACCGAGGTTTTAGAGGTGGCCCGTGCTCAGGCCAATATCGATAAAGAGATTGGCCTCGACCTCTCCGCTGCCTTGATCTGGCGGCCATTTATGAGCCAGAACGTGGTAGCGCGTTTGTCTTATGCGCAACTATTCGCCGGAGACGGCTTTAAAGAGCTGTATGGTGACGACGACCCTTACTCCTTGCTTCTTAACGTGATACTGACCTTTTAAAGGGGCTGCCATGAGACCTAGTGACAAGCCACACCGTTTTCCAAGCCTGTTCCATTGTTGGATGGGCAGCATGGCAATTGTGTTATTGGCGCTGCCAGTAAGCGATACCCTGAGCGCCTCAGGCAGTAAGCCTGTCGAGCGAGTTTATGTCACCGCGCCTGCGGCACCTGCCAGTCAGAGTGCTGCTGAAATGGAGCGTAAAAGCGCTGGCTGTATGAGCTGTCACACCGCGACAGATGAAAAAACAATGCATGCCAATCCCGCGGTTAAACTCGGCTGTAGTGACTGTCATGGCGGTAATGCTCAGGTACAGCGTCCCAGTGGTACAGAGAGTTTGGCGGATGCCGGATATCTCGAAGCATTGCAGCAGGCTCACGTATTGCCGCGCTACCCCGAGCGCTGGGGCTTTCCTTCAAGCGCTAACCCAGAGCGAACTTACACTTTACTAAACAAAGAAAGTCCTGAGTTTGTACGTTTTATTAACCCCTCGGATTACCGCATAGCAGAGCAGGCCTGTGGCGCCTGTCACCTGCCAATTATTGAGGCGGCTAAGCGCAGCCTAATGTCTACCTCAGCCATGTTTTGGGGTGCCGCTGCATATAACAATGGCATCTTGCCCTACAAGTACTCCATTTTAGGTGAGGGCTATACGCGCGAGAGTGAGCCGGCCAAAATTCTTGGCCCAGTTAAGCCCAGCCCAGAAATGACCCGCATGAGTATCTTGCCAGAGCTGTATCCATTGCCAGCTTGGGAGACTATGAAGCCGGGCGATATCTTCAGGGTCTTTGAGCGGGGCGGTCGCAACATTGGCAACCTGTTCCCTGAAACTGGCCTACCTAATGCGCTGGGTCAATTGCAGCGCATAGAAGAACCGGGCCGTCCGGACTTTCGTCAATCCAACCGCGGGCCCGGTACCGGCGCGCGAATTTCAGTTCCAGTACTGAATATGACCAAGACTCGGCTCAATGACCCGCACTCTTGGTTTATGGGCACTAACGACCAGCCGGGGGACTATCGTCAGTCTGGCTGTGCCGCTTGTCACGTGGTCTATGCCAACGACCGTGACCCGAAGCACTCGGCGCTTTATGCCCAGTTTGGCCACACAGGTGAAAGCCAGAGTATCGATCCGACTATCCCTAAAAATCAGTCGGGCCACCCCTTAAAGCACGCCTTTACCAGAGCTATACCCACCAGTCAGTGCATGGTTTGCCACATGCACCAGCCCAATATGTTTGTTAACAGCTACTTGGGTTATACCATGTGGGATTACGAGTCCGACGCGCCCTCTATGTGGCCTGAGAAGCAAGTTTATCCCAGTGATAAGGAGCGTCACGACGTGCTTGAGCGCAACCCAGAGGGCGCTGCACCGCGGGGTAAGTGGGCAGACCCTGAGTTCCTCAAGGCGGTGTCTGAACTCAACCCCGGATTGAAAGACACCCAGTTCGCCGACTACCACGGCCACGGCTGGAACTTCCGCGCTATCTTCAAACGCGATCGCGAGGGCAACCTACTGGATGCTGAAGGTGAGCAGGTCAGCGACGACGATCCAGCAAAGTTCGACAAGGCAGTCCACATGGCCTCTATCCATATGGAAAAGGGCATGCATTGTGTGGACTGTCATTACGGTCAGGATAATCATGGCAACGGACACATTTATGGCGAAGTCGCCGCTGCCGTAGAAATTGATTGCAAGGATTGTCACGGCTCAGCTCAGGCCTATCCGAACCTGTTTACTTCTGGCCCTGCCGCTCTCGATGGAGGCACCGACTTGGGCGCGCTTCGCAACCCAGACGGGCGCAAGCGCTTTGAGTGGCTAGGCAACAAATTGATTCAGCGCTCGGTCTTGGATCCGGAGCTTGAGTGGGAGCTCAGCTTGGTGAAAGACAGCGTGACCCCGGGTAATGCTGAGTACAACGAGAAAGCCGCTCGGGCCAAACTGATGAGCCGCGATACGGCCACTCAGGACTGGGGCACAGATGTGGCCTCTGACAATCTCGCGCACTCTGACGACGAGATGGAGTGTTATACCTGCCACACTTCATGGACCACTTCTTGCGCTGGCTGTCACTTGCCGATTGAGGCAAACAACAAAACTGAGCGGCACCACTACGAGGGGGGTGAGACGCGAAACTTTGCCACTTATAATCCCCAGGTATCCCGTGACCAAATGTTCCTGCTAGGTAAGCGGGAAACAGCGAAAGGTGGTAAGTATGCACCGGTGCGCTCCAGTTCTGCGCTGGTCTTGTCGTCCACTAACGCCAACCGCGAGAAGATCTATATTCAGCAGCCGCCGATAGCAGCCAGCGGCTACAGCTCTCAGGCCTTTAACCCGCACTTTCCCCACACTGTACGTAAAACAGAGACCAAAGAGTGTGAGGATTGCCACCTGTCGAAGGATAACGATAACAACGCTATTCTCGCTCAGCTGATGATGTATGGAACGGGCTTTGTAAACTTTGTCGGCCACTATGCTTGGCTAGGTGCTGAGGAGCAAATCAGCGGCGTAAAAGTCACCGAATGGGACGAACCACAGGCCGTACTGGGGAGTTATTTGCATCGTTACGCCTACCCAGATTACTTCCAGCAGCACCAGCAAGCAGGTGGCGTTCTGCAGGAGGGGCACATTCATCGCAGTGGGCCCGCAGCCTGTGTGCAGTTGCGCGGTGAGTACTTGTTTGTTGCTGAGGGTGACAAAGGCATGCAGGTCTATGACGTAGCCGGAATCGCCAACAAGGGTATTTCTCAGCGGGTTATTAGCGGGCCCTTTAGTCCCCTCGGGCACAACACTCGCATCCCTAGCAGCAATGCGACATGCGTGGTCTTACCAACTAACCAGCCGATCCATCCTTCGCGCAACGAAGGAGAGTTGATGCGCGACATTAACTTAGAGCAGCCTTTTCATCCCTTGTACAACTATGTGTACATTACGGATGCTAAAGAAGGTTTGATCCTGAGCGATGTCGATACCCTAAGCGATGGCGAGCCGCGCAATAATCACTTGCAGCGCGCGCTCACCTGGAATGAGAATGCTGTTCTCAATGGAGCGCGGCACATGGTCTTAGGTGGTAAGTATGCCTATATTGTGGCTGATGCCGGTTTGGTGGTGGTAAATATCGACCAGCCCCTGCAGCCGCAACTCGAGGCTGTGGTGCCGCTCAATCAAGGTCATTCAGTAGCGCTGCAGTTCCGCTATCTCTTTGTCACCGATGCCGATGGCCTCAAGGTGATTGATATCACTGAGCCCAGTGCGCCGCACTTACTCCCAGAAAATACCATTGCTCTGCAGCAAGCGGGGCGTATGCATCTGGCTCGGACTTACGCTTATGTGGCTGCAGGCAGTGAGGGCCTTGCGATTGTCGATATCACTCAGCCGAGCAGGCTGCGTTTGTTGCAGACATACAGTGATGGTCTAGTGGATAGCCGCGATGTCACTGTGGCCAGTACCAATGCTTCGCTCTTTGCCTACGTGGCCGATGGCCGAGGGGGCTTGAAAGTATTGCAGTTGACCTCGCCAGATTCACAGCCTAAGTTCTATGGCTTCAGTCCTGAGCCCAAGCCTGAATTGATTGCTAGCTACCCCACCGCGTCGCCAGCGCTTTCTTTGAGTCGTGGTTTAGAGCGGGATCGCGGCGTTGATGAAAGCGGAGGGCAAGTAGCAGTATTTGGACGAATTGGTGCGCGGCCACTCAACTTGGAAGAGATGCGCAAGCTCTATGTCGATGAAAACGGCAAGCCTTGGTTTGTAGAGAATAAAGCAAGCGCTGAAAAGGCAGATAAAAAATGAGATTTGGCCGAGTCATCATCAGCCCTTGGGCTGCACTAGTGGCGGCCTTAGTGAACAGTGCCTCGCTCAGCGCCGCTCCCTTGCCGGAGGCTGCTAGTAATGTCCATGAGGGAGTGGCTAGTTGTGCGAGTAGTGTTTGTCACGGCAAGGTGAGCAAGGACCCCAGTGCCACCGTTTGGTTGAACGAGTACCGGGTGTGGTTGCGCCAGGACTATCATTCCCGAGCTTATCGCACATTGCAGACAGCTCAGTCTGAGGCAATCGCCCGAAAGCTGGGTTTGCCCAGCGCTGCCGGCGCCAAGATTTGCCTGGATTGTCACGCTGATAATGTCCCCAGTGAGGCGCGTGGTCGCCGTTTTCAGATTTCTGATGGGGTCGGCTGTGAAGCCTGTCACGGGGGTGCTGGGCAGTGGTTAGAGAGCCATGCTGAACTTGGCACAAGTCACGCCGATAACATAGCCAAAGGTATGTATCCTACAGAGCAGCCTTTGCAGCGGGCTAGGTTGTGCCTGTCCTGTCACTTGGGCACTAAAGACAAATTTGCCACTCACGAAATTATGGGTGCTGGACACCCGCGTTTGGCCTTTGAACTAGAGACCTTTACGGTTAACCAACCGGCTCACTACGAAGTGGACGCTGACTACCGTGAACGCAAACCGGCGATTGCGCCGGTGAATATGTGGCTGGCAGGTCTTGCGGTAACGAGCATGCAAAGTCTCGAATTACTGCAGGAGCAGTGGTTCACTCGTCAGAGCCTAATACCCGAGCTATCGTTTTATCAGTGTCACGCCTGTCATCACCCGATGGATGATTTGCGCTGGGCTCCAGAAGGGGCTGCTGCATTACCGCCGGGCACGGTGCGCTTGAACGATGCTAACCTCTTGGTGCTGATTGAAGTGCTGGCCATCCTAGACCATGACAAGATTAATGAGCTGAGCAGTGGCCTGCAGCAACTGCATCGCGCCTCAATGGAGAGCCGCAGTGCAGTGCTTAATCAAGCTAAAGCACTGCAGCAAGTACTCGAGCCAGTGGCTAGGCAGGTGAGCGGCGCAAATTACAGTACTGAGCGCTTGCGGGGCTTACGCAGCGGCTTATTAAAAGCTGCTGGGGCCGAGCGCTTCCGGCACTTTACGGCGGCAGAGCAGGTGTTTCTAGCTGTGGAAACCTTGAGTATCGCAGTGGGAGATAATAGCCGGCTAGAGTCTGCACTCGATGCTTGGTTTAAGTCAGTAGAAGATGAGAACGCCTTTGTGCCGCAGCAGTTTGCGGTTCTGGCCAAGCAAGTCATGGGTGCACTGTGAGTGAACATCAGGTACTGAAAGACGGTAGTGGCGCCACACACATCGGGCGCCGAGAGCATAACGAAGATACTTACCTAATCGATGTGGAGCAGGGCCTTGCGGTGGTGGCGGATGGGGTCGGCGGACATCAGGCCGGTGAAGTTGCCAGTGCTATCACCTGTGAAGTCATCTTACGGGAGCTAGTTGCAGGGCGCTCTGTGGAGCAGGGCATTCGCAGCGCCAACCGCGAGGTGATGGCTGCAGTTGCACAAGGCCGTGGCAAGTCGGGTATGGCTTCCACCGTCGTGGCTGCGCGTTTTTCCGACAGCGATTACGAATTGGCCTGGGTGGGAGATAGCCGATGTTATCTTTGGGATGGCCAGTTAAAGCTCCTCACCCGAGATCATTCCTATGTGCAGGCGCTGTTGACCAAGGGACAAATTACTTTGGCCCAGGCGCGCAATCATCCACGAAAAAATGTCATTGTACAGGCCGTTGGTTTACAGGAAGATACCAAGCTGCAGGTTGGTATTAACGGCGGACGCCTTGCGCCAGGTCAGGTGCTTTTGCTCTGTAGTGATGGCTTGTCTGATGTAGTCGACAGTGCTCAAATGTCGGAAATACTCTCCGCCAATGCCTCGCTTGCAGTGCGCTGTCAGACTTTGGTCGATGCTGCGGTGCAAGCTGGGGGTAAAGATAATATCACGGTTGTTCTGTTACCAGGCGCTGAGCCGAAATCTGGATTGGCCCTGCTAGAGCCGGATGTGCTGTGGAGCTACGATCCTAAAAGCGGTGATTACACTGGTCTGCCTGAGCTGGAGGAAGAGTTTTCGGGTGAAGCAGCTGCTGTGCCGATACCTGCTGTGCGCCGCGTAGCATCACGCCAAAGTGATGGCACTCCCGGGGAGCAATTGCAGTCAACACAGATGTTATCAGCCAGTGATATTGAGGCTGCACGCAAAGCGGCCAAACAAGAACAGGAACAGGGACGGCGTAGCAGTCGCTGGCTATTTGCTTTAGTGGTGGCTGCACTGATAGTTGGCAGTGTGGCATACAGCCTCGACATTATTTTTAGAGGCTGAAAGGACGGTAGAACATGACAGATTTTAGTGCAGCATTGCTCGCAGCTGATGGCAGTAAGCATGGCTTAAGTGGCGCGGATGGTGAGAGTCTTGAGCGTCGCGTAGGCCGTTCAGCAGATTGCGATATCACTATTGATGACCCTAGAGTATCTCGCGCGCACGCTTTGTTGCGCGTCAAAGAACAGAGTCTCAGTATTGAAGACCTTGGCTCAGCTAATGGCACTCAGGTAAATGGTAGAACAATCAGCGCTGAGACCACCCTCAGCGACGGCGATACGGTCAGTTTTGATAAACACAATTATGTGGTCATCTTGAGCGGCGTCAGTGCGGACATGGATGCGACCATTGTTGGTGGAATGGACGACGCTACGCTTGTTTCCATTCCTGAGCCTGAGCCCAAAGCTATGCCGGAGCCGGTCAAGGAAGCACCAACAGCAGAGCCGCTAAAAGCTCAAGCGCCTTCGGATCTACCCGGCAGTTGGACTGATTCGGGCACCAGCGATAGCACGCGGGTATTGTCACTTGACGCTATCGCAGAGTCGGAAAGCGGGCCTGTCGACATGGAGCGCGCTTCCGATCTGCCACACCTCATTTTAGTGGCGACAAGTGGCAGCGGAGCTGAAGCAGTTGAGCTGCAGGTAGGTGATGGCACTAAGCCAGATGTATGGGAAATCGGTCGTGATCCCAGCTGCGAAGTGGTGGTGGACGAGCCAAGTGTGTCTGCGCGGCACGCTCAGTTAATTCACGACAATGGTCGCTGGCGCTTGGTTAACTTAGTGTCGGCTAACGGCATCTTCGTTAACGGTGAAAAACGTCTGACAGCTTACTTAGCCGATGGGGATGAGATTCGCTTAGGTATTGCTTCGCTGATATTTCGGGCGGCTGCTGGGAGTGTCGTGGCAGCGGCGGCTAAAGCTGCTTCAGATCAATCTGCGCAGCTAGCTGCTGCAGGCTCTAACAAAGGCTTCAGCGCTACCCTTGTGCTGACGGTGGCAATACTCGCTCTGGCGGCAGCAGCTGCGGCATACTTTTTGCTTTGAGTGCCACAGACACTAGCGAGAAAGGAGGGCTTTAGCCCTCCTGTTGTTAGTTGGCCTTTAGTTGTTCAACTTCAGCGTTAATAGTGTCGGGGTCGCTGACATGTTGCTGCAGAAGCTCTACTAGGGCATCAATATTTTCTCGGTCGACATGTTCCACCGAAAACCCCAGCCGCTCTGCTTCAACGTGCTGTAAATAAGCGTGTAATTCCAGCTCAGCACTCTCATCTAATTGAATCACTAAGGTGAAAGGCTCGTTGTACTGCGCGTCCCAAGTGTCAGGCTGATCAGTGGCTGCGCCACCCAGGGATATGCTGAGTAGGCGCTGCTGCCAAACGCTGCCGCCCTGATGAATAGTCACAGGTAGATCTAGTTCTATGCGGGTGAAATCACGTTTTTCACGATAAGCTTCACTCATAAGGAGACACTTCCAAATTCCACGATAAAACTACTATAGCGCCGCCTCACTGACATTGCGAGACGGCTCTCCTTACTACTTGAGCTTGCGGTATTTCACTCGCTGGGGCTGATCTGCCGCACTGCCTAAGCGAGCCTTGCGGTCCGCTTCGTAGTCGCTGAAGTTGCCCTCGTGGAATACCACGTTGCCATCGTCTTCATAGGCTAGTATGTGAGTGGCGATTCGGTCAAGGAACCAACGGTCGTGTGAAATTACTAGCGCGCTGCCGGGGAAGGCGAGGATCGCTTCTTCCAGTGCGCGCAGTGTTTCTACGTCAAGGTCGTTGGTTGGTTCGTCCAGCAACAGAACGTTGGCACCCTGCTTGAGCAGTTTGGCTAGGTGCAAGCGGTTGCGCTCTCCACCAGAGAGGTCTTTCACAAACTTCTGCTGGTCGGAGCCTTTGAAGTTAAAGCGGCCCACGTAGGAGCGCGAGTTCACTTCATAGTTGCCGATGCGAATCACGTCCTGTCCGTCAGAAATTTCTTCCCAGACAGTCTTGCTGCCATCTAAGTGATCGCGGGACTGATCGACATAGCCAAGCTCTACAGTCTCACCAACATTAACTTCGCCGCCATCGGGCTGCTCGATGCCCATCAGGATTTTAAACAGCGTCGACTTACCCATGCCGTTGGCACCGATGATGCCCACTATGCTGCCCTTGGGCACGCTAAAGCTGAGGCCGTCAAACAGCAGTCGATCGCCGAAGGTTTTCTTGAGGTTACTGACTTCGATGACTTTATCACCTAGGCGAGGACCGGGTGGGATGTAAATTTCGTTTGTTTCGTTACGTGTCTGGAATTCCTGTGACTGCAAGTCTTCAAAGCGCTGTAAGCGTGCCTTGCTCTTAGCTTGGCGGCCCTTAGGGTTGCTGCGCACCCACTCGAGTTCTGACTTAATAGCCTTCTGATGAGAGGCTTCTTGGCGCTGCTCTTGCTGCAGGCGCTGCTCCTTGGCATTGAGCCAGTCGGAGTAATTGCCTTCATAGGGGATACCGCGACCTCGGTCGAGCTCTAAAATCCAGCCGGCGGCGTTATCTAAAAAGTAGCGGTCGTGGGTAATGGCTACTACTGTGCCGGGGAAGTCGTGTAGGAAGCGCTCTAGCCATGCTACGGACTCTGCATCTAAGTGGTTAGTCGGTTCGTCCAGCAACAGCATGTCTGGGGCAGAGAGCAGTAATCGGCACAGTGCCACACGGCGCTGTTCACCGCCGGAAAGGGTTGTTACGTCGGCATCCCAAGGCGGTAGGCGCAAGGCATCGGCAGCGACTTCCAGTTTCGTTTCGATATTGTGCGCATCGGTCGCCTGGATAATGTCTTCCAAGCGCGCCTGCTCTTTAGCGAGCGCATCGAAGTCCGCATCAGGCTCTGCGTAGGCTGCGTAGACCTTGTCCAGTCCAGCTAAGGCATCAATGGCTTCTTGCAGGCCTTCTTCCACATTGCCGCGCACGTCCTTGTCGGGGTTGAGTTGCGGCTCCTGGGGTAAATAGCCAATTTTGATACCTGGCTGGGGGCGAGCTTCACCGAGAATGTCGGTGTCGAGTCCCGCCATAATTTTCAGCAGGGTGGATTTGCCCGCTCCGTTGAGTCCCAGCACGCCAATTTTGGCGCCAGGAAAAAACGACAGTGAGATATCCTCAAGAATGGTTTTCTTCGGCGGCACGACTTTGCCGACGCGATTCATGGTATAGACGTATTGGGCCATAGTAGTGGGATAACCCTGTATTAAAAATGTGGGTGGATTTTAGCAGGAATAGGGCAGCGCTTCAGCGTGTGCTCATGTATAGATCCTGAGTACCAGAAAAGGTTTTATTGCCAGCCCGCGAAGGCCAGCTGGCCCATCCGCTGGGCTAGCTTTAGTAAGGCTCTGCAGAGTTAACCGGCGATTGGCGCTTGGCTCAAGTCCTCGGGGTCCAGCTCATCTTCTACTGGGCCATAATTTTCGTGGAACTCATCAACCTGCCAGTTTGTTCGTCCGCCAATTTCGGCGATGTGGAACAGAGCGTCACCTTCGTAAACCAGTGGTAGATTGGTGCGCCCGATCACTATGCCGGCATTTTCTGCCACCACATCTACTTCGCTGACGCCCAGAGGGTCGGCAATAAAGCCGATAGTTTGGCCTTTCTCAACCTCGGCGCCCAAGGGAACTAAAACGCGTAATATCCCGCTTTCCGGTGCTCGGAGCCAGCTTGTGCTGCGACTGATGACTGGAGGCTTAATTCGGGCGCGACTCTTACGCAACATGCCCAAGTGGCGCATGACATTGAGTACGCCCTTCACACCAGCGCGAATATAAGTCTCATCAAAGCGCAGTGCTTCACAGGATTCATAGAGCAGCACAGGTACGCCCATGTCGCCGGCAGCCTGACGCAGTGAGCCATCGCGAATTTTCGCATCAATGGCTAGCGGTGCGCCAAAGGCTTCGGTCATCGCTAGGGTTGCCTCGTCTGCTAGATTGGCTCGAATTTGCGGGAAGTTGCTGCGGTGACGTGCGCCAGTGTGCAAGTCGATGCCATGGCTGCAGTGCGCCACCACCTCATTGAGAAAGGTCTGCGCGATGCGTCCCGTTAATGAGCCCCGACTGGAGCCTGGAAAAGAGCGGTTTAAATCGCGCCCATCTGGTAAATAGCGCGTGTGGTTAATAAAGCCGTAGACATTAACGATCGGAATTGCGATCAGGGTGCCGCGCATGCGCTCTAGCAGCGGATCTTTCAGTAGGCGTCGAATGATTTCTACACCGTTGATTTCATCGCCGTGAATAGCGGCGCAGACAAACATCACCGGGCCGGGGCGTTTGCCGCGAATGACCTTCAGGCTGATCGATAAGTTGTCGTGGGTGTAGGTGGGGGCCACCGGAATTTCGATTATGTATTGCTGACCAGGCAGCGTTTCTTGGCCACCAATCGTTAGCACTTTGGCATTCTTGCTAGGCATCTTCGTCATCCTCTGGCGCGCCAGCAGGGCGCAGCCCTTGAAGATAGGAGCGGGCCGGGTCGACTAGAAAATGGCCGCGCATGGCTGTGCGGCCCAGCAGCATACGAAAGCGCATACTCTCACGGTCGGTGAGCGTGAGTTCAGCGTCAATGCTCTGCTTGCCAATTTGTAGGCGGCTCAAGATAACGTAGCGCTGCTCGCGGTGGCCGCCAGAGTCTGTTACTTGGCGTTGGTCTAGCACGCGGGCTTCGCAGTGCACCACATGTTCAGTATTGAGTTGTTGCGGGTGAATACCAAAGCGTACCCACTCTTCACCGTCACGGCTAAAAGGCTCTAAATAGAAGGCGTGTAAAGCGCTGGTGCGTGCGCCGGTATCGATCTTTGCTTTGATCCGATCAATGCCCAGATCAGGTAGGGCTAGCCATTCACGCCAGCCTAATACTGCTTTTTCTGTCATACCCGTTCACAAGTTGTTACAACAGGCGGAGTATCTACGCCCCTCGTCGGGATGTAAACTGCTAGAGTGCCCTGCATGGGCGATCCGGCCTGGCACGAAGTGCTCGAATACAGCCTCGCTGCGCTGCCTTGAGTCCTTGGGCTAGCTGCAGTGCCTGTCACTTGAGCGCCATGCTGACCTTCTTCAAACACTACAGTACTTAGCCAGCATGGCAGCCTGTGCGAGCCTCATGGCATGAGTTGCTATCTGCTCTCGTTCAGCAATGCAGGGATATCAATAGCATGCTCAACGCCGTCAAGATGAATTTCAGCTGCAATAGGCAGGAATTTCAACAGATTCGCAAGCCAATCAGCAGAATTGGCGAGGGGCTTACTCTCTGTCGGCCGTTAATATGCCCTACACTTCACCTACTTTTTTGCGCTTGTCTGCTTGGGGTGCGTGGATGCCCAGCTCACATCTGCGTGCTGGCTTAGTAGCATGAGCTAATAGTCCGCGTCAGCTCAGCTGTTTAAGAGAGCAATAAGCGGCCCAGAAGGCGTTTCATCCTTGGGTTGATGACTCTGGCTGACCCATTGCCCATATAAGCCAAGCATTAGCGATAACAGCGGGGTGAATGACGTTTTTGTTAATGACACAATATTAAGTGCTATTTTTTTTAGCGTGGGAGAATAAAGAGATGAGGTTTGGGCTGAGAAAAGGCCGAATAGTGCTTACTCTTTTATTGGCGGCGGTGGCCTTCTTTAGTTGGCAGTACTGCAGCCCTGAAAAAGAAGTTGCCCCAGCTGTGATGCAAGTGGGGCGTGAGGATATTGAATACTTAGTGACAGCCATTGGCAGTTTAGAGCCGAGAGATTATGTGGATGTTGGCGCACAAGTGTCTGGCCAACTTACGGCACTGCATGTGGATGTGGGGGATGAGGTTGAAAAGGGCCAGTTGCTCGCTGAAATAGATGCCGATGTACAAGAAGCGCGGGTATCGGCTAGTCGTGCACAGCTTAAGGCTTTAGAGGCTAATTTGCGCGAGCGGCAAGCGGAGCAAGAGTTAGCAAGGCTAAAGTGGCAGCGCCAACAGCGTCTAGCTAAGGATAACGCGACCAGTGATGAAGCCTTGCAAAGTGCACGCGCTGAAATGTTGATTGTGAATGCTCAAACAGAAGCGCTAGTCGCGCAGATAGAGCAGCATAAATCAAGCCTACAAGCAGATGAAGCTACGCTAGGTTATTCGCGTATTTACGCGCCGATGTCAGGAACCGTCGTGTCCTTAGAGGCGCGACGAGGGCAAACTTTAAATGCGAATCAGCAAGCCCCGCAGCTTTTGCGTATTGCGGACCTTAGTGTTATGACGGTGTGGACGGAAGTGTCAGAGGCTGATGTAAGCCGCCTGCAATTGGGCATGCCCGTCTATTTTTCGCCACTAGGTAACACCACGCAACGCTGGCATGGCACTTTGCGCCAAATTCTTCCCACGCCAGAAAAAGTCAATAACGTGATTCTCTATACTGCTTTGTTTGATGTGGATAACTCATCCGGTGAATTAATGACCAAGATGACCGCGCAAGTGTTCTTTGTGTTAGCTGAGGCTAGTAACGTTCTGGCTATTCCTATGTCGGCATTAAGCACAAATGAGGGCGGTGTAACCACGGTGTATGTTCGAGACGATGAAGGAAATGTTGAAGAGCGCGTGGTGCAGCGCGGTATTGATAACCGTGTGAAAGTCGAAATAAAACAAGGCTTGGCAGAAGGAGAAAGTATTTTACTGCAGCCTAGCACCGCTAAAGCGAGATCAGCAAAGAACACAAACTCCATGGCAAAGGTGCGCTGATGGCTACGCCTCTTTTGCGCCTGCGCAACATTCGCAAGCAATACTCCCAAGGGGACGCTTTTCTCGAGGTGTTAAAAGGCGTTGATGTGGATATTTATGCCGGTGAGTTCGTGGCCATTATGGGGGCATCGGGTTCAGGTAAATCCACTTTGATGAATATTTTGGGCTGTTTAGATCGTCCTAGCTCAGGCACCTACGAGTTTGCAGGGCAAGAGGTGAGTCACTTAAAGGATGACGAGCTAGCTTGGTTACGGCGCGAGGCCTTTGGTTTTGTGTTTCAAAGCTACCATTTAATTGCTGCCTCAAATGCTTCTGAAAATGTTGAAATTCCAGCGGTGTATGCAGGCTTGCCGGCCGCTAAGCGTCGTGAAAGAGCGCAGCAACTACTGACGCGTTTGGGGCTAGGTGATCGCTTGTATCACACCCCCAGTGAATTATCAGGTGGGCAGCAGCAGCGTGTTTCTATCGCGCGCGCTTTAATGAACGGTGGCAGTATTATTTTAGCCGATGAGCCCACAGGCGCATTGGATAGCCAAAGTAGCCAAGAGGTGATGGTCTTATTGAGCGAGTTGGCTGATGAGGGGCATACCGTTATTTTAATTACTCATGATGCGCAGGTAGCCCAGCATGCTGAGCGAGTGATTGAGTTTAAAGACGGTATGATCATTAACGATACGGGGCACAATAAAAACAAGCAAACGCCATTGCCGCCAAAGTTGTTAAATCTTAAAAGTGCAGCAAGCAGTAAAAGTGTTTCTGTGTTGGTGGAAAGCCTGGAAGCCATAAGCATGGCTTTGCGATCTTTAAAAGAGAACTGGTTCAGAACTGTATTAACCTTGCTGGGCATTGTGATTGGTGTGGGCTCAGTGGTGGCCATGCTCGCTATTGGGCAGGGTGCAAAGGATGATGTACTAGAACGTTTTAGTTCCATGGGCACTAATTTACTGGTGGTGCAGCCGGGTGCTGATCGTTTTGCACGACGCAGTGCAGATGGCGGTATGACCAGCTTGTTACCTGAAGATGTACCTGTATTGGCACAGCTAGCGAATGTGAAAGCCGCCGTGCCAGAAAGTACAACAGGGGTCACGGCGCGGGCAGGAGGCTTAGACACCACTACACGAGTGAACGCTACGAGCGCGGACTATCCTATGTTGCGTGACTGGCTACCACAAGAAGGTGTTTTCTTTAGCCATGAAGATAACGATCGCTATGCCGCGGTAGCGGTTATTGGGCAAAGCGTGGCGCGTGAACTGTTTCCACAAGGCGGGCCGGTGGGCGAGTTTGTTTTATTGAATAACATTCCTTTTCAAATATTAGGCGTGATGAGCGAGCAGGGTGCGACCCCATGGGGGCAAGATGCCGACGACATTATTTTTATCCCCTTGAGTACTGGTAGCTTGCGGGTATCGGGAAACCGCTATGTGGATCGCATTACGGTGGCGGTATTCGATACAGCTAGTATCGAGCAAACAGAAGAAGCGCTACGGCAGGCCTTGGTTCAGCAACACAATGGCAATGAAGATTTCCGCGTACGCAATATGGCTTCCATCGTGGCTTCAGCCACAGCAGCAAATAACACGCTGACTATATTGCTCGGCTCCATAGCCGCTATTTCATTATTGGTCGGTGGTATTGGGGTGATGAATATTATGCTGGTGAGTGTGACTGAGCGCACCCGTGAGGTGGGTATACGTATGGCCACTGGGGCCCGCACACGCAACATTCTTCAACAGTTTTTGGTGGAAGCAGTGGTGGTGTCTATCCTGGGCGGTATTATCGGTGTGCTAGGAGGGCTTGGCGTCGCTGCACTGATAGGCGCTTGGTTGATGCCAGTTACTTTTTCCATACCGATTATGGTATTGGCCTTCGCTTGTGCGGCAGGCACGGGCTTGGTTTTTGGTTTTACCCCCGCACTCAAAGCCGCTCGTTTAGATCCTGTTATCGCACTGAGTAGTTGATGATGGATAAATTACTGTTGCGCGCGTTTATTTTACTGCTTTTTCTATCATACCCGTTCACAAGTTGTTACAACAGGCGGAGTAGCTACGCCCCTCGTCGGGACGTAAACTGCTAGAGTGCCCTGCATGGGCGATCTGCCGTATTAGTGTAATCCTACACATAGGCTTATATGCCGGCCGCTTTTTGAGTAGAATACGCGCCTTTGAATTCGGGGCATCATCGCCCCAGCCAGCCGAGGGATACCGATGTTTGACCGCAGCATGACCATCAAGGGTTTTGACGACGAAGTTTTTGATGCAATTAGTGCAGAAGAGCGCCGTCAGGAAGAGCATATCGAACTGATTGCTTCTGAGAACTATACCAGTCCTCGCGTGATTGAAGCTCAGGGTACCGTACTGACCAACAAGTATGCCGAAGGCTATCCAGGCAAACGTTACTACGGTGGCTGCGAGCATGTGGACGTGGTTGAGCAACTGGCCATTGATCGCGTAAAAGCGCTGTTCGGGGCGGATTATGCCAACGTTCAGCCGCACTCAGGTTCCCAGGCAAACTCAGCGGTTTATCAGGCGCTCTGTGCCCCGGGCGACACCGTTCTGGGTATGAGCTTGGCTGAAGGTGGCCACCTGACACACGGCGCCAAGCCTAACTTCTCAGGTAAAATGTACAATGCGGTGCAGTATGGCCTGAAGCCTGAGACCGGTGAGGTCGACTACGAGCAGGTTGAAGCACTGGCGTTTGAACACAAGCCCAAGATGATTGTGGCGGGTTTTTCAGCCTATTCGCGGGTGATGGACTGGTCTCGTTTCCGTGACATCGCCGATAAAGTGGGCGCTTACCTAATGGTTGATATGGCTCATGTGGCCGGTTTGATCGCCGCGGGCGTTTACCCCAACCCAGTGCCATATGCTGATGTAGTGACTTCAACTACCCACAAAACTCTGCGCGGCCCACGCGGTGGTGTGATTCTGGCCAAGGCCAATGAAGAGCTGGAGAAGAAATTCCAGTCTGCAGTATTCCCCGGTGGTCAGGGTGGCCCCTTGATGCACGTGATTGCAGCTAAAGCGGTTAGCTTTAAAGAAGCGCAGAGCGAAGAGTTTGTTAGCTACCAGAAGCAGGTCGTGAAAAATGCTCAGGCCATGGCCAAAGCCTTTATTGACCGTGGCATTAAGATTGTTTCTGGCGGCACCGACAGCCACCTCATGCTGGTTGACCTGATTGGTAAGCCCTACACCGGTAAAGACGCCGATGAGGCACTGGGTAAGGCCAACATTACAGTGAACAAGAACGCGGTTCCTAATGATCCGCGCTCACCCTTTATCACTTCTGGTCTGCGTGTGGGGACCCCCGCTATCACCACTCGCGGTTTTGGCGAAGCTGAAACAATCGAACTGGCTGGCTGGATGTGCGACATCTTAGAAGCACTCGAAAAAGGCGATGCTGAGCAGAGCATTGCTGAAGTTAAGGGCAAAGTGCTGGAAATCTGCAGCCGCTTCCCAGTTTATAGCTGATGGGCTGTTGATTGACTGAGTGAATTAAAGGGGGCTTCGGTCCCCTTTTTTATGTACGGGCTCGCTGCTTAGCCTAGCAAAAAGTCACTTTTTCACAGACGCCATTTGCAGTCCGTGTACCGCTCGCAAATATGTTAATCTTCAAGCACTTAATTCAAGCCACTTTCACTGGGGTGGCTCATTGCAGGAATAGATCATGCACTGCCCTTTTTGCGCTGCCGATGATACTAAAGTCATCGATTCTCGATTGGTCGCCGAGGGCGATCAGGTGCGCCGTCGCCGTGAGTGCTTAAGCTGTAAAGAGCGTTTCACTACCTATGAGGTGGCAGAGTTAGTCATGCCTCGGGTAATTAAGCAAAACGGTAACCGCGAACCTTTTGATGAAGACAAGTTGCGTGCCGGATTTCAGCGTGCGCTGGAGAAGCGGCCGGTTTCCGTGGAGGATATTGAAGCCGCGATAAATCAGATCAAGCATGATTTGCGCGCCACCGGCGAACGTGAGATCGGCTCTCGGGTGTTGGGTGAGCTAGTCATGGACAGCCTAAAACAGTTGGATCAGGTGGCTTACGTGCGCTTTGCTTCGGTGTATCGCAGCTTCCAGGATATCGCTGAGTTTCGCGACGCTATCGAGTTACTCGAGTCCGATACCGCTCGGGGCGCTGAGCCGGCTTAAGTCCCCTGATGAGCAATTTTACCGAAACAGACACCCGGATGATGGCGCGCGCCCTGCAGGTGGCGCGACTCGGGCGCTACTCAGCAATGCCCAATCCTCATGTTGGCTGTGTATTGTTGCGTGATGGCCAAGTCATTGCTGAAGGCTTCACCCAAGCTGCCGGTGGCAACCATGCAGAAATTCAAGCCCTGCAGGCCGCGGGAGATGCTCGCGGTGCCACGGCTTATGTGACACTGGAGCCCTGCAGCCATTATGGCAAAACCGGGCCCTGTGCCGAGGCTTTAATCGCCGCTGGGGTGGTTCGTGTGGTAGCGGCCATGGAAGACCCTAATCCACAAGTGACAGGCCAGGGTTTGGCGCGCTTGCGCGCGGCTGGTATCGAAGTGAGTAGTGGGCTGCTACAAGATGAGGCAGAGCAGTTAATTGCTGGCTTTATTGCCCGCATGCGGCGCGGCAGAGGGCGAGTTCGAGCCAAGTTGGCGATGTCGCTCGATGGTCGCAGCGCGATGGCCTCGGGTGAAAGTCAGTGGATTACGGGGCCTGCCGCCCGACAGGATGTGCAGCGTCTGAGAGCTAGCAGTTGCGCTATTATTACTGGGGTCGGCACGGTGCTCGCCGATGACTGCTCGCTGACGGTACGGGCGGCTGAACTGGCTTTGCCAGCGGATATGGCAGAGCAGGCCTGTGCTCGTCAGCCCTTGCGAGTGGTGATGGACTCGCGCTTGCAAAGCCCGCGCACAGCAAAGGTGCTTGATAGTACTGCGCCAAGCTTGTTGTGCCACGCGGAGTCGACGGAAGTGCCCGCTGCCCTGCTGGACTGTGATCGCTTGCCCTTGCCCAGAACTGACAATGGCTTGGATTTGCAGCCATTGATGGCTGAGCTTAACAGGCGGCAATGCAATGAAATTCTGGTAGAATCTGGGCCCCGTTTGGCTGGCGCCATGCTTCAGGCCGGTCTGCTGGACGAATTGTTGGTGTATATGGCGCCAACTCTGATGGGTAGTCTAGCCCAGCCTCTGCTGCACTTGCCGCTAAATGAGATGAGCGAAAAAGTGCCATTACAGATACGCGACCTAAGGCAAATAGGGCAAGACCTACGTTTCACCTTGATACCCGGCTGAGCCAGCTGCCAGCCTCAATACTCACAGTTAGGATGCACTATGTTCACAGGCATTATTCAGGCCGTAGGCGAGGTCGCTGCACTGCAAAACAGTGGCGGTGATTTGCGTTTGCGTGTCCGCAGTGCTGCTTTGCCGCTGGATGACGTGGCGCTTGGTGACAGTATTAGCACTAACGGCGTGTGCCTGACAGTGACCGAGCTGCCTGGTGATGGCTATTGGGCCGATGTGTCACGGGAGACCCTCGATTTCACCACCCTAGGCAGTTTGGTTGTCGGCAGTCGTGTGAATCTAGAGAAAGCCTTAACTCCCGCCAGTCGCTTGGGCGGCCATATTGTCTCTGGTCATGTGGATGGCGTGGGTGAGGTGCTTAGCTTTACTGAAGATGGCCGCTCGATTCGCTTTGTACTGCGCGCGCCCGAGGCGCTGGCTAAGTATATTGCACACAAAGGCAGCATTACTGTGGATGGCACCAGTCTGACCGTGAACGCCGTACGCGGCGCTGAGTTCGATCTCAATATCATCCCCCAGACTATGCAGGAAACAATCTTTGGCACTTACACGCGCGGCAGCCGGGTTAACCTTGAAGTTGACGTGATCGCCCGTTACTTGGAGCGGCTCATGTTAGGCGATGCCGCTGCCGACCCCCAAGCCGAAGGCCTGTCGATGGCGACTTTGGCCGAGAACGGCTATCTGCGCCCTTAAGGAATTTTAATGCAACTCAATACTGTAGACGAACTGATCAGTGATATCCGCCAGGGACGTATGGTGGTGTTGCTGGATGACGACGCTAAAAGTTACAACGAAGGCGTGGTGATGGTTGCCGCGGAGCACTGTGATGCTTCACACGTCAATTTTATGGCGCGCAAGGCGCGGGGCTTGGTTTGTCTGACCTTGACCGAGGATCGCTGTCGGCAGCTTGATCTGCCCTTGATGGTCGAATCAGCTCACAGTGAAAAATCTAATTTTACTCTGTCAATTGAAGCTGCTGTGGGTATTGATACCGGCATTTCGGCGGCAGACCGTGCGCGCACTATTCAAGCGGCAGTGGCTCCCCATGCGCTGCCTGCGGATATCGTTCAGCCGGGGCACATCTTCCCTCTGACAGTCATGTCTGGGGGTGTGCTAACACGCGCAGGACACACCGAGGCGGCATCAGATTATGCACGCTTAGCAGGTTTACTGCCGGCGGCAGTGATTGCCGACATTCTCACTGCCGACGGAGTACTGGCCGACGGCCCAGCTCTGATCGAGTTTGCCCAAGAACACAAGCTTAAAATTGGCACCATTGCCGATTTGATTCATTTTCGTCTAGCTAACGAGCGCACCATTCGCCGCATCCGCGAAGGCGTCATTAACACCTCTTACGGCGAGTTTCGTCTCACTGCATATCGCGATCAAACGGAAGGCGAAGTGCACTTGGCTTTGTCCCGAGGCACCATTGTGGAAAATGAGCCGACGCCGGTGCGGGTGCATGTTACCTCTGCTCTGCGTGATTTAGTGACCAGTGAGTTGGCGGATGTATCATCTTGGAGCTTGGGCAAATGCCTGGCCTATGTTGCCGCCCAAGATCGCGGTGTGGTGGTTTTACTAACTCGCCAAGAAAGCTCTGAACAACTTTTGGCTAGTATCGATCTGGCCTTGGGTGATGATTCTGCTTCTCCGGCGACGCCGGATAGTTACACCACGGTGGGTTTGGGCTCTCAGATTTTGAAAGATCTGGGCGTCGGAAAAATCCACCTGATGGGCGCTCCCATCAAGTACAATGCCATCTCCGGTTTCGACCTGGAGGTTCTGGACTTTATTGAACCGGCCTAAAACAAGGACCTGATCATGCACAATATCAAAACCATTGAAGGCAACTTCGCCAGCGCCAAAGGCCAGTACGCTCTGGTAGTTGGTCGCTGGAATAGCTTCGTGGTAGAGCACCTACTAGAGGGCGCGATCGACGCGCTGCGCCGCCATGGTATCGATGATAAACAGATCACGATCGTACGTGCCCCAGGCGCCTTTGAAATTCCATTGGTGTGCCAAAAGGTTGCCAAAACAGGCAATTACGATGCGATTGTCGCTTTGGGCGCGGTAATCCGCGGCGGTACTCCGCACTTTGAGTACGTGGCGGGTGAGTGCACTAAAGGTATCGCGCAAGTTAGCATGGAGCACGGAATCCCGATTTCCTTCGGTGTGTTGACTGTGGACTCCATTGAGCAAGCGATAGAGCGCTCGGGTACTAAAGCCGGTAACAAAGGTGCCGAGGCGGCCCTCTCTGCGCTGGAGATGGTGAGTCTGTTGGGCAACTTGGATTGAGCGGGCTAATTTCGTGAGCAAACCCCATAACACATTGGCCGCTGAGCGTCGTAAAGCCCGTCACTACGGTATGCAGGCTTTATATCAGTGGCATATGGCAGCAGCCCCGCTGAACCAGATTGAGGCGGAATTTCGTGGTGAGTACGATTTTAGTCACGTCGATGGCGACTATTTTCATGCCTTGCTGCACGGAGTTCCGGCCTCGGTCGATGAGCTAGAAGCTGCATTTACGCCCTACTTAGATCGCGGTATTGAAGAGCTCGGTCCTATCGAGCGCACTTTGCTGCGGATGGGGACGTTTGAGCTGGCCCAGCGCATTGATGTGCCCTACAAAGTGGTGATCAATGAGGCGGTGTCGCTGGCCAAGAAGTTTGGTGCCACCGATAGCCACAAGTACATTAATGGCGTACTTGATAAGGCAGCCCGTGAACTGCGTAAAGTAGAAGTAGGCGCCTCCTCTTAGAGGCCGCTAAGCATGGCCGCCGGCGAATTCGATCTCATTTATCGCTATTTTTCCAGCTTGGGCCGAGGTCCTGCTGTAGATCTTAGCGTTGGTGATGACTGCGCTATTCTCAAGTTGCAGCCGGGTGAGCGCCTCGCGACTTCCATTGATACGCTGGTGGAAGCTGTGCATTTCCCCGCTGAGGCCTTTCCTGAAGACCTAGGTTTTCGTGCCGTTGCTGTGGCGGCCTCTGATTTGGCTGCCATGGGCGCGAAACCAGTGGCAATGACTTTGGCTTTGAGCCTGCCTGAGCCCGATGAATTATGGCTGCATACTTTTAGCGAGGGTTTGGCGGCGGCAGTCAAAGCCTTCGACTTGCCATTGGTTGGCGGTGATACCACTAAGGGGCCGCTCACTATCACTGTGCAGGTTATGGGCGCGCTACCCGCCGATAAGGCTCTGCTACGCAGTGCTGCACAAGTGGGTGACATGCTCTGTGTGAGTGGCCCCTTGGGTGACGGCGCAGCAGGCTTGAGCGTGGTGCAGGGTGAATGGGAGGGTCGCTGGCAGGGTGGGGCGCAGTTCGCTGACTACCTTGAGCAGCGTTACTATCGGCCCAGTCCGCGCCTCGCTTTGGGGCAGCAATTATTAGGCAGCGCCACGGCGGCGATAGATATCTCTGACGGTTTGCTAGCTGATGCTGGGCATATTGCCGCAGCTAGTGGCGTAAAGTTAGTCATAGAGCCCGAGCTCATCCCGCTGTCAGCGGCATTGGCAGCCCTTAAAGATCGCGAACAGGCCCTGCGCTGGGCGCTGAGTGGTGGTGATGATTATGAGCTGTGCTTTTGTTTGCCCTCTGGCAGTCCTGTCCCTAAAGGCTGTACACGAATAGGGCAGGTGGTGGCCGGTGAGGGTGTAGAGTGCAATAGCTCTGTGATTAGCCAGGCAGGTTACCAACACTTTTAATGAAAGCACCCACTCCTTTTAAAGACCCAGTCCAGTTTCTAGCCTTCGGCTTTGGCAGCGGGCTATCGCCTAAGGCGCCTGGCACTGCTGGCACCCTGATGGCTCTGCCACTCTACCTGCTGCTCGCCCCACTACCCCTGCTCTCTTATAGCGCGGTACTTGTTCTGAGTGCTATAGCAGGTATTTGGATTTGTGACCGTGCCAGTAAACAATTGGGTGTTCATGATCATCCGGGAATCGTGTGGGACGAGTTTGTTGGCCTGTGGGTGACGATGTGGGCCGTGCCGCAGGGTTGGTCATGGCTGCTAGCTGGCTTTTTGTTGTTCCGCTTGTTCGACATTGCCAAACCTTGGCCGATCGGTCCGCTGGATAAGAAGGTCGAAGGCGGTTTTGGGATCATGATTGACGATGTCATTGCCGGCATTATGGCTTGTGCAGTGCTGCATTTGGCAAATTTAGTATTGTTTACTTAGCGCTGTTCTGCTGCACTAAGCTATTCCAGCTTGCTTAAGCTCATTGCTTGGAGCGTACATGCGATATATTGCAGCACTATTGATGGTCCTGGCCTTGGTTACGCCCCCAGTCTTTGCCGGAGGCCCTCAAGTGGTGGTGGAGGCTTTGTTGCCTAATACTGCCGTGATGCAAGTCAACGGTGCGCGTATTACCCTGCGCGCCGGCCAGAGTCGCGCCGGTGTGAGCTTGATCAGTGCAAACTCAAGGCAAGCCATTGTGGAAATCAATGGTAAGCGGCAAACATTGAAGCTGCACCAGCGGATTAGTGCTAGTTATTCAGCGCCTGAGTTACGGCAGGTCGAGGTTCCCCGGGATGCTGCTATGCAGTACCGTACAACAGCGGCGATTAACGGGCGGGCTGTGCAGGTGCTGGTAGACACTGGAGCGAACGTTGTAGCTATGAATGCCGGTCACGCTGCTGCCTTAGGCATTGACTATCGTGCGGGCCAAGAGGCTCAATTAGAGACCGCTGGTAGCCTCATTAAGGCCTGGTCTGTGTCATTGCAAAGTGTCGATGTCGGTGGGATTCGAGTGGATAATGTCCGTGCTTCAATTACCGAAGGCGATTTCCCCTCGACCATTTTATTGGGTATGACCTACCTGCAGCATGTGCAAATGCAGGAAAAAAACGGTGTTTTGCTATTGTCTCGGGAGTGGTAGCGGCAACTAAACCGGTAACATTACCGAGCTTGTCGCACAAGCTGCTCAAAGTGGTAGAATACACGCCCTTTTTTAAGCCCCGGAATACTCTAGAGTGCCAACACGCTACGTAGAATCCTCCCGTCTTCCCACCGCTTGGGGGGTGTTTGATATCCATGGCTTTGATGATCTGGAGGCCAACAAAGAGCACGTGGTGCTGACCATGGGCGATGTTGGCGATGGGGAGCCTGTGCTGGCAAGGGTTCATTCCGAATGCCTCACGGGTGACGCCTTGTTCAGCCTTCGCTGTGATTGCGGCAATCAACTTGAAGCCGCCCTTAAGGCAATCGCAGAAGAGGGCCGCGGCGCACTGTTTTATTTGCGACAGGAAGGCCGCGGTATTGGTTTGCTGAATAAAATTCGCGCTTACAAACTGCAGGATGCCGGTGCCGATACAGTAGAGGCCAATGAGCAACTGGGTTTTGGTGCTGATATGCGCGATTACAGCGTACTCAAACCTATGCTTGAGCACCTAAAAATCAAGCAAGTGCGCCTAATGACAAACAACCCGCGCAAGGTAGCTGCTCTGGAATCCGCTGGCGTTGCTATTACTGAGCGAATTCCACTTCGCACTGACAGTAACCCACACAATGAAAAGTACTTGCAAACCAAGGGTTCAAAATTAGGCCATTTCTTCGGCCACTAATTCCTCTGTTGCTCCCGCAGTGCTGGGGCGAATGCGAAGACGCTAAGCCCTTGTTACCCTTTTAATGTTTTCTGTCAACGATATAGCGCCCTAGCTCCCGCAACATCTCTGCTGATTCGCCGAAGTCATTCAGTGCCGCCAGAGCCTTCTCAAGCAGTCGCTGTGCCTCAGACTTGGCGCCCTCCAAACCCATCAGCTTCACATAAGTAGCCTTATTTTCCTGCTCGTCCTTGCCTTGGGTTTTACCGAGGGTTTGGGTGTCACTTTCAACATCTAAGATGTCATCCACCACTTGGAATGCTAGCCCGATATGCTCCGCGTATGTATCCAGAGCGACTAGCTGTGCTTCACTGGCACCAGCCGCAATGCCACCTAAGGCCACTGAGGCCCGAATCAATGCCCCAGTTTTCATTGCGTGCATAGCTCGCAGTGCTGCCAGCGAGAGATCTTTGCCCGTCGACTGAATGTCCACATATTGCCCGCCAACCATGCCGGCAAAGCCAGAGGCCTCGGCTAACACCTTGATCATCTTGACTTTTTGCTCAGCACTAAGCTCTGGCGCATCGGCGATTATCTCAAAGGCACGGGCTTGCAGGCCATCGCCTACTAGAATCGCAGTCGCATCGTCGAAGGCCTTATGCAGAGTGGGTTTGCCACGTCGCAGCTCGTCATCGTCCATGGCTGGCAGGTCGTCGTGGATCAGGGAGTAGGTGTGAATCAGTTCCAAGGCTAAAGCTGCTTTAATGCTTGCTTGCTCAGCTTCACTAATGGCTCGCCCTGCAGCGAAATAGAGAATAGGGCGTACCTGTTTACCGCTGTTGTTCAGCGCGTACTCAAGTGCCGCAAGTAGATTCGCCGGTAGTGAGCCAGAAGCCGGGTAGACCGAATTCAGCTGCCCTTGCAGGCGAGACCGGCAACGATCAATAAAGTCGCCTAAAGTATCCGCCACGACTAATTGTCATCCATATCCGCTTCTTCAGGTACATCGGCAAGTAATTGCTGCACCTTTTGCTCCGCACTCATGAGCTCATGCTGTGCTTGACGTATCAGTTTGACGCCCTGCTCAAAGCTCACAAGGGATTCCTCAAGTGGCGTTTCTGAATGCTCCAGCTTGGCAACAAGTGCTTCCAGTTGCTCAATAGTGCTGGCAAAGGTGGCAGGCTTTTTCTTAGGTGGCATGAAATAGGGTCCAGATAGAGTGTTTTGAGATTATAACAAGAGCTAAGTTGTTAAGCGTAAGGAACAGTTTTTTTTGATAAGGCAAAGCTAGGCCGCTTATGGCCTGACCCTCACCCAGTTTATTTGTTTAGAAAAGTTTAGCCACATATTATGCAGGCTTAGTTGATACTGACCTTTTGCTTGCGATTTAGCATGGGAGCACTAAAGCCTTGGTTTAAGGTTTAGCGACGGGACTGATGTGTTGATAAACTTTTATGTGCTCGGCAATATTCTGTTGAATTGAGAGTACTTTATTTGCCGAGGCTCCGGTTTTGTTGGCGTGTAAGCCTTCTTTTGCAAGTTGTCTTGCAGCATTCGCAAAAGCAGTCACGTCATCCTTGGGGCAGAGAACCCCGGTCACCCCATCCTCAACGGTCTCTGGCAGCGATGAGCTGTTTGTAGCTATTACAGGCAGGCCGCAAGCGATGGCTTCGGTAACTGCTAAGCTAAAGCCTTCGCTCCGGGAGGGGAATAGGAATGCATCGGCACTCTGCATTGCATTCACCACTTCGTGATCACCTTGTAAGCGGCCAATATCAAACATATTCGCTGGCATGCTTTGTTTATCTTTTTCTGACCCAGGACCACCGGTGTAATAGAGCTCGAAGTCCTGACCAAGCTCGCGCATGATGGGCGCGAGCAAATCTATTCCCTTGCGGATTGTCCAGCTACCCACATAGAGCAGTCTAAAAGGTTTGTTGGGTTTGCGTGGCTCGGTGGAAGCTTTAAAAAGAGCCGTGTCTACTCCGTTGTAAATTACCTGCATTGGAACATCCGTGAGCGTGTTTTTTGCTGTGCTGGCAACAAACTGACTGACAGAGATAACTCTACTGGCTTTTCGAAGCACTCGGCGTTCAATTGGGGCAATCCAATGCCTATGATAAATCGTTCGAAGCCAGCCTTTGTAGCTACGAGAGTCTGGGTGGTGAACTGAGTGGTGAATTGTCGCTACGATGGGCAGTGTTTCTGGAATAAATCTCGGGTGTAACCATGTGTTTACGTGAACGATATTGGCCCACTCAGGAGCTTTGGGAGCAGATACACTCCAAGGTGCGTACTCGGCGCGTAAGGGAAGCCAAGTAATTTCAGCTTTAAAGCCTTGCTCATTAAGCCCTTTAACTAAGCGTTCTGTGTATGCATCAGTGCCAGTATTTGCTTTAGTGGTAGGGAACCAAATCGCAGGTTGCACTTTTGTCCTTGATGACTGTTTGAGTGAAGATGGAGCATTTGTTGTTTTGTGAAACAGTAAATAGACTAACCGCTTACTCTCAGAAGTACGAATAATTTTATTTGTGTCTTAGTCCTAAAATAAATGCCCACTTGGAATGTCTGGGGCCAACGCTGTTTACTTCATAGGCTCTTTTATTACAGAGCTTCTAAGTAAGCTGATATACAAATGGGAAGCAGTGCAGAGAATCTTATGTCTTCAATTCGGTGCCGGTCTAGAAACTGCTGAGAAGATGTCTGCTTTTTTAGAAGGTAGCGTTAGCAGTGTGCTGCTACTTCTCGCGTTAATGATTTAGGTGTCAGTATCGTAAATAAGTTGTGAACTTAATTCTCTATTGAATCTCTCCCAGCTAAATTGGGAAGCATGCTTCCTGCAGCGTTCTTCCCAGTCTGTCGGGGAAAGTAGCAAGTCAACTAGCTTAGTACTTAAGTCGTGATAGTCACCTTCGTCAACTAGCAGACCTCCATCACCACCAATTGCGTCGGCCACTCCGCCTACGTCAAAAGCAACGGTTGGTGTGCCATAGCTTGCTGCCTCGATTACTACCATGCCGAAACCTTCTACATCCCCAGGGATATTTAAGATTGGAAAGACGTGGACATTAGCGGCGAAGTAGCATGTGTTAAGCACATCGTCACTTACTTGCCCCAAGAATCTCACGCGTTGGCGGTGTTCGCTCGTTAACTTGCCCAAACTGTCAATGACGGCTTGCTTTTCACCCCGTTGGTCTAGGCTATTGCTTGGTTCATCACCAACGACTAATAACGCGGCTTCTGGCACTGATTTGAAAATTCCGGGCAAGCTATGTTTAATAAATTGTGAAAGCCCTTTGCGTCGAGTCATGCGGCCTACAAATAGGATTATGGGCCGACCTTCCAAGTCATACTCTTCACGAAATGATGAGACGCGTTGATGGGCAAGTGGGTCGGCGGGGTGGCAGCCTGGGTTTATGACAGTGATTTTCCCGTCTGGTACGCCTCTGTCGCGCGCGAGATTTGCGGTATTGTGACTGTTTGCTAGTACGCGATTTGCGCGACGTATCAATGGTATAAAGATTTTTTGATAGACCCAACTTGGCGCTACTAGGTCTAAGCCGTGAAGAAAAATTGCGGTTTGAACCTTGAATACTCGCTGCAGCAGGGCCAGGCTTGGGCCGGTTAAGCCACTGCCGCCGATAATGATGTTAAAGCTCTTGCTACGACATAGATAAAGCGCTTGTATGGTAGATGAGAGTAGGAAGCCGCTGAGGTGTGGTGAGGTTTCTATAGAGAATACATTTTCTGGCAGATAGTCAGCGCAACCTCGTGGTCCGATGACCGTTACATCGGAATAACAAGCCAAACCTGAGACAACTTCACGCATCATACGCTCCATACCTCCTACTAGAGGTGGCAGGTTGCGGCTTATAAAAAGAACACGTGGTATGTTGGTTTGTTTCATTTCTTTGTTGCGGAGTGATAAACCTGATATTGCCACTTCATGGGCCAGACGGTCAGCGCTAGTGCTTGTAATATTCTAATGGGAGTTTTCGAGATACCAGCATTGCTAATCCATTGCCATGACAGCACATGGAGGTCTTTCCAGAGTTCGTTTACTTCCAATCCGGACTCTTCAAATAGCGCATCCCATTCGGCTAAAGATTTGACATCTTCTTTCGCATCAACCTGATGAGTGCCCTTGTATAGCCCAAACTTTCTGGTGAGGAAGTCTTTATTGGGTACTAGAATTACAAACAGTGCATCTTCTGTAGCGACTCTTTGCATTTCTTTTAGTGCGGCCAATGGATCGATGAAATGTTCGAGGGAGCCTAGACAGGTCACAAGATTAAAGTGGTTATCTTTAAAGGGTAAGCTCTCAGCCGCACATGAGTGGAAAGATCCTGAAGGTAGTGCAAGCCTGCATGTACTGATTGCTACGTCCGATAAGTCGACACCGGATATGCGTGCCCCCTTTTCTTGACATGCTGCGAGAAAGGCGCCGGTCCCGCAGGCTACATCGAGGACATTGCTATTCTTGTTTATCTTTAGCTTTTTAGTGAGTCTGCGGTGGTGATAACTGGGAGTGACTATTTTTGGAGGTGTCTTGTAATAAACCGTGTCATAAAATTCTTTTATTTTTTTGGTCTTGTTTTTATTGCTGTTCAAGTCGTGAACCCTGCTCCGGCTGCATTTATCGTAATTGACGGTGACTGCCGTGATGTCTTGTGGGAGTTCACTGCATGAATGATTCTTTCGCTATTTAAACCTGAGTTATAGAGCTGCTCCAGTTGTGAGGCGTGTTCGATAAACTCATCAGGCAGTCCGAGCTGGAGTAAGCTGCAGGTTTTAGAGCATGTGTTCACATATTCCCCTACGGCGGACCCTGCGCCACCGGCGCTCACATTGTCTTCTAGTGTCACAAGCAATTCATGAGTGCTTGCTAGCGATAAAACTAGCTCTTCATCCAACGGCTTCACCCAGCGCATATCCACCACAGTGGCATTTAGCTGCTCGGCGGCTTCAAGCGCAGCAGGCAATAAGGTGCCAAAACTGAGAATAGCCACTTGGCTGCCCCGCCTTACGGTCACTGCTTTACCAATTTCCATGCCGCTCATTTCGTTGGCGATGATGGCGCCTGGGCCGGTGCCTCTGGGGTAGCGCACGGCACTGGGGCCCTTATGCTGGTAAGCGGTGTAGAGCATCTGCCGGCATTCGTTTTCATCGGAAGGGGCGCCAATCACCATGTTAGGGATGCAGCGCAAGAAGCTGAGGTCGAAGGCGCCATGGTGGGTGGGGCCGTCTTGACCGACTAGACCGGCGCGATCGATGGCGAAGGTGACGTCGAGGTTTTGCAGGGCGACGTCGTGTATCAGTTGGTCATAACCGCGCTGCAGGAAGGTCGAGTAGATGGCGACCACGGGCTTTAGGCCATCGCAGGCCATGCCGGCTGCCAGTGTAATGGCGTGCTGTTCGGCAATGGCAACGTCGTAATAGCGTTTGGGGAAACGTTTGGCGAAGTCCACCATGCCGGAGCCTTCGCACATGGCCGGGGTGATGCCAACCAGGTTTTTATCCTGTTCGGCCATATCGCAAAGCCAGCGACCGAAGACTTCCTGATACTTCAGTTTTTTTGGCCCGCTTGCTGGGAGCGCTGGCTGCGGACCTTTGGGCTTAGCCTCTATTTTGTTGATGGCGTGATAGGCCACCGGGTCTGCTTCTGCTGGGGCGAAGCCTTTGCCTTTCATGGTGCGGATGTGAAGGAACTGCGGCCCCTCCAGATCCTTCATGTTTTCTAGAGTCTGAATCAGTTGCGGTAGGTCGTGGCCGTCGAGAGGCCCAATATAGTTAAAGCCGAGCTCTTCAAACAGGGTGCCGGGGGCGACCATGCCTTTCATGTGCTCTTCAGTGCGCTTGGCTAGCTCCCAGGCAGGGCGGATTTTTTCCAGTACCCGCTTAGAGCCCTCGCGCAGAGCGATATAAGTCTTGCTGGCCCAGATTTTGGCAAAATAAGTGGCCAAGCCACCGGTGTTATGGCCAATGGACATCTGGTTGTCGTTCAAAATTACCAGCATGTTGGGGCGCACATGACCCGCATGGGCAAGCGCTTCTATTGCCATGCCGCCGGTAATGGCGCCATCGCCAATCACTGCCACGGCTTTGCGTTCAATGCCCTGTTGGCGCGCTGCCAGTGCCATACCCATCGCGGCGGAGATGCTGGTGGAAGAGTGGCCCACACCAAAGGCATCGAACTCGCTTTCGGCGCGCTTAGGAAAGCCTGCTAAGCCACCGGCTTGTCGCATGGTGTGCATTTGCTGCATGCGGCCGGTAAGGATTTTGTGGGGATAGCTTTGGTGGCCCACATCCCACACGATACGGTCGTGGGGGGTGTTGTAAATGTAGTGCAGCGCTATGGTCAGTTCGACCACGCCCATACCGGCGCCAAAGTGCCCGCCCGTTTGCCCCACGGTATAGAGCAAGAAGGCGCGCAATTCGTCGCTTAAGGTCAGCAGCTCCCGTTCATTGAGCGTTTTCAGGCTTCGGCCCTGATCAATAGCGCTCAGTAAGGGAGTGTTGGGGCGAGTGGTTGGGATTTCCGGTAGCATTGAGGAATTCTAGCGTATTTTTGTCGACTGTGGTGCCTCATTCCCCGCTTATGTGGGGGTAATCCTGTGCAAAATCTCGCTTTCAATCGCTTTGGGGTGACATTCTCGGTCAAAATAGCCAAGAGCGCTCAAAGATGCCAACCTTCGGTGATTGAGATCGGCTTGAATATTAGTTCTCTGGCTGCTCCTTGAAGCGATGAATTTGCCGGCGCTGCTTCTTAGTGGGTCGGTGGGCGGGGCGCTCAATCATGCCACCGGCGGCTTTGCGTGCTGCTGCTTCCGCTTCACGTTTGGCCACTGAGGCTTCGGTCTCTTGATAGAGGGCTTGTGCCTCTGGTGCACCGCGCCGTTGGTCCGATAGCGCTTTCACTTCAATGACTTTGAGGTCCCAGCCCTGGCGAACTTGCAGGACATCGCCCACGCTGATTTCTCGGGATACTTTTACCCGCTGGCCATCTAGATGCACTTTGCCGCCTTCTATGGCTGCTTTCGCCAGGCTGCGGGTTTTGAAGAAGCGGGCAGCCCACAGCCATTTGTCTAATCGGAGTTTGGACATTGGAGGATGGTCGCTCATGAGCTGGCTCCGCTAATAACGTTTGGCATAATTTCATCGAAGTGATGGATGCCAGGAAAACGGGTATCGAGACGCTTCTGGCGCTGACTATCTGGCTGTAACAGGGTCAGTAAATGGCGGATGCCATAGCCGCGCGCTGATTCAAGTACGGATTCCGTATCGTCAATCAATAGTGTGCGCTCAGGATCAAAGGGGTTGAGCGCTTGTAGATTGTGCCAGAAAGCAGGGTCTTCTTTGGGAGCGTGCAGCTCATGTGACACGACAATACGGTTAAACCAGGGGGTGATGTCGACCCGGGACACCTTAATGTCTAAGGTTTTGCGGTGGGCGTTGGTCACCATCACCACATCTTGGGGGCCGCTGCGCAGGCTTTTGAGAAAGTCCAAGGCGAAGGGCCGCAGACGGATCAGGTGCAGTAGTTCTTGTTTGAGAGCGATGATATCCATATCCAGCTGCTCAGCCCAGTAGTCTAGCGAATACCAGTTAAGGGTACCTTCATGCTGGCTGATTTTTGCAATCAGGGTCGCGCTGGCTTCTTGTTCTGGGATGGAGTGCTTCAGTGCATAGGCGCGTGGCACGTGTTGCATCCAGAAAACATTATCAAAATGCAGGTCCAGCAGGGTGCCGTCCATATCTAATAGTACGGTGTCGATACTATCCCAATCAATCATCAAGCTTGCTGCGTGAATAGCTAGTAGGATGCGTATTATGCCTGTTTTGATGTCTTGCTGCAGTGCTTTGCTCTTAACAATGGGGCCGAGAAGCGCAAGGATAGTGGTATAGTTGTCGGCAGAAAGGAACAGGAGACCCCGTGCAAGATTTAATACACTTGGTGCCCTCTTTGCTAAGCCTGTGCCAGGAGGCGGGGCAGGCAATCTGCCGCCATTATTACGCCCCGGGTGATGTGGAGGTGAAATCTAAAAAAGATGACTCTCCTCTGACTCGTGCGGACCTCGACTCCCATGTGATTTTGCGCGATGGCCTCAAGGCGCTCAGCGAGGATTGGCCGGTGCTTTCCGAGGAGTCTTCCTCGGAGCACAAGGCTCTGCGTCACGCCTGGTCGCGCTTCTGGATGGTAGACCCGCTGGATGGCACCAAGGAATTTGTTGCGGGTAATGGTGAGTTCACAATTAATATTGCACTGATTGACGAGCACCGCCCCGTTTTGGGCTTGCTCTACTTGCCTCTTGAGCACTTAGCCTATGTGGGACTGCCCGGGCATTTTGCCCGTCGCTACGCCTTGGATAATGAAGGCAGCTGGTCTTACCAGAGTATTGCGACTCAGCCACTTCAGCCCGATAGCGCTTTATCGGTGCTGGTCAGTCGCCGCCACCGGGATGCTAAGTTGAGGTCTTGCCTTGATTGGTTAAAAACGCACTGGGGTGAAGTCGAGCGCCGCAACAGTGGTAGTGCGCTAAAATTTTGTCGTCTGGCAGAGGGCAGTGGAGATTTTTATCCGCGTTTTTCACCCTGCTGTGAGTGGGACGTGGCGGCAGGGCAAGCCATCGTCGAGGCTGCGGGCGGGGTGATTTTGGGCTTGGATGGCCAGCCCTTGCGCTACAACTGTCGGCCGTCCTTGCTGAGTCCACACTTTTTAACGATTGCCGAGCCAGACAATGCCCTGTGGCAGCGTTACCTTGCGGATCACTGTAAATAAAGTCTTAGCCCCATTCACATTGCTTGTGTAGGTGATCAATGTGGGTATAGAGTAATGCACTGATCTTGGCTGATCTGCTACTGAGAGAAGGAACCAACATGAGAAAGCCCCCAGGGAGCGATGCGGATATCGAGCGGGAGGCTGCCAACGAAGACATTAGCCCTGCCATGCGTCTGCAAGAGCTGATAGCGCAGCACCGTGCTCTGGATTCCAAAATTGCTGAAATGTATAGCCACCCAGCCCATAACCAAATATTGATGCAACGCCTGAAGAAAGAAAAGCTGCGCCTGAAAGACTGTATTCAGCGACTTAAAGATGAGTTGATTCCCGACCTGAATGCCTGAGGCGATAACTATTCGAAGCACTTGACGAGGCAAACACGATGCACAAACTACTGCTACTCACTCTGAGCGCAGCGCTTTCGATAGGCGCTGCAGTGGCTCAAGCACAAGCCTCTGAGCAGCCTGCTGTGACTCATAGCGCCCTCGCAGGGCCCTTGCATTTGCTGCAAGGGAAGGGCGGTAATGTGCTGGCCTCGATTGGCGATGATGGCATCTTGATAGTCGATGATGATTACGCTGATTATGCACAGGCCTATGAGGATACTTTGCAGCGTCTTGCAGCTAAGGATGGGACCGCTCCTCGTTTCGTACTCAATACCCACTGGCACTCTGACCACACTGGCTCGAACCAGTACTGGGGTGAGCGCGGGGCTGTGATAGTGGCCCACGATAATGTCTATCAGCGCCTGTCGACCCGCCAGGATATGAAGGCCATGGGCGGTATTGTCGAGCCCAGTCCGCGGGCGGCATTACCCCTAGTGACTTATGCCGATTCTATGGCACTGCGATTTAATGGCGGCACCTTGGAGGTCCAGCATTATCCGCGTGGTCACACTGATGGCGACAGCGTCGTGTACTTTTTGGAGCAGAATGTAGTGCACATGGGGGATCACTTTTTTAAAGATCGATTTCCCTTTGTCGACCTAGTTTCTGGCG
Source organism: Sediminihaliea albiluteola (assembly GCF_014077625.1). Lineage (GTDB taxonomy): Bacteria > Pseudomonadota > Gammaproteobacteria > Pseudomonadales > Halieaceae > Sediminihaliea > Sediminihaliea albiluteola. The sequence continues at coordinate 16,575 of NZ_JACFXU010000008.1, read as the reverse complement.
GTAGCGTTGCTGGCTATCTGAGCAATGTGAAGGCTGTCTTAGAGCGTATCGACGCCGCTACCATAGTGGTCCCCGGGCACGGCAGTTTGGCCAATAAAGAAGATCTGCAGCGCTTTGTTGACATGTTAGAGGCGACCACAGCTCAAGTGCAGCTGCGCCTGAGCGAGGGTGAGACGCTTGATGACATCCTCAACAGCGGCTTAGGTGAGCAGTGGCAAAGCTGGGGCAGGGGTTTTATTAATGAGGCCAACTGGATTCGCACTGTAGCAGCGGATCTTGGCGAGTAAGCAGTTACTTTTTAGCAGCAGTTAAGTCGCAGTCAGTTGCGCAGCTTCTAAGGCTAACAAGCGGCTTTTGGTTTCTAAGCCGCCGGAAAACCCAGTTAACTTACCATCGCTGCCAATAACTCTGTGGCAGGGCACAATAATGGGCAATGGGTTGCAGCCGTTGGCCCTACCGACTGCCCGTACCGCTTTTTCATTGCCAATGCTGCAGGCAATATCGCGGTAGCTGCGGAGCTCACCATAAGGAATTTGCTGTAAAGCACGCCACACCTGCTGTTGAAAAACACTGCCTGCTGGGGCTAGCGGCAAATCAAAATATTGGCGCTTGCCGGCAAAATACTCCTCAAGTTGCTGGGCGGCGCTTTTCAAACAGGTGTCGTCGGCTGTTTGCTTACAGTCTTCTCGGTGCTGGCCTTGAAAGCGCAGCTCTAGTAGAAATCCATCCTGAGAGATCAGCTGTAAGGGGCCGATTGGCGTGTCTACTATTAGGCTGTTCACGGTAGATCTACTCCTGGGAGGCATTCAGCTCTGCGCGTGTTAGGCAGGGTTTTTGGCCTGTGACTATAACATGCTGGGCCTTGGTTCTAAGCTTGGCTAGCTAGCGGCAGTAATGGTTCAAGGCTGGCTTCAGTTTGCCTTCAGTTAAAAGAGTTACGATACTGATCTCTACACCACTGGTTCGATGAGGCTCTGCCGGGTTGCTTGTTAAGCTATGGATCTGATTGTTTATGCTGTGCCGTTTTTTATTCTAGCCATGCTGCTAGAGCTGGTTTATGGCGTTGTGAAACAGCGAAATACCTACCGCTTGAGTGACAGTATCAGCAGTTTATTCTTGGGTACGCTCAGTCAAGGGAGGCGCTTTGTAGTTTTAGGCGTCGGTGGCTATGTTTACTATCTGATCACCCAGCACTTTACTCTGTCGCTGATGGACCCTGGCCACTGGTTCACTTGGCTTCTCGCTTTTGTATTGTACGACTTTTGCTATTACTGGCTGCACCGGTTTGGTCATGAGCGCACGATTTTATGGGCCGCGCATGTGGCGCATCATCAGAGCGAGGATTACAACTTAAGTACCGCCCTGCGCCAAACCAGTACTGGCTTTCTGTTGGGTTGGGTGTTTTATATTCCTATGTACTTATTGGGTATTCCCGCTGAAGTGGTGGTTACTGTGGGCTCTCTCAACCTCATTTATCAGTTCTGGGTGCACACTGAGCATGTGCCGAAACTGGGCTGGTATGAGTGGTTTTTTGTCACCCCATCTAACCATCGTGTTCACCATGCACAGAATGACGCTTATTTGGATCGCAACTACGGTGGCGTGTTTATTATTTGGGATCGCCTATTTGGCACCTTTCAGGAAGAGCTGGACAATGATCCGCCGATCTACGGTATCCGTGGGCCATTGCGCTCTTGGAACCCATTGAAGGCATTAAGCCACGTTTATATTGATATGGCGCGGGATAGTTGGCATGCCAGGGATTGGAGAGATAAGTTGCGGGTGTGGTGGGCACGGACAGGCTGGCGCCCAGCAGATGTAGAGGCGCGTTTTCCAGCCCAAAAAACAGACCTTGCCAGCTTCACTAAATACGACCCGAAGATCACTGGAACGCTCGCCTGCTATGCGCTATTTCAGCTGCTCGCAGTGGTGGTGTTGTTGAATTTCATGCAGGCAGCTGAATTGAGCTATGTCACGGGACTAGCACTGTATGTGCTGATGCTCGCTACAACTGTGACTACTGCACTGTGGCTAGATCAGCGCAAGGAACCCAAAGTCTGGGAATGGCTGCGCTTAGGCTTTGCTGGCTGTTTATTAGTGATCGGCTGGCAGGGTGGCGGGGCCGCCGCAGTGCTTTATGCTGGGGCTTTTTATCTTATCGTTAACGCCTTGTTCCTGCCTTGCTTAAGCGTCTCTCAGGAGGCGCGAGTTGAGGTAGGTGCCTCAAGTCTTAGCTAATCTAGGGATTGTAATATCTGCGCTTCGAGGCTTACTGAGTCGCTGCCATTATCGAGATAGATCGTGCCGCCGGCGATGCTAAGCGATAGTTTGCAGTTGCGTTGCACTAAGGCCGCAGCAGCTTGAACCTGGGCCCAATCCAGCTGTGTCACAGCTAAGCGCTCCAGCTTACTGAAGCTCTCGGCGTTGAGCTTCCACCAAGTGCTGGCACTTTTGCCAAATGCTAATACACTCACTTGTTGTGCTCTACCACAGGCTTTGCGTAAACGCGGCTCCTCCGCCTGACCCACTTCAATCCACTGCACAATTTCACCGCTATCGCTGTGTTGCCAGAGGTCGGGCTCGTCAGTGGTGGATAGGCCCCGAGTAAAACTTAAGTTGGGTGCTGCGTGCAGGGCAAAGGCCAAGAGGCGCGCAGTAAGCCGCTCCAGCGTTTCCGAAGGGTGCTGGGCTAAGGTTAGCGTGAAGTCATCGTAAAGGTGACGGTCACTATCGGCCAAGTTGAGCTGAATCTTATAAATTGTCGGTTTTAGCGCCATGTGGTGAGCCGCGAGTTAAGGGTTGTTAAAAGCTAGGCTGATTGCGCAGAGCCCAGAGCACACGGGTACTGAGCAATACCACAAGGGCGTCAGCAGCGGTTCGCAAATAGCGTACGGTGGTCCATTGCGGGTCGCTGGAAAGTACCAACCACAGCACTGTGGCTGGAATAACAATGGCGGTAAATAAGGAGAAGCGCGACTGACCAAATAGCCCGAGACCAATCAGCAGATAGACCGCACCCAACAGGGCGCTGAGCAGCACCTGATCACCCAAAGGACTGAGCCACAAAGTGGCAATCTGCCACAGTCCACTGGCAGTGATTAATAGCGCCGCAAGTTGTCGTTGCCAGTAAATAGAGCGAGTGAGCATGCAATTCTCCGCGTGGAAGAGGGAATGTATCACAGGCTCGAGGGCAGCGGAAAAACTAAGCTGAGAATGCTGCCTCAGGGTAAATAATTCAAACTACTTTGCTGACAGTGAGGGCACGGGCGCTGCGCGATGCGTTGTCTCTGCCAAGAACTCGACAAATGCGTTCACCCGCTGCCACTAGTGCTTGTAAGTCGAGGCCGGTATCAATACCTAGGCCCTGCAACATATACACGACGTCTTCAGTGGCGACGTTGCCGCTAGCGCCTGGGGCGTAAGGGCAGCCACCTAAGCCGGCGATAGAGGCGTCTACAGTGGCAATGCCATGCTGCAGCGCAACAAGGATATTAGCCAAGGCCTGACCGTAAGTGTCATGGCAGTGTACTGCCAGTTGCGCGGCGGGAATATCTTTTAATAGTAGCTCTAGTAACTGCGCCATGCTACCGGCGTGACCGCTGCCGATAGTGTCGCCGAGGGAAACTTCGTAGCAGCCCATGGCAAGTAATTCGGCTGTTACTTCTCGTACTTTTTCGGCTTCAACTTGACCCTCATAGGGGCAGCCCAGGACGCAAGAGACATAGCCGCGTACAGGGAGCTTTGCAGCCTTAGCAGCAGCCATCAGTGGTTTGAAGCGTTCTAGGCTTTCTGCCACGCTGCAGTTAATGTTTTTTTGTGAAAAGCTCTCGGTGGCGGCGGCAAACACTGCGACTTCATCGGCGCCGGCGGCTAGGGCTCGCTCGAAGCCGCGCATATTGGGTGTTAGCGCAGTATAGCGGACTCCCGGCTGACGCTTAATGGCCGCAAAAACCGCTTCGCTATCGGCCATCTGGGGGACCCATTTAGGGTTGACGAAGCTGCCGGCTTCAATAACTCGCAGGCCGGCATCGGCGAGATCTTCAATGAGTCGGACCTTGTCGGCCAGTGCCAGGGTCTTGCTTTCGTTCTGCAAGCCGTCTCGAGCGCCGACTTCGACCAGCCTTACTGCCTCAGGTAAGGTCATTTAGCTCTCCTTGACTGGGCTAAACTGCAACAGTTCGGCGCCGCCATCGACCAGATCACCGGGTTGGAAATAGTAGCTCTCGACAGTGCCGGCTGTCGGTGCACTCAGAGTGTGTTCCATCTTCATGGCTTCCATAATGATTAGGGCCTGTCCTGCCTCTACTTCGCTGCCAGGTTCGACCAGCAGTGACACCACCGTGCCATTCATGGGGGCAGTGAGTCCGCCTGCCGATAGAACGCCATCCTGCTCTCCGGTATCAGCTTGCGCCTCGCGAAAGTGAATGGCTCCTGAGCTTAAGTAAAGCGTCAAGCCTTCAGCTGTGGTAGCTAAACTGGCGCTTTGTCGGTGACCCTCACGCTCAAAATGCAGCGTGTTCTGTTGCAGCTCCCCCTTTAACACGCAGTCGTAATCTTTGACTCGGATACGGTAGCCCTCAGCTAGCTGCTCGGCGCTGACCGCAAAGACTTGGTCTTGATAATTGAGTAAAAAATGCTGAATAGGCGCTCCGTTGAGCCGCCATGAATTATCTGCCTGCCAGGGCGACCAAGGGTCTAAGCAGGACGGGCGGTAGTGTTTTTGCTCTTGTCGCTGCAGTAAGCAGGCCAGAGCTGCTAGTGGTAGGTCCTGTTCTAAATCGGATTCTCGCTGCTTGAATAGCTCTGCGCTGTGGCGAGTGATAAAACCAGTGTCTAATTCCGCTGCTTGGAAGGGGCGGCTGCTGCTCAGCTGATAGAGAAACTCCAGGTTGGTGGTGGTGCCGCCAATGTGATAATTGCGCAGTGCCTGGCTGAGGCGCTGTAAAGCGCGCTCGCGCGATTCATCCCAGACGATTAATTTGGCGATCATTGGGTCGTAATACACCGAGATCTCGTCGCCCTGACGCACGCCGGTATCGACTCGAACATGGGCCGATTCTTGCGGTGCCTGCAGGAAGCTTAGGGTGCCGGTGGCGGGTAGAAAGTCATTGGCAGGATCTTCAGCGTACACCCGTGCCTCAAAGGCGTGGCCCTGCAAGCGGATCTCATTTTGGCGAAGGGGGAGCTCGGCGCCGCTGGCGACCAGTAACTGCCACTCCACCAAATCTTGGCCGGTTATCATTTCAGTGACGGGGTGCTCTACCTGTAGGCGGGTGTTCATTTCCATAAAGTAAAAATGCCCGTCTTCATCGAGTAAAAACTCGACTGTACCGGCGCCGCTATAGTCAATGGCGCGAGCAGCCTGAACTGCGGTTTCACCCATTGCTTTGCGGAGCTCGGCGCTAATACCCGGTGCCGGGGCTTCCTCAATAACTTTTTGGTGGCGGCGCTGCACCGAGCAATCGCGTTCGGCGAGATAGACACTATTGCCGTGATTGTCACAAAAGACTTGCACTTCCACATGACGGGGTTTGGTTAAATATTTTTCCACCAGCATGCGGTCGTCACCGAAGCTGGCGCTGGCTTCGCGTTTGGCTGCTGCCAATGCTGATTCAAATTCCTCAGTTGACCAGACTTCCCGCATCCCCTTGCCGCCGCCACCGGCGGTGGCCTTTAGTAAGACCGGGTAGCCCATATCGTCAGCGGCTTGATGCAGCAGAGCAGGGCTCTGGTCGTCACCGTGATAACCCGGTACCAGGGGCACGCCTGCCTCTGCCATGATGTGCTTGGCGGCGGCTTTAGAGCCCATCGCCTCAATGGCTGCTATGGGTGGGCCGATAAACTTGATGCCGGCGCTGTGGCAGGCGCGAGCAAAGTCAGCATTCTCCGACAAAAAGCCATAGCCGGGGTGAATGGCATCAGCGCCACAGTATGTTGCTGCTGCGATAATCTTATCTATGACTAAGTAGGACTCGCGCGCCGGTGCTGGGCCGATGTGAATGGCCTCATCCGCTAGGCTGACATGGAGGGCAGCGCGATCAGCATCGGAGTACAGCGCTACCGTAGCAATACCCAAGCGCCGCGCTGTTTTGATTACGCGGCAGGCAATTTCGCCGCGATTAGCAATCAGTAGTTTCTTGAACATAAGCGCTTGCTTACTCCAGCCAATTGGCTTTACGTTTATTGAGGAAAGCATCCAAGCCTTCTTGGCCTTCTGGGGACACTCGGATGTGGGCAATACGAGCACAGCTGTCGGCAATTAATTCCTTGCTCAGAGGCTGGCCGGCAACAGAGTTGATTAGGTCCTTGGCAGCACGAATGGCTAGTGGGCCGTTGGCGCAGATCGTTGATGCCAGTTGCGACACTCGCTCGTCTAAGGATGCCTCTGGCACCACTTCACTGACTAAGCCCAAGCGTAGAGCTTCAACAGCATCAAAGCGTTCGGCAGAGATAAAATAGCGCCGAGAAGCTCGCTCGCCGATAGCGCGAATCACATAGGGACTGATAGTGGCGGGAATCAATCCGATTTTGACTTCCGATAAAGCAAAACTAGCGTTCTCGCTGGCTATCGCCATATCGCAGCAACTCACCAGCCCCACTGCTCCGCCAAAAGCAGCACCCTGGACTCGTGCAATAGTTGGCTGGGGTAGCTGGTAAAGGGTTTGTAGCAGGCCCGCTAAGGCTTCGGCATCTTTCATGTTGTGGCCGTAATCGTAATCGGCCATGCGTTTCATCCAAGCTAAGTCGGCCCCAGCGGAAAAATTGCTGCCCTCTGAGGCGAGTATCACAACACGCACGGCCGCATTTTTTGCCAGGTTTTCACAACAATGTTGCAGCTCGGCAATGATCTGGTCGTCGAAGGCATTGTGTTTTTCAGGGCGGCAAAGGGTAAGCGTGGCTATTCCCTGCTCGCTGATATGGCTGCTGACCTGCTTCATAGCTATTGGGCTCGCTGTTTTTGTCTTTTGCTGTGGCGCCTAGAGCCCAAGAAAGCTCTAGGCGACCCGCTGTGAATATGTTCTTGTACACTCAGCGCAGATTTGAAAGCGCTACAGCAAGCTGACATAAAAGCGCTTTCACTCAGAAGCTGACTAAAACTATTCCTCATCCGCTGCATATCGCGCTCACATCCTAAACACGCCAAACTTGGATTCCTTGATCTCTGCATTCAAGGCCGCCGAAATGGCTAGGCCCAATACTCTGCGAGTATCTGCTGGATCGATCACGCCATCGTCCCATAAGCGCGCAGAGGCGTAGTAAGGATGGCCCTGCTCCTCGTACAAATCCAAAATCGGTTGCTTGAATGCCGCTTCTTCTTCAGTAGACATCGACTTGTCTTCCCGCGCCAGTTGGTCCTGTTTAACCGTGGCCAGAACGGCAGCAGCTTGCTCGCCGCCCATGACTGAAATGCGTGCGTTAGGCCACATAAACAGAAAGCGCGGTTCGTACGCCCGGCCACACATAGCGTAGTTGCCGGCACCGAAAGAGCCGCCTATCATCACGGTAAATTTGGGTACATCAGCGCAGGCTACCGCGTGCACCATCTTGGCGCCGTGGCGAGCAATACCACTGGCTTCGTACTGCTTGCCGACCATAAAGCCGGTGATGTTTTGCAGGAATACCAGTGGTGTTTTGCGCTGGGCACAGAGTTCTACAAAGTGTGCACCTTTGACCGCCGACTCGCCAAAGAGAATGCCATTGTTGGCGATAATGCCCACAGGATAGCCGTGAATACGAGCGAAGCCACAGACCAGTGTTTCGCCGTATAGGGCTTTGAACTCATCAAATTCCGAGCCATCGACAATGCGGGCAATCACTTCGCGCACGTCATAGGGCTGGCGCGCGTCAGCAGGTATTAGCCCGTAAATATCTTCTATTGGGTACAGCGGTGGGATGGGTTCGCGAATGTCCATATCGACTGGCTTAACCCGGTTTAAACGGCTTACCGCCCGGCGCATTAACTCTAGTGCGTGGTGATCATTGTTAGCGTAGTGGTCGGTGACGCCAGAGCTGCGGCAGTGTACATCGGCGCCACCGAGCTCTTCGGCGGTGACGATTTCTCCCGTGGCAGCTTTGACCAGTGGCGGTCCGCCGAGAAAGATAGAGCCTTGATTTTTGACAATGATTGACTCGTCGGCCATGGCCGGTAAGTAGGCGCCGCCAGCTGTACAGGAGCCTAATACCGCGGCAATTTGCGGAATGCCTTTGGCGGACATGCGGGCCTGATTATAGAAGGCGTGGCCGAAGTGCTCGCGGTCTGGGAATACCTCGTCTTGTAGCGGTAAAAAGGCACCGCCAGAATCGACGAGGTAGAGGCAGGGCAGGTGGTTTTCTTCGGCAATAGTCTGTGCGCGGCCCTGCTTCTTAACCGTGAGTGGGTAGTAAGTGCCGCCTTTGACAGTCGCGTCATTGATGAAAATCATGCACTCCTGTCCGGCCACGCGGCCTATGCCGGTGATAATGCCAGCGCCGGGGACTGGCTCATCGTAGACACGGTAAGCGGCGAGTTGGCTGAGTTCCAGAAAGGGCGAGCCAGGGTCCAGCAGGGCATTCAGTCGCTCTCGAGGCAGCAGTTTACCGCGGGAGGTGTGACGCAACTGAGCTTTTTTACCGCCTCCTTGTTGTGCCTCCATCACGCGCGCGTGAAGGTCATCAACTTGCTTTTGCATATGGTCGCGGTTGTGCAGGAAATTAGCGTCGCGGGTATTGATGCGGGTTTGCAGCACAGTCATGGGGCGCTCACTTAGTTTCGTTAAATAATTCGCGGCCAATTAGCATGCGGCGAATTTCAGAGGTGCCGGCGCCAATTTCGTAGAGCTTGGCGTCGCGCAGTAGACGGCCAGTATTGGCTTCGTTGGTGTAGCCAAAGCCACCTAGTGTTTGAATTGCTTGCAAGGCCATCTGAGTGGCTTTTTCTGCGCTGTATAAAATCACCGCTGCGCAGTCTTTGCGCGATGCTTCACCGCGGTCGCAGGCCGCAGCTACTGCATAGAGATAAGCGCGACTGGCACTTAGGTCGGTGTACATATCGGCCAGCTTGCCTTGCATCAGCTGAAACTCACCGATGCTCTGACCGAATTGTTGCCGCTGGTGTAGGTAGGGTAGGACTTCATCTAAGCAGGCTTGCATGATGCCCACTGGACCGCCGGAGAGCACGGTGCGTTCAAAGTCCAAGCCAGACATTAAGACTTTGGCGCCCAGCCCTTCGCCGCGCAGTATGTTGGCGCTCGGCACGGGGGTGTTATCAAAGACCAGTTCACAAGTGTTGGAACCGCGCATACCTAACTTGTCGAGTTTTGGAGAGCGGGAGAAACCGGCAAAGTCACGTTCGACGATAAAGGCGGTAATACCCTTAGAGCCCGCCTCGGGATCGGTTTTCGCGTAAATCACGTAAACATCTGCATCGGGGCCGTTGGTGATCCACATTTTGCTGCCATTAAGAAGGTAATGGTCGCCTTCTTTGCGGGCGCTCAGTTTCATGCTGACTACATCAGAGCCGGCGTTGGGCTCAGACATGGCCAAAGCACCAATATGCTCACCACTGCACAGTTTTGGTAAGTATTTTTGTTTTTGCTCTTCGTTACCGTTTTTACTGATCTGGTTCAGACAGAGGTTAGACATGGCGCCGTAAGATAAGCCCACCGATGCCGAGGCGCGACTGATCTCTTCCATGACTACAGCGTGGGCTAGGTAGCCCATATTGCTGCCACCGTATTCCTCTTCCACAGTGATACCGAGTAGTCCCATATCACCAAACTTGCGCCACAGATCCTGGGGGAAATCATTGCTGCGGTCGATCTCAGCTGCCCGCGGGGCAATTTCTTTTTGGCACATCTGGTATACCGCGTCACGCAGCATGCTGATTTCTTCACTGAGTCCAAAATTGAGGGTGGGGTATCCGCTATCCATGGTTTTTTCCTGGGTCTATTTGCTGGCGAGTGAATTGCTGCAGCGTCGGCATTAGCTTCGGCTCAGATGCTGGCTAGACAGGGCTTGTTGGCAAAGACTCTCTACTTCGTCGAGACCCCGCAGCATGTCGTTGATATCTTGTTGTTGTTGTAACAGGCGGCGCCGCTTGTCCCGCACGCTGTTTATTAGGGAGTGTAGTTGCTCCTCATTATTGTGCTCGGGATCGTAGAGGTCGATGATTTCGACGCTTTCTTTGAGTGTCATACCGATGCGTTTGCCGCGCAGGATCAGTTTGATCCGCACGCGGTCCGCGGCGCTATAAATACGTTTTTGACCCACACGGCGCGGCTGTACGAGGCCTTTTTCTTCGTAGTAGCGAATAGTGCGGTTGCTCACGCCAAATTCATTGGCTAGCTCAGAAATACTGTACGTGGCTTTTGTCATGTCAGCTAATATAGCAAGGTTTACGTTAACGTAAACGTCTAAATCAACTTGCTACTGTGGCGGCGCTACTAGCGCTGTCACGGACATGCTGCTTTGCTGCTGCTGAGGTTTGCGGCGCGCCCTAGCTGTTACAGGGCGCGCACTTTAGCTTAGGTATTGCGTGCGAGTTGCTCGTTCAATTTTTGCTTCATTGGAATGACCCAGCTTTCTTTGAGTGCCGCTGAGAGTAGGCCGGCATCTTCCAGCTCGTCACAAAGCTTCATCTGGTGGGCTAGGTCGAACATATCGAACTGCCGCACAATACGGGCCTCACTGTTTAGAGTGATAAAGGATAGGCCGGGGGTTTGATAGTGGCTGCCATCGGGACGCTTACCCGGTCCGCGGTTGAGCCAGTGAGTAATCAAGCGGTTGTCGGTGCCGGTATAAACACCCTCGTAGGGGAAGGACCAGCCCTCCCAGCCTTCCATGTCGCGGCCGTAGTGGGTGGCTTTAATTTCATCAGTGCCATTGGCCGTAACCGTCATCACACCGGCATATTCACAGGTGTAAACGCAGTTGGGGTCGTAAATGGCATCAACAAAGAAGGTCCAATCGTTAGAGATTGAGGCTTCCGCGTGAGCTTCGATCAGCTTTTGGGCGGTGGCGCGCAGGGTGGCGTCGTCGAGTTGTGACATGGCTAGGCTCCGAAAGTCATAGATGTTGTTAGTGTTTGCGGCAATCTAAGCAAGTCCATCCTAAGCAAGTCCTTCGGATCCGGCCAGCGGACGTGTTTGCTAGCTTGAACCACTGACATCTTTGCTATCATGGCGACTTTTAGCGCGAGTGTAGGTTAACCGATGTCCAAAACTGTATTGCTTCCTCTACTAGCCGATGGTGATTACCACTCTGGCGAAGACCTTGCCCAGGTTTTGGGGGTGAGTCGTACTGCGGTGTGGAAGCAGCTCAACCGTTTACAGGACCTCGGCCTGGAATTGGAGTCGGTGCGCGGCTTGGGTTATCGCATTCCCGGGGGCTTAGATTTATTGGATGCGGCCGAGATCAGCGCGGCAATGCGAGCTGAGTCGAAGGCTCTGCTGCGCAAACTGACGGTACTGGACAGTGTCGATTCAACCAATGCCGAAGCAATGCGACATAGGGCGCCGGGCAGTAGCTCAGGCCTAGCCTATACCGCTGAGCAGCAAAGTGCCGGGCGTGGCCGCAGGGGGCGGCAGTGGGTGAGCCCCTTCGCGCGTAACATCTATTTATCTTTGGTCTGGGAATTCTCTCAAGGGGCTGCAGCCCTAGAGGGCTTGAGTCTCGCTGTCGGCGTGGCGGTGGCTAATGCCCTGCAAGCTTGTGGCGCGCCCCCGCTGCAGCTGAAGTGGCCCAATGATGTGCTGTGTAATGGTGCCAAGCTCGGCGGTATTTTGCTGGAGATGACCGGAGATGCTGCGGGTAATTGCCAGGTGGTCGTTGGCGTGGGCTTGAATGTAAGCATGCCCGAGAGTGCGGCTGAAAATATAGAGCAGGCCTGGACTGATGTGGCGAGGATTTGTGGCAATAAGCCGCCTTCGCGCAACCGTTTGCTGGCTGCGTTATTAGATGAGTTGCTACCATTACTAGATGGCTTTGAAGCAGGCGGCTTTGCCCCTTGGCGCGAGGCCTGGATGGCGCTTGATGCCTATGCTGATACAGCGGTGGTATTGCATAGCGCTGAAAGCCGTCAGGCTGGAATTGCCCGGGGCGTCGATGAACGCGGTGCTTTGCAACTGGAAACGACGCTGGGGCTGCAATCGATATTTGGTGGAGAAATATCAATGAGGCCTGTGGCATGAGTAGTGCTGAGCGCTGTTTGCAGCTGGATGTGGGCAATAGCAGTGCCAAGTGGCGCCTGCTAGAGGGCGATGAGATTGTCGCTCGCGGCCTGTATCGCAGCGAGGATGAGCAAAGCCGCGATAATCTACTGGCCTGTTCCCCCCGCCTAGACGCCATTTGGATTTCTAGCGTTGCTAAGGATGAAGCGCAGCAAGAGCTGTCAGCCATGCTGCGGCGACAGTGGCAGCTTGAGCCTTGGCTGGCCCGCTCTGAAGCCGAGACCTTGGGACTCATCAATAGCTATAGTGAACCGCAGCGCATGGGGGTGGATCGCTGGTTGGCCATGCTAGCCGCGCGGCAGCGATATACTGGTCGCTTGTGTGTGGTGGATGCTGGCTCTGCCTTGACTATTGATATCGTGGCTGCAGACGGGCGGCATGAGGGAGGCTATATTATTCCCGGTCCGCAGCTGATGGAGCGGGCGCTGTTGCTAGATACTGACCGAGTACGTTTTGCTGAGACCGCTGAGTATGCTTTACAGCCCGGTGAATCCACTGCCGAGGCAGTGCGTCACGGGATCGCTTTGGCCCAGGCCGGTGCCGTTACCATGGCGCTGAACTTGGCGGGCAGCGAACCTTTAAAATCGATCTTTACCGGCGGCGGCGGGCAGTGGTTGCAGCGGCATTTAAATTACGATGGGGAGTATGTGGCCGACTTAGTGCTTGATGGCCTGCAGTGCATGGGGAGGGCGCGGTAAAGACATTTTTGGGCCTCGGTGAAAAATTTACACAAAAGCATGCGATATCTTGCTCACTAGATCTTGCATCCCCTCGGCAACTTCCCTAGAATTGCCGGCCTTCAAGTGAGGACTTCCCCAGTGCTCACTTTTAGCATTGGATTTGGCTGGCGTAGCTCAGTAGGTAGAGCAGCTGATTTGTAATCAGCCGGTCGGGGGTTCGATTCCTCTCGCCAGCTCCATTTCCAACAGCATCTGTCTTAAGTTCTATATTAAAACCCTATTTTTAAGTGACTGTGATTACGCTTTAATGCGGCCTTGGCCTATGGCAAGTTGCCACTCGCGTTTGCTTTCCCCTCCTGTATTGATCTAGATTCTGTTCTTCCTGACAAAATACAACGATAAAGGAATTGATATGCAGGCCACCAACTTGGCAGGTGAACCCGTATTACAGCTAGAGCATCGAGGGCAGGTCGCTTTGCTCTGCTTGAATCGGCCGGAGGCCTATAATGCGCTGTCGCGGGCTTTAACTCAGGCAATTATCGACGCTTTTGGCGCGCTGTCGGCCGATGACTCGGTGCGAGCAATTGTGCTGACCGGTAATGGCAAGGCGTTCAGTGCGGGAGTTGACCTCAAGGAAATGGCTGAAGATGGCGGTAAAGCCATGGATCCTGCCAATCTCGGTGTCGACTCGCCGCTAATACGCGCACTGGCAAACTGCGAAAAGCCAATTGTCGGTGCTATCAACGGCTTTGCAGTCACCGGTGGCTTTGAGCTGGCACTGGCCTGTGACTATCTCTATGCCGCCCGCTCAGCTCGCTTTGCCGATACGCATGCGCGCGTCGGCCTGATTCCGGGCTGGGGCTTGTCACAAAAACTACCGCGGCTGGTGGGTATAAATCGGGCACGAGAGATCAGTTTTACCGGTAACTACTTCAGTGCGACAGAAGCTTGTGAGTGGGGCTTGGTGAACAAGGTGCTCGAAGATGACTCGCTGCTTGAGGCAGCTTTAGTTTCGGCACAAGATATCGCAGGCACTCAGCCCGATGCATTAAAGCGTATTCGGGCGCTGATGAATGAAGGCTGGCAGCTGCCTTTGGGAGAAGCGCTAGCTATGGAAGGTGAGCGCTCGGCGGCCTACAACAGTACTGTGGAGTTCTCGCTAATGGAGGAGCGTCTGGCTGAGCTGCGTACACGGAGTAAGCAACGCCAATAGACTCTTACAGGAAGTGGAGTCTTTGCAGCGGCGTGTGGCTAAAAAACCTTTCAAAGCGCTGCCATTTACGTTTGATTTTCAGGCGGGCAAAAGGCGCGCAGTGGGTGGCTAAAGGGATCCAGTCTGAGTTGCCTAAGTTGTCGATAATGACGCAGTGATTGCCGGTAGATGTTTTTTGATAGGCGATGTTGGCTGGCTTGAGGTTCATGCTGACCACTGCATTATCGAGTTGGTAGCGATAGAGGCGTTCTAATGACTGCAAAATCTCATCCTGTTCACCGTGGCTAAGATTGTTGTCATCTAGGTAGTGCTGCAGAGTTTTGGATGTGCTGCCATCGCTGTCATGAATGCGGTCAAAAATGGCGCCCATGCCCTTTGAGGTGAGTCTTGTGCCATGAAAGCGAGGGATTAAGGACCAGTCTTTGAGGCGGCGTTGCAAAATTTGGTAATAAGTCTGCTCTCGCTCGGACTCTTGTAAATTGCCGTTATAGACAATTTTTACGCATAAAGCTGCATCGTTGGGGTGTTGAAAGCAAATGCGGTGTAAGCCTTTGCCAAGTACAATTGCATTGTCGAGTGACAACACTGCTAAATTTCCTCGTGAGTTGACTGTAGTTTTTTGGGTTTTTCAGCAATATAGCTGCATGTTTGGTGATTATAGCGGCATTTAATTAAATTTCACTCGACGGGTGACTGTGCTGGCGCAAGCCTGGTACTTAGCTTGGTTGAAGCTTTTATTCGAGATTGAATTTAGTGGTTGACAAGTGCCGCGGTCGTCTGGACAATGTGCCGCCTTCTGGAGGGGTTCCCGAGTGGCCAAAGGGATCAGACTGTAAATCTGACGCGAAAGCTTCGGTGGTTCGAATCCACCTCCCTCCACCAAGATTTTGCGCTGGGATAGAGCGAAGGCCTGTGAGCTGTTTTGCTCTGTTCTAGTGAGACTTGGAAATCCGCCAAGTGCTGCTGTGGGCTTCGGCCCACTTTGTGTATTTAGGGCGGGTATGTGTTGCAGGATGTAGCGGGTATAGTTCAATGGTAGAACCTCAGCCTTCCAAGCTGATGATGCGGGTTCGATTCCCGCTACCCGCTCCAGTTGGTTGTGTAAAGCTCATATAGCTCAGTCGGTAGAGCACTTCCTTGGTAAGGAAGAGGTCACCGGTTCAAATCCGGTTATGAGCTCCACTCCCGGTGGGTGGCAGCCAGAGTTAAATTGTATGGTGGTATGCGTTTCAACAGCATGGCATAGGCCGGTGTGATAGGAGACTGTCGTAATGAGTAAGGAAAAGTTTGAACGTAATAAGCCCCACGTCAACGTGGGCACCATCGGTCACGTTGACCATGGTAAAACCACGCTGACAGCGGCGCTGACACGCGTATGCGCCGAGGTATGGGGTGGTGCTGCAGTTGCCTACGATGGTATTGACAACGCACCGGAAGAGAAAGAGCGTGGCATCACTATTGCTACTTCACACGTAGAATACGACTCTCCTGAGCGTCACTACGCACACGTTGACTGCCCTGGGCACGCTGACTATGTGAAAAACATGATCACCGGTGCTGCACAGATGGACGGCGCTATCTTGGTATGTGGCGCCACTGATGGCCCAATGCCTCAGACCCGTGAGCACATCCTGCTGTCGCGTCAGGTAGGTGTTCCTTACATCGTTGTGTTCCTGAACAAAGCAGACCTGCTGGCTGAAGACTGTGGCGGTGCTGACTCAGAAGAATACGAAGAGATGAAAGAGCTGGTTGAAATGGAGCTGCGTGAGCTGCTTGACCAGTACGACTTCCCCGGTGACGACACGCCAATCATCTGTGGTTCGGCACTGATGGCTTTGAACGGCGAAGACGACAACGGTCTGGGTACTACTGCTGTTAAGACACTGGTAGAGACTCTGGACAGCTACATCCCTGAGCCCGAGCGTGCTATTGATCAGGCCTTCCTGATGCCAGTAGAAGACGTGTTCTCAATCTCTGGTCGCGGTACTGTTGTGACTGGTCGTGTTGAGCGCGGTATTGTTAAAGTTGGTGACGAGCTGGAAATCGTTGGTATCCGTGACACACAGAAAACTGTTTGTACCGGTGTTGAGATGTTCCGCAAATTGCTAGACGAAGGCCGTGCTGGTGAGAACGTTGGTGTTCTGCTGCGTGGTACTAAGCGTGAAGACGTTGAGCGTGGTCAGGTACTGGCGGTGCCCGGTTCTGTGAAGCCACACACTAAGTTCGAAGCAGAGGTTTACATTCTGTCCAAGGACGAAGGTGGTCGTCACACGCCATTCTTTAAAGGCTACCGTCCCCAGTTCTACTTCCGTACTACGGACGTAACAGGTGCATGTGAGCTGCCAGAAGGCGTTGAGATGGTGATGCCAGGCGACAACGTACAGATGGTTGCGACCTTGATTGCACCGATTGCGATGGACGAAGGTCTGCGCTTTGCGATCCGTGAAGGCGGTCGTACAGTGGGTGCAGGTGTAGT
>NZ_JACFXU010000007.1 GCF_014077625.1 Sediminihaliea albiluteola | reverse complement strand
ATGAGTAAGGAAAAGTTTGAACGTAATAAGCCCCACGTCAACGTGGGCACCATCGGTCACGTTGACCATGGTAAAACCACGCTGACAGCGGCGCTGACACGCGTATGCGCCGAGGTATGGGGTGGTGCTGCAGTTGCCTACGATGGTATTGACAACGCACCGGAAGAGAAAGAGCGTGGCATCACTATTGCTACTTCACACGTAGAATACGACTCTCCTGAGCGTCACTACGCACACGTTGACTGCCCTGGGCACGCTGACTATGTGAAAAACATGATCACCGGTGCTGCACAGATGGACGGCGCTATCTTGGTATGTGGCGCCACTGATGGCCCAATGCCTCAGACCCGTGAGCACATCCTGCTGTCGCGTCAGGTAGGTGTTCCTTACATCGTTGTGTTCCTGAACAAAGCAGACCTGCTGGCTGAAGACTGTGGCGGTGCTGACTCAGAAGAATACGAAGAGATGAAAGAGCTGGTTGAAATGGAGCTGCGTGAGCTGCTTGACCAGTACGACTTCCCCGGTGACGACACGCCAATCATCTGTGGTTCGGCACTGATGGCTTTGAACGGCGAAGACGACAACGGTCTGGGTACTACTGCTGTTAAGACACTGGTAGAGACTCTGGACAGCTACATCCCTGAGCCCGAGCGTGCTATTGATCAGGCCTTCCTGATGCCAGTAGAAGACGTGTTCTCAATCTCTGGTCGCGGTACTGTTGTGACTGGTCGTGTTGAGCGCGGTATTGTTAAAGTTGGTGACGAGCTGGAAATCGTTGGTATCCGTGACACACAGAAAACTGTTTGTACCGGTGTTGAGATGTTCCGCAAATTGCTAGACGAAGGCCGTGCTGGTGAGAACGTTGGTGTTCTGCTGCGTGGTACTAAGCGTGAAGACGTTGAGCGTGGTCAGGTACTGGCGGTGCCCGGTTCTGTGAAGCCACACACTAAGTTCGAAGCAGAGGTTTACATTCTGTCCAAGGACGAAGGTGGTCGTCACACGCCATTCTTTAAAGGCTACCGTCCCCAGTTCTACTTCCGTACTACGGACGTAACAGGTGCATGTGAGCTGCCAGAAGGCGTTGAGATGGTGATGCCAGGCGACAACGTACAGATGGTTGCGACCTTGATTGCACCGATTGCGATGGACGAAGGTCTGCGCTTTGCGATCCGTGAAGGCGGTCGTACAGTGGGTGCAGGTGTAGTCGCCAAGATTATCGAGTAAGATCGCTGATCTGAAGTAATGCGGGGAAGCCCTCGGGGTTTCCCCTTAGAGTGACCAAGCCGAGCCACCGCAATAGGTAGTTCGGCTTCGTTGTCTCAAGTGAGAGTTAGTAAAGTTTAGGCCAGTAGCTCAATTGGCAGAGCAGCGGTCTCCAAAACCGCAGGTTGGGGGTTCGATTCCCTCCTGGCCTGCCATATATGGCAGGGGGCGCCACAGAGAGGTGGTTGCCCAGACAAAGGATGTATTGATGAGTGTGGAAACGAACGCAAGCCGCTTTGATACGCTAAAGTGGATCATAGTGTTCGCCCTGCTTGCAGTGGGTATCGTCGGCAATAGCTATTTTTCCGATCAGTCGCTGCTGTATCGCGTGCTGGGCATTGTTGCACTGGCCGTTGTGGCTGGATTGGTTGCCCTGAAGACTGCAAAAGGCGATGCATTCTGGACCCTAGTTAAAGGTTCGCGAACCGAAATTCGCAAGGTTGTCTGGCCGACTCGGCAGGAAACCGTACAGACCACCCTGATAGTGGTGGCATTCGTATTACTGGTGGCGCTATTGCTCTGGGGCTTAGACTCCCTGTTGGGCTGGTTGGTGGCGCTGGTGATTGGTTAGTAGGACGAGAAGGCTCATCCAATGGCAATGCGTTGGTACGTGGTACACGCCTATTCAGGTTACGAGAAGAAAGTTGCAGCTGCCCTGAAGGAGCGCATCGAGCTTCACAATATGCAGGACCGCTTTGGTGATGTGCTAGTTCCCACCGAAGAAGTGGTTGAGATGCGCGCTGGTCAGAAGCGTCGCAGTGAGCGCAAGTTTTTTCCTGGTTATGTCTTGGTTCAAATGGAGCTGGATGACGGCACCTGGCACTTAGTTAAAGAAACGCCCCGAGTGATGGGCTTTATCGGTGGTAAGGCTGATGCGCCGGCGCCGATTACCGAAGCTGAAGCACAGGCAATCTTGCAGCGAGTCGAGCAGGGTGTTGAAGCGCCGCGTCCGAAGACAATGTTTGAGCCGGGCGAAATGGTGCGCGTGATAGACGGTCCTTTCAACGACTTCAATGGCGTTGTCGAAGAGGTCAACTACGAGAAAAACCGCCTGAATGTGGCGGTGTTGATTTTTGGCCGTTCTACGCCGGTAGAGCTTGAGTTTAGCCAGGTAGAGAAAGCCTAAGCCTAAGGCAAACAGAATTTGCCCCTGCCAAGGGGTTCATTGTGAATAACCCGCACAATGAAAAGTAATAGCTCGCGCAAGCGGTGCTGACGAAGGGTAACGTTCAACGGCGACTTCGGTCGCCCCAATGGGGAGCCCGAGTACTAGAGCGGCCAAGGCCACAAGTACGACGGCGTTTGCACCCGGGAGTATTAACATGGCGAAGAAAGTCCAAGCTTATATCAAGCTTCAGGTGCCTGCTGGCCAGGCCAACCCAAGTCCACCAGTTGGTCCAGCACTGGGTCAACACGGTGTTAATATCATGGAGTTTTGTAAGGCGTTTAACGCTGAGACTCAGGGCATGGAGCCCGGTCTGCCGACTCCAGTAGTGATCACTGTTTATGGTGACCGCTCCTTCACTTTTATCAAGAAAACTCCGCCTGCGGCAGTTTTGCTGCGCAAGCTGGCCAATATCAAGAAAGGCTCCGGTGCCCCGAACACCAATAAGGTGGGCAAGGTAACCCGTGCACAGCTCGAAGAAGTCGCTACGCAAAAGTGGCCCGACCTGACAGCTGCTGATATGGATGCCGCTGTACGCACCATCGCCGGTAGTGCCCGTTCCGCCGGTATCGATACAGAAGGAGTGAACTAATGGCTAAGCTGTCTAAGCGCGTACGCGCATTTCGCGAGAAGGTTGAGCCAGGCAAAGCTTACGCTTTTGATGAGGCAGTAGCACTGCTGAAAGAGTTTGCCACAGTTAAGTTTAATGAAACTGTCGAAGTGGCTGTGAACCTTGGTATTGACGCTCGTAAATCTGATCAAGCCGTTCGCGGTGCGACCACACTGCCCCACGGTACTGGTTCTGATGTGCGAGTTGCTGTGTTCACTCAGGGTGAAAATGCTGAGAAAGCGCAAGCTGCAGGTGCTGACTTTGTCGGCATGGAAGATCTGGCCGAACAGATCAAAGGCGGCATGATGGACTTTGACGTGGTTGTAGCTTCTCCGGATGCTATGCGCGTTGTTGGTCAGTTGGGTCAGTTGCTCGGCCCCCGTGGTCTGATGCCTAACCCCAAAACTGGCACCGTGACACCCGATGTTGAAACAGCGGTTAAAAACGCTAAAGCGGGTCAGATCCGCTACCGCACCGACAAGAATGGCATCATTCACGGCGGTATCGGCAAAATTAGTTTCGAAGCAGACGCTATCAAGGGTAACTTGCAAGCGGTTCTGGCTGACCTGCGTAAGGCTAAGCCAGCTGCGGCGAAAGGTGTGTATTTGAAGAAGATCACTCTGTCCACCACAATGGGGCCAGGTGTATCTGTCGATACAGCGTCAGTAGACGCGTAACACGATTGATCAAGCCGCCCTCACAAGGGGCGGTTTCTCAAAGCTTCTCAAGGATGGGAAGTTAGTTGACCGAGGATGAACCTTATCGGGTTTGAATTGGTCTACTTTGAGGTCTTTGGAGCAGGCTCAGGTGTGTGTCGAGTTGGACACCTGCCTATTTAGCTGAAGTACTGAAGGTCATCAAAGACCGTAGGAGACTGTGTTGGTAGCTTACAGCACGGACTTAATTGCGATCAAGCACGAGAGTATTAACTCCCGAGTGAGATCAAAACCTACGCAGATGGTGGATACGTTCACCACGCAAACGGCACCCGCTATAGCCTTAGCGGTGCTTAATTTAGCAACCCAGGAGTATTACCAGTGGCAATTGGACTCGAAGACAAGAAAGCGATCGTTGCTGAAGTTAACGAGACTGCCACCAGTGCCCTGTCTCTCGTAATCGCCGATGCACGTGGCGTGAGCGTGGACGGGATGACAGCTCTGCGTAAAGATGCGCGCGAAAATGCCGTAACACTGCGTGTTATTCGTAACACCTTGGCAAAGCGTGCCTTGACTGGAACAGACTACGAGTGCGTAAACGAAGCACTGGTAGGTCCGTCTCTGTTTGGATTTTCGATGGAAGATCCAGGCGCAGCAGCTCGACTCTTTAAGGATTTCGCCAAGGACCATAAAGCGTTCGAGGTGAAGGCACTGGCGGTGAGCGGCCAAATGCTGGGTGCGGAACAGTTGGATGTTCTAGCTAAGTTGCCGACGCGTGATCAAGCACTCTCTATGCTGATGAGTGTCATGAAGGCGCCGACAACCAAGCTGGTACAGACAATGAACGAAGTACCTGGAAAATTGGTTCGCACACTGGCAGCAGTACGCGATCAGAAAGAAGCGGCTTAAGCTTCTATTCACACTATTTTTATCAGCTAACTAGGAGAAATGAGTCATGGCTCTGTCAAAAGACGACATTTTGAATGCAATTTCTGAAATGAGCGTAATGGAAATCGTTGAGCTCATCGAAGCAATGGAAGAGAAGTTCGGTGTAACTGCAGCAGCAGCTGTAGCTGCAGCACCTGCAGCAGCTGGCGGCGACGCTGGCGGCGCTGCTGAAGAGCAAACTGAGTTTGATGTTATCCTGACATCTGCTGGTGACAAGAAAGTTAACGTCATCAAGGTTGTTCGTGCAGTAACTGGTCTGGGCTTGAAAGAAGCCAAAGGCCTGGTTGACGGCGCACCTTCCCCAATCAAGGAAGGCGCTTCTAAAGAAGAAGCCGAAGACATCAAAAAGCAGCTGGAAGAAGCCGGCGGCGCTGCAGAACTCAAGTAAGTTCTGCATTGGTTTGGTTACGGCCAAACATGGACAAGGCTGGTGGGCAATTTGCTCGCCGGCCTTTTCCCGCTTCAAGCAAAGAGAATTTTTAGGGCTGGCAGCATCTGCTGCTTCGGCCTGATTGCAGCCCGCTGAGGGGCTGTTAAACCGCCCCTGTGGCGGATGGCTAAATACGCTGGGGAGTACTGATGGCATACTCGTACACTGAGAAAAAACGCATTCGCAAGGACTTCGGCGATCTGTCGAATGTCATGGACGTACCGTTCCTGCTTGCGATCCAACTGGATTCATATCGGAAGTTCACCCAGCAGGGAACTCCACTCGATGAGCGCGGTGACTACGGTTTACACGCCGCCTTTAAATCTGTCTTCCCCATCGTCAGCTACAGCGGCAATGCGGCACTAGAATATGTTGATTACGCACTGGGTACACCGGTGTTTGACGTCAGTGAGTGTCAGCTGCGAGGAGTGACCTACTCCTGCCCGCTGCGCGTCAAAGTACGTTTGATTATTTACGACAAAGACTCAGCCAGCAAAGCCATCAAAGACATTAAAGAGCAAGAAGTCTACATGGGGGAGATCCCCTTGATGACTGATAACGGTACCTTCGTTATCAATGGCACCGAGCGAGTGATCGTTTCCCAGCTGCACCGCTCCCCAGGTGTGTTTTTCGATCACGATAAAGGTAAGACCCACTCATCAGGCAAGCTACTGTATTCAGCTCGAGTGATTCCTTACCGTGGTTCATGGCTGGACTTTGAGTTCGATCCTAAAGACCTAGTATTCGTGCGTATTGACCGCCGTCGTAAGCTGCCGGCAACCATTCTGTTGCGCGCCCTGGGTTATGAGTCCGAAGAAATTCTGGACATGTTCTACGATGTGAACACCTTCACTATCGACAAGAACGGCAACTACAAGATGGAGCTGATTCCAGAGCGCCTGCGTGGTGATGTCGCCTCTTTCGATATTAAAGTTGGCAAGAAAGTTGTCGTAGAGGAAGGCCGTCGCATCACTGCTCGCCATATCCGCGAGCTGGAAAAAGGCAATATTACAGAGCTAGAAATCCCGGCTGACTACCTCTATGGCCGTGCCTTGGCTAAAAACTTAGTCGATGAGAAGACCGGTGAAGTGCTGGTGGAGTGCAACACTCTGCTGTCTGAGGAAACCCTGGCTAAACTGACCGAAGCCAAAGTTAAAACCATCGAGACGCTCTACACTAACGAGCTCGATTGCGGTCCCTTCATCTCTGACACACTGCGTCAGGATACTACTCGCAATGAACTTGAGGCGCTGGTAGAGATCTACCGCATGATGCGTCCTGGTGAGCCGCCGACCAAAGAATCTGCGGAAAACCTGTTCCAGAATCTGTTCTTCTCCAGCGATCGCTACGACCTATCGAATGTCGGTCGAATGAAGTTCAACCGCCGCCTAGGTCGCGAAGAAGTGACCGGTTCTGGCATTTTGGATCGTGAAGATATCGTAGCTGTGCTGCGTACTTTGGTTGATATCCGTAATGGCCGAGGCATTGTCGACGATATCGATCACCTCGGTAACCGCCGTGTACGTAGCGTCGGCGAAATGGCAGAGAACCAGTTCCGAGTTGGCTTGGTGCGTGTTGAACGTGCGGTGAAAGAGCGCCTGTCTATGGCTGAAAGCGAAGGCTTGATGCCCCAGGATCTGATCAACGCTAAGCCCGTATCGGCTGCAGTGAAGGAGTTCTTTGGTTCCAGTCAGCTGTCACAGTTTATGGACCAGAACAACCCGCTGTCGGAAGTGACTCACAAGCGCCGTGTGTCGGCTCTTGGCCCAGGCGGTTTGACTCGGGAACGCGCCGGTTTTGAGGTGCGTGACGTACACCCCACCCACTACGGTCGTGTGTGTCCCATTGAAACCCCAGAAGGCCCCAACATCGGCCTGATTAACTCCTTGGCGACCTATGCTCGCACCAACGATTACGGCTTCCTTGAAAGCCCTTATCGCAAGGTGGTCGATGGTCAGGTAACCGATGAAATTGAATACCTGTCAGCGATTAACGAAGCTGAATATGTAATTGCTCAGGCCTCGGCCGAAGTGGACAAAGACAACCGCTTCGTCGAAGAGCTGATTAACGTGCGTCACATGAACGAATTCACTGTGAAGCCGGCAATCGAAGTGGGCTACATGGACGTATCACCCAAGCAGGTGGTGTCGGTCGCTGCTGCTTTGATTCCTTTCCTTGAGCACGACGATGCTAACCGAGCGCTGATGGGCTCGAACATGCAGCGTCAAGCGGTTCCTACACTGAAGGCTGATAAGCCACTGGTGGGTACCGGTATGGAGCGCTACGTCGCCGGTGACTCAGGCGTGTGTGCCGTGGCTAAGCGTTCTGGCGTGATCGACTCAGTTGATGCCAGCCGTATCGTAGTGCGTGTTAACGACAAAGACGTGGGCAAAGACGAGGCGCCGGTTGATATTTACAACCTGACCAAGTACACCCGCTCAAACCAAAATACTTGTATTAACCAGCGTCCTATTGTTCGCAAGGGCGATGTGGTTGAGCGCGGCGACATTCTGGCTGACGGCCCCTCTATCGACATGGGTGAACTGGCCCTAGGTCAGAATATTCGTATCGCCTTCATGCCCTGGAATGGTTACAACTTTGAGGACTCCATCTTGGTGTCCGAGCGTGTTGTAAAAGAAGATCGATTCACCACCATTCACATTCAGGAACTGACCTGTATCGCCCGTGACACCAAGCTGGGCGCGGAAGAAATTTCTGCTGATATTCCCAACGTCGGTGAAAGTGCCTTAGCCAAGCTGGACGAGTCCGGTATTGTCTATATCGGTGCTGAAGTTGAAGCCGGTGATATTCTGGTAGGTAAGGTGACACCCAAAGGTGAAACCCAGCTGACACCGGAAGAGAAGCTACTGCGTGCGATCTTTGGTGAAAAGGCTTCCGACGTTAAAGACACCTCCCTGCGTGTACCAACTAGCACCAAGGGCACAGTGATTGACGTACAAGTCTTCACCCGCGACGGCATTGAGAAAGATGCCCGTGCACTGCAGATCGAAAAGAGCCAGCTAGATGACTTCCGCAAGGACCTCAAAGAAGAGTATCGCATCTACGAAGAGGCTACTTTCGCTCGCCTAGCGACCATGCTCAAGGGCAGTACTACTGTCAGTGGCGCAGGCCTAGCTAAAGGCACCAGCCTGAGTGACAAAGTTCTGGCTGAGTTGGACCGCGAGCAATGGTTTAAGCTCAAGCTTTCAGATAGCGAGCTGAATGAGGCCTTGGCCTCAGCTAAGCGTCAGCTAGATGAGCAAAACAAGCTGCTGGAAGAGCGCTTCGAAGATAAGAAGCGCAAGCTGCAAAGCGGTGATGACTTGGCGCCTGGCGTACAGAAAATCGTCAAGGTCTACTTGGCAATTAAGCGCCGCATCCAGCCGGGTGACAAGATGGCCGGACGTCACGGTAACAAGGGTGTGATCTCGGTCATTATGCCGGTAGAAGACATGCCCCATGATGCCAATGGTGAGCCAGTTGATATCGTACTCAACCCACTGGGTGTACCCTCGCGGATGAACGTGGGTCAGATACTTGAAACTCACTTGGGCATGGCTGCTAAAGGTCTTGGCGATAAGATCGACGAGATGCTTAAAGAGCAGCGTAAAGTTGCCGAGGTGCGCAAGTTCCTTGAAGCGATTTACAACAACCGTGAAAAAGGGCGCCAAGAAGACCTCAAGTCACTATCAGATGACGAGATCATGGAGCTCGCGGGCAACCTGCGCGGCGGTGTACCGATGGCCACGCCAGTATTTGACGGTGCCACAGAGCCAGAGATCAAGGAACTGCTGACGCTGGCTGATATGCCAGAGTCCGGTCAGTTTACCCTGTATGATGGACGTACAGGTGAAGCTTTTGACCGCCCAGTGACAGTCGGCTATATGTACATGCTGAAGCTGAACCACTTGGTAGACGACAAGATGCACGCCCGATCCACAGGTTCTTACAGCTTGGTGACTCAGCAGCCGCTAGGTGGTAAAGCTCAGTTCGGTGGTCAGCGCTTCGGTGAGATGGAAGTGTGGGCACTGGAAGCATACGGTGCTGCATATACCCTGCAGGAAATGCTGACGGTTAAATCGGACGACGTGGCCGGTCGTACTAAGATGTACAAGAACATTGTCGATGGTGACCATCGTATGGAGCCGGGGATGCCCGAGTCCTTCAACGTGTTGGTTAAAGAAATCCGCTCACTGGGGATCGATATCGACCTAGAAAGTGAGTAATGCGTTGCGCTCTGTCACCCCGGCTTAACAAAGCCGGGGCCCCTTGAGAGCTGAACAAGGGGGCCGTAACAACGGAGGTGACAATAGCAACAGAACAACCGACAACTTAAAGACTCGTGGCAGGATGGCTCAGCCATCCGCCGGAAGGAAAACCTCGCGGAGGAAAGACCTTGAAAGACTTACTTAATCTGCTCAAGTCCCAGGGACAGACAGAAGAATTTGATGCCATTCGTATTGGTTTGGCGTCCCCGGAGATGATTCGCTCCTGGTCATTCGGTGAAGTTAAAAAGCCGGAGACTATTAACTATCGTACCTTCAAGCCAGAGCGTGACGGCTTGTTCTGCGCCAAGATTTTTGGCCCAGTAAAAGATTACGAGTGCCTGTGTGGCAAATACAAGCGCCTTAAGCACCGCGGTGTAATCTGTGAGAAGTGCGGCGTTGAAGTGGCGCTGGCTAAAGTTCGTCGTGAGCGCATGGCTCATATTGAACTCGCTAGCCCTGTAGCGCACATTTGGTTCCTAAAGTCACTGCCTTCACGCATTGGCTTGCTGCTTGATATGACTCTGCGTGACATTGAGCGCGTACTGTACTTTGAGTCTTATGTGGTCACTGAACCTGGCATGACGACCCTGGAACTGGGTCAGTTGTTGACCGATGAGCAGTACTACGAAGCAATGGAAGAGTTCGGTGATGAGTTCGTCGCCAAAATGGGTGCTGAAGCCGTGCAGGACCTGATGGTTCAGCTGGACTTGCCGGAGGAAATTGCCCGTCTTCGCGAAGAAATTCCTGCTACCAACTCAGAAACCAAGATCAAGAAGCTGTCCAAGCGCCTTAAGTTGATGGAAGCTTTTGCTAGCTCTGGCAACAAGCCTGAGTGGATGGTGATGACCGCACTTCCGGTGCTGCCACCGGACCTGCGTCCACTGGTGCCACTGGACGGCGGCCGCTTTGCGACCTCAGACCTGAACGACCTGTATCGCCGTGTGATCAACCGCAACAACCGTCTAAAGCGTCTGCTGGATCTGAATGCGCCGGACATCATTGTGCGCAACGAAAAGCGTATGCTGCAGGAGTCGGTTGACGCCCTGCTCGACAACGGCCGTCGCGGTCGCGCGATTACCGGTTCCAACAAGCGTCCCCTGAAATCTTTGGCCGACATGATCAAAGGTAAGCAGGGTCGTTTCCGTCAGAACTTGCTCGGTAAGCGAGTCGACTACTCTGGCCGCTCGGTTATTGTTGTCGGCCCCGCGCTGCGCCTACACCAGTGTGGTCTGCCGAAGAAGATGGCTCTCGAGCTGTTTAAGCCGTTCATTTTTGGCAAGCTGGAAGCTCGTGGTTTGGCGACCACCATTAAAGCAGCCAAGAAAATGGTGGAGCGTGAGCCACCAGAAGTTTGGGATATTCTCGCTGAGGTTATTCGCGAGCACCCGGTACTGCTTAACCGCGCCCCGACCTTGCACCGCTTGGGTATTCAGGCATTTGAGCCAGTATTGATTGAAGGTAAAGCGATTCAGCTGCACCCGCTGGTCTGTGCTGCCTACAACGCTGACTTCGACGGTGACCAGATGGCGGTACACGTACCACTGACCATCGAAGCGCAGCTGGAAGCCCGTGCCTTGATGATGTCGACCAACAACATCTTGTCTCCGGCCAACGGTGAGCCGATTATCGTACCTTCACAGGACGTGGTCTTGGGTCTGTACTACATGACCCGTGAGCGGATCAACGCCAAGGGTGAAGGCATGGCCTTTGCCAATGTCTCTGAAGTGCACCGCGCCTACAAAGCCGGTCACGTTGATCTGCAGGCTCGAGTGCGCGTGCGTATCACTGAGATGGTGGTTTCTGAGCAAGGTGAGCAGCAGGAGCGTACCTTTATTGCTGACACTACTGTCGGCCGTGCCTTGCTGTGGGAAATTGTGCCCAGCGGTATCGCCTACGAAATGGTTAACCAGGATATGGCCAAAAAGGCTATCTCCCGCATCATTAACCAGTGCTACCGAGTGGTAGGTCTGAAGGCGACGGTTATCTTTGCCGACCAATTGATGTATACCGGTTACGAGTACTCCACTCGCTCAGGTTCTTCTATTGGCGTTAACGATTTTGAAATTCCCACTGCCAAAGCAGAGTTGGTTGAACGTGCCGACGCTGAAGTAAAAGAGATCGAAGATCAGTTCGCTGCGGGTCTGGTGACTCAGGGCGAGAAATACAACAAAGTGATCGATATCTGGTCGCGTGCCAACGACCTAGTGTCCAAGGCGATGATGGAAGGCCTGTCTAAGGAAACCGTTATCAACCGCGATGGTGAGGAAGAGGAGCAAGCTTCCTTTAACTCGGTATTTATCTACGCTGACTCCGGTGCTCGTGGTTCGCCTGCACAGATTCGACAGCTCGCGGGTATGCGTGGCCTGATGGCTAAGCCCGATGGCTCGATCATTGAAACGCCGATTGTGGCTAACTTCCGTGAAGGTCTGAACGTACTGCAGTACTTTATCTCGACCCACGGTGCTCGTAAGGGTCTGGCTGATACCGCACTGAAAACAGCTAACTCAGGTTACCTGACGCGTCGGCTGGTTGACGTGGCGCAAGACTTAGTAGTAACAGAGGTTGACTGTGGTACCGATGCCGGCCTGTTGATGACTCCGGTCATTGAGGGTGGCGACATCATTGAGTCTCTCGGTGATCGAGTGCTGGGTCGAATCGTAGCCAAGGATGTGCTCAAGCCTGGCAGCGAAGATGAAATTGCCCTTACTGCTGGCACCATGCTCGATGAGTTGTGGATTACCCGCCTGGAAGAAATGGGTATCGATGAGATTGAGGTACGCTCACCGATTACCTGTGAAACCCGTCACGGTATCTGCTCTACCTGTTACGGCCGCGACTTGGCTCGCGGTCACAAGGTCAATATGGGTGAGGCCATTGGTGTCGTTGCTGCCCAGTCGATCGGTGAGCCGGGTACACAGCTGACGATGCGTACTTTCCACATTGGTGGTGCGGCATCACGGCAGACTGCGCAAGACAACATCCAAGTGATGAACGACGGTGTGGTACGTCTGCACAACGTGAAGACAGTAGACCGCGCTGACGGCTCCCTGATCGCCGTATCGCGTTCGGGTGAGCTATCGGTACTAGACAAGGTAGGTCGTGAGCGTGAGCGCTACAAGCTACCTTACGGCGCTGTGATTAAGGTTAAAGACGACCACGAAGTTAGCGCTGGCGAAGTTGTGGCTAACTGGGATCCACACACGCACCCGATCATCACTGAGCTAGACGGTATCGTGAAGTTCTCGGCGATGGATGAGGGTGTGACCATTACCCGTAAGACGGACGACCTCACAGGTCTGTCCTCGATCGAAGTGATGGACGTCGGTGAGCGACCAGTGGCGGGTAAAGATATGCGCCCAGCGGTTACCCTGGTTGATGAAAATGGTGAAGAGCTTTGCCTGGCCGGTACTAACGTACCCGCGCACTACTTCTTGCCTGCTCACTCGCTAGTGAGCTTGAATGATGGTGCTAAAGTGGGCATGGGTGACGTGATTGCCCGTATTCCGCAGGAAGGTTCTAAGACCCGTGACATCACTGGTGGTCTGCCACGTGTGGCCGACTTGTTTGAAGCACGTAAGCCGAAAGAGCCCGCTATCCTAGCGGAAATCTCCGGTACCGTTAGCTTCGGTAAGGAAACCAAAGGTAAGCGTCGTCTGGTCATTACACCAACGGATGGCTCAACCTTGCCAGATGGGTCAGATCACTACGAAGCGCTGATTCCCAAGTGGCGTCACCTCTCGGTGTTTGAAGGTGAGCAGATTGAAAAGGGTGAAATTGTGTCGGAAGGCGCACACAGCCCGCACGACATTCTGCGCCTCAAAGGCATTGAAGAGTTGGCTAAGTACATCGTCAATGAGATTCAGGAAGTTTACCGCCTGCAGGGTGTGAAGATTAACGACAAGCACATTGAGGTGATTGTTCGCCAGATGCTGCGTAAAGTTGTTATTACCTCTTCTGGTGATTCTAGCCTGATCAAAGGCGAGCAGGTTGAGTACACTCGCTTGCTGGAAGAAAACGAGCGCTTGATGGCTGAGGGCTTAGTGCCTGCAGCGGGTGAGCGTGAGTTGCTGGGTATCACTAAGGCATCGCTGGCGACAGAGAGCTTTATTTCCGCGGCTTCCTTCCAGGAAACCACCCGTGTACTGACTGAAGCAGCTGTTACAGGTAAGCGCGATTACTTGCGCGGCCTGAAAGAGAACGTTGTAGTGGGTCGCTTGATCCCAGCTGGTACCGGTCTGGCTTACCACGCGGAGCGCAAGCGTAACCGTGAAGGTGATTCAGAGATGAGTGTGTCGGCGCAGGAGATCGAAGCGGCACTGACCGAGGCCCTGCAAGCCGACAGCTAAGTCGCTGCAGTACCGACGTCGCTGCTAGCGGCGGAATAAGGCACATGCTAATAGGCTCGCCCCTTTGGGGCGGGCCTTTTTTTTGCGCCATTGTTGATCGATTGGGCCTTTAGCCTGATACAGAAGGAATTAACAGGCACAAAAAAGCCGGCACAGAGGCCGGCTTTTTAGCTGATCTGAGAGCTCGCTTAACCGGCTTTCTTCTTGCGCTCGGCAACTTCGGCGATAACTGTCTCTGATACGTTTTGAGGGCAGGGTAGGTAGTGCGAGAACTCCATGGAGAACTGACCACGGCCTGAAGTCATTGTACGCAGATGGCCAATATAGCCAAACATCTCTGACAGCGGAACTTCCGCCTTGATGCGCACGCCAGTGGCACCTGGATCTTGAGCCTTGATCATGCCGCGGCGACGGTTTAGGTCACCAATAACATCACCAACGTGATCTTCCGGTGTGAACACGTCTACCTTCATGATCGGTTCGATCAGCTGTGGGCTAGCTTTAGGCATAGACTGACGGAAGGCACCCTTGGCAGCCAACTCAAAAGCAATTGCCGATGAGTCAACAGCGTGGAAGGCACCGTCGAAGAGCTCAATCTCAACGTCCAGCACAGGGAAGCCAGCAACTGGGCCTTCAGCCATCATGACCTTGAAGCCTTTCTCAATTGCAGGGAAGAATTCCTTAGGCACGTTTCCGCCTACAACAGTTGAGGAGAAGGCAAAGCCAGAGCCAGGTTCGCCGGGCTTAATGCGGTAATCGATCTTACCGAACTGACCAGAACCACCAGACTGCTTCTTGTGAGTGTAGCTGTCTTCAACCATTTGGCTGATAGTTTCACGGTATGCAACCTGTGGCTTACCAACTTCCAGCTCAACACCGTAGGTACGCTTGAGGATGTCGACTTTAACATCCAAGTGCAATTCGCCCATGCCTTTAAGGATGGTCTCACCGGAGTCTTCGTCAGTTTCAACGCGGAACGAGGGATCTTCGGCAACCATTTTGCCAATAGCGACGCCCATTTTTTCAGCGCCAGCTTTGTCCTTAGGAGCAACAGCAATAGAGATTACTGGCTCGGGGAATACCATCGCTTCCAAGGTACAGGGGTGCTTGGGATCACAAAGCGTGTGGCCGGTCTGGACGTTCTTCATACCAACGATAGCAATAATGTCGCCGGCCTGAGCTGACTCGAGTTCGTTGCGATCGTTGGCGTGCATTTCAACCATGCGGCCAATACGTTCGGTTTTGCCGGTGAAACTATTTAAAACGGTATCGCCCTTTTTCAGCTTACCGGAGTAAACGCGGACGAAGGTGAGTGCGCCAAAGCGGTCATCCATGATTTTAAAGGCTAGCGCGCGCAGCGGTTCGTCAGCGCTGACAATTGCGTATTCGCCAGTTTCGTTGCCTTCTTCGTCGGTCAGCGGCTGTGGGTCGACTTCAGTCGGCGATGGCAAGTAGTCGACAACACCGTCAAGTACTAACTGCATACCTTTGTTGCGGAAAGCAGAGCCGCAGTAGGTGGGGAAGAAAGCTAGGTCGCGTGTACCTTTGCGGATGCAGCGCTTGATGTCGTCAATAGAAGGCTCTTCACCTTCCATGTAAGCCATCAGCAGGTCGTCATCCATTTCTAGAGCTGTTTCAATCAGCTCTTCACGGTACTGTGCAACATCATCAACCATGTCGGCGGGCACTTCGCCCACGGTGAAGTTCTCAGGGATGCCTGAGTCGTCCCAGACGTATGCTTGCTGAGTCAGGAGATCGACCACACCAGTGAAATTGCTTTCGCTGCCAATCGGTAAAGTCATGATCAAAGGGCGTGCAGCAAGAACGTTGGTGATTTGATCGGCAACTTTTAAGAAGTCGGCACCAATGCGGTCTAGTTTGTTAACGAAGATAAGACGCGCAACGCCAGACTCGTTGGCGTAGCGCCAGTTCGTTTCGGACTGCGGCTCAACGCCGCTGGAGCCACAGAAAACACCGATGCCACCATCGAGTACCTTAAGTGAGCGATAAACTTCAACGGTGAAGTCAACGTGCCCTGGGGTGTCGATGACGTTAAAGCGGTGATTTTTCCAGTAGCAGCTCACTGCTGCTGATTGAATGGTGATACCGCGCTCGGCTTCCTGCTCCATGAAGTCCGTGGTAGATTCACCATCGTGGGTTTCCCCAGCCTTGTGGATCTTGCCGGTAAGCTTCAAGATGCGCTCGGTAGTGGTGGTTTTACCAGCATCGACGTGGGCGAAGATTCCGATATTTCGGTATAGAGATAAGTCAGACATTGTGCTTCCCAAGTGTTTATAAATTGGTCATAAAATTCCGCCGCAAGACTACAGCAAAAAATGGCCAGTTGGGAGGGCTTATCTTGTGTAATTCGCCCACTTTTGAACAAGTCTAGCGGGCAGCGCGCGTCTAGGGGCGTTTGCAGCAGGTGCTTGACTCATTATAGCCCCAGATGTAGAATCCGCGTCCTCTTTCCTCGGGGTGTTTTCGCTTGCCGGGTTGGTTCTTCTATTGTAGAGCTTAGGCTGGTGCCGGGGAGGGCGGTAATGGATCGCCTTGGAGAAGGTCGCAAGATCTTAAAACTAAACGAAATATTTTTTTGGAGTTCTAACTGAATGGCAACGATCAACCAATTGGTTCGTAAGCCTCGGAAGCGCAAAGTAGAGCAAGGTGATGTGCCCGCGCTGCAAAGCTGTCCGCAGCGCCGCGGTGTATGTACTCGCGTCTACACAACGACCCCGAAGAAGCCGAACTCTGCACTGCGTAAAGTCTGCCGTGTGCGTCTCACCAATGGTTATGAGGTTTCCTCATACATCGGTGGTGAAGGCCACAACCTGCAGGAGCACAGTGTGGTATTGATTCGCGGCGGTCGTGTAAAGGATTTGCCAGGTGTGCGTTATCACACCGTGCGTGGCAGCCTGGATACCTCTGGTGTAGCAGACCGTCGTAACGGTCGCTCCAAGTACGGTACCAAGCGCCCTAAGTAGCACATAGCTAACTAGGCAAGTTCGTACGCGTTTCCCACAGCATACGATGTAAGTAAGGCCGAAACCCTGCCTCCCCCGCCTTTAAGATGTGGCAGCATGGTGTTCGGATTAACCTGAAGATATAGAAGGGCAAAAACATGCCAAGAAGAAGAGTAGTCGCTAAGCGAGAAATTCTGCCAGATCCTAAATACGGCAACGTCACGCTGGCAAAGTTCATGAACCACGTTATGGTCAGTGGTAAAAAATCTGTCGCAGAGACCATTGTCTATGGTGCTCTGGATATCGTTCGTGAAAAGCTGAACAAAGATCCTATGGAAGCCTTTGATGAGGCGCTGGAAAACATTGCACCAATGGTAGAGGTTAAGTCTCGCCGTGTAGGTGGTGCAACTTACCAGGTGCCGGTTGAAGTGCGTCCTGCCCGTCGTGTGGCTCTGGCTATGCGCTGGCTGGTTGAATTCGCGCGTAAGCGCGGTGAGAAGTCTATGCGTCAGCGTCTGGCTGGTGAGATTCTCGATGCCTCTCAGGGTAAAGGGAACGCAGTTCGCAAGCGTGAAGACGTGCACCGTATGGCAGAAGCCAACAAAGCATTCTCGCACTACCGTTTCTAAACCAACTGGTTGCTATTGGGGACTTAATCGTGTCGCGAAAGACTCCTATCAAAAGATATCGGAATATCGGTATCTGCGCGCATGTGGATGCTGGTAAGACCACAACCACTGAGCGTGTACTGTTTTACACTGGTTTGTCACACAAGCTGGGTGAGACGCACGATGGCGCAGCCACCATGGATTGGATGGAGCAGGAGCAGGAGAGGGGGATTACGATCACCTCTGCTGCGACGACCTGTTTCTGGCGTGGGATGAATGGGCAGTACGATGAGCACCGCATCAATATCATCGACACCCCGGGGCACGTAGACTTTACTATTGAAGTAGAGCGTTCACTGCGTGTTCTGGATGGTGCCGTGGTGGTCTTGTGCGCCTCGTCAGGTGTACAGCCACAAACTGAAACTGTGTGGCGTCAGGCCGACAAGTACGAAGTGCCGCGCATGGTGTTCGTCAACAAGATGGACCGCTCTGGCGCTAGCTTCAAGTCGGTAATTCAGCAGCTTAAAGATCGCCTTGCGGCCAATCCGGTACCGCTGCAAATGACTATCGGCGCTGAAGAAAACTTCCGCGGCGTGGTGGATTTGGTTAAAAACAAAGCCATTCTCTGGAACGAGGCCGATCAGGGCATCAGCTTTGAGTATGGTGATATACCAGCCGAGATTGCCGATGAAGTGGCTGAGATGCGTGAATACCTGATCGAGACTGCGGCTGAGGCCACAGACGAGTTGATGGATAAGTATCTCGAAGGGACTGAGCTGAGCGAAGAGGAAATTAAGTTCGGTATTCGCAAGCGGACCCTGGCCAATGAAATTGTTCCTGTCCTGGGTGGTTCCGCCTTTAAAAATAAAGGCGTGCAAGCCGTTCTCGATGCGGTGATTGACTACATGCCTTCGCCGACCGAGGTGCACGCTATTGAGGGTACTCTGTTAGATGCAGATGAAACCCCCGCCACGCGTGAAGCCGATGACACAGCGCCATTTGCTGCGTTGGCATTTAAGATTGCTACGGACCCATTCGTGGGTACCCTGACCTTCTTCCGTGTTTACTCGGGCAGGTTGGACTCCGGTACAGCGGTATTCAACTCGGTTAAGCAAAAGAAAGAGCGTGTCGGCCGCATGGTTCAGATGCATGCCAATAGCCGGGAAGAAATTAAAGAGGTGTTGGCAGGAGATATTGCTGCAGCGGTAGGGCTGAAGGATGTGACCACAGGGGATACTCTCTGTGACATCGCGGAGCCGATCGTGTTGGAGCGTATGGAGTTTCCTGAGCCGGTTATTTCGGTGGCAGTTGAGCCGCGCTCCAAGCCAGACCAAGAGAAGATGGGTGTCGCACTGGGTAAGTTGGCTCAGGAAGACCCCTCGTTCCGGGTTAAGACTGATCCTGAAACTGGCCAGACTATTATCTCAGGTATGGGTGAGCTGCACTTAGATATCCTCGTTGAGCGTATGCGCCGTGAGTTCAGTGTTGAGGCGAATATCGGTAAGCCTCAGGTGGCGTATCGCGAAGCCATTCGCAACACTGCTGAAGTTGAGGGTAAGTTCATTCGCCAGTCGGGTGGTCGTGGCCAATATGGTCATGTCTGGATCAAGTTTGAGCCAGGTGAAGACGCCAATGCCGAAGGTCTCGAGTTCGTTAATGAAGTGGTTGGCGGTACCGTGCCGCGCGAATACATCCCTGCTGTACAGAAAGGGATCGAAGAGCAGATGCAAAACGGCGTACTGGCGGGTTACCCCCTGCTGGGTCTGAAAGCCACGTTATATGATGGTTCGTTTCATGAGGTGGACTCCAATGAAATGGCGTTCAAAATTGCGGCAAGCATGGCAACCAAGCGCTTAGCCACAGATGGTGGCGCCGTGTTGCTTGAGCCGATCATGAAAGTAGAGGTT
Source organism: Sediminihaliea albiluteola (assembly GCF_014077625.1). Classification (GTDB taxonomy): domain Bacteria; phylum Pseudomonadota; class Gammaproteobacteria; order Pseudomonadales; family Halieaceae; genus Sediminihaliea; species Sediminihaliea albiluteola. The sequence goes on along the minus strand of NZ_JACFXU010000007.1, from coordinate 1,490 downwards.
GTCACCCCAGAAGAAAATATGGGTGATGTGGTAGGCGATCTCAATCGTCGCCGCGGTTTGATCCTGGGGATGAAAGATACTGTCTCCGGTAAGGTGATCGATGCAGAGGTGCCTCTAGCAGAGATGTTTGGCTATGCCACAGATCTCCGCTCGGCTACTCAGGGTCGTGCGACTTACACCATGGAGTTCAATAAGTACTCCGAGGCGCCGAACAACGTCGCTCAGGAAATTATTTCCAAAAACGTAACACATTAATTTTCAGCTATCTCATAGAGGTGACTTAACATGAGTAAGGAAAAGTTTGAACGTAATAAGCCCCACGTCAACGTGGGCACCATCGGTCACGTTGACCATGGTAAAACCACGCTGACAGCGGCGCTGACACGCGTATGCGCCGAGGTATGGGGTGGTGCTGCAGTTGCCTACGATGGTATTGACAACGCACCGGAAGAGAAAGAGCGTGGCATCACTATTGCTACTTCACACGTAGAATACGACTCTCCTGAGCGTCACTACGCACACGTTGACTGCCCTGGGCACGCTGACTATGTGAAAAACATGATCACCGGTGCTGCACAGATGGACGGCGCTATCTTGGTATGTGGCGCCACTGATGGCCCAATGCCTCAGACCCGTGAGCACATCCTGCTGTCGCGTCAGGTAGGTGTTCCTTACATCGTTGTGTTCCTGAACAAAGCAGACCTGCTGGCTGAAGACTGTGGCGGTGCTGACTCAGAAGAATACGAAGAGATGAAAGAGCTGGTTGAAATGGAGCTGCGTGAGCTGCTTGACCAGTACGACTTCCCCGGTGACGACACGCCAATCATCTGTGGTTCGGCACTGATGGCTTTGAACGGCGAAGACGACAACGGTCTGGGTACTACTGCTGTTAAGACACTGGTAGAGACTCTGGACAGCTACATCCCTGAGCCCGAGCGTGCTATTGATCAGGCCTTCCTGATGCCAGTAGAAGACGTGTTCTCAATCTCTGGTCGCGGTACTGTTGTGACTGGTCGTGTTGAGCGCGGTATTGTTAAAGTTGGTGACGAGCTGGAAATCGTTGGTATCCGTGACACACAGAAAACTGTTTGTACCGGTGTTGAGATGTTCCGCAAATTGCTAGACGAAGGCCGTGCTGGTGAGAACGTTGGTGTTCTGCTGCGTGGTACTAAGCGTGAAGACGTTGAGCGTGGTCAGGTACTGGCGGTGCCCGGTTCTGTGAAGCCACACACTAAGTTCGAAGCAGAGGTTTACATTCTGTCCAAGGACGAAGGTGGTCGTCACACGCCATTCTTTAAAGGCTACCGTCCCCAGTTCTACTTCCGTACTACGGACGTAACAGGTGCATGTGAGCTGCCAGAAGGCGTTGAGATGGTGATGCCAGGCGACAACGTACAGATGGTTGCGACCTTGATTGCACCGATTGCGATGGACGAAGGTCTGCGCTTTGCGATCCGTGAAGGCGGTCGTACAGTGGGTGCAGGTGTAGT
>NZ_JACFXU010000006.1 GCF_014077625.1 Sediminihaliea albiluteola | reverse complement strand
ATGCCAATGCAGCAGCCCATCCAACAGCCCGAGCTGTCAGACCAGGCCCAACGGCTCTTTACCGAGTTGGAAGCGATCGTAGCCCAGGTGCGCGAACTCGCCCCAGAGCAAGAAAAGCAGACCTGTGTTGACCCCTCGATCATTCGGCAACTGCGTGAGGGCGGGTTTTTTCGGGTCCTACAGCCCAAGCGTTGGGGTGGTTATGAGATGCACCCACTGATCTTTAGCCAGTTACAGATGCGCTTGGCCGAAGCCGATATGTCCACCGCCTGGGTATACGGCGTGATGGGTTGTCACAACTTCCAGATGGGTTTGTTCGATGATCAGGCTGCTCAGGATGTCTGGGGAGAGGACAGCAGTGCCATCATCTCCTCCACCTTCCAGCCCGGTGGCGTCGCCACCCCGGTGGAGGGCGGCTATCGCTTTAGCGGTCGCTGGAAGTTCTCCAGTGGGGTCGACCACGCCGACTGGGTCTTTTTAGGAGGCCTGCATGAGCAAGAATTCCTGACCTGCTTGGTGCCTAAAAAAGACTATGAGATCGTACAAACTTGGGATGTGTTTGGGCT
>NZ_JACFXU010000005.1 GCF_014077625.1 Sediminihaliea albiluteola | reverse complement strand
GAACCGGGTATGTATGAAGTGCGCTATGTATTGCGCGAGGGGATGAAGACCTTGGCCAGTGCTCCGCTGCAAGTTGTTGCCGCGGAGCTGAGCATCACTGCACCGGAGCAGGCCACCACGGGTGCTTCATTTAAAGTCAGCTGGAGCGATACCGTAGCCAGCAATGATTACTACACTGTGGTGAGTGTCGGTACTGATGAAGGCAAGTTGGGTAATCGCGACTTAGTGGGCAACAAGGGCGAGGGTACGCTCAGAGCG
>NZ_JACFXU010000004.1 GCF_014077625.1 Sediminihaliea albiluteola | reverse complement strand
AGTGCGCTATGTATTGCGCGAGGGGATGAAGACCTTGGCCAGTGCTCCGCTGGAAGTTGTTGCCGCGGAACTGAGCATCACTGCACCGGAGCAGGCCACCACGGGTGCTTCATTTAAAGTCAGCTGGAGCGATACCGTAGCCAGTCATGATTACTACACTGTGGTGAGTGTCGGTACTGATGAAGGCAAGTTGGGTAATCGCGACTTAGTGGGCAACAAGGGCGAGGGTACGCTCAGAGCG
>NZ_JACFXU010000003.1 GCF_014077625.1 Sediminihaliea albiluteola | reverse complement strand
GTCTTTTTAGGAGGCCTGCATGAGCAAGAATTCCTGACCTGCTTGGTGCCTAAAAAAGACTATGAGATCGTACAAACTTGGGATGTGTTTGGGCTAAAAGCCACTGGCAGTCAGGACGTGGCGGTGAAGGACATCTTTGTCCCTAAGCATCGCGTGCATCACGCAATGGATGGCTTTCGCTGCGATAGCCCTGGCAACGC
>NZ_JACFXU010000002.1 GCF_014077625.1 Sediminihaliea albiluteola | reverse complement strand
GTCTTTTTAGGAGGCCTGCATGAGCAAGAATTCCTGACCTGCTTGGTGCCTAAAAAAGACTATGAGATCGTACAAACTTGGGATGTGTTTGGGCTTAAAGCCACCGGCAGTCAGGACGTGGCGGTGAAGGACATCTTTGTCCCTAAGCATCGCGTGCATCACGCAATGGATGGCTTTCGCTGCGATAGCCCTGGCAACGC
>NZ_JACFXU010000018.1 GCF_014077625.1 Sediminihaliea albiluteola | reverse complement strand
TTAAAGCCTGGCGATGACCTACTCTCACATGGGGAGACCCCACACTACCATCGGCGATACGTCGTTTCACTTCTGAGTTCGGAAAGGATTCAGGTGGTTCCAACGCTCTATTGTCGCCAGGCAAACTGGCTTGGATATTTCGGTCTTAGGCACTGTAGGTGCGGCCTACTTTGATCCAAATAAGGCGGTAAATTAAGCTGTCTGTTCTTTCTGAGTTGCCTAGCAACTCTGGACTTAATCACAACATCCGCTGTCTACTCATACTCGCCTTGCGGCAAGCAAATAACTTGGATTATATGGTCAAGCCTCACGGGCAATTAGTACTGGTTAGCTCAACGCCTTACAGCGCTTCCACACCCAGCCTATCAACGTTGTAGTCTTCAACGGCCCTTTAGGGGAATTAAATTCCCAGGGAGAACTCATCTTGGGAGGGGCTTCCCGCTTAGATGCTTTCAGCGGTTATCCTGTCCGAACGTAGCTACCGGGCAATGCGTCTGGCGACACAACCCGAACACCAGTGGTTCGTCCACTCCGGTCCTCTCGTACTAGGAGCAGCTTCCCTCAATTCTCCAACGCCCACGGCAGATAGGGACCGAACTGTCTCACGACGTTCTAAACCCAGCTCGCGTACCACTTTAAATGGCGAACAGCCATACCCTTGGGACCGGCTTCAGCCCCAGGATGTGATGAGCCGACATCGAGGTGCCAAACACCGCCGTCGATGTGAACTCTTGGGCGGTATCAGCCTGTTATCCCCGGAGTACCTTTTATCCGTTGAGCGATGGCCCTTCCATACAGAACCACCGGATCACTAAGACCTACTTTCGTACCTGCTCGACTTGTCAGTCTCGCAGTCAAGCGCGCTTGTGCCTTTACACTAACCTCATGATTTCCGACCATGATTAGCGCACCTTCGTGCTCCTCCGTTACTCTTTGGGAGGAGACCGCCCCAGTCAAACTACCCACCACACAATGTCCTCGATCCAGATAATGGACCTAAGTTAGAACCTCAACTTTACCAGGCTGGTATTTCAAGGTTGGCTCCACAACAGCTAGCGCCATTGCTTCAAAGCCTCCCAGCTATCCTACACAAATAAAGTCAAAGTCCACTGTGAAGCTATAGTAAAGGTTCACGGGGTCTTTCCGTCTAGCCGCGGGTATACGGCATCTTAACCGCAAATTCAATTTCACTGAGTCTCGGGTGGAGACAGTGTGGCCATCGTTACGCCATTCGTGCAGGTCGGAACTTACCCGACAAGGAATTTCGCTACCTTAGGACCGTTATAGTTACGGCCGCCGTTTACCGGGGCTTCGATCAAGAGCTTCGCCGAAGCTAACCCCATCAATTAACCTTCCGGCACCGGGCAGGCGTCACACCGTATACGTCCACTTTCGTGTTTGCACAGTGCTATGTTTTTAATAAACAGTCGCAGCCACCTGGTCACTTCGGCCAGCCTCAGCTTAGGGAGCAAGTCCCATCACCAAAACCGGCGTACCTTCTCCCGAAGTTACGGTACCATTTTGCCTAGTTCCTTCACCCGAGTTCTCTCAAGCGCCTTGGTATTCTCTACCTGATCACCTGTGTCGGTTTACAGTACGGTTCCTTCATATCTGAAGCTTAGAAGCTTTTCCTGGAAGCATGGCATCAATCACTTCGCTCGATCTTTCGAAAGAGCTCGTCATCAACTCTCAGCCTTAACCGCCCGGATTTACCTAAGCAGTCAGCCTACAGCCTTAAACAGGGACAACCATCGCCCTGATGACCTAGCCTACTCCGTCCCTCCATCGCAATATGAAGAAGTACGGGAATATTAACCCGTTTCCCATCGACTACGGCTTTCGCCCTCGCCTTAGGGGCCGACTCACCCTGCGCCGATTAGCGTTGCGCAGGAAACCTTGATCTTCCGGCGGGGAGGTTTTTCACCCCCCTTATCGTTACTCATGTCAGCATTCGCACTTCTGATACCTCCAGCAAACCTCCCGGTTCACCTTCAACGGCTTACAGAACGCTCCTCTACCATGCATATAAATATGCATCCGCAGCTTCGGTTACCAGTTTAGCCCCGTTAAATCTTCCGCGCAGGCCGACTCGACTAGTGAGCTATTACGCTTTCTTTAAAGGATGGCTGCTTCTAAGCCAACCTCCTAGCTGTCTAAGCCTTCCCACATCGTTTCCCACTTAACTGGTATTGGGGACCTTAGCTGGCGGTCTGGGTTGTTGCCCTCTCGACAACGGACGTTAGCACCCGCTGTCTTTCTGCCATGATTGTACTCCTAGGTATTCGGAGTTTGCATCGGGTTGGTAAGTCGGGATGACCCCCTAGCCGAAACAGTGCTCTACCCCCTAGGGTAAGACATGACGCTCTACCTAAATAGATTTCGAGGAGAACCAGCTATCTCCGGGCTTGATTAGCCTTTCACTCCGATCCACAGCTCATCCCCTCATTTTTCAACATAAGTGGGTTCGAGCCTCCAGTCAGTGTTACCTAACCTTCACTCTGGCCATGGATAGATCGCCCGGTTTCGGGTCTACTGCCTGCAACTATGCGCCCTATTAAGACTCGGTTTCCCTACGCCTCCCCTATGCGGTTAAGCTTGCTACAGACAATAAGTCGCTGACCCATTATACAAAAGGTACGCAGTCACACCACGAAGGTGCTCCCACTGCTTGTACGCATACGGTTTCAGGTTCTATTTCACTCCCCTCTCCGGGGTTCTTTTCGCCTTTCCCTCACGGTACTGGTTCACTATCGGTCAGTCAGGAGTATTTAGCCTTGGAGGATGGTCCCCCCATCTTCAGACAAGATAACACGTGTCCCGTCCTACTTATCGCAAGCTTAGTACCACAAAAGCGTTTTCGTGTACGGGGCTATCACCCTCTATCGCCGGACTTTCCAGACCGTTCCACTAACCCTTCTGCTATCACTTGCAGGCTGTTCCCCGTTCGCTCGCCGCTACTGAGGGAATCTCAATTGATTTCTCTTCCTAAGGGTACTTAGATGTTTCAGTTCCCCTCGTTCGCCTCCTACACCTATGTATTCAGTGCAGGATACCCAACTTACATTGGGCGGGTTTCCCCATTCGGACATCTCCGGATCAAAGTCTGTTTGCCGACTCCCCGAAGCTTTTCGCAGGCTACAACGTCCTTCATCGCCTCTGACTGCCAAGGCATCCACCGTATGCGCTTAGTCACTTGACCATATAACCGAAGTTATCTGTTCTCTTGTTAGCACAAGAGATCCACCGCTTTTTAACAACAAAAGCAGTGTTCAAGTAGACAGTTCCCTGACCCCCTTAACACAGGCCAGGTACTTAGTAGACAAGAACCGATCAAAGTTCTTGCCCGCCGGATGTTGTGACGCTTAAGTCACAGTGTTGTTTAAAACAACTCGTTTCGATAGCGGGGAATTGATACCCGCTATCAAGAACAATTATCTAAGGATTCTTCAATTCACCGAACCCGAGGGTTGGTGCCTTGCTTGAATCCAAAGACTCAGCTTAATTTACCTTGTTAAAGAACTGTCCGGTTGTGAAAACCAGAAACAAACACACTCATCAGTATTGTTGACAATGTGCTTCTTTCTGAATTCCAATCGATGCGTGGGGATCCCATCCTAACAAACTCATAACTTACAAGCTTGCGAGAAGTGGTGGAGCTATGCGGGATCGAACCGCAGACCTCCTGCGTGCAAGGCAGGCGCTCTCCCAGCTGAGCTATAGCCCCAAGTAAAAGTGTACCAGCAGCAATCACAATACCTGCCAAGTTCACCAAACTGTGCTGATCGCGCTGCGAAGGGCATCGCATACTGCTATGCAAGTGACTTCACGACGAAGATCAGGAGTGATTTGGTAGGCCTGGGCAGATTTGAACTGCCGACCTCACCCTTATCAGGGGTGCGCTCTAACCAACTGAGCTACAGGCCTAAAAAAAGGCACAGCGAAGCTCATGATTACTGTCGCATCAACCGTTCAAGACGAAGACAAATGTGTGAACACTTATCAAGACGTGTCACTATCGTTTAAGGAGGTGATCCAGCCCCAGGTTCCCCTAGGGCTACCTTGTTACGACTTCACCCCAGTCATGAATCACAAAGTGGTGAGCGACCTCCCGAAGGTTAGTCTACCCACTTCTTTTGCAACCCACTCCCATGGTGTGACGGGCGGTGTGTACAAGGCCCGGGAACGTATTCACCGTGGCATTCTGATCCACGATTACTAGCGATTCCGACTTCATGGAGTCGAGTTGCAGACTCCAATCCGGACTACGAAACGTTTTGTGGGATTCGCTCCCCCTCGCGGGTTAGCAGCCCTCTGTACGCTCCATTGTAGCACGTGTGTAGCCCAGGTCGTAAGGGCCATGATGACTTGACGTCGTCCCCACCTTCCTCCGGTTTGTCACCGGCAGTCTCCTTAGAGTTCCCACCATTACGTGCTGGCAACTAAGGACAAGGGTTGCGCTCGTTACGGGACTTAACCCAACATCTCACGACACGAGCTGACGACAGCCATGCAGCACCTGTCACTGCGTTCCCGAAGGCACTAATCTATCTCTAGAAAATTCGCAGGATGTCAAGACCTGGTAAGGTTCTTCGCGTTGCATCGAATTAAACCACATGCTCCACCGCTTGTGCGGGCCCCCGTCAATTCATTTGAGTTTTAACCTTGCGGCCGTACTCCCCAGGCGGTCTACTTAGTGCGTTAGCTGCGCCACCAAGGAATCAAGTTCCCCAACGGCTAGTAGACATCGTTTACGGCGTGGACTACCAGGGTATCTAATCCTGTTTGCTCCCCACGCTTTCGCACCTCAGCGTCAGTATCGAGCCAGGAGGCCGCCTTCGCCACCGGTATTCCCCCACATATCTACGCATTTCACCGCTACACGTGGAATTCTACCTCCCTCTCTCGTACTCTAGTCGGCCAGTATCGGATGCAGGTCCCAGGTTGAGCCCAGGGCTTTCACATCCGACTTAACAAACCGCCTACGCGCGCTTTACGCCCAGTAATTCCGATTAACGCTTGCACCCTCCGTATTACCGCGGCTGCTGGCACGGAGTTAGCCGGTGCTTCTTCTAAAGGTAATGTCACAGTTGAGTGCTATTAACACACAACCTTTCTTCCCAATTGAAAGTGCTTTACAACCCTAGGGCCTTCTTCACACACGCGGCATGGCTGCGTCAGGCTTTCGCCCATTGCGCAATATTCCCCACTGCTGCCTCCCGTAGGAGTCCGGGCCGTGTCTCAGTCCCGGTGTGGCTGATCATCCTCTCAGACCAGCTATGGATCGTCGCCTTGGTGAGCCTTTACCTCACCAACAAGCTAATCCAACGCAGGCTCGTCTAATAGCGCGAGGCCCTAAGGTCCCCCGCTTTCCCCCGTAGGGCGTATGCGGTATTAGCAGCTGTTTCCAGCTGTTATCCCCCACTACTAGGTAGATTCCTGCGCATTACTCACCCGTCCGCCGCTCTACTCACACCGAAGTGCTTTCGCGCTCGACTTGCATGTGTTAGGCCTGCCGCCAGCGTTCAATCTGAGCCATGATCAAACTCTTCAGTTTAATCTTTTACCTCTGTCGCAATACCTGCCAACAAGAGGGGTCATTTACGTGGTTACCCCACGGCAACGACCAAATCTCGGCTCAGACACAATTATCGAAAAATCAAGAATTCATAATGAATCAATGAGTCACTTGTTGTGTCTGATAATAGTCGTGACTACCATCTCAACAAGTGCCCACACATCTGTCTTCGTCTTCTTGTTAAACAACACCAGGTCGCCGGGACTCTGGTTAGTCAGTTGAGGTTGCCCCCTAACTGAGGATGCGCATTTTACGCACCTTTTGTTTTCTTGCAAGCACTTTTTGTAAAAAATTTTCAGATCTTTTACAACCTTCACTGTTTTAACTGCAGATCTGGTAGCGCCTTAGCGAGAGGCGCGCATTATACGCTGCCTTTCAGTTCTTGCAAGCACCTTTTGTAAAAATCTTTCTGATTCTTTACAACCCTTCCCTGACCATCCAGTTCCGGGGGCGCCTTAGCGAGAGGTGCGCATTCTACTGACTTCGAAGCTTTGCGCAAGCTCTATTTGAAAAAAATTTACAAAGTACCTTTTGAGCCCTTCTTAGGGATCAAGCGCCACGCCAAAAGCAGCGCCGCCAAAACAGTATAGACCAATGATTCGCTAATGTCAGAGCGCGCCTGCCAAAGTAAATGCAAGCAAGCTAAGAGCGTCGCGGGATAGATAAGCCGATGCAATTTTCGCCAGTTGCGCCGCAAACGCCGCTGCCATGCTTTGCTTGATGTGATCGCTAGAGGCAGCATCAGCAACCAAGCTGTAAAGCCGGCCGCTATATATGGCCGCCTTATCAACTCATCAAGCAAGAGCGAGGGCTGCCACGCTATATAGAAATGACTAAAAGAGGCCAAGTGCATGCTGGCATAGAAAAAACTGAATAGCCCCAAGATCCGCCGACAGCTCAAAATCATCGACCAAGCTGTCCACTGCCTAAGGGGTGAGACTAATAGGGTCAACAGTAACATTCGCAATGCCCATTGGCCGCTGCGCCCCATAACTTGTTCCGCCGGATCTGGGCCTAGGCCTGAGTTTAGGCCGTCAATTACCAAGCCGATAAATGGCGTGATACACAACACAAACACTACACTGCGGAGCGGCACACTCCCCATTAGTAATATTTGCTCAGGTCCATACCTCGATACAGCTCAGCAACCTGCTCTTCGTAGCCATTAAACATCCGCGTCGGAATCCGGTTTGGTCTAAAGAGACTAGAAGGCAATCGGCGCTCAAATTTCTGACTCCAACGCGGGTGGTCCACCGCTGGATTCACGTTAGAGTAAAAACCGTACTCCCTCGGCGCTAAGCTTTGCCATGAGGTCGCCGGCTGCCGATCGACTAATTTGATACTGACTATAGACTTAATGCTCTTAAAACCGTACTTCCAAGGCACCACCAAACGCAGCGGCGCCCCGTTTTGATGCGGGAGTGTTTTGCCGTAAAGCCCTACGGCAATTAAGGTTAATGGGTGCATCGCTTCATCAAGACGCAAACCTTCACGGTAGGGCCAGTCAATGATACTGCCAAAAGATCGCGTGCCGCGCATTTCACTGCGCCGGTAAAGAGTACGGAACTCAACATACTTAGCGGTCGACAAGGGCTGAAAGCGCTGCAACAAGTCCGCCAACGGGAAGCCAATCCACGGCACCACCATTGACCAAGCTTCAACGCATCGCAAACGATAGATGCGCTCCTCAAGATCAAAGCCTGAGAGCAAATCCTCAAGGTTTAATTTCCCCGGCTTTAGTACCAGCCCTGACACCTCCACCGCCCATGGATCAATAGTCATTTCTTTGGCATAGCGAGCCGGATCATCTTTGTCAGTGCCAAATTCATAAAAATTATTATAGGCAGTGATATCGGCGTAGGGGGTCTTTTGCTCTGAGCTTGAAAACTGCTCACCTTCGGGTGAGGTGAAATCTAAGGGCCGCGGAGCGCTGCCCGTAGAAGCTGCTGTCAACGGGGCCGCAGCCAAGGCCATAGTTGAAAGCCCGAGACCAGCGGCACGCATTAACTCCCTGCGATTCAGATAAACACTCTCCGGAGTAATCTCACTGGAGTCTATCTTGGGGACCACAAACCGTCGGGACATATGCCGTTCCTTCTCTGCGCACCACTTAACTATCAGAGTCAAGTCGAGGGCTTTGGTTCACCGCCTTAAGAAAACAAGGCAGTGATAAAGCTAAGGGGACTGGCGCTCGCGCCAGCGCTTCAGCTGCAACACAGGTCCCGACACCGCATAGGCGAGGAATGTAAAGAGCAATATCAGTGGTGGATCCAAGGTCACCAGGCCAAAGGCAAAAACCACCAAGATAATCGCCACAAAGGGGACTCGACCACGGAAGTCGACTCCTTTGAAACTATAATAGGGGAAATTCGCGATCATCAAAAAGCCCACTGCTGCAGTCATGATCGCCACAATAATAGCGAGCTCTCCTGGCAAATCATCGCCGACCCAGCCCGCATTGTGACAAACCCAAACCGCACTGGCGATTATCGCCGCTGCCGCAGGGCTGGCCAGGCCGGTGAAATAGTTGTTGTCCGCTGTATCAACCTTGGTGTTAAAGCGAGCCAAACGCAAGGCTGCACAAGCCACATAAATAAAAGCCGCGCTCCAGCCAAACTTGCCGAGATCTCCTAGCCCCCAACTGAACATCACCAGAGAAGGTGCCACACCAAAAGACACCATATCCGCGAGACTATCGTACTCCGCGCCAAACTTGCTGCTAGTGTTGGTTAGGCGAGCAATGCGGCCGTCGAGTCCGTCGAGTATGCCAGCGCAGAATATCGCTATGGCAGCACTTTCAAATTCACCGCGCATCGCGGCAATTACGGCATAGAAGCCAGCAAACAACGCCCCTGTGGTAATTAAATTGGGCAGTAGAAAAATGCCCTGGCGACGCACTGTGTGGCCGTTCTCTGAGACCTCTTCTTCTAACTCATCCACCAGTAAATCTAGGGGTGGGCTTAACGCTGCAGTGTCATCTGCCTGAGCTGAGGTCTGATTGTGCTGAGCTTTCTCGTGTTCAGTCATGTGTATGCAACCTGAAAATCAGCGCGCATTGTATCAAACTGTGCGGGCAAAAGTGCTGGCCGCGACATCCCAAAAAGATTTTACTAAAGGGTCCATTAAGGTCTTGCGTGGTGCGCACAAACCAATACTCAAGGCTGGTAGCGACTCCCATACGGGTATCTGACTGACTCGCTCGGCCATACCACCGGCGCGAATGACCAACTCTGGGGCGATACCTACCCCCAAACCCAAGCCCACCATGGCTACTATTGCCTCATGGCCAGCCACTTGAGCGTAAATTCGCGGCTTGATTGCACAGCTTTCAAACCAGAGATCGAGCATATCACGGGTCACTCCCCGCTCAGGCACTATAAATGGCAAACTGCCCCAGTCGAATTCACGAGCACTGCTGTCGCCCTCTAGCACCTGACGGCGCACTGCGCAGTCTGCAGCGGGCATACAAAATACCATCGCGCTTTCCTGCAGAGGCAGAAAGGCGAGCCTAGGATTGAGTTGCGCAGGCCGCCCCGTCACAGCCACGTCATACTGGCCCACCAAAAGCTTTTCGATTCCGTCGGCGGGATCGCCTGTGTGAAGCAGGATTTCAACACCTGGATGACTGCTGCGGAAAGATTCCAAAATGGGCGACAAAATACTGTAAGTGGCGGTGACCGAGCAGTACAAGCTCACCTCACCCGAAAGTTGCGCCCCGTCGGTCAATTGTCGGCGAGTGCGCAACCAGTCCTCAACCGCACGCTGCGCATAGCTGCGAAAATCACGACCCGCAGGCGTCAATCGCACCCGTCGATTGTCTCGCTCCAGCAGCAAACGGCCCAACTCTTCTTCCAGGCGTTGCACACTGCGACTGACCGCACTAACACTCATGTGCAGCTGCTCACTGCTGCGACTGAAGCTCAGAGTATCGGAGACCGAGAGGAAAACTTGTAGGGTTTTAATATCCACGGCAGCGACTTTAATACGACCTTTGCGCAATACGCAATACTGTTTCCATAATTTATCGTTTTACGCAAACAAGATATTCCCGTATCGTGCACGCTGTCTCACTCATTATGCCAATTGACTATACGAGGACATCACCATGGCACAGAACTACTTCAACACTCTGCCCTTGCGCCTGCAACTGCAACAGCTGGGCAAGTGCCGCTTTATGGATCGCAGCGAGTTTGCTGATGGCGTAGAAGCCTTGCGCGGTAAAAAACTGGTTATCGTTGGCTGTGGCGCTCAGGGCCTGAACCAAGGTCTCAACCTGCGCGACAGTGGACTCGATGTGTCTTATACACTGCGCGATGCCGCAATTGCTGAGAAGCGTCAGTCTTGGAAGAACGCGACCGAAAACGGCTTTACCGTTGGCAGCTACGAAGAGCTTATCCCTCAGGCCGATCTGGTACTGAACCTAACCCCAGACAAGCAACACACTGCGGTAATTGAACAAATTATGCCGCTGATGAAGAAAAATGCCTGCTTGGCCTACTCCCATGGTTTTAACATCGTGGAAGAAGGCATGAAGATCCGTGAAGACCTGACCGTGATCATGGTTGCCCCTAAGTGCCCCGGCACCGAGGTTCGCGAAGAATACAAGCGTGGTTTCGGCGTTCCGACACTGATCGCAGTGCACACTGAAAATGACCCACGCGGTGAAGGCTTGGAGCTTGCCAAAGCCTACGCAGCTGGCACTGGCGGCCATCGCGCTGGTGTTCTCGAGTCATCCTTTATTGCCGAAGTGAAATCTGACCTAATGGGTGAGCAAACCATCCTCTGCGGCATGCTCCAGACTGGTTCAATTCTGTGCTACGACAAAATGGTCGAGAAAGGCATCGATAGCGCCTACGCTTCACGCCTGATTCAGTACGGCTGGGAAACGATTACCGAAGGCCTCAAGCACGGCGGCATCACCAACATGATGGACCGCTTATCTAACCCAGCCAAAATCCGTGCTTTCCACTTGGCTGAAGAACTGAAAGACATCATGCGTCCGCTCTACGAAAAGCATCAAGATGACATTATGACTGGCCACTTCTCCAGCACCATGATGAAAGACTGGGCTAACGACGACGCCGACCTGCTGAAGTGGCGTGCCGCCACCGCGGAAACCGCCTTCGAGCGCTCCGACAATAGCAATGTCGAAATCAGCGAGCAGGAGTTTTACGACAATGGCATTTTGATGGTAGCCATGGTCAAAGCCGGTGTCGAACTAGCCTTCGAAACCATGGTCGCAGCAGGCATCATCGGCGAGTCGGCTTACTATGAGTCGCTGCACGAAACGCCGCTGATTGCCAACACCATCGCGCGCAGAAAGCTCTATGAAATGAACGTAGTCATCTCAGATACTGCCGAATACGGCTGCTACCTATTTGACCACGCTTGCCGCCCGCTGTTGGCAGACTTCATGGCCGGTATCGATACTGATGTCATTGGCAAGGGTATCGCCGGAGATAACGGTGTAGATAACCGTGAGTTAATCGCTATCAACGAAGTCATTCGCAGCCACCCCGTTGAAGTTGTCGGCAAGAAGCTACGCGGTTACATGACTGCTATGCAGCGCATCGTGTAACTCACTGCCTGTTAAACAAAAAAGGGCCGCAAGGCCCTTTTTTTTGCCCCATTGGGCACAGTGAAATACGAACGCGCCCGACTCAGTCCAAGGCGCCCTAGATGCTAGGGCTATGCTGCGTTGTGATAGACCCGCTGCACATCATCCACGTCGTCGAGCATATCAAGAAACTTTTCAAGTAAAGCCTGTTCCTCAGCTTCTAAGGACGTTGATGTTTGGGCTAGGAACTGAATCTCATCAACTTCAAAGTCTAGCTCACCTAACTCATCAATGAGTGCTTGCTTGGCTTTAAAATACTCAGCTTGGGGTATGAACACGGTGATCTTGCTCTGCTCCGACTCAATGTCCATGACATCGACGTCATGGTTCATTAGGGCTTCCAAAACTGCTTCTTCATCATCGCCAGCAAAAACCAAAATGCCGCAATGATCGAACATATGGGACACACTGCCCTGGGCGCCGATCTTACACTTACATTTGGTAAAACAATTGCGCACCTCACCAATCGTGCGGTTGGCGTTATCAGTCAGACACTCCACAATTACCATGCATCCGCCGGGGCCAAAGCCCTCGTAACGCGCCAGCACAAAATCTTCGCCTGCACCGCCTTTTGCCTTATCAATGGCCTTTTCGATAACGTGAGCTGGGACCTGCTCTTTTTTGGCCCGATCAATCACACTGCGCAGCGCAAGATTGCCCTCGGGGTCAAGGCCCCCAGATTTGGCGGTGACATAAATTAGACGCGCATACTTGCTGTAAACTCGGGCTTTAGCGTCCGAGGTTTTAGCCATCGATTCTTTGCGGTTCTGGTAGGCTCTACCCATCTGTGTTCCTGTGTATTGGCCCCGGCCCTAATAAAGCCAAAGCAACAAAAATGCGCCACCTGATACTCCCCGCCTAGCGAGCATCAAAAGTAGCGTTCAATCGTTTCCCAAGCAGCTAAGCCTTTAGTGCAGCCTTAGCCAGGTAGAGTGACATTCAGTTCCAGCACCGAGCAGTTATCACTGTCATCGACCTGTACCTGCACGTCTTCCTGATCGACAGGAACGTACTTGCGAATCACCTCTAGTATTTCCTGCTGCATGCGCGGCAGGTAATCTGGTTGGTTACGCTGCCCCCGCTGGTGGGCAACGATAACCTGTAAGCGCTCCTTCGCTGTCGTTGCCGAAGCGGCTGGAGCACGCTTAGTACGAAAGTAATTGAAAATGCTCATGCCCGCCCTCCTAGCAGACGCTTGAAGAAGCCGGGGCGCTCCTCATCCACAAAACGGTGTTCCACGGCCTTACCGAGCAGGCGCTCTACAGCATCACTGTATGCTTGACCAGCAGCAGCTTCGCTATTCAATATGACCGGCTCACCTTGGTTAGATGCCTTCAGCACGTCCTGAGACTCCGGGATCACGCCGAGCAAGGGAATAGCCAGAATATCTTCCACATCAGCCACACTGAGCATTTCACCAGCATTCACTCGGGCTGGATTATAGCGAGTGATAAGCAAGTGTTCCTTTACTGGCTCTTGGCCTTCTCGGGCTCGCAGCGACTTACTTTGCAAAATGCCTAATATGCGGTCTGAGTCGCGCACTGATGAGACTTCTGGGTTGGTCACCACAATGGCCTCATCAGCAAAGAGCAGCGCCATTTGGGCGCCCTTCTCAATACCGGCAGGTGAGTCACAAATTATGTACTCAAACCTCTCTTTTAGCTCTTCTAGGACCTTCGCCACGCTTTCTTCCGTCAGTGCGTCTTTGTCTCGGGTCTGAGAAGCAGGCAGTATGTAAAGGTTGTCAGTGCGCTTATCCTTGATCATGGCTTGATTGAGCGTCGCCTCTTCATTGATCACATTGACGAAGTCGTACACTACGCGACGCTCGCAGCCCATGATCAGGTCGAGGTTACGCAGGCCCACATCGAAGTCGATAATAATGGTGGAGTGTCCACGCTGAGCGAGGCCTGTGCCAATGGCGGCGCTACTAGTGGTTTTGCCCACGCCGCCCTTACCTGATGTTACTACGATGATTTTTGCCACAAAGGGGCTCCTGTCGTATTGGTATCAATAAATAATATTGCTGTTATCAAAGCGCCGAAACATTTAGCACATCACCCTGCAGGGCAACTTGTGCGGGTTTACGGTGGACCGACTCCGTTAGCGCGTCACTAAGCAAAAAATGTCCGGCAACTGAAATCAGTTCTGCATCCATATTCTGGCAAAAAATCCGCGCTGAAGCATCACCGTGCACGCCAGCGAGCGCCCTGCCCCGCAGAGCGCCATAAATATGAATATTGCCATCAGCCAGTACTTCCGCCCCTTCACTCACTTGTGCAAGAACAATTAAGTCACCACCTTCGGCGTAAATTTGCTGCCCGGAGCGCACTGGGCGAGTAATGGTCCGAGTTGGCCTGCTCCCGGGCCGCTGGGGGCTGCTCTCGGTGTGCAATTCTACCGCAGGCTCTGGCTCTGCCGCAGCTGGCGCAGCTTCTCTGGACGGGATGTTCCGGCCGCGAGCTGTTCCGGGCGGTAAAACTGCCAATCCCGTTGCCGCCGCGGCAGCGCTAAATCTTGGGGGCAGCGCTCGGAAAGCGATCGGGCGCAGCTCCAAGGCCCGGCATTGCGTCAGCAGGGCTTCAAAATCTACCTCAGGGTGATCAACATCGAGCGATTCGAGACTGATAACCACTGGCGAGCCCTCAAATAGCTGAGGCGCTTGGCGGATTCTAGCCTCAAGTTGGGCAGAAAATTCTTCGGGGGCATAACGGTGCAGCTCAAGCACCACAACAGTGACGGTGCTGCCTTTTAGCTGAAAATCAGGGGCGCTCATACAGCGGACTACTTTACTTAAAAATAAACTCGGGCCGCCATTATGGAGTGGCACAAAGCAGTGTCAACCTGATTTATGGCGAAGTGGCAAGCTAAGGCGCGCCCAGAGCCCCCGGCCTAGCTCTGAATAGCCATAATTTTGTCTTGGCAAGCACGAACAGGATTTAAAAACCCTCGCTAGCAAGCAAAATACTGGTATTGTGTAATACTTAGGCGTGTAGGCCAGCTCGGCGCCTCTATCACGCTGGCCTGGCTGGTAATATAAAGGCTCTGGTGCAATCGCTGGGGCAAATAAAAATCACTTACGAAGTCCCTTAGTACGGTTCGTTTAAGTCCTGTAATGGATGGTCACATGGAACGCGCTTTTAACTCTGCTCTGCGCATTGCACTCATTTACCTTATTTTGGGCTTTTGCTGGATTTACTTCTCCGACTCAGCACTGGAGCCATTTGCCAACACGAACAGCGCCATCCTCACCAAACTACAGAATTACAAAGGATGGGCTTATGTCTTCTTCACCTCCATTTTGCTTTTTTTTCTCACCTATTACAGCTTCCGCAAAATCCAAAGATTACAAGAGCGCGACCCACTGACTCAGCTGTTACGCAATCGCCCTTTCAAAATCTATTTGGATGAGATGCTCGAACAGGCAGGTGCAGATCAGCAGACAATTATCGTGCTGCACTTGGATATCAATAACTTTAAAACTCTCGTCGCCCGTGTTGGCCGCGCTAATACCGACGCCCTTCTTGCCAACTGGGGCAAGCATCTGAGGGAGCATTACAAGTCGGATGTGCTGCTGTCACACTTAGGCCAAGATGAATTTGGCATCGCACTCCCCCTTCCAGATAGCAGCGAGAAAACTCGGCGAACTGCTACCGACAAATTGCGACAACTTTTTAATAACGTCGCCCAGCAGCAAAACCTGAAGGTCACCTGCTCAATAGGTGCGGCCTTGTCACCGAATGACGGCGATGACGCCGATGTATTGATGGCAAAGGCCAATGATGCTCTGAGGGTCTCGCGCAAAAGTGGACTCGGTCGCACTAACTATTTTAATACTGAGCTTGCAAAACGGGAAAACGAGGAGTTTGAATTACTAGAGGATTTAGTTGATGCCATCGACAAAAACCAGCTCAGCTTAGTTTACCAGCCACAATTTCGGCTTTTGGATAACTCAATCAGTGGCTGTGAAGTGCTAGTGCGCTGGTCTAGTAAGCGCCACGGTGATGTTTCACCAGACCTTTTTGTGCAGCTGGCTGAAAGACACCAAGTGGCATCGCTAATCACGGACTTTGTTATCAGCCGCTCAAGCAAAGAACTGCAAGAAATTGGCGTCGACCTACTTCGCTTGCCACGGGTATCAATTAATATTTCGGCTCAAGAGTTCACCCAAAAGAACTTTAAAAAAACTCTTACCGCATCTCTTAAACACGCTGAACCACTTCGTGCCATTCTTCAATTAGAGATCACCGAAACCGCTGCACTGTCCAACATTCAAGCGTCAACACTTCTCATGAGCCGCCTTAAAAACCAAGGGCTACACTTTTCTATTGATGATTTTGGCACTGGCTACTCAAGCTTGGAGTTAATCAGAGAGCTACCTATTGATGAACTAAAAATCGACCGCAGCTTTATCACCCACATTGCCACTCAAGCCCGCTCAGCTGTCATTGTAAAATCTATGATTGATCTGGCACATACTTTCGGACTTAGAGCTCTGGCCGAAGGCGTTGAGTCTCTGGCACAACAACAGCTATTAAAAGAAATGGGCTGTGATGAGGCCCAAGGCTGGCAGCTCGCAGCACCGATGGTAGCGCTGGACTTTCAAAAGTTTTTGAGCGGCATAGAGCAACAGGCCTAGTACTAGTCCAGTAGCAATTTATCGAGTACAGCAAAAAGCGCATGCTGTCTTGCTCAGCAGTAAATAAGCCAGCATTAAGACCAAATAATACCTAGATACCAAGGACAGATATTTTGCCAACGCCTCTTCACTATGGCTAAAACCTAGACTACTCACTGAGCTAAGCTCCCCCTTCCAGACGCCCTCCCCAAAGCTGCTAAAAAACACTGACTAAGAAGTACTTGTAGACTGTTGAGCAGTTCGCCTAGTATTAGGACAGGCTCGCGTATTGCGGTCACGCTACTACGCGGCAATATTATAAAAATAACTTAAAAAAGGAATTGCCATGTCTGTGTCATTCCATAAAGCACCACTGGCAGCAGCTGTCTTACTCTCTAGCGCTACCGCACTCACCCACGCTCAACAGCTCGAAGAAGTCATCGTTACCGCCCAGAAGCGCTTACAAAGCCTTCAGGACGTCCCTATATCAGTGTCAGCCTTGCAGGGTGACAAGCTGCAAAGCGCCGGCATTAGCAATATGCAGGCCATGTCTGACCATGTTCCCAACCTCTATATCGCAGCTGGCTCAATTAACACCAACATCTACATGCGCGGTGTTGGCTCTGGCGCCAACCAAGGCTTCGAGCAATCTGTAGGCATGTATGTCGATGGCGTGTATATGGGACGAGGGCGTCAGTACCGCGCCAGTTTCCTCGACCTAGAGCGCGTTGAAGTGCTGCGTGGTCCACAGGGCACACTGTTTGGAAAAAACACTGTCGCCGGTGCTATTAACGTCATTACTGCCTCGCCAGACCCTGGCGGTGAGTTGCAAGGCGAAGTTGCCTTATCTGCAGAGTCCCATGACGGCTACATTGCTGAAGGCTTTGTGCAAGGCTCACCCAGCGATAACTTAGGCCTTCGCTTAGGCTTTAAATACCGTGAAACAGATGGTTATATGGACAATGATTTCCTCGGTAGCAGTGAGGGCCAGATCGAGGAGGCTGGACTGCGGTTTACAGCCGTCTGGCAAGCCACTGATCAACTAAATGTGAATTTCAAATACAGCAGGATGGAGCACGAGCGAGTAGGCTCCCCCTCAACTACAAAACTATATTTAGCCGACCCCGCGCAACGCGATGCGCTTTTTCCTAATCGCTCTGCTTTTGCCAACATCGCCTACCTGCTAACAGACACATTCTTTCCAAACTTTGACGAGATCAGCAGACGTAAATCCAGCGTTTATAAAGACAATGGTTACGGCAATAGTCGGGGCGATGGTCTTGGCATAGGGAAAAACCCAGACGGCGCTGATGAGGAATACGACACACTAGTACTCAACCTGGACTATGAGCTCAGTGCTGGCACCTTGACTTCAGTCACTGGCTGGACCAGCTATGAGTTTACCGATGGCATTGATGTAGACTGGTTACCGATCCAGCTTATTCATAGAGATGATTTTCAAGAGTACGAGCAAT
Source organism: Sediminihaliea albiluteola (assembly GCF_014077625.1). Lineage (GTDB taxonomy): Bacteria > Pseudomonadota > Gammaproteobacteria > Pseudomonadales > Halieaceae > Sediminihaliea > Sediminihaliea albiluteola. The sequence goes on along the minus strand of NZ_JACFXU010000018.1, from coordinate 295,137 downwards.
TCAGTCAGGAACTCCGCTTTGCTTCGCAAGAAGGTGAGTTCTTCGAATACGTTGTGGGCGGCTACTTTGAAAAAAATGACCTAGAGATCGATCGGCGCGTCACCGCCGACCTCAATGCGGATGGCTTGGTGCCACAGCTACTGGGAGTCAATAGCTTATTCACCCTCCTCACCGGCGGTGCGTACAGCGCTAACCAACTGGCTCGCAATCATTATCATCAACAGGACTCCGAGTCTTGGGCTTTATTCGGCCAAGGCACCTTCAACTTGCGCGACGACCTGAGGGTGAGCCTTGGTCTGCGCTACACCGAAGACAAAAAAGACGTAGTCAGCAGACAATTTGTCAGTGACGACCTCACTGGAGTCGGCGTGCCTAGCGACAATTATTTCGCACAAATGATCGAGGCCACTAGCTTTAACTCTTATCCTTTCAACTTCCGCGAGAAGCGCAAAACCGATAAGTGGCTGCCATCGATCAATGTGCAATGGGATGTCACACCCGACAGCCTGTTATATGCGAGTTTCTCTCAGGGCTTTAAAAGCGGTGGCTTCACTGACGCCGATGACCAAGAGCCAGGGCAATTAAGTCCAGGGACCTTCCCCTGCAGTCCAGGGCAAGCCATCGAAGCTTGCTATGACCCCACAATCCCCAATGAAGACTTTGAGTTTGAGGACGAAGAAGTTGACGCCTTTGAGATCGGCGGTAAGCACATGTTGTTCGACAGCAGACTCATGCTTAACTGGGCTGCTTTTTACACGCGCTATGACAACCTACAGACATCGATTTTTAAAGGCATTAGCTTTGGTGTAACCAATGCTGCCAAATCTGACATTCAGGGCCTAGAACTAGACCTACTTTGGCAGGCATCGGACAGACTTCGAGTTGGACTTAACGCCGCTTGGCTAGACGCCAGCTATGACAAGTTTCCCGATGCACCTTGCACCGCCTTACAGCTCGACGTAGATCCAGCCTGCGGCACTGAGCTGGGCTTTAGCAACAATGATCTCTCTGGGGAGCCCACCGCGTTTGCCCCGAAGTACACAGCGTCTTTAAACTTTGACTATGCTTTAGCACTCAACAATGGTTTGGAGCTCTTTGCTGCCGGGGAAACAAACTACCGGGATGACTTTGAACCCGGTGGAGACAACGACCCCATTGACCGTATCGACGGCTACTCTAAAACCAACTTGCGCCTAGGACTCAGAGCTGAGCGCTGGGAGTTGATGGCCTTTGGCCGCAACATCTTCGACAAGGAGATTTTTATCCAAAGCTTTGACACTCCGATTCTGGCCGGCACGCATAGTCAGTTTGTAGACGAAGGCCGTATTCTCGGAGTGCGTTTTAAATACAGCTTTTAAACAGCAAAATAAACAATAGAGCATAAAAAAAGCCCCGGCAATCTTAATGCCGGGGCTTTTGCTTGACCAAATATCTAATCAGACATCACTACTATCCAAAACAAGATCTACTCGACGGTTTTGGGCCCGCCCTTCACTTGTTGCATTGGAGCTCAGAGGACGAGTTTCCCCGTAGCCAATGGCAGAAATCTGCTCAGGATCAACACCGTGTTTGTCGATCATCATCTGCCGTACCGCCTGTGCTCTGCGATCTGAGAGCCAGAGGTTATAGTTATCCGGGCCAGTGCTGTCAGCATGCCCTTCAACGATCGCCTTAACTCTTGGATTCTCTTTTAGGAATGCAGCCGAACGCTGAATTTCTATATCGAAATCGCGAGTAATTACTGATGAATCATGGGCAAACTGTACATTTAATGACACCGCAATTTGGTTCTCACCAACCTCTCGGTAGCGGCTATTCCCCGCCTTAGCTAAATTGCTCAGCAAAGCTTCTTTATCAACCTTAACTTCTAGAGGCGCTTCGGGTGGGCACAGATGCTGACCATTCTTATCATTGTCGCGCGAGGTATCGAGATTAAGCTCAGCTAACTGATCGGCATTCAGACCTTTTACGTCCATCGAAGCCAACAATAAACCCATGCTTGCCAGGGTACGCGCCTGCGCTGCCAGCAGATCTGCCCGAGCGCTCACATAAGCGCGCTGAGTATCAAAGTACTCATTTTGTGAGTCCAGAAGATCCAGCAGGGTGCGCTGGCCAAGGTCAAACTGATCTAAGTAAGCTTTACGGGTTTTATCCTGCGATAAACGGTTGCGCTCCAAATACACGACTTGCTGTTCAAGCGCTCTGATATCGTTAAAAGCAATAATAGTGTTTTGGCGCACGTTCAAACAGGCTTGTTTGCGCTCTTCAATAGCGGCGTTGTAGCGGTTGTAAAACTCACGCTTGCGGGCGCTGTCAGCACCGCCACGGAATAAGTTATAGCTCGCCACCAACTCAATCGCCTCAAGCTCAAAACGTCCATCTAAGCCATCAGTGTCGTGCTCAACTTCGTTGCGATAGCGCAGGTCTACCCGTGGCATCATAGGCGCATTAGTAGCATTCAAAGCCGCTTGACTAGCGCGCAAATTTTCAATGGCCGCATCAATCTCGGGGCTCTTTTCATAAGCCAAGTTCAGAGCCGCGTCACGCATTTGCGGAATCAAATCTACCGGCACCACAGGAAACTCCAGCCGTTCAGCCGGCAGGTCGCCAATCACTCGCTGAAAGCGTGCTTGAACATCGTGCAGGTTGGTCATTTCAGTAAGCAGATTAGACTCAGCTAAGGCTACTCGAGCGGCGGCCTGGTCCAAATCGACCCCCTGACTAACACCTCCACTAGTGCGCTCAGCAATCTTATCGTAGACCTGGCGGTGGACAACGTAGTTATTCTCAGCAAACTCAACTAGGCGCTGATAGCGCACTGTATCAAGGTACGCTTGTGTCGCTTCTAGTGCGACAGCCTCAGAGGCGCTCTGCAACTCATAATACTGATTGAGCTTAGTAAAACCTAAGCGCCGGACTTCTTCTCGGGTTTTAAAGCCGTCGAATAACATCTGGGTGATACTGAGTCGAGTTGCGTCGCGGGAGTAATCATCAAAGTCCACCAGTGGCGTACTGCGGTCCTCCCGGCCGATGTCGGCAGTAATGTCGACACTGGGGTAATAGCCACCTTGGGCAGCTCGCTGCGCTTCTCTACTGGCTTCAAAGTTATACCAACCGGCCCGCACTTGGGGGTTAGTCATAACAGCTTGCGTCACCGCCTGCTCAAAATTAGCCACTACTTCGGCATGTGCTGACAGCTGCAAAAAACCTAATGCAGCAGCACATGATATAACGAGGCTACGGTTCCACTTCATTTTCTATCCTTTTAATAACGTTAAGCACCATTAGCTATATAAAAAACCAATCCTGAGTATAAAGGCAATTAATTAAAAGTAACTTCCCATACAGACAAAGTTTGAACTAGGTCACAGTCTGCCGAGCTTTAATCATCCAACTGGAATTAATTGTGCTGCTCTTGGCGTAATTTGAGTAGAGTTTAGCCTTAGAATTGTGGCGATCGTACTGAGCGCAATCAGCCAAAAGCAGTTACTATAGGCTGCATGCTTATCCCCCCAAGACTTGTCAGTAGGAACTGATATGCCACCCAAGCTGGAGACAGCACGGCTAAAGCACTGGCTAGCCTGGATTATCGGCTTATCAGCCGTATTCTGCTCACTGGTCCTCGCTCGAGTCGATCTTGACCGCATGCAAATGCTAGCTCTGCAACGCTATGGCCAGCAGGGTGCAGAAACCGTGAGCCAATGGCGGCTGATGATAGAGAATATTCAAGACCTCGATGATGAGCAAAAACTAGATCAGGTAAACCGTTTTTTCAACAGCGTAATGCGCTGGCGAAGTGACGATGAAATTTGGGGCAAAGCCGACTATTGGGCCACTCCGCTAGAATCTATGGGGCGCGAGCTTGGCGATTGTGAGGATTTTAGTATTGCAAAATACATCACTCTGTTGCTGGCTGGCGTGGATATTAACAAGCTGCGCATCACGTACGTAAAAGCTCAAATGGGTGGCCCCTATAGTAAGATCTTCGATGCCCACATGGTTCTTGCTTATTACAAGCAACCCAATGCCGATCCACAAATCCTAGATAACATAATCGATGAGATACGGCTTGGCTCCCAAAGAGAAGATTTAAAGCCAGTATTTGGCTTCAACAGCCAAGGCTTGTGGATACAGGGTGCCAGCACGCCCAGCCTTCAAGATCCCGGTGCCAGATTATCTCGCTGGCGAAATGTATTGCGGCGTATGGCCGCTGACGGACTCGGCTACATGCCGACAACGGAGTAGAGTTATGTCGCTATTCAAACAGCTCTGGCTGGCCTTCATCTGCATCCTCACACTCGTGTTTGGCGCCAGTTTCGTTGTAAGCAGCCTGTCTACTAAGCACTACCTTGAGCAGCAACTGTTTATCAAAAACTCAGATAACGCCTCTGCTTTAGCGCTGTCTCTGAGTCAACAAGATGCAGATCCAGTACTACTGGAGCTAACACTTGCAGCGCAGTTTGACACTGGCCACTATCAAAAAATTGAGCTAGTCGATCCTGAAGGTAAGCTGTTGCTGCGAAGGGAAGATACTGACCCCATCACCGAGGCACCCCAGTGGTTCATAAACTTACTGCCTCTAGAGGTTTCACCCGGAATAGCTCAGATTCAACAGGGTTGGCAGCAACTGGGCACACTGAGCTTGTACAGTCACTCTCGTTTCGCCTATCAGGAACTATGGAAAAGCAGCCAGCAGCTCGCCCTAGTGTTTTTGGCCGCCATACTACTTTCGGGCTTGATCAGCAGTTACCTTCTAAGTCATATTTTACGGCCTCTCGGCGCTGTCGTATCACAGGCAAAAGCGATTGGAGAGCGCCGTTTTATCACTATAGAAGAGCCTCGCACAAAGGAGTTTCGCCAAGTCAGCCGCGCAATGAACACCCTCTCGCAGCGGGTCCAGCAGGCATTACACAAAGAAGCAGCCCGCCTAGAAAAGTGGCGGCGTGACAGCCAAATCGATGGCGTCACCAGCCTTCTCAGCCGTGAGGCTTTCATGCAGAACTTGGCATCGCTACTGGAGAACGACAACGACAATGCCAGCGGCACACTTAGCTTAGTTCGCTTAGAGGGTTTGGCTGAACTCAATCAACGCTTCGGTCACAGCACCATTGACGAACTGCTTGGTGATATTGGCAGCGCGATTCGCAGCATGATCGGTCATCGCAGTGACTGGCAAGCTTCACGCTTAAACGGCTCCGAATTTGCTTTAATTGCACCGCGCACAACAGACCCAGAATCAGTGGCTACTAAGTTGCTCAATGCCATATCAGGAGCCCTTGAAGCTCGTAACATGCGCAAGGAGGTCAACCTGCCTTGTGCTAGTACTTCCTACGCTTATCAGGAGAGCCCAAGCCAACTCCTTACCCGCTTGGATAGCGCTTTGATTACTGCAAGCCGCGAAGACAGCAGCACGATCAACGTCATCCAGGCCAGTAACCTGCCACTATTGCCGGTGCGCGATCAAATCAGCTATTGGAAAAACTTGCTAGAGCAGGCATTCAAAGAGCAGAAGTTTTCTCTAGATTACTATCCCGTGGTCGATCGAGAGAGAAAACTGATGCACCTGGAGGCTCCAGCAAGATTACTAATAACAAAAGATGAGCGACTGAGTGCAGCTGTTTTTCTACCTTGGATCAAACGCCTAAAAATGTCTGCTGAGCTGGACCAACACATTATTGACCTGGCCCTGAAGCATATCGCTGTGTACAACGAAGCACTGTGCATCAATCTATCAGCAGGGGCACTAATCGATCCGAACTTTCCGCTCTGGCTCAGCACGCGCCTTGAAAGTACTAAAGAGCATAGTGGAAATTTATGGCTTGAATTACCGGAGCCGGCAGCATTTCGTCATTTGGAAGCCTTTAAGCGTTTGACTGCCCGTGTCAAAGTTTTCGGCTGTAAAGTGGGCGTAGAACATGTCGGCCATCAGCTTGCAAACATCGGACAACTGCACGACCTTGGCTTGGATTACTTAAAAGTGGACGCTTTTTTGATCCGCGACATTGATAGCAACCCTGCTAACCAAACATTACTGCGGACGCTGTGCACAGTGGGCCACTCCATCGGACTAAGCGTTATCGCCGAGGGCGTGCGCAATTTAGACGAGTGGCATCAGCTGGAAGAGTTGGGCATCGACGGCTGTACTGGACCGGGGGTTACCAAATTTAGCAAGCTAAGTTAATCAGTCATCTCCGATAAGGTTTAAGCTACCATCGAGCTTACTGCGCAACTGTTGGCGTAGCAGCACTTTCTGCTGCGCTGAGTCTGGCAGCTCAGTAAACAGAATAACCCCCTTGGCAATTAACAGTTCCACCAAGTCCTCCAGCACTCGCACGAAGTCTTGGTCGGACCTGTTGAGCTGCTCAGCGCTAGCTCCGCCAAAACTGCGCAGAAAGTGCTGCAACTCAACATCACCTGCAGCGATTGGCTCTAAGCCCTCACTAGGTATCTGACTGACGGCAACTATCTGCCCAGCATCATCGCGCCTAATAAATGCCATTCATTTTCTCCAAAAATCCTCGATACCTTGCTCAGGTATCGAGGATAAATCATAGCGCATAAGCCCGAGGCCCCTAGTGCATTAACACTTTTATTCACCCTGCCAGCCGGGATCTAGATTCTGCTTGGTAATATTTAAAGCTAAGTCCAGCTCTAAAGCAGCAACCTCATCAACTTCGGGAACACTTGCGTCCACGATATTGATTGCTGAATTATCGATCACTGGGGAGCTAGAGCTATCTCCAATATCTGGCAAAGTGATTTCATCATCGTCAAATAAGACGTCTGAGACTGTCAGCGTAAAGCTGGTGTCCTCTGCTAGGCTGACAGTACCATCACTCCAGTTCACTTGCGACTGGCCATGGATAATGACATCGCCATCCGCATCAGTCCTAGCCTCACTATCATCATTATAGTTTAGAGCAATACTGTCTATGCCGAGCTCACCTAAGGAAAGCAGTTCGCCCTCGTCTGTTATCCCATTTGAGTTGGCATCATGCCAAACTGCGAACTGACTCCAAGCCTCATCGCCGGGATCTAACATCTGGTTCTGATTAGTATCGAAGACCTCAGCAACAGCTTCCATATCAGTCTCTGCACTATCACTCCACTCGGTGAATACGAACTCGCGTAGCTCATCTACAGTCCCAGAGTTATTCGCGTCAATAACCAACAAGCCATCGCCATCAGCCACCCAAGCCGTATTAAATGCTTGCCCTGTGGCTTCATCGACGAAAACCACCCCTGCCTGCATTGAGAGATACTCAACACCATTACCATCAAGGTCCAGGGCTATCGGTGCAGCGGTATTTGCTACACCATTCAGTGTTATCTCTAGGTTGGTGGCGACTTTATCGCCATCAGCATCAGTTTGGTACCAAGTAAAGATATCTATATATACCTCTCCCTCATCCAGAGAATCTCTAGCACTGCGATCTACTTGATAGGTATAGCTGCCATTCTGTACATTGAGAACCCCATATTGTCCCTGTATTTGCCCAGAAGTCACATCAGAACCACTACCGTTATCCCAGCTAATGAAGCCCGGTCCATCCTGACCATAATCAGCAATAACATTACCACTAGCTTCTGGAAGATCATCAGTCGACTCAATCTCAGCCCAAAGGCTAAATGAACTGCGAGCACCTTCCGTAGTGAATATTTGTTCAACCTTATTGCCATTAGCATCGAGAAAACCTGAAACTCGGAAGTTAAAGGTGCGATCACCCACCGTAATCTGTGAGACTGATGCGCCATTATTCAGGATGGTGATAATGTCATCGTTGTCTGGGTGACTATTTGGCGAAGTATTATTCGGAGTTTCCACGTGCTTGAGTTGTATGGTTGTGGTATGTGCAGTTTCTTCGCCGTCAATAACGACATTAAAACTAACATTCAAATCCACAGTAGTAAGCGTCGCTGACGCAGTGGGGACTGGATAATTCAGGTGAGTCAGCGTACCTAAAGCGAACTCTTGGTCGATATTTACAGCACCCGTATTAAGCTCGAAATCATAGCCTGAACGAGACGAGCTAGAGCTGCCCCAGCGCAGATTGATTTCGCCGTCAGAATCATTGTTATATATCGAAATTCCATAATTAGGAGAGACCGCGCTCCAAGAAGCCCCTAGATCCTTAACATCCACCACACTAATGGGTACATCAATGGATAAGCTCGGCGGTGTACCCGGTATCGGGCCATCGTCATAGATATTGAATACACCTGCACCGAGATCAATCTCCGCACTTGCGATATCACCATCTCCATCTATAACTGTTGCACGAATCTGCAGATCTCCTGCGGCATTAGTTGTTAAGGTTTCAACATCATTAACATCGCTCGTGTCACCGTGCCATATCTCCTTCTGCTGATCGAAGGTAAGCTCACCACTGGAGGCATCCAACGATATGGTGAAGTAAACCTCACCGCCGACGCTACCGGTCACAACATTACCAGACTGACTTAACAGGATCTCAGCACCCTGGCCATAGCCATCACCATCAGTTGTGGATGTGTCCGAATTGTCTACTGCATAGAGCCCAGAACCAATATTGCTGCCGTTCAGCAACAAGCTGTACTCAGTACTCTGCTCACCGTCGGCACCGTAGCTGATGTCAAAAGCGCTGGCAAAGTTAGCAGAGGCAGCAACTGACAAATCACTTTCGTCGACTGCCAAGGCCCCTAAACCAATACTACTTTCGCTAACGGAGGGCACATCGTTGATAATATCAATGGTCAGCGTACCGTTGACGGTATCGCTGTCGGCGTCACGCACTACGATATCGAAGCTATCGCTGTTGGCGATACCATCGTTGTGATCAATGGCCGTTGTCAGGGTGTAGCTGTAGCCCACCGTACCGGCCGTGAGGCTAGTAATGGTCAGGGTCCCAAATGCACCGGCAATGCTCTGATTAGCCCCAGTGACTTCGATACCGTTGATGGTGATCGTAGCGGGCTGATCAGTGGCCACATAGGTAAATGAACCCGTGGTGGTCTCAGTATTTAGTGAGCCCTGTGAGCCGCCAGCATCCAGACCGGCTTCATAAACGGTGGTCTGATCTCCACCGGCCTTAGGAATGCTCACCTCAACGCCGGCGTTACCGATGTTAATCGTCAGGGTAGCGCTGTCTGCATCGCCGTCAGCGTCGGTCAGTGTATAACTAAAGACATCCGACACATTACCCGGTGTCCCAGCATTACGCGTGTACTGATAAGACCCATCACTGTTGAGTTCCAGCACACCGTAGCTACCCTCGACCACAAAGTCATAAGTACTACCACTGCCACTCACCGTCGTGCCGCTTACCGCAGTCACCGAAGCGCCATCTGCACCGAGCACGTCAGCACCCTGGCCGTCATCATCCGTAATCACGTTGCCCGACACCGCTGCATAAGAACCCGCGGCAACGCTGTTAACGTTGTCAGTCGCTGTTGGCACGTCATCAGCAACATTAATCGTAATTGTGCCCGTCGCCGTATTACCTAAGCTATCAGTCACCACATAAACAAATGATTCAGCACCGGACACAATATTACTGCCGTCATTGCCGGTAGCGCCTGTTACGGGCGAAGTTAAGGTGTAAACAAAACTGCCATCGGCATTGATTTGAATTGAGCCATAGGTACCACTCACTACAGCATTACCGCCAGTCTGCAACGCGTAGGTATAATTCCCAACACCGCCGCTCGCCTGCAGCGTGCTCGCTGCAGTTTCAGTATCACTGGCTGTACCCAGTGACCCAGTTACTGTTGATGGCGCCAAATCTTGGCCATCTAATACAGTATCCAGCGCCGCCTCATCTACAGTGATAGAAGGCTCAGAGGCTACTATGACTTCTGGCTCTGGCTCTGGCTCGGGCTCGGGCTCTGGCTCGGGCTCTGGCTCGGGCTCTGGCTCGGGCTCTGGCTCAGGCTCGGGCTCAGGCTCTGGCTCAGGCTCTGGCTCGGGTTCGGGCTCTGGCTCAGGCTCTGGCTCGGGCTCTGGCTCAGGCTCTGGCTCGGGTTCCGGCTCTGGTTCTGGCTCTGGTTGTGGTTCTGGCTCGGGTTCTGGTACCGGCTCGGGCTCAGGCTGTGGTTCTGGCCCAGCAACGGTTACTTTGACCGTTGCTGTGTCACCGGAATTACCGTCAGGTGTTACGGCGGTGTAGGTAAAGCTGTCTTCGCCAACGAAGCCTTCATTAGGCGTATAAGTGATCGTGCCATCAGGATTAATAACGACGCTGCCATTTGCTGCTTGCGTCACTGAGCTGATAATTGAACCTTCTATAAATATGTCATTGTCTTTAACCGCAATGATGACACTCTCACCGCTTTCAGTAGTCGCCTCATCGTCGATGGCATCGACAGGCAACAAGCCCTCTAGATCTGAAACTACCACCTCAGGTGTTGATAGATAGGCAGCAACACCGTGGAATTCCGGCGTCTCTTCTATGATACGGCCCAAGCGAATGAAACTAGAACCATCATTTTCAGCGTTGCCATTGCCACCGGGGCCAGCTGCCGGCGCTTCCAGGCCATCGAGAATATCGCCCTCACCTGACTCAAGCGCGGCCAATACCGCCTCAACTGTCTCATCCTCAACCGCGCTTTCATCCTTGGCCGCTGCCCACTCGGCAACAATATCGCGCGTCAATGTCATCTCGGTCACATTAGCAACCATAAAAGGATTGCCATCAGCCAAGGCCAACTCTACTGATCCACCATTTGGCGTAACCACAGTTTCGCCTTCCAGCAGCAGGTCATTAAGTTTCAGTTCGCGCAACTCACCCTTAGCATTGCGGGCGTAAGCTTTTCCGGTTAATTCAACAACTGTTGCGATCGCTAGGTTGGCCATGTTCTAAATTCCTTTTGATTGCCACTCTTAAGCGAGCAGCAGTAGCATCTTGTTAAAATGAGCAGCGTCAATAGTATTCGCTTAACTCAAAAGATGTATTGGACCTTTGGACAATAGAAAGGCAAAAAAGCGTGACTCAGGTCACAATTCTTAGGGTCATTTGGTGGAATGGGGCGTTAAAGACCAGCAGGCCAAAGGGCCATGATAGTTTCGAATCAAATCAGCTTGTGGCGATTCTAAGACGAAAAGAGCTCAGTTCACCGAAGTAAAGGTTGGGATATTGTTCATTGCTAAAGCCAACTGGACTCGATCACGCACCCCCAGCTTACTGAATATGGAGGAGAGGTGAGCTTTTACTGTGCGCTCGCTAATTGATAGCGCTGCAGCAATCTCCTGATTGCTAGCGCCAAGCGCCACTTGCTCTGCCACCATCAGTTCACGAGAGGTGAGCTCGTCCAGTTGCGGATGCTCAGGGGTAGGCGTGGGCACTACCCGCAAGGAAAGGCTCATCAATCGCTGTACTAAGCTTGGCGGCATCCACAAGCCACCGTGACTCAGCACCACGTGAATTTCACGCAGTTGTTCTGGCGCAGCCTCCACATGGCAGTAAGCTCTGGCGCCTAAATTGAGACAGGCAAGGGCTTCCTGCTCAGAAGGCATAGCCGACATCACCGCCACTTGATAACCAGCAGCAACTGCTTCCAGGAGGTATGCTTCACGCTGACTCTGATCGAGCCCTGCAATTTCTAGCCACAATATAGGCTGCCTCTGCCCTTTTACGGGGCCGGCATCGGCCACCTGAGCGACAACGCGACAGCTACCAAAAGCCTGCTCCCAGCGCCTACGCGGCAACTTGGAAGGCGTGACAAACACTTGCTCCATCTCAGCGCTCCGTCATAGCATGCTGCTTGGCACGCAACACTGGCTTCATCAGGTAGGCCAGCACAGTTTTCTTACCGGTGAGAATATCTGCCTCTACTGTCATACCAGGTATGATTGGCATATCGGGACCGAGACTAGCTTCTTCGGTTGTACGCAGATAGACCTCGTAAAAGGGGTTGCCCTCTTCATCCATAATCGTGTCAGCACTAATCTGCTCAACGACACCCTCTAGACCGCCGTAAACCACAAAATCATAAGCGGTGAATTTAACCAAAGCCTTCTGTCCTGGAATCAGAAATGCGATATCCTTAGGGCGTATACGCACTTCTAATAGCAAGGTGTCATCGAGCGGCACTACTTCTAGAATTTCTTTACCGGGCAATACCACGCCACCCACTGTGTTGAAATAGAGTTGTTTCACCGTACCTTTTACCGGCGAGCGCAGTTCGGTCTGGCGCACTCGATCTGACAAGCCTGTGGCCACCTCTTTGAGGCTATTCATCCGGGTTAGGGTTTCGGTTAGCTCGCTGCGCACCGCATTGGCAAACTCAATCTCCACTTCGCTCAGCTTGCGCTCGGACTCTAAAATCGCAGAACTCAAGCGCTTTGTCTGAGCCTGGGCTTGCTCGTGCTCACCGCTGAGCCGGTTAACTTCGCGCTCTAGCCGCAGCAACTCTATTTCAGACACCGCACCACTTTGTGCCATCGGTCGAGTCACACTTAGCTCGCGCCGCACCAAGTCCAGTGAGCGCCCCATTTGTCGTGCCCGGGCCTGGACCTCGGCCAGCTCTTGCTGACGCTGCACCAGCTGCTCCGAAGCGATCTCGCGGTTCAGCTCCAATTGCGCCTGCCCCGATTTAAACAGCTCGAGCTCTTGCTCTACGATATCAGGCACCGACTCTAGCCATTCCTCTTGTGCTGCAAATGTAGTCTCCGTCAAAGCTGCTGCAAGCCGAGCAGCTTTTACCGACAAGGCCTGCAGCTCAGCACGGTTTTCCCGCAACTCGGAGCCCGAGCGTGTCTGGTCCAAGCGCACCAACAGCTGGCCTGCTTCAACGATATCGCCCTGGCGCACCAACAGCTCTGTTACCACACCGCCATCTTGAGACTGCACCACCTGTAGCTGTTGTGAAGGGATTACTTTGCCCTGCCCTCGTGTTACCTCATCAATTTCGGCAAAAGCAGCCCACAATACGAGGGCAACCACTACAACAGCTATACAGTAAAGCAAGGCTTTAGCGCGCAAAGGCTGCTGCCTCAGATAGGCGCGATGGGCATCCTGCCGCCAGCTGAGTGGCGCAGCTTCGTCCTCTGATAATTTAGCCCCAAAAAACTGCTTCATTTGGCGCTGCCTATCTTGCCCTGCTGCAAGGCCTGAATCACACTATCTCGCGGACCATCCGCCATGATCTTGCCGCCATCAACAACAATAATTCGCTCGACCATCTCTAATAGGGAGTTGCGGTGAGTGACCACTATCCAAGTGCGCCCCTTGAGGTAGCTCTCTAACTGTTTCTTCACCGCCATTTCGGTGGAGTGATCCATCGAGCCAGTTGGCTCATCCATTAATAAAATAGGAGGGTCATTAATCACCGCCCGAGCCAGTGCCACACATTTACGCTGTCCCCCTGAAAGGGACTCGCCTCGCTCGCCCACTAGCATATCGACGCCCTGCGGGTGGCGGTTGATGTAATCGGCTAAATTTGCGATCTCAACTGCCCGGACTAATGCCGCGTCGCTGATATTACTGTGCGACAAAAGTAAGTTATCGCGAAGGCTGCCGTAAAATAGGGTGACATCCTGGGGCACATAGCCAACTTGAGCCCGAAACTCGCTGGGATCTAGCTGTCGCAAATCAATGCCATCGACCAGCACCGAACCCTCAGTCGGTTGATACAAGCCCATTGCTAGTTTTTGTAAGGTTGATTTGCCTGAGCCCACTTTGCCTAATATCGCAACACGCTCACCGGGTTTAATTCGAAAAGAGATATCGCGCAGAGACTCTATTTCACTGCCCGGGTAAGCAAAAGAGACATTGCGAAACTCGATCTCTCCTTTAAGTCTTTCCCGCGACAAAAACTGTGCCCCCTCCGGCCGTTCCTGAGGCTTGGCCATCACCTCATCGAGTGACTTCAAAGCGATTTCCGAGTTATGGAAGGAAGTAATCAATCCAGCCACCTGACCAAAAGGTGCCATAACTCTACCGGCCAGCATGGTGCAAGCAATTAAGCCACCCATACTAAGGCTGCCCTGGCTGATCAAGTAGACCCCGGTGATAATGACAAACATGGTCACCATCTGCTGGCTCCACTGGGTCACGTTGATTGTCGAGTTAGATACCAAGCGCAGTTGCACCCCCACCCGAGACAAAAACGACGTCGCCTCTTCCCACTTGCGCTGGGTCCGAGATTCAGCGCCCATGGCTTTAATAGTATCGAGGCCCACCAAACTTTCGATTAAGGTGGAGTTACGCATAGCACCCGCGCGGTAGGTCGTTTCGGTGAGCTCTCTTAATTTACCTTGGGTGACAAGCGCGTAAGCAATAACCACAGCAACCCCAAGTAACAAAGGAATAAGCACTAGGGGCGCAATCCAGCCAATCACAGCGATAAAGATAATCGCAAAGGGCACATCAATTAACGTTGTTATTGAGGCTGAGGTAATGAAATCGCGCACGGTTTCAAATGAGCGGAGATTCACCGCGTAAGAACCAACGGATACTGGCCGGTGTTCCAGTCTGGCACCTAGCACCTGTTCCATAATACGCCCCGATAACTCTATATCGACTCGGCGGCTGGCCAGATCAAGGAAATATCCTCGCATCGTACGCAAGGTAATATCGGCCAATAATACCAGCGCCACTCCCGCTGCCAGCATCCATAAAGTCTCTAAGGCGGCATTGGGTACCACTCGGTCATAGACATTCATGGTGAACAAGGGCAGAGCAAGGGCAAATACGTTGATAAAAAATGCCGCTAGTAATACATCGCGATAAATTGCCGTGTTGGCGCGAATTGCGCTCCAAAACCAATGGCCGCGACGCGAAGTACCGGTGCGCGGTGAGCGCTGATCGAAACGAAAACGTGGACGACAAAGAATCAAGGCACCGCTGCTTTTCTGGGCAAGCTCTTCGGCAGGTATTTCAAGCGCTGATTCATTAAGCTCGGGATAGATGACTTGCGCGCTTTGGCGATCCTCACTCCAGCCCAACAAAATACAGGCTTTATCATCCTCAAGCAGGACAAGCGCCGGCAACAATTGTGCCTCAGTCTCTAAGGGCGACTGGAACACCACCCGGCTCACTAGGCCCGCGCGACTCGCAGCCCGTTCAAACAAGCTAGGTGTTAAACGCCCCTGCTCTAATGGCAAACCACCGGTCAGTGCCTCGGCTGTTGTTGCCACCCCATGGTAGCGGCATAAAGCCAAAAGACATTGCAGTAGAGAATCTTCGTTAGCGCTACCCAATTGCGCGCGGCCCCCGCAGTCAGTTGTGTTTTAATTACAAATAGAGCTCGACGCTTAAGATCGGCGCCAATTCGAATGAGAATAAGACACAAAACGAGCTATTGCTAGCAACACCAACAAGGAATGAGGCCTAGATCACAATTTAGAGAAAACCATCCAAGTGGACTTTACAACCAGTTCTCTAGCGCACTTTTAGCACTGTTTTAACAGCCAAGCGCTTGTTTTGCTCGACCAAATGCCTCTAGCGCAAATTCAATATCATCGCTATTGAGGGCAGCAGACATTTGCGTGCGGATACGTGCCTGCCCACGAGGTACCACAGGATATGAAAAAGCCACCGCGTAGACCCCATGCGCTAGCAAAGCCTCAGCGAAGCGACCTGCGAGCACAGCGTCATGCAGCATCACCGGCACAATCGGGTGCTCACCGGGAAGCAGCTCAAAACCTAAGCGCTCCAGCCCTTCACGGAACTGAGCAGTATTCTTTGACAATTGCTGACGCAGTTGTGGCGACTGATCTATCAGCTCAATTGCCTTGATTGCACCGGCGACGATGGGCGGCGCGACTGTGTTGGAGAATAAGTAAGGACGTGAGCGCTGCCGCAGCAACTCAACAATTTCTGCGCGCGCCGCGGTATAACCACCACTGGCCCCACCGAGGGCCTTACCCAAGGTACCGGTAATGATATCGACCCGGTCCATACAGCCACGCAACTCATGGGTACCGCGGCCATTTTCGCCGACAAAACCCGTGGCGTGACAGTCATCAAAGTGCACTAGCGCATTGTAGCGTTCAGCTAGGTCACAGATTTCGTCCAAGCGGGCGATATAGCCGTCCATTGAGAACACGCCATCAGTGCTGATCAATTTAAAGCGTGCACCTGCGGCGTCTGCAGCTTTCAGCTGTGCCTCAAGATCAGCCATGTCATTGTTGCGATAGCGATAGCGCTGCGCTTTAGACAGACGGATCCCGTCAATAATACTGGCGTGGTTGAGCTCATCTGATAAGACTGCATCTTCAGGGCCCAATAGAACATCAAATAGCCCGCCATTGGCATCGAAGCAAGAGGGATAAAGGATCGTATCTTCGGTGCCCAAAAACGCGCTAATCTTGTCTTCCAAGCTTTTGTGCAGTGTTTGTGTGCCACAGATAAAACGCACTGAGGCCATGCCATAGCCCCAATCCTGCAAGCCTTGAGCGGCGGCGGCACTCACCTCTGGATGTTGTGCCAAGCCCAGATAGTTGTTGGCACAGAGGTTTAACGGCTCGCGCTCACCACTGACGCCAACCCTTGCACCTTGAGCTGTAGTGATATTGCGCTCAGACTTATACAGCCCCGCTTCGCGGATCGCAGCCAGCTCGCTTGCTAAGTGCTGTTGAAATTGTTCGTACATAGCGCCCTCGCTAGTTGTTTTAGGCTTCCCAGTCCAAAATCACTTTACTCGCCTCGCCGGCATTCATCACGTCAAAGCCCTGCTGGAAGTCCTGATAAGGCAGTCGATGGGTGATGACTGGGGAAATATCCAAGCCAGAATCAATCATCACCGACATTTTGTACCAGGTCTCGTACATCTCACGACCATAGATGCCCTTCAGAGTCAGCATATTAAAGATAAGCGTGTTCCAGTCGATGGCAGTGTTCTCACTGGGGATACCGAGAATGGCTATCTTACCGCCGTGACACATATTGCTTATCATGTCGTTGAGTGCCTGACTGTTGCCAGACATTTCCAAACCGACGTCAAAACCCTCCTCCATACCCAAGGAGCGCTGCACATCGCCGAGGGATTCTCGCGAGATATTGACAGTACGAGTAGCCCCCAGCATGGCGGCGCGCTCCAAACGCGAGTCAATGAGGTCGCTAATCACAATATGACGTGCCCCGGCATGTTTGCAGACCGCTGCGGCCATAGCCCCTATTGGACCGGCGCCGGTAATCAACACATCCTCACCTAATAAGTCGTATTGCAGAGCGGTGTGCACTGCATTGCCGAAGGGGTCAAACAAAGCAGCCACGTCCAAGTCGATGCCTGGGCTATGTTCCCAAACATTGGACATTGGCAGGGCAAGATATTCCGCAAAAGCACCTGCTCGGTCCACTCCAATGCCGCTAGTGTGGGCACATAAGTGACGCCGCCCCGCCATACAATTGCGGCAGCGGCCACAGACCACATGCCCCTCGCCAGAGACAATCTGGCCTGGATGAAAGTCAATGACATTAGAGCCAACTGCGACGATCTCGCCGACAAACTCATGGCCTACCACCATCGGCACCGGGATCGTTTTCTGCGCCCAGGCATCCCAGTTATAGATGTGCATGTCGGTGCCGCAAATAGCTGTGCGCTTCACCTTGATCAAGACATCATTAATACCGATGCTTGGCTCTGGAACCTCTTCTAGCCACAAGCCTTGCTTTGCTTCTTTTTTAACCAGCGCTTTCATTTGGATTCCAGCTCCCTACTGCTCAGTGACGATCACGGAACACCTACTGTAGGGTAGACGCCAGCGCCCTGTGTGACAAAGCTCTTTTTGCTCAGAATCTTTGTGCCAGAGCGGCGATGTCGAGGCACTTTAAGCTAGAACTAAGCAGACAGCGCCACAGCGGGCTGCCGGCGCAGGCAATGAGCCACAAATAAAGTACAGGATAACAGCAATACGGCGCCACCTTGGTGTGCTGCAGCTAAAGCAACAGGCACATGAAATAGCAAGGTAGTGATTCCCAAGGTCACTTGCAGGCACAAAGCCAAGAGCAGCAGCACTATCCCTAAACGCAGCCGAGCTGCAGACACTTTGCGCCAAGCCATTAAGGCAAAAGCAACAAGCGCTAAAGACAGGCCATAGGCATAGATACGATGGTTAAACTGGATAGTGGTGATGTCCTCAAAGGCATCAAGCCAAGCTGGCTCCCCTGCATATAAGCCTGGTGGAAAAAAGCTGGTCCCCATCAATGGCCAAGTGCTGTAGGCATAACCAGCTTTGGTACCGGCCACTAAGGCGCCGCTCAAAATCATGCCATAGACCAAAGCGACCAAGACTAGGGAAACTCGGCTTAAGGGCCTGCGCAGGCCGTCACTGGGCGCTTTACCCAACAACAAATCAAACACCAACCACAGCATATAAGCATAAATCAGCACTGCCAGCCCCATGTGCGCAGTGAGGCGGTACTGACTGACATGAGGATTGGAAACCAAGCCACTTTTGACCATGTACCAGCCCAATAAGCCCTGACAGCCGCCCAGAAAAAACAGCAGCCATAGCTTGGCTTGTAAACCCTGTGGTAAGCGCCGGCGCAGCATGAAGTACAGCATAGGTATAAAAAACAGTACCCCGATCAATCGCCCCAACATGCGATGTAAGTACTCGTACATGAAGATCGACTTGAAGCTCTCCAGACTCATACCCCGATTAATCTTCTGGTACTCTGGGTAGGCCTTGTACTTGTCAAAAGTAGCCTGCCAAGATTCTTCGGAGAGCGGCGGAATGACCCCCATTAGGGGCTTCCATTCCACCATGGATAAGCCGGAGTTAGTCAAGCGAGTGACACCGCCGAGCAAAATCATGCCAAATACCACGACGGCACAAAGTATCAGCCAGCCAGCAATTTGCCTGTCATATTGCTGTTGCGATTGGGAAACTAGCATGCTCAAAACACTGAATTATTATTGGATTTGCCATCATACCTGAAGTCATAGGGCGATGGTGCCCCAGCCTGAGCAAGCCAGACAAAGGACAGCCCTGATGACCAGCTTGGAGTACGCAAGTGCTGCACAGTGGCCACTTGCACCAACGGTAGCGTAGAATACGGCCCCGCTCCAGACACAGGCCAAGCTTAATGCCACTGCTCAAACTCGACTCAGTACAGCTGCAGTTCGGTACTCAAACTTTGCTCGACCACGTCGACTTCAGCATCACTAAAGGTGAAAAGCTGGGTTTACTGGGCCGCAACGGTACGGGGAAGACAACTCTGCTCAAGGTACTGGCCGGAGAACTGTCACCCGATTCAGGTGAGCGCTGGCTGCGCCCAGGCGTGCGCATGGCGCGCTTACTGCAAACCCTGCCAGAGGCGGAAGACATCAGCGTCTATGACGTGGTGGCTGGCGGCCTGCCCGAAGCTGGAGCACTGCTGTCTCAGTACCACCATCTGCTAGCGCAGGGCGACGACATTGATATGGAGCAGTTGGCCCAAGTCCAGCACAAGCTCGAGGCGGTCGATGGCTGGACTCTACAGCAGCGCGTTGAAACCACCCTGTCACAATTACAGCTGCCCGCAGACGCCAAAATGAGCGAGCTCTCAGGTGGCTGGCGCCGGCGGGTCGCTTTGGCTCAAGCGCTGGTATCTGAGCCGGATATTTTGCTGCTAGACGAGCCCACAAACCACTTGGACATCCCTGCCATTCAATGGCTGGAGACGCAGCTGCAGCAGTTTCGCGGAGCACTCATACTGATTACCCACGACCGGCGCTTCCTGCAGAACGTGGTCAATGCAATCGCTGAGCTCGACCGCGGTCACCTGACGGTGTGGCGCGGGGATTACCGCGGCTTTTTACGCCACCGTGAACAAGAGCTAGAAGCAGAAGATCGCGCCAATGCGCTGTTCGATAAAAAGCTTGCGCAGGAAGAAGCCTGGATCCGACAGGGCATCAAAGCACGCCGCACCCGTAACGAAGGCCGCGTTCGGGCGCTAAAAGCCATGCGCGAAGAACACAGCAATCGTCGCAAGCAGGTCGGGCGCGCCAACTTCGCCCTCGAAGATGCTAGCCGTTCCGGCAAAATCGTGGCGGAGCTACAGGCTGTCAGCAAGCGCTTTGATGATAAACAGCTGCTGTCTAATTTCTCCACCATTATTCAGCGCGGCGACCGCATCGGCATTGTCGGGGCCAACGGCGCCGGCAAATCGACCCTAGTTAAAATTCTGCTGGGCCAGCTGGCCCCTGATAGCGGCGAGGTCAAACACGGCACCAAACTTGAAATCGCCTATTCCGATCAGTTGCGCGGCCACCTTGACCCGGAGCAAAACCTGATCGACAACGTTTGCGGAGGCCAGGAGTTCATCGATATCAATGGCAAGCGCAAACACGCCATCTCCTATCTCGGTGACTTTTTATTCACTCCGGAACGGGTCCGCACACCGGTAAAAGCCTTGTCTGGTGGTGAGCAAAACCGGGCGGTGCTAGCTAAATTATTCAGCAAGCCAGCCAACCTACTGGTATTGGACGAACCAACCAACGACCTAGATATCGAAACCTTGGAATTACTAGAAGAGATCCTTCTGGACTTCGATGGCACCGTGATTCTAGTGAGCCACGACCGTGACTTTATGGACAGCGTGGTAACCAGCTTGCTGGTCATTGAGGGCAATGGCGTGGTCAGCGAGCACGTCGGTGGCTTCAGCGACTGGGAAGCCCGCGGGGGTCAGCTGGTCGATCACAGTCAGCTAAAACAGCAAAATGCTGCGCCCAGTAAAGATCAAGCGCCCGCAAGCACCGCCAAACCCGCTAAGGCTGCCGTAGCCAAGCGCAAGTTATCCTACAAGGAGCAGCGTGAACTGGAGCAGTTGCCCGCTCTGATTGAAAAGCTGGAAACCCAACAGCAAGAGCTGGAAGAGCGCATTTCTGAGCCCAGCTTCTACCAACAAGAGGCAGAAGCTATCGAGGAAGTGTTAGTTCAATTAGCCGCCGTACAAGCTGACTTGGAGCAGGCCTTCGAGCGCTGGGAAGCACTGGAAGATCAGGACTAAACTCTGCCAGAGTTTAGTCCCCAGCCTGCAACACTACCTGCTCCAGCGCCTCGCGCTCAAATGGCATCTCCAAGACATCTCTAGCGCGCTCCCAGGCGCGCTGGGACTGTAGCCTCGCAGCCCGCTCAAGCTCAGCATGCTCAAGGGCAGCCAAGGCAGCCAAAGATTTCTGCAAGCGTATTTGAATCGATAGGGTACCACTGCCGTCCCGAGCAATAGCAGAAAAGACATCCTCTAGCAGATCATTAGCGTCTAAGCGGGGGAACCAGACTTTGGCCCCATCGGCTGCTTCCTCGCCGTTATCTAGCTGTTTAGTCGTCGCCCAGATACTCAATACCCGAGTCACCCGACCAATAATATCAATAGCCGTGCCTGGATCATTGATCCCTGGCGATAAGGCGCGAGAAGCAATCTCCGCCAGAACAATCAAGCCATAGCGCGGGTCGTAGTCAAAGGTGCGCTCTTGGCCAATGGAAAAAGCATCGCATAAACACTGGCTATCGAAGTCCTCTGGCCAATCCCCAGCAACCCGCAGTAAAGGCCGACCCAAGCCCACAAAAGCTCCGGGCTCAGCCACCACAAAGAATTCCAATTTGTGCCTGCGGCTCAGCTCTATCAGTGCTGCCATATCGATGTGCTGCACATAACCGACCTGCTGTGCAGCAATGGTGCTCGCATCGGCGGGTATCCGCTGGGCGATATCCCGACAAGCTCGGCCGCCAAGTCCCGGATAATGAGCGCGTTTAACTAAGGCATCCAGAGCCGAGTTTTCAACACGCTCACTGGTCTCACTGACCCGCGCTAGCTGTGATAAGTGGTCGATCCAGCGCAGCAGAGCCACCACAATCAATACGATCACCAGGATCATGACGGCAAACAGCACCACATGGCCGCGCTCACCATAAGCTCCCGCACTGAGCGCTACAATCCCCACCAAACTGAACAAAAATGAGCCGATGAAAGCGCCCAGCGCATGTCGGGTGACTTCGTTATCAATAACTAGGGCGGTGGCTCGTGGCGAGGTATTGCTAGTAACTGAACCGTGAGCGCTGACCATTGTGGCTAGCGAGAAGGTCGTCACTGCCAACATGCTCGAGGCCAAAATACTCAGGATATCGCCCACAGCTTTGGGTTTAATAAACTCCGTGGCACTGGCCGGAATGTAGGGGCCCAAAAATGCAGCTATAAATACCGAGGCAATTGCAGCCAAGGCATAAATCACCGCCGTCAGCCACAGTTGCCTGGCAACCTGGCGAAACAGCCAGCGCCAACGCGTCGTTAATTGTTGTGCCACCTAGCGCCCCAACACTTGTGCGACCGACCGAGCCACTATATCAATATTGGCAGCATTAATTCCGGCCACATTTATCCGTGAAGAATCCAGCATATAAACACTGTGCTCCCTGCGTAAACGCTGTGCCTGTTCAGCGCTTAAGCCAAGAAAAGAAAACATGCCTTTTTCGCGCTCGATAAAGGAAAAATCCTGATCCACAGCGGCCTCCAACTTACTGCGCAAATCGCTGCGCAATGTATTGATGCGCCGACACATTGACTCTAGCTCATTTTGCCAGCTCTGCCGCAGCGCCTGGTCGCCGAGCACTCTACCTGCAATCAGGGCTCCGTGGGCGGGCGGCATAGAATAGACACGGCGAGCGGCCACTAATGCTTGGCTTTGCAGAGCCTCTGCAGAGGCCGAGTTCTGGCCAATAAATAGTGTGGCGCCAGTGCGCTCACGGTAGAGGCCTAAGTTTTTAGAGCAAGATGCCGCCACAATCAGCTCGGGAAGGCGCTCGACTAAAAGGCGCAAGCCGGCGGCATCGCGCTCTAAACCATCACCGAGCCCTTGGTATGCAATATCAATAAAAGGTAGAAAACCTTGCTGTTCGGCCATCTCAGCGATTTGAGCCCACTGCTCTAACTCTAAATCAGCACCGCAGGGGTTATGGCAGCAGCCGTGCAATAGGACTACATCGCCGCGCTGTGCTGACTTGAGATCGGCCACCATGCCTTCAAAATCCACCCCGTGACTGGGCGCATCGTAGTAGCGATAGCTTTCAAAACGCAGTCCGACACTGCCCAAAAGTGGGATATGCACTGGCCAAGTAGGGTCAGACACCCATACTCGGGCGTTAGGCCGCGCTGCCTGAATAATCTCTGCGCCAATACGTAATGCCCCACAGCCCCCTGGGGTTTGTACGCTGCTGACCCGGCCGGCCAGCAAGGCCGAACTGTCAGCTCCCAATACCAGTTGCTGTATGCCGGTATTAAATGCCGCATCGCCAGCTGGCGGGATATAAGCTTTGCTGCTCTCTTGTTCAATCAGCTGCCGCTGAGCTTGCTGCACCGCTTCAAACACTGGGCAAAGCCCCTGCTCATCCATATAAATGCCCACGGTCAGGTCAACCTTGTTCGGGTTGGGATCAGCACGACAGGCCGCAGCCAAACCCAATATGGGGTCATCAGGCAGGCGGGGCAGGACTTCGAGCATGGTGTTATCTCCGTGTATGATTAGCTTGTTTAATGGTTTTAGAGTGGATGTTACATCTCGGCCAACAAGGCAGTCAGTAGCTGCCAAAACGGCGCGACAGTGGCAATTTCAAGACGCTCACTCGGCGAATGTGCAGCGCGGATAGTAGGGCCAAAGGAAAGAATATCCACATCCGGCTTTTTACTTTTTAAAATGCCGCACTCAAGCCCAGCGTGAATCGCTTTGACTGCGGGCTCGATGCCAAACAAACGCTGGTGCAAGGCCTTTGCCTTAGCCAATAAGGGGCTGCCAAAATCAGGCTGCCAACCAGGATAACCCGCCTTAGGCTCGACCTGCAGACCAGCTAAGCGCGCTAGGGATTCCACCGAACGGCGCAGCGGAATAGCTTGCTCGGCGTTAAAGAAACGCAGGCTTGACTCCAGCTCCAACTGCCCTTCGCTGAGCTCCACGCAAGCCAAGTTAATGCTGAGGTCAACCAGATCCGCGGGCTGTTCAAGATTGTAAGACTGTGCCCCGTGGGGAAAAGCGGCCAATAAATCGAGCAATAAAGTACTGTCTTCAACACTCAGGCCAGCAGCGGGGTCGGCAGTTTCCAGCGCCGCGCTTAGGCCGTGATCGGCAGCAGGCAAATAACCCAGCCATTGCTGTATTAGCTTGTCCAAAATTTCTGGCAAGTGCTCAGCCTCGGAGCTTGGGCAGGCAAATATCACCTCCCCTTCCCGAGGAATAACATTGTGCGCCACTCCAGCCTTAAAGTGCACTAACTGCACTTGCTCAATCGACTGAAGAAAGTCCACCAAGAGCTTAATGGCACTGCCAAGCTGCTGATGGATTTGGATACCCGAGTGACCACCCGCCAAGCCCTTCAGGCTCAAAGAAAAATAGCTCAAATTTGACGCGGGGAGCTCGGTTTTGAAAGTGCGCGTAAAGCTCCAGCCACCCCCTCCGGTGCAGCCAATATACAGCTCGTTCCAATCTTCGGTGTCGAGGTTAAGCATACGCTCACCACTCAACATGCTGGCATCTAACTCACTGGCGCCGACCAAACCTGTTTCTTCATCAATCGTAAACAGTAACTCCAATGGCGGGTGCGCTACGCTGTCATCCGTCATTAAGGCCAGCGCTGCGGCGCAGCCCACACCATTGTCTGCGCCCAAGGTGCTGCGATCTGCATGCAGCCAGCCATCGCTAATTGCCAGGCTCAGCGGATCTCGAAAGAAGTCGTGCTGCTTATCTTCGGTTTTGACTGTCACCATGTCCAAGTGGTTCTGAATAATCACGGTGCCACTACTTTCCATCCCGGGAGTGGCCGGTACATAAACCACCAAGTTCCCCACCGCATCGCATTGCCAGCGATGCCCAAGAGCCTCTGCCTGATCAATGACATACTGGCGCACCGCCTGCTCGTGTTTAGAGGGTCGGGGAATTTGTGTGAATTGATAGAAGTGCTCCCAGATATGGCTGGGCTGCTGAGGGTAGTTATCAGGCTTCATCGAGATCTCCATGCAATCGCGGACAATTATACCTGAGGCACAAGTGAGACAGGATAGTGTGAGCAGCATTCAATCGCGCCCCACGCAAGGTTTCTAGCAAATAGCTGCCTTCATTTTGATAAAAAAGTCTTATTTAGCGCATAAAGGCGCAGTTTTCACACTTAATGAAGGTACTTTTTACACCCCCAGGCTGCCCAAGGGGGCTACACTGAAAGTGAATCCAAAGTATTTACTAGTTAAGGTTAGAAATGAAAACACGTAATCAAGGTAGAGCTAGTCTGGTGGAGTTTCTCCGCAGCATTAAGTTTAGCCATGAGCACTCAGAGCAAGAAGCACAAGAATGCACTACGCATTTTGCCAGCTTTAAGCAGCGCGTCCGCACTAGTCGTCAGCATAGCAACGAAGACGCACAAGTCATTCGCAGCGCCAACTAAGCCCTCCTCTCGGCTCGGCGCGCACTTGCTATTATCGCCTACTGCGCGCCGACGACCATAGTCCTTAGCACCACACTGAGCGCTGCTCTGCAGCAACTGAAAGCTGAGGCCATCGACCTAACACCCTAAAGCAATAGCCAACAGGCAGCCTAAGGCGTGTTAAAATCCGCTCCTGTATTTCATCCCAACAGGTAGCACCGTGACTGACACCCGCGACACCCTCTATGCCGAACCCGTGGCATCGCCTGGCTTATTTCAGTTCGATGACAAGGTCGCCCAAGTATTCCCGGATATGATCAAGCGTTCGGTACCCGGTTATAACACCATTGTCGCCATGACCGGGCTATTGGCCGGCCGCTATGCCACCGCTGGCAGCCAGCTATACGATTTGGGCTGCTCCCTCGGGGCCTCCACTCTGGCTATGCGCCAAAACATCCATTTTCAAGACTGCCTTATTATTGGCGTCGATAACTCTGCGGCGATGCTGGAGCGCTGCCAGAGCGTCATCGATACCGACAGCCATGATATTCCTGTCGCACTGCGCTGCGCCCAACTGGAAGACGTGGCGATTGAAAATGCCTCGGTCGTAGTGCTCAACTTCACCCTGCAGTTTGTCCCCCTAGAGTTGCGCGACGCCGTTATTGCCGGGATTTATCAGGGGCTACAGCCCGGCGGAATTATGATCTTGTCCGAGAAAGTCACCTTTGAAGACCCTTATTTGGATGAGCTTAATATCGACCTGCACCATCAGTTCAAGCGCGCCAACGGCTACAGTGATTTAGAAATCGCTCAGAAACGCAATGCCATAGAAAATGTGCTGCTACCGGAAACCCTCAACAAGCACAAAGAGCGTATCGCCAATGCCGGCTTTGGCAGCTGTGATGTCTGGTTCCAGTGCTTCAACTTCGCCTCTTTGGTCGCGCTGAAATGATCGATTACCAGCCACTCATTGAACTCTGGCAAGACAGCGAACTAGCACCCTGGGCTGAGCTACTCGAGCATCAAATAGCTCATGGCTTATCTCTCAAGCGCTATGGTGACTTGCCGCGCTGGCTAAAAGCACTGCAAGCGCTACCGGATATCGAAGTTGCCACTCGAGAGTTAGGCGCCAGCCGTGTTGCTGCCGACAGCTTTGCAGTACTCAATGAGGCAGAGCGCAGCGAATTACAAAATACTCTGCAAGCCCTACACCCTTGGCGCAAAGGCCCTTTTGAACTGTTTGGTGTTCATATCGACACCGAGTGGCGCTCTGACTGGAAGTGGGATCGCATACTACCGCACATTGATGACCTTTCCGGTCGCCGAGTACTGGACGTCGGCTGCGGCAGTGGCTATCACTGCTGGCGGATGGCCGGTGCCGGCGCAGCAGAGGTCATCGGAATCGATCCCACCCCGCTGTTTGTGCTGCAATTTTGGGCCCTG
This sequence comes from Sediminihaliea albiluteola, assembly GCF_014077625.1. GTDB lineage: Bacteria > Pseudomonadota > Gammaproteobacteria > Pseudomonadales > Halieaceae > Sediminihaliea > Sediminihaliea albiluteola. Next base: position 268,385 of record NZ_JACFXU010000018.1, on the reverse strand, counting down.
CAAAAATACCTGCAGCAGCCTCATGTGTGGGTATTACCGCTTGGTATTGAGCAGGTCCCAGCAAAGCTCCAAGCCTTTGACAGCGTATTCTCTATGGGCGTGCTTTATCACCGCCGCTCCCCTATGGACCACCTCTTAGAACTGCGCGATTGTCTCCGCCCCGGCGGCCAACTCATACTGGAAACGCTAGTTATCGACGGTGAACTAGGGGCCACTCTGGTTCCTGAGGGACGCTACGCCCGCATGGGCAATGTATGGTTCCTGCCCACTGTCGATACGCTCATTAGCTGGCTGCGCAAGCTCGGCTTTGTCGATACGGCAGTGGTCGATGTATCAGTCACCACTGTTGAAGAACAACGCAGCACAGAGTGGATGCGTTTCCATTCACTGGCAAACTTCCTCGACCCAGCAGACCACAGCAAGACCATCGAAGGTTACCCTGCCCCGCAGCGAGCAGTTATTACTGCTCGAACAGCTGAAAAGTAACACTCACTTAGTAAGGGCTCAGAGCCCTCTGCCTAAGTGCCACTTAGCAGGCAGAGTCTACAAAGCATGTTCATGGCTGTGCTTGACTTCAGCGCGAGCAACTAGCTAACTATGCGTGATTTGAGACAACTCAGATGGGATAAAAGCATAAACCCATGTTTTTATCCCACCCGTATCATAAAAAGAAGAGAGAGCGCAGGATGTCGGATAACTCATATACAGAAGTCACTCGCCAATCTTGGTTCGGCCGCCTTGGTGGCGCCGTAAAAGGCATCTTTATAGGCATTTTGCTGTTTATTGCCTCATTCTTTTTGCTGATCTGGAATGAGCATCGAGCAATCGATACCACCCGGGGTCTAGAGCAAGCCGAAAACGAACTCAGTACTGTATCAGCCGCCCCACTCTTAGCGGAGAACGAAGGCAAGCTGGTTTATTTCACTGCTAGCGCTAACCCAGAAAAAACTCTATCCGACGAGCTTTTTGGCATCAGTTCTGAAGCACTAGTGCTGCGACGGCAAGTAGAAATGTACCAGTGGAAAGAAGAGGTGCGGAGCAAGACTGAAAAAGAACTAGGTGGCGGTAGCAAAACTGTTAAAACCTATCACTACAATAAAACCTGGTCATCCCAGCATATCGACTCAGGACGCTTCAAGCAGAGTAGTGAATACCAAAACCCAGCCTCCATGCCCTATAAGAGCGCGACGCAATACGCAGTGGTCACAGCTGGCGACTACAGAATACCCAACTCAATGCTAAGCCAGCTAGCTAGCAACTCCCCGCTCTACCCAAAGGATGATATCGAGCTAGCAGATGGCTTTGTACGCTACGGCGAAGGCCTCTATCGCGGCAATCCTGAGGCGCCAAAGATTGGCGATATCAGAGTCACTTTCTGGCAAGTAGAGCCCGGAGCGATCAGCGCCATTGCTCAACAGGTAGGCAACACTTTACAGCCCTATACTGCGCGCAGCGGGACTTCGGTGGAGATACTAAAAGCGGGTACCCATAGTGCAGACCAACTATTTCAGCAGGCCCATTCCGAAAACAGTACGCTGAGCTGGATCTTGCGCGCAGTGGGCTTAGCAATGATGTTTATTGGTCTGACAGCCATGTTAAAGCCACTCTCGGTACTTGGCGATGTGGTGCCACTGATTGGTAATATCATTGGGATGGGCAGCGCCTTGGTCGCCGGGCTAGTGACCGTGGTACTTGGCATGCTAACGATTGCCATCGCCTGGATCAGCGTCCGGCCACTGTTGGCTATCGGCCTGATTGCTATCGCCGGCGCCGCCGTTTATCTACTGTTTCAGCGCCGCAGCAAAGTCAAAGCAGAACAAGTGGCCATTGCAGCACAGCAAGCACAGACCAAGTCTTAAGATGACTATGAGGCTGCTCTACTCACACCCACAACTGGTGGTGGTCACACAGATGCGCAGCCTCTTAGAGCAAGCGGGTATCCAGTCTGAGTTACGCAATGAATATGCCGCAGGCGCTATTGGCGAGTTGGCGCCAATAGATGCCTGGCCCGAGCTTTGGGTGGGGACTGAGGACGATGCCAAGCGCGGCGCAGAAGTCCTCAAGCAATTCCAACAGCAGCTCGACCTACCCGACTGGCACTGCGAGCACTGCCACAGTGACAATCCAGCGAGCTTTGATTGGTGCTGGCACTGCGGGGCTGCAGCAGCCGAGCAAAAGCCAGATAACTAGGCCAATACTGACTTAGAAAGAGCCTGTAAAGGCAGCCTTCCGAGCCCTAGCGATGCCGAGTCCGGAAGGCTTTTAACGATCATCAATGCAGAGATTTTTCGTGGCGGTATTGCTGGAATACGCACTCAAAGACCTCGCGGTAGGTCCTTGCAAAATGGACGTTAATACCTTCACGTAAATAGTCTGGCAGCTCATCAAAATCGCGCTTATTGGCATGGGGCAAAATCAGCTCCATGATTTTACTGCGCCGAGCGGCGATAACCTTTTCACGTATCCCCCCTACCGGTAGCACCTGCCCCGTCAGCGTCAACTCGCCGGTCATCGCCAGCGGCCGCTTGATGCGCTCTTTACGCGCTAGAGATACTAGGGCCGTGGCCATAGTAATGCCCGCACTGGGTCCATCTTTAGGCGTGGCCCCTTCCGGCACGTGCATATGCACCATGCTGGTATCAAAGAAGTCAGGGTTGCAGCCGTAGTCCTTCAAGTGAGCGGTGACAAAGCTGTAGGCAATCTCCGCTGACTCTTTCATGACATCGCCGAGCTTACCGGTGGTTTTAAAGCCTCTATTTAGGGTGTGAACTTGAGAGGACTCAATGGCTAAAGTAGCGCCACCCATCGCGGTCCAAGCCAAACCTGTAGCCACACCAATGCCACGCAGCGGCTTCTCGCGCTGAAATGGAGGCTTACCCAATAGCTCTTCGACGTCTTTTTTACCAACCCGCAGCCGTTTTTCCTCGCTACTTAGCATCTGCACAATCGACTTGCGCATGATACGCGCCAATTGTTTCTCCAAGTTGCGCACACCGGCCTCTCGACAATATGACTCAATCACATATTTGAGTGCCGCATCATTAATCTTTAGCTGACTTGGCTTCAGACCATGGCGCTCTAATTGTTTGGGCCACAGATGATTTTTGGCGATTTCTAACTTCTCTTCCGCCACATAACCGGCCAGACGCAAAGTTTCCATACGGTCCATCAAGGGACCTGGAATCGTATCGAGCTGGTTAGCCGTGCAAATAAATAACACTTTGGATAGGTCAACTCGCAAATCCAAGTAGTGATCCAAAAACTCGCTATTTTGCTCAGGATCCAGCACTTCCAGCAGAGCAGAAGCCGGATCACCTTGGTAAGAGGCGCCTATTTTGTCGATTTCATCGAGCATAATCACCGGGTTAGAGACCTCGACCTCTTTTAAGGCCTGCACAAATTTACCCGGCATCGCACCAATATAGGTGCGCCGGTGGCCTTTGATCTCAGCTTCATCGCGCATCCCGCCAAGACTGAAGCGGTAAAACTTGCGCCCCAAGGCATCGGCCACTGAGCGCCCGATACTGGTTTTACCCACACCGGGAGGGCCGACCAATAAGAGAATAGAGCCAGCTATCTCACCTTTGAAGGCACCTACGGCAAGGAACTCAAGAATACGGTCTTTGACATCTTCCAAACCATCGTGGTGCGCATCTAATACTTCACGGGCATGTTTTAATTCCAGTTTATCCTCGGACATCACTCCCCAAGGTACTTGGGTTGCCCAGTCCAGATAGTTGCGTGTCACCCCATATTCGGGCGAGCCCGTTTCCAACAAGGACAGCTTGTGTAATTCGTCGTCGATCCGACTAGCCACTGCTTCTGGCAGCTCTTTATCGGCTATTCGCTCGCGGAAGGTATCGACATCGGTGCTGCGATCGTCTTTGGAAATACCCAGCTCTTTCTGAATCACCTTGAGCTGCTCGCGCAGGAAAAACTCCCGCTGGTGCTCCGAGACCTTGTCATTCACCTGACTCGTAATTTTGCCTTGCAACTCAGCTACTTCACGCTCTTTACGCAGCAGAGTAAGCGCTTTTTCCATGCGCGAAATCAGCGGCAAGGTATCGAGAATTTCCTGCAGATCATCCCCTGAGGCAGTGGTCAGAGCCGCCGAGAAGTCCGCTAGCAAGCTAGGCTGATTGGGGTTGAAATTGCTCATGTACTGCTTGAGCTCTTCACTGTAGAGCGGATTGAGCGGCAGTAGCTCCTTAATCTGCTTAATCAGCGCCATAGCATAGGCTTTGACCTCATCACTCTCGCGATCGCCTTGGCTTTTGGGGTACTCCACCTGCACCAAATAGGGCGGCTTGTCGTTAAGCCAGCGCACAATACGAAAACGCTTCAAGCCTTGGGCTAGAAACTGGGCTTCGCCAACGCCTTCTGGCGGCTGATGCAAACGCACCACGCAACCGATGCTCGGAAACTGCCGCGGATCCAGCGATGCCGGATCCTTTTGATCCACGTAAGACAAACCAATGACATTGACCTTACTTCTGGCGACCGCCTGCAGGGTACTGCCCCACTCCTGGGGATTAATCATTACAGGCTGCACCTGCCCCGGGAAAAAAGGCCTGATGGGCGTCGGAATTAGGTACAGCGTATCGGGCAGAACCTGGTCTGCAACTGCGGGAGTATGCTCGTTTTGGGGAATATCGCTATCGGGCTCGATCGGCTGTTCATTATCATTCATGCGTTACGCTACCTGACTTTGAGTGGTGTAAGGAAATGGTCAACACTGAAGATATGGGGCCCCTAAAGAGTGAATTCAAGCAACAGGCCTTCAGCTGCATTCTCTGCGCGCCTTTGAAGCGCTATACTTGCCCACCTTGAAACCACTATAGCAAAGCCCTCTGGGTAGCCTAAAGGAGATAAGGGTGCATATCGAACAAGCCTCCAAGCAGGAGCTGAAAGACCTACTGGCCGATCTTTATGAAGAGTATGACAAGCTGGCCGAGCTTAAACTTGCACTCGATCTGACCCGGGGTAAACCCGGTGCCGAACAAGTCGCTCTATCCGATGCCCTCGACGGTATTTTAGCTGGCGACTTCCGCGCTGCAGATGGCAGCGATGTACGCAACTATGGCGGGATCGACGGCCTGCCCGAAGCTAAAGCTTTGTTTGGCTCAGTGCTGGGCACCAGCCCCGAAGAGACACTGGTGGGCGGTAACAGTAGCTTGAGCCTGATGTACCAGGTGATCGATTTTGCCATGAACGAAGGACTGCGCGGCGAAGACAGCGCTTGGGCTCTGAACGACACAGTGAAATTTTTGTGTCCAGTTCCCGGCTATGACCGGCACTTTTCGATTTGTGAATACATGCACATTGAAATGTTAGCAGTGCCAATGCTCGACAGCGGTCCCGACATGGATCAGGCCGAGGCCATGGTGAAGGCCGATCCGGACATCAAGGGCATTTGGTGCGTACCGCGCTTTGGCAACCCCACTGGCAGCGTATACAGCGATGACACAGTAGAGCGGATCGCCCGCTTACCGCAGATAGCCAGCGATAACTTCTTGGTTCTCTGGGACAATGCCTATGCCGTTCACAGCCTGTACGACGACGCGCCGGAACTAGCCTCAATTGCCGGCTACTGTCGCAAGCACGACACTATGGATGGTGTGTTCCAGTTTGGCTCGACCTCCAAAATCACCTTCGCAGGTGCCGGTGTTGCCTTTATCGGTAGCAGTGAGCGCAACTTATCCACTCTGAAAGCCCACTTAGCCTTCCAGACCATTGGGCCCGACAAGGTCAATCAGCTGCGTCATGTGCGCCTATTAAAAGACCCTGAGACCCTAGCTGCCCACATGGCCAAACATGCGGCCTTGATTCGCCCGCGCTTTGAAGCTGTGTTGGAAGTTCTAGCCAAAGAACTTGGCGACACAGGAATGGGCGAGTGGACCGAACCCAAAGGCGGTTACTTTATATCTTTCGATACGCGGCCTGGACTGGCCCAAGAGGTGGTCGATCTGGCCGGTAATATCGGGGTTAAACTGACGCCCGCTGGTGCCACCTTCCCTTACGGCCGCGATGAAGCCAATCGCAACATCCGCTTGGCACCTACCTTCCCATCTCTGGAAGATGTGCGCGCAAGTGCTAAGGCCTTTACTGTCTGCGTAAAGCTAGCCACAGTTAAACAGGAGCTGGCCGGGCGCGGCTAATAGCTAGGAACTTTCTTGCCACCCTACCCCGCTTGTGCCAGGCGGGGTAGGGCTCTCGCGAGAGCGGCGAGGCGCTGTGCGGGATTACTCGTCGCTGGGACTGCTCGGCCGGTGGGCACCGGCGAAGGGGAAGCTAGCCACATTGCCTTCACGGGTTGTGACTTCAGAAATTTTTCCGCTACCTTCTTTATCTACTTCATCAATTCGGATAACCGATTGCAAAGGAATGTAGCTGCGTTTTACGCCATTGAACTCACTTTTGAGCTTTTCTTCACTCGGATCTACCAATATTTGCGAGCGTTCGCCGAAGATAAACTCCTCTACCTCAATAAAGCCCCACATGTCACTTTGATAGATTTGCCGCGCAAATACCTCAAAGACTTGAGTGCCGTTTTGAAAAATCACCTTATAGACGGGTTGGTTAGCCATGCTTTCCTCTGGGGCGAACCACTTTAATCAGCGGCCGCAAAGGGGTCGATTGTGCCCCCGAAATTCGAAGGGCAGCAATAGTATCACCATCTACATGAATATCCAGCCCACAAAGCCCACAAGCACTGGGTTTTGAGGCCGCGAGTCGGTATAATCGCCGACCCTTTACGGACCACAACAGCGCGGGCGATACGCCGGCACAGGTGAGCAAGACGTGACCAAAAAGCTCTACATCAAAACTCATGGCTGCCAGATGAACGAGTATGACTCGGCGCGCATCCGCGACCTGCTGGAAGAAAGTCACGATCTGACGCCCACCGACAACCCAGAAGAGGCCGATGTACTGCTGCTAAATACCTGTTCTATCAGGGAAAAAGCACAGGAAAAGGTATTTCACCAACTGGGTCGCTGGAAGCACCTGAAGCAGAAAAACCCCAAGCTCATCATTGGCGTTGGCGGCTGTGTCGCCAGCCAAGAAGGCGCGGAAATTGGCAAACGGGCACCCTATGTCGACCTGGTATTTGGCCCTCAGACCCTGCACCGCTTACCTGAGATGATGAAGCAGCGCGACGCCATGCGCACTGTTGGCAGCGGCCCTGGTGGCACGCTGGTAGTCGATGTCAGCTTCCCTGAAATTGAGAAGTTTGATCGTCTGCCCGAGCCAAAAGTCGAGGGGCCCACAGCTTTTGTGTCAATCATGGAAGGCTGCAGTAAATACTGCACGTTTTGCGTAGTGCCTTACACCCGCGGCGAAGAGGTATCGCGACCGCTGGATGACGTGATCGCTGAAATCGCTCACCTCGCCGAGGGCGGTGTGCGCGAAGTCAACCTACTAGGGCAGAACGTGAACGCCTATCTGGGCAGCAACCACTTAGGCGAAACCGTAGACTTCGCAGAGTTGTTGAGCTACGTAGCCCGAATTCCCGGGATCGACCGAATCCGCTACACCACCTCCCATCCGGTGGAGTTTTCCGATGCGCTGATCGATGCCTACGCCGAGATCCCACAACTGGTCGATCACTTGCACCTACCGGTGCAAAGCGGCTCGGACCGCATTCTGATGGCGATGAAACGCGGCCATACGGCTCTGGAGTACAAGTCCAAAATTCGCCGCCTGCGTAAAATCCGGCCCAATATCAGTATTTCATCCGACTTTATTATCGGCTTTCCCGGTGAAAGCGAGGCCGACTTTGCTGCCACTATGAAGCTAATCGAAGATATCGGCTTTGATACCTCATTCAGCTTTGTTTACAGCGCGCGGCCCGGCACTCCGGCAGCCGAACTGCCGGACAATACGGATGAAGAAACCAAAAAGCAGCGTCTCAAGATTCTGCAAACTCGTATATTGCAGCAAGCCCAAGAAATCAGCCGGCGCATGGTTGGCAGCACACAGCGCGTGCTAGTCACTGGCGTGTCAAAGAAGGATCCCGGGCAGCTACAAGGGCGCAGCGAAAACAACCGCGTAGTGAATTTTGCTAGCAGTGATCACTCTCTCATTGGTGAGTTTGCTGATATTGAAATCCACGAAGCACTCCCCAACTCACTACGCGGCGTGCTGGTCAGCGGTTGACTGCCGCCAATTCCGGTATATCCTTGACTTAAACCCCTTGCCATTTACGGCCGAAGAGTAATTTGAACAGCGAAAACGCGACTCCCACATCGACCCAGCAAAGCTTCTCACTGGAACCCAATGACCCGCGCCACTTGGCTATGCTCTGTGGCCAACTGGACCGTCATCTACGCCAGATCGAGCAGCGCCTAGATGTTTCGATTCACAATCGAGGCAATCAATTTACGCTGAGCGGTCCTGAGGAGAAAGTAAACTCAGCCCGGCAACTACTGACCCACCTCTACGCTGAGGTGTGCCAGGGTGTGGGCCTGAGCCCGGAATCACTGCACCTGCAATTACAGCAATCTGGGCTAGAAAGCTTGGCAGAGACGGCGGAAGGTGCCCAAGTTGAAGCGATTCAGGTGATTCGCACCAAACGCGCCTCAATCAAGCCACGCGGTGCCAACCAGCAATCCTATGTGCGCACCATCAAGCACAACGATATTAACTTTGGTATTGGCCCGGCCGGTACGGGCAAGACTTTCTTAGCCGTTGCCTGCGCGGTTGAGGCCCTCCTTGAAGAGCGTGTCCGGCGTATTCTCCTAGTGCGCCCTGCGGTTGAAGCCGGTGAAAAGCTGGGCTTTTTGCCCGGCGATCTCAGCCAAAAAATTGACCCTTATTTGCGCCCACTCTACGATGCTTTGTACGAGATGTTGGGCTTTGAAACGGTCAATAAGTACATTGAACGCAACATTATTGAAGTGGCGCCGCTGGCCTTCATGCGCGGCCGCACTTTGAATAACTCCTTTATTATTCTCGATGAGGCCCAAAACACCACGCGAGAGCAGATGAAAATGTTTCTCACCCGCATTGGCTTTGGCTCCACCGCTGTAGTCACCGGTGATGCCACCCAGATCGACTTACCTCGCGGTATCCCCTCGGGCCTCACCCATGTGAGCAAGATCTTGCCAGATGTCGAAGGCATCGGCTTCACTTGGTTTGGCAATAAAGACGTGGTGCGTCACCCCTTAGTACAGCGCATCGTAGAAGCCTACGACGCCCACGACGACAAGGCAGCCACGCTAGAAACACAGCGCCGATGAATCTGACCGTCGATGTACAATGCGCCAGCGCTGAGCCCGTTCCCGATGAGGACGACATACGCAGCTGGATTAGTGCAGCACTGAGTGAACACCGCAGGGAACGCGACAGCGAGGTTTCTGTGCGCCTTGTGGACAGTGAAGAAATGGCACAACTCAATCTCAGCTATCGCGGTAAAAGCGGGCCGACTAACGTGCTCTCCTTCCCTGCGGATCTTCCCGAAGGCTTAGACCTGCCACTGTTGGGTGACATCGTTATCTGCGCCCCAGTCGTTGCCGCTGAAGCCGCCCAGCAACATAAAGCGCTGCACGCCCACTGGGCCCACATGACCGTGCATGGCACCTTGCATTTGCTAGGCTATGACCATATCAATGACCATGACGCTGCCATTATGGAAGCGCTGGAAACCCGTATTCTCGCCACAATGGCTATCCCCTGCCCCTACCACAGTGAAACGGGTGCAGAGAACGACGTAACCACCAAGGAGCAGAGTGCCCCATGAGCGAAGACCGATCAGGTAACGAGTCAGACGACAAATCCTGGCTCGAAAAAATTGCCTTAATGTTTTCTTCTCATCCCCACAGCCGCCACGATCTGGAAGACGTATTATCGATTGCAGCGGAAAACGAGGTTATTGACCAGGACGCCCGCAGCATCATGGAAGGGGCCATGAAAGTCAGCGATATGCAGGCCCGCGACATCATGGTGCCCCGCGCCCAGATGGTGGTCATCAAGTCCGAATCCACACTGGAAGAGTTGCTGCCGCAGATTATTCGCTCGGCCCACTCGCGCTACCCAGTGATTGGTGATAGCCCCGACAATATCCTGGGCATTTTGTTGGCCAAAGACCTGCTGCCACAAATCCTCAACAAGGACCGTAGTGACTTCAAAGTAGAAGAGCTACTGCGCCCGACGGTAGTGGTACCGGAAAGCAAGCGCCTCAATGTGCTGCTGCGCGAGTTTCGCGAGAACCGCAATCACATGGCTATTGTGATTGACGAGTACGGCGGCGTGGCTGGGCTGGTTACCATCGAAGACGTATTGGAAGAGATTGTCGGAGAAATCGAAGACGAAACCGACGCCGAAGAAGACCACTACATTCGCAAGATTTCTGATGAAGACTACTTCATTAAAGCACTGACCCCCATTGAAGACTTTAATGAGTACTTCAAAACAAAGTTCAGTGATGAAGAGTTCGATACTATCGGCGGCTTAGTGATCCAAGCTTTCGGTCATATGCCAGCGCGCAACGAAGTCACCTTAATCGATCATTTTGAATTCCAGGTGATCAACGCAGACCAGCGCAAAATACACAGCCTGCGCATGCGGCCAGCATCGGGCGAGTAGAGCGTGTCGCCCTCACAGACTACCGCTACCGGTAGTCCTGAAGCGCGCCCTAGCCGCTTGCCCTGCTTGATGTTATTGCTGGCACCACTGGCCGGCTGCCTCATCACGCTCTCGCTGGCACCATTTAATCTGTGGCCTGCGGGTATCTTAAGCTGCGCCCTTTACAGTGCCCTGCTCTGCACCTGCAGCCCGCGCCAGGCCCTGTGGCGCGGCTGGCTATTTGGCTTGGGCCTGTTTGGCAGTGGTGTGTCCTGGGTCTACGTCAGCATTCATGTCTACGGCTACGCCAGCGTCGGTTTAGCCGTTTTTCTTACCGCTCTGTTCTGTGCCGGCCTGGCCTTACTCCACAGCCTATTTGCCTGGTGCTATGTACGCTGGATTCGCCCCTTGCCCGGCGGCATGCTGCTGGGTTTTGCTGTGCTGTGGGTGTTGTTTGAGTGGCTGCGCAGCTGGCTGCTAACCGGGTTCCCCTGGCTATTTCTGGGTTACGCCCATATCGATACCTGGCTGGCCGGCTGGGCACCGATTGGCGGCGTTTACGCCCTGTCTTTGATCACCGCACTCAGCGGCAGCTGCTTATTTCTCGCCTGGCGCAGTCGCCAAGCTGCTGCCCTGCTTACCTATGCTGTCATCGCCACCGGACTATGGGGCGGTGGTGCGCTATTAAAAAACATCCAGTGGGTCGCCCCCGCTAGTCAGGAGCCTCTCAACGTGGCCCTGTTTCAGCCCAACATTCCACAGCAACAAAAATGGAACCCGGCTTGGCTGCCTTATATTTTGCAGCAATACGAGAACAGCCTGCCAACTCTCGATCAATATGACCTTGTGCTGTGGCCTGAATCCGCCATTCCCCGCTACTTCCAGGATATAGAGCCCTGGTTCGAGCCAATTATCGAGCGAGCTAGGCACAGTGACAGCACTCTGATCACTGGCATTCCCTACCGCGGCTCAGGCCAGCGCGAATACTTCAACAGCATCGTGGCCCTAGGCCAGGGCCAAGGCGTTTATCACAAACAGCGCTTGGTACCCTTTGGTGAATATGTCCCTCTAGAGAGCTGGCTGCGCGGCCTTATCGCCTTTTTTGATTTACCCATGTCAGCCTTTAGCCCCGGACCAGCGGATCAAGCGGCCCTGCAAGCTGGCGCTTTTCGCGTGGCGCCCTATATCTGCTACGAAGTGGTCTATCCTCAGCTGGTCGCCGAGTCGGCACAGCGCTCCGACCTACTGGTCACTATCAGCAATGACAGCTGGTTCGGTGACTCTATCGGCCCGCTGCAGCATTTGGAAATGGCCCGGATGCGAGCGCTCGAAAATGGCCGTTATTTGCTGCGCGGCACGAACAATGGCGTCTCGGCCATTATCGATCACCGCGGTCAGATCTTGGCCCAATCTGAGCAGTTCATCAGCACTCTATTAATTGGCCAAGCGCAAGTCATGCTCGGAGGAACGCCCTTTGGTAGCTTCGGGGCAATGCCTTTGATCGCCGCTTGCTTCTTAGCCTTAGCGATTATGGGCATCATGCGACGCTACCTGTGGCGAGAAGGCGCATAGAACAGCCCCCAGCGTCGCAGCGGCGCGCAATTACTGGTAGAATTTCAAGCTTATTTTTGTCCCCTAACACGCGATTTCCGCACGCGAGAGCAAGCCCTTATGGCGATGCAGCGCGCTGTGGTCGCGGACCACCCAATTATTACTGAGACGCAGCAGCCCACATGGAACAGCAATACGATCCCCAGGCCATCGAACAAGCCACCCAAGCCCACTGGCTGAACAACAATAGCTTTGCCGTTCAGCAGGATGACAAGCGCGAGAAATTCTACTGCCTCGCCATGTTTCCCTACCCCAGTGGCCAGCTGCACATGGGCCACGTTCGCAATTACACCATTGCTGATGTCATCGCCCGCTATCAGCGCATGCAAGGCAAAAACGTTCTACAGCCGATGGGCTGGGACGCATTTGGGCTGCCAGCTGAAAATGCCGCCATTAAAAACAATGTTCCCCCCGCTCAGTGGACTGCCCAAAATATCGACTACATGCGCGAACAACTGCGCAAGCTCGGCTTTGCTTACGACTGGGATCGGGAGTTCGCCACCTGCGACCCAACATACTACCGCTGGGAACAGTGGTTCTTTACCAAATTGTTCGAAAAAGGCTTGGCCTACAAGAAAAAGGCCGAAGTGAACTGGTGTGAGACTGACCAAACCGTACTGGCTAACGAGCAGGTTGTCGACGGTTGTTGCTGGCGTTGCGACAACCCAGTAGAGCGCCGCGAGATCGACCAGTGGTTCATCAAAATCACTGACTACGCCCAGCAGTTGCTGGACGACCTCGACAGCCTCGACGAGTGGCCCGAACAAGTTCGCACTATGCAGCGCAACTGGATCGGCCGCTCGGAAGGCGTCAACCTAGATTTTAGCTTGGCCGACGGCTCGCCACTTAGTGTCTACACCACACGCCCCGATACCTTAATGGGCGTGACTTATCTGGCAGTAGCAGCGCAGCATCCACTGGCCAAAGCGGCAGCTGAGAAAAACCCTGCTCTGGCGGAATTTATTCAGCAGCAAAGCAAAGTCAAAGTAGCCGAAGCGGATATGGCTACGATGGAAAAACTTGGCATGGACACCGGCACAAAGGCCATACACCCGCTCAGTGGCGAGGAAGTCCCGGTGTGGGTAGCTAACTTTGTCCTGATGAGCTATGGCTCGGGTGCGGTCATGTCGGTGCCGGGCCACGACCAGCGCGACTGGGAGTTTGCACAAAAGTACAATTTACCGATCAAGCAAGTCATTGCCCCTCTTGCCGATGAGCCCTGCGACCTGAGCAGCGCTGCCTTTACCGAGAAAGGCTTACTGATCAATTCCGGGCCCTATGACGGCTTAGACTTTCAAGCCGCTTTCGACACTATTGCCAAAGAGCTGGAAACACAGGGCAAGGGTGAGCGCACGGTGAATTTCCGCCTGCGCGACTGGGGCGTTTCTCGCCAGCGCTACTGGGGTGCGCCGATTCCCATTATCAACTGTGATAGCTGTGGTGCGCTGCCCGTACCTGAACAAGACCTGCCGGTGGTCTTACCAACCGAAGTCGAGTTTGAGGGCGTTGGCTCACCGATCAAAAAAATGCCCTCTTTTTACGAGACTAGCTGCCCCAGCTGTCAGGGACCTGCGACGCGCGAAACCGATACTTTCGATACCTTTATGGAGTCATCGTGGTATTACGCGCGCTACGCCAGCTCAACAAACGACAATGCTATGCTGGATGCTGAAGCCAACTATTGGGTACCTGTAGACCAATATGTCGGCGGTATTGAGCACGCTATTTTGCACCTACTCTATGCCCGCTTTTATCATAAATTAATGCGCGATGAGGGTCTGGTTAAATCTGACGAGCCTTTCAAGCGCCTACTGACTCAGGGCATGGTACTTAAAGACGGTGCCAAAATGTCCAAATCTAAGGGCAACACCGTTGACCCTCAGGCACTGATTGATAGCTATGGCGCCGATACAGTCCGCTTGTTCAGCATGTTTGCGGCCCCTCCAGAGCAGTCGCTGGAGTGGTCAGACTCTGGCGTGGAAGGTGCCAACCGCTTCCTCAAGCGCCTGTGGAAACTGGTCAACTCACACCTAGAGCTCGGCGCTATAGCCCCACTCAATAGCGCGCAACTGACAGAGCAAGAAAAAAGCGCGCGCCGTAAACTGCACGAAACGATTGGCAAAGTGGCCGACGATTACGGTCGCCGACAAACCTTTAACACTGCCATTGCCGCCACCATGGAACTCTGCAATGAGCTAGGCAAACTAGACCAGCACTCTGAACAGGGTCGCGCGGTGCTAGACGAAGGACTGCGTGCGGTGGTGCTCATGCTAAACCCAATCGTGCCCCATATCTGTCACCACCTATGGCAGCTGCTTGATGGTGAAGGTGAGGTGCTCAATGCTGCTTGGCCACAAGTTGACGAAAGCGCCCTGGTGCGCGATAGCATTGACATTGTCGTGCAGGTCAACGGCAAGGTGCGGGCCAAAATGTCAGTCGCAGCGGATGCTGACAAAGCCAGTATTGAGGCCCAAGCACTGGCCCAAGAGAATGTGCAACGCTTTATCGAAAGTGTCACAGTGCGCAAAGTGATTGTGGTACCTGGCAAACTGGTTAACATTGTTGCCAACTAATGCAGATATGAAGCGGAGACTGTTATGCCCCACGCCCTAACGCGCTTGAGCCTAGTATTGGGGCTATCCTGCCTGCTGATCGCCTGTGGCTTTCAGTTGCGAGGTAGCAGTAGTGCCACCGCCCTACCCGCTGAGTGGAAGCAGATGTACCTGGATACTGGCAACCCCAATAGCGAGTTCTCACGCGAATTGCAGGCTCGCTTCTCAGCCAGTGGTATTGTCTGGGCTCAAAGCAGACAAGAGGCAGCCTTTATCTTGCGACTGTGGCCAGAACGCTTTAGCCAGCGCAACTTATCCCTCAACAGCGAAGCGCGGGCCTCAGAGTTCGAGCTCAGCTTAAAAACTCGCTTTGCGGTACTGCAGGCCGACGATGGCAGCGTTGTCATCGAAGAAAGCGAAGCTGCGGTGGTTAAGCAAATGGAAAATGATCCGCGCAACGTGGTGGGAAAGGCCGAAGAAATTCGTATTCTCAGACGCGAAATGCGCGGAGAACTGTCCCAGCAGATTCTCCGCCGCATAGGTTTTTTTGCTGCCAATGCGGCCCACTCAGCTGAGCAGACCGAGCACTAAGTTGCGGCTCTACCCCGACAAACTTGCCGCCCACCTGCAGCAACAATGCCTTCCGGTGTATGTTGTCAGCGGTGATGAAACTCTACTTGTAGAAGAATGCAGCGATCTGATTCGCGCTGCGGCAAGGAAGCTGGGTTGTAGCAAACGGGAAGTGCTTGACGCCGGTGAGAAAACTTTTGACTGGCAAGAGCTACTTAACTGTAGCACCGACATGTCGCTATTTGATGAGCGCAAACTGATTGAGCTGCGCATCCCAAGTGGCAAACCCGGGGCCGAGGGCAGTAAGGCCATTAATGCCTACCTTGAGCGCAGCAGTGGCGATGATGTGCTGCTAGTAATCAGCGGAAAAATCGACAAACAATCACTCAACAGTAAATGGTTCAAAGCTCTCGATAGCGCCGGTGCCTATCTCCAGCTGTGGGAAGTCAAAGCCCATGAACTGCCCCGCTGGTTACAGCAACGCTTAGGAGCTGCCGGCCTCAGCATTGATCAAGATGCCTTAGAACTCCTGAGTGAGCGGCTAGAAGGCAACTTACTAGCAGCCGTACAGGAAGTGGAAAAGCTTAAGCTGCTAGCAGAAAACCAACATCTTGATCTCAAAGTGGTGAGCGAAGGCGTCCTAGACAATGCTCGCTACAACCTCTTTGCGATGGTCGATGCGGCGCTCAAAGGTGATGCCAGTGCCAGTCTGCGCATGCTGCACGGCCTGCGCGACGAGGGCACTGAGGCCATGGTGATACTCTGGGCCCTGACCCGTGAGCTACGCAGCCTCTACGATTTAAAACTCGACTGCGAGCGCGGCCAAAGTGTGCAGCAAGCCATGCAGGCGCGCCGGGTTTGGAGTAACCGCCAAGGCATCATTCAAAGCGCCCTAGAGCGCCACAGTCTCGCTGCCATAGAGCAGCTCATGCTGCTCGCAGCAGAGGTTGACGGTAGCATCAAAGGCTACGCCGAAGGCAGGGTCTGGGACCACCTAGACCAGCTAGTCACTGCCCTCGCTGGCAAATAAGCAGAGCCCTCTACCTCAAAGCAGCTGCAGGCCAGCAGCTAGGCCAAGCATTTCTCATCAGCCCTACAAGTAAAAGCCAATCAAAAAGGCGCTTGCAATCTGTGCCGCCCCGAACTACTGTATATCCAAACACTGTATAGATATACAGATAATAGCGGAGACAGAGGACATGACTTCAGCACACATTGTGTTCAACAGCACAGCTCAACAGCGAAACAAGCTGCACTATCGAAGCAACTTTGACCAGCTTATTTCAGCCAATAGCGCCACACAGCAAGCCAGCGGTTATAGCTCGCTGGATAAGGCACTGCTGTATGGCGGCTGGCCCCGAGGAGATCTAATCGAAGTTCTGAGTGACGGCAACGGCATTGGAGCCCTAGGGCCATTTTTGAGTGCCATGGCAAGCCTTTCCCTAGAAGCTCGCTGGCAAACATTGATTGCACCGCCCTCCCCACCCTACGCGCCTCTGTTATCCGCCCGCGGTATTGATACCGATAAAATATTATTGGTACAGCCCAAAAGTCGGAAACAGCTCTTACTGAGCACTGAGCGCGCTTTACGCAGCAATAATAGTAGCGTGGTATTGAGCTGGCTCGGAGCTTGCCAATATAGCCAAGAGGAGCTGCTGCAACTGCAGTTAGCCGCCAATAGCAGTGACAGTCTAGCCATCCTATTTCGTGCCAGCCAGGCTGCCGCCTATGACTCGCCCGCCAGCTTACGCTTGTTAATGCACGAATACCGCAAGCTCTACATTCTCAAGCAATGTGGCGCTGAAGAAGGCTTAGATATTGAACTCTCTGCCAGTGAAGAGCTGCCTTATCAGCCCCAGCTATGGGAACTGCCTAATTACAGTGACAACAGAGCTAGCTGGGCAACACTGTGAGCAATCGCAGTCGCTTGTTATTAAGGATACTTTGACAGCACAGGCTTAAGCGCCGACAATTCCGCCCGCCAATTGACAGCTGTAATGGGATGGATTGATGGACGCATGGTTAACTGAGTGGGGTGTCACCTTGGGTGTCGGTGCACTGATCACTTTTATGATTTTTATCGTATGGGATCTTGCTCGTCGCAGCGATGCCGGCAAATTCGGCACCATCATCCTCTATGTTGGCTTGGCCATGGGGATCGTAGGCTTCCTGATCAAAGTGATCATTACCTACATGCTGGAAAGAGCCGGCGTCTAATGACAGGCCGGCACTGACCTACTCGTTTAGAGTGCTGGAATACGCAGGCTTTGCCCTACATAAATCTTATCGGGATCACTCAGCATTGGCTGGTTAGCCTCGAAAATCACCGTATATTTACTGGCGCTACCGTAGTGTTCCTGGGCGATCTTGCCCAAAGTGTCACCCGACTTCACCGTGTAAAACTTAGCTTCTGCGCTAGCAGCTGCAGGCGCAGAGCTTGTCTGTGCTGAATCTGCCGCCAATGCGCCATCGACTTCAAGCTGGCAGTCTACCTGACTAATGCCAAATTGGTTGCCGGCACAGAGCACCATTTTTTCCAAAGCTTCCTGGCTAGGCGCACTGCCCTTTAATATGGCCTTATCACCGTCAACCGTCACCGATACTTGCTCACCCTCTATATCGAGAGCTGCCAACATCTTAGTGATGTTTTCCGCGCGCAGCTGATTAAGGCGCTGTGGCGAAACTTCGACGGTGTCGGCCACGTCATGACCAACAGGCTTGCCCAAAATTTTCTCACTCAGCTTTTCGCCGGCGTTTGTTACAAAATCAAATAATCCCATTGTATATGCCCGCTCTTATCTTCAATGATAGTGGTCAACAAGTCGCGTCAACCGGCCCCTACTATAGCTCAGTATCCAAAATGCCGTCAGTTAAAAAATAGGCCTCTTGTCTGTTCAGCTTTTACTTATCTAGTCGGGTTATCTACAAGGACTGGGACGCTGTACTAAAAACCCTGCAGCGCGATCATTGCCGCCACAGGATTTTAGCCTAGCTCAGAGACATCAAGCAGAAGCTGCTTTAATCATGGCATCAATTTTCTGCTCTAGCACTGACAGTGGCACAGGACCATCTTTGAGAACTTCGTCATGGAACTGACGAATATCAAAACGCTCGCCCATCGCCTCACGTGCTTTTTCACGCAGCTCAACAATTTTCAGCTTGCCAATCAAGTAGGCGGTCGCCTGCCCTGGCATCGCGATATAGCGTTCAATCGCCTTGGTTGAATCGCCAAGTGAGTTGGGCGTGTTTTCAACTAGATAATCGATCGCCTCTTCTCGTGTCCAGCGTTTGCTGTGAATACCGGTGTCGACCACCAGGCGGCAGGCGCGCCATAACTCCATCGCCAAACGGCCAAAGTCAGAGTATGGATCTTCATAAAAGCCCATCTCTTTGGGGAGCTGCTCGGTATACAAGCCCCAGCCCTCGGTGTAAGCAGTAAAGCTCGCGTACTTTTGGAACTCCGGAATACCATCCAGCTCCACTGAAATCGCTCGCTGCATATGGTGGCCCGGCACGCCTTCGTGATAAGCCAGGGCCTCCATTTGGTATTTCGGCATATCTGCCATGTTGTACAGGTTGGCGTAGTAAATACCTGGGCGTGAGCCATCCGGTGGCGGTCCCTGATAGAAGGCCTTACCGGCGGACTGCTCGCGGAAGGGCTCAACCCGCTTCACAATCAACTCAGCCTTGGGCAGCACTCCAAATTGCTCCGGCAGCCGCTCGCGCATAATTTCAATCAGGGCCGTGGCTTCCGCTAAATACTGCTCGCGCCCCTCATCCGTAGTGGGGTAGTAAAAGCGCGGATCTTCACGCATGAAAACAAAGAAATCACTGAGGCTGCCCTCGAAGCCAACTTGCTGCTTGATCGACTTCATTTCTTCATGAATACGCGCCACTTCTTGCAGGCCAATATCATGTATTTCATCAGCACTCAGATCTGTCGTGGTAAACCAATTTAAGCGCTCAGCATAAAAGGCCTCGCCGTCCTTAAACTTCCACACACCGTCATCGCCAGAGGCCTTTTCTGCCTGCTGCTCTAATGCCGCAATCAGCTGCTCATAAGCTGGCTTGACGACGTCGACTAGTGCTTTGCGAGCATCACTTAATAATTGCTCACGCTCGCTATCGCTCACATCCAGGGCCGCCACCTTGGACTGAAAATCATCCCAGATTGTGGAGTCTTCACCGGAGTCATCAAAGGGTGCTCCACTGATAATATTCTTCGAAGACTGCACCATTTGCGGGTATTGCCAATCTGCCAGCAGCAAGTTTTTGCTTTCGCGAATTTCCAGCTGCTCAATGACTTCGGCAAAGAGCGTCGAAACATTATTTAGGCGAACAATGTAATCTTGGGCATCCTTGACACTGCCAACCCGGTGTATATTAATCAAGCTACTGGCCACCATCGTGTGGGGACCGCGAAACTGATGAATCACAAATTTGTGGTGGCGGAACTCATCACTCGCAATCTGCCGCTCTAGGTCGAGCTTGTATAGGTCATAGGAAAGCTGCTCTGACTCACTCAAGGCGGCGCGATCAAAACGCGCTAAATCTTTCAGCCGTTGCTCGAGGATGTTGCGGCTCTCTTGCTGACTAGCTTCTGCAGCCGAATCCCACTTGTCGTTATTGATTTTAATACCGCGATAACTCGCCGTCAGTGGCGAACGGGCCATATCAACCGCGTAATTCTCAGCCAAAAAAGCGCGGAAAGCCTCGGCTACCTCTGCGCTATCAACAGCGGGCTCAAGCGCCGCTACTGGGGTGGACTCTGAAACAGGCTGCTGCTGTTGGGGCTGCTCCGCCTCTTTTGAGCAGGCTGACAAAAACAGAGCACTCACACTGGCCAGTGCTACTGCTTGAGCTAGTTTTTTCACTACATCACCTCGTATGCTAGTCACTAATTGGCACGAAGGAGCACAAGGCTCCTTCGATTGAAAGTGTTGATAGCTCAGTTACTTATGGGCTATCGGCTTATCGCTAAACAAAAATTCCTTCAGTTCAGCGTCAAAAATTGGATCTTGACGTCTGATCCACTCCAGAGTCATCGCCGCGTGCTCTTTTTCCTCATCGCGGTTATGCTCCAGAATTCGTCTGAGCTCTTCATCCTTGCAAGCATCTACTCGCTGGTTATACCAGTCAACAGCTTCCAGCTCTTCCATTAATGAAGTAATTGCGCGATGCATGTCGCGGGTGGCATCGCTCAACTCATCTATCGGTTCGTGATATCCCTCGTTAGCCATAATATTTTCTCTTTTATTAGCTGTGTTTACGGCGACTTCATATCGCTGCCTGAGCGCTAACAGTACCTAGACTAATGGCAATAAAGCAAATTTCCTAAAGCATCCAAGACCTACCCTGCCTTAAATCACTGCCACCACAAGACTAATTAATATGTTGAGTACGATCACTACCAAACCACTGGCATAGAGTACCGCTGCAGCGGATGTCGAGGGAATTTCCTCTGCCCCCAGCGCTCGCACCGACGACCTGCACAGCCAAAAGGATACTACCGACATCAGCACCACTAAGGCACAGAGCACTAACAAGGCCGTTTCGGCTAACACGCGCGAATCACCAGCCGGTAAATCTTCGATACCGAATTTTTTAATCAGCAGAGCCAGCGCCAGAATGGATAGCTGGGTACGCACCCACGCGAGGTAGGTGCGCTCAATAGCATAGTAGACCCGCGGGTCTTTCAGATAGGCCATCTGCAGGCCACTTAGCGCTTAACCGCGACCCTTGGGTTTATTGGGACCGGCTTGGGAGTCTTTCTCGATATACTCGATAATTTTTCCCGCCACATTAATGCCCGTGGCCGCCTCAATACCTTCTAAACCCGGCGATGAATTGACCTCAATCACCAATGGCCCATGAGCTGAGCGCAGAATATCGACCCCGGCCAGATCCAGTCCCATAACTTTCGCCGCCTTTATCGCCAAGCGCCGCTCATCCGGGCGCAGTTTAATCACTTCGGCAGAGCCGCCGCGATGTAGGTTAGAGCGATATTCACCCTTGGCAGCTTTGCGCTGCATCGCGGCAATTACCTTATCGCCCACCACAAAACAGCGGATGTCAGAGCCACCGGCCTCTTTAATAAATTCTTGCACCAGAAAATCAGAGCCAATACCGCGAAAGGCATTAATTAATGCTTCAGCAGCTTTTTTTGTTTCCGCCAAGAGCACACCGTTGCCGTGAGTACTATTGGTTAGTTTGAGGATCAGTGGCGCGCCACCAACCGACTGTATCAAATGGTCTGTCGCGCGAGCGGAGTGCGCATAAGCGGTTACCGGCTGGCCAATGCCACGCCGAGCGAGCAACTGGTGGGCTCGCAGCTTATCCCGCGAGCGAGTGATCGCAATTGACTCGTTAATGGAGTAGGTCTGACTGACCTCAAATTGACGTAAGACAGCGCAACCATAAAAAGTGATGCTCGCGCCAATACGAGGAATCACAGCATCAAAAGACAGTGACTCTACCGTTTTTGCCGAGCGCTGATAGTGCACCGTGGGCTCATTGGCGGTGATATTCATGTAGCACTTAAGCACATCGATGACTCGCACCTCATGATCACGGGCGCTGGCCTCTTCAACCAGTCGACGAGTGGAGTAAAGGTTGCGATTCCTTGAAAGAATACCGATTTTCATAAACTTGCCTGATGAGTGAATGTGCAACGGCCTGCACAGCACTGACGCTGCGTTCCGTTAAGTTGACTATAGGGTTCTAGCTCCGATAACGCAAAACAGAGCCACCGAAGTGAAGCCTGTTCAAATAGCGGAGCGTGCCTGAATAGGCTCGGCGCTTAGAGGGCGCTGATTATCCACAGTTAAGGCACTAGCGGAAAGCCCCCTGGCAGCGCCAGTGGACTATTTTTTAAGTCAACCAGGCACTCATGCTCAATAATGCCATGCCTAAGAGGCCAAACAGCGTTACTGCAAAGGCCATACTGCGTGCCAGGCCCACACCAATATAGTAAAACAGCATGTGCGCGATGCGCCCGACAACAGTTAACAATGCTAGATTGCCCAAATAACTCGGGTTAGCACTAGAGAGCATGCCAAACAGCACCAGCAGAATGAAAATAGCGATGCTTTCATTACTGTTGGCTTGTGCCCGCGTCGCGCGGAATAAAAAGCTCTGATGATCCGGTTCTATTGGGTAGCCTGGCCTGTGCTTGGCCTTCATCCCAGCCACTCCCACCACTATCATTTGCAGCAATAAAGTCAGCCCCATCAAACCCACGGCCAAAATCGTACTGCTATACAAATCAACCCACGCCATTACCTTCTCTCCCATTGATGCTTTTTTTCGAGCTCTTTTTCCAGCAGTTATCAAGTCAGCGCCATTGAATGCTAGCCACAGAGATTCACGCTACACTGCCCCTGTGTAAGTTGTTCGCCCCGCTAATGCTTTACTGGATCGGAGTCACAGAGCTTCAGTATGTCAAAGATCACACTTATTTATAACAAAGGCTTTTTAAAGCTGCGCCAGCCTGGACTCTGGGCTCTGCTGCTCACAGCTTTGCTCGCTTCCTCTCAGCTCAGCGCGGCAGCTCAAGCAAACAGTATTCCGGCCGACACTGACCCTTGGGCGCAAGAAATCACCGCCTATGCCAAAGGCCTGCTCGGCAGTGATCAAGCGCTTAGCTTGGCCGCGGTGCCACTAAGTGGTCCCGGCAAGGCGCAGTTTGTTGATGCCGATAAGCCAATGGTGCCCGCTTCCATCATGAAACTTGTCACTACCTACGCTGCTCTGGAGTTACTCGGCCCCAACTTTCATTGGAACACCGACTTTCTAAGCGATGGAGAGCTGCGTGGAGAGCGCCTTGAGGGCAACTTATATGTGCGTTTTGGCGGAGACCCTAAACTGACTATTGAGCGATTGTGGCGATCCCTCGGTGAACTTCGCGGCAAGGGAATCACCCGCATAACAGGAGACCTAGTACTAGACGGCTCTCACTTCAAAATGATTACCACAGCCCCGCCCTTTGACGATAAGGGTGACAACCCCTTTGCAGCATTTTTGGTAGAGCCATCAGCCTACCTCACCAACCTGAATCTATTGCAGTTCCAAGTAAATGCAGACCAGCGCGGGGTCCAGGCTTGGGTCACTCCAGCGCTACCGGGCATCGAGATCGACAACCAAGTAAAAATAAGCGCGGGCGGAGCTTGCCCCAGCAGCACTGCACTAAAATGGCAGCCTGAGGCCAAAGAAAAGGGCCCAATTACTCTGCGAATTAGCGGCCAGCTACCAAAGGGCTGCCAAGTCAGCTCCTATCTGTCTTTACTTTCTCAGCCTCGCTATTCAGCTCTATTGATACGCCATGTCTTGGCATCCCACGGTATTACCGTCGAAGGACAGGACTCACTAGCAAGCAGCCCAGACCAAGCCACCTTGCTGCTGCGCAGCCGCTCCCCCGATCTGGCCACGATGGTACGCGATATCAACAAATGGAGTTCTAATGTCATGGCTCGCCAAATGTTACTGACTATCGGTGCAGAACTCGGCGGAGAGCAGGCCAAGGATGACAGAGTAGCCGGCATCGAAGCGATTCATCACTGGCTGCAAGCCAAAGGCATCGACAGCAAAGGCCTAGTTATTGAAAACGGCTCAGGCCTGAGCCGCAACAGCCGCATGACGGCACGCCAAGGTGTGGAGATTCTGCAGCAGGCCTGGAACAGCCCCTATGCATCGGATCTATTAGCTTCTATGCCTATCATTGCCCTTGATGGCACGATGGCAAAACGGCTGCGCAATACTGGCCTTCAAGGCTTAGGCAGAATTAAAACCGGCTCGCTGGAGAATGTTCGTTCCATCGCTGGCTACAGTCGCGATGACAAAGACACCCATTGGGCTATCGTGGCCATGGTTAACAACAACCCGGCTTGGAACGGCCAAGGCGTCTTGGATCGCATCCTTTATTCGCTCTACCACCGCCCTCCTACACTGCCATCATCGGCTGCCGCTAAGGCAGCAGAGCCCAGTGCAGGAGCCATTTAGTTGCAGCGCCACTAAGCTGATGCAGGCAATCATTTAAATTCAAACAACAAAGGAGGAGCACTGCCCATGGCTTGGCTCAACAATGCAGCTACTCGTGATGAGGTGCTGGCAAATCTGCCCAACTACCAGGCAGGCTTCAATGCACTTTATGCCACACTCTGGCAACTGAAAGAAATACCGGCACAGACACTGGAGCTCTGTAGGCTGCGCATCGCCCAACTGCACCGCTGTGAACTGGAATGGCAGCGTGAAGAGTTAGCTATTCCCCCAGCACAGCGCGAGGCCTTGCAAAACTGGCCGACCAGCGCGCTCTTTAATGAAGCGCAACAGGCTTGCCTAGCTTTCACTGAGATCTACACCATGGACCCTCAGGCTATCAGCGATGAACAAGCAGACGCGGTAAAAAAGGCTTACGGTGAGGCGGGGCTTGTTGCATTAATTGAGGCACTTGGCCTGTTTTATGGCCTGACTCGACTCACTCAGCTCTGGGGGCTGACTAGTACCTGCGAAGGAGTATCATCATGAGCGCTACACCACGCGTCCAAGCAGCATCTGGCGGACATGGCGACCCTGTCAGAGATTCCGCCCTGGGCCTGGTGCCCGATATCCTCGATCAATATATCCCTCTATCTCGCAAGGTATGGCAAGAAGGCCCTCTGAATCCAGCTCAACTTGAAATGGTTCGCTTGCGCAACGCGCGCAAGGTCAACTGTGTGTTCTGTCGCAATGCACGCTACGATATCGCGAAAGAAGCTGGGCTAAGCGAGGCTATGATTCAGCAAATTGACGACAATTATCAGCACAGTGATCTGAGCAGGCGCGAAAAGCTGCTGTTGGCCTTTACTGACCAGTACCTAGATGCACCCACTGCGATGAGTGAAAGCTTAAAAGCCGAGCTCGTCGCTGAGTTTAGCACGGAGGAATTGGTTCATTTATCGCTGGCCTTGCTACTGTTTAATACCTTTTCGCGCTGTGCGGTGGCCTTAGGTGGTATGCCCGATGAGCTGCCTTTAATGGAAGTCTCACTCCCTAAGTGATGCCACAGACAGCAAGATAAGCCAAGGGCTGGACCAGGCAGCGCCCGCTAAACGCTGATTTAGCGCCCATCCTATTGGGCCGGACCAAGTCTGTTGGCAAAAATGGTAAATATTGTGCTTCCAAGGCCTATCGAAGATCTCGCTAATTGGCGAAAATGAGGCCCCATTTTGGGCACAGATCTGAAAAGTGCCGAGATTTTACAGCCCGGGCCACCGCGCGCAAGGTCATCGCGGTTAAGGAGCTGTGAAGGCGGGCCTGATTTGGTGAAATCATGGCAGTTGAATCCAACAGCAACAGGTGAAAGATGAACATCGATATACAAGCGGTTCCCCCAGCGCAACGAGGCCATTGTCCCAAAGAATTAGGTTTTGGCGGAATTTTCAGCGACCACATGTTTAGCCAAAGCTATGATGATGGCCAGTGGCACTCGGCTACCATCAAAGCCTTTCACCACCTGAGCCTCCACCCGGCAGCAGCAGTGCTGCACTACAGCCAAGAAATTTTTGAAGGACTCAAAGCTTATCGCCGCCCCGATGGCGGCATTAACCTGTTCCGTCCACGGCAAAATATTCAGCGCTTCAACCGCTCTGCCACTCGCATGGTCATGCCTCCCGTGGATGAGCAACTACACTTGGAGGCTATCAAAGAGCTGGTCAAGCTTGATCAGCAGTGGGTACCAAAAGAACCCGGGGCTTCTTACTACCTGCGCCCTGCAATGATTGCTACCACCCCCAAGCTAGGCCTAGGGGCCGCCTCGTCTTACTTACACTTTATTATTGGTGGACCGGTTGGCCCATATTTCACTACCGGTTTTGATCCGGTGTCAGTGTATGTATCTGACCAAAACAGACGCGCGGTAAAAGGTGGGGTAGGCGAAGCTAAAACTGGCGGTAACTACGCTGCCAGCCTACTGGTGGGCGAAGCCGTCGCTGCTAAAGGCTACAATCAAGTACTGTGGCTAGATGCGATCGAAGGCCGTTACATCGAAGAAGTCGGCGCCATGAATATCTGCTTTGCCTTCAAGGATGGCCGCATTAAAACACCGGCTCTGAGCGGCAGTATCTTGGCGGGTGTCACTCGCGATTCCATCCTGCAATTGGCCCCCACACTCGGCTACGAGGTCGAAGAGGCTAAATTAGATATAGATGAAGTGCTAGGACAAATAGCCAGTGGCGAAATTACAGAAGTGTTTGGCTGTGGCACTGCAGCGGTTATTTCTCCCGTTGGTAAGCTCTGTTACAAAGAGCGTGAGTACGTAGTCAATAACAATACCGCCGGCCCCGTTGCCAAGCAGCTTTACGACACTTTAACTGCCATTCAATACGGCCGCAGCGAAGACCCCTTCGGCTGGATTGAGGTCGTTAGCTAGGCATTCCCTCAGGCGTCATTGCCCTGGCAGTGACGCCTTTACAGTCCCGCATGTGAAGTGCCTACTTATCTAGGCGCTTTGCTATCAAATCGTTTAGCCCTTGAATGCTCCATTAAAGCCCACAAGATATTATTGGAACTGACCTGGCCCACGAGCTTGGAACCCTCTACTACAGGGCGGCGACGCTGGCCGCTACTCAACATCGACTGGGCAACTTCAACGATGCTGTCGCCTGCGGCACAGGTATTTAAATCCGTGCACATAGCATCTCGCACCATCATGTGGTCGGGATCGCCGTCATTGTAAATTGCCGTCAACACGGCACGGATGCAATCGAGCTCAGAAAGGATTCCCACCACTGAGCCATCTTCTGCAGCGACCGTCAAACCCGTTAGCTTATACTCAACAATCAGGGAAATGGCTTTGACCAAATTGGTATCAGGGCTGGTGGTCAGTGGGCTGCGATACATACAATCGCTGACCAAAATAGGGTGCGGCATTGCTCTCTCCGATGACAATCAAAATTAGACTATGTCTTCAATGTACTGCAAACAGGCCCCGGGCGCTACGCAATCCGCAGGGCCTAGCTTGTTTCAAGCGTTAGGGATCGCTTGAGCTGAATCAGTTCGCCATCGAGCGGATCACGCTTCAGCTCAAAACCCAAGCGACGACAAAGTCGCAACATCTTATGATTTTGCGCCAACACTTCACCCCTCATCTCTGAAAAGCCGCGTTGCTGAGCTAGCGCTATTAGGCGCTGCATCAATTGTAAGCCTAGCCCTTGCCGTTGCATTTCATCGGCTACCGCCAAGGCAAACTCGCAACTGCCACTCTCAGGACTCGCGACATATCGTGCTACCGCTTTCATTGAAGCTTCAGGTTTGCCATCTGCGGCAACGACCACCAGCGCCATCTCTCGGTCGTAATCAATCTGCGTAAAGCGCGCCACCATGGCTCGAGAAATCTGCCCCATGCCATACATAAATCGAAAATAGCGGCTCTCAGCAGACAAATTATCGACAAAACGCTGCTCAATAAGCGCATCTTCGGGACGGATCGGACGGAGCGTAAATTCGCGGCTATCTTTAGTGAAAATCGTCGAAGCCAGTCCCTGCGGGTAGGGATGGATGGCCATATGCGAATAGGGCGCAGCACTCACTGGGGTAGCTGACAGCGCAATCCACGCATCCACAGCGATCACACCGCGCTCATCAACCAACAGAGGATTAATGACCAACCTTTCTAGCTCTGGAAGTTCACATGCCATCTCTGACACCCGCTTCAGAACTTCTACCAACGCGGCGCGATCGGCCTCCGGCAAATGCCGGTGACGCTGCAGGGCTCGCTCCACCTGCGTTCGCTGAATCAAATCTTCACATAAAAAGACGTTCAATGGCGGCAAGGCGACCTTGGAGTCAGTGTAGATATCCATTGAGGTGCCGCCCGTGCCAATGCGAATAATCGGGCCAAACACCGGATCCCGCTCAATAGCAACCATCACTTCCCGCGCATGGGGCCGAAGCTCCATACGCTCCACGGTAATGCCATGAATCTGCGCTTGCGGCGATCGCGCCTTCACCGCCGCCATCATCTCGTGATAAAGCGTCGGTAGCGAAGTCATATCATGGACATTCAGGCGCACGCCACCCACTTCGCTTTTGTAGGTGATATCGGGCGAGTTAATTTTTAACACTACCGGCAAGCCCAATCGCTGCGCTGCATCCTGTACTTGTTCGGAGCTAGTGCAATTAATGCACTGGGATACCGGAATCCTAAAGGCTTCCAATACCGCCCTCGCTTGGACACTATCGAGCACTGTGCACTGTTGATCCAAAACCTCCTGCAGCACCCGTCGCGCTTCAGCTAAGTCGACTTGAGCGCGCTCCGACAAAGGTGGCGGGGCCTGCATGAGTTTTTCTTGGTTGCGCTGATGCGCCGCGATATAGGCAAAGCCATCCACCCCACCCTCGGGGCTGTTAAAACTCGGGATACCCGCTTTGCTTAACAGCTGCCGCCCCTGCGCAACCTGATCTAGCCCCATCCAGCAGGCTAACACCGGCTTGCGTGATTGCTGCGCCGCAACGATAACACCTTCGGCACAGGCGCTCGGATCAGTCATTCCTTGAGGGCTTAGCAGGACCAGAGCTCCGTCAACCTCACTATCCTGCAATACAATTTTGAGGCTTTGCTCATAGCGCTTGCTATCCGCATCTCCTAATAGATCAATGGGGTTGGTCGGCGACCAATGTTGCGGCAAGACCTTGGCTAATTGCGCAAGGGTCTCGGCCTGCAACTCCGCTAGGGGCAAGTCTTGCTCGGTGGCATGATCAGCGGCCATTACCCCCGGCCCACCGCCATTGGTAATGATAGCCAAGCGGCTACCGCGCACACGGATACCAGAGGACAACGAGTTCGCCGCCGCCAGCAGCTGGTTTACCGTATTAACGCGGACCACACCGGCCCGGTCCAGTGCGGCATTAAAGGCCTCGTCGCTACCGGCATGTCCGCCGGTGTGAGTGACTGCAGCGCGGCGCCCCGCCGCATGGCGGCCAGGCTTGATCACAATGACCGGCTTCAGGCGCGCCGCGGCTCGCAAGCCACTTAAAAAAGCCCGCGCGTCCACCACACCCTCGATATACAAAAGAATACTTTGGGTCTGCGGATCAAACGATAAATAATCCAAGACCTCGCCAAAGCCCACATCGGCGGTCGCTCCTAGTGAGGCCACTGCAGAAAAACCCCGCCCCCCAGAATAAGCTGCATCGAGCAGTGCGGTACAAAAGGCCCCGGACTGGGACACTAGGGCCACCCGTCCATCGCGCACGGCACTGCGAGCAAAACTGGCATTGAGGCCAACCTTGGGCCGAATAATCCCTAAGCAATTAGGCCCTACTAGGGGAATGCCTGCCTGGCGAGCCAAGGCAACTATTTCATCCTGTAGCTGTTTACCTAGCGGCCCAACTTCGCCAAAGCCAGCTGAGATCACTAGCACTCCCCCAACTTGGGCCTCGACGCAGCGCTGCATCACCTCGGGGATGCTCGCTGCAGGAATTGCCATCACCACAAGATCGATCGGGCTGCTAATATCGGCAATTGAGGCATAACAGCGCTGACCGAGCAATTCTTTATGGTTGCGATTAACCGGAAAAATGGAGCCGCTAAAACCTGCTTCTAAGAGGTTATGTAAAGCATGATAACCCACCGAATTGCTTCGATCAGAGGCTCCAATAACTGCCACCGAGCGCGGCTCAAAAATACGCTGTAGGTTGTGTTTTCTCATAGCGTTTGGGCCTGCTTAACCTAAAGGCTTTCCTGTACTACAGTAGAGTGCGCAGTATAGACGTGATTGGGCAGGGATTTCCTGCTCGATAATTATCGGTCCCAATTGGAGTGTCATCATGCCCATTGCCTATATCAGCCACCCAGAATGTGCACTGCATGATATGGGACCACATCCGGAGCAGCCCGCGCGCTTGAGCGCCATAGAGCAACGATTAATCGACAGTGGCTTAGACCAACACTTACAACATCACCTAGCTCCAGAAGTTGATCAGGCACTACTGGCACTGGCCCATGACCCCGCTTACCTTGCGCAATTGCGGCGCATGGCCCCCGACTCAGGGCTGGTCCAGCTCGACCCCGACACATCCATGAACCCGCACAGCCTGTCAGCGGCGCTGCACGCTGCCGGCGCCAGCCAACTCGCTGTCGACTTAGTGATGCAGGGCAAGACCAAGCAAGCTTTCTGCGCAGTGCGCCCCCCAGGACATCACGCCGAGCGAGGTCGAGCAATGGGCTTTTGCCTGCTCAATAACATCGCCCTGGCCGCCTACCATGCACTGCACAACCACGGCCTGAAGCGAGTCGCCATTGTCGATTTCGATGTCCATCATGGCAATGGCACCGAAGATATCGTGCAAGGTGATGAGCGCATTTTATTTTGCTCCACCTTTCAACACCCCTTTTATCCCCACTCAGGCTCACAGCCATCAGCAGACAATGTGATCAACACCCCCCTGGCAGCAGGTAGCGACAGTAAAGACTTTCGCAGCGCTGTGGAGAGGGATTGGCTGCCAGCCTTAGAGGACTTCAAACCCGAGCTGCTATTGGTTTCCGCTGGCTTTGACGCGCACCAAGAAGATGAGATGGCAAACTTGAACTTAGTCGATGAAGACTTTGCCTGGGTAAGCCGTAAGATCTTTCATCAGGCCGAACGCAGTGCTGCTGGCAGAATCGTCTCCAGCCTTGAGGGCGGCTATCACCTTCAAGCGCTAGCGCGCAGCGTAGAGGCTCATTTAAGGGCCTTTCTCAGTGACGCTTAAAAGGCGCCTTTTGAGCTCGATATGACGGTACTTTGACAGCCTATAAGTGGCGGCGATTGACTCCGCGACAGCTCTGACAAATACTCCGCCACAGCCCCGCAGTTCGCGGATTGACTGGATATAGCTTGCATGTCTCAAACACTGATCGTCATCGATAACCACAGCGACTGGGCTCCTTATTACCCCAGTGATCAGGTCATTAGTTTTGCCGACTATATGAACGGTCAATACCCCCAAGGGCAAACTCGCACACGAGTGATTAACTTAAGCCGCAGCTTTGGCTATCTGTCCGCGGGCTATTACTGTTCGCTACTGGCCGAAGCTCGGGGCCATAAAGTGATCCCTTCGGTGCGCACGCTAAACGACTTGAGCAAGCGCTCCCTGTATCGTATCCACATCGACGACTTTAGTCAGAGCGTATACAAAGCACTTAAAAGTGCCGATACCAGCAGCGAAATACCGCTGATGAGCTATTTTGGCCACACGCCGGATCCACGTTTTCATGAACTCTCGCAAAAGTTGTTCGAATCCTTTCCCTGTCCTATTCTCGAAATCACCTTGCGCTTTCGCAAGCAGTGGGAAGTCAGCAATCTTAAACCGCGCTCGCCAAAAGGCTTGAGTGAAGCGGAGGAAAACGATTTTGCAACGGCGCTGGATGAGTTCAGTCGCAAGGTGTGGCGCAAGCAACGCGAGCAAAAAACAGCCCGCTATGACCTAGCGATTCTCTGCGACCCAGATGAGGCAATGCCCCCCTCTGACAAAACTGCCTTAAAACGTTTTGTTAAAGCCGGCAAAGATTTGGGCATTGACGTAGAAATAATCAGCCAGCGGGACTATTTACGCCTGCCTGAGTTCGATGGCCTACTGATTCGCACCACTACAAATATCGATCACTATACCTATCGCTTCGCCAAAAAAGCCGAAAGTGAAGGACTCGTGGTAATTGATGACAGCAGCTCGATTTTGCGCTGCACTAATAAAATCTATTTGGCTGACCTGTTTCGCACCCACAAAGTGCCCTCGCCCAAGACTGTCGTACTGTACCGCGATCAACCCGGCCAACTAGAGGCCCTCGGTGAGGAGCTAGGCTTTCCTATTGTGGTTAAAATTCCTGACGGCGCCTTTTCTAAAGGCGTTGAAAAAGCAGCCAACCTCAGCGAGCTGCGCAGTATTAGCAAGCGTTTGTTCCAGCGCTCCACGCTACTGTTAGCACAGGAGTTTTTGTATACCGATTTCGACTGGCGCATTGGTATTTTAGACCGCAAGCCACTCTATGCCTGCCGCTATTATATGGTCAAAGATCACTGGCAGATTTACCGCCACGGGGACAAAACAGATTCTGGCGGTTTCGACACCCTGCCGACTTTTGAAGTACCTCCTGCTGTTCTAGATGCTGCGCTACGGGCCACACGACCAATTGGCGACGGCTTCTACGGCGTCGACATCAAGGAAAGCCAAGGTAAAGGCTACGTTATTGAGGTCAACGACAACCCCAGTATCGATAGTGGCGTAGAAGACAAATATCTAGGGCAGGAGCTCTACAACATTATTATGGCCACCCTGCTCAAGCGCATGGAAGCTAAACGGGGTCACTAAGCGGGCCAAAATTTTCGTCTGAACCTTTATGACAGAGCATAAAAAAAGCGGCCATCGGCCGCTTTTTTATTTTCGCTGTAGGATCAAGCGCTAGGAGCTCTTTAGTCGCAGCACTTTCTCTCCGCGGGCAATCCCAGCTATACCAGAACGCACGACTTCCAGGATTTCCATTTCACTCATGGCCACGACGAATGAGTCTAACTTCTCGCCGGTGCCGGTCAGCTGGATGGTGTAGACACTCGGGCCTACATCCACAATCTGCCCTCGGAAGATGTCAGTGGTCCGCTTCACTTCATCGCGCTGAACACCGCCCACAGCGCGGACTTTAATCAACATCATGTCGCGTTCGACATGGGCTCCTTCACTGAGGTCAACCAGCTTGACTACATCCACTAGCTTATTGAGCTGCTTGGTGATTTGCTCAATAGTTTTGTCATCGCCTTCGGTGGTCAAGGTCAAGCGTGACAGAGTGGCATCCTCGGTCGGTGCTACGTTGAGGGTCTCAATGTTATAGCCACGCTGTGAGAACAGACCCACTACCCGCGACAATGCCCCGGGTTCGTTTTCCATCAGAATGGATATAATTCGTCGCATCTTAGGTCCTCTCATTCTTGCTCAACCACATATCTTTCATGGAGCCGTTCGGTGCGATATGCATCGGATACACATGCTCCATTCGGTCAATAAAGATATCGAGGAATACCAGTTTATCTTTCATGGCAAAGGCTTCTTCCATCTTCGCATCCAGCTCAGACAATTTAGTAACCTGTATGCCCACGTGGCCGTAGGCCTCCATCAACTTCACAAAATCTGGCAGTGAATCTTCATAGGTACTCATGGCATAACGCCCTTCGTACTGCATGTCCTGCCACTGCTTAACCATCCCCAGATAGTTATTGCGCAGATTGATAATCTTCACCGGGGTTTTGTACTGAGTGCAGGTCGACAGCTCCTGAATATTCATCTGAATACTGCCCTCACCGGTCACGCAGGCAACATCTTTATCAGGAAAGGCCAATTTGGCACCAATCGCTGCTGGCAGACCAAAACCCATGGTGCCAAGGCCACCCGAGTTGATCCAGCGGCGCGGCTGATCAAAGCGGTAGTACTGCGCCGCAAACATCTGGTGCTGACCCACATCGGAGGTCACATAGGCATCGCCCTGGGTGACTCGATACAGGCTCTCAATCACCTGTTGGGGCATAATGCTGTCGCTCTCGCCGTAGCGACGGCCAGTCCACAAGCCATGCTTATCGCGCCACTCATCGATCTGTTGCCACCACTTTTGCAGCGCTGCTGCATCTGGCAGCTGCGGATCTTTCTTCTGCAATAGGGCAACCTGCTCCATCAAATCACTGAGCACTGATTGCACCGGACCGACGATAGGTATGTCGGCACCAACGGTTTTAGATATCGAGGTCGGGTCGATATCAATGTGGATAATTTTGGCGCCGGGGCAGAACTTAGACACCGTATTCGTCACGCGGTCATCAAAGCGTGCACCGACGGCCAAAATCACATCGGAGTGATGCATGGCCATGTTGGCCTCGTAGAGACCGTGCATGCCAAGCATGCCCAAGAACTGTCGGTCGGTACCCGGGTAAGCACCCAAGCCCATCAGGGTATTGGTCACGGGGTAGTTGAGCTTTTGCGCCAACTCGGTGAGCAGAGCACTGCCCTCGCCCTGAACAACACCGCCTCCGGCATAAATCATCGGCCGCTTAGCTGATAGTAGTAGGCGAGCAGCCTTTTTAATCTGACCACTGTGACCGCGCTGCGCCGGTGAGTAAGAACGGATTTTGACCGACTCAGGGTAGTGGTACTCGAACTTGAGGTCGGGGCGAGTTGCATCTTTAGGAATATCGATAACAACCGGTCCTGGGCGGCCTGAAGTCGCTAGGTAAAAGGCTTTTTTAATGGTTGCGGGGATATCTTCCGGGTTGCGCACCATAAAACTGTGCTTAACGATGGGACGCGAGATACCGACCATATCGGTTTCTTGGAAAGCGTCTTCGCCAATCAAGTGACTAGCCACCTGACCAGAGAGCACTACCATAGGAATAGAATCCATATAGGCTGTAGCAATACCGGTGACCGCGTTGGTCGCGCCGGGCCCGGAAGTCACTAACACGACACCGGGCTTGCCGGTGGCGCGGGCATAACCATCAGCAGCATGGGTGGCTGCCTGCTCGTGCCTTACCAGTACATGGGGAACCTTGCTCGACTTAAACAAGGCGTCATAAATATGTAACACCGCGCCACCGGGGTAGCCGAAGATATACTCAACTCCCTCGTCTTCCAGTGCGCGGGCGATCATCTCACCGCCGGACAACATCTCCACGATACGTCTCCTGATAACAAAACGCCCCGCCGCGTAACCCTCGGCGTTGCAGTTCCGATTCAATGTGTGGACGAAAGCTGGAAGACACCTGAACCGGTGCCTGGCAGGCAACGCCACCCCCAATGCAAGCACAACACATCGCTCGCGAGCCAATCCTGACTCTGCTTTAACAAACAAGCATAGACCCGAAGGGGTAAACCCCTAGGCCTACCCACAAAGACTCTTTCCAGGAAAGAAACGATCACGGAGGCGTGTATCGGTTGCCATGCGGGGTAGCGCAGTATTTGGCCCTCAGCCCCTCCAATACGAAGGGTGCCAATATGGGGACCTACAAGCAGCTGCTGCGAACTATTGTGCGCGACAGTAGACCAGAGGCCGAGGGTACTCAGCGTGAGTCGTTGCCACTTGCAAGACAAAATATATTGTTGGCGCAGCTGTAGGCAAAGTCAACTCCCAATGCCATAAGATGGTGATAGTGCCAATAAGGGCCGACAAGCCGCCCTTGTTGGGCGCGTGTTCATTGCAGAAGGGCAGGCGCTTGCGCTAGCTTTAACTCTGAGCTTGTTATGCTTGTCAATTTGACCCTGAGCAGTGATCAGCCTAAAAAGATGAATGACCAAGCCTAAGTTTTCTATAAGCTACTCAGAGTGGGCAGCGATTAACACAAGTGTAGCCAGTTAAAGAGGATAGCCGCGTGCACAGGACAGCTTTTCTAGCAGCGCCGATATGCTTGGGCTTACTATTATTGGCGCTAGGCTCATCCGCTGCTTCTGCTCAGGTCTACTATCGCTGGATAGACGAACGCGGCAACCTCGCACACAGTGATCGGCCACCCCAGGGCTTTGACTACGAAGTGATTGCAGCACGCAGCCCTCTAAAACGCGTTGTACGAGCCAAGGAAGGCGCAGTACCTGCTGAAATCACTCCCCGGGCGGGAAACCGATTCGAGCCTGTGGAGCGCAATAGTGCTGACCAGATAGCCAAAAAGAATCCCGAGCTATGTGCACGTGGGCGCTCAAATCTCAGCATCTTAAATTCGCGCTCAGATATCAGGCTACGCGATAATAATGGCGAATTACGTTTTTTGAATGAAGAGGAAAAGTCGGCGCAACTTGCTCAAGCGCAAGCGATGATTAAAGCACACTGCCCCTAAAATAAATCAGGGCCCCGAAAGGCCCTGTTTTATTTTGGCAGCTAGCAACTTAGCGCTTGGAAAACACCGTAGCCTCACCGTCTAGATCGACAGTAATCGTGTCTCCTGCAACA
Source organism: Sediminihaliea albiluteola (assembly GCF_014077625.1). Classification (GTDB taxonomy): domain Bacteria; phylum Pseudomonadota; class Gammaproteobacteria; order Pseudomonadales; family Halieaceae; genus Sediminihaliea; species Sediminihaliea albiluteola. The sequence continues at coordinate 232,160 of NZ_JACFXU010000018.1, read as the reverse complement.
TATTCACCAGAGAGAATACGCTGCGCCAGTGGGTTCTCCAGCTCCTGCTGAATCGCCCGCTTAAGGGGACGCGCACCATAGACCGGGTCGAAGCCCATCGCGGCCAAATGATCCATGAAGGCCTCAGAAATCGACAGCTTGAGCTCACGCTCTTGCAAGCGCTCCTTAAGACCTTGCAGCTGAATATCCGCAATGCTGCGAATCTGTTCGGCGGCCAAGGGATGAAACACTACCGATTCGTCCACGCGGTTAATAAACTCTGGACGGAAGTGGCTAGCCACCACCCCCATCACCGCAGCCTTCATCGCTGGGTAGTTGCCCTCCGCAGCCATTTCCTGGATCAGATCAGAGCCGAGGTTAGAGGTCATCACGATCACTGTGTTGCGAAAATCCACGGTGCGACCCTGACCATCAGTCAGGCGACCGTCTTCAAGTACCTGCAACAAAATGTTAAAGACATCAGGGTGAGCCTTTTCCACCTCATCGAGCAGCAATAGTGAGTAGGGGCGACGGCGCACTGCCTCAGTCAAGTAACCGCCCTCTTCATAACCCACATAACCTGGGGGCGCACCAATCAATCGCGCAACAGAATGCTTCTCCATGAACTCCGACATGTCGATGCGGACCATGGCCTGCTCTGAATCAAACAAAAACTCTGACAGGGCTTTACACAATTCTGTCTTACCCACACCGGTGGGACCAAGGAACAAGAAAGAACCATTGGGCCGGTTTGGATCGGACAGTCCCGCACGCGATCGTCGCACAGCATTAGACACCGCGGTAACCGCCTCATCCTGCCCGACTACCCGCTCATGCAGAGAGTCTTCCATACGCAGTAGTTTCTCGCGGTCACCCTCCAACATTTTAGAAATGGGGATACCGGTCCAACGCGATACGACTTCTGCCACCTCTTCTTCGGTAACCTTATTGCGCAGTAGGGTGCGCTCAACATTTTCAGCCTCATGGGCAACTGCCAGCTTTTTCTCCAGTTCGGGCATTAAGCCGTACTGCAGTTCAGACATGCGAGTTAAATCACCGGCACGGCGCGCAGACTCCAGCTCCATGCGGGCTTGCTCCAACTCGCTTTTAATCTGCGCTGCTCCCTGCAGGGAAGCTTTTTCTGCCTTCCAAACTTCTTCTAAATCAGAGAACTCACGCTCAACTTTTTCGATTTCGCTGGCCAGCAACTCCAACTGCTTTAGGGCGGCTGGGTCTTTGTCTTTTTTCACTGCCTCACGCTCAATTTTGAGCTGGATAAGGCGTCGCTCCAAACGGTCCATGGCCTCTGGCTTGGAGTCGATTTCCATGCGTATCCGGCTGGCGGCCTCATCCACTAGGTCAATGGCCTTATCCGGCAGTTGGCGGTCAGTGATGTAGCGCTGGGATAATTTTGCCGCCGCGATGATGGCACTGTCGGTAATATCTACTCCATGGTGCACTTCATAACGTTCTTTCAAGCCGCGCAGTATGGCGATGGTGTCTTCTTCATTGGGTTCTTCCACCAATACTTTCTGGAAGCGGCGCTCCAAAGCAGCATCTTTTTCTACGTGCTCGCGGTACTCATTGAGGGTGGTCGCACCCACACAGTGCAGCTCACCACGGGCCAGTGCTGGCTTTAACATGTTGCCAGCATCCATAGAACCCTCGGCCTTACCGGCCCCGACCATGGTGTGCAGCTCGTCAATAAACAGGATGATGCGACCTTCCTGTTTACCCAACTCATTGAGCACCGCCTTTAAGCGCTCCTCAAAGTCACCACGGAACTTGGCACCTGCTAACAGGGCGCCCAAGTCCAAGGATAGAATACGCCGGCCTTTGAGCCCTTCGGGCACTTCGCCATTGATCACCCGCTGAGCTAGGCCTTCAATGATTGCGGTCTTACCGACCCCTGGCTCACCAATCAACACTGGGTTGTTTTTGGTGCGGCGCTGCAGCACCTGAATAGTGCGTCGAATTTCGTCATCGCGACCAATAACAGGGTCTAGCTTGCCCTGTTCAGCAAGCTCTGTCAGATCGATGGTGTACTTATCCAATGCCTGTCGCGACTCTTCTGCTTCAGGGTTATTCACCGCTTCACCTCCGCGCACTTCATCGATAGCTTGTTTTAAAGCAGCGGCTGTCACGCCATGCTTCTTCAACAGCTCGCCTGCAGCGGTCTTACTTTCCAACATAGCCAGTAGCACCAGCTCGCTGGAGATATAACTGTCCCCGCCTTGCTGCGCCAGCTTATCGGTGACGTTTAAGATTCTGCCCAGATCCTGGGATAGATGGACATCGCCATTGTTGCCACTGACTGTCGGCAGGGCATCAATCGACTTATTTACGGCATTGCTCAAGCCTGCGATGTCTGCTCCGGCTTTTTGCAGCAGTGGGCGAGCAGCACCACCACTTTGCTGTAGAAAAGCTGCCAGCAGGTGCTGCGGCTCGATAAAGTTATGGTCCCGTCCTAGGGCCAACGATTGCGCATCTGCCAGCGCTGTCTGTAATTGGTTAGTGAGTTTATCCATTCGCATAGCTACTTATCTCCTTCAGCCACGGCGCTGATGCGCGCTTGCTGTTTATCTCTGCCTATATCAATGGGGGCAAATACCCACAGTTCAAGTAGGGTTATAGAGCTGATGAGATATCTAGGGAAGCAGTGCGATAACAGAGGCCATGCGGCCGGTTTCACCATCGCGGCGATAGGAGAAAAAACGTTGGCTGTCGCTATAAGTACAGGCCTCACCACCATAAATATGCTGGACACCCATTCTCGACAAGCTGATACGGGCCAGAGCGTAAAGATCGGCAAGATAGTGCTGCTCGCGCTGTGCTGGCCTAAAACACTGCGCCAGGGCTGAGTGCTCAGCGGAGGACTTTGCTCGGGCCAAAAACATAGCCCGCAGTTCTGGCCCCACCTCAAAAGCAGCTGGGCCTATTGCCGGCCCCAGCCAAGCTAATAGCTCAGTGGCATCTGTGGCCATAGCAGATACCGTAGCTTCTAAAACACCATCTAATAAGCCGCGCCAACCGGCATGAGCAGCAGCCACCACGGTGGCGCTTTGGTCGCAAAACAGCACGGGCAGACAATCCGCAGTCAGCACCGCACAGGGCAGCGCGCGCTGGGTGGTCCAGCAGGCGTCGGCAATTGGTTCAGGCTGAGGACTTGGAAGTTGTACCACTGCGCTGCCGTGCACCTGTTGCAGCCACTGACAAGGCCCGACTTCCTCACCGAGGCTGGCTGCCAATAGAGCGCGGTTCTGACTCACTGCGGCCGCCCTATCGTCAACATGCTGGGCAAGGTTTAGCGATGTATAAGCCCCTTCACTGTAGCCACCTTGCCGGGTGCTGCAAAACGCCCGCACCCCCGCCGGCGCCGGCCAATCGGCCTCAATAAGCTCGATCTGAGACATGGGCTGGGTCTTCTCGCTCCAGAACATCCAGTAAAGCTGCCATATCCTCGGGTAAAGGACAGTCAAAATGCATCGTCTCGCCAGTGCTTGGGTGCACCAGACCCAAGGCTTCCGCATGTAAAGCTTGGCGCCGGAAGCCTCTGAGCGCTTCAATCAATTCGTCTGAAGCCCCTTTTGGAATACGCGGCCGACCACCGTAGACTGGGTCACCGATGAGGGGATATTTGCGGTGCGCCATATGGACTCGAATCTGATGTGTACGCCCAGTTTCCAAATTTACCGCTACACGGGTGTGATGGCCAAAACGCTGTTTAATGCGGTAGTGAGTTATCGCGGGCTTGCCACCAGTGACCACCGCCATTTTTTTGCGCTGTCTTGGATGGCGCCCCATCGGAGCATCAATCGTGCCCCCGCCAGTCATAGCGCCGATACAAACCGCGCAGTACTGCCGCTTCACACTGCGCTCCTGTAGCTGGGCTACTAGGCTATGGTGGGCCGGTAGGTTTTTTGCTGCCACCATTAAACCGGAGGTTTCCATATCCAGGCGATGCACAATCCCCGCCCGAGGCAGTTGCGCCATCGCCGGCACCCGATTTAATAAGGCATTAACTAAAGTGCCATCGGCATGACCAGCCGCCGGATGAACCACTAAGCCGGCGGGCTTGTTTAACACCAAAATACTGTCATCTTCGTAGATAACATCCAGCTCGATGTCCTGAGCCTGCCAGTTAACTTCATCTTCTAGCTCGGCGACGAGCTGCAAAGCCGCGCCAGAGCGGACTTTGTCGCGGGGACGACAAGTTTTCCCGTCCATCACTAGCTCGCCACGCTTGATCCAAGTCTGCAGCCGCGAGCGTGAATATGCCGGAAATAATTGCGCAGCCGCCTGGTCCAGACGCTCCCCATCCAGCTCTGTTGAGATCACTGCCTGCTCTCGGATAATTTCCGCCATCACAATACCTGTTTAAGCACTTGCTTCACTGTGGTTAAATACGTTTCCAATATTCCAATTACAGTCTAACACGCTAGCGGTCACCAACTTGTTGAAATCACTGAAAATCATTGCCTCCCTTTTACTAGCAGCTAGCCTTGTGGCCTGCTCGAGTAACGATGAAATGTCCGATCTCGGCGCCGATGCCGGCGAGCAGCAGATGTATATGGAGTCGCAGCGCTATCTCAATAGTCGTAATTTTGACTTGGCAGTGCGCAGTTTGCAGCTGCTAGAGTCGCGCTATCCCTTCGGCAAATATGCCGAACAAGCCCAATTAGAGCTGATCTACGCCCACTATAGTGCTTATGAGCACGAGGCGGCGGTGGAAGCGGCTGATCGTTTTATTCGCCTGCACCCACAGCACCCCAATGTCGACTACGCCTATTATATGAAGGGCTTGTCTGCCTATAGCGCCAACCAGAACATCTTTGCTCGCTTTTTACCCACTGACATCACCAAACGCGATACCAGTCAGGCGAAAGAGGCCTTTGCTGAGTTCGCTCAGTTGCTGTCACGCTACCCCAACAGCCCCTATGCGGCCGACGCTAAAGCGCGCATGCTGCAGCTGCGCAACTTATTGGCCCGCCATGAAATCAACGTCGCCAACTATTATTTCCGTCGCGGCGCCTATCTCGCCGCAGTGAACCGAGGCCGCTTTGTGGTGGAGCACTTCCAGCGCACCCCAGCAGTAGCCGATGGCTTAGCCGTCATGGCCCAAGGCTACATCTTGCTAGGCATGAATGATTTGGCCCAAGATTCTATCGATGTCCTCGCGCTGAACTACCCGGATCATCCCTCCCTGAACGACAAAGGGGAGTTCGACAGCGTTTACAGCTTAGATGGGATCCAGCGCTCCTGGATTAACAAAGCCAGCTTTGGCCTCTTCGATCCACCGGAGCCGCCGCAGTTTGATAACCGCTTAGCTTACGAATAAAACTCAGGCCAGCCACCAGCTCGAACAAGGGCCTTAGTCTCCTAAGGCCCAGCCTGATGTAATGGGATAGCGCCGGTCTCGGCCAAAGCCCCGCTGACTAATACGCACCCCTATGGGCGCTTGGCGCCGCTTATACTCATTGAGGTCAACCAGCCGCAGCACCCGATAGACATCTTGTGTATCCATGCCGGTGGCAATAATTGCCGAAGCGCTATAGTCCTTCTCCACATAAAGCTCCAAAATACGATCGAGTACCTCATAAGGAGGCAAGCTATCCTCGTCTTTTTGATCAGGCGCTAGCTCGGCAGAAGGCGCGCGCTCGATAACGCGCTCAGGAATGCAGGGACCCAAGCTATTGCGGTAGCGGCAGAGCTCGTACACTAGCGTTTTAGGCACATCCTTGATCACATCAAAGCCGCCGGCCATGTCGCCGTAGAGCGTCGAGTAGCCCACTGCTAACTCACTTTTATTGCCGGTTGTCAGCACTAACAAGCCTTTTTTGTTAGAAATCGACATCAGCAGCACACCGCGACAACGAGCCTGCAGGTTCTGCTCGGTAGTATCTGGCTCAAGACCAGCAAACTCCTCACGCAGTGCCTCCATAAAGCTTTCATACATCGGCTCAATAGAGATCACCTTATGCTTAACCCCCAAGGTCAGAGACTGCTCGGCGGCATCTTCCACACTAATCTGCGAGGTATAGCGAAAAGGCATCATCACTGCTTCCACCCGCGCCGGCCCCAGCGCGTCAACGGCTAAAGCCAAGGTCAAAGCAGAGTCAACACCGCCGGAAAGCCCCAGCACTACGCCGCGGAACTGGTTTTTGTTGACGTAATCGCGCAAGCCCAGCACCAGGGCATGCCACGTTGCAGCCAGCTCATCCAGCGGCTTGGCGACATCCAGACCACTCAGCTCAACCACGCCCTCCTTGCGCCGGGCCTCTAACCAATACTCACCTTCGTTAAAGTTAGGCGCAGCAGCGCAGACATCGCCACTTGCAGATACTGCAAATGAGCCACCATCAAACACCAGCTCATCTTGCCCCCCTACCTGATTCACATAGACCATCGGGATGCCCGTCTCACGAGCCCGATCGCCCATCCAGCGCCAACGCTGATCCCGTTTGCCCCGGTGATAGGGCGAAGCACTGATATTGATCAACAGTTCAGCACCCTTTGCTGCAGCCTCTTTACTGAGCTCTGGGTCCCACACATCTTCACAAATGCTCAGACCTACAGCTAGCCCTGCAATTTTCACAACACAGGACTCAGTGCCCGACTGAAAATAACGCTTTTCATCAAACACTTGAAAATTGGGCAGCCGCTGCTTGCAATACTCGACGATTAACTCACCGCGATGTAGTACCCCTGCCGCGTTATACAGTGCATGGCCGATGCGTCGCGGGTAGCCAACTATCAGCCAGCCATCCCCTGTCATAGCCGCTTTGATCTGCTCCAAAGCCTTATCGACCCGAGTTTCTACACTAGGTCGCAGCAGTAAATCTTCTGGCGGATAACCACTGAGGGTGAGCTCGGGAAAAATCAGCACAGGCTCTTGTCGCTCTGCTTCGGCCCGCTTGAGGGTCTCAATCACCTTCTGTGTATTGCCCTCAAAATCACCTACTAGGGTATTCATTTGGGCCATAAGAATGTTCAGGGTTGTCATTGCTTTAATCTGCCTATGTCTCACTGCCAGTATGTATTTTCAAGTAAAGCGCGAGCCATAGCCAGCCCTAGCGAGTTCAGCAAGGAGAGCACAGGGAATCAAGCCAGCCCGCGCCATTTGCCACGGAGTCCTGATAGACTATCGGCAAAGAATAACTCGGCAAAGTCCAAGGCAGTCTGCTTGGACGCTTATCGACAACAGTAAGGGATCGACCCAACTTGACCCAGCCTTCGCTAGCGACTCAAAGTAGAGCCTATCGGCGCAGCAAACAGCGCCGCACGCTGTTTCGCATTTATGTCGCCTACCGCTCGCTGCTATCCCTTGTACTGTTGCTGATGTGGATTAGCCCGAACACAAGACAGTTAGTCGGTGGGCTTAACCCCTCACAATACAGCTTCGTGGCCACTGTCTACTTTGCTAGTACTATTGTCTTGATCGCCTCCTTATCAGCCAGCTGGTATCACCATCAGCGCTATCTTTTTACTGTCTTTCTAGTCGATATTGCGGCCATTATTATTCTGGCGGACGCCAGCGGTGGCATGGTGAGCGGCTTGCCTATCTTACTGGTGATTACGGTGGCAGCCAGTGCAGTAATGATCAGTAACAGCACAATCGCCACCTTGGTTGCGGCGCTATCAGTGCTGGCTGTTTTATTGCTTACACTGCGCCTAATTGTCATTCAGCAAGCCAGCATCAATGAACTATTCCCCGCTGGACTACTGGGGCTGCTGCTCTTTGTGGTATCGCTGCTTGTACAGGCCATTGCCAGGCGCCTAAGCCGTGTTGAAGACTTAGCGCAACGTCGCGCCAGCGACCTCTACAACCTGCAGCGCTTGAACGAACAAGTGGTGCAGCATATGCAGACGGGTATTTTACTGGTCAACTCTGAACGCTTGGTTCGGGTAATGAATAAAGCTGCAATCGATCTGCTGGCCCCAGGGCGCTCAGTGACATCGCGCCATCTACACGAATACAGTGATCAACTGGCAGAGCAATTTGAGCACTGGAAAAGTACTGGCCAGCATCGAGCACAACCCTTTTCGGTACATGGCAGCCCGACACTGGTGATCGCTAACTTCCGTGACTTGCGCTCTGAAAATAGTGGCGAAGCGATCATTTTTATCGAGGACTATACGCCGATCACACAGCATGCACAGGCGCTTAAGCTGAGCTCTCTGGGTCGCCTGACTGCCAGCATCGCCCATGAAATCCGCAATCCCCTGGGCGCCATCAGCCACGCTGCACAGCTATTGCAGGAATCAGAAGCCCTAGCCACTGCAGACCAGCGTTTAGCTGACATTATTCAAGAACACAGTAGCCGAGTGAATCGCATTGTCGAAAACGTGATGCAAATTTCTCGCCGAGAGCCACCCAAACCCGAGTACCTACTATTAGGAGAGTGGTTGCTGCGCTTTGTCGAGGACTATCTCGACACTCTCCACCGCGACGCAGAAGTTAGCGTAGACTGTGATTACCGCGACTTAGTCATCGAGTTTGACCCGGAAAATCTACGCCGCATACTCAGTAACTTATTGGATAACGGCTTACGGCACAGTGCCTTGCACAAGGGGCAAGAGCGGGCTCACATTGAGGTCAGTTTAAACGAAGACACTGAACAGTGTTTAATTGACGTGATTGATGAAGGCCCAGGTGTAGCACCGGAGGATGAAGAAAAACTTTTCGAGCCCTTTTTTACCACAGTCGAATCGGGCAGCGGGATGGGCCTATATCTCTGCAAAGAACTCTGCGAGATCAACAACGCGACGCTGAACTACCTAAGGACCAAGGAAGGGCAAAGCTGCTTTCGCCTAGCGCTGAATAAACGCGCTTTAAATTAGACTGGAACCATGACTCAAACCGTACTTATTGTTGATGATGAACCCGCGATTCGCGAGCTGCTGGAGATCACTCTCAGCCGGATGGGTCTAAATACACAAAGTGCCGCCACGCTCAGCGAAGCCCAATCTGCACTCCGACAGGAGCAAGCGGATCTCTGTCTCACCGACATGCGCCTTCCCGATGGCAATGGCATCAGCTTGGTTGAGCTGATCCAGCGCGACTATCCCAACTTACCAGTCGCCATGATCACCGCCCACGGCAGTGTCGAGACTGCGATTACTGCTCTTAAAGCAGGTGCTTTTGACTTTATCACTAAGCCCATTGAGCTAGAGCGACTGCGCACACTTGTCAGCAGTGCCCTGCGCCTAAGCGACTACAGCGGGACTGACGGTGAGCCAAGCAGTGATGATGCAAAGACCGCACAACTCATTGGCAACACAGCCGTTATTAACACTTTGCGCCAGCAAATACACAAACTCGCCCGCAGTCAGGCGCCGGTACACATTCATGGGGAGTCAGGCAGCGGTAAAGAAGTGGTGGCCAGATTAATTCATCAGCACGGGCCGCGAGCAGAGGCTGCTTTCATCGCCGTAAACTGTGGCGCTATACCAGCCGAGCTAATGGAAAGTGAGTTATTCGGACACGTAAAAGGCAGCTTTACCGGCGCAGCCAAAGACAAGCTTGGACTATTTCAAAGCGCCAATGGTGGCACACTATTTCTCGATGAGGTCGCCGATCTACCGCTTGCAATGCAGGTCAAACTGCTGCGCGCCATTCAAGAGAAAGCCGTGCGCCCCGTCGGCGGTAATGAAGAGCTGGCGATTGATGTTCGCATCCTCAGTGCAACACATAAAAACCTGGCTGATGAAGTCGCTGCGGGACGCTTTCGCAACGACCTGTACTACCGTATTCATGTCATTGACCTGCAAGTGCCTAGCCTGCGGGAGCGCTTAGACGATCTACCTGCTCTGTCTGAAGCTATTCTCTCTCGCATCAGCGCTGACAGCCCTGGCGGCCCCGCCACACTGAGCAACTGCGCACTGGAGGCGATGCACAATTACCACTTCCCTGGCAACGTCAGGGAGCTGGAGAATATTCTTGAGCGGGCCTGGGCACTGAGTGAAGGCCGCCAGATTGAGGCATCTGATCTGCAGTTTGCCAGCGGCCCCAGTAGCAGCTCTGCTGCTTCTAGTCTCAGTAATTTAGCTGCCCCAGCACTGGCAATTGAAGAGGCCTTTGGCAATCTTGAAGCTTATCTAGAAGATATCGAGCGACAAGTCATCAGTGCTGCGCTGGAGCAATGTCGCTGGAATAAAACTGCCACCGCCAAATTACTCGGCATCAGCTTCCGCAGCCTGCGCTATCGCCTACAAAAGTTACAGCTGGATGACTAGCGCAATGCTTCAGTCAGCAATCAGCCCTAAGGATCGGCGTAGGAAAACATCATGTGCCTCTTGCGCTACCAGCATTCCTTCACACTAGCGGGCTTAGAAGCGCGCAGGCCTTTGCCAGTCAAGCTTAAGGAAGCACAGCGAGTATCTTTAGCCTGAGCCAACTGCGGCACAGCTTGCAAACGGTAATCGTAGGGGTCGTCTTTATCTGGCTCTAAAGAAATAATATAAATGCGATCAGGCGCAGTGACTGCAACCTCATCGCCACTCTCATTGATTGCAGCGGGAGAGGCACTAAAGCCCAGACTGTGCAACTCTGTCGCATACTGCCTATTGTTAATAAAAAACTGCTCTTGGCGTGTCCGCAGCGCTTCCAGTGCTGAGCTTGCTACTGTGCGCTTGGTTTTTAACACCTGCTGTTGATAACTTGGCAAAACGACAAGTGATAAAAAACTAATAATGGCCAAGACAATCAGCACTTCAAGTAGTGTAAAGCCTGGGCAGCCGGGGTCTTTGAGGCGCCACTGCGCTGTGCTTTTCATAACTTATCAATATCAGTCTCTCGCCAATAAAGGCGAAACAAGCCCCGATCGGGGATGACATAGAGGCTATCCAAGCCCTTGCTATGCCCGCCCTCTGTTTCACCCAGGCTTGCTCCGCCACCGGGGAGTAAGAGCGTGTCGCCGATAAGACTGACGCTGGGCGGAATACCCGGCCCTATGCTATAAAAACGCTGACTGCCATAGGCAGCACTACCGTCTTTCAGGTTGACAACATAAAGCAAGCCGCGACCAAGATCTGGCTCACAAGCATCGACCTTTGTGGGTGCTACAAAAGAAGTAAAGAACACTTTTCCCCCCACAGTGAGGGGACTGGATAAACCTTTTTCTCCAGGTTGTTTGAGCTCAATACGCCAGCCGTTATGAGCAGCGCCTTCACAGGCACTCTCACTACCCAAGACGCAGTCACTGCGACTCACTAAATCACTGCGCTGTAGCGCTTGGCGGGATCTCGTGGCAGGGTCTCCTGAGCTTAAGAGATAGTCTTTAAGATAGAACAGCTCATTTACCACAGATGTTTTTCTAGGATCCGCCCGATCGCCGCTGGCAATCAGTATTCCGTCAAAAGGCTGCCCATCGGCGCCTCGCACTTGCACTACATCCGGCGCATGGAAGAAACGACGGTCCCCATCTGGCTCATTAGTGCCAAGTTCGGCTAGCTTACTCAGCGACCAATTCTTAGCCCGGTGGTCATGGGCATCTCCAGGGGGTAAATCAACACGCCACAGGGCACCGCCAGTATCCCCCACATACAGCCGGTGGATATTGCCGCTGTTATCACGCAGAGCGGTGACACTCGAAGGAATACTGTGCAGCAAATCACTGTGCTCGAAATGCCTGTTACTACTGACACCCGTCGTGCCAGGCACCGCTTTCCAAATTAAAGCCCCGCTACGCGCGTTAACGATGTAAATAGCATTACCGATATCATCCGTATCAGCGCCTGCATCTTTGCCGATCTTAGCGCTAAAGTCTGCCTTCCAACCTCCGTTGTAACCACCGGCAAACACAACAACATCCTGCGTTGTAGCAGCGTATTTAACACGCCCCACGACCGGCTCAGAAAAACTTAACGCGAGGTGATCAAAATCACCGCCCTCCGTTCGCGAAACTTTCCAGCGCAGGATAGGTGGCACACTGGGATCGCTGACATCTAAAGCGTAGTAACTTGAGCCTCCTCGTCGCAGACCAAAATAGACCAAAACCTCATCCCCATCAGCAGCCCGCAGGTGCCCATCCTGATTCACGTCACGTGTCATAGCCACGGCAGCACCATCAACGCCATAAGACATATACCTAGCAGCACGTGTATTAGCCCGCTTGTGTGCCAGTATGCCCAGAGTATCTCTGGGCAAAAACCCGTAGAGCTCTCGCCCACTAGGCTGACCACTGCTACTGCTGCTTTCAAGAACATGAAAAATGCCGTCACCGCTGCCAAAGAACACGCGCACATTCGGTTCCTCGGCACTGTAACCTGGTGTGGCACCGTAATTTATTGCGAGCGGGCGAGAGTGCAATACATCGCCTAAGATCCACGGGCGCGGATCACTTCGACTGCCATCATTATCAATATCATCACGATCCTGCCCTCGCGCCCAACGGATCATGTCGAGTGTTTCCTCTACCGAAGCTGTAGCTAAATCCGAGGGCAGATCTGGCAGCAAGCTCAGTGTGGCAAGCGTTGCATTGAAGGGCAGCAAAAGATTGTCTGTGCCATTGGTAAGCAGCGCGGGCTCTGTATAGAGCTGGCGGCTGAACTCGCTATTACTATCACCGAGCTCATCGCCGCTGCTTGCTATAAAACCGGGAATTTTTTGGCCGGCCCCACCCCGGGTCACTACTCGCCCATCGGCACCCTCAGGCACATCAGAACTAGTTGCAGGCGGCAAACTGCTAACATCTGTCCAAAAACTCAGTGCGTCAAAACGGATCTGAACTCGCTGATCAGCAGTTGTTTCAATAGCTGTTGTACCCTTCACATCAACGATGCCGCTAAATTCGTCTCTTGCTGCTCCGCTCTCACTACTTGTTCGAGTCAGCTTTAAGCGTTTAATGTTTCCAGGCCAGCTCACTTGATCCTGTGCTTCAAACAATGGCACATACAGTTGATCGAGTGACTCACCCCACACTGACATAGGCATTGGCGCAGATGGGGCAAGCAGCGTGCTCGAAGTGTTCACCGCCTGCTCCATCACTGATATCAAAGCCTGCTCTAAGTCTTGTGGCGCAGCAAGACTCAAGGGCGTCGTTGTCCCAGCTACCTGCGCTAAACTGCTAGTGCTCTGATGCTCGCCCGGGACCACCAGCCATGTTTTCTCAAGACTTTGCCGGCCATTGACCCCCGGCAGTAAATCCCTATCTGCCTCATGCAAAACCTCTAGGACCTGTTCTATGGAACTGAGTCCGGCCGCAGGAAAGGCTGTGGCTATGTCTTGTAGATCTAGTGGAACTGCTGCATTTAGCTCTGTTTCGCTCTGCATACTCATCAGCAGCGACAGCAAACGGGGGCATGCCTCTGGGTCACTAAAGGGTGAGCGGTAAAAGGCTCCATCTATAATCGCTGCATCATAACTGGGCTGCTCACTGCCCTGGAAATTGCCTTTACTTTGATTGCCATACAGCACTGCTTCGCCATTTAAATAGTGGTACCACTCAAGGTATGCCGCTACCGGATTAAATTTATGCGGCTCATCGGCATCCATCTGTTCAGGCAGGGCTGATAAAATATTGATCAAGTCCTTCCGCGCTGTAGCCACAGGCTGGTAGCCAGATAACAAACTAGCGCCCTGCCCCCAGTTGGAAACGCCGATTGCAAGCTGGAGTCCGTCCAGTTCTGGCCTCTCTAGCACTGCAGCGAATACCGCCCGAAACAGGGCTAGGCGAGTCACCGGCGAATTCTCAGCCGCGCCCAGTTCGATGAGCTTGTCATAGGCCGCGGGGCTCAGGTAAGGCGGCGCGCAATCTTCAGTCCTCGCACACACTGTCTCAAATGCCTGCTCACTGACATCCAAAATTAAAAACAAATACGGCTGGCTTGACGGCCCTTCACTCAGGTAAATATCAATATCATCGGCCGATGCCATAGCCGCCGTCACCGCCAATACAATCACTCTGATCAGTTGCTGCTTCATCTCCAACTCCCTGCCACTACTGCGCAGAAACTCGCCGCGCGATACCCTCCACCACTCTGGCATGACCTTGCCTTACTGAGCGGCCATCCACTTCTGCAGACACCTCAAATAATGCGAGATCAAAATGCCGGCTACTGATGGCACTCTGCTCGGCGGCTCGATATGGCAAGCTATCGAGCAGTAATGGCCCTTTACGCTGGACCTGATAGTGCAAAGCAACGCCATCGGGCACGGCCTCAGTAGACATAGCCACTGCTAAAGTATTTTCGTCACAGACACTGGCGCTATCACATAAGCTGTGACCAATGCCGCCATATAAAGGAAAGTTAGCTTCGCTCTCGATAAGCGCACTCACCACCGCTTGGGCCTTCTGAGATGCCGCTTGGCGAAACTGCTCGTTACCTGCCATCTGCAATTGCAAAGTGCTAGTGCGAGCCACGGTGCTAGCTACTATTGCCAATAACAGCAGGAACACCAAAGACAGCAATAAGATAGCTCCTTGCTGCTGGTGCTTAGCTTGTAACAAGCTAGTCATCATTCCAGCTCTGCCTGAGCGCTAGTGAATTTCGCAGCTGAACCGAACGTGAGTAAACTTGCCTCAAGTAAGCATCGTTAAATGCGGGATAGGTTTTTTGACCCAGCTGATAGACTTTGCTGTTGTGGTAGCCCGCAATGGGCTGCAAGCTGCGCAGCAGTAAATACAACTTAGCTATTACCGAGCGCTCGAGCTCGGTAGCGCTCGGGCTGGCCGTATAGTAATTGGCAATCCCATCGCCATCGCTGTCGACACCAAACTCTAGGTGTAAACTCTGCAGCCCCTCAACCAAACACTCAACAGGCCCCATGCTGTTAGCTGACAGGCGCTCGGTACACAGCGTGGGCACTGCATCACCCTTATTTGAATAGCTGCGAATAAAAAAGATATTGGCGTAAACTTCCCAATAATCTACAGCGGAGTCCGCTGCCATATCGGCACTAGGAAAATTTTCATTTTCAGCAATATATCGCCAACTCAGCTCTGCGCCATAATCGGCAACTCGCAAATACCACTGACTCTCTTTTGCCCCGCTAAGACCGGCAGGCAAAACACCGTTTTCAAGGCTTGGCTCAGTGGCTGTGCGCTTAATAGCTAAGATATCCGTGCCAGGCTGAATATCTTTGGCAACAGAGCCTAAACAACCCAAGGCAAGTTCGTTGACTGTGAGCAAGCTTGCCGCAGCGCCCTCTTTAATTAAGTCCAAGGCAGGCACAGGCGACAGGGCCCAAGCCTTTGCAGCACCACAACTTGGTGCTGTCTGAGGTAGCAGCTGTGAAAAAATATGATGCTGACCAGCAAAAAAATTGGCGAGGCTTAACTCCCGCGACAATAGACTCAAGGCAAAGCGGCCATTTTCCTGCATGCGCGCCATCTCATCCTCGATCAGAAAGTTTCGTTTACTCTCGAGATAAACCACGATTAAGGCCGCGCTCAGTAGCAGCCCTAAGACCATCGCCACCAACAACTCAAGCAATGAGTATCCCCACGAGCTATCTGGGCGCAGCCTATGCATCTCAAGGTTTCCCAATATAGGTATTGAGAACGAGCAAGCGGCGCTGTCGATCAGCATCGCCATACAAACCTTGATTTGTGCCACAATCTGAAGCGTAGCTGTCATCGCTGCTATTTGCTGCGGTGATCAGCTCTGTGCCGCGCCAAGCGATTGCCACCGACACTTCACCAGCACTGTGGTTAACGCATGCACGCGGCTCGACCAATCCAGCACTGTTGAACGCGGCGCCACCTAGCTTGAACTCTGCCGTTCGCCCGAGTAGGGCTTGGTGCCAGTCGTAAAGATCGTAGCGGGCTAGTTGATCTGCAGCGCAACTCTGCTGTGCACAGTTCACAGCGGCGCTCAGTGTGCTAGTTGTGCCAAGTTCACTGACGCTGTAAGCATCAAGCTGAGTCGGATTGCTGCGCATTCGCTCCAGTAAATCTCTGGCCAAGTTTGTCGCCACTGTGCGCTGAGCGGCTTCAAAAGCAGCTTGCTTAGCCGCCAGCTGCATCCTCATTAAACCGAGTAATCCAAGCGCCAATACCAACATGGCAATCAGTACCTCTATCAATCCAACAGCGCGCTGCCCCTTGGCTTTGTAACAGCTAGCACTATGGATTCGCCGATTCATCACACAGTGCTCGGACAGCTGCCCCAATTGCGGGCCAAGCGCGCACGGCCCACTTGATTGATCACCACACTCCAGGTGTCACTCGACCTAGCAGAACAGACCATCATTGTTAGGTTGCCTTGGGCTGTGCCATCAGCAAAGTAAGTAAAGCTGCTATCTAGCAGCGCTGTGCCACTGCGCTTACTCAACCAATATCCATCTGGCATCGGCTCAAAGGCCCGGATGAGCTCCGCCTGCTCCACTTTAGAGCCCGCTTTTCGGCCGGCACCGGCAAATACGAGCCAGCCATCACGGTAGTCACCGTCACACTTGAGCTCCTGCGAGCGACTGTATGAAGAAGGACACAAGCTAATCGGCAAATTGCGCGCCACAGCTTCAGAACGGGCTAAATTGATCGCGAGCTGCACCCGAGCCGCCTCGGAACGAAGCCGTGTCGCCTCTATCACATTGCGCATCGGTGTCGCAGTGACCATGACGACGATCGACAATACCGCTAGCACTATTACTAGCTCGATGAGAGTCAAACCCGCGCAAGGGGCAGCGGGAAACTTCCTGCTCACTGGGCACCTCCAATATCACTGTGCTCATGCCGGTAAGGGAAGCTTAAGCCAAGTAAGAGGAAGCGCCAGAAAAAGGAATAATATGACGAAAGCCGCCCACTAATGGCGGCTAATGAGAACTAAGAGAAGAAAGGCCCTGCAGGCAAGGCCGAGAGTCTTAGAGGTTTTTAGCGATAATTCGTAATTCTTTAGGTAGGGTGAAGGTCACATTTTCAGGGCGCCCTGGCAGTTCTTTAGGGGCATTAGCGCCGAGTGCTTGCAGGCCATCAACGACCTCTCGCACTAAGACTTCCGGTGCCGAAGCGCCCGCTGTAATACCGATCTTTGTTTTGCCTGACAACCAATCTGGATTGATATCTTCGGCACCATCAACTAAGTGTGCCTCTGCACCCATGCGCTCTGCTAGCTCTCGCAGACGATTAGAGTTTGAGCTGTTGGGCGAGCCCACTACCAAGACCAAATCACAATCAACGGCCAGTTGCTTAACTGCGTCCTGCCGGTTCTGGGTGGCATAGCAGATATCGTTTTTGCGCGGCCCTTCTATTTTGGGGAAGCGCAAACGCAATGCATCAATCACCCGAGCCGTATCATCCATCGACAGCGTCGTCTGTGTGACATAGCACAATTGATCAGGATCGCGCACCTCCAGTGCCATAGCCTGAGCTTCATCTTCTACCAGATAAATTTCGCCACCGGCGCTGTGGTCGTATTGGCCCATGGTGCCTTCAACCTCGGGGTGGCCACGGTGGCCAATGAGCACACATTCGCGCCCCTGAGTACTGTAACGCGCCACCTCCATATGCACTTTAGTAACCAGTGGACAGGTAGCATCAAAGACTTTCAGGCCGCGCTGTTCGGCGTCAGCGCGCACCGCTTTGGACACTCCGTGAGCACTAAATATCACTATTTTATCGTCGGGTACTTCGTGGAGCTCTTCAACAAATACCGCCCCACGATCGCGCAAATCCTCCACCACAAATTTGTTGTGAACCACTTCGTGGCGCACATAAATCGGGCTTCCGAACAGCTCCAAGGCTCGATTAACAATATCGATGGCGCGGTCGACACCGGCGCAAAAGCCGCGCGGGTTGGCAAGCTGAATATCCATAATCTTAGCTCCCTTAGTGCAGCTCGGTGGGTTCCACTCGATGAATCTGCACATCAAACAAGATGGTCCGCCCGGCGAGGGGGTGATTGAAGTCCACCGAGACTTCCTCATCATCAATCGCCGCAATCACACCGGGCAGCTCAGCGCCACTGGCATCAGCAAACGAGAATACCAGGCCAACTTGCAGCTCAGCGCCCTCCTCGAAATGACTGCGCGGAATCAACTGTACGTTGTTGTCATTCGGTTGACCAAAGGCATTTTCCGGCTCTACGGTAAACAGCTGGCGATCACCGGGTGACATACCAAATATCAGCTTTTCAAAGCTGGGCAGAAGGCTGCCGTCACCGATGACAAAGTCCACCGGCTCGCCACCAAAGTTGGAATCAACTTCTGAGCCATCTTCCAGACTGACTGAGAAGTTAAGAAACACACGTGTGCCCTCACTGACGGCTACATTCTGAGTGCTCATTGCGCCCTACTCCTTAATGACTTGTTCATCCGCCGGCGAGCGAACTCGAAAACTATCCAGCACCATACCGACGGCACCGGCGCTAATCGCGGCATCGGCCAGGTTAAAGGCCGGAAAATAGCTGTTCTGGTAGTGAACAGAAATGAAGTCGACCACATAGCCTAGCATCATACGATCCCAGACATTGCCTATCGCACCACCCAGTATTAGCGCTAAGCTCAGTGCCAACAAATTATGGCCACGGGGTAAGCGGTAAATCCAAACCACAAGAACTGAGCTCACCACCCAAGCAATAGCCGTAAAAAAGTAGCGCTGCCAACCGCCGGCATCACTGAGAAAGCTAAAAGCCGCACCGGTGTTATGTTGCAGGGTCAGGTTAAACCAGGACCACACCGGCAATGGCTGACCATAGTGCAGTGTCGCAGTAGCCAGTGCCTTAGTGTATTGATCTAGCCCTATGACCGCGATTGCCAAGACATACCAAGGCCAAGCCCGTAGGCCATTCGATATTGACGCTGTATTAGGCAAAGCGGCGCTGCTCACCGGGACCTTCGATATTGTCGATACAGCGACCACACAAGGTCTCATGCTCGCTGTGAGTGCCCACGTCCGGGCGACGGTGCCAGCAGCGCTCACACTTCTCATCTGTTGAGACTGCCACAGTCAAACGCAAGCCGGAAAGCTCCGTCGCAGCGGCCTTGCTAGGCGCCGTATCTAAAGCGGCCAACTCGGCCCCAGAAGTAATCAACACAAAGCGCAGCTCCTGTGCTAGAGGCTGCAGTAGTTCCAGCAATGACTCATCACAGTACAGCGTTACGATGGTGTCCAGTGAGCCGCGCACGGTACCGGCTGCCCGCTGTACTTCAATCTCGCGGTTCACCGCGCTGCGCACTGCCATAACCGACTCCCAGTACTCTCGGCCCATGGCGACAGTGTCAGGCAGCTGCGCCAGATGCTCGTAGTGATGAGCCAAAAATACCGATTCGGCACGCTCGCCGGGCAGGTTTTCCCAGATTTCTTCGGCAGTAAAGCTAAGTATCGGGGCCACCCAGCGCACTAGCGCCTCAGCGACGTGATACATGGCAGTCTGAGCGGAGCGTCGCGCCACACTGTCACTCTGGGTGGTGTACTGGCGATCTTTGATTACATCGAGATAGAAACCACCCAAATCATTGGCGCAGAAGTGGTGCAGTTTTTGATAAATCTGATGGAACTGATAGTTCTCGTAAGCCTGTTCAATTTCCCGTTGCAAACGAGCTGCCCGGTCCACCGCCCAGCGATCTAGCGATAGCATCTCTTCGGCGGGCAAAACATCGCTAGTCGGATTAAAACCGTTCAGGTTAGACAGCAAAAAGCGCGCTGTATTACGTATGCGGCGGTAAGCATCTGCAGTGCGCTTGAGAATCTCATCGGACACGGTCAACTCGCCACGGTAATCCGTAGCGGCCACCCACAAGCGCAGGATATCGGCACCGAGATCATTCATCACCGTCTTCGGCGCAATGATATTACCGATCGACTTAGACATCTTACGGCCTTCAGAATCTACCGTGAAGCCGTGGGTCAGTACCGTTTTATAGGGCGCCTCATGATAAGCGCCAATACTGGTTAGCAGAGAGGATTGGAACCAGCCCCGGTGTTGGTCGGAGCCCTCCAAATACAGATCGGCAGGTGCTCGCAAACCATCGCGCTCGCGCAGTACGCAGGCATGAGTGACCCCTGAGTCAAACCACACATCGAGGGTATCGGTGACCTTGTCGTAGTGAGCGGCCTCTTCGCCTAACAATTCAGCAGGGTCCAGATCAAACCAAGCCTCGATACCGGCAGCTTCTATACGCTGGGCAACCTGTTCCATTAACTCGCTCGTGCGCGGGTGCAGTTCACCACTTTCTTTGTGGATAAACAGTGCAATTGGCACCCCCCAGGTGCGTTGACGCGAAATACACCAATCCGGGCGATTAGCCAGCATGGCGTCGATGCGAGATTTCCCCCACCCGGGCAGCCACTGCACCTGTTCAACCGCGTCCAGCGCATCATTGAGCAAGCCATTTTGCCCCATGCTGACAAACCACTGCGGTGTCGCGCGGAAAATAATCGGGCTCTTGTGGCGCCAACAGTGCGGATAGGAGTGCTCGTAAGATTCGTGGTGCAACAGCGCAGCGCGCTCCTGCAGCAACTCGACCACGGCATCATTGGCTTTGAACACATGCTGTCCAGCAAAGAACTCGGTGTCTGGCAGGTAGACGCCATTGCCACCGACCGGGTTGTACACCTCCACTCCGTAGTGCTGAGCTACTATAAAGTCATCTTGACCGTGAGCTGGGGCAGTGTGTACCGCACCTGTACCCGCCTCGGTCGTGACGTGCTCGCCCAGTATGATAGGCACCCGCCGCTCCAAGAAGGGGTGCTGCAGGGCCTGTCGCTCCAGCGCCCGCCCCTGACAACGGCCCAGAATTTCAAGCTTCGCTAAACCAAAGCGCTGCGCACAGGACTCAGCCAACTCTTCGGCAACTAAGAGCGCTCGCCCCTCAGCAGCAATCAATACATAATCCAGCTCGGGGTGGAGGCTTACCGCCATACTAGCGGGCAGTGTCCAAGGCGTTGTGGTCCATATCGGCACCGCGATGGCGCCACTGTAGTCGCTCTCACAGGCAGCACTGATAGCAGCGGCATCAACCGCCTCGTAGGCGACGTCAATCGCTGGCGAAAACTTGTCTTTGTATTCCACTTCAGCTTCAGCCAAGGCCGAGCCACAGTCCGTACACCAGTGCACGGGTTTGAAACCTTTGTGCAGATGACCATTGTCGATGATACGCGACAGGGTGCGAACGATATTGGCTTCAAAGCCAAAGTTCATGGTTAGGTATGGGTCGAACCAATCACCCAAAACCCCCATGCGGATAAACTCTTTGCGCTGCCCATCCACTTGCCGCGCGGCGTACTCACGGCACTTCTGACGGAACTCAGCAGCAGTGATTTTCACCCCGGGTTTGCCAGATTTCTTCTCTACATTTAGCTCAATCGGCAAGCCGTGGCAGTCCCAGCCCGGCACGTAGGGCGCGTCATAGCCCGCCAAGGTGCGCGACTTGATAATGATATCTTTGAGAACCTTGTTTACGGCGTGGCCCAAATGCAATTCACCGTTAGCATAGGGGGGGCCATCGTGCAGGATGAAGCTCGGTCGCCCGGCACTGTGCTCACGAATTTTGCCGTATAGGTCCATATCTGCCCACTGCTTTAAACGCTGCGGCTCGCGCTGGGCTAAACTGGCCTTCATGGGGAAAGCCGTTTTCGGCAGGTTCAGCGTATCTTTATAGTCGCTCATAGTTCTCTCATGTTGTCGCGATAGCCCTCTAGGGCCTCACTTCACTTAGTCCTGCCCGGCAAACCATTCCCGGGCGGTGGTGATATCCTTGGCAATCTGCTCACGTAGCTGTTCTACCGAGGCAAATTTTTGCTCCTCCCGCAGCTTGTGCAGGAAGGTGACTTTGATGTGCTTGCCATACAGGTTGACGTCGATATCAAGCAGGTGCACTTCTAGATTCGCTTTGATGCTCTCGTCTACTGTCGGCCGTGTGCCCACATTGGCCACGCCCTTGGCCCCTGCTAAACCAGGGCCCTCGACTGACACCACAAACACCCCAGATAGGGCGGCGCGCAAGCGGTGCAGCTGCAAGTTCGCCGTAGGAAAACCCAGCTGACCACCGAGCTGACGGCCATAGACCACCTTGCCAGCGATGCTATAAGGGCGGCTTAGCAAGGCTTCGGCGAGCTCAAAATCAGCTTCTTCTAAAGCCTTGCGGATACGAGTACTACTGACTCGCTCACCGTCAAACTCCAGAGTCTCTGTGGCCCCAGCCTGGTAGTTATTGCGGGGCCCCTGAGCCTTAATAAACTCGGCGTCGCCTTGGCGATCGTTGCCGAAGCGAAAATCATCACCCAGCACGATGTAGCGCACTCCCAGCCCCTCGACAAATACCTCATCGACAAAGGACTGAGCACTTTTATTACGCAACTGCTCGCTAAAGCGAATGCGCAGTACACGCTCCACTCCCATATCCGACAGGGCCGCGAACTTCTCGCGAAAGCTCATCAAGCGAGCGGGCGCAGCTAAGGGCGTCAAATATTCTCTGGGTAGCGGCTCAAACACGATCACCACTGATGGCAGGCCCAGTTCTCGAGCCTTTTCCAGTAGGTGTCGAATGACCGCCTGATGCCCCAGGTGTACGCCGTCGAAGGCCCCGATAGTGGCCACGCAACCGCGGTGTCTGGGCTGCAGGTTATGCAGGCCTCGAATCAGCTCCATAGCAGGGTAGTTGCCCAGTTAAAACAAAGCCTGAAGTATACTGAAATAGCCCCGCGTATCCTATGGCGCGGGCTGGCAATTTGCCCTGAGCCTAGCCCAATCAGGCCACGCGCGGGCTGCGCAGCTGCTGAAAACGACTACCGAGGACGAAATGTGCCAGCAGATAGGCTACTCCCCCGCCGATACAAACCACGGCTATTTGCAGCGCTCGCTGATACCAATTAAGCGCCTGCAAGTCGCCCAAATCCGGACTCAAAGCCCAGGCTGCCAGGGCCATGGCCGCAGTGGCGGCTAGTAAGCGCAGCAGGTATAGCCCCCAGCCGGGCTGGAATCGGTACACCCCCTCCCGCAGCAGACCACGCAGTAACAAGGCCGCGTTAAGCCATGCCGAGGCACTGGTGGCCAGCGCCAAGCCGACATGGCCAATATCAAAATAGAAGTACAAGGGCAGCACAAAAGCAACATTTAGCAGCATGTTGGCAACCATTGCCTTAATACCAATTTTTACCGGCGTGACCATGTCCTGGCGGGCATAAAAGCCTGGTGCCAGTACCTTGATCAGCATAAAGGCAATAAGCCCTAGGCAATAGGCCTGCAGGCTTAAACTAGCCATCGAGACATCGTGGGCACTGAGCGCACCGTATTGAAACAAGGTAATCAAAATCGGCTGGGCGAGTAATATCAGTGCCACTGCCGCGGGCACCGCCACCAGCAGAATCATGCGCACCGCCCAATCGAGGGTCAGAGTAAAGTCTTCGCTGCGCGCACCGGCGCGGTGTGCAGAGAGACTTGGCAGAATCACTGTGGCAACTGCAATACCAAAGACCCCCAGCGGCAACTCCGTCAGACGATCAGAGTAATAGAGCCAGGACACACTGCCGGTAGGCAAAAAAGAGGCCAATACCGTATCGAGCAGCAAGTTAATCTGGCTGACCGACACCCCAAACAAAGCCGGCACCATTAGGCGGAGAATACGCCGCACTCCGGGGTGCTGAGTGTCCCAGATAGGACGCGGCACCAGATCAATCCGATACAGTGAAGGCAGCTGAAACAAGAGCTGCAACAGCCCGGCAATCAGCACTCCCCAAGCTAAGGCATATACGGGTTCAGCAAACCAAGGGGCCGCAACTAGAGCCGCCACAATCAGGGATAAGTTCAAAAATACTGGGGTAAAGGCCGGCACTGCAAAACGGCCATAGCTGTTGAGGATAGCGCCGCAGAAGCCGGTCATGGAAATCAACAACAGATAGGGAAAGGTAATGCGAATCAGTTCCGTAGTGGCTTGGAACTTATCGCTATCGCCCAGAAAGCCTGGGGCAAAAAGTCCCGCCACCAATGGCGCTGCCAGCACTGCTAGGGTGGTGACCATAATCAGGGTGCCACCGAGCACCCCCGAGACCCGGTTCACTAAAGCCTGCACGGCATTCAAGCTGCCCTGCTCGCGGTAATCGGCCAGCACTGGCACAAAGGCCTGGGCAAAGGCGCCCTCGGCAAATAGGCGGCGCAAAAAATTGGGAATTTTGAAGGCCACAAAAAAGGCGTCAGCATAAGCGCTGGCGCCCACGGTTGCAGCGATGACCACATCGCGCAGCAAGCCCAAGACCCGCGACATCATGGTCATGCTGCCCACCAAGGCACTGGAGCGGAGCAGACCCGGCGCCGCTTTCGTCACTTTTTTATCGGCCTCAGTACTCACTCTGTAACAGCCCTAGAACAGCAGCGTGCTGACATTAGAAGCGCCCTGCGGTGTACCAATTCACATCGCGAGCGCAGCTGTCGACCAGATCAACCACATCCAGCACCAGGGCGAATAATGCCATGCGCACTAATACGCCGTTATCCGTCTGGCGGAAAATGGCTAGGTTGGGGTTGTCATTAAGATCGTCGTCCAGCTCCCGCGCGGTATCACGCGAATCCCGCGGCAGCGGATGCATAATGACGGTATTCGGTTCGCAGTGCTCGGTGTAAATGCTCTGATTTAAGCGGAAGCGCCCGCGGTACAGGTCAGCCTCCTGTTGGCTACTGAAGCGCTCTTCCTGGATACGGGTGGAGTAGACAATATCCACATGCGCAATACTCGCCTCCAACACATCCGACTCCAGCACCTTGTGACCGGACTGACGCAGCTGCTCAACAATCTCACCGGGCATACGCAGCTCCTGTGGCGAAACCAAAACCACTTGAATATCGTCGAACAAACACATCAACTTGCACAGTGAATGCACCGTGCGGCCATGGCGCAAGTCGCCCACCATAGCAATACGCAAACGGTCGATGCCACGGCCGCGGCCCGCTAACTCACTCTTAATGGTATACAGGTCGAGCAGCGCTTGGCTGGGGTGCTCATTAGCACCATCGCCGCCATTTATCACAGGAACGCGACTGGCGGCGGCAAACTCTGCCACCGAACCCGCCGCCGGGTGGCGCATGGCGATCACATCGGAGTAGCCGCTGAGCACCCGGGCGGTGTCGTACAGCGATTCGCCTTTGGCGATTGCGGAGTTTTCAATACCAGTGGTTTCACGCACCTCACCACCCAAGAGGTTAAAAGCACTGCCAAAACTGACCCGAGTCCGAGTGCTTGGCTCAAAGAACATAGAACCGAGGATCGCACCGTCGAGCACTTTGGTCACTCGCTGACGGTGGGCATAAGGTTGCATACGATCAGCGACGGCAAAGATGCGCTGCACATCAGGACGCTCGAACTGACTGACGGAGAGGATGTGGCTACCGGCAAACTGCACGCGGGTCTAACTCCCATACAAATTGTGATGGCTGCATTATAGGGGCAGTCGCTGCCCTATGCCCATCGGTGCATGGCGAACTGGTAGTAGTTCACTAGGCCAGTAGTGAGTCGCCGTAATCGAGTAGCTGCTGCAGCAGTGCTTGATCATCCGCTGGCAGGTCGTCAGCGGCCAACATCTGCTCAATCAGCTCATGAAATTCTTCCATACACAGCGCGGCACCCGCTTCAGGGTCGGTGAGTCGCAGGAAGCGAAACTCTTCCCACTGCTCGCGCTCTAGCTCATTGAGTGTTTCAGGGTGGTTGCGTGCGCGATAGCGGAACAGCAGCTCGGGGAGGCGCGCATCCTCAAAAGGAAAGCTCTGCTGGGCCAATTGCTCTGGGCTTGCCTCGCGCACCCGCGCCATATTGCGCTTGTCTTGCTCAGGGAAAAAACCGCCGCTGTACAGCATGCGCTCCGGATCAGTGATTGGCTCGAACTGCCGCTCGGCGTAGATCGCTTGTATTTTTTGACTAAAGGCTGCGCTATCTGCCTCACGCTGGGCGCGCAGTGCCGCCAGATTAGCCCGGCAGGTGGCGCCATCTAGGCCGATACGCGCCGCCACCTCGGGGCTGGCCATTTTGGCTGTAACCAACAATGGGCAGCGGTTGAGATGAATGGTCTTTAAGCCCGGGCGCTGCCGCCCTTCGGGTAAATCAACAGCGCGGGTGTAAAGCAGCTGCTGAATTGTCTCGACATCGAGCTCAGCTAAAGGGCTTGGGTCGACACTCAAGTCATAGCAAATCACTTCATTGCTGTTACTCGGGTGCTGTGCCAAAGGCACCACCAAAGCCGTATTGAAGCGCTCTGCGCCGAACATGCCAGAGACATGCAGCACCGGCTTCATCGCGGGAATATCCAACATTTGCCGCGCTGAAGCTTTATCGCGGTGGTTTACAACATAGTCATAGAGCCGCGGCTGCTTCTCCCGCACTAAGCGCGCCACGGCAATGGTGGCATGCACATCGGACAGCGCATCATGGGCGGCTTCGTGGCTGATGCCGTTGGCCGCGGTCAGCTCCTCCAACTTAAAGCTGACCAAACCGTCTTCACGCTGCGGCCATACAATCCCCTCTGGGCGCAGGGCATAAGCCGCCCGCAGCATATCGATGATATCCCAGCGAGAATTGCCGTTTTGCCACTCCCGGGCATAGGGGTCGTAAAAGTTGCGGTACAGGGTGTAACGGGTCACTTCGTCGTCAAAGCGCAGTGAGTTATAGCCCACTCCACAGGTCCCGGGCTGCGCCAGTTCCTCATGTATCAGACGGATAAATTCACGCTCCGGCAGGCCTTTTGCCAAAGCCTCCTGGGGAGTGATTCCGGTTACTAGGCAGGCCTTTGGATGCGGCAGATAATCATCTGCCGGGCGGGCATAAATAACCAGCGGCTCACCGATGGGATTGAGCTGCGCATCCGTGCGCAAGCCGGCAAATTGCACCGGCCGATCCCGCGCGGGATCGACCCCAAAGGTCTCGTAGTCGTGCCAATAAAAGGTCGTGGCCGCCATCGTTTAGACCACTTCGATGGCCTGCTCTTCGATCTTTTGTTGCCAGATTTTTGGACCAATTTCGTGTACCGAGGTGCCGCGGGCATCCACCGCCACACTGACTGGCATATCTTTCACTTCAAACTCGTAGATCGCTTCCATGCCCATCTCTGGGAAAGCCACTACGCGAGACGAGGTGATCGCTTTAGACACCAGGTAAGCCGCACCGCCCACTGCCATCAAGTAGACCGCTTTATGCTTTTTAATCGCATCGATACCGACAGGGCCGCGCTCTGCCTTGCCGATCATGCCCAGCAGGCCGGTTTGCTCCAAAATGTAGTCAGTGAACTTGTCCATACGGGTGGCTGTAGTGGGACCAGCCGGGCCGACCACTTCGTCGCGCACTGGGTCGACGGGGCCAACGTAGTAAATAAAGCGCCCTTTGAGGTCAACTTCGGGCGGCAAACCTTCACCAGACTGGATTAGCTCGGTCATTTTCTTGTGCGCCGCATCTCGGCCAGTGAGCATTTTGCCCGACAGCAGCAGGGTATCACCGGGCTGCCACTGGGCGGCCTCTTCGGGAGTCACGGTGTCTAGGTTTACGCGCCGCACCTTATCACCCACCTCCCAAGTAATATCGGGCCACTGATCAAGATCTGGTGGTGTTTGCAGCGCCGGGCCCGAGCCATCTAAGACAAAGTGCGCGTGACGCGTTGCGGCGCAGTTGGGGATCATCGCTACCGGCAGAGAAGCCGCGTGAGTTGGATAATCCATGATCTTGACGTCTAGCACAGTGGTCAAACCACCCAAGCCCTGAGCGCCAATACCCAGCTTATTCACTGCATCCATGATTTCCAGACGCAATTCTTCCACTCGGTTGGAGGGGCCGCGCTTGCGCAGCTCATGAATATCAATTGGGTCCATCAGGGATTCTTTGGCCATCACCGCTGCTTTTTCTGCGGTTCCACCAATGCCGATACCCAGCATGCCTGGCGGACACCAGCCTGCGCCCATGGTCGGCACCGTTTTCACAACCCAATCGACAATACTGTCGGAGGGGTTGAGCATCGCCATCTTGGATTTGTTTTCAGAGCCGCCACCCTTGGCCGCCACCTGCACATCCACGGTGTCACCTTCGACCACTTCCATATGAATCACGGCCGGCGTGTTGTCTTTGGTGTTTTTACGGGCACCGGCTGGGTCAGCCAAAATAGATGCGCGCAGTACGTTGTCGGGGTGAGTGTAGGCCCGTCGCACACCTTCGTTCACCATATCAGCCACTGACATAGTGGCGTCCCACTGCACGTTCATACCGATTTTCAGGAACACAGTGACAATGCCGGTATCCTGACAAATCGGGCGGTGACCTGTGGCACACATGCGCGAGTTAATCAGAATCTGCGCCATGGCATCCTTGGCAGCAGGGTTCTGCTCGCGCTCATAGGCTTCATTAACCGCCTGTACAAAATCCAGCGGATGGTAATAAGAAATAAACTGCAGGGCGTCGGCGACGCTATCGATGAAATCGTCCTGGCGAATGACAGTCATGGAGAATTCCTTGCTAAGAGACTAGATTTCAGGGGGTGTCAGTATACACCCCCGGGGAACAGTAGGGCCTATATCAGCTTTAGGGCGCAGTTGAAGCGGACTCCAGAGCCCGCACTGAGGCTTGCAAACGGGTTAAGTGCGAGTTGATCTGACGCCTGAAGGCATTGATCGATTCCACCCACTCTTCGTTGCTCTGCACACGTTTATTCATTTTGGACAAGTCCAGATTAATGCGATTAAGGGCATCGGCCACCCGCTCTACTTCTGCGCCATTGGCTTTAGCGCTGGCCATTAATCGCTCTAAATCACCAGCGACACTTTTTAGCTTAGTGATATCAGCGGCAGCGCTTTTGATCTGGGCTTCGGCGCTGCTCAGTGACTTTTCAGTGCTGGCTAGCTTTTTACCCTGAGTAGCACTGGCCTTCTCAAGCTCGTCTAGCTTAGCTTTGTTGCGACGCCAAGCAGAGGCCCACAATTTATCGACCTCGGAGTACAGCTCCTTAATCTTTACCGCCATAGCCTGAGTGTTTTGGCTCAAGCCCTCGTCGGTATCAGACAAGCGGTCCTCGAGATCAGCAATACGCTCCGCATAGCGCTCCATGGTGTGGTTGGCCTGCTGTAACTCCTCTTGCAACTGCCAAGCCCAGGCACAAGCTATTCCTGCCACCACCAAGGACAGAGTAATAAACAGTCGCGTCCACAATCCCGCACCATTACCAGCGCCCGTTCTGGGCGGCTTAGCACCGCCATTGCGAGATGCCTGCTTATTTGGGCGGGCCTTCTTCGGGCTAGCGTAGTGCTGCTCGCTATCCCTAGTAGGCACTATTGAGGGGATGTGATCCAAATCGTCTTGAGACATAAAGCAACTAATCAATCAGAGTCGAGCGGCCATTATACATAGCCGCTAGAGGGGCAGAAACTAAAAAGCCGGAACACAGTGCTCCGGCTACCACAGCCGTTACAACTAGCCCATTATAGGAAGGCGAGTAGTGCCCACATTACGCCGGTCAGGGCGATACTGCAGTGGATCACTCCCACGACACTGGTCATTGGGCCGGTCTTGCCAAATAGCGCATTGGCTTCAACCGCCAAAATCAATAGCACCGCAGCAATCAAGCCGGTTGAGCTCATATCCATGATCACCAGATGCTTGGAGCCCAGCATACCCATCAGCATGGGGCCGGACAGCAAGGTGTTGGTGCGCGACGCCAAACCTGCCTTAGCCGCAGCCACTGGCCCTTCGCCAGGCTTTAAACCCAACACAATCTGCTGCTTGGGCCAAATAATGAGCCACACGTTGAGGAACATTATTGTGCCAGCCAAGGCACCTAGCAAGATCAATGAAGACTGGACGAGGTATTCCATATCTAGCGCGGAATGCAGCAAGGCAAAACCGGTGATAAAGGTGAACATAGCCCCCCAGCGGAACCACCACAGGGCTCGCGGCGCCAGTTTCTTCATTGCATCGGCTTTGGCTTGGGCCTCAGCTTCTTTGAAATACTCGGTCTGTACGAAGTTGAAGTAGTACAGCATGCCGATCCAGGTAATGCCGAACATAACGTGCGCCCAGCGCAAGATGAACTCAATAATCATGGGTCTCTCCTTTTATTGCCATTATGGCCCCAGCGATCATTGTACACGCTGGCGCAGAGAGAGTATCTACGATGCTGCTCCCAGGCTCGGTGATAAGGCGCTGCTACTTTGCACGCGCCTCTGCTGAGCAATGAGCTGAGGGGCAGCTTCATTCATGTAATTGAAGCCATTCCGCTCGCCCATAAAAAAACCCCAGCTCAAAGAGCTGGGGTTTTCGATAGGCCTATGGACCAGGCTTTTTTACATCATGCCGCCCATGCCACCCATGCCGCCCATATCAGGCATTGCAGGTGCAGCATTGTCGTCCGCAGGAGCGTCGGCAATCATCACCTGAGTGGTGATCATCAGGCCGGCAACAGAACCTGCAGCCTGCAGCGCAGTACGAGTAACTTTAGCAGGGTCAAGGATACCCATCTCCAGCATGTCGCCGTACTCGCCAGTTGCAGCGTTGTAACCGAAGTTACCGTCGCCACCTGTGCGAACTTTGTTCAGTACCACAGAGGCTTCGTCACCGGCGTTGCTCACGATCTGACGCAGCGGACCTTCCATTGCGCGCAGAGCAGCAGCAATACCTGCCTGCTGGTCTTCGTTGTCACCCTTCAGGTCAGCGATAGCGACAACAGCGCGGATCAGCGCAACACCACCACCGGCAACAACACCTTCTTCAACTGCCGCACGAGTTGCGTGCAGAGCATCTTCAACGCGGGCTTTCTTCTCTTTCATTTCGATCTCGGTGGCAGCACCAACCTTGATCACTGCAACACCACCAGCCAGTTTGGCAACGCGCTCTTGCAGCTTCTCACGATCGTAGTCAGAAGAAGTGTTTTCGATCTGAACACGAATTTCTTTCACGCGAGCTTCAATGGCTTCAACTTCACCAGCACCATCGATGATGGTTGTGGTGTCTTTGTCCATAGTGACGCGCTTAGCAGTACCCAAGTGCTCCAGAGTAGCGGACTCAAGATCCATGCCCACTTCTTCAGAGATCACCACACCACCGGTCAGGATCGCCAAGTCTTGCAGCATAGCCTTGCGACGATCACCGAAGCCAGGTGCTTTACAGGCAGCAACTTTCACGATGCCGCGCATGTTGTTTACTACCAGAGTAGCCAGTGCTTCGCCTTCAACATCTTCAGCGATGATTACCAGCGGCTTGGAAGCCTTGGCAACCTGCTCCAGCAGTGGCAGCAACTCACGGATGTTAGAGATTTTCTTGTCAACGATCAGGATGAAAGGTGACTCGATGTCAGCGTTCATGTTGTCCTGATTGTTGATGAAGTAAGGAGACAGGTAACCGCGGTCGAACTGCATACCTTCAACCACGTCCAGCTCATTTTCCAAGCCAGAACCTTCTTCAACGGTGATCACCCCTTCTTTGCCCACTTTACCCATAGCTTCGGCAATGATGTCGCCTACCTGGGAGTCGGAGTTAGCCGAGATAGTACCTACCTGAGCGATAGCCTTGTTGTCTTCACAGGGGATAGAGGCTTCCTGAACTTTAGCAACAGCTGCAGCAACGGCTTTATCGATACCGCGCTTCAGGTCCATTGGGTTCATGCCCGCCGCAACGGCTTTGAGGCCTTCGTTGACAATGGCCTGAGCCAGTACAGTAGCTGTAGTGGTACCGTCACCAGCTTGGTCGGAAGCTTGTGAAGCCACTTCCTTAACCATCTGTGCACCCATGTTCTCGAACTTGTCTTTCAGTTCGATTTCTTTAGCAACAGATACACCGTCTTTGGTCACAGTAGGTGCGCCAAAAGACTTGTCTAAGATAACGTTGCGGCCCTTGGGACCCAGTGTCGCTTTTACTGCATCTGCCAGAATGTTTACGCCTTTCAGCATACGCTGACGAGCGTCGTCAGCGAAAATTACTTCTTTAGCTGCCATGATCTAGTTCCTTAATAACTCAATTTGTTCCAATGTTCTCGAAAGCGAATTGCGCGTTGTGTTACTCAACAACGGCAAAGATTTCGCTCTCGCCCATGATGATCAGCTCTTCGCCGTCAACTTCGATCGTGTTGCTGCCTGCATACTGGCCAAATACCACGCGATCACCAACCTTGACGGCTAGGGCGCGCACATCACCGTTGTCCAGCACTTTGCCTTCGCCAACCGCAACCACTTCTCCTTGGTTGGGCTTTTCTTTAGCAGAACCGGGCAACAGAATGCCACCGGCAGTAGTTTCTTCTTCTTCCTTGCGACGAACGACCACGCGGTCGTACAACGGACGGATTTTCATTTGTGAGATTCTCCTAGTAACGATGTTATGCAAGCCCCACAAGGGGTTACTTGCTGTATTGGGGCGGTAAAATGTGTTTTCAAGGCCCAGCTAGCACTCTTTGCAAGAGAGTGCTAATTTTAATCTTGACTGGGCAACTGTCAAGCGCCGAGATCGAGCCATTAAAATCAAAATAAGTCTTATTTTTCAGTAGCTTATAGATAAACAGGCGACTCAGTCATCCACCCGCCGGTAGCTACCCTCAATTGTGACATGAGAGTCAGAATCTCGCTCTGAGCGGTATACTTCGGGCTGTTCACCGGCGAAAAAGCGTTGAATTTTGCGCCGCAAAGGTCCAATCAGCACAATCACTGCCGCAAAATCAGTGATCATGCCCGGCACCAGCAACAACAGTCCAGCCAAACCCACGGCCATATCATCGACTAGCAAACGAGTGCCAAGCACCTGCCCGTGCTGAGCTTCACGCAAGCGCTGAAACATGCCCATGCCCTGGCGCTGTATCACTAACAGACCGAGCACAAAGGTGCCAAAAACATAAGCCAAGGCCGTCAGGGCACTGGTTTCAATGCCCAGCTGTATCAATGTCGCCAATTCCAGCCATGGCAGCAGAAGTAAAATAAATCGCATCTAGCCTCTCCTCTGTACTGATAGTGGGGGCATAGTCCCCTATTACAAGGGCTAGATGCAGAAGAACTGGTGCGCTACCACTTATAATTGAGCCCGATCGACCAAGTCTGGTCTTTTTGCTCGATATCATCCTGAGATGGCAGGTTGTCGTAGTCGTACTGCAACTGAATGGTGGAGCTGAACTGACCGTTGATGGGGTACTTAAAGCCGGTCAGCGTGCTTACCTCATAATCCTCCGAGCTCTGAAAAGCCTGCAGCATGGCGTGGCGATGAAAAAACTCCATGCCTTTATCGTTAAAGCGCCAGGCAAAATCGAGGCTCCACAAGAAAGCCGGCGTCACTCGGTCATGACCAAGAGAAAACTGCTCGTCGAAGTAGTTCACCGTGCCCTTGGCAAATAAGTCGACATAGCTCGTCTCCAAGAACTG
Organism: Sediminihaliea albiluteola; assembly: GCF_014077625.1. Taxonomy (GTDB): domain Bacteria; phylum Pseudomonadota; class Gammaproteobacteria; order Pseudomonadales; family Halieaceae; genus Sediminihaliea; species Sediminihaliea albiluteola. Next base: position 198,947 of record NZ_JACFXU010000018.1, on the reverse strand, counting down.
ATAGCCCATACCCAAACCCAGCAGCGTGCGCTGCTCAATGTCTTTGAATTCATCCTCTTCATAGGAGGCGTTGCCCACCACGAACCACTGCTCAGTAAAAAACTGGTCATATTGATAGGCACTGCGCCACATATTGCGCGCTGTTTCGGAGTCCAGCCGCTCCTCCTGATAACGCAGCATTATGGTATGGCGCGATTCGATAAAGCGCATTTCAGAGCGAGCGTCGACATTAATCTTGCTCAGATTGTTGTTGCCCGATGAGTCTTCTGCGGCAATATTTATATTGCCTTTCTGCACCAAGATCGGCGGCGGTTCGTTAACTGAGTCACCGGCGGCAAGTACCAACTTCCAGCTCTTCAGTACTTCAACGCCTTCATTGCAATGGAGCAGTTGCCGATCGCGCTGCACGTACATCCAGCAATTATTCAGCTCGCGACCGCTGAGCTTAAAATCGAAGTGACCATGCGACTCAATGCGCCTAATGTGAAATTGATCTACGCTCAGTTCACCATATACTTCGGACTTCCAGCGCAGCTTGCCATTTTCAAGACCCAATAAGGTCCCTGGAATTGACTCACCATCTGTCGTATAGAGGCGATCTGCCAACACTGAGTGAGTGAAAAGCTGGCAGATAATAACGAGGGGAAATAACAGCTTGTGAGTGCGACTACGTTTCAAAATACTCTTTCAACATATCATCTGAACTCGCGATGAGTGAATATGAACCCAGCCTCGACCAGCGCGTTTGGCAAGTTGTGGCGATGATCCCCTCTGGTAAAGTGGCCACTTATGGCGATATCGCTCGCCAAGCAGGCCTGCCAGCTGGGGCCAGACGAGTCGGCCATGCCTTGCGGCAATTACCAGCAGACAGCAAAATACCTTGGCACCGAGTCATCAATGCTCAAGGAAAGCTTTCATTAGCACAGGGTTCTGCTGGGTATTATACTCAAAGAGAGCGGCTGACTGCAGAGGGCTTGGTGCTTAACAAAGACAAAATAGTTGATTTCTCCCAGTGCCGATGGAACCCTTAGCCACCACCATAACAAATCACTCCAATATGCAGGAACTTCTCGACTCCAGTGCGCTGCTTGGCGATACCCAAGCCATGCGCTCCCGCTTCAATGAAGACGGCTATTTATTTTTGCGACAGCAAATTGAGCCAGAAGTACTGCTGGCGCTGCGCAGTTCTATTACTTCTATTTGTCAGCGCCACGGCTGGCTGGCAGCCAACACAGATCCGCTAGAGGCGATCAGTGACCATCAGCCAGTGGTGGAAGGCGAAGAGGCCTACTTCCCCGTTTACGATGACATACAGCGTTTAGAGTCATTCCACGCCCTCGCCCACCACCACAAGCTTATGGAGCTTATGCAGGCTCTGTTGGGGCCGAGCGCCTTCCCCCACCCGCTGTCTATCTGTCGCCTGGTGTTTCCTGACAATGTTGAGTGGTCTACTCCGCCCCATCAGGATTACCCCAACAACCAGGGCACCCGCGACTTACTCGCTAGCTGGTTACCTTTGGGTGATTGCCCGATCGAGCTTGGCCCGCTGGCTATTTTGAAGGGCTCTCAGCAACTCGGCCTGCTCCCGCTGACCTTTTCCCTCGGCGCCGGCCATCGACAGTGCGTATTGGATGAACGGCACGAGGAGCTAGAATGGCACAGCGCGGACTTTGCCGCTGGAGACCTCCTTATATTTCACAGTCTCACGGTACATCGCGCCCTCCCCAACCTCAGCAATCGCATGCGCCTATCGGTAGACTTCCGCTATCAACGCGAACACGAAGCGCTCACTGAGCAAAGTTTGTTACCGCATTTTAATCGTGAGTCATGGGACAGTATCTACCAAGGCTGGTCCAATACATCGCTGCAATATTACTGGAAAAACAAAAGCTACAAGCTTAATGCTTGGGATAGCTCTTTTCAGGAATTACCCGAAGAAGAGTGGCAGGAATCACTGAAACAACGCATCCGCTACGATCGCCAATTAGCACAGCGCTATGCCAAACGCGGCGCCAATACCCCAGAGCAAGGCAGTATCAATTAATGCAAACAGCAGCAACCACTCCTCAGCCCCAAGCTTGGGCTGGTCGTGCCTTTAGCTGGTTGCAATTAGACGCTGGGCTGCGCGCCGAACGCAGTTATTTACCTGAGCTTGAGAGTTTGCGCGGGCTGGCCATATTATTGGTCTATTTATTTCACTGCTGGGGCATCAGCGGCTTAAAGGTGGATGGAGCACCTAATTTAGCGCTGAGCTTTATTATTAGCGGCAACACCGGGGTTACGCTATTTTTCGTGCTCAGTGGCTTTCTGCTCAGCCTGCCATGGCTCAAACATTACAGTGACCCACAGCGGCCCCAGCCCTCTGTAAAGCGCTTTTATATATCGCGTGTCATCCGCATTTTACCGATGTACTACGCAGCGCTGCTGTTTACATTCGCTGTACTAGGGCCCTCAATGGAACTGCTCAAGGCCGGCGCGTTCTTTTTTGTCGGCTTCGATTTGTTCCCCTATAGCGTCGTGTGGTGGACCCTGTCGACTGAAGTACAGTTTTATCTGGCGCTACCGCTGCTGATGTCCCTGTGGTTGCTAAAGCCACTAGGACGCTTGCTGACAGGCTTGCTACTTCTGGCCTGGTGCGCAGCCTACTATTACTTTGTCTTGAGCAAGCCCGATATAAACCAAGCCTTTCCGTTCTTTTTTACAAAATCTATTTTTGCTCGCTTACCCGCTTTTTTATGCGGCATATTCGCCGCTGCGATCTACGTGTATCTCAATAAAAAAACCCACATCCATCTTGTTAATAAAGTCCGAACTTGGGCCTTGCTGTGCTGCGCTATTAGTCTGATTGCGCTCGGCTTAGTCTTACAGAAGGTCGCCTCTATCGGTGACCAACAGTCCGAAGCAACATGGCATATCCACCATTTCTACGAATCTTTTCTGTGGTCCGTTATTCTTCTTAGCTTGGTGTTATATAACTTTCCCGGTAAGCGCCTGATCGCCAACTTGCCACTGGCGATTCTGGGAAAGCTGTCTTATTCGTTCTACCTCACCCATGTACCCATACTGTTCTACTTAATCTACCCAATCAAAACGCGCATGGGTGAGGCAGCCTATCTAGACTCACTCTGGCTCTACGCCATGCCCCTGATCGCCATGCTTTTAGCACTTGGCTTATCGATCTTCACCTACCGCGCCATCGAGCTGCCGTTCTTGAACCTGAAGCATAAAATCGCGCTTTAAATTTATTTCAGCTCGCCCTACCTTTGACAAAACATCTGCTAAAAGTGTGATTATTTGCCTCTCACTGGGTAAACAGCACAGCTTAAAACAACAGCGGCATTTGCTTTTGTGGCGCACAGGAGGCGGCAAAAAACCAAGACTCAACCGCATAGCGGTAGTGGCGGTGATGAGGATAAAAACCTGTGCGATGCAGATTGTATTGATCAAAAAATAAGGCATCCCCAGGCTGAAACTGTGGATTGAGGGCCGGTGACTCCCTAGTGATCTGATCAACTAAACCCGGGCCCACGGTCCAGTCAAAGGGTGCGCCGTGGGTACCGGTTTGGTGAATGACTTTATTTCGATCCGCAACGATATCCATACCGGGTGCGGCGGCATCTCCGCCGCATTCACTCAAGGCAATCCACATGTTGACTGTGCGAATACCAGCACCGAGAAAGCGCCCGTCCTGATGCCAACCCGCCTGTTGCTCTGGGTTGGGTTTAACCTTGCGCAGCACCCATTTTTTAACCGACAGCATTGCCGGCTCACCGAAATAATTGGCCAGCAAGTGCTGTAAACCTAAGCGCGCATAGAGTGCAGTCAGCTCAAAGGCCATTTTGGGTGAATCAGCGGCCCATACTGAACCATGGTCACTGTACTGCTGGGCACCCAAGCTGCCAAACTGGGCAGGGCCTCCGGCAATACGCTCAGAGCGACTATACCAACGCTCATCACCAGCTTCGCCCTCACCTTGCGACAGACGCCGCCGAGCTAGCAAGGTATTATCAATACCCGTTTTTAAATCATCCACTTGCTGCTCATTCAGCAAGCCCCGCACAATTAATCCGCCAGCACCAATCACCCCCGCTGCCAGCGACTCGCAATCTAACTCGCTCCGCTCAATTTCTGCTAAACCCTTGTTCGCAGCAAAACGGTCATCATGACTCGGCGGCCACTGCTCAGGCTTATTGCCCCAATCCACTTGGGCATATGCCGCTAAGCGGATATCGAGGATTTTCTGTTCGAGCTCTGGTGAGGGCCGCTGCACCTGCTCTTGGCTCAAACAGTCCAGTGCCGCAGCAAAGTCGGCGTTCTGCAATAAGTGATCAGCACGTTGTAAAACATCGCCTGCTGTATCAGAGTGAGCTTGACTGTTTGTGAACATTGACACCGTCCTGTGTAAACTGAAACTCCGCTAGTTTCTCAGATGAATCTTGGAGGCCTTAGTTGGCAAGTGACCCATGAAATTTAAAACTTTATCAGAAACCAGCTCGCTGTGACCCCTAATCTGCTTGTACTGCTCTCGGTACAGCGCTAAGCGTTGCTGCCTTTTCTCTTCGCTACTATTGGTCGTAGTCCCACCGTGCACTTGATGGAAGCTGCCCTCGCCGACTAACTGGATCGGTGTGGCGCCCTCTGCGTCAAGCGCTTGCTTATAAATATCAAGGTTAACAAAACCACCACCGGGGAAGTCAAAGCGCTCATCAGCACCGCCGATTTCCTCAAACAAGCTACGTCTTAAAAAAAGGCAATTGGACTCAAACATACGGTTAAACCAAGTGATCTTATTGGCTCCATTGCGCAGCGGAGTACCAATCTCAAATAACTTGTAACCATCGCTGGGCCAAGCAATCTTTGCCAGCAACTTGTCTTCTGCCGCTTGGTCGTAACCTTCAACGATCGACTCGGGCTGCTCTTTAGGCCCTAAGTAAAAATAGCGTGTTGCCACCACCGGATTATCGAAGGCCGCAAAGCAACGACTAGCCCACTGCAAGGTTCCAGGGGTCAACAAATGGGCGCCATCGATCATTAAACAAATCACATCACCGCTAGCGGCCTTCACCCCGGCATTGACCGCATAAGAGGGCGAAGGCGGTGCGTCATCGATACGCAGCTGCTGCAGTCTCAAGCCCGGATAGTCATCGGCATTAATCGCCAGTGGCGTCGGCGAGCCGTTATCGACCAGCACCACTTCATAATCCAGTTGATCGCCACCTAATTGGTAGCTAGGACACAGTGCCTCTAGACTGCGAGGGATTTCGCGCTGCATGTCATAGGCAACAAGGATAATTGACAGCTTCATTGACTCACTCTAGTGCAGCCCCAGCACTGCTAGCGCTGGAGCAGAATTTATATTCATCATTGCTATTGTCAGCGCAAGCCGCCATCGCCGCCTCGCTCGACTAGGGCCTGACACAATTCTCCCTGACCACTAGCAACACTATTTTGCAGATAAACATCCGCATGCTCATCGGCGACTAGGCGCTCATTCCAGAAACGGGCCGGCCCCAGCTGCCCCTGAAAGACCTGTCCGCCACTGGCGTCGCGGCCAAGAGTTGTGGGCTGACTAAAATCCTGCGGTGGCAGGCGCGGCGTGTCGGTGCTGGCTGAGGCCACTTTGACGCCATCGTAAAACAGCTCCACCAAGCCCGACTTAAAAGCTGGAGCACTGTAGGCCTGGGTAAACTGCGTCGCGATGACTATCTCGCTGCACTGCCCCGGCGGAGGCTCTGCCGCCACTAACTCTAAGCCCTGCATGTTTAGTTCTAGCTGACCTGCCTGTCGCTGCAAACGCCAGTGCGGCTCTTGGGCCGCAATGATTTGCGGCCCCATCGAGGTAGAGCGGCCCTCAGGTTGAAGCGCTAAGGCGAAGCTCCAGCCCTCCACACCGGGTGTTCGAAGCACATCATAGCCTGCAAACTGCCCCTGCCCACGACTAGACTCCATATCGGCTACAAATGGCAGGCTGGGGGCATGCTGCACACGATGCCAACGGCTATATGCCTGGGTAAGCTCAGCAACGAGACTGCTTTGCTCCGCTAGGGCTACATCCTTGCCACCTGCTGCTGCAGCCAAGTCAGTCAGGTGCATTTTGTTTTCGTAATCTCGGTAAAGTCGCCAGCGCCCCGTCTCATCCAAGACCGACCAACTGTGAAACACTGAATTGCTAGCCTCCCAAAACAAGGGACGCGAGACAGTTCTCGCATCGTCATTGGCAGCTAAAAAATTGCCTGCTGCACTATCACCCGGCTGTCCCTTCGCTACCGCTACCAAAGTAGGAAGATAATCCTTTACTGAGAGCACGCGATCATCTTCTAAACCCGCTTCAAGCTGGCCGGGCCACCTGACAAAGAGCGGCGTGCGCACCCCACCTTCAAAAAAAGTCGCTTTGCCACCTCGAAACGGCGCATTACTGGGATATTCTTTTGCCGTTCCGCCGTTATCACTGGCGATGAGCACTAAAGTCTTATCGGCTAAGCCCAAGTCATCTAAGGCCTGTAGCACCCTTCCCACTAAAGCGTCAATTTCTTCAAGCAATGCCAAGTAACGCCCTTCCGCCGTGGCTGGGTGCCGAGATAAATACTCTTCGGTTGGCTGCAAAGGCCGGTGCGGCGCATAAGTCCAATAGTTTAAAAACCAGGGGCTTTCATCCTTGGCATGCCGCTCAAGAAAATCTAATACTGCTGTATTCAATAGGTACGACAAGTGCCCCTCATATTGCTTGGGTGCTTCCATGTCGTGTTGCAGCCAAGGGTTGTGGTAAGTAGGCCGGCCCGTTATCAACTCAGTCTCAGTATGTGGGCCCCGCAATAAAAACTGGTTCAAAAAACCAAAGAAACTGTCGAAGCCCTGTGCATTAGGCCAGGCTTCCCGAGTATTAAAACCGGCGTGCCATTTGCCAATATGATGGGTTGTGTAACCTGCCTCACGCAATTGTTCGGGCAAGGTTTTTATTTCTGCAGGGATACCGGCAGCGGCCGGCCGAAAACCCATTGACGCTGGGTCCTGCCCCGATAGCAGAGCCACGCGAGTCGCTGTACAGGTGCTATCGGTATAGTGTCGGGTATAACGCAGGCCCTGCTGAGCAAAGCGGTCAATGTGTGGCGTGACTCCCGCACCACCACCATAGGCGCCCACATCATTAACCCCCATATCATCGAGCAGGATCAACAGAATATTCGGTGGGGCCGCGCTGGCTTCCCGAGCTAGGCCTGAAACCTTGGCTTCGTCACCGCATGCACTCAGTGATGTGAACAGCACTAGCAAAATTGCTACCGCCGACAGCTCGGCCCACTTCGCTTTAGCCACTGTGAACAGGCGCAGTTTCACGACAACTCTTAAGCCGTCGCTTTGCCCTGGCCACCTTTCTTGCGGTTCTCTGTGATTTCTCTAAAGCGACCCGCTTGGCGCCTAGCTTCCAAAAAGTGCGAGGCATGAACATAAAACTGTCTCAATTTCTGATCAGAGGCCTCATCACCTTTGAACAATAGCTGAGTTAACTGGGTTTCTGGCGCCTGCCCACCGGGTTTACGCAACACCCCCAAACCGAAGCCATGGTGAAACTTAAAAATTTCTTCATGGCTCTGCTCAAGCTCTTCAAAGTATCGCCAAGCACCGAAGTCCTTTAAACGCGCCATGACGTCATGAAACAGCACAATGCCGCCGGGTCGCACCTTGGGGTACCAAGTTTCAAAGTCTTCTTTAACGGCCTCATAAGTGTGTAAACCGTCAATGTGCAGCAAGTCTATCGAGTCGTCCTTGAAGTGCTGCAGGGCCTCGCTAAAGAACATCTTCATCAGGTAGGTGATGCCCCGATAATTTTCCCGAGCATGCTTTTGAACATCTAAAAAGATCGACTCATCGTAAGCATCGGTATGCTCGTCGCCTTCCCAGCAGTCGACGGCGTAGGCAACCCCATCGATATTGTTTTCGATCAAGGACTGGCAGAAAGTAAAGAACGACAGCCCATTATAAACGCCGAGCTCTACGAGCATTTTGGGGCGAATCGCTGCCACCAAATCGTAGGCAAAAGGTAAGTGATCCACCCAAGTGCTAAACACCATGCGCTTGGGCTCAAAACGCTGTAGTGAAGGAGGGAAATAAATACTGTCGGACATGCTTGATAGCTTCCTTTTAAATTCTTAGGCGGATTAGCGGAAAGTCAAGGCCTTTACATAGCCGCTTTATCAGCCCTCACAGGCCTTTAGTGCTGCGGGAGCCGGTGAAAGATGATTGAGCGCCACATCGGCGGAGCGTTGAATAAAGCGCAGCACATTGACCGGTAACTCACCTAGGTAGACCGGCGCCGTTACTGGACTCTCGAACTCATGTCCTCTTAGCTGCCGGTACTGGCGCTTACTCGCGTCAATATAGGCTTCTCGCTTGCTCGCCGCTTGTCCACCCGTTGTCACTCCACCATGGAACTGATGAAAAGTCCCTTCACCTAAAGCGATCACATGTAGGGTCTCGGGACACTCGCAGGCACGTTTATAAAAGTCGAGGTTAATTAAACCACCGCCGCTGAAATTGAAGCGCTCATCAAAGCCATCCAGCTCCTGCCACAGCGCTCTGGATAAACTAATGCAATTGCTCTCACTGTTGGGCAAAAAGAAACCAGGGGCGCAGGAACCACTAAAGCAAGCAATATCAAATAGCTTATACCCGTCTCCGGGCCAGACGATAGAGTCAAGCAGCTCTCTTTCGTATTCCACGCAATAACCCTCATTGACCGAGTTCTGCTGCAGATCATTGCCTAGGTGATAGCCAGGCACTGTCACCACCGCGCGCGGTGACAGCTTATGACCGCGGATCAGTTGTCTAACAACGCCCGGCGTTAACATTCTGGCGCCATCGATCATGGTGCAGATATGATCTCCGCGAGCCTGCTCTGCACCAAAGTTGATTGCGGCGGCAGGGCTGCTTTCAGCATTGCGACGTAAAAAGTAGCGGAAGTTGCCGGGTAAGTCTTGCAGAAATGCTTGGTCAAGGCAGTGCTCTGACTCATTTTCCACCACAATGACTTCGTAGTGCTGATCACTCACATCTAACTGATAATCACTGTAGAGTGAGCGCAAGGTTTTACGCGCCTGCTCGACCATGCTGTAGACAATGACCACAATACTCACTATTGGGGCATTCGCTGTTTGCGTCGGCTCTTCTTTACGATTTAATAGTTTTTTTAGCATTGAGGGCCCAATTCATTTACACGCTGACTTTACGCAGGTTTTGATACAAGCGTCGCACTCGCCATGGCAGAGTCGACAGCGACTCACCGCAGTATTGCTTTAAGCTGCGATCATAAAATGTGGCGACATGCTCCTCGCGAGTTAAACCTAACTGCGGTGTTAGGCTTGCTACTTTAGCCTGAAACTCTTGCTCACCCTCATCAAAGCACAATACAGGAAAACGCTCCTTTTTGTACAAATGCCACAGTGCCCGGTTGTAATGAAACCACAGAGCCAGAGCATGGTCTCGCGCCAATTGGCTTCGATTGGCCAGAGATTGCACCACGGCTTCTGGATGACGGAAAATCCCGACGAATTCCAGCGAAGGCAAGACTTTTCGCCAGCCGTCAATCACTAATAAAGCTCTGGGGTCTTTAAAACCAAAAACCCCTGTCATTGTTTGCTCTGCCAGAATATTGCGGGCCCATTCATAATGCTCCTGCTGCCAGCGAACTTTTCGCGGTGGCTTATCCCAAGCCCCCCCGTTCGCAGCGAGAATAGCATCATGCAGATCAACAAAGGCTTGGTTTTCTCGATTTCCTTTTTTGTTGTAGGGATTCCAAGTGTGACAATCGCCCAGCTCTAAGCCCGCATCTTGCAGCGAACCGGTCAAGCAACTGGTGCCACTGCGATGCATACCAAGTATTGCTAAGACGCGCTGAGGTGCTTGCAGTACCGGCTCAGAACCTAGCATCGACATAAGTTTGCCCTACCCGCCATGTGCCGCTGCAAGCAAAGACAAGGGTGATTCTGAATACGTAACAGCTTGTAGTGGATCATTCATAAATTATTATTTCGTTTAGCGCCCAATTAGCACTGGGTTGGTCTGCGAGTATACCCCAAGGATAGAAACAGGTTAAACGGCTCCGCTTTCACCTTCTGCGGAAGCGGAGCGCTTCCAGGGTGCCACCCACACTAGCAGCAACATACCGGGTAAGGCCAAAGCTGCACAGAGCAAGAAGAAGCTCAGCCAGCCGGTCTGCTCTACAATGACCCCGGTACTGGCATTAGCAAAAGTCCGCGGCAAAGCGGCTAGCGCAGTGAATAAAGCAAATTGGGTGGCAGCAAAAACACGACTGGTTTCCCGGGCCAAAAATGCTGTAAAGGCCGCGGTTCCCAAACCCACCCCGAGATATTCAAAGCCGATCACTGATGCCAGCAACCACAGCTCGGCTTCGCTAGCTGACAAAATTGCAAAACCAAAGATACTGACCAGTTGCACGAGCCCAAACAGCCACAAGCTACGGTTAATACCCACCCGGATCATTACGATGCCGCCTAATAAACCGCCGGCAATGGCCGGCCATAAGGCTGCGTGTTTGGCTACTAAGCCAATCTCCGTTTTAGAAAAGCCCATGTCGAGATAAAAAGGCGTGGCAAGGGCCGTGGCCATATTGTCACCGAGTTTGTACAAAAACATAAAACTCAAAACCAACAATAGCCCTGACCAGCCTCGACGATTGAGGTACTCAAAAAATGGCGCGACCACCGCCCTGCGCAGCCCCATCAGAGCAACTTTTTCGGTTTCTGGCTCCTTCACCATGACGGTCAGGCCTACGCCTACCAACATGAAGCTGCCTGTGATCCAGAACACCGAACTCCAAGGCATGATGTCGGCCAAGATCAATGACAGCGAGCCAGGCACTAAGCCAGCGATGCGATAGGCTTGTACGTGAATCGAGTTACCCAGGCCAAGCTCTTCATCGGGCAGGATTTCGCGGCGAAAAGCATCGAGCACTACATCCTGGCTAGCACTGAAAAACGCCACTGATAAGGCCACCCAGGCTACTACCGCTGTTGAGACTGCCGGCTCAAGCTGGCCTAAGAAGCCAATAGATAGCAGCAAAGCGAGCTGACATAGCAACATCCACCCACGGCGCCGACCCAATCGCCCCAACAAGGGCGGCGACCAGCGATCCATAAAGGGCGCCCACAGGAACTTCCAAGTATAAGGAATGCCAACTAGGGCAAATAAGCCTATCTCAACAAGAGAAACGCCTTCGTCGCGCAACCAAGCCGGAACCAACTGCAGCAGCACATACAAAGGCATACCAGAGGCAAAGCCAATAAATATGCAAGCCAGCATACGCCAGTTGAGGATGGCAGAGCGCCAGTGGATATGGTTTTGGCTCAAGGTCTACGCACCCGGAACCGTAGTATAAAAAGCAAGCTAGGAATATAAATCACTATACCTGCACATCGAATCCAGCCGCTCTCACAAAATCAATATCAGCTGAATCAAACTGCGAACAATCTTGTTTTGCGTGCCGCCCTCGACTCGCCGGCTTCACTATTGAGTCAGCGAGAGAGCTCAATACACCTGAATCAACATCTAACTCTAAAAACTGCTTAAGGCGGGCCAATTCAGAAGCCGGCTGATCACATAGCGCATCAAAATTCAGGATATGAAGTCGATCACCCAACAAAGCCTTGTCTCCTAAAACCCTTTTAAAAGCAGCGACCCAATACCGCAAGGAGTTCCTAGGCGTAACACTAAAATCTCCCTCTAGCAAAAGATCCCCCCAAAAGTATCGAAGCTGGTTTTGATTAGCACTAAATGCCATGTCTAAACCATTGCGTGCAACATAGATATACTTCATATTTGGAAAGTACTGATTAAGCATAGGCAGCATGACATGACTATTAGGCTGCTTCCAACCCCACGGAGTCTCCAAAGACAAATCCTTTTCTGACTCTGATGGAAGCAAGCTCAGAATCGACTCTAGCGCCTCATTTAACATGGCCTTATTTAGGGCTGGTCCTCGATCAAATTCTGCAGCCTCACTCAACATTGACAACAGCTCAGCCGGCACAGCTTCGTTATGTCGCATTAAACGAGAAAACATCCAGCATAAAGCAGAAATCTCAGCGCGTGGTTTCAGCAAAATACTGCGCCGCACGAATAGCAAGCTAAACCACATGTTATCCAGCGCATCATTCATCAAGCCTGGCAGTTCCACCCCAAAGCCAGGCAGCAGACTAGCGACCAGTCTCGTTCCGCTACCTCCTACACCACCAATAACAATCGGCGCTGTATCTTCAGCCATTACACGATACTGCTTCAAATAAACTAAGTCAGAAAAGCGCTCCGTCATGGTTGTGCACGGCTTCCAAAGTGGTTCCAAGAAGGCGAGCCTCCATTGAGCACTCCCGGATCAAACTCGGGTTTATAAAAAGCACACCACGTTTGTCGAGGGTGGTACCAATCTAATACTTGGGTTTGTAAGCCATTTTCCTCCGCCCACCGCGATATCGTTTCAATCCGGTACTCAACACACTCTGGATAAATCCAACCTGAGTCACGGCAGTCTTCAGCACCTTCAATAATTGTCGCGAAAAGTACCCCACTTTCTGATAAGGCATCAGCAGTTTCTACAAGCCACTGGAGCAATAAGTCGGCACCTGTATGGCTAAAAATAGATTGAGCAACTGCAAAGTCAAACTCACGCTTGCCTTCCCACCCGCTAAGACTGCTGCCATAAACAAAGGAAGGAGACCTATTCTTCACAAGCGAGTCTCCAACCTCATAACGCAAGCCCTCTTCGACTAGCCACTTGTTGGGTTCAAGACCTACGTAATTACCCTGATTCAAATATGGAATAAAGAGCCGCCCTAAACGAAGCGAGCCACAACCAATATCTAATAAGCGATGATGCTGCCGCAAACCACATGCTGTGAGAAGGCCAAAGGCCATTGCACTAACTAAATCATAGTCCACAGATGGCCCTACGAAAGCGCGATAATGGTGGTCACCTGGATGTCTGTTTAATCCCAAAATATCTTCGGACATAGGGCCTCACAGTAAACAACTGTCATGAGATGAAATCGATTCGAGCTATGCTAAAAGTTATACCGCATAGCTATGCAGGTGGGCAACAATAGAGAGGGCGCCTATTATAGTCAACAACAGCCGCAACTGAAACTACAAGACTAAGGTACGCTATCTTAATGCGCTGAAATACCTCCTAGGGTATAATTCGAACCTTTTGTGATGGAATATCTACTTTAAATGGCAAAAGAATTAACAATCCATATTGGCATGGGCAAAACAGGAACAACTGCCCTGCAAAACTTTTTTTGGGCAAATAGACGCCCCTTATCGAAGCTTGGAATTTTGTATCCTAAGACTGGCATCATGTCAGATGCACACCACCTTCTATCGCCTCATATTCCCAAGTTTTTACTTGGCCAATGGGATTTCCAAACGCCTGACCAATGGGCGCCCAAACTGAGCCAATGCAAAGAAGATAAAATACTTATCTCATCAGAATTGATCGCTTGGGCCACCCCAGAAGCTATTAGTGCTTTTTGCACAGAAGTTAAAAAACACTTCGATATTAGAATATTAGTTTATCTACGACGCCAAGATGACATTATCATGGCCACCTATAATCAACAGGTTAAAGCTGGCGCACAAAAACGGGATTTACACCATATACTCGACAACCTAATTGTCCGGTTCAATTATCTAGACAAGATTCAACCTTGGGCGGACGCTTTAGGAGCAGACAAAATCTTAGTTCGAGCCTATGAAAAAACTCAATTCCACAACGGTGATATTCGCAGCGACCTACTTTACCATGCCTACGGTGTCGAGCCGGGTCGAACATTTAGCTATAACCATGCGGACGCCAATCCACGCCTCTCCAACAGCACAATGGAATATAAACGCTTAATCAATGTGCTGGAAGATAATCGTGAACAAACAGTTTTATTTAACGCCCCATTAGCTGAGTACGCAAAAAAATTTCCCCGCCCCCAAAGAGATATTCTTTCCCCAAATGATCGAATAAAGATCCTCGATCACGCTACTGTAGTCAATGAATCAATTGCAATAAACTATATGGGACGCCCGAGTGGGATATTATTTGATGCTCCTTTACCAAACCCAGATGACCCATGGGATAGCAACCCCTTACCCCATAGTGAAGGTGTTGCAATATCAAAGTTTTTACAACAAAAATACCCGAAGCTTTTCCAACGACTACAAAGCTTTATACAAAGAGAGCGCGACTCTATTAAGCCCTTTCATAAACAAACAGCAAACCAACTTGGGCGCTTTACAGATGAATTAAGCTAAACGGGCGGGCGTGGTGGAGAATAAGTAAAACTAGGCTCGCCTTAACCTTCCTAAGTCATTCAGTTTAAGAGCGAGAGCATCGATGCTTTGCTCGCTCCATTGACGGCTTAGAGGATTAGGCCGCAATGACTTTAATTCACGTAAAATAAGACCATAATTTGAGTAAAGCCAAGCCAACTCAGGCTCCACCTGACTTCTCAACTGACGATATACCCATTCAGGCGCTTGATATTTTTTCCCAGGTATCGAAATAAACTCTAGTACATCTTCTGGCGATCTGGACGGATTAACACTGCCATTTACAAACAGTGGCCTTTGTCGATTAAGCGCACTTAAAAGTAAGGCTCCCTCCTGACTCATGCTTGTATTGACCACCTCTCCATCCAAGACCTCATCCATCCCGCTCAAAGATAAGCCAATCTGACGAAAAAACTCGGCAACTAAACCTCCTCTGCTCTCTATGGCATCGGCATAGTCATACAATAAAAAACTACTGCGACCAAAAACACTTTCCAAGTCTGTAAGCACCGTCCTATAAGAATAGTGCGGCGGATCACGATACAGGTTCTCCAAGATCGCACCAGTCTTCAAGCGTTGCTGAATTTCACTAGAGAGCGCGTCGATGGGATTTCTTAAACAAGCTACTACTCTAACGTCGCTTGTAAAAGTGTATAACCAATCAGCCAAGCGCTGCATACGACCTCGGCTATAGTGACCTACTCCCTCAGCAGATAGAAGCAATTTTGTGGCACTGGTGGCAAGAAACCCTTGCTCAAACTGCCGCAAAACATCTTCATTTGCTTTGCTAATTGCGTCGTACGAGCCTAATCCATACAGCTGATTTGGACGCTGAAGCTCGGGTTTTGATCCAAAAAGTGAGCTCAGAAATAGCGTATGATTGCCATTAAACGGCCTTGGATCCCCGTCAATTAATGGAAAATGAATGCCATGCACATCAAGCAACTGATCGTGCTGGCCTACGGCTGCTCTTTGAATTGAGCTACTACCAGTTTTCCCAAGGCCCACGTGCAAGTATATACGTTCAAATATTTTGGTAGGCCCCATTATTCAGTCTCCTAAAAACGATCGCCCCTTTACCACTCTCACTCTGCTAGTGCAGCACGATAGGTCTCATCATGTTTGGCCGCAAGAATCACAGGATCAAACTTATTCGCTGCAATTGGTACCCTGCGGACAAGACCTTCATAAATTTCGGATTGCTCGCTTACTTCAGCTATAGCTTGCGCCATAGCTTCGATATCTAAATCGTCTCCATCAAGCTCCAACAGTACACCGGCCAATCCTTCCTGGCTTTCGAGCATATATGATATTTCACCTATATTTGTCGCCATCATAGGGCGCCCCACCTGCAGACACTCAATTATGACTAGGGGAAAACTCTCCCCTTTAAAACGCGAGGGCAAAAACCCAAGATCAGCAACAGCGAAATATCCGCGCACATTACTCTGAAAACCCTCTAAATGAACGAACGCAGGCAGCTTCTCGCTCTTAAGTCTCTCATATTCTGGGCCATCCCCAACAAGAACTAAGTGAATGTCATTACCTGAAAGCTCCCTAGCAAGAGCCACCGCTTGAATCCCCTCTGCCCAGCCTTTTTCTTCCATTCCACGACTGACTAGTGTCAAAATAAAGGCACTATCAGGGATCTGAAGCGCTCCTCGAGTTACAGGCACATAAGCTTCATGTTCGAGTGCATTATCAATTCGCTGAAGCCTTGCCTGTTGTCTAAGACCTAAACTATCAATAGCACCTAAATTCTTTTCAGCTACATAAATTAGCCGTGCCGTGCGCTTTACCAATCGAGGCAAAATTCCTTTGAGATCTACCTCATTAATCGTTTCATACATACCATGCAATGTAACAACCGTCTTACAGAAAGACTTTTCAGGTAACACATCTAAGACCGTGCTATCCACCCAGGCATGGTGCGAGTGAATAATATCGATATTAAAATCCTGCACGATCCGTTCAATTTGTGAGTAATCTGATACCACAGGGATATCGGGCCTCAAACGCTTCCGCACCCCTTCATTACGCTCTTCCTGAGCACAATCCAAATATGTAACATTGTATCCTTGAGCTTTCATCAGGTTGGCCAAACTCACCGGAAAAGTTTCCCCTCCACCCGCACAGAAAGCATAAGAAGCCATTAGCAAGTTGGGAGAACGCGAACCAACTCTCTTTCGAATATCATTTAAGCTAAAACAAATGTCTAAGCCCTCTACCGGATCATTTGGACGGGTCTGCCTCCAATGTATGATCAAATTTTCACGAAGTTGCTCCAGAGCATTTTTATCGAGACCAAAATATTTTATCAGGGTTTCTGCCACCAGCTCGTGCTCTCGGTAAAAAGCATCATCTGCGTAAGCTGATACCGAAGTGTTTTGACCATGAATACGATAGTAGTTACAAGCAACCGGTGAATATGCCAACATCCCTCCACGCAGTAAGTGCAAATATAGAACCCAGTCACCACATATACGCATTGTCTCCCATTTCGGATCGTGCATAATCTCTAAACTGCGTGGGTTGCGAAAAATTGCGGAACTCACGTTTGGGATTATGTTTTTCTGTGCGAAAGCTTCCCGAACAATATTTGCGCCCGTAGTAAGTATTTCGCTATTCCACCGCTCCGGGTCTATATCGTGTAAATACTCATTAATCGACCAAATTTGCTCATCTCCATCGCCATCCATGAACACGGTACGAGCATAAGCCAGCTGCACTGCTTCATTCTCAAAATACGGTACAAGTGACTCGAGAAAATTATCACTACACCAGTCATCGCTTTCCGCAATCCATACTATATCGCTATTGGCTGCTTCTAAACCACGCTGCCATTGGTGAAACACCCCACCAGAGTTTTTTTCATTACAAATCAGGCGAGTATTTGAAGAATAACGCCGTTGATAGTCCTCAAGAATAGAAACACTGTCATCCGTAGAGGCATCGTCCAATAAAATCACTTCTATATTGGGGTAGCTCTGGGAGTAAATTGAATCTAAACGCAGCGTCAGGAACTCAGCGTGATTATAATTTGGGACGATAACGCTAATAAGCGGAGCATAAGCTTCATTTGTCTCATACTGCTGATATAAGAGGGGTTCAAGTAGGTTTCCGCTGACCCGGTTAAATCTTTCGCTGGACTGTGAACTCTTATCTAACAAGCGGCCAATACCCCGGAATACCGGACGTAGTAAGCGTCGCAAATTCCAAGCCAGCGACGGATGACGAATACTTAGCCGATGATAATTCTGTATGGCGCGCAGACGAAATTGCCTCCAGGCACCCCCAGCTGAGTCCTGTAATTGCAACTGCCAGGATCTCAAGCACCGAAGTGGTTGGGTTATACGCCAAGATAGCGATTTCTGTATATCTCTGATGGTGGATTCCAGTGTGCTGCGCTCACGCATTAAGTGTGCGCAATCTGCCTCAAGCCTTGTATTTTCTTCGCTGCTGCGCCGCAACAAGCTCAAAATATTCTGATGATCACTTTCTATATTTTCGTATGCTGTCTTTAGATCTGTATGCTGTTGGTTTAATTCGCTTAGACCTCCCTCTAAGGCCTTCACTTCAGCTCTTAGCGGCTGTACCACTGATGCGAACTCATCCCGCTGCCGGGTCAGTGATTCAAGCTCATCGGACTTAATTAATTGCGCAAGCCTCGACTCTCTACAGCCAATACTCAGTCGCGACAGCGCAGGCACTGCAATATCTGCCAACCTCTCACTGGTATCAGAACGTCTATAAATATTTAAAGCCGACTCGACCCCTTGCGCACTTTGAGACTCCCACAATGGCTGCAGCTCAGTGAAAAATTCAAATAGCTGCGGCAACTCTTTGTCGAGCCTCTGTACACCATCGTCACTTCGTTCGCTGCGGTAGAGCTTGCCATCGACAAATTCCTGCGCAAACTCTCGTGCTGTCTCAGGAAAAAACTCCAACTCAGTAAACTCTGCGATGGCCCGTAAGCACTCTTCCGGTCGATCCATAAGCTGACGGTAATTCAAGTAGAAAGTAGGCAATGACCTTGCTGAATGCAGGGCTTGTGCAGTCAGCGACAACCACAGGGCTGCACCCTCGGCGAGTTGATGTCCCACCTCATAATATGCAGGATTTTTGCGTGCGCGCTGCTGCTGTGACAGAGCAACCTCTACAGGGTCACGAAGTACATGCACATAGCGCAGCTGACTAGCTGCAAAACCAGCCTGCTGAAAGAGTGGATGCCAAAAGTCCAGCAGCTGACAGAGTCGCGGATCTTTTATTGCACATAACTTCTTATTACCAAATAGCTGGCGGATCAGTTCCACCCCTGCTTTGCGCCAGGGTGTTATGCTCACAGGCGATTGAGCCGCTAGTGCTTCACTACCATTAAAAATTGGGTTATCCCAAACACCACCAAGGTGAGCCAATAATGCATCATTGAACTCTACAAAATCAGGATGTTCAAAGAAACCTTTACTGTTTTCCTCATTGCGATAATCATCAGGCAAACATAGATTCGCTCCCAAGTACTGCATAGCTGCAGCACAAAGTGAAGTGCCCGACCGATGGGCACCAAGAACAACCACTAGCTTTTTTTGATCCTTCATCTATCAAATTCTTCGTTAATATGAAGTGAGTTTTTGATTCTGGTATTATGCCCAATGTCTTATAGCCTTTTTAGTATAATTGCTAGGATCAAGCCACAGCGGCCCGAAAAAGTTTGGGCATAAATCCCTAAACGAATCATTGCTGCTATTCGGCTAAAAAAGGGCAAGTTGCGGGCATCAGAAAACTGCTCAAGTAAACGACGGTTATTTTTCTCAAGCAGAGGCAAAGCGGCTTGCAAAGCGTTTAAGTGTTGATCACTCCAGCGCCTATTGCGCCCTAAAAGCGCTAAATAATAGCGTTTGATGCGGGTAATAAAACCACTATTATCCCCTATTTGATTATCGTCATGCTGCCGATAACTCAAACTAGGTTTTGAATCGAAGATGACTGCGCCTCCAGCTCCGGAAACAAGCAAATACACCCACCAATCATGAGCAGGCACATCCACAACGCCTAAGGCTCGCACTAGACTGCAAGCCTCTGCATTAAGAAGCATGGTATTACCTGCAGCGATGTTATGCACTAAAGCATTGGCAAAGCCGGGTTGACGATTGAAAGCCGGAGATAGGCCTATTAGACGCCCCTGAGAGTCAATGCTACGTGTTCTCGAACAATACAGTGCTGGTATACCTTGTGGAAGCTTTTCAAGCTCCGCCACAGCTCTGCTCAGCTTGTCGGTGTCCCAAATATCATCCTGATCTGAAAAAGCGTAATAATCAGCTTCTATTTCTTCTGCACAAATAAGGCTAAGGAAATTAGCAACAAAACCTAGACTAGGGCCTGCACGACACTGTACACGCGTATTTCCAAAACCGTCTTGCCATTTCTCAAGCAATTTAAGTGTGACATCAGTCGAGCCATCATCTGATGCATAAAGATACCAATTAGAGTACGACTGATTTGCAATAGATTCTAATTGCTGGAATAAAAAAGGCGCGCCATTATAAGTCGCGAGCAAAATCGCTACTGATGGCTGCGCCTTTATCACTTTTTTATTAATCGAGGCCAGGGTACTTGTTGAGAATTTTTTCCAGCTCAGGTTCGTTTATATAGGCTTCATCAGTAATTTGAAACGTACTGATGTAGTCTTTTATTGCAAGTTTTTTATACTCATTCTCAAGTTCCGCAATAATCCCTTCTCTTACATCTTCAAATGGCTTAAATCCCTCTTCTTTAATACCATCCAGCCGAATGATATGAACACCAAACTCAGTCTGCACCAGATCCGAATATCCGCCAATCTCCTTTATTTCAAAGAGGCCACCAGTATAAGGTGGAGAAACACCAGGCTGGCCCAAAGAAACCCATCGGTCGAATTTTCCGCCTTTATTCTTGCTCCCAGGATCTTCTGAGTACTCAACAACAAGTTCTTCAAAACTCGCGCCAGAACGCAGCTGATCTAATACTTCTGCAGCTTTGCTCAACACACCATCCCTCGGTAAGCCAGGTGGCGAAGAAAACAATATATGAGAAGAAATACGCGTTTCAGGGATTTTTGCATATTTTTCTTTCTGCGTGGTGTAACGCTCTTTAGCAAGCTGATCCATCTCAGGTATATTCAATTGCGCCACAAATTTCTCAAGCACAAAGTTACGCTTTAGCGTTTGTAAACGAACCATGTAATCCCAGTACAACTCACCGTCTTTTTCGGGGTTGATTTTATCAGCTTCCTTTGACAACTTTTTATTACTCAAACTCATATTCAGGAGCTCTAAACGATCTCCTTTATCACGCTGAGCAGAGTCTCTCATTTGCCTAGTCCACTTACTGACTAAATAATCTAATTCTGCTGCAGTTATTGCAGTACCTTGATCTCGAACCACCTCAATACTGGCCAATCCATTGCCTGAAAACGTCAAAGCGACCACAAAAAATAACAGGAAAAACTGTTGCTTAATATCTGACATTTCGCTACCAAATTTATATTGTAGATACAAAAAAACCGACACCATCAAAGGTGTCGGTTTTTAGTTTTAGCTAATGGCTGTAATTACTCAGCACTTACAACATAGCTGTGCTCTACGATACGGCCATAGTTAGCTTCAGGCAATGTATCGAAGTTACGCTGCCAAGCAACAAAGCCTACCATTGGAACCGGAGACTCTGTTACTTCACAAAGAACACCATCACTTGTAAAGTCACAAATTGCCTGCTCTTTATCAGCAGATTGAGTGACAGTTAGGTTTGACCAGCCAAATACTGCACCTTCAGGCTTGGGCACCTTGATAGCCTTGGCAGTGCCTAGAACCGGGCTGTTACCCCACTCGATGACGTTCACTTCTTGGTCGAGAGATACCACATGTTCAGGATCTGGTATGGCAGGAGATACCACCAGCTCACCTGGCTCTACCACTTTGCTTCGCTCTTCCCGGTCATAGACTGTGAAGTCAGCTTTCAAAGGAATATCACGGAAGTCACATGTGCGATCCTCTGGATCAGTTGCCTTATGGTTAGCAACTAGGCCCGGATTACACAGCTCGTCTTCGTCAATCAAAGAGTTCAGGTACTGTGGAAGATCAAGCATCAGATACTGACCTGGCACAGTGACAACCCAGTCCGTATCAACACTGAAGGCACCACTATCGTTAGCTGACCAATCGTTGATAACCTGTTCTGCACCAATTGCTGTACGCACACCTTCATACAAGCCACGTGAAGCAGCATTGGCTGTGCCACCCATAAACGACAAAGGCGCACCACCGTTCAGGTCTGGATGGTCAAAACCTTGCAGGTCACCAGCAAACACACCTTGCTCTTGGTTAGTCATGGATGCACCATCCATGTGACCAGAGAAGTGCACGGCGTTGTTTCCGAACTCAAGACCAGTCTCATCGGACTTAATAAAGTAAGAAACTTTTAATGAGTCTGGAGCTTCGTTGTACTCGTTAAGAACCAGCGTATCGCTATCAACTTTCGATCGCTGAGCTGTCAACGCGGAGTTAATAACACCACGTTTTTTAGGCGTAAAGCCAGTCTTGGTGGCAGTGGGATCATATTCAGTCACGTAGAAGTTATCGCGAACTAGCGTACAGTTAGCTGGAACACCGTCTGAATCGTGCAAAGCAGCTTTAGCAATAGGCTCATCTTCACTAACTGGCGAACCCATTGAAATAATTTCTACATAACCTTCTTCTGCGCCATCACGATAGATACCAGGCATTTTAAAGCCACCCGCCGGCATCGCTGGAGCAGTACAGCTATTGTCATTGGAGACAAACACAATATCATCGCCTTTAGCTGCGATAGTACCGGTGTATACGTCTTCTGGCGACAGCACAACACTAAAGTCAAGTGCATCCATAGAGTCTACAGCTCGACGCAGACGAACTTTAATCACCTGTGTGCGATCAGAAGTATTAACAATTGACATACCAGTGGCGTAGCCATCGTTAACAGTGTAATAGGGGATCAGGGCCAAGTCACCAAGTGACGAGTTACCCGCCAACTCTGTAGCCTGAGCCGCACCTACATAGCCTACAGTTGCAGCGGCTACTGCAGCAGCAAGACCCAGTGGTTTAAAAGTGTTATTCATAAAGGAGACTCCTAAGTTAGTCTTTGTACAACATAATTTCTTCACGTTGCTAGCGCTATTATTACCAGCTGAGGCCAGCTGTCAACCGAACAACCCACTCAAAATTGCCAGTTTTTACTAGCAATTATTAATAGTTTGCACTGTACCACCACTCGCCATCCACGAAAACCCATCTTTCGCGTAGCTCGCGGGGTATAGCACCCACTGCTTGAGAAGCTGCAGAGGTTAGTTTAGTTGGATGGGACATGACCCCAACAACCACACTCGCCACAACTGCTTCGTCATCATAGTTAAGCACGTCCACGCCTGTCAACTCCCAACGCACGGCGTATGAGAACTTTTTAAGGTATAAATTCTTAGGAAATGCCTTTCGAAAAGCTGGCGAGGTGTACTCCCAACTTGTCGCGTAATCCCCTTGCTCTAATGCTCGCCAGCGCTCAGTCACTCGCTCCAGCAGGGCTTGGCGCTGCTCTTCGTCAAATACCACGGGCTTATTAGACGGCCCTGCGCACGCTGTTAACGCAGCAGTAAGCACTATTAAGTACAGTATTTTTCCCAGTTTCACATTCAATTTATATAACATATTACCCCAAATAGCCTAGTTAGGTCGGCGCGATTATACGATGGCAAAGCTACAACTCAAGTAGACTACGCACTCATTTAATTATTTACTCTATCTTTCGGCCGTACTAATCGGACACGTAATTAATTAGATCCATATTGCGCATTCGCGAGCGCATCTCTTTACTAATATCCCTTAGCTCGCTTTCATTGGAAATCACCCGCGGGGTAATAATCACAATTAACTCGGTACGGTTGTTGCTGCTCGACTTAGCACCAAACAAAGCACCGAGTACGGGGATCTTGTGCAAGAAAGGCACACCCGAGTCACCTGCTGAGGCATTTTCTCGAATCAAGCCACCGAGCACCACTGACTCATCTGAACGCACCGCTACGCGAGTCATAATATTGCGCTCTAAAAATGAGCGCTGCTCTGTTGCGGGGTCAACCGTGCCCACATCTGTGACTGACTGCGCCACATCCATCGTCACTAAGCGCCCCGCATTCACTGAGGGGCGCACAGTCAGCTTTACACCGGTATCGCGGTAGTTGACGCTTTGCAGGGTCGTACCGCCTTCAGAAATGGTGGTGGCAGACTTAACTGGCACCTGGTCACCTACATGAATGTAGGCTTCGTGGTTATCCAGCACCATTACCGAAGGTGTTGATATCACGTTGATTAAGGAATCCGAAGACAGAGCGTTGAGTACCGCAGAGAAATTATCGGCAGCGCTGGTGACCGCGTAAGAGAAACCGGGCGCAAGCGCACCAATCCCTTGGCCACCCGTATCAAGCATACCGGCGCCAGTATAATCCCCACCCAGGCCTTCTTTAAAGCTCCATTCGAGACCATATTTGAGCTCATCGGTAAGCGTGACCTCTAATATAGAAGCCTCAATCACCACTTGAGTTGCCACCGCGTCCAGCTGCTGCAAGGCAGTTTCGATAATTTTATACTCTTTACCCGTGGCGTAGATCATTAATGAGTTGTTCTCATCATCCGCGACGATTCGCACGTCGGAGATAACATCATCGTCGTCGCCAAGGCCCACGCTGGCGCTGGATATGCCCC
This sequence comes from Sediminihaliea albiluteola, assembly GCF_014077625.1. Lineage (GTDB taxonomy): Bacteria > Pseudomonadota > Gammaproteobacteria > Pseudomonadales > Halieaceae > Sediminihaliea > Sediminihaliea albiluteola. The sequence continues at coordinate 174,861 of NZ_JACFXU010000018.1, read as the reverse complement.
CGCCACTACTTCCTTTATTAGAAAAGCTCGTCGTCATGTTGGAGCTACTACCAGAAGAAGAGGAAGATGAGGAGCCAATTGACTCACTACTCAAACCAGGCGCCACTGCGTCTTGGCCACCAAAGCCAGTGGATGTTTGGCTGCTACTGCCAGACTTACTGCCACTACCGCTATAGATTTTAGTGAGCAGGTCCGCCAGGCGCTTAGCCGTTGTGTTTTGAACCGGATAAACATAGAGGCGGCGCTCAAAGTTAGCTGCCGGTTCTGCGTCCAGACGCTCAATCCAAGTACTGACAGTTTTTAAATAATGGGCGCGCGGTGTGACCACCATCAAGCTATTCAAGCGCTTAATCGGGATGATGCGCACCAATTGACCAAAGTCACCGGCCTGGCCATTTTTGCCACTCTGGTCGAGCATCGACATTAAGACTTTAGCAGTGGACTCCACTCCGCTGTGCTCGAGTGGGAACAGCCCGACAGACATGCCCTCCAGCACATCCATATCAAAAGTTTTAACCATCTCGAGCCAGCCATCTAACTGCGCTTGAGTGCCTGCAAGGATCAACAGATTGCGAGTATTATCGACCCGCAGCAAAGAAGACTCTTCAACTACCGGCCTTAAAATCTCGGCCATATTGCTAGCGCTAATGTACTGCAGCGGCACTACTATGGTGCTGTACCCAACACCGCCTTCACCTGCAGCAGACAAATCGGGACGCAAATTACGTGCACGATCAGCCCCTGTAATCAGGTAGCGCCCATCACTGCCGCGCACCATCAGTACGTTGTTGGCTTTTAGCAGCGATTCCACCACCTCCATCAACTGATCGCGTGGGATAGGGGTGCGAGTGCGCAGCGTGACCTTGCCCTTGATTGGTCGGTCGACAATATAATCGAGCGCCAAAATATCGCCCAACACAGCATGCACCACCTCCGCCAAGGGGGCATCCTCAAAGTTTAAGCTGACATCTTTACCAACTAAGCGCACCGGCTCTTCAGCAGCGGGCATTCTGATTTGTCGGTCTGTGCCGCGATAAATCACTGGCTGCACGCGATCCAGCTTCTCAGCAGAATCTGCCAATTCGGCAGCGCTCTTACTGAGCTGCTTACTTTGTTGGCTGAGCTCTTGTGCCCTCTGCTCTGTGGCAGCACTTTGAACTACAGGCTCCTTTTGAGCGGGAGACATGGAGGCACAACTGCTCAGCAGCAGGCTCAGCGTAATGACAGTAACAGGCCACCTCAGCAGCATAGGTCTTCCTTAAACTTGTCTTGAATAATCTCAGGCATTGAAGCCCATCGGATAAAATAAATCACTGCCCACCAAGACTCAGTGTTTGCGGCTCCCGCTGAGGTCTCAGCGTATCAGCCTCAGGCTCGGCAGTTTCTGCCTCTTGACGCGCGTCGACCTCTAACACTGTACCGGTGACAGGCAGGCGCTCTAGTGCCAAGATTTCGCGCCGTGCGCCGTTCACAAGAGTGACTTCTTTCGGGCTCACTTCTCGTAGGGTCCAGCCAGATAAGTCACCGCCTTGCAGTACTCTCTGGCGCTTACCCTTAACCAGCGCAATAACGCCCGCATTGTCGCCACTGCCAAACACGCCCAGCAATTTAACGCCTTTTAGCTCGGCCGCCGCCTTTTTTTCCTCTTGGGGCGCTTTCACTTCTGGCGGTGGTGCCTCATAGGGGCGCCGAGACTGCCAAAACATCGGCCTAGCGCGCAGCTCTGCACTTTGCTCTTGGCTAATCCCCTGCAAGCCACTCAAGGCCCCCACTGCCAGTGAATCCTCAGCGGGCAGTATTGGCTCGACACTCGGCGTGGTAAAAGCCTTCAACATCAGCACTATAACCTGCACAACAAGCACGGCAATAAATGCCAAAGTTAATAGCTCCACGCGACGCTCACTGCGCAGCGGTTCGCTAGTAATCCGGTAACGCTGTCGCAGCGGGGCGAACCAAGTCATAGCGACTGCCTTAAGCTGAAAACTTGCATCGATACTGATATTTTTTGAGGCGAGCCTTTATCCCCTGAGCGAACTGACTGGGGCTTAACATTAAGCACCTCCACCATGACTAAGGGCCGCAAAGCCGCAATATCACTCAGAGCTAAATCAAGAGCTGCTAGCTCACCGGTTGCGGCGAGGCTAACCGAGATGCGGTCAAAACCTTGATCCTCAATCACCGACAAGATTTGGCTATTGATCACCTTCATCTCGGCATCGCTTAATATTTCTCGCACCAACTTCTGCAGCGAAGCTGAAACCGCAGCGCGGTCGTCGCTGCCGGGATAAACCAAGCTGGCCACTTCGCTATCAATGCGCTGGGTGGAGTCAGCCAGTACATCTTGACGCTCAATCAAGCCCTGCATACGAGCGATGCGCGGCGCAAGCTGATCTATTTGCGCCTCGTAACTTGCGCGCATACCCAATACGCTAAAGACAAGGTAGAAAAATAAACCTAGTGGCAATAGCAGCGTGGCCACAAGCAGGGCCGAATAAAGTCGCTTGTCGCGCAACCAGCTCATGAATCAGCCCCTGCTTTAAGCTGGATATTAAGAGAGAACTGCTGCAGCCCGGTATTGCCCACGGCGGTAATTGCCTGAGGGGAATTGACCTCGGCGTAGCCAGGCGCTGAGGTCAGCTTCTGAACTACTGAGGCCGCATCAATAGCTCGCCCCCTAATGCGCAGACCTTCGCCCTGCTGCAAATACTGGACGATATAGGCATCGTCCCCCAGTAAATGAGTGAGCTTGGCCAGCTCTACGTGAGGGCTTGGATAAGTAGCTGAAATTTCATTCACTACTCGAATAGTTTCGTTGGCATCGAGTAAGGCCGCGCGCATATTGGCAGCATCACGAGCTTGCGCACTGACGCTTTCATTAAGGGCATTGTAATAGCGCATCTCGATATAGCTGCTGCCTGCCGCTAGGGAAAGCATGCCCAATAGTGCAAGCGCACACAGCCCCAGCAGAGCGCTAATACGCAATAAGCGGCGTTTATAACGCTGCAAACGCTTAGTCTCACCAAAGCCCTGAATCACTATAGGCTCACCTTCGCTGCGGGCCCAGAGCTCGCGAGCTTGCAGATCGTGAATATCGTAGACTCGGCCGATATAACGCATGCTTGCACTCAGTGAAACAATGGCCAACTGCAGATGAATGTGTTGTTCATCTCGGCCTATGCGAGTCCAACCATAGCCTGTGTCATCAGCAAGAAAAGGGCTACTGGAACTGACTTCCAAGGCGACTACCGCAGCGAGCTCTGCTTCCGCAGCCACTGGAACCCGCAAGCGCTTAAATAAAACCAAATCATCGGGCAACAGCAGAGCTTGGCAATCAGTGGCTGTTGGCTGCACTGACCTTCCGGCCTGATAGTATTCACTCCCAGACTCACTTTCGAGCAGCACAACTTCGTCGAGGCGAGGCCGCAGAGGCGACTGGTCACCCCACAGAAACTCGGCCCAGGCCTGCTGCCAATAGCGGCCTAGGTTTCTCATATCAAAGCCAAATAGCTGCCATTGCTGGCTAGCATCGAGCATGCTTGCTACCTATATCCCGTTGCCCGCCACTCTTGGCGATTCTGTACGCATAAAACTCCAGGGCAGCTCCGAACCTCCACTACCACCAGACTCCATTTTTACCCAGCGGCGTCGCAGCCACTGCTGACCACCTAAATCGACGATGGCGTCGACTCGAAACAGCGACTCACCCGCAGCCATCTCTTGGCCTAGCTCTGTGGCATCACGCTTAGCCGCTATGGCCGCAACACGCTGCGGGTCGACTTGCTCCAATGCTGCTAACACCTCAGCTGGGGCTTTGGCCCAACTCAGCCCCCCGCCGCCTTGAACCGCACGAATATCGTCACGCAGAGCATCCAGCAAAGCGCGGTTAAAGCCCGGCACTCGCAGTAAATCTTCAGGGCTCACTAACTTTGAAAAAGTTCGTGCGCGCAACTCTAACACACTCTTGGCCAGTTGCTCTGCCTCAGCAGGCTCCAAAGCACCACGTGCGGCAAACAGGGCGGCGAGCAAATTGGGCGGCGCATGATATATATCCACTAAACCTGATGCTGGGACCATTCGTACCCGAACTGGCAAAGCACCTAGCTCGAAATTGGCAGATAACTGCAACTGCTCTTGATCTCGCCGAGACGGATCGCGCAGAAAAGTAGCCATCATCAAGTGTATGGCACCATCACCAGCAGCAACAACCTTGGCTTGGGATGAATGCACTTGTGCCATTTTTACATCCATACGCCCCATGTGAACAATGCCTGCCACAAGAAGCGACATGCCGGCCAAAAACCACAGCACAATTGCCAGTGCAACTCCGCCCTGCTTGTTAGGTAGACGCTTGGGAGCCGCTGAATATTCCGCCGCGATTGCAACTACCATGGCAACTCCATGACTAAATCCGGCCAGTAGCGGTCGCGGGTTTTAATGCGCAAGCGGACCAGTGCCGGCGGCGCCCCAGGTTCCCACTTAGTGACCCAGTCATCGACAAAATTAGGGCGAAAAGCAAGGGAAAACTCCTGCAGCCCAGAAATAAGCTGCCGCGAAGCAGCATCGCTCCAGTCGACATTGCTGTTATCGTTACTTGGCTCCTGCCACAGCAAAACTAAGGCGTCACCCTGTCGCTGCACTCGCAATAAATAGGTGCCACCAAAATTTTCACCAAACAGCACCGTGGCCTTCCAAGTCATGAATGACTCATCAGCGAAAAAAAACGAACTATTTTCTGGCGGCCCACCTAGAGTAAGGCCGCCTTCATACTGCCCCTGCGCCGCCGAGGCAACTAGGGAACGCAAAAATGAACTGACGGTTCGGGTTTCATCGATGCGCTCAATGACACGATCGAGGGAAGTTTGCGTGTTAGCAAAGGTGCGTAGCGCAGAGACAGTGGCCAGCATAATTAAAGATAAAACCGCTAGGGCAACCACTACCTCGACTAAGGTAAAGCCGCGGCTAGTGTCTTTGGGTAGGCTTGGAACGCGCTTTCTCACGGTTTTTTACTGCGTCCCTGCACAACTGAAACAAGCTCAAAGCTGCGCTCTTTGCCGTCATTCCAAGACACGACAACCTTAATGTCTTGTAATAAGCCAGGATCTAACTGCTTTTTACCTGTCACTATGGGATGTGTCTCTACCGTCCAGCGAAAGCCACCTGAGGTTTCCCCAGCAGCTTGATAACCGCTGCGCGGCACTTGGGCGGAGTCAGCCAGTAAAGAGCGAGCAAGTTCCACCGCGAAAGCATAGCGCTCATCAACACGTACATTGCGCGTGGCGCCACTGGTGGCCTGGTATAAAACGCTAAGTGACAGGCTCAGAATCACCATTGCCACCACCATTTCTAGCAGGGAAAAGCCCGTCTGCTGTCGCCCGACTTTATTCAATGGCATAGCTCTCTTGGGATACTCTGCCCATTAGCCAATCGACTTTAATGCTAATGCCTGTACCGCGATTACTTTCAATATCGACCCCACCTCCCGAACTACCACCATCCGGATAAAAACGAATAACACCGGTATCAGAGCGATTCAGCTCACGCGCAGCATGCACTGTTAAGTTCATGTTGGAGGCTACCTTGGCGCTTTTGTCGCCGAGGCGCAGTAAACCTTTGTCTGGCACCACCTCTACATCTTGCACGCGGCCAGTGCTAACTGCCTGATAACGCGCCGTGGTGAAAAAGGACAGCACATCACGCACGCTTTCACGATAACGCATCGAGTCATAGACACGAACAGTGGCCGGCACAGCCACCGCCAGCACGATCGCGGCGATAGCTAGCGCCGCCATCAATTCAATCAGAGTAAAGCCCCGCGACTGCCCAGCCGGGCGAAGTTTAGCGCTGCAACTAACGCCAGTTACCCACATCGGCATCCTCTCCTTCACCACCGGGCACCCCATTCTGCCCATAGGTGAAGATGTCTATCTCGCCCTTTTCACCTGGGTATTTATAATGGTATTCGTTGTTCCAGGGGTCCAGTGGCACTTCGTTGGACTTGAGGTAGGGGCCATTCCAGCCCGCGGCATTCGCCGGCTTGCGGACTAAGGCTTTTAAGCCCTCATCGGTTGAGGGAAAGCGCCCTACATCCAATTTATACATTTCCAATGACTGCTCTAAATCTTTTATCTGAATAGCAGCAGTCTTGGTTTTAGCCCCACCCAACTGATTCAGCACTCGCGGCCCCACTAAGCTCATCAACAAACCGAGTATGGCGAGGACTACTAGCAGCTCCATCAAGGTAAAACCCTGCTGCGAACGACGCCGCTGTGAACTTGCGCTAGTCATGTGGCTTGTGAAACTCATGCTTTACCTCTCTGTTCCTAATGAAAGACCCCAGCCATTACGCTGCCAGATCATTGACCGATAAAATACCCATTAAAATAGCAATAATAATGACTGCGATCACCGCTCCCATGCCCAATATAAGCACCGGCTCCAGCAAGGTCAGGCCGCGCTTAACCCCAGACTGTACGTGATCATCAAATACCTTGGCTAATTCCAGCATCATGTGCCCCAAGCTACCTGACTCTTCCCCGACTCGAGTCATCTGTATCACCATGGGGGTAAACAGACCGGTTTCCTCCAGCGCGACTGACATGCGCTGGCCGGCTTTGACCGCTGGCGGCAAGACCATTAAGGCATCGCGAATGACGGTGTTTTCTACGGTGTCGATAGCAATGGAGATCGCCTTGAGCAGGGACACGCCATTACCCAAGAGGGTGCCGACAGTACGTGCAAACTTGGACACCTCAAACTCAAAAATAATCCCGCCCGCTAACGGCAGCTTCAACAAGCGGCGGTGAAAGCTCGCCCTACCAGCATCCGTGCGCAGCCAGCTGCGCAAATATAGGCCACCGCCAATGAGGCCTATCAGCACTAACCAGCCCCAGTCTTTAATAAAATCAGCACCGCTGATCACTGCCTGGGTTAGAGCCGGTAGCCCCTCCCCCATATCCTCAAACAAACTCTCAAACTGCGGCACCACAAAGCCCAGCATCAACACGATGGAGAGCAGCGACACCACCAACAAGATGGCCGGGTAGATAAGAGCTGATACTACGCTGTCGCGGTTGGCTTTGGCGTTTTCTAAGTACTCTACTAAGCGGTCGAGCACGGCGGACAGCTGACCGCTGGCCTCACCTGAGCGCACCATGTTGATATAAAAGGAGCCAAATACCTGCTCGTGAGCGAGCAGAGCCTGACTCAGCGCTTTACCGCCTTTGACGTCTTTGAGTAGCTCGCTGAGTAGCTCGTTCAGCGCCGGCTCAGCAGCCATGTCAATGAGCACTTTTAAAGCGCGATCTAGTGGCAAACCGGCGCGCAATAACACCGCCAGCTCAGATGTCATCGATAAGACTTCCTGCCGACCGGGCGCTTTAGCACTTTTACGCACTGCCCCAGCGGCGCCCGTGCCAGGTTCTATCTTAAGTAGTGTGAAACCCTGGCTGCGCAATTGGCGAGAGGCGATCTCGAGCCCATCCGCTTCGATACTGCCGTCGACTGTTTTGCCATCTCGCCCGATAGCTTTGTAACTAAAGTGTGGCATTTACTGACTCAGACCGTAGAACTTTCAAGATCACTGAGTTGCGCAGTAGCAACAGCGGATTCGTCTTCCGACTCACTCTGATCTTGGGTGACGCGCATCACTTCTTCTAAGGATGTGTCGCCTTTAACGACTTTGCGCAGCCCGTCTTCGTAGAGTGTAATCATGCCTTGCTTGCGCGCTGCCGCGTGTAGCAAGGTGGCATCGGCACCGGACATGATCACTCGGTGCATGGCCTCATCCAGCACGAACAACTCGTGAATGGAGGTACGGCCAGCGTAGCCAGACTGCAGGCAGTGTTCGCAGCCTTTGGCCTGATAAACGCTGCTTTGGCCTTCAGCTAAAAAGGGCTTTAAACCGTAGCGGCGGATAGCTTCCGGCGACAATTCGACTGCAGTCTTACAGTGTTTGCAGAGTGTTCGCACCAAGCGCTGGGCCAACACGCCGTTGACCGAGGAAGTGATCAGATAGCGCTCGACTCCCATGTCTTCCAAGCGGGTAATGGCGCCCGCTGCGGTATTGGTGTGCAGGGTTGAGAGCACGAGGTGACCAGTCAGTGCTGACTGCACGCCGATCTGGGCGGTTTCTGTATCGCGCATCTCACCGATCATGATGATGTCTGGGTCTTGACGCAAAATGGCGCGCAGGGCGCGGGCAAAGCTCAGCTCAATCTGGGGCTGTACCTGAATTTGGTTCACACCATCCAACTGGTATTCCACCGGATCTTCCACGGTAATGATTTTCAGGCTCTCTGAATCCAGCGATGCCAAGGACGCGTACAGCGTGGTGGTTTTACCGGAGCCGGTTGGGCCGGTGACCAAAAGCACGCCGTGGGGGCTATCGAGCAAGCCCTGATAGCGCTTGAGGGTATCTTCACTAAAGCCCATCGAGGTGAGACTGAGGCGGATACTGCCCCGGTCCAGCACGCGCATCACAATACTTTCGCCGTGCACAGTGGGGATGGTAGACACCCGCAGGTCGATCTCATGCCCTTTCACACGGGTCATAATACGACCATCTTGGGGCAGGCGGCGCTCGGCAATATTCATATGCGACAGCAGCTTAATGCGCGAGGCAATCGCTGGCCCTAAATTAGCCGCGGGCATTTCACGGGAGTCCTGCAACACGCCATCCACCCGATAGCGCAGCTGTAGCCCATCTTCAAAGGGCTCAATATGAATGTCCGAGGCGCCCATATCCACCGCGCGGTGGATAATTTGGTTCACTAAGCGAATGACCGGCGCTTCACTGGCTAGGTCGCGCAGGTGCTCAATGAACTCATCGTCGCTCTGGCCGCTGAACTGATCACTCAGCTCGTCATCTTGCTCTGAGTCATCTGCCTGCAGGTGTTGCTGCAGCGCTTTGTTGATATCGCTCTCTAGGCCAAGCACGATTTTAACTGGCCTATCCAGAGCCATCGCCAAGGCTTTGGCGATAAAAGGATCTTGTGGCACTGTGGCAGCAAAGGTCACTGTCTCATCAGTAAGCGCAACTGGCACCACAGCATTGCTAAAGAGGAAATCTTGCGCCACGCCATCGAGCTTGATGGCTTGTTCGGGGTAGTCGGCGGCCGCCTGTAAAGGAATATCGAGCTGCTCGCTCAAGGCCTGCGCCACATCCAGATCTGACACCAAGCCCAACTTGACCAAGACCTGGCCAAATAGGTCGCCCATTTCATTCTGGGCTAGCAGGGTGCGTTCCACATCCCGCTCAGAAATTTTATTTTGTTGAACTAGCAGCTCGCCAATTTTGCTCATACACGCCGTCTATTCGATTGTAAAAAAACCCGACTTTAAGCCGAGCCCAACACGACGCCATTGTAGCACAGCAAGCTGCCACCACAGCGGCGGCCAAAGCCGCCGCCATGGAGCTTAGAGTGAGGCCTTAGGCCACCTCAAACAGACCTGCTGCACCCATGCCGCCACCGATGCACATGGTGACTACTACATAGCGCACACCGCGACGCTTACCTTCGATCAGCGCGTGACCGACCATGCGCGAGCCGCTCATGCCAAAGGGGTGACCGATTGAGATCGCACCGCCGTTCACGTTCAGCTTTTCGTTATCAATGCCCAACTGATCGCGGCAGTAGATAACCTGGCAAGCGAAGGCTTCGTTAAGCTCCCACAGACCGATATCGTCAACTGTGAGGTTGTGACGCTGCAGCAAGCGGGGGATAGCAAATACTGGGCCAATACCCATTTCGTCTGGTGCACAACCGGCCACGGCAACACCGCGATAAATACCCAGCGGCTCCAGGCCCTGACGCTCTGCCAACTGGCGGTCCATCAAGACACAAGCAGAAGCACCATCGGAAAGCTGTGAGGCGTTACCGGCAGTGATGAATTGGCCCTGTGATACGAACTCGCCGCCTTTGAATACCGGCTCAAGAGACTGCAAACCTTCCAGAGTGGTTGAAGGACGGTTACCTTCGTCTTTCTCTAGGGTCACAGTTTCGTAAGTGGTTTCTTTGGTTTCGCGATTGAATACAGCCTTAGTCGCGGTCATCGGCACGATTTCATCGTCGAATGCGCCTGCTTCCTGTGCTGCGGCGGTACGCAGCTGGCTCTGCAGCGAGTACTCGTCCTGTGCATCGCGGCTGATGCCGTAGCGCTCTGAGACGATCTCAGCGGTTTCAATCATCTGGATGTAAGCCCGCGGAGAGATATCCAATACGGTTTTGGACACGTTGCGGTAGCTGTTTTTGTGCTTGGTTTGCACCAGTGAGATGGACTCCAGGCCACCGGCCACAGCGACATCGTACTCGTTGCACATAATAGATTTAGCAGCGGTAGCGATGGTCATCAGGCCAGAGGAGCACTGACGGTCCATGGTCATACCAGAAGTGGTGTCGGGCAGGCCACCGGCGATGCCACACAAGCGGCCCAGGTTATAAGCCTGAGTACCCTGCTGAGCAGCAGCACCCATGATGACGTCGTCGACCATGCTAGGGTCAACACCGGCACGCTCTACTGCCGCACGAACGACGTGGCCGCCCAGCGCGGGCGCTTCGGTGTCGTTGAAGGCACCGCGAAATGCTTTACCGATCGGCGTGCGAGCGGTGCTAACAATAACTGCTTCTCTCATTGGAATCCTCGATATACTAGTTGATTACGTTTGAGTGTGTGGAATATTCCCGATCTTAGTAAATCATTGCCTGTTGTTCTAGGCGGCTACTTAAGCCCGCTGACTAGAGCAGGACACCACTTCCCCGGTCATATAGCCTGAATAATCAGAGGCCAAGAACATCATCACGTTGGCCACTTCCCAGACTTCTGCCGCGCGACCAAAGGCTTCTTTTGACGCCAGTTCTTGCAGCAACTCCATCGGAGTGGTTTTCTTCAAGAACTCGTGGAAGGCAATAGATGGCGATACCGCATTAATTCGCACGCCGTGATCGGCAGCTTCCAATGCAGCACAGCGAGTCAGTGCCATCACGCCAGCTTTAGCCGCGGCGTAGTGAGACTGTTCTTTCTGTGCGCGCCAACCCAATACCGAAGCGTTGTTAACAATGACACCGGCACCGCGGGGCTGCATTTTTTTCAGCATGGCGCGAGTCATACGCATGGTGCCAGTCAAGGTGATATCAATCACCCGCGACCACTCGTCGTCTTCCATATCCACCAGCAACTTGGTGCCACCAAGGCCGGCGTTGTTGATCAGCACATCGACACCGCCCATCTGGGACTCTGCTGCATCAACCAGTGCTTGCACATCAGCTTCGTCAGTGACGTTTGCTATCTTGCCATAGACCGCTTCCAGTCCGGTGCTTTCTTTCAGTGTCGCAACAGCCTTGTCAAGACGGCCTTGGTGAATGTCACTGATCATCACCGCGCGAGCGCCCTCTTCTGCAGCGCGAGTGGCAGCGGCAAAACCGATACCAGCGCCGGCGGCAGCGGTGATCAACACAGATTTACCGGCCAGCAAGTTGTGACCGGGGACGTAGGGTGGTGGTTCTTTTAATGCCATGTGAGTAATTTCCCTTGTTTAGCCGCGGGGCTCTCTGGGCATACCCAGAGCACGTTCGGCGATAATGTTGCGCTGAATCTGGTTGGTGCCGCCGTAGATGGTATCTGAGCGAGTAAAGAGATACATCGACTGCAAGCGATTGAGCTCGTAGGGTGCATCTTCCAGTATTTCACTTTCCTGACCCATCACATCCATCGCTAGCTTGCCCAAATTGCGGTGCCAGCTGGCCCAGTACAGCTTGTAAATCATCGCTTCTTTTTGCAGGCTGCCATCGGCACCGCCAGAGAGCATACGCATGCTGTTGTAGCGCATGATGCGCAAACCGATATGAGCCTCAGCTATGCGGTGGCGCAAAGCGGGGTTCTGTGCTGCGCCGTTCTCTTTAGCCAGCTTGATAATGGCATCGAACTCGTTTTGGAACAGCATCTGCTGGCCGAGCGTTGATACGCCGCGCTCAAAGCCCAGTAGGCCCATGGCGACTTTCCAGCCCTCGCCCGGCTCCCCGACGATATCGCTGGCATCGCACTCAGCGTCATCGAAAAATACTTCGTTAAACTCTGAAGTACCGGTGATCTGCTCAATAGGACGTACCGTGACCCCCGGCTGATCCATAGCGACCAGGAAAAAGCCCAGGCCCTTGTGGCCCACGGATTGCGGATCAGTTCGTGCGATCACAAAACAGTATTCAGATTCGTGCGCGAGGGAGGTCCATACTTTCTGGCCATTGATGCGCCACTTGCCACTGGCTTCATCGAACACAGCTTTGGTTTTTACGTTGGCCAGGTCGGAACCGGCGCTGGGCTCAGAGTAACCCTGACACCAAAACTCTTCACCGCGCAAAATACCGGGTAGGTACTTAGCCTTTTGCTCTTCGCTACCAAATGCGATGATCGTTGGGCCGGCGAGGGTCTCGCCAATGTGGCCAATACGCCCAGGGCCACCGGCGCGGGCATACTCTTCATTAAAGATCACTTGCTGTTCGATACTGGCGCTGCGGCCGCCGTACTCTTTGGGCCAGCCAATGCAAGTCCAACCGCCTTCGTGAAGCTTGCGCTCCCAGGCTTTGCGCTCCTCTACCAGCTGGTGCTCATCACCTGGGCCACCGCGGCCACGGACACACTCGAACTCACCGACCAAGTTGGCTGCCAGCCAAGAGGCCACTTCTTCACGAAACTGTTCGTCTTCTGCGCTGAAACTTAATTTCATGCCGCACTCTCCCCATCCAGTAACTGTCGTGCCAAGCGCTCACGATGCCAGCTGGCATCGCCGAGAAAAGTCTCAGTGGATTTAGCGCGCTTGAAATACAGCTGTATGTCGTACTCGGAGGTAAAGCCCACGCCGCCGAACAATTGAATGCCACAGCCGGCATTAAAGAAGTAGGCCTCAGAGCAGTAAGCTTTAGCGATGCTTGCCGCCTCGCTGAGCTGGTCCGCGAGTGGGCCGCCCTGCAGTGACTCATCAGCCACGCAAGCTGCGTAGTACAGTGCTGAACGCCCTGCTTCGGCTTTTAACATCATGTCTGCCGCTTTGTGCTTAACCGCTTGGTAAGAAGCAATCACGCGGCCAAACTGCTGGCGCTCCTGCAGATATTCCACGGTGATATCCAGCGCTTGCTGCGTGCCACCGACTTGATCGGCGGCGATTGCCACCCGTGCCAAATCGAGGATTTGCTCCAGCTGCGCTCCGGCTTGACCGGACTCACCCAGCAGCGCTGAGGCTGGAACAGCGACCTGCTCAAAATTCAGCTCGGCCTGCTTGCGGGTTTGATCCATGGTCGGCAACCAGCGGCGGCTAACACCTGCGCTATCAGCCGGCAACACGAATAAGCTGATGCCCTGCTCACCTTCGCTGCCCGCTTCACGAGCAGCAACGATGAGCAAGTCTGCGCTGTGGCCATCAGTGACATAGCGATAGCTGCCATCTAAGACAAAACCATTGTCAGTGGCGCTGAAGGTCGCTGTCACGCTATCGCTGGCCCAGCCGCCGTTGGCAGAAGCAAAGGCTAGGGTCGCTGTTTTACCCGCTACAATTTCCGGCAAGTACTGCGCTTTCTGTTCGTCATTAGCAGCCACTAACAGCGCGTTAACGCCAAGGCATACGGTAGAGAAGAAAGGTGAGCAGAACAGGTAGCGTCCCATCTGCTCCAGCATGGCGACTAATTCAACATAGCCCAGTCCCATACCACCGTATTCTTCTGGTATATGAATGGCCTGCCAGAACATTTCTTCGCAGACACGCTGCCACAGTTGCGGGTCGTAACCCGCTTCAGTAACCATGGCGGCGCGCACCGCTTCACTGGTAGACACTTCCGCGAGAAAGGCCTCGGCCGTATCGCGGATCATCAACTGTTCGTCGGTAAAGGTAAATTCCATAGTGGATTAGGTTCCGTATACTTTCTGTGCAGGCACTTCTTCAGCCAGCAACTTGGCCACAGCGTCTTTCACTTCAGCCGGCTCCCAGCGAGCGCCTTTGTCGACACCTTGGGTAGTGCGCCAGCCATCAGCGATAGAAATTTTGCCACCCTCGGCCTCAAAGACTCGGCCAGTGACATCACTGGAGTCTGTAGAGACCAAGTAAGCTACCAGCGAGGAAACGTTTTCCGGCGCCCAGTAATCAAAGCTGCCATCTTCGGGCTTGGCCATGCGCGCTGCCATTTCTTCAACAGCGGTGGTCATGCCGGTGCGCGCTGCAGGTGCAAAAGCATTCGCAGTGATGCCGTAGCGGCCTAGCTCTGCTGCTTGGTTTAGAGTCAACGCGGCGATGCCTGCCTTAGCGGCGGCATAGTTAGATTGGCCGATAGAACCCTGCAAGCCAGCACCAGAGGTGGTGTTGATGATGCGTGCGTCCACTGCCTGGCCTTCTTTAGACAGACCGCGCCAGTAGTGCACCGCGTGCGAAGAGATGCAGAAGTGGCCTTTCAGGTGCACCGCCATGATGGTGTCCCACTCAGCTTCTGTCATCGAAGCAAACATGCGATCGCGGTTGACGCCAGCGTTGTTCACCACAGCGTGCAAGCCGCCGAAGGTATCGATAGCTTGTTTAACCGCATTGATGCTGTCGTCGTAATTAGTGATGTCAGAGGTATTCACTACCGCGGAACCGCCGGCTGCCGTGATCTCATCGACAACTGCTTGGGCGGCTGCTTCGTTGATGTCGTTGACAATCACGCTAGCGCCTTCAGAGGCCAGTACGCGAGCGTGTGCTGCGCCGAGGCCGCCACCGGCTCCAGTAATGATAACGACGCGTCCTTCACAAATCCCAGTCATAACAATCTCTTCCTTACAAGCGTTCAATAATGGTGACGTTGGCCTGACCACCGCCTTCGCACATGGTCTGCAGACCATAGCGGCCGCCAGTGCGCTCTAATTCGTGCAGCAGAGTGGTCATTAGCTTAGTGCCGGTTGCACCCAGTGGGTGGCCCAGGGCAATCGCGCCGCCGTTCACATTCATTTTTTCGTGGGGATAGCCGGTCTCTTTCATCCAAGCCATGGCCACCGAAGCAAAAGCTTCGTTGATTTCAACCAGGTCGATGTCTTCCAGCTTCATGCCAGCCTTTTTCAGCGCGTAAGCGGTGGCAGGAATGGGCGCTGTCAGCATCCAAATGGGGTCTTCAGCGCGCACGCTCATGTGTGCAATGCGAGCTCGAGGCGTCAGGTTGTAACGCTTCAGAGCCGCCTCGGACACAATCAGCATGGCTGAGGATGCATCACAAGTCTGACTGGCAACGGCAGCAGTGATCGAGCCACCCTCTTCCAGCGGCTGCAACTCGGCCATTTTTTCCATCGAGGTGTTGCGCGGTGTTTCGTCCATCGTCACGCCGTTCATGGGGACGATTTCACGATCGAAGCGGCCTTCTGCAATCGCCTTCAGAGCACGGGTGTGAGATTCCAGGGCAAAAGCTTCCATCTGCTCACGGCTCAGGTTCCACTTGTCAGCGATCATCTGTGCCGACTTAAACTGAGAGACCGGCACATCACCGTAGCGCGCTACCCAGCCTTGGCTGCCAGAGAAAGGATCGGAAAAGCCCAGTGGCTCTGCCGCAATCATCGCCGAAGAAATCGGAATCTGGGTCATGGTCTGTACGCCACCGGCGATGACCACATCGTTAACTCCAGACATCACAGCTTGGGCAGCAAAGTGCACCGCCTGCTGAGAGGAGCCACACTGGCGGTCGATCGTTGTGCCAGGCACTTCATCGGACAAGCCAGCAGCAAGCCAAGCCGTGCGAGCGATGTCACCCGCCAGCGGGCCAATGGCATCCACACAGCCGAACATCACGTCGTCGTATTCGTTGTCGGGAATGCCGTTGCGCTCCACCAGTGCACGCAGCACATGAGCGCCTAAATCGGCACCGTGAACCTCAGAGAGACCGCCTTTACGGCGCCCAGTGGGTGAGCGTAATGCATCTACTATGTAGGCGTCTGCCATGGTTTGCTTCCTCTCAAAACGTCAATTCAAAGCAGCAGCGATAACTATCTACCGCTGTCTGTCACAATTATTCTGCGCGACTGTCGCCAGTGTCAGCCCACTCTAGTGGCTTAAACACTCGACAGCTTGTTACGCAAAGGTCGTTCCCGCACCGAGCGCTGCGCCGTCGGCAAAGATATGCTCGGCGATGCGCTGCTTGTGGAAGCCGGTATCACCAAAGCTACCTGCAAGGGCCCAGGCTTTCTTCATGAAAATGTGCAGATCTACTTCCCAGGTATAGCCCATTGCGCCGTGCACCTGAATGCTGTTTTTAGCGGCTAAATTAGCTGCTTCACAAGCTACCAGCTTGGCGTGGGACACTGCCTCACTGGCGCCCGCGGCATCTTCTGCCAAGGCATAAGCGGCGCGGTGTACCGGCGCTTTGGCATATTCCAAACGCACCGCCACGTTGGCCATGTGGTGCTTCACTGCTTGGAAGCTGCCAATCGGCTTGCCAAACTGCTGGCGCTCTGAGCTGTACTGCACAGAGATGTCTATCATGCGCTGGGCCAAGCCCAGTGCCTGAGCAGCGGCGCCCAGTGCACCGCGATCCAAGACCGCCTGATACAAGGCTTGGGCCTGATCGCCAGTGGCCACAGGCTTAGCATCACTGCCCAGCTCTACGGCATATAAACGTCGCGAAGGGTCGACTGAGGGGTTGTAGCGTGTGCTGAATTGCTCGGCAGTCAGCACATAAAATGCCTCTGGCTCAGCCCACAGCAACAGGCCGGCCTGAGCTGCATCTTCGACCAAGCCATTTTCGCTACAGCCAACAGCCACGCGCAATTCACCGCTGGCAATACGCGGCAAGTATTCGCTGGCAGCTTCGCCACCTAGCCGGCTCAGTACAGGTACCGCAACTAAAGCCGTATTGACCAGCGGCTCAGGCAGTGCCACATAACCGCACTCCTGGGCCAGCAGCACAAAGTCCAGTTCGTTCATGCCCAGACCGCCAAAGTCTTCAGGCACGGTCATTCCGCATAAACCCAGCTCGGCCAGTTGCTGCCACAGTTCTGCATCGCGGCCGTCATCCTTTTCCCAGCTGGCACGCACTCGCTCTGGGGTCACTTCATTGACCAGAAAATCCCGCACCGAATCGCGGAACAGGAGCTGGTCTTCGCTAAATGTAAAATCCATAGTGATTCTCTTTAAAAAAACCTAGCGCGGCATGCCCAGCATACGCTCGGCGATGATATTGCGTTGAATTTCGTTGGTACCAGCATAGATCGGCCCAGACTGAGCAAACATCCAGCCATCCAGCCAAGTGCCGACACCCTGAGCATCCGGTGCGTGAGGCAGCAATTCTGCCCTAGCGCCCAGCAGACTCATCGCAGTGCCGTGCATGTTCTGGTCTAGCTCTGACCAGAAGATCTTGTTAGTGGAGGACTCAGCGCCAATTTTGCCACCTTGGCTCAAGCGGCAAGCTGTCTGGTAAGTGCTCAAGCAGTAGCTCTCGGCATCCATCCAGGCGCGAATCACCGCATCGCGAACCCCTGGGTCGCGATCCGCTGAAGCCTGATTAGCACGATAGAGCTCGACCAAGCGGCGCGCGGTCTCTTGGAAGCGCGCAGGTGAACGCAACATCAAGCCGCGCTCAAAACCGGCAGTGGCCATGGCCACACTCCAACCAGCACCTTCATCACCGAGGCGGTTGCTGACATCCACTTCGACATTATCAAAGAAGATTTCGGCAAAACCTGGCAGACCGTCTAGTTGAGGGATTGGGCGCACGGTGATTCCGGGTGTATCGAGGGGCACCAAAATAAAGGTCAAACCGCGATGGCGCTCAGACTCGGGATCAGTGCGGAACATGCCAAACAACCAGTCAGCCCATACCGCACGGGTAGACCAGGTTTTTTGACCATTGATGATGTATTTGTCGCCTTCGCGCTTGGCAGTGGAGCGGATCGCCGCCATATCAGAGCCTGCATTGGGCTCAGACCAACCTTGGGCCCAGACGTCTTCGCCGGTGGCCATGCGAGGCAGGAAGCGCTCTTTTTGCTCCTGTGTGCCGTACTCCATCAAGGTGGGGCCAAGCAGGAAAATACCGTTCTGGTTAACGCGCAAAGGCGCGCCAGCGCGGTAGTACTCTTCTTCAAAAATCAGCCATTCAATGAGATCGCAGGCGCGACCACCGAGATCTTCTGGCCAGGTCACCATGCCCCAGCGACCTTTATTCAAAGTGGCTTCCCACTCGCGGTGCTGCTGGAAGCCTTCCTCAGTGTCGAAGGTTTTCAGCGGCTCCGCTGGCACATTCTCAGCCAGCCACGTGCGGATTTCCTCGCGAAAGGCGTTTTGTTGCTCTGTAAAGTTCAGCTTCATATCTGGTCCGTATTAAAACTTAGCATCGCGTTTTTGTACGAAGGCATCGCGGGATTCCTGCGAATCGCCCATGGTGTAGGCTTCTAGGGTGAAGCCCTGCTCCCAACGATATTTGTCTTCCAGGTTGCCGTCTTCAATACCGGTCAGCGCCTCTTTGGCGAGCTTCACCATGGCCGGAGACTTGGCAGCTATCTTGGCGGCAATTTCCCGAGCAGCATCACGCAACTCATCGCGGGGAACGACTTTTTCGATGGCACCTAAGCGGTAAGCTTCAGCGGCATCAATGAACTCACCGGTGAAGTACATGTAGCGGACTTTTTGCACGGGGAACAGACGCTGCAAGTGAGCGCCGCCACCCATCGCGCCGCGATCGATTTCGGGTACACCAAAGCGGGCACAGTCAGAAGCTACCAAGATATCGGCAGCGCCAGCCATGCCAATACCACCACCGAGCACAAAGCCGTGCAGGGCAATAATGACTGGCTTGGGATTGCGGTGAATAGCACGGAAAGTTTCGTAGTTGCCCTTGTTTACATCGACAATACGGTTAGGTTCAGCGGCCAACTCTTTGATATCAACGCCGGCGCAAAAGCCTTTACCTTCTGCGGCGATGACAATCACATTCACCTCATCGTTTGCACCCAGTGCGTCAATCTCTGCCGCAATGGCAAACCAGCCCGCTGAATCAAAAGCATTTACTGGTGGCTTGTTCAGTACCAGCTCGGCAATACCTTCGCTGATACTTGTGTTAAACACTGCTGTCATTGTCTCTTCCTTAGTTAGTTGCGGCGCGCGCGGCAAGCTGCGCTAAACGCTGCTCCGCCTCTGCGGCAATACCGCTAATCAGCTCTTCACAGCTCAGCAAAGTATCGATGACACCTGCCACTTGCCCGCTGGGCAAAACGCCCTCCTCGGGGTGGCCGTCAACCATTGCTTTCTGAATAATCATCGGCGCGTTAGCCGACATAATGGCCTGGGCGGCAGTCAAGTCGCCAGCACCGCGCATCGCCACTGCAGACTTAAGCAGGCTGCCAAGGCTTGCTCCGGTGTGCTTACGAAAAGCCAAGCCATTTTGGATGGCAATCCATAATTTCTTCAGTGCTCCAGCTTTTTCTAGCTCGGCTAGCAGCTCGTTCATAATCATGCGCTGTGGCAAGCCGTCCATCGCTGTCGAACGAATAATCTGCGCCGGATCTTTACAGGCTAGATAACGCTCCAGAGTTGCGTTGGGTACCGGGCTTTCCTTAGTCAGCAAAAAGCGCGTACCCATGGCAATGCCGTCGGCGCCCCAAGCCATGGCCGCAACTAAACCGCGACCATCTTTGAAGCCACCTGCGGCCACTACGGGGACTTTGCCGCCCACCGCATCAATGACCTGCGGAATCAGTAGCGTTGTCGGTACAGCACCGGTATGACCGCCGCCTTCGCCGCCCTGCACCGTCACCACATCAGCGCCTAATTCAACGGCTTTGATGGCGTGCTTGGGCAAGCCGACAGTTGGCATGCAGACCACACCGGCATCTTTTAACTTGCGGATGAACTCGGGACCCGGCGAACGCGAGTAAGACACTGCGCGCACTCCGTGGCGAATGACCATATCCACGATGTCGGCCGCGTTGGGCTGGTACATGTGGAAGTTAACCCCGAAAGGCTTATCGGTCAGTTCCTTCACACGCAGTATGTCGCGCTCCATTTCCTGCGGCGGAATGGTGGCGCCAGCCAAAAAGCCAAAGCCTCCGGCATTACAACTTCCGGCCACTAGATTGGGATCTGCCACCCAGCCCATTGCGGTTTGCACAATGGGGTAGCGGCAACCTAGTAACTCGGTGAGACGGGTATCCAAGTTCATACTTTCAACGCACCTTTTTAGCCGCGGTTTCCGGGTGGGTTATCTTTGATCTGGTAGGCCCGCTGATTGTGCGGATCCAAACCGGCGATAATTTCCAACTGCTCTACGGTTGGCGCAGCTGTGGTGGGCAGGTTTTCCGGCATGCACAGTTCAAAGCCAGTATTTTCCTTCACCTGCTCCGCTGTCACCCCAGGGTGAAGTGAAAGCACGCGCAGTTGATGATCGGGGCCGCCGAAGTCCATCACACAGAGGTCGGTAACGATGCGGTGAATGTCCACATCTTCCAAGCTGTGACCTTTTGGTAGACGGGCTGGGTTGTAACCGATAGAGGAAACGTAATCACACTCGCCTTCGATGAATACACGCGTATTGTGCGAGGGCACAAAGAAGCTGTTGCGGTGCGAAATTGAGTTGCCAGGGAAACCCCGTGCGCCCAGCATCATCACTTTGGGCTGCTCATAGGTACCGCCCAGAGCTGAGGTGTTGGTCTGGCCAAAACGGTCAATCTGAGTGGGTCCAAGCATGGCGTGACGCTTGCGGCCCCACACGTTGTCAAAAATGCGTGAAAAACCCATCCACGACTCATTCTTCTGCACGAAGTCCGCGCCGCGATCACCCAGTGGGTTGGGCTCGCTCAGCATAAATGCTTCGGAATCCGTCATCATCATATCGGGGTTAAAGGTTTTCATTGCCAAGCTAGCGGCCAGGCGAGGAACCACGCCAATGCCAGTTGCGAGTTTTTCACCATCGTCACGAAATGCTTCGGCACAGGCCACGATGCACAATTCGGCAAGGGTATATTCTGTTGCTGCGGTCATGGTATTAACTCCTTCGCCGTTTAGTAAATGGGTAATGCGATATTGCGGATAGCGTCTAGGCCACCCACGCGCTCTTGGTATTCTGCTTCATCTTTGCCCAAGAACTTCTCACAGTAGGCGGCAAAGCCACCCTCTTCTTTAGCGCTTGCGACGTAGGTCTTAAAGTGTGGCACGTCAAAGCCGTACTGCGGATTGCAGGAGCTCGGGTGGGCACCACCGGGAATTTCAACCACAGTGGTAGTCTCGCTGCGCTCCCAGAACACTTGACGGGCACGGATTGGGTCGTGGAAATAATCGGTATCGACAATTTCTTCGCAGGACACAATAGTGGTGTCTGCTGCGCGCACAAACCAGTCATCTAAGTAGTGGTCTGGTCCTTCGATTTGACAAACACCGCGAGCATCGGCGCGATCGGCGTGAATCAGAGCCACATCCAGCTTAATCGCAGGCATGGCAACCCACTCTTTGTCATCGTAGGGGCTGTCGATTACTTTAATTTCTGGGTTGTGAGTGATCACGTCTGTACCCAGGCCCACTTCTGTAGGAATGTAAGGCATGCCCCATGCCGCTGCGCGCAAGCCCAGCAGCAGCATGCCTTCGTCAATTTCCATCACTTCAACGGCACCGTTCTGACGTGCCTGACGGAAATAGGGCTCCAGAGGAATAAAGTCCAGTGATACGAAGGCAAAAATAACCTTCTTCACTTTGCCTGAAGCGCAGAGCATGCCAACATCGGCGCCACCGTAGGCTACGATGGTCAAGTCTTTAAGGTCGGAGCGCAGGATTTCCCGCACTAGCGCCATCGGCTTGCGCCGTGGCCCCCAACCACCCATGCCGATGGTCATGCCGTCGCTAATCTGTGCTACCGCGTCCGCGGCGCTGAGTCGTTTGTCCATAACTGTTCCCTGATTACATTACACGTTGCTATGAGCGTTACTGAACGATCCGCGCCATGCGGTAATCGTGTTTCACAAAATTGACCCCTAAAGTGCTTTCGGTACGACGCACTCCTGGAATCGAACTGATTTGACCGTAAACAAATTCCGCCAAGTGCTCGTGATCGCGCACCATAGTAATGGCGAGTATATCTGAACGGCCTAACATTTCGCCGACAAAGCCCAATTCGCGGATGGTCGCCATCTTGCGAGCCACCTCCCGCACCTGTGAAGTGCGCTCAACCTCAACCCAAATATAGGCCAAGCACACATCGCGGAAGCGATCGATATTGGTGAAGGCGGTAATACGAATCTGTTTCTTTTCCTCCATCCGCTTCACGCGGGCGCGCACTGTACCTTCGGTGACACCCAGCTCTGCAGCAATCTGGCGGTTACTGGTACGCGCATCCTGAGACAATCGATTGACGATCGCGCGATCCACATCGTCCAACCTGCGCCGGGTCACAATGGCACCCAGTCAGGCTGATTCTTAAGTACATCTACGGCTAATGATGGCGTCAGGCGCCGCACCCCTGGCAGTTTCGCCAAACGGTCCGATAACAGTGTATGCAGTGCAGCCTGATCTTCGGCCACAACGAGGGCTTCGATATCGTGCGTCCCCACCACCACGTTGACGGAGAAAACCTCTGGAATCTCCGCCATACTTCTCGCCACACTTTCTGGCGTGCGATTTTCCACCTGCACACCGACTGACAATAACATGTTGTAGCCAGACACTTCGATATCTGTGACGGCCACCACTCGCATAGTGTTGGAGTCCTCGAGGCGTCTGACACGCCCGCGCACCGTTGCCTCGGTCAAGCCCAGCTGCCGCGCAATAGCACGAAAGGGTAGACGGCCATCTTCTCGCAGCAAAGCGATAATCTGATGGTCCACCTCATCCAAATACAGGTGGCTATCAATGGCAACGGGGTTACTCAACCCTCTGCAACCATCATGTCGCGCAGTTCATTTTTTAGCACTTTGCCGCCAGCATTCACCGGCAACGCGTCTAAAAAGCGCACTGAGCGTGGGACTTTATAGTTCGCCATATTTTGCCTAGACCAAGCAATGACCTCAGCCTCATCCAGCGTCACGCCATCAACCAGCACCAGGTAAGCGCGGGCCACTTCACCCAAGCGTTCATCTGGCGCACCAATTACAGCGGCACGGGCCACGCCGGGCATGTTGCACAAAATGTTTTCGATTTCTGCCGGGTAGCAGTTAAAACCGCCGACAATAAACATGTCCTTGATGCGGTCGGTGATGCGCACATAGCCATCTTCATCCATCACGCCTACATCACCGGTCTTCAACCAGCCATCATCGCTCATGGTGGCGGCAGTTTCCTCTGGGCTATCGAGGTAGCCCTGCATCACGTTAAAGCCACGGCACCAGATCTCGCCTTCTTCACCAGCAGGGACCGTATTGCCTTCGCTATCGACACATTTCATTTCCACACCTGGCATCGCACGACCAGAAGTGTGTGAGATACGCTCTGCGCTATCATCAGGGCGACAGATGGATACCACACCACAGGTTTCAGTGAGGCCGTAGGCTGTCACTACTGTTTGGAAACCGAGCACTTCGCGCATCTGCTTAACGAGCGACACCGGCACCGGTGCAGCTCCAGTCACCGCAAGGCGTAAACTGCTTAAATCGTAGTCTTCCCGCCGCGGGTGTGCCAGCAGCGACTGATAAATTGTCGGCGGCCCTGGGATTACCGACACGCGATCCCGAGCAATCTGCTCGAGCACAGCATCGACATCAAAACTGCGTACCGGCAATATGCAGGCGCCGCTGATCAGCGCTGCTAACCAGCCCGCCTTATAGCCAAAGGCGTGGAAAAATGGATTGATAATCAAATAATTATCATCTGCGCCCAAGCCAACGGTGGCACTCCAAATAGCAAAGCTCTGTAAGTTTTGGGCATGACTAGTAATCACACCTTTGGGGCTGCCGGTGGTGCCAGAGGTAAATAAAATATCGAGGGTATCTTGCGGGTCCAGTTCTGCTGCTCGCGCCTCAACCTCGGCTTCTTCAACCGCTTCGGCATGAGCCAGAAAGTCTGTCCAGGACTCAGTGCCTTTGACCTCGCTTCCTTCCAGCATGACCATCCCTTCTAGAGCTGGCAGGTCTTCGCCCTGCAACATGTCTGGGTAATGGTTGCCCAAAAACTCTGGCACTGTGAACAGCCAGCGCGCGCCACTGCTGCGCAAAATATAGGCAGCTTCGCTGCCCTTGAGGCGGGTATTGAGCGGCACCATCACGCCACCCAAAGTTTGTGCACCCAATGCAGTGATGATCCACTGGTACATATTAGGTGCCCAGATGGCGATGCAATCGCCCTTGCGCAAGCCTTTTGCCGCTAGGGCTCGGGCGGCCTGCAAACGGGCTTGGTTAATCTCAGTGTAGCTTAGCTCAACGCTACCATCGCGTAGAGCAAGGCTGTCACCGTGCTTTATTGCTGCCTCCGCCACCACTTGGGGTACGGTTTTACTCATCATATCCGGAGCTGTCATGGCGAAAAATCCTGCGAGCGGCATTAAAAGATGTATTTCCAGCACACATATTAGATAGCCAAATCACTTCCAACAAGCGCTTTTCGTAAATTTTTTTCCTAAAAACTACGAATATTGTAAATATTTGCTCTCTTAGTCCTATTCTATCGCACTCTGCTCTGGCAAGATCGTACCGCTTAATTTTCGGGAGCCTCCCGAAGTTCGGCTCATCCACTCAGGAGTATTTGACTTATGCGCCACCCCTTCACCCGACACGGCCTCACACTAGCCGTGGCCTTGGCCTCCGGCCTGATGACCCAAAACCTCGCCGCCCAGGCGCTGGAAGAAGTGATCGTCACCGCTCAGAAACGCAGTGAATCACTGCAGGACACCCCCATCTCAATTAGCGCCTTCAACAGCGAAGCGATTGAGAGCATGGGCCTGAACAACGTTAAAGATATCGGTCTGGCTACCCCCAGCCTGCAAACGCCAGCCTACCCCACCAGCAGCAACAACCTGGCCTACTTTATTCGCGGCATTGGCAACACCGACTCCATCATCTTGACCAAAGACAACACCGTTGGGGTTTACTATGACGGCGTCTACGCTGGCCGCAACACCGGTGTACTGGCTGACCTAAGCGATTTAGAGCGCATCGAAATTCTGCGCGGCCCCCAGGGCACTCTCTACGGGCGCAACACGACTGCCGGTGCAATCAGCTTTGTGACCAAAAAGCCCAGCGGTGAATTCGCCCTAGACCAAACCTTCACTGCTGGTAACTACGGTTATAAGCGTTCCGTCACCAGCGTTGACCTGCCAACTGTTGTCGGCGTTAAGTCCTCTGTGTCTGTCGCTTTGAGCGAGCGTGATGGCTGGGTTAAGAATGGCGGCGCTGGCAAAATCGCCGGCGGCGAGTACAACGATTTCTACCTGGAAGACAAAAAAGGGCTGCGCATCGCCCTGCGCTACGACCAGGTAGATGACTTGATCATTGATTACAGCTTTGACTACTCCGACATGGACACTACCGCGCCCTACTTCCAGTACGCGGGTGACACCGGTGCCGGCCTGAACATTGCTGGCGGTGATATTAGCGCTAGCTATGGCGACCGTCTGGAAAAAACATTCGATGCCAACACTGGTCAGCGTCGCGCTTACAACCTGCCCATAACCACCACTAAGACACGCGGCCAGTCACTGACTGTGCAGTACGACATCAACGACTTCCTGAGCTTCAAGTCCATCACCGGCTACCGCGCCTTTGATGACAACTTGTCACAGAACTTCGCCAATGCTTTCGGCGGCGCATCAGGCCTTGAAATTCACACCATCACCGAGCACGAGCAGTACACGCAAGAGTTCCAGCTCAGCGGCATGACCGAGCGCTGGAAGTATGTCGGTGGCTTGTACTACTTGAAAGAAGAAGGCTCTGCTGCCGAGCAACAGTTCCTCGATCGCGCGCTGGTCGACACCACTGGCTTGATCGCTTTTGATAGCAACGGCCCCTGTGTATCTGGCGCCTTTGGTGCTGCTCCCCCGGTGTGTAATGTGCTGGACCCAATGTTCTACCCAGCCTACCTAGGTGAGTTCACCGTCGATAGTGAAGTAGAGTCCTACGCCATCTACGGCCAGGCGACTTGGACCCCTGACATTCTTGATGATCGCTTGGATGTGACTTTTGGCGCCCGCTACACTGAAGACGATCGCAGCGCCTCGCGCACTACCGATGCACTGCTGTGGGGCACGCTTAACCCAGGCAGCAACAGCAGCAGCCTCGATCAGGATGACTGGAAGCTGAACCTCAACTACAGCTGGACTGACTCTGTATCGACCTATGCGACCGTTGCTACGGCATTCCGCTCCGGCGGCTCCAGCCCTAAAGCCTTGGACTTCTCTGAGACTTTCGACCAGGAAACATTGGTCAGCTATGAGCTAGGTGTTAAGTCAGAGCTGCTGGACAATCGCGTGCGCCTCAACGCCGCGGTATTCCAGACCAACATCGACGATGTTATCCTCGACTACCTACCTGACCCAGTCAGAGCCCCCAATATCGTCAGTATTTTCAACTCTGGCGAAGCTGAAATTCGCGGCCTAGAAATTGACCTGTTGGCAGCTATCAGCGCTAACTTCCAAGTCAGCGTCAACTACGCTTATCTTGATTCTAAAATCAAGGACGCGATTTTCCCCGACGGCTCTGACCGCACCAAAACCACTGTATTGGCTTGGTCACCAGAGCACGCCTACAGCGTAGCTGTCGACTACAACCTGCCTCTGAACGACCTGGGTGAGCTTAAAGCACACCTGGACTACTCCTGGCAGGATGATCAGTATGCTCTGTCCAACACCAACGAAGGTGAAGTGCTGGTCGATGACTTTGGCACGCTGAACGCACGCATCAGCTTGGACTATGTTCAAATGCTCGGTGGTGAGTGGCAGGTAGCTCTGTGGGCTAAAAACCTGACTGACGAAGACTCAGCGAACTACCGTATCGGTATGACTGCCTTCACCTTTATGCAGCCGCGTACTTACGGTCTGGACCTGCGTTTCCGCTACTAGGAATAACGCTGCTCCAATAAAAACGGCCCGCTGCAATGCAGCGGGCCGTTTTTATTTGTACTGCAGTAAGTTAGACCTCAGGAAATTTATAATCCTTGAACTGCTCACGCAGACTCATTTTCTGAATCTTGCCGGTCGCCCCATGAGGCAGCTCATCCACAAACTCCACTGCATCTGGCTTCCACCATTTGGCAATCTTGCCGTCAAACCAGGCCAGCATCTCTTCTACAGTCAAGTCTTGCCCCTCAGATGAGCGCACCACCACTAGCAAGGGGCGTTCACTCCACTTCGGATGGGGCTGACCAATCACCGCAGCTTCCGCAACTTTAGGGTGATCTGTAGCGATGTTTTCTACTTCAATCGATGAAATCCACTCACCCCCGGATTTAATAACATCCTTGGTGCGGTCAGTGATTGCGACATAGCCATTGGCATCAATAGTCGCTACGTCACCCGTTTCAAACCAGCCATCAGCGCGGTGTGCATCGCTCTTGTCCATGCGGAAATAGCCTGAACAAACCCAAGGACCGCGCACCAGTAAACTGCCGTAAGTCACGCCATCCCAAGGCAACTCTTGATCCGCGTCATCGACAATTTTTACTTCAACGCCAAATACTGGCCGCCCAGCCTTAAGGCGCAGCTTGGCAAACTCCTCCTCACTGTAGCTATCGCGAAACTCGGCGCTTGCGTTAACGGTTCCCAGTGGACTGGTCTCAGTCATGCCCCAGCCAACACGGGACTCGACGCCGTAGTGATCTAAATCCTCCATCACTGATAAAGGACAAGCGGCACCACCGACAATAATACGTTTCAAACTATCAATACGCTCACCGCTAGACTTGAGGTGGGCGAGCAAAGCTAACCAAACTGTAGGGACCCCCGCGGACTTGGTGACCTTTTCTTCGTTGATCAAGGCCGCCAGTACTTCCCCGTCGCCCATCTTATTGCCGGGAAACACGATTTTAGCGCCCGCCATAGGTGCAGAATAGGGAATTCCCCAGGCATTCACATGAAACATCGGCACAATGGGCAACACCACATCATGACCTGAAAAAGAGATGCCATCGGGCATCATTGCGCCATAAGCGTGCAATAGGGTCGAGCGATGCGAATAGAGCACCCCCTTGGGGTTGCCGGTAGTGCCTGAGGTGTAGCACAGTGCACAGGGCTCTTCTTCGTCCAGCTCAGGCCACTCAAAGTCACTGTCAAACTGCTGCAGCAATGTCTCGTAGCACAGCACATTGGCCAGTGAGGTTTCCGGCATATGGCTTTCTGAGCTCAGTACCACCCACGCTTTTACCGTCGGGCACTGGTCAGCTATCGCCTCCGCCAGAGGCATAAAATCTGGATCCAGAAAAACGTAGCGATCCTCGGCATGGTTGATGATATAGACCAGTTGCTCAGGAAACAGGCGCGGGTTAATAGTGTGGCAGACATAGCCACTGCAGGCTGAGGCGTAATAGGTTTCAAAGTGCCGGTAATCATTCCAGGCCAGAGTCGCGATGCGATCACCACGCTCCAGCTCCCAGCTCGCCAGGGCATTTGCCAACTGCCGAGCGCGGGCAAAAGACTCGGCATATGTATAGCGATGGCGTGGGTTGTCTCTGGTAACTGAGACTATTTCGGTACTGCCGTTTACCCTCTCAGCATGCCTCAAGATTGAGGTTACTGTGAGGGCTGAATTCATCATCAAACCGTTCATCTACATCTCCGCTGTACTACATTGTTATTTTATATTGCGGTCTGCTTCGGCGATCTTAAGTTGTCGGCGTAAGCAGCTCCCAGCGCTGGTCGTCATCGCGACGCACGTGGCCTTCTTGCAAGAGTTTGATCAAATGTGCCGCCAAAGACAACTTAGCCCACTCATGACGTGAGCTGTCTACATCATCGTAAACCACTTTAACCAGCGCATCGGTGTCCACGCAGCCCAACTGCTGAAGGCCTGCCAGCACTTTGCGCTCGCGCGCCATGCGGTGCTCAACCAAATGCGCCACCTCAGCACGAGGCTCTAGGATTAAGTCACCGTGGCCCGGGGCGATGGACTGCAATGGGTAATCAAGCAATAGCTGCAAAGACTCCACGTAGGCTTTCATGTCGCCACCGGGCGGCACAATAACCACTGTCGAGTCTTTCATAATATGGTCGCCAGCGAACAGCATGCCCTCTTCTTCAAGAAAAAAGCAGAAATGATTGCTGACGTGACCTGGGGTATGTACTGCGCGCAGCCGAAAGTCCGCTGTCTCTAGAAGATCATTGTGCTGCAACTCCTGCGTCGGCTGAAAGGTATCGTCCTGAAAACGATCGTCCGCGGGTAGAGCACCAAGCACTTCGGCACCAGTGGCCTCGGCCACCGCCTGCCAGGCAGGTGAATGATCGGGGTGGGTATGGGTGCAAATAATCCATCGAATACGGCCATCTCCAGCCTTAAGGATGGCCTCGATATGCTCTGCTATCGCTGGACCGGGGTCCAGCACAGCAATTGCTTCTTTACCTAACAGATAGGTGTTCGTACCAGGCCCGGTCATCATGCCTGGGTTGGGCGCCACTAAGCGCCGCACCCGGTCGTTGAGGGCATAGGGTATGCCATGCTCCAACATCTGCCTTACACCATATTTTTAATAGGCACTACAGGGTCGACATCCGCATCGTAATCAACACCCTCTACCTCAAAGCCAAAGAGTTGCAGGAACTCGCGTTTGTAACCCACAAAATCTGATACCTCATGCAGGTTATCGCTATCGATACGCTCCCAGACCTCGGCCACAGCTTCCTGCACTTCGGATGACAGCTCTTTGCCGTCAGCACGCAAGCGTCCATCTTCATCAAGCTGGGGTTGATCAGCATAGAGGGATTCCCTGAACAGACCGTCGATCTGCTCAATACAACCCTCATGCACGCCCCGCTCTTTCATCACCTTGAACAAGATAGCTAGGTAAATGGGCATTGCAGGGATTGCTGCACTGGCCTGAGTGACCACTGCCTTAAGTACCGACACCCGCGCATCACCACCGCGATCAGCGAGACGTTTGCGAATATCGAGCACTCGCTTGTCTAAGTCTTTCTTAGCCGCACCAATGGTACCGTGCCAGTAGATATCCCAGGTCAACTTCTCACCGATATAGGTGTAAGCGGTGGTTTTTGCACCATCAGCCAGGACGCCAGCCTCATCTAGTGCATCAATCCACATCTGCCAATCTTCACCGCCCATCACTGCTACGGTGTTATCGATTTCTTCCTGAGTGGCCGCTTCTAGATGATAGTCCTGTATCTCTTCTTTGTCGGTATTAACCCCGCGCTGCACCGTATCTTGACCTATAGGTTTCAGAGTCGAGTTATGAACCACGCCGGTTACAGGGTGCTGCCGACGCGGTGCCGCCAAGCTGTAGACCACTAAATCTACTTGGCCCAAATCTTTACGAATAGTCTCGATGGTTTTGCTTTTGATCTCGTCACTAAAGGCGTCGCCGTTGATACTTTTGGCATAGAGCCCCGCTTCTTCAGCGTAGCGGTGGAAAGCGGCGGAGTTATACCAGCCAGCCGTACCTGGCTTGCGCTCGGTACCTTCTTTTTCAAAGAAAATCCCCAAGGTGGAAGCCCCCGAGCCAAAGGCTGCGGTAATACGCGAAGCCAAGCCATAACCGGTGGAGGCACCAATCACCAGCACGCGCTGCGGGCCATTCTCAATAGAGCCCTGTGCCTTAACATAATCAATCTGGTTGCGCACATTGGCGGCACAGCCAACCGGGTGAGTGGTGGTACATAAAAATCCACGTACGCGAGGCTTAATGATCATCTAAATTGCTTCCTGAAACGGTCATTTTAAACACAGCAGCAAGGCTGCCACTGCAGTGGCAGCGAAGAAGTGTAGCATAGAGCAACACGCTCACTGGCCTGTTATGGGGATGATGGCTGCTGTTTTACAACAGCAGCTTGCGAATGTCGCCAAGCAAAGACACCAACTGGCTACAGAAGCGCCCTGCATCACCACCGTTAATTACCCGGTGATCGTAAGACAGCGACACTGGCAGCATGGTGCGTGGCTGAAACTGCTCGCCATCCCACTGCGGTTTAACTTGGGCGCGAGACACACCAAGGATGCCAACTTCCGGCGCACTGACAATAGGGGTGAAGCCGGTGCCACCAATGCCACCCAGACTGGAGATTGTAAAACAGCCGCCCTGCATTTCAGCCGGCTTAAGTTTTCGATCGCGGGCTTTGCCAGCCAACTCCAACACTTCCTCTGCCAGTTGCCACAGGGTCTTTTGATCCACATCACGGATCACTGGCACCATCAAGCCGGCAGGTGTTTCTACTGCCATACCGATGTGGGTATATTTTTTGTATACCAAGTCTTCCCCATCGGCCGATAGCGAGGCATTAAACTTAGGGTTGTCCCGCAGAGCGATGGCACAGGCTTTAAGCAAAAACGGTAGTGGCGTCAGCTTGGTGCCGCGCTGCTCAGCTTCAGCCTTGAGGCTGTTACGGAATGCTTCCAGCTCGGTAATATCTGCTTCATCAAACTGCGTAACGTGGGGCACGTTGAGCCAGTTGCGCTGCATATTGTTAGCGGTGAGCTTGTCCAGCTTGCTGCGGGGCAGCACTTCCACTTCACCAAAAGCGCTAAAGTCCACTTCTGGGATAGGCGGAATACCCGCGCCAGCCACGCCAGCCTGCTTAGCTGTTAGTGCATCCTTGACGTAGGATTGTAGATCTTCTTTGAGGATTCGTCCTCGCGGGCCAGTCGCTTTAATGCGCTGCATATCAACGCCGAGTTCCCGTGCCATCTTGCGCACTGCCGGCCCTGCATACACAGAGCCACCAGTGTTAGCAGCGGCGCTTGAACTGTCAGCGCTAGCAGATGCTGAGGCTTTAGCTGGAGCTGGAGCTGAGGCTTTCGCTGCTGCCGCACTTGCTGCACGCTCAGCGGGCTCAGTGGCTGCTGCAGGCTCAGGCGATTCCTGTGACTCGGGCTTAGCTTCAGCCGCTGCACTCACTTTCATCTTGAGCAGGGGGTCACCCTGACTCACGCTATCGCCCTCTTTAACTAAGATTTCCAGCACCTCACCGGCGCTGGGCGATGGCACTTCCATAGAGGCTTTATCAGACTCCAGCACTACCAGCGAATCGCCCTCGGCAACCTGATCGCCAACAGCAACGGAGATTTCGATCAGATCGACAGCGTCATCGGTGCCGATATCGGGCACTGGCACGATTGTCTCAACACTCTCGCCACTGGAGCTCGCCGGTGCCTCCTCCGCAGCGTCCGCATCAGCACTGGGCTCTGCGGCGGCTGATGTCTCGCTCGGCGCCTCTTCCTCTGCGGCGCCGCCCTGCTCAGATGGCTCTTCCTCTGCCGAGCTCGAGTCAGCTTCGACCTCCAGCACTAAAATAGTGGCACCCTCGGCTAACTCATCGCCTTCAGCCACTCTCATTTCAAGCACTGTGCCACTGTGCGAGGAGGGAATCTCCATGGAGGCCTTGTCAGACTCCAGGACGATTAAGCCCTGTTCAACTTCTACGGTGTCACCCACAGCCACCAACAGCTCAATGACCTCAGCGCCCTCGGCACCACCGATATCCGGTACTATAACTTCTTGTTTCGCCACGTGCGGTATCCTTTTCAGCCTAGAGTTTAGACCTGTCGTTTATACAGACAGCGGGTCCACCTTATCGGGAGATATTCCCAGTGTGCGGATGGCCTCGAGCAGCACAGACAACTCCAACTCACCCTCATCCACTAGCGACTTCAGCGCTGCAATAACCACGTATTCTCTGCTTACCTCAAAGAACTTACGCAGCTTGTCGCGCGTGTCGCTACGGCCAAAGCCATCGGTTCCCAGTGCAGTGAAGGAGCCAGGAATGAACTCACGCAACTGATCAGCGTAGGATTTCATATAGTCTGTCGCCACGACACAGGGACCTTCGTGATCCTGCAATAATGCTGTCACGTAAGGCACTCGAGCGGGTTTCTCAGGGTTCAACATATTCCAGCGTACCGCTGCTTTACCTTCGCGCTGCAGCTCGTTGATGCTGGTAAGACTCCAAATATCTACTGCCACTTTGTAGTCTGCTTCTAACATTTCAGCAGCTGCAATCACTTCACGCAAAATGGTGCCGGAGCCCATCAACTGTACCCGCGGCCCAGTTGTCACTGGTGAGCGCTTGAGCAGGTACATACCTTTAATAATGCCCTCCTCTACACCCTGGGGCATCTCTGGCTGAACGTAGTTCTCATTCATCGTGGTGACGTAATAGAACTTGTTTTCACACTCCTGGTGCATGCGCCGCAGGCCATCCTGAATAATGACGGCCAATTCATAAGCGTAAGCTGGGTCATAACTGACGCAGTTAGGAATGGTACTGGCCAGCAAGTGGCTATGCCCATCCTGGTGCTGCAAGCCCTCACCATTCAGCGTGGTGCGCCCTGCCGTTGCCCCGATCAGGAAGCCACGTGCTTGGCTATCGCCTGCTGCCCAGGCCATATCACCAATACGCTGGAAGCCGAACATCGAGTAGAAGATGTAGAACGGCACCATTGGGTAATCACTGTTGCTGTAAGAAGTTGCCGCCGCAAGCCAAGCAGAGAATGCACCGAGCTCATTAATACCTTCTTCCAGGATCTGCCCTTTCTTGTCCTCTTTATAGAACATGATCTGGCCGGAATCCTGTGGGGTATAGCGCTGCCCTACCGCCGAGTAAATACCGAGCTGACGGAACATGCCTTCCATACCAAAGGTACGCGCCTCATCGGGAATAATCGGCACTACGCGCTCGCCAATTTCTTTGTCTTTCACCAAGTTCGACAGCATCCGTACGAAGGCCATCGTGGTGGAGATTTGACGCTTGCCACTGCCCTTCAACTGATTATCAAAAGTCGACAAAGGCGGTGTGGTCAGCACCTTCGCCTCACTGCGCCGCACGGGAATTGGCCCACCCAACTCCTCGCGGCGCTTGCGCATATAGCGCATTTCTGGGCTGTCTGGCGCCGGACGGTAATAAGGAACGTCTTTAAGCTCATCATCAGAGATAGGAATATTAAAGCGATCGCGGAAAGCTTTAAGGCTGTCAAAGTCTAGCTTTTTAAGAGAGTGAGTTTCGTTATCCGCTTCACCTGCTTCGCCGGTACCATAGCCCTTAACGGTCATCGCCAAAATCACTGTCGGGCGCTCTTTTTGAGCCACCGCTGCGGCATAGGCAGCATAGACTTTATAAGGGTCGTGACCACCGCGGTTCAAGTACATGATGTCATCGTCGGACAGGTCTTTAACCAACTCTAAGGTTTCAGGGTACTTACCGAAGAAGTGCTCACGGGTATAGGCGCCGCCGTTGTACTTGTAGTTCTGCAGCTCGCCATCACAGACTTCGTCCATGCGCTTTTGCAGCAGACCACTCTCATCATTCTCCAGTAGCTGATCCCACTTGCGACCCCAGACTACCTTCAATACGTCCCAGCCAGCACCGCGGAAGATACCTTCCAGCTCTTGGATGATCTTGCCGTTACCGCGCACCGGACCGTCTAGGCGCTGCAGGTTACAGTTCACCACAAAGATCAGGTTGCCTAGGTTTTCACGGCCAGCTTTAGATATAGCACCTAATGATTCTGGCTCATCGCACTCGCCATCACCGAGGAAACACCACACATTGCGGTCACCGTGATCAACCAAGCCGCGGCTCTGCTGGTATTTCATAACGTGCGCTTGATAAATCGCTTGAATCGGGCCTAAGCCCATCGAGACCGTGGGGAACTGCCAGTAATCGGGCATTAACCAAGGGTGGGGATAGGAAGACAAGCCATTGCCATCGACCTCGCGGCGGAAGTTATCCAGCTGCTCTTCGTTGAAACGGCCCTCCAAGTAGGAGCGCGCATACATACCCGGGGCACTGTGCCCTTGATAGAACACCAGGTCGCCGGGGTGGCCGCCTTCGGTGCCACGGAAGAAATAGTTGTAGCCCACATCGTAGAGGGTCGCACTGGAGGAGAAGCTAGAGATATGCCCACCCAAGCCCTCATCGTTATCGTTGGCCCGCATCACCATGGCCACCGCATTCCAGCGCACGAGGGAACGAATCTTGCGCTCCATAAACAAATCGCCGGGCATGACCTTCTCGTCAGCAGGGTCTATGGTGTTGCGGAAAGGGGTAGTAATGGCAGCCGGCAAGCGAACACCGGTTTCAGTGGCGTGCTTTGCCAGCTCCATCAGCAACCAGCTCGCCCTCTCTGGCCCACTGTATTTTAGTACTGAGTCCAGCGCTTCCAACCACTCCCGTGTCTCGATGGGATCCTTGTCTTCTGTCATACCGAATACGCTCCTAACGTTGATGCGCGAGATGCTGGTCGCGGCTAATGTCATTATAGAACCTAGCTTGCCGCGGCACACCTTGCCAGTATAGGTCACAACGCCCTTGCTTGCCGCCTTCCAGCCTAAAAGCTCAGGTCGAATGTAAAAATACTACAGCATCTTATTATAAATTGAAACAATAGTTCCTTATTGGAACCCTTCTAGCTTCAAAAACAGACCTATAAAAACTGTAAAAAAGGCCCAGCGACCTCGCGTCACTGAGCCTCTTAGACTGAGCGCAAAATGTAGTAAATTTACAGCACGTCTTAGCTAAGCAGTGGCTTTATTGAACTGTATATACCGCATGCCCCTGCTTGATATCTGCAGCATCGCGCAAGGGCTCAACAGCCACTGCTGGCAAACTCTGCCAACGCCCGGGCGCAACCACTTGCAGCGAGTGCGGCTGATCGAGGAACACTTGCTGATAATAAGCCTGCCAATCCTCTAAACTCAACTCCTCCACAGCCGCTGCAAGGCGTTCACGGCCAGCAAAGTCGTACTGTTTCTTAGCGATTGACTGCCAGAAAAACTCTGCTCGCTCCCACAGGTTTTTATCTGGACGCGTAATGTCATGTAGCAAGGCTTTCTGGTGTCGCTCAAATTGCTCTGCGCTGATCACCGCTGGCACCGCCTTCATAAACTGATCAATAGCAGAAGCAACCTCCGGCGCACTGGTGTTGGATGACTGAATCAGCAGTAGCAAACCCGGCACATCAAGCTGTGACCAAGGAATAGCGGCTACCACATAGCCTAACTGCTGCTCTGTTCGCAGCTGCTGGAAAAAGCCCGACTTGATCACCTGGGCACTAAGCGCAGTTGCCGCTCGATCCCGCCAAGTATCGCCATTGCCCTGCAGGTACCAAGCGATTACTGAGTCATCGTGCGGTACCTCAACGGCGTATTGCAAAGACTCTCCCTCGGCGAGTCGCAGAACTTGCAGCGCAGGCAACGCCGGTGCTGGCTTATCGCTCAGCAACACGCCAACACTGGCAGCCACCTCATCTACCACCGACCGCGAATAATTACCGTAGATCAGAGATTCAGCAGTAGCTGTTGACCAAAACTCAGCTGCATAGCGCTCGAGTTCAGGCAAGGTCATATCCTGCAAGGCTTCAATCAAGGCTTGCTCACCCCACTCTCCGTAAAGCAGGGCTTCGCGCAAGCGATCAATGACCTGACTTGAAGGCCGCTTGGCCACCGAGTTTTGTAGACCACGAATCATATCTGCACGAATATTCATAAAGCGCGCCTGCTCAAACTCCGGCGCTTGCACTGCCGCCAAGAGACGCTCCAAGAGCAAGGCCTGGCGATCGTTATAACCACTTATACGCAAGCTAATTCCTTGCGCGTGTTTATAGAGATCAAAGTTCAATCCTGCCAACAAAGCCGGGTAGGCAAACTCATTGACTGCGTCTTTCAGCATGGCGGTATAAAGCCCTGCGGCTGCGCTTTGCTGGGCCGTCTGCCCTACTAGAGGTGAGCGGAAGTTCACGTAGGTAGCGCCCTTGGGCAGACGAAACTCATCGTCTTGCAGAAACCATAAGGTTTGCCTGGCACCCTGAACAAAAGGCTGTGGCGTTGCCGGAACTGGCTTGTCCAGTTTTACCAGCGACACATCTTCAGCAATAAAGTCGTTGGGGGCCGGCAGATGCAAATCAGCCTCAACTGTACTGCTGCGCGAGGCATTGAGCTGCTCAAGCTCCAATTTATGCTTCGCGTAAGGCACTTCATAGTATTGGCTCAGCTGATTGGTTTGCACACTTTGGTCGTGCAAAGTCACCACGGCATTTTCAGCAACCACATTAGCTAACAAGTCCTGCAGTAGAGCCGGGTCGTAGTCAGTCATAAGATAGGGGCCCTGCAACACATCTTGCATCGCGTAGTAATGCATTCGG
Source organism: Sediminihaliea albiluteola (assembly GCF_014077625.1). Taxonomy (GTDB): domain Bacteria; phylum Pseudomonadota; class Gammaproteobacteria; order Pseudomonadales; family Halieaceae; genus Sediminihaliea; species Sediminihaliea albiluteola. The sequence goes on along the minus strand of NZ_JACFXU010000018.1, from coordinate 137,667 downwards.
TTGGCCACCGCACTGACATAATTAATGGGCTCCCGCGCCTCTTTAAAGCGAAAGCGCAGTGCTGACAGCTGTGACTGCTCTTCATACAGCCACTGCTGCGGCCCCTCCTCACGGAGCATATCGAGATAGGCAAACACCAGTTGCAAGACGCGATCATAATCCTGCACACCGCGCTCAGTGAGGGCCACATTCAGGCTAAACAGCGCACCACCTCGCCAAGCCAAACCAGATCCAGCCGACAGGCTCTCAGCCAGTCCCTCAGTCTTAAGCTGAGACAACAAACTCCCCTCACCTTCATGCCCAACAAGGTTGCCTAAATAGGACAGAGGCTGAGCCTGATAGCGCTGGCGATAATCAGGAACCGGGAACGAGATCTCCAGCTGACGCAGGGTCGCCTGAGGCTTCACCTTAACCAACAGCGGCAAACTTCCCTCACTAAACAGTGGCACCTCAATCTCCTGGGCCTGGTAGTCTCGATTAGGTACCTCAGAAAAAATTGGCGTCACTAAGTCTTGCAGCTCATTCAGCGACTGCTTACCCATCACTACTAGGCGCATGGCATTGGCGGAATAATGCTTTTGATAAAAGCGCAGCAAGTCATCTCTGATTGGCGCATCGGGGCGATCAGCCAAGGTTTCCAAGCTACCCACAGAAAACTGGCTGAAGGGGTGCTCCGGGTTCATCACCTCTTGCAAAACATCAAGGCCGCGACGAGGGTCACTCTTCAGGCCCATCTGATACTCAGCCTGAACCGCATTCATTTCCCGCTCGACGTACTGGGCATCAAAGCGCGGTGCGATAAAGAACTGCGCAAAGCGATCTAAGGCTTCCGGCAGGTGATCAGCATTTACATCGAAGAAATAGTTAGTGTGCTCAAAACTGGTGTAAGCGTTGCGGCTGCCCCCGTGTTCGGTGATGTACTCCTCATACTCAGCAGGCTCGGGGTATTTATCAGTGCCCAAAAACAACATATGCTCGAGGAAATGCGCCAGCCCCGCACGCCCCTCTGGGTTATCACCACTACCGACCAAGACATCTAGTGCCGCTGCGGCTTTGGGAGTATCTGGATCGGAGATCAGTAGCACTTGCATCTGATTATCCAGCTCCACCAGGCGGTACTGATAGTCGTCGTTAGGGCTTTGTTGCGGCACAACGCCTGGGGCTCGCAGGGTGGCGCAGGCCACCAGACTAAATGCAATAGAAAGCATCAACAGCGGCTTAGCGCCCTGCAGCAGTTTCGTTATCGGCATTGATTACTCCGTTACTTGTTCGATTTTCTCGGGCTCCACCAGCACTGTTTCATCGGCAGGTGTGGGCCAAGCGTTGATAATAGCTTTGATCAAGGTAGCTAGCGGGATGGCAAAAAACACCCCCCAGAGCCCCCAAATACCGCCAAAAAACAGTACCGCTAAGATAATAGCGACTGGGTGCAGGTTGACCGCTTCCGAAAACAGCAGCGGCACCAATACGTTGCCATCTAAGCCCTGAATAATGAAGTAGACCAGCATTAAGTAATAAAATTCACTGGCCAAGCCCCACTGCAGGTAAGCCACAGCTAGCACTGGCACCGTTACTATTGCCGCACCGATATAAGGAATGATAACCGAGAGACCCACTAGCAATGCCAGTAAGGCGGCATAATTCAAGCCCATCCAAGCAAAGCAAGCATAGCTTGTCGCTCCCACAATGATGATTTCTAATACCTTCCCACGAGCATAGTTAGCCACTTGCGTGTTCATTTCACCCCAAATACGACGCAGCAAGGGGCGCTCACTGGGCAGGAATGTACTGCACCAGCTAATAAGCTGCTGCCTATCCTTAAGGAAAAAGAACACCAAAATAGGAATTAAAATGATGTAGACCAGCAAGCTGACGATACTGGGAATGGTGGTCAGCGACTTGGTCACCAAGGTCTGCCCCAAACCAGCCAACTCACTCTGGGCCAAAGACAGCACATGATTTATTTGCTGCTGGCTAACAAAGTCGGGGTAGCGCTCCGGCAGGACGATTAACAAGTGTCGCCCCTGCTCCAACATGCGAGGCATCTCTCCAGCAAGTGTCAGTAACTGGCGCCAAGCCAAGGGCAGCAGACCAAAAATGAAACCAAAGAATGCGCCAATAAATACGATAAAGGCCACACTCACTCCCAGCCACTGCGGTAAGCCGAGACGCTGCATCCCTGAAGCTAGGCCCTGCATTAGATAGGCCAAGATCAGCGCAGCCAAGACCGGCGCCAAAATATCGCCGATAGTCATTAACACCGCCACTGCTAGGGTGAGCAGTACTAGCAGTAAAACCGATTCTTCTTCGAATAGGTAGCGCCGATACCATTTATTAAATATCTCAAGCATTTAGATCAAGACTTCCGCAACAAATGAATATACAGCCCGTCTCGTTCATCCGAGGCGAGCAAGATGTGACCCGATTGCTCAGCAAATACACGAAAATCTCGCTGTGATCCCTGATCGGTCGACAGAACTCGCAGGCGCTCACCGCTGTGCATAGTGTTTAGGGCGCGCTTAGCCATTAATAATGGCATGGGACATTGCAGGCCGGTAGCATCCACTTCCTGAATCTCTGACTCGCTCATACTACTGTAGTTTCTCCTATTAAGGCGGCGCTCAGTATAGCCATTAGCCGAGGCGCGCCCAACAGAGCTGAACTTTTCCTGGCAGAATCACTCTTAGCAGTTGCCGCTATGGTCTGGCATCAGCGCTAGCGTACAATGCTAGACTCCCTTACAGCTTACTGGATAAAACTTCCCAAGGTGTTCAAAACTACTCTGCTATCTATCTCTCTACGCCAATGGGCCCGCAGCCTGCCACTGGCACTTAGCCTATTGGTAGCCAGTACGCAGAGCAGTACTGTACAGGCGACAGAAAATCTCAAACTACCCAACCTGGGCGAAGCCAGTACCAGCCTATTTTCGACCGAGTACGAGCACCAACTGGGCCGCACCTGGTTGCGTATTTTTCGCAGCCAAGCGCGCACCGTCGACGACCCGCTGCTCTTTGACTACCTAGAAAACCTGATTTACCGCCTAGTCACACACAGCCAACTGGAAGATCGACGCATAGAATTGGTAGTGGTCGACAACCCAACAATTAACGCTTTTGCGGTACCTGGCGGCATCATCGGTGTTCACAATGGCTTACTGCTTTACGCCCAAAGTGAAGATGAACTAGCCACCGTGCTCTCCCACGAGATTGCCCACCTCAGTCAGCGCCACTTTTCTAGACGGGTCGAGTTTGCTAAAAATCAGCAGCCACTGAACCTCGCCGCTATGTTAGCCGGCTTTGTGCTGCTAGCCACCACCGGCAGTGAAGCTGGGATGGCCGCGCTCTCTGCCGCTCAAGCCGCAGCTCAGGACTCCGCCTTGCGCTACAGCCGCAGCGCCGAAGCCGAAGCCGACCGGGTAGGCATGCAAACCCTAGTGGACGCGGGATTTGACCCCCACGCTGCGCCCGGCATGTTCGAACGCATGCTACAGGCGAGTCGCTATGCCGGCGGCAACCGTATTCCGGAATTTCTGCGCAGCCACCCGCTATCGGAAAACCGTATTGCCGACACCCGCAACCGCGCCCGGCAGTACCCCAAACAAAGTCCACAACCGAGCCTGCAATACCATCTGATGCGGGCTAGAGTGGCCAATCAACTGGCCGACACCCCCACCGAGGCAGTGCAAAAATTTAGAGGTGAGCTCGAGGGCAGCACGCGCTCAGTTGAGGCAGCCCGCTACGGTCTGGTACTCGCACTGACTGACGCTGGACGCACAGAGGAAGCCAGCCTGGAGCTCGATAGTCTACGGGCAGACGATCCCACTCGGCTAGAGTATGTTATTGCCAGTGCTGAAATTGACCTAGCGCGCAACCAGCCTGCTGAGGCAGTGCAGAAGCTAGCGCAGCGCCTGAAGCGCTCTCCTGGCAACCACCCCCTCACCATGACCTACGCCAAGGCTCTGATGCGCGACCAAAAGGCCCACGTAGCTGAAGAGGTACTCCTCGAGCAAAGCAAGCGCAAAGCGAATGACCCCGCACTGTGGTATTTGCTAGCAGAGGTGCAGGGGCTATCAGGCAATATCATTGGTCTGCACCAGTCCCGTGCAGAGTACTTTATCCGCAAAGGCATACTCGATCAGGCTGAAAAGCAGCTGAATTACGCACTTAAGCTCACCGGCAAAGATTATCCGACCACGGCACGTATCACTCAGCGTTTACAGGATATTGCCGACCTGCGACAGCAGATGGAGATCTAAACTACCCGCGCCCACTGAGCGCGGGTTAGGAAGGTCTTAAGCGTTGCCTTTGACCTGGACTTTAAGCTCAGCCGCAAAGTCCAACATGCGACGCAGTGGCACCATGGCACGCTCACCTAGCTGCGGATCGACGAATACTTCGTTATGACTCTGGTCAAACACATTGGCCAGCGCCTCCAACTCGTTCATCGCCATCCAAGGGCAATTAGCACAGCTGCTGCAACTGCCACCGTTACCAGCGGTGGGCGCGATAATAAACTCTTTATCTGGCGCCATCTGCTGCAACTTATAAAAGATGCCCTGATCGGTAGCCACGATAAAACGCTTATTTGGTAGCTCTTGAGCAGCGCGAATAATCTGCGTGGTAGAACCCACTCGATCGGCCAACTCAAGCACAGATGCCGGGGACTCCGGGTGCACTAAGACCGCCGCATCGGGATAGACTTCCTTCAGATCGGCAATGCCACGAGCTTTAAACTCCTCATGCACAATGCAGGCACCGTCCCACATAATCATGTCAGCACCGGTCTCACGGCGCACATAGTCGCCCAAGTGTCGGTCAGGTGCCCAGAGGATTTTTTCACCTTGGGCACTGAGATGCTCGACCACATCCAGCGCAATACTGGAGGTCACCACCCAGTCTGCCCGGGCTTTAACAGCAGCTGAGGTGTTGGCATAGACCACTACCTTTCGATCCGGGTGCTGGTCACAGAACGCCGAAAAGGCGTCGATCGGACAGCCCAGATCCAGCGAGCAGGTAGCTTCCAAGGTTGGCATCAGCACTCGCTTATTGGGGGTCAGGATCTTGGCGGTTTCCCCCATAAACTTAACCCCGGCAACCACAAGAGTGGTGGCATCGTGATCATGGCCAAAACGGGCCATTTCGAGTGAATCGGACACACAGCCACCAGTCTCTTCAGCAAGAGCCTGAATAACCGGCGCGGTGTAATAGTGCGCAACAATCACAGCGTTCTCTTCCTTCAGACGCTGTTTGATACGCTCTTTTAAAGCGGTTTCTTGTTGCGGTGTAAGTTGCTTGCTTTCAGCGTGATCAAGGTGCTGCTGCACCTGGACCCGAATGGCTTCAAGTTTCTCAGAGGCTAGACTCATACTACAAACTGCGGTTTTCTAAGGGATGGGATTTAGGCATTCTACCACAGCTTAGCTGCGCTTGGCTTGCGTATCACTCTATCGTAAGGTTGCCAGCTTAAATGCCGAGACTTTGTGGATGATTAAATGACTAAGTTTGACTACGTAAAAACTCGCCGAGAGGATACCAAGCCCTACCCCGAGGCTCAATTACCACTCATACGTTTCTTTCTGCGCTGGGCCACGCGCTTGCAAGTGGCGGTATTTCGCGCCACTAAAGGCAAACTAATGAATAAGTTCATCGGCGGTTTTCCTGTTTGCGTGGTCACCACCCGCGGTGCTAAATCTAGCAGAATCAGACGTGTGGCGCTGATTCACCTACCTCACGGCGACAACAAGCTCCTAGTAGCCTCACAGGGTGGCATGCCCGGTAACCCTGCTTGGTATTACAATGTCAAAGCCAATCCAGAGATTCAAATCATGGTTGATGGAGCCGAGCAGCATTACCGAGCGCGACAAATCAGCGCTGAGGAAAAAGCGGCGCTGTGGCCGCACCTGCTATCACTCTACCCCGACTTTGATGAGTATCAGGCTCGCACCGACCGCGATATTCCGGTATTTAGCTGCGAGCCTATCAAGCAATAGTTTAGGGGCGTGCCGCTGCACTCGCGTCTCGAATAGCCTTAAACTCTGATCCGCTCTTCCACTCTGGCCAGCGCTCAGAGTTTGCCAGGTCGCGGATAATAATTTCGAAGGCATTAATATCTTGCACAGCGCCGTCGAGGTTCCAGTTTTCATCCCAAGCGTCACAGGTTTTGTGGTAGCAGTTGCCCACATAGTCGGCAATCCACTGCTCTCCAGCCTCGCGCCCACCTTCAACAAGGTCGGCGCCGCCGGCTATGCCCATCATCAGCAATACGGGCACACCTTGCTTAGCCATAGAGAAATGGTCCGCGCGGAAAAACAGACCATTTTCTGGCAGAGTTTCCGGCGTCACGACTCGACCCTGCTGCGCCGCAGCGGCAGCCAAATCATCTTCGAGCTCACTTTGCCCCTCACCCACCAGAATCACATCACGTGCTAAGCCGGCTGTTTGTAGGATATCTAAAGTAAAGTTTGCAGCGGTTTTTTCCAGTGGATACAAGGGTTTTTCAGCGTAGGCTTTGGAGCCCAGCAAGCCACTTTCTTCCCCGGTCCAGACCGCAAACAGTACGCTGCGCTGCAGGGGCTCCCCCTGCTTAAGCACTCGCGCTAGCTCCAGTACACCGGCGGTACCCAAAGCATCGTCGTTAGCACCGGGGCGCACTGTACGACCCTGTTCATCTGGCACCCCCAATCCAAAAGCATCCCAGTGCGAAGACACCATAAGGTACTCATCACTGCGGGTGGTTCCGGGCAGCATAGCCAGCACGTTCTGACTCTCAAACTGCTCAGTTTTCACCTTCAGCTCAGCATTCATGCTTAGGCCTTTAAGAGGCATGGCCTTAAAATCTGGGCTGCGGGCTTGCTTGCGCTGCTGCGACAAATCTAGCCCGGCCATTTCAAATAAGCTTTCAGCGGCCTCATATTTTAACCAACCCTGCAGCATTACCGGTGGCTCGGCGCCAGAGCTCTCAGCTAGGGCAATATTATCTCCAGGTGAAGAGGCCGCCACGCTCCAGCCGTAACCAGCCGCCTCAGTTTCGTGAATCACCAAGGCCGCAAGCGCCCCGCGCCGGGCAGCTTCTTCAAACTTATAGGCCCAGCGACCGTAATAAGTCATTCGTCGATCACCAAAGCGCCCAGCTACTGGCTCCTCAGGCGAAGCCGAGAAATCTGGGTCGTTAACCAAAAAAATCGCCACCTTGCCACGCAAATCAATATCACCAAAGTCGTCCCAGTCACGCTCCGGGGCATCAACACCAAAGCCAACAAAGACCACAGGCGCGGAATCAAAGTTAATTGCGTCGACATCATGCAAGGTGCTGATTTCGATATTTTCACCCTGAATCAACTGAAGTGACTTGTCAGTGGCAGAGAAAGCCAGCTTATCGGGCTGCTCAATGGTGGTATGTAGCATTGGCACCGACTGCGTCCAAGCACCAGAAGTACCCGCAGGCTTCAAACCGAGTGCCTTAAATTGCTCCACCAAATAAGCAATCGTCTTTTCTTCCCCGGCAGTACCGGGTGCACGGCCCTCGAACTCGTCAGAGGCCAGCGTTTTAACAATATCTGATAGGCGCTGTGGATCGATATCTGTGTCCAGCGCTAGGGGATTTGAAAAAGCTGCCGCACATGCCAAACAAGCGCTAAGCAGCAAGATAAATTGTCGGTAAAACATAATGAGATCCTGTGAAGTCATTTACAGATGCTTTTTACAGCCTCACGATCAAGCTGGCAAACTTAAGTGTTAGTGTGACTTATTTCACGATCCCGTCATCAGCTCAGCACTATTGTAAAAATAGCCTAGAAACTAGCTAACAAGGTGTGTATAAGTTGATGTTGATGACAATTTGCGGCCACCCACAGTCACCCCCTAGGTTGATCGCACAACTCAGATCTCCTACTAACAGGCACTGAGAAAATCACCTGGAGACATGAGTGGGTCGAAATAGCATTTTAATAATCTCTGATAAGCCAAGCGACCACTTGCAGCTCTCGAAATGCCTGCAGCAAGCGCAAACTAATACCTACTTTGTCATCAGCTCCACATCTATTGAACGGCCAATTGAGGTACTACTAGACCCAAGCATAAAAGCAGCAATCATTGCTGAAAGCCCCGAAACCGAATACCTGCTGCGTCTAGCGCAAAAGAACAACTCTGCCACTGCCATTATCGTATTGCTTGATGATTGCGACACAGCCCGCCGCATAGCTGAGCTGGGACTACAGGACTACCTCCTTCGAGGACAACTCTACGATGCTCTAGTGCAGCGCGTAGTGGATTACAGTATCCAGCTCAAGCAGGCCCGGCGAACCATTGACCTTATGTCGAGCTACGACAGCCTTAGCGGCGCACTCAATCGCATAGGCTTTCGCCCCCTGTTAAAGCGCGCCGTGGAGCGCTCACAGCAGCATAAACTTACTTCCGCACTACTGTATTTCAACGTCGATAACTTTGCCCATATTAATGACCACTACGGTGAGCAGAATGGCGACTTATTGATTAAGACTTTGGCTGATCGCATCACCGACAAGCTGGGTCACCGGGACTGCCTAGCCCGCCTGAATGGCGACGAGTTTGCCGTTCTAATTGAAGAAGCAGAGTCAGCTGAACATATCGAAGAGTTAGCCAATAATATTTTACTGGCTCTGACCATTCCCATCACCCTCAACGAGCAGCCAGTCGTGGTCAATACCAGCTTGGGCCTCACCCTGTTTTCCGAGTTGGAGCAAGAGCAAATCGACCCCATGGAAGCAGCCCGCAAGGCTATGCTTCATTCCAAATCACTTAAGGACCGCAAGCATACCTATTACGATAGACAGCTCGCTGAGCAAGTCTCTATGCGTAGCAACTTGGCTACTGAATTACGCAGTGCCATTCACAATGCCCAGTTTGAACTCTATTACCAGCCACGTATCGACCTGAGTAGCGAACGCTTAGTTGGACTAGAGGCATTGTTACGCTGGAACCATCCCCAGCGCGGCCTACTAGAGCCACTCGAGTTTCTTAATGAATGTGAAGATATTGGACTGATGAAGAGCCTTGGCTACCAGGTTATCTGGCAGGCATGCAAAGCTCTGAACTGCTTAGCTGAACAGGGCTTAGGGCAGATAGATATAGGCGTCAATGTGTCGTTCTCTCAACTCCAAGATAAACTCTTCCCCAGCGTGGTTAAAAGTATCTTAAGCGATACCGGCGCCAACGCTAAACGACTCGAGTTTGAGTTAACTGAAAGCACTGTCTTACAGAATCCCAATGCTATCAAGGCCCGGATGAATGAACTTAAAGAGCTGGGAATCTCCTTCTCACTGGATGATTTTGGTACCGGTTTCTCCCAACTTTCACATCTGACCACCCTGCCAATCGCTTCACTCAAGGTGGACGCTACCTTCGTACGCGAACTGCCCCAAAACACTCAGCAAGCCGCTGTGTGTTCCATGATCATTAAAATGGCGCAAGAGCTCGGTATTGTAGTGATTGCCGAAGGCACCGAAACCTACGAGCAAGTAGCCTTCTTGCGTCAGCAGCAATGTCATCAAGTCCAAGGCTTTTACTATAGCCCCGCAATCCCCTTGCAGCACTTGCCACGATTTCTCGAACAGCAGCGTATAAAAGCCTATTCCACTAACCCTTAGCTGCCAGCCAAGCTACTCCCCCCTAGGCCTAACCGCCCGACGCGTGTTAGCCTTAGCTACCACCATATTGCTTGACTTAGACTAAAAACGCCCATGCCATCTCGTATCGAACCACGGCTTCGCTCCAAAATCCTCGTCAGCGATGATGATGTTAATGTCCGTCTGCTGACACGGCAGTGCCTCGAAGCAGAAGGCATGACCGTTGTTGAAGCGAGCAATGGGCCAGATACTATTAAGGTGTTTGAGCGGGAACGCCCAGACTTAATTTTTCTCGATGTTGAAATGCCGGGCATGAGTGGCTTGGAGGTCTGTCGGCGCATTCGTCAAATGCCAATGGGTGCAACTATCCCAATTATGATTGTAACTGGCTCCGACGACCGTGAATCCATTGATAAAGGCTTTGAAGCGGGTGCCACTCAGTACAAAACCAAGCCGGTAAACTGGTCGCTTTTGGGTCGTGATGTACAATATATGCTGCGCGCTAGCGATGCCTTTAACGCGCTCAAAAGGCAAGAGGACCGACTTCGCTACCTCGCCTATTACGACCCCCTCACCAACCTGCCCAACCGGCGCAGCTTTAATGAGCAGCTCACGCGAACCCTCAGACAAAGCCATCGCAACAACAGCCAAGCAGCGCTTTTGTTCATTGACCTCGACCACTTTAAGCGTATCAATGACTCAATAGGCCACGGCCGCGGCGACCGTTTATTGGTTGAGATTGCCAAGCGCCTCAGCATGGAGCTGAGGGAAGACGATGTAATTAACTACTTTGCCGCCAACGAAGCACTCAATGATAGCGAGCCAATGGGCACTGAGATTGCACGACTTGGCGGCGATGAGTTTACGGTCGTGCTCTCCGACATCGAAAATGCAGCTCAGGTTGAAAGCGTTGCCAAGCGGATCTTAAAAATATTATCCGAGCCCATCGCGCTACGGTCCCACAACCCAGTGGTGACACCAAGTATTGGCATCGCACTATTTCCACAAGATGGCAGCACCCCCGATAGCTTAATACGCAATGCTGATACAGCGATGTACGCTGCCAAGTCAGAAGGAAGAGCTTGCTACCGCTTCTATAACGAAACAATGAACTCCAAAGCGGTTGAACAGCTCAAACTAGAAGAAGAACTGAGACATGCCCTGAAAAGTGATGAGCTAGAGTTGCATTACCAACCACAGGTTTCCAAAATCACCGGCACTGCGGTTGGCATAGAAGCACTGGTTCGCTGGAATCATCCTAGGCTCGGAGCCGTACCGCCCGGTGATTTCATTCCTTTAGCTGAGCGTACCGGCCAGATTATTGAACTCGGCGAATGGGTCATTAAAGAGGTGGCCCGGCACTGTAAAGACTGGAAAACACAAGGATTTGATGACTTTGTAGTCAGTGTGAACATTTCACCGGTCCAATTTAAACAAGCTCAGCTCGCCGAGCGCATAGCCTCTATTATTAAGCAGACTGGCTTGACACCAGAGCGGCTGGAGTTAGAGCTGACCGAAAGCGCAATTATGACTGACGCTCAAACCAACATCACCAAGTTACAGCAGTTGAAGTCCATTGGTCTGTCCTTAGCTGTAGACGATTTTGGTACGGGCTATTCGTCTCTAAGCTACTTGAAGCGCTTCCCTATCGATACGCTAAAGATAGATCAAAGTTTTGTGGCAGACCTAGACAGCCTAGACGGTGCAGCCATTGTCGACGCAATTCTCGCTTTATCTAAAAGCTTAAAGTTGAAAGTCATTGCAGAAGGCATCGAAACCGAGGAGCAACTGAGCTACCTTCTGCACAAACAATGCGACCTACTGCAAGGCTACTACTTTTCTTATCCCGTCCGCGCTGAAGAGGTCCCTGATCTTCTGCAGCAGAACTACAGTCAGTTGCTCAGCAGCCTTTCAAAACGTTAGATTCCTGTCACATGATCGCCCGCTCAAGCCAGCTCTTGTCTGTTTTTTTCTTAATGTGCCTACCCAGCTTAGGGCATGCCTCAGACGACACTTTACGCGTTATGCTGCAGGGGCAATCCAGTAGCGAGCTGGCCGCACTAGTAAAACGAGAAGGCGGCCAACTCACTCATGACTTGCATATTATTAATGCCGTTGGCGCACTAGTAAGCCGCAGCCAACTTAATAATATTCTCGAATCAGGGCTGATCACCCGGCACATTGATGACCTGTCTCTTGCACCGCCAGAGCCTGAGCAAGAAAGCTGTAATGTCGGCGGTGCACTCGAGCTACAAATCACCGGTGCTGAGCTCCGCTGGCCTCTGTTCAACAAAGGCCGCGACACCGTGATGCTCACTGAACTGCAGATCGAGTGGCCAGAACGCCTAGGCCAACTAGAGAGCATTTACTTCGCTGGTACGCCCATCGCATTTAACAAAAAACATGCCAAAAGCCCTTACCACCTGACCGTCCCGCCAGCAGACAATCCCGCCAACCTACTGTATAAGCAAAGCGACCTAGTACTGAGTTTTACTGGCCACAGAGCCAACAGCGCAGCAGTCAAGCAGCGCGAGATCCACCTCAGCGCAGCATTCAGCGGTGGCTGTATAGCCGAGTCTATCCCTGGCTATGATCGCTACGGCGATGATAGCTACTTTCCCACTGAAGTGGGTGCCAGCGCACTACATAAGCTTGGCATTACAGGTTCGGGGGTCACAGTAGCAGTGCTCGACTCTGGGCTATGGGAACAGCAGTACTTACTCGAAAACACTTCTGGCAAGGCCCGCGTACGAGGCCGCTATGACGCCATCCTGGACCGAGTCGATAGCGAAATTTTCGACGAGAGCGGCCACGGCACCCATATGACAAGCATTGTGGCTAATAGCGCCCCAGTCATTCGAGATGGCAAAGCAACGGGCTCTTATCAAGGTATTGCACCCGATGCCGACATTGTCACAGTCAAAGCCTTCAACAAAGCCGGCCAAGGTGACTTTTTAGATATTGTCAGAGGTATTCAATGGGTAGTGGATCAGCGTGAAGCCCTGAATATTCGAGTCCTCAACCTATCCTTCGCTGCGCGTCCACGCTGGCCCTATTGGCTTGATCCGATCAATCAGGCATTAATGCAAGCTTGGAGCCAGGGCATCGCCGTGGTAGCCGCAGCTGGCAATGAAGGACCTGACAACATGTCTATCGGCTCGCCAGGGAATTTGCCCTACATTATTACAGTTGGCGCAGTCACTGACTCATGGACTGTCGCTGAGCGTGATGACGACTACATCCCCGACTTTTCCTCACGGGGCCCGACACCCAGCGGCCACATTAAACCCGACTTGGTTGCGCCAGGCGGCCACATATCAGGCATCATACGTCCGGGGGCAGAACTAACCAATGAACATCCTGATTACCTTTTAAGTAATGGCGAATTCGTTATGACGGGCACTTCCCAAGCTAGCGCAGTGGTTAGCGGCATTGCTGCCCTACTGCTACAGCTTGAGCCAGACCTGAGCCCCGACGACCTGAAGTGCAAATTAACATCTAGCGCTGAACTGGCCATAAACCACGATGGCATGCTGACCTATAGCCCTTTTCAACAGGGCAATGGTTACGTTAGCGCCACCCGTGCCGTGACACTCGGACAACGCGGCTGCGGCAACGAAGACATGATAATCGAACAAGATATCGACAACATTCAACACTACGAGGGGCCTGCAATTATCCTTGATGACGGCAGCCCCACTCTCCCCGGTTTGGACAAGATGTTCCGCGGTGAAGAGAGTGAAAAAGGCTTAAGCGAAGACCGGCGCTGGGGAGTTAAAGCCCACATCGAGCGCTCTTCGCCCACTCAAAAGCAAGGCTCATCTAGCATCAATTGGCATCATCAATATATGCAGGAAAAAGCACTTATTGACGAGCTGAGACAGGACAGGCCCCAAGCCCAATGAACGAAGCCTTAGAATAAGTCCACATCAAAACAGCTCACCAACCCAAGAGTTAGCTAAAGGCCCGGCCAGACCTCCAACCTAAATTTATCTAATTAAATCAATTGATTAGAATAAAACCCCCTCCTTTTTAGTAGCCAATCGCCAAAACTCACTACCCCAAAAGGGGCATACAAGCTACTACAAGCACTAAGTAGCCAAATGTATAAGATTGTCAATGGCCCACAAACCAAGACCTGCAAAAGCACATAGGTTGACCTCGGGCCAAGAAAATAAGTCACGGCTGAGTGACTAATACATACGACAACTATTATTAATGGGCGGATAAGATGATGGATTTTAAAGCGATCGTTAAAGTATGCGGTATCAATGGCTTAGGACTTGCCGCTGCAATCGTAAGCGCAACGACACTGGCTGGGGATAGCGCCACCAGTAGGGTAGTAAAAAACGTCAATCACTCTTCTATAACAAAATCCGTTGCCTCACTCTCTCATTATACAACTGCAACTAATCATTCTTATAAATGGGGGAAGGTTAACCGCGATCATTTCCCCCAAGAATCACACCCATGGTCTGGTACAGCTCCCCACAACTCAGGATATAAGTGGGCGGACTCAGGCCAAGAAACCAATGCAAAGGCAACTGGTGTAGCTTCAAGTACCACTTGGAATATCTCAGACCAAGCTGGCTATCGCTGGGGGATTCGTAACCACGCAGAGCAAACTGGCTATCGCTGGGGTATCCGTAGCCACGCCGAGCAGACTGGCTATCGCTGGGGTATCCGTAGCCACGCCGAGCAAACTGGCTATCGCTGGGGTATCCGTAGCCACGCCGAGCAGACTGGCTACCGTTGGGGTATCCGTAGCCACGCCGAGCAGACTGGCTATCGCTGGGGTATTCGAAACAACGCCGAGCAGACTGGCTACCGCTGGGGTATTCGAAACAACGCCGAGCAGACTGGCTACCGTTGGGGTATCCGTAACCACGCCGAACAGACTGGCTACCGTTGGGGTATCCGTAGCCACGCCGAGCAGACTGGCTATCGCTGGGGTATTCGTTAAAAGCTAACCCCCTTCTCATGAATGAAGCGGCAAACGTAGGTTGTTTGCCGCAGAAACAACTAACAGCATTGTCTATCTACGAAGATTAAAGCAAAGCTAGGTCATTAGTCCTGATATAGCCTGGCTAAAAGTCGCGAAGCACTAACTCCAAAAACCTGCTTAAATCTTTGGCCTCACAAAGTTACCAAAGCAACTGTTAGAACTGTTAGCGTTAGCAATCGCTATAGCCTTCAATTAATATACACAAATTCACTATTACAATAATCAGGAGCTTAGCAAGTTGCGGCAACTCGGATTACTAGTAGCCATCTTGCTTGTATTAGTCAGCCAAAATTCACTGGCACTTAAGCCACGTGATTACACATTTCAAATATCTCCTGCTTCCCGTGAACTGGGACAACAATCTGTTCGTGATATCTTTCAAGATTCTAAAGGATTTATCTGGGTACTCACTCAAGAAGGCCTACATCGATACGATGGCTATGATGTAATTCAATTTCGTGCATCAAACAGAAACCCAGCCTCAATTAGCCATCAATCGACGACTGGCATTGTTGAGGATAAAAATGGGGACCTTTGGGTATCAACTGCAGGAGGCGGATTAAATCATTACGATCCATCATCTCAAAGTTTTTCTCATATAGGAGCTATTGATACCATTTCGGAAAACCACCCACTGTCCAATACCATATATAGTATTTTTATAGCCGATAACGGCACAATTTGGATAGGCTATGGTGTGGGGTATGGTTTTAGTAGCTTCGACCCTAAAACAAAAAAGTTTACGCACTTCCCATCACGTTCTCCTAACTCACGAGCCGTAGCGTTCGCAGAAACTGACGAAGGGGTAATATGGGCTCTAGTAGAAAACCAGGGTCTACTAAAAATTAATACCAAGGAAAAAAGTATTATCTCAGTGTCCTTGCCGAGCCATAGCAATGAAAGTGATCTGCAGAGACCTAACCACTTAATGGCAGACCGGAATGGAAAGCTTTGGGTTTCGAGTCTAGCTTCAGGGTTAATGAAATACGACCCCCGAACAGAAGCATTTAAGCAATATAGGCATGATCCAAGTGATAGGAAATCACTCTCCGACTCTACTGTATATCAGACATATGAAGATTTCTCAGGGAATATATGGGCTGCAACTAGGGGTGGTATTAGTGTACTTAGCCCTGAAAATAATGAATTTACCAGAATTCATACAGGTAACTCAAACATCCCTGACAATCAAGTATTCAGTATCCGACAAAGCCAATCGGGCATTATCTGGGTAGGCACATTTAACGGCTTAGCTTATGGTACTAAGGCTTTGTTTCACAGAGTCGAGTCGGCAGCAGGCCAGCTTCACAACTCTATAAACGCCTTTGCAGAGCTTCAGTCAGGTGAAATTATTATTGGTACAAGCTCTGGTCTGAGCAGTTATGCGCCAAAACCAGAAGGAAATGATTTTTATACGGATGTAGGGCCAGATTTTATAGGACTCTCACAACTTGATGTAATGAGCTTATATAGCGATGGTAACTACCTATGGATCGGGACACTGCAGTCTGGCCTAGAAAAGTTTGACTTAACCAGCGGCAAAAGAGAGGCGTTTAGAAAAAGAATTACAAACCCAAACAGCTTAAGTAGCAACGGGATAACTTCGGTTACCAGATTAAACTCTGAGCAAGTATTAATAGGTACATACGGTGGCGGCCTAAACCTTTATGATGAACCTTCTAAGACCTTCACTCATTACAAACACTCTCCTAACGACCCTGAATCTATTAGCAGCAATAATGTTATCGCACTTCTTAAAGATTCAAAAGGTGATATATGGGTTGGAACAGAAAATGGACTTAATCTATTCAATTATAAAAATAAAACCTTTACACAGTTCTTGTCAGACTCAAACAACTCCAAAACACTATCAAGTAATATGGCTTGGGCACTTCATGAGGATAATGAAGGGCGACTATGGATTGGGACTCAAAGCGGTGGACTAAATCGATGGGACCCTCAATCTAGAGCAAATCGCAGAGAAGACTTTATTCAATATTCGGAAAACATTGGCCTTCCAAGTGCTGATATTTACGCTGTTAACAGCGATGAACATGGAAACATCTGGATATCCCACAACCGTGGTTTAAGTAAACTAAACCCACAAACTGAAGAAGTTGAAAACTACGATGTAAGCGATGGATTACAAGGTGCCGAATTCAACCATGCAGCGGTTTTAAAAGCTTCAAATGGGGATATATATTTTGGTGGAAATAATGGGTTTAATATAATTACGCCGGCTACGCTAACTAGGCCAGTATATATACCACCAATTCAAATCACTGAATTCAAAATACTTAATAATGTAGTATTTTACGACACCCCAGTTAATACGAATAAAGAAATAACTCTCGATTATAATTTTAGATATGCCACATTTAAGTTTGCAGCCCTCGATTACACTAATCCAGAGTTAAATCAATATCGATATATGCTATCCGGATATAATAACGAATGGGTAGGTCTTGGATATAATCGATCGGTATCATTTACAAGTCTACCAAGTGGCAGCTACGAACTAATAGTTCAAGGCTCAAATTCAGACGGCGTATGGAATACAGACGGAGTTCGCCTTAATCTTTATGTCAAACCCGCACCTTGGAAAAGTATCTGGGCATACGCAATTTACACTACCATTCTTATTTTAGTAATTGCCTACGGCGTAACTAGACAGCGGATCAAGTCAGATAAAGCATTAGAGCTTCAGCGACAACTTGAAGCAAAAGTCCAAGAAAGAACGTTTGAGTTAGAGGAAGCACGACTTATTGCAGAGGAGGCAAACCGAGCAAAATCAAACTTCTTTGCCACTATTAGTCACGAAATAAGAACACCGATGCATGGCGTCGTTGGAATGACCGAACTTCTTCTTCATTCCAACCTGTCAGATCAACAAAGAAAGTTCGCTGAATCGATAAAAACAAGCGGCGATTCGTTACTAGGGTTAATAAACAGTATTTTAGACTTCTCTAAAGTTGAGGCTAATAAGATTGATGTCGAAACTACCACATTCTCATTGATCGACCTGATAGGTGACGTTTGTTATCTACAAGCAGAGGCTGCAAGCCGAAAGAACATTGGACTATACAATATCGTTGACCCAAGAACACCTCTTAAGGTTATTGGCGACCCAACAAAGATACGCCAGATTCTTATTAACCTTTTGAGCAATGCTATAAAGTTCACTCATGAAGGCTACGTATCCATACGTCTAGAAACTGATCATGATAAATACAGCATTAATTCTATAGAGGCAACGATAAAGGTTATTGATACTGGGATAGGAGTTGATGAGCAAGCTCAGTCAAAAATTTTTGATGCATTTACTCAAGCTGATAATAGTACTACTAGAAAATACGGCGGGACTGGTTTAGGTCTAGCGATATCCAAACAATACTCACAATTATTAGGTGGTGATCTATCATTAATATCAGCACCTGACAAAGGCACTACCTTTGTACTTAAACTCCCTCTCGACATTAAAAAATCTATAGATGACTCTAATATTATTAATTCAGTTAAAATTGATTCGGTTATCATTCTTTTAGAAAATAGACTTCTATGTGAAATGATAACTTCTCATATCGAGAGTATTAAAAATATAAAAATATACTCTACTGACGATATACAAGAGTTTTCTAATCTATATAACGAGTATGATCTACATATTGTCGACTCAGGTCACTCGCAACTCAGCACTGAAAATTCCTTGGATTTCTTTGGCATCACCCCTGGAGTTCTCATTACCCCTATTACAGACAGCTCAGATACAAAAGATAGCACTGGCTGGAGAACTCTAAACAAGCCGGTTACAAGGGCTAGTTTAATAAAACTACTCTCATCCACCGCTTCAATAGCTAAACATAGTCCAGCCTCCGCTCCGATATCTTATGACTCTTTTCCAGACCAAAAACTTAAAGTACTTATCGCTGAAGATGTAGAGATTAACCAAAAAATTGCTAAAGAAATGCTGCTATTACTTGGCTGCGAAGCTTTCATAGTAAGCAATGGTCAAGAAGCATTAAATATGTACCGTGAGAGACAATTTGATATTATTTTCATGGACTGTCAGATGCCTGTTATGGATGGTTTCACCGCGGCAAAAGCAATTAGAGAGGTCGAATTACAAAACAGATTATCACGAAGACCAATAGTTGCACTTACTGCAGCTCTTACAAAATCCGATAAACAACGCTGCATTGATTCTGGTATGGACATTCATCTACCAAAACCATTTACAATTAGCGACCTAAAGATAGTCATCGAAAATACTCTAGGACCCAACAAAACGAACTCACTCAACTCAAATAAGAACAAGGAGAAGGATAAAGACCAAGCCCTCTTCACCAAAGAACTCAACGATGAACTGTCAAAGATTGAAATAGTTAACGAATTGGTATTAGCTAACATATTAGAGGTTGAAAAAAGCACCGGTAATAAATTATTAGACTCTCTACTCCATGGGTATAGGACTCAAATGATTGAAAAGCTCAATGAACTATCTAATAGCATTAAAATGAGTCATTACAATGACGCATTCTTTTCTGCGCATGCCATTAAATCCATGAGCACTAACATGGGATTAGAACGAGTAGCTATAATAAGCGAAAAAATTGAATTAGCCTGTAAGGCAAAAGATATCTCATCAATCAACACTCTAACTTCAGGTCTTAATAAATCTTTTATTGAAGCGTTGACTGAACTTGATAATCTGATCCAAAGAAGATCATCATTGATGGACTTATAAAGCCAAAGAGATAAATGATGATATCAATCACATCATTTTCCCCGTCTAAAACCGTCTTTCTAATATTTTATTGTTTCTTTCAATTACTTTTATCCACTCTTTCTTTTGCCTCTAAAGACTTTCACCCCGTCGTACAGAACACTGGCAACCTTCTAGATCTAACTAATAATACTGTCACGTCAATACTACATGGCCCACAGGGTAGACTATGGATTGGAACACATCAGGGCCTTTATAAATACGATGGTAACAAACCGATTCTTTACACTCCAAAAAATCGGATCAGGCACTACATTCCTGAATCCAATATTTCAGATATTGATAACTCAGAGTCTGGCACAATTTGGCTATCTACTTACGGCGGAACACTCTCAAGATACAACCCTTTAAACGATAGCTTTATCCCAGCTAGCACAATAAAAAAAACACCAAAACTCTTATCTATAACTAAAATATCAGCAACATTTTCAGAGGTAATATGGATAGGAACACGGAATGGAGTAACAACTTATTTACCCAAAATATCAACTTATAGTGAACTGATGACGGTAGACTCCGATTCAGAACCTATCGGTAGAATAATTGACATTGTAGCACTCAGCCCAACTATGGCAGTGGCAACCACAGATAGAGGACTTTACTCACTAGAAGCTCTTGGCTCTCTCACAAAGCCCTCCCCTCCATCATTAGTAGTTACAAATATAAATCATCTCACACCATTTCCAACGACCTTATCTGAGCCGAAAAAAGACTCCTTCTGGCTTGGTAGCACGGATGGTGAAATTGCAAAGATATCGAGTGATTTAACTATTGTATTTAATACAATGCTTCCCGAATCAGCATCTATCTCTTCAATTATAGATAATGGCAACCTGGTTTTTATTGGTACTGACAAAGGTATATGGATATACAATTATGAAAAAGACACTTTTAGTCATATAAATGATAAAAATTCTTTACTATCAAACAATCATATAACATCTCTTTACTTTTTTGACGAGCTATTGTGGGTCGGAACTTACAATGGCTTAAACCTTATAACTGCGTCGCAGTTTAACCTCACCAACTCTGCTAACAGCATCATTAAAAACGAAGTTCTTGCTATCGAGAGTGATTCTCAGGGCTCTATCTGGATAGGTACTTACGAAGGTCTATTCCATAAACCACACCTCGCTAACCCTAAACTTGATCTCACCTTGGGATTCCAAGAAATAGAAATCCCTGACGAAAGAATAATGTCACTCGCAGCTAAAAACGACGATATTTGGATAGGTACTCGGCATAACGGTGTCTTCACTATCGATATAAATCGTTTAGGAACAACCAAGCAATTACTTCCGGGTTCGCTAAGCAATGCAGCTGTCACATCAATATTACACATGGACAACAATACTAGCTGGGTAGGAACATATAACTACGGGCTATTAAAGATTGACAGCTCTGGTGTAGCCCGTCTTAAAAAGCATCCAGAAAAAGAAAAGTCTCTAACTGAACGCTCAATTACCTTGCTATCACATTCAGAAGACAAAAAAACATTTATAGTCGGCTCTGAAAATAATTTATATCTATACTCACCCACCCAAGATATTTTCAAATCATTAAATATTGAACTTCTAGATATAAAAAATAAGCCAACCTTTCTTTCCTTGTTTCAATCTTCTCGAGGAACGACTTGGTTAGGCACTCTAAATCATGGTCCTTTATTAACACACCATAAACTAGATGGCACTGCTACCCAACGCCTTTCTAGGGTAACCGATCACCCAACGCTCTCGTCCTCAGCCGTTTATGCCTTCCAAGAAGATGATCAAGAAAATATATGGGCATCGACCTCAACCGGTATCTATCTACTTAATTATCGTGGCCAAGTAATGAAAAGATTTGGTGTCTCCGATGGACTTCAGGGTAATGATTTTAATTTTGGCGCCTCCCACAAAGATCACAAAGGACGTATCTACTTCGGTGGTAGCAACGGTTATAACCGCTTCGATCCTAGTGAGGTCACTCTTAATGAAACAGTCCCACCTATGTTACTTACTAACCTTAAAATCGCGGGACAAAGCCCTACCTTTAACAAAGCCATCCACGACATTACTAGCGTCGAGCTGAACCACAAAGACTATTACGTAAATTTTGAGTTCAGTGCTTTAGACTATCTAGATCCTGCCAACAACATCTACCGTTATAAGTTACTTGGGTTTGACCCAGACTGGGTTGATATTGGCAATCGCAATTCTGCAACCTATACCAACCTTCCTGCCGGTGATTACACCCTGCACATTCAAGGGGCCAGTGCTTCAGGTGTATGGAACCGAGAGGGCATTTCAGTTCAAATCAAGGTTAATCCCCCACCTTGGCTTAGCTGGTGGGCTTACAGCCTCTATGCTTTGCTGGCAGCCTTTATCGCCTGGCATATAAAGCGCATCTACGACAACTACGTTATTCGTGAACGTGCTATTGCCTTAGCTCACGATATGCAGGTTGCAGCCGACCGTGCCTCCGATGAAATACAGGAGCAATTAGATCAACAGAGTATTTTGGTTGAGACCATACATCACTTCAACCTTGATCAGCTTGCCTATGTCCAGAGATGCTTTGAGCGTTATTCTGATTTGTTACCAGCGGACTTAGCGGATGCTTTAAGCAATGATTTCAATAATCGTATTGAGGCTTTTATCTGTCTAGAAAATGCTCTTTATTACAGGTTTGAAGAATTACTGGCAGACCTCCATGCCTACACTGAATCACTTTATTCAATTTTACTTAGAGCTGAGAATCAGCCACAGAGCTCAGTTGCACTTTCCCAAATTAGCATTATTAATTTAGTAAGTACTCAGCTAATTCCTGCCCAATTAGCACTGCCACTATCAATAGTCATTTACGAATTGCTCTCAAATGCCATAGTGCATGCTTTTGAGCAGGATAGCCGCTCATGCTTTATCAGGATTTCACTTGAAGAATGCCCCGATCTTACCAGTCACTTCAAGCTGCTGGTGCAGGACAATGGCATTGGTATGCCCGCTAATATCAGTCTCGAAAACCCAGACACTGAGGGTATGAGAGCTGTTGTCCAAGCGATAAGGCATTTAAATGGTACTCTGCAGATTGAACGTGATAGCGGCACAAAAGTGCTGGCTTTAGTGCCCATCCCTGAGCCCAGGTTCTAACTATCCACCTTGCTGTGCTGACTACTCTGAATCTAATTCACCACAGTGTGTTACGCACCACAAAAGTTTGCTCTTCTCTTTTCACGCTGTGCGGCAAAGCCCTCTTGAAGGTCTGCAGAGTCCAAACAGCTTTGATATAACTGTCGTGCAGAATCAACATCTAGTTTAGCAGCCGCCTCAGCTTGGATAATTGATTTCATCCCCTGCACGGATAAGGGCGCTAAGCTCGCCAGTTTTTGCGCTAAGCGCTCTGCTTGCTGATCGATTTGATCTGGCTCCACTAAATAATCTAAAAAGCCAAGTGACAGCATCTCATCACTATGTAATTTCTCGGCTGCCATCAATAACCTCTTCGCAGCAGAGACCCCTAAACGCTGAACAAAACGCTGAATACCACTGACTGGATAGCACAAACCAATTTCTGCTGCAGGCACTTTTATATAGGCCCCTCTCACCCCGATACGATAATCACAGCTCAATGCTAGCTCGACTCCACCACCAAAAGCATTGCCATTGATCACAGCAATGGTTGGAATCTGCAACTCTGCGATCTGATCAGTTGTCTGCTGAAACAAGTCAGCGCTAATTTCTCCGCTATTTAACTCATCTAATGCAGCGCCTGCGCAAAAGGTTTTACCTGCCGCAGCACTTATCACCAAGACCCTTGGAGTATCTGCGCCACTCATACGCTTTAAGAAGCCCTGAATAGCCAGTAGCTCTTGCTTGCCTAATGAGTTATGACGCTCTGGCTTATTCAGTACCAGTCGAGCAATATCGCCGTCCCGAGTAAAAAGTATTGTTTTTTGCATATCTGCGCCCTATTGAATGACTTAAATTTTCCCACAGGCTCGGCTCACTCGCCACCATCACTAGACTCCATCCACAGACAGACACATACTGCCAGCTCCACTTGTTCGGAAGGACCTATGATCTCACGCTGTAGTTGGTGCACTGATGACCCACTGTATATTGCCTACCATGATCATGAGTGGGGCGTGCCTGTGTACGATGACACTAGGCTATTCGAGTTTCTACTGCTTGAAGGTGCCCAAGCTGGGCTGTCTTGGATTACGGTACTTAAAAAGCGCGAAGGCTACCGCAGACTTTTTGCCGAATTTGATCCCGCAAAGGTTGCCGGCTTCAGCGACCAGCAATTAGAAGAGCGCTTACTGGACCCAAGTATCATCCGTAACCGCTTGAAGGTATTTGGGGCGCGCACTAACGCCAAGGCTTTTCTCTCAGTACAAGCCCACTACGGTAGCTTTAGTGAGTTTCTCTGGAGCTATACACAGAGTCGCCCTCTACAGAACACCTGGGCCGATAGCTCGGAAGTGCCTGCCACTACCCCGCTCTCTGACAAAATCAGCAAAGATCTCAAAAAACTGGGCTTCACATTTGTTGGCTCCACTATCATCTATGCCTACTTACAGGCTATTGGCATGGTTAACGACCACACTCTCAACTGTTTCCGCCATCAAGCCTGTCGGCAACTCTCACTAAAATAGGCTTTACAGCGCAAGGCCCTAGCCACAATGCTGGACAGGACCAAAAAAGATACTTAAAGTTGAAATTTTAGACGACAGGGAATGCCCCTTCGGCATGACACGCTGAGCCAGTGGGAAGCCAGTTAATGAACAATGACAGCCCTAGGCCCTCGCCATTTAACCGCTCAGCACAGCACGATGCAAAGCGTGCCGCGATACTGTCGCAGTCAGCGCGCTTATTTAACTATAAAGGTTCGAGAGCTACTACCCTACAAGAAATCGCAGCCTCTTTGGGGCTCACCAAAACAAGCCTTTATTACTATGTAAAAACTAAAGAAGAGCTGATCTATCAGTGCTACATGGCAGCACTGCAGCATCACTTGAAACAGCTCGACGATATCGAGCAGCGCCTTAGCGACCCCGCTGAACGCGCTGCAGCCTTTTTTATTCAGCACTTTGAAAACTGGTTGGCGGCAGAAGAAGGCCGCGGTCCACATATTGCAGCTTTACTTGAAATAGCGTCCTTAAAAAGGCCCCACCAAGATGCGGTGGAAGCGCAATATATCGTGATGTTTAAGCGCCTGCGACAATTGTTAAGGGATGGTATCGCTTCAGGTCGCTTTCGACCGATGGCAATCACCTCTACTACCCGGGCCATCCTAGGCTCTGTGGAATGGACATTTTCTTGGCTTCACCAAGTACCCAAAGAGAGGGTAGCCGAGATCGCTCAGCAAGCCGCAGATTTACTAGCGCGCGGGCTGTATGCTGGTACAAATGAATATCAGGGGCTAGCATCAAGTGCTGTGGTAGCAAACACTCACTATACTCAATGGTTTAACCGCGAGGAACAAAACCAACTCAAGCAGCAAGCTTTTTATAAATCCGGTACGCGTTTTTTTAACAAACAAGGTTTTAGCGGTGCGTCATTGGATGAGATAGCCGAGCACCTCAATGTGTCAAAGGGCGCCTTTTATTACCACATCAACAACAAGGAAGATCTGCTCTACCACTGTTACACCTACTCCTTAGACATGGTGTCAGACATCCATAAACGAGCAGCTGAGCTTAACGATTCGGGCCTGGCTAAAGTGGCGCAAATTTGTCGCAGTATCTTCCAGGTACAAAACTCAGACCAAGGCCCTCTCATTCGCTACAACACCATCACCGCTTTACCGATGGAGCGTCGCAAAGAGATTCTGCGACATACCGAAAAATCCAATACCCGATTCGGCGACTTTATTCGAGCGGGGATCGAAGACGGTAGCATCAGAGATATTGACGTTTTCATTGCTCAAAATCTGATCACAGGTGCTATCAATGCCTCAATGGATATTGAGCTCTGGCGCAAAGTCGATGATTTGAACAGCGCCGCTGATGACTACTTCGATATCTTTTTTAACGGCCTACTTCCTCGTAGCTAAGCATTCACCACCCACATTACTAGCGGAGCACAGCAGTGACAAAACATCTGGAAAAATTGATAAAACAATTGGAAGTGGAGGCGATCGATAGCTACCTATTTATCGGTGACAGCCCTCGTTTTCCCCCGCGGATCTTTGGCGGACAGGTCTTGGCACAGGCTTTGAATGCAGCTAGTCGTACCGTTAGTGAAGATCGTATCGCCCACTCTATGCACGCTTATTTTTTACGCCCCGGTGACCCAAGCAAGCGGATCGTATACGAGGTCGACCCGATCCGCGACGGCAACAGCTTCACTACTCGGCGGGTCGTTGCAAAGCAAGAAGGTAAGGCGATTTTTAACACTTCGATATCTTTTCAAGGCTTAGAGGAAGGTCTCGAGCACCAAGCTACTGCCCCCACTGTACCGCAGCCCGAAGACTTAGAAACTGATGCTGAGTACTGGGAAAGAAAAGCAAGAGAAAATCCCGAAGCGGTGCACCCAGCGATGCTCAGCCACCCAATTGAAAGGCGCACTATAGACCCTCGTGATGAGGATAACCCGCAACCAAAAGAAGCCGTACAACACTTCTGGTTCAGAGTACCGGGCAATATCGGTGACGACCCAGTGCGCCACCAAACACTGCTTGCTTACATCTCAGACTTTGGTCTCCTTGATGCTTCGCTTCTGCCACACCCTTACACCCCAAGCAGCCAGGAGCTGCAAGTAGCCAGTTTGGACCATGCTATTTGGTTTCACCAAGCCGTTCGAGTCGATGAATATTTGCTATACACCATGGATAGCCCCAGCGCCTCTGGAGGGCGAGGTATGAATCGTGGCAGCTTCTATAACCGCGAAGGTGTACTGATTGCTTCCACTGCACAAGAGTCGCTAATCAGAGTACGAAAGCCTAGTTAACTGGGGTATCGAGCTCAGGGCCAAGTTGGTAAATACTGAGCTCGCCCTTAACAAGCTTTAGCTGAGTCACCGAAGCGTTATCCGGCCAAAAGTGCAGGACTTTATCGCTGTTTTGCAAGCTAGCCACAATGGCGTTAATCACTAGAAAGTGCGTGAATACCACCGCGGGCGAACTGAGCTCTTGTAAGGCTCGCAGTAGCTCGCTGCGCCACTGATGCACCAAAGGCGACTGCTCACTCCAGCTCTCCCTCATTACTTGCTTAAGCCATTCCTTGCGCTTGGCTAGTGGCACAGTAGAGGGGATCTCTCGAAATGCAGGCTCAATCGTTAGCGAAAGCCCTAATGACTGTGCTAGTGGCTCAGCAGTTTGCTGCGCCCGCAGCATGGGACTGCTGATTAGCTGTATATCCGCTGGCAGTTCCGGCAACAGTGATCGGGCAGCCTCAGCAGCCTGCTGCCGGCCTAACTCACTCAAACCTGGATCTGCCGCCTGGCCCCAGAGGGCTGCCGCCTCACCATGGCGTACTAAATAAATATTCATCAACGATAACTCACGAGGTTCTCACCGAGCTCATTGCCCATGATTTGTAAAAAAGATCGATCATTGAAGTAGGATAATGACACTCTATCGCGACTATAGAATAGCTGTGTCACTGAGCAGTTAAATATTGGTTCGTAGAACTTGTAAGTATGCTCCCCACCAAGACCTAATACTTGCGCAACAAGTGTGGCAATGGTACCACCGGAACTAAATACCGCTATTGTCTTACCCGCGCCCTGCTCACTCATCAGTTCTTGCAAAGCATCGCGGGCCGCTGTGGCGTAATCCTCCCAGCTCTGAATGGCGGGCTCTTTACAAGCCGGGGAGACCCAATAATTAAATACGGCTTCTATCACTTTTTGATAGGTTTTACTGTCGGCTAAACCCTTATCAACTAATGCTCTTAATGCCGGATCGCGCTCCATCAACTGCGGCAGTAAGTGTTCAATCTGCTCTTCGTTACGAATTTCATTAAAGCGCGAGTCAATCCTGTGGTTCACCTTCTGGGGCTGGCTTGCAAGTGCCAGCTCGGCGGTTTTTCGCTGACGCAACAAATCGCCGCTGTATGCTGCATCTAGCTTGATACCCTGCCTGGCAAGGTAAGTACCGAGCGCTTTTGCCTGACGCTCACCGAGCTCCGATAATTTGTCGTAATCGGCCGCTCCAAAAGACGCCTGACCATGACGAATTAGATAAATGGTAGCCATTAACTCATGCCTTGGGGGTTATTCGCCTCTCTAGGAAAACGCAGTTTGCGTCGATAGGGGAAGAAGTCTTCGATATAACCGCTGCGAATACGCTCTTGCAGACCTTGCCAAAACTCCGACTCATAGATATCACTGTGCATCTCGTCGAATACTTTACGCGCGCGCTGATTGCCAGAGAAAAACAGGCGGAACTCTTCTGGGAAAATATCATTAGGACCAACGGTGTACCAAGGCTGGCTAGCCATTTCCTCTGCTTCGTTGCGAGGCTCAGGGATCTTGCGGAAGTTACAATCTACTAATGGCTGAATTTCGTCATAATCGTAAAACACCACTCGACCATGTCGAGTAACGCCAAAGTTTTTTAGCAGCATATCACCGGGAAATATATTGGCTGAAGCTAGCTGCTTGATCGCGTTGCCATATTCATCCATGACCGCAATGACCTGCTCTTCTGTGGCATCCTGCAGGTAAAGGTTTAATGGTGTCATGCGCCGTTCGACATAGACGTGCTTAATAATCAGTGCTTTGCCATGCTCTTCTATCACCGATGGGGCCACCTCGTGTAACTCCTCCATCAGCTCATCTGAAAAGCGCTCCCGGGCAAAAGCGAGGTTGGTAAATTCCTGTGTATCTGCCATTCGCCCTGCCCGATCTGAGCGCTTAACCAAGCGGTACTTTTCTCGCACCTGCTCGTGGGTCATATCCTTGGGCGGTGTGAAGCGGTCTTTAATTATCTTAAAAACAAAGTCGTAGGAGGGCATGGTGAACACGCTCATCACCATCCCTTTGATACCTGGCGCAATCATGAATTGATCTTGAGTGCGCGTCATATGGCGATGAGCACAGCGGTAGTAGTAGGTTTTACCGTGCTTGTTATAGCCCATCGCACTGTAAATCTCAGAAATTGGCTTGGCGGGCATTAACTGCTGTAAAAACAGTACGTACTGAGAGGGAATACTCGCATCAACCATAAAATAAGAGCGCGTAAAGCTGAACAGCACACTGCACTTATCGGCACCGAAGAGTACCGTATCGATATATATCTCGCCGGATTCATTTTGTTGAATGGGGAACACTAAAGGCATCGAAGCGCTTCCAGCAACAATACGCCCGACAATGTAAGCCCCTTTATTGCGGAAAAAGTGGTGCTCTAAAATCTGAAACTCCACATTTGGATGATCCAGATTAAATCGCGGCGCTAAGTAAGAGTTAATGACTTCGATGATGCGCCCTATATCGCGCTGAATATCTTCATAGGGCATGTGAAAGGCATAGTCTTCAAATAATTCGCTGAGTAAGTCTGCCAGGTTGTTATTGAGCGGGTAAGTTTTAACAACTTTGCTCACATCGGGATGCGGCATGTCCCCGTGTGGCGAGAATATAAATGCATATTCATCGCGAATTTTACGGTGTTTAAATACAGCGCAATAAACCGAGTTATAAAATGTCTCAGCCATTTCAAAATTATTATGACCACGGATTAATTCAGCGTATTCAGCTTTTGTCCCGCTCCAGAATGCGTAGTCACCTAACTGCTCACCGGCGATTAACTCGACAACCGATAACACAGAGGTGATTTTGGCTTTATACAGGTCAATACGCTCAATTGAGGCGACGCGCATACCGTGCCAGTCCGCGTTTTCAAATCGAGTCCGCGCCCCCAGCGTAATATTTTGGAACTCAGCAAAGTAAGACTCAAAACCGTTGAAAATACAGCGTGCAAAGCGCTCTTGTTTTTCCACTGACATCTCCCGAGCGCAGGCAATGCCTGCTGTTAAAGCGTAAGATGACTAAACTTGCGGCGCAATTTACGCATGCCACCAATCCAGCGATCATAATTAGCGGTTTTATGGGCGCGATAGTTCGCCACTTCCGCATGGGGCAAAATTAAAAAGCTTTCCTCAGCTAAGCCTTCGATGACCGCACTAGCCACCAGCTCAGGGCTCAACACACCGTCCACCCCCGCCGTGCCACCCTCTTCCACGCCAGCAATCATGCGAGTCGCAACCGCCTGTGGGCACAATACTGAAACTTTAATCCCATCATCACCGTGGGTAATAGCAAGTGATTCAGCAAAACCTATCGCCGCGTGTTTAGTGGTGGAATAGGCTGCATCACCGACTTGATTTAGTAGACCGGCAGCCGAAGCAGTATTGAGAAAGTAGCCTTCACCGCGCTCGATCATCAGCGGCAGGCAAGCGCGTGCTGCATAAACGTGGGCCATAACATGAATGTCCCACATTGCTTGCCAGGTTTGATTGGGGGCCGAAGTGGCCCACCAGGGTTCGCCGTCACCGGCGATAATGCCAGCATTGCTACAAAATAGGTCAATTCGGCCGTATTTCGCCTCCACCTCAGTGACCATAGCCGCGAGCTGTGCTTCATCGCGGACATCGACAGCGTAGGCATCACCGTCCACCGCTAATGCCACCCGCTGAGCATTACTCTCCTCAAGGTCGGCCACCACGATATGGGCAGCGCCTTCGCCATGAAAGCGCTCACAAAGTGCTTTGCCGATACCGTTTGCACCGCCGGTAACTACTATGACTTTACCGGCAACCTGCATTAGAGCAGCTCTTTCGCAAACAGCTCCAACACCTGTACATCGTGTACACCCAGCAACATGGTGCCCACCTCACCCCGCTTGCCAGCCTCTTTCCAAGGAGCTAGACGCTCGATGATTCTCTCCTTTGGACCGACCAGGGCGACCTCATCTAAGAACTGATTGGGCACTAAGGCTTCCGCTTCAGCTTTCTTCCCTGAGAGATAGAGCTCCTGTATACGCTGGGCCTCATCACCGTAACCAAGACGCGTAGCGTAATCTTTGTAGAAGTTCTTATCCTTGGCGCCCATTCCACCAATGTACAGGGCCAGCCAGGGGCGCAGGGAATCATAAGCAGCATCGAGATCGTCGTTCATGGCCACAGAAACAAAAGGAGCGACATCGAAGTCCTTTAAGCTTTTACCATTGCCAGCTTTAGCAAAGCCTTTGTCTATATGCTCGCCCAACACACTGAACTTATTGGGATCCATCCACACAGGAAACACCCCATCAGCCACTTCGCCTGCGCAGCGCAGACCTGCCGGTGTAATTGAAGCAGTGTAAATTGGAATGTCTGGGCTAGCATCCAGAATTGACTTCAAGGGCTTACCGAGCCCTGTGGTGCCAGGCCCTTTGTTTGGCATTTGGTAGGTATCGCCATCGAACTCTACCGGCCCTTTGCGCTCCATAATTTCGCGCATAATCTTCACGTACTCTCGAGTGCGGGTCACCGGCTTGCCGTAAGGCACGCCGTGCCAGCCCTCAACCACCTGTGGGCCAGATGCGCCAAGACCGACAATAAAGCGGCCATTGGAGAGCTGATCCAAGGACATCGCTGTCATCGCACACATAGCGGGCGTACGGGCCGGCATTTGCATAATCGCAGTACCTACGCGGATCTTCTCTGTCTGCGCTAGCACCCAACTCGCCGCAGTTACAGCATCGTTGCCATAGGCTTCTGCAGTCCACACTGAGTCATAGCCCATGGCTTCAGCCTGTTTAATCAGCTCCATAGGTATATTAATTTGTTTGCCTGAATAGCCGAGCAAAAATCCGAGTTTCATTATCTGTCTCCTTGTATACCGCTCTAACTTACGCCAGCTTTAAGCGTAGCGCAAAGCATTGAAAGCGGCTTGGTGGAAGTCACCATTGCCAAAGGTGGTATTAATCATCATCAGCCGCTTGGCATAGTGTCCAATATCCAGCTCATCTGTCAGCCCCATACCGCCATGCAGTTGAATCGCCTCGGAAAAAATTAATTTGCCAGAGCGGTCAATCATCACCATCAGAGCATGCACCGTTGCGGCAGCGCTATCAGCCTGATCTTCCAACTCACATACAGCCCTATATAACAGTGACTTACTTTGCTCATAGGCCATGAATGTGTCCACCATGCGGTGTTGCAGTGCCTGAAAGCTGCCTATGGTCACGCCAAACTGCTTGCGGGTCTTGGCATAATCCAAGGTTTTAGCATTTAATTGGCCCATAATACCTATGGCTTCTGAAGCTAGGGCTACGTTTGCATGCTGCACGACAGCTTCAATCAAGGCCATTGCCTCGCCCTCTAGCCCCAGCAAAGAAGTACTAGGAACCGCAACCTTATCAAAGCTGATATTGGCCACTCGCTGGCCATCCATCATGCCGTAGCTAGTCACTGTCACACCTTCGGCATCGATAGGCACTAAAAACAAGCTAATCCCTTGCTGATCAAATTGTTCGCCGGCTGTGCGGGCAGACACAATCAAGTGATCGGCATTGGCGCCATTAAACACCAGCACTTTTTCACCGCTGATGCTGTAGCCATCGCCTGAGGCAGTTGCATGGCTTTGCACATCATTCAGCTCAAAGCGACTCTGCCGCTCTAGGTAGGCAAAGGCACCTAGGCAAGTGCCGTCGATGATTTTAGGGATAAACTCCGCTTGTAGCGCCGAGTTTCCGCTGCGCTGCAATAGGCCACCAAACAGCACCACAGTTGCCAGATAGGGTTCCAATACGAGGCCTTTGCCAAGCTCTTCCATCACCAGCATAGTGTCGACAGTAGAGCCGCCAAAACCGCCATGCTCCTCTGCAAAAGGCACCGACAACCAACCCAACTCAGCGAAGTTCTGCCAGTGCTCGCGGCTCATGCCCTCTGTCGATTCAGCTATGGCGCGGCGAGCCTCAAAATCGTAGTTATCTTGGACATAGCGAGCCACACTGTCCCGGAGCATGCTCTGTTCTTCGGTAAAATCAAAGTTCATGATACTTCTCTCCAGTTCCGGGTTTACAGGCCTAGGACGGCCTTGGCGATGATATTTTTTTGTATTTCATTAGAGCCGCCATAGACCGTAGCGGCTCGGCCATACATAAAGGATTGCCGCGCGTCACTGCCAAACTCATGACCGAGCTGCTCAGCGCTTAAGTTGTTATCCAGCACCCCTTGGTAATATCCCGCCAGCTCCATATTCAGACTCTGAATAGCCTGCTGCAACTCAGTGCCTTTGATCTTTAACAGAGAGGACTCCGCTCCCGGCGCACCACCAGAGGCAACCGTTGCTAGCACTCGCAACTCGGTAAACTCCAGTGCCATTAATTCAATTTCGATATCCGACAAGCGCTTGCGGAACAGCGGATCGTCAATCAGTCGCTTACCAGCATTCACTTCCAGCGCTGCCCTGCGGCAGACCTCATCGAAGGCGCGCTTGCTGTCAGCCACGCCAGCGATAGTGGTACGTTCATGGGCCAGCAGTGCTTTGGCATAGGTCCAGCCTTTATTCTCTTCACCAATGCGGTTAGCTACCGGCACCCGCACATCGTTAAATTCCACCTCATTTAAGCTGTGATGGTTATCGATAGTGTGAATCGGGTTGACCTTAATACCCGGTGATTTCATGTCGATAAGTAAGAAGCTAATGCCCTCCTGTTTCTTACCTTCGCTGTTGCTGCGAACCAAGCAGAAAATCCAGTCGGCGTACTGGGCATAGGTCGTCCAAATTTTGGCGCCATTGACCACGTACTCATCACCCTCTAAAACCGCCTTGGTTTTAAGTGAGGCCAGGTCAGAGCCGGCACCGGGCTCTGAATAGCCCTGGCACCACCAGTCATCGCTGCTGAGGATACGTGGCAAGAAACGCTCTTTTTGCTCATCGTTACCGAAGGCATAGATCACCGGCCCTACCATCTGCAGACCAAAAGGCACCACATCTCGAATACCACGGCTGGAGCGCTCAGTTTCAAAAATATACTTTTGAGTACTGCTCCAGCCCGTACCGCCGTATTCCACTGGCCAATTGGGCGCAATCCAGCCTTGTGCGTACAGTCGCTTCTGCCAATCGATAACGGCTTCTTTAAAACTGGCCTTATCGGCTAAACGGGCCTGCAAGTCGGCATCATAGGCTTGATCAAAAAAGGCCCGCACTTCATCGCGAAATGCGAGGTCCTCAGGGGAAAAGCTGATATCCACAGTAGTACCTCATGTTATTTGACTTTTGAGTATGTTTTTTCTTAAGGCGGCATGTACGATAGCGAGAACTAGGGGCAGACACAAGACGAGTAGGGGCTTAAATTACTCAGCTGCGACTTTGGCGAAGCCTTTATTGCAAGGCTTGGCGATCCTCAAAGCTATGGCATTACATTGAGTTATAAGCAATGTATCTCTTTAAGCTCGAGGTGCTGTTAAAAAGCCATCATGGCAAGTTTTTGGCACGCAGGCTTTCTGTCCGAACCGCAAGAATAATAGTGTTCTAAACAGTGGGTATTTATAACTCAATATTTTTCAAATGAGCACTGAGATCGCCAAGGAAATCCAGCTTTGAATAGTCGCGATAGGAAAATCGCCACTGTCCCTCAACACATTCAAACTCATCGTGATAACGCCCCGCTGCAACAGGTTGCAGCGGCAGTTTGTCCGTACACTGAAATACAGTGTAGTAAGAGCGGCAAGTAGCTTTTTTAGCTAGCTCATCAATTTCTATAATTGGATTGCTTACTACATGCTTGGTGCGGGGAGTGCCGCAAGGGTAAATTTGAATGACTTGCCGCCACACTGCCAGCAGACCTTCGGCATCAACTAGCTGCTCGTTGGTCTTGATTGTGGCGTGCTGAAATAATGACGCGGCCCCTTGCAGGTCGCCGCTATCTATATACTCGGCGTAACGATAGAGAAGGTTGCTAATTTCAAGGGCAGAATTATTCGACATAAAGAAGCTCTCTTTTAATTATCTTGGCGTCGTGAAGCCTAGCACTGAGTACATCCAAGTAAGCGGGCTTAGCCACGGCCTGTCAATAAAAGCTAAGTCTAGAATTGAGCGGCTGTGGCACGAATAAAATGGCGACTAAGGCGAGCCTATTGGCGCACTGCAATAGAAGTAATTTCAATTAGTGCCCTTGGGTCTGCTAAAGCGTCAATCCCAATCATGTTGAATGCATGGGCGGGAAAGGGCTGACCATCAAGGGCTGTTGCCATGGCCTGAGTGATCTCCCGGGCAGCTTGCCTATTGAGGCCTTTAATATAAAGAGTACTGCTGACAACATCTTCCGGTGCGGCACCTGCCGCTTTAAGCGCTAAGGCGACATTTTGCAGGGCCCTGGTAGTTTGTGCGGCATAGTCTCCGATACCTACCATATTCATCTCGCTGTCGTAAGCGACTTGCCCAGCGACATAGATGGTTTTACTGCCCTGGCTGAGCATGACCTGATGAAAGCCCGGCATGCTAAATAGGCCCTCTGGGTCTAGTCCTTGATTACCGACCACCTGCTGCTCAGCCTGCGGCGTACTACAAGCTTGCAGCAATATAGCGGCCACTATGCAGCTATTAATATGTTCATAGGCATCCCTTTTTATAGCGCTTTAAATCGCGAGCCGATAGAGCCCTCGTAGCTCTATGCTGACTTGTCTTATGTGCTTTTGACTAGCTGATTAAAGTACCAGCATACCAAGTTGGCAGCCTTACTCTAGGGTAGCGCAGCCACCCTAGAGAAAAGTTCAATGAGCTAGTATGCCTTAATGGTCCAGTGCTAAATCGCTCTCTTCGCTCAACATAAACTGGCCGCTAGCAGCCTCAAAATCCCAGCGCTCAAACAAGCAAATACCAGCTTGATGGCGGATTATATTCACCGAGTTGGGTATACCGTCTCTGGTGCGCCATGACAGCGCCGTACCGGCCTGCGCAGTCCAGGCTGAGCGCTCACCAGTGCCGTATATCGCCTTCACATAGGGCAAGTGAATGTGCCCTGCAAGTAGGATATCCATGCCCGCATCAACCCAGGCAGGCACAGCTTGCTCGCGCCCAACCACTAAATTTTTAACATCCGACTCCTCAATAGCAGTGACTGGATGATGCTGCATCACAATACGCAATTGCTCAGGCCTTGCCTGCCTCAAGCGCCGCGCCACTCGCTCGACCTGCTCCGGGGATATTTCCCCATCCACGTGTCTATAAGGACGACTGGTATTCACCCCCACTACCAACAGTGAGTCGCTCTCATACTCCGGCTCTAAACTTGGACCAAAGGTCGCACAGTAATTAGCGTAAGGCTTCAGCCAGCGCGCCACTAGATTAAATAAGGGAATGTCATGGTTTCCCGGCACCACCATAACGGGTGCGGGCAGCTTAGCGATAAACAATCGCGCTTCAGCGAACTGTTTGCGCCGCGCGCGCTGGGTGATGTCGCCTGTAATCAGTATATGCTCAGGCATTTGATCGAGCGCAAGATTGAGTAATGCCTGACGGACCTCATCTTTAACCGTACCAAAATGTGGGTCGGAAACGTGCAGTATCGTCTTCATAAGCGTTCACGCATTTGGGGATCACTCGGCACCAATAAGTTTAGGGCATTTTCACGCGCCTTAAATTGTAGCGGCAGTTGCATCCAAGATACTTCGCCGTCCAAGGCGATTTTGGCTCGATGCGCTCGCCCTCGGCTCACACGCATTTCACTAAAGGTGAAGCCATCGAGGTTGTCTGCCTCCCCTAATCGCTGCACCAAGCCCCGCAACAGCAAGGCGTATAAGGCCAAGCGCCCCATCGGCTTCACTAACACTGCTACCAACTGGCCCTGAGCTAAGGCTTCACTCTGACCCAAGCCGATATGCTCAAGCTGCAAGGCGTTGTTTGCAACCACTAAGGAGCTGGTAATGACCGGCCGCTGTTCGCCGTCAATACTGACATCAATACGGAGTTTTCTGTGCGCCCGCATGAAGGTCGCTAAGGCCGACAGAAAAGCCACTACGCGGCTTCGACCCAGGTTCTGTTTGTAGGCCTCACGATCTTCCAGCAATTTTGGATAGATGCCTAAGCTGGCGTTAACTAAGAAAATTTTCTCATTCACAAAGCCCGCTTGAATGGGCCTTAGCTGGGCATCCAGCAAGCAGCGAGTTGCTAGGGTGGTATCCTGCGGTATGCCATAGTTGCGGGCAAAATAATTAAAGGTACCTAGAGGCACTAAGCCCAAAGGTATACCGGTGCCAGCCAGAGCTTGGCATACAGCATTGAGCGTACCGTCACCGCCCGCGGCAACCACTATGCCATTTTGAGCCTGGGCCTGCTTGACCGCCCATTCAGCTACCGCGCTCAGAGTACTGCTCTGCTCTACTTTGATGATTTCGTATTGGCGATTGGAGCTGGCCAATACCTCGTCCATTAGCTGGACGGCCTCGTCCGCTCCGCCTTGACCTGAGCCGCCATTAAGGACGATAAAAAACGGTCTATGATCTTTATCTGACACAGGGCTCTCCCGCGCAGCACCATCAGAAGGTTTATCTGATCTTTCCATAGTAGCAACTTAGCCCAGACAATAGGCCTGCAGCAACTCTGCTAGCTTAGTGCCTTGTTGATCTGTCTCCCAATACCTTCGCTCAGAGGCTTTGCTTGTTGGTAAGCGCGCTCTTACTAAGATGATAGCTCACTGCCCTGGAAAGGGCTGGCGAGTGAGCAAGCACTCAGCAAGCACTAAAGACTAATAATGGCCCGCAAATGACCGCGAATCAGCGCTGAACAAAGCCCCTGAACCCGCTACAATAGGCCACTCTACATATACAGATATTTGCTACAGGAAACACTTGAATGGCCTATGAGCTGAGCGGGAAAATTAAACTGATCCAAGACCCACAAACCTTCAACAGCGGCTTTACCAAGCGCGAAATGGTAGTGATCGTTGAGGACGGCAAGTACCCACAGGAAATCAACCTCGAGTTTGTGCAAGACAAAGTTGCACTGCTCGACAATCTCTCGCCCGGTCAAGAAGTGACGGTTACCTTCGATATTCGCGGCAGAGAGTACAACGGACGCTATTTCAATAACCTTCAGGGTTGGAAAGTATCGGTACAAGACAGCACATCCTATGACAACGATCCCGGCTACTCTAGCGCGCCCAATGACCTAGAACCTCCAATGTATGAGGACTCAGATATTCCATTTTAATCCTCAGATATTGCACACTGCGCACTTCGCCCACTTTTCAGGCTGATTAATTACTGTGAAAACTCCTAAACGCCTCCAACCCCTGGTCGATGACGGACTTGTGGATGAAGTGCTCTATCCTCTGATGAGCGGCAAAGAAGCCGATGTCTTTGTGGTGCGCTGCGGCGCTGAAATTCGCTGCGCCAAAATCTACAAAGAAGCCATGAAGCGCAGCTTTAAAAAAGCAGCTCAATATACCGAGGGGCGCCGTGTACGTAACAGCCGCCGGGCCAGAGCCATGGAAAAAGGCTCTAAATTCGGGCGCAAGGAGCAGGAAGAAACCTGGCAGAATGCTGAGGTAGACGCCCTGTACCGGCTCGCTGGAGCTGGAGTAAGGGTGCCACAGCCCTACGGTTGCTTTGATGGTGTGCTACTCATGGAGCTAGTCACCGATGAGAATGGCGACGCTGCACCGCGACTCGACGATGTCAGCATGTCTGCCGAACAGGCGCGAGAAGATCACGCCATTATGATGCACTATGTCATGCGGATGCTCTGTGCCGGACTAATTCACGGCGACCTCTCTGAATTTAATGTGCTAGTAGATGAAGACGGGCCAATTATTATTGACCTACCGCAAGCGGTATACGCGGCTGCCAACAATAATGCCCAAGCTATGCTTGAGCGCGATGTCGAAAATATCACCCAGTACTACGGCCAATTCGCTCCAGAGCTATTACAAACTCACTATGCTCAAGAAATTTGGGCTTTATTTGAAGATGGCGATCTCCATCCCGATCATGAACTGACTGGGCAGTTTGAGCTAGACCAGCATGATGCCGATGTCGATTCTGTGATGGAAGAAATCAAGGCCGCTTTTGCCGAAGAGCAAGAGCGGCTGGAGCGCATTAGGGATGCAGAGGAAGGGGACTGAGTCCTGCTCTACTGGGTTAGTAGAGCAGACTGTAGAGCTTGCGCTGATACTCAGCTGCTAATGGGTCACCCTTACCTAGGCTCGCTATAGCATCTAGGAGGGCTTTTTTGGTGGCTCCATCAGCGTGATTAAGATCTGCGCGCAGCACAGTGATTAAGTGCTCCAGAGCCTCTTTGGCATAACCTGAGCTAGAGTAAGCCACCGCCAGTTGAACCCGCAGGTCGTGGTTCTCAGGGCTCGCCTCAAGTTGCTGCTCTAGTGCTTCAATTTCGGGCGACTTAGCCGCTTCCCGCTTCAGCTTAATCTGGGCCTGTAACTGCTCCCAGGCGGCGTCTTGATCCGCCATACGAATTTCAGACAGTACTTTTTC
The DNA here is from genome assembly GCF_014077625.1 of Sediminihaliea albiluteola. Taxonomy (GTDB): domain Bacteria; phylum Pseudomonadota; class Gammaproteobacteria; order Pseudomonadales; family Halieaceae; genus Sediminihaliea; species Sediminihaliea albiluteola. The sequence continues at coordinate 98,876 of NZ_JACFXU010000018.1, read as the reverse complement.
TGCTTCATCCAGACGCATCGCTTCAATTAGCGCGTGAGCATAAGCCAGAGTCACCTGGTGATCGTGGCTGGAGTCTTCCCAAGCTTGACGCAGCACAGTGACAGCCGTGTTCACATCACCATTGGCCAAAGCTTGCTCTGCTTCTTGCAGCTGACCTTCCCATGGTTTGGGCAGGTACTTCTGCAACATCTCGCGCACCTGCGCCTCAGATTGAGCACCGGCAAAACCATCCACCGGCTGGCCACCCTGAATCACCATCACAGTCGGCAAACTGCGAACGCCAAACTGCTGAGTAATCATCTGCTGCTGGTCGGCATTCACTTTTGCCAGCAGAAATGCGCCCTGATATTCATTGGCCAACTTTTCCAGCAGAGGCATCAATACTTTACAGGGCTCACACCAGTCGGCCCAAAAATCAACGACTACTGGGCGCTGATGCGACTCCTCAATAAGTAACTGCGCAGCATTGCTTTCGTCGATATCGACGATGAACTCATTCATTGCGTTCATTTAGAATCTTCTCCACGAAAACCCAATACATCCTGCATATCGTAAAGCGCCGGCTCGCGACCCGCGATCCAAGCGGCTGCACGAACTGCGCCGCGAGCAAAGGACATGCGGCTAGAAGCTTTGTGGGTAATCTCTACTCGTTCACCATCAGCGGCAAACATCACCGTGTGATCACCGACAATATCGCCAGCACGCACTGTGGCGAAACCTATGGTGTCACGATCACGGGCGCCGGTCTGACCTTCGCGGCCGTACACCGCCACTTCCGCCAAATCACGGCCTAAGGCATTGGCAACCACCCCACCCATGCTTAAAGCAGTACCTGAAGGGGCGTCAATTTTATGCCGATGGTGGGCTTCTATGATTTCGATGTCCACGTCATCACCTAGCACCCGTGCCGCCATATCTAAAAGCTTAAAGCACAGGTTTACACCAGTACTGAAGTTCGAGGCTTTACAGACCGGCACGCGCTTTGCGGCAGCGTCGATGCGACCCTGTTGTTTCGGGTTAAAGCCTGTCGTACCGATCACTATGGCCTTGTTATGCTCTACGCAGAGCGCGATATTTTCCAGAGTCGCTTCAGGCACACTGAAATCGATCAGCACATCAATATCGGCAATCACTTCAGCCAGTGAGCCGGCAACTATCACACCATTTTTGCCTTGACCGGCCAATTCGCCAGCATCAGCACCAATCAGACTGCTATCGGGACGCTCCAGCGCAGCCGCTAGCTTAATCCCCTGAGCAGCGCTGAGCGCCTCGACCAAGATACGGCCCATACGTCCGGCAGCGCCGGTAATACCTACTCTTACATTCATGGCTTCATGTCTTCAAAAAAGTTTTTTACACCCTCAAACCAACTGCTCTGACGTGGCGACTGAGCATCACCGCCCTGCCCTAAGCTTTCTTGGAACTCTTTCAGCAGTTCTTTCTGTCGCTTGTTCAGATTTACCGGTGTCTCTACCACGGCTCGGCACAACAGGTCGCCGACACTGCCTCCGCGCACTGGTTTAACCCCTTTGCCACGCAGACGAAACAATTTACCGGTCTGGGTTTCGGCTGGGATCTTCAGTTTTACACGGCCATCGAGGGTCGGTACTTCCAGATCTCCGCCAAGTGCAGCATCGACGAAGGTAATGGGCACTTCGCAGTAGAGGTTCTTGCCATCGCGCTCGAAAATCGGGTGCTGGCGCACTGACATTTGCACAAACAAATCACCCGCTGGTCCGCCCTCTGGTCCTGCTTCACCTTCACCACTGAGGCGAATGCGGTCGCCCGTATCAACTCCTGGCGGCACTTTGACCGAGAGCGTCTTGCTCTTCTCAACACGGCCCTGGCCGTGACACTTGCGGCAGGGATCAGAGATACTCTTACCGCGGCCGCGGCAGGTTGGACAAGTTTGCTGAACTTGGAACAAGCCCTGCTGCATACGCACCTGGCCCATACCCGCACAGGTGTTACAGGTCACTGGTGAGCTACCTTTGCGCGCACCAGAGCCGTCACATTCTTCACAGCCAACTAGTGTAGGGACGCGAATTTCCACGGTGGTACCGCGAACCGCGTCTTCCAGCGAAATATCCAAGGTATAGCGCAAGTCTGAACCGCGCTGCGGGCCAGCACGGCGTCCGCCGCCACCAAAAATATCGCCAAACACATCGCCGAAGATATCGCTGAAGCTGCCGCCACCAAAACCGCCGCCACCCATACTGGGGTCAACACCGGCGTGTCCATACTGGTCGTAAGCGGCGCGCTTTTCACGGTCCATCAGCACGTCGTAGGCTTCGGTAGCCTCTTTGAATTTCTCTTCGGCATCGGGATCATCCGGGTTTCGATCCGGGTGATACTTCATGGCCACACGGCGGTAAGCTTTCTTGATATCTTTTTCGTCGGTGGATCGATCGACCCCGAGCACTTCGTAGTAATCGCGTTTTGACATAGACAGCGCTGACCCCGCTTACACCCTGTTACAACTAGCTAGTTAGAAATGACTACGCGGGCACATGTGTCCCGCGTTGTTTGTTGTGATTATCCGCCCCATTGAAACTAGGCTCGCTGGGGCGGACTAACGATAAGCCTTACTTCTTATCGTCTTTTACTTCCTCAAACTCAGCGTCGACTACATCGTCAGCACCAGCTTGCTGCTCGGCATCACCGGCACCTGCAGCACCTTCTGCTTGAGAAGCTTGGGCAGCATACATCTTCTGCGCTACTGGGCCAGTGGCTTCAGTCAGCTTAGTAGCGGCTGCATCAATGGCGTCTTTATCGTCGCCTTTGATAGCTTCTTCAGCTTCCGCAATCGCTGCTTCAATCGCAGACTTCTCATCGTCGCTAGCGTGCTCAGCACCCTCTTCAAGAGTCGTCTTAGCTGCGTTGATCAAACCTTCACAGGTGTTGCGAGCGGTAACTAGTGCCTCGAACTTAGCATCTGCTTCAGCGTTTGCTTCAGCGTCAGCCACCATGCTTTCGATTTCTTCATCACTCAAGCCGCTAGAGGCGGTGATACGAATCGACTGCTCTTTGCCGGTCGCCTTGTCTTTAGCCGACACATTCAAGATACCGTTAGCGTCCAGGTCGAAGGTCACTTCAATCTGCGGCATACCGCGTGGTGCAGGCGGAATGTCAGTCAAGTCGAAGCGGCCCAGTGACTTGTTACCTGCGGCCTGCTTACGCTCACCCTGAACCACGTGAATGGTTACGGCTGACTGGTTGTCTTCAGCTGTAGAGAAGGTCTGCGACTTCTTAGTTGGAATCGTAGTGTTCTTCTCGATCAGCGGCGTAGCAACACCACCCATGGTTTCAATACCTAGGGTCAGCGGAGTCACGTCAAGCAGCAGTACGTCTTTCACGTCGCCAGACAGTACAGCACCCTGAATGGCAGCACCCATGGCCACTGCTTCGTCTGGGTTAACGTCTTTGCGTGGCTCTTTACCGAAGTAATCAGCTACTAGCTTCTGCACCATCGGCATACGAGTCTGACCACCCACTAGGATGACATCGTCGATCTCACTGGGGCTCAGGCCGGCATCTTTCAGAGCCATTTTAACTGGCTCCATGGAGCGCTTAACCAGCTCCTCAACCAGCGACTCAAGCTTCGAGCGCGACAGCTTCACGACCAAGTGCTTAGGACCTGAAGCGTCAGCCGTGATGTAAGGCAAGTTCACTTCAGTCTGCTGTGTGGTAGACAGCTCGATCTTGGCTTTTTCAGCCGCCTCTTTTAGACGCTGCAGAGCCAGCGGGTCGTTGTGCAGGTCGATGCCGCTTTCTTTCTTAAACTCCGCCGCCAAGTATTCGATCAGGCGCATATCGAAGTCTTCACCACCCAGGAAGGTGTCACCGTTAGTAGACAGCACTTCAAACTGGTGCTCGCCATCAACTTCGGCAATTTCGATGATGGAGATATCGAACGTACCACCACCCAAGTCGTAAACGGCTACCGTGCGATCGCCTTGGGCCTTATCCATACCATAAGCCAGTGCCGCAGCTGTTGGCTCGTTGATAATACGCTTCACTTCCAAGCCGGCAATACGGCCTGCGTCTTTAGTGGCCTGACGCTGAGAGTCGTTAAAGTAAGCCGGTACGGTGATTACCGCCGCAGTCACTGCTTCACCCAGGTACTCTTCGGCAGTTTTCTTCATTTTACGCAAGACTTCTGCCGACACCTGAGGCGGCGCCATTTTCTCTTCTTTCACTTGCACCCAAGCGTCGCCGTTATCAGCTTCGATAATTTTGTAAGGCACCATGCTGATGTCTTTTTGTACGACGTCATCCTTGAACTTACGGCCAACCAAACGCTTCACTGCAAAAATAGTGTTGTGCGGGTTGGTAACAGACTGACGCTTAGCGCTCTGTCCCACCAAAATTTCGCCGTCTTCGGTATAGGCGACGATAGAGGGCGTTGTACGATCACCCTCTGCGTTTTCAATCACTTTCGCCCGAGTGCCATCTAGCACGGCAACACAGGAGTTGGTTGTACCTAAGTCAATCCCAATAATCTTGCCCATTGTTTTTTCTCCTTGCTCGGCCAGCTGTGCCAGCCATCTAAATATCTTGTGTTCTATATTGGCCCAATTCGAGATATTTCAAGGCCAAAGCTACAGAATTTGCTGTTTAGGCCGGAGCCTTGCTCACCATCACCATGGCAGGACGGATCAGGCGACCGTTGAGCGTGTAACCCTTCTGCATCACCGCGATGACGGTATTGGGCTCCACCTCAGGGTTCTCCACCATGCTCATAGCCTGATGTAGCTCTGGATCAAAGGGCTCGCCCTGGGGGTCTACTGGCTCTATATTGAATTTGCGCAGCACTCCCATCAGGCCTTTTAGGGTCAGCTCAACGCCTTCCGCCACTGGCTTGATCTGCTCGTTGTCTCCGCCGGCAGCTTCTAAGGCGCGCTCGAGGTTGTCGACTACCGACAACAGCTCCTTACTGAAGGATTCCAGCGCGAATTTACGCGCTTTCTCTACTTCCTTCTCGGCCCGTCGCTGAGCATTTTGAGCATCGGCATGGGCTCGCAAGGCAGCATCTTTCAGTTGCCCCACTTCTTCTTCAAGCCGAGCGATAGGATCCAGCTCCTCTTCACTCTGCTCGCTTGCATTGCCTACATCCTCAGCTGCTGCCTGGGCTTCAGCTGATGGTATTTCTGTTGCTTGCTGTTCCGCCAGCTCCTCTTCGGTTTCTGGCTGTTTCTGTTTTTCGTCGGCCACGCTAATACTCCCTATGGCTGGGTAAGTCTCGGTTGCTACATGGGATATAGGGCTGTTTGAGGGGAATTCAAGCAGCTGAAGAGAATTAAAGCGGAGCTGCGCCAATTTTGGCGCAGTTTTTTAGTTAGACAGGGCGGAGCTGAGCATTCTGGCGGTGACATCAACGATTGGAATCACCCGCTCATAGGCCATTCGCGTCGGCCCAATCACCCCCAGCACCCCTAAAGTGCGAGCGCCGTCGGTATAGGGTGCTGTCACCACACTGTAATCCCCAAAGACCTCGTATCCGGCCTCTTCGCCAATGAAAATTTGCACGCCCTCGGCACGCGAGCAACGTTCAAGCAGGTGAAGGAGGTCTTTTTTCTGCTCAAAAGCCTCAAACAGCTCCCGCAAACGATCCAATTCCTCAGCGCTTGCATTGCCCACTAAGCGGGACTCACCAGCCACGAGGTAGTCGTTTTCACGCTCTTCTTGATCTAAGGCCTGGCTGGCTAAGTCTAGGGCTGCCTGCAAATAGCTGTCAATGCGGCTGCGAGCTTCCTCCATCTCGCGCAAAATTTGGTTCTGCACCCGCGACAGGGCCTGCCCTGCGAATCGCTGGTTGACCAGCTGCGCCGCCTGACGCAGCTCGGCCTCAGTGAATGGCCGCTGGGTGTGAATGATGCGGTTTTGCACCTCGCGCTCGTTGACCACCAAAATCACCAGCACCCGATTACCAGATAAGGGCAAAAACTCCACCTGCCGCAGCTGGTTGCTCTCAGGACGCGGCACGCTCACCAAACCGGCATGGGCGGTAATCGCCGACAATAGATTCGATGCCGATTGCACCAACTCGGTGGAGGACTTATCGGGGTTCAATTCCGTGCGCAATACCTGCAGCGCCTCGGACTCTAAGGGCTGCACCTGCAACAGGTTATCCACAAACAGGCGATAGCCCAGGGCAGTTGGCACACGGCCAGCAGAAGTGTGAGGTGAATGCAGAAAGCCGCGCTCTTCCAGATCTGACATGACGTTGCGAATAGTGGCAGCACTGACCGGCAGGCCGGCCTCCTCCATCAGGCTGCGCGAGCCCACAGGCTGACCGTCGCGGATATGCCGCTCCACCAGCGCTTTTAATATCGTCCTAGCGCGCTCAGACAGGTCGGTAGAAAAATCAAGCTTGGCCATAACTGCTCATAATAAGGCTTTAAAGATGTTGTATCACAGTCTTGGGGCTTTACAAAATATGACAAGGAAAGCGAGCACTATGATGAAAAATTAGCCACTGTGCCCAGCTGATGTTTTCGGCGCGTGACAACTAGGGTATAAATGAAGAAACCCCTAGCGCGACCCACTATGCTCACCCACATCAGTATCCAGAACTACACCATTGTCGACACATTAGAAATGGAGTTCAGCGGCGGCATGACCGTAATCACTGGCGAAACCGGTGCCGGCAAGTCCATCATGCTCGACGCACTCGGCCTCTGTCTAGGTGACCGGGCAGACCCCAAGGCTGTGCGCCATGGTAGCGACAAAGCAGAGATTATCGCCAGCTTCGATCTCAGCGATAACCCCGCAGCACAACAATGGCTAGCGGCCCGCGACCTGTGTCAAGGCGAAGAGTGCTTGCTGCGACGAGTAGTCACCAGCGAGGGCCGCAGCCGCGCTTATATCAATGGCAGCTCCTCCACACTGCAAGACAGCGCCGAGCTAGGTGGCCTGTTAATCGACATTCACAGCCAGCATGCCCACCAGTCGCTGCTGCGCAAAAGCGTACAAAGGCAGCTACTCGACGCCTTTGCCGGGCATCAAAAACTCGCCAAGTCCGTCGAGACGCTTGCCTTAGAGTGGCTGCAGCAACAGCGCGAGCTAGAGCAACTCAGCACTGCTAGAGACGAGCAAACCGCTCGGGCACAACTGCTGTCCTACCAAGTTGATGAGCTCAATGAGCTCGACTTGCAAGCAGGGGAGCTCGATGCCCTCGACGAAGAGCTCAAGCAACTAGCCAATGCCGAGAATATTCTGCACTCTGCTCATCAGGCCCTAGAGCTCTGTGAAGAGCATGAAAATGGCAGCCGCAGGGCGCTACATTTGATGGAGGGCGAGGCCCACAGTAGCCCAGCGGCTAACAACGCTCGAGAGCTGCTCGACTCAGCCGCCATCCAGCTACAGGAGGCACACAGCGAGATTCAGCGCCACATCGACGCCGTTGAAATCAACCCGCAGCGTTTAGTCGAAGTAGAAAAGCGCCTTGAGCAAATTCACGATATTGCGCGCAAGCACCGGGTTAAACCCGAGGCACTGACTGAAATTCACGCCAGCTTACAGCAAGAGGCGCAGGGGCTCGCCGATGGCGGCCAGCGTATTGAGGAGCTTCAGAGCAGCTTGAGCGAGCTCGCCCTGCGCTACCAGAAAGATGCCGCGACACTATCCAAGCAGCGCACCAAAGCGGCGCGCAGTCTCGAAAAAAAGGCCAGTGCCGTACTGGCGACATTAGCTATGGAGCACTGCCGTTTTGAGGTTTCACTGCAAACTAGAGCACTTGATACACCCCAGCCTCAGGGCGCCGAAGAAGTCGAACTGTTGATTAGCACCAACCCCGGCAGTGTCGCGCAGCCCCTAGGAAAGATTGCCTCCGGCGGTGAGCTCTCGCGCATCAGCCTGGCCATTCAAGTAGTTACAGCCAGCAGCGGCAGCCTGCCCTCGATGGTCTTTGACGAAGTGGATGTCGGTATTGGCGGCGCGGTGGCAGAAGTGGTCGGGCGGCTGCTGCGTAAACTCGCCGCTGACACACAAGTGCTCTGCGTCACACACCTCCCACAGGTAGCGGCCCAAGGTCATCAGCACTTACAGGTCACCAAACACAGCGATAAAAAGTCCGCCCGCACAACTATGAGCCAGCTGCTCGATGATGCGCGCACCCAAGAAGTTGCCCGCATGCTGGGGGGCGTAAAAATCACCGAGCAGTCTCTGGCCCATGCCCAAGAGATGCTCAGTGACGCTTGTGATGCCTAAAGTAGCAGACTGCAATTAGCCATGTACTATTGTGATGTTCACTACGCTGAGCCTGAGTACCGTTCAAGGTGCCGCGTACAAGAACGCCAGCCGCTATCCTAGCGGCTGGCGTTCTTAGTTAGACCTTTGAAAAAGGATCTCTCTGGCAGCTAGCCGTGTAAGCCGTGCTCAATTGGACACTCTCCGCGAGCGAGCTTACGAGCCCGCTCCACTAGCGTCTCCTCCATCTCTTCGCGGCCAATCATAATCACGAAGTCCTTATTGAGCAGGCCTTTCAAAGTAAACTGTGCCAGCTCATCCAAATCCTGCACCGGCAAATCGACCCCGATCTCTTTCATGCCAGACATGAATTCATCAAAAGTCATTTCACCCCCTTCGGGTACTGGCTTTTCACGGGCCAGCTCCTCCGGACGGTTGCGTTTAGTGGTCCAGATACCGGTGGGTAAAATGCCACCTGAAGGATACAAAATACAGGCGCGTAGCTTGCTGCCCTGGCCGACCAGTTGAGCGTTTAAACACTCAGTCATAATGGACACACCCGCTTTACTCGAGGCATACACTGACTGGTCTGCCAGCGGTGAAATACCGCCGTCACCAGAGCTTGTGTTCATAATAATGCCCGGCTCATCCGCTTCCAGCATGCGCGGCACAAAAGCCTGAATACCGTGGGCCACACCGCGCAGATTGACACCGAACACCCACTGCCAATCGTTCGGTGTGGTATCCCAGACATTAGAGTTGGTGACACTCACGCCCGCGTTATTGCACAGTACATGGCAGTTACCAAACTCATCAAACACAGCATCAGCCAGGGCATTGACTGACTCTGGCTTAGATACGTCAGTGACAATCGCGCGCACCGTAGCGCCGCCAGCAGCCAACTCCTCACGCGTTGCCTCGAGGGCTCCGCGCTCAACGTCAGACAATACCACTTTGGCGCCAGCGGCGAGGAATGCGCGCGCCAGTGCTTTACCAATGCCGCTGGCGCCACCGGTGACCACGACAACTTTATTATTAAAATCTTTCACCTGAGTGTTCCTTTTATTATGGCTGAAATGCCTAGCCCCGCAGGGCTAGAAGAAGTTATAGCGCAACTCAATGCCGTACATCCGCGGCGGGCCAACGGTAATCTGGAAAGCCCCAGTACTGTCACCTACAGCAGCAGCACCGAAAAAATAGCGCTCATTAGTCAAGTTAGTCGCGTAAGCGGCAGCTTCGATACGACCGTCAGAACTCTGCCAGCCCAAACGCGCATTAACTAAACCATAATCATCAAAAGTTGCTTGATCTCGGTTTTGTCCAGCACCAGCATCGAGCCCCATGAAGATTTCGTCCACATAGCTGTAATCGATGCGCGGCGTAAAGGTACCCCAATCACTGTTGATGCTGTATTGCACTGCGAGGTTGTAGCTCAATTCAGGTACTTCAGCAAAGGGCTCCGAGCTGCGATCAACTAGCGGCAAAGGCTGCTGAGTGAGAAGTTTCACAGAGCTAAACTGATACTCATCAAACTTCAAATAGTCGTAATCGTTCAGACTACCACTCGCCATAATCAGCAGACCGTCCAGTGGGGTCCAGGTCCACTCCAGTTCGACACCCTGAATGCGTGTGCTGGACGCGTTACGCAGAATTACGCGGGGAATCCCCTGGGAATCAGATTGGACTTGACGCAACTGCATGCCATCAAAGTTGGTGCGAAAGACCGCGCCATTCAAACGCATACTGTTATTGAACATATCCAGCTTAAAGCCCAGCTCGATGTTATCGACCTCTTCGGGCTCTACCGTCTGCATACCATCATTGCCAACTGGCTCGAAGGTCCCCGACTTAAAGCCTTCTGAATAAGTGACATACACCATCCCGCTATCAAGCGGACCATCGCCTAACAGTGACTCAGGCAGGTTATATGACAAGCTGACCATAGGAGTGACCTTCTCCCAAGTCTTATCAGCTTTATAGGTATTAGCTGGCAACAGTTGGTGTGCCGGCATGCCGTTATAACTATTGGGCGGGAACTGATTATTGATCTTGGTAAAGATGTCTTGGGCAAAGATGATATTGGGGTCGACGATTGCTACACCGGCAGATTCAATCGGTAGCAACACGCCAGGCACACCATTTAGCGCTGGGAAAGCTTTAGCATAAAAAGCTGCTTCGTCGAGTATCTCTACGTCCACTCGCTGCTTACGGTTCTCGCTGGTCCAGCGCACACCGGCGGTCAACTCAAGGTTATCCGTAACCGCATAGCTGCCCTGGAAAAAGGCGGCATAGGTATTGTTCTCTAGCCAGAAAGTTTGATCTTCCGCGGTGGGTCCGTTGATGACCATCACGTTGGCGCCAGCAATATCAGCGGGAATAAATGAACCGGTAACCAAACCACTCATGGTGTCGGTGCCGTCATCGATATCCTCCTGCATCGCAAACAGACCGACGGTGTAGCTCAAACGCTGATCAAAAGCTGTGCCATTGAGCTGCAACTCTTGCGACCAATGCTCGCGATCACTGCCCGTTTTGCGGTAACGACCCGATAGTGGCAGAGCAGTCGCATCATTATCTGGGTTGCCCGGCTGCCCAAAGACTTTCTGATCACTGTACCCGGTAATACTTTTTAAGCTTAATTGGTCTGAAAGCTCCCATTCCAAGGTCAAACCAAGCAGCAGGTTATCGACATTGTAAGCGAGCTTGGGCACTTCAGATGCAAACTTACGCTTCCTAATTAAGCGGTTGGATTCTAAACAAGCGGCTTCTCCCACGGGGCTTTTAGCCACAAAGCCTGGCCTTAGGGGAGTATCGTTATCATTGAAGGCATCCACTCCTACCGTGTCGCCAGGAAGGATCCGGTTGCCGTAAAGGGAGTCCTCCCCATTGTAGCTGCTAGCGGTCATCGGGCCACAGTTAGTAGCCGGCTGCACCTCACGCACCTCACCATAATAGGCCAGAGCATCCGCCGTCCAGCTGTCACCGGAGTCCCAGCGCAGCTGCAGTGCAACAGATTGACGATCCTCGGAAGAGGCTTTTTGGCCGGTGACGATGTTTTTCTGATAGCCATCTCGCTGAGTTGAACCCAGAGTGATGCGGCTAAGCAATTTATCATCGATCAGCGGCACGTTAGCCCCAACACGAAAATCCTGGCGATTCAAATTACCTAGGCGGCCTTCAACAAAACCTGAAAGCTCTGCCTCAGGTGACTTGGAAGTGACAATCAAGGCACCACCGGTAGTATTTTTGCCAAACAACGTGCCCTGAGGCCCACGCAGTACCTGAAGGCTCTGCACATCAATGAGATCTAAGAGCTGACCGTCCTTGCGCGGCATATACAGGCCGTCGATATACACCCCTACTGGCCCATCAACTCGCGCGCCGTCATCGCGCTGACCAATACCGCGAATCCAGATCTGAGCGGTACTTGCCTGGTCAATCTGCAAGCCCGGCACCTGGTAACCCAAATGCTTAATGTTGGTAATACCGGCATCACGCAACTGTGTGTCGCTAAACGCTGTGATGGATACCGGTACATCTTGAATCGCTTCCTGCCGCTTACGAGCGGTCACTACGACTTCTTCTAGCATGGCGCCCTGTGCCATGGTGGGCACTGGGTTAACACCCAGTGCCACAGCCAAAGCAGTTAAACTCGGTACACCTAAGCCTGCGAACCTATTACGCACACTTCTAGACATCCAAGAACTCCTTATCGATTTTATGCTTAATGCCTTAATTAATGATTAACTTATAACTTTAGCCCGCTCAGCTTTTAAGCGGACCGCCGTTACTGCCACGCCAGCGCGAGTTACCAATAGTGCTAGCCCAAGGCTCAAAGGCATCGGCATCTAAAGGCTCACCCAGGTTGACGCTGCGACCGAGAAATTCAGGAGTCCACAACCAGGCTTCAGGTTTAGACTGCGGCGGCAGGCGATCTTTGATCGGATCCCATGGGCTATCGCGCAGGATAAGTTCACCTTCAACTTTCAGCTTTTGCGCGGTGCCGTAGTTGCTCACCACATTGACAACGTGGGGAGGAAAATCAAAACCAGGCTCGGTGTAATGAGCTTTGCGTGAGTACTTCACCCAGAACTCGTGCTCATCGAAGTTGGGGCCATTGTCTAAAGTCTCGGTTACCTGCCCGTAAAACTCTAAGAAGGTGTATTTCTGGTGCGTTACACGAGCACCCACCTGCTCCATCAAACGGTAATAGGTAATGTCAGCTGGGTACTTTGGCTGACCGAATTTTTCTTGGCTGATAAAAATTTCAGCTTCTTTGTCGATCGCATAACCTAATGCAAACTGACCTTCTTGACCTTTGTGCTTGCAGCTTACAGTCGTTAACAGACCATGCTCTGGCTCACCGTTCACCGGCACGTTGTACACGGTCAGGGTGACTTCGGGACGGCTACCGGGCTCAAAACCGGGCGGCAATACTTCCGCAACTGCTGCCTCTGTGGTGAGGTAGCGGATTTTCAGCATTGGCCAGTTGTAGTGGTCACCGGGAGTGGACATCAAAACTTCATTCATTATTCGTTACCCTTTTATCGTTGTATTGTCTGTTGCTTAGAGACTTAAAACGCCGCTTACGCAGCGTAGAATTGCTGGAACCATTTGCGGTATTTCGCGATAGGACCATCGCCATCACAGAGCGCCGGGTCGGGTAGGTAGACCTTGTGCTCCCAGATCGGAATGTCCTGCTCCACCTGACGTACAATCTCTTGCACTGTGCCAGTGGCCATCATGGCGTTACCCTCTGACTGCTCGCGCGGCACGGTGAAGTTAAAGCGCAAGTGCACGCGCTGATCATCGATAGGGGTGATGGTGCCCATCAACACCACATCAAACATCCGTGAGAAGCGCTGCATGGTGAAGCCAGGGCCAATACCTTCTGATACCAAGTGGATCGACTCGTGGTTGTCGCCGCTTAGATCCACATTGCCCTGTTCGTCAATCACATGTGCCTTAGAGTCAAACTCTGTGACACGGCGCGGGCCGTCCATACTCACATCACCTTCGGGCATAGCAGGGCTGCCGTGCACAGTGATGAAATGCGCTAGGTCAGCGGCGTTTTCACCGGTTTCCTGGATGATGGTGTTGATCTCCCAGTCATAGGTATCAAGCTCACTCCAGTCGGTGGAAGACAGCTCAGGGATATCGTAAATTTCAAACAGCGGCTCAAGGCCTTCAGGGTGATACCAAGCCCAAATCATCTGATTACGCTCAACCACTGGGTAACTGAAGATCGCTTGCTTACCTTCAACCTTAGGAGGAATACGCTTAGCGTAAGGTACTGCAGTACAGTAACCCTCACCGTTAAATTCCCAGGCGTGGAAGGGGCAGCTCAGCGCATTCCCTTTCACAATACCGCCATGACCGAGGTGTGCCCCTAGGTGGGGGCAGTAGGCATTAAGCAGTGAAGCCTCACCCTCTTCGCTGCGGAACAACACCAGCTCACGGCCAAAGTATTCCAGCGCTTTTACGTCACCAGGCTTGAGTTCAGAGCTGTATTCAACGGCATACCAGCCGAAAGGAATGGGCTTGTCATAACGTTTTTTCATTTTATAAACCTCGCTATTTATTAATACCGGTGCGAACAAGCAGCTCGCGGAACACCACGGCATTATGTTCTGAGTTATCTAAGACTGGCTCGCTTTCCAAGCTCAAGTTGGGGAAGCGCTTAAACAGCTCAACCATGGTCAGGTAAAGCTGACGTTTAGCCATAGCAGCGCCAATGCAGTAGCGCGGGCCATAACCAAAGAGCACATCGGGTTTGAATTCACGTTTAACGTCGAAGCGCTCAGGGTCTTCATAGTATTCTGGGTCGTGATCTTTCAAGTGCGGCATTAACAGCACCATCTGCCCTTTCTTGACCTGCTGACCCAGCACTTCCATGTCCTCCGGCGCGTAACGAGCAAAGCCCATCTTGGACGCGTAGGACCAGCGCATTACCTCACTAAAGGCATTGGAGAAGGTATCGGGAGTTTCGAGTGCCGCTTCAATTTGCTCGGGGTGCTTGAGCAATGCATAGAGTGTCCACTGCTGCGCAATTAGGGTGGTATCAGAGCCGGCGCCAATTAGGGCCAGAATCAAGGTGATAATGTCCCAGTCTGAAAAAGACTCATTTTCTTCTTCGATCTCCAACAGGACACTGAGGAAGTCTGACTCACCCGGGTTGGCGCGTCGATCGGCGATCACCCGCTGTAGAATTTCAATGGCTCGGTTACTGTCTTGGCGAGCAGCTTCGCGACGCTCATCAGAGATCGTTGGGTTCCAAGCTTCGGTAAAGGTCAGCACAACCTGCTTAATTTCAGGCCAGTATTTTTCCGGCAAGCCCACCATTCGGCTGATGGTAATAAAGGGAATGTGGTTAGCGACCTTTTCGATGTAATCGAAGCTTTCTAAATCACCCAAGCTATCGATTAACTTGACCACATCAGGCTTGATACGGCGCTGAATCTCATCCACCACATTGCGCGAGAAAGCGGGCGAAACCACCTTGCGAATCATCCGGTGGTGACCGTGGTCCGCTACTAGGCTATGGCCAATCATGGCGCGCTCGTAATTGCTCCACTTATCTTCCGGTGGACGCTCAGGAGCAAACTCCCAATCGTAAAAGTCTGATGACAAATACTCAGTACGCCAGCAATCCATGATGTCAGGCATGCGAGTCATGATCCAAGCCTGCCAGGGCTCATACCACACCAAACGCCCGCGTCTGGCTAAAGCCAAGAACTGCGGGGCTGGATTTTCTAAGTACTCATTCGATGCCGGGTTAAATAAGTTTTCAATTGGTTCAACAACTTCATTAGCAACATTCATTGCCTCAATCCTCTGCCAGTAGGGCGCCCCACAAAATATACATATGTGCAACTTTACACACAAGTATAGTTTTATTCACTAAACAAAAAAAGGCCCTGTGTTTGGGGTACTGTGGTGATATCCACTGCAGCTTAGAATGGCCTTACGGTGCAGGGACTCACATAAGTAAGTTCAGGCATAAAAACGACAGGGAGCACCATGCACTTGATAGCGGCTTAGGTCTTTCTTAGATAGGTTGGCATAGCGAGCGCTGTGCCAGCCCTTGTGTTGGATCAGAACCCTGATGCGATTGACGGTTCATGGGCTGGAGCGACGGCAGCCTCGCGAGCAAATCTTGTTACACGAACAGGGTAAAAAGAGTAAACATAGACTCGACCGTCGCGTTAAAGCACCCGTTTTACTTGTCGCTTAGGACCAAGCGCCGCCGACCTATTAAGACGAGCAATCCAAGGCCTAGGAGAGCAAGAGTGCCGGGCACTGGCACTGAAGTCGGGGGAACCACTGAATTCAGAAACACCCCAGACTGTGAGCTATAGGTGACGCCACTAGCCACATCGATGCCAAAGATTCCGGTATTAAAAAAGTCCAGTGTTACATTCCCAGTATGGCTCTGTGTAGAAGTGAACACTCCGATACTTGCGAAGATATCAAAGTCCTTAACACTGCCAATTACGATAGAGTCACTAAAAATACCATTTATGACAGTAGATACATCAGCTAGCGGATTGGTGAAACTATTAAACTCATTTTGCCCGATTAAGTGGCCGCCATGAGAGGTAAAATTAGCAAACGTAGCACCGCTTCCGGCTTCAAACACGAAATAATTCGTTGAATAGCCGTACTGTAATGATCCGCCCGTGACACCTGTAACATCTATCGTACCGTCAAATGCAAAAGAAAAATCCGCAGTGGTACCTACGGCATTACTACTGAACGACACCCTATCGCCGAAACTGGCAACTGCTTGTCCATACTGATTCGCACCCGTTATATCTACAAACGCTTTGCCGGTGCCGTTATTAAGATCAACCTTAGCTTTTACAGCGCTGCCAATGTTTTGCGATGCACTGGTGGCAGCATTTTGAATCAGCCCGTCCGAAAAAACAGAGTTCATTTGTGCGACAGGGCGAACGTAGTATGCATTCGCATTGGCGGCAGCAAATAAAGTGCTTGCAATTAAGCAGCTGAAAAGTAGTTGTTTCATTTTTCTATCCTGCCTATTAATTTCTGAAAAGTGGAAGACCCTTACTTTTCGTCAACCACAGCTCTTTACTGAGGTATGCCCAGCAATATCTGCGCCAGTAAAGAGAAAGGCTAGAAACAACAATGACTTTGAATAGTATTTTTGCCCTTGGGAGCTCCAGCACACTGCCACTGTAAAGTTTTCTGACAAGGTTCTTAGTACAGCCCTCAAGAGCACAGCTGCTATTTACCACCAAGACCGTCTTTTTGGCTTAAAAAGGGTAAATACTGGATTTCGTCAGGGACTGGGGTAGGTGTTTTTGTTTCCGGAAGCGTTAAACAAGCTCGTGTTGTAAGTATTACTGACAACTCGTTAAGCAATAGTGCTCAAAAAAACGAATAGTGACTCCTACTAAGGAGAGCAATAGATGAAAGGTCCTCGATTCACCGAGGACCAGATTCTGAAGATATTGCTAATAAAAGCACAAATTGATTCTGCTTTTTTAGCAAAGCTTTTTGGTAGTTAATTTCGCAAGACCCATTCATCATTTACCTTAACCACCATAAAGCTCGCTGTATCGCTTTGACTTTCAGCCCCCAATTTCTGAGTGATGTCTGCTGTGCATAAGTAGGTGTCTTTAGCATCCGATTCATTGCAGCTCACATTCTTCACGCTTTCAAGCTTTGGCATCATGCCAGATAGCATACTACTCATAGCACTAGCTAGCTCTGAGTCACCCACATCCCCCATTGCGCTCTCCATGAGGCTATCTACTTGTGTATATTGAGCCTTAATCAAGGTTTCCACTTCACTACTGGAGGGTCCATCAGAACAAGCAACAAGTATTGGGGTTAGCAGCAAAACTGCGGAAATTTTTATAGTTTTTTTCATTGGATCAGCCATCTTCATTTATATATGTGACTCCGATATTAGCATTAGACTAAAGTTCAACAACAGTTTGCGATCGTCTGTTGAGCTAGGAGCGCAGCAGGCGGCGCTCGATGTAAAGCTCTAAGCCACCTCTGCCTCAAGAGATCATCAGGCAGAGCGTTGTTTCTGATTAAAATATACTCAATATTGTCTATTAGATGACATGCAGGCTTACCGCTCAATTTCAACAAAAAGCATCACTAACGTTTAGTTCTAGAAGGCCTGCAGGCGCAGCAAGTCACGGAAAAAGGAGGCGTAGCGAGGAGCTTTAGTCTTCTTGTTTTTTACGCACGTACAGAACTAGCGAGTGGTCGACAATTTCGTAGCCATGCGCTTTGGCGATTTCGTGCTGGCGCTTTTCAATGACAGGATCGATAAATTCGATCACTTCACCGGTATCCTCAACCACCATATGGTCGTGGTGATCACCGCGATCTAGCTCGAAAACGGAGTGTCCTGTCTCAAAGTTGTGGCGAGTGACCAGCCCCGCGGCCTCAAACTGGGCCAATACGCGATACACGGTAGCCAGGCCAATGTCTTCCCCCGCATCGCGAAGCGCGTCATATACGACTTCAGCACTCATGTGATGGGTGGTTTCATCGGTCGCTTCAAGTATTTGCAGGATCTTCACCCGCGGCAGAGTGACTTTTAGACCTGCCTTGCGCAATTCCTGATTTTCAGCAGCCATGATAGGAGGGGTTCTCGTTGTGTTTCAGGAGAGGTATGATGCCATCCCTAATACGGAAGTGGAAGTTTAAGCCCATGCGCAGTCTTTTTATCCTGCTTTTCATCGGCACCCTAAGTGCCTGTAGCTCCTTGGGTTTTCCTGGGGTTTACAAAATCGACGTGGAGCAGGGCAACATCGTTGAACAGAGCATGGTCGATCAGCTAGAGCCCGGCATGAGCCGCCGTCAAGTGCGATTCATCCTCGGCACCCCCCTAGTGGAAGACCCTTTTAACCAAAATCGCTGGGATTATGCCTACGTGATGCGCAATGGTGAAAAGCTCATCCGCAAAACACAGATGAGTGTTTATTTTGATGGTGACGCACTCAGCGATGTGCGCGGTGACTACCGCCCCGAATGGGCCGGCGGCGAAGCAGCCAAGAGCGAGTGAGCCTACTTTAGGCCCCGCGCCGCTCTTTAGCTCGAGCTGCCCGCGCTTTGCGGACCTCTTTGGGGTCGGCAATTAAAGGCCGGTAAATTTCGACTCTATCGCCCTCTTTCAACACGGTTTGCGGGCCGACCACCTTGCCAAAGATGCCGAGCTTGGCAGAGCCAAGCTCCAAGCCCTCAAACTGCTTAGCAATGCCCGAGAGTTGTGCCGCATCGATTGCAGTGGTACCACTTGGCACATGCAAGGGGACGATCGCCTGCTTTTCAGGCAGCGCGTAGGCTACCTCAACCAAAATACTGTTTTCACTGCTCATACTGCTCTCATGCCCTGTATTTGCTTAGCCATAAACCATGCGCGCACGCTGAGCCAGCGCATCCACTAGGTTATTGGTTACCTTATCAAAGAGCTTTGATGCCGCCAGCCCCAGCACCGCGTTTGAAGCCCGAAACTCCAGCTCTAAGGCGACCTTGCAGGCCGCCTCACCCAAGGCTTTAAACTCCCAGCAACCGTGAAAGCGCTCAAAGGGCCCGTCCAGCAATTCAAGCCGAATGGCGGCGTTATGCTCGAGAAAGTTACGCGTGCTAAAACTCTGAGTGATGCCGCCCTTGGACAGATCCAAACGCGCCTCTACTACACTAGCATCGCGATATAAGACCTCGGCACCGACACAGCCATCCATAAACTGCGGGTAGGCTTCAATATCGTTGACCAGTTGGTAGATCTGCCCCGCCTGATAAGGCAACAGGGCACTGCGATTGATGGTTGTCATAACTCCGACTGCGCTCTCAGTACTTGAAGGTGCCGCTACTACTGGGGCCAGAAGGCGCTCAACAGTACCAGCACAATAACTGGCGGGGCAATATACCGTATCAAGAGGTACCAAAGCGAAAAAAACGCATCCGACTCACGGTACAAACAAGCTCGCAGTAATGATTTACGCATCCGCCAGCCGACAAAGACACTGATACCTAGAGCGCTGAGCGGCAGCAAGATATCGGCCGCTAGCCGCTCCAAAGCGGCAAAAACACTTAACTCACCCTCAGCGGTGGTACTCAATGACTCCACCGACAGCAGCGCCAGTAGCCAGGCAGCAGCGCCTGTGAGCAGTACCGCGGTAAAGCGATGCAGCGCGAACCGCTGCAGCAGCATCGACACCAGCACTTCCATGAGCGCCACAGCGACGCCCAAAGCAGCAAATATCGCCAGCAAGAAGAACAGAACGCCAAACAACTCGCCCGAGCTGCTGTTACCAAAGGCGTAGGGCGCGCTGATAAATAGCAACCCCGGCCCCGCTGCGGGCTCCAAGTGCTGTGCAAACACTAGCGGGAAAATCGCCAAGCCGGCAAACACCCCAACTAAAGTATCAAACAGCGCGACGGCAATGATCGAGCGACCAATCGGGACCCGTGTCGGCGCATAGGCGCCGTAGCACAGCCCGACTGCGGCACCCACGCCCAAGGTATAGAAAGCATGCCCCATAGCGGCGCGCAGCGATGCCCAATTAAAATCTAGCAGCTGTACCGAAAACAGAAACTCACGGGCAGCGTTCTGGTCGCCCTGCTCCATAGCAAAACGTACCAATACAGCCAGCAAGGCTATTACAGTTGGCAGCAGCAGCCAGGCCAAGGTGCCGATACCGCGTTTCACCCCCGCCCACACCACAGCCATCACCACCAGCAGAAAAATGCTTTGCCAATAGAGCTGCTGAGGCAGGTTATCCAGCAGGGCCTCGTAATGCTGGGCAACGTTGACCAAACTGGCTGAGGCGAAGCTGCCCTGCCCTAGGCTGCGCGCAAACTCCATCGCCCAGCCCGCCACAATCATATGCAAGCTGAGCAGTATCAGCGCTGCCGCAGCGGCCAATAAGGCCACCAGCATCCAGCCACGGGAGCGCAGCGAGCGGTCAGCAGCCTCACGTAAAGCAAAGGCCGGACTGGCTCGACCATAATTACCAATGGTGACCTCGGCAATCAGGATGGGTACCACCAGTAAAAACAGGCACAATACATACAGCAGCACAAAAGCACCGCCACCGTGCTGGCCGGTAAGATAAGAGAAGCGCCAGAGGTTACCCAGACCAAATACTGAAGTTGCCAGCGCCAGTAAAAAGGTCATGCGTGAGCCCCAGTGTTGGGGGACAGCCGCTGCGCCGATAGTCACAATAAAAAGCTCTTTGGTCTCATGGTATAAGATTGCACCAGCGTCTGGCTGATGAAAAGAGGAAGATTCACCTTCCGCCGCAGGCGGTTCTACGTATAATGCGCGCCATGGCAGCGAAGAAAGTAAAAAAGAACGACAACGTCATCGCGCGTAACAAACGTGCGACCTTTGACTATGAGCTATTAGAAACTTTCGAGGCCGGCGTTGCGCTCGCTGGCTGGGAAGTGAAAAGCCTCCGCGCGGGCAAAGTTCAGCTCACGGACTCCTATGTCTTGATGAAAGACGGCGAAGCCTTTTTGCTAGGCTCTCAGATCACCCCGCTGGGCACGGCTTCCACGCACTTTGTGACCGACCCAACCCGGACCCGCAAGCTCTTACTGCACAAGAAGGAGCTAGCCAAAATCCTCGCGGCCACCTCCCAAAAGGGCCAGACCTGCGTCTGCACACAGCTGTATTGGAAGGGCCATCTGGTCAAAGCCCGGATCGCGCTGGCCAAGGGTAAACAGAGCCACGACAAGCGCGATACCGAAAAAGACCGCGACTGGAACCGCCAGAAGCAGCGCGTCATCCGCGACAACGTGAAGCAGTAATTAAGCTGCTTCGCGCTGCTTGGGTTGATTCACCCGCAGTAAGCGACCGGGGTAACGCCCGGTCAGACGATCGTTTTCCAGCACCACCTCACCGGCCACAATCACCGCCCGATAACCGCTAGCTTCCTGTAGTAAACGCTGACCGCCGGCGGGCAGATCCTGCTCCATATAGGGCGCGTGCAGGCGAAGCTGCTCTATATCCAGCACATTGATGTTGGCTTTTAGGCCGACCTTTAGGCGCCCCCGATCCGCCATCCCGCAATAATCTGCGATATCACTGCTCAGGCGCCTTAGCGCATCTTTCAACTCCAGCTTGCCCCCACGCGGGCGATCGCGGGTCCAGTAGGACAGCAGATAGGTAGGGAAACTCGAATCACAAATGGTGCCAACGTGGGCGCCGCCATCGGACAAACCCAAAATCGACTGCGGGTGCTTGAGCATTGTGTAGACGTTGTCATAGCTCATTTCCGTATAGTTATAGATGGGGAAATACAGCAGCTCTTTACCATCTGCCTCTAGCATCAAGTCGTAGATCATCTCTAGGGCGGGCACCCCCTTGTCTTTGGCAAGCTGCAGCACTGAGCTTTCTGGCCCCTGTTCATAGTCGGGGTTTTCTCCCAAACGGAAAGTCTTGCTGGCAACAAAATCCACTGCTGCTAGCAAGGCATCGGCAATCGGCGGCACTGGCGTGCCATCACCGGCCATAGGCTCAGACTTTTCACTTAACAGCTGCGCCTTAAAGGCTGGATCACGCATGCGCTCTACCTGCTCTGCCAGCGGCAAGTGACAGATCGACTTATAGCTAGGGAAGCCAATAAAAGGGTGGAAGGTACACTGCAACCCCACCGTCACGCCAATACCCCGTGGCGCCGTTTGCAGGCGCATATTGATACCTTTGCTGGCGGCCTGTTCAGCGCGGGCAATAATCCGCAGCCACTGATCGGGGGCAAAGTCCCGCTGCATCAGTGACAGCGAGAAGGGGCGACCATTACTCGCGGCGGCAAAGCGCTCTAAGATGTCGAACTCTTGATCGAAAGTATCCCCTTCGCGCTCTAAGTTAAAATCGTTCACCGCCTGCAACACGCCATGCTGCAAGCCATCAAAGGCCTTGGCAATGCCAGCTAACTCCTCGGCACTGGCCTCAGATGAAGGCGTCCAGGCACCGTCGGCACTGCGGTGTACATCTGAGCGCCCTGTGGTGAAGCCAATCGCGCCGGCCTCTAGTGCTTCGCGGGTCAGGCGACGCGTTTCGGCAATGTCCTCAGCGGTGGCCGCTTCATCAAACACCGCCCGATCCCCCATCACATAGACCCGCAGCGGGTCGTGGGTGACCTGCACCGCAAAGTCGATGGTATGCGGCTTGGCATCCAGTGCGTCCATGTATTGCGGCAGTGTTTCCCAATCCCAAGTAATGCCTTCAGCCAGCGCTGTGCCAGGGATATCTTCCACACCTTCCATCAGGCGAATTAACTTGTTGTGATCCGAAGGTCGTACCGGCGCAAAGCCAACCCCGCAGTTGCCCATCACTACTGTGCTCACGCCGTGGTTGATACTAGGCTGCAAGTCAGCATCCCAAGAGGCCTGACCATCGTAGTGAGTGTGCAAGTCGATAAAGCCCGGGCTCACTATCAAGCCCGATGCATCTATGACCTCAAGGGCATCGCCCTCACAATCGCCCAAGGCCACAATCACGCCGTTTTTAACGGCTATATTAGTCACAACAGGGTCATTGCCCTCACCGTCGAATACAGTGCCATTTATAATTTTTAGATCGTACTGCATGACTTCTCCCAAATCGGGCCAACGCCCAGTGATTGATCAACTAGTCTGTCCGAGTCTAGACAAGCTAAACCCCGGACAACAGTGTCAAATCCGGCCATATTGAGCACTTGGGCCAGACTTTACCCCACGCGCTAGCTTACAAGGCAGCGGGCAGTGGCAGCTCAAAGCGCTCTGCCCAAGGCTTTATGTCTTCCATAATAGTGGGATAAAGCGCCACCCCTTCAGCCAACTGGCTACTGCGCCGCTGCCAAGCCCTGCGGCCGGGGAAGCGCAGCTCAGCAGCGCCTTCGGCCACCGCACTGCCCTCAACCAAGTCTTGCAGCGCCCTGAGCTGCTGCTTAAAGCCCTCTAGGGAGCTAAAGGCCGCGGGGTCTATCAACTGCAAAAACACCGAGTTAGCCTCATCATCACCCTGCGCCGCGGCATCCGCTCGACCATAGCCACCCAAAGCCATAGTGAGTACCTCGGTCATAATCGACAAGGCCGCGCCCTTGTAGCCATGCGCTGCCCCACCAATTGGCATGATACTGCCTCCTTCACTCAAGGCCCTGGGGTCTGTCGTCACATTGCCCTGCCGGTCCTTTAAGCAGGGCTCTGGCAGCTGCTTGCCCTCGCGCTCGGCCCGGCTGACATAGCCGCCCGCGGTAATTGCCATACTGATATCAAACAGTAAGGGAAACTCCTCTCCCGGCGCGGCCATTGCGATAGGGTTAACAGAAAACAGGGGGTCGATACCGCCAAAGGCACTGACTGTATTTTGGCCCGGCGTGGAGCAAGTAATGATCGCCGCATAGCCCGCCTCCACCACTTTTGGCAGGTAAGCAGCCAGGCAGGCGATGTGCTGACTACGGCGGATCGTTGCTGTCACCACCCCGTGCTCCGGCAGGCGCGCTAAACCCTCCTCCACGGCCTGCTGCAACACCCAGGGCCCGGGCAAGAAATCAGCATCCCAGTTAAACAGCGCGCCGCGATCGGCCAGCACCAGAGGATCGCCTACAGCGCGGCTTTCACCATCTAACAACCATTGCAGGTTGTGTGGCACCCTGTGCATGCCGTGGGTACTAAAGCCCATCAAGTCGGCTTCTAAGAAAACTTCAGCTAATACCGCCGCGCGCTCAGGGGCCAAACCGGCCTTAATAAACAAAGCAGTGGACAAATCGATCAAATCGGCAGCGGCGTAACGCGGGGACATAAGGGCTCCTCAAGCAACTAAAAAGACTGGGGCTAAACAAGTTAATGGAACTTTCACAATAAATAGAGTCGAAGTCTAGGCAGGTTAGGTTATACTGTGAAGATCACTACTGGGGGCGATACGGATTCGACGACGGTAACAAACCCTGAGGTGCATGCCGTGATGGTAGCCAATCACGTTAATCCAAAGCTACAAACTATTAGTTGCCAACGACGACAACTACGGTGCTCAACTGGCTGCGTAAGCAGTCCGAAAAAGCACGACCTAGTGGCTTCGGCCCTAGCGGTCTTTAGCAAGGTGCCAGTATCGCGCTACTGACTGTCATATAGAACTGGATCGCTGTGAAACCTGCCTGAGGTGGAACTGCTAAAATTTTTTCAGGATCGCCAATTACGTCCTGCCCGTTGGGCTGTATGAGGCTAAATTAATTAACGGAAACTAAGCATGTAGAGCCGAAGGCAGAGTACTGGCGGACGCGGGTTCAACTCCCGCCGCCTCCACCAAACACCAAGCAGCACCATCCCAGAACATCTAAAAGCCCTGTTAACCAGGGCTTTTTTTGTATCTGCGAGCTCAGCTCTACCCCGTTACCGATGATGGAGCAGTGTGCCGAGCGGCATTTTCGCGCAGAGTTTTTGCTGCCGACACCATATTTTGCAAGGCCGGTATGACTTCTTCCCACTGCCGAGTTTTGAGACCGCAGTCGGGATTAACCCACAAGCGTTCGGCCGGTATGGCTTGTGCCGCCTGATTGATCAAAGCCACGGCCTGCTCGGCCGAGGGAATATTTGGCGAGTGGATATCGTACACACCGGGACCAATGTCGTTGGGGTACTCGTACTCATCAAACACCTTCAGCAGCTCCATATCGGAGCGTGACGTTTCGATGGTAATCACATCCGCATCCATGTGCGCGATTGCTTTAATGATGTCATTGAATTCGGAGTAACACATGTGGCTGTGAATTTGAGTTTCATCGCAGACAGCGTTAGCGCATATCCGGAAAGACTCTACGGCCCAGTCGAGATAACTTTGCCACTCGGACTGACGCAGCGGCAAGCCTTCGCGCAGCGCCGCTTCATCAATCTGGATTATCTGAATACCAGAAGCCTCTAGGTCCAGCACTTCCTGTCGTATTGCCAGAGCAAGCTGGAGACAAGACTCGCTGCGCGGCTGATCGTCGCGCACAAAGGACCAGTTAAGCATCGTAACTGGGCCGGTGAGCATGCCTTTCAGGGGCTTATTAGTCAGAGACTGGGCATAATTGGTCCACTCAACGGTTATCGCTTTAGGGCGACTGATATCACCAAATAGAATGGGCGGCTTAACGCAGCGCGAGCCATAAGATTGCACCCAGCCAAATTGACTGAACACATAACCTTCTAATTGTTCCCCAAAGTACTCCACCATGTCATTGCGTTCGGCTTCACCGTGCACCAAAACATCTAGACCGAGTGCCTCCTGTTGCTTAATGCAAAAAGCGATTTCATCGCGAATATACTCTTGGTATTTCTGCTCGCTTAACTCCCCCTTATTGCGTCGCAAGCGGAATTGCCGAATTTCAGCTGTTTGTGGAAATGAGCCTATGGTAGTGGTTGGATACAGGGGCAGCTTCAAGTGCGCATCCTGCTTGATGATACGCTGAGCATAAGGACTCTGACGCTGCCCCATATTGGCGCTAATATTTGTGACAGCAGCTTTAACTTGCGTATTGTGCACCCGCTCGGAGTGCTTACGGCTAGTAATGTCAGCTTGGTTAGCAGCTAATTCATCAGCAACGGCTGCACGGCCTTCGTTAATGGCTTTGCCCAATATAGCAAGCTCCGACAGTTTCTGTTTGGCGAAAGCCAACCAGGGGCGGATTTCCTCATCGAGGTTTTGCTCAATAGCCAAATCTACCGGTACATGTAACAGTGAACATGAGGGCGCAATCCAGAGACGCTCGGCCAGTTTCTTGGCGATAGGCTCAAGCCATTCAAGTGTGCTGTTGAGATCTGTTTTCCAGATATTACGACCATCGATGGCGCCCACCGACAAGACCTTATCCACTGGCAGCCAGTCCAGCACGACATTCAGCTCTTGACGACCGCGCACCGCATCCACGTGCAGGCCATCACAGGGCAGATTACAAGCCAGCAATAAATTATCTTCTAGGGTACCGAAGTAAGTCGCCACCATCAGCTTGACGCGAGATGAGGCCAGCCGGCGATAAGCTGTCTCGAAAGCACGCTTCCAGTCTCTATCCAGCTCAGTAACAAGAGCGGGCTCATCGATCTGCAACCACTCGACACCCGCCTGTGCTAGCGCGTCTAGTAACTCGAGATACACTGGCAGTAATTTAGGTAAGAGATCTAAGCGATTGGAGCCATCTTTTGCTTTACTCAACCAAAGATAGGTGACCGGACCAATAATAACCGGCTTGGCCTTCACGGCCATTTCCTGCGCTTCGGCTAACTGGCTCAATAGGCGCTCAGCATTGAGTGTGAAGGAAGTATCTGCACTGAGCTCTGGAACGATATAGTGGTAATTGGTATCAAACCATTTGGTCATTTCACCCGCGTGGATAGCACTACACCCAGAGTCATTGGCAGAGCGGCCTCGAGCCACACGGAAATACTGGTCCAGTTCGCTCCCTTCCAGTTGCTCGACCCTAGCGGGTAGATTACCCAGGGTGAAGCTCATATCCAAAACCTGGTCATAAAGTGAGAAATCTCCAAGGGGAACCCAGTCCAGTGCCTGCTGAGCTTGCCAATTAGCAGCGCGAATTTCTTGTGCCCTGGCCAATAACTCTGCTGCAGAGCTTCGACCTTTCCAGAATGCTTCCTGAGCAAATTTGAGCTCGCGCCCCGCGCCAATACGGGGAAAACCGAGATTATGAATAAGAGCCATACTGTCACCTGTTCACTTCATTAGTCGAGATGGCAAGTAGCATAAGCAGCTTTAAAGATGAATGAAAATGGTATATTTTCAACAAACCATTAATTTTACTCATGCATTGATATGCTCGAACGTATTCATTTAAGCGTGATTCAAGCCGTTGATCAGCAGGGCTCGCTAACCGCAGCCGCCAAACAGCTGCACCTCACGCAATCGGCGCTGAGTCACAGTATTCGCAAGCTGGAGCAGAACTTAGGCATCGCTATTTGGTTGCGCGAGGGGCGAAGATTGCGCCTCACTCAGGCCGGTGAGCATTTACTCAACTTGGCTAATCGCGTACTGCCTCAACTGGCCGACGCCGAAAGTAAATTGCAACAAATGGCTCAGGGCGAGCGCGGCACCTTGCGCGTTGGCATGGAGTGCCACCCCTGTTACCAGTGGCTGCTGAAAATCGTTGCGCCATTTCTAGCGCAGTGGCCAGATGTCGATGTGGATGTAAAACAAAAGTTTCAGTTCGGTGGCGTCGGTGCCCTACTCGATTACGAGATCGATTTGTTAGTGACACCGGACCCATTCCACAGTGAAGGTCTGCATTTTGTGCCGGTATTCGACTATGAGCAGGTCTTGGTCGTCCCCCATCAGCACGCTCTAGCACAGCGCAAGTATCTGCAGGCAGATGATCTAGCTGATCAAACGCTACTCACCTATCCCGTCTCCAAGGATCGCTTGGATATCTACACACAATTTCTGAATCCGGCAGGCGTCACACCTAAGCGCCACAAGACCAGTGAAACCACCGATATCATGCTGCAAATGGTAGCCAGTGGCCGTGGGGTCGCAGCGTTGCCGCGCTGGTTAGCCGAGGAGTACTCTGCAAGGCTACCTCTCACAGTGCTGCGCCTAGGCCGCAACGGTATAGCCAAGCAGATTTATCTGGGGACTCGTGAAAGTGATAAGGATATTGAATACTTGGCGGCATTTATAGATTTGGCAAATGCTTACGAGCAAGCAAGCATCGATGAGCAAGCTTAAGGCCTACTATTTTTTGTATGTCTGGAGAGCTAGGCAGCTTAATTTTTCAATCGCTGAGCACCAGCAAGAGTCGTTAAACAGTGCCCACAGAGGCAGCCCTGCCAACGCTCGGCAATATACTCTCGCTGCTCACGGCTAAGCGCTATATCAAAGCAGTGGCATATCGATATGGCGCCTGGTATACAGAAAAACTTGTCATCACAACGAGGGCAACGAACAGCTTCGTGTTTAGAGGAAGTATTTGACTCCACCATTAACATCTCTCACAGACTTGGATTAGTCTCTGTTAACTAAAACTAAGTATCCAGCAATAACAGAGTTACTCAAAGCTCAAACTCGCCACCTTATCCAATGCCGTAAAATTACCAGACAAAATAGCTTCTCTGGCCGGATTATCGGGAAGAGATTGTGCGATATGAACTCGGCATATAATAACAATGAGTTGCAAAAAGTGCTGACTTTGAGGCTGTTTTTCGCCAAGTCACCCAAGCTAAAGGCATAAAAAAAGCCCTCAAATAAGGGCTAATTCATTTGATCTGAATTACAGTTTGCTATAGATGCCCGCCATACGAGTCAGAGTACAGTCAGGCATTTTAAGAAACTCATGAGGACGAGTGGCTTCATAAGAGCTTCGCACAATATCAAAACCAAGTTCTTCCCCAAACTCATTAAAGACCGGCAGACAAATTAGATCTTCTGGCCATGAGGGGGACTTTTGAAAGAATTGCAGCCACTGACTCAGTTTATTACCTAGCAAAGTCCGTTTACTCTGAGGCTTTGCATAGGGATCAACCAGTCTCATCACAAGCTACACCTCAAAATAAACATTAGGTTTACCGACACTAAGTGCAGCAAGCTCAATCTTTACTGACTTGGGAAAAATAAGGATCTAACTCAAAACCCTCTGGAGGATTGAAGTAAGTGCGGATATGGCAGACCTTACCCTGATCATTAACAGTGTAAATTTCTATACCTTCCAATGTCACTGGCTTGCCCTTCACGGACCCAGTAGAACGTACAACCAACGCAGCTTGGTCGAGACAAATTTGTGTGAGCAGTGGCTCTAGCTTCCAAACTGCTCCGTCTTTGAATGAGTTTTCCCAACTATGTTTAACAGCATCTCGGCCGGTCTTCAATGGGCCGCCGTAGGGGTCTTCAAACACGATATCGTCAGAAAAGTTAGCGGACCAACGCTCTTGGTCCATCGCGTTCCATGCATCAAAGTGCTCATTAATCGCGTTTTCGACTTGATCCTTTGTTGGCATTTTTTTAGTTCCCATTGAAGGTATTTTTATTTGAGCTTTCGTGGGCAAACTTTTTACTCAATAGTATACGATGCAATCGGCGATACCTCTGTAATTATCTTAAGCTCAATACCGACAAAGTTAAGGTAGCACCTTATATTGTTACGGTAGTTGAAAATTTACAGAGCACACAAGAAATCAATCTCACATATATTAAATGCCAAACACACTCCCACAACCTAGAACAGAAATACTAGTTAACAGCATAGATCTTTTTTAATACACAGTAAAATATCTAACTGCTACATTTAATTTAAAACATTTACTAACTAAATAGGGCCTTATTGATATCAAGCACTAAAATAGCCAAGCATGTATCTCCTCCCAAGCAAGCTCTAGCAACGCTTTAGTTCTTATCCTGATGGTTTCAGCATCCCAGTTTTCGTAAGCAGCCAAAGGTGTTAAAAAGGGAAGGTTCAACATATCCCTGAAGCGATCCTCTGCCTCTCCTAAAGTCACGCCATCAGTTTTTGCTTTTTTAACAGCATCTTTAAACTCCTGATCTGTGGTTGCTGAAAATATTTGGTAAAAGGCAAGCTTATCTTTCCAGGGCTTATTTCCAACAGCGGAATTCTCTCCACTAGGTAGGAGCGTTAAATTACCAATTGAATGAACAAGATAAGAGTCATCATAAATAGAAGTATGCCAACCAGACAGATGAGGTTGCTGCTGAGGTGCGACATGCTCTACAGAGGCAATTGAGTCGGACCTCCAATAACTATACTTAAGGAAATCATTGCTAAGGCTCAGCTTATCTTTCTTAAGAGAAATTGATCCTGGAGGAACCTGCGCTGTTTTATGAGTAGCAGCAAGCAAAAGAAAACGGCAAAGAGTTGCCGAGTGACTATAAATTGGAACAGTCATGGCTTTGGCAACCCACTCGTCTTTGTTATTAATTTCAACAGGCTTCCCAGCCAACCAACTTTTTAGAGCTAATTTAAGCTCAATGGGCTCTAGTATTTTGCGATCTGAGTTAATACCAATATTGAGACCGTTAAATAGATCTTCTTCATCATTGCCATGAGATACCTTATCGGAGGGTTTATTACCGTAATACATTACACCGCGGAGCGCTGAGTCAATTCGACCCGTTGTACCAGTAACTGATCTCCAAAGGACTATAAAAGCAGCAAGTGCTTTTAAGGCATCTACAAAATATGACCAATCCTTTGTGTCTTGACTGTGATAATAATAACGAGCAAGTATCGGTATAGCTAACTTAGTCTTAAGGCTAACTATAAAGGCCATTAGCAGACGACAAATCTCTCGATCATTTTCCGGAAGATCTATAAGCTGCGTAGACAAATCCTTACCTGACCAAAAACGCTCTCTAAAATCTGAAATATTACCTAGATTTTTTATATATTTACGCTTTGATGCTATTTCTTCGATTGCATTAAAAGTTTTTCGTAAGTAACCTCTTTGGGAATTTAAGTTATAACCAAGTTTTTTTCCTGTTTGGTATAAAGCGAAAGACACTATTAAATTTTGTGCTTCAGATTGACGCTCAGAGTTTTTTTCAAATGTATCTATAAAGTTTTCAATATGATTTATAGATATTTCACTAGGAGATCCACTGTACTTAGATCCAAAATTGTTTTCGAACTCAACAACTCTTGGTTTAAATGTTTCAATTGCGGTAAGAGGCTCACCTGTAGTATTAAGTGCATCAAATATGTCAAATGCATATCGAACTTTAGGAGCAATCACTCTCGTAAACAACACTCTATCTAAAAAATAGCTACAGAAACAAAGAAGAACTAACAGAGGCTTTAGGTTTATATCTTTAATGTCTACTGCACGTTTAATTAAATGATCAGCATCGTCCGGGTCAGATGGCAGTTTAGAGAAGCAGAAACGGTAGTCTTGCGAAATAATTTCTTTTAAACCGATAGAATCAAAATCCAAACTTGACTCGTCAGGCTGAGCATTAATTAATTGCGTCACAAAATCTTGCAACAGCTTTAAATTACTTAAGAATCGCTTGCTAGTTCCGTCGACAAATTTATCGCAAGTAAAATCAAATAATCCAGCTTTTCGATTAGTGATGTGTGTAGCATAAGAAAAAAGATAGTTTGCTATTAGGCTATTGTATTTTGCATCTTTTAAAGATGGCGCCCGACTATCATTATCACGAACAATCCTAGGAAATGGAAAGTTTTCAACACCATCGGGCGAGACAAAGCCAAAGATACAATTTTGCAAACGCTGTTTTGTATAATTTACTTCCTCAGAAAGCCACTCTAAGATGACTGGATCTTCAAGGGCTGTAGGTTGAAATATTTCAGACAAAGTTTTGTGTAAGACTGAAGCCAACAAAGAAGTTGTGGTCAAACGCTGCTGGCCATCGACAATATCAAATGTTACGCCATCAAACTTTTCATCTTTATTTTTTTGGCTCTCAACAAGTATTAAAGTACCCAAAAAGGTCCTACCCTCAGGGTCATTTTGCAACTCATACAATCCAACCGCTAGATCTTCAAAATACCTTAATATATTTTTTTCATCCCAGTCATATGTTCTTTGATACTCTGGCACTCGAAATCCAGCTATATTTGCCTTATGAGTAAACACTTCCCACAGATCAACTGGATCAGCATCAAATTTTGACATCACCTGCCCTTATTGTTAATGAACACAATTATGTGTCTAGCCTATGCCATCCAATTATAAAGCTTATATAGACTAAAGGAACTCATCACATGCAAATAGTCAAACTATTGATATTATTAGTTTAATGCCTCATCCGGTTACTGATACCACTGTGGTTTTATTATATTTTTTTAAACGGAACTCATTATTAAGAAATGTAAGCCAAGAAAATATCACCAAAACAAAATCTTTAATTCTCCTTCGATATGGCAATGGATTATCCATGAGCGCCCTGTGAAGGTTGCTACTAACCCCCCCAAAGTTAATTGATCCATATCGAGCCAATAGCGAATTTATCCAGCTATAAACTCTCGTTCGACGAAATGCAAACTTTAAGTTTTCGACGCTAATATCATCAAAGCTTAATGATAAAAGCTCCAAGTCATGCCGTACAGCTACATTGTCTAGATTTGGAAATAGAAGTTTATCTGGCGAACAAAATAGGAGCTCTTCAACCCATAAGTTATGCACAGGCTTCGATATTGAGAGTTCCAGCCCTTTTGACCAGGCGACATTGTGAAATGGATCAGAGCTATCTTGTGCTGAGTTAACCTCATAAGACATCTGCTCATATAAAGCATCGTCTAACCAAACCACTTCAGATGTGACAAATGAATCAATTTTAGAAAGATCGACATAATCCGCATCAACTATAGTTCCAAACTCGTTGTTACCTCGAGAAAAGAGTGAAAGTCCATTCTGTGTAAGATTTGCGGAGCCCAAAAATATTTTAGTCTTATCTATTACATAAAGCTTGCCATGAAACCTCAAATCAACGCCAAACTCCCATCCACGGTCTTTACAAAACTCATAAACCTCTAAGTCGGATGCCCGAGCTAGCAAATCATACTTTTGCCACCTAGAAACAACCCGAACCCGTTCTACACTAGATGAAATAGCGCTAGATATTTTTTTAAGAGCATCATTCTTAATAAAGGCAGAAGCCAAGAAAATATCTACACAAGCCTCCTGCAATGATTCCTTAAACTTACTAGTAAACTCTTCGGAATAAAGTATCATAATAGAATCTTCTTCTTTGTTGATTTCGATTCAATCATCATCGAGATAGTCCTCTAATAGCTGCCCCCAGTCTTTTCGAGCCATTTCAAGTTGCAGTCGACGCTTGTCACTGGATGTCTCTCTTTCCATTCTGGCCCAACCAGCCAAAGACACTACTAAAGCTTCCCTCTCTGACTCAGGAATCTTATCAATGACCCTTTTGAAAAATGCATGATTAATGTTAATTTGAAGAAGTGTGAGCCCTTTTTTTGTTGACACATCAAAAAAAGCAGAGGTTGCCATAGGCAAAAACTCAATCAAAACTTTTAATTTATATTTTAGAACCGTAGCCGCAAGTTCTTCTGGCTTTGAAATACCTTTTTCTCGTAAATGATCTTCAAGTTCTTCTCGCGTAAAACTAAGTTCTTCTGTAGGATTAACATAATCTCTATCTTCATCTTTTTCTTTAATTATTGAAGTTACAGAATTTATGACACCACTATACCCAGCACCATCCTCATCTACATCACCCTTATTACCTTTAAAATTATACGTTTCTATACGATTTATAAGTTTTTTCTCAACTTCTTTAATATGCTGGACAACTTCGTATATTCTCAATTTGGGATCGTTATTTGCTAATAAATCCGATCTGTACTCATGCTCAGAATCGAAACCCTCTCTTTCAAAATCCTCAGAGGCTTTCATCATTTTTAAATTTACGACATGCTGTTTGTTATTAGTTACACCAAAGATGTTATCTAAAGCAGGCGTGAATGATAGCTCAATACCGTACCACCGCCCCCTCTCTTTAGCGCCCGGAGGGTTGATAAACTCTGGTGCAAGAGATAACTCCCTACGCGATCTAACAATTGACAAGCCATAATTCTTAGCTGCATGCTTCCCCCAATCGGTACTTCCAATTTGACCATTTGTTGTGGATCGTATTTTATCCAGTACAGAGCGCTTTAGTACGCTACCCTTTATTTCAACTTGATGACTATTACCATTTTCATCAGAAACCGGAAATGAATAACAACAACCTTCTACATATTCAAACATTGCTTCACCTTCAAACTCATCAGGCAAGGCAGGGAGCGATGTATCCCTCATTAAATACATCGGATCATTAGGTAAAAATCTATGCTCGCTATCTACAATGAACAGGTTGTCTAAAAGCTCAGTTGACTTAAACCGTATAGTCACTTTTTCATCTTCTAGAAAGTACCGATACATTCTTCCAACAACATCTTGTGTATGCTTAAATATCGACTTTCCTGTCTTCCATTGACAACGGTCTATTTTTGACCAAAGTACAAACGTGCCAGATTCTGGCATTGGCTTATCAATAGCCGATAATATTTCTTCTGGAATATCACGGTAAACGGGCTCTGGAATAGTCTCTAATACTCCATCTTTAATTTCATCAATGTCCAAATATGTATACATGTACTTTCCGGGATTCGTCCAACTCCATACATCAACATGCTTACATTGAGATATCGATGAATTAGGAAGCCCCATACCAAATTTACCGATTCCAACAGGGTTATCCCTATTAAGAGATGCACCAAACTCCAAAGCAAGATGCAATGTTTCGGAATCCATCCCCTTCCCATTATCGAATACACCAATTTTTTCTATCCGCTTAGTGGACCTAGCGCCTCCATTGCGTTCGGATCTGTTTTCGAATGTTATCAGCTCTACCCGGTCCGCTCCGGCCTGAATACTGTTATCGATAAGCTCAGCTAAAGCATGAGCAGCACTAAGAAAACCATTATCTCGCATTGAGTCAATGGCAACTTGCCCCCTAATAAACGGTCTGCTCATTGTTTCCCCCCATATATTCAAACTTCATTCCAAATATTATCCCAGTGCATAAATGCATCAATAACACTTCTAAATACTGGTATATCATCCCTGACGGTATAGATAGTGCACTTTTCATTACCCCCACTTTTCTTCCCACGCATAGCTCGACCTGCCATCTGGGAGTACTGCACTAAGGAATCTGTTGGACGAGCGATAATGGCCACGTTTGTCCTAGGTGCATCAAATCCAGTGGTTAGAATATTGTAGTTAATAATGACTCTTACATTACCTTTCAAATACTCTGAAATCTTATATCTGCGACTACTCGCATCATCATTTTTGCTATCTAAAGAAAATGCTTTAATGCCCCTAAACGATAACATCGAAGCTAAATCTAATGAGTGGTCAACACTACAAGCAAAAACTATGATAGAGCTTCCTTGTTCGTGCGCTTTCTCTATTACCTCTAAAAGTTTTTTGTTTCTTGCCCCATCTTCTGATAGAGCTTGTCTAATCTCATTACTACGTTTTGAATTTGAAAACTCATTAGCATATGAAATTGATATGCCGTCATAATCAATTGGTACAAACTCGGCTTTAGCTAAGTATTGCTCATCAACCAAGTACTTCACCGGTGACTGATAGCCCGCAACTCGCATAGTTATTTTTGAATTGTCAAAAAACTTAGCTAATTCCGCATCTTCATCATTGCCGACTTCTAATTGCCGCCCTGGAGTTGCACTAAGCCCCAAAAGAAAAGTGTTATAATTTGCATTAATCATATGATTAACAGTAGTTTTATATGTAGGTGCAATAGCTTTATGAGCTTCATCAAAAATTATAAGTGTCACATGGCTTTGTAGTTGCTCATAAAGAATTTTATAATTTTGACTGTCTCTGGCAGCATGTAGCTTTTGTAGACCAGCGACTAGAAAACCTTGATCAATACCACCTAAAGATATATTGGTATCTGAGTAATATGAGTAAAGCTTTATTTGACGATCACCTAAAGCAGTCCATGCTTTTTTAAACTCGTTAGCAGCTTGGGAGCAAAGCTCTGCAGTATCAGCTAACCATAAAACCAGGCCTTTTTTTTCACGTCGAAGATGCTCTGAAGCAACATTCATTGCAGTCCGAGTTTTCCCTGCACCAGTGGGTAAATGAAGAATGCATCTTTTTTTTTCACCCCCTTGCATTAAAGATAATATTTTCTCAACCATCTCTCCCTGATACGGATACATAGGATATGCTGGATCAAGCTTTACAATACCATCTACTGACGTATTGTTTTTTTCTGCGCTAAATTCACCTATACTGACCCCAAAAAGCTCAGCAAATTCAATCGTCTTAAGCTCTGAAAAATTTTTTAATGTTTCATAAAAATCGATATTATCTTCATTTTTAATATCTTCTCCAATTACCTCACAAAAACACAAAAACAATGACTTAACCTGCTCTTGGTTCATGCTTTCAATCAACCTTGTACGCATTGATGAATTGGTTAAGAGTTCGTGGCCATAAAGCGTCACCACAGATTGCATCAACACTTCTTTAGTAACATCTTGCCCGGTAGTTCTCTTATACATCTCGAGAACACCTTCACCAAGAATTGCAGCCAACTCACCTTCTGAGTAATTCCCCAACAGTTGTTGCAAATCTATCATTTGTTATATTCTCTTTATTTCCGGCTAGGTAATTCTTGATTTTTATTATCATTTAGGAAAAAACATATGCTTTGTAACTACGTGTTACATTAGTAAAAATATATTTAAAAATTAGTTTTATAGACTACAAATCAGGCACGCTTGGTCTTCTGGATCATCATCTTCTTGTTGCTTTAGTATTTCTTGCCATCTTAACGTTGTAGAGCTAGCAATTACCCCTTGCTCTTTCTCTCTCGCTTCAGCACGAGCAACTAGCTCATCTAAAGTTCCCTGGGATGACCAAGTATAGCCGTACCCACCAGCATCCGACCATCCAGAATCCCAATCATAGCGCTCTCTTTTACGATTTTCATACTCTTTTGCTTCTTCAAATAAATCAGGGTGGTGACGCTTTAATCCCAACCATTCAGACTGTCTTTGAAAGAAACAAAAATAGCATCCAGACCTCGATCGCCATTTGTAGTACTCAGGTACACCAACTGAGTCTTCCAAGATCTGAAAGACATCATCTCGAATAACCCCATCCTCTACAAAAGGAAATACTGCACGTATAGTTTCCTTAGTACTAATATATCCCTCACGGTTTTCATCTGCCCTGATGCCTATATAGCTAACAACTGGATCATCTCCAACAAATTGCTCAAAAGGCTTAATCTTCATTTCTCGGGTACACCAGCGCTGCTTCGCCGAGGGTAAAAAACCGTTATAAACACTTAACCAATGATCGAAGTCTTTGCCACTGCTAAGCCGAACTATCTCTTTACCTAAATACGCTTCTAGACGATCTAAAAAGTCATATACCTCTTTAAGCTCTGCACCTGTATCGGTAAAAAAGTACTCAATTTTGTCATGTAGATTGGGATATTTATCTTTGATGTAAATAGCAAGAGCTGCGCTATCCTTTCCTCCTGAAAGGCCAAGAACATGCCTTGCTCCTGGTATTTTCATTGCACTTTCATATGTGACCTTAATGGACATGGCTACTCTTACTCCTTTTGGCCTTCATTTCACTTTTCGATTTTTTAACCTCTAAAGATGAATCCTTATTTTCAACTAAAAAATCATCAACTAGCTCCGCTAGAATGGCCAGTTTTTTTTCATCCTCTTCACACTGATTTAAAACCGATAAGATTTGGGATTTATAAGCCGCTATTTCTTCTTTCTGTTTTTGATCAATCGTAACAACCCTATCGTTAGGTTCTTCACCTTTCTTCAATGTCTTTAAAAGAATAACTTCAAAACCATCACTATTACGCTTTGCACTTCTATCATACTCTATGCTCAAAGTTTCAAGATCAAGGACTCGCTGTCCATAATCACTGAGCTTTATCTCTACTTCAGCACAATCTGAGTCAAGCCATTTAGTAGCTGGCTTTTGGCCTAAGTACATCAGAATATTATCTAACCACTCTTCATCATTTCCAGAGCGCTTTGTAATTCGTTTTATAAATGCTCGTAATCCATCAACATCTACTGTGTATTGCTCAAGCCCCTCATAGCGCTTAATCACTTCTTGCCTTAATTCGAGCAATGAAAGCGTGTCACTCATGTTAAATGCTTGCGACAAAAGCTTCTGAAACTGTTTACGCATATTTGAATAAGCATATCTCAGCTCTTTCAATCGCTCAGTCAGTTCAGCAGAAAATCCCTCCAGGGACCCTTCCTTATCTTCTATTTCTTCTGAATAGCCAAGCACTTTTGGAAGATCTTCAAATAATAATTTTTCTGGAGATTGTGACAGTTTAAATGCATCTCTAACTTTCTTTGCTTTGTTAGAAATTACATTACTCTTTGTTTTTAATGTATATTCCTCTAACCCATTGATTAGGTTGGCTAATGGCCTAACTAACTGCACTACAGTTTTTTCTTTACCGTCAGTAAATAGTTTTTTATATTCTTCATATATTGACGCTCGCAAACCAACAATTCTAAATCTTTGAAAGGTAAAATCATCTGGCCGCTTCACGAATCTATCAAGCATATCCGCCGTAAAAACAGGCCTGTACTGCCTATTTTCGTAGATCGCCAACTCTTGTTGCTTAGTGCAGTAAACCGCCACATAAAGTATTGGTAAAAGCCCAGCTTTAACTCCATACGGTGGCGCCATCAACTCCGCGTTTAACTCAGCAAAGGAACGAGGTGACTCTTCTGTACTTTCCAGGAACTTTTCTATCCGCTGCCATACATAATAAAAAGCTGTCCCTTTTTCTGGATCGGCAAATGCCCACTCATTTAGGCTAAGCTCTTTATGCAAACCTGTCGCAGCAACAACTGACCTATAGATGGCCTTTTCCGGTGGAAACTTCTCTATTCCTAGATCCGCCTTTTCCGAGGATGACAGCATCGCATGGAGTAGTTTTATTCTAGCGGCATTAGCTTGAGGCGTTGGTTTATCTCGGTTCACCAGTTCATTATGAACTTCTGGTGCTTTCTCATACACTTTCGAAAGAACATTAGATAGACTTTCCTGAAATTCACGCTTATTAGCGACCTCTAACCTTATAGCTTTGTGGTACCAATGACTTTCATGTGGCGCTTCTAGAATATCACTCAACACATTCTCTTGAGCACTCTCAGCTGCTGTAAGCCTATCTTCAAATTCTCTTTTGGCGACTGGATCGTTACTAAGCTCCTGCTTTGTTTCACCAACATAACGCAGGGCAACCACTTCCGCTGTTGCCTCTCGTAGTTGAGATCCGTTTTTGCATATTGCTAGAACATCAAGTTCTGAAAAGTGCTTTACTACTTTATCAAAGAAGATTTTTTCATCGTCTTGTGCAGCTGCCAAAAAAAGAATTAATCTAGGCTGGTCAGATTTTTCTGCTGTTGATTTATAACTTTTGGCGTCCACAAATAGAGGCGTAAAATAACGTAGTGCGCCATTTCGAATAGTATAGCGTCTAGCAACTATTGGCTGTAACGAGTACTGCTCATTCAGGACTTCTGCTAACTCAAACTCACCTAAGTGATTTAGCCCTTCTTGCAATGACTCCTCTAAGTCGAAATCACTACCCTGCCATACTCGATATTCACCGCTAAACCTTCTGTAAGTTATTACCGAGCTTGTCTGGAGATTCTTCAAACCCGTATCTAACAGCCCTCTGGAGCTCATACATAAGCTCAAGATACTTTTAGAAGCTTTTAATCCTCCCTTGGCACCGATGATATTGAGTAAGCCTATCGTTTTAAGCAAGGCCACATCAGAATCTGATGCATCCCCCATTCGCTCTAAGGCTGTTACCACTTCAGCCCAGCGACGGTGTGTCGCATAATCACTCAAAGCAGCGGATTGATTACTAATAAAATAATCGAAAATATGATGAGGCTTAACCCAATCGTTGACTGACTCAAGCCTCGATATCATATCTGCAAGACCAAACTCTTCATGACTACCTAAGTAACTAAACAGTGTTCGTTCGTTTTGCGCAACTTTTTGGCATAGTACGGGAAGTATTAAAGCGCTTATCGGGTGTAACGGATAACATGATTCAAATAGGTTAATCGCCTCCCTCTTTTTTAAACCCGAAGGAAGAGCACCTTGCTCTATAAGAGTCGGTACTGAAAAATTTAAGTATTCTCTTATTAACTTTTTATCAGGCTTAGAAAAATCATGCTGAAATGCACTTCCGACCACCCTTAGTACTTGTTCTGGAGATTCAATAAACGGCACTTCTTCGAAGCGTCCTTGAACCTTAGACCATTCATTCTTTAAGCTTTCACCTAAACCTTTTGCATATTGTTCAAATGATTGGTGGAGCATTACGAATAAAAATAAATTACATGGATGACCTTTACAGGCATGTTCAGCTAGCGCTTGAAGAAGATATATATCATTTGCACCATAATGCCTTGCTTCATACTCTAAAAACTTACCTAGCTCATCAATGATAAGTACTACACCCTTGTACCCCTCTTTCTGCAACGTTAGTTGCAGAGCACCGATAAACTCTAAAGTCTCTGATACACTTATTTCGTCATCAGAAAGAAGTGCACTAAGCTGTGCAAATATAGCTGGACGTTTTCCTCGTTTACCAGCCCAAACCTTCGTTACAGCCTGTTCAAACCCGACAAGTAGCCTTCTAGCCATAGGCTCTGGCGAGCCTGTAACTAGTACTTTTAGCATCCCACTTGAACCTGCAAGATGCTTGTCAAAAACTTCACTTAGCCTCGGGTCTACTGACTCTAGTTTTTCTTGAGCAATACTTGTAGATGCCTCAATTGGCTTAGCCAGTAGGTCTGATAAAAACACCGAAAATGAAGACTTTCCTGAGCCATACGGGCCAATCAAAGACCAAGCACGGGGAGCCTGATCCTCGTCAAGCGATACAGACACTCTCTCTAAAGTTCTAAGGGTTCTTGATGTAGGTATATATGCCTTTAGA
This sequence comes from Sediminihaliea albiluteola, assembly GCF_014077625.1. Classification (GTDB taxonomy): domain Bacteria; phylum Pseudomonadota; class Gammaproteobacteria; order Pseudomonadales; family Halieaceae; genus Sediminihaliea; species Sediminihaliea albiluteola. Next base: position 58,189 of record NZ_JACFXU010000018.1, on the reverse strand, counting down.
ACTTCAGCTGAGGAGCTATCTCTCTCTAAATTAACTGACCGAGTATAATGCGTGTTGACCTTTATCTGTTCAGAGAGACTCATGCCACCTCTCCCCTTTCAAAGCTGGCATAGTGGCTCTCCACATACTCCATCGGCTCAACTTTTCGCATTTGAAAGAGCTGATGCATTCCCGCCGTTTCGTTAATTTGATACACACCAGGCAAATATTCCGTTAGGTTTTCTAATTTTGTAATTAAGTCCATTTCTGTCATTCTGAAAACAGCGCCTGGGGCCGGAAAAACATCCCGACTATACATTAGATCTTCTATTGGAATTACATCTGTTTCTCGGTCTCGAAAGATCTCTGTAATCGCATAACCAAGAATACCTGTCGGCAGTCCAGGGCGGGGTGCAGGTTTTGATTGGAAGCCTCTCTCTCCTGCCATTACTGTAATTAGCCTTAACTGTGCAAGTGGTGAATCCAACGCTTCCTCTATGGGCATGTGTTTATGCAGTTTACTTTGTGTATACATACGAGGAATAAGAGTCGCATCACTTTTTAAGGTGCTCATCGCTGGCCTTCGCACGTCTTTCACTTGATCTGTCACAAAATCATTTAGCGCAGTTACCAGCTCAAGTCCTGTAAACTCAGGTTTATGGTATCGATTAAAAAACCAGTACCAAGCTGTTGCCTGCTCAGGATTGCTTACCAACAGCCAATGAAGTAACCATATAGTCGCTTCATCTTCTAGATATGGGTCAAACCCTTTATTAGTACTAAAAATTTTATTCCCAAGCTCTGTTGGCTTACTCGAGTTGGGTTCAATCAACTGGAACGCGCGAAGCCAATAGCTGATCGACTCCACCATGTTTTTTCCTACGCCCAGTTCAGCAATAGCCTCTTCTGATTTTAAAATTGATGGATTGCGCTTTAATGCTTGGAACCCTTTCGACAACCAACCATAACGAACAGAAAATGTCTGGTGGCGACCAAAGGATACTTTATCTCTATAAAATCTCACTCGAGCCCCCTGATGTGCTCTTCAGCGTCTTTATCTGCAACCTCTGACAACCCTTTATTAGCTAGATATTTCTCTGCATTATCAAGAAACCATGACTTAAGGTTCAGCCCTTCTTGGCGAAGTGCTGCGTGAAGCTCTTGCTTCAGACTAGGGTCAATTTCAACAACTATTCGCCCGCTCGCTCCAATACTCATCCAAACGCACTCATGTTATGTGACATAACATAAAATACCACAAGATACTGTAGATACATACAGCTTAGCAGTGCATTTTCAGATTTTGCGACAATGCTCTGTTATGAGGTAAATCATAGTTAGGCTCTGACAACCAATACCACCTAATTACTGTCGCTGCCAGATATCAAAATGCCCCAATACCATAGCCAGCATCAGCCCTTACAACCAAAGACTTATAGTCTTTATTCAGTCTTTGCCATAAAACCAAAAGAAGAGTCAAAGCTGTCGCAACCACCCCTCTCCTCTTTAAAAACCTTCAACTTAGCTCTATAAAGCCTGCTGTTAGCTGGAGATTTAGCTATTTTGACTTATTAGCTAAGCTACTGACAGGTTTTCGATAGGCAACCGAACAAGAACTATAAGATTAACCCAGCGAGATTAATATCTTCCCTTTGCTAATGATCATTTCGAAGCCAGGCCATTTCTGTAAGAATAGTCCTGCTTAATTCTGACGTCTGGTGTGATGAACTCTACAAACAGCATATCTCTGGCAGTGGTTTTTGCTCTTGGCTTCACTATGATGCTGGGGCCATTTGCTATCGACACCTATTTGCCGGCATTTCCGCTGATTGCTGAATCACTGGGCGTGACGATCCACCAGGTCTCTTTGAGTATTTCTATTTACTTGATGGGCTTTTCTATTGGCCAGCTCAGTGGCGGCGCGCTATCGGACCGCTATGGTCGACGGCGGGTTTTGGTCACGGGCTTGTGTGTTTTCTCGGCGGCGAGCTTTTTTCTGTCTCAGGTTGAGAGTATAGAAATGCTGCTATTGGGCCGTCTGCTACAGTCCATTGGCGGCGGTTGGACCGGGGTATCTATCCCCGCTCTGGTGCGCGACCGGGTGGATGGGCTGCAAGCTGCCAAGATGTTCTCGATGATCGGTCTGGTGTCGATTATTGCCCCAGCGATCGCGCCGGCTATTGGCGCTGCTTTGTTGGAGGTCGGGGACTGGGGCCTGGTCTTTATTGCGCTGGGTAGTTATGCCCTGTGCCTGCTGCCTTTACTCTGGCTAACGGTGTTTCGCGGGCCACGGAGCCACAAACTCAGCCCGGATGGCGTCAGTGTCATGCAGCGCTACATCGGCGTGCTGAAAATGCCCGCTGCCCTGCCCTATATTTTCTGGCAAGCGGCCTCCTTTGGCGGCTTGATCATGTTCGTCACCTACGCCTCATTTATTTACCAAGGACACTTTGGGCAATCCCGGGGAATGTTCACCTTCCTCTTTGCCTGCAATATTTTCGCAATGTTTAGCTGCAACTTGCTCAACCGCCTGCTGTTAAACCGCTATCAACCTGCACAGATTAAGTTTGTGGCAACCTGTGCACAGTCCAGCGCTGGGCTGCTGTTGCTCTGCGCGGCGCTGTTTGATTGGTCGGTGTGGGGCTTTTTACCAGCGATGATGCTCTACGCCGGCACCTTAGGGGCGATCAGCCCTAATATTATGGCGAGTTATTTGGAGTACTTCCCTCGCAGCTCAGCCTCTGCCTCGGCAGTGATGGGCACCGCCCAGTTTGGGCTGGGCGGACTGGCCAGTGCCTTGAGTAACTTACTGCCCGAATCCCTGCTCAGTGTGGTCTCTTGCATTGCAGCCTGCGCGATCGGCAGTGTTAGCTGCATGCTGTGGTCGCGCCGCCGGGCCGCACTGACTAAAGCGAAGGCTAGCTAGCTACTCTCACTCAGGCTCACAGTCACAGGAATGGACTTGTAAGACGCCACAAAGCTGGCGGGGTCGTAGTGCGACCAGGGCACTAAGGCGTTGGCTTCCGGGAAGTAGGCCATGGCACAGCCGCTTGGCAGGTCAAAGCCCACCGCTTCTAAGTCACGCAGCACATAGTCCTCAGGGCCCTCAAATACGGTGCGCACATCCACTCGGTCACCGCTGGCAATTCCGCGGGCTAACATGTCATCGGTGTTGAGGAAGACCACATCGCGACGGTTTTTAATCCCGCGATAACGGTCGTTCATGGAGTACACCGTGGTGTTGTACTGATCGTGTGCCCGCGCAGTGGTGAGGGTCAGCTGGCCATCACGCGGCGCCAGTAGCTCATGCTGTAACTGTGGGCAGACCTTAAAAACGGCTTTCCCTTCAGGCGTATGCCACTGCCTTTCACGCGCCGTGTTGCCAAGATAAAAGCCACCAGGCTCCTGTAAGCGCTGATTGTAGTTGTCAAAACTAGGCACCACTTTAGCGATTAAATCACGGATGGCGTTGTTGTCTGCGACCAGCTCATCCCAATTGATCACGCTATTGGGCAATACGGCTTTAGCCATTTCACCTACGATCCAAGTTTCTGAACGGCAGTGTTCTGAGGCGGGCTCGTTCATGCCCACCGAAGCATGCACCATGGACATCGAGTCCTCCACGGTGATCGATTGCAGCAGGCCATTTTGCAGATCGCGCTCAGTGCGGCCCAGTGCCGGCAGGATCAGCGCTGACTTGCCGTGAATTAGGGTCGACATATTGGGTTTGGTGAGTATCCACACGCTCAAGTCACAGTTGCGAAAGGCTTGGGCGGTAAAGTTGAGATCTTGTGCGGCACGCGCGACATTGCCGCCCATGCCGATGAACACTTTGCTCTGGCCTTCGTACATGGCTTTAAGCGCTTCGGTTACGGTGTGACCGTGCTCCCGTGGTGGATTAAAACCACAGTGCTGCTCAATCCTATCCAGCAGCTCTTTGGGCGGGCGCTCGGCGATGCCCACCGTGCGATCGCCCTGTACGTTAGAGTGCCCGCGCACCGGGCAGATACCGGCCCCAAGGCGGCCGATATTGCCGCGCAATAGTAATAGGTTAGCCAACTGCTGCACGTTTTGGGTGCCGGTATAGTGCTGAGTCAGCCCCATGCCGTAACAGATAATGGTGGATTTGGCGCGCGCGTAATGCCCGGCTGCCTCCTCCAAGGCTTGCCGTGAAAGTCCACTGACCTGCTCAATATCCTGCCAAGAAGTCGCCTCAAGGTCGGCCAGTAGCTGCTCAATACCGGTGGTGTGTTCAGCGATAAAGTCCTGATCAAATACGCTGCCCGGCGCCGCGGCCTCGCGTTCGGCAAGGCACTTCATCATGCCTTTTAGGGCGGCAATATCACCGCCAATTTTTACCTGATAGTACTGGGTAGCCAGCACCGTAGAGGCGATAGTCGCCATTTGCTTAATATTCTGCGGGTCGGTGTAACGCTCCAAACCCCGCTCCCGCAACGGGTTGAAGACCATCAAACGGGCACCGCGGTTGACCGCTTCTTCAAGGGTTCGCAACATGCGCGGGTGGTTTGTCGCTGGGTTGTGACCCACGGAAATAATCAGATCGCAGTGTTCAAAATCTTCCAGCAGTACGGTGCCTTTACCCACGCCAATAGATTGCGGCAGGCCCACGGAGGTGGCTTCGTGGCACATATTGGAGCAATCGGGGAAGTTATTAGTGCCAAACTCGCGCACAAAGAGCTGGTAGAGGAAGGCGGCTTCGTTGCTGGTGCGGCCTGAGGTATAAAATTCGGCCTGATTGGGGTTATCCAGCTTGCCTAGGTGCTCGGCAATTAAAGCAAAGGCATCAGCCCAGGTGGTTTCGAGGTATTTGTCAGTGGCGGCATCGTAGCGCATCGGGTGGGTGAGACGGCCGTGGGACTCCAGCCAGTGATCCTCACCAGCAGCGAGCATTTCGGTCACCGTGTACTGACTAAATAAGTCCGGCGAGGCCCGCTTAGCTGTGGCTTCAGCCGCCACGGCTTTGGCACCGTTTTCACAAAACTCAAAAGATGAAGTGTGCTTGGGATCGGGCCAAGCACAACCTGGACAATCAAAACCCTGGGGCTGATTAGCGCGCATCAGGGTTTTGTTGCCTTTCATCAGCACTTCCTGCTCGCGCAGGTGGCGCACCACTTCACGCAGTGCGGGCCAGCCTCCGGCAGAGCCGGAGTATGCTGTTTGTTCAGGTTTGTCTTGCTGATTACTCATCACCAGTCCCCAAGGCTACGAACACAAGGTTCAGTATGCCCTTCTCGAGCTGCCTTTGCAGCTGGGGACTGATAGAGGCTACATCACGCCGTAGGCCATCATGGCTGATGCCACTTTGTTGAAGCCAGCGATGTTGGCGCCTTTGAAGTAATCCACATGGTTGTTTGCGTCGGAGCCAAACTCCACGCACTGATCGTGAATACCACGGATAATGGTACGCAGGCGATCATCCACTTCTTCGCGCGACCATTGCAAGCGTGCGCTGTTCTGACTCATTTCCAAGCCTGATACTGCAACACCGCCAGCGTTAGCCGCCTTGGAAGGTGCATGTAGCAAGTAATCACAACCCTGAATGACTTTGATTGCCTCGGGGGTTGTCGGCATGTTGGCGCCTTCAGAGATGGCGCGACAGCCATTATTGATCAGCAGTTTGGCATCTTCACTAGTGATCTCATTCTGAGTCGCACAAGGGAAGGCCAAGCTACACTTAATGCCCCAGGGGCTGCGGTCGGCATAATATTCCCCACCAAACTCTTTGGTGAATTCCTCAATGCGGCCACGGCGCCTATTTTTCAGGTCCATCACCCAGTGCAAGTGCTCATGGGTCAGACCATTAGGGTAGTGAATAAAGCCGCAGGAATCGGACAAGGTGACGACCTTGCCGCCCATATCAATCAGCTTTTCTGCACAGTAAGTGGCCACATTACCGGAGCCAGACACCACGCAGGTGCGGCCATCAATGCTCTCGCCGTGCTTCTTCAGCATCTCGTCTACCATGTAGACCACACCGTAACCCGTGGCTTCGGTGCGAATACGGCTACCGCCAAATTCCAAGGCTTTACCAGTCAACACGCCCTCAAAACGGTTAGCTAGACGCTTGTATTGGCCAAACATATAGCCCACTTCACGTGAACCCACACCAATATCACCCGCGGGGACGTCGGTGTCTGGGCCAATGTGCTTGGCCAGCTCAGTCATGAAAGCCTGGCAAAAACGCATGACCTCAAGGTCAGACTTACCCTTGGGGTTAAAGTCCGAGCCACCTTTACCGCCGCCTAATGGCAGGCTGGTCAGACTGTTTTTAAAGACCTGCTCAAAAGCGAGGAACTTCAACACCGACTGAGTCACCGTAGGGTGAAAACGTATACCGCCCTTGTAGGGCCCAATGGCGTTATTCTGCTGCACACGATAGCCACGGTTCACTCGAATAGCACCGCTGTCGTCCTGCCACACAACCCTGAATGACACAATGCGATCAGGTTCTGTCATGCGCTCGAGGATTTTCAGTTCTTTGTAAACCGGCTTATCAGCTATGTAGGGAATGATGTCCATCGCCACTTCGTGTACCGCCTGGTGAAACTCAGTTTCTCCAGGGTTGCGACGCTTAACGCCCCCCATAAATCTGGCCAAATCGTCGGCCTGATGCTCGTTCATACGCACTCCTCACTGCTGGTTGTGTAGCAGGTTTCTATTTGCTGATCCTTGTTAGCCGGTTCCTTATCAGTCAGCGCCGCCTGCGCTCCTCAAAACCTAGTGAGGTCGCAAGTAGGGACGATAGGGACAGGTGTCACAGAAAAGCCCGATAAGCGTTAGCCAAAACGACGACGCGCAACTTATAATTGCGCGCATGATAACAGCCTTACTAGCAGTACTCGCCGGCCTCGCTCTTCTACTGTGGAGCGCTGACAAATTTGTTGACAGCGCCGCTTCGGTAGCCGCCTATTATGGCATGCCACCGCTACTAATCGGAATGGTGATTCTCGGTTTTGGCACATCAGCGCCAGAAATGTTGGTTTCAGGCATCGCCGCGGTGCAAGGCAACCCAGGTTTAGCCCTCGGTAATGCCTATGGTTCCAATATCACCAATATTGCTCTGGTACTAGGACTCACAGCCCTGATTAGTCCAATCGCGGTGCAGTCTAATATTCTTCGCAAAGAGCTGCCAGTATTAACAGCAATTACTGGTCTAGCTATTTTCCAGCTTTTAGATGGCGAATTGTCTCGAATTGACGCGATTGTGCTGCTATTAGTGTTCGCAGCACTGATGAGCTGGACTATTTTCCAGGGCATGCGCAGCCCCTCTGACAGCTTTAGCCAAGAGCTAGAACAGGACTTACCCAGCCGCGTCATGTCTCAGCGTAGCGCCTGGATATGGCTCATTGTGGGCCTTTTGGTACTGATCGCCAGCTCTAGGCTGCTGGTGTGGGGCGCTATCGATATGGCACAAGCCTTTGGTGTGAGTGATTTGATTATTGGCCTGACCGTAGTTGCCATCGGCACTTCACTGCCAGAACTCATGTCCTCCATCATTGCCGCCCGCAAGGGCGAGCACGATATGGCACTGGGCAACGTACTTGGCTCCAATATGTTTAATACCCTTGCGGTGGTGGGCATTGCCGGCCTTATTCAGCCTTTTGCTGTGGAGCCGGTGATTCTAAGCCGCGATGTGATGGTGATGACCGCCCTAACGGTGTCGCTGTTTGTCATCGGTTACTCCTTCCGGCCCGGCTCGCGACGGATTAATCGCGTGGAAGGGGCCATTCTACTGAGCAGTTTCTGCGCTTACTGCAGCTACTTGATTCTCACTTACCTCACGCCCTCAGCACTTGGCGCTTAAATAAGGCGCAAATACGAGGCTACAGGTGGCTTATTGCGGTGGATCAACGCGATCCCCACGGGAAGTGTTGACCCGATACCAGCCGGCAATCGCATAGCGGTCACGCTTTGCTGGCAGCACCTCATGGGGAAACTCCTCACTGAGAAAAATCGCTACCGTGCCAGCTTCGGGTTGTATCAAAAGACTCTCTTGCTCGGCTTCGTCCAAATACAACTTCAACTCACCCCCATCACTGTCCTGCCAGTTATCGTTCAAATAAGCCACTAGCGATAACACCCGATTGGCCTCCCCCCGAAAGGCATCACTGTGCTTGCGATAGAAATCACCCGGCCGATAGTGAGAAAAGTGTGATTCAAAGGAAAATAGCCCCAAGAGCAGCTGCCGGTTGAGATCCCGGCGCAGCAGCTCGGCCCAGTCTAGCCATGCTTTACCAGCAGTTGATTCACCCGTGATCCAGCAAATTTCATCGCTGCGTATCGATTGTCTCACGGCATATTTATTTTCACGGCCCACCCCAGCAGGGCTGAACTGCTCATCCTGCATCACTTTCAAATGCGCCTTCAAAGCCTGAGTCAGCTCTGGCGGCAGGGCATTGGGACACAGGGCATAGCCCCGCTCCCGCAGTGCCTGGGCAATGGTGTCAAACAAGCGAGTATCGTCGCGCATGGCTAAACCCTGCGTAGTGCAGTCCGTAATAGTAAATATCGTATCCGCCAAAAGCGGGGGTTATGGCAGCGCGGCCAGCGCTGAGGACAAGGTTATCACCTGCGGCTCAGTTTCGGCTAAACTAGGCGATTATTCAGCAGCAACTAGAGCAACATGAGAGCTACAATAACTCTAATTACGGTACTTTTAACAGTACTTCCCCAGCCAGTCGTTACAGCTCTATGAAGCGCGCGATCCGCGCCAAGCGTCTATTTGATGGGCAGCAGTGGCACAATGACTGCGCACTAATCATCGAGCAAGACTCGATTACTGCGCTGCTGGCCGATGACGCAATCCCGGCTGATATAGACTGCATTAGCTTAGCTGATGGCTTTGTTGCGCCCGGCTTTATTGACCTGCAAGTCAACGGTGGCGGCGGCGTATTACTCAATAACCAAGCCGACCGCGAGGGCATTAAGCGCATGGTCGCGGCACACCGAGCTACCGGCACCACATCCATGATGCCCACTTTGATCAGCGATACTGTGGAGCAACAACGCACTGCCGTCGCCGCAATTCAGGCAGCCCGAGCGGCGGGCAATGCTGGCGTGCTGGGTATCCACCTTGAGGGGCCCTTCTTTGCGCCCAGCCGGCGAGGCACTCACCAAGCCGAGATGATCCGTGAGCCCTCCCCCGCCGACCTAAAGTGGCTGGCCGAACTGGGCTCTCAGCTCATCACCATCGTAACCCTAGCACCAGAACATATGCCACGTGGCGCCATCGCGGCCTTGCGCGATGCCGGAGTACTGGTCTGCGCTGGGCACAGCGATGCCAGTTACGAGCAGGTTCAACAGGCACGGGCAGAAGGCCTGCGGGGCTTCACCCACCTCTTTAATGCCATGAGCGGCTTCACAGCTCGAATGCCGGGCGTCATCGGCGCCGCACTGGAAGCTGAAGATTGCTGGATCGGCGTGATCGCCGATGGTCACCATGTGCACCCTGCCAGCTTGCGCATCGCACTAAAGACGCTGCCCCCGGGCAAAGTCTGCCTGGTCACCGACGCTATGGCCACGGTGGGCGATAGCAAAGATCATTTTGAGCTCTACGGCGAGACCATCCGCCTGCAAGGAGGCAAATTGATCAACGCCGCAGGCGCACTAGCGGGCAGTGCCATTGGCATGATCGATGCGGTTAATTATTGTCACCAAACACTGAAAGTGCCTCTGGGCGAGTGCCTGCGCATGGCCTCGCTCTACCCGGCGAGCTTTCTGGGCCTAGAGGGCTCGCTAGGACGTATTGCAGCGGGTTATCGTGCTGACTTAGTGCATATAGACAGCGCCGGACAAGTACGGGCAAGCTGGGTGGCCGGCGAGCACAGCATCCATTCTCCACGCTAACATGGACTCAGAACAAGCAATGAAGGTCGTTATTCTCGATACTCCGACGCAGGTTGCCGACTACGCAGCAGAACTATTCCAGCAGCAATTGCAGCACAAACCGGCATCGGTATTTGGTCTGGCCACGGGCTCTACACCCCTGAAGTTGTATCGCGAGCTAATCAAACGCCAGCACGGCGGCTTGATCAGTTTCAACCAGGCGCAGAGTTTTAACCTCGATGAGTATCTAGGGCTCGCTGCGACACACCCGCACAGCTACAGTTATTTTATGCAGCAAGAGCTCTTCGATCACATTGATATTCAGGCGAGTAATACGCACGTGCCCCCCGGCGACGCGCCAGATCCAGAGGCAGCTTGTGCCCAGTACGAGCGCGCTATTGAAGCCGCAGGGGGGATTGACCTGCAGCTCTTGGGCATTGGTCGCAACGGCCATATCGGCTTTAATGAGCCGGGCTCAGCCTTCTCCTCTCGCACCCGAGTAGCCAAACTATCGCCGGAAACGATGCGCGACAACGCGCGCTTTTTTAGCCAAGATCAGCGGCAGCCGGAGCTATCAATTACCATGGGAATCGCCACCATTATGGCCGCCCGCCAAGTTATCTTACTGGCCACCGGTGACAACAAAGCCGAGGCTGTTCAAGCCACGGTTGATGGCCCTATGTCTGTCGACTGCCCCGCATCCGTATTGCAGTCCCACCCCGCGGCCACTGTGATTGTTGATCAGGCCGCCGCCTTACTGAACCAGCCTGTCACTCTGCGGCCAGCCAGTTCTCAATATGACGCTGTACGGCGGCGTGGGCGTTAAATTCGGCATTGAGTACCGCGATAAAGGTGAACACGCCGGTCAACTTACGCGCGATGAGCGCAAAGTCTCGGCTCGGAGTAGTGAAGTCACGCATCGCCGCGGACTCCGCTGCTTGCTTGCCAACCCGGCGCATCAACTGTGACTGGCCCCAGCGGTACTCGCCCTCGGCATTGAGGTACTGGGGCGGCAAATCGCCCGGCTCTTGCAGGGGCTCTAACAACTGCTGACAAAACTCTGCAAAGCTTTGCTGGGCCGCTGCACTACTATCACTGCGCAGACAGCCCAAGCCCACTAAGCCCTCGATCAGGGCCTCTTCATCAGCGACCATGCCGGCACTGATCACATTGCCCAAATGCAGTAAAAACTCCTGTTCCGGGCAGAGAACTGAGCCAAAATCTAACAGCACCAATTCATCGCCATTCTGCTCAGACAGTCGTATCAGGTAATTGCCAAAATTGGGGTCAGTTTGCAGCAGGCCCCAGTCATAGAGCTCGTAGAACAGTAACTCCAGCATCGCTTCAGCCAAGGCATTGCGACGCTTTTGGCTCAGCTGACTGACCTCAGCGCGGGTGACCAAGCAGCCATCGATATACTCCATCGCCAATACTGTGCCGCTACTGTAGTCGCTATACAATCGCGGCACTCGATAGCGCACCGCCATCTCGGCCCGGCTGTTGATCTCCTCGGTGAGCCGCGCCATTTCCTGCATCATATCGGCTTCGCGCTGATAATCGATTTCATGGTGCAGCTGCTCGCGCATACTGGCTAACCAGTCGTCGAGATCGCGCCCGGCCTGCACCCAACGCGCCATCAGCAACATCCGCACCACTGCGTCAAAGTCAGCATCTATCACTCGGGCCAAACCCGGGTACTGCACTTTCAGTACAATCTGCTCGCCGCTGCTGCGGATAGTGGCGCGGTGCACCTGCGCCAGTGAAGCTGCCGCCAGTGCTTGGGGCTCAATATCGAGTGCTGGATAGTGGGCACCTAATTCCTCGCGCAACATCGGCTCAATCTCCGACCAAGGCAGCGGCTCAGTGCCCGCTTCAAGCTCGTGTAAAGCCTCGGTCAAGGCTGGCGGCAAAAAGTGCTCGCCGAGCAAAGCCAGCATCTGGCCAATTTTGACGTAAGTGCCTTTTAGGCGCCCCAACTCCGCCACGAAACGTCGCGCCTCACGACGGGCAAAGGGCGAATCGAGCCGCTCGCCATCATCACCGCGCAGTCGCTGCCAAGCGCCATCAAGCGCAAAAGCTCCGCCGGCGCGCAAACCGGCCAGCGACATACTCAAGCCGCGACCAAAGCCGCCGCCTTTAATCCCGCCACGCTTACTCATCGAGCAATAGGGCCGCGAGGCGTTTGCGGTGATGCGCGGCGTCGCCAAATTGCTGCTGGCTCCACTGAGCCCGCCGGATATACAGCTGCGCATCACAATCGTAGGTAAAACCCATTGCACCATGGAACTGTACAGCCCGATCGCTGGCGTATAGCAGGGTTTCACTGGCTTGAGCTTTGGCCATGCGACAGGCAATTTCAGCGTCCCTCGACAAGGGCTCATCTCCTAATAAAGTAGCGGCGTGATACAAAAAAGAACGCGAGGCATCGATGGCATTGAGGATATCCACACAGGGGTGCTTGAGCGCCTGGTAAGAGCCGATCAATTTGCCAAATTGCTTGCGCGTTTTAAGGTATTCCACTGTGCTATCTAAGCAGGCTGCGGCGCTGCCTGTTGCCTCTGCTGCGCTGAGTAAAGCGCCCAATAAGGCGTAATCTCGCAGGGCTGCGCTGAGTCCCTCAGTGCTAATAATGGCCTCTGGAGCCAGCTGCAGCCCGCTAAAATCAATAGTCGCAGCGCGCTTTGTTTCATCAACCAAAGTATGGGTCTTGATGGCGGCAGGGGGCAATTGCTCAGCTTGTATCAGGGCCAGTGCTGGGGCGCCGCGGTAGCGACTCACCAGCACCAGCCATCCGGCGACTTCTGCATCAGCGACAAAGCGCTTGCTGCCCTGTAGCTGGCCATTGTCATCTATCAAGCAGGCGCAGCTATCCGAGCCCCAGTCGGCACTCTCCAACTGCGCCACCGTCGCTGGCACCCCAGCAATCACGTCGCGCAATAGCCTATCGCCCACTGCGCTGGAGCCCGCTCGTAGGACCAATTGGGCGGCCAGAGTGCTAGTGACAAAAGGGCCGCTCAACATGCTGCGCCCCATAGCCTCAACGATCGCCACAGTGTGGGCGACCCCCAAGCCCGAACCGCCAAGTTGTTCTGGTAGAGCAATGCCCAGCCAGCCCAGATCGGCCAGCTCGCGCCACGCATTGGAGTCAAAACCGCTGGCTGAATCGAGCAGTCCGCGAACCGCCTGCATCGTTGATTTATTACGGCAAAACTCCCGCGCCACCTCCATAATCATCGCTTGGTCTTCATCGAAGGACAGTTTGGTATTGGCAATTACTGACATCCTTAGCTCCTACTTCGGCAAACCGAGAATATGCTCTGCGATAATATTCGCCTGCACCTGGCTGGTGCCGCCGCCAATAGTGGCGGAGAAGCTATTAAAATAGGCCCGCTGCCAAAAGCCGCCCTGCCTAGCCTGCTCATCACCCACGTACAAACTACCGGCCGCACCCTGCTGGGCAATAGCAAACTGCCGCATACGCCGAGCGTATTCAGTGATGCGCAGCTTGCTAGAAAGCTGGAGTGAGAAGGGATAGTCCGTGGTTAGCGGTGCAATAGCAGCACGCTTGTCACCTAATGCAATCGACTTTTCTTCCATGATCAAGCGCACTAGATGGTCACGGGTAACAGGATCGGAGAGCAAGGGCGCGCCGTCGCGACTCATATCGCGCAACTGCTCGATCATGTCATCGATCACAATGCGCTCAAAAGCCAAACCTCCAGCGGCGCCAGCTTCAGCACCGCGCTCGTATTGCAGGGTTTTCATGGCAATCTTCCAGCCCTGCCCCTCTCCCCCCATCAATGACTCGGCAGGAATTCGTGCATCTTTGAAAAAGGTCTCGGTAAAACCGTACTCGCCAGTGACTTTGCGAATTGGCACTGCGTCGATACCTGGCACATCCATCGGAGCAAGGAAAAACGACAGGCCGTCGTACTTGCGCTCAGTTTGAGGATTGGTGCGCGCCAGTAAAATCATATAGCGGGCGTAGTTGCCCATGGTGGTCCAGATCTTGGTGCCATTAATCACATACTCATCAGCCTCGCGCACTGCGCGTGTCTGAGCGCTGCCAAGATCGGAGCCGTGGTCTGGCTCGGAGAAACCCTGACACCAAATATCCTCGGCACTGAGAATACCTTTCAAATAACGGGCCTTTTGCTCATCACTGCCGATATCGTTAATCAGCGGGCCGGCCCAACCAAGGCCAATGACATTGAAGCAAATGGGTACCCCGTGACGGCGCATCTCTTGGTCGGCGATGCTCTGAAAGATCGGCGACAGACCGCCGCCGCCGTATTCTTTCGGCCAGGCCATGCCCAAGTAACCCGCTTGCCACACTTTATGTTGCCACTCGCGCAGAAAGTCCAGCTGCTGCTCAGTGCCCACCTCCATAAAGGATTGAGGCAGCAGAAAGCCGGGATCAGCGGGTTTGTTATCGCGCATCCAAGCGGACACCTCTTGACGAAAATCTTGTAGGTCCTGCTCGCTCACACTCACAGCATTCCCCCCTTGTTAAAGGCTGTATCACTGCATACCAAATTCCGCATAGTGGCTCCTTGTTATTAGTATAAGGCAGCCAGAAACATTACAAGGGGGGCCCTCAGCTGTCTAGTGTTAGCACTGTCAACTCGGAGGATTAAAAGGCCGCAGCCAAGCGAGGATTTGCTCTGCAGCCTCGGTGCCACAATCCTCCTGCCAAAAATGCCCGGCCCCTTGCAGCTGTCCATGTGGCTGGCTTTTGGCGCCGGGCACGCGCTCGCGAAATAGCGCCTCCCAGCCGGCGGTGGTCGGATCGCTGTCGCTAAACAGAGTCAGAAAAGGCCGCTCAAAGTTCTCCAGCGCCGCCCATGTTGCGCGGTTAATTTCCGCGCCCGGATCGCTAGCAGTCAGCGGTATCAGCAGCGGAAATTGACGCATCCCCACCTTGTGCCACTCACTGGGAAAGGGCGCGTTATAGGCGGCAATGACAGACTCGGGCAAGTGACTCACAGTAGCATGCTGCAGCGATTCACCGGCAACAAAGTGCGACTCGCGCAAACCAGCACGCGCCCAATCCAGTAACAAGCGGTTAACCGTAGAGTCTTGTTCGCCGCTGGCATGAACCGCCCAAGTGGTGCGTCCGGCTAACTCGGGGCCGGCGGTATGCAACATGGTATTGGCGACAACCACAGCAGCAAAGCGCTCGGGCTCCTGTGCCAGCACCCCCAGACTCACTGGACCACCCCAGTCCTGACAGACCAGAGTGATGCGCTGTAAATCAAGGCCCAGCACTAACTCACGCAACCACTGAATGTGTGCGCTAAAACTATAATCCCAGGACCGAGTGGGCTTGTCAGAGCGACCAAAGCCAATTAAATCCGGCGCCACTACGCGATAGCCCGCGGCAGTGAACAGCGGCACTAATTTGCGATATAAATAACTCCAGCTCGGCTCTCCATGCAGCAGCAAAAGCACCGGCGCCTCACGCGGCCCTTCATCAATGTAATGCATGCGCAAAGTTTGCCGCCCGCCCGCCAAGCTGACCTGCTGGTAGTGCGGGGCAAATGGAAAGTCGGCTAAGTTTGCAAAACACTCCTCAGCCGTTCTGAGTACTGCCGGCACATCCGGCCCACGCGTGACTACCGTCATACGATGCTCGGGGGCAGACGATTAAACCAAGGCTGCGCCTGTTCCAATTGACCGGCCAATTGATACAGCAAGGCCTCTTCGCCGTAGCGCCCGGCAAACATCACGCCGACCGGCAAACCATCTGGAGTCCAGTGCAAAGGCAGCGACATCGCTGGCTGCCCGGTGGCGTTATACAGCGAAGTAAAGGCGGAGAAGCTGATGGCCTCGCGCTCGTAATCTGGGTAGGGTTGGTTGAGGCTCAGTTTACCCAGCTTAACGGGCGGTGTGGCCATGGTTGGCGATAGCAGCACATCGTAGTCTTGTTGCAGCAGCGCAATACTGCGGGCCACTCGAGCCACTGTCATGCGGCCGCGATGCAAATCCACTGCGAGATTATTGCGCCCGCGCTGATACATAAACCAGTTGATCGGCTCTAAATCATTTTCTGTCACACTGCGACCGAGCTCCCTCTCTCGCTGCTGAACGCGATTGACCGTACCCGCCGCTGAAATCGCGCCATAGCCCTCAAAGAACTCCTGTGGATCAACTGGCAAGCTGATCTCCTCCACCGAATGACCGAGGCTTTCGCATAGCCGCGCAGTGTTAGCTGTGGCTTTACGACACTCGGGGTCAACCGGGCTGTGGGTCACTGGCACCGTGATCAGGCCAATTCTCAACTTAGGGGGCGGGGTCTGCGAAGCCGATAGAAAACTGCTCTGTGACGCTGGTGCAATCACCGTTTGCCCCGGCTCTGGGCCGCTAGTGGCATCGAGCAGTGCCGCGCAGTCCCGTACGCTGCGGGTGACCGCGTGAGCCACAGAAAAATCCGAATCTAAGACCATAGGGCCTTGAGGTGTGCGACCACGGCTTGGCTTCATGCCAAAGAGGCCGCAGCAAGAGGCCGGAATGCGGATCGAGCCGCCGCCATCTGTGGCATTAGCCAAAGGCAAAATACCCGCGGCCACCGCCGCCGCAGACCCACCCGATGAACCGCCTGGGGTATACGATAAACGCCAAGGGTTGGGGGTATCGCCAAAAAGTATCGACTCTGTGGTTGGCGTAGCGCCAAACTCAGGGCTGGCAGATTTGCCAAAAATCACTAGGCCAGCTTGCTGATAGCGCTGCACAAGTGTGCTGGTGTAGCTCGCCTTAGCACCGGCGTAGAAGCGCGAACCGTTATTGGTCACAGTGCCTTCTAACATCATGCCCAAATCCTTGAGCACAAAGGGGACTCCCGCAAATGGGCCCTCAGGCAGGCCCGCGGCAATATGTTGGCGGGCATGGTCGTAGAGCTTTTCTACCACACAGTTTAGTGTCGGGTTGAGCGCCTCTGTCTGGGCAATGGCCAGCTCTAGCAACTCCAGTGCAGAGACCTCACCTTTGCGCACCAGGCTGGCCAAGCCCAAGCCATCGTACTGGCGATACTCGGCGGCGCTGAGCCCGCTACTGTCGGCGCTGACGTTTAGGGATAGGGGCAGTGCGGCAGCCGCAGCCAGTGAGGCACCGTTACGCAGGACTTCCCGGCGCGAAAGATGATTGGGGTCGTTATTGCTGCTCATAGCTACACTCCAAAATTAATTGCTTTAGCTATTGAAGCGGGACTAGGCGAAGCTAGCAAGGTATAGAGCGGATCATTGCGCCAGCTTATTGAACCAAGGGTGATAAAGGCCCCAGTAGCACTGGGGCCAGATGCTAGTTAGGCAGATGGGAGCAGGATCAGTGCTCGCCACCCCAAGCCCGGGGCATTTTCATATTCAAACGCTCCAAACCGCCGTTGAGCCCAAGAATATCGCCGCTGACATAAGATGCCGCCGGGGAACAAAGATAGAGTGCGCCCATGGCAACATCTTCCACCTCACCCAACCTTGCCAAAGGTGTCAGTTCTACCATGGTTTTCTCAATTTCATCATTGAGTACTGCCTGCAGAGCATCAGTACGAGTTGAGCCCACCGCTATAGCATTGACCCGTACCTTAGGTGCGTACTCTTGCGCTAGTACTCGAGTCAGGTAACTCAGCGCGGCCTTGGCCGTACCGTAAGCGGCAAAACAGGGCGCAGGTTTTTCACCAGCCACCGAAGAGATATTCAGCACCACACCGCCACCGGCGGTTTCCACCATCAGCGGCACGCAGCTTCGGGTGAGCTCATAGGCGGTACTGACATTAAAGCGAAAGACATACTCAAACTCTTCCACGCTGATCTCAGCGGTGGGACGAGGCGGCCCGCCACCGGCATTATTGACCAGAATGTCTAGGCGGCCGAAGTGCTTTATGACCTGCGGTGCCAGAGCGCGCAACTGATCATAGTCGAGCACATCGGCCTCAATAACCAAGGCCTCGCTACCCAACTTCGCCACCTCGGCAGCAACCTGTTCTAGATCGGTTCGAGTGCGGGCAGCAATCGCTACTTTGGCGCCAGCTTCGGCAAAGGTGCGTGCTATACCAGCACCAATACCCTTGCCTCCGCCGGTAATTAAAGCGACCTTACCATCCAATTTAAATTGTTCACTGAGGCTCATGCCCTCTCCTTATTAAAGGTTATATTAACGGCGATAATCGAGTGGTGGCTCGCGATCACCAAGTAATGCTTGATAGTGGAAATCTTTACCACGGCGCTGCTCAAACTCCTCTTTAGCGGCCTGCAGTAGCGCTGGCTGCTGATACAAATCAGCGGCGGTCAAGGCCATGGTTTTGGCCGCCACCATCATACCCTTATGACCGATGGAAGTGCCGCCTGCCGCAATCGCCTGCCAACTGTGCGGCGCCGTCCCCGGCACCCAAGTGGCTGCACGCATCTCAACGGTGGGCACCTGCCAACTCACATCCCCTACATCGGTCGAACCCATACCCTGTTCTAGGCGCATCGGCTCAATCTGCTGCTCTTGACCTTTAAGTACTTGGCTCTGATCAAGGCTACTACTGATCTGCTGTGCATAGGCTTGTTCTTTGGCGTTGTAGTGCACACCGCCAACCTGCTCGAGGCGCCGATGCATCGCAGTGGCTAGTGTTTTATTTGGCAACATGCTGTGATTGCCATGAATCACCTCAGCTTCCATGGTGGTCCCTGTCCCCTGGGCTGCGCCTTCAGCGGCGGCCATCACGCGCTGCCATATTAGCTCTAGTTGAGCTGCTTGGGGATGGCGCACGTAGTAAAACACTTCGGCAAAGTCTGGCACCACATTGGGCGCCGATCCGCCACTGCTTATCACATAGTGAATCCGTGACTCCTGTGGGATGTGTTCGCGCATCATGTTGACCATGTAATTCATCGCCTCAACACCATCTAAAGCCGAGCGCCCGCGCTCTGGCGCTACAGCTGCGTGAGAAGATATGCCATGAAAGCGGAATTTAGCGGACTTATTAGCCAAGCTTGTTGCCGGGTTGACGGCATTGGCATCGGAAGGATGCCAGACCAGCACCGCATCAACGTCGGCAAACAGTCCGGCGCGCACTAGATACACTTTACCGCTGCCGCCCTCTTCTGCCGGTGTCCCATAGAGGCGCACCGTACCGGGCAAGTCCTGCTCCTGCAGCCAGTTTTTGATGGCAATTGCCGCCGCCGTAGAGCCGGCACCGAAAAGATGGTGACCACAAGCGTGCCCAGAGCTCTTGTCGGCCAGCTCTTCGCGCACGGCAGCAGCAGACTGAGAAATACCCGGCAGCGCGTCAAACTCCGCTAGCAAAGCAATGACCGGAGCGCCTGAGCCATAACTGGCCACAAATGCTGTGGGAATATCGGCCACAGCGCTGTCAATGCTAAAACCTTCGGCTTTGAGTGTGTCTTGCAGTAGAGCTGAACTCTCTGTTTCAAGGTAGCCCAGCTCCGCTTTATCCCAAATAGACTGGGCTAGCTGCGCGTATTGCGCAGCGCGCTGATCGAGCTCTTTGAGCATCGACTCAGGTGCAGCAGCACTGACTGTCAGCGCGCTACTAGTGACAATAAAAGCAAACAGGAAGCGTGTTATTGTTAGCATTAAAAGGCCTATTGCTATGGGTTTTGGCCTCACTTTAGCAAGTGTGGCGCTAACTCGTCCATCGCCATAGCCGCTCAATAAAGTGCCTATCTGCTTGGCATTACTAGACTACAACCGTATATTGGCGCGCACTATGAAATACATTGGCACAGACAACTTTAAGCACAGCGATAAGCCCCGAATTGGCGTACTGCTGACCAACCTCGGCACCCCTGATGCTGCTGAAAAGAGGGCGCTGCGGCGCTATCTAAAGCAGTTTCTATCGGACCCCAGGGTGGTCGAAATACCGCGCTTGGTATGGTGGTTTATATTGCACGGGGTCATTCTTAACATACGCCCAGCGCGCTCAGCCCAGTCCTATGCCAGCATTTGGACCGAAGAGGGCTCACCACTACTGCTAAACACCAAAGCCCAAGCAGAGGCCCTACAGGCAGCGCTCAGCGCGCGCTGCGGGGAACGCGTCGTGGTCGACTTCGCTATGCGCTATGGCAATCCATCAATTGCCCAAAAGCTGCAGTCTCTCTGGAACCGCGGCGCAAGACAATTATTGGTCCTGCCCCTGTACCCACAATACAGTTGCTCCACTACCGCCTCGACCTTCGATGCCCTGAGCCAGGACTTCCGCCGCCGGCGCTGGCTGCCAGAGCTGCACTTTATCAGCCAGTACCACGACCACCCCGCCTATATTGCGGCAGTGGCCAACAGCATTCGTGAACACTGGCAACAGCATGAGCGCGCCGACAAGCTGATTTTTTCATTCCACGGCGAACCCCAGGCCTACCTCGACCGAGGCGACCCCTACCACTGCCAGTGTTTAAAAACTTCGCGCTTAGTTGCCGAAGCGCTGGGCTTAGAAGAGCATGAATATATGACTGCCTTTCAGTCCCGCTTTGGGCGCGCCGCTTGGTTGCAGCCCTATTTGGATGCAAGCCTCAAAGCCATGCCAGAACAGGGCATTAAATCGGTGCAGATAGTGTGCCCGGGCTTTTCCTCAGATTGCTTGGAAACACTGGAAGAAATCGCGGTTGAAAATAAAGGCTATTTCCTTGGCGCCGGCGGTGAGCGTTTTGAATATATCCCCTGCCTCAATGCCCAAGCAGGACACATTGATGCCCTAGAGCAAATCGTGATGGAGCACTTGGCCACTTGGCTGGCCCAGGCAGAAAGTGATGGTCGAACTCAGGATCGGGCGCTCAAGCTAGGCGCCGAGCAGTAACAGCGCTTACAGCCAGCGCCGTACATTCTGGCAGTAGTCGAGGTATTGCTGGCCAAATAAATCACGCAGCATAGCCTCTTCCGGTCGGATGTAGCGCCACTCAATAACCAGCATAAAGAGCGGCGGTATCAGCAGCGCTGTGCTGGCGCCTACAGTCACCGCAGCGCTAAGAAGGACTAAGGCCATACCTAAGTACATCGGGTTGCGTGTCCAAGAGTAAACACCTTCAGTCACTAATGCAGTGACGTTTTTAAAGGGAATCATATCGGTACCGGCACGCTTAAATAGGCCACCTGCCAGGACCAGCAAAGCGAGACCAAAGAGTAAAATGGCGCCCCCAATAAGCTGACTAGCAAGTCCAGTAAAGCGCGGGCCTGGCAAGAATTCATTCAGCGCAAAAACCGATACCAGAGCGATCACCAGCCACAGCGGCGGATAAATTACTCGCTTAACCATACAGTGTGCTCCTCTTGGCCGTGTGCGACATGAGCGCTCGCCGGCTCCAGACTACCAATACTATAGGCCAACACAATGCCTGCCAGAAAAGCGAAGGTGAGCTTGCCGCGGTCATGGCTATGAAAATGCACCTCAGGCAAGAGGTCACTCAAGGCGATACAGATAAACGCCCCGGCCGAGAAAGCCAGCGCCACAGCCACCCCATAGTGTCGCGCAGGGCCCAAAAGATCTACGCCAAAATAAAATAGCATGGCGCCCAAGGGGCACATAAGGGCAAAGGCAACATTAGCCAAGGTGCGGGCTGAACGGCTCCAGCCACCGGCCTCCATGACGGTGATTATGGAAATGGCATCGAGGGGCTTGTGCAACAAAATGGCTAAGAACACCCCCACCCCGAGCAAGCCGGCAATGCCAGTACCAGTGGTGGCCTCACCCTGTAATACAGCGCCTAAGGCCACGCCATCAATTAGGGTATGCAGAGCCAAACCCAGCGCAATGCCGACCCAGCTCAAACCATTCACTCTGGTCTTGGGCCCATCATGGCCATGGTCATGGTCATGCTTGTGAGCATGGCCCTGCCCATGAGCGTGCTCATCATGGCTGAAATCGTGCTGGTGAAAATGAAACATGCGCAATAACAGCAGCATGACGATCAAACCGGTCATTAGCCACCACACCGATATATCCACGGCCTGATCGCTTTCCTGCAGCGCTATGCTGTGCGGCAGTAAATGAAAGAAGGCTACGCCCAGCATTAAGCCCGACACAAAGCTCATAATCAGTTGGGTGCGAATATGCGTCATCCGCACCCACGAAGGGAGCAGCCCGCCCAATAATGAAAATAGAGCGATGGCGATGCAATAAATGCTGAGAAGAAGCGTGGGTGACGCTGTCATGAACCTTCCGATGGGGGTAGAAAGCGGGCGATTATTCCATACTCAGGCCCGCTTGTAATGCTTAGAAATACCGAGTCGCTACAGAATCACTAAGTTGTCTCGATGGATCAACTCTGCGTCGCCCTGATAACCGAGAATATCCTCAATGGCAGAGGAGGGTTGCCCCTGCAGCTGACGCGCTTCCACCGCACTGTAATTAATCAGTCCCCGAGCGACTTCCCGGCCCTGACTATCGCGACAGGCTACCATATCGCCCCGCTGAAAATTACCCTGCACTGCACGGACACCCACTGGTAGCAGACTGCGGCCTGATTCGCGCAACACTCGCACGGCACCGTCGTCGAGTTCGACACTACCTGGGACCCGTAGCATACCCGCCAGCCACTGCTTGCGCGCATTCTGCGGCTGCTTACCGGTGCGCAGCCAAGTGCCTATATTATCACCTCGGGCAACCTTGGCGATGATGTCAGCCTCACGACCCAGGGCAATCACCGTCTCGGTGCCAGAGCGCGCCGCTAATCGCGCGGCGCGCAGCTTAGTGACCATGCCACCGCGACCCAATACCCCGCCATCACCTGCCATGTCATCCAATTCTGGCGCATGGACATCGCATTGCTGTACCAACTTGGCATCTGGATGACTGCGCGGGTCGGCATCAAACAGCCCCTGCTGATCGGTCAATAGCAACAAAGCGTCGGCATCAATGAGGTTAGCCACCAAGGCCGCTAGGGTATCGTTATCGCCAAAGCGGATCTCATCGGTGACCACGGTATCGTTTTCATTGACGATTGGCATCACCCCCAAACGCATCAAGGTCGTCAAGGTGCCCCGCGCATTGAGGTAGCGATCCCGAGCCAGGACATCGTCATGACCCAGTAAAATTTGAGCGGTGGCGATATCGTAATCTTTAAAAGCGTTTTCATAGCTCTGCACCAGCACCGACTGTCCAACTGCTGCCGCGGCCTGTAAATCATGCAGAGCGGTCGGGCGACCACGCCAACCTAAGCGCACTAAGCCGGCGGCGACAGCACCACTGGACACCAAGACCACTTCGCAGCCTTTGCTGCGCAAATCCGCCAGCTGCGCCACCAAAGCGGCAATGATCTTTTGATCGAGGCCGCGCCCGTCATCGGTTAATAAGGCGCTGCCAACTTTTACTACCCAGCGCTTGGCAGCTGCTATCTCGCTGCGCTCAATACCGGCCTGCATCACGGCACATATTCCACTTCGACATCATAGTCGTCGTCATCGTAATCATCGTCATCTCGCTGCTGCGCAGCGGCGCGTGCGTCCTGGGCAGCTTGGCGATAATTAGCACGCAAGGCCTCAATCCGCTGCCGCGCTTCTTGCTGCATACGCGACTGTTCTTCCTGTTCTTGTTCAGCTAGCTCGGGATCGGCTGCCTCGCGCTCGCGCTGCTCCTCCAAGAACAGCATCATGTCCTGACACAAGCGCTCTGTGCCAGTGGCACTGATAGCGGCGGTCTCGTAAACCGGGCCATCCCAATTCAATGCTTCGAGCAATTCGGCGCGGCGCTCGGCCAAGAGCTCGGCATCGAGCAAGTCAGTTTTATTTAACACCAACCAGCGGGGCCGCTGGGCCAAGGTGGGACTAAAGCGCTCCAGCTCTCGCACGATGGACAGGGCGGCATCGGCTGGCGACACATCATCCCAAGGCGCCATATCCACGATGTGCAACAAGATACGGTTGCGGGTCAGATGCTTGAGGAAGCGAATTCCCAGGCCGGCACCCTCCGAGGCACCTTCAATCAAACCGGGAATATCTGCCACCACAAAAGAGCGGTGAGCATCCACTTTTACTACACCGAGGTTGGGCACTAGGGTAGTAAAAGGGTAATTCGCAACTTTAGGTGTAGCCGCTGATACGGCGCGAATAAAGGTCGACTTACCTGCGTTAGGCAAACCGAGCAGACCAACATCTGCTAAGACCTTGAGCTCAAGTTTCAAGGAGCGATACTCGCCCTCACTGCCTGGCGAAGTCTGTCGCGGTGCACGGTTAGTACTGGATTTAAAACGCGTATTACCCAGGCCGTGAAAACCACCTTGAGCCACTTTTAAGCGCTCCCCATGGGCCGACAAATCACCCAGCACTTCGCCACTGTCTTCATCGATAATGGTGGTGCCAACCGGCACCTTCAGCACTAAATCTTCACCGCTTTTACCGGTGCAGTTTCGACCGCGACCGGCCTCGCCGCTTTCAGCGCGGAAAGAGCGCTGATAACGGTAGTCAATCATGGTGTTTAGGGAGTCGTCAGCTTCCATGTATACGCTGCCGCCATCACCCCCATCGCCGCCGTCAGGGCCACCTTTTTCGATGTATTTCTCGCGCCGGAAGCTCAGGCAGCCATTGCCGCCTTTACCCGCGAATACTTTAATTGTTGCTTCATCTACAAACTTCATTGCACTAGGTCTCAGTCGAGCCGTGTTAGTTGCACTTTATACCATTTCAGTCAAATGCTGCGATGTGGTGCTGGTACAACAGGCAAAAAAAAGCCCCGTCATCTGACGAGGCCTTTCCTGCAGTTCTCGCGAACCGATGTTTAGGCGCTCACCACCTGAACATACTTGCGGCTTTTTGGGCCCTTCACTACGAACTCAACTTTACCTTCTGCAGTTGCGAACAAAGTGTGGTCCTTACCGATGCGAACGTTGTCACCTGCGTGGAAACGTGTGCCACGCTGACGCACGATGATGTTGCCTGCCAGAACTGATTCGCCACCAAAGCGCTTAACACCTAGGCGCTTACTCTGCGAATCGCGTCCATTACGCGTACTACCACCAGCTTTCTTGTGTGCCATTGTCGATAATCTCCCTTACGCCGTGATGCCAGTAATTTTCACTTCGGTGTACCACTGACGGTGGCCAGTTTCCTTCCGAGAGTGCTTACGACGGTTGAATTTGACGATTTTCACCTTTTTGTGACGACCGTGGTTAACCACTTCTGCAGTAACCTTAGCGCCATCAACAAGCGGAGCACCGATTTTAACAGCGTCACCGCCGATCATCAGTACTTTGTCGAACTCCACGGTTTCGCCAGTGGCAACTTCGATCTTTTCCAGCTTGAGGGTTTCGCCCTCGCTCACACGGTGCTGCTTGCCACCGCTTTCAATAATTGCGTACATACATACTCCGTTTAATTAGCCTGCTCGCAGTTCAAAAAAAAACCCTTATAAATCAAAGGGGGCAGAGCTAGGCACAAACAGTTAAAAATACCTGCTGCAGACCGTGGAAGGACCAAGCAGATGCAGAGGGCGGCGATTCTACTGAAAACACGGCCCTCTAGCAAGGGATATTTGGCTTTCTAAGTAGAACTGGTGGCAAAAGCTCTGCTTAGCCGAGCCCCCTTCTTGACAGCCCCCTGAGGGCACCCTAGCATGCCGTTTTTCCTTAGCACCCACTACTTATGCAGCAAATCCGCGCCAGCGTTGCCGAAGAGTTCGAAGCGGTCAACCAACTCATTATCGAACAACTTCATTCCGACGTGTCCATGGTTGAAAACATCGGCCACTATATTGTCGATGCTGGTGGTAAACGCCTGCGACCCTTGCTGTCGCTACTGTGTGGCGCGGCTCTGGGCAAATGCAGTGAGCGGCATGTAACTTTCGCTGCCATAATCGAGTTTATCCACACCGCCACCTTACTCCACGACGATGTGGTAGATATTTCCAGCTTGCGACGCGGACGGCCCACAGCTAACGCCGAGTTTGGCAATGCGCCCAGTGTGCTAGTAGGTGACTTTCTCTACACCCGCGCGTTCCAATTGATGGTGCAATTGGACAATATGGCCATATTGCGGCACATGGCCGACACCACCAACACCATTGCCGAAGGCGAGGTATTACAACTAGCCCGCGCCGGCAATCCGGACACTAGCGAAGCGGACTACCTAGAAGTCATCACCCGCAAAACTGCCGTTTTGTTTGCCGCAGCCTGCTATGGCGCAGCCGTACTCAGTGGCTGCAGCCCGGCCGAACAAGACAGCATGGCAGAGTTTGGCCTCAAGCTAGGCATCGCCTTTCAGATGATTGACGACGTGCTCGATTACGAAGGCAACCCTGAGGCCATGGGCAAGAATGTAGGCGATGATCTCACTGAAGGTAAAACCACCTTGCCTCTTATCCACGTGATGCAGCAGGGCAGCGATGCTGAGCGCGAACTGGTGCGCCAGGCGATCATCAACAAATCCAGCGAATCGCTCAATGAGATTGTTGCAGCAGTCAATCGCTGCGGCGGTACCACCTACACCCGGCAACAGGCTCAGCATTATCACGATGCCGCACTGGCCGCGATTGCCCACCTGCCGCCAAGCCCTGCCAAAGAAGCTTTGCTCGCTGTCACTGCGCTCTCTATAAAGCGGGATCACTAGGCAGTATACTTAGGCGCTTTATTTACACTGAGCAGCCGCATGATCCCCTCGACATTACTGACTGATTTACCCGCCTATGCTGAATTGCGAGCGCTGGCGGACAGCTTAAAGTCGGCCAGTATTCAAGAATTTTTCAGCCAACAGCCTAATCGCGTTGAACAGTTCACTCTTGAAGCCGCGGGCCTACGATTAGATTTCTCCAAGCATTTATTGAGCGCTGCTGCCCACAGTAAGCTTATCGAACTAGCCCAGCAGGCTGGGCTAGCAGCGCGAGCCACTGCGCTATTACAGGGTGAGGCGCTTAACAATACCGAGCAGCGCCCAGCACTGCACAGCCTGTTACGTGCCAAACAGGCACCGCTGTCCGCCTTGCGCGACAAACTTGAGCAAGTTCATAGCACGCAGCAGCGCATGCGCGATTGGTGTGAGCGGCTCAACCAAGGTCAGCATCAAGGGTTTTCCGGCGCTGTTATTACTGATGTGGTCAACATTGGCATTGGCGGCTCAGACCTCGGACCGCGCTTAGTGAGCGACGCTTTACGTTTCTATCACGGCGACATTGCCTGCCACTATGTCGCCAATGTTGATCCAGCAGATTTACAAAGCACGCT
The DNA here is from genome assembly GCF_014077625.1 of Sediminihaliea albiluteola. Lineage (GTDB taxonomy): Bacteria > Pseudomonadota > Gammaproteobacteria > Pseudomonadales > Halieaceae > Sediminihaliea > Sediminihaliea albiluteola. Next base: position 31,223 of record NZ_JACFXU010000018.1, on the reverse strand, counting down.
GCTAGAGCTCAGCCCAGAGTCGACTCTTTTTATTATCTGCTCCAAGTCTTTTCGCACCGAAGAAACCCTCATCAACGCCCAAGTGGCGCGCCAATGGGTGTTAAATGCGGGAGCCAGCGAAGCCGATCTAGACAAGCACTTTCTGGCGATTACCAGCAATTTGGAGGCCGCTGCGGATTTTGGCATTCCTGATCAACACTGTCTGCCACTGTGGGACTGGGTTGGCGGCCGCTACTCTGTGTGGTCTGCGGTTGGCTTGAGTTGCGCCATCGCCATCGGCTGGGACAACTTTACTGCCTTCTTAGCAGGCGCAGAGCGCATGGACGAGCATTTCCAACAGGCCCCCGTAGCGCAAAACATGCCGATGCTGCTGAGCTTATTAGAAATCTGGTACTGCAATTTCTTTGCTGCCGAAAACCACAGCGTGCTGCCCTATGACCAAGGCCTGCAGCGATTGCCGAGTTTCCTACAGCAGTTGACCATGGAAAGTAATGGCAAACAGGTCGCCCAAGACGGCCGCAGCCTGCCCTACCACACAGCGCCGATACTGTGGGGCTCGGCTGGTTCCATGGGCCAGCACAGTTTTCATCAACTGCTGCACCAAGGCACTCGCTTATGCCCCGTAGACTTTATTCTGCCCTTAACTACCCACACCGGCATGACTGAGCAGCATCGTTTTCTAGTAGCCAACGGGCTCGCCCAGAGCCGCACGCTACTATTGGGTCGTTCAGCAGAGGAAGCCAAGGCGGCCTTGTTAAAGCGAGGCCTCAGCGATAGCGAAGCCGAAGAGCTGGCGCCCCACTTGGCGATGCCCGGCAACCGCCCCAACACGGTGATTAGCTTTGAGGCTGTCACACCGGAGACTTTGGGCGCATTACTAGCGCTCTATGAACACCGCACTTTCTGCAGTGGTCAACTCTGGGGCATCAACTCCTTTGATCAGTGGGGCGTAGAGCTGGGCAAAGATATCGGCATGGACATACTGTCACGCCTTGAGGGTGAACAAAAAGCCGCGCCCTTAGACCCGGCTACAGAGCAGTTAATGCTGCGCTGGCGCGAGGCCCAAAGGCTGGATTAGACGAGCCAGGTCAAGCGTCAATAATTGCTAGCAGCTCCGCGGTTTTACGCTCCATTAAGGCGCGATCAGCACGGCTCTCCACGTTCAGGCGCACCACTGGCTCGGTGTTAGACAGGCGCAGATTAAAGCGCCAGTCATCAAAGGACAGGCTCAAACCATCGACTTTTTCAAGCAGCAGCGCGCTGGCGCTGTACTGCTTTTCTATCCTAGCTAGTACCGCCGCTGGGTCCGCAATGCTGCGATTGATTTCGCCGCTGCAGGGGTAAGCAGCCACACGCTCTTCCACCATCTCTGACAAGGTTTTGCCGCGACTGGCAATCAAGCCGGTCACCAAGAGCCAAGGAATCATACCGCTATCACAGTAGGCAAAATCGCGGAAATAGTGGTGGGCACTCATCTCGCCACCATAAGCAGCATTTTCTAAGCGCATACGCTCTTTAATGAATGCGTGCCCGGTTTTGCTTTGAATAGCTCGACCGCCATACTGCTCGACAATAGCCTCTGTATTCCAGGTCAAACGCGGGTCGTGCACGATACCAGCACCCGGTTCCTGCTGCAGAAAAGCCTGTGCTAGTAGCCCCACCAAGTAGTAACCCTCAACAAAGTCGCCGCGCTCATCAAAAAAGAAACAGCGGTCAAAGTCGCCATCCCAGGCAATACCCAAATCAGCGCCATGCTCCTTCACGGCTGCAATCGTCACCGCTCGGTTTTCTTCCAACAGCGGATTAGGGACGCCATTGGGAAAGTTACCGTCCGGCTGATGCTGCAGCTTAATAAACTCAAAAGGCAAGTGAGGCTCAAGCAAGTCCACAATACGTCCGGCGCCGCCGTTGCCGGCATTGACCACAATCTGCAGTGGCTTCAAAGCCGCAACATCCACATAGCTCAGCAAGTGCTGTATATACGCCTCATCGGTGTTGAGCTGATGGCGCTGCCCGGGGCGACTGGCCGGCTTGAAGTCATTTTTCTGGGCCAAATCGCGAATATCAAACAAGCCGGTATCGCCAGAAATTGGCTTGGATTGCTCCCGCACAAACTTCATGCCGTTGTAATCTTTGGGGTTGTGGCTGGCAGTGACGACGATGCCGCCATCCATGTCGGCATGGGAGGTGGCAAAATAAATTTCCTCGGTACCACTCTGGCCGATATCGTAGACATCGACGCCCTGCTCTAACAGACCTTGAGTGAGCGCCTCTTTGATAGCCTCGCTACTGAGGCGAATATCCTGCCCCACCACGACTTTTTTCGGCTTGACCACCTCGGCATAGGCGCGACCAATACGCAGCGCAATATCTTCGTTCAATTGATCCGGGATGCGGCCCCGAACATCGTAGGCCTTAAAACAGCTAAGCTCATCCACCTGTTAGTTCCTCAATTCTTGGTATAAACATTTTCATAGACATAATTTGTGGCCTCGACAAAGCCGGGCACGCTGCCGCAATCAAAGCGCCGGCCCTTAAACTTATAGGCCATCACGCAGCCTCTGCGGGCTTGTGTTTGCAGCGCATCGGTCAGCTGCACTTCACCGTTGGCACCGGGCGGCGTGTCACGCAAAATGTCAAAAATATCAGGGGTAAGAATATAGCGGCCAATAATCGCCAAATTAGAAGGCGCGTCCTCGGCAGCTGGTTTTTCCACCATTTCATCGACCCGATAAACTCCCTCTTTGAGGCTGGTGCCAGCAATGACGCCGTATTTATGTACTTCATCCATCGGCACTTCTTGAATGGCGACGATGGAACAGCGGAACTGGCGGTATAGTTCGGCCATCTGGCTTAATACTCCAGGACCATCATTAAGACAAAGGTCATCGGACAGCACCACGCCAAAGGCCTCGTTGCCGATTAGCGCCTCACCAGTCAAAATGGCATGGCCTAGGCCTCGCATTTCGCGCTGACGGACCATGGTAAAAACACCCTTGTCCAATACATTGCGGATGCTCTCCAGGTAGATTTCTTTACCCGTTCCCGAAATTTGGTGCTCCAGCTCAAAACTGATATCAAAGTGATCAGCAATAGCCCGCTTACCGCGGCCAGTGACCATGGCGCAGGTAGTCATCCCCGCATCAATGGCCTCTTCAACCCCGTACTGCACCAAAGGCTTATTTACCACTGGCAGCATTTCCTTGGGCATACTTTTAGTTGCTGGTAGGAAGCGGGTGCCATAACCCGCCACTGGAAATAGACATTTACTGATCATTCTTGCTGGTCCTTTTCATCGGCCTGTTGGCGGCCATACACATCTTCAAAACGTACGATATCGTCTTCACCTAAATAGGCCCCTGACTGCACCTCTATCAACTCCAGCGGAATGCGCCCGGGGTTGGCCAAGCGGTGTTTGTGCCCCAAAGGAATGTAAGTGGACTCATCTTCTGCGAGCATAAATACTCGATCTTCACAGGTCACCTCCGCGGTACCGCTAACCACCACCCAGTGCTCCGCACGGTGGTGGTGCATTTGCAAAGACAGCTTTTCACCGGGGTTTACCACTATGCGCTTAACCTGAAAGCGCTCTGCCACAACTAGGGACTCGTATGAACCCCAGGGACGGTATACTCGGGCGTGTAACTGCGCTTCACTGCGGCCCTGCTCATTGAGCGCATTGACCAAGCGCTTCACATCTTGCACTTGATTGCGATCGGCTACTAATACCGCATCAGCGGTCTCTACCACGACCAAATCAGACACGCCGGTGGCAGCCACTAGGCGCGACTCACTGCGAAAATAACTATTGCGGCAATTGTCTAAGAGCACATCACCTGAACTGGCATTACCACTGGCATCGCGCTGCGCCACTTCCCACAGAGCCGACCAAGCACCAATATCCGACCAGCCACAATCTAAAGACACTACCGCCCCGAGGTCGGTTTTCTCCATCACCGCATAGTCGATGCTGTCAGAGGGACAGGCACTGAAAGCTGCCACTTCGGGCCGGACAAAATCCAGATCACGGCTGGCGCCGGCCATGGCGGCTTCACAGGCTTCAAGCATCGCTGGCGCATGCTGGCGCAACTGCTCTAAATAGGTCGCTGCGCGCATCAAAAACATGCCGCTATTCCACAAATAATCACCGGCATCAAGGTAGGACTGCGCGGTCTCTGCATCAGGCTTTTCCACAAAGCGCTTCAGATCAAACACCGCCTCAGCCTCACGGGCACCACACTGAATATAACCATAACCAGTTTCAGGCTGGGTGGGCACCACACCAAAAGTCATCAGGCGCCCCGATTCGGCCAGCGGCAGCGCCTTGGCCACCGCTGCGGTAAAAGCTTCAACATCCTGAATCAAGTGATCGGCAGGCAGCACTAACATCAGCGCCTGTGCATCTTGCTTTAGCAATTGCAGCGCCGCTAAAGCGACCGCTGGAGCGGTATTGCGCCCAGCCGGCTCGAGGATCAAAGCAGCAGGCTCGATATTTATCTGGCGCAGCTGCTCGGCGACCATAAAGCGGTGGTCATCATTGCACACCACGACGGGGTCAGCGGCATCCAAGCCAGCGGTGCGCGCCAAGGTGTCCTGCAACATAGAAAAGTCGCCGGCCAGCGGCAACAACTGTTTGGGGTGTAGCTCACGGGATACTGGCCACAGGCGACTGCCGACGCCGCCAGATAAGAGGACGGGAACTAACATGAAGATCCTTTTTTAACGGTCTGACAGTCGTCTCGGAGCGTCACGATCGCAATTGCACGAAGGCCGAGCAAACTGCCACAGGGGACAAGGCCACTACTATACCCACTGAGAATCACGCGGCAAGAGCCAGTTTCAGATCACGTGATAAGGCACGACGGGCTGGACTTGTTCGCTCCAGCCATTAGAATTAGCACCAACAATACAAATACGCCGCTGTCCCGGCGGTCATCTTGCCCCAAGTGGGGCGCCCATCGTCCATATCAGGGCACAACTGGATACCCTATGACTGTACAAAGCGCTTTCGCCAAAGAAGAACTGGTCGCCTGTGGCCATGGAGAGCTATTCGGTCCCGGTAACGCACAGTTACCAACCGACAACATGCTGATGCTTGATCGCATCACGCACATTAGCTCAGAGGGAGGAAAATACGGTAAAGGCGAAATCGTTGCCGAACTCGATATCCACCCCGACCTCTGGTTCTTCAACTGCCACTTCCCCGGCGATCCGGTTATGCCTGGCTGCCTGGGCCTCGATGCAATGTGGCAGCTGGTTGGCTTTTTCCTCGGCTGGCGCGGCAACCCCGGCCGCGGTCGCGCACTCGGCTCTGGTGAAGTTAAATTCACTGGCCAAATTTTACCCACAGCAAAAAAAGTGGTCTATAAAATAGACATAAAGCGGGTCATTGAACGTCGCCTGATTATGGGCATCGCCGATGGCGTTCTATCTGTCGATGGCCGCGAAATTTACACTGCCAACGACCTGCGCGTTGGCCTGTTCAGTTCCACGGAGTCCTTCTAGCGTATGACAAGACGAGTTGTAGTCACCGGCCTTGGTATCGTGTCCTGCTTGGGCAATGATGCGAAATCAGTAACCGAATCCCTGTATGAAGGCCGCTCCGGCATCAGCCTCCAGCAGGAACAAATCGACATGGGTATGCGATCCCACATAGCGGGGGCGCCGAACATCAATGTTGCTGAGCATATCGACCGCAAGCAGTTGCGCTTTATGGGTGACGCTGCGGCCTATGCCTACATTGCCATGCAGCAAGCTATTGCAGACTCAGGCTTAAGCGAAGACCAGGTGTCCAATGTTCGCACCGGTATTATCGCCGGCTCTGGGGGCGCCTCCTCGGCCAGCCAAACCGAAGCCGCAGACATCCTGCGCGAGCGCGGCCTGCGCCGGGTTGGTCCCTACCGCGTGACCCAGACTATGGGCAGTACGGTATCGGCTTGTTTGGCTACGCCCTTCAAGATTAAAGGCGTTAACTACTCGATCTCTTCTGCCTGCTCCACCAGTGCTCACTGCATTGGTAACGCCATGGAGCAAATTCAGCTTAATAAGCAAGACATCGTGTTTGCCGGTGGTGGTGAAGAGCTGCACTGGACCCTCAGCAGTCTGTTCGATGCCATGGGCGCACTGTCGACCAAATACAATGACAGCCCCGAGCGCGCCTCCAGAGCCTACGACGCTAATCGCGATGGCTTTGTGATCGCCGGCGGTGGCGGCATGTTAGTACTCGAAGAGTTAGAACACGCCAAAGCCCGCGGTGCCAAGATTTATGCTGAGCTAGTAGGCTACGGCGCCACCTCTGACGGTCACGACATGGTAGCCCCCTCAGGCGAAGGTGCTATGCGCTGCATGCAGCAAGCTCTGGCAACAGTGACTGGCCCAGTGGATTACATCAACGCTCACGGCACCAGCACTCCAGCTGGGGATATCCAAGAGCTCAAAGCAGTCCGCATGGCCTATGAAGGTCGCGACCACATTCCAGTGGTTGGCTCCACGAAGTCTCTGTCTGGTCACTCACTGGGCGCGGCCGGGGTACAAGAGGCAATCTACTCGCTGCTCATGCAGCAGGCGGGCTTTATCGCGGCTTCGGCTAACATTGAGACACTGGATCCAGAAGCACAGGATCTGCCGATTGCGGTATCGCGTCAGGATAATGTCGAGCTACAGCGGGTGATGTCTAATAGCTTTGGCTTTGGTGGCACCAACGCCTCGCTGGTTTTTCAGAAGCTAAACTGATCCAGTAGCAACAAATCCAGGGGATCCCCTTCCTGCACCAAGGTGTAGGGGGGGATCACCGCCAAAGCATCGCTGTAGCACACAGAGGCCAGCACACCAGAGCTCTGATTGGCATAGCGCTGAACCAGCCACTTGCCCCCCTCTTCACGCAAACTCACCCTCAGGTACTCTTGGCGCTTAGCGGGCCGTTGAGTGCTGAAGTCCGCCACCGCGCGCAACACCCGTGGCATCACCGAACTGGCACCCTGTGCCCGCAGCAAAAAGGGCCGAGCCAAAATACAGAAAGTTACAAAGCTAGAAGTCGGGTTACCAGGTAGTCCAATAAAGGCGGCGTCCTTTACTCGCCCGAAGGCTAGCGGCTTGCCTGGTTTGATTGCCAAGCGCCACAGTTGCAACTCACCCAAACGCTCCACTACCGCTTTCACGTGGTCCTCCTCCCCCACTGAGACACCACCAGAGCTGATAATACAATCCGCTTTGCTGGCAAGCTGCTCAAAAGCGGCCTTTGTGGCAGCGGCATCATCGGGCAAAATACCACCATCAATACAGTCCACACCGAGCTGCTGCAGGAGAGCGGCCAGCATATAGCGATTGGAGTTATAGAGTTGCCCAGAGGGTAGTGGCTCACCTTTAGCTGGCTCAACCAGCTCATCGCCAGTGGATAGCAGGGCCACCCGCAGTCGGCGATGCACCGGCACTTGGGCCAGACCGATCGATGCCAGCATGCCAAGGTCCTGAGGCCTGAGCCGCGTTCCGGCTGACAACACACGATCGCCAGCCGCGAGATCCTGCCCCCGGGGTCGAATATTAGCGCCGATTTGCAGCTCGCCTTCTATCTGCAGCATGCCGGCTACTTCGCTGCAATTTTCTTGAATGACTACGGTATCGGCACCTTCGGGAATAGGCGCTCCAGTAAAGATTCTTGCGGCAGAGCCCGGCGCCAAAGATTGCGCAGGAGCACCCGCGGCAATGCGCTGACGCACCGGCAGCGCCTGCAGCGCATCTGCCGCACGCAGGGCATAGCCATCCATGGCGCTATTATCTTCGCTAGGCACATCTATGGCGGAGTAAATATCTTCGGCCAGGATACGGCCACTGGCCTCTAGCAAGCTACAGTGTTCGAGCGCGGGCGCCGTAGGCGCTTGTTGTAGCATCGCCGCCAGGGCCTCAGCTACTGGCAGTAATTCACTCACGAGAGTTGCGCTCGGGTATTGAGCACTCCGACAAAATTGCAGGGTTTATGACTGGCGTCAAGCTGCTCGCGAATCAAGCCATTCCAAGCTGTGCGACAGGCACCAGTAGAGCCCGGCATGCAAAATATCACGGTATTATTCGCTAGGCCGGCCAGTGCCCGCGACTGAATAGTAGAAGCGCCTATTTCCTCATAAGACAAGGCGCGAAATACTTCACCAAAACCATCAATCGATTTATCAAAGAGTGGCGCCACTGCCTCTGGGGTGGAATCGCGACCGGAAAAGCCGGTTCCGCCAGTGACCAAAATTGCCTCAATTGCCTCATCGGCAATCCAAGCCGATAGTACAGCGCGAATTTGGTAGACATCATCCTTGACGATGACTCTCTCTAGCGCCCGATGCCCGGCCTCTTGCAGCGCATCCACTAGAAACTGCCCAGAACTATCTTGCTCCAGAGTCCGCGTATCCGAAACGGTGAGCACCGCCAGACCCAGCGATGCAGCCTCAGTGGATGGTGTCGACATGTTCAACTCTCCGAGTGTTGCAGCGAATCAAAATACAGCTTAAGGGCATCAGCGACAAAGCTGCGCCAGCTCAACTGCTTAATGGCAAAGGTGTTGCGCAAACGACTACAGTCCAAGCGGCGACTGATGCTCTGTTCGCCAGGCTCTTCACAGAGGGTCACCGCCTCAGGATCAAACTCGGCAAAGCTAGAAGCCGCGGTCAGTAAAACCTGAGTAAACTCATAGCAGTTAGTGGTGTCTGGACTGCAGTAGTGGTAGTTACCCCAAGTTTCAGCCCCTGCGCTTAACTGATCCAAGACACCGGCAATAATACGTGCAGCATCGCTTGCAGCAACTGGGCAGCCGCGCTGACTGCTATCCAAGCTCAGCTTGCCACCGCTATGCAACTGAGCCATCAAATTAGTGAAGAGATTGCGGCCGCGGTGTGAAAACACCGGCCCCAAACGCAGGATCACATGGCGATCACAGGTGGCCCGAACTCGCTGCTCGGACTGCTGCAGCATGCTGCCCAATGTACCCTCGTTATCGGGCAAGTCGTCCTCAGCGTAAGGGCGCTCTTGCTGCCCAGCAAAAACCCGAGAGCTCGATAACAGAAAATAAGCCACGCCGTTGCGCTGACAAGCTTTGGCAAGCCAGTGGCAGCGATCAATGTCAGGCTCAAATAATGGTTCGCCACTGTCTACTGCGCCTTGAATGCGAGCATCTATCAGCAGATCTGGCTGGCAGCGGCGAATCACTTTTTTAGCGTGCCGCTCACTCTTCCAGCGGCTCGCAGCAAAAGTAACACACTCGTAGTCATGACGGCCCCAGCGGCTGAGGTGCTGCTCCAGCGCCACGCCTAGGGTAGTGTCAGAGCCTATTAGTAATACACGCACCTGAGGGCTGCTTTAAAATGGAATGTCGTCGTCAAAGTCACCAGCAAAGTCGCCAGGAGGCTGGGGTGCACTAGCGGGACCAGGCGCAGCTCCTGACATAGGCGCAGTAGGGGCCTGTTGCGGCGCCCGGGCTTGCTGCGGTGCTGCATAGGCCGGCCCGGCGGCCTGAGACTCATAGCCACCAGCACCGTGGCCTTGACCGGCAGGACGACTGTCAAGCATCTGCATTTCATTGGCGACTATTTCTGTGGTGTAGCGATCTTGGCCATCTTGACCCTGCCATTTACGGGTGCGCAGGGAGCCCTCTACGTAAACTTTAGAACCCTTGCGTAGAAACTCGCCCATAATTTCGGCTAAACGGTTAAAGGCCACCACTCGGTGCCACTCAGTACGCTCTTGTGGCTGCCCAGTCTGCTTGTCTTTCCAGCTATCAGAGGTGGCGATACTGATATTGGTGACGGCGCCGCCGGATGGCATATGGCGCAGCTCGGGATCTGCACCGAGATTGCCCACCAGAATGACTTTGTTCACAGAGCCTTTGCTCATTATTCAACATTCTCCAATTTTTTCAATGACTTACAGACGCATACAACCAAGAGGAACACTGCGTCGATTCTGGTTAGTGGCGTGAAATCGCCGATCAGTAACGATACATCTGACCAGCCTTATATGCCAGTCTTGAGAGTTAAATGATGCCTTTTGAGCACTCTAGACTACTGTACCGTTTGCGCCTATTTCTTATAGAAGCCATCAAAGATCTAGGAATGGCTAGAGCGCTTTGGCTACACTAGCTCAGCAAGCTACGGCTCAACTTTAAACATTAAAAATAGAGGCCCCTATGAAATTTGTCATACCAATGGCGTTTAGTAACAGCGAGGAATTGATTCCCCTGGCACAAGCAGCAGATGAAGCGGGCTGGGATGCCATATCTTTCTCAGACCATATTGTTAACCCCGAAAAGATCAACACTCCCTACCCTTACACAGAGAGCGGCGAACGACGCTGGGATGCGTTTTCCGACTGGCCCGACCCCTGGGTCGCAGTGGGCGCCTGCGCCGCAGCCACTAAACGGCTACGCTTTACCAGCAATGTTTTTGTGCTGCCGATCCGCAACCCTTTTATCGCAGCAAAAGCTATCAGCACCGCGGCGGTGCTATCCAATAACCGCGTGACCCTGACTATCGGCGTAGGCTGGAGCAAAGACGAATACCAACTCATGGGGCAAGATTTTCACAGCCGCGGCAAACGCTGCAATGAAATACTCGAAATTCTACCGCTGCTATGGAGCGGCAAAATGGTTGAGTATCACGGCGAATTCTATGACTTTGACCGCCTAGAAATGAACCCCGCGCCTACACAGCCTATTCCAATTTGGGTCGGCGGGATATCCGAGGCGGCACACCGCCGAGCGGCGCGTTTGGGCAACGGCTGGCTCAGCGATTTACAAAGCAGCGAAGAAATTCTGGCTACGGTGCAGGCTATCAAACAATATCGAGTGGAGTACGGCCGCGAGAAAGAAAGCTTCGATGTAATGGCATCTGCTAATGACGCTTGGGAAATCGAAGGCTACAAGCGACTCCACGAAGGCGGCGTGACCCATCTACTCACCATGCCCTGGGTGTTTTACCACGGCGAGCAAGCGACGCTTGAACAGAAAATTGACGGCATTAAACGCTTTGCCGACGATATTATTGCTCAATTTCGCTAGCTCAGCACAGTGCCCCAGTTAGGACTGGGGCAGCTCAGCCTCACTCGTCTTGCTAGCCACTACTGCAAACGTAGGCAAAGCCAAGAACAACCAAGTCAGCATTAACAGCAAGCAAACGAGCAGCAGCGCTGTCGCGCCCCAAACTTCAATGATGGCACCGCCGGCGGCACCACCGATAAAGGTGCCGAGAAACTGGCAGGTGGAATACACGCCCAAGGCGGTGCCTTTACCACCAGAGAATACGGTTTTGCTAACTAGCGATGGCAAGGTGGCCTCAAGGTAGTTAAAGCCGATAAAAAATAGCCACAAACCAACAGCAATCCACCAGCCCGAGGGCAGCCAAGCTAACAATACTAAGGATAAAGCCAACAAGATAATCCCGCAGGCAAAGGACTCACGAGGCCGCCCCCCGCGCTCGGCTATACGCATCAAGGGCAGCACACCGAGCAGCGACAATAACACTACCGCCAAATAAACCAACCAGTGGGACTCGCGCTGTATCGCCATGCCATCCTGCAGCAAAGCGGGAATCACTAAAAAGGCTGCCATTAAAGTGAAGTGCAGCACAAACACTCCGCCATTTAAGCGCAGCAAACCCGGATCGCGCAGACTGCGCCCCAGCAAGTTAGTGCGCGGCCCTACTTCCGCCTGTCCCTGACTCTGGGATGAAGGCGTGGGAATCAGAAAGAGCACCACTGCAATGCCCAATAAAGCCAGCATTACAGTGAGGTAAAACACTGCAGACAAGCCACCAAAGGAGGCCACCAAAGGCCCAAGAATCAAGGCCAGAGTGAAAGCCAAGCCAATACTTGCCCCGACAATTGCCATTGCCTTGGTGCGCTGTTCCTCACGCGTTAAGTCTGCCACCAAGGCCATCACCGTACTGGCAATGGCACCGGCGCCCTGCAGTGCCCGACCTATGATCACGCCCTGCACCGAGTCCGCCAAAGCGGCCACTAAACTACCCAAGGCAAAGAGTAATAAGCCGCCAATGATTACCGGCTTTCGCCCCAGGCGGTCCGATAACCAGCCAAAAGGAATTTGCAGTAAGGCCTGACTCAAGCCGTATATGCCCAGCGCCAAACCAATCAAAGAGGGGGTGGCGCCTTTGAGCTCAGGCGCGTACAAAGCGAGCAGGGGCAACACCATGAACAGCCCCAGCATACGGAAGCTGTACAGCAGCGCGAGTGTCGATACGGCGCGCCGTTCCAGCGCGTTCATAGGATGTTTGGTTATCACGACAGAAGTTCGTTAGAAATGCCGCGCCATCTTACCAGTTTCAGCGTTCAGCGACAGCATATGGCTATGCCCTCTTAGCCAGCAGCACTATATATTTTGCCAGCCTTGGTGGACAGGGCCTATACTGTCTGGTTCGACCCCATTCGCTAACTCAGGTATCTCATGGCTTTTATCCACGTCCGCGGGGCGCGCACGCACAATCTCAAAAATATCGATTTGGACATCCCCCGAGACCAACTGGTGGTCATCACCGGGCTGTCCGGTTCCGGCAAGTCATCGCTGGCTTTTGACACGCTCTATGCCGAGGGGCAGCGGCGCTATGTGGAATCACTGTCCACCTATGCGCGGCAGTTTTTATCCGTGATGGAAAAACCTGACATGGACCATATTGAGGGTCTGTCGCCAGCAATCTCCATCGAGCAGAAGTCGACCTCTCATAACCCCCGCTCGACGGTAGGCACCATCACCGAGATCTATGATTACTTGCGTCTACTTTTTGCGCGTGCCGGTGAGCCGCGCTGTCCGGAGCATAATGTCAGCCTCCAAGCGCAGACCATCAGTCAAATGGTCGACAGCGTATTAGCCTTGCCAGAAGGCAGTAAGCTGATGCTGCTAGCCCCCGTAGTGAGAGACCGCAAAGGCGAACATCTGCATATATTCGAAGAGCTGCGCGCCTCGGGCTTCGTGCGCGCCCGTATCGACGGTATTGTTACCGACCTCGACGACCTGCCGACACTGGAAAAAAACAAGAAACACCGTATTGAGGTCGTGGTCGACCGCTTCAAGGTACGCGAAGACCTAGCGCTGCGTTTGGCAGAATCCTTTGAGACCGCCCTTGGCTTGACCGATGGCATGGCTATGATCAGCTATATGGACGGGGACGGCGAAGACATTATGTTTTCAGCCCGCTTTGCCTGCCCGCAGTGCGGTCACAGCATCGATGAGCTAGAGCCGCGCATGTTTTCCTTCAACAACCCTGCCGGGGCCTGCGCTGGCTGTGACGGTTTAGGGGTTAAGCAGTATTTCGATGCCACCCGCATCGTACTGCACCCCGAAGCCAGCCTGGCCGAAGGTGCTATTCGAGGCTGGGACCGCCGCAACGTGTACTACTTCCACATGCTAAGCAGCCTTGCCGAGCACTACGGTTTTGCCATCGACACGCCCTTTGAAGAACTCGAGCCAGCGCAGCAAAAGGTGATCTTGTACGGCAGTGGCAAAGAAGAGGTGGCCTTCTCCTATGTCAACGACCGCGGTGACGTGTTCAAACGCAAACATCCCTTTGAAGGCATAGTGCCCAACATGGAGCGGCGCTATCACGATACCGAGTCACAATCAGTGCGCGAAGACTTAGCCAAGTTCCTCGCCACCCAGCCCTGCCCGGACTGTGACGGAACCCGCTTGCGTCGCGATGCACGCCATGTATTCATCGATGAACGCAGCCTGCCCAGCATCACTGAGATGCCGGTCGGGGAAGCCGAGACCTATTTTGAAAACTTACAGCTCGATGGCCGCCAGGGTGAAATCGCCTCGAAGATACTCAAGGAATTGCGCGCTCGTTACCGCTTTCTCGTGGATGTGGGCCTCAATTATCTGACCTTGAATCGCAGCGCAGAAACCTTATCAGGCGGTGAAGCCCAACGCATTCGCTTGGCCTCCCAAATAGGGGCCGGCTTGGTCGGTGTTATGTATATCCTCGACGAGCCATCCATTGGTCTACACCAGCGCGATAATGAGCGCCTACTCAATACACTGATTCACTTGCGGGACCTAGGTAATACCGTATTAGTGGTTGAGCACGATGAAGATGCGATCCGCAGCGCCGACCACGTGATCGATATCGGACCTGGGGCGGGCATTCACGGTGGTCAGGTAGTGGCCCAGGGCAGCGTCCAAGACATCATAGCCAACGAAGACTCACTGACTGGTGCTTATCTATCCGGCAAGCGCGAAATCGCCATACCTGCAGAGCGCAGGCCCAGAGATGAAACGCGCCTATTGAAACTATCCGGCGCGCGTGGCAATAACTTACAGGGGGTCGACTTAGAGTTACCCCTGGGCCTGCTCACTTGCGTCACCGGTGTATCAGGCTCGGGTAAGTCGACACTTATCAACAACACCCTGTATCCCTTGGCAGCGACCGAGCTTAATGGAGCGACCACCCTTACGGCAGCCCCACACCAGTCTATTGAGGGCCTCGGTGCCGTCGATAAGTGCATAGATATAGACCAGAGCCCCATTGGCCGCACCCCGCGCTCCAACCCGGCCACCTATACGGGGATTTTTACCCCTGTCAGGGAGCTCTTTGCCGGCACCCAGGAAGCCCGCTCGCGAGGCTACAAGCCAGGACGCTTTAGCTTTAACGTCAAAGGTGGCCGCTGTGAAGCCTGCCAGGGTGATGGTGTCACCAAAGTCGAGATGCACTTCCTGCCCGATATCTACGTACCCTGTGATATTTGCAAAGGCAAACGCTACAACCGCGAAACGCTCGAAATACGCTATAAAGGCCGCAACATCCATGAAGTGCTGGAGATGACGGTAGAAGATGCACTGGAGTTTTTTGAGCCGGTGCCCTCGATCGCCCGCAAGCTGCAAACGCTGATGGATGTAGGACTGTCATACATACGCCTAGGCCAAGCAGCCACCACTCTCTCGGGTGGCGAAGCACAGCGGGTCAAACTGTCTCGGGAATTGAGCAAGCGCGATACGGGTCAAACCCTCTATATTCTGGACGAGCCCACGACCGGGCTGCACTTTGAGGACATCAGGCAATTACTCGAAGTACTGCATCGACTGCGTGATCACGGCAATACGGTAGTGATTATCGAACACAACCTCGACGTAATTAAAACCGCTGATTGGCTGATCGACTTAGGCCCTGAAGGTGGCTCGGGTGGAGGGCAGATTATTGCCAGCGGCACCCCAGAGGAAGTGGCAGAGATTAAAGGCTCTTATACGGGCCAATTTTTGGCGCCGCTGCTGAAAAAAGCAAAGCAAAAACGCGCGGTGGCTTGAACTTAGCCTTAGCCTATTGGCTGCAGCTAAAGAAGCAAATGCTGCAGCCTAAACGGCGCCATTGAAGAAACATAGAGCATAAAAAAACCCGGCTTTGGCCGGGTTTTTTTAGAGATCGTGATGAAGAAGAGGATTAATCTTCGTCACCATCAACATCTTCTACTTGCGGGCGATCAACCAGCTCGACATAGGCCATAGGCGCTTTGTCACCAGCACGGAAACCACACTTGAGGATGCGGATGTAGCCACCTGGGCGTGACTCGTAGCGCGGACCAAGCTCAGTGAACAGCTTACCTACCGCTGATTTACTGCGAACGCGGTCAAACGCCAAACGACGATTAGCCACGCTGTCGTTTTTAGCTAAGGTGATCAGCGGCTCCGCATAGCTGCGCAACTCTTTGGCCTTAGGCAAGGTGGTTTTGATCAACTCGTGCTCTACCAGTGACACGGTCATGTTACGGAACATGGCCTTGCGGTGAGAGCTGTTTCGATTTAACTGACGTCCACTGTGACGATGACGCATTTTTCCAATCCTATGATTTCTGTGCTATCTCAGCACGGCTAACTGGTAAGTGTTCGGGGTTAAAACGTTATTAAACGCCCAGCACCCGATCATCGTTTTTGAGGCTGGCTGGTGGCCAGTTGTCCAGGCGCATACCCAGCGAGAGGCTGCGCGACGCCAGAACGTCCTTGATTTCAGTCAGTGACTTCTTACCCAAGTTAGGGGTTTTAAGCAGCTCAACCTCTGTGCGCTGAACCAAGTCACCGATGTAGTAAATGTTTTCAGCTTTCAAACAGTTCGCAGAGCGAACTGTCAGCTCAAGATCGTCGACTGGGCGCAGCAGAATTGGATCAACCTCATCCTCTTCCACGACAGACTCAGACTCAGATTCGCTCTCAAGGTCAACGAACACGGCCAACTGCTGTTGCAGGATGGTCGCGGCGCGTCGAATCGCTTCCTCAGGATCGATAGTACCGTTGGTCTCCAAATCGAGAACCAGCTTATCGAGGTCAGTACGCTGCTCAACACGCGCGGCTTCCACCACGTAGGAAACGCGGTGAATTGGCGAGAAAGATGCGTCCAGCTGCAAGCGGCCAATAGAGCGGGTTTCTTCTTCCGGATTTGTACGAGAATCGGCTGGTGAATAACCACGGCCACGGGCAACGGTCAGCTTCATGTTGATCTCAGAGCTGCCATTAACGTGGCAAATCACATGCTCAGGGTTGCTCACTTCAATGTCGTGATCAACCTGAATGTCACCTGCTGTTACTGCACCGGGGCCTTTCTTGCTCAGAGTCAGCTCAGCTTCATCTTTGCCGTTCATGACCAGTGCAACACCTTTGAGATTCAGCAGAATCTCGATGACGTCTTCTTGCACGCCTTCGATAGCGCTGTACTCATGCAGTACACCGTCAATTTCGACTTCGGTGATAGCGCAGCCGGGCATGGAAGACAGCAGTATGCGACGCAATGCATTCCCAAGAGTGTGGCCAAAACCACGCTCCAGAGGCTCCAGTGTCACCTGGGCACGTACGCTGCTCTTCTCTTCAACGTTAATTACGCGCGGGGTCAAAAATTCATTTACTGCAGTCTGCATTCTGGCACCTGTAATAGTAGCTTAGTCCTAAGTCGGATTACTTGGAGTACAGTTCCACGATCAAGTTTTCGTTGATCTCGGAAGACAACTCCTGACGGTCAGGCACTGATTTAAATACACCTTCCAACTTATCGTTGTTGACTTCGATCCACTCAGACTCGCCACGCTGGGCCGATAAAGCCAGGGCAGACTGCACGCGCAGCTGTTTTTTGGCCTTTTCACGAAGGGATACAACGTCACCAGCTTGTACCTGGTACGAAGGAATGTTTACGATGCTGCCATTAACCAGAATCGACTTGTGAGATACCAGTTGACGCGCTTCGGAACGAGTTGAACCAAAGCCCATGCGGTAGACCACGTTATCGAGACGAGATTCCAGCAGCTTAAGCAGGTTCTCACCAGTCGCGCCTTTGCGACGAGCAGCTTCTTTGTAGTAGCCGCGGAACTGCTTCTCTAAAACGCCGTAGATACGACGTACTTTCTGTTTTTCTCGCAGTTGTACACCGTAGTCAGACAAACGTGTGCGACGAGCACCGTGTTGACCTGGAGCTGTTTCTGCTTTGCACTTGCTTTCCAACGCGCGCACTCCGCTCTTCAGGAACAGATCTGTTCCTTCACGACGGGAGAGCTTGCACTTGGGTCCAATATATCGAGCCATGTCAGTTCTTCCTGTAAAGCGTTATACGCGACGTTTCTTGGGCGGACGGCAGCCGTTATGCGGCACTGGGGTTACATCAGTGATGTTGCTGATTTTGTAACCGCAGGCGTTCAAAGCACGAACCGCTGACTCACGGCCAGGGCCGGGTCCCTTAACCTGCACATCCAAATTCTTGAGACCGTATTCTTTGGCCGCTTCACCTGCGCGCTCTGCAGCAACCTGAGCTGCAAAAGGCGTGCTTTTACGTGAACCACGGAAGCCGGAGCCACCTGCTGTTGCCCAGCTCAGAGCGTTGCCCTGACGGTCAGTGATGGTAACAATGGTGTTGTTGAAAGAGGCGTGAATATGCGCAATCCCATCAACAACGGTCTTATTGACCTTTTTACGAGTGCTTTTAGCACCTGGCTTAGCCATAAATTACTTTCCTAATTTAATATCAACACTGCACACAGGTGCAGCTACACTAAAAGGATTCGCAGTAGGTATGCTACCTAGCGACGAATCGGCTTACGCGGTCCCTTACGGGTGCGCGCGTTGGTCTTGGTGCGCTGACCACGCAGAGGCAGGCTGCGACGATGACGCAGGCCGCGGTTGCAACCTAAGTCCATCAGACGCTTGATATTCATGGAGACTTCACGGCGAAGGTCACCCTCAACCGTCATATCACCTACTTTAGCGCGCAGGGCGTCCATCTGTTCTTCTGAGAGATCCGCTACTTTGGCGTCCTCTGCAACACCAGCGTCGGCGCACAGGCGTTTTGCCTGAGTGCGGCCTACACCGAAGATATATGTCAAAGCGATAACAGTGTGCTTGTTATCAGGTATGTTGACACCGGCAATACGAGCCATCCAACTTTCTCCAAATACTTAGTTCTTCGCTATCTGCAGCGCAGCGCCCTGCTCCTGAATTCATCCAGGATGACGAGCGGGGCGCGGAAGGCGCAGCATTCTAGCGGTAAGTTTTCCCAAAATCAACCGTCGACCGGCAGTATTACCATTCGACGACAAGCCGGCCCTAGCCCTGGCGCTGCTTGTGGCGAGGATCTGTAGTACAGATCACGCGCACAACACCGTTGCGACGGACAATCTTGCAGTTTCTGCAGATTTTTTTAACCGATGCACGTACTTTCATTTCTCAATCTCCGTTCACCCGACGCCGCTTAACGCACGCGACCGGAAGCACCATAGGTTTTCAGGTTGGCCTTTTTCATCACAGAGTCGTACTGCTGTGACATCAGGTGGCTCTGCACCTGGGCCATAAAATCCATTACTACTACAACCACGATCAGCAATGAGGTGCCGCCCAGGTAAAAAGGCACGTTCCACATTACAACCAGGAACTGGGGCATCAGACAGACCAGCGCAATATACGCGGCCCCGAATACCGTCAACCTGGTCAACACACCATCAATATAATTGGCGGTCTGCTGTCCGGGGCGGATACCAGGCACAAAGGCACCGGACCGCTTCAGGTTGTCTGCTACTTCTTGCGGGTTAAACATCAACGCCGTATAGAAAAAGCAGAAAAACACAATAAACGCCGTGAACAACAGGATATTCAAGGGTTGGCCTGGACCAATGGCCACGGCCATATCCTGCAGCCAATCGGCTGACCCCGAAGAGCCAAACCACTGTGCCAATGATGCTGGAAACAGCAGGATGCTACTGGCAAAAATTGCCGGTATTACCCCAGCCATATTCACTTTCAGTGGCAGATGCGAGCTCTGCGCCTGAAACATCTTGCGGCCCTGCTGCCGCTTGGCATAGTTCACCGTGATACGACGCTGGCCGCGCTCGATGAACACAATCATGTAAATCACGGCAATCGCAAGAGCCAGGATAAACAGCAAGATGAGAATGTTCAGCTCACCCTGACGCGCTGACTCTAATGACTGACCGATCGCAGAGGGCAAGCCCGCTACAATACCGGCGAAGATCAACAAAGAAATGCCGTTGCCAACACCCTTTTCAGTGATCTGCTCACCCAGCCACATCATAAATACTGCACCGGTAACCAGTGAAGTAATTGCAATGACGTAAAACAGTGGTGCGACACTATAGGCCATGCCTTGATTGGCCATGCCTACGGTCATACCTGTTGCCTGTACAATCGCCAACAACACCGTGAGATAGCGTGTGTACTGGCTGATCTTGCGACGACCCGCTTCGCCTTCTTTCTTAAGCGCTTCTAGCTTCGGTGTCACCGCCGACATCAACTGCATGATAATCGATGCAGAGATATAGGGCATGATACCTAGCGCCAAAATACTCATGCGTTCCAGGGCTCCCCCGGAAAACATATTCGCCAGACCCAGAATCGTGCCCTGATTCTGGTTAAACAGCGCCGCCAACTGGTTAGGGTCAATCCCAGGTACCGGTATATGGGTTCCAATGCGATAAACAATTATCGCCAGCAAGACAAAACGAAGGCGAGCAAAAAGCTCGCCCATGCCTGCCTTGTTAACTCCGGGCAGTTGACCTGTTGCCATTTAGTCCTCTACTTTTCCGCCTGCCTGTTCAATGGCTTCGCGGGCACCTTTAGTAACCGCAAGACCTTTGACAGTGACAGCTTTTTTCAATTCACCGGACAGGAACACACGTGCACGAAGTACGTTTTCACGAACCAAGTCAGCGTCTTTCAGTGCCGCCAAATCAATAACATCACCACTGACTGCATTGAGTTCGCCTAAACGAACCTGGGCAGTCGTGCGAGAGATGCGCGAACTAAAGCCATACTTCGGTAAGCGCTTCTGCAGTGGCATCTGACCACCCTCAAAACCTGGGGCTACCGAACCACCTGAGCGCGATTTCAAACCTTTATGACCACGACCGGCTGTCTTGCCCAAGCCGCTACCGATACCGCGACCGACGCGCTTGGCATCTTTGCGTGAGCCCGGTGCAGGGCTCAGGCTATTCAGTCGCATTACTTCTACGTCTGACATGTTTTAATCCTCAACCCGTAGCATATAATTCACTTTGTTGATCATGCCGCGCACAGATGGAGTGTCTTCCACTTCAACTGTGTGGCCGATACGGCGCAGGCCAAGACCGCGCACACAGGCCTGGTGATTCTTCAGGCGGCCATTGGTGCTCTTGATCTGCGTTACCTTGATAGTTGCTTTAGACATGACAAGCTAACCCAATAATTAATTCAAAATTTCTTCGACAGTCTTGCCGCGCTTAGCAGCAACGTCATCCGGAGCAGACATGTCGCGCAGGCCGTTGAAAGTAGCACGAACTACGTTCACCGGGTTGGTCGAACCATAACACTTGGCCAATACGTCTGTGACGCCAGCAATTTCAAGCACGGCACGCATCGCACCACCAGCAATTACACCGGTACCTTCAACAGCAGGCTGCATGTATACCTTAGAAGCGCCATGGCGTGCGTTTACTGGGTATTGCAGAGTACCGTTATCAAGCTCAACCTGAATCATGTTGCGACGAGCAGCTTCCATAGCTTTCTGGATAGCGACTGGCACTTCACGTGCTTTACCGCGGCCGAAACCAACTTTACCTTTGCCATCGCCAACTACTGTCAGGGCAGTGAAGCCGAAGATACGACCACCCTTGACCACTTTAGCTACACGGTTTACCTGTACCAGCTTTTCCTGGAGGTCACCGTCTTGCTGCTGTCTTTTTTGATCATTAAACGCCATATCTATACCCTAGAATTCCAGTCCACTTTCACGGGCGGCGTCGGCCAGGGCCTTGATACGTCCGTGGTACTTGTAACCGCTGCGGTCAAACGCCACCTTCTCGATGCCAGCTTGCTTTGCGCGCTCTGCTACCAGCTTGCCGACTGCGGCTGCTGCCTCTGCGTTACCAGTGCTGCCACTGCGCAGGCTGCTGTCCAAGGTAGAAGCACTAACCAGTACCTTGTCACCAGCCGGGGCAATCACCTGGGCATAAATGTGACGCGGAGTACGGTGTACACTCAGGCGGTTAACACCGAGGTCACGCATGCGGGCTCGAGCGCGACGGGCGCGACGCAGCCTTGAATCATTCTTTGCACTCATCTCTTAGTTCCTACCTACTTCTTCTTGGCTTCTTTACGACGAACATTCTCGTCAGCGTAACGAATGCCCTTACCCTTGTAAGGCTCTGGCGGACGGATGCTGCGAATATCTGCAGCAACCTGGCCAACAGCCCGCTTGTCTATACCCTTTACGACGATTTCAGTCTGGGAGGGTGTTTCAGCGGTAACGCCTTCAGGCAAAGTGTAATCAACCGGGTGTGACATACCCACGCTCAGGTTAATTGACTTGCCATCAGCCTTGGCGCGATAACCAACGCCGTTTAGCAACAGCTTCTTTTCCCAACCTTCGCTGACGCCCTTGACCATATTGTTCAACAGTGCGCGGGTTGTGCCAGCGATGGCTTTCAACTTGTCACTCTCGTATGCAATAGTCAGAACGTTGTCATCCTGGTTAATCTGCACACCTTCAGTTAGCAAGAACTCAAGATTGCCTTTACTGCCTTTAACGGACAGAACCTGACCGGTCGTCTTAACTTCGACGCCGCTGGGCAGTTGTACCGGATTATTTGCGACTCTAGACATGTTAGTTGCTCTTTAAATCAATCTTAGAAAACGGTGCAGAGCACTTCACCACCCACGCCAGCAGCGCGAGCAGCTCGATCAGTCATCACACCGCGTGATGTCGATACAATGGCCACACCCAAACCGTTGCGGACCGATGGCAGCTCATTCTTGTTGCGATAGCTGCGCAGGCCTGGACGGCTGATGCGATCAATCTCTGCGATTACAGGCTTGCCTTCGTAGTACTTGAGCTCAATGCTCAAACGAGGCTTGCCATTGTCCACGGAAGTGGCGAAGTCTTCGACGTAGCCTTCTTCCTTTAAAACATTTGCAACGGCAGCTTTTAACTTGGAGCCAGGCATTTCAACAGAGGACTTACCGGCCATTTGCGCGTTGCGAATACGGGTCAGCATATCTGACAGCGGATCTTGCATACTCATTTCTAAATCTCTCCGTTACCAGCTGGACTTAACCAGACCAGGTACATCGCCGCGCATAGCAGCTTCACGCAGCTTGTTACGGCACAGGCCAAATTTACGATAGACCCCGTGAGGACGACCGGTGAGCTGACAGCGACGCTGACGGCGCACAGGGCTCGCATCACGTGGCAGCTTTTGCAGGGCAATCTGGGCATCCCATTTTTCTTCATCGGACGCGTTCATATCGCTCAGAATTGCCTTTAGGCTTGCACGCTTCTCGGCGTACTTAGCTACCATACGTGAACGCTTTTCTTCACGCGCAATCATAGATTTTTTAGCCATGTATTAAGCCTCTTAACCTTTCAGTGGGAAGTTGAAAGCACGCAGCAGTGCGCGACCTTCATCGTCCGTACGAGCCGTGGTGGTGATAGTGATATCCATACCGCGCAGGGCATCCACCTGGTCGTATTCAATTTCAGGGAAAATAATTTGCTCACTTACACCCATCGCAAAGTTACCGCGGCCGTCAAAAGACTTGGGGCTAATGCCACGGAAGTCACGAATACGTGGGATCGCGATGCTGATCAAACGATCCAAGAATTCGTACATGCGGTCTGAACGCAGTGTCACTTTGCAGCCAATCGGCCATCCGTCACGGATTTTAAAACCCGCAATGGAGCGACGTGCTTTAGTGATGATCGGCTTTTGGCCAGCGATCTTTTCCATTTCAGCGACAGCGTTTTCCAACACTTTTTTATCGCCTACAGCTTCACCAACACCCATGTTCAGAGTGATTTTGGTGATGCGTGGAACTTCCATCACATTGTCCAAACCCAGCGTTTCTTTAAGCTGAGGAGCGAGTTCGCTCTTGTATTTGTGTTTCAACGTTGCCATGTCTTCTACCTGTTAACTCGTTTAGCCAGCGTCGGCTCAGGAGTCAATCGCCTCGCCATTGGACTTGAAGATACGGATCTTGCTATCTCCATCTACTTTGAAGCCCACACGATCTGCTTTGCTGGTCGCGGGGTTAAAAATCGCCACATTAGAAACCTGAATAGGGGCTTCACGCTCGACGATACCGCCGGCCACACCCATCTGAGGGTTAGGCTTGGTGTGCTTCTTTACCATATTGATGCCAGCAACAATCACGCGATTGTCTGTCAACACCTTGCGAACCTTGCCGCGCTTACCCTTGTCCTTACCGGCCAAGATAACCACTTCGTCATCGCGCTTGATCTTCAACATTTCTCTTCCTCTCTCTGCTGGCCGGACTAGATAACTTCCGGGGCCAGAGAAATAATCTTCATGAACTTCTCACCGCGCAGTTCACGAGTGACCGGGCCAAATATACGCGTACCGATGGGCGCTTCCTGGTTGTTCAATAGGACTGCTGCGTTATCATCAAATTTGATGAGAGAGCCATCTGCACGACGAACACCTTTCTTAGTGCGCACGACAACAGCGGTCATAACCTGGCCTTTTTTGACCTTACCGCGTGGAATCGCTTCCTTCACGGTCACCTTGATCAGGTCACCGACACGCGCGTAACGACGCTTGGAACCACCGAGTACTTTGATGCACATCACGCGGCGGGCACCGCTGTTATCAGCGACTTCCAAATACGACTGTGTTTGAATCATTCTCTACTCCAAACTGCGGCGCTGTGCCGCAAAACCTGCGCTTAAACGACCTGAGTGGCGCTCTCTACTACTTCCAGCAACTTCCAAGACTTAGTCTTAGATACTGGACGCGACTCAGCCACCTTGACGGTATCGCCGATACCACACTCATTGTTTTCATCATGAGCATGAATCTTTGATGAACGTGTAATGTACTTACCGTACACAGGGTGCTTAACCCGACGCTCAATCAGCACAGTGACTGTTTTGTCCATTTTGTTGCTGACAACCTTTCCGGTTGCCGTACGGATACGCTTTTCTGCACCTGACATGATTAATTACCTGCCTTCTGTTTCAGTACAGTCTTGACGCGTGCGATGTCGCGCTGGTTCTGGCGCAATAAATGTGTCTGCCCCAACTGTCCAGTGGACTGCTGCATGCGCAACTTGAACTGATCTTCACGCAGGCTTAGCAGCTGCTTGTTCAGGTCCTCTGCGGACTTATCATGCAATTCGCTTGCTTTCATCACATCACCGACCGTTTTACAAATGTTGTAGTAACGGGAATCTTGGCAGCAGCCAGGGCAAATGCCTCACGAGCCAGCTCTTCAGATACGCCCTGCACTTCGTACAGAACCTTACCTGGCTGAACCTGGGCCACCCAGTACTCCACGTTACCCTTACCTTTACCCATACGTACTTCCAGCGGCTTGCCTGTAATAGGCTTGTCCGGGAAGACGCGGATCCAGATCTTTCCGCCACGCTTGATGTGACGTGTCATGGCACGACGAGCCGCTTCAATCTGGCGCGCAGTGATGCGGCCGCGACCTGTCGCTTTCAAACCGTATTCGCCAAAGCTCACTTTACTGCCGCGAAGGGCCAAGCCGCGGTTACGGCCTTTATGAGTCTTGCGAAATTTTGTACGCTTTGGTTGAAGCATCTGCGTAACCCTTAATTAGTTGCTGTTTTCTTGGCGCCATCGGTCTGTGTATCAGTACCAATAACTTCGCCTTTGAAAATCCACACTTTTACACCGATGATGCCGTAAGTTGTTACAGCTTCGTAGGTGGCGTAATCGATATCTGCACGCAGCGTGTGCAGAGGTACACGGCCTTCGCGGTACCACTCAGAGCGAGCAATTTCTGCACCGCCCAAACGGCCACCGACCTGAACCTTGATACCTTCCGCGCCCTGGCGCATGGCGTTCTGTACCACACGCTTCATAGCGCGACGGAACATAACGCGACGCTCGAGCTGCTGCGCGACGTTCTGCGCTACCAGCTTGGCATCCAGGTCCGGCTTGCGGATCTCTTCGATGTTGATGTGCACAGGCACACCCATTTTTACAGCCAAGGTTCTACGCAGCTTATCTACGTCTTCACCTTTTTTGCCGATCACGATACCGGGACGAGCGGTGTGGATTGTGATACGTGCGGTCTGTGCCGGACGCTCAATCACCACACGACTGACGGAGGCGTGCTCAAGCTCTTTCTCGATGAACTTGCGAACTTCTAGATCACTGATCAGGTTCTTCGAGTAGTTCTTGTTGCCGGCATACCAGATTGAGGTATGGCTTTTAACAATACCTAAGCGGATACCGACTGGATGTACTTTCTGACCCATTTGGTCTTCTCCTAACCTTCGCCGTCTGCAACTTTTACTGTGATATGACAGCTGCGCTTTAAAATGCGATCCGCACGGCCTTTGGCACGCGGGCTCAGACGCTTCATTGTCATACCTTCGTCTACAAAGATGCTGGAAACCTTAAGCTCATCCACATCTGCACCTTCGTTGTTCTCAGCATTGGCAATCGCAGAGTCGAGAACTTTCTTGACAATGTGAGCCGCCTTTTTGGGGCTGAATTCCAGCAGGCTCAACGCTGTCTCTACCGGCAGGCCGCGCACTTGGTCTGCGACCAGGCGTGCTTTCTGCGCTGAGATACGTGCGCCCTTTAGTCTTGCTGCAACTTCCATTTTCCTAAACCTCGCTATAGACCTGCGCTTTAGCGCTTGGCCTTCTTGTCCACGACATGGCCTTTGAACGTGCGGGTTGCCGCAAATTCACCCAGCTTGTGACCAACCATATCTTCGTTGATCAGAACCGGTACGTGCTGACGACCATTGTGTACAGCTATAGTCAGGCCCACCATATCTGGTGAAACCATGGAACGGCGCGACCAGGTTTTGATCGGGCGACGATCGTTGCTTTCAAGAGCAACTTCGACCTTTTTCATCAAGTGAAGGTCGATAAAAGGACCTTTCTTCAGTGAACGTGGCACAATCTTCTTCCTCTAAAATCTGGTTAACGGCAACCGTTACTTCTTACCACGACGACGGACAATCAGGTCGTCAGTACGCTTGTTCTTGCGGGTCTTATAACCCTTGGTCGGAACACCCCATGGAGTGACCGGATGACGGCCACCCGAAGTACGACCTTCACCACCACCATGCGGGTGATCAACTGGGTTCATAGCAACACCACGAACCGTTGGACGAACACCGCGCCAGCGTGAAGCACCTGCCTTACCCAGTTTGCGAAGACTGTGCTCGGAATTGGACACTTCGCCCAAAGTTGCACGACAGTCAACCAGCACTTTACGCATCTCGCCAGAGCGCAGACGCACAGTTGCATAGCGACCTTCACGTGCCACCAACTGCGCCGAGGAACCCGCTGAGCGAGATACCTGAGCACCTTTGCCTGGCTTCAGTTCAAGGGCGTGGATCACTGAACCGACTGGAATATTGCGCAGTGGCAGACAGTTACCCGCCTTGATCGGCGCAGAAGGACCAGACTGCAACACATCACCAGCTTTAACACCCTTCGGTGCAATGATGTAGCGACGCTCACCATCAGCAAACAACAGCAGCGCAATGTGTGCGGTGCGATTGGGATCATATTCAACACGCTCAACTTTGGCCGGAATTCCGTCCTTAGTACGCTTGAAGTCGACAATGCGATAATGCTGCTTGTGACCACCGCCAATATGACGAGTAGTGATGCGGCCATTGTTGTTACGACCACCATTGCGAGACTGCTTCTCTAACAGAGGCGCATACGGAGCACCCTTGTGCAGATCTTCGCTAACCACACGGACGACATGACGGCGACCGGGGGAAGTGGGCTTACTCTTCAGAATTGCCATTTTAAAACCTACTCCTTCTCGCCTTACTCGGCGGAAGCAAAGTCAATTTCCTGACCCTGCTCCAGACGAACGTATGCCTTTTTCCAGGTCGGCTTGGCGCTAAAACCAAATTTGTTACGCTTAACCTTGCCCTTAACCTTTAGAGTCTGAACGCTGTCAACCTTGACTTTAAACAGCTGCTCTACCGACTTGCGAACTTCCAGCTTGGTAGCATCTACCGCAACCTTGAACACATACTGATTGTTCGCGTCAGCTACAATGGCAGCCTTCTCGGATACATGCGGACCTACCAGTATTTGAAATACACGCTCCTGGTTCATCCCAGCATCTCCTCTAACTTCTTAACTGCGTCCACAGTCATCATGACCTTGTCATAGGCAATCAGGCTAACCGGATCGACACCATCGACATCGCGCACATCAACCTTGTGCAAGTTGCGGGCAGCTAAGTACAGATTGCTATCCAGCTCCGAAGTCACAATCAACACGTTGTCGACGCCGTATTCACCCAACTGCTTAGCCAGCAATTTGGTTTTTGGCTGCTCAACCTGAACCGACTCAACCACAACCAAACGATCTTGGCGCGCCAGCTCGGACATAATCGAGCACATAGCTGCGCGATACATTTTGCGATTCACTTTTTGCGAGTGATCCTGCGGCTTAGCCGCAAAAGTCACACCACCGGAACGCCAAATAGGCGAACGAATGGTTCCCGCACGAGCACGACCAGTACCCTTCTGACGCCACGGCTTCTTACCACCGCCATTGACTTCCGATCGAGTCTTTTGTGCTCGAGTTCCCTGGCGAGCACCCGCCATATAGGCAGTGACCACCTGGTGAACTAGGTCTTCATTAAACTCACGAGCAAAGGCAACATCAGAAACAGACACTTTCCCTGCGTCGAGATTACCTGGCTTTACTACACTCAGTTCCACGTTAGAAACCCCCTAACCTTAAGCCTTGACTGCGGGACGCACGATCACGTCTCCGCCCGGTGCACCGGGGACAGCGCCCTTGATGAGCAGCAAGTTACGCTCTGCATCAACACGGACAATTTCCAGGCCCTGGGTAGTTACACTTTCAGCACCCATATGACCGGCCATCTTCTTACCCCTGAATACACGACCTGGGGTTTGGCACTGACCGATTGAACCGGGAGCGCGGTGCGACAGCGAGTTACCGTGCGTGGCATCCTGCATGGCAAAGTTCCAACGCTTAACTACGCCCTGAAAACCTTTACCTTTTGATTTACCTGCTACGTCAACTTTCTGACCAACCTGAAACCGCTCAACAGTCAACTCGGAACCCACCTCAAAAGC
Organism: Sediminihaliea albiluteola; assembly: GCF_014077625.1. Taxonomy (GTDB): domain Bacteria; phylum Pseudomonadota; class Gammaproteobacteria; order Pseudomonadales; family Halieaceae; genus Sediminihaliea; species Sediminihaliea albiluteola. Next base: position 2,648 of record NZ_JACFXU010000018.1, on the reverse strand, counting down.
TTCCTCAGAACCTTCTGTGCGGAATTCCCATAGACCTAAACCGGCCTCGACACCCGCTTTAGCGAAATGTCCAGCTTGAGACTTACTGACTTTTGAGGCCTTACGGTTGCCCGTAGTGACCTGAATTGCGCAATAGCCATCGCTATCGAGCTCTTTGATCTGAGTAACGCGGTTTGGAGAAATCTCCACTACGGTTACTGGAATTGATGCGCCATCTTCGGTAAAAACGCGAGTCATACCGGATTTACGGCCGACTAAACCAATAGTCATTTTGCTAACCTCTCAGTGTACGGGGCTTACCCTCTATGGCCGCCCGAATGCGCCTACCGCAACCGGGCGTTACACACTCGGGACTCCTGCCCCAAGCAGGTCTTGCTACGAATTTTCGTTAACCAAGACTGATCTGTACTTCAACACCTGCTGCCAGGTCCAACTTCATCAGGGCGTCTACAGTCTTCTCTGTAGGCTCCACGATATCTAACAGACGCTTGTGAGTACGAATCTCGTACTGATCACGTGCATCTTTGTTCACGTGCGGCGATACCAGCACAGTGTACTTTTCCTTCCGCGTAGGAAGAGGGATCGGCCCCTTAACCTGCGCACCAGTACGGCGTGCAGTTTCTACTATTTCCTGAGTCGACGTATCTATCAGGCGATGATCAAATGCCTTAAGGCGAATTCGAATGCGTTGATTCTGCACCAGACCTAACTCCAATCAATAAAAAACCAGGAACCCGCTAGGGAGCCCCCCGAAAAAGGAACGCGAATTCTATAGACCGACCCGGGTAGTGTCAAGCAGGGACTGGTAAATAGTTTCGGTGAGTCCGACTTATTTCCATGGGCATTTGCCGAAGCGGATTATGGCATTATAGTCGCAGGAAGCAAGCACAAGTTTTACCTTATTTATCACAATGACGATATAAACACGGAGCACAGCCAATATGCAGCAAAAACCACCCAGTCATTCAGTCTTCATGGGCTACTTATTATGGATCTTCGGCTTCATAGGCGCCCATCGCTTTTATTATGGCCGACAAATTACCGGCATTATTTGGTTTTTTACTTTAGGCTTATTCTTTATCGGCTGGATAATCGACTTGCTGTTAATACCGAGCATGGCCCGCAATGCTGACCAACGTTACCAAGCCGGGCGAACTGACTACGACTTAGCTTGGATTCTGCTCACCTTTTTAGGTGTATTTGGTATCCACCGCCTCTACATGGGCAAGATTTTTACTGGCATTCTCTATCTACTCACCCTCGGACTGTTTGGTATTGGTATTTTGTATGACTTTTTAACACTCAACGGTCAGATTTCAGAACGCAATTATCAGCAGCGGGACTAATTACTCGAAAAGTAGTTTTTACTAGCCAAAAAAAACCCGGCCATCTGGCCGGGTTTTTTGTCACTCAAATCAGCGATCTTACTCGATGATCTTGGCAACTACACCTGCACCCACTGTACGACCGCCTTCACGGATCGCAAAGCGCAGACCTTCGTCCATCGCAATCGGTGCAATCAAGGTCGCAACCATCTGTACGTTGTCGCCTGGCATCACCATCTCAACGCCTTCTGGCAGCTCACATGCACCTGTTACGTCCGTAGTACGGAAGTAGAACTGGGGACGGTAGCCTTTAAAGAATGGCGTGTGACGACCACCTTCGTCCTTGGACAGAATGTAAACCTCTGCTTCGAACTTAGTGTGTGGCTTCACAGAACCGGGCACCGCCAGTACCTGACCACGCTCAACGTCTTCACGCTTAGTACCACGCAGCAGAACACCAACGTTCTCACCAGCACGGCCTTCGTCTAGCAATTTGCGGAACATCTCAACACCGGTACAAACAGTTTTCTGTGTGTCACGGATACCAACGATTTCCAGCTCGTCACCAACTTTAACAATACCGCGCTCAACACGACCAGTCACAACAGTACCGCGACCAGAGATTGAGAACACGTCTTCTACTGGCATCAGGAAGGCCTGATCAATAGCACGCTCGGGCTCAGGGATGTAGCTGTCCAGAGTCTCTACCAGTGTCTTAACAGCAGTAGTACCCAGACCGTTGTCGTCTTCGCCGTTCAAAGCCATCAGTGCCGAACCACAGATGATTGGCGTGTCGTCACCGGGGAAGTCGTACTGGTCAAGCAGCTCACGCAGCTCCATTTCAACCAGCTCTTTCATCTCTTCGTATTCTTCTGAGTCAGCACCGCCACAGTCTTCAGCCAGCAGGTCTGCTTTGTTCAGGAACACAACGATGTAAGGAACACCTACCTGACGCGACAGCAGGATGTGCTCACGGGTCTGAGGCATTGGGCCATCAGTGGCGCCACATACCAAGATAGCGCCGTCCATCTGTGCAGCACCGGTGATCATGTTTTTCACATAGTCAGCGTGCCCAGGGCAGTCAACGTGTGCGTAGTGACGCTCAGGAGAGTCGTATTCTACGTGTGAAGTAGCAATAGTGATGCCACGCTCTTTCTCTTCCGGTGCGTTGTCAATACCATCGTAGGCAACTGCAGCACCACCCCATACCTCGGCGCATACGCGTGTCAGCGCCGCTGTCAGCGTGGTTTTACCATGGTCAACGTGACCGATGGTGCCCACGTTGACGTGGGGCTTATTACGTTCAAACTTTTCCTTACTCAT
>NZ_JACFXU010000017.1 GCF_014077625.1 Sediminihaliea albiluteola | reverse complement strand
TTAAAGCCTGGCGATGACCTACTCTCACATGGGGAGACCCCACACTACCATCGGCGATACGTCGTTTCACTTCTGAGTTCGGAAAGGATTCAGGTGGTTCCAACGCTCTATTGTCGCCAGGCAAACTGGCTTGGATATTTCGGTCTTAGGCACTGTAGGTGCGGCCTACTTTGATCCAAATAAGGCGGTAAATTAAGCTGTCTGTTCTTTCTGAGTTGCCTAGCAACTCTGGACTTAATCACAACATCCGCTGTCTACTCATACTCGCCTTGCGGCAAGCAAATAACTTGGATTATATGGTCAAGCCTCACGGGCAATTAGTACTGGTTAGCTCAACGCCTTACAGCGCTTCCACACCCAGCCTATCAACGTTGTAGTCTTCAACGGCCCTTTAGGGGAATTAAATTCCCAGGGAGAACTCATCTTGGGAGGGGCTTCCCGCTTAGATGCTTTCAGCGGTTATCCTGTCCGAACGTAGCTACCGGGCAATGCGTCTGGCGACACAACCCGAACACCAGTGGTTCGTCCACTCCGGTCCTCTCGTACTAGGAGCAGCTTCCCTCAATTCTCCAACGCCCACGGCAGATAGGGACCGAACTGTCTCACGACGTTCTAAACCCAGCTCGCGTACCACTTTAAATGGCGAACAGCCATACCCTTGGGACCGGCTTCAGCCCCAGGATGTGATGAGCCGACATCGAGGTGCCAAACACCGCCGTCGATGTGAACTCTTGGGCGGTATCAGCCTGTTATCCCCGGAGTACCTTTTATCCGTTGAGCGATGGCCCTTCCATACAGAACCACCGGATCACTAAGACCTACTTTCGTACCTGCTCGACTTGTCAGTCTCGCAGTCAAGCGCGCTTGTGCCTTTACACTAACCTCATGATTTCCGACCATGATTAGCGCACCTTCGTGCTCCTCCGTTACTCTTTGGGAGGAGACCGCCCCAGTCAAACTACCCACCACACAATGTCCTCGATCCAGATAATGGACCTAAGTTAGAACCTCAACTTTACCAGGCTGGTATTTCAAGGTTGGCTCCACAACAGCTAGCGCCATTGCTTCAAAGCCTCCCAGCTATCCTACACAAATAAAGTCAAAGTCCACTGTGAAGCTATAGTAAAGGTTCACGGGGTCTTTCCGTCTAGCCGCGGGTATACGGCATCTTAACCGCAAATTCAATTTCACTGAGTCTCGGGTGGAGACAGTGTGGCCATCGTTACGCCATTCGTGCAGGTCGGAACTTACCCGACAAGGAATTTCGCTACCTTAGGACCGTTATAGTTACGGCCGCCGTTTACCGGGGCTTCGATCAAGAGCTTCGCCGAAGCTAACCCCATCAATTAACCTTCCGGCACCGGGCAGGCGTCACACCGTATACGTCCACTTTCGTGTTTGCACAGTGCTATGTTTTTAATAAACAGTCGCAGCCACCTGGTCACTTCGGCCAGCCTCAGCTTAGGGAGCAAGTCCCATCACCAAAACCGGCGTACCTTCTCCCGAAGTTACGGTACCATTTTGCCTAGTTCCTTCACCCGAGTTCTCTCAAGCGCCTTGGTATTCTCTACCTGATCACCTGTGTCGGTTTACAGTACGGTTCCTTCATATCTGAAGCTTAGAAGCTTTTCCTGGAAGCATGGCATCAATCACTTCGCTCGATCTTTCGAAAGAGCTCGTCATCAACTCTCAGCCTTAACCGCCCGGATTTACCTAAGCAGTCAGCCTACAGCCTTAAACAGGGACAACCATCGCCCTGATGACCTAGCCTACTCCGTCCCTCCATCGCAATATGAAGAAGTACGGGAATATTAACCCGTTTCCCATCGACTACGGCTTTCGCCCTCGCCTTAGGGGCCGACTCACCCTGCGCCGATTAGCGTTGCGCAGGAAACCTTGATCTTCCGGCGGGGAGGTTTTTCACCCCCCTTATCGTTACTCATGTCAGCATTCGCACTTCTGATACCTCCAGCAAACCTCCCGGTTCACCTTCAACGGCTTACAGAACGCTCCTCTACCATGCATATAAATATGCATCCGCAGCTTCGGTTACCAGTTTAGCCCCGTTAAATCTTCCGCGCAGGCCGACTCGACTAGTGAGCTATTACGCTTTCTTTAAAGGATGGCTGCTTCTAAGCCAACCTCCTAGCTGTCTAAGCCTTCCCACATCGTTTCCCACTTAACTGGTATTGGGGACCTTAGCTGGCGGTCTGGGTTGTTGCCCTCTCGACAACGGACGTTAGCACCCGCTGTCTTTCTGCCATGATTGTACTCCTAGGTATTCGGAGTTTGCATCGGGTTGGTAAGTCGGGATGACCCCCTAGCCGAAACAGTGCTCTACCCCCTAGGGTAAGACATGACGCTCTACCTAAATAGATTTCGAGGAGAACCAGCTATCTCCGGGCTTGATTAGCCTTTCACTCCGATCCACAGCTCATCCCCTCATTTTTCAACATAAGTGGGTTCGAGCCTCCAGTCAGTGTTACCTAACCTTCACTCTGGCCATGGATAGATCGCCCGGTTTCGGGTCTACTGCCTGCAACTATGCGCCCTATTAAGACTCGGTTTCCCTACGCCTCCCCTATGCGGTTAAGCTTGCTACAGACAATAAGTCGCTGACCCATTATACAAAAGGTACGCAGTCACACCACGAAGGTGCTCCCACTGCTTGTACGCATACGGTTTCAGGTTCTATTTCACTCCCCTCTCCGGGGTTCTTTTCGCCTTTCCCTCACGGTACTGGTTCACTATCGGTCAGTCAGGAGTATTTAGCCTTGGAGGATGGTCCCCCCATCTTCAGACAAGATAACACGTGTCCCGTCCTACTTATCGCAAGCTTAGTACCACAAAAGCGTTTTCGTGTACGGGGCTATCACCCTCTATCGCCGGACTTTCCAGACCGTTCCACTAACCCTTCTGCTATCACTTGCAGGCTGTTCCCCGTTCGCTCGCCGCTACTGAGGGAATCTCAATTGATTTCTCTTCCTAAGGGTACTTAGATGTTTCAGTTCCCCTCGTTCGCCTCCTACACCTATGTATTCAGTGCAGGATACCCAACTTACATTGGGCGGGTTTCCCCATTCGGACATCTCCGGATCAAAGTCTGTTTGCCGACTCCCCGAAGCTTTTCGCAGGCTACAACGTCCTTCATCGCCTCTGACTGCCAAGGCATCCACCGTATGCGCTTAGTCACTTGACCATATAACCGAAGTTATCTGTTCTCTTGTTAGCACAAGAGATCCACCGCTTTTTAACAACAAAAGCAGTGTTCAAGTAGACAGTTCCCTGACCCCCTTAACACAGGCCAGGTACTTAGTAGACAAGAACCGATCAAAGTTCTTGCCCGCCGGATGTTGTGACGCTTAAGTCACAGTGTTGTTTAAAACAACTCGTTTCGATAGCGGGGAATTGATACCCGCTATCAAGAACAATTATCTAAGGATTCTTCAATTCACCGAACCCGAGGGTTGGTGCCTTGCTTGAATCCAAAGACTCAGCTTAATTTACCTTGTTAAAGAACTGTCCGGTTGTGAAAACCAGAAACAAACACACTCATCAGTATTGTTGACAATGTGCTTCTTTCTGAATTCCAATCGATGCGTGGGGATCCCATCCTAACAAACTCATAACTTACAAGCTTGCGAGAAGTGGTGGAGCTATGCGGGATCGAACCGCAGACCTCCTGCGTGCAAGGCAGGCGCTCTCCCAGCTGAGCTATAGCCCCAAGTAAAAGTGTACCAGCAGCAATCACAATACCTGCCAAGTTCACCAAACTGTGCTGATCGCGCTGCGAAGGGCATCGCATACTGCTATGCAAGTGACTTCACGACGAAGATCAGGAGTGATTTGGTAGGCCTGGGCAGATTTGAACTGCCGACCTCACCCTTATCAGGGGTGCGCTCTAACCAACTGAGCTACAGGCCTAAAAAAAGGCACAGCGAAGCTCATGATTACTGTCGCATCAACCGTTCAAGACGAAGACAAATGTGTGAACACTTATCAAGACGTGTCACTATCGTTTAAGGAGGTGATCCAGCCCCAGGTTCCCCTAGGGCTACCTTGTTACGACTTCACCCCAGTCATGAATCACAAAGTGGTGAGCGACCTCCCGAAGGTTAGTCTACCCACTTCTTTTGCAACCCACTCCCATGGTGTGACGGGCGGTGTGTACAAGGCCCGGGAACGTATTCACCGTGGCATTCTGATCCACGATTACTAGCGATTCCGACTTCATGGAGTCGAGTTGCAGACTCCAATCCGGACTACGAAACGTTTTGTGGGATTCGCTCCCCCTCGCGGGTTAGCAGCCCTCTGTACGCTCCATTGTAGCACGTGTGTAGCCCAGGTCGTAAGGGCCATGATGACTTGACGTCGTCCCCACCTTCCTCCGGTTTGTCACCGGCAGTCTCCTTAGAGTTCCCACCATTACGTGCTGGCAACTAAGGACAAGGGTTGCGCTCGTTACGGGACTTAACCCAACATCTCACGACACGAGCTGACGACAGCCATGCAGCACCTGTCACTGCGTTCCCGAAGGCACTAATCTATCTCTAGAAAATTCGCAGGATGTCAAGACCTGGTAAGGTTCTTCGCGTTGCATCGAATTAAACCACATGCTCCACCGCTTGTGCGGGCCCCCGTCAATTCATTTGAGTTTTAACCTTGCGGCCGTACTCCCCAGGCGGTCTACTTAGTGCGTTAGCTGCGCCACCAAGGAATCAAGTTCCCCAACGGCTAGTAGACATCGTTTACGGCGTGGACTACCAGGGTATCTAATCCTGTTTGCTCCCCACGCTTTCGCACCTCAGCGTCAGTATCGAGCCAGGAGGCCGCCTTCGCCACCGGTATTCCCCCACATATCTACGCATTTCACCGCTACACGTGGAATTCTACCTCCCTCTCTCGTACTCTAGTCGGCCAGTATCGGATGCAGGTCCCAGGTTGAGCCCAGGGCTTTCACATCCGACTTAACAAACCGCCTACGCGCGCTTTACGCCCAGTAATTCCGATTAACGCTTGCACCCTCCGTATTACCGCGGCTGCTGGCACGGAGTTAGCCGGTGCTTCTTCTAAAGGTAATGTCACAGTTGAGTGCTATTAACACACAACCTTTCTTCCCAATTGAAAGTGCTTTACAACCCTAGGGCCTTCTTCACACACGCGGCATGGCTGCGTCAGGCTTTCGCCCATTGCGCAATATTCCCCACTGCTGCCTCCCGTAGGAGTCCGGGCCGTGTCTCAGTCCCGGTGTGGCTGATCATCCTCTCAGACCAGCTATGGATCGTCGCCTTGGTGAGCCTTTACCTCACCAACAAGCTAATCCAACGCAGGCTCGTCTAATAGCGCGAGGCCCTAAGGTCCCCCGCTTTCCCCCGTAGGGCGTATGCGGTATTAGCAGCTGTTTCCAGCTGTTATCCCCCACTACTAGGTAGATTCCTGCGCATTACTCACCCGTCCGCCGCTCTACTCACACCGAAGTGCTTTCGCGCTCGACTTGCATGTGTTAGGCCTGCCGCCAGCGTTCAATCTGAGCCATGATCAAACTCTTCAGTTTAATCTTTTACCTCTGTCGCAATACCTGCCAACAAGAGGGGTCATTTACGTGGTTACCCCACGGCAACGACCAAATCTCGGCTCAGACACAATTATCGAAAAATCAAGAATTCATAATGAATCAATGAGTCACTTGTTGTGTCTGATAATAGTCGTGACTACCATCTCAACAAGTGCCCACACATCTGTCTTCGTCTTCTTGTTAAATAACACCAGGTCGCCGGGACTCTGGTTAGTCAGTTGAGGTTGCCCCCTAACTGAGGATGCGCATTATACTGAGTGATTTTGTTTTGGCAACTGTTTTTTGCAAATTTTTGCATTTTTCAGTGCCGATCAATCAGCCCACCTTTGCGACTTAAGTCTTTGAAACTTTTAAAGTTTCTAGGTGGCCTTGGACTGTGCTTTTGTTGCCGCCCTCATCCAAGGGAGGCGAACTATACGTAGAGAAAATGATTGGCGCAAGCCCTTTTTCAAATATTTTTAAAAAAGGGCATAAAAAGCCTTCTTTTAGCTCTTAGAGCAATTCAAAGAGGTGGTGCTTCTTCTTACCCAGCTGGGTCAGGTAGTAACGGCCATAACGTCCACGATCTTCAGCAAACACCTCCACGGGCGAACCGTTATCCTCCCAGCTCAGCGCATCACCATTGACCAACACCGCATTTCGCCCTAAAGCATCTTTCACTTGCTTGCCTGAATTAGCCATTCCAGCCTCAGTGAGCATCTGTGTCAGGGTAGCTGGCAAAGCTTTACGCTCGACAGTGCTCGAGGGCAAGCCGTCCTGCTTTAACTGGGCAAAGTCCGTTTCTGATAAAGCTGCCAAATCGCCACTAAACAGCGAGGCACTAATCCGCTGCGCCGCGGCCAAGCCTTCTTCACCGTGAACTAAGCGCGTCACTTCTGTCGCCAACACCAACTGCGCCTCCGGCCGACCGGAACGCTCAGCATCAGCGCGTTCTAGCTCATCTATATCCGCCACTTCCAAGAAGGTGAAGTACTTAAGGAAACGGTAGACATCCGCGTCGGCAGTGTTGAGCCAAAACTGGTAAAAAGCATAGGGCGAGGTGCGAGCAGGGTCTAACCACACGGCACCGGATTCAGTTTTGCCGAATTTTGTCCCGTCAGACTTAGTAATCAAGGGCACCGTCAGACCAAACGACTTAGCGCCATGCATGCGCCGCGTGAGATCTATACCGCCGGTGATATTACCCCACTGGTCGGAACCACCGATCTGTAAGCTACAGTCATAACGCGCGTTCAGCTCAGCGTAGTCGTATGATTGCAGAATCATATAAGAGAACTCAGTAAAGCTGAGACCACTGCCCTCTCGATCCAATCGCTGCTTAACCGACTCTTTCTGGATCATGGCATTGACAGAAAAGTGCTTGCCGACGTCTCTCAAAAAAGCCAAGACATCCAGACCCGCAACCCAATCTAGGTTGTTCACCACCTCGGCCGAGTTAGCACCCGCATCAAAATCAATAAAACGGGATACCTGCCCACGGATCTTATCTACCCAAGAAGCCACCACCTCAGGTGTATTCAACTTGCGCTCTTGATCCTTAAAGCTCGGATCGCCAATCAAACCCGTGGCGCCACCAACCAGAGCAAGTGGCCGATGCCCAGCCTGCTGAAAACGACGCAGCATCAGTAGCGGTACCAGGTGGCCAATGTGCAGACTATCTGCGGTCGGGTCGAAGCCGCAATAAAGGGTTCGTGATCCGCCATCAAGCCATGCTGGGAGCTCATCTTCTCCCGCAACCTGAAAAACCAGTTCGCGTGCCCGAAGGTCGGCTAAAAGTGCGCTACTCATGTTTGCTTCTCAACTATAAATAATGACAATAGGTTTGAAATAGGGCGGCAACATTACCTCACCCTACAAAAGCTGTGAACCCGAATAATACCGAACTGTTGCTTCACTCCATTTTTCAATATACTCCCGCAACTGGTAGCAACACGAACGATCTGGACTATGAAAATAAATACTAAGCCGCGAGGCGCGACTATCGTTAACTCTGATAGCGCAGCAAAACCCAAAACAAGTCGGCATTTGTTAGCTGTAGCTACAATCACTGCCTGTGTCGCAATTGCGGCGAGTCTCGCTCCTGGCGGAGACGTCGAAGCGAATCGCAGTATCAGCGAGCTAAGCGAGCTCGAATCCGAGCAAGCTGTTGAGCGCATTCTATCAGCTACCAACAGCCCTGCCACGGAGCAAATCGCTCCAGCAATCGAAGATGCCGAGCCCAGCGCCCTGGTGGAACTTGAGCAGTGGCAGGAACAGACCGTGCGCAGCGGCGACAACCTCTCGCTTATTTTCAAACGTGCGGGCTTTGACAACAACGCGGTTCATGAGCTGGTTTACGGCGCCCCCGACGGCAAAGACCTGGCCAAAATCTATCCCGGCCAAACCATCGCTTTTTTGAGCTCCGACGAAAATCAGTTGCTGGGCGTAAAGCACGTCATCTCGGCGCTGGAGTCAGTCACCTACCGTCGCGATGAAAGTGGCAGCTTCGTTACCGAGCGCGACATACGCCAGCCCGAAGTGAGAGAAACCTGGGCCACAGGTGAAATCACTTCCTCGCTGTTTATGGCCGGTAAAAACATGGGGCTATCGCAGCTTAAGATTATGGAGCTGGCGGATATTTTTGGCGGCGTCATAGATTTCGTACTGGATCCACGCAAAGGCGACACTATCCACGTTGTCTACGAAGAGCTTTATTTAGACGGTGAGAAATACCGCGACGGCGAAATCCTCGCAGCCTCTTTCACCAACCGCGGAGAAACTTTTAGCGCTTACCGCTTCGCCGATAGTCAAGGTGATGTCAGCTACTATAATGAGCAGGGTGTTAGCATGCGCAAAGCCTTCCTCATGGCTCCGGTCGACTTCACTCGCATCAGCTCTAACTTCAACTTGCGACGCCTGCACCCTATCTATAAAACAACTCGCCCCCACCGCGGCACCGACTACGCAGCCCCTACCGGCACTCCTGTTTATGCTGCTGGCGATGGCAAGGTCATTAAAGCGGGCTACACTCGCGCCAATGGCAACTATGTCTTTATTCAACATGGTGACCGATACGTTACTCGATACCTCCACCTGCACCAGCGCAAGGTCAAACAGGGTCAACGCGTAGCTCAAAACGCTGTCATTGGCACCGTAGGTAGCACAGGTGCCGCTACTGGGCCGCACCTGCATTACGAGTTCCTTGTTGATGGCGTGCACCGCAATCCCCGCACCATCCACAAAGAGCTGCCCAAGGCCAAGTCACTAGCAGCTTCTGAGCTACCGCGCTTCCAAGAGATGATTGCACCTGCTGCACAGCAATTGGCCAGCCTGCAATCAGCTACCCGCCTGGCCTTGAACAATGCCACGGCGGGAGACAGCAGCCAGCGCTAAGATCCCAATGAGTGCCCGGCTCTACGTAGGCCTGATGTCGGGCACCAGCATGGATGGCATAGACTGTGCCCTCGCCCGCTGTGACGAGCGGGGCACGACGCTACTTGCCACTTACGAACACCCCATCCCCCCGGCCACCAAACAACGCATCGTGGAGATTAGCCGCCCCGGCGATAATGAAATCGAGCGTATGGGTGCGCTAGACCGAGAGCTAGGACATTTATTTGCCAAGGCCACACTAAGCCTGCTTAGCAAAGAGCAAGTGCCAAGCACCGAAATCTGCGCGATTGGCAGCCACGGCCAAACCATTCGCCACCACCCCCCTTCAAGCCATCAGCCCAGCGAACAGGGCTTCACGCTGCAAATAGGTGACCCCAACACGATCGCACAAAGCACCGGCATCACCACCGTGGCGGATTTTCGACGGCGCGATATCGCTGTAGGTGGTGAAGGCGCACCATTAGCCCCCGCTTTTCATGCAGCAGCTTTTGCCAAGGCTGGACACACCCGAGCTATCGTTAACATAGGTGGCATCGCCAACGTCAGCCTGCTTCACAGCGAGGGACAAGTACTGGGCTTTGACACCGGCCCGGGCAACACACTGCTGGACCACTGGATAAATCGGCAGCTCGGGCAGGCCTACGACAAAGACGGCCAATGGTCTGCTGCCGGCAGCATTCGCCCAGACTTATTAGCCCGCCTGCTAGAGCACGACTACCTAAGCCAAAGCGGGCCGCGCAGCACCGGTAAAGAAGTGTTCAACTTGGCTTGGCTAGATGAGTGCCTAGCCGATCTGAGCAGCCCAGCTACTCCACAGGAGGTGCAAAGCACACTGGCTGAATTCAGCGCTGAGAGTATTGCCCGGGGCATAGCTCAGTGTGAAGTGCCGGTATCCGAGGTCTATGTCTGCGGTGGCGGTGCTCGCAATAGCGATTTAATGCGCCGCCTAGCAGCTAAGCTAGGCACTGCCACTTTGGAGACTACCGCCTCCTTAGGTATTGAGCCCGAGTGGGTCGAAGCTGCAGCTTTTGCCTGGCTGGCTTGGCGCAGCATGGCGCAACTCGCTGGAAACATCCCCGCTGTTACGGGAGCCCAGGAGGAAGTTATTCTCGGCGGAATCTATCCCGGCGCCAGACCAAGGACTCAATAAGACTCAAAGTTTACTAGTGACGGGCGCTAATGCGCGCGCATTAGCGCTTAAGCTACATTGAAAATGAAGAACCACAGCCGCAGGTGGTGGCGGCGTTAGGATTATTAATCACAAAACGAGAACCTTCCAAGCCCTCGGTATAGTCCACCTCCGAACCGGCAAGATACTGAAAACTCATCGGATCAACCAGCACGGTAACACCATCTCTTTCGATGGCGGTGTCATCATCCGCAGCCTCTTCCTCGAAAGCAAAACCATACTGAAAGCCCGAGCAACCACCGCCGGTGATATATACACGCAGCTTCAGTGCATCGTTTTCTTCTTCAACAATCAGTTCACGGACTTTAGTCACCGCGCGTGCAGAGAGGTTGATACCACTTGGATTGAAGGATTCGGCTACTGACATGCTTGATTACCGGAGGCGCAGAGCCTCACCTGGACAAATTTAGAAAATCTTTGATTAAGCAATTATGGTAAAACCCAGTAAATTAGTCAACTTTAGCTTGATTGACGCAAGCGAGCTACTAAGACCCTCAACAGCGCCTCGGCAGTGCTACTTCCCCACATGGGTAAACTTATCCAGCACCTGCCAAGGATAGCGCTGTTCTATCACTAGCTTGCGCGGACTGCTCAGCTTAGCTTCCACATCAATAGTTTGTGGCTGAAAACCTTCTGGCAAGTCGAGCTCCCCCTCAATAGCCTGAAAATAGCGAAAGCGCAGGGGGATCTGATTGCTTTCCAAGTCTGCAGTGATCTCAGCTAGCTCGTAGCGCAGCGATTCGCCACCCTCGATGCCCTGTACATAAACCTGCAAATCACCGCGCACCGTGTCATGTTTGCGCGCCTCTTGCTGCACCACAATTCGGTAGGCATAGCGGCCCGGCGTGTCACGGGGAACCAGTTCAATACCACGCAAGCTGAAACCTTGAGCAATATCTCCCGGTGCCATCAAACTGCGATAAAAGCGCAGGCCCTCGGCCAACTCGGCTAACTGCTCCTGCTGGTGAGCAAGGTCCTGCCGCACTAACTCCAAGGAAGCGCGATCGACCTCATGTCGAATGTCGGCTGCGGCCAACTGTCGCTTGAGCTCCTCGATATAAGCCTGAGCTTCAGGCAAGGCCTCCGCCATTGCTCGATAGCGCTGTGGATCAATTCCCATACGGCTATAAGCTTGCTGCTGCCCTAAATAAACCCCCGCTGCCAATATCCCAGCGGCAAGCAACAAGAGCAGCAACAACAAGACCATGCGCCGCTGCCAGCTGCGCACCGCTTTGGGCGCTACGCTTTGCTCACTCTGCTGTGTCAGGGCAACAGTCCTACCTGACGAAGACCGCGGTCCTCAGGCAGACCTAACATAATATTCATGTTCTGTACTGCCTGTCCCGAGGCCCCTTTCACTAAATTATCAATGGTCGACATCACCACTACCGTGTCACGCTGCTGCGGTATCATCAACGACAGCTGGCAGTGGTTAGCGCCTTTGACAGCCCGGGTCTGGGGAAAGGTTCCGTTGGGCAACACATCCACAAAAGGCTCATCGCGATAGCGGTTTTCAAATAATCTCTGCAGGTCCTCGATACTCTGCTCACCGGGCTTGTTTAAGCGAGCAAATAAGGTTGCGTGGATGCCGCGCACCATCGGCAATAGATGGGGCACAAAGGTCAGCGATACATCGCTTCCCGACAGCAATGAAAGGCACTGCTCGATTTCAGGCAAATGGCGATGACCACCCACACCATAAGCCTTGAAGCTACCACTCACCTCACTAGCTAGATTATCGATCTTAGCCTGACGCCCAGCGCCACTGGTGCCACTGGCCGCACTGGCAATAATATTGCTGGGCTCTACCAAGCCAGACTCCAGCAAGGGGATCAGCCCAAGCTCTATCGCAGTAGGATAGCAGCCTGGACAAGCGACCAACTGGGCCTTGGCAATCTGCTCTCGGTTAATTTCTGGCAGGCCATAAACCGCATCGGCTAAGAGCTCTGGGCTGGCGTGCGGCTCACCGTACCACTGCGACCAAAGCTCGGCATCGCGAATACGGTAGTCTGCCGACAAATCAATAACACGAGTACCGGCAGCAAGTAACTCTGGCACCAAGTGCATTGCCACGTTGTGTGGGGTGGCAAAAAACACCACATCACAACTGGCGAGCAAGTCCACATCGGGCTCAGAAAAGGCTAAATCGTAATAGCCGCGCAAGTTGGGAAATAACTCATCCAGCCGGCGCCCGGCTTCTGCTCGAGAGGTAATCGCCACCACCTCGCTGTCCTCATGCTGCGCCAACAGTCGCAGCAACTCGACACCGGTGTATCCAGTTCCGCCGACAATCCCTACTTTCACCATGGCTCTAACCTCTATGCCTCCCGACTCCTACAACTTGTGTGGCACAGTGCTCCTGAGTCGATTCGATGCACTGTGCTAATCCCACTAGTATAGAAGTAATATCACCCAAATTAACTGTTAATATTAGGTTTTTGCTTGGGGAGTTGAATCTATTGCGGCGATGGTTAAGTAGTTACCGGCGTCACCTTACCAACTATCACTCGGCGCTGGCCTACGCAGTACTGGGCGTAGTGGGCGGCCTAGCATCAGGCCTGATCGTGATCGCCTTCGAAGTATCCGTAGCTGAGTTAGCTAAGCTGTGGGGGGTTGGCGGCCGCGGTGAGGGCTTTGAGCTACTGCCAGACTGGCAACTATTCGCACTGCCGGCACTCGGGGGGCTCGCCCTAGGGCTGGGCTTCTCTCTGCTAAAACCAGAAAACCGAGAAACCGGTATTGTCCACGTCTTAAGTCAAATGCACAGCGCTTATGGCGTGCTGCCCCTGCGCAACGCAGTAGTACAGTTCGTCGGGGGCGCATTTGCACTCGCCACTGGCCAGTCCGGCGGGCGCGAAGGTCCCGGCGTCCACCTAGGGGGCGCGATCAACAGCCTACTCGGGCAACGCCTTGCACTGCCCAACAACAGCTTGCGGATATTAATTGCTTGCGGTGCAGCTGGCGGCATCTCCGCCGCTTTCGACACGCCACTGGCCGGCGTTATTTTCGCCATGGAAGTGATAGTGGCGGAATACACTGTCGCCGGCTTCGTTCCCGTAATGCTGGCGGCAGTATCGGCCTCAGCAGTGAGCCGCCACATCGGTATTGGCACCGTACTGTTCTCAATTCCAGCCGTTGAGCTGAACTCTCTCTGGGAACTGCCTTATATCGTTATGCTGGGTGTCTGCTGTGGCGCCACAGTGACTGTCTTCATCTACATCAACCGCCTGAGCTCGCGCCTCAGCCATTGGCCTGTCGCTGTACGCTTCACTATCGCTGGTTGCGTCACCGGCGGGCTGGCGCTGCTGGTGCCGGAAACACTGGGCATTGGTTACGACACCCTCAACCTCGCCCTACAGGGTGAGCTTGTGCTGTACATGCTGGTGGCCATTGGCGCCTGCAAACTAGTTGCCACCGGCGTGAGTTGTGGCATGGGAATGCCTATCGGACTGATCGGACCCAATTTGCTGATGGGCGCTTGCCTCGGTGGCGCGCTGGGGATAGTGGGCCAGATTTATGCCCCGCACCTCGCCTCTGAACCGACACTCTATATTGCTTTAGGTATGGCCGCCTGCATGGGCGCGGTGTTAAATGCTCCGCTGGCGGCGACACTGGCGGTCATTGAGCTGACCCAGTCAGCCGGCGTGGCCATGCCCGCTCTACTTGCAATTATCGCGGCAAACCTGACTAATGAAGGGGTGTTTCGCCAGCGTGCCGCACATCAGGTCGCCCTCAGACTACTGCGGCGCTCTGCCCCTAACGACCCCATTAACCAGCTTCTGCACCGCACTGATGTCACCTCAAATATGGAGGTGAGTGTGGTTAAAATAGATATTGATTTCGACCTTTCCACCGCTGCAACGCTACTTAATGCCACCCCTGCATGGTGCCTTGTGACGCGAGAAGGAGAGGAGTTATTTCTACTTAAGGGCAGCGAGCTGGCAGAATGGTTGCGCCAGCACAGCACTGAGGAAGGCAGCATCAACTTATCTGATATTGACTTGCGGCGCTGGTCTATCGCCCGGGTACCGGTGCAAGCGACCCTGAGACAAGCGATGGACCGCATTAAGGAGCGCACAGTAGAGGCTGTCTGCGTCTACGCTCGCGGCCCCAATGGCAACCGAGTCCTACAGGGCATAGTGACGCGCGATAGTATCGAGCGCTTTACACTGTCCAATCTCTGAGCGGAGTTATTTATGCTGTGGCTAAAGGCCTTACATATTATATTTGTGGTGTGCTGGTTTGCGGGGCTATTTTATCTGCCGCGCATTTTGGTGTATTTCGCGGCCAGTAAGGATACCCAAACCCGCAGCCAACTAGCGCTGATGGCGCGTAAGTTATATCGTTTTGTCACGCCGATGATGTACTTGGCACTGGGCTTTGGGCTGGCCATGATTTTCACCAACCCCGATTACTATCTGCAGGCTAAGTGGCTGTGGCTAAAACTTGCCGGAGTAGCAGCCCTCATTGTCTACCATGTACAGTGCGGCCATTATGTGCGGGCAGTGAATGACGATACGGACTCGCACTCCCATGTGTTTTACCGCTTTTTCAATGAGGTGCCAGTGCTGTTTTTATTTGGGATTGTTCTGCTGGTGGTGCTCAAGCCCTTCTAGCGCGCACACTGTAAACAAATCACTGGGTAGATATTCCTGCAGCCAACACGGATAATCTCCAGCCTATAGCTAACAGCGGCGCGAACTGTCTTTAATGAGGGTTCATTTAGGCGCCGCGGCAACAGGCCCTAAGTACAGCGCTGTAGGCTGGCGCTTATCATCCGCGCCTGAGCGGGCCGCTAGCGGCTCAAACAAGCCAGCACCTTAATTAGCGAACTCAACTTACTGCGTACACATTTGCGCACTCCATTTACAGGAAAGCCATGTCCACATCAGAGCAACTCTTCGAACAAGCTAAAAAGCATATTCCAGGCGGAGTGAACTCTCCGGTCCGAGCCTTTAAAGCAGTAGGTGGCACCCCCGTATTTATCGATCGTAGTGAAGGTGCCTATGTATTTGACTACGAGGGCAAACGCTACATCGATTATGTGCTGTCCTGGGGCCCGATGCTGATGGGACACAACCACCCCCAAGTTCGAGAAGCGGTTATCAAGCAGTGCGAGAAAGGCTTGAGCTTCGGTGCTCCGACGCAGCTAGAAACACAGTTAGCGGACCGCCTGTGCGATATCATGCCCACCATGGACTTAGTTCGCATGGTGAACTCGGGCACGGAAGCTACGATGAGCGCCATCCGCCTAGCGCGTGGCTATACGGGGCGAGATAAGATCGTCAAGTTTGAGGGCTGTTATCACGGCCACTCAGACTCACTCTTAGTCAAGGCCGGCTCCGGCGCGCTGACTTTGGGGGTACCTAGCTCTCCCGGTGTGCCAGCAGCGCTGGCGGATCACACCTTAACTCTCACTTACAATGACATTGATGGCTTGCGCAAAGCTTTCGCCGAGCACGGTGCCGAAATTGCCTGCGCCATTGTCGAGCCAGTGGCCGGCAACATGAACTGCATTCCACCACTGCCAGGTTTCTTAGAAGCGCTGCGCGAGGTCTGCACGGAAAGCGGCGCGGTATTCATCATCGATGAGGTCATGACTGGCTTTCGCTTTGGCTTACAAGGCGCCCAGGGCTTTTACGGTATAGAGGCCGACCTGACCACCTTGGGTAAAGTCATTGGTGGCGGCATGCCGGTCGGCGCTTTCGGTGGTAAGCGGGAAATTATGGAGTGCATTGCGCCTCTAGGACCGGTGTATCAAGCTGGCACTTTATCCGGCAACCCCCTGTGCATGGCCGCGGGGCTAGCGACCTTGGATATTATTTCAGCGCCGGGCTTTTATGAGCCGCTATTCAAGCGCACCGCCAAGCTCTGTGAAGGCTTGGAACAAGCGGCCCGTGCAGCTGGCGTGCCTTTCACGACTAACTCAGCCGGCACCATGTTCGGCAGCTTTTTCACTAGCGAAAAACAAGTGAGCAACTATAGCCAAGTGATGGCCTGTGACATCACTGCCTTTAATCAGTTTTTCCATTACATGCTTGAGCAAGGGGTGTACTTTGCCCCAGCTTCCTATGAAGCTGGCTTTATGTCGGCCGCACACAGCGATGCCGACATCGAGGCCACTATCGCTGCAGCGCAGAGCGCTTTCGCTCGCTTATAGCCAGGGAGATTTTCATGACATTTACTAGCCAACGTGGCGCCTTTCCCCATACCCGCATGCGGCGCCTGCGCGCAGCGGAGTTTTCTCGACGCCTGGTGCGCGAGAGCACGCTGAGGCCCGCCGACCTTATTTTCCCAGTGTTTGTACTGGAGGGCAGCGGCCAGCGCGAAGCCGTTCCCTCGATGCCCGGCATTGAACGGCTCAGTGTCGATCTGCTGATTAAACAAGCGCGTGAAGCCTTCGACTTAGGCATCCCTGCTCTGGCACTATTTCCTGTAGTGCCGGCTGAGCGAAAAAGCTTGCTTGCAGAAGAAGCCTACAATCCCAATGGCTTGGTCGCCACTGCCGTCAAGGCACTCAAAGACGCCGTGCCAGAACTTGGCGTTATTACCGATGTCGCGCTCGACCCTTACACCACCCACGGTCAGGACGGCATCATCGACGAGCAAGGTTATGTGCTCAACGATAGGACCTCTGAAGTGCTGGTAAAACAGGCACTTTCGCACGCAGCTGCTGGTGCCGATGTGGTGGCCCCCTCAGACATGATGGACGGCCGAATTGGCGCTATCCGCAGCCAGCTCGAGAATGACGGTTTTTACAATACCTTGATCATGGCTTATTCCGCCAAATACGCTTCGGCTTACTACGGTCCCTTCCGCGATGCGGTGGGCTCTTCGGGCAATATTAAAGGCGGCAATAAATTCAGTTATCAAATGGATCCTGCCAACAGCGATGAGGCACTCCACGAGTGTGCCCTAGACCTGCAGGAAGGTGCCGATATGATCATGGTAAAACCGGGCATGCCCTACCTTGATATCGTGCAGCGAGTAAAGCAGGAGCTACAAGCGCCTACCTTTGCCTACCAAGTGAGCGGCGAGTACGCGATGCACATGGCGGCCTTTGAGCAGGGCTGGCTGGAACAGACGCCGGTCATGCTGGAGTCACTGATGGCCTTTAAGCGCGCCGGCTGTGACGGCATTCTCAGCTACTTTGCTATGGCAGCCGCTCGCACACTACAGCAGTAAAAGTATGCGCCTTTTGTTAACAGCCCTTGCTCTAAGTGCCGCTGCTGCTTTCTCAGCAAGCGCCGCGGCCGACTGCGAGTGCCTATGGCGGGGCAGTTTTGACCAAGTTCATGCCGAGGCCGACTTGATTGTGGCTGGCGCCGTTATCGACCGCAACGGTAACTCCATTGACCTAAACGTGGACCGAGAACTGCGCGGCGGCCAAGACTTTGACGAGGTCCGTATCTGGCTGAAGGCTGGTGATTACTGCCGCCCAGAGGTTGAAACATTTCCCATTGGCAGCCAGTGGCTAATGGCCTTACACCGGATTGATGAGCTGGTACCCGGCGGCTTTAACCCCAACACCCCCAATATCAGTTACGGTCGCGTTGGCGACTACGAACTCTCGGTATGCGGGGGCTACTGGTTGAGCCGTGCCGGCGACTGGGTCAGTGGTAATCTAGTGGATGCCCCGCGCTGGGTGCGCGAGCCGGAGATGACTCCGGTATTACTCGATGTCATTGAGCGCTATGTCCAAGGAGACATTGATAAAGCTGCACTGCTCAAAGCCAGCCAAGCCGACCCCGCGGTCAAGCAGCTGATGCTAGACACCAAGGCTTTCCTGCGAGGTCAGGACCCCAGCATCTTATTGGAAGACTAAGTTTGCTTAGCTCTTTTTATAGCACACAGACCCAAAGGCCTAGCTACTAGCGCCGCCACAGCTTGCGCTGCGGATTGCGACCTTCCACTAGGTCCATCAATTCGTCCAACATCATCAGCGACAAGCCCCAAATGCGGCGCCCTTTATAGATATAGCAGGGTAGCTCCATACTGAGGCCCCTGCGCTTCCAGACCATGGTCTCGCGCTTTGAGCTATCCATTAAAAACTCTAAGGGCACCCAAACTACCTCAGCAACTTCGTAGTTAGGGCTAAATTCCACGGGTTTTTCTAAACAAAATACAAAGGGGCTGATAAACATGCCTAAAACACCACGGGGACCCGCGGTGATATCCGATAGACGCCCAATGCAGCGAGCGCAATCATCCAAATGAACACCAATCTCTTCTTCGGTCTCTCGGTGGGCCACCGCATAGCCGTGAGCATCATCCGGCTCCATACGTCCACCAGGAAAGGCCATATGCCCGGACCAAGGGTCCCCCTCCCGCTCAGCGCGTTTGATCATTAGAATATGCAACTCTCCTTCGCGCACACTGAGAATAATGGCCACAGCGGAGCGCTGCCGCAGACGACGCAAACGTTTGCGGCCCGCGCGATGATCGCTCAGGCGATGTTCAATAAGATGCAACAGAGATACAGGCACAGAAACACCATCATCAGTGACTTGCTAAGCAAGTCAGGAATTAAGCCAGCACGGTAGCGGGGATACAAGTCCGCCATCCGTCTTCATCACTGCTAAACAGAGAAACCATGCCGACATCACCTTTATTACAACTGAGCCAAGTCAATCTTGTTTACCGTGCGCTGCCGGCCCTGGCAGATATCAACTGGACACTAGAACAGGGACAACAATGGGCCTGCGTCGGCCCCAACGGGGCGGGTAAAACGAGTTTGGCACGCATCATTAGCGGTCAGGCCAAGCATTATTCGGGCGATATGCAGCGCGGCCCAGCGCTACAAGCATCGGGAGTAGCTTATGTCTGCTTCGAGCAAGCCAAGGCACTCTGTGAGCGAGACCAGCGGCTCGATGACTCTGAGTTTCGCCCCGACGCCCAGGACCCCGGTACTCGGGTCAAGGATCTTATTCTGGCCGGCCGCAGCCCCGACGCACTGTTCACAAGCTGGGTGGAGCGGCTCAACATCGCCCATATTTTAGAGCGCGGTCTGCGTTATATCTCTACCGGTGAGATGCGTAAAACCCTGCTACTTAGCGCCATACTCAGCAAGCCGGCACTACTGATTCTCGACAGCCCACTCGATGGCCTGGACAAGAACAGTCAGGCAGAAATGCAAAATATTATCGCAGAGCTTCTGGCATCGCCGACCTCAATCCTACTGCTCTGTCGCAGCCTTGAAGATATACCAGCAGATGTCAGCCACCTGCTGGTTCTAGAAGCGGGCAAAATTTTCACTCAGGGTAGGCGCGAGAGCGTATTAGCCATGCCCAGTGTACAGGCCCTGATGAACCCGCCCCTGCCAGAGCTCGCCGAGCTGCCGCCCCCCGCTGAGCGCCCTTACACACTGCCAGAAGATGGGCCGCTACTGGATTTGCGCAATGTCACTGTCCGCTACGGTGAACTGACAGTCCTCAATGAGATCAACTGGAGCTTTAAGCGCGGCCAACACTGCCTGATTTCTGGCCCGAATGGCTGTGGCAAGACCACCCTGCTGAGTTTAATTACCGGGGACAACCACAAGGCTTACGGTCAAGATGTGACGCTATTTGGCATCCGCCGTGGCTCAGGTGAAAGTGTCTGGGACATCAAGCAAAAGTTTGGCCTGCTCGATACCCAGCTACACCTTAACTTCAAGCAGCGCATGGGCGTTGTAGAGGTTGTGCTGTCTGGCTTTTTCGACAGTATCGGCTTATACGACAACTGGGGCGATGCCCAGCGCCATACTGCGCTGGACTGGCTAAATGCACTGGGTCTGGGAGAGTACCGCGGAGAGCGCTTTGACGCCCTATCCTTCGGTTTGCAGCGCATGGTTCTATTGGCCCGGGCGATGGTCAAAGCGCCGGCGATTCTGATTCTAGACGAGCCCACGCTGGGCCTAGATGCCCACCACCGGCAACTGATGCTGCGTGCCATAGACCATATCGCCTCAGCCACTGACACCCAGATTATTTTTGTCAGTCATAGCGCCGCGGATATACCGCGCTGTATCAACCAGTTCCTCAGCTTTGAACCAAAGGCTGATGGCTTTGAGCTGCTCTGCCGAGAAAGCTAACAAGCAGGCCGAGTTGCAACTCGGCCTGATCAATCACTTCAAAAAGGCGCGCAGCTTTGCGCACTCGCTATTGCTGTGGCAGTACAACATGCCGCGTTCAGCTGTCGCTCGGGCTTGCCGCAAATCACCTTTAGCAGCATAGGCTTCGGCTAGAGCCAGATAGACTTCGCCACTGTTAGGGTCGATCCGCTGAGCGCGCTCGAGTAAGGCCAATGCACTTTCATAGTCGCCACCGGCCAGGGCTTGATCAGCTTTGGCTAGCAGCGGACCATAGGCATCGCTAGCCCGTGGCTCGGCAGCTTGCGGCACTGTCTCGACCGTCGAAGGCGGCCGCGGCGCTTGCGGCACAGATTCACCCGGAACGGAGGGCTCGCGTGTTTCCACCGGGGCGGGCTGACCACCGGGTGCACTATAGATCGAACAGCCCGCTAAACTAAGAATCAGCGCGGCCGTTGCAATA
Organism: Sediminihaliea albiluteola; assembly: GCF_014077625.1. Lineage (GTDB taxonomy): Bacteria > Pseudomonadota > Gammaproteobacteria > Pseudomonadales > Halieaceae > Sediminihaliea > Sediminihaliea albiluteola. The sequence goes on along the minus strand of NZ_JACFXU010000017.1, from coordinate 338,149 downwards.
CGACGCAGACATGCGAAGTTGAGCATCAACTATCTCCACTAAAAAGGGATTGAAACCAGTCTTTTATACCATTGCTACGCGGCGAACAATTAGTCCGACGCTTAGGCTCAGAACCCTTAATAAAGGGCATCAGGCGAGCATCAGGGCAACCTTCAGCGCTCAGATAGCCATTGCTGTCATCAATCCACTGCGGCGCGACTTGGTCGGGCATGCGATAGCCTAAAGGGCGCTGACTCGCTCGGGCCATAAAGTGCGCCCATACCTTCAAAGCTCCCGAGCTGCCGGTAAGCCCAGTACCACCATTATCATCGCGGCCAATCCAAGTGACAGCCAATAAATCGCCAGAAAAGCCAGCAAACCACGAGTCGCGGCCATCATTGGTGGTGCCCGTTTTTCCCGCCACGGCAAAATCATCATTCAAATAACGATAGACACCACGGCCGGTGCCTTCGCGCACCACTTCGCGCAAGGCGTAGTGCAGTAGATGAACTGCCTGCAGACTCACCGTGCGATCATATTCCAAGGGGTAACGCCGCAATGGCTCGCCATTGGCATCCACGATATCGCGGATACTGCGCAGTGGCATACGAAAACCTCCAGCGGCAATACTCTGATACATCACCGCCATATCTAAGGGCGAATAAGCACCTGCCCCCAGTGTCAGCGCAGGCACTGCGGGGATATCACCCTCTAGACCCAGGCGCTGCAACATATCCACGACATTGTCGATTCCCAGGTCCATGCCCAAACGCGCGGTGGCCAAGTTGTAGGATTGAGCCAAGGCGCGGTGCAGTAAGACCTTGCCGTGCTCTTGACGGTCAAAGTTGCGAGGCGACCAAGTCCCGCCATCAGGCTCGGCAATTTCTAGTGCAGTATCCTCCAGTGGCGTAGCTAAACTATAGCGACGAGGCTGCTCGAGAGCGGCCAAGTAAACTGCTGGCTTAAGCAGGGAGCCCGCTGGCCGCTTGGCATCTATGGCTCGGTTAAAGCCCGCGTAACGCACTTTTCGCCCGCCAACTAAAGCCACCACATCGCCGGTATCGAAACGCGTGACGACCGTGGCCGACTCTAAGTCCCCGCCTTTATCTAGCTGCTCCAGTACCGTACTGGCGCTGCGCTCCACTTTGCGCTGCAAAATAGGGTCGAAGCTGGTGAAAATATTCAAGCCCAGGGTGGTCAGATCTTCTTCGCGGTACTCTTGACGCAATTGACGGCGCACTAAATCCAAATAGGCCGGAAAGGTATCGCGAATCCGAGTTTGCTTATTGAGGCCAAGGGGCATGGCCTTGGCTACCGTGGCATGTTCGCTGGAAATAACCTCCTGCTCAACCATGACATCTAGCACTAGGTTACGGCGCTCGCGAGCACGCTCTGGGTTGCGCAAAGGGTTGTAGAGCGATGGCCCCTTAATCATGCCGACCAGTAAAGCCTGCTGATGCAGGCCCAGCTGCTCTAGTGAAGTGCCAAAGTAGTGTCGAGAAGCCAGGCCCAAGCCATGTATTGCCCGCGGCCCTTCCTGCCCGAGATACACTTCATTCATGTAGCTTTCGAGGATTTGCTCTTTGCTGTAATGAAAATCCAGCAGGATCGCCATCAACAGCTCGGTAAGCTTGCGGATATAGGTCCGCTCAGGTGTCAGGTAGTAGTTTTTTACCAATTGCTGGGTAATGGTACTGCCACCAGCTACCACCGAGCCCGACTTAAAATTACTCAGTGCGGCACGCACAATCCCAGTGATGGAAAAGCCCCAGTGCTGGTAAAAGTTTTGGTCTTCAACTGCGAGTAAGGCTTGGCGCAAGGTATCTGGGACCTGCTCTAAACGCACTAGAATACGATCCTCCCCATGGGAGGGGTAGATGCCACCGATTTGCACCGGGTCAAGCCGCAGCAAATCGACCCTGCTGCCCCCTGAGTTCATGCTGCGGACCTTGTCGCCGCCTAGCACAATTTGTACTCGCCGCGCCGGCTCCCGCTCACCAGGAAAGGCAAAGCCCCGCGTATAGAGCTCAAAAGTATTGCCTTGACGCCGCAACTGCCCCGGAGCGCGCACTGTAGTGACCTTGCGGTAGCCCAGCACATCTAGCTCGTAGGCGAAGTCCTCCGTCGATAGATTAGCGCCGACAAATAACTCCAGGGGGCGAGCATAGACCTTGGCCGGCAACTCCCACATTTTGTCGGTAAAAGTCGCGGTGATCTTCACGTCCAGATAGACCATTACTAGGGCGAAGCCCAGCATGGCGGCGATCACAAACTTCAGTAGGGGACGACGGGTTTTTGCCCACATGCGCGACTGTGAGGCTGAAGCTTTTTTGGCGGGACGGCGTTTTTTCGACATATTGGGCGAGTGTACAGCAGTGCTGCTTTCAATTGGCAAAGGGATGAGGATAATAGCGGCCTGACAGAAAAGGGACTACCGACTTATGAAGAAATACTGGGTATATGGCATCGGCGCAGCACTGGTGGACAAGGAAATCCAGGTCGATGACAAAGATCTACAGGCCATGGGCGTTGAAAAAGGCTTAATGACGCTAGTCGATGAGGCTCGGCAAGCCGAGCTGCAGAGCATGCTCGAAGACCACCTCATCCACGCCAATCACGCCAGTGGAGGCAGTGCCGGCAACTCCATGATTGCTACCGCCCAGTTTGGTGGTCCAACCTTCATGTCATGCAAAGTGGCCAATGATAGCGATGGCGATACCTATATAGCCGACTTGGAAGCCGCCGGCGTCGATCACTGCCTCAAGGGCAAGCGCAGCGCGGGCACCACGGGTAAGTGTCTAGTCCTTATCACCCCTGATGCAGAGCGCAGTATGAATACCTTTTTGGGTATTTCAGAGAGCCTATCAAGCGAGCAGCTCGATGCCGATGCCATCGCCAACTCAGAATATATCTACCTTGAAGGCTATTTAGTGACCTCAGCGACGGGTCGCGCTGCAGCTATCCGTGCCAGAGAGCTCGCCGAGGCAGCCGGTGTTAAAACAGCATTGAGCTTTTCCGACCCGGGCATAGTCGAGTTTTTCCACGACGGCATGCAGGAGATAATTGGCAGCAAAATTGACTTGCTGTTCTGCAATGAAGATGAAGCTACCAGCTGGGCCCAGAGCGAGTCACTGGACGAGGCCATTACTGCGCTCAAAGCCATAGCGCGCACTTTTGTAGTGACCCGCGGTGCCCAAGGCGCCATTACGTTTGATGGCCAGAAGCAGGAAGTCATTGCCGCCCACGCCACCAAAGCACTCGATACCAATGGTGCGGGTGACATGTTTGCTGGTGCATTTTTATACGCACTCGGCCGCGGCGAGAGCTACGCTCGCGCCGGCGCTTTTGCCAGTCTAGCTGCCAGCCGCGTGGTGTCACAATACGGCCCACGCCTTCCGGCTCAAGACTACCCAGCTCTGCGCGAAGAATTTTTCGGCAGCTAAATCAGGCTGGAAACAAGGCTATTTGCGGCCCCACCAGGGCCGCAAATGAAGTCCCGACAAAACTTAGAATGCCGTCGGCTACCGGCTGCAATTGCCGATCTACGTAGTATTGGTAGTCAATAGGCGATAGCGCTCGCTGAGCTGGCTCCGCGCCAGCTCGGGTTATCACATAAGATACCCAGTCGCCCCGCCCTGGCACTGGCAAGCCGCGCTCTGCACACAAACGCGCTGCCTGCACATGGGGCGGCACATTGCGCTGATAGTCTGCCAACTTGCGCCGCAAGCGTTTGCGATACACTAGCTCCTGGTCACGCTCCCCCGCCAGCACCGAGCGCGTCACTTCTTGCACGTAATCACGGTAGCTCTCATCGGCAAAAATCCGCCGATACAACTCTTGCTGAAAACTTCGCGCCAAGGAGGTCCAATCGGTACGCACATTCTCCAAACCCTTAAATACCAGTTGTTCGCCTTCTGAAGTGACCTTTAGTCCGGCATAGCGCTTTTTACTGCCTTTGTCGGAGCCGCGTATAGTGGGCATTAAAAAGCGTCGGTAATGGGTTTCAAATTCCAGCTCTAATAAGCTCGCCACGCCATACTCCCGCTGAATTTCTGCCTGCCACCACTGGTTCAGCTCCCGCTGTAGCATCCGGCCGGCCTGTTGAGCAGCGGCAGTAGATGAAGCTCGCTGCACCCAGACAAAGACCGAATCGGTATCGCCATAAATCACTTTGTGGCCCAAGACCTCAATGCGGTCTCGGGTGCGCTGCAAGATATCGTGGCCACGCAGGGTTATAGAGCTGGCCAAACGCGCATCAAAAAAACGGCAGCCCGCGGAGCCCAGCACCCCATAGAAAGAATTCATGATGATTTTAATGGCCTGCGATAGAGGGCCGTCATCAGCAGCTTTAGCACTGTCCCGAAGAGCCCATAATTCACCGATCAGTGCAGGCAAAATATGTTCGTGGCGGGCAAAAGTGGCCCCGAGGTAACCCGAGAGGGTGTCACTCTCGCTCAGCTCCCCTGAAAGGCCGCGAGCCAACCCTAGTGGGTCGATTGCAAAAGTGCGAATAATACTCGGGTAGAGGCTTTTGAAATCCAGCACCAAGACCTGCTCATAAATCCCCGGCTGAGAGTCAAGGACATAACCCCCAGGGCTTGATACCTGATCGACACTCGCATTGGGGGCGACATAACCCGCGCGGTGCAGGCGGGGTAAATAGAGGTTATCAAAAGACGCCACTGAGCCACCGAGACGATCGATATTCAGTCCGGTCATGGCGCTGCGAGCAAGGGCAAAATCAAGCAAACGCGTTTGCTCAAAAATTTCTGATACCAGCTCACAATCACGTAAGTTATATGCCGCCAGTGCGGTTTTATCCTCATGAAAAAGCCGGGCAATCTCCTCTCCTCGCTCGCCACCTTGCAGCAACTTACCGGCCCCTAGCAGCTCCCCTGCTACGTGATCGAGTGAATAGCTCTCGAAACTGTAGAAAGCAGCGCGCAGCAACTCGATACCATCGAGGAGAATGCGTCCGGGCATTTGAGCGCTGCGCCGTTCGCCATCCTCATCCAGCTTGCGCCAGTGCAGCGCTCGCCGGTCCCGCCCTAAAGTCAGCACCATGCCGTACTTATCTGCCACCTGCTGCAGATACCAGGTGTCGAAATTCACTACATTCCAGCCGATCAGCACATCGGGATCGAGCTCTGCGACACAGTCTAAAAATGCCAGCAAGAGCTCGCGCTCTGTTGCCACAGTACTCACGTAATCTTGCTGGGCACCTTCCCCTAACATCAGCACCCGGCGTAAGTGCTGATCACCGACCTGCATGTGGATACCAATGGAAAACAACTGCAGGCCAGTCATGGCAGTTTCTATATCAAAAGACATGACCGCTAAAGCGGGGCGGTAGGCCGAGGGTCGCAAGCTCGCATCGCGGCTGCGCCACACAGCTTTGTCTTGCTTAAAGTGCCCGTTTAACTGGGCTGCCCCGCGGATAAAGCGCTCCATCAAAAAGCGCTCGGCAGGGTTGATATCTGCCTCCAAGGGCTCCAGACCAGCGGCCTGCAGGCAATCTACGCAGCGCCTAGCTTGACGGTAGCTAGTGCAATAAAGCCCCAGCACAGCCGACATATTAAAATCACGCAGTTTAAGGGGCCGCAATTCCCAACCCGGCTCGCCTGCTAGGGCCTGTGCCGCGCGCTGACCCTGCTCAGCAGCCAGAAAAAACACCGCTCGCTCACCGGTGACGGTCAGGCACAGCGGCCCAGAGTCCGTCGCAAACCAGTATTCCAGCTCCAGGCCCACAGCCGTGTCACGCCAAGTTCTGGTCAGCAGAAAACCTTCGCGGGTTTGTGGGGTCAAACTTTACCTCGGGATTTACTAGCACTGTGCTGTGCTATGCTTCAGCGTCGCACTCAACGCTCAAACCTAACAACCGACAGTATGGACGATTAATCGATGAGTAAGCCTTTCATCAAGCAAGACCCCCTCTACCAATTCCTGCGCAATGAAGACATCAAGGGCTTCAACGAGCAGCGGGACAAGCTCGACACCAATGAATTGAAAAGCGGCGACTACCGCGGACGCGACCTGCGCAATATGAATGCCGCTGGTCTGGATTTCAGCAACTCCTATTTCCGCAATGCCGATTTGTCTGGCATCGATTTCCGCGACACCAATCTAGAAGGTGCCAGCTTACTCGATGCCAAACTCTCAGGGACCTACTTCCCAGCAGAGCTCAGCGCTGAGGAAATTCGGCTGTCGCTCGATACCGGCACCCGCTTACGCTACAAGCGCTAAGGCGAACAGCGCTTAACCTTTGGCCAGCAGCTCACGCAAATCAATGATGGCGGCGTTAGCCCGACTTAAATAGTTCGCCATCACCAGTGAGTGGTTGGCCAAAGTGCCAAAGCCTGTGCCATTGAGGATCATCGGGCTCCACACGGTGTCCTGGGTAGCCTCCAGCTCTCGAATGATTTGCTGCAGGCCCACGGTGGCGTTCTTTTTCTGCAAAACCTCAGCAAAATCGAGTTCAGCCGCTTTCAGAAAGTGAATGAGCGCCCAAGCTGCGCCCCTGGCCTCATAGAACACATTGTCTATTTCCAGCCAAGGTGTTTTCACTTCAATCTCACCCGGCCCGCCAGTGGCCTGCACAGCGCTTTCGTCACCGGCCAAATCGGTATTGAAACGACGCTGCCCCACACTGGCACTGAGTCGCTGTGACAAGCTGCCCAAGCGCGAGTCAACCGTATCCAGCCAATAGCGCAGGTTGTCAGCGCGAGCATAAAACTGTGCATCGCTGGCATTGTCGTCCGATAGGCGCACTAGGTATGAGCGAGTATATTTGAGTGCCTCGCGGTACTGCTTTTCAGAGGCAGGCAGCATCCAGCTGTTAGAACTGAAGTTTAAACGCGGCTCTGCTTCGGCGAGATCTTTATCTTCAGTGGACTGGGATTGCGAACGACTGTGCACTTCGCGCATGGCGCGGGCCAAATCTCGCGATTGCACCAGTGCGCCAAACTCCCAGCTCGGGATATTATCCAACCACAGACCCGGCGGAAAAATGTCGTTGTGTAGATAGCCGCCAGGTTTTTCCAGCAACGTTTCCATGACCCCAATTAATGCCGCAGTGGTAACCGAGCCAGTCACTACCTTACCGCCGTGCTCAGCCGCTAACTGAGAAGCTTGTTCGGCCACATCAAAGCGAGCAGGCGTCAAACTCCAGTACATTCCCAGCAAGATCGTGATTAGCAAGTACAGTCCCAGTAGGCTCAGTGGCCACTTCCACCACTGCTTGCTGGAATCTCCCTCCCGCCAGTCCATCCAGCGGTCGCGGAGAGTGGTTTTTGTTTCTAGGTCGCTTTGATTCATAAGTGTTTACAACTCCTTAAACCACAGATTTATCTACTCAGTGGTGCTGCGAATGATCCATATGCTGCTCGGGGCCACGCTGAACTCGTGCCTTGGTGCAGCTTTCACTGCCATCATCGAGGCTCAAACACAGCTCTAGCAACTCGCCTTCGGTCGGCATGCGCTCCAACTCCAGCAACATTAAGTGTATCCCACCTGGTGCCAGCTCCACGCTTTCTTGGGGAGCTATAACTAAAGAAGGCACTGGCCGCATACGCATAAAGCCCTCTTCTTCCAAACTCTGGTGAACCTCCACCTTGGCAGTGAGCTCGGCCCGACCACCGATCACGGCCACGCTAGTGCTGCCCTGATTATGCACGCTCACATAGGCCGCTGTAGTATTTTGTGTGGGCGGCAATGCTCTAAGCCAAGCCCCAGAAAGCAGAACCTCTGCGCTGACAGAGGACACAGTACACAACAGCGCAAGAGCGCAGGCTGCTGCAGAGCCACTGCGCCGCAGCCCGCCATTACTTAGCCAAGTCATTCACTCTCTCCCGATGGCATGAAACCAAATGCAATTATAAGCGTCATAGTGACTATATCACCGCAGTGGCCTGCGGTCGCCGTTGGGTCATCGCCCTGGCACTGTTAAACTGTGGCCACCTGCCCCCCATCGGCTTGTTAATTTTTTTAGGAGACTTCATGCGCCTGGTATTTGCCAGCTTACTGTTGGTCATCAGCTCACTCAGCCACGCGCAGTTTGGAGCCTCTAGCAATACTGGCAACCCTTTTGCCAGCTCTACATCGCCCAGCTTTCTGCCCGTAGAAGAAGCCTACCAACTGGAAATTAATAGCCAAGCTGATGGCTTGCGCCTCTACTGGCAGATTGCCGACAGCTATTATCTCTACCAGCATCAATTCAAATTTAGTCTTCACGATAGCCAAGGCAGCAGGGAGCTGCAGGCCGATTTCCCGCCCGCCATAGAGCGCCACGATGAATTTTTTGGGGACACTCGCGTTTATTACAACAGTCTAGACCTCGATCTAGCTAGCGAGCAACGCAGCGGCACCGCTACGCTGCGAGTTGCCAGCCAAGGCTGTGCCGATGCTGGTCTGTGCTACCCGCCACGCCACCAAAGCTTCAGCATCAACTTTGACACTGGCGTCATCAAAGAAGTCAGCGGCGCCGAAGCCGCCCCCCTCAGCTCAGCGAAAAGCATTGACTCGAATGCCTCAGTGCTGACTATTTTAGCCATGATGGCGCTGGCCTTTTTAGGTGGCAGCCTACTCAACTTAATGCCCTGCGTGTTTCCAGTACTATCTCTAAAAGTGCTGAGCTTTGCTGGCGCAAGCTCAGCTAGCCGCCACCGCCAAAGCTGGATTTACAGCGCCGGCGTTGTCACTAGTTTTATTTTAGTCGCCACAATACTAATCACCTTACAGCAGGGCGGCCGAGCCATTGGCTGGGGCTTCCAATTGCAAAGCCCCGGCTTTGTCATCGCACTAGCCTATCTATTCTTAGCCATGGGCTTGGCACTTTCTGGGGTGATTGAGCTGGGCAGCAGCCTGATGAATAGCGGAGCTTCACTAGCCAATCGCAAAGGCGACAGCGGCAGCTTTTTCACCGGAGTGTTAGCCGTGGTAGTGGCCAGCCCTTGCACCGCACCACTCATGGGCACAGCGCTGGGCTTTGCCATCACTCAGCCAGCCTACGTCAGCCTTAGCATCTTTGCTGCGCTGGGCGCCGGCATGGCAGCGCCTTTGTTAGTGCTGAGCTACAGCGGCCTCGCCCGCCGCCTAATGCCCAAACCTGGTGCCTGGATGGAAAGCATGAAACAAGTGCTGGCCTTTCCTCTATATGCCAGCGCTATTTGGTTGCTTTGGGTGGCCGGCCGACAGACCGGCGTGGACACGATGGCATCGGCACTACTGGGAGGCTTATTCTTAGCGCTAGCCCTGTGGCTGTGGCACCACAGCTGGTGGCGCCGCACGGGTGCTGTGCTTTGCCTGATCGCGGCGCTCGCTTTAGGTGTCTGGCGCACAGCGCCAGCTGACAACCCTAGCAGCGCCCAACTTAGTCACGGACTGGCTTGGTCACCGCAGTTACTACAAGAATTGCGCAGTTCAGGACAGCCGGTCTTTGTCGATGTCACCGCTGACTGGTGTATCACCTGTATCGCCAACGAGAAGGCGGTGCTGCACACCGATGAAATCCGCTCAGCTTTCAACGATCAAGGCGTGGCCTACATGGTAGCCGACTGGACCAACTACGACCCAGCAATCGCCGACTTCCTACGTCAACACGGCCGCAACGGGATTCCCTTTTATGTGCTGTACTCGACAGACCTAGCTAGCGAGCCATTGATTCTCCCGCAAATACTGCGCAAACAGACCGTCTTGGATGCACTGGCCACTTTGCCCGCCCCCCTATCGGGGGGCGAGCTTAGCTCTGCTCGATAGCTCAGTTTGCTCCGCAAAGCAGCCAGTGTTCAGCACTCCCAAGCCCGCTGAGCGGACTAACTCCCTGAAATCAGCGTCTAACTGCAGCCAAAATCCGACAAAGCTAGCGCAATCATAGACAATTGAAATTTATTGCGCCAAAATTCCCCACTTGCGCCGCTGCAATTTGGCGCAAAACTAGGGGGAGATCGCGACATGGCAAGCATTTTAGTACTGCACGGGCCCAACCTGAACCTCTTAGGGGAACGGGAGCCTGCGGTCTATGGCGCCACAACCTTAAGCGACATCAATACCCGACTAGAACAGCTGGCCCGCAGTAGCGGCCACCACCTGCTCGCAATGCAAAGTAATGCCGAATACGAGTTGATTGAACGGGTACAACAAGCCCGCCCAGAAGGGGTGGACTTTATTATTATTAACCCGGCCGCCTTCACGCATACCAGCGTGGCGCTACGCGACGCCTTGGCTGCGGTGGATATTCCTTTTATTGAGGTCCATTTGTCTAACGTACATGCCCGTGAAGCCTTTCGTCACCACTCTTATTTTTCCGACCTGGCCCGGGGTGTTATCTGCGGGCTGGGGGCACAGGGTTACGAGTTTGCCCTGCAAGCCGCACTGAGCAGCCTCGAGCCGGCCTGAAGCAAAACAAAAACCGCTAAAACAGTCACAAACAGAAGCCAAGAGAACTGACTATGGACATTCGCAAAGTAAAAAAACTGATCGAATTGCTGGAAGAGTCCAACATCGATGAGATTGAAATTAAAGAAGGCGAGGAATCGGTACGCATTAGTCGCAATAGCGGCCAAACCGTATTTGCCGCACACCCCGGCTATGCGCCGATGGCTAGTGCACCTGCCGCCACAGCTAGTGCAAACCCAGCGAGCAAGCCAGAGCCTGCTGCCGACACTGTAGCCGTCCCGAGTGGCCACGTGATGAGCTCGCCCATGGTCGGTACTTTCTACCGCTCGCCCTCGCCTAGCTCACCACCCTTTGTTGAAGTAGGCCAGACCGTTCGCGCCGGCGAAGTTGTGTGCATCGTAGAAGCAATGAAAATGATGAACCAGATTGAAGCTGACAAGTCCGGTGTCATCGGAGAGATCCTGGTTGAAAACGGTGAGGCAGTCGAGTTTGAACAGCCTCTGTTCACCATCGTTTAAAACCCTGCGCGAGTTTGCGCTCGCCACCTAAATAGCAACAGAGGATCGATAGATGCCCATTTTGGACAAGGTGCTTATTGCCAACCGCGGGGAGATTGCCCTACGCGTGCTGCGTGCCTGCAAGGAACTGGATATCAAAACCGTCGCGGTGCACTCCAAGGCCGACAGCGAGTTGATGCACGTCCGCCTGGCCGATGAGTCAGTCTGCATTGGCCCCGCCGCAAGTAGCGAGAGCTACTTGAACGTACCGGCTATTATCAGTGCTGCCGAAGTCACCAACGCCAGCGCCATCCACCCAGGTTATGGCTTTTTGGCGGAAAACGCCGCCTTTGCCGACCAGGTCGAGAAAAGCGGTTTCATCTTTGTCGGCCCCAAGGCAGATACCATCCGCCTGATGGGCGATAAAGTATCAGCTATTCAGGCCATGAAACGCGCTGGCGTGCCGACGGTGCCAGGCTCCGATGGCCCACTCACTGACGACCACGAACAGACCCTGCAAATTGCCCGCAAGATCGGCTACCCAGTAATTGTCAAAGCTGCCGCTGGCGGCGGTGGCCGCGGCATGCGCGTAGTGCACAACGAAGCGGCACTCATCAACTCGGTGCAAGTCACCCAGTCTGAAGCGGCCTCAGCCTTTGGCTCTGATGTGGTGTATCTGGAGAAATTCCTGCAAAAGCCCCGCCACGTGGAGATTCAAATCCTGGCCGACGGCCAAGGCAATGCAGTCCACCTTGGTGATCGCGACTGCTCTCTACAGCGCCGCCACCAAAAAGTGATTGAAGAGGCACCAGCCCCCGGCATTGACGAGGAAGCCAGGAAAAAAGTGGCAGATGCCTGTGTCAAAGCCTGTATCGATATCGGCTACCGCGGTGCCGGTACTTTTGAGTTCCTCTATGAAGACGGCGGTTTCTACTTCATTGAAATGAACACTCGCGTCCAGGTAGAGCACCCGGTAACGGAGATGGTCACAGGTATCGACATTGTCCGAGAGCAGCTGCGCATTGCCGCTGGCCTACCCCTGTCGATCAAGCAAGAAGACGTCAAAATCTCTGGCCACTCATTTGAGTGTCGGATCAACGCTGAAGATCCACAGAGCTTTATCCCATCGCCGGGCAAAGTGACTACTTTTCACGCTCCTGGTGGGCTGGGCGTACGCGTTGACTCCCATCTTTACGATGGCTACACCGTTCCGCCTTTTTACGACTCCTTGATTGCGAAAGTGATCACCTTTGGTCCAGATCGTGCAACGGCTCTAGCCCGCATGCGCCAAGCACTGGATGAATTGGTCGTCGAGGGCATCCGCACCAACACCGCGCTGCACCGCGACCTGGTGCGTGACCGCTCATTCCAAGCTGGCGGCGTCAGTATTCACTACTTAGAAAGTAAGTTAGAAGACTGATGCAGCCGCTCGGAGCAGCGCTGTGAGCTGGCTACAACTGCGACTGGACACCCACCCTGAGCAAGTCGAGTCACTGGAAGAGCTGATGCTCGCCACTGGCTCGGTGGCCGTGACCATGGAAGACAACGCCGACCAACCGGTGCTAGAACCCGGCGTCGGCGAGACCCCTCTGTGGCAGCAAATCCGTCTCACCGGACTGTACCTTGCTGACACGGACATGAAAGCTGTGTTGGCGCAGTTTCCGCCAGCGCTATTGGATAAGTGCAATCAGCGGGTAGAGATCCTAGAGGACAAAGACTGGGAGCGAGAGTGGATCAAACACTACCAGCCCATGCGCTTTGGTTCTCGGCTGTGGGTCTGCCCCAGCTGGCTGGAGCCCCCCGAGCCCGACGCCGTTAACCTGCTGCTCGATCCGGGCCTCGCCTTCGGCACTGGCACCCATCCCACTACAGCCCTCTGCCTGAGCGCACTAGCGGACATGGACCTGCAAGACAAAGCTGTCGTCGATTATGGCTGCGGCTCTGGCATCTTGGCAGTAGCTGCTCTAAAACTCGGCGCAACACGGGCCCTAGGCGTAGACAACGACCCTCAGGCCTTGGTCGCCAGTCGCGATAATGCGGCTCGCAATAGCTTGGCAGAAGAGAGCTTAAGCCTCAGCTTACCCGGCAGCGAAGTGCTGGCGCAATGGCAGCAACAGGCCGATGTTGTGGTGGCTAATATACTGGCGGGCCCCTTGATGGAGCTCTCCGACACCTTGCTTGGCTTGGCGCGCCCAGGCGCGACCGTTTTAATCTCTGGCCTCTTAGCCAGCCAAGCGGAATCCCTCTGCGCCCACTACGCAGCACAGCTACAGCTCTCGGTTGCTGGACAGCAAGATGACTGGGTCTGCCTGCAGGGAGTTTTAGACTAGCACTGACAAGCAGCGCCAAAACTGTGCGCAAGTAGCCATCTTGCGCAAATTTTGGCCAGATTCGTTTGGACCCCCGCTCGGCGCTCAAGTATCATAGCCGCCTCTCTGTTGATGCTTTTTTGACCACACTGTGACTCTGCATATAGGCCCCTACAAACTCCCGAACCGGGTGGCACTTGCGCCAATGGCCGGGGTAACCGACCTGCCCTTTCGGCGGCTATGTGCCGCCCAGGGCGCAGGGCTTGTGGTGTCTGAAATGCTCAGCAGCAATCCCCGCATGCAAGGCACTCGCAAAACCCAGTGGCGCAGCCAACACGACGCTGAGTGCGAGCCGCGCTCGGTGCAAATTGCCGGCAACGACCCACAGGAGATGGCCGCGGCAGCGCAACTTAATGTTGCCCAGGGCGCCCAGATCATCGATATCAACATGGGCTGTCCAGCGAAAAAAGTCTGTCGCAAAGCCGCCGGCTCAGCCCTGCTGGCGCAGGAAGCTCTGGTCGCAGACATACTGCAAGCGGTGGTGCAGGCTGTTGCAGTACCGGTCACCCTAAAGATTCGCACTGGCAGCAGCCCCAGCGAACGCAACGGGGTGACGATTGCCCGCATTGCCCAAGACAGCGGCATAGCCGCATTAGCGGTGCATGGGCGCACCCGGGCCTGCGCCTTCAAGGGCGCAGTGGAGTACGATACTATCGCGGCCATTGTCGATGCGGTCGAGATTCCGGTATTTGCCAACGGCGATATCGACTCAGCGCAAAAAGCGGCGGCAGTCATCGCACACACCGGAGCCGCTGGGGTGATGATCGGCCGCGCCGCACAAGGGCGCCCATGGTTATGCGGTCAAATCGCCGCTTGGCTAGATCGTGGCGAAGTGCTGCCCGACCCATCACTCGCAGAGCAACACGCTATTATCCGCGGGCACTTGGCTGCCCTGCATGAATTTTACGGTGACTTCATGGGCCTGCGTATAGCCCGAAAGCACATCGGCTGGTACCTCCAGCAACACCCCCTACTGGCCTCCCAGCGAAAGGCCTTTAACGCCCTGAACCAGGCGCAAGCGCAACAGCATTTTTTGGACCAGCTATTTAACCTGGCTCCAACTCAAGCTTCAGATAAGAAGGAACTCGCAGCATGAACCGGGTGGAACCCATCAGCCCTACAACGGCTCCCGCAAACGATAGTAGACATGTCGATGACGACCCTTCCAGCAAACTGCAAAGCGCTGTGACCTATGCGGTGCGCAATTATCTAGAAGCACTCGATGGACAGATGACTACCGATTTCTATCAACTGGTGTTGGCAGAAGTTGAAGCGCCGCTATTGCGCGAGATCATGAGTTACACCCGCAACAATCAGACTAAAGCATCAATCATGCTCGGCCTGAACCGCGGCACCCTACGCAAAAAACTTAAGCAGTACGACCTCCTCACGAACAAGGACTGATAGGCTACCCATCCCCATGAGCAACAGCAATCTTGTAAGCATCAAACGCGCGCTAATCAGCGTATCCGACAAAACTGGCATCGCTGAGTTTGCCAGCGCCCTTCAGGAAATGGGCGTCGCTCTACTCTCTACCGGCGGCACTTATCGGCTGCTCAAAGAGCAGGGCCTGGATGTGACTGAGGTCGCCGATTACACCGGCTTCCCCGAAATGATGGACGGTCGAGTCAAGACCCTGCACCCCAAAGTGCACGGCGGTATTTTGGCCCGTCGCGGCCAAGACGACGCAGTCATGGCCGAGCACGGGATCGATGCCATCGATATGGTCGTGGTCAACCTCTACCCCTTCGAGGCCACTGTGGCCAAGCCCGACTGCAGCCTAGAAGATGCAGTAGAAAATATTGATATCGGCGGCCCTACCATGGTGCGCGCTGCGGCTAAAAACCACCGTTTCGTCAACATTGTGGTTAACGCTAGCGATTACCAAGACATCCTTGAGGAAATGCGTGCCAATAAGGGTGCCACATCACTGGACACGCGATTTAACCTCGCCATTAAAGCCTACGAGCACACTGCAGCTTACGATGCGGCCATTGCCAACCACTTTGGCAAATTAGTACCCGGCGGCTCAGAGCAGTTCCCGCGCACTTTCAACACCCAGTTCCACAAAGTGCAGGAAATGCGCTACGGCGAAAACCCGCATCAGCAAGCTGCTTTTTATGTTGAAGCCAAGCCCGCTGAAGCAGGTATCGCCACGGCACAACAACTGCAGGGTAAAGAGCTGTCCTACAACAACGTAGCCGACACCGATGCCGCCCTGGAGTGTGTGAAAAATTTCGAACAGCCGGCTTGCGTGATCGTTAAACACGCCAACCCCTGCGGTGTGGCAGTGGCGGGCAACCTGCTGCAAGCCTATGAGCTGGCCTTTGCTACCGACCCTGAATCAGCCTTTGGTGGCATTATCGCCTTTAACCGAGAGCTCGACGCTGCCACAGCCAAGGCTATTGTTGAGCGTCAGTTCGTCGAAGTGATTATTGCCCCCAGCGTGAGCGAAGAAGCCCGCGCTGCCGTGGCTGGCAAAAAGAATGTACGCCTCCTAGCCTGTGGCCAGTGGTCTGCTGCCCAGTCTGCTTTTGACTACAAGCGCGTCAACGGTGGTTTACTGGTACAAGATCGCGACCTTGGCATGGTGAGCGCAGCAGATCTCAAAGTGGTCAGCAAAGTGCAGCCCAGTGAACAACAGATGCAAGACCTGCTGTTTGCCTGGAAAGTCGCCAAGTTTGTCAAATCAAACGCCATTGTATATGCCAACCAGGGCCAGACTATTGGCGTGGGCGCCGGTCAGATGAGCCGCATCAACTCCGCGCGTATCGCGGCCATCAAAGCAGAGCACGCTGGCCTGACAGTGGCGGGCTCCGTGATGGCATCTGATGCCTTCTTCCCCTTCCGGGATGGCATCGACAGTGCCGGTGAAGCGGGCATTGCCGCGGTGATTCAGCCAGGTGGCTCGATCCGCGACGATGAAGTGATTGCCGCCGCCGACGAGCACGGCATGGCTATGGTATTTACTGGCATGCGCCACTTCCGCCACTAAGGCTGACGCTCAAACAACACAAGTAAAAGGTGTGTAACAAGATGAATGTATTGATTCTCGGTGGTGGTGGGCGCGAACACGCGCTGGCTTGGAAAGTTGCCCAATCTGACAAAGTAAAGACCGTCTTCGTGGCACCGGGCAACGCCGGCACCGCGGGCGAAACAGGAGTCGAAAACGTCGCTCTCGATATTTTGGACTTCCCCGCACTGGTCAACTTTGCCAATAGTAACGATGTTGGCTTAACCATCGTGGGCCCAGAGGCGCCATTAGTCGATGGTGTCGTCGACTACTTTAGCGAGCAGGGCCTGCGCTGCTACGGCCCCACTAAAGCCGCAGCACAACTGGAAGGCTCCAAGACCTTTACCAAGGACTTTCTGGCGCGCCACAACATTCCCACTGCAGAATACGCTAGCTTCACTGAGCTAGAGCCAGCACTGGCCTATCTGCGCGAAAAGGGCGCCCCGATTGTGGTCAAGGCCGATGGCCTAGCCGCCGGCAAAGGTGTGGTCGTCGCCGACTCATTGGCCGATGCCGAGGCCGCAGTTACCGACATGCTGTCCGGCAACGCCTTCGGCGAAGCGGGCTCTCGGGTCGTCATTGAAGAATTTTTGCGGGGCGAAGAAGCCAGCTTTATCGTGATGGTAGACGGACACAACGTGCTGCCCATGGTGACCTCGCAGGACCATAAACGGATCGGCGAAGGCGACACCGGCCCCAACACCGGCGGTATGGGTGCTTACTCGCCTGCTCCAGTGGTCACTCAGGAAGTTTTCGATCGCATTCAAAAGGAAGTCATTCGACCCACAGTGGACGGCATGGCAGCTGAAGGGAATGCCTACCGCGGTTTCCTCTACGCCGGCCTGATGATCACCGACCAAGGTGAGCCCAAGGTGATCGAGTACAACTGTCGCTTTGGCGACCCTGAAACTCAGCCCATTTTGATGCGCCTCAAGTCCGACCTAGTGGAGTTGTGCGAACTGGCACTGGACGGACAACTCGATCAAGCTCGCGCCGAATGGGATGAGCGCGTCTCAATTGGAGTCGTCCTTGCCGCAGGTGGTTATCCGGGCAACTATTCCAAGGGCAAAGAAATTTCAGGCTTAGACAGCGACTTCCCGGACAGTGTGAAGGTATTCCACGCCGGCACCGCAGTGGAAGGTGATAAGGTTGTCACCAGTGGCGGACGCGTACTTTGCGTAACGGCACTCGGTGCGGATATCGAAGAAGCCCAGCGCATTTGCTACCAAGCGACACAGAAAATAAGCTGGGAGGGTATGACCCTGCGCAATGATATTGGCTGGCGCGCAGTCGCCCGACAAATGAGTAAGTGATAGCTGTGAGCAATGGAGGCGGCACTATGATGGCAAAACGACAGCAGCGGCAACTGAGCTTTTTAGATCGTGTAATTAGCGAAGCTGATACTGTTCTGCGCTCTTTGTCAGCGCGCAATCAAGTGCCTGCCCGCCCCTCACCTGCACAAGGGCATCGCGACACCCCCATGAGCGAAACAGAGCGCAAGCACGTGGCAGGCCTCATGCGCGTCAACCACACCGGTGAAGTGTGCGCCCAAGCGCTGTATCAAGGCCAAGCCTTAACCGCGAAACTCTCTGAAGTGCGCGGCGAAATGCGCGAAGCAGCCCGTGAAGAAGCTGACCATTTGGCTTGGTGCGAACAGCGTCTGCAAGAGCTGGGCAGTCGCGGCAGCTACCTAAACCCTGCTTGGTACGGCCTGTCCTTCATGCTAGGAGCGACCGCTGGTGCCATTGGCGATAAGTGGAGCTTAGGCTTTGTAGCTGCCACCGAGGAGCGGGTCTGCCAGCACTTGCGCAGCCATCTGAAGCAACTGCCAGAAGATGATCGCAAATCACGCCTCATCCTGCAGCAAATGCTCGAAGACGAAGAGCGTCATGGTGAAAACGCCTTATTAGCTGGCGGTGCTGAACTACCACCCGCGCTAAAAGACGCCATGACCCTGGTGTCTCAGCTCATGACAAAGAGCAGCTACTGGGTCTAAAGCCGCCTCTAGCGAACTCAGCTGGGCTCAAATTCCAGCACTTCATAGCTGTGGCTGATAGCGACGCCTCCAGCTCCGAGCATGATTGATGCCGAGCAGTATTTCTCGGCGGACAGCTCCACCGCTCGCTTAACTTGCGTCTCTTTCAGCTTCACACCCGACACCACAAAGTGCATGTGGATGCGAGTAAACACGGCCGGAATAGCATCCGCGCGCTCAGCTTCGAGCTCTACGCGACAGTCCACGACTTTCTGACGGGACTTTTTCAGCATGCTCATCACATCGTAGCTGGAACAACCACCAACACCCATCAGCAGCATCTCCATCGGCCGCGCGCCGAGATTGCGGCCCCCAAGATCCTCTGGGCCATCCATTACCACTGTGTGGCCACTGCCCGACTCACCCACAAACATAGCGCCGTCGGTCCACTTAACTGTTGCCTTCATGCCAATTGCTTATCCTAAGTTACCAGTAATATCAGGCGCGGCAGCTTAGCACAGCATTGCGACTTTACTTAAGTCTTGGCTAAGGTAGTATTGATCTGTGCTGTTGAATGTCGACAAAAGGGTATTGGTCAAGTGTTAAAGCCTCAAGTTGTGAACGCCATCCCGAATATTGAAGATTTTTTGACACATTGCCATCAGCGAAGCTACAAAGCCAAAAGCATCATCCTGCAAGAGGGTGGCAATTGTGACACGCTATACCTGATTCTAGACGGCTCTGTCTCAATTCAGGTGCACGACGAAGAGCACAGCGAGCAACTTCTTGTCGTCAGCTACCTCAATATTGGTGATTTTTTCGGTGAAATGGGCTTATTCGAAGATGGCCCTGAGGTTCGTAGCGCCGTAGTAACGGCCAAAAGCGACTGCATGGTAGCGGAAATTTCCTACCAGCGATTCCACCAAATTCGCAGCCAATTTCCCGATATTCTTTATTGCATAGCTCGGCAAATGGCCAATCGCTTGCGCCAAACCACCCACAAACTCAAAAACCTGGCCTTTGTGGATGTTTCGGGACGCATTGCCCATACCCTGCTCGACCTCAGCAAACAGCCCGACGCCATGACCCACCCTGATGGCATGCAAATCAAAATTACCCGCCAAGAACTTGGCAAAATTGTCGGCTGCTCACGGGAAATGGCCGGCCGCGTGCTCAAACTGCTGGAGCAAGATGGCCTCGTATCGGTCACTGGTAAAACGATGGTGGTCTACGGAACGCGCTAACAATCACGGGGCCGCCCTAGAACATAGGCAGGCCCCGACAAGCGTTTTACAGGCCGAACAACTCGCGCAGCTTTTCACCCGGTTCAGGAGCCCGCATAAAGGCCTCCCCAACCAAGAAGGCGTGAACTCCCTGCTCACGCATTAAGTCCACATCTGCAATCGTATGAATACCGCTTTCGGTGATAACGACACGATCATCTGGGATGTGCTGCAGCAAGTCTAAAGTCGTTTGCAGGCTAGTATCAAAACTGTGCAAGTCACGGTTGTTGATGCCGACCAGCGGCGTTGGCAACTCCAGAGCCCGCTCTAACTCGGCGCGATCATGCACCTCGACTAGCACATCTAGGCCATATTCCTGAGCCGTCTGGGATAGCTCATGCATCTGCGCATCTTCTAGCGCCGCGACAATCAACAATATCGCATCGGCACCAATAGCCCGTGCCTCAACGACCTGGTAGGGGTCAACCGTAAAATCTTTGCGAATAACCGGCAAATTCGTGGCTGCTCGAGCCTGCTGCAAATAGCTGTCCGCACCTTGAAAGAAATCGACATCCGTCAATACTGAAAGACAGGCGGCCCCGCCTTTCTCATAACTAGTGGCAATCTCAGGGGGCTGAAAGTTCTCGCGAATGACTCCCTTGCTCGGTGAGGCCTTTTTAATTTCGGCAATCACTGCCGCTTCGGCAGCCGCAACACGCTGGGAGAGCGCTGTCGCAAAACCCCGGGGTGCCGACTGTTCGCTAATGCGTGACTCAAGCTGTGCTAGTGATTCACGGCTGCGTCGCTGCCGCACTTCCTCAGCCTTGCGAGCCAGAATCTTACGCAAAATTGTGGGGGCCGAAGTGCTCATGTTGTCGCTCTCATCATCTGAGTGAAATCCACAAAGGACTTCAGTTTTTCTATCGCCTGTCCGCTAGCTAATAAGTCTTCAGCCAGAGCCACGCCCTCAGCCAGTGATACCGCCAACCCGGCAACGTAGATCGTAGCCCCAGCATTCAAGGCGATTAAATCAGCGGCCTTGCGCGCCTGCTCTGTATCTTTGCCCGACAAGGCGGCACGAATCAAATTGGCCGATTCCTCAGCGCTGCTCACGGCAAGGCCGTCTAAGCTCTGGCGCTTCATACCAAAGTCTTCTGGACTGATGTGGTACATCCTAACGCTTCCATCGCGCAGCTCAGCCACCTGGGTCGAGCTGGCGATCGAAATTTCATCCAAGCCATCATCGGCGTGCACTACCAGCGCATGGACATGTCCTAGCGCTTTGAGTACTTCAGCCAAAGGCTCACACAAGCCGGGGTTAAAGACCCCTAGGACTTGCCGCTTGACACCAGCGGGGTTGGTTAGAGGACCGAGAATGTTAAACAAAGTCCGCATGCCCAGTTCTTTACGTGGGCCAACTGCGTGGCGCATAGCGCTGTGATGGTTGGGCGCGAACATAAAGCCCATACCGATCTCCTTGATACAGCGAGCCAGCTGTACGGGGTCTAAGTCTAAGGGCACGCCTAGGGCTTCCAGCACATCGGAGCTGCCACTGGTACTTGAGACCGAGCGATTACCATGTTTAGCCACTTGTGCCCCGGCCGCTGCGACGACAAAAGTAGAGGCGGTAGACACGTTGAATAAATTCGCTCCATCACCGCCGGTACCCACCAAGTCGACTAGGTGCTCCCCCGAGACCTCTACCGGTATAGCGAGCTCTCGCATCACCCGAGCAGCTGCGGCTATCTCATCAATACTTTCGCTCTTCATCCGCAGCGCGACCAACATGCCGCCGATCTGGGCATCCGTAGCGCCGCCGGACATCACTTGCCGCATCACAGAGTCCATTTGCTCGGCAGTAATATCCAGTCCCTGCACCCAAAGCGGCAGCGCCTGTTCGATTTTCATCGTGTTGCCCCCTGTTCCAAAAAGTTTCTCAATAGATCGTGGCCATGGGCAGTGAGGATCGATTCTGGGTGAAACTGCACGCCCTCGACCACCAAGTCTTTATGGCGCAAGCCCATAATTTCATCGATCTCCCCGTCCTCGGTTTCGGTCCAGGCAGTAATCTCTAAGCAATCTGGCAAACTATCCCGCGCCACGACTAAGCTGTGGTAACGAGTTGCCTCAAAGGGCTGACTCAAACCGGCAAAGACCCCCTCACCGCGATGGTGAATTGGGGAGGTTTTACCGTGCATCACTCGGCGTGCACGGACCACTTTACCGCCAAATACTTGGCCAATGCTTTGGTGGCCCAGACAAATACCCAGCAGCGGCAACTTACCGGCATAAGCCTCAATGACCGCCATGGAAATACCCGCCTCATTGGGCGTACAGGGCCCTGGCGAGATCACAATGCGCTCAGGGTTTAGCGCAGCGATATCTGCCACAGTAATTTCATCGTTGCGGACGACCTTAACTTCCGCCCCGAGTTCGCCGAAATACTGCACCACGTTGTAGGTAAAAGAATCGTAGTTATCAATCATCAACAACATGTTCAGGCCTCCTGTTCCGGGTTCGCAGCTAGCACCATGGATGCCGCACGGAACATTGCCCGAGCTTTGTTGTGCGTTTCTTTCCATTCCAACTCAGGTAGCGAGTCGGCAACGACACCGCCACCGGCCTGCACGTAAAGCTGGCCATCTTTAATAACTGCTGTGCGAATCGCGATGGCGGTATCCATATCACCGGCCCACGAAATATATCCAATCGCTCCGCCGTAAACGCCGCGTTTAACCGGCTCCAGCTCGTCAATAATTTCCATCGCGCGAATTTTTGGCGCGCCACTTAAAGTACCCGCCGGCAAGGTGGCACGTAACACATCGATGGCGGAGCGCCCCGGCTGCAACTGTCCGGTCACATTGGAGACGATGTGCATCACATGCGAGTAGCGCTCCACCACCATTTTATCGGTGAGCTCGACACTGCCGGTTTTAGCAATGCGGCCGACATCATTGCGACCCAAGTCGATCAACATCAAGTGTTCGGCAATTTCTTTCGGGTCAGCGAGTAGCTCCGCCTCCATTGCCGCATCTTCCTCTTCACTGCGGCCGCGACGGCGGGTTCCAGCAATGGGTCGTACGGTGACTTCGCCGTGCTCTAAACGCGCCAAAATCTCCGGTGAGGAGCCGACGATATGAAAATCACCGAGATCGAGGAAGTACATATAAGGAGAAGGGTTGAGATTACGCAGGGCACGATAGAGGTTCAGCGGCGGCGCATTAAAAGGAATACTCATGCGCTGAGAGGGAACGACCTGCATCACATCGCCAGCCAGCACGTACTCTTTCACCTTTTCGACTGCTGCGGCGTAGCTCTCGTAGGTAAAATCAGAGCTCGCTTGTTGCTCTAATTGCTCATTGAGCGCGGCACCTAACTCAACCTGCGGCAAGGGCGGCATCGGCTGAGGGAGCTTCTCTACCAGCTCATGTAAGCGCGCCTTAGCCTTGCCCAAGGCATCTTCCACGCTGGGATCAGTATTCACAATCAGGCGAATGGTGCCGGCCAAATTGTCAAACACCAGCACCTCTTCCGACACCATCAGCAGAATATCCGGTGTGCCTAGCCGGTCTGGCGGGGTGCTAGCCTGTAGCTTTGGCTCCACGTAACGCACCGTATCGTAGCCAAAGTAACCCACTAAGCCACCGTGAAAGACTGGCAGCTCTGCCATCGGCGCACTGCGGTAACGCTGTTGGAAAGCTTCGGCAAATGCGAGTGGGTCAGCCACTTCCTGAGATTCCCTTAGCTCACCATCGACCCAGACCTCAGCGCGATAGCCAAAGACCTTGAGCAAGGTGCGACAAGGCAAACCAATGATTGAGTAGCGCCCCCATTTCTCACCGCCCTGAACGGACTCAAAGAAATAGGAATAGGGTCCCTCCGCCATCTTGCGGTAAGTGCTAACGGGGGTTTCAAGATCGGCCAGCACCTCAGTGCTAACGGGAATACGGTTATAGTCCTGCGCTGCCAGGGCGGCAAAAAACTCGGGTGTCATGGGTGTTCCTCGGAGAAAAAATGGGCGTAATCAGGTTGCGCGGAATTCCTGGCTACCATCGCCAGCAGGTAATTTCACGCATCGACCACAGGCCGACTCTGTTACGCAGTGCTGTGAACACAGCTATCTCCAAGGTTGGGAAGGCCCCTATTGTACATAGAGGCAATAGCTTGGCAACCGCCGAAGACACTGCGCTTAAACGCCAGCCAGCTGAGCGCGCATTTCAGCGATGACAGCGGCGTAGTCAGGCTGGTTAAAAATTGCCGAGCCAGCCACAAAAGTGTCCGCGCCCGCTGCAGCTATTTCGGCAATATTAGCTGGCGTTACCCCGCCGTCCACTTCCAGGCGAATATCCTGGCCTGAGGCATCGATCAAGGCACGCGCTTCACTGAGCTTATCCAAGGTTGCCGGAATAAAAGACTGTCCGCCAAAGCCTGGGTTTACCGACATCAGCAATATCATGTCGACTTTATCCATCACATAGCGCAATGCATCCAAGCCCATATGGGGATTAAACACTAGGCCACTCTTACAGCCGGCATCGCGAATCATCTGTAAGGAGCGGTCCACATGAGTTGAAGCATCGGGATGGAAGGTAATGTAAGTCGCACCAGCTTCGGCAAAATCACCGATCATACGATCCACTGGGCTGACCATCAGGTGCACATCAATCGGTGCCGTGACGCCATGATCGCGCAGCGCCTTACACACCATGGGGCCGATCGTTAAGTTGGGCACATAGTGATTATCCATCACATCAAAGTGCACAATATCGGCGCCGGCGGCTAGTACCCGGTCCACCTCTTCACCGAGACGGGCAAAGTTAGCGGACAAAATAGATGGGGCGATCAGGTATTCGGCCATGCTGTAGGCGCTCCGAGCGAATTAATGATGGCGTATTCTACCTGCTTCAGGGACGCAGTTCATCTGCACTGCACTCTACTTCGAGGCTGCTAAGGCTTCATTTAACTCAGCCAAGCGCTCGGGTGTGCCAATGTCCTGCCATGCGCCTTCATAAAACTCCCCAGCCAACCTGCCCCGCTGTATTGCTGCCATAAACAATGGCCGCAGCGCTGTTTTGGCTTCGCTCAGCTCAGCAAAAAACTCCGCAGAATACAGTCCGATACCAGAGAAGGTCAGGCCTATCCGCCCCTGGGGCCTCTCCTGTAACAAGCCTTGGTCGTCCAGCAGAAAGTCGCCCTGGGGATGTTGCGCAGGGTTTGCCACCATGACCAAATGCGCCCCGGCCCTTGCCAGACGTCTCTCGCACAGGCGCTCAAAGGGGTAGTCTGTCCAGATATCACCGTTGACCACCAAGAAGGGCTCATCGCCCAGTAAAGGCAGCGCCTGCACAATCCCGCCAGCGGTTTCCAGAGGCTCTGGCTCAGCAGAAAATTGGATCGATGCGCCCCACTGACTACCGTCGCCACAGTAGTCGATGATTTGCTGCCCCAGATGGGAGACATTAATCACCAGCTCTGAGATACCAGCTGCCACCAGACGCTCGATGTGGTATTCAAGCAAAGGCTTACCCGCCACCGGAAGTAAAGGCTTTGGGGTATGCTCAGTCAGCGGCCGCATCCGAGTGCCCAGCCCGGCGGCCAGAATCATCGCCTTCATAGCGCCACCGACCAGGGCTGGCGCGCCACGGCTGGGATAACACGCTCGCGCCACCAGTCATTGAACTCAGCCAGTACAGGCTCTTCAGCTGCATAAGCTGACAGCTGCTCCTCCACGTAGTGCAGCACCAAGGGCAGATCCTGCAAATAAGCCGCTTTACCATCGCGCAGGTAGAGCCGCGCAAAGGTGCCCAATACCTTTAAGTGACGCTGCAAGCCCATCAAATCAAAGTAGCGCAAAAACTCCTCATCCCCCATAGCATCAAGTAGTCCACTTGCCACCAGACGGTCGCGCTGGCCCAGCGCCCAGCCTCGCACCTGAGCTTTGGGCCAACGGATATAACAATCGCGCAACAATGACACCAGGTCATAGGTAATTGGGCCGATCACTGCATCCTGAAAATCAATCACCCCCAGCTGGCCATCCGGCTGTGGCATCAAGTTGCGGCTATGGAAATCCCGGTGCACCAAAACTTGCGGCTGAGCTTGAGCGCTACTCACCAATAATGTATTGACCTGCGCCAATAAGCCCCTGTCGGCAGGGCTCAACTCCAGCCCCAATAGCTGCACTAAAAACCACTCAGGCAAGCGACTGAGCTCTTCATTCAACAGCGCCCGGTCATAGTTCGGCACCACCGTGGCTGCTGCGATCTGGGCAATTTGCAGCAAGACCTCCCCAGCTTTGCTGTACCAAGCATCCACTGTCGCATCATTTAACAGCGGCAACAGCATCTGCCGACCAAGATCACCTAAGAGCAAATAACCACGCTCTATATCGTGGGCCAGTATCTGTGGTACGCAAATACCGCCTTTGGCGAGCAGCGCTTGAACAGCGATAAATTCAGCATTCTTCTCCGTGGCAGGCGGCGCCTGCATCACAATCAGGGAGCGATCTGCGCTGCGCAAACGAAAATAGCGCCGATTACTGGCATCGCCAGCCACTGGTTCCAAGCTACCCTCGGCCGAGCTAAGTTTCAGTTGACTCTTAGCCCAGGGCAGCAAGTCATCGGGGATGGGTTGTGGGTGCAAAAGGGGCTCCTTACAAGAAAACTCCAGACATCGCTGGGGGGATGCTTTATCATCGGTGTTTATACCAGAAATTGCACCCGAGCTTGATGACACCGGCACCTCAAACAACATCGCTGCCCGTCTTTCGTTTGCTTCCTCGCCGCCTTGCACTAGCCATCTGCATGGCCGCACCCTTGCTGACAGCAGCACAGGAGCAGGGAAACGAAGACTGTACAGCCAACCCCCGCTCCGCGGCTTGCGCCCCTCATGCCAGCGAAAGCGATGGCGGAGCAGGCAGTCCTCCCGTGGCTGAAGGCAAAGCTATCGCGCCAGCGAACTATCCACTGGACTGGGTACCCGCCAGCGAACTACCCAAAGCGCTTAGGGACGAAGAATGTGAAGCTTGTGGCGGACGTTATATCGACCCATTGGCCGATTCCGACACCGCTACCAAGCCAGAGCATTCTGACCTTAATGCCACAGCTCGCAGCAGCTCCCTACAGGGCGACGAAGTGTTCCTCCATGGCGGGGTTGCGGTCCAGCAGGGCTATCGGCGACTCCAGGGCCAAGAGGCCTACTTCAACCGCGGCGACAATACAGGCACCTTAAGTGGCGACATTACCCTGCGCGAGCCAGGTCTACTGCTCAAAGGGCAAGAGGGCAGCTTCTCCTCAGACACTGGTGAAGCCAGCATCAGTAATAGCCAGTTTGTGCTCCACCAACAGCATATCCACGGCGCCGCCCAAACACTGCGCCGCGATGATCAGGGCCTGCTTCACATTGAGCAGGGCAGCCTCAGCTACTGCGCACCCGGTGAAAACGACTGGAGCATTCACGCTAGCAGCATCGAGCTGGACCTAGAGGAAGGCCTTGGCACCGTACGCAACGCAAAAGTGAAAGTGGGCGAGGTGCCAGTACTTTACCTACCCTGGCTGCGCTTCCCTCTAGACGACCGCCGCCGTACCGGCTTCCTATGGCCCGACATCGGCAGCGACACCCGCGGCGGGGCCAATGTTGCCGTCCCCTTATACCTGAACCTAGCCCCCAACTACGACGCCCTGCTCACCCCGCGCTACATCCAAGAGCGCGGCTTCAACCAAGAGGCAAAACTGCGCTACTTCAGCCCAGAGGTCGGCTTTTGGTCCGCTGGTGGCGCCTTTATGGCCAGTGACAAACGCTTTAAAGATGAGCGCCCAGACCTTAACAGTCACGATCGCTGGCTAGGAAAAATCGAGCACAACGGTCTATTCCAGAAACGCTGGCGCTCTCATGTCGACTACAGTAAAGCCTCCGATGTCGACTACTTGAAAGACCTTGAGACATCCAATCTAGAGGTCAAACGTAAAACCAACCTGCTGCAACTTGGCTCCTTGGACTACCTCGGTGATAAGTGGCTGGTCGGCATGGATTTTCAGCAGTACCAATCGCTGGCAGACGACATTAACAACGACTACAAAAAGTTGCCGCAAATCACTGCGCAATACCGCGGCGACTACAACCCCTTTGAGTTTGAACCGATATTACTCGGCCAATACTCCTACTTTGACAGCAATGACGAGCGGCGGGTGACCGGACAGCGGATCTACACCGAAGCCGGCCTTACCTACCCCATGTTATGGGAATACGGCTTTTTCAAACCCACTGCCAAGTACCGTTTCTTGGAATATGAACTGACCAACGGCAGCCAGCAGATCTTTGATAACGACAGCCCCTCTGCCAGCTCGGCGCTCCTTAGCCTAGACGGCGGCCTGTATTTTGAGCGCCCCACCAAACTGGGTAATCTCGGCCTCCTCCAGACACTGGAGCCGCGCCTGTACTATCTCTACAGTGAGTATGAAAATCAGCAGGACCAGCCAGACTTTGACAGCGCCGAGCTGACCTTCAGCTACAACCAGCTGTTTCGAGAAACTCGCTTTTCAGGCCGGGACCGACTGGACGATGCAAACCAAGTCTCCATTGGTCTCACCACTCGCTACATCAGCGAGGACGATGGCCGCGAGCACCTCAATGCCAGCCTCGGTCAGATATTTTACCTAGAAGATCGCCGAATCCGCCTTGATCCACTGGATCAGACACTGGATCGCTCAGGCTCAGAGCTGGCCGCCGAAGTTAACTTCTACCCTAATGAGCGCCTGACCCTGCGCTCCAGCCTAGTGTGGGACCCCTACAGCGGCAACATGAACGCCGGCAACGTGCAGGCGGGCTACACTGCCAATGACGGCAGCGTATTCAACCTAGGCTACTCTTACCGCCGCCCGCTTACCTTCGCTACCCTGCAGCCGGTGACCGAGCAAGCCAGCGCGTCGGCTTACATACCACTGGGCAACCGCTGGGCCCTGTTTGGCGCGCTCAACTACAGCGTGGAAGCCAACACCAGCATAGAAGATATGGTCGGAGTGGAATATGATACTTGCTGCTGGCAGGTTCGACTGGTCCACTTGCGCTATTTTGATAACGTTTCAGGGGAAAACCCTAATTTCAACAGCCCCAACCTGGAACGGGAATACTCCACACAGGTCCAAATTGTTCTCAAGGGCATGGGCGGCTTCGGCAGCCGTGTGACCGGCCTGATGGAAGACATGATTCGAGGTTTTAAAGAACGTGAATACTAAGGCACAGAACATCCCCTTCTCTCGCATTGGCCAAGCACTGCGCAGTGGCCTACTGGTCTCTGCACTAGCTGCTGGCAGCCTGCTTGCCACTCCGCTCCATGCTGCCACCGAAATACTCGACCAAGTCGTCGCTATTGTGGATGACGATGTCATCATGGCCAGCGAGCTGCGCCAGCGCCTTGCCGGAGTCACCGAGAGCATTCAAGCCCGGGGCTTAGAGATGCCGCCTGAGGACACCCTCATCCGCGAAACTCTCGACCGCCTAATCCTCGAAAGCATCCAGCTACAGATGGGCCAGCGAGTGGGCGTGCGTATTTCAGATGACCAATTGGACGCCGCGGTACAGCGCATCGCTGCGCAAAACCGCATGACCGTCGACCAGTTTATCGACCGCCTCGAAGAGGAGGGTCAGTCTTATGCTTCGATGCGCGAGAACCTGCGCCACGAAATGATTCTGCAGCGGGTACAGGCCGGCAACGTCAGCCAGCGCATTCAGATTACCGAACAAGAAATTGAAAACTTCCTCGCTACCGAAGAAGGCCAAGCCCTGACCCAGCCTGAATACCGTATCGTTCACGCCCTGCTAGCAATATCCCCCAACGCTTCAAGCAAAGAAATTGCCGCGGCCGAAGCCCAGGTAAAACAAGTGCTACAGCAGATCCGCAATGGGCGCTCCTTCGACCAAGCCATCTCCAGCAGCACCGGGCCCTATCCCTTTACCGGTGGCGACCTCGGCTGGCGCAAGCTCAGCGACCTACCTTCTCTCTTTAGCGAAGTGGCCCCCTCTCTGTCAGAAGGCGAAACCTCAGCGCCGATTCGCAGCGCCAGCGGCATTCACTTGGTTAACATGAATGCCAAACGCGGCGGCGAACAGATTGTTGCTCAAACAAAAGTACGCCACATCCTGATCAAGCCCAGCGAAATCCTCAGCGATGAGAAAGCCCGCGCTTTAGCCGCCAAGCTGAAACAGCGCATTGAAAATGGTGAAGATTTTGCGGCCTTGGCTAGGGAGTACTCCAAAGATATCGGCTCTGCTCAGGAGGGCGGCGAACTCGGCTGGACCCAGCGCGGCCAAATGGTGCCCGAGTTTGAAGCGGCCATGGCCAAGACGGCGGTCAATCAAATCTCCGAGCCCGTGCGCAGTCAGTTTGGCTGGCACATATTGGAAGTGACCGACCGACGCGAGCAAGACATGACCCAAGAAGTCATCAAAAACAAAGTGGGCGAGCACCTGCATAACCGGAAGTACCAAGAAGAGCTAGACGCTTGGCTGCGTAAAATCCGGGATGAAGCCTTTGTTGATATCAAGTAATGCTCAACACCATAGCCATTACAACCGGCGAACCGGCCGGCATCGGCCCCGACATCACCCTGATGGCGGCCCAGCAGCCATGGGATGCCCAACTAGTCGCCATTGGTGACGCAGAGCTCCTGCGACAACGCGCCCAGCTGCTGCAACTGGATGTCAGCATTGAGGACTACCAGCCGGGACAGGCAGCCACCCGGCACCGCCCCAATCACCTAGCGGTATTACATACCCCGCTAGCTGAGCCGGTCACACCCGGCAAACTGAACAGCAACAACGCCCGCTACGTACTCAACACCCTAGATATTGCCATCGCCGGCTGCCTCGACGGCAGCTTCAGCGCCATGTGTACCGCGCCGGTACAAAAGTCCGTAATCAACGACGCCGGCATCCCCTTCAGCGGCCACACCGAATACTTAGCAGAAAAGACTGACACTGAGCATGTGGTCATGATGCTGGCGACTGAGAGCTTGCGTGTCGCACTAGCTACCACCCATCTGCCGCTATCAGCCGTACCGGCGGCTATTACCCAAGAGAGTCTAAGCCGCACTCTGCACATACTGCACAGCGATTTAACAAGCAAATTTGGCACCGCCAACCCCTGCATTGCAGTGCTTGGTCTCAACCCCCATGCCGGCGAAGGCGGCCACCTGGGCCGGGAAGAAATTGAAGTCATTGAGCCACTACTGCAGAAACTACGGGAACAAGGCCTTAATCTGATCGGCCCACTGCCCGCAGACACGGCTTTCAACCCAAGCATGCTGGAGCAAGCAGACGCATTTTTAGCCATGTACCACGATCAAGGGCTACCCGTACTGAAATATGCGGGCTTTGGCGAGGCCATTAACATCACCTTAGGCCTACCCATTGTGCGGACCTCGGTGGATCATGGGACGGCGCTGGATTTGGCGGGCGCATCCACCGCCTCTGATGATAGTTTACGCCAAGCTATTAACGGGGCCATTAAAATAATGTCGCACAATAATAGGATAAAAGGGAATGCAACTATTAATTAAAACGGTCCTGTCCAAGCATGTTAGAAATACCACCATCCGTTCTAAAATTTTTGCGGGAGATGCAGTTGAATTATCACATACTACTTCTTAAGCAAGTAAATAGCCCAATTATTAACCAATGACATAAAGGCTACGACCAAATCTATTAATCAGGTGTCGCCACATTATGAGCCACCTACAAAAAGTAACTAGCTACTTAAGCTACAACGCAAAATATATGCATAAATATGGAACTGGCAGTTAACTATGAAAGTTGCCGTCATCACGGGTCGCTACCCATCACACAACGCCCCTTACAATCATATGTTTGTGCACACACGCAACCAGCAATATGTCAAAACGGGTGTTTCTGTTAAAGTTTTTGTTCCCTCAGGGTCGGAGCATCGCTACCAAATAGACAACATTAAGGTACAACAACAGCCAGCAAACGAAATTGTTAAGGAAATAAGTGACGGCCAGTACGATGCAATATTCATTCACCTTCTCCATCACTCAATCAATCCCACAATAGATGGTGGGCCTATCTACGAATACGTAATAACCCACGACATACCCTGTTTATTTTTTATCCACGGCGTTGAAGTCCAAAAGCTATCACGTAGTCGACCTGGAGACATTAGGTTTTCTAAACCAAAATCTGTAGCTAGAGCAATCTACCGCGATCTCTGGGTACTTAATAGAACACGCAGAACAATCACTAAAATTATAAACGAAACCCGTAACACTAGATTTGTCTTTGTTTCAGAGTGGATACGTGAGGACGCCGAGAGAACCTTTGAACTAAATCTTAGGCAGCGCTCTGAAGTTATTCACAATGGCATAGACACCGAACTGTTCTATTTTCAAGATCGCTGGAAAGACAGACATAAACTATTGGCAATTCGCCCCCTTGTCCTTAGAGGAACTTATGCAGTGGATTTAGCTATTGACGCTATGTCTAAGGTAAAGGACAAAAATATAAGCTTGACTATTATAGGTAAAGGGCCAGAGAAAAAAGATATTCTCAACTACATCGCAAAACGCCGAGCAAGCAGTGTGATACATGTCACTGACAAATTTCTTGCCCACTCCGATATTCCCACAGCTCATAGCCATTATGGCATTTACTTTGCTGCTACAAGAATGGACTCACAAGGGGTATCAATGTGTGAAGCAATGGCATCGGGACTACCTGTAATATCTTTTAATACTTGCGCAATACCTGAGTTCGTTAATCATAACTCCAACGGACTGCTTCTCGAAAGAGAGAATAGCAATGCGATGCCAGTACTTATCGATGAACTACTTTCAAACAAAAATACATATTATCGCCTAGCCGAAGGAGGCCGCCACACAGCTGAAAGTATCGACATAAGACATACAACGGCACAAGAAATCGAACTTGCTAAATCAACTATTATCTCAGCAAAATATCACTAAAAATAATTAAGGATAGAAACGACCCCATCCGAAGTAACAAACTAATCTGCGGTTCTTACTTAGTATGGAAACTCTCTTACGGAAAGTGACTATGTAGGTACCCGCCACTGCCGAATCTTCTCTTTCAATAAAATCCAAAAAAACAAAGAATTAGTATAAAAATAACGCTTCCACATCCTGCTCGGCTCTTGAATTATTCGATATAACCATTCTAAGCCATTATTTTGCATCCAAAGAGGGGCTCGTTTAGTACGCCCAGCAACAATATCAAAAGTCCCACCAACCCCCATTACAAAATCCACACCGAGCGCCAGTTTCCACTTATTGATGAAATTTTCTTTTTTGGGAGAGGTGATCGCAACAAATAAAAGATTGGCGCCCGACTCTCGGATATTACTCACAACTGCTTCCTCATCATGCCAGAAGTATCCATGATGATAGCCAGCAACCCTCAATCGAGGATACTGGGATCGAACTTTATCATTTACAGCACTGACAACATCTTCTTCAGCACCAAGGAAGTAAACTGAAAACCCCTCTACCTCAGCCATGGTAAGCAAATGACCAAATAGATCTGCACCAGCAACCCGCTCAGGAACTTGATAACCCAAAAAGCGTGCTCCGAGTACAACCCCCATTCCATCAATATTGATTATATCGCAATCAATAACTGAGGATTTTAATACCGAGTCTTTACGCATATTAACCAGCTTCGCAACGTTTACTACCACATGCTGTGTAAATCGTTTCGCAGATAGCCTGTCACGAATAACTTTGACGGTTTCGTCCATCGTGGCAATATCCATAGGACAGTCAAATAATTCAATTCTTTTCATATTTACCACTAACCGCTAAAAGTTTGTTTGGGCAACAATTAATACTAATTAGAGAGGTGAGGCAGTACCTGAACTGCGTCCTAATAAAGAGAACCGGACCAAAAACACCCAAGGGAAAAAGTTGAAGTAATATTTAAGTTTCGATTTTTTCCATACTGGAACGGAAAAAAAGTAAAAAACCGATGATGGCAGCTATTAATGTGGAAACCATTGGACTATTCATTGCATGACCGGCTATCAAAGAGTGCGCAATATACAAGCCGAACATTAAGGCAAACACCCCAAATTCTACTTTTTTACTAGTAAAAAAATAGAAAACAGCAAGTAGTAGAAAGTAAAAGTAAAACAAAGTGAGAAGAATAGAAAACAGTACCCCATATTCGCCATACAGGTCGAACCAGTCCATCTCCACATACTTTTGCTTTCCCCACGCGAAGTTAGGCCACTGTTTAGCGACATTACTACGAAAAGAATAGGCCCCTTCTCCAAAAAAGTCATAGGCAATGGGCCTTTGGCTTGTATACTTGACTGCGCCATCAAGAAGATCTTTCCGATAGACGACCCCTTTAGCTGTTCGCTCCATTTTCATTTTTTGATATTCAGTTGCGCGGGGCTTGGCGGTACCGCGAGCCTTGGTAGTAGTAATAGGA
Source organism: Sediminihaliea albiluteola (assembly GCF_014077625.1). Taxonomy (GTDB): domain Bacteria; phylum Pseudomonadota; class Gammaproteobacteria; order Pseudomonadales; family Halieaceae; genus Sediminihaliea; species Sediminihaliea albiluteola. The sequence goes on along the minus strand of NZ_JACFXU010000017.1, from coordinate 304,241 downwards.
TCGGTGTTTATGTTCGAAACATTAGTATTTTTAGCTCCCGAAGGGAATAACGCCTCTGCTTCATTATGAAAAACATCATCAAGAAAACTAGGCACTATCGAAACGCCCGTCGCAAGACTATAAGAGTAAAATGTAGCAAACAGTGGGAAAATAATAATAAGAAAAAAAGTCTTGGGATAAATTCTTAAAGGCCTACCGCTCCTCTCAAAACTAGCGATTCGAGCGATCAAAACAACTAGTATAATTGCCATCATCACCACGACGGGAGCCGCCATCGCAGTCCGCGTACCCATACCGACCACACCAAGCATTGCTAAACAAAGCATTATTAGGCGAACAAAACTTGGCTTAACAAGATTGCCATACAGGGCTGCTGCCAAAGTTATCGCTGAAGATAAGCCGATGTCGTTTTGGGGTTTAAATAAACCTTTGAAGCCATAGGCATAGCTACCATAGGTGTCTTTGCCAATATCAAAGAAAGACTGAATTAGAAGAGAAATTCCGATGAGGTAGAAAGATATTTCAACATAAAACAAAAGTCGTTCAGCACTAACATCGTAGTGCTTAATTAAGGCCAGAAAAACTAAAACAACAAAAGGGCCATAAAGGACCCGCGCTGCAGCCTTAATATCAAATAGTAAACTATCAGGAAAATTTGGCGCTATTAACACACTCACCAAAAGCAAAATACAGAGTACGGCAAGAAAAATATTATATGAACTTAACCACAGTTTACTTTTTAATATCATAAAAATCGTTGCCACAACCAGCAAGCCACCTCTTGTAATCTCTCCTGGAGAGAAAAAAGTCTGCACGCCATATAGCTGCAACAGCCCATACGCTATATCTGATAGAAATAGGCCAGGTAACAATAAAAAAAGAATTACGGATGACTGCTTATGATGACTGTTTATGAACGCCAAATCTCCCCCCACAACTGCACTATCTGCGTTTTATTCATATTATTCTATACTTGTTATTATGTTTAGTTTTATCTATTTCATCAAAGCCGACTGCCACTCTTTGGAAACAATACTGTCGTTATAGTACGCAGTATTATTTTCATATCACTTAGAAGCCCCCAGTTTCGTATGTACTCGACATCTAGAGCCACGACATCATCAAAGTCGGTAATATCATTGCGCCCGCTAACTTGCCAAAGTCCTGTAATTCCAGGTTTTATACTAATGCGACGAAAATGATGGTCTTCGTAGCCAGCCACCTCATCCTTAGTTGGAGGACGCGTGCCCACTAAAGACATATCCCCTATCAACACATTCCAAAATTGTGGCACTTCATCAATACTATATTTTCTAAGAAAGCGCCCCACAGGTGTTATTCGAGGGTCGTCATCCATTTTGAATATATGCCCCTCATGAACATTGAATTGCGTAAGCTCAGCTTTACGTTCTTCGGCGTCAATATACATACTCCGAAACTTATATATCTTAAAATGACGGCCTGACTTCCCCACCCGTACTTGGCTAAAAAACACTGGACCCGGTGAGCTCAGCTTAATAGACAAAGCCACTATAGGCAGAATAAGAAACAAAATAGCAAGACCTACTAAAGCCCCCACAATGTCAACTAGCCTTTTTATTATCACCTGATCCGGATCTAGATTATAAGGTGCAAGTAATACAGCGGGAACTTTAGCTATATTGCTAAAATACTGCCCATAGTAACCCTGTAGTTCATCATAGTTTGATGCCACCCTGATAGGAATTCCTAATTTCTCAATACCTGCTATCAGCTTATCAACCTGACCATCATAATTAGCTGCTCGCGGATATATAATATAGACTTCGTCAATAATCGACTTACGGATTTTATTTACTAAAGATTTAACACTTTCATCTCGTATATCTAAGCTTAAAACAGCTCGAACTCCCCACTCCTTATTACCTGCAATACTAGCAGCTACACTTTCAAACTTGCTTCCAAAACCAAGCATAGCAACACGTATATTCATTCCCCCATTGCGCAAGTAGCGTTCAAATAGTTTCTTCACGAGGATTTTTTCTAGCAATACAAAAAGTGTCGCCAGCGAAAAGTAATAACCGAAAACAAGCCGGCTATATTCCGCCGTTTTTGTAAGGTAGAGTATAGTCGAGCAAATGAGCCCAGACATAATAAAAGCCAAGAGCGTAGAAACAGATATCCTAGATAAACTCTGATATCGAAATCCCGTCAAGACCCGGTAGCGCAGTAGCAAAATTAAAGTTATCGGTGCAGAAAAATAGCAAAGCCAAATGAACTCAGTAACGCCCTGAAAGCTGCCAAAACGAGCCCAATAAGCTATATAAAATGCACTTGTTATCAAGCCCACATCTAGCAGTGCTATAAAAAACTTTACCAAGTCAGATGACTGCTTACGCCACATTCTGTCTAGTAACCTCTTTCACTGCGTGCCTCATGTTCTATAATGCCGCCTGTCTTGTGCATTCGCTAAAGCAGCATAAGTCAACAATATCTATTTCTCAGATGATGTATTTATTTGATTTGCCGATCTGATAACCTAATAAGGAGGCCATGCACTGTAATCGAGAGCAAGTAAATTATTGATGGCAGAACATACAAAACGGTTCTATTAAACGTCGTGTAGTCTTTTAGCTGTAATGAATAGTGAGTAAAGCTGTAAATAAATGCCAAAAAGAGAACTACGAAGCCCACAACAAGCTGCGCATTGTTAGGTCTCAAATCTCTCATTAAGATTGCCGCAAAAACCATGACTACCACTACTAGATAAAAGGTTATATTCCAATTCAACATGCCAAACAATGTCGCTATTGCTGCCTCTCCCACATCGTCAAAACCAAGCCTTATAGCTCCGATCTTAGAGACTGATATTGTAGACAGGTCCAATTGAAACGTCCCGAGACTAGGCACAACGAACTTTACACCTAAAATAAGCGCTACTAAAAAGGCACTAAAAGAAAAAGCAACTACCGTAAGCTCCTTCAACAGCCGAGGCTTAAAAACTGCCCTAGCCAACCCTGCTATCACTATCAAGCCTAAAACTATTCCCGGCTTTTTCACCGTCCCACAAACAATACACCACATGATACACAAGACGAGCCATCGAACCTCACCGGTATCCTCAAAGGCCCCCAGAGAAAATAACGCCAAGCTAAAGACGGCAGCCATCCAGATGTCTGCATAACCTGCCAGTGCACTATGCACATTCACAAATGGTGTATTGACCAGCATGTAAACAGCTACAACAGCTAGAAATGGGCCCACCCCTTTGACACGTAAATACCCATAAAGGGAAAAGCCTAAAGCAATTGGTGCCAAAACCCAAGGCACAAGTATCGCAGGGCTAGAATCTGACTGCCCTGCCATCATCATCCACCAATAAAGAAGTGGCACTGACTCCGGATATGTTGAGGAGGAATAGTTACCTAGCGTGTAAACTATTTCATTGCTTATATTTAGCCAAGAACTGGGGCTTACAAAAGTTGATATCTCACCATTGTGAAACCAAACAACAGCTTTTGGCGCCCAATTCATCCATGCATCCCAAGGATAAAGAGGCCGCTCTAGCACTTCTATTAAAATTGTTCCATAACGCAGGGCTATCAACCCAATTAATATCACGATTATGGCCTTCTCTCCACCACTAACCTTTACCGTCGTGTTTACCTCAGACTTGTCATTGAAGGACTTTTGTAATGGTATTAAAGCAGCTCCACCTAAAGCTACTAGAAAAGCCACAACAGTATAAAAATCAACTGACCAATTTAAGCCATCAAGCAATCTAAGGATTGCAGTAACCAAAAAGACACCCAAAAAATATCCATGCCCTAGGGTTAGGTAGCAATTATTTGCTTTACTCGATGCCAACAACCTCGCCATCAACAAAGAACCAATAAGCCAAGGCAATAAAAGCGCAACTAGAGGATACACACTAGGCATAGAATCACTTCTAATAGATCATGCGTTAATAATAAGAAATCGGGCGTCAGCACTTTGCCACCTACCACACTCAAGGATAAAGGCACAAAAATATAGCTCGTTGCTTAAGCAGGAAGCATACCAAAAGGACCATCGAAGCGTTATAATTTGCTCACATATATTATTAATACCGCTTATAATTGAATGCACATGCGCCTCATTTTACTCCTTGCAGCTGGCCTATTATTTTCGACCAAAACATGGGCCACATCACCCCATTTACTTGCAGATCCCTACCCGCTCGTTTCTGGAAATGTTAAAAAGTTTCAGAGCCAGACGCTCGATAAGAATGAAGTGCCACAACTGAATTATAATGGCCAGTTGATTTACTACCCAATCCAAATCACTCAAACAGCGCTAGAGTACTACAAGAACTATTTCAAAACGGGCAATGAAATTAGTAAAAAAAGATTTAATGAGTTGCTCGAATGGCTAGTTGATAATTTCGAGGTGCGCAATGGCATCGGAGGCTGGTGGACCAAGGACCCATTAACAGGCTCAGACTATGTATTACCACAGCAATGGCTCTCAGCCATGAGTCAGGGCTTTGGACTGTCTGTTATGATCGAAGCGCACTCACTCACTGGTGACACTAAGTATTTAGAGATGGCCAAACAAATCCTTACTTCGCTCAACAGAAATATATCTGCTGGGGGAGTTTTAACAGACTGGGCTGGGGAAATCTGGTTTGATGAGTATCCATCTACTCCAGAAAGACACGTACTTAACGGTCATATTTTTGCGATTGCTGGTCTATGGGACTACGCTAAATATACGAAAGACGAAGAGGCATTACAGCTTTTTAATAAATCAACAGTATCGCTTTCAAAGCTAATTACTAGCTTTGATGCCGGCTTCAATAGCTTTTACAGCCAATCCAACCATCCCGAAATAAGGCATGGGATTGCCTCTGCTACCGGAGGTAAATATCATCACCTACATATAGCTCAATTACTTTGGCTATATGAATCAACACAGGAACCTATATTTCTATCAACCGCTAACCGTTATCTTGCCCAGGATTTTGGTGACTCCAAGGTCTACGGCATACCCAATAAGTTTGAATCGATAAGTGCAAATCACTCCATTGAACCAGTTAAACACGGCCCAGACAATCTAAATGACGGCAACTGGACTTATGGAACTTACTGGAGCACGAATAAATTTCCAGCTGTTCTAGACATACAGTTACGACGCAAGGCTGAAAATCTAACTGAGCTTGTCCTTGTGACAACAGGGCAAAAACTGCTCGAAAAGAGCTTATTAATTGAGATCAAAAACAATAACAACTGGATACCTGCACCCCACCGAATTAAAAGCCGCACAAATTTTGCAACTCGTCACTTCAAATCATTAGTACATATAATAGAACTTGCCGAGCCGCACAATAGTATAGATGGAGCTAGAATAACTTTTCAAAAACCGGAAGACGCAGATATCATTGCATTACGTGAAATAAATTTACACTACGACATGTCACTAGAGCTCAAATTGCTTACCAATACCTTGTGCTATTCGACATGCAACTCATCTAAATAGCGCGTACCGCAATCAATGCCCATAATTTCAAATCACACGCTAGCCTTTCACTACCATGCTTAAACCGCATTGGCTCTCTTCGATTGCAGGCGTACTTTTTGCTGCTGTTATTAGTTTTTTAACCAGCCTGCTTCTTATACCGCATCTTTACAAGCTACACTCAAATATTGACTTTACCAACCTATCTACCTCTACCAATAATCCTGCAAATATATTCGTTGATCGATTTAGGGTAGTTATCGGCAAACCAACACCGACAGCAAAGGGCAACAGTCTGGATAAGCTTGATGATGGTCGAGGACTAATTATTAGTTATTCAAACTTTAACGCAGATAATTACCCAGTTGTAGCACTTAATATACACGGTGCACACTCGGGAGTTACCACTTACTTAGTTTGGAAGCTAAGAGGAGGCAATCAAAAATTAAATTACACAAAGATAAACCCGAGCCTCATTGGCACAACATACGTAGACCTGTCTGATAATCAAGAGTGGAACGGCATAATTACTGAAGTTGGCCTAGATGTGTATGGAGACCTTAGAGATCAAACACTGTCAATAAAAGATATCAGAGCTGAAGCACCCACAACCCTCAATGTTTTACGTGTTTTAAGAAGCGAGTGGCTCAGCTTTAAACCCTGGAACCACTCTTCAATAAATAGCTTGAAGTGGTTGACCAAATCTCAACTTAATTCACCTACTGTATTCACTGCCTTGTGGGCCCTTACAGCGTTTGTCTACCTACTAATTCTGCCTATTCGTGTTGTGCCTACACATTATATTTTTCTATTAATAATTCCTTGGGCGGCTCTAGACTTAGTTTGGCAACTGCAACTTACTTATCAAGCGCGTCAAACCTATAGCCAATACTCTGGCCTCAGCTATAAGGAAAAGCGTTATAGCGAGAGTGATTCAGCTCTTTACAAATACTCCGAGCGTATTAAAAATAAAATATCTTTTCAAAAAGAAGATAGGCTTTTTATTGTTCACAACTCTAAAGGGCATAATTATCAACGCCTTAAACTTCAGTACTATCTTCTACCAACAAATATATTTAATCTCGGCAATCAAATACCCGTTGGTCGTCACGCTAAAATTGGTGACTACATTCTTGTGCTTGGAGAACATAGTTCGATTGAATATTCCAAATCTAATAAATTTCTTAAACAAGAAAATCGAGAACTTAAGGCCACTATAGTGGACAGCGATGAGCTAGGTACACTTTATCGCATACATTAATCTATTTTTACTGCGAAGCTATTTTCTATTAATAGGTAGAAAAGCATAATGAAGCATTTCACACTACACAACTAAATTTTTTTTATATTTTTTATTAACTTAAATATATAAAGTAGAAGACATAAATATTTTTTTTCAAACTTTAACTGTATACGTAGGCTTTCTGTTAGTGTACCAAGATAATCAGAACTACTCACACCACCCAAATTAAATCTACCTACTACATCGTCAATTACTTTAATATTTGCACCTGGAGTATTTGCAATCTTAAGCATAAAGAGCTGATCAGCCGCAATCGGAAAAGAGCTTGAGTAATAACCTAGTGAATTGTGCAGTTCCTTTTTGAAGATAGTAGAAACTGAGTGAGCTGAAAAGTATTTAAACTGCTTATTTATTAAAGAGCTCCCTCCTCTAACACCCATTATTTTTTTACCAAAATAAAGCTTTGCAGTTACGGCATCAGGGTGATCTGAAATAGAGGCAGAAAATTTTTCTACCGCATTAATAAATAGCTCATCATCCGAACCTACAACTAAATAATAGTTGTATCTTGATGCTTTGATACCTTTATTAATAGCATCATAAATACCAAAATCACTTTCCGAGATAATCTTATATTGCACATTAGTTAGCCCCTTAACAATATCTAGAGTCGAATCACTGGATTTATTATCAACAATAATCCACTCAAATGACTTATTCGTTTGCGAGTTTATCGAATTAACAAGTCTTTTTATGCTTCGCTCAGAATTATATGTCGCAGTGATAATACTTATCATAAGAACAACTTAATTAGCACTTTTTACTTTTTATGACATCGATCATAACATCTTATAAAATTACGGTAATCTTTTATTTAATATTATAATCGGAGCAGCTCTTCGTTTTTACAAAACCAGTCATAGGTTTTCTGTAAACCTTCTTTTAATTCAATACTCGGAATCCAACCTAAACCTGTAAGACGACTCACATCCATTAGTTTACGAGGAGCTCCATCAGGCTTTGTGGAGTCATAGACAATATCACCATGGAATCCTGTTATCTCTGATAAAATTTCAGCTAACTCTTTTATAGAATAATCAATACCCGTTCCGACATTAATATGAGATAACATAGGTTTAGTATTTTTTTTATAAATCGACTCTTTTACATTCATGATATAGACACCAGCAGAAGCCATATCATTGACGTGAAGAAATTCACGTCTAGGCATCCCCGTCCCCCAGACAATAACCTCTTTAATATTACTTTTTGCCGCTTCATGAAAACGTCGAATAAGGGCAGGTATCACATGACTATTCACAGGGTGAAAGTTATCATTTTCACCATATAAATTCGTAGGCATTACACTTCGATAATCCCTGCCATATTGCCTGTTATAACTTTCGCAGAGCTTTATCCCTGCAATTTTAGCAATGGCATAAGGCTCGTTAGTTGGCTCTAAACCTCCTGTCAGCAAAGCCTCTTCGACAATTGGCTGATCCGCAAGTACTGGATAAATACATGAAGAACCTAAAAACAGCAGTTTTTGTACATCATTCATGTGAGCAGCATGGATGACATTTGCCTCAATCATTAGATTTTCATAAATGAACTCCGCGGGATAGGTATTATTTGCGTGTATTCCACCTACTTTTGCTGCCGCTAAATACACCTGATCAAAGTGATGTTGGTTAAAAAAATCTACAACAGCTTCCTGACAAGTTAAATCAAGCTCCTCACGATCAGCAGTAACCAAGACATTAGCTGAATTCTTATACAATTCTTTTGTCAAAGCAGAGCCAACCATACCATGATGACCTGCGACGAAGATTTTCACACTCATCGTACATTTATCCAATCAAACACATAGCCGAACATTAGGCAGTAATCTCAACTTCTCACCTGCCATTATGATCGCAGGGAGTTGCTCCCATCAATTACAGTTCAGGCCTCTCAGGCATAATTACCTGTACTTGAGCTCATCAGCACCACTCCAATATTATTTACTGCTTTCTCTTGCCACAGGGAGCTCATATCCGTGCTTTTTCAATAACGAATGACGCTTAGCAATTTGTAGGTCTTCACGAACCATTTCTGTGCAAATATCTTGAACCGTAATCTCAGGCATCCATCCTAAGCTATTTTTTGCTTTACTCGAGTCACCTAATAATGACTCCACTTCAGCTGGCCTGAAGTATCGCGGATCAATTTTTATAATTACATCACCCACATTAAGTGCCGGCGCATTATCGCCTTCAATTTTTTCCACAATGCCAACTTCATCAATTCCTTCGCCTTCAAACCGCAATGTAATACCCAGCTCCTGTGCCGACCAAACAATAAACTGCCTAACTGTGTTTTGCACTCCAGTAGCAATAACATAGTCTTCAGGCTTCTCTTGTTGCAGCATCAGCCACTGCATCCGCACATAGTCTTTTGCATGGCCCCAATCACGCAAAGCATCAATATTACCCATGTACAAATGACTCTCTAAACCTTGAGCAATATTGCATAAGCCTCGTGTAATTTTACGTGTTACGAAAGTTTCACCTCTTTTCGGTGACTCATGATTAAATAACAACCCATTGCAAGCAAATAGTCCATAGGATTCACGATAGTTAATCGTAATCCAATAAGCATAAAGCTTTGCAACCGCGTAAGGAGACCGCGGATAAAAAGGGGTATTTTCTTTTTGTGGCTTTTCTTGTACCAAGCCATAAAGTTCAGATGTTGATGCTTGATAAAATTTAGTTTTGTTTTCGAACCCTAATAAACGTATAGCCTCTAATAAACGAAGCGTGCCCATAGCGTTTACGTCAGCTGTATATTCTGGTAACTCAAAAGAAACTGCCACATGTGATTGAGCACCTAAATTATAAACTTCGTCTGGCTCCACCTTTTTGACAATGCGCGTAATACTTGATGCATCTGTCAAGTCACCATAATGCAACACAAAATTTGCATTATTTACATGGGGATCCTGATAAATATGATCTATTCGCTGGGTATTAAGTGCTGAGGCGCGTCGTTTAATACCATGAACCTCATAACCTTTATCTAAGAGAAGCTCTGCAAGGTATGCCCCATCCTGACCAGTTACACCAGTTATTAATGCTTTTTTCATTATAATAATTTCTCACTATCAACTAATAATTCGTCAGTTATTGGCATTTCAGTTGGCATAATTGCCTGTGCCCTATCGATAGGATTCATGAGTGATATAATTTCACATATACGGATATCTGATCAACCTCAGACACCATGTAATGACTCAGTCAAGATTTCACAGACCACCGCTAGTCGAAATACTCTTCTGATATTTTGTTAGATTTTTAATTAAAACCTTCCTTTTCATCGTATCCCCAGAACCACTACTGCCCCTACTACTCGAATTTAACATTACTCTCTAAAAATTTAAGCACTAACCTTTTACTGAATTGCCCTATACCTCAAGCACTATACTTCATCTTTTTGATGGGACCTAATCAAGCACATTATTATTCACTAGCTTTAAATGATAATGCCTACAACTCACTACTACCCTGATGTAAGTACGCGCAATCTATCTAACCTTTGAAAATACTTATGGTTCCACGTATGCTTTAAATGATTCTATGGTAGACAGAATGTTCTTGTTAGCTAAAAGCTTTTACTTCATAGTATTAGATAATTATTAATCGCAATATTAACTAGCAGAGATTTTTTCCCACAACCTAACACCATAAGTTGTGGGCGGATACCTTAAGTATGGTCAATCTTGTCCCTTGGACTAAAAGTAATTTAAAAGTTGATGACGTCCCGGTGGCTATCGTATCTCTTGACGACGCCAGTAATCGCAGGTCTACATTAATTAAAAGAGGTTTTGATTCAGAGCTAGTCGAGTATTATTGGCCTGCTTGCGATATGAGAAATATCTCTGCATGTGATCTACGGACTCGCAAAGAGTACTTTGATTTCAAAAATACCTATAAACGCCCACCTATCCCAGCCGAACTAGGTTGCTTCTTTTCACATTCACAAATTATTAAGTGGTTTACTAAGCAAAACTCACCCTCTCAACTAATCATCTTTGAAGATGACGTTATCCCCAGCAACCCCAGAGCCTTTAAACAACTGGCAGATCTCGCTAGTTGTTTATCAGAAGCCGCCTACTCAGGCCACACTTACATCCTGCATCTAGGTGTCAGGCCCGAACAGCTGAAGTTACCCTTGTTAAGGCGAATATCTAAAAAGACTATTAATGTACCTGGCTTGCAGCTCTTTGACTTGGCAGACAAGACATCTGAAATATGGCGTTCACACGCTTATATCATTAGCAAAAGCGCTGCGATTAAATACCAAGATGTTACCCATGATACTGTCATCCTAGCTGACGATTGGCGCTTTATTATGAATACGACCAAGTGTAAGCTGCTCATTGCACAACCAGCCTTATTTACTCAGATAGACCCTTCGCTCGCACGACAATCAGAAAGCAATTTTACTTTCTATAGTGATAAATACAGTATAGAAAAATCCGCCATTTTTAACTCAATTGCCAATACAGCTGCCCTTATAACTAGACAACTCTGCCGAAGAGTTTTAGCACTCGTCTATAGCGTACTGCCTTACAAAAGACTATTTTAGCAGACAGCTTTCTATAATATTTACAGTTAAGCACTTCTGCCTTCTCGATCATCGAGCTAATTCACTTTTCTTAACTTTTATTGGCGCATAGTTATTAATATAGTTTTTTAATCTAATAAATTTATTTAAAATGAGGCCACCTCATAACAACTGTCAATACCCTTACCCTAAAAGCATTTATTTTTTGAAAAACAAAGTCGTGCATGCCTCATGTTAATCTATGAAAATGACAAGCAACAATCTTCCTATCTTAGGTGCTTGCGACCTATTAGCAACGAAATTGTCAACAACATTTCAGATAAAACCAGTGCGTATGAAGCACCAATTACACCGACGCTAGGTATTATCAACACAGATAAAATTATTGACAGTACGCCTAAGCAAAGCCTCAACTTTACGAAACGCTCATATTCATCATCAATGACACAGTATATTTCTAAAATAACATTCGGCATTCTAAAAAGAAAATACAAAGAAGAAATAGAAAGTATATAACCTGCATAGTCATAACTTTCTGGATAAAGGCATTTAAAAACAATCGATGAAAACACCTGAAAAAAACATGCCACTAACAATCCAGCGGCCACCAACCCCAATACAAACCTCTTGTAACCCCATAACTGCTCACCCCTAGACAACCTCGGCATATACAAAGACCACAATACTCCAACTACTATTTGCCCTATTGCCATGAAGCTCATTGCTGCTGCATATATTGCTAAACCATCGACCCCTACAATGTATTTAATAACTAGCTTATCTGCACCAAAGTATAAGAAATACGAAAAGAATGACAATGTAAATAGGCTCCATTCTTTCCAGTCTCGTATTAAAATCTTAAAGTCATATTTTATATTCCTGGCTTTATTTTTTATCTCTTTATAGTTAACTATTTTTAAAAACCACAGGCTATATATAAGTAGCGCCACCATTGATCCCACTAACAGTGCTTCTACTAAATGACCTGCTACAACAAAAAATACCATCTTCGTTGTAATGGGCAAAACTCTTAAAATAGCATCTATTTTTGAAAAGTTAGAGAGCTTATTAGCCGACTGATATACATAATAAATTGACTTATGTATGACAGCCATTGCAAAGGCTTCTGCTAGCAATGAGATGAATATTAATTTGTAACTAGAGTTCTCTTCTTCACTCAGATAAGAACATAAGACTATGGCTAATATAATAAAGTTTACACTTGTAAAAGAGGCTAGCGTGCTTGCACTTGAGTAATCTTTATCTTTTCCTTTTTTACTTAAAAAATAATCTCGCAAACCCAGATCTGAAAAACCAATAACCAAATAAATCAATGTCATCACATATGAGAAAACCCCATAAACAGATAAAGAGACCTCTCTTGCCACCATGATCGTAAAGACCATATTAAATGCCGGTGTAAGAATCATTGGCAGCATAACCAATGACATTTTACTGAGCTCTTTATATAACAATTTTTGCGACATCAATTTTGGCTTATTATTTTTAACTTCACTTATTTATGTCTTAGCTTAGTGGCACTTAAATAAACTCGAAGACTCACATTTTTAGCTTAATCTTTATCAATCACAGTCACTAAACATTTTTTTATCTACATACGTCTCGTCCGAGCTTTTACACCCATCGTGAAAACCTAACTAATCTTCTTTTCTGTTTAAAATATTTAAGTAACTCAAATTACGAAATCGCAATTCAGATATAACCCAAACACATTGGAAATTTTGTAAATTTCATTTTACTAGTCACGCCAGACTCGCTCGATTAATTGATTCTCTATATTCCTGTAGCACAGATCCCACTTCTCCCTGAGCACATACCTTCCCACTCTCAAGCCAGATTACCCGATCACATAAGCTCTGAATTTGCGCATCTGAGTGAGATACAAACACCACGGTTTGCTCCCCCTGAATTCGCTCTTTCATTGCTGCTTGAGCTTTCTGTTTAAATTGGGCATCCCCAACACTTAGTACTTCATCGATTAGCAATATATCCACATGCGTCATCAGAGCTGTAGTAAAACCAAGGCGCGAGCGCATTCCTGATGAATAGGTCTTAACTGGCTCTTCAAATGAGTCTCCCAGCTCGGAAAACTCTTTAATGCTTTCAAGATATGTTTTGGCTAACTTTTTACTCGCTCCCTGTAGCATAGCCGCCAGCATCGCATTATCACGGCCGGAAAGATCGTTTTTAAAGCCAAGTCCTAGAGAGAGCAGAGACGCAGTTTTACCTGGACGAATACTGACCGAGCCGCTTGTTGGAGCTAATATACCAGCCATAATTCGGAGCGTTGTGGTCTTTCCAACTCCGTTACGCCCTATAATGCCCAGAGTTTCATTTTCATACAGTTGAAGCGAAACACGGTCCAGCACATGGTGAACACCGTCGTCGAAAGTACCTTTACTAGATTGATAGTTCAGTGTTACTTGATCTAACTCAAGCATCACAGAACGCCCACTTTCGTTCTGCCCACTCATGTCAACACCTTTAGCGCTAGTAGTTGGCTATAACGTCGCATCAACCCGATCATGACAATTACTAAAAAAATCGACCCCAAAGCTATTTGTAACAGGTGATTCAAGTCTGGAGCGTTGCCATACATCAATACCTGCCGATGAGCATCCAACATATAAGCCATCGGATTTACAGTGAGTACAATGTCAATTTTCTCAGGATCCCCAATCTCCCGAACATCCCAAAATATCCCAGATGAGAACAGCAAAAAGGTCATGCCCAATGGAATAACCTTAGCAAAGTCGCGCAGCATACAAACCAAAAACGCACCAATTAAAGAACAGGCCACAATCATAAGGTAAAACACTAATACCACTGGCACCATCCACAGCCATTTAGATGTTGGGGTATAGCCAAAAAACCACAGGATGACCGCAAGAAGAGCATAAATAGTGATTTGTTTGTAACAACTCTCTTGTACTGCGGACATTGGAAACAGTGATTTCGGCACGTTAATTCGTGCAACTAAACCGTGACTTGCCACAATGCTATTAGATGCTTGATTGACGGTCTTTGAGAACCAAATAAAAGCCAGTTTACCGGTGGCTAGAAACACTAGAAAGTCCGGACCACTTCTAGGTGAGTCCAATATCACATTAAACACCACGTAGAACATGGCCACCCACAGCATAGGTTCAATAAACCACCATAAGTAGCCCAAGGTGAACTTGGACGCATCGGCTTTAAGTAACATGCGTGCTTGGATATCAACCAAGCGAAAGTATTGCGCTAGTGGCATCAAAGTAGGGACCAGTATTGGAGTTCACTATGAAAAGTGTGCAAATTCTAACAGAAAGCTATTTCGTCGTGGGAGGATATACAATTTTAGAGTAATACCCGAGTACAATAGCGCCATGACAAAACCCAAACTCCACACCCCACGCAAACGCTTCGGCCAGAACTTTCTGCAAGACGAAGCCATCATCGGCCGCATCGCAGATGCCATCCACCCTCAGGAGGATCAGCACTTGGTGGAGATTGGCCCTGGTCAGGGGGCGCTGACTGAGGCTTTAATCACCAGTCAGTGCCGCATGGATGTGGTGGAGCTTGATCGCGATCTGACCGCTGGCCTGCTAGCGGCTTTTAGCATCTATCCTAAGTTCAAACTGCATAGCGCCGATGCCCTTAAATTCGACTTTGCCAGCCTGAGTTCGGGGGATATCCCACTGCGCATTGTCGGCAACCTGCCCTATAACATCTCCACCCCACTGATTTTTAGGTTGCTGGAGTTCGCGCCACTGATTCAGGACATGCACTTTATGCTGCAGTACGAGGTGGTACAGCGTTTGGCCGCCAGCCCGGGTAGCAAGCTCTGGGGACGCCTGGGTATCATGGCGCAGTATCTCTGTGAGGTGGAACACCTGTTTGATGTACCTCCCAGCGCATTCTTTCCGCCACCTAAGGTGCAGTCTGCGATTGTGCGCCTAGTGCCTCGGCAAGAATCCCCCTGGCCGCACTGTGACCCCGCTCAACTCAAGCGTGTGGTTCAGGCCGCCTTTGCCCAGCGCCGTAAAACTTTGCGCAATAATTTGAAGGGTATTTTGGATAGTGATGGCATTGAATCATTGGGGCTTGACCCGGGCTGCCGTTCAGAGACACTAGAACTGATAGACTTCATCCACATTAGCAATGCCATCGACGGATAAACAACTGTGAAGCCATTAAACTCAGAGCTGGTGCGGGTTCAGGTATTCACCACCTATCTACCTAGCCACTCACGACCTGAGGATAATCAGTATACTTTTGCCTATACCATCACTATTCACAACGATAGTGAACTAACAGTGCAGCTGCTTTCTCGACACTGGTTGATTACTGATGCCAATGACAAGGTGCAGGAAGTGCGCGGCGACGGTGTAGTGGGTGAGCAACCGCTAATCGAGCCCGGCACACATTTTCGCTACACCAGTGGTGCCACCTTATCGACCCCTGTTGGCCATATGAAAGGCTCTTACACCATGATTGTGGCGGATGAAGCTCAGACCGAGCCAAGTACGCAACCTGCCTTTGACGTGGCTATCCCCGCCTTCACCCTGCACACCCCCACCGCACTGCACTAAAGCTCAAAAGGAGGCAAGGTGGCTACTTACGCTGTCGGCGATATTCAGGGATGCTTGCAGCCCCTCAAGTGCCTACTCAAACAGGTGCAGTTCAACCCAGACAAAGACAAGCTCTGGTCCGTGGGGGACATCGTTAACCGAGGGCCTAAGTGCTTAAAAACGCTGCGTTTTCTCTATGATATGCGCGACAACCTGGAACTGGTTTTAGGTAATCACGACCTGCACTTATTAGCTGTTTCGGCGGGTACACGAGCGCCCCACCACAGCGACACACTGGATAAAATTCTAGCGGCGCCTGACCGAGACATCATGCTCAACTGGCTGCTCCACCGACCACTGGTGCACCACGAAAATGGCTTTACTATGGTGCACGCTGGTATCCCTCCCCAGTGGAGTGTGGAAGATGCCTTGGCTCGATCACGGGAGGTGGAGTCTGTACTGCAAAGCCCTGCCTGTACTGACTTTTTCCGCAAAATGTACGGCAATGAGCCAGCCATGTGGTCCGATGAGCTCAGTGGCATGCCGCGGCTGCGACTGATCACCAACTACTTCACGCGCATGCGCTTTTGCAGCAAAAATGGCGAACTAGACCTTAGCAGCAAAGGCGCCTCCCCCAACAGCGGCAAGAAGGTCGATGCCTGGTTCAGCCATGCGAAACGCAAAACAGCCAACGACCGCATCCTGTTTGGCCACTGGGCAGCACTGGAAGGCAAAACCGATGGCCCCAATGCTATCGGCCTGGATACTGGCTGCGTGTGGGACGGCGCTCTCTCACTTTACTGCCTAGAAACCGGTGTATGGACACGCTGCCAGTGTAAAAACGGAAGAGCTGCGAACTAAGATTTAGTATTAGTTACTCGCGGTAGCCCTGAGGGTTTGCAGACTGCCAGCGCCAGGCATCTCTGCACATGTCATCTAAGTCACGGTGTGCCTGCCACTGCAGCGCCTCGGCAGCTAAACTGGCATCGGCGTAGCACTGGGCGACATCACCCGGCCGTCGCTCCACGATTTTATAGGCCACCGGCTGAGCACTGGCGCGCTCAAAAGCTGCCACCATTTCCAGCACACTGACGCCCTGGCCGGTACCCAAGTTCACATTGATTAAACCCTGATTTTTTTCTAAGTAGCGCAGCGCTGCCACGTGCCCTTCCGCGAGATCCATCACGTGAATGTAATCCCGCACGCCGGTGCCATCTGCGGTGGGGTAATCGCCACCAAAGACGCTTAAGGTCTCGCGTCGCCCCACCGCCACTTGCGCGATATAAGGCACTAAATTGTTGGGAATACCCTGCGGATCTTCACCAATCAAACCAGAGGGGTGGGCGCCCACCGGATTAAAGTAACGCAAGCTGGCAATACGCATAGCTGGCTTAGCAATGTGCAAATCAGCCAGTATGTGCTCGATGGTCAGTTTGCTTTGGCCATAGGGGTTAGTGGCCGAGCGGGGAAAGTCTTCGCGAATAGGATTACTAGCAGGATCGCCGTAGACTGTCGCCGATGATGAAAAGACTAAGCTCTCTACTCCAGCATCTGCCATCGCCTCAAGCAGAGTGATAGTACCGCTGACATTATTACGATAATACTTTAAAGGCTGCTCAACCGACTCACCCACCGCCTTCAGGCCAGCAAAGTGGATCACTGCTGCTATTGCGTGCTCAGCAAACAGCGCATCGAGGGTCTGGCGCTCACAAATGTCGCCTTCTAGGTAATTGATGCGCTGCCCTGTGATCGACTCTAGGCGATTAAAAACCTCTTTATTGCTATTGCTGAAGTTATCCAGCACCAATGGCTGGTAACCCGCTTCGATCAGGGCCACACAGGTATGAGAGCCAATAAAACCGGCACCGCCGGTCACTAAAATAGTCTTAGACATAGGAGTTTTACTGGGCCGTATTGAAGGGTGGCTAGTTTGCCTAGGGAGCGCCTAGGGTGCAAATTATGTCCAAAATCATGGCATGAACGACACCTGCTTGAGCTGAGCGCCAAAGGGCTCTACAGTGCCAAGCGGTATTTATCGAGGCTTTAAGTCATGCAAATCTATCTGGTCGGTGGCGCGGTACGCGACACACTGCTTAACTACCCCTTTGTCGAGCGCGACTGGGTAGTCGTGGGCGCTCGACCGCAGGAACTGCTGGAGCAGGGCTACCAGCAGGTGGGCAAAGATTTTCCGGTCTTCCTCCACCCCCGAACTAAAGAGGAGTACGCCCTCGCTCGCACCGAGCGCAAACAAGGCCATGGTTATACGGGTTTTGAACTGCACTACGACCCAGATGTGACCCTCGAGGAAGATCTGCAGCGCCGCGACCTCACGATTAATGCCATGGCCCAGACGCTCGATGGTGAGTTAATCGACCCCTACGGTGGGGCGCGCGATATTGAAGCGAAACTATTGCGCCATGTCTCAGATGCCTTTGTAGAAGATCCCTTACGCGTCTTGCGAGTGGCCCGCTTTGCCGCGCGTTACGCTCACTTAGGCTTTAGCGTAGCCGAAGAAACGCTAGCGCTAATGAAACGTATTGTGGCAGAGAGCGAGCTGGCTCACTTAGCGCCAGAGCGTATTTGGGTAGAAATGAATAAAGCGCTGGGAGAACAGAGCCCGGAAGTATTCATCGAGGTGCTGCGTGATTGTGACGCTTTAGCTGCACTACTACCTGAGGTGGAAGCCTTATTTGGGGTACCTCAGAATGCCAAGCATCACCCAGAGGTCGACACCGGCATTCACACCTTGATGGTATTACAACAAGCTGCGCTCTTATCGAAGCAGAGCGAAGTTCGCTTTGCCGCCCTATTACACGACCTGGGCAAAGGCATCACCCCTAAAGCAGAATGGCCTCGCCACATTGCTCACGAGAGCCGTGGCTTAGCCTTAGTAAAAGCCGTCTGTAAGCGCCTCAAAGTACCTAATCGCCACCGGGACCTTGCCCTCAAGGTCTGTGAATTTCATTTACTCTGTCATCGCGCTCGGGAGCTGCGTGGTAAAACCCTACTAAAATTGTTTCGCGCCACTGGTGCCCTGCGTCAGCCACAAGAATTTGAGTGGTTTTTACTCGCCTGCGAAGCAGATGCTAGGGGCAGGCTGGGACTGGAACACGAGCCCTACCCGCAAGCAGATTATTTGCGCCACGCACTCACCGTGGCGCAATCGGTGAGCGCCGAATCATTCAAGGACCAAGGCATCAGTGGCAAAGCCCTAGGCGAAGCCATCACCGCCGAACAAACCCGCCTGCTGGACGCTCTACGCAATGTCTAAATTAGCCCTAGTCACCGGCGGCGCACAGCGTATCGGCGCCGCTATCTGCCGCCACCTGCATCAGCGGGGTTTTGATATCGCCCTGCATTACCGTCACTCCGCACAAGCCGCCGAAGGCTTAGCTGCAGAGCTCAATGCCCAGCGTCCTGAGTCTTGCCAGCTCTGGCAGGCAGACCTCGCCAATATGCAATCCATCACTGAGCTGGGGCAGAAATTTTTAGCGCGACACCCAGAGCTCGAGCTACTGGTGAATAATGCCTCCGGCTTTGAAGCCAGCCCAATTGAGGACTGCAGCGAAGCTCTATTTGATGCCATGCTCAGCTCTAATCTTAAGGGGCCCTATTTTCTAATTCAGGCACTACTGCCAGCCTTGCGCGCCGGCTCTGGCAGTATTGTGAACTTGATTGATATTCACAGTGAACGCCCACTACAGCACTACAATGCTTACTGCGCAGCTAAAGCGGGTCTCTCCTCACTGACCCGCAGCCTCGCTCTAGAGCTAGGCCCCAAAATACGGGTTAATGGCATTTCACCTGGCGCGATTTTGTGGCCTGAAGACGCTGACAGCTACGATGCCAGTATGCGAGAAAAGATCCTTAGCAGTACGCCACTCTTGCGCAGAGGCGAGCCTGAGGATATTGCTCGCACTGTGGCATTTTTTGCCGAAGAGGCACCCTTTATCACCGGTCAAATTCTAGCTGTGGATGGTGGCTTGGGGCTGGCACAGCCGGGTTCGCAGTAATAGCGCAAACAGGCTTGAGTAGGTGTCCTAGACTGGACTCACTCTGCTTTTGAGATCTGCTGGCCATGCCAGCTAAAGTCTACCCGCGTGACAGCTTGGGATGATTGATCATAGGCCTGCCAGTGAGCGGCATAGGTATTACCCGTCTGGGGATGGCGGGCCTCTGGTGCCAACTCTGCCAGTGGCCGCAACACAAAGGCGTTATGCAAAATTTCTGGGCGCGGCAAAACAACTGAATTGACCTGGGCCACTAGGTCGCCATAGGTCAGGATATCAATATCCAATTGGCGAGCACTAAAGCGCGCCGCGTTGGGCGGACGCCCGTGCGCCACTTCAATACGGCGCAAACCTCGAGCCAACTCTGCCACTTCTAAGGCTGCTTCGAAGCCCACTACCATATTGAGAAAGGGCTGCCCGTCAAAGCCGATTGCGGCACTGTTATAAACCGACGACAAAGCTAGCTCACCATATTCTGCAGTGAGCGCGTCTAAACCCGCCGCCAAGTAATGCTCCCGCTCGATATTGCTGCCAAGACCAAGGTAAACCCTTGCCATTAGGGGCGCTCCCCCCGCTCGATCAATACTCCGACATCGCGGGCTTGCTGCACTGCACCCGGCTTACACAGACGCAGTTGCAACCAAGGCACGGAAAACTCTGTCATCACTATCTCGGCTACTTGCTCGGCCATGGTTTCAATCAACTGAAACGCACTGCCCTCTATAAAGGCTAATATCCGGGCCGACAGCGCGGCATAATCCAGCGCGTACTGGAGGTCGTCGGCAGCTGCAGCAGGCCGGTTATCCCATGCCAGCTCCAAATCTAGCACCACGGTCTGACGCACGCTGCGTTCCCAGTCGTATACACCGATAATTGTGTCGGCACGCAGCTCGCGAATAAAGACAATATCGCTCATGCACCGGCCCCTTGCTGCTCATTTAAGGGTGGCAACTCTGTCATCGGCCAGCGCGCTCTTACCGCGGTGTTCTCGCCATCTACCTGACCGGCCAATAAACGTTGCGCTCCGGCGTAGGCGATCATTGCGCCATTATCAGTGCAGAACTCCGGCGCGGGATAAAACACTCGCGCACCTTCTTTCGCCAAGGCCTTGCCAAGGCTAGCCCGCAAGTTACGGTTGGCGCTGACCCCGCCTGCCATGACTAAGGTGCTTAACTGCTCCTGCTGCAGCGCACGGCGACACTTAATCACTAAAGTGCCGACCACTGCCTCCTCAAAGGCACGAGCAATGTCACATTTATCCTGCTCAGTCAGGCCACTAGCTTCACGGCAGTCATTGACCGTATTTAGGGTGTAGGTCTTAAGACCACTAAAACTAAAGTCTAGGCCTGGGCGATTGACCATGGGCCGCGGGAAATTAAAGCGATCTGGATTGCCCTGCTCGGCCAGGCGGGCAATATGCGGGCCACCAGGATAGGGCAAATCGAGCATTTTGGCCGCTTTATCAAAGGCCTCACCGGCGGCATCGTCTAAAGACTCCCCCAGTAGGCGGTATTGACCGATACCATCAACCCGAACCAGCTGAGTGTGACCACCAGATACCAACAAGGCCACAAAGGGAAACTCAGGGCGCTCGGGCTCTAGCATTGGAGCCAAAAGGTGTCCTTCCATATGATGCACGCCCAAGGAGGGCACGCCCCAGCCCCAAGCCAAGGCTCGCGCTAGGGTTGCCCCTACCATTAATGCCCCGATCAGACCGGGGCCGGCGGTATAGGCCACGCCGTCAATGTCCTCTGGACTGCACTCGGCTGCAGCAAGCACCTCCTCTATTAAAGGAAGCGCTTTGCGCACATGGTCACGTGAGGCCAGTTCTGGCACCACTCCGCCATATTCCACGTGAATATCCACCTGACTGAACAGGCTGTGCGCTAGCAGGCCCCGGGTGGTGTCATACAACGCCACACCAGTTTCATCGCAGGAGGTTTCCAATCCCAGAATCAGCATAGGTGTTTCCGTTTGGTTTGAGGGGGCGCATGATACTGCCTGCCCCCGCCCCAGGCTAGTTCACTTAGCACTTTACACTCTTACTAGGCTTTGCAAAATGGTGGCAGAGGGTGTAGAATCCGCGCCCTTTCAGGCAACATCTGTTCAATTTGACAGATAAGCCCCCAACAAACGAATACAGGTACCGATTTAATGCCTCAGATTAAGGTCAAAGAAAACGAACCTTTTGACGTCGCTCTGCGTCGTTTCAAGCGCTCTTGTGAAAAAGCTGGCATCCTGGCCGAAGTACGCAAGCGCGAGCACTACGAAAAGCCCACCACTGTGCGCAAGCGCGCTGCTGCTGCAGCTGTCAAGCGCCACCTGAAGAAGCTGTCACGGGAAAACCGTAAGCGCGTACGTCTCTACTAGTCAGTAGCAGACTACACACGCAACTGCTTTAGTTATCTGCACACCTAGTAATGAGTGACGCGCCCCTTACCGAGACCATCAAGGCTGCCATGAAGGCAGCCATGAAGGCTCGCGACAAAGAGCGATTAAGCACTATTCGGCTGATTCAGGCCGAGTTCAAACGTATCGAAGTCGATGAGCGCATTGCTGTTGATGATGCGCGAGCTCTGGCTGTGCTAGATAAGATGACCAAGCAGCGCCGCGATTCTGCCACCCAGTATCGCGATGCCGGCCGAATTGAGTTAGCCGAGCAAGAAGAACAAGAAATCGCCGTTTTGCAGGAATTCTTGCCGCAACAGCTGAGCGAGACGGAGATTACTGCCCTGGTAGATGCCACCATTGCCGACTGCGGCGAATCCGGCATGCAGGCCATGGGCACGGTGATGGGGCAACTCAAGCCAAAACTACAAGGCCGAGCCGATATCGGCGCGGTAAGTAAAATCGTCAAAGCACGCCTCTTAGCTTAAGCCCTACCGCTAGTTAGTGCTAAGCTCCCTCGGCGTGGTTCAATAGCTCGCCAACCTCTACAACAAAGACTCCCAACTGCAAATGGCTGGACGGATACCTCAATCTTTTATCGATGACCTGCTAGAACGGCTGGACATTGTTGAGGTTATTGATCGCCGCGTGAAACTCAAACGCAGCGGCAAGAACTACAGTGCACGCTGCCCCTTTCACGAAGAAAAAACCCCTTCTTTTAGCGTCAACCCCGACAAGCAATTCTATTATTGCTTTGGCTGCGGCGCTGGCGGCAATGCCCTAGGTTTCGTAATGGATTACGAAAACCTTGATTTCCCCCAGGCCGTAGAGTCTTTGGCACAAACTCAAGGACTTGAGGTGCCACGCGAGCAAAGCCGTGGTGGCCCAGCCGCAGTGGAGCAAAACCACAAAGCGCTCTACGACTTAATGGAGCAGGTAGCACGCTATTACCAGACGCAGCTGCGCCAGCATCCCAGCGCAGCGCGCGCAGTGGACTACCTCAAGCAACGCGGCCTCACCGGTCAGATTGCCAAGCAATTTGACTTGGGCTTTGCCGCACCAGGTTGGGACAACTTGCTACAGCAGTTTGGAAGCAACGAGACCCAGCGCAAGCTGCTGCTAGACGCCGGCATGCTAGTGCAAAACGAGTCCGGCAAAATATACGACCGCTTTCGCGACCGCATTGTCTTCCCTATCCGAGATCAGCGCGGGCGCGTCATTGCATTTGGCGGCCGCGTATTAGGTGACGATAAACCTAAGTACCTGAACTCGCCAGAGACAGCTATTTTCCACAAGGGTCGCGAACTCTACGGTTTGTATCAAGCGCGCAAGGCCAACCGCAAACTAGAGCGAATACTCGTAGTGGAAGGCTATATGGATGTCATTGCCCTGGCACAGCACGACATCAGCTACGCCACAGCAACCCTTGGCACCGCTACCAGCAAGACTCACTTAGAGCGCATCTTCCGGCTGTGTCCTGAAGTGGTGTTTTGTTTTGACGGCGACCAAGCTGGTCGCAAAGCAGCCTTTCGCGCCCTTGAGGCCGCTCTACCAGCACTAGAAGACGGGCGACAAGCGCGCTTTCTATTTTTGCCTGAAGGCGAAGATCCCGATGACGCGGTGCGCGCAGGTGGTCGCGATGGCTTTGAGCTGATGCTACAGCAGGCCAAGGCCCTGGAAAACTTTCTGTTCGAAACGCTGTCAGAGGGATTGGATAGCAATAGCCTCGACGGTCGGGCACGACTCAGCAAGCTAGCTCTGCCCTACATTCGGCAGATGCCGGAAGGCGTGTATCAGCAGCTCATGTTTCAAGAATTGGCCAGGCGCACGGGGCTTGAACTCAGCAGCTTGATGCAACTAGAAGCACCTGCTGCGCCCAAGACCATCGAAACCCCTGTGGCCCCAACAGCGGAGCAGTCTGGCAGCAGCCAAGTTGCACCGCGCCAGCGCGAAGTACCACTACGCGTACCACGCGGGCACAGTAATTTGGCCCAGGCCGCCCTGGCTCTACTGCTACACAAACCCGAGGCGGCGCGCTTAGTGGATAGCACTTCACTAGAGGGCTTGGCAGGCGATGATATCTCGCTGCTAGCTGAACTATTGGCTCTGTTGAAGCGCAGGCCTGAGTCCTCTACCGCCATGCTGCTGGGCCATTGGTACGGCACCCCTGAGGGCGAGCTGCTGAATCGGCTGGCAGGCCAAGAGCGCTTAATCCCCTCAGCAGGTATCGAGCAGCAACTCCTTGACACCATGCAGGCACTGGCCGTGTTACCACAGAAAACTGCACTGGAAGCTCAAGTCGACAAATTAAAAAGCACCAACTACGCTGACATGAGCGCCAGTGATAAGCAGTTACTCATTGAGCTGCTACAGAAACAACAAAAAATGAATGCCAAGCGCGGTAAACGCGGTGATTAGGCAAATGTTCGATTCATAACTGGCGTTCAAGCAAGCTCGCGCAGTGGCTTTTAACAGCACAAAAAGTGAGAGCTTGAAAATTCACAAATCGCCCCCACATCTTTACTGTTCCGAAAAGACAGGAAAAGGGGCTTAAATCACTCTAAATGTGAGTGATATTCCCGGTCTTGTTGGTAGTTAGGCCATGGTCGTTCGGCTACAATAGCCGGCTGAATTTTTTGCATGTTATAGGTATTTAATAGATGACTGACGTCGCGCAGCAACAGTCCCGCCTAAAAGATCTCATCGCCCGAGGTAAGGAGCAAGGCTACCTCACCTACGCCGAGGTGAATGATCACCTACCAGAGGATATCTCTGATCCGGATCAGGTTGAAGACATCATTCAGATGATCAACGACATGGGCATACAGGTATTCGAGGTTGCCCCGGATGCCGATGAGCTGCTGATGGCTGAAGGCGACAGCTCCGCCGATGACATAGCTGCAGCAGAAGCCGCCGCCGCACTGGCTGCTGTGGAGACTGAAGCTGGTCGCACCACCGACCCTGTCCGCATGTATATGCGCGAAATGGGTACCGTTGAACTGCTTACTCGTGAAGGTGAGATTGTCATCGCCAAGCGGATCGAAGAAGGTATCCGCGAACTCATGGCCGCACTGGCCCACTACCCCGGTTCTGTCGAAAAAGTCCTTGAAGAATACGCCCTTGTAAGCACGGAAGAGCGTCGCCTCAGCGACCTCATGGTGGGCTACCTGGACCCCGCTGAGCACGTGCCGACTGCGGCCGAAGTTGCTGAAGCAAGAGCCAATGCCAGCGAAGATGACGAAGAGCCCGATACCGGTCCCGACCCTGTCGAAGCCGAAAAGCGCTTCGCCGCTCTAAAGCGTCAGTTCAACAAAACTGAAAAAGCTATTGCCGCCAATGGTCGCAACCACCCCGACACGATTAAAGAAATGGACAAGCTGGGCGAACTGTTCAAGTTCTTCAAGCTTACGCCACGCGTATTCGATCCACTGATTGATACTGCACGTAACATTCTGGCCGGTGTTCGCGACCAAGAGCGTGAAATCATGCGTATTGCGGTGCGCCAGTGTGGCATGCCACGCAAAGATTTTATTAACTCTTTCCAGGGCTCTGAGTCCGACCCTAAGTGGCTCAGCCGTCAAACTAAAGGCAAGAAAGACTACGCCGCTAAGTTGAACGCTCACAAGGATGAAATCCTGCGCTTACAGCGCCGTATCAGCCAGCTAGAAGAGCAGACCGGCCTCTCTGTTGCAGAAATTAAAGAGATTAACCGTCGCATGTCGATGGGCGAAGCCCGTGCTCGTCGCGCCAAAAAAGAAATGGTCGAAGCCAACCTTCGTCTAGTGATTTCTATTGCCAAAAAATACACCAACCGCGGTCTGCAATTCCTCGACCTGATCCAGGAAGGCAACATCGGCTTGATGAAAGCGGTCGACAAGTTTGAATATCGCCGTGGTTATAAATTCTCTACCTACGCCACTTGGTGGATTCGTCAGGCCATCACCCGCTCCATCGCGGACCAGGCCCGCACCATCCGTATTCCGGTGCACATGATCGAGACCATCAATAAGCTGAACCGCATTTCGCGCCAGATGCTACAGGAGATGGGTCGCGAGCCGACGCCAGAAGAACTGGGCGAGCGCATGGATATGCCAGAAGACAAAGTGCGCAAGGTACTGAAGATCGCCAAAGAGCCGATCTCCATGGAGACCCCAATCGGCGACGACGAAGATTCCCATTTGGGTGACTTTATCGAAGACCACACCATCCACTCACCGGTGGATGCAGCGACCGGCCAAGGCCTTCAGGAAGCTACTAAAGACGTCCTCGCCGGCCTTACCGCCCGCGAAGCTAAAGTACTTCGCATGCGCTTCGGCATCGATATGAATACCGACCACACCTTGGAAGAAGTGGGCAAGCAATTCGACGTAACCCGCGAGCGTATTCGTCAGATTGAGGCCAAGGCACTGCGAAAGCTGCGCCACCCAACCCGCTCAGACTATCTGCGCAGCTTCCTCGACGATTAATAGGTTTAGCAGCCGCCCCAGTAAGACACTGCGGCGGCTTTTTTATTGTAGACATATCCGAACTTAAGCAATCGCAGCGAATGATCTGGAGACCTTATGGACCTGCTGGAAATTACTGAAAAGCACCAGATGCAACGGGAAAAAGCCGCCGATTTACTCAGAGAAATCGCCGACTCACTGACTAAGCACAACGGCCTAGACCTGATGCAAAATGGCAAGAAACTGCACATCCGCGTCCCCGACCAGGTGAGCGTGGAGTTCGAAGTCGAAATAGAGAGCGACGAGTCCAGCATCGAGATCGAAATCAACTGGTAAGATTTTGCACGACCTTTAATCTGGGTCGTGCCATGTGCCTTTTTCTCCGATATAATTCCCCGCCTCGTCACAAGCCGTGACAGCTAAGGGCCCATAGCTCAGTTGGTTAGAGCATCCGACTCATAATCGGCAGGTCGACAGTTCGAGTCTGTCTGGGCCCACCATTTTCCCCTTTGTTAGCGATCCGGTACAGTTTCGGTACAGTGGCAATGCACGAGCCCTGTTCAGGAGTGACCGATGGCTACAATCGTTAAGACCCCTTCCGGCACCTGGAAGGCCGTTATCCGCAAGACGGGATGGCCAACCACCGCCAAGACTTTCCGCACCAAACGCGATGCCGAGGATTGGTCGCGCCGCACCGAAGATGAGATGGTTCGAGGCGTGTATATCCAGCGCAGCACTTCCGAGCGCATGACTCTGGAAGCCACATTGAAGCGCTACCTTGCCGAAGTCTCACCGACAAAGCGCCCCACGTCTGCCGCCAGTGAGGCACGCCACGCCAAGCCACTCTTCCAGCATCTCGGCAAGTACTCCCTCGCCGCCCTCAGCCCCGAGATCATCGCCAAGTATCGCGATGACCGTTTGGCCGGGCTGGATCGCAAAGACGCCAAAGGTCGGCCCGACCCTCGGCCACGCTCCCCCAATACGGTTCGCCTTGACCTTGCCTTGCTGGGGCACCTCTTCAATATCGCCATCAAGGAATGGGGTGTTGGTCTAACCCACAATCCTGTTCAGAGCATTCGCCGTCCGACTCCTGGCCCTGGACGAGACCGGCGACTTAACCAAGAGGAACAGAAGGGCCTTCTCGATGCCGTAGATGCCCACTCCAACCCCATGCTGGGATGGATAGTGCGTATCGCCCTGGAAACCGGTATGCGCTCATCAGAAATCACCACCCTACGCAGAGACCAGGTTGATCTTGATCGCCGTGTGGTGAGGCTCAGAGAGACCAAGAACACAATGTCGCGGACAGTGCCTTTGACGAATGAGGCAACACGGCTGTTCCGGCAAGCGTTGAGTAACCCTGTTCGCCCTATCGACACCGACCTGATCTTTTTCGGAGAGCCCGGAAAAGATGGCAAGCGCCGCGCCTATCAGTTCAATCCTGTTTGGACTCGCATCAAGAAGAGCACAGGCATACTGGATTTTCGTTTTCACGACTTACGACACGAAGCCGTCAGTAGATTGGTTGAGGCTGGGCTATCCGACCAAGAGGTGTCAGCCATAAGCGGCCATAAATCCATGCAAATGCTCAAGCGTTACACCCATCTTCGAGCGGAAGACTTGGTGGAAAAGCTCGATAAGCTGGAAAAATCACGCACCTAATGATGATTTATTTCTATCAATAAGAAAAAAACGATAGCCACCACAACCTATTGTTATTAAAGCCTATTTTTTGCAGAAATATTTTATGGAAACCAAGACACTATATATTGGTACTCGCTGAGCATAGTTCTTGGCATGTGCGAAGAGTGTATTTTGGTCTTTTAAATCAAAGACTTAAATTTGACCACCGTCCTCTTCCGTCCAAAAATACGTTCAACTACTTGAAACACGGTGGATGTATTAATGACGACGGAAGAATACTTACTCAAACAGTATGGCCCGCTAATGAGTATGACGGACATAGCGGCCTTACTGGATCGCTCACCAGAAGGCATTCGTGTCGCCCTGTACTCAGATACGGATGTTTCCAGAAAACTAAAACCAACCATGCTGCGGATAGGCCGCCGCGTTTATTTCCGCACTCTCCAAGTCAAGGAGGCTTTGGCTTTGGATGGCGGAGCTATCGCATGAGCCAGACCATCAAGATTAAACGCCGCGCCTACTCAATGGTGTACGACGATATTCTGCTAGATGAACGGTTAAGCTGGCGAACGCGAGTCGTCCTGTCCTGGATGCTCGGCAGAAGCCCTGATTTTGAGATTCGGATTTGGTACATCCGCAAGCTCTTCAGCTTGAGCAATCAACAGTGGAATTCAGCACGGAAGGAAATGAAGGAAGCCGGTTATTTCCATCAAGAACGCACCCAGACAGACGCAGGAAAAATCGCATGGGCACACTTCGTTACCGATACCCCTGAGCCACCATCGCCCGGCAACCATACACCCGAAAACCATACAATGGTTTAACCATCAATGGTTCCACCACTGCATGGCAAACGGGTGCATATACCAGTAAGAGTAAGACCAGTAGGAGTAATACCAATAAATAATAAAACCAGCACGACCCAAACAGCACACACCGCCCCGGCCCTGCGGCCCTGGGGAAAAGGCGTCTTCGACGCGATTGGCTGAAAAAGATTACAAGGCGCTCCACTGTGCAGCATACGATTCGTTACCGTGACCTTGATGGCTACTGCGACAGCCTGGAGAGAACGGGCAACGTACAGGTCACCCTGAAAGCCAATCGCATCAGAGGCTACGCGCTGTGGGTAGAGAATGCCGAGGATGTACGACAAGTTGTTGATGATCAGGGTGATCCCGTCTGGTTCCGAACGGTAGATCAGGCACTGGACGAGCTTGTTAATGTTCCGTATTTGAGCGAAATATTTATAATCGAACGCAGCAACTGGTAACGCTGAAATTGTCTTGCCAGTGCTTTTTTGAATGGGTATCGCCCATCTGCTTGACCGGCTCCGCGCTGCGCCCGGTATGACTTGCTGGAACAGACAGCATGACCACACGGAAAGACGCGTTGTTTAATCGCCTTCAAGGTACGGTTCCGGATGGGAACCAAGACAGCTCACAACTGAATGGTCTTGGCTTTACGCCAGCCCGATGCCCTCCTAATTCAACGAGGAGTGGCAATCATGTCTACTATCAAAATTCTGGCCGTGGCCGGTGTATCCGCTTGGATGCTCTTCGGCAACCATGAGGCCAATGCGCAAATCCCCGTCACTGACGGAGCATCCATTGCTCAACAAGTCGCCAACCAGATTGAGACGGTTGCAAAGTGGAAAATGCAATACGACCAGATGGTTGAGCAGATCGATGGCATGGAACGCGAATACAAGGCGCTTACAGGGAGTCGCGGCCTTGGCACCGTTCTGAATGACCCGCGTTATCGAGAATACCTGCCAACTGAATGGCAAGGCGTTTATGACTCTGTTCGCAACGGCGGGTATTCTGGCCTGTCTGGTCGGGCGTCCAGCATCTACAACGAGAATCAGGTTTTTGACGGCTGCGCCCATATTCAGATCAATGCCCAGCGGTTGGCTTGCGAAGCTCGGGCGGTGGAAGGTGCCCAGGACAAAGCCTTTGCCCTGGACGCCTACGATGCCGCCCGCGACCGTCAGAACCAGATTGACCAGCTGATGGCCCGCATCAACAGCACACAAGACCCGAAGGACATTGCCGAACTGCAAGGTCGTATCGCGGCTGAACAGGCCATGATTGCCAATGAGCAAACCAAGCTGCAAATGTACTCAATGGTTGCCGCAGCCGAAGACCGGCTTCAGGAGCAGCGCGAACAGGAGATGGCCATGGAGGAAGCAGCCAAGCGTGGCAGCCTCAACATCGAACCGATGAACTTTTCACTTCGTCGCTAAGGGAGGCTGTCATGGGTGCTTTATTTATTCTGATGCTTGTTCTTGTAACGATGGTAAGCGTTGCAATCTATCGGTTCTGGGTCTGCATTAACCATCTCGGTCAGTCGAAAGAGTTGATACGCCTTGCACCACACATGGCGGCCCTTGATGGGGTAGCTATCTTCGCCGCTTTTACCACTCTCTACTTTGCCGCCCTGGGCTGGGGTTTCAATCTGCCACTGTTCTTCCACGATGAACCTTTGGCCGATTGGCAAAATATTTTCATGGCGTTGGCCTGCTGCTTTACCTGTATGGGTCTGTCTTTGAAGAACGCTGGTCGCCGCTTCGAACATGGCCCGTCCTGGGGAGGAATGCGTGAAAGTGCCGTTCGCACCTTGGTTGCGTTCCGCATTTTGGATGCAATCGAGATATCCCACGCCATGAAAGCCAACGGATTTGTCATGGATTCCGATGCTTTGGAGGTGCGTAAATGAAGAGAATCATTCTCCCCTTGGTCATAGCTTCTGCATTAGCAGGCTGCAAACAAGAACAGGCCGAAGCCATCCAGTCCGTTGATTGGTACAAGGAAAACACCAATGAACGGATTGAGCGATTGGCAAAATGCCGGGCCAACCCCGGCGAACTGGCCGACACGCCAAACTGTATCAACGCAGAGCAAGAGGAAAGCCTCGCTGATACATCCAAGAGGGGCGGTCTCGACGTACAGCCCATGACCGATATCAAGCTGGGGAGGTAGCGGCCATGACAGCAAAAACCACTGTATTCCAGGGAATCGGTGCCACGCTGGATAATGCCACGGCTACATTCGTGACGGATGTTGTGTCAGACACCATTGCAACGATTTATCCCTGGCCATTGGCGGCCTTACCCTCTTTCTTGTTCTCTACGGCTACATGCTGATGATGGGAAGAATACAAGATGCAGGCTCAAGCGGGTTTATCATGACCGGAAAGGTCATCATCATCAGCCTTCTGGCGCTTAATGCGGACATTTATCTGAATTGGGTGGTGAGTGGCCTACAGGGCGTTGAGGAAGGGCTTACATCGGCGTTTGGTGGCGGCAGCGGCGGTAGCGTTTATGAAACATTGGACAGCAGCCTGAGCAAAGGACTGGAACTCATTCTCCAGGCTCGCGAAAAGGCTAGTGAAGCCAGTTGGTGGCAGATGGGGACAATCTTCGGGTGGTGGTTAATTGCAGCACTGATCGCCGTAGGGTTTGGCTTGGTCGTGGTCTTCGGTGGCATTGCCATACTACTGTCAACTGTCTATCTGAAAATCCTTTTCGCAATAGGTCCCTTGTTCATCTTGATGCTTATGTGGCCGGTCACGGCACGGTTCTTTGACCAATGGTTCGGCTTCGTAATTAACCACACAATCATTGTAGCGCTGACAGCCGTGGTGTTGACCTTGGGCGTAAGCATCTACGACCATCAAATAACAAAGGTGGTGATGGATAGCGACCAGAACATGCTGGCCGTCGCTCTGGAGCTTCTGATTGTGGCCGCCATCCTGTACGCCTTGGTTAAAGGCGTCATGCCGATGGCAGCGGCGCTTGCCGGTGGCCTCACAATGGGCGTCATGACAGCCCGCAGTCTGAGCGGTGGCGTAAAACAAACCGCTGATATTGCTAAAGGTGCCGGAAAAGGCTCCCTGGCAGCAGGGAAAGGCATGTACGGCGCAGGGCAATGGGCCGCCAACAAACTCCGGCGGGGTAACAAGGTCGAGAATGGCGGCTCAGGTGGTAGCGGCTGGCAACCTGCGTACCGTGATGCCGTGCTGGCCAATTTGAAAAGAGCACAAGGCAGACGATAAGTCTCAAACTAACAACATGGCCCCGCTTCTGCGGGGCTTTCTCTTTGATGACGACGAACCTTCCAGTCACTGCTGAATTTGTCGCCACATTCCCAAAGGATCGCACTGATCCATAAGAATAATAATAATCTTATTATTCTTCTTATTATTGTAAGTCCCGGCCACCTATCAGCGCGGAACGCGCCTTTTCCCCACAGCCGACAGGCCAGGGGCGGCGTGCATTCAACGAACGATTCCAGACTTATTTCCTGCTGCTGGCACGTAATACTCTGCGTAATCGAAAGACTATTTCAGGGCGTCATCAAACATGGCCGAAACCATTCGCCGTCCTATTCAACTTGCGAATCAAGAACCTTGGTCACGACCAACGAAATTTCGTCATGACGAAAAAGTGTGGGAAGGGGTGGACTAATGCAGGATAGGCGAATCGCCGGTTTTACGTGCTACACAACGCTTGGGCATCAGCCCAAGACAGTCTCAGCGCTGACGCAAGACAATTTCAGCGCACCATCAAACATGACCGACACCATGCGTCGCCTTACTTAATTACAAATCAAAACCTTGGTCATGACCAAGGAAATTTCGTCATGACGAAAAATCCTGTGGGAGTATGGACTAGTGCAGGATAGGCTTTCGCCGGGAATGTGTATTACACTACATCTAGTGACTGGTCCGCAGACTTTGGAGAAACCCATGCCACGAGAAGCGAAGATTGGAGCGCCCCGGGGCAGCCATGTATACACCTTGCGGCTACCTGCTGACCTCCGCGAACAATGGATGTCGTATTGCGAACGCAATGACAAAAAAGCGGCTGCCACTCTGCGTGCGCTTATGCGATACCTGATCCAGGATGATCTGCCTACCGAAGTTCAGAATTGGGTAGCAAAACAAGTCGAAGGAAAGCCAGATTCTGGCCCGAAAGAAAGATTGGAGGTTCGGTTTACTCCGACCGAATACCAGGGCATAACGACGCGAGCCGAAGCGGAAGGCTGTTCGCCGCAGCGCTGGGTAATCAATTGCGTTCGGGCCGGTTTGACCCATGAGCCACAGTTCACGATGGAAACGACAAAAGCCTTGTGGGAATCGTCCTATCAGCTTCGGGCGATAGGGCGGAACCTAAACCAGATTACCAAAAGGATTAACAAAGGCTTGGTGAATACTGTGGAAACGGAACAACTTGAAAATCTGGCCGAGTTCATCTATCTGCATACGGACAAGGTGGCAGCCGTGCAGGATGCAAGCATTAGCCGATGGAAAATAAATACCAATAATCAAATCAAACCACAAATTTCCATCGAACTATAACGGCACAAAAATCCACCCACTTAAATTTATGAATAAGAACACAGAGACACCTATGCATGTAAAAAGGGGCGATTGTTGAATATTACAGACAGCCGAAAATTCATAAAATCAGTAAGAAAGAATCCTGAGAATTTTTACCTAATCCACTACTCGTGCCAAAATCTTAATGATGAAAATGAAAAGCTCTCACCCCGCATAACTTCTATTGCTATAAACCACTACGCCACGGGGCAGTCAATCAGCTTCTCAACCCATTCAATCGCTGAAGAGTTACGAATTCCTCGTGACCAGGTTCTGATTAAATTTGATGAGGTTGAACTTGAGCTATTAAGGCAGTTCTACGCCTTTATTCGTGATCGCCGTGATAAATATTGGGTTCATTGGAATATGAGGAACCTTACCTATGGATTTGAGCATTTAGAGCATCGCTATCGCGCCCTGGGTGGAACGGATGCCTGTGTCATTGGTGTAGAGCGGCGGTTAAACTTGAATGACCTTATAGCAGACCGTTACGGGTCGAATTACGCAAAGCACCCCAAGATGTTGTCGCTCATGGAGTTAAATGGAGGAAAGCATAGAGACTTTCTTTCGGGGCAGGAGGAAGTTACCGCTTTTGAGAATAAAGAATTCTTGCGCATGCACACCTCTACGCTCTCAAAAATAGGCTTCTTTAGTTCTGTAATGCGCAAACTGGTAAACAGTAATCTTAAAACGGCATCTAAAGGAATTGGTATCACATTAGACAGACTATTTGAGAGCAGGGCTGCAAAAGCGATTGGTTTTTCCGGAACGGTAGCTGGATTACTCATAGCTCTATGGAACATTTTTAATATTACATGGTGAATCAAGTCGTAGGTTTCGGCTCAAGTAACTATGGCGTTTATTTTGGCTCTTTATAATTGGGCGATCAACCCCACAGGATACGGGCACGTTGGATTCTCCATCATTCTTGAGAGTTCCTTCGCAAAAAATGAGCATACACAGAACCTATTAACTTTTATCGGTCGGACTCTTTGAAAGACTGAAATCAACGAGCGGCTTCCCAAACAACACTCCCAGACGCCCAGTATCTTTCCTGATACCCAAATCGAATTTATCGCTCATCATTTTTACTTCTTCTCTGATTTTCTCATCAAGCAAACCTAGCAGATACTCAACAAAAACGTCGACTACGGAAAGCTCGGCATGAACCTCCGTCAGCCCAACCGTTCGATGCGAAACACCAAGTGTTCGCTCCCACATTGTGGAATATTGAGTAAATACCGGAACCTTTCCGTAAAAATACAGCTCGTTAAACTTGAGTTTCTCGATATCGATATTCCCGTGCAAGAGATCGTTCCGTGTATCCACAAGCTGAAAGTAGTCTCGAACAGCTCTATGATCCGAGTCAATATGACCTTTAAAACCAATACAGTAATATGGAAGCGAACGAACCCTAACGTGCATCGGAAGGCGAAAAACGCCCGCAAAAAGGGACTTGTCCGATCTAATCGTAGGACGAGCAAGAATGAAAAAAAGTAAGTTAATGAATGATTCAGCCATGACGGGCAGCATCGCCCGAATTCCGAAGCTGAGCCCAATGGCACGTGAATAAACCTCTGCACGATCGCTCCACTGCTTCGTCGCTGCATCTATGTCGTCGCTTTCAAGTACGTTTGGCAGGGCATCCAAAGTCGGATCAAGGTTCAGCTCGTCCAATTCCTTCATAAGCTTTTGTACTGCGCCCCGTAGCCGCTGATACGGGTTCACAAACTCGATCCACGGCTCGAGATGCTCTTTACGTAAATGCGCCATCTTTTTACCATAATTAGAGAAGTCGCTTTTGACCTGACGCAAAAATTCGGATTTTTCTGAATCGGACAGCTTTGTCCCGATTATCCGCACCTCTGTTCGGTAGTTGAGCCCGGCTATCGTGATGATCCCTGTGACAGTCTTAAAACACCACTCCCAGTGGATTAAATTGTCCGAGTCATCGCTTCTAAACAAACTCTGTAAGCCATTTGGCGGTCCGAAGCGCGCACCAAGATAGCAATACAAGTCAGAAGGACGAACTTCGTCGATAAACGACCAAGCTGTTGAAGGGCGAGGCGAACGCCTGTTTTTCTGGAGGAATTCAGCAGCAATGTCCTTAGGATGAATGAATTCAAAATTAGCGACATAGTCCTCTGGCAAGGCTTCTAATTTTTTACCCATAACTAAACTCCATAAAAACAATAGCACAAGCCCCAAGCAGTCTTTCTTTTATAGGACCGTCTAAATGTGTATCTGTTAAGCTCGCCATTTCTATTGTGTGGCTTATCCAATAGAGTCCGATATCGTCTTTTTCCAGTCTTGTTCCATAACCATATGAAACTGGATTTGCTCATCCTGA
Source organism: Sediminihaliea albiluteola (assembly GCF_014077625.1). Taxonomy (GTDB): domain Bacteria; phylum Pseudomonadota; class Gammaproteobacteria; order Pseudomonadales; family Halieaceae; genus Sediminihaliea; species Sediminihaliea albiluteola. The sequence goes on along the minus strand of NZ_JACFXU010000017.1, from coordinate 268,131 downwards.
CTCGCCAGATCAAGCTGGCCAACTGTGGCGGCATCAGCCGCATACTGGGTTAACAGCTCGAACAGCTTGCGCTTGTACTCGGTGTCATCGTTGCCTTTCAGGTGCTCGCCCTTGGTTTCCAGGACAGAGAAACGGAACCTGCCATTCTCGGTACCATGGACACAAGCTAGGAGATCAGGATATACGCGGTGGCGCTGCCAGCCTTGCAGACCGTATGAGCGTTGGTTTACCGCGATACGATGCCACCAGTACACGCATTGATGCTCATCCAGATACCAGGCCGTGTTCTTTTCCAGATCATTGAATTCCTTCTGATAGACCTTTTCGAACAGGCTTTTTTCCAGCGCCTCGCCGTTCTTGCGGTACAGCAGCGGATCAATGTCGGCAACGTCGATTTCCAGCGTTTCGGCAATTTTCCAGTTCAATGCCGGATCATTGGACGACACTAGCCGCAAGGCTATATCACCGATCTTCAGCTTGGCGCGAAACAGCGCCTCGGCCATGGTGTTTACCTGCCCGCGCAGATCGGTTTTCATGGCGTGTACGAGATCGAGCCGGTTGATATAAATTTGCTCCTCACTGACTCCGCTGGTTCGCAACGCACCCAAAGTCTCTTCAAGCAAACGCATGCCCTGCCATGGGTTGGGCACAACATCCAACAACTGGCGCACCAGATAGGGGGCATCCAGCCCCTCTTCCGGCAGGGTCTCAATTTCCTGATGGTCAAGCTGAAAATCCTTTTGCCCAGACTCTTTGGACTTTTTATCCAAGACCGTCACGCGGGCCACTGTCCTTTGCAGCTTGTCGTCATCCATGACGGCCTTATCAGCCAGAAACTGTAACGCTTCCCAATCCAGGGCGCCCAGCACATCGCGTTCGTAGTCCAGCGCACGATAGCCATCCGGGGCACTGCTATCCCGGTGCAAGACGCGGGGTAGAAAGATAGGCGGCAATCCGGTGAACTTCTCATTTCGCCGTATCGTTTCCCGGCGCATATTGCGAGCCTGGCCGCTGTCTGGGTCTACCGACTTAACGCTGGAAGCCAGATCGGCCATACCTTCGTCTTCCAGCCCCTTGCGCACCCCATTGACCGCTTCGGTCACATCCTGATCGAAGGTAAAGACATAACACTCGTCCAACGCCTCGACACCGGTTGTCCTAGCGTGGGGCTGGCGCAGTACGCGCCCGACCATCTGGGTCAGGGCCGTGGTGGCCGTGGTGCGCGACAGAATGGCCAGCACATAAGCAAAGGGGCAGTCCCAGCCTTCGCGCAGGGCATCCTTAGTGATGATAAAGCGTACTGCAGAGGTGGGTGACAACAGGTCTTCGTCCGCCAGTTCGTCATCACTGGAGGTCTTGAGTCGAATATGTTCTTCCTTCACTCCGAGCTGGTCACGCAGATACTCGCGGGCGTCCTCGGCGTGCACGAACCCGGCGTCGCGCTGATCTTTACCGGTACGCTCCACTCGCACCAGTACGATAGGACGGATATAACGGCCAGACGCGTTCTGAAACGCCAGCGACGCCTCTTCCAGCTCCTGCTGCTTGGCGTGGGCCAGCGACAGTGTATGCCGCCAGCCGCCCTTGCCTTCGTTGATGACATTGATCGGCAGCTTGATCATTTCCTCATCTTTGAGGTCTGTCCCAGGCACGTTGACCAGCACGTTCGACTGGTGTTTGCCGTTGGTGTTGGGCGTCGCGGACAGTTCCAGAATGAAGCGCGGGTTGAAGCCCGCCAGGGTATCGCGAGCCGTATCGGAATAGGCTCTATGGCCTTCATCAATCACCACTACCGGGCGTACCAGCCGCAACACATTGCCCAGACTCTGCTTGACCGACACCGTACCCGGCACCACGCCGTCGGCATAGCCGAGGTCGGCCAGGTCATTCTGGTCAAGGTTGGGCACTTGCCCCAGCAGCTGCACATTGGCTTCGTTATCGTCTTCCAAGGGAAAGAAAGAAGTGAAGCGGCCACTGTCGCGGAACATCCGCAGCGTTTCCTTGGACTGACGTGCCGCCGAAGGCAGCATCAGCAGCATCACGCAGAGCTGCCCTTCCACATCCTTGCGGGTGAAGGCATCCCCCTTCTCAAGCAGCTTCACCCGGCCACCCGAGGCCCGCTCCAGCATCTGCCGGTAGGGGTGTTCCCTATTGGCCAGTTGTTTCCATGTTTGCCGGTAAATCGCCTCCGAAGGCACCACCCACAACACCACGCCGATCTGGCGCTTGAAATAATCTGTCTGCACCCGTTCCAGAGAGGCCGTGGCCAGCAACGTCTTGCCGCCACCGGTCGGCACCTTCAGGCAGATATTCGGGATCGACCCGCCCAGGCCATCGTGACGCGATAGATAAGGAGCCACCACCGGCTTGCCGTCGTGATAGAGGTAAGGCAACAAGCGTTCCGTATTGAGCTGATCCCAAGCTTCCCGGCAGTAGTCGCCCAAGCTGGCTACCTTACCCTTGCTCTTCTGAAACTCGACAAAATCTTCGGCTTCTTCACGTTTCTCAGCCAGCAGCCTCAGATAGCGATCCAGCCGCTCAAGTACGCCCTGCTGGTATTCCTTCAGTTCCATGCTCAATCCCCCAGAATCCGGTGGACAGCATAGGGCAGCTGGCAGAACTCGATGCGTCGTGCTGTCAGCTCCTTCTGGCTCATGAACTTGGCCACCGCGAACACAATCGCTCGCTTGCCCTGCTTGTTACCCGCCTCAATCGCAGCCACTCGCTCGGCATTAAGCGCTGCCTCATTGGAGCGCAGCCACGCCTTGTCGGGCTGATAGAACAGGTGGATACGGAACAGGTCGGTTTCGCCGATCAGGCCATCAGCCGCTGGCTTGCCCACCTTGTCCAATGACTGCCCGGTGGCGGTATAGAACACATAGCGGGCCAGGGCTTCGAAACCTGGCATCCCTTCACCGGTCAGCAGGCTTTCAATATCAATGGGGTCGCCCAGGGTGCAGTAGGTAAAGCTGCCGCCCAGACCCGGCGCGGTGTCTTTGACCGCGCGCTCACCCGTGACAGTCAGCACACCATCTTTAATCTGTTTTTTGATCGTGTCGTATTCGTGACCGTGGAGATTCTCAATGGAGGCAATGTGATCCATCACCTTCTTCCGCCGCTTCTCGTTGTTGAACGTAGTCCAGGTAATATTCTCCCGGTGCAGCTCTTCACGCTGGGTACCGGTATAGGGGTAGCCATTGATGACCCGGCGAACTCGTTCCGCAGTGAGAGTGTCGGCATAGTCTTCGCACTCGACGAGAATGAAGCGACGATTGCCGTTGTCTTTATTATTGGCAGAGAGAATTGCGTGAGCTGTGGTGCCAGAGCCTGCGAACGAATCAAGCACCAGTGAGTTTCTATCGGTGGCAATCGATAAAATTTGTGTGAGTAACTCCACAGGCTTAGGGGTATTGAAAAGGCTATCATCCAAATCCGCAACAATATCCCGAAGATGCTCCTTTGCAGATGCATTACTCCCTGCATCTCGATATGTCCATAGGGTAGAAGGCACCACACCATCCTTACTTTCAGATAGGTATTTTTTTATTCTTGGTATAGAGTTGCCATCCAAGCCCCACCATATCCTTCCGTCGCTGTTTAGCTCGTCGAAGGTGGACTTTGAAATTCTCCAATATGTACCTTTCGGCGGAGTATGTTTGCGACCACTGGGTGAGATAATCTCGTATTCGCCTTGACTATAGAAATTCCGCGCTTGTATTGCATTCGTGGTCCAAACTCCGCGCGGATCACTGTCCGGATTAGTATAGCTTTCCGTTGCATCATCTGACCTTGAAAGTAGGTTTCTCGCCCAATGTATTTCTGACTTTGCATATACAAAAATCTGATCATGCATCTCAGAGAAATGTCTGGCCGAGTTCTTTACCGTATACATCTTCTGCCAAGCAATGGAGCAAATGAAACTTGCTTCGCCAAAAACCTCATCCATCATCACTTTGAAGCGGTGGGCTTCATTGTCATCAAGAGTGATCCAAATACTGCCCGTTTCAGCAAGTAAATCTTTAAGGAGATGCATCCGCGGCCACATCATGCACAGCCATTTGTCATGCCGCTCCAAATCTTCCTTATCAACCGGGTTAGCCGATTTCTTCAGCCACTCCTTCATCAAGGGCGAACGCACATTGTCGTTGTAGCACCAGCCTTCGTTCCCGGTGTTGTACGGTGGGTCAATAAAGATGCAATCCACCTTGCCAGCATGTGTTGGCAATAACGCTTTGAGCGCTTCCAGGTTGTCGCCATGAATGATCAGGTTGTCATCCAGCGCAGGCTGCCTGCCCTCAATGGGCAGCGACTTTTCAGGCACCACCTGCAATTCACGGAACGGCACCCCAAGGTGGTGGGAATAAACAAACTGCTTACCCTTGAACTCAAGCGTGGGCATTAAAAACTCCTGATCCAATCAAAGCACGCCTTGAAAGCGGGCATCTGCTGTTCTAATTCGGCGGCACTCATACTGCGCAACCGCTGTTCTTGTTCGATAATGGCGTCTTCGCCTTTATCGTCTGTTCCAGTCACCTGCTCAATGCAGCCTTCGCACCAGGCCCAAACTCGATGGGCTTGAAGATCATGTTGGGTTTGCACGGCAAGGGCTTTTCCTTCGTCGTCTGCAGCGAAAAGTGCCCACGTATCGGCAGCTAGGTGCCCAGTGGCTTTGTCGTTTTTCGGAAGACCGTTATCATGTAAGACGAAACCATGCCCGGACTTCAGACGTACCAACTCTGCTTTAACCTTGGTCAAATCATCTCCATCCCGTGGCAACATACCTCCGGAACGAGCATGGGTATAGCCAAAATCCAGATCCACTACAGCGCAAGCAGCTATCCCCATGGCAGCCATAACAGGCAACGCCTTGGGAATATTTCCGCAGCCCCCAACAGAAACAAAGGCAATATGATCAATGTCAGGGGTAATGCCATACAGCCTTTCGTAAGCTATCGGCAGCAAGCGTCCATCTGTCTTGCCCTCACAAATAACCACCCTTCTGGCAAAGTAAATCTCGGCTAGGTTGCCCAGCTCAAACAGGGTGCGCGATTGGCTTTCAGCATTACTCAGCGCTTCTTCGACCGCATGACGTAAAGGCTTTTGCGTGGTCGTACCTGCTTCTGCTGTTTTGCCCACAATCACAGTATCAGCAGCGTTTTCCCGGCTCAGCATCAGCGGCGAATGGGTGGAAAAGATAATCTGAAACCCGTGCTCAGCAAGATGGCCCAGAGCCTGTCGTAAACGTCTTACACCTTGGGGATGCAGATATAACTCAGGCTCGTCTATCAATAGCAGGCGACGTGCAGGTCGGTTCCCGTCCCCCCTCCGAGTTTCCGCCAGATAACGAATCAACGCCATCTGAATAGCCCGCTGCGCTCCCGTACCCATCTGGTCAAAACGTCGCCGGTCGCCGGTAGCTTTATCAGTGACATGCAGATCACCGGCCTTGAAGAATTCCTTAACATCAACCACCTGCAAATCCAGGTCGAGCGCCAAACCCGGAAAAAAATGGGCAAGCGCTTCGGTAGCGTCGGTATCGAATTGCTGCAGGTGTTCAGAGCGGTTTTCACCTCCAGAAGTCAGCACATGGCGGATAGTTTCCAGCGCCGTGCTCAATTCGGCGTGAGCTTCCAGCAACGGCCCCATGATCTCATCGAGCAAGCCCTTTATCGTGGTACCAGCCTTTGCTTTACCAAGATCCTCGCCAAGATCGTGCATGGCCTGCACAACCAGGGGCTTTGGCAATAAAACAGAAACTGCTTGGGACAGGCCGGTGGGGTAGGATCTCCAATGTTCCGGCAAACCTTCGCCAGAACACTGATCAATGTCCCAGACCTCTGCATTTGTCGCTTTTGAGGTGGTACCCGTTGCCACGACGCGAATCCATAAGCGGCCATCCCGGCAATATGGCTCGATTGCCTTCCTATGTTTTTCTTCGGGTATTAGCGACAGGATCTCCTCGCTGATGCCATCTATGCACGCAGCAACCTCAACAGGTACTGCTGGAGCAGAAAAGTCTGCTGCAGACAGTGCCTTTGGCTGCAACACCCACTCGATAGCCTGAAGAATGGTGGATTTCCCGGCGTTGTTCTGCCCAATCAGCGGCGTATAGCCTTCCAATGGAAGGGTGACGTTACGGCACGAACGAAAATTCTCAATATGAATGTAGCTAACCCTATGCATAGACTGCTCCTTTTTCTATACAAGGCAGTCTAGGGGCGACTGGCCTGCTTGATATATCACTTACTTTTGCAGCGGCGGCCATTGCCGGGCGGTATGCACGACATTCAAGATTCGCACCTGCGTTTCTACAATTTCATACACAACCATGTAGCTGCTGTGGACGACCAGCTCAAAGGTGTCCGGCACCCTCCCGCCCCGGCCCATTCTTGGAAAGTCCTGGAGCACTGCTGTTCTTTCTGCTATCAGATCATCAAGTGCCAGGGCAGCAAGGGGGTTGTCTTCCTCGATGTAGTCGTAAATGTCTTCACGATCCCTGACCGCTTCTGGCGTCCATAGCAGCTCTATCATTCAGGTGCAGCCATACGGACGCGGGTCGCTGCGCGGCGAGCGGCAAAGCGGGCTTCAACATCAGACGCGGGAATCAGGTTGCCCACCTCCGCAGACGCCCGCGACTGCTCGACCTTCTTCGCCAGCCAGGCATCGTATTGCTGTGCTTCTTCCTGCTGCGCCACATAACTGCGCATAAAATCGCGCAGAAGCTGGGCTCCGGTACGGTCATGAGCTTTGGCGGCATTGGCGAACTCCGCCTTCAGGCCGTCATCGACTCGGAAAGTAAAAGTGGCATCGCTCATGGCATCATCCTCATGTGTTACATGCAAAGTGCAGTGTAGCACGACACCCTGAATGTCTCTATGTAATTGATGCTCATACCAGATGGTGATCTGACCGGAATTTGCCATGGCCAGCGGTACAGTAGCGGTACACACATCAGTTTTGGCCATCTGCGCATAAATACGCTAAACTGCTGACGCATAAGTACTTTCTACTTATTTTGATTACGGTTGTATACGCTTGATTTTCCTAGGTTTAGCGTTTCAGCCGCAAACTCATAATCGGCAGGTCGACAGTTCGAGTCTGTCTGGGCCCACCATTTTTGCCTTTCTTAATGATTAAAAGCTGAGTGCTGCTCTTACTAGAGCGAGCTTTAGTCTGTCGCAGTTGGGTTGTAACCCCAGGCAGGTGGCGGCAGCGGTATCGGCTGGCTTAAGTCGACTTCCACCTCAAAAATACGGCCTGGGCGGCTGAGCTGGTAGCGCATGCTTTGCTCGCTTGGGAAATCGATAGCCCAGGTATTAGTCACAGAAACACCTAGTCCTTCGGCAACAAAGAGGGCCTTGCTGGCTTCATCTACGGGAAAACTTTGCGCTGTAGCTGATCCGGCCGCTAGCGTCTTACCACCGTAGGGCGAGACTGCATCAGGGCTGCCATCCTCATGCAGATGGTAATGTTGAAAGTCTATGTACTCTGGGGTCAGGGTAAGTACCCAGGTGCGGGAGCGGTCCTCACCCACATGCAAAGGCATCCGGATGACCTTATCTTCACAGTCTCTGATATGAACCACTAAAGGCTGATCCCAAGCAGGACTGGGGGCATTATCTTGTACTATCTGCGCAGAAAAAGCCTGACCGCAAAAAGGTTTGAATGCCTGCATAAAAGCTTCTCGCGCTTTCTCAGCAGTGTTTACTTCTCCGGCATGGGCACTAAAGCTAAGCAGGCCAGCGCCTGCCAAGGCCATCTGTCGCTTCCAGTTGATCATGTCTAAGACTCCAGCACAGATTATTTTTTAATTACTCTATCAGTATTAGAACCCTAAGGCTTGCTTTGCCATTGAATTAGCGCCCTTCAAAATTACGGCTAAAAGTGTATAATAGGCACAGCATCAAGAAGGGTTTATAGCCCTGCCAACCTGCCCTCCCAGGCAAGGTGGCCTCCCTTAGGGGGATGTGGTCGCAAGGCAACCAAATGGGACTCCTTACTCTCCTTCCTGATGCACTCACAATGCCTACAACTGTTTGGGAAGGAATTATTATGTCTGATAAAAAATTAACTTTTGAGCTGACTGAAGAAGAAAGCGAGCGCTATTTTGCTTGGGCTAGAGCGCTCACAGCCACACTGTTAGATGAGGACTGTGAGCCGCCAAGCGTGACTTTCACCTTCGAGAGCTATATGGGCTTTACCGAGATTACTGCTCATTACTGCGGTCAAACCCTGCTGATCCGAAAGGGCTACTAAAGCCCCTCACCAAGTTAAACCTTACATAATATAAGGGGAATTTATGTCTAAAAAGCTAAAAACACATCACCAGAATTTTGTTTTCTATCTTGCACTGCGCGATCTTTTTGACTGGGGCAGTAAAGCTGTGAGGGTCAGCGGCTATTTCGATAGCGAAGAAGAAGCGCAGGACGCTGCACGCGCCTATCGCCTTGAAAACAATATCGATAAGAACTCTTTATCGCGCCTCGATGTTGTCGCACAAGCCAAAGACGATTTACCCAGTTCACTATGTATGACCTGTGACTCCCAACTCGTTGAGATCAGCAATCAAACACTTAAAGATATCAAAGCCTTAAAACCTAATATCAGCACTCTTTCAGCTAAAGCTACTAAGGGCTGGTGGAAGATTTGCCCTTTATGTGACGCCTATGCTCTTGGTATAGAATTTGAGGAAGGTTTTCCTGTGCGAACTCAGGATGGCAGGATAATAAACTTTCAAGAGCTAGTTCCAGAATTAGACTTTTACTCCTAGTCAGCGAGATGCATGGTCGCTTAGGCCTCTGCCTGAGCGCCATAAAATATTGGCCCTACCAAAACCGCTGCTCATGAATAAGCTATATCCGCTTAAATATTGGGGTAAAACAGGGTAATCTTTCGCCCTCTAAAAACGTCACTGAAAAGCTCTAATGCCTGAAGCTATCTGGATATCATTCGCATTTGCGGTTGGCCTACTGGTCAAAGCGGTTCGCCTACCACCATTAGTTGGCTACTTAGCTGCCGGCTTTATTCTCAGTGCTTTAACGGCCTACCCAGGCTTGAACTTTTCAGCTGAACCTACTGCTGTACTGGGTCACATCGCTCACTTAGGCGTGCTGCTGATGCTGTTTACAGTAGGCCTTAAGCTAAATTTTAAATCGATTATCAGTCCAGAGGTGATTGGCGGTAGTCTGCTGCACTTTGTGATCACCTGCGCGGTATTTGCTCCTGGGCTCTATTTCTTTCTCGACATCACGCCCTATGTCGCCTTGATGCTCGCTGTAGCACTGTCGTTTTCTTCTACGGTTCTGGCTGCCAAAGTACTGGAAAATAAACGCGAGTTACGGGCTTTCCACGGCCGTGTCGCCATCGGCATCTTGGTGATGCAGGACTTAGTCGCACTGGTGGTTATGAGCCTAGCAGCCGGTAAAACACCTTCCGAGTGGGCCTTGATTGTCTTTGGCCTGCCGCTGCTGCGCCCCTTCCTATTTAAGCTATTAGATGCCAGTGGCCACGATGAGTTGCTAGTGCTCCTAGGGATGCTATTAGCGCTGGTGCTGGGCGGCCTTGGCTTTGAAGCGATTGGGCTGAGCTCGGAGCTGGGCGCACTATTGTTTGGCGCTGTACTGGCCAATCATCCGCGCAGTCAGGAACTAGCAAAGTCACTGTGGAGCATCAAAGAAGTCTTTCTGGTTGGCTTCTTCCTGCAGATTGGTATCGGCGGGCTACCCGGCCTTGATGCGATAGTCTTTGCGCTAGCAGCAAGCCTTATTCTGCCACTCAAAGGCATTCTGTTTTTCTTTTTGATGATCATGTTTCACCTGCGCGCGCGCAGTAGTTTTCTGACCTCCCTGTCACTCACCAACTACAGTGAATTCGGCCTGATTGTCGCCAGTATTGCCCTGCCTGAGTGGCTGGTGCCACTGGCTATTAGCGTGTCTCTATCCTTTGTCATTTCGGCCCCTTTAAACCGCATGGCCCATGGCATATATGAGCGCTACGCCAGTCGACTTGAGCGTTTCGAAACCAATAAGCATCACCCCGATGAACAACCCCTGTCACTGGGCACGACCAAAGTACTGATTCTAGGCATGGGTCGCACCGGCTCCGCCGCCTATGACAAGCTGATCGAAAACGAACCCTCACTGGTGGGCTTGGACTCAGACCCCAACAAAATCATCCAGCATAGTGAGGCAGGCCGCAACGTGATGTTTGCCGATGTAGAAGACAGCACCTTCTGGAGCCACCTACAGATGCCTCAGGTGCACTCGGTGTTATTAACTACACCTAACATTGAAAGCAAACTGATTGCCACACGCATGCTGCGCAAGATTGGATTTACCGGACGCATAGTGGCCCATACTATGTACCAAGACGAAGCGGACCGGATCCGTGAGGCCGGAGCCGATAACGCCTATCTATCTATGGACGAGACAGGTATCGCCCTAGCCAGCCACATTATTGAAACTAGTACGTCGTAGTTGCTACAACTCGCTGAGAGCTCAGAGCTTGGCTCAATTTACCCGGCAAACCTCTGTACGCATTAGTCCTGCGTCATCCATGGATAGCGCCTAAGCGCTCGCTGAGGCGCATCTGCAGATATCCGTCTTCCTGCAATTGTCAGTATACGGCAACTCTCATACATCCAGAATCGATACTGCCGCCAGCAGTCGACCCCATTTAAAAACCTATCTGCTGGATCTTGGTAGATTGGATCTGCTGTCCTACTGAAGTTTCTGCGTTGGTATTCCCGCTCACCCAAGGCAGGATCTTCTTCCCATGAATAGAGCAACTTCAGCAGGTCTGTAATGTCTGGTACTGGCAAGGCTTCGACAACTTCCAACGCCAAGCCATCGTCATTTTCCAAGTGGTCCCGCATTGCGTAATACAGCATCAGCAGCTGCTTACGCAAACCGATAATCGTATCCACTACATCAGGGACTGTCAGCCCGCGATACACCGCTCGATGAAGCATTTCATAACATGACTCCATCAGCGGCGAGTATTGCTTCACTGGCTCATCGGGCGGTATGAAAGTGCTCCCTGGGGCTTTAGTGCTCAAAGCTTTGCTCTTCTACTCTTAAGACCAACTGCGGTCTATCAAACACTCTATGGCTACTACTTTAACTTAAGCACTTAATTAAATTCATAGCGCAAGGGCATTGATTTAAGACCACCCACAAAAATTGCCTGCACCCACTCGGGCTCACTAGCAAACTCAATGTGCTTAAGGCGCGGGAGTAGCTCCCGGAAGAACAGCTCTACCTCAAGAATTGCTAGGTGCTGGCCCAAGCACATATGGCTGCCAAAGCCAAAGGCCAACTGACTCTTGTTGTCGCGTTCGATATCAAACACATCTGGATTAGTAATCGCCGTGCTATCTCGGTTCGCCGAGGGATACCACAGGCAAATACTCTCACCGGCCTTAATAGTTTGTCCCTGAAACACCTCATCTTGGGTGGTGGTACGCATCATGTGTCGCACTGGTGAGGTGTAGCGAATCATCTCTCTAGCAGCACTATGACAGAGCTCAGGCTTGTCGCGTAGCTTTTGTAATTGATCGGGATGCTCTATTAGCGCCTTCAGGCCACCGGCCACGGTGGCAGCAGTAGTGTCATGCCCCGCTGTCGCTGTAATAATAAAGTAACTAATTTGGTCAAGTTGCTCCATTGGCTCGCCGTCAATTAAAGCGCTAGCCAATACCGTCGCCAAATCATCCTTGGGGTTTTTCTTTCTGTCCTCCACCACCTCGCTGAAGAAAGCAAAGAAGTCCATCAAGACAGCCAAGGCATCCTCAGGATTTACTCCACGAGCTTGGCTTGGGTCAGCCCCACCAAATAACTCTTGGGTTAGCTTGAGCATCATGCCCTCTTTTTCCGGCGGCACGCCAATAATGGACATGATGACCTGCAGCGGATAAAGCAGGGAAATTTCTTTGACAAAGTCACACTCGCCGCCCCGCGCTTCCATTTTATCCACATACTGTTTGGCGATACTTTTAACAGTGCTAGATAGCTTACTGATCGGTCCCGGCTTGAACCATTCACGCGTGACCCCGCGCAATTTTTTATGCTTAGGCGCATCCATATGGATTAAGGTTTCTAATCCATTGCGAGAACCAAAGTTCTCTAACAAAACCTGCTCAAATTGTTTTTGAACGAGCACAGTCCGCGGACTATTAATAAAACGGTCATTATTTTGGCTAATGAACTTAATGTCCTCGTAGCGGGTGATCGCCCAGAAGGGTTCGTAATTGTGGTGCTCTACATAGCTGACGGGATCATGCTCACGCAGGTATCTAAATAGCTCATACATGGCCTGTTCGTCACCCATAATAGCGGGGTTGAGCAGTTCTAGATTACGGTTCATAAACAATGTCCTAGACGTCGAAAAGTTGCAGCTTGATCGGGAGTTTAGCCTTGCGAATTCGCGCCATATTGTGAATTTGCGCCAATAAATGTTATAACGCGCCAATGGCCATACCAACAGTCTCCCCTAGCTTTATGCATGCCGTATTCGAGTACCTTGCTAGCCAAGGTATTGATGAGTCTACGGTACTTAAGCAGTTAAAACGCAGGGACAAACGACAACTGGTAGTCAATGGCCGGGTTGCGCTGCAGGACTACCAGAACCTCTTCGCTGTGGGAGAGGCACTGACAGAAGATAACTATTTCGGTCTCCATATGGGCGCCAGTCCCATGCCAAGAACATGGGGCTTGGTATCGCACTTAGTGATGGCCGCGCCCAACCCCCTATTGGCGATAACTGCGCTGATGAACTATTCACGGCTGCAGTTAGACTTTGCTCAGTTTGATCTGAGCGAACCGGAGGGCGATGAACTGGTGTTGTCATGGCACAGCAATGCTGCCCGGCGGCCTAGTCGCCATGTTATCGAGCATGTGTTCGCCAATATTATGGCACTGGCAAATACCCAAGCGGGCTACCCCTCCCAACGCGTAAGCATTGAGTTCAAGCATGACTACGTAGGGGACGCAGGGCATGTCGAAAAAGTACTTAATGCCTCAGTAAGCTTCGGCTGCAGTGGCGATCGTATTTTTGTGCCAAAACAATTTCTCCAGCTGCAATCCCAATACGCTCAAGATGACCTGTTTTCTTTTGGCGAGGAGCTCGCGCGACAGCGCCTATTGGAGCTGCGCGGTGCAGACAAGCTGATTAATAGCGTCCGAGAGAGCATTCTCAACCAACTGCCTTTTGGGCTGCCCAAAGTGGCCGCTACGGCCAAGACTCTGGATATGACAGCTCGTACCCTACAGCGCCGCTTACAAGAGCGGCACTTAAGCTACAAAGCGCTACTCGATGAAGTGCGCCGCGAACTCGCTAGGGAGTTAGTACAAAAGCCAGAACTGAGTCTTAGCGACGTGGCCGACTACTTAGGCTTTAATGACCAAAGTGCGTTTCAGCACGCATTTCAACGTTGGGAAAACACCACCCCAGGTAAGTTTCGCAAGTCTTTAGCAGGCAAATTAAAGCTTTAGAGCCGCACGCTCGGCCAAGCTTTCCAGCAAGCCTAGCAAACAGGACACATTGCGCCCTGCTGAGCGTGGACTAAGCTGTAAGTATCGCATTGAGATTCCTCCACTGACTGGGTGGCACTTTGATGTGACCCACTCTGAACGAGGTAGTCCCCATGAGAACCCCACTTAGCCACTTGCTGTCATTTTCCCTCGGCCTTTCATTTGTTGGCGCTTGCGCTGCAGACCCAGATATGGATGCAAGAATTGAACTAGCAAAGTCGGCAGCACCCGCATCGATCAGCGACAAGGCCAGCATCATGGTTGATGGTAAAATGGTGGTCGAAGGCAGCAATGGCTGGACCTGCATGCCCGACACCATGCCAGGTGATGGTGCAGCCATGTGCAATGACGCGCTCTGGATGAATATGATGAACGCGGTTGGCAGCAAGGCTGACTTTGTAGCCGAAGGTATTGGTATTTCCTACATGCTCCAAGGCGACAGAGGCGCCGGGGTTAGCAATGCCACCCCCTACCACCCAGACCCCAAAAATGCCGAGGACTATACCGAAACCGGTGCCCACCTGATGATAGTTGTACCGAAGGCACTATTAAAAGATATCTCTATCGAGCCCTCTTCCGGCGGCCCCTATGTCATGTGGGGAGAGACACCCTACGCACACATTATGGTTCCACTTGAGTAAAGTAAGCCAAGAACTTGAAGCTTTTCATCCTAGTTTTCCCTGAATTCGGGTACTGTGTCTAAATGATATGGATAGCACATCCAGTGCCCCCAGTGAAACCCAAGGAAAGTAGTACATGAACCGCATAGAAAAACTGCAAAATGACATTTACAGCTTTGAAGAGCTCGACACCTTAGAGAAGAATGCCAGCAAACTCGCTGACAAAGAGACTTTAGAGCTAATCGCAAAAAGCCGGGCCTCAAAAACGGCTAAGGGCGAAAAACCTAAAGCGGTGCCCAGTAAGGCTGAAAAGGCACAGGCCAAGCGAGAGCGCAGACAACGCGGCGGGTGAGAGTAAGCCCAGCGGCTACAGGATTATCTCGCTACATCCTGCCCAGCTGCTGTTTAATGGCGAACGGCTGTAGACAGGGTATGCCTGCTAGATTAAAGGCACTCCAGACCATCCCCTAGGCCTACAGTGTCTACTCTGGCAATACAGAACAGAACCTTAACTCTTTTGTACTCTCGCCCATAGGGCAAACAACAAAGACATGGCATACAAGCTAGAGCCACCATAGAACAGCACCTGGTAAGAGCCGCTACTATCCACGAAATAGCCCACCAGGGGCACTGCAGGTAGCACAAAAGGCAAGAGAAATAAGGCGTGCAATCCCGTCACTTTACCCAAGCGCGCCACGCCAAATAGCTGACCATTAATATAGGGCTGTAGTGGTACCGTTCCACCTTGAGCTGCCCCCATCATAGCAACCAGAACAACCACCATTGCTGTGTAGCTTTGCACAGCGCCAAATAGGTACCAACTACTCACCAAAACTGCCTGAAGTACTAACAGCAAACTAATAGCATGCCCTTGAAAATAATCGGCCAGCCAGCCGATAGCAATTTTCCCCAGTAAACCGCTAGCACCAGCAAGGGCTAAGAGGCTGGCGGACTCCACAACCGACAAGCCCAAGCTTTGCAAGTAAGGAATAAAGTAAACACTAAAGACAATGAGCGTGGTATTGATAACACCAAAACTGAGACCGATAAGCCAGAAGCTGCTGCTTTTAGCCAAGTGCCTGTTTGAAGCCTCTAATTCAGCCCGTTCGCTACCACTTAAACTGTCCTTCTCAGGGGCCTGACCCAGGGGCTTGTGCATGCTGCCCACCGAGCTAAGTGGCCGACTAAGGGACTCAGGGTTTTCTTGTAGCCAGAATAAAAAAACCAGCAACAAACTCAGCGAGCCGCAGAGTCCCAAAATCAATAAAGCTGGTCGCCAGCCCATAGACTCCAATAACCAAGCAGCCAGCGGTGGCAGCGTAAAACCGGCAATACTGATCCCCATTGCCATCAGAGCCAAAGCCCTGCCACGCCTTCGCTCATACCACTGAGAAATAATAACGGTGCTAGGTATCGCGCCGTAAAGGGAAAACGATATCGATAGCATGACCATGCCCCCGGCGAGGACTAGGAGCGAGCTGGCGCGTGATAGCACTAGCATACTGCAGGCCATCAACACGGTGCCGCTGAGCATTATGAGCTTTATACGCCCCGGCTTGAGCAGCGCTCCGATGAGCGGTGAACTTAAACAGGTGACTAGTATATAAATCACCATACCCAGCGACATTTGGCTGACGCCGACTTCAAACTCAGTTGATAACGGAAGTAGAAACACGCCGAAAACCGCCACCATGCCATTGCCAAAAAACTGGGCTAATAAACAGATGAGGGCTATCGCCCAGCCATACAAGCTAATCGTATCCTCGGCTTTAGCTGGGCTAACATCAGCAATACTAAGGGCCGCTTCAGTCAATTTATGCTCCTGGATTTTTCATCGCAGTGTTTTTATATTCTGTGTATGTAATCATCTTACAGGCCTTAGCGCCAAGTGTTATCTCTGGCATCGACAGCAGTAAGGCTTTATCTGTTTCTGGAGCGCTTAAGTTTTAGAGCAGTGATGCTTCGAGCCTAGGGCTTAAACAGTCTCACTTCACTTTATCTAACAGCTATCGACCTTTGCAAAGGTAATCAAATAATGAGCACGGCCATTTTGTACTACGTCCATGACCCAATGTGCAGTTGGTGCTGGGGCTTTCGTCGCTCCTGGGACCACTTATGTGCAGCGCTGCCCAACACTGTGAAGGTCGTCAACGTAGTCGGTGGCTTAGCAGCCGATAGCGAGCAAGCAATGCCCCTAGAGCAACAGGCAACTATTGCGGGCTACTGGCGGGACGTAGCAGAGCGCACAGGGGCCAGCTTTAATTTCGACTTTTGGCGTGACTGTCAGCCTCGGCGCTCCACTTACCCAGCTTGCCGCGCGGTATTAGCTGCGCGCAGACAAGGAGCGGAACTGGCAATGATTGATGCCATTCAACGCGCCTACTATCTGCGTGCGATGAACCCCTCAGACAACAGCACCCTTATCGACCTTGCCGCTGAGTTGAACTTGGATACAGCTCAATTTAGCAACGACCTGAGCAGCGCTGAAATAGAGCAAGAGCTACACAATGACTTCGCCCTGCGGCGCCAATTGGGCGTGCGCTCATTTCCCTCGTTAGTACTCGTTCATGGCAACAAGCTAAACGCTATCGATATTGACTATCAATCTCATGCCCCGATGCTGGAAGCCATTTGCCGCACTGCGTCGCTAGAGTCTCAACACTAAAGGAACAACCATAGCCAAACTCATCATCGTCTATGATTCTCAGCGCTAATCTATAGAATACGCCCCCGGCTACTTGGTCGAGATGAGCTGCAGACTCACAAACAAGTAGCGAACACTCACCCACCCCGCAATGGAGTCCAGCATGGCCCTTATCCGCTTGATCCTTGGCAAGCTAATTTTGTTTTTTAACTGGCTGTTTAAGCCAAAGGGCATGCAGCGCGACGCACAAGATCAGGCCATTATCGACCAGCAGACCAGCGCTTTACAGCTGTACCAATATGAGGCCTGTCCATTTTGTGTCAAAGTTCGCCGGGCAATGACGCGACTGTCGCTAGATATTCAAGTGCGGGACGTCAAGCGCTCAGCTACTGCGAAGGAAGAGCTACTTGCTGGCGGTGGCCGTCTGAAAGTGCCATGCTTGCGCATAGTGAACGAACAAGGCGCCATAGAGTGGATGTATGAATCATCCGACATCGTCAACTACCTCGAAAACCGCTTTAGTGGCGTGACTCAGAGCTCTAGGGCCTAAGTTAAAACATCACCTAGCCCACAGTATATTCAGGCAGTCACTCATGAGAATTGTTGAAATTAACAAAGAGCCCGTTGAGCTCTATAAAATTCTGAAATTCGAAGGCCTAGTCGCCACCGGGGGCGAAGCCAAGCTCTTGATCGGCGAAGGTTTTGTCAGCGTCAATGGTGAGGTTGAAACCCGGCGTCGGCGAAAAATGCTCAGCGGAGATATTATCGAGTTTCGCGAGGAAACCCTGCAACTCAAACTGATCTAAACATCCCTGCTAAGTGGCTCCGAGGAGCCACTTAGCAAAGAAACACCTCGACAGCCCAGCACTAAGCCCGTATAGTCCGCGGCCCGCTGTAGGTCTCTGCTATAGCACCTTCATTCTCCACCATCCTTACTCTCCAAACCCGCAGGAATACGCTCTTGATCACCACCGCAAACATCACCATGCAGTTCGGTGCCCAGCCGCTGTTTGAAAACATTTCCGCCAAATTCGGCAACGGCAATCGCTATGGCTTGATCGGCGCTAATGGCTGCGGTAAATCGACCTTTATGAAGATCCTTAGCGGCGCACTCACGCCAACTGCCGGCAATGTGTCTATTGAATCAGGCTGCAGCCTGGGCATTTTGAGTCAAGATCAGTTTGCCTTTGAAGAGTACAGTGTGGTTGACGCAGTGATTATGGGCGACACCAAGCTGTGGCAAGTTAAGCAGGAGCGCGACCGTATTTATTCGCTGCCAGAAATGAGCGAAGAGGACGGCATGCGCGTCGCCGAACTGGAAGTGCAGTTTGCCGAAATGGATGGTTACAGCGCAGAAAGTCGCGCTGGCGAAATCTTGCTTGAAGCGGGCATCGATGAAGCGCTGCACTTTGGCCTAATGAAGCAGGTCGCACCGGGCTGGAAGCTGCGCGTATTGCTGGCCCAGGCACTATTTGCCGACCCCGATATTTTGCTGCTGGATGAGCCGACCAACAACTTGGACATCCATACCATTAACTGGCTAGCCGAAGTGCTAAAACAGCGCCGCAGCACCATGATTATCATTTCTCACGATCGCCACTTCCTCAACGCTGTGTGTACCCACATGGCAGATATCGATTATGGCGAGCTGCGCATCTATCCGGGTAACTACGAAGCCTTTGTCGCCGCATCCACCCTTATCCAAGATCAGTTGCGTGCAGGCAATGCCAAAAAGACCGCTGAACTAGAAGAGCTACAAAGCTTTGTGAATCGTTTCTCAGCCAATGCTTCAAAGGCTAAGCAGGCTAGCTCTCGCGCCAAAAAAATGGAAAAGATTAAGCTAGATGAGATCAAACGCTCTAGCCGCATCTCGCCCTATATTACTTTTAAACAATGTAAAAAACTGCATCGTCAGGCGCTGACTTTAAAAGGCTTATCCCACGGCTTCGATGGAAGCCCGCTATTCAAAGACACGGACATGATTTTAGATGCCGGCTCGCGCCTGGCAGTGATCGGTGAAAATGGCGCGGGCAAGACCACCTTCCTGCGCTGCCTGATCGATGAAATACAAGCCAACAGCGGTGAGATTAAATGGTCTGAGAACGCCCAAATTGGCTACTGCCCTCAGGATAGCACGGCCGATTTCGAAGGCGATCTCACTATTTTTGAATGGATGTCACAGTGGCGCACGCCTAAACACGACGACCTCGCTGTGCGCGGCATTCTTGGACGCCTATTGTTCACCGCAGATGACGCCAACAAAAAAGCCGCTGTGTGCTCGGGTGGTGAAAAAAACCGCCTGCTGTTCGGCAAGTTGATGATGATGGACACCAACGTGCTCATTATGGATGAGCCGACCAACCACATGGATATGGAATCCATCGAGGCGCTAAACAAGGCACTCGACAATTATGATGGCACCCTGATTTTTGTTAGCCACGACCGTCAGTTTGTGTCCTCTCTGGCCACTCGTGTAATTGAAATCAAAAATCAAAGCTTGGTCGATTTCCAAGGCAGCTATGATGAATACTTAGCTGACAAAGCAAGAGCTGAAGCAAAAGCCGCTTAACAGGCCAATTTTAATTAGGGCTAGGCGCACGGCGCTTTCTTACCTATAATTGTCGGTCCGTTGCGCCCGTAGCTCAGCTGGATAGAGTAACTGGCTTCGAACCAGTTGGTCGGGAGTTCGAATCTCTCCGGGCGTGCCAATTTCTTTGGTGCATTTCTGTCGCAATGACTGCAGCTCGCTACACGCTAGCGATACACCGCTCGCCCTAATGCCCTCTGAACACCACTCGCAGGTATCAACGTGCAAAACTTCAAATAGCAGTATGGCGAGTGGGCCTTAATTGCCGGTGCCTCCGAAGGCATAGGCAGAAGCTTCGCTCAGAAGCTGGCCGAGCGCGGCCTGAACTTAGTGCTCATTGTGCTAGGCGGGAGCCACTGCTACTAGCACTCAAAGATGAGCTTGAAGCGGCTCACGGCATTGAAGTTGTTACCCGATGCGGTAGTAGACGAAGCGCTGGCCAACCTTGGCAGAAAACCCATTCATGTTGCTGGGCAACACAATCTAGCAGCGGCCACCGCCCTGAGATCAGCGCGCGATCGTGCCGAGGCCATTCTATACATGGGCCAGGCAGCAGCAGAGCTCTACGGCAAGCCCTACCCGCCTAAGGCCTGAGTAGCGGACGGGCGTTAAGCAGGGTACTTGCCACTTCGCTCAAAGCATCGGGATTATGTGCAAAGCCAATATGGCTTGAATTAATCTGGCAGTGTTCAGTAGTCGGCGACTCTGGCAGTCGTGCAATACCTGTGCCGACAATTCCGTCTCGCACACTGTAAATCACTTTGGTGGGCACTTCGGAGACGGATGCCTTTGCCAACCAACTTCCAAAGTCTTGAGTTTCTAGCGGGACTGTACTACCACTCAAGCGACGCATTAGCGTAAAAAGACTGGTGCCTCGCGGGTCGCCAAAGGGCGAGCCCAGGGTAATCACCTGCCGCAGCAGTTCAGGTACCTCTCTAGCAGCATCAACTGCGTAGAGACCACCCATACTCCAGCCCACCAAGCTGATACTTGTGCCAGCCTGTTCCGCCAACTCGCGCACTCTCGAGACCACCAGGGAGCCCATTTTTTCCCGAAAGCGAGTCGCATCATCAACACTGCGAATACGGTCTTCGGCATTCTCAAGATTGCGACCAAGCGCTAGCGCATGACTAGCGAAGCCGATCTGTTTGAGAAAGTAGCGGATAAAGGCTGTAGAGCTATCAGATGCGCCATAGCCTGGCAGCACCAAAACGGGATCGCCTTCTCCGCAAGTCCGGTATTCGCGCAGTAGGCTGCGCATACTGACAAATGCACGCAGTCCTTCATAAGCTGCTCGGGGCATTTCACTTAAGGCTAAGTTCAGTGGCGGGGGTGGCGGAAAGGTATTCATGAGCGATGCTCCAAAGGGCAAGCTAGCGGAGCCAGTTAATCAACTAAGCCCCTTGCAAGGGGTAAGCGCTTGCCTAAATTCTAGACTGCAGCATTGTTTCACAGCTAGCCTCGCCAGCAACACACAATAAGATGGTAACTAATGACTGTTATGGCCGTTACTGTGTAGCTCGCGAATTAAAGCGGGTATCTCACTTGGGTGAAATACACTGTGCTGTGGATTAATTCCCAACTCTGCATCTAGCGCTTGCTGATGCTGAACCCAGACCGTGGTAATCCCACAGTAATCGGCACCAGCAATATCTGCGGCCAAACTATCACCCACATGAATGGCTTCATGTGCTTCGCACTGAGCCAGTTTCAGAGCCTTCTCAAAAATAGAGGAAGCGGGCTTTTGCTCCGGCTCTTGGCCACCAATAATAATATGGTCGACATAATCGGCGAGCTTAATCTTCTCCACTTTAGGTATTTGAGAAAACTCAGGGCCGTTAGTTATCACTACCAAAGTAAAGAGCTCTCGCGCCTCCAGCAAAAACTCAGGAATACCCGGATAAAAGTCAAAGGCTTCTAGGCGATTGCGGTCAAAGGCCTGCTGCAAATCCTGGGCTGCCTCGCTATCGACGCTATGGATCCCTTGTTCGTGCAACAGGTCCAATATCAACTGTACCCGGAACTCACCTTCACTGCTTTGCTCAATGATCGGCAGGTATCGCTCGCGCTGACTATCAGACCAGTGCCGGTAAATGCCATCCACATAATCTTCTGCCATTTGCTTAGCGTCAAAGGAAGTGCCCGCTAGTTCACGCAAGTGCTGTGCCATTTTTTGCTTGGCAACCGCATTAGCGCCGAGGGTGTCGCAGAGTGTTTCATCCATGTCGAGAAATAGTGCTTTGAGCATAATAAACTCCATCATTGTCGCTGCCTATGATGCCTATTATGTCTTGAGCTATCGACCCTATGATCTCATCTAAGCACCAACTCAAGAGGCCGTAAAACTTGAACAGGACAATAAGCGCTATCTTTTGACCCCCGCTCTGGTATAGTGCATCCCGTCTTGGCGCACTTCGGTCTGCGCCTCACATCCGCCGCACGCGACGTGCCGGCAGATCCCTTGCGAAATTTTCAAGCCTGGACCGAACCAAAAGCGAGTACCTTCAAACGACTCTGCACTCTGGTCAGGCACTCTCATATCGAGAGAATCAGGAGCTATCTATTCATGTTATTTAAAGACCTCAGCCTTTCGGCTGAACTGCTGCGTGCTGTCCAAAAACAGGGCTACGACGAAGCAACCCCGATCCAACAACAAGCTATTCCACTAGTACTCGAAGGTAAAGACGTACTAGCTGGTGCGCAGACTGGCACCGGAAAAACCGCCGGCTTTACCCTGCCTGTACTACAACGCCTACAGAACTCAGCCAGCGAAGGCAGTAAACGCCACCCTCGTGTATTGGTTCTCACTCCAACTCGTGAACTAGCTGCACAAGTACACGACAGCGTTCGCGATTACGGCCAGTACCTGCCATTCCGCTCTGCAGTTATCTTCGGTGGCGTTAGCATTAACCCGCAGAAACAAAAACTCATCAAGGGTGTGGACATTATTGTTGCCACTCCCGGGCGCCTGCTAGATCACGTACAGCAGCGCAGCGTTGACCTATCTCGCGTAGAGATTTTAGTCTTGGACGAAGCAGACCGCATGCTCGACATGGGCTTTATTCGAGACATTCGGAAGATCCTCAATGTGATCCCCAAGTCGCGCCAGACGCTACTGTTCTCCGCCACCTTCTCGAAAGAGATCAAAGGCCTGGCAGCGGAGTTCCTAAACCAACCGGCAGAAATTCAGGTTACCCCGCAGAATACCGCCGCCGAACTGGTCAGCCAGGTAGTTTATCCGGTCGACAAAAAGCGCAAGCGCGAACTCTTGTCACAAATTATTGGCGAAGGTAATTGGCAGCAGGTGTTGGTATTTACTCGCACTAAGCACGGTGCCAACAAGCTGGCAGAGCAATTGGATAAAGATGGTATTAAATCCGCTGCTATCCACGGTAACAAATCTCAAGGTGCTCGAACCCGAGCTCTAGCTGATTTTAAATCCGGCGCCGTTCGTGTATTGGTCGCCACTGATATAGCAGCACGCGGCATCGATATCGATAAGCTACCGCATGTGGTTAACTTTGAACTGCCCAACGTAGCGGAAGACTATGTACACCGCATTGGCCGTACCGCCCGCGCCGGACAGGAAGGGCACGCGGTCTCACTGGTCTGTGTCGATGAGCTAAAACTGCTGAAAGATATCGAGCGTGTACTGGGTTCGCCGATCGAGAAGGTCAACATGCCCGGCTTCGATGTCGACCCCAGCATTAAACCCGAGCCTATTCAAAATGGTCGCGGCGGCGGTCGCAGCCAAGCTGGCAATCGCGGCAATGCCAACCGTGGCCGCGCTAGCGCCAATCGTTCGGCAGGCGGTCGCGCTCAGGCGCAGACTCGTCAGCGCCGCGCTGGATAACTGTTCATACAGAGCACTAGCAATCGGCTACAATAAGGGGCCAAATTTCAATCGAGCATACTGGAGTTCGCTTGCATATTATGGCCCAACAGCTGCTTAAACTCGTCAAATACTGGCTCCAGATCTTCCAGCACGCTGCGAAGATCTGGCTAGACAGCAAAGCCTTTGCTAACGCTGGCTCCCTTGCCTTCTTCACCCTCTTTTCTATCGCCCCGGTAATGATCGTTATTGTCTCTGTGATCGGGGTGTTTTACGGACAGGAAGCTGCTCAGGGTCAGATTGCCACGCAACTACAGGAAACCATTGGCCCCGAAGCGGCTGAGGCCGTGCAAAGCGCCGTCTCTCAATCGAGCCTCAAAGAAGGAGGGTTGTTAGCTACTGTGGGTGGAATACTCGCCATGTTAGTTGGGGCAACTACAGTATTTGGCCAAATGCAGAACTCGCTTAACTCTATTTGGGGCGTAGTACCCAAACCCTCGCGCAACAGCCTGCTGATTTTTTTACGCAAACGTTTCACCTCCCTCACTATTGTGTTGGCGGTAGGCTTTGTCATGCTGGTGTCTCTATCTTTGAGCGTTGGCTTACGGGTTGTGTTGAATAATGTGCAGGGCTGGCTGCCCTGGTACAACGTTGCTTTTAGCCTAATGGATACTCTGCTATCTATTTTGGTGGCTTCACTACTGTTTGGCACTATCTTCAAAGTTTTACCCGATGTGCGCTTAAGCTGGCGTGATGTGGCTGTCGGATCCGTATTAACTGCCCTGCTCTTCACCGTGGGCCGATCTCTGATCGCGCTGTATTTGTCCTATACCGCCACTGCTTCAACCTATGGTGCAGCTGGCTCTCTGGTACTCTTACTGCTGTGGGTGAACTACTCCTCCCTTATTTTGCTCTATGGCGCGGCCTTCACCAGAGCGCACTTGCAGGCAAGAGGTTTGATCATCCACCCTCGCAATGTGGCCGTACGAGTGCGTCACGAGCTGATAGAAGACGAACTCAACTAGATAATTCTTAGCGAGACGAGCTAAAGTCTCGCCTATAAGTAGGCTAGAGGAGAACAGAAGATACAATGTACGAAGGAGAACGTCTCAATAGCATCAGCCACCTGATTGGTGCTGTGCTGGCCTTAGTGGGCCTAGGCGCCCTACTCACCATAGGATTACAGAGCGGCGACCCCTGGGTCTTGGCCAGTTTTACCGTCTTTGGCATAACCATGGTACTGCTCTATACCATGTCGACCTTGTATCACAGCTTCTCTCCGCCAGGCCTCAAGAAGCTATTCCAAATATTCGATCACGTTTCTATTTATCTGCTGATCGCCGGCAGCTATACCCCTTTTATGCTGGTAACTCTTAGAGATGGCAATGGCTGGCTCATTCTTAGCATTGTATGGGCTATGGCTTTAGTCGGTATTTTAAGTGAAATATTCCTATCTGGACGCGCCGTAAAAGCTTTTCAGATTGCGGCCTATCTAGCCATGGGCTGGGCCTGCGTCTACGATTTAGAGAGCCTGCGGCAAGCCCTTCCCAGTGCTGGCTTCGACTGGCTGGTTTACGGCGGCTTGGCCTACACTACCGGCGTGGTTTTTTACTTGCTGGATAAAATTGCCAAACTCAGCTATGCCCACGGTGCTTGGCACCTTTTTGTAGTCGCCGGTAGCCTGTGCCACTTTATTGCCGTCATCGGCTATGTTCACTGAGTTAGTACCGGGTAGATCGGCGATTAAAGGCGCCTAACCTTAAATTTACGGCCCTTAATCCTGCCATTGAGCAAGCGACCCAGCGCGGCGTCAGCCTGCTCCCGCGCAATGGCCACGTAAGACTGAAAGTCAGTGATTGAGATCTTGCCCACTGCGGCAGCGGGAATGCCTGCCTCACCAGTCAGCGCCCCAAGAATGTCCCCGGCACGCACTTTTTGTTTTTTGCCACCGGCAATACAAAGCGTTACGAAAGGCGCTGGCGCAGGTGACTCAGCCGCCCCAGATAGCTCTTCCAAACTTTCAAAGCTCAGCTCTCGGCCCAATGCTTCAGCCAAACGATCGAGTTTATAGCGCTCATTATCAGCGAATAGGTTTAGCGCAAGACCTTCTTTTCCGGCCCGCCCAGTACGACCAATACGGTGCACATAAGTGTCTGGATCACGCGGCAGTTCAAAGTTAATCACTGCGGGTAGGTCATCGATATCAAGGCCTCGTGCCGCTACGTCACTAGCGACGAGCAATGAACAGCTTTGCTGTTTAAACTGAATTAACACCTGATCACGATCCCGCTGCTCCATATCTCCATGCAGGGCAAGTGCTGCCAGACCCTCGGCCTGCAAGAAGCTTTCCACCTCTCTCACCAATTGCTTAGTATTACAGAAAATAACAGCTGAGCTCGGCCTAAAGTGCTGTAATAGCTTGGCCAGCCCCTCGACACGCTTTGACTGCGAGCAGATAAAGAAGCGCTCTTCAATGTTGTCTAGCGTCAACTGTGAGCTAACAGCTACGCGCTTAGCTTGACGCTGAAAGCGCGCGCTTAAGCGCTCTATATCCTGCGGGTAGGTAGCAGAAAACAACAGTGTCTGCCGGCTTTGTGGTATGCGGTCGACAATTCTCGACAGGTCTTCCTCAAAGCCCATTTCCAGCATCCGATCGGCCTCATCCAAGACCAGCATGGCGACCCGCTCTAAGGACAGTGTTTGCTTGCGCAGATGGTCTGTAATGCGCCCTGGCGTCCCCACCACTACATGTGCACCGTGCTCTAAGGAACCAATCTGCGGGCCGATTGGCTGACCGCCACAGAGCGTTACCACCTTAATGTTCTGCTGGTGGCGGGCTAATCGCCTGATCTCTTGCGCCACCTGTGTCGCTAGCTCTCGCGTCGGGCATAGCACTAAAGCCTGGGTACCAAAGTCACGCGGGTTCAAATGACTCAGTAGAGGCAATGCAAAGGCGGCTGTTTTACCACTGCCAGTTTCTGCTTGCGCTATCAGGTCCTGCCCACTTAATGCCAATGGCAAAGATGCTGCCTGAATCGCAGTCATCTCCCGGTAGCCGAGGGAATCCAGGTTATCCAGCATGGCTGGCGATAGTGGGAGCTTGGTAAAAGATAACTTGGAGGAGGGCTTTGAAGACATAGTTATTTAGAGGATCCAGTAATAAAAGCGCAGCAGCGTGCATGAGGCGCGATCATAACATGCCGCGGCCTAGCTGCCTTTGGCACATTGTCGCCTAGTTCTGCACAACTACTGCGCATTCACTGCTACTTTGGCACTACCCTAGATGGTTCTTAGAGGTCCAGATCACTGGCGTCGTGACGCTCCGGTACTCGCTCCTCTTCGGCACCCCAGACTCGATTGACACGCCGCCCTCGCTGCACCGCAGGCCGCGTTTCAATTTCTTCAGCCCAGCGCTGCACGTTTTTATAAATACCTACATCAAGAAATTCCTGAGCATCGTAGATATCACCGGTAACCAATACGCCATACCAGGGGTAAGTGGCCATATCGGCGATAGTGTAGTTATCACCGCTGAGGAATTGGCGCTCAGCCAAGTTGCGATCTAATACGTCAAGCTGACGCTTCACTTCCATGGTGTAGCGGTTAATTGGGTACTCAAGTTTTTCCGGCGCATAGGCGTAAAAATGGCCAAAACCACCGCCCAAGAAAGGGGTGCTACCCATTTGCCAAAATAACCAGGACAAACACTCCGCTCGTTCAGCTGGCTCTGTGGGCAAAAAGGCGCCAAACTTTTCCGCCAGATACATCAGGATAGCGCCCGACTCAAACACCCTGGTCGGCGTGGCTGTGCTGCGATCCACTAGGGCCGGTATCTTTGAGTTAGGGTTCACTGCCACAAAGCCGCTGCCGAACTGATCGCCTTCGGAAATATTGATCAGATAGGCGTCGTACTCCGCATCCTTTTTACCCAGGGCCAACAACTCCTCCAGCATGATGGTCACTTTTATGCCATTGGGTGTCGCTAATGAATACAGTTGAAGTGGGTGCTTGCCCACCGGCAACTCTTTGTCATGTGTTGGCCCAGCAATCGGGCGATTGATATTAGTGAAGCGGCCACCGTCCTGAGCGTCCCAGCGCCAGACACGGGGCGGCACATAATTAGAGTCAGACATAGATCACTATCCCTCCTTCAATAAATAGTTTTGCATGCGCTGTCGCAACTGCGGTTTATCAACTTTAGCACTAGCATTTAATGGTAGCTCGCTAAGACGCTGCCAGTATTTAGGTGTTTTATAAGCTGCCAACCATTGCCGACAATGGGCCTCTAGTGCGGCATCATCTATCTGCTCACTCATTACCACAAAGGCTGCAACAGCCTCACCCCAACGCGCATCGGGCACGCCGACCACGGCACAATCGCGCAGCGCAGGGTGTTTCCGCAACACCTCTTCCACTTCCCGCGAGGCAATATTTTCACCGCCACTGATGATCATGTCCTTCTTGCGATCGACTAGGTAGAGATAACCCTCATCGTCGAAACGGCCCACATCGCCGGTGTGCAACCAACCATCGCGCAAGGCCTCCGCACTTTCCTTGGGCTGCTGCCAGTATTCGAGCATACACTGCGCGGCCCGCACGACGATTTCACCGCTATCGCCCTGAGGACAATCCTGTCCTGCATCATCGACCAAGCGCAGCGTCGCCGTAGTCAGTGGACGGCCCACAGACTTTAGCAGCTCCGGTCGCTCAGTGGCTGCTAGAGCATGGTCTTCAGGTGTTAGAAAAGCAATGCTGCCCGAGAGTTCTGTCATACCGTAGCTCTGACACAAACCGACAGTTGTTTCACTTAACAAGCGCTGCAGTAGTGTTTCAGGCATCGCCGAGGCGCCGTAACCAATGGTCCGCACTGTGGCCAAATCTTTCGCTGCAAAGTCTGGATGATCCAGCAACATAGCTATCATCGTTGGCGCCAAGGACATCGTAGTCACCCCGAGTTCGCGACAAGCGGCGAGGGTTTCAGCCGCATCGAAACGCTCCGCGAGCACTACTGCCGCACCGTACAGGTGCTGTAGCAGCACATTATGTGCCGCCACGTGAAACAGCGGGAAAGGATAAAAATAACGGTCGCTGGCCAGTACTGGCCGCCCCAGAGCCGCCGATTCCAAGCCAGCTAAAAATGAACGGTGAGTTAGCACGGCTCCTTTAGGTCGCCCCGTAGAGCCTGAGGTATAAAGAATCCACACCGGATCATCTGTATTACTTTGAGGCAAAGCAGCACTCGGCCCGCTCTGCAGCCAAGCTGCGTAGGGCTCACCCAAGGCGATGCACTCAAGTTCTGACGGCAAGTCACCGTGTTGCTGTAAAAGCTCAAGTAATTGAGCATCTCCAATAAGCGTGCTCACCCCCGCCGCACGCAGCTGATAGGACCATTCCGCCGGTGCCAGCCGGGCGTTCAAAGGTACTAAGATCCGACCACTGGCCGGCACTGCATAGATCAGCTCAATAAATTCCGGGCAATTCCAAGCCAATACTGCCACCCGGTCACCCAGTGCTCCCCCAGCTGCTAAACGGCCGGCAGCAGTACTCACGCGCTGCTCAAGCGCTGCATAAGAGATTCCCTCACCTTGCCACCAGAGGGCGGTCGCTGAGGCTTGTTTGCGCGCCTGCTCACTAATGATTTGCTGCAATGTGTGGGGTCGTCCAGCCGCCCCACCCTCTGATCTTTCCATTAAGGTCCCCCACTGCTGTTTGCGCCGCAGGTTAGCATAGAGCAGACTGAGAAGGTGCTAACGACTCAAACCCAAATGGAGAGAAGCAATGCAAGCCATGCGCCTCAAAGCCCCCGGCGGTCTAGACCAATTACAGCTCACCACTATTGAAGCCAGAGCACCCCTTGCCGGCGAAGTACAAGTAGATATCAAAGCCAGCTCGCTGAACTTTCACGACTATGCAGTAGTAGTAGGCCTCATTCCCGCCGCGGATGGTCGCATACCAATGTCCGATGGCGCAGGCGTTGTCCGCGCCGTAGGTGAGGGTGTAACTGCTTTCCAGCCGGGCGATAAAGTTATCAGCCACTTTTTTCCTCACTGGCTCGCGGGGAGCGCCACTCAAGCAGTTATGGCAGGAGTGCCCGGGGATAACGTAGACGGCTTCGCTGCGCAATCAGTGACGATGCCTGTATCCTGTTTTGGACGCATGCCCAGTCATCTCGACTTTGATGCCGCTGCAACGCTACCCTGCGCTGCGCTCACTGCCTGGCGGGCTCTGATGGTAGAAACTCACCTGCGCCCCGGGGACTGGGTGCTTATCCAAGGCAGCGGTGGCGTGTCCCTCTTCGCGCTACAGTTTGCTCGCATGATGGGCTGCCGAGTGATCGCCACCTCCTCATCCAATGATAAGTTAGCCCGACTGGAGTCTCTGGGCGCGGAACATCTGATCAATTATCGCGAGACGCCCGAATGGGGTAATCGCGTGCTGGAGCTCACCGCTGGCCACGGTGCCGACTTAGTCGTTGAAGTTGGCGGATCTGCTACTGTCGCGCAATCGGTCCGGGCCGTGGCCTACAGTGGCTGTATCAGCATGATCGGCGTATTGACCGGCATCTCCGGTGAAGTCCCCACAGCAGAGCTATTCCAAAAAAATGCCCGCATCAGCGGCATTACAGTTGGCAGCCAAATGCATCAGCAAGATATGGTCAGCGCCATTGAAGCCAATCAGTTGCAACCAGTGATCGACAGCCACTTCCCGCTAGAGGAGCTAGCTGCAGCTTTCCGCCATCAAGAATCACAGCAGCACTTTGGCAAGATTTGCATTACTATTTAGCCTGCGGCTGGCTAGCCTAAAGTCGCTGCCTCAACAATACGCTGAATCCGGAAGTCTATGAAACTGCCCCCATTCCTGCGCGGCCAGCACAGCCGCAAGGCCCATAGCTCGCGCTATCGCTCAATCTCCCGCGGGCTGCGCAACCTGCTGATACTAGCTGTAGCCTTCAGCGCATTTCAATGGCAGAGCACGGGACAAGTCACCTGGCCGAAGGATTTACTTGATCGGGCACAGCAGTATGTCAGTCGACCTGAGGCAGGTTGGCATCGAGCCAAAGACGTTTTGGAAGAGCAAGGGGCGGTGCGGGAAGGTCAGCCCCTTCCAGACTTCGACCTCTACGGCAAAGTGGTGCGAGTATCCGATGGCGACACTCTGTCGCTACTAGACAAGAGTGGCAAGCAACACAAAATCCGGTTTTACGGTATCGACACGCCAGAGTTGCAACAGGCCTATGGCAAAGCAGCCAAAGCAGCTCTGTCTCGCCGGGTATATCGCGAAGAGGTGGGCGTGGTAGTCGTTGAAACTGATAACTACGGCCGCCAAGTCGGCACAGTCTACGCAGATGGTGTGAACGTCAATCGCGCTTTAGTAGAGGAAGGCTACGCTTGGTGGTACCGCTACCACGCCCCCCATGAGCGGCGCCTTGAAATTGCTGAAGGCGAAGCCCGCGCCGCCAAACGTGGCTTGTGGGCTGACGATGATCCGGTGCCGCCTTGGGACTGGCGCCGCCGCAACCGCGGCCGCTAAGGAGTGGAAGCACGCGACATTGCCACCATCACCTTTCTCGCCACAATTTGGGGCGCATCTTTCCTTTTTATGCGTGTCGCGGCACCTGAGTTTGGGCCCATCGCCTTAATTCAGTTGCGCGTAGCAATCGCGGCGCTGTGTTTACTACCACTGTTGTTGTACCGCTACCGCAGTCACTTGGCCTGGCACACAGTGCCGCACTTGCTGGTAGTTGGCATCACCAATTCCGCCCTGCCCTTCACATTGCTGGCTTTCGCCACCCTGCATGTCAGCGCTGGCTACACCTCCTTACTCAACTCCAGCGTACCCATGTGGAGCGCGTTAATTGCGGCTATTTGGTTGCGCGACTGGCTAACACGCTGGCAAGTTTTTGGGGTAATCGTGGGGTTCTTGGGAGTATTAGTGTTAGTGCAAGGCCGCGGGCAGCTGAACTTGGAAGGCCCCACTTTGGCGATCATTGCCTGCACAGGGGCCACTTTCAGTTATGGCCTATCTGCCAACTATACCAAACGCTATTTAACTGGCGTCCACCCAGTGGTCATGGCCACCTTAAGCCAGCTGTTTGCAGCGCTAGCAATGCTGCCATTGACCTATTACCACTGGCCTGAGGGGCCGATCTCAGCCATATCCTGGCTCTATGTGGCTCTGCTAGGCTCGCTGTGTACGGCTTTTGCCTATATTTTATTTTATCGCTTAATTATCAATGTCGGGCCCACGCGCACGGTTTCAGTCACCTTGCTGGTGCCAGTATTTGCTATGTTATGGGGCGCCTTGCTGCTCGATGAAAAGATCAGCAGCCACATGGCAGTGGGCTGCGCAATCATTCTCACCGGCACACTCTTCACCCTGCAAATCCTTGACCCTGGCCGCCATAAAAGGGCCCGGCAAAAGACCTAAACTGCCTACTTCAGCTCTGTTTGCACTAAGCCCGGTAGCGCTGACAACTGCCAGCGCATGCTGTGCTCACCGTCTTGCCAGATCACCAGCTGTAGCTGGTGCTTCTGATCACCCACGAGCTCACCATTGAGCATGAGGTCTGAACTGATTGGATAGACACCCTGCGGCAAACCTTCTGGCAAGGTAAAAGAAAACTCACCGACGAAACCACCGCCTTTCTCTCCCGCTTCCTTGGTCATGCTTTTCAGGGCAATGCTGTTGTCTTCGTTATCCCAGATGGTCAAACGCTCTTCCACCACGGCCATTGTGCTAGTGCGCCCTTGCACTACCTCAATGTAGGATTTGACCTTAACTTCAGTGCCAGGGCTGACCGCTGCGCTAGGATAAATCTGTGTACGATAAGCAAATACTTTCGTACTCTCCGGCACAGACCCGTTTTCCTTGGAGTACTCCTCAGTCACCTCTTCATTGCTCTTGGTCCGAACTGAGGTATAGCCGATAAACATATCGCGAATCAGCTCACTGACTAGCTGATTGGTTTTTTCAATTATCAGCGCTTCTGAGGTTCGCTTGGCGGTATCTTTTGCAGCATTGAGCAGGCTGTCAAAAAAACTCGCGTGACTAGCACTCGCCAAACTGAAACTAAGCAGCGCCAGAGGGATCATCTTTTTCACAGGTTACTCCTATGGTGGCAACTGCCACCTAATTAGCTACTAAAACGCATCGCTACACTTACTGTATGGAGATGTTCATTTTAGCCTTATTCTGAGCAGCTTCGGCTTTTCGTATCATGGCCTGCGCTGGACCATGCTCAGGAATGATCGCCAAGGCCGACTCAGATCTAGCAATCGTACAACTATAATCCTTGCGTTCCAAACAGCGCTCGGCCTCTTGTAGAAACCGCGCCACAGTCTGCTGGTTAAACTGCGCCTGCTGTCGAGCAGTCGCTATCGACTGTTTCATCTCAATGGCTCGTGTATTAAGCGCATCCAATTCCAGCACTTCTGAGAGTTTAGCCTCGCTGCAGTTGTGGTCGCCTTGCTGCAAGCAGCGCTCGCTTTCACTGAGCAAGCGAGCGATAGCTGCACCCTGCTCTTTACTGGCTTGTTCACGCTCAGCAAGCAAATTATCTAAGCGTCGCTGCACAGGATAAAGGTCAGCAGCCACAGCGCCCTGCTCTTGGGCATCAGTCAGCGCCTGCTGAACACAGCTGAAGTTAGCGCTATCGAGGCAGTCTTCTGCACGAGCCAGTATAGTGCCGACTCGGGCCTGGGCACTGCGTTGTTCAGACTGCTCAAGTAGTACTTTGGCCTCCGCATGATCGGGCTGCGACTTCAACACTTCCTGTAATTTGACTCGCGCACAACTAAAGTCCCCCGAGCTCAGACACTCACGGGCCTCAGCCAGGCGCGAATTAACCATGGTCTCTCGTGCTAATTTGGCCTGCGCATTTTGCGCCAACTGCAATAGCTTTTGCGCCTCAGTATTGTCCGGCGCCAAATTCTTCAGCACTAATGTGTTTTCTATAGTACAGCTGTAATCCTGCACAAAAAAACAATCCTCAGCTGCTTTAAGGCGCGCATTGACCGCCGCGGCCTCAGCTTGCTGTGCCTCATACTGCTGATAGCCCAACCATGCAGCCGCCCCTAGCGCCAGTATCACTACTGCGGCCACGCTCTTCAGGGCACCACGGCGCGACGCAGGTGGCATCATGCTCTCGCGGAATTGCGCAATGCTAGCGGGGCGTTTGCTTTTCTCAGTGCTAAGTGCGGCAGAAAGTGCCTGCCACTCGCGATTATTAAGGCCCTCTGGGCGGGCCGGCTTAAGCTTTGCCTGCTGCGCATCATAGGCGCTTTTGCGCTGGTAGGGGTGCTCGCCGGTCAGCATCAAGTACAATACACAAGCCAGCGCGTAGATATCATCGCTAAAGCTAGGCGCCTCACGATTGACCATTTCAACCGTAGCATAGGCAGGGGTCAATGCACCCAAGTCGGCCACATCAAAATCATGGCTTAAAGCATTCTTATTTGCAGCTCGAGCAATACCAAAATCGAGTATTTTGACTGTGCCGCCAGTGGTCACAAAAATATTACCTGGCTTAAAGTCAGAGTGAACCAGGTCGCGCTTATGGGCATATTCCAAGCCGGCACAGAGGTCCCTGAAGTAGCGCATTGCTACCTCTTTGCTAAACGGCGCCTCTAATTTAAGCAGAGCATCTAGCGCATCTCCCTTGAGCAACTCCATCGTCATAAAAATGGTGTCGTCGTCGCGGTCAAAATCATGAACTGTGACAATATTAGGGTGTGCCAACTTTTGGGACTTTACCGCCTCCTGCTGAAGTGACACAAAAGCCTGAGGGTGGTTTTTAAACTGTTGGCCCAAAACTTTGAGCGCGATATAAGGGTTGCGGTCCTCCGCTTCGACTTTGCGCAGGTCACGGGCCTTATAAACCAGCCCCATGCCGCCCTCACCCAGTACATCTTCTAGCACAAAGCGCTGTTTTAATAAGCGACCTTTTTGACTCTTAGCCTTCTCTGCCAGCTCCCGGGCGTGATCAAAGC
This sequence comes from Sediminihaliea albiluteola, assembly GCF_014077625.1. Classification (GTDB taxonomy): domain Bacteria; phylum Pseudomonadota; class Gammaproteobacteria; order Pseudomonadales; family Halieaceae; genus Sediminihaliea; species Sediminihaliea albiluteola. Next base: position 233,931 of record NZ_JACFXU010000017.1, on the reverse strand, counting down.
CCGTTTGTGTAGCGCCACCACCCTTCTCACTGTAGCCAGCTGGGTCAACACCAGCTTCTGAGGGAGGCTCCACAGGATCGGTTACTGTCAGCTCATCATCGTTATTCAACGAGGGCTGATCTGCGGCCGAGCTTGGTTTTATATTGTCGCGCTGCCCCACGTAGCGGCTCCTTGGCTAATTTTACTGCCCTTAAAGGGCTGGCCGCACAAAACGAATTGCGCGCAGTATCTGTCTTGCCTAGCAATAATCAAACTGTATTCATCAAATTGAGTATAGGGCGATGGCTGCGTCAATAAAAGTGAACTAAACCCTTGCTGAGCCTAGGGTTCAGCCTTGTCACTGGGCTGGGCAGACAGCTAGACTCAAGCACGTTTTAATTATGATTTCTCGCGCCCTAACTAGGATACAAAACTTGTGCATACTGTCAGCTTTGGTGGCCAAATTTTGAGCCCCACTAAAATTCTCTGTGTGGGGCGCAACTACGTCGCACACATCGAAGAACTCGGCAACGAACTGCCTGATGAAATGGTGGTTTTCATGAAGCCCAATTCAGCCATCGGGCAAAAACTCCAAGCGAGCTTTGCTCAGCCAAAGCCCGAAGCGCTGCATTATGAAGGCGAGCTAGCATTTATAGTGATGGCAGGTCAGTTGGCTGGCGTTGGCTTTGGTCTTGATCTTACACGCCGTGAATTACAAAGTCGCCTGAAAAGCAAAGGCCTGCCTTGGGAGAGAGCTAAAGCCTTTGATGGTGCCGCAGTATTTAGCGAGTTCGTCGCGCTGCCCGAGCCCAACGTAAGACTCGGCCTTGAGCTCGAGGTGGATGGCCAGCTGCGTCAACAGGGTGATACCTCTATGATGCTTTATCAGCCGGCTCAAATCCTGCAGGAGCTGGCGAGCTTTAGCCAACTAGCTGACGGCGACATCATCATGACTGGCACGCCCGCCGGAGTCGGCCCTATACGCCAAGGGGAAATTTTCACCGGCCGCGTAATCGCTGCCGGCAAAACCCTTGTGGAGTCCAGCTGGCAGGCGCAGTAAGACGCCGTAGAAAGACCGCAGGATCTCACCAAGAGTGCTCAAAATTACTGATTGAAGGCCACCCAGTTTTGCAGTAGCTTGGAGTCATCCCACTCACTGTGGCAGCCTATGCAGCATATTCTAAAGCTGGATCTTGCAGGCCAACCGCGCGGCTGGATGACAGCACAGGAGGCAATTTCTGCCTACGCTAAAGGCGATGTCGTCTATGGCCTTGGAGATCCTCTGCCGCCTTTTTTTGGTGGCATCTCACGCCTCAGTGGTCTGCGCTCACGCATCGATCTTCAGCCTATAGTGGCCCTGCAAGGAAAAATCGTAGCGCGTTTTAGTCTTCCTCTGTCCAACCGCAGCCTGTTCCGCCGGGATGACCATCGCTGCCTTTACTGCGGACAGCAATTCACTCGAGTCCAGCTGACCCGCGACCACGTGATACCCACTTCCCGCGGCGGCCAGGATCGCTGGGAAAATGTGGTTGCAGCCTGCCGGCGCTGCAACTGGGCTAAAGACAACCGCAGCCCCGAAGAAGCCAACATGCCTTTACTGGCTATCCCCTTTCAACCCAACATTTGGGAGTGGCACTTCTTGGCTAAGGAGCGCGTGCTGGCCGACCAGATGCAATATCTATCTCGGCAGTTTCATGCCGAGCGGGCCTGGGCCCACTAAACCAAGCTAGGCTAGGTTTCCAGTCCGACCCCATCTTTCAGGACAAAGTACAGGTGCTTCACTTCATCGTTAACTTAGGTTCAGCACCCTAATATCAATGCTGAAATGACTATTTTGCACTTGCCAAAAAGCAGCATTGGCCTTAACGATAAGCCTTTACTGCCCCTTGTGCGGCATCACTGAAAGCGGATAATGGGCGCTTCCTACAGCAGCGGACTAGCATCGTGGCACCATCCTCATCACTGCCTAAAACTATCAACTTGATCGGCATGCCCGGCGCGGGCAAGAGCACCGTTGGGATTATCCTCGCCAAAATGACAGGTCTCGCTTTTACGGATACCGATCTGGCCATCCAATTGCGTGAAGGTGAGACCTTGCAAGAAACACTTGAACGCCAGGGGCATTTGCGGCTGCGCCAAATTGAGGAAGAGGTATTGCTAGAGATCGACCTAGCTCACGCTGTTATCTCTACCGGAGGCAGTGTGGTGTATAGCCCAGCAATAATGCAGCGACTGAAGCAGGCTGGCCCAGTGGTCTATTTACAGGCAGACCTCGACACACTCAGTCAGCGTGTTGCTGCCGCCCCCATGCGCGGCATTGCCAGTGACAGCAAGCAAAGCTTTGCTGATATTTATCGCGAGCGAACTCCTCTCTACGAACGCTATGCTGATTTAACGGTCGATGCCACTGCCGGCAGTGCTGATTCGGTGGCCAGTGCGATTGTTGATGACCTTCGGCAATATTCACAATAACGGACACGTCTCACCACTGTCCGGACAGTCAGCCTGGCCAGCGAAACAGCCAAAAACCTTGGCCCAAACACTGGCACGGAGATTGCAAATACTAGGCTGGGCGGCCCACGCCAAGTAATTCAGCCAGGGATGACGGGACCTCCGCCCAGGTCCAGTGCAGGGAAGCAGCAACTGGCGTGGGCCGCCTGAGCTTTTATTGCCCAGCGAACAAAGCGCGACAACAAATAGTTTTTGCCGTCCATACAATAAAATTTTGATTTACTCCCCCATCACTCTGAGTGATATTGCGCCGAAATAGCCGGAGCAAATCATCGGGAGATGAGCACATGAATGACACCAACCAAGACCTGGGCAACAACGACTCACTGGACGACTTCTTTGATCCTGTTATAGGTGACATGATCGATGAAGAGTACGCCCCTATTTCAACAGAAAAGCAGCGCCTAGCTGCCAAGCGCCGCCGCGCAGAGCAACGCTTAGAACAACGTCGCTTACGCGAAGAGCTTGGCTACTATGACCTCGAACTAGACGACTACTGAGACTCTCAGTCTTTCTAATTAATCGTCATCAGCCCCGCCGCATCGCGGCGGGCAACTAAAGCTCTTCTCCACCGCCGACTATCAAGTCCTAAGACCCGAAAACTGCTGCGCGACAGCCTCAATAAGTTCACGTTGAGGTGACGCGGAGTGGTAGGCGATATTTATTGGTCGGGAAAACACCGCTGCCCCACGGACCGGACTCAAGCCATCTTCAGCTAAAGCACTGCGCTGGCCGTAGGGCAGGTAGCAGGCGCCGCCGTGCTCCTTTAAGTAGCGCTTGGCTACCTCCTCAAGATTAGTGCGCAAGACCGGCAGGGCGTGATCGCCAAAATGTTGTGCATGAAAGCGAGAAAAGCCGCCGCCCCAATCTAGGTAGATATAATTATCGGCCTCTGTCAGCTGCGCATTGTTCAACTTGCCGGAGCTGTACAAGCACAGTTTCAGCTCTCCTATCGTAATAATTTCGAGCTCAGGCACGTTCGGCGGCGCATAGAGAATGGCAATATCCAGTGTGCCGGCCAGCAGCTTCTGCACAATCTCGTCTGTCCCTAGGCTCACAAGATGCAATATGAGCTCTGGTTCCGAGCGAATCAGGCCATGTAATTTTTGTTGCAGCGAATCACTCCACAAGCCATTGCGCACAGCGATAACTAACTGCCGGCTATCGCTATCGCCAAAAGCAACCTCCTGTCGCGCTCGAGCTAAGGCTAGCAACATGGTCTCAGCGTGAGGTACTAAGCGCTCACCCTCTTTGCTCAACTGGATATTATTGCGCGTACGCAGGAATAGCACCGCTCCCAGTGACTCCTCCAGCTGCTTGATGCGCGCGCTGACCGCCGCTGGGGTAATACACAGGTTCTCAGCCGCCTTGCCAAAATGGCGCGTTTTGCGCACTTCAAGAAAAGTCCGTAGTAGTACTGTATCCACTCAATTACCGCCCCGTTTGATACGTCCACATGCTGGGAACACAGGCACAGCTTAGCGACTAACGCCAGCTAAGCAACTGCCAATTCAACTAAGGATGGCTTTCACAGTTGGCAGACTCGCGCTAGCATAGGCATCCATACAAAGGGAGTTGAGTAAATGCCTGAAATCAAACGTGAAGTTCGTCCGGTGGAAGTCAATTACATCTGCGATGCTTGTGGCACGGGTATGATGGCCCGCAGCGGAGACATGAACCCCAAAACCGGTGACATTCCACATCGCTGCATGATCTGCAACCACGAACAAACTTTTCAGTGGCGCGAGTATCCTCGCATCGAGCACATTGGCGTGGATGAAGCCGGCTGACTTGCCACTAAAACTACTCCTTGGAGCGTTCAAACCTGAAGTAATAGGTGCTCGCGCTCCCAGGAGCTTATTACGCGGTTAAACTCTTCAAACTCATCGAGTTTCACCGCGGCATAAGCACGCAAGAACAACTCACCAAACATGTCTTGCAGCTCTGGCGTGTTGTGTAGCAAACGCAGCCCCTCTTCCAAAGTCCGCGCCACCTCCACTTCATCTTCGTTGGCCGTGCCCTGGTGAGGATCGCTGGGCTTGAGCCCCATTTTCATACCGAGATAACCACTGGCCAATGTTGCCGCAATCGCCAAGTAAGGGTTAGCATCAGCGCCAGGGAAGCGATTTTCTATACGAGTCGCTGAGGGCTTATCGTGGGGCACACGGAAAGCTGTGGTGCGGTTATCTAAGCCCCAGTTAAGGTTAATGGGAGCGGAGATATCGGGTGCTAAGCGGCGATATGAGTTCACATTAGGCGCGTACAGGCTAATCAGCTCCGGAGTAAAGCGTTGCAAGCCACCGATATAACTTAAAAAAGCCTCGGTGTAATTGCCCTCAGCATCGGCAAAAATATTCTCTCCGGTATCTGCCCTCACCACACTTTGATGAATGTGCATCGCACTACCTGGCTCGCGCATCATCGGCTTAGCCATAAAGGTCGCGTACATGCCGTATTTATGCGCCGTCTCGCGCACTGTACGCTTAAACACAAACACTTGATCAGCCAGACTTAATGCATCGCCATGGAGAAAGTTAATCTCCATCTGCGCCGCACCATTTTCATGCACTAAAGTGTCAACCTGCAGCTTTTGCGCATCGGCGTAGTCGTACATGTCTTCTACAAAGTCTTCAAACTCTGCCACGGCATCGATGCTGTAAGACAGGCGTGCTGTTTCACGACGACCGGAGCGCCCTTTAGGTGGCATCAACTCATAATCGGGGTCAGTGTTTTTGGCAACTAAATAAAACTCCATTTCCGGCGCAACCACCGGCTGCAAGCCATCCTTTTCATACAAGGCCAAGATATTGCGCAGCACGGTGCGCGAGGAAAGTGGGTGCAACTCACCACTAGGCTTATAACAATCGTGAATAATTTGGGCCGTCGGCTCACGGGCCCAAGGCACTACACGCAATGTATTTAAGTCGGGTTTTAAAATCATGTCAGCATCAGTGGGCTCAACAAAATCCCAATGGTCATCGGAATACTCTCCGGTCACCGTTTGTATCATGATGCTCTCTGGCAGTTTAGGATGGCCTAGACCCAAGAACTGCTGCGCAGGAATAAACTTACCCCGAGCATTGCCAGTCATATCGGGCACCAAGCACTCGACCTCAGAGATATTGTGCTCTTTTAGCCAATCTTTAATGAGCTTTGTTGCTGCGTCAGCGTCGCTGTCCATACACTATCCATTATCAGGAAAGACCAGAGTATCGCAGTACCTCGAACAGCTGGGCAAGTGTGCTAACCCTATCGAGGTATGCGAGCCTTTAACTTTAGGACCTTATACTTAGATCATGCAAAATCAAGCACATGTAAACTCCTGGTACGCCGCTAGCGCCGATGCCAAACTCCACTTTCCCGCCCTGCGTGGTGAGACCCAAGCGGATGTCTGCATCATTGGCGGCGGTTACACCGGCCTCTCAACAGCCATTCACTTGCGTCAGCGTGGCTATAGTGTGGTTTTACTTGAGGCTAACAAAATGGCTTGGGGCGCTTCTGGGCGCAATGGTGGCCATGTAGGTACTGGGCAGCGTGCAGCACAGCAAGACTTAGAGCGCTGGCTTGGTCTCAGTCACGCCAGCAGCCTATGGCAGCTGGGTTTAGAGGCTGTAGACACTGTCTGCGAGCTCATCCAAGAGCATCAGATTGACTGCGAACTGAAGCAGGGCAACCTGCACGTGGCTGCCAAACCCAAACATGCCAAAGAGTTAGAGCAAGACATCGAGCACCTGCAGCGGGTCTACGGCTACCAAGATATGCGTTATGTAAGTCCACAAGAGCTGGCAACCATGAGTTCTGGCCAGGGCTTTCACGGCGCTATCTTAGATCAGGGCTGCCGCCATCTGCACCCACTGAAGTACGCCCAAGGGCTTGCCAGAGCAGCACAGCAGCTCGGTGCACAGCTATACGAGGGCAGCCGCGTACTGTCCTACACTGAGGACAATAAAGTTCGGGTTAAAACCGACCAAGGGCAAGTCAATGCCGACTTCTTGGTTCTGGCATGCAACGGCTATTTGGACAAGCTTGAGCCCCGCACTGCTGGGCGCATTATGCCAATTAATAATTACATGCTCGCTACCGAGCCGCTATCTGAATCACTAGCCCGGCAACTCATCCGCGACGACTGCTCGATGTCAGACAGCCTGTTTGTGATTAACTATTGGAAGCTATCGGCCGATAATCGGCTACTTTTTGGCGGGGGCGAATCCTATAGCCGCCGTTTTCCAGCGGATATTGCCAGTTTTGTTCGCCGATACATGCTGCGAATTTACCCCGAATTGGCCACTACCCGTATCGATTATGCCTGGGGTGGGACCTTGGCTATCACCATGAATCGCATGCCTGACTGCGGCAAATTATCAGGCAAGACATTCTACGCCCATGGCTTCTCTGGCCATGGCGTACCCACCGCGACGCTGGCAGGAAAATTATTGGCTGAAGCAATCAGCGGCACAGCTGAGCGTTTTGACCTTATGGCCAATGTCCCCTCAAAACAGTTCCCCGGTGGCACAGTGCTGCGCTGGCCCGGCCTTGTCGCGGGCATGTTATTCTATAGCCTTCGTGATCGACTGGGCTGAAGCCGCCGGACTATACGCCATGCCACACTCTTCCAAGCTGATACCACTTCAGTCAAAGGCTGACTGGCGCGAGCAATTGCGCAAGGTCATCACTGACGGCACAAGCTTACTTCAGCAACTGGATTTATCACCGTCCCAGGTTAATCTCAGCGATGCTGCCTGCCAATCATTTAGCCTCAAAGTCCCCTTAGCTTTTGTACAGCGGATGCGCAAAGGCGACCCGAATGACCCCTTACTTAAACAAGTGCTGGCCTCAGCTGATGAGCTGATCAACCCAGCTGACTTTGGCCCCGACCCCACCGGCGAGAGTAAAGGCGTTATTCCCAGAGCCGGTATCATCCACAAATACCAGGGCCGTCTACTATTGGTTGTGACGGGTGGCTGCGCCATCAACTGCCGTTACTGTTTCCGCCGTCACTTCCCCTACTCCGCCAACATTAACAGCCGGCAGCAGTGGCGCGAGGCCCTAGCTTATATCGCCGAAGATCCATCAATTACTGAAGTCATTCTCAGTGGCGGTGACCCCTTGGTAGCCGATGATGATTATCTAGCAGAACTCTGTGAACAAATCGCGGCTATTGCACATGTAAAGCGACTGCGAATTCACTCAAGACTGCCAATAGTGCTACCCGATAGGATCACTCACTCCCTACTAGATGCGATCTGCCCAAAAGGCCTACAAAGCGTCATGGTGGTTCATTGCAACCACGCCAATGAAATTGATGCCGATGTTGGGCGAGCCATCGCAGTGATGCGAGAGCGGCAAATGACCGTGCTCAATCAATCGGTGTTATTGGCAGGGGTTAACGACTCTAGCGAAGCACTGGTGGCACTGAGTGAGAAACTGTTTGCTAATGGCGTGCTGCCCTACTATCTACACCTACTCGACAAGGTGCAGGGTGCTGCGCATTTCGATCTAGCAGAGCAGCGCGCACAAGAGCTACATGCGGCGATTACTCGCGAATTACCCGGTTACTTAGTACCTAAATTAGTGCGAGAAATCGCCGGTGAAGCGGCCAAGACCGCTATCCCAGCTTTAACAGATAGCAAGTCATGAGCCCTGAGCGCCTCAGCGTTCTAGGCTGACTAAGCGCTTTCAATCGGCCGCCTTAAGCCACGGCGACGGGGCGGCCCCTAGGCTTAAGCCTTTTTCACAAATTCCGACTTGAGCTTCATCGGCCCGATACCATCAATTTTGCAGTCGATATCGTGATCACCCTCAACTAAGCGGATGTTTTTGACCCGCGTGCCCACCTTAACAACAGAGGAAGAGCCTTTAACTTTCAGGTCTTTAATAACCGTTACCGTGTCACCATCCTGCAGCACATTGCCATTTGCATCTCGGAACTGAGGCTCATCATCCGCCGGCGCCTCACCTTCAATCCATTCATGGCCGCACTCAGGGCACACCAACATGGCAGCATCCTGGTAGGCATAGGGAGAGCTACATTTTGGGCAAGGGGGCAATTCACTCATAGGGGACTCCGAACAGTAATAGTTAAGGGCTGGGCAACTCACAAAGGACCACGGCATGTGCCGAGCCGTATCAACGGCTCTGTAATTGCCTCAAAAAGGACGCCATCTTACTCAAAAACTAAGAAAAATCCTAAGCTTTCTGACTTAGCAATACAGCCTGTGCCTCCTGTGATATTGAACAAGGAGACTCTAAGTAGCGAGCGCTAAGTTCCAATGAATTAAGCGCCACCACTTTACATAACAGAGACTAGCCAGCGAGTGATATTCGCCACCACTATCCCCAAATAATTTCCCACTGCATAGCCGAGTATGGCAGCGGCAAAACCTGGCAAGAGAATTTCCCTGTTTTTAAGTGCTCCGGCAATAACCGGCACAAAGGGTACTGACATGATCGCAGCTGAAGAAGTGATTAAAAATGTGTCGGTATCAATCTTGGCAAACTTGCACAATACCGCCTGCAAACACAAAGAGCCCACTAAGATAAAGCTAATATACGCCGCTAATGACATATCGATATTAGAGAGGATAGTGGTATCTATCATGGTGCCCGTTGTAAAACAGAACACTAAAATAAAGTACATACCAAGCTGAAAACTATTACTTAAGGCACGCAGTCTAGGAATAAATGAAGCTGCAAGCCCCATGGTCGTTATAAGAATAATAGTCATCACAGATATCAGCGACCCTGGTAATAAGCTCGCTACAAGCACCGATACAGCGACCACCAATAATGAGCAAATCAAGCCCAAAGCTGTTTGTGATAGCTGCTTTGGCTCAATGAGTTTTTTATAGGCCAGAGCACTTTCATCAGCCATATGCTCCATACCTGCATAATCAAGCTCTTGAGATTGATTCTTAGCTTTATAAGGCTTTAAGAACAGCGCAAATAATTTTTGCGCTATGGTCATTACAAAGATCAAATACATGGCAGAAAAAATCAGATCGTAAGTTGCCATTGTTAAAAAAACTGAATGATCTCCATCTATCGCTGTTTTGATCGCAGCCATATTGGGGCCACCACCCGTATAGGCGCCAACCGACATACCCGCAATCTGCCAAATATTGTCTAGCTGGCCAGAGAACAACACTGCCCCAAGAGTGCTGACTATTACCACTGACAGTAAAGCCAAAGCCATGCCTTTAAGGGTATCACCGGCCATGTTTAAGGCCGCTTTCACATTAATTGAAAACAGCAGTAAGGGTAGTGCAATGGCAATACTGAGTTCAGAAATACTGCTTTGAACTGAAGTGACTGTTTGGCGTGGAAATATCACTGACAGATCGACCATCATGGCCAGCGCGATACCGGCCGCAAAGGAGAGCACAACTACGCCCACTTTCTCTAAAACACTAAAGCGCTGGCACAAGGCAATTAATAAGACGGGAAACACAAGATAAAACAATGCTAATGCCATGCTTGTTAGCTCTTATTATTTTTAAATTCTAATAGTCGGGTTTTCTCAGCGGCTCTTGGTCAAATACTGGCCACCAGTCAACGATTTCGCCATTGTCATAAAGCGCAATATCTCCAAACTGTAAAAATACCGCCTCACTTTGCCTAGGCCTAAAATACATAAAATCATCTACTTGCAGATCATCACTGACTTTTAGCTCATACATTTCTTGGTTACTCGAGTGCCCCAAGATATTCGCTCGTTTTGATCCCGCGGGATAGCAGGGCTCAGCCAACCAATTTCCTCCGTAAATAAAACAAGCCTTTCTGGGCAGCAAACCCACTCGATGCATCAAGCGTGACAAAGTTTTGGCTGCAGGTAATTCTGGATCCTTCACTACTTTCAACACTGGCGCCGCAATAAAGGCAGCGGGCAAATGATGATCGAGCGTAAACACATCAAAGTCCGTGGGCTTTACTAATGCAGAGGCGGTTGCCAGCTCATTCATTAAGCCCGTCTTGGTGTACAAGGGATAAGTTGTGCTACCTGCAGTGTTGAGTACTAAGTCCTGCAGAGCAGCTTCACCATAAAGCGATACAATAGAATCGACATAGGATTGATAAGTACTCCAGGCTTGATCAAAGGCTTTTTTGTAACCTCCAACAATACTTGGCACCTTGGTGATGTGGGCTTCGTAACCTAGCAAACCTGATAGCTCTAAGTGTTTATCCTTTTTAATGAACTTGAGCGCATCTTCGAAGCTGCGCTTATCACTAAAACCACCACGGTGTAATCCAACATCGATTTCCAAACTGATGCGCATTTTGATGTTCAGCTTTTCCGCCAGCGCTGCATACTGCTCAGCTCGCTCATAGCTATCAATCAGCCACTGTAATTGTGTCTCAGGGTCGAATAAAGCAGATGGTCCATGTCGCTTTTCTATCGATTGATAAAATGACTCTACCGCGGCTACGGGCATCGGCTTTCCCATCAGTATTTCAGCACTGGGAATATTCTCTGCCACATGTTTTAAAAATGGCATATGAAAACTCATCAGTCGCTTTGTGTTCGCTGAGCTCATGAGATAATTGAGCATGGGAACTGAAGGTAGGGATTTAGCAACTATGCGAAAATCAAAGCCACGCTCTGTAATGGCTTTAACCGCTACTAAATTGTGATCTAAATGCGCCTTATCAATCACCAGCGTGGGCTGATGCACTCCAGCATTGGCTAGTGCCTCAGAGATCCGCTTGAAGTATGCCTCTGACAAAACACTCTGATGCTTTGACTTGCCTGACGACATAAGTAACTCACTGCTGTTGTTTAAAGAATTTATCTACTATTACCTCAGCAGCTTATAAAAGCCAACTTGCAGCAGCGCTTGATCGCTGACAGACAAAGGCATTCATGACCTTGCCACTTATGACTCAGTCCTTTGAGTCGTTTGCATCATTAACGGGCCACTGCAAACCATGGGGCGCAGGGCGGCCCTCTTCATCGAGATTAACAAACACAATACGATCGATAGAGATGATGGTCTGCTTGGTAATCTTGTTGCGCACCTCGGCGCGCAAGGTGACTGAGGTGCGCCCAGAGGCGGTGAACTCCACCCCCATCTCAATGACATCACCCAGTCGCGCCGAACTAACAAAGTTAATCTCCGACATGAACTTGGTGACCAGATGGCGACCCTGACCCAGCTGGCAGATGGTAAAGATCACAGATTCTTCATCAATCCAGCTAAGCAATTGGCCGCCAAATAGACTGCCATTAGGGTTGAGGTCCTCGGGCTTAACCCACTTGCGAGAATAGAATTTCATCACTGCTCCTCGTGTTCACCGGCCCGCTCTTGCCATCAGCGGCACCAGTACTCCATCACTATGCAACAGACAGTCTCAGGGAATTGCCCTGCCATTTCCAGTTTTTCTGCCCGGCGGTAGTCAGCATAATTTGCTCTGCTGAACATGGCGCAGTGCAGCTTTAGCTACAGAAAAATACTTGCTGCCTTTTATGAACCCTATTTTTCGCTAGGGCATGGCGTGGATTGAATACAACTTTGCAAGCTAGCCAGTGGGTAACGATATGTGTTCTCATACGCCAGCTTTCCGATCCGGATTAATACCTTACGGGGCGGTGTTAATTGAGCCAGGCAGATGGAGTCACAATGGATCACATTATTCGCGGTGTACTGAACTTTCAAAAAAACGTATATCCGGAGCACAAAGACCTATTCGGTGCTCTGGCCAACAGCCAGAATCCGGATGTGATGTTTGTTACCTGTTCGGACTCCCGCATCGACCCGAATATGCTCACAGGCTCTAATCCCGGCGACCTGTTCATTTGTCGAAACGCCGGTAACGTCATCCCGCCGCACAGCAATGAAACCGGAAGTATGACTGCTTCCATCGAATACGCCGTTGCCGTTCTGGGCGTTCGCCACATCATTGTCTGCGGTCACACCGATTGCGGAGCCATCAAAGGCGCACTGGACATACCGGCACTAAAAGGCCTGCCCCACGTCAAGGAGTGGCTAGGGCACTGTCGCTCAGCCATGGAGATCATCAGGGAGCGTCACAGCATTCCCAGTGAAACTTCCTTAGACAGTAAGTACCTGAATGAAGCTATTGAGGAAAACGTGCAGCAGCAAGTACAGCATTTGCGCACTCATCCGGTAGTGGCTGCGAAACTAGCTATGGGTCGAATCCAAGTCCACGGCTGGGTGTATGATATCAAGTCAGGAAGCATTCGCTGCTGCGGTCACAACAGTGAAAAATTCAAAAACTTCGACCAATATTACAGCGATCAAATCACTCAAGTCGACGAATCAGCAGCTACCCCAGCAGCTGAACACTGATGGTCAAGCACCTGGCGATAGACATGCCTGTGGTAGCAGACAGTTCAATGTGAGACTGGTCGCTTGGGCCCAATGCGCTGCCTCACCAAGCGCCTGTGCCGGGGTTTAAAGCAGCTGCCGCCCCGGAATCGACTCCAGTAACTGACGGGTGTAATCCTCTTTGGGATGTTCAAACAGTTGCTCGGCAAGCCCCTCTTCCACAATGCGCCCCTTATAGAGCACGATAATGCGATCGGCGATGTGCCTAACCACCGCCAGATCGTGGGAAACGAACAACATGGTCAAACCGTACTCCTGCCCCAGCGCTAGCATCAACTCGAGGATCTGCGCCTGAATGGTGACATCCAGCGCCGACACCGGCTCGTCGGCGATAACAAATTCAGGCCGCGTAGCCAGAGCGCGGCCAATGGCGATGCGCTGGCGCTGACCACCGGAGAATTCGTGGGGGTACTTGCGGATGAAGGCCCGGGCCAAACCAACATCGTCCATTAACTTAAGCACGCCCTGCTCCACGCTCTTACGGCTTTCGATGCCATGTAACAGCAGGGGCTCGGCCAAGGTGTCAAAGACCGTCATACGCGGATTCAAAGAGGCGTAGGGATCTTGGAAGATCATCTGCATGCGCCGGCGCATCTGCTTGAGGGCCTTGCCTTCGAGGGCTGTGACATCCACCCCGTCGAATAGCACCTCGCCGCTGGTGACCGGCACCAAGCGCAGTAGGGAACGGCCGATTGTTGACTTACCGCTACCCGACTCTCCGACTAAGCCAAGAATTTCCCCGCGACGAATACCGAAGCTGACATCGTCCACCGCCTTGACAGACTCGTGATGCTTACCCTGACTGAACCAAGTGCAAAGATTACGGACCTGCACCAAGTCCTCGCCAGTGGATGCCGAGGGAGCCTTACTGCCACCGGGAATCGCCGCCAGCAGTTTGCGGGTATAGGGGTGCTCGGCACGCTCAAAAATCGCTTGGCGATCCCCGCGCTCCACGACTCGCCCCTGCTCCATCACCACGATGCTATCGGCGATATCTGCTACTACCGCTAGGTCGTGACTGATAAAGATCACCCCCACATCGCGACGCTTCTGCAAGTCCGCCAACAGACGCAAGATCTGCGCTTGAATGGTCACATCCAGAGCCGTAGTAGGCTCGTCGGCAATCAGCAGCTTGGGCTCGTTAATCAAGGCCATGGCGATCATTACCCGCTGGCGCATGCCCCCCGAAAACTGGTGGGGGTACTGGTCAATAGTAGTCTGCGGATCGCGCAAGCCCACCTCATCGAGCAGCTCGATGGCCCGCTGACGGGCCTCTTCACGTGATATGCGCCGATGACATAGCAGGGGCTCAACCAGCTGATTGCCGATGGTCATGTAGGGGTTGAGGCAGGTCATCGGATCCTGAAAGATCATGGCGATATCGCGACCGCGCACCTGCCGCAGTTCCGCTTCACTCATGCGCAGCAGATCGCGCCCCTCGAACTCGGCGCTGCCCCCCTCGATACTCGCCGGCGGCATAGGCAGCAGCCCCAACAGGCTGTAGCAGGCCACCGATTTGCCGGAGCCGGATTCGCCAATGATCGCCGTGATCTCGCCCTTCTCGACACTGAAACTGACATCGTCCACCGCGTGGGTCACGCCGTTGCGGGTAGTGAAATCGACTTTGAGGCCGTTGACGGATAGTAGGGCCATGGCGATCAGTCCGTGGAGCCGCGCACGTCCAGCGCATCGCGCAGGCCGTCGCCGAGAAAGTTAAGGGCGAACAGAGTCAGGGTGAGGGCCATCCCCGGGAAGATTAACAGCCAAGGGTATTCCTCCATAGTCTCCGCGCCATAAGAAATCAGCAGCCCCCAAGAGGTCTGGGGCGGTTGCACCCCCAGGCCAAGGAAGCTGAGAAAGGCTTCCAGCAACATGACGCTAGGTATAGTCAGAGTGGTGTAGACAATGATGGGACCGAGAGCATTGGGAACCAAGTGACGCCAGATGATCGTTACCGGGGACAGGCCTAAGGATATCGCCGCCTCAACAAACTCCTGCTGTCGCAATGTCTGCACCTGCCCGCGCATGATGCGCGCCATGGTCAACCATTCCACCGCGCCAATAGCCAGAAATAGCAGCAGTAGATTGCGCCCGAACACCACCATCAACAGCACAATAAAAATCATGAAGGGCAGCGCGTACAAAATATCTACTAGGCGCATCATCACCGCATCTACTCGGCCGCCGACATAGCCTGCCACCGCGCCCCAAGTGACCCCAATCAGCAGCGCCACCGAGGTAGCAACAAAACCCACGGCCAGCGAAATACGCCCACCGTAGAGAATCTGCGTCAGTAGATCGCGGCCAAATATATCAGTGCCCAGCCAGTGCGCAGCCGAGGGTGGGCTAGCGCCCAAATCTAGGTTCTGGTCATCGTAGGCGTAAGGCGCAATCCAAGGCGTCAGCAGGGCCAGGATCACGAAGCTGACCAGCAGCACTAGCCCGAACAGTGCCAAGCGATTACGACGCAGTCGAATCCAGGCATCTTTCCACAGGGAGGTACCCTGCTCTACGCTGCCGACTGCCAAGATCGGTTCATTCATTTTCAAGCCTCCCCAAACTGGCTGCGCAGGCGCGGGTTCAACCAAGCTGCAAGCACATCGGAGGCCAAGTTAAACAAGACAATCAGGGTGGATAGGAACACGGTGGTGCCAAGAATCATCGTGTAGTCGCGATTAAAAGCGGCCTGGACGTAGAAGCGGCCCAAACCGGGAATCTGAAAAATCGTTTCCACCACAAAAGAGCCCGCCAACAGACCGGCGAAGGCCGGCCCCAGAAAGGTCACCACCGGCATCAAGCCCCCGCGCAGAGCGTGGCGGGTGATCACCTGCCACTCGGGGAGCCCCTTGGCGCGGGCAGTGCGAATATAGTCTTGAGATAGCACTTCGAGCATCCCCGCCCGACTGAGACGCGCCACATAGGCGGCGTAGGCAGCACCGAGTGTCAGACTGGGCAACAACTTGTCTCCGGGCATCTCGCCCCAGCCGGAGACTGGCAGCCACTCCAATTGTATGCCAAACAGCAGCACCAGCAGTGGACCCAGCAAAAAAGTGGGCATACAAATGCCAATCATGGCCAGCGACATGGGAATGTAATCCTGGGCCGTATTCGGTTTGAGCGAGGCGAGCACCCCGGCCACACCGCCGATGCAGACCGCCACTAGCAGGGCGTAAAGCCCCAATTCTGCGGTCGCCGGCAAGCCCGCGGCAATCAGCTCATTGACGCTGCGCCCGGGGTACTTGAAGGAAGGCCCTAGCTCTCCTTGGGCCAGATCACCCAAGTAGGCCAAGTACTGCTGAAACAGGGGTTGGTCGAGACGATACTGGGCCTCTAGGGCCGCCTTCACCTCGGGGATCACCGCTTTCTCGCTATCGAAGGGCCCGCCCGGCGCAATCCGCACCAGGAAGAAAGTCACCGTGATCACCGCGAGGATCACCGGCACCGCCTGCAACAGGCGACTGGCTATGAACTTCCACATATTCAGGGCACCTCGAACTCTTGCACTTCCACCGGCTCTAGACGGATGTATTTGAAGTTCACAAAATCCATCAGATTACTCGGCAGGCCCTTCACGCTGGGATGCTTCAGGTGCTTGCTGGCGTAGGTATAAATGGGAATGATCGGCATTTCCTCCATCAGCCGAGTCTCGGCTTCAAAAAATATGCGGAAACGCTCCTCCCGGTCCTGTGCCTGGGGCGCCCGCTCCAGAATCATCTGGTCATAGTCGGGATCGGCAAAGCCGGTATTGTTATTACCACCATCGCTGAGATAGAGGTCGAGAAAGTTGTTCGGGTCGACGTAGTCACCGACCCAGCCCCGGCGGGCCACGTCGAAGTTCATTTCCGAGACCGAGTCGAGGTAGACCTTCCACTCTTGGTTAGACAGACTGACTTCAATACCCAGAACGTCTTTCCACATTTGCTGCAGCGCCACCGCTATCTTGCGGTGACTTTCGCTGGTGTTGTAGATCAGCTCAAACCCTGGCCAACCCTTTCCGCCAGGGTAACCTGCCTCAGCTAGCAGGGCTCGGGCCCGCTCGGGCTCGTAATCAAACAGTTTTGGCGGCTCGTAACCCAAGGTACCGGGGGGCGTAATCGACCAGGCCGGTGTGACCAGATCGTGCATAACGCTGCGCGCCAACTTCGCCCGGTCCACGGCTAAGGAGAGGGCCTGGCGCACCCGCACATCATCCAGCGGCGGCCGCGCGGTGTTGATCAGGTAAAAATAGGTGCCTAGGTAGGGCGCCTCGACAAAGGGGCTGTCAGGCATCGCGCGATAGGCGGGCAACTTGTCCAGAGGCACATCGTTGGTGTAGTGCAGCTGATTGACGCGGAACATGCGCTCCTCGCTGACCAGGTTCTCGGTGGGGTAGAACACCACCCCGTTGAGCTGGACCATATCGGCATCCCAATAATAAGGGTTTTTCTCTACCTCAATACGGCGGTTGAGCTTCCATTCAGTCAGACGAAAAGGGCCATTGGTGATGATGTTGCCGGGCCGAGTCCAGCGGGTGAAACGGTCGGTGGCCTCACCGAACTGTTCGATGACTTGCCGCGGCACCGCAAAGGTACTGTAGTGATCCAGCAGTTGCAGGAAGTAGGGTGTCGGCTCACTGAGAGTCACTTCCAAAGTGTAGTCATCCAAGGCCTTCACACCCAGCTGCTCCGGGTCTTGCAACTTGCCAGTGGCATAAGCCTCGGCATTCTGCACCGGGTAGAGCATATAGGAGTAGAGGTTGCCCATAGCTGGGTTCAAGGCGCGCCGCCAGGACCAGACGAAATCATGGGCGGTGACCGGATCGCCGTTCGACCAGCGCCCTTCGGGCTGCAATTGGAAAGTGATCACACGGCGATCTTCGCTGAAACTCCAACTCGCCGCCGCCCCGGGCTCGGGCTCCAGTGTCCAGGGGTTCTTGCGAGTGAGCCCTTCATACATGGCATCGATCAGCTTGCTCTCGGGAACCCCAGTTACCACGTGCGGGTCCAACCCCTGGGGCTCAGAGCCATTACCGAAGTGCAAGATGCCTTCGCGATTACCCTGACTGACATTAGACTCCCCCGCCGAACAGCCGACGAGGATCAGTAGAGTGAGAGGGACCAGAAAAAACTTGTATATGAAAGGCAGCATGGGTCCGAAAGATAGCCTGTAAAGCCTCTCAATACCAGCGTTTCTGTCTAGCCCTTGGCGAAGCTTCTCAGTAGCATTGAGGCCAATCACCGTACAAGAGAGCAGCCATGCCAAGACGCCTATTTATTTTCACCGGTGCCGGTATCTCCGCTGAGTCCGGTCTAGCCACTTTCCGCAGCGGCCCAGACGCCCTGTGGGAAAACCACCGCGTGGAGGATGTTTGCCATATCGACACCTTCGCTAAAAATTACGAGCTCGTACACCGCTTTTACAACGCTCGGCGCGGCGCCTTGGCCGACGTTGAGCCCAACCCCGCCCACCTAGCCATTGCAGAACTGCAACGCAGCTTTCCCGGTCAGGTTGAGCTAATGACCAGCAATGTTGATGACCTTCACGAACGAGCCGGAAGCACAAACGTAGGTCATATCCACGGCAGTCTGCTTGAAATGCAGAACTTGGACACGAACGAGATTTTTACAGTGGGCTACCAAGCCTTTGACTTCGCAGGCACTCCAGGGCGCTATAAACCCAAGGTGGTGCTCTTTGGCGAAGCGGCGCCAGCCTACAGTAAACTTTATGAGCTAATGAACAACTTAGACGAGGACGACATGGTCCTGGTAGTCGGCAGCAGCGAGTTAGTGCTGCCCTTCTGCCATCTAGCTTGGCGCGGTAGCCAAGGTCGGGCACGGATACTCTACGTCGACCCTTGCCAGGAAAGCCCCTACGAGGGACTAGAGCCCCTGCCCCATCACCGCCACTATAAAATGCCGGCAACCGAGGCCCTAGCGAAAAATGGCGAGCTAATCCAAGAGATCCACAGCTGGCTATCCAATGGTACAGTCGCGCCCCTGTAATGACCTAAAAGCAAACTCGGCTACCTAAGCAACCGTCAATAATATCAAAGCAGAAGCGATTGCCCTCACCGGACGCTAAGCAGTAACGACCCAGTGAACAACTACACATGGTATAGCCACTGCGAATATTCAGTGTAGATTCCTGCCATGAAAGCGGTAGTGACTGAGTTCCTATATTACTGCTGGACCTCTCCACCGCATAGCAACCAAATCACCGCCCTGAAAACCAACCAAAACCCTATTATTGCTAACTGGATAACTACGAGAACTATAAAAAGGAAAGAGATACTCACAAGCATTGCTGCTTAGAATTGGATTCCGCTCCGTTATGTCCTTACCGATCAAGATAAGAGCCTATATTGACCGCCGACACTGGCCACTAACTGGCCACCACCAACAAAAACTTAGGTTCAAGCCGACAGATCAAGCAGCACAAAGAATCGTAAAATATTGATTTTATTGAAATTATTGGTCGGTGTGAGACCGCCCGAAAAGCGTCATTAACCTATTGTTTTCATTGGCTTATTCACTATTCGATATTGCCCGTCTACCGTCAAAAATACCGACGCTGAGGACCCACTGTGCGGGTTCGAATCCTGTAGGGTCAAGAATCACCCTACCCAGTAAGATTACCACCTCGCGTTAACGATCGGTAGAGCTCGCCCCCTTCTACGCGACAGACCCTGTCCTGGTTGGGTATGATCACCGGTCGATCCATCAAGCCAGACAGGGACAGCCGACTTGAACACCGAGAACCATTCTCAGACCGCCGCCTTCATTTGGTCCGTGGCAGACCTCCTGCGGGGGGATTTCAAGCAGTCTCAATACGGGCGGGTGATCCTGCCTTTCACCCTGCTGAGGCGCCTGGAGTGCGTCCTGGAGCCTACTCGGGAACAGTTGCTGGCCGAGGCTAACGCCAGTGCCAACCAGACAGACGCCATTCGGGAGCGGCTGTTGCTGCGGGCCTCGGGCAAAGAGTTCTTCAATGCCTCACCGCTAACGCTGGCCACCCTGTCTGATACCCAGACCGCCGATGACCTCCTGAGCTATGTGCAGTCTTTCAGCCAGGCGGCCCGTGAGATCTTTGAGCACTTCCACTTCGAGGACTTCGTACAGCAGCTGGCCGGCGCCAACCTGCTCTACCAGGTAGTGCAGCGCTTCGCCAGCATCGACCTGAGCCCGGAGCGCATCAGCAACTTCGGCATGGGCATCATCTTCGAGGAGCTGATCCGCAAGTTTGCCGAGAGCTCCAACGAGACGGCAGGGGAGCACTTCACCCCCCGGGACATCGTCCACCTGACCACCTCACTGGTTTTGACCGGGCAGGAGCACAAGCTCAAGCCCTCCAGCATCATCACCATCTATGACCCGACGGCTGGTACCGGTGGCTTCCTTTCGGAGGGTGACGAGTACATCCAGCAGGTAAGCCAGGGCGTCACCGTGTCCCTGCATGGCCAGGAGCTGAATCCAGAGTCCTACGCCATCTGCAAGGCCGACATGCTGATCAAGGGCCAGGGGGTCGACAACATCAAGCTGGGGAATACCCTCTCGGATGACCAGCTGCCAACCCTGCAGGCTGACTTCATGCTGGCCAACCCACCCTTTGGCGTGGAGTGGAAGAAGGTTCAGAAGGACGTGCTCAAGGAACATGAGGAGCGCGGCTTTGATGGTCGTTTCGGGCCTGGTTTGCCCCGGGTCTCGGATGGTTCTCTGCTGTTCCTGCTGCACCTGGTCAGCAAGATGCAGGATCCCAAACAGGGCGGCTCGCGCATAGGTATTATTTTGAACGGCAGCCCGCTGTTCACTGGGGGTGCTGGCAGTGGAGAGTCGGAGATCCGCCGTTACCTGCTGCAGCATGACCTGGTGGAAGCTATCGTGGCCCTGCCTACGGACATGTTCTACAACACCGGCATTGCCACCTATGTCTGGGTGCTCAACAACAACAAGCCAACTGAGCGCCGGGGCAAGGTCCAGCTGATCAATGCCACAGATCGCTACAGCAAGATGCGCAAGTCTCTGGGCTCAAAGCGCCAGTACGTGGACGACGCCAACAGTGAGTCCATTGTCCGGGCCTACGGGGCCTTTGAGGAAACCGAGGAGAGCAAGATCTTCCCGGTCGATGCCTTTGGCTATCGGCGCATTACCGTGGAGCGGCCCCTGCAGCTGAACTTCCAGGCCAGCCCGGAACGTCTGGCCAGGCTGGAAGAGGAGAAGCCCCTGCAGAAGCTGGAACCGGAACAGCTCCAGGCCCTCGTACAGGCCTGTGGGAGCCTCGACCCCAAGCAGGTGTACAAGAGCCGGCCTGCCTTCACCAAGGCCCTGAAGGCTGCCCTGAAGCCACTGGCTTTCAAGCTGGGGGCACCGCAGCTGAAGGCGGTACTGAATGCCCTGTCGGAGCGTGACCCCGAGGCCGAGATCTGTACCGACAAGCACGGCAACCCTGAGCCAGACACCAGCCTACGGGACAATGAGAACGTCCCCCTGGGTGAGTGCATCTACGAGTACTTCGAGCGGGAGGTGAAGCCCCACGTACCGGATGCCTGGATCGACGAAAGCAAGCGTGACCCCCTGGATGGTGAGGTGGGCATTGTTGGTTTCGAGATCCCCTTCAACCGGCACTTCTACAAGTTCGTGCCACCACGGCCCCTAGAAGAGATTGACGCTGACCTGAAGGCCTGTACGGACCGGATCAAGGCGATGATCCAGGAGCTGTCGGCGTGAGCTTTCCGAGGTATCCGGCCTACAAGGATTCTGGGGTGGAATGGCTTGGTGAGGTGCCAGAACAATGGCGACTGCTCAGTCTTAAGCACGTTGCGTCACTGAACCCCACCAAAGCCAATTTCAACGGCAGTCTTGACGAGGTTTACAGTTTCGTCCCTATGGAGAAGCTGAAGACCGGGCGCATTATTCTCGACGAAGTGCGACCAGCTGAAGATGTTCTTGGGGGATATACATACTTCGAGGAAGGTGATGTCTTACAGGCCAAGGTTACTCCCTGCTTTGAAAACAAGAACATCGCCCTAGCACGGGGGTTAACCAACGGGGTTGGCTTTGGCTCTACAGAAATCAATGTCCTACGTTCAGGGCGGGATTTGAAGCCTGAGTTTCTCTACTACAGAGTTCAAGAAGATGGATACATGTCTGTATGCACTTCGAGCATGATTGGAGCGGGAGGTCTGAAACGGGTTCCTCCCGAAGTGATCAACACTTTCAAAATAGCCTTGCCACCGCTCCAAGAACAAACCCAAATAGCCCGCTTCCTCGACCACGAGACCGCCAAGATCGATGCCCTGATCCAGGAGCAGCAGCGTCTGATCGAGCTCCTGAAGGAGAAGCGTCAGGCGGTTATCTCCCATGCCGTGACCAAGGGACTGGATCCCTCGGTGCCGATGAAGGACTCGGGGGTGGAGTGGTTGGGGGAGGTGCCGGAGCATTGGCGCGTTTCACAGCTGAAGTTCAATACACTACTCATGCAGACCGGCCCATTCGGCAGTCAGCTCCATGCTGAAGACTACATTCAGGATGGTGTGCCACTAGTGAACCCGGCACACATGAAAGATGGGAAGATTATTCCTGATTCTCAGGCTTCCGTTGACCAAGATACCTGGCATCGGCTGGAGAGGCACCAACTGAGTCCGGGTGAATTGGTGTTCGCCCGAAGAGGAGAGTTAGGCCGATGTGCTGTCGTTACTGAGGCCCAGAAGGGTTGGCTATGCGGTACAGGCAGTCTGAAGGCCAAACTAAACGCAAAGCTCCTGCCAGAGTATGCATATCTCCTCGTGACCTCCAAGGGGGTTGTCAGTGAACTTTCTCTTGAGTCCAAGGGTTCTACCATGGAAAACCTGAATACAGAGACTCTTGGCAGAGTTCGGCTGCCTCTGCCGCCTCCACCTGAACAAAAGCAAATACTAGATTACGTTGCCAGGTTGTCAGGCAGCTTTGGCTCTCTTATTCAGGAAGCTCAAGCCGCCATTGAAATCATTTCGGAACGCCGCTCCGCCCTCATCTCAGCCGCCGTCACCGGCAAGATCGATGTCCGTAACTGGAAGCCACCCGCTGACGAGACCGCCTTCGATGAAGAAGTCCGTCAGGCAGGTTTGGAGGTGGTGTCATGAACCAAGGTTGCAGCATCTGTTCTGGAGCGAGTTTCCCGCTTGGGCGCTCGACAGTTTCTTTGGTAGCCTCTCGAAGGAAAGTGTTCGCCAGTGAGCCATTCGCCTACTAGTACTTCCGAGCGTAGCCGACGGGGCTCGAAGGTCGCACCATCAGCGGTGGTGAATGACAGAGTCAGCCGCCTATTCGAGCTCGTTCCGGAAATTGGCACTCGGTGGCGCTGGTACGACGTTATATACCGGTTCCTGGGCTGGTGTCTGTGGTCCTGGCCTCGCCGAATGATCCCGGCTACAGCTCGTCGTATACTCCTTAGCGGCATCAACGCCCTTTTAGCGTTCGATCAGCATCAACGGAACAAGGTTGAAGCGTTAGATGATCCCAGTCAAAATCTTGTACTTCCTGAGCAAGCACGGGTCCGTCAGGGTGGATTGTGGACAGTTGAACTATTTCCCCCTAGCAAGTACAGAGACCTGGAGCGATCGCTACGGCACAATGGCTGGGAGCAATCTCTAGCTCGCGGACTCGAAGAATCCAATATAGAATCGCTCAGGCGTGCACGTGACGGCCAGGGACTTGGTTGGTGGGTAATTGGCTCTGTTGCGAGGACAGACACCAAGAACCCAGTTTTGGGCGCCAAGCGTGAAGACTTGCCGAGTGAGTTCAAGTTCATAGACATCACAGCAGTTCAGCTGGGAGGTGGTGTTACTGCTGTGGTCGCGTTCTTCCATTTCAGCACCTTTGGCGAGTCTAGTCTTGATAATGTTTGGCGAAGGAATCATGAGCCAACATTGACATGGCGATGGTTTCAGCAGCCCAGGGTGGCCAATCGCTACTTTGCCGCAATTGAAGCCACTCAGCGTGAGCGGCAGCGGCTTCACCACCTTGCGAGGCGGTGGCTTTCCCAACGGTGTCCGGGGTTCTTCTCGTCGCGATCAGATTCGCATCCGGTGCTGGATTTGAACTTGTTCGACGGGATTGACCTTGCCGACGAGCAAAAGCTAGCTGAAGCGGATGATGGATTGAGAGCGTTGGGCATGAGTAATGCCGGGCACGACCGATTCGTATCGCCTCAGATGCTGGGCGCTTGCCTCATTCCGACCGAGGGACATTCGGGGCCGCACGAGCCGCTGCGGAACTGCTGGGCAATAGCCGGTGAGTACCAGAGAGTCGTGGACGAGAACGATGGCGTCGGCTATGGGGAAAAGCCCTACGCTGCTGGGACGATCGGTCACATGTTCAACCATGCCGCACGCTCTTTCATTCTCTACCTTGCCGTTATGCGGTACCTCCAGGAGCAGCGGGCCGTGTATTCGGCTGCGCGTGACTTGGCGACCATTCGGCATCGGCGATTCACCGTTCGAAGGGCTCGCCGTTTAAGTGTTGAGTTACTAGAGTCTGGCCTCGATCTGCCGGCACTGGCACGTGATAGTCGCCAACTGTGGAGCGAGCGTTGGCGAAATTTTTACGGGATTGAGGTGAGGGCCTTACCTTTCGAGGCCGACCAACCAAGGCGCGAAGGGTTCGATCTGATCAAGTTCTTCGGTGAGCGTGGCGCTGATCAGTTTAGGCAGTTGCTCGAAGAGGACAAAAACTACCGCGCGGTTCTCGCCACAGCTGCGGCGCTGGGGGCAAGCGCGGAATCGGCACGGATTGGGAATCGAGCACTAGTCGTTGCTGGTTGCTCTATGGCGGTGGCTAGCGTGACTCTGTTGATTTCAGAGCTAGGTGACGCCTCGTTGTGGTCGATGTTCACCGAGTGGCTCCGGGGACACATATCTCATTAGAAGAGGTAAATTCACGTTGCTGGACTCAATGCGGGACCGGTTAGGTGATCACTCGCATGACTTCAGAACGCTTGTGGGGGCCCATGGTTTGAAGAGCACTTGCTTCTTCAATCTTACATGCGTCTTACCCAAATCCAGCGCTCCGTGCAGACTAAGGTTTGATCTCGTCAGGATGAGAATTGAGACCTACCAGAAAGTCAGCTCCAGCCACGCAACACATAGCTGTATCCAGATCATCGGCGTTCTCGAGCAATGCCTTAGTCTGCTCCACGGTGACCCAGTTAGGCAGTGCTCCGAGAATGTGTTCGTGTATCTGCCAATGGACCTGGCCGGTTCAGCTTGTAGCTTTAGCTGGGGAGCCCATGGGCTGTCAGGGTGCCTACTGGATAGACCTCAATGGCAGACAGAGTGGTGACATCCGGAGACCATGCCAATGGAATCGCCTGTCCTGGTGCTGCTCTGGTACGGTCCAGTAAAGTAAGGGCGGCTACTGCAGTACGAGCGATACTGTCAGCACAAACATCCAGAGGTTGCTTGCCGGTTTGTGCCTTGATGTACCGATCCGTAGCTTGACGAAAGAGCAGATTGGCCTCCCGGGTCACAGGATCGCCTGCCTGATGTGTCGCCAGAGTTCTGCCCAGTGGCTCGGGCCAGCCCAGTGGCGCATCCAAGGCAATCAGAGCCGGAGTACTAGGAGGCAGCCACTGAGCAATGCATGTGGCAATCTCAGGACTGCTTGATCCAAGCTCTGCATGGCTGATGTGAAGCTGCCCAGCGTCCAACACACCCAGAGCCAAGCCCACTGAACGTGGGTCAGTAGCGCAATCAATGCCAACAATGGTGAGCCTGTCGGGGTTCAAGGTGCGGTTCTCCTGGACAGTGCCTGGTTACTCACTGACTCGACTTCAAGACAATGGCCGGTTCAGTCGGCTTGAAGAGGGCTGGATCTGTGTTTGAGGCATTACCCACCGCTCGGTTGACCGGATACAGCTGCAGATCTTCTTTTAGAACAGGCGCCAGCATCAGATCGCCAGGTTCAATGGGTTGAGAGTTGTCCAGCCACCGTAGACATTCCTCCCGTGTGAGCATCACCGGCATTCGGTTGTGCCAAGGCCTGAAGGCCTCTGCTGCTTCCGTGGTGACCAGGGTGCAAGAGAGCAGTGGCGTATCTTCACCCTCCCATAGATCCCACAGAGCCGCTGCAATGATGGTGTTGGCTTCATTGGTAATGACCCAGGGTTGCTTCTTCCCTTGTTCTACCCGCCACTCTATGAAACTGGACATGGGTACAACGCCGCGTTGCCGGCGGAATGGTCCCCGAAAGGCCGGGCTCTTGGCCAGAGACTCGGCTCGAGCATTGAACATGCTGTAGTTCGTGCTGACCTCCTTGGCCCAGGAGGGCACCAGCCACCACCGAGCAAGGTCACCGCGCCCTTCACGCAACAAGAGGATGTCTTCTGTCGGGGCTACGTTGTACCGAGGTTCTGGTAACTGCAGATCAATCCCCAGGTAATCGAGTAAGCCCTGAAGCCCCGGCAGGTCTGTGATGTTGAAGCGACCGCACATAGCGTTGCTGACTCACTGAACTGGATTGAACCAGAACAGTGTACAGGTGGAAGGAAGGTCTGGGTCAGAGGAAGCTGGCCCAGACATCAATATGCTCAGGCATGGTCTTCTACAGGTGCGGTTGGACCATTGGTCTTGACCGACTGGATGCCGTTCTCCATGGCAGCATTGCCGGAGTACATCTCACTGGTCCCGATGACCTGGCCATTGGCAGCCTTCAGAACGAAGTAAGGCTCGTTGCTCTTCGAGACCTTGCGCTCGTAGCGGTTGTCATCTGGAGAGTTCGTACGGACTGACTCAATACCATTCTCCGCCGCTGCTTTGGACTCATACAGCTGGCTTGTGAGAATGATCTGGCCGTTGCCAGCCTTCAGGTTGAACATGAACTTGCCACTGGGGCTGGTTTTAAGGTCGTACTTGCCGGCCATGATGGGCCTCCTATTTTTTGTTGTTGTACCACAGTGAGGTAGATACCCCGCTGAGACAGCGATTGCAAGCACAGAGAGTGGATACAGGCCGCCAGTACTCAATCGCCTTGTGTTTGCACCAGGCCTCCCCATGCCATACCTTTACCCGTCAACAAAACTAGAACAACACATTGGAGCCCAGGGATGGCAAACAGTCGCGAACTTCAATTCCAGCAGGACATCATCGACCAGATGGTGGCCGATGGCTGGCTGACTGGCCCTGCCTCCGGCTACGACCCCGCCACCGCCCTCTATACTGAGGACCTGCTTGGCTTCGTTCAGGAGGCCTATCCGGAGCGCTGGGAAAAGTTCTGTAAGAACAATCCTCAGGACCCTGCAGCGGCTCTGGTCAAGGCGGTGGCGCGAGAGCTGGACCGGCACGGCACTTTGGAAGTGCTGCGCCATGGCTTCAAAGTGCCCGGGGTTAAGATTGACCTGTGCAGCTTCCGGCCTGACCACGGCATGAATCCGGAGGCGCAGGCGCGCTATGGGGCGAACCGGCTGAGAGTTGTACCTGAGGTCTCCTACTCCCCACATGCCAGGCCGGGAGAGTACAACCCGAGGCTGGACCTAGTACTCTTCGTCAACGGCATTCCCACCGCTACCCTGGAACTGAAGAGCCAGTTCAAGCAATCGGTGGAGAACGCCAAGCGGCAGTACCGACAAGACCGGCCGCCAAAGGACCCGGTGACCCGCAAGCCAGAGCCGCTGCTAACTTTCAAGCGTGGCGCCCTGGTCCACTTTGCTGTGAGCCAGTCCGAGGTGGCCATGACCACCCGCCTGGATGGGAAGGCCACTTACTTCCTGCCCTTCAACCAGGGCTCACTGGAAGGTGGTGCAGGCAATCCTCCGGCCCCCAATGAGAACACCTACGCCACGGCCTACCTGTGGAACCAAGTGTTTGAGAAGGATGCCTGGCTGATCATTCTGGGTCGTTTTCTGCACCTAGATAGTCAGGAAAACCAGAACTTCGACGGCACCAAAACCATCAAGGAGACCCTGATCTTCCCCCGCTACCACCAGTGGCAGGCGGTGACCCGACTGATTGAAACCACCAAGGACGAAGGGGCAGGCCAACGCTACCTGATCCAGCACTCGGCGGGGTCGGGCAAGTCAAATTCCATTGCCTGGCTGGCTCATCAACTGGCTTCCCTCTATGACGCCACCGGTGCCAGTAAACTGTTCAACTCCGTGGTAGTCGTCACTGACCGTACCGTGCTCGACAGCCAGCTGCAGGACACTATCTACCAGTTTAAACATGCCCAGGGTGTGGTGAGGCCCATCACCCGGGACATTGGCAATCAGAGCAAGTCGGAACAGTTGGCCGAGGCCCTGGCCAACCAGACCCGCATCATCATCGTGACCATCCAGACCTTCCCGGCGCTGTTCGATGCACTGGACAAATACCCGGAACTGGCCAGTGGGAAGTATGCGGTGATTGCCGATGAGGCGCATTCTTCACAGACCGGCTCCTCAGCAACGAAGCTGAAGGCCATACTGGGAGCCGACAAGCCAGACAGCGAAGAGGTCAGCGCCGAGGAACTATTGGATGCCGCAGTACAGGCCCGCAAGCCGACGGAACGTATCAGCTACTACGCTTTTACTGCCACCCCCAAAGCCAAAACCCTGGAACTGTTCGGTCGACCGCCAAACCCGAAGCAGCCGACGAGCAAGGATAATCTGCCGGAGCCCTTCCACATGTACTCCATGAGGCAAGCCATCGAGGAAGGCTTCATCCTGGATGTCTTGAAACGCTACCTCACCTACAACACTGCCTGGAAGCTCTCACACCCCGACGGTGACGACACCGAAGTCGAGTCCCGCAAAGCTTCCGCGACCCTGGCTAAATGGGTACGGCTTCACCCCTACAACATCAGCCAGCGGGTGGAGATCATCGTCGAACACTTCCGGGAACATGTACGGCATTTACTGGATGGCCAAGCCAAGGCCATGGTGGTGACGGGCAGCCGGCAGGAGGCAGTGCGCTATGCGCTGGCCATGCGGAAGTACATTGCACAGATGGAGTACGACAATGTTCATCCGCTGGTGGCCTTCTCGGGCACCGTGCCTGCAGACGACGTGATTCCCGAGGAAGTGTCGGAAACCAGCCAACTTCTGAACCCTGGTTTGCGGGGACGGGACCTGGCCGACGCCTTCGATACCACTGACTTCAACGTGATGATCGCAGCCAACAAGTATCAGACTGGCTTCGACCAACCCAAGCTCTGCGCCATGTATGTGGATAAGAAGCTGCAGGGCGTAGACTGTGTTCAGACCCTGTCTCGGCTGAACCGGATCTTCCCGGGCAAGGATACTTTCATTCTCGACTTCTACAATGATCCCCAGGATATCCTCGATGCCTTCGCTCCGTATTACGGCAAGGCGGAACTAGAAGACGTATCCGATGCCCAGATCGTTTATGACCTGCAGCGTAACCTAGATGCCGAGGGGATCTACCATGCGGATGAAGTCTCATCCTTTGCCTTAGCTTTCTTTGATCCAAAGGTGCCGGCCTCTCGTCTGAGTTATTACTGCCAGCCTGCAGTGGATCGTTTTCGCGTGCGCTACCAAGCAGCCCTGGAGGACATTCAGGCCTGGGGTCAGGCCCATGCTAGCGCAGAAAGAAGCGGCGACCGTGAGGGCCTGCAGCGTGCCCAGGCAGAGCTGGAGGAAGCGGGCAAAGCCAGGGATACTCTGGACCTTTTTCGTAAGAACTTGCAGAGCTTAGTCAGGGCCTATGAGTTCCTATCGCAGATCGTCCACTACGACGATGCCGACCTGGAACAACTATGTGTCTATGCCCGACACCTCCATCCGCTGCTGAGGGTGGATCGTCTGGACGAGGCAAAGGTCGACGTATCCGAGCTGTCACTGACCCATTACCGGCTGACCAAGCGGACTGAGCAACAGCTACGCCTGGCTGAAAAAGAAGGCGAGTACGCTCTCAAACCACTGAAGGAAGTGGGCACCGGCAAGCCCCACGACCTCGAAAAGGCACGGCTATCGGAAATCATCGAGCGTCTGAACGACTTGTTTGGTGCCGAGGTTGATGACCAGGATAAGCTCCACTTCGCCAATGGCATTGCTGACCGGATCGAGCGTGACGAGGAGGTTATGGCCCAGATTCGTGGTCATACCACCGAGAAGGTAATGCACGGTCTGCTTCCCAAGCGCGTGACCGATGCTGTACTGGATACAATTGGGGACAACGAGAAGCTGTCCTTGCCGGTTCTGGACAGTGAAGAGACCAGTAGGGCATTCGCTTTGCTGATCCTAGAGCTACTGATTGGGCGCCGAACAAACAATGATCAGGGCTGCAGTCGCACAGCGTGAGAATCATGTCGCAGAATTAGCCTAGAGTTCCAGGATTCAGCCCAGACTACATGTAGGATCAATGTCAAATTCACCCAGAGAAGACTAAAAATAAAAAAACTCACTCTCACACTGTTGTTTGTGGCGTCAGGCGCATTGGCTCAGGACTCGGATGTCTATGGCAATGACAACTCAACCCAGATCTATGGTAGTAGCTCTTCAAGTGGGAGTTATGGGACTTCGGAGACACGTGGCTACGAGAGCTCAACAGGGAACCGTTATGAATATGATCTTTCGGACCCAGGTGACCAGATTGAGTACAGTATTGATCCTGACGCTCAAATGAGGGATAGCTCCAGCGTGAACCCGACCAGGGAGCTGGACCGAGGTCTTGGTGAGTACGGCGGTGGCATCTACGACTGAACTTTTTTGTAGGTCGGTGGCCTCCGCGCTGTTCCCCAAGCTAGGCCCAACGAGGTAGGAAGACGACGAGGTGCGAGCCTGACGGACGAGGCGGACCGCAGCGCCGGGAGCAGGGAGGCGGTACCGCCGACTGAAAGAGTAGGAAAAGATTTATACATAAAATTGATTATGCGGCGTAGCGGACAGTGCCTGAGGCACTGCGCATAATCCCATTTTATGTTCAGTCTGAGACTCCATTTTCCAGGGTTTAAAAAAAAGTAGCGCCCCTCAGGGCGCCGATCCAGCTAGATAAATCCTGCTTCTGCCATCGATGAAGTACCGGAGGTACCCACGATAATGTGGTCCAGTATTCTTATATCCATTAAACCGAGTGCATCCTGCAGCCTTCTGGTGATCCGCTTATCTGCCTCACTGGCTTCAGTCACGCCGGAAGGATGATTGTGGGTCAATATGAGAGCGGCAGCATTGAGTTCCAGCGCTCGCCTGGCGACGACCCTTGGGTACACAGCGGCGCCATCAACGGTGCCCCTGAAGAGTCTTTCAAACTCGATTAGGCGATGCTGGGAATCCAAGTAAAGACAGCAGAAGTATTCGTCCGGCTCTGAGGCAATCTGAAGTTGACAGAATCTACGGGCGTCGTCGGGTCGAGAGAACACCTCCGTGTTCCGTAAACGAGATTCAATGAGGCCGATAGCCTCGCGAATTAAGTTGTCCTCACTGGATCCGATCTCACCATATATCGTTCTTTCAGATGCTTGAAATTTGGGCAGATTATTCATCGAGCCTCCCGAGTAATCTATCGGATTGAAACTGAAGTCACTGGTAACTACCAGCGCGATTGATGGGAGCCAGTACGCAACAACTGGATCCCATACCGTCACCGAAGGTGCTACCAAGCAGAGCCAGCAAGACTCACCGTTAAAGACGATGAGGGTAAGAGAAGGGGGGGGGGTAATTTTCCTGAACAAACACTGCCATCAAGTACTAGTGCCGTACTTATGTGACAAAAATCTCTATATGGTTTTCGTTAGTGCCTCGGCTCCATATAGTCAAATGTCTCAGTTTGAGACTGGTTGGTGTATAGGCAATTGAAACAACCCAATACTTAAGATATCGGCACCATATCGGTATCGGTTTTTTCGCGTTGATATATCGTTTGGTCAGGCTAGTGATCTTTTTGATTTCTATGGCCCCTCCCGTAGCTTCCGGACCTACGGGGGCGTGCGGGCTGACGCCCGGTCCCCCTTGCCCCTGCGCTACGGTAGGGGCCGCCCAGGGTGCCGGGAGGACGGGATTGTTCGGGCAAGGCACCGTAGCGCAGCGGAGGCGACGGCCCCGAACAAACCGCCCGCAACCGAGGACCCTGGAGGCACCCTACCGGGAAAAACGAGTTAAAAAAGCAGAACACTTCATTAAACTCACTGGATCACTTGTTCGCAGCGGACTGCGCTGCGCACGCCTCTGCGAGTTTTCACAGGTTGCTTATTCGACCAGAGTAGGAGTTAAAAGCCTGTGTGTCTAACGTGTCCACCCTCGACTTACCGAGACGGACAGCTTAAGACCATGTTCCCCCTGAGTCAGGCACGGTTGTCGCACTTGTCCAACTCAAATTAAAAGTTGGAATACAATACACACCGAAGGAAAGAAGAACTTTAACAAAAATACCCCAACAACTTGGACAGCTCGGCAATCACCAGCAACTACGCGGGATGAGAGAGTCCAACTTTGTTGAAGTAAGACAGGGTGGCGTGGACACTGATGGTCCAGCGCCACCCAGCACAACACTAAAGGGTCGGCCAGTCGCAGGGAAAACGCAGCATGTCATCAAACACCTGGCGAAGATCTTCGACAGGTGGTAGAACATAGGCCTGAGCTCGACCTTTCTTACCAGGCATCGACATCTTGTTGGTCTTAAAACTGAATTTCAACAATGTCTTCGTAAATGCGGCCTTGCCCTCTACCGGACCAGTTATTCGAGACTCGCCCCGCCATCTTGAGTATGCCGCATGCAACGTATCTTTCGGTACCTTCGTCGGCCAAGGCGGCTCGAACACCTCATCCTCCAGTTTCAACTGAGCTGTGTCTGCCAGTTCGTACAACCATCGCTCAATATTGGTTAGCGACGCCAATTGCTGTGACACCCGGGCCTCTGTCCGAGGAAAGTCACTTGGATTAAATGAGCTAATATCCCTAGCCTGGAGGTTAACAAGTAATGCTTCAGGCCCCCCATTACGCATCTCTGCGGATAGTCGGTCGAAGTATCTATAGTCACCTACGCGCTGGTTCGTCACATTCATGACGAAGAAGCGGCGGTCGTCCAACTCAGCAGGAATCACCCAATCTTCATTAGAGGCAATAATGAGGTGAACGCAGTTTTTAACGGGCATTGTTGCCCCGTATTTACGCTCTGACGACCTGCTTTCTTCGGTAATCAAGACCTTCAGCAAGCCAGCTTCCTCCTTATTGCCACTCCAGTACATCTCATCCGCGAACATCAACAGCGCATCATCAAGGTGATCGGTGAATCGCCCAAACAGCTGCCCCCTGTCCGTGATGTGCTTGAAATGTTTGCCGAATAATTTGCCCACGTAATTGGTAAAAATACCCTTCCCTGTACCCTGTCCTGACAGCAGGCAAATTGCCACACCAGGAAGCACCCCTGGCTGCTGAACTGTAAGCGCCAGCCAGTCCATTACATAGTCATAACAATCCTGATCTCCATCGCAGATCACTGTCTTCACATGATCCAAGAACCGCTGGCACGAAGCATGAGGATCACCTTGAACACCAAACCCCTTCCAGAGATTGTAGTAATCCACGGAAGAACCACCCCCTGGATCGAACCGCATACCGGCCTTGTACTGCCGACGATTGGGGTGCGTGAACCAGTGTCTAGTTACCGGCTTCGTCGTTTTTGAGTCAATTCGAACCCTGACATTGGCGAAGAGATCATGGAAGGCACTCAAAGCAAGAAAAGGGTGTGTTTCATTGAACTCGTCAGCGATGAGGACTTGTGCACCCGCATTCACTACTGCGTATTGCTTGTTCAGTTCAGCGACGCAATGGTCAGGATCCTCTAAGAGTTTTGGGTCCAGGCCGACACTTTGAGCAGGCTGCTGGTGATTTGTGGCAACGGTTGAAGTAACATTGCTTGGCTGTACTTTGGAGAGGCCATGCGATTGCCTGGCAGCGACCATGGCCTCCTCCTTCTCCTGCGCTACTGTATTCATACAAACTTCTATTGCTAAGTCTTGCATCATTTTCGATCCTCAATGTCTTCGCTGTCTTTGTCTGCTATAGCGTTTTCTTGCCTCCAACCCTGATATACATATCGCGCAATGCGACGGCGGTAGGCGCCCTGAGCGTCCACTGCATCACTTTGATCAGCGACGATTAGGGCGCCAAGCATTTTCAGTTTGGCAACCGACCTGGACGGGTGAAGGCAACCTACCGCCTGGAGCTCTAGAGTAGTGGCACCCTGTACACCAGCATTAATTAAATGGGTAAGCGGCACCGCTAAGTGGGGCGGGACACTCACTTCTGGCACCAAATTGGGCAGTGGCACGGTTACACTGCGCTTAGGCATTAGCCACCTCCTGGTCGCGTTCAGCGATCCGTTGTTGTAGCCATGCAGTCACCTCGGCTTCGACCCAAGCACGAGAACTACCACCAGGAACCAGAGCAACGCTCTTAGGGAAGCGACCATCGGCCGCGAGGGCATAAATGTAAGACCGGGAAAGTCCCGTCAGATCTCGTACCTCACGAAGGCGGATCAGACGAGGGCCACGATTAACTGTGTGGCGGTGAAGTTTTTGCTGTTCTTTCATAAGTAAATCCTCTGGTAATTAAAAGGTTCGTCGTCTGGCGCTTTCCAACGCCATGCAGAGGATCTTGTAGGATCTAATAATGCTTTTCTTAAATAATTAACCTATTGGCTGAAATTAAATCTATGAAACTCTGAGGACACTATGCTAAGCGTGCGGAAGCAATCTAAGTTGCTGCCAGTTTCTCGTGATTGGATCCAGTTCCAGAAGTGGCTTCGGCGTTTAGATGGAGCTCATCCAGGTAGTCAGCCCAAGACTGCATCATCTCCACACGACCCTCCAAATGGGAAGTACGGTTATAGGCACGCCCATTGGGGTCTTTAACAGCATGCGCCAGTTGATGCTCGATCCAGTCGACCTTAAACCCGAGGGCTTCATCCAGCAGAGTGCGGGCCATGGCCCTGAAACCGTGAGCGGTCATCTGGTCATTGGTGTAGCCCATCGTCCGGAGCGCTGTCCGCACAGCGTTGTCCGACATGGCACGGCTGGCACCGCGAGCACTCGGAAACACGTAACGTCCACGACCCGTCAGCCGATGCAGCTCTCCCAGAATATCCAGGGCCTGACGACTGAGAGGCACAATGTGGGGGAGACGCATTTTCATTTTC
Source organism: Sediminihaliea albiluteola (assembly GCF_014077625.1). GTDB lineage: Bacteria > Pseudomonadota > Gammaproteobacteria > Pseudomonadales > Halieaceae > Sediminihaliea > Sediminihaliea albiluteola. Next base: position 199,020 of record NZ_JACFXU010000017.1, on the reverse strand, counting down.
TCTGCGGGCAACTCCCAGCGTTGAGCCTCCCAGTTAACCTCTGCCCACTCCATAGACCGGATCTCACCAGGCCGCTGAAACAACAGGCAGGAAAGGCGAAGTGCAGCGCTGACTACTGCGGTACCCTGGAAGTCATCTATGGCGACCAACAGGCGCCCTACCTCAGCAGGCTCGGTAATCGCAGCGTGGTGTTTTTTATTCTTTGGTTTCAATGCACCTTTGAGGTCTCCGGTTGGGTCGCGCTCAGCCCGCCCGGTTGCCACTGCGTACCTGAAGATAAGACCTGCCGTCTGCTTGGCCCGATGAGCAATGTCTACCGCTCCCCGCCGCTCAATGCGCCGAAGGACGCCAAGGATCTCTGGCGGCGTGATACTGGCAATAGGCCGATTACCTAGGTACGGATATAGGTCTTTCTCCAGAATACGACCAGTGCGCACTCGATAGCTTTCAGACTTACCATCCATGATCTGGTTGAACCACTCACGACCAATCGCTTCGAAGCTGTCTGCTGCAGCCAGGAGGCGTGTCTGTTTTTCAACCTTTCTGACCTCTCCAGGATCGATACCCTTGGCGAGCTGCCGCCGGGCTTCGTAATGTGCCTCCCGGGCCTCTTTCAGAGTAACTTCCGGGTACACCCCCAGGGCCAGAGTTTTTCGCTTACTGACATAGCGGTAGTCATACCGCCAGTACTTACGACCTTTTGGGTCAATGAGAAGGTACAGCCCGCCTCCATCGGCGAGTTTGCGTGGTTTGCTTTCTGGTTTGGCGTTTTTAATCGCTGTTGCTGTCAGCTTGTGCATGGGGTATCTCCTGCGCCATGACGGTATCAGTCTCGGCGAACCCACTCATACCGTCAGCGGTACCGTCACCGGCAGCGGTATGAAGTGAGACGCTCAGGACATCATGGTACGGAGCTGAACAGAAAAAGCTGAAGAAAAACAATTACTTAAGGACGCGTCTGGACGTGATCAGACAGAGCTTTGGTCGGTGTGAGAGGATTCGAACCTCCGACCCCTTCCTCCCGAAGGAAGTGCGCTACCAGGCTGCGCTACACACCGAGTACATTTAGGGCGCGCTAATATAGCAAAGCACTTAAGCCTTACCAATCCCCGCCTAACTATGCGAAGCCTACTTACCAGAAAACAGTATCTTATTAGGCCAAAAATTAACCAACATCCGCCTACTTCCTGTACTAATTTGCAGCAGAGGATTACATTAGCGCCCTAGTCCACCAGCCCTTAGCAAACTATGACTCAGCGCAGCTTTTCAGCCGATCAACAACTTTCTCAAGCCAAAAAACTTGCCCGGCAGGGTGATATAGAAGCTGCTAAACGCCTCTACGGTGAAATATTGGCGCAGTTTCCGCAGAACAAAAAAGCACGCAAGGAACTCAAAGCCTTGCAGGAAAGGGGCGGCAGTCAACTGAGCCGTGAAGACTTCGAGCGCATTATGCGACTATTTCATAGTGGCAAGCTTGATGCGGCACAGGCCGATGCCAGCCAACTGATCAGATTACACCGCGGGCAACCGGCTCTACACAACTTGTTGGCAGTTATCCTCATTCGGCAAAACAAGCTAGAAGCGGCGATAGAGCAGCTCGGTATAGCACTGCAACTACAGCCCGACTTCAGCGATGCCATCAACAACCTCGGCTCAGCTTATACCAAACTGGGGCATACTGAGCAGGCCCAGCGATGCTACCTCAGCCTGTTACAAGCCGAGCCACGCGACCCGGATGCTTGGTTCAACCTAGGCAATGTACAGCGTAAGCAAGGCGAACTTTCGGATGCGATAAATAGCTATCAACGCTCCATCCAGCTCCGGCCACTTTCTGCTGACGCACACTACGAACTGGGCAGAAGTCACCTCGACTTGGGCGCCATTGAACAAGCAATTGCTAATTTCCAGGATGCCCTAGGCATTAGAGAAAACTTTCTGCCGGCACGTAAAAGCTTGGCTAAGGCCTATTTAAGCCTTGGAAAATATTCTGCGGCCGGCGATTGTTACAAGCAAATCCTGCAGGCACAGCCCGAAGATACTGATGCACTATTAGGACTTGCAGACTGTCAGCGTTTACTGGGTATCTATTCCGCCGCGGCGCAAACTTATCGTCAAGTATTAGCGCTAGCACCTGACTCTAGTGCCGCCAAAGAACAACTTGATGCTATTGAAAAGCGTAAAGACACAAAACGTAGAGACGATATGACGCTAAACGCCATTGTTAAGCAACTACACCAGGTTAAACAGGCATTGGATTAATAGATACCCGCCCAGCGGGGCAGCTGTTGGCTAAAAAAGCTGATCCCTATCACAATGGCTATCAGCACTAACAATAGGCGCAGCGGCCTGAAAGGTTTGCGCTCTACCGAGTTAACACCACTACTGAGAAAAGCATCAACTTTGGCCTGATCCTCGGGATAAAGACGGTTTTCGGGGTCTTTAGCCTTGGCGGAGCTGGCGCTGGATGGCGTGTCAGTTTTTTGCTTATTAGACATAACAAGGGGACTCCACTTATATAAGTATTGTCCCCTCTTCCACCGCGGAAGTCACCCCGCAGCGCTTGTTCTGTTCGTCTTCGCTTAGAAGTCGAAGAGCTCGTCTGGCATCTGCATTAAGTTATCAGAGCCTGACAACAGGGCCTGCTTGTGCGCCACAGTGCGCGGCAGCAAGCGGTCGTAATAGAACTGTGCCGTCATCAGCTTAGCTTCATAAAACGAGGCATCACCGTCGGCGGCCGCAATTTTTTGACGCGCCAGAACCGCCATTCGCGCCCAGAAGTAGGCCAAAGTGACATAACCGCTGTACATCAAATAGTCCACCGCAGCCGCGCCTGCTTCATCAGGGTTTTTCATCGCTGCTTCACCGATCTTCATCGATATCTCAAGCCACTCATCTTTATAAGCTTCCAACACCTTAATGAAAGACGCATCAGCTTCACTGCTATTGGCAGCGCAGAACTCCTCGATGAGCTTGGTAAAGCCCAACAGCAATTGCCCGCCGGAGCCCAGCACTTTGCGCCCGACTAGGTCTAAAGCCTGAATACCAGTAGTGCCCTCATAGAGCATGGCAATCCGCGCATCACGCACAATTTGCTCCATGCCCCACTCACGAATGTAGCCGTGACCGCCAAAAATCTGCACGCCGTGGTTAGCGGACTCAAAGCCGGTTTCGGTAATAAAAGCTTTGGCAATTGGTGTCAGCAGAGCCATCAGATCATCGGCTGCTTTAGCGCGCTCTTCATCTCCAGCAACAACGATATCGCCTTGCTGGGCCAAGAAGTAAATTAAGGCTCGACTTCCTTCGGCAAAGGCTTTTTGGGTCAACAACATGCGCCGCACATCAGCGTGCACGATCAGCGGATCTGCTGGCCCATCGGGATTTTTAGGCCCGCTAAGGCTGCGCATTGAAAGACGATCACGGGCGTAAGCCAAAGCCCCCTGATAAGACAACTCTGCGTGTGCCAAACCCTGAATCGCTGTGCCGATACGGGCGGTATTCATAAAGGTGAACATGCAGTTTAGGCCGCGGTTTGGCGGGCCAATCAGATAGCCTTTAGCAGCATCGAAGTTCATCACACAGGTCGCAGATGCCTTGATACCCATCTTCTTCTCGATGGAGGCACACTCTAAGCTGTTGCGCTCACCGAGGAGGCTGCCGTCTTCATTGACATTGAATTTGGGCACGATAAACAGCGAAATACCTTTGGTACCCTCTGGGGCATCCGGTAGGCGAGCCAATACGATGTGGACAATGTTTTCAGCCATATCGTGCTCACCGGCACTGATAAAGATCTTGGTGCCGCTAATGGCGTAGCTACCATCATCAAGTGGTTCGGCCTTAGTGCGCAGCAGACCTAGGTCAGAGCCACAGTGCGCCTCGGTCAAGCACATGGTGCCGGTCCAGCTGCCCTCGACTAAGCGGGTCAGGTAGAGCTGCTTTTGCTGCTCGTCACCGTGCGCCTCAAGTGTGTTGATAGCACCGTGGCTCAAGCCCGGGTACATGCTCCAGGACCAGTTCGCCGTGCCGATCATTTCACTGATGATGCTACCGAGGAAGTCTGGCATGCCCTGGCCACCGTATTCTGCGTCAGCAGAGAGCGCCGGCCAGCCATTATCGACATACTGCTGATAAGCTTCAACGAAGCCACTGGGGGTCTTTACACCCTCAGGTGACCACTGACAGCCTTCTTCATCACCGCTCTGGTTCAGTGGCGAGAGCACGTTTTCAGCAAACTTAGCGCCCTCTTCCACAATGGCATTCATTAAGTCTGCGGTGGCCTCTTCGAAGCCCGGCAGCGTCTGGTAGAGCTGCTCTGATTCAAGCAGCTCATTCATCACAAAACTGATATCCCGCAGTGGGGCCTTGTACTCAGGCATTCGATTAACCTCTCGTCAGGTTCTGGTAGCGGAGACCGAAGCGACTGCCGTGAGCAGCACTCGCAGTGGGTAGCAATATCGGCCTATGTGTTCGGTGTTCACATTCTGCGTATATCACCAGCAATGTCAAATAACTTTTTAGGCCTTAGAGCAGCAGTAAAACTCAGTTGAGTTATATCAAAGCTTCAAAATGAGGCCTGACAGTGAGTACTCACGAACCTATAAGCGGCTGTATATCGAGGTAAGTCGCTGCTCGCTCTGGCGAGTAGGGGGATAGCTGAGGAACTTCAGCTAGCAGGGGAGCTGATAAATGTTGTTGTAAAGTCCTGAGGTTTTCTTCGTGACAGGCCATACGCTGTCCTGGCTGGTTCGCTACCCAGCCAGCTAGCTGCAAACCATCACGGGCAATAGCCTCAGCAGTTAACAGGGCGTGATTGATGCAACCCAAGCGCATAGCAACCACCATAATGACGCCCACCTGCAGCTGCTGCGCTAGATCAGCCAGCGTTTCACGCTCGCTCAAAGGCACTCGCCAGCCCCCCGCACCTTCAATCAGCACAAACTCAGCGCCACTGTTCATAACTCCGCGGCACAGCCCCGCTAAGCGAGAAGCTTGCAGGCGCTTACCCACTTGTGCTGCAGCGATATGCGGAGCCAGCGCCGGCTGCAGCGCCACTGGGTTGACCTGTAAATAACTTAAGGGCTCTGTCATCGCAGCCTGCAGGGCGAGTGCATCCTCATTGTGACCCTGCTCATCGCAACCCGCTGCCACCGGCTTCAGGGCCGCGGTTCGCAAGCCACGCGCGGCGGCGGCATGCAGGAGCGCACAGCTAATTGCAGTTTTTCCTACCTCGGTATCAGTGCCTGTTACAAACCAAGTACGACTCATTGTTTCTCCAACACACCAAAATAGACCTCGTAACTGGCCGGCAGCAAACCCTCCTGCCGAAAGCCCTCATAAGCCTGCATCATAGTGCTGAGTTGTTTGCGACCCGTCAGTCCTGCAGAGCGCCCCTTATTCATGTTGCGCGCACCGAGGGTTTTCAATTCGTCAAACAACTCCCTGACCTTGCCGTAGTGCAAGCGAAACATTTTGGGCTGCAGTCGCAGCGCTTGCTTACCGGCTGCTTGATTAGCGGCCAGTAAATCATCAGCAGATAAAAACTGGTTGACATGCTGGTGTGAGTCCACCGCCGCCCAAGCGCTGCGCAACTCATGCAAAGTCTTCGGCCCCAAGGTACTAAAAACACAGAGCCCCCCCGGACGAAGCACTCTGCCAAGCTCAGCAAATAAGGCCTCCGGCTGCTGACACCACTGTATCGCCAAACTGCTAAACACCAGGTCCACTGAGTTTTCTGCCAAGGGGAGTTGCTCGGCGTCTCCGGCTAACCATGAGCCATTCGGGTCGTGTTGACGGCGCGCGTAGCTAAGCATACCTAGCGCGATATCTAGACCAACATAATGGGCCTGTGGAAATCGCTGGCGCAAGGCCGGCTGAAAAAAACCCGTACCACAACCTAAGTCCAACACCCTTCGAGGCTGCAACTCGAGTGATTCAATACTGCGCAATAATTGCTTGCCGACATCGCGCTGCAAACTAGCCACACTGTCATAGCTCGCAGCGGCTCGGCTGAATGAGTCAGCAATCGCGCTTTTATTAATCCGGCTAGCGGGTAGCGATGGCGCGCCAAGCAGAGCCTGCTCGCTCAAAAAGCTCTGTATTTTCTCGGCCACCGACTGCGCTGACTGAATCGGCAAGGCATGCCCAGCGCCTGAAACTAAGAGCACTTCAGCATTCAAACTAGAAGCTAATAGGCTCGATAGAACTGGCTCTAGGCTCGCCGGCACCAGCGCATCTTCAGCGCCTAGCAAATGGAGTTGGGGTTGCTGCAGGGTTGCCAAAATCTCTCGATTATCCAGCGAGGCCAGCCACTGCAAGCCTAGCGACAAGCCCTCACTCGCAGTGCCGCGACATGCAGCCAAGTCCTTGATCAAACTTGATGGCCCCTGCTGCATCACTTGTAAGGCCTCAAAGCGACGCAATGTGCGCTCGGGCGCCCGCTGCAGCTCCTCGCTCATTTTTTGCAAATGCTGCGGATCGACACCGGGCCAGTCCTTATCGGCGGTAAAGCGCGGGTTACTCGCCAAGCTGACAAGCCCAAGCACCCGCTGCGGATGCTTGGCCGCTAGCAAGGTCGCCAACTGTCCACCTAGGGACCAGCCAATGTAGACTGCACGACTCGGCGCCTGATCCAAAATGGCCTGTAATAATGCCTCGAGATCGAGAGCTTCGCCCTCCCCTCCCAAGCCAGGCAAATCGAGCAGTGTGATATTGGCCCAGGGCCGCAAGGCTCGCAGCAGTGGCCGCCATACCTCGCGACTACTCGCCCAGCCATGTAGCAAGACCACTTCCTGCTGCGCAGCGCCACTGGCCAGCAAACGCTCCATAACTAAAGGCTCAGGCATGTCGCTGCCAACAATCCGCCAAGGCTTGCAGCAATGTATCGACCTGCGCCTCGCTATGCGCCGCGCTAAAAGTAATGCGCAGACGAGAGGTATTAGGCGGCACCGTGGGCGGACGGATAGCGCTGACCAATAGGCCACGCTGCTGTAACTCACGGCTTAGCGCTAAGGCGCGATCGGCACTGCCAACAATCAGCGGCTGAATAGGGCCAGCAGCATCGAGCAGTGGCAAATCCAATTGCTCAGCGCCGCGACGGAATCGCGCAGCTAGACTCAATACATGACTGCGCCGCCAAGCTTCGCTCTGCAATAAGTGCAATGCCGTTAGCCCCGCAGCGGCTAGAGCAGGCGGCATGGCCGTGGAGTAAACATAATTGCGCGCCCCTTGCAGCAAGGACTCAATCAAAGTGTCGCTACCGGCAACAAAGGCCCCCACAGTACCTAGGGCCTTACCCAAAGTCGCCATCAATACCGGGACATCCTGCGCGCCCAAACCAGCCGCTTCGGTACTGCCGATGCCCCGCTGGCCCAGCACACCAAAGCCGTGAGCATCATCCACCATTAAATAAGCCTGTTTGGCCTGAGCCAATTGCGCCAGGGCAGCTAGGGGGGCGACATCGCCATCCATGCTAAACACACCATCCACCACTACCATCGCAGGGCCGCGAACTGCGTCGAGCTTACGCTCTAATACCTGCAAATCATTGTGCGCAAAACGCTGTAAGCGGGCGCCACTGTGTAAGGCACCATCGAGTAAGGAAGCGTGGTTTAAACGATCCTGTAGTACGGTATCACCGGGTTGTAGCAGGGTGCTGAGCGTGCCCGTATTGGCAGCAAAGCCACTAGCGAAAAGTAGCGCGCGTGGACGGCCGCTAAACTCAGCTAAAGCTTCTTCCAGCTCGTGGTGGGCAGCAGAGTGCCCACACACTAAATGCGAAGCACCGCTGCCTACCCCGTAGCGCGTGACAGCATTGCGCAAGCTCTCTTTTAGCTGCGGATGAGCCGCCAAGCCCAGGTAATCATTACTACAAAAATTGACCAGCTGACGCCCATTAACCTGAATCACAGGTCCCTGAGCTGTGTCTAAGCTCAGGCGCCTGCGGTACAGATTAGCTGCTTCGCGTTCTGCTAGCTGGGCTGCCAGCCGTTGCTCAAAAATATTCAATGAGGGTGGTATCAAGCCAGCTCGGCATTGCGGCCAGCAGTAGAAACCTCAGTGGCGTCATAGAACTGCGGTGTGGGAGCCTGGGGAGGCTCGCTCACTTGGCGCTGCTCAGGCGCAATACCCAAGCGGGCAAACAGGGCCATATCTTGGTTCGCCTGGGGGTTGGGGGTGGTGAGTAGTTTTTCACCATAGAAAATCGAGTTAGCACCGGCGAAGTATGCCAGCGCGTGCATTTGCTCGTTCATTTCTTCACGCCCCGCCGACAGACGCACATGTGAGGCCGGCATCATGATCCGAGCTACCGCGATGGTGCGAATAAAATCAAAGGGATCCAGCTCAGCTTGTTCCGCCAAGGGCGTTCCCTCAACCCGCACCAACATATTGATCGGCACACTCTCGGGATGCTGCGGCATATTGGCCAACTGCTGTAACAAACCGGCGCGGTCACTGGACTTCTCGCCCATGCCAACAATGCCACCACTGCATACTTTCATGCCCACCCGGCGCACATTGTCCAGCGTCTCTAGCCGATCTTGGTAGGTACGGGTGGTAATGATCTCACCGTAAAACTCCGGCGAGGTGTCGAGGTTGTGGTTGTAGTAATCCAGTCCTGCCTCTGACAGCTCTGCGGCCTGCTCAGCGCTCAGCATTCCCAGTGTCATGCAACTCTCTAGCCCCAGCTCACGCACGCCTTTCACCATCTGAACCACATAGGGCATGTCGCGCTTTTTAGGCGAGCGCCAAGCTGCCCCCATACAGAAACGAGTGGCGCCACTAGCCCGAGCAGCACGCGCTTGCTCTAGAACCTTCTCCACTTCCATTAACTTTTCGGCTTCCAGGCCGGTATCGTAACGATTGCTCTGGGGGCAATAAGCACAATCCTCTGGGCAGGCTCCGGTTTTGATCGAAAGCAAAGTGCTTACTTGCACCTGATTCGGGTCAAAATACTGACGATGCAGGCTGTGAGCTCGAAATAGCAGATCGTTGAAAGGCAGCGCAAATAAGGCTTCCACTTCAGTGCGGGACCAATCGTGACGAATATCAGCGGACTCAGAGGAGGGGCTAGGCATGGGTAATGTCCAGGCAGTTAACGAAGGCGCCATGATAAATGCTCAACTCCCACTGTCAACCAATAAGCATCGCCATGGTTAACAGCTGGCGCCAAATGCTACTCGATGGGCTGTTCCCACAATGCTGCCTGTTCTGTGGTTTGCAGTGCCGGAAAGAGCCCCTGTGCAGCGCCTGTCGCGGTGAACTGCAACTCAATAAGGATTGCTGCAGCCGCTGCGCCTTACCTTTGGCCAGCATTAATCAGCAGCACGACTCACTAGGCCCGCGCTATTGTGGCCACTGTTTGCGCAGCAGTCCTCACTTTGATGCTGTATTGGCACCCTACCTCTATGACGAGCAATTCGCGCTGCTCATACAGCGCTGGAAGTACCAGCCCGACCCCAAACTCGCCAAGCTGATGGCTGCCCTGTGGCTCTACGCTGCTCCGGCCGAGCTGCCAGCAGTCGATCTCCTGCTCCCTGTACCGCTGCACTGGCGCAAGCTGCTACAGCGGGGCTTCAACCAAGCACTGCAACTATGCCAAGAGCTTCAACAACATCACCCGGCTTTGCGCAGTACAAAGCTAGCTAGTCGCTGGTGTCGGCGGCAACGCTCAACACTCGCCCAAGCTGGGCTGAATGCCAAAGCCCGCCAAGGCAACCTGGCCGGCGCCTTTACATTAAGCAGAGGCTGTGACAATTTGCGGATCGCAATTGTGGATGATGTGATGACCACGGGAGCCACTGCCAACGCCCTGGCGCGCTGCCTAAAAGAAGCTGGCGCCCATACAGTGCAGCTCTGGTGCCTCGCTCGCACTCCCGCCCCACCGGACTAACAGTCGCAAGGAGAATCGTGCGCTACCTCTGGCTATTTTGCCTCTGCTTAGCTCTTCCCTGCTGGAGCAATGAGACATTGAGAGTTGCCGTGGCCGCTAACTTCCGCCCGGTGCTGGAGCAAATCAACCCTGAATTCGAAGCTGCTCAGGACACGACTGTGCTACTCAGCAGCGCTTCTACGGGCGTCCTGCACAATCAGATTCGTTACGGCGCGCCCTTCGATATTCTGCTCGCCGCGGACAGCGACACTCCAGCTATCTTAGAGCAGGAAGGCTTTACCCTGCCCGGCCAACGCTATTGCTATGCTCTCGGGCGCCTCGTTCTGCTCGGCGCCAGTGACTGGTCGGCTCTAGCTGACCCTAGGCAAAGCCTAGCTATAGCCAACCCGACAACAGCACCCTACGGCCGCGCCGCAGAGGAAGTGCTGAGCCGCGATGAGTTTCAAGCTGGGCATAAGCGCAAACTGGTATTGGGCAACAATGCTGTGCAAACCTGGCAGTTCTGGCACAGTGGCGGGGTTAATTTAGCACTGGTGCCACAATCTTTAAGTTTAGATGCTGGCCTGCTTGTGCCACAACAATGGCACAATGCGATCGAGCAACAAGCCGTGCTTTTGCCAAGGGCCGCTGATAAGCCTCAGGCTCAAGCTTACCTTAAATGGCTGCTGAGCCCAGCGGTGCGACAACAGATCCGACAATACGGTTACGATAACTGCCTATGAGCGCCGCTGAATTAGACGCGATTTACCTCACTTTGTTACTTGCGGGAACCACTACTGTCCTACTGGTTTTGCTCGGCACGCCTTTGGCTTGGTGGCTATCCCGACGCGAGGGCACACTGGCCGCATTGATCGAAGCCCTCGTTGCCATGCCGCTGATCCTGCCGCCCACAGTGCTGGGCTTTTATCTATTGCTACTGCTCGCTCCCGGGTCCTTCATTGGTAGTCTGTGGCAGCAAGCCACTGGCTCTCAGCTCGCCTTTAGCTTCCAAGCCCTAGTGATCGGCTCGGTCATTTATTCCCTGCCCTTTGTTGTCCAGCCACTGCAAGCTGCCTTCAGCCGAGTACCCCAAGAATTACTCCAAGCCGCCGCCACCCTCGGCGCCAAGCCCTTTGACCAATTCCGCTCGGTGGTCCTACCACTGAGCCGGCGCAGTTTTCTAGTTGCTGCCAGCCTAGGCTTTGCACACACCGTCGGCGAGTTTGGAGTGATCCTAATGATCGGCGGCAATATCCCCGGGGAGACACGGGTACTGTCAGTGGCACTATTTGATTACGTAGAATCGCTGCAGTTTGCCGAGGCCCATCGCCTGGCGGCTTTACTGGTGGCATTTTCACTGGCCTTGCTGTTTCTGCTGTATCGCAGTAATCGCCGCAGTCTCGGTATTGGCGCATGACGATGCTTGAGTTAAAGCTACATTGCCGTGGTGCTGACGGCTTTAGCCTAGCGCTTGAGGAAAGCTTAAGCCTAGAGGGTGTCACCGCGATTTACGGTCCTAGCGGCAGCGGTAAAACGACCCTGTTGGAGTGCATTGCGGGTTTACGTAAACCCGAGGGTGACAGCACAATCAACTTTGCCGCCCAGTGCTGGCAGCGACGCGGCTATTCCCTGCCGAGCTGGCAGCGCCGGGTCGGCTATGTATTTCAAAACGGACGTTTGTTTCCCCACCTCGATGTCAGCGGCAACCTCGATTTTGCCAGCCGCCGCCGCGGCCCTGTGCAGGCTCTTGCCCAAGATCAAGTTGTAAGCTGGCTAGGGCTCGAGCACTTATTACAGCGCATGCCTGACACGCTATCGGCCGGCCAACGACAACGGGTTGCGATCGCCAGAGCCCTGCTCAGCGCACCCCGCCTACTACTATTAGACGAACCGCTAGCCAACCTCGACAGCGCGAGCCGCCAACAGTGCCTGCACTATTTGCGACAAGTCATCGAGCACGCCAAGATTCCCATGCTCTATGTCAGCCATGATATCGAGGAAGTCAGTCAGTTCGCAGACCGTATGTTAATCCTAAGCGAGGGGCGGGTTAGAGAGCATGGCTCTATGCTTGAATTGAGCAGCCGCATCGATACCCGCCTAGCTCAGGAGGAAAAAGCCGCCGCCATCTTGCTCACCCAATTGCGCGGCCAAGATGACTATGGTTTGAGTGAACTTGCGCTAGAGGGCCAAAGCCTCTGGGTCAATCAATTAAAAGCTCAAAAAGGGGAGTACTTTCGTATACGTATTCCAGCCCGCGACGTGAGCATTTGCCGTACACTGCCGGTAGATAGCAGCATATTGAATATACTGCCTGTCACCATAGTTGAGATAGAAGCACGGCATGACAGTCCTGTGTTACTGCGCTTGGCTCTAGGACAGCAGTATTTATTGGCGCGGATTACCCGCAAATCGGCAGCCACCCTAAAGTTGGCAGTCGGTGACCGTGTGTACGCCCAGATCAAAAGTGCTGCCTTACTCTCTGAAATTGCGAGCCAAGCATGACTTCACACCCTTACGAATCTCTGTCACCAGATCTAGTCATCGATGCGGTTGAGTCCGCGGGCTACCTCTGTGATGCCAGGCTGCTAGCCTTAAATAGCTATGAGAACCGCGTCTACCAGGTGGGCATAGAGGATGAACAACCACTGATTGCGAAATTTTATCGCCCGGGCCGCTGGAGTGATGAGCAAATTCTAGAGGAACACCAATTTAGTTTGGCACTGCAGGATGCAGAAATTTCCGTGGTGGCACCGCTAGTCGACTCGCAGGGTGTCAGCCTCCACCGCTATGCCGGCTTCCGCTTTGCCCTATTTCCTCGGCGCGGCGGCTACCCGCCAGAGCTGGACAACATGGACAACTTACTGGTGCTGGGCCGCACCCTCGCAAGGATGCATAACGTCGGGCGCACAGCCGCATTTGTACACCGCCCAGTGTTGTCTGTAGAGCGCATGTTTATTCAGAATCGCGAATTTGTCTTGGAACACTTTATCCCGGCTGAATTGCGCCCCGCCTACGAAACCGTCACCGCCGATCTACTACCCATTATCAGCACCCTTTATGCCGAACTAGAGCCTTCCGACATGCTGCGAGTTCACGGGGACTGCCACGTCGGCAATATTCTTTGGCGAGACAATATCGCGCACTTTGTCGACCTAGACGACTGCTGCAGCGCCCCTGCGATACAAGATTTGTGGATGTTCTTAAGCGGCGAGCGCCACGAGCGGGAACTGCAACTGTCAGAATTGATTGAAGGCTATAGTGAGTTTGGTGACTTTGATCCTCGGCAGCTGCGACAGATTGAAGTATTGCGGACGATGCGCTTGGTCTACTACGCCGCTTGGCTAGCTCGACGCTGGGAAGATCCAGCTTTTCCTCGCAGCTTTACTTGGTTCAACACTGAACGCTATTGGGCAGACCATGTACTAGAGTTGCGCGAACAATTGTGGGCACTGCAAGAGCAGCCACTGCGCTTGCTCTAAGTCACTGCAGCTGCGAACCAAAGTAGCTGCTTACTTGCGCTTCTTTTTCGATGCGGGATAAACAACTGAGCAGAGCCAGAACCAAAAGCTATTCTTGCCCAGAACTTGCCGGTCGACCTCATCAAAAAAACGCGCTAATTCTTCTGGCTTAGCAAAATAATCCATGCGCGTGATATAACCCCGGCTCGGATCAAGCTCCTTAACCACCCGGGCGGGGTTGCCTGCCACCACCACATTGGCTGGTACATCCTTAGTGACGACAGCACGGGCGGCCACCACAGAATTGTCACCAATGCTGACTCCTTTCAATACCGTCGCGTGATCGCCCAGCCAAACATTGCGCCCAATGTGCACTGGCGTGACCCGCTGATCACGTTCCGTGCGGTCGTACAAAGTATGCCAATCGGAGTCGGTGACATAAGCGCCATTAGCAAACATAGTGCCATCACCAACAGTGATCTCATCGCTAGCACTGATTCGCGAGCCCGGGCTCATTAACACACAGTCACCTATCTCTATTCGACCGGCCCCCTCTTCTCGCCCCCAAACGCCAATTTCCACCCGGTGCATGGGCTCCCCGATTGCGGTGAAGTTGCGACCAATACTGATATTGGGGCCAGAAATATGCACATACCATGGCTTCATTACGGTTTCATTGGGCCCAAATTCACTGCACTCGGGCCGCAGGAAATAATCTGTATACCAGCGGCGATATGCCAAATATATTTTTTTTAACCAGTAAGGACGCAGGTCTTGGCGCATGAAAATTTCGCCTTGTAATGACAGGATAGCTGAGACCCGCTTATCATAGCGCCGCCCACACTGTTGTGAAATGGCCCTTATCTGCGAGCGGCAGACACTTTTACAGGAGCACCGACGTTTTGCAAGCTGAGTCGCGAGCCGTTACCAGCAATCAAGCTTTCCTCCACCCCAAGCTAGTGCGGGTGGTACAGCGCCATTTGCAATCGCCGAGCAAAAAGCCGCTAGCAGCGCACAATCGCGAGGCTTTTAAAGCGCTGCAACAGCGGATAAATGACGCGCCACAAGCCCTAGTGATCGATTCCTTCTGCGGCACCGGACAGAGCACTGCTATACTGGCCGAGCGCCATCCGGATCATCTGGTGGTTGGCATTGATCAATCCGCTCATCGACTAGAGCGTCATGTTAAGCAAGAGGCGAGCAACTATTTACTGCTGCGCGCCCAGTGCGAAGATATTTGGCAGCTGATATTACAGGAGCAGTGGCAGGTGGATTTTCACTACTTGCTCTACCCCAACCCTTGGCCCAAATCAGGCCACCTGCAGCGCCGCATACATGGGCACCCATCATTTTTACAACTCGTACAACTTGGCGGTAAAATTGAACTGCGCTCTAATTGGCAAAGCTATGTTGAAGAATTTGGCCTAGCAATGTCTTTAGCCGATGGCAGGGGCGTCGTCAGCCAAATTGATGAAGCACCCATCACTTTGTTTGAAAAAAAATACCGTGCTAGCGGCCATGCTTTGTGGCGTTATCGCGGTCAATCAGCACTCGCTTAGCGGGCTCTCTCCGCTAGGCATCATGCACAGACTAGCAAGCCCCCATCGTGACGCTGGGGCGATTTTACGCTAGAGTGCTCTGTTAGTTTTGAGGTAGGCCGTTTATGTCCACGCAAAAAGGCGACCCTGTTTGGGATCGGATACGTGAAGAAACCGCCGTTCATGCGGCAAAAGAACCTATTTTAGCCAGCTTTTTACACGCCACAATACTCAACCACTGCAAACTGGAGCGCGCACTGAGTTTCCACCTGGCGAATCAGCTCGATAGCCCCGCTGCATCCTCTTTGCTATTGCGTGAAGTCATACTTGAAGCCTTTAGAGACGACAGCTGCTTGCTTGAAACCGTGCGGGCAGACCTGCTGGCAGTAATGGATCGCGACTCAGCCTGTCACGAGTTGTATATTCCTTTTTTATATTTCAAAGGTTTTCATGCCCTGCAGACACACCGGGTGGCCCATTGGCTGTGGAAGCGTGGCCGGGAATCCTTGGCCTTATTCTTCCAAAACCGCGTGTCAGCCGAATTCGGTGTCGACATTCACCCCAATGCCACCTTAGGCCACGGTCTCATGCTTGATCATGCCACGGGCTTAGTGATCGGTGAAACCGCGGTCGTTGGCAACAACGTCTCTATTTTGCAGTCAGTGACCTTGGGCGGTACTGGCAAAGAATATGGTGACCGACACCCGAAGATTGGCAACGGCGTACTGATCAGTGCCGGTGCAAAAATCCTAGGAAATATTTCTGTGGGTGACGGTGCCAAAGTTGGCGCCGGCAGTGTCGTGCTAGAAAATGTACCGCCTCACACCACCGTGGCCGGTGTTCCCGCTAAGGTAGTGGGACGGCCGTCATCGGACTCACCCGCACTAGAGATGGAGCACAACTTCTCCAGTGACAAAAAAGCCAGCACCAAACAGAAAGTCAGCTAAGCTGCCTCAACTAGGTGCTGAGGCAGCGGCTGACTAAGAAGATAAGCTTTACTGGCTTAATTTTGGTGGTATTGGGGTGACAGTTCCTGCACCGCATCAACAAAGGCTGTGACGTGCTCTGGGTTCACTTCCGGCGTAATACCGTGGCCTAAGTTGAACACATGGCCTGGGCCATGACCGTAAGCCGCTAAAATCGTCGCCACCTCTTCTCGAATACGAGCTGGTGAAGCGTAGAGCATTGACGGGTCCATATTCCCCTGCAGCGACACTTGCCCACCAATTTGCGCCCGAGCGCTAGCAATATCGGTGGTCCAGTCGATACCTACCGACTGCGCACCGCAAGCGGCAATGGCTGGCAACCACTGGCCACCACCCTTAGTGAAGACTATCACTGGCACTTTGCGGCCATCGGCCTCGCTAGGCAAACGAGAGATCACTCGCTGCATGTACTTGAGCGAGTACTCTTTATAGCCGGCCGCACTCAAGGCGCCACCCCAGGTATCAAAGATTTGTAGAGCTTGAGCCCCCGCCTTGACCTGCTCAATAAGATAGTCGGCTACCGCATCTGCCAATAGGGTCAGCAAGCGGTGCATAAGCTCTGGCTGGTCATAGGCCATAGCCTTGACGCGGCGGAAGTCCTTCGATGAGCCACCTTCCACCATATAAGTAGCTAGGGTCCAGGGACTACCAGAAAAACCAATCAGAGGAACGCTGCCATTTAGCTCACGGCGAATAGTACTCACTGCGTTCATGACGTAGGACAGATCATCCGCTGCCTTGAAGCTGTTGAGCCCTTCTAGGTCTGCCTCAGAGCGCACAGTTTTGCGAAAACGCGGCCCTTCACCCTCTTCAAAGTACAGGCCCAAACCTAATGCATCGGGAATGGTCAGGATGTCGGAAAACAGGATGGCCGCATCCATAGGGTAACGGCGCAAAGGCTGCATGGTTACTTCACAGGCGAGCTCTGCATTTTTACAGAGGTCGAGAAAGGAACCGGCCTGCTTACGAGTAGCGCGATACTCGGGTAGGTAGCGACCTGCCTGACGCATCATCCAGATAGGAGTGCGATCTACCTCCTGGCGGAGTAAGGCACGGAGAAAACGATCATTTTTGAGTTCGGTCACAGGGACTCCCATAATTGAAGTGTCTGATGAAATTCACGGGCTGCACTTGGGCAACAGAGCACTTTGCCCCAAGCGTCACCTTCCGGCAAGTGGCGCCGAGCAACAGCGAGCCACTAGGCCTGGGAATTAAAGCTCGAGGTAATCCAAGATACCTTCTGCAGCCTGTCGTCCTTCCCAAATGGCTGTTACCACTAGGTCAGAACCACGCACCATATCACCTCCAGCAAATACTTTCGGGTTAGTCGTCTGAAAGGGGTAGCGTTGCTGTTCTGGCGCTACCACGCCACGCCAGTCGTTTAGGTCTATATTGAACTCAGACAGCCACTCCGGCGGGCTCGGCTGGAAGCCAAAGGCAATGATCACCGCATCCGCTTCCAACACCTGCTCACTACCGGGGATTGCTTCGGGGCGGCGGCGGCCACCTTCATCGGGCTCACCGAGGCGAGTTTCTACCATTTTGACTCCGCAAGCCGCGCCGTAATACTCAACGACCTCAATTGGCTGGCGGTTAAACAGAAACTCGACGCCTTCTTCCCGAGCATTTTTTACCTCGCGGCGCGAGCCAGGCATATTCTCTTCATCGCGCCGATAGGCACAAATGACGTGCTCCGCCTGCTGCCTGATAGCCGTGCGAACGCAGTCCATAGCAGTGTCGCCACCACCGAGCACCACCACCCGCTTACCTTTAAGGTTGATGAAATCCTCGCTGTTCTGGGCAAAGCCCAGATTGTGATTCACATTGCCAATCAGGTAGGGCAGTGCCTCATAGACACCCTGCAAATCTTCACCGGGGAAACCACCACGCATATAGGTATAGGTGCCCATACCCATAAACACCGCGTCGTACTCTTCCATCAACTCCTGTACGGTGACATCAACGCCCACCTCACAGTTCAGGCGAAACTCGATGCCCATGCCTTCAAAGACTTCGCGGCGGCGAACCATCACTTCTTTTTCTAATTTGAACTCTGGAATACCAAAGGTCAGCAAGCCGCCAATCTCTGGGTAGCGATCAAATACCACCGGCTGCACACCAGCGCGTACCAAGACATCGGCACAACCAAGGCCGGCTGGGCCTGCACCGATAATGGCAACCTTTTTATTCGTCGCTACCACCTGTGACATGTCGGGCCGCCAGCCCATGGCCAGAGCGGTATCGGTGATGTATTTCTCAGAAGAGCCGATAGTCACCGCACCAAAGCCGTCATTGAGTGTACAGGCGCCTTCGCAGAGGCGATCCTGCGGACAGACCCGGCCACACACTTCCGGCAAAGTATTGGTTTGGTGACTCAGCTCAGCCGCTTCAAAAAGATTGCCCTCAGCAACCAGCTTCAGCCAATTGGGAATGAAGTTATGTACCGGACACTTCCACTCACAGTAGGGGTTGCCACACTCTAGACAGCGGTGAGACTGTTCTGCTGCCTGTTCGCTACTGAAAGGCTCATAAATCTCAGCGTACTCAGTGGTGCGTCGTTCCAGCGCTTTCTTATCGGGCTCGTTGCGGCCGACATCAATAAACTGGAAGTCGTTATCTAAACGGTCTTTCATAAGCACTTCCTGCCTCGCGGCATTAATCGGTATTGCGCAAGCGCGACAGCAGGTGATCGAGATCCGCCGCCTTCGGCTTAACTAGCCAGAACTTGCCGACATAGTCTTCGAAGTTATCCAGCAAATGTGCGCCCCAGGCAGAGCCTGTTTCGCGAGCAAATTCCTGAATATTCGAACGCAAGTGGTAGCGATAGGCTTCCATCAGCTCCGAGTTAACTCGGTGGATTTCAACCAGCTCGCTGTTGTACTTGTCGATAAAGCTGCGGTCTTGATCCAGCACGTAAGCAAAGCCACCGGTCATACCCGCGCCAAAGTTCACCCCGGTAGGCCCTAGAACAGTGATATTGCCGCCAGTCATATATTCACAGCAGTGGTCACCGGCCCCTTCAATAACCGCGTGAGCGCCACTGTTGCGCACGGCAAAGCGCTCGCCAGCAATGCCCGCAGCAAAAAGCTTGCCGCTGGTTGCGCCATAAAGGCAGGTGTTACCAATAATCACCGACTCTTGTGACAGGTACTGAGAACCGGGGCTGGGGTAAACCACTAACTTGCCACCAGCCATGCCTTTACCAACGTAATCGTTAGAGTCGCCTTCCAAATACATGTGCAAGCCACCGGCATTCCACACCCCAAAACTCTGCCCTGCGGTACCACTTAAGCGCAGTACAATCGGTGTAGATTCCATCTCTAGATTGCCATAGCGGCGGGCAATCTCACCCGACAGCCGGGCCCCGATGGAGCGATCGCAGTTCGTCACTGCAAAGCTGAACTCGCCACCCTGACGCGAAATAATCGCCGGCAGCGCTGCAGCGACCATTTGCTCAGCTTTTTCACCGCGATCAAAGGGCGTATTGGCCACAACCTGACAAAACTCCGGCTGAGCTGCAGCCGCCGGGTCTTTGTAGAGAATAGGACTCAGGTTTAAGCGCGCCTGCTTAGGTGTTTCACCCGGCAGGCATTCGAGCAAATCAGTGCGACCAATAAGCGCTTCTAGCGACGGCACACCGAGCTTGGCCAGCCACTCGCGTGTTTCTCGGGCAATGAAGGTGAAGAAGTTCACCACCATGTCCACGGTGCCGATGAAGTGATCATCTCGCAGCCGTGCATTCTGTGTAGCTACACCCGTGGCACAGTTATTCAGGTGGCAAATACGCAGGTATTTACAGCCCAAGGCGACCATGGGCGCGGTGCCAAAACCAAAGCTCTCGGCACCCAAAATAGCCGCCTTGATCACATCTAAGCCAGTTTTTAAGCCGCCATCAGCCTGCAGGCGAATATTTCCACGCAGGCCATTGCCGCGCAGCGTTTGCTGCACTTCGGCCAAACCCAACTCCCAAGGTGAGCCGGCATGATGGATAGAGGTCAGGGGACTCGCAGCAGTACCTCCATCGTAGCCGCTAATGGTAATTAGGTCCGCGTAGGCCTTGGCCACACCCGCGGCAATGGTGCCAACCCCTGGCTCAGATACCAGTTTTACCGACACCAGTGCCTGGGGGTTAATCTGCTTAAGATCAAAGATCAGCTGCGCTAAATCTTCGATCGAGTAGATATCGTGATGTGGCGGCGGTGAAATCAAGGTCACCCCCGGCACCGAGTAACGCAGACCTGCAATCAGTGCGTTAACTTTGCCTCCGGGTAACTGGCCGCCCTCACCAGGTTTGGCGCCCTGAGCAACCTTAATCTGCAAGACTTCGGCATTGACTAAGTAGTGCGGGGTGACGCCAAAACGTCCCGATGCAATCTGCTTAATCTTAGACATCCGCTCGGTTCCAAAGCGAGCAGGATCTTCGCCACCCTCGCCGGAGTTAGAGCGCGCGCCAAGGCGGTTCATCGCCGCCGCTAAAGCCTCGTGAGCCTCGGGACTCAGGGCACCTAGCGACATACCGGCCGAATCAAAGCGCGGCAGAATACTTTCAACCGGCTCGACATCCTCCAGCGCTAGCGGCTCGGCCGCTTCAAGGGGCTTAAACAGGTCTCTAAGGGTGGCAACTGGCCGCTCATTGACCAGCTTGGCATAGCGCTGGTAGATGCTGTAATCGCCACTGGCGACCGCCTGCTGCAAGGTAGTGACCACATCCGGGTTAAAGGCGTGATACTCCTGACCGTGCACGTACTTCAGCAGCCCACCTTGTTCAATCGTCTTACGCGTACTCCAAGCCCGACTAGCCAATAGCTTCTGATCGTCCTCAAGCTCCGCAAAACCACTGCCTTCGATCCGTGAAGCCACTCCGCAAAATGCAACATCGACCACTTCTTTGGCTAGACCGACGGCTTCAAACAACTGTGCCCCGCGGTAGGAACTGACTGCAGAAATGCCCATTTTGGACATGATTTTCAGCAGGCCTTTATTGATGCCCTTGCGGTAGTTTTTAAAGCAAGCGCTAGGCTCGCCGAGCAGCTCGCCACTGCGAATCAGGTCATCCAGTACCGTGTAAGCCAAGTAGGGGTAAATTGCGGTGGCGCCAAATCCCAGCAGGCAAGCAACCTGGTGCGAATCGCGCGCGCTAGCGGTCTCAACCACAAGGTTGGCGGCGCAGCGCAAGCCCTGCTTAATCAGGTGGTGGTGCACCGCGCCTGTCGCTATCAGACTGTGGATAGGCAGGCGATCGCGGGCAATACTGCGATCGGACAGAATCAACACTGTGGCGCCATCACGCACAGCCTGCTCGGCTGTGGCAACCAGCTGCTGCACAGCCTGCTCTAAACTCAGCTCAGCCGGCTGGTAGCTGCCGTCGATATCGGCGATTTTGAAGCCTTCGCGCTCCAAGTTAAGCAAGGTATTAAACTTGCCCTGCGAGAGCACCGGCGAGCTTAGAATGACCCGATTAGCATGCTCGGGGCCCTCGTGGAAAATATTTCGCTCAGTGCCCAAGTCAGTTTCCAGCGACATCACAATCGTCTCCCGCAAGGGGTCGATTGGCGGATTAGTCACTTGGGCAAATTTCTGCCTAAAGTAGTCGTAAAGAGATCGCTGCTGCCGCGACAGCACGGCCATTGGCGTGTCGTCACCCATGGAGCCCACAGCTTCGTTACCCGACTCTGCGATGGGGCGCAGTATTTGGTCACGCTCTTCATAGCTGACCTGGAACATTTTTAGGTAGGCATCCAGCTCACTGGCTTTAATACCCGGGGTCTTCTCGCCGGCAAAAGTGCCCTCAATGCGGTAGGAGTGCTCTTTCAGCCAGCGCTTATAGGGAAAGCGCGACTTGAGTCGCTGATCGATTTCATCACTTTGCAGCAGTTCACCCGTATGGGTGTCGATCATCAGCATCTGGCCGGGGCCGACGCGCCCCTTGGCCACCACATCTTCGTTGCGATAAGGGTGGGTGCCAACCTCTGAGGCCAGAGTGATAAAGCCATCCGTCGTCTTGACCCAACGCGCGGGCCTAAGGCCATTGCGATCCAGCAAGCACACCGCATAGCGCCCGTCAGTTAACACAATACCGGCGGGGCCATCCCAGGGCTCCATATGCATGGAGTGGTATTCGTGGAAGGCTTTTAGATCTGGGTCCATTGACTCGATGTTCTGCCAAGCTGGCGGAATCAGCATGCGCAGTGCCCGCGGCAACTCGACCCCACCAGTCAACAGCACATCGAGCATATTATCCAAGCTAGATGAATCTGAACCACTACGGTTCACTAAGGGTGCGATGTCGCGAATATTGGGTAGCTTTTCGGTTTCAAACAGCGCTGTGCGGGCCTCAGCCCAATTGCGGTTACCTTCGATGGTGTTGATTTCACCATTGTGTGCGAGTAGGCGAAAGGGCTGCGCTAAAGGCCAGCGCGGCATTGTGTTAGTCGAGAAACGCTGGTGAAAAACACAAATAGCGGTTTCAAGGCGCTCGTCATCAAGGTCGCGGTAAAAGCGCGGCAGATCCACCGGCATGACCAGTCCCTTATAGGCAATCACTCGCCCTGAGAGACTACAAATATAAAACTCCTCATCTCCCTCAGTGGCGATCTCCGCCTTGCGCCTAGCCACAAACAAACGGGTGGCCAACTCCTCGTCGCTGAGCCCATCAGCATCGATAAACACCTGCTCAATCTGGGGCAGCGCCGCAAGAGCAATTTCGCCGCAAACCGAGCGGTCGACCGGCACCACACGCCAACCCATTACACTCAGGCCCTGTTCAGTGAGCGCCGCCTCTAGGGCGGTGCGGCCAGCAGCAGCTTGCTCGGAACGGGTATTGAGAAAGATTTTCCCAACAGCAAAATGACCGCTGGGCTCATGCCCGAAGTGCTCGGCAGCCAAGCTGCGCATAAAGGACAGCGGCATCTGCATCAGCAAACCGCAGCCATCTCCGGTTTTGCCGTCTGCGGCGATACCGCCGCGATGGGTCATACAAGTCAGAGACTTAATAGCGGTTTGCAGAAGACGATGACTGGCGTCGCCGGAAGTATGGGCGATCAATCCGAAGCCGCAGTTATCGCGAACGTCGTCGGGGCGGTACAGGCCTGCTCTCATAGTCAGTCCAAAATAATGATAAAAAACAATCGGTTACACCGAAAAGGCCTGAGATACCAAGAAGCTCAGACCGGAAGGGGGGAGTGATCTTACACAGCTAAGCGCTGATCAACAAATAAAAATTTGATTGGCCGGGATAAGCTTTTGACAGCGGCCCGCTAAAGAGGTGTATCGCTAGGCAAGCCACTAATGGCAGCCGCTGGCCAAGCTGCAGCGATGATGGCGCTTAGCGCCAGCCATGAGCAGCTCCCTCTAGGGAGTGAGAATCTAGGCCAATCAGCAATTGGGCTGTTAAGCCTAACCTGGAGCAATCAGCTTTTGCAGCTCATCTTCGCTAGCGTCGTCGACAATCACCGCTGAGCCAATTTCTCGCAGCAGCACCAAACGCAAACGGCCATCGATGACTTTTTTATCCCGCGCCATAAGGGTCTGGAAGTCAGCTAGACTCATCTCCGGTGGCGGTTCTACAGGCAGCTCCATCGAACGCTGCAAGTCAACTAAACCTTGTACTTCTTCTTCGCTGAGCCAACCGCGGGCCGCTGACATTCGCGCCGCCATGACCATACCTGCGGCGACCGCTTCACCGTGCAGCCACTGCCCATAACCCTGATGGTTTTCTATCGCATGACCAAAGGTATGACCTAAATTGAGGATAGCGCGTACGCCGCCCTCCCGCTCATCAGCGGCCACCACCGCCGCCTTACTGGCACAGCTGCGCTCAATAGCTTCTGCCAACGCGGCCTCATCTCGAGCGAGCAGGCGCGGCATATTCACTACCAGCCAGCGGTAGAATTGGGCATCACAGATCAAGCCATACTTCAGCACCTCTGCCAAACCAGCGGCAAACTCACGAGTTGGTAATGTCTGCAGAGTATCTGTATCGATCAGTACAGCTCGGGGCTGATGAAAAGCCCCAATCATATTCTTACCCAAGGGGTGATTGACGCCTGTCTTTCCCCCCACCGAAGAGTCCACTTGTGCCAATAGCGTGGTCGGCAACTGCACAAAATCCACGCCACGCTGGTAACAGGCCGCAGCAAAGCCCGTCATATCACCAACTACGCCGCCCCCTAGGGCCACAAAGGTGGTGTTGCGACTGTGCCCATCGGCCATCGCTCGGTCGATGATGCGCTCCATCATTGCCATGGTTTTGTGCTGCTCACCATCTGGCAGGACGACTTCACTTAGCAGTTTGCGCTCGCCGAGGGCCGCCCGAACTTTGTCCGCATACAAAGGCGCCACAACCTCGTTACTGACCAGCACCACTTGGGAGCCCTGGATTTGCTCAGCGAGGAGCTCTGGTGTTGCGAACAGGTCGCGACCAATATAAATAGGGTAGCTGCGCTCCCCCAAGTCAACACGGAGAGTATGCATAATGACAGACACAGAGTAGAACCTTCAGCTGGAAACGGGCGCCAATCATAGCGCCGCAAGCGGGGTTTTGTCTTTATTGCAGCTCTTTTACTAATCGCTGAGCTACGGTGCGAGGGCTACAGCCATCGGTATCGATAATATGATCGGCTATTTCGCGGTACAGCGGATCGCGGAGTTCCATCAGCTCGCGCAGCACCTGCTCTGGATCGCCATTGCGCAGTAAGGGGCGACGGCGATCACGGCGCGTTCGACGAACCTGCTCCTCAACTGTCGCGTGCAGGTAAATCACATAGCCGCGAGAACCTAGTGCACGTCTGTTTTCAGCGCGCTGAATGACACCGCCACCCGTGGCCAGCACTAGGTTATCCCACTGGGTCATTTCTTCCACCACCTGTTGTTCGCGGTCGCGGAAACCCTCTTCACCTTCGACATCGAAGATCCAAGGAATATCGGCGCCAGTGCGCTCTTCAATTTCAGTGTCGGTATCGGCAAAACCCAGCTTGAGATGCTCAGCTAGGTATTTACCGATGGTGGATTTTCCGGCCCCCATCGGGCCGACAAGAAATACTCTCTGCAATAAAGCCATTACAAAAATCTGAACCCCGCGTTAATCAAGTAGCGTGTCTGCCAGGATACGTGGAGTGATGAAAATAAGCGTTTCAGTTTTGATCCTAGAAGTCGCTGTGTTGCGAAACAGGGCTCCAACATAGGGTAAGTCGCCAAAAAAGGGCACTTTGTTCACTGTCTCTAGATCTTCCGTGCGGAATACACCACCCAAAACCACTGTTTCACCATTGCCTACCAACACCTGTGTCTGTAGCTCAGTCGTGTCGATAGAAGGGATAAAACCACCGTTTTGACCACTGGGTACCAAGGCACCAAGAGAATCTTGGTTGACCACTAGATCCAATAATATACGGTCGTCTGGCGTAATATTAGGAGTCACCTCCAGTTTCAATACCGCCTCTTTAAAGGACACCGTACTTGCGCCACTAGAAGAGGACTCTTGGTAGGGAATTTCTGTACCCGATAATATCACCGCCTGCTGTTTATCACCGGTAATGACCTTGGGCTGTGACACCACCTCCCCACGGCCAGCAGACTCCAGTGCTGATAGCTCTGCGGTTAAGAATAGGTCATCGCTGGTAAAACCAACTGCAAAACCACCCGTGGGACTAGGCACCCCAAGGTCAACCAACAGTGCGCCAGGAAAACTGGGTTCGGGCAATGTGCCACTGATCACTGACTGATTCAACTCAAAGGCGTTTTGCGAGTCACCTGAAATCGAAATGATATTGCCATTGTGGTCGGGGTTAATGTAGCCCCCTCCCCACTCAATACCTAGCTCCTTTTCAAGATCCGACTGGGCGATCACGATGCGCGCTTCGATCATCACTTGGCGGATAGGGATGTCGACCAACTCAATCAACTCTCGTATTTCACGTAACTTGACCGAGGTTTCTGTCACGATCAAGGAGTTAGTTCGCGCATCGACAATCACCGAGCCGCGCGGAGAAATTAAAGTTCCGCCCTCTTCTGAACCGGCCTTAAACAGAGCAACAACTTCATTGGCGTTGGCGTAGCGAATTCGGATGAATTCACTCTTCAGCGGTGCGAGTTCGGCAATCTGCTTATTGGCTTCAATTTCCTGACGCTCACGCTCGGCAATTTCAGCAGCAGGAGCCACCATCAAGACGTTGCCAATCATACGCTTATCTAGGCCCTTGGTTTTCAGCACTAACTCTAGGGCCTGGTCCCAAGGCACGTTCTGCAAGCGCAGCGTAATACGGCCACTGACCGTATCACTGGCCACCAAGTTAAGCTCCGTAAAGTCCGCTATCAACTGCAGCACGGCGCGAATCTCAATATCTTGGAAGTTCAGCGAGATGCGCTCACCGACGTAGTTGAATTGGTCCCGGCGCTCCTCAACTTCTTTCTTGCTTAATGGCTTCACACTCAGCACATACTGACCATCTGTCTGATAAGCCAGATAATCCGACTCACCCTGGGTTTTCAGGGTCAGACTGGCACCGCGCTCACTGGTATTAACCACCAAGCTGGTGACCGGCGTAGCAAAATCAGTCACATCAAAGCGGCGCATTAAGTGCTCAGGTACCGAAGTATTGAGGAACTCGACTTTGATATCTCCGCGTTCGCTGAATACGTTCACATCCACAGCGGGATCTGTCAGCTGCAAGGTCAGCCGCCCTTCGCCATCGGCCGTGCGCTGGAATTGCAGGTCAGTGATTTGAGAGTCCACTCGCTGCACCTGTTCTACTTGAGTTGGCAGCCGAGTCGAGTCTGAGGTTTGCTTGACGTACTCCTCACCAGCGTCCTGCCCCACTACCAAATATAGGCTGTTGCCATCTACACGCGTTTCGTAGGGCACCAAGGTGACCAAATTGACCACCATGCGGGTGCGACCGCCAGACTCCAGTACCACCACCCCCGTGGCATTACCGTAGTTCAAGGTATAGCGCTTACGCTCTAGAGCACTCTTAGTGTCAGGAAAATCAATCGCAATTCGAGCCGGCCTCTCAATGGTGTAGGCCTTCATCTCCGGCGGCGCTTGATCGAAACCCAGCCGCACTTCAAACTTGCTGCCAGGGCGCGAACTGAACTCAATATCAGTGACAGTCGGGGCGGCATAAGCCACCTGGGCAAGCAGGCCCAGCAAAACAGTCGCCACTGCGCTGCGCAGCCAGCTCACTGCCCCATTTGTTCGATCTTTCACGGCTCTCTTCCCTAAATCCACTGTTTTTATCTTCATGGCCACTATCATTGCCCGCTATAAGCCGCTCAATTCTATCGTCCTGGGACGTTCAACCCAGCCATCGGTCGTTCCATCCGGAACGATCTCGACCACCGCCACATAAGTCTCGGTCATCTCTACTACCTTGCCGTGATTGCGGCCCAGGTAGTTCCCCAGACCCACTCGATGAATCCCCCCCTCAGGGTCCCTCACCAGAGCCCACTCATCACCGCCACGCTCTAGTGTGCCAACCATCGCCAAGGAATCGAAGGTAAATTGCTCCAAAAATTCCTTAGCTCGGCTATCATCTGGCTTTACCGCAGAAATTGCCTGCAGACGCTGGATGTCACGCACTTCTATCGGCCGATCGAAAGGACTGCGCATAGTTGCAGCGCTGTAAGCAAAAGCCTCATAAGTTTTGAAAGTCGGTATCGGCGCAATCACACCGCCCGGGCGGGCTCGCTTTTCGGCCATAAAAGCATCGAGGTCAGCAAAGCTATCGCCACCACAAGCACTTAACAATACGCTACTGAACACTAGCGCCCCTGCTGTTTTCAATATCCGCAGCATCCTAGGCCTCTCCGTTTTTATAGCGGTAGGTCTTGGCGATAATTCTCAGATTCAAAGCATTAGTATTGTCAGAGGGCGCAGTGATCGTAAAGTCATGCAGCGTCACAATTCTCGGCAATCCAGCCATGCCGCTGATAAACGCGCCCAGATCATGATAGGAGCCCGAGGCAACAATCGAAATCGGCAGCTCAACATAAAACTCTTGAGCCCGCTCATTTTGCAGGTCAATCTGAGTGATTTCTAGGCCATTTTGCAGACCTTTGTTGGTGATATCTTCCAACAGGCCTGGCACTTCAGTATCACTAGGCAGCTGACTAACCAGAGCTCCAAATGACTCTTCCATCTCAACCATCTGCTGCCGGTAAGCCTCGAGATTAACCGCCCTGAAGGCTTTGTTCTCAAACTCCTGCTTTAATTTCTGCTCTTTCTCAGTTTCTTGAGCAAGCTGAGCCTGTAAATCATTGATGTGGTAGTAGTAGCCACCCACTAGAACTAAAACCAGTAGCAATATGCTGGCTATCGCTTTTACCGGAGTCGGCCACGAACCAACATTCTCAAAATCTAGATCATTGATATCAAATTCGCGCAGACTGCGCAGGGTATCTTCAATCGCCACAGCCTAGCTCCCCGACCCATTGCCAGAGTCCGGCAACTGTACTTTAACTTTCAGTTGAAAGGTGGTGGCTTGATCGCCGTATTGGGGCGCCGCACGCACTGAATCGAGATTCGGCTCAGTCAACCAATCTGAAGCATCGAGTCGTCGCATCAAGCTCGACACACGATTATTAGACTCTGCTACTCCGGTGATAGATATATCCTTAGCCTGACTAATCAAGCGGGTATAAAACACCCCGTCGGGAACAGTGCGCACCAACTGATCAAGAATCCGCACAATAACCGGCCGGTTACCCTGCAACTCCTGGATCACCTGCATCCGGTCCAGCAACTGATCGCGCTTGCGCTCCAGCTCAGCAATCTCGGCAACCTTTTTATCCAACACCTTAATGTTCTGACTGAGGTGGTTATTGCGCGCTCGCTGGTGGTCAATTTGAGCGTTGACATAGCGATCGCCTAAAATCAGTAAGGCCACTGCTAGCAATAGCATCATACCTAGCAGCATCAAGAACTCTTTTTTCTGTTCTTCGCGCCGCTCATCACGCCAGGGGAGTAGGTTAATTTTCGCCATCAGTCGAAACTCCGTAAGGCTAGCCCACAGGCGATCATCATCGCCGGAGCGTCCTTCTTCAGAGCGACCTCATTAACCCGAGGGGAAATACTCATATCAGCGAAGGGATTAGCCACTGAGCTTGGCGTAGCTAGTTTAGTCTGCACCACTTGCGCCAAGCCTTCCATAACGGCAACGCCCCCCGCTAGGATAATGTGATCAACGCCATTGTAGTGACTAGATGAGAAGAAAAACTGCAGCGAGCGGGCCACCTGCTGCACTACCGCATCCTTAAAGGGCTCAAG
Source organism: Sediminihaliea albiluteola (assembly GCF_014077625.1). GTDB lineage: Bacteria > Pseudomonadota > Gammaproteobacteria > Pseudomonadales > Halieaceae > Sediminihaliea > Sediminihaliea albiluteola. The sequence goes on along the minus strand of NZ_JACFXU010000017.1, from coordinate 169,906 downwards.
TACCTCTGTGTCATAATCATCCGGCAAGCCACCTTTCTTTTTAGCTAAGCCAGCTTCTTCTACCGGCAGGCCATAACGGCGCATAATTTCATCGGTCAGCTGTTTACCACCGAACAGTTGTTCTCGCGTGTAAATAGTATGTCCATCTTTCAGCACACTCAGCGTGGTCATGGTCGCACCGATGTCGACTACTGCCACTAGGCTTTCATCATCCAGATCCAACTGATGCTGGATCAGGGTGTAAGCCCGCTCCATGGCATAGGCTTCAACATCCATGATACGAGCCGTGAGTCCCGCAGTTTCTATCGCCTCTACCCGTGCATCGATAGTTTCACGGCGACAGGCCGCGAGTAACACTTCCACATGATCCGAGCGCTCTGAGGAGGGGCCTTGCACCTCAAAGTCGATAGCAACTTCTTCGAGTGGGTAAGGAATGTACTGGTCTGCCTCCAGCGTGAGTTGAGTTTCCATATCGTCCTCACTCAAGCCCGCTGGCATATCAATCATCTTGGTAATCACCGATGAACCTGCCACTGCGGCAGCAGCCATCTTAAGCTTGCTGCGAGACTGAGCGACCACACTGCGTATAGCCGTGGCAAGCCCCTCTATGTCGTTGACGTTTTTCTCAACAACAACATCGGCGGGCATAGAGCTCACGGCATAGCTCTCTACTCGGTAGCGCCCCCCCGAATAACTCAGCTCCAACAACTTAACCGTTGTCGAGCTAATATCCAGCCCTAAAACGGCTGTCGTTTTTTTCTTCCCCAGAATACCGAACAAGTTTTTTCCCTATTAGTATCATCAACTTAGCTTTTTATTTTGTGCAGATACATTATCGATGTGCACATATACCATAGTCACCTGTGCAACCAAAAGCCAAAAAAAGCTTATAATTACCCTTACGCCACCCCATACTCCAACCAAACTAATACAAGCTACTGTTTTCTTAAGGGAAAGATGAAAATCATCAGCTTTTTATTTCGTGCTTTTGTGCTCGCTTCACTGGGAATGGTCTGGGTTCTCGCTGGTGTTTTTTTACACCTTAGCCCGAAACTACCTAATGTTGAAACCTTGCGCGACGTGCAATTGCAAACACCGATGCGCGTTTACACCCAAAGCGGCGACCTAATTGGCCAATTTGGCGAGCAAAAGCGCAGCCCCTTACCCTTTGATGAGATTCCCGAACAATTCATCAACGCCCTACTCTCAGCTGAAGACGACGGTTTTTTTCGACACCAAGGCATTGATTTGATGGGCCTCATGCGGGCGGTATCAGAGCTGGTACTGACCGGACAAAAAGGCTCGGGCGGCAGCACACTCACCATGCAAGTTGCACGCAACTATTTTCTCACCCTCGAACAGACCTTCCTACGCAAATTTAACGAAATACTCTTAGCCCTAGAAATAGAGCGCAGCCTGAACAAGCAGGAAATTTTTGAGCTCTATTTTAACCGCGTTTTCTTAGGTCATCGCGCTTACGGCTTTGAGGCTGCAGCCCAAGTCTACTATGGCAAGTCAATCAAGGAGCTAAACCTAGCCCAACATGCCATGCTGGCCGGCATACCTAAGGCCCCCTCACGAAACAACCCCATCAGCGGCCCAGAAGCAGGCAAAGACCGACGCAACTGGATTTTAGGGCGCATGCTTCAGCTCGGCTATATTAACGATGAAGCTTACCGTGAAGCCAGCGCGCAGCCGGTCACCGCACAGGCGCACGGCGCACAACTCAGTTTTGCCGCCCACTATGCCGCCGAGATGGCCCGCCAGGAAATGCTTAAGCGCTACGGTATGGCAGCCTATGATGAGGGGCTGCAGGTCTATACCACTATCGACTCAAGATTGCAGAAAGCCGCGCAAGCAGCACTAATCAACGGCCTGATTACCTACGATAAGCGCCACGGCTATCGCGGCCCAGAGCGCCAACTGCCACCTAACACTGACGACCAGGACAACCCAGAAGCCAGTCATGAAAGCTGGCTCAGAGCGCTAACAGACACGCCAATTGTTGCGGGGCTCAGCCCGGCCATTGTCAGCGCTGTTGGCGAGGACAGCGTTGATATATTGCTGAAAGATGGCAGCAGCGCCCAAATCCTCTGGCAGAATGGTTTGCGCCAAGCCAATCCCTATCTGACAGAAAACTCCAGAGGCCGCGCCCCACAGAGCCCAGAAGAGGTGCTGGCAGTGGGCGACCTAATCCGCAGCAAACAGGACGAGGAGGGCGCTTGGCATCTAGCACAAGTGCCTGCTGTGCAAGGTGCCTTAGTATCGCTAAACCCAGATAATGGCGCCATTGTCAGCCTAGTGGGCGGCATGGGCTTTGAAGACAGTAAATTTAATCGAGCCACGCAGGCCCAGCGCCAACCGGGCTCTAACTTCAAACCCTTCCTCTACAGTGCCGCCTTAGAGGGCGGCTTCACTGCTGCCAGCCTGATCAACGATGCACCGGTGGTGGTAGAGGACAGCTCGCTAGAGGGTATGTGGCGCCCCGAAAATGACGGCGGCAGATTCTATGGCCCGACCCGGCTACGCTGGGCCCTCACCAAGTCGCGCAACTTGGTGTCCATTCGCCTGCTGCAGCAGCTAGGGGTCAATCAGCTACTGGACTACATTGGCCGCTTTGGTTTTGACCCCAGCCAATACTCACCAAATTTGTCCCTGGCCCTGGGCACCCAAACTGTCACTCCGCTGCAACTTGCCGGCGCCTACGCCGTCCTAGCTAACGGTGGCTATTCAGTCGAGCCCTATTTGATCCAGCGTATTGAAGACTTAAATGGCAAGACTATTTTTGAAGCCCGACCAGCCACGGTGTGCCGCGACTGCAGTGCTGAAGTGGCGCCGCCGGCTATCACCGAAGAACTGAGCATGGAGGAAATTCTCAATCAGCAAGAGCCTGCCGAGGCCCCGCTACCCCGAGCTGAACGCGTCATGGATGAGCGGGTCAACTTCATCATCAACAGTATTCTGCAAGACGTTATCACGCAGGGCACTGGTCGCCGAGCTCTAGCCCTAAAACGCAAAGACTTAGGCGGCAAAACTGGTACCACCAACGGCCCTATGGATGCATGGTTTGCTGGCTTTAATCGCGATGTAGTCACTACCACATGGGTCGGCTTTGATGAATACACCCCGCTGGGGCGACGCGAGTTTGGCGGCACCGCAGCGCTACCCATCTGGATTGAGTATATGGAGCAAGCTCTTAAGGACAGTCCAGACCTACCTCGCCCCCTACCGCCGGGCATCGTGCGGGTACGCATTGATCCCGATAGCGGGCTGTTGGCCCAACCCGGTCAGGCTGGCGCAATCTTTGAATACTTTAGAGAAGAGAAGGTCCCTGCATTCGGCGGTAGTGGCCAGTCCGGCACAGGCATCAGGGACACTGACGACTTGATCAGGGATATCTTTTAAAGGGAAGTGGAAAGCTTGCCGAGCTACAACCTTATGCTGCAGCCCGGCAGGATACTCAAGCGCCTGGAGCGTAAGCCTCGGACAGCGCTATGCGAGCAACGCCGCTGTCAACGGCAGCCTTTGCCACCGCAATAGACAAGCGACTTAACAGGCGATGGTCCATCGGCTTGGGAATGATGTAATCGGGGCCAAATGACAACTCTTCCAGCCCACAAGCAGCCAACACCTCGTCTGTGACCGGCTCGCGAGCCAGTTGACTCAGGGCATTCACTGCAGCAATTTTCATTTCCTCATTAATTTCACTGGCACGTACATCCAATGCACCACGGAAAATAAAAGGAAAGCCCAGCACATTATTCACTTGGTTGGGGTAATCCGAGCGCCCCGTTGCGATAATCAGGTCATCGCGGGCAGCTAGCGCCAGCTCGGGCTTGATTTCCGGGTCGGGGTTAGAGCAGGCAAATACCACCGGGCGAGGCGCCATCGACAAGAGCATCTCTTCGCTCAAGAGGTTAGCTCCAGACAGCCCGACAAATACGTCCGCACCTTTAATGGCGTCGCTGAGGCTGCGCTTGTCAGTGTGATTGGCAAACTCGCGCTTAAAGGTATTGAGACCCTCGCGGCCCGCGTAGATCACACCGCGACGGTCCAGCATATAGATATTTTCTCGGCGCGCGCCCATGCTGACCAAAAGTCGCATACAGGCAATAGCTGCCGCGCCAGCGCCAAGGCAGGTAATCACAGCGTCTTCAAGACGCTTACCCTGTATTTCAAGCGCATTAACCATACCCGCCGCGGTCACAATCGCCGTGCCGTGCTGGTCATCATGGAACACTGGAATATTACAGCGCTCAATCAAAGCGGATTCAATTTCAAAGCACTCCGGTGCTTTAATATCTTCCAAGTTAATGCCGCCAAAGGTATCGGCGATGCGCGCTACGGTATCGATAAACTCCTGAGCATCTTCGGTGTCGACTTCGATATCTACGGCATTGATGCCGGCAAAACGCTTAAACAACAGCGCTTTACCTTCCATCACCGGCTTGCTCGCCTGCGCACCGAGGTTGCCCAGACCTAGTACTGCGGTGCCATTACTGATTACCGCGACAAGGTTGCCCTTGCCTGTATACAAATAGGCATTATCTAGGTTTTCTGCTATTTCACGGCAGGGCTCGGCGACTCCAGGGCTGTAAGCCAGCGCTAAGTCGTAGGGTGTTTCCGCAGGCTTGCTGAGCTCAACGCTGATCTTACCCGGTACGGGCTCCGCGTGATAATCAAGTGCGGCTTGTCTGAATTCATAGGTCATAGGCTGAATCCCGCTGCAATCTCGGCTGCCAGAAAGGGCTATCGAGAATATAGAAAAGGGCAACGCGCCACAAGGTGGCTATCTTGTGGGCCGGATAATTACAGCTTTGCGTTTAAATTCTTGCGCTGACAAATCCCGGAACACCCCACCTAATGACGCGGGGCAGGAACTGCTTAGCACTCGCGAGCTTGCATATTTCCTGCACATTGATCACTACCGCCGTCCATAGCTTTTTATAATATTCTGTACATCCTGTACATAGAAAAACGCCGACCACTAAGGCCGGCGCTTTATCGCGATTAGCTACGCTGAGCTTAGCGCTTAGTGCCGCGACTGCCAAAACGCTTCTTAAAGCGATCTACACGGCCGCCGCTGTCAACAATCTTCTGTTTGCCAGTGAAGAATGGGTGACACTCAGAGCATACATCAATGTGAAAGTCTTCACACAGAGTGGAGCGCGTTTGGATTTGGTTGCCACAGCTGCATGTTGCTGTAACCGCCTCGTATTTAGGGTGAATATCTGCTTTCATGGGCTTGCTCCTGATTAGCGGCACCGCCACCCGATCCCTGTCGGGCACCGCACCTAAAGTTGTGGAGTCGGCGTTAGCCGGTCAAAAAATAGGCGGGCATCTTACCAGAAGCATCGCGATAAGCAAGCATTGCAACAGTTTTGTTACAATGTAGCGTTAATTAAATTCTTCCACTTCCTTGGCACTATTAAGGGGCGCAATGTCTGTTCTTCGTCTGGCTGTTCCCACGCCACTGCGTCGCCTGTTCGACTACCTCCCCCCGGCGGAACTCAGCGAGCAGGAGCTGGCCGGACTCAAGCCCGGTATTCGGGTGCGAGTGCCCTTTGGCCGCCGGGAGCTGATAGCCATACTCGTCGACGTCGCCGAACAATCCACCGTGCCAACAGAGCAGCTTAAAGCTGCTTTAGAGATACTCGACAGCGAAGCCCTGCTACCGCAGTCCCTACAGACTCTCTGTCACTGGTCCTCAGACTACTACCAGCACCCCATTGGCGAGGTCTTCAGTGCTGCCCTACCTAAGCGCCTGCGCAAAGGTTTGCCAGTACAAGAGCAGGGCGAAGCTGCCTGGCAACTGAGTGATCGCGGCAAAGGCCTACCTGAAGGAGCGCTGCCGCGCTCCCCCAAACAGGCAGCTGCCCTAGCGCTTTTGCAGCAACAAACTCAGGTCAGCACTGCGACCATGAAAGCCCAGGGCATCAGCACCGCGGTACTGCGCAGTTTGCGCGAAAAATCGCTGATCGAAGCCTGCACTATGCCCATTGCCCCTCAAGCAGGTATCAGTCGCGAAGGCTTGCCACTCAACGACGACCAGCGCCAAGCCGTCGAAGGCATTGCCGCCACCCTCGGCGAGTTCCAGTGCCATCTACTGGAGGGGGTCACTGGCAGCGGTAAGACTGAAGTCTACTTACAACTGATCTCACATTGCCTTGCACAAGGGCTGCAAGCCTTGGTGCTGGTGCCAGAAATTGGTCTTAGCCCACAAACCCTCGATCGCTTTCGCGAACGCTTCGATGCCCATATTGTGGTGCTTCATTCGGGACTCGCTGAAGGTCAACGCTACCGCGCATGGGAGGCTGCCCGCAGTGGAGCTGCGCATATTGTCATCGGCACCCGCTCAGCCGTTTTCACCCCGCTAGCCAAGCCTGGCTTAATCGTTGTCGATGAAGAACACGATAGTTCATACAAACAGCAGGATGGCTTTCGCTATTCCGCTCGCGACCTCTCAATTAAACGCGGCCAACTGCACAACTGCCCTGTGGTACTGGGCAGCGCCACGCCAGCGCTCGAATCACTACACAACGCACAGCAGGGCCGCTACTGGCACTTTCAACTGCCACAGCGAGCAGGCGGCGCAACACTGCCACAAATTCAGTGTTTAGATATTCGCCGCGAGCCCTTGCAAGCCGGTTTCTCAGCAACTCTATTAGCGCGTATCGCTGAGGTTTTGCAGCAAGGTGACCAGGTGCTACTGTTCCTCAACCGCCGCGGCTATGCTCCCAGCCTGCAATGCCACGACTGCGGCTGGGTTGCGGAGTGCCAGTCCTGTGACGCCCGCTTAACACTCCACCTGCGGCAGCGCCAACTGCGCTGCCACCACTGCGCCGCCTATCGAGCGCTGCCCAACCGCTGTCCTGATTGTCACAGCTCTCAGCTGCTCACCACTGGAGTGGGCACCGAACAAGCTGAACGGCTTTTGCAGCAACACTTCACTCAGTGGCCCACTTACCGAGTAGACAGCGACTCGATGCGCGGCCGTTACGCCATGGAAGAACTGGCCGCACAGGTCAATCTCGGCGAGCCTTGCCTGCTTTTGGGTACGCAAATGCTAACTAAAGGCCACCATTTCCCTAAAGTTAGTCTTGTCGCAGTGATGGATGCCGATGCCCTACTGTTTAGCGCCGACTTTCGCGGCGAGGAGCGCATGGCACAGCTACTCACCCAGGTCGCTGGGCGCGCTGGACGCGCCGGCCGCCCGGGGCAGGTCATCTTGCAAACTCACCACCCAGACCACCCGGCGGTACAGGCCATGCTGCACCAAAGCTATGCCGAACAAGCCGAGCGACTGCTTGCCCAGCGCAAAGCCAACGGCCTGCCGCCTGCCGGCCAATTGATTATGCTGCGCAGTGACTGCGTCGACGCCGCAACTGGAGAAGAGTTTTTACTGCAGCTGCGTCGTCAGTTCGAAGCAGAGCCCATCAGCGGCTGTCAGCTAATCGGCCCCCTGCCCTCCCCCATGCCGAGACGACAGGGCCGCCACCGAAGCCAACTAATGCTCAGCGCCACCGGCCGCCCTGCTGCCCTGCGCGCCGCCCCGCGACTGGTAGCATTAGCCGAAGCACTGCCCAAAGCCCGCGGGTTAAACTGGACAATTGACGTCGATCCTAGCGAACTTAGCTAGAGACTGCGTGCAGATCACTGGTCATCGCCGACCGATACGGCGATAATAGCCGGCTTCCATGCGCGCAGTGCGCAACTGTCATCCGCGACCAAGCAGGTACTTCCACTCACATGAAGCAACAACTCTCTGAGCTTATCCAACAAGCACTGAATTCGCTGATCGCTCAAGGCGTGCTGCCCGCAGACAGCTCCCCCAACATCCAAATTGATCGCACCCGCGACCCCAGCCACGGGGACTTAGCCAGCAATATTGCTTTGACCCTTGCCAAGGCTGCCGGCAAGAAACCCCGGCAACTCGCCGAAGAAATTTGCGCGGCGCTGCCAGAGAGCAATTTCGTGGCCTCAACTGAGGTCGCCGGCCCCGGCTTTATTAATTTCTTTTTATCCAGCGACAGCAGTCAAGCGGTCGTCAAGCGGATACTGGAACAGGGCACAGCCTTTGGCACTAACCAAGACGGTGGCGGTCGCAAAGTACAGGTTGAATTTGTATCGGCTAACCCGACCGGGCCACTGCACGTCGGCCACGGCCGCGGCGCCGCTGTCGGCGACAGTCTGTGCCGACTGCTCAGGGCAAGTGGCTGGGATGTTGCCAGTGAGTTTTACTACAACGATGCCGGCGCCCAGATCAGCAATCTCGCCCTCTCGGTACAAGCCCGCTGCAAGGGCTTAGAGCCCGACAGTGAGCACTGGCCTGCTGATGGCTACCGCGGCGATTATATTAAGGATGTTGCCCAAGCCTATATGGCTGGCAGCAGTGTTGCCGCTGAGGATCGCCAAGTGGTCGGCGCCGCCGATAGCGATGATTTAGATGCTATCCGCGATTTTGCCGTTGCCTATCTGCGCCGCGAGCAAGACCTCGATCTAAAGGCCTTTGCGGTGCATTTTGACCGCTACTTTCTTGAGTCTTCTCTATACGACTCAGGGGAAGTGGAGGCGACTGTTGAGCACTTAGTTGCCAATGGTCACACCTACGAACAGGACGGCGCACTGTGGCTGCGCACCACCGATTTTGGCGACGATAAAGATCGCGTGATGCGCAAGCGAGAAGGCGGCTACACCTACTTTTTACCCGACGTGGCCTACCACCTCAACAAATGGCAGCGCGGTTTTGAGCGCGTCATCAACGAGCAAGGCGCCGACCACCACAGCACCGTAACCCGTGTACGAGCCGGCCTGCAGGCTCTGCAAAAAGGGATTCCTGAGGGCTGGCCTGATTACGTACTGCATCAAATGGTCACTGTGATGCGCGATGGCGAGGAAGTGAAGCTATCCAAGCGGGCCGGCAGCTACCTCACCCTGCGCGACTTAATTGACGAAGTCGGCCGCGATGCTACGCGCTATTTCCTCGTCGCTCGCGGCGCCAGCTCACAAATCACTTTTGACATTGATTTAGCGCTGTCACAGAGCAACGACAACCCGGTGTATTACATTCAGTACGCCCATGCTCGGGTTTGCAGCATGCTGCGCAAGCTAGAAGAGAGCGGCGAGCAATGGCAAATGGAAGCTGGCCTAGCACAACTAGAGCTGCTCACCGAAGAGCACGAGACAGCGCTGCTGCGACAACTAGACCGCTACCCCGAAATAGTCGCTGCCGCCGCCCGCAATAGCGAGCCGCACACCGTTGCTACCTACCTGCGTGAGCTGGCTGCCGACTTCCACACTTATTACAACGCCCACAAAATGCTGATCGACGACAGTAACTTGCGCAATGCCCGCTTGGCCTTGAGCGCTGCAGTCAAGCAAGTGATCCACAACGGCCTTGATCTGCTAGGTGTTTCTGCTCCGGAGTCCATGTAGCCATGGCACGAGATTACGCCAGCAGCTCGCGCAGTAAATCGCGCAGCAAACGCAGTCCCGCGGCGGCGCGCAAACCCAGTGCCAGCCGCCGCAGCAATAGCCCGCAGGCACCTGTTCGGGTATGGCGCTGGTACGGCTCCGGCGTCGCTACGGGTGTCTTTTTGAGCCTGCTGTTGTATCTAGTGACCCTGCCGCCAACTATTGAAGAGGGCAGCCAAGCTGTCGCTGAAACTGCTGCCAGCAAAGAGCGAGAAGCGCCCCCTAAGCCGCGCTTTGATTTCTATACCATGTTGCCAGAGCAAAGCATTGACGTGGATGTAGAGCCAGCCGATATTGCTCAGCCAAGAGCTAGCAGCAACGCCAGCAATGAGATTTACATTCTACAGGCCGGCTCTTTTCGCCAGCGCCAAGACGCTGACCGCCGCCGCGCCGAACTACTGTTACTCGGTCTAGAGCCTAAGATCGAGGAATCGCGCACTGACAACGGCCGCTGGTTCCGGGTCTTTATCGGGCCCTATGATTCACGCGCTCAAATGGCCAAAGCGCGCAGTCTAACCGCCGGACAGAACATCGACACATTGCTGCTCAAGCGCTCCCGCTGAGCACAGCAGGCGCTGGACGCTTGAAATCCGCCTCCAGCGCCCCCATCACAGACACAAGCTTGCAGGAGACTACACGTGGAACAATATAGAGGCACGACCATTCTCTCCGTGCGCCGAGGCAACTCGGTAGTTATCGGCGGGGACGGCCAAGTATCGATGGGTAACACCGTCATGAAAGGCAATGCGCGCAAAGTGCGCCGCTTGCACAAAAATCAAGTGATCGCTGGCTTCGCTGGCGGTACTGCGGACGCGTTCACCCTATTTGAATTATTTGAAGCGCAGCTCGACAAACACCAAGGGCACCTAGTGCGCGCCGCCGTGGAACTAGCCAAAGCCTGGCGCACCGAGCGCGCCCTGCGCCGCCTTGAAGCGCTACTGGCAGTGGCCGACAAAGAAACATCGCTGGTCATCACTGGCAATGGTGATGTCATTGAACCAGAAGACAATCTGATTGCGATTGGTTCCGGCGGCCCCTTTGCCCAATCAGCAGCCCGGGCCCTGTTAGATAACACCGACCTAGATGCGCGCAGCATCGTTGAAAAAGGCTTGGCCATTGCCGGCGATATTTGCATCTACACCAACCACAACCAGACCATCGAACAACTCGACTTTTAGGCTCCCGAATGTCCAATATGACTCCCCGTGAAATTGTTCACGAGCTCGACAAACACATTATCGGCCAGCAAGATGCCAAGCGCGCGGTAGCCATCGCCCTGCGCAACCGCTGGCGTCGCATGCAGCTCGGCGAAGAGCTGCGCGCAGAAATCACCCCAAAAAATATTCTGATGATCGGCCCCACCGGGGTCGGTAAAACCGAAATCGCCCGGCGCCTGGCTAAACTGGCCAACGCGCCCTTCATCAAAGTTGAAGCCACTAAGTTCACCGAAGTGGGCTATGTTGGTCGGGATGTGGAATCCATTATCCGTGACCTGGTAGAGGTCTCGATCAAACTCTATCGCGAACAGGAAAAAGCTCGGGTACGTTTCCGCGCCGAAGAAGCCGCTGAAGAACGCATTTTAGATATTCTTTTGCCTCCGGCCCGTGACAGCGACGAAGCCGAAACTAGCGGCAACAACACGCGTCAACTGTTACGCAAAAAACTGCGGGAAGGTGCGCTGGACGACAAAGAAATCGAGGTTCAACTGAGTGGACACTCAGCTGGCGTCGAGATTATGGCACCGCCCGGTATGGAAGAGATGACCAGCCAGCTGCAAAGCATGTTCTCCAACATGTCTAAGCAACAGAAAAAGACCCGTCGCATGCCGGTTAAAGCCGCCTTTGAAGCACTGTGCGACGAAGAAGCAGCCAAATTGGTCAATGAAGAAGAGCTTAAGCAAAAAGCCATTGAAGCGGCTGAGCAGAACGGCATCGTTTTCATCGACGAACTCGATAAAGTCGCCAAACGCTCCGAGAGCGGTGGTGCAGACATCTCGCGCGAAGGGGTACAGCGGGACTTGCTGCCCCTCATTGAAGGTAGTACGGTAAGCACCAAACACGGCATGATCAAAACCGATCACATCTTGTTTATAGCCTCCGGCGCCTTCCACCTTGCCAGACCCTCAGACCTAATCCCTGAGCTGCAGGGCCGCCTGCCCATTCGCGTCGAACTAGATGCGCTGACTGCGGATGATTTCGAGCGCATCTTGACCGAGCCCAATGCTTCGCTGACCGAGCAATACCAGGCGCTGCTGAGGACTGAAGGTTTGAATGTCAGCTTCACCGCGGACGGTTTGCGTCGCATAGCCGAAACCGCCTGGCAGGTGAACGAAAAAACTGAAAACATCGGTGCCCGCCGTTTACACACAGTGATGGAGCGCCTGCTGGAAGATGCCTCCTTCAACGCTGCTGATGCTGGCCTCAATACCGCCGAACTGAGCATCGACTCAGACTACGTAGATCAACAGCTGCAGGCGCTATCCTCTGACGAAGACCTGTCACGGTTTATACTCTAGGCCATGACCAACACTCTGCGACCGCAAGATATTAAGCTCCACCGCCGGTCTCGGGAACTGGAGCTTTGCTACGCCGATGGCAGTAGTTACCGCTTGAGCTGTGAGTTCCTGCGGGTACACTCGCCATCGGCGGAGGTGAGGGGCCACGGTGAAGGCCAAGAGGTGCTGCAAACTGGCAAACAAAAAGTGAACATCACCGGCATCAAAGCGGTGGGCCACTACGCCATCCAGCTGATCTTCGACGATGGCCACGATACCGGGCTCTACGCCTGGGATTACCTCTACAAACTTGCAACCCAGCGAGACAGCTACTGGAACAAGTATCTCGAGCGTCTCAAAGCCGAAGGTGGCAGCCGAGACCCCGATGTACAAGTGGTGCGTTTCGACCCGTCTTAAGCGCAGCTAGCAGCTGATTAATTTGCCCGCTCGGGCCCTGCGGCAATTCGATTTACGAAGGCGTGGCACATCGCGCTACAATGGGCCCTCAGTGAGATACCGGGCGGAGGGCCCCATGAGCGATAAGGACACAACCCATTTCGGTTTCAAAGAAGTCGAAACCGAGGCCAAAGCAGGGCTAGTGGCAAATGTATTTCACTCGGTAGCAGCGCGCTACGATGTTATGAATGACCTGATGTCCGGCGGCATTCATCGCATCTGGAAGCGCTTCACCATCGAGCTATCAGGAGTGCGCAAAGGCCATTCAGTACTGGATATTGCCGGTGGCACCGGCGACCTCGCCGCCCGCTTCAGCCGCATCGTTGGCAGTGAAGGCCGTGTCGTACTGGCCGATATCAACGAGTCTATGCTGCATGTCGGCCGCGATAAATTGATCGATCACGGTCACCATGGCAACATCGAATTCGTCCAGGCCGATGCCCAGTACCTGCCCTTCCCTGACGACAGCTTTGACTGCATCACCATAGCTTTCGGCCTGCGCAATGTCACCGACAAGGATCGCGCATTGCGCTCCATGCTTAGGGTGCTCAAGCCCGGCGGACGCCTGCTAGTGTTAGAGTTTTCCAAACCCAAAAACGAACTACTGAGCAAAGCCTACGATGGCTACTCCTTCCGCGTCATTCCGCTGATAGGAAAGCTTGTCGCCAACGACAGTGAGAGCTATCAATACCTGTCCGAGTCAATTCGCATGCACCCGGATCAGGAAACGCTCAAACAGATGATGGAAGATGCGGGCTTTGCCCAATGTGATTACCACAACATGACCGGCGGCATCGTCGCGCTACACCGCGGTGTCAAAGCCTGACATGAACACCTCCCCCACTCTGCACACCGCTGCTCTGGCAGCGCTGGAACAAGTGCTTAACCGCGCCCTTGAGCTGGACCCCAACAGCCACCGCGTTTTGGCCCCGCTGTCTGGCAGCGTATTTGCACTGCACTGTAGTGCTCCCCCCTTCCAGGTATTTTTGCTACCTGAGGACAAGGGAATACGCCTGGCAGGGCAGCATGTCGGCACTGTCACCACCCGAGTCAGCGGGGAGGCCTCGGACTTTGCCGAGCTGGCCACCGCCGCCGACCCAACAGCCGCTCTGATCAATGGCAAGCTGTCACTGGAAGGTGATAGTGGCCCACTCATTGAGCTGCAAAAGGCTCTCTCCGGGCTAGACTTGGACTGGGAGGCGCCGCTGGTCAATCAATTGGGGGATGTGATCGGCCACCAGGTGGCGCAGAGCTTTCGCGGCTTATTCAGCTTTAGTAAACAAGCGCACAGCAGCCTAGAGCGGCAGCTTGAAGAATTTATTCACGAGGAAGCGCGACTCTGCCCTCCTCGGCTTGAGCTGGAAGACTTCTATCGCGATGTGGCAGAACTGGCAGAACGCAGCGAGCGTCTAGCCTCCCGCACTGAGCGGCTGCGCGCCCGTATTCGGCGACTCAAATCATGAGTGGCGCATTTTCTCGGGCCCGACGCCTGGCCAAAATCATGCGCATCGCGGGCCGCTACCGCCTCGATACCTTTTTTGACAATGAACAACTGCCTAAGTGGCTGCGTCTGAGCTTCAGGCTTTCACCCTGGCGCCTAGGCCCAGAACCTGAACTATCCCCCGGTGTGCGCTTGCGCAAGACCCTCGAGGAACTCGGTCCAGTATTTATTAAGTTTGGCCAAGTACTCTCCACTCGGCGCGACCTCTTGCCGCCGGAGCTAGCCGATGAGCTAGCTCAGCTCCAAGACAAAGTGCCGCCCTTTCCACAGCAGGAATCGATCGCCATCATCGAAAAGGCGCTCGGCGCGCCGGTGCATGAAGTCTTTGCCCACTTTGAAGCTACACCACTAGCATCGGCGTCGGTGGCCCAAGTTCACGCCGCCAGGCTACAGAGCGGCGAACAAGTCGTGGTCAAAGTGCTGCGCCCCGGAATCGAGGCGACTATCCGCCAAGACCTCGCCTTGCTCTACACCCTCGCCAAACTCGTCGCACGCTACCTTCCCGATGGGCCTCGCTTACGCCCCGTGGAAGTGGTTGCCGACTATGAGATCACTATCCTTGACGAACTAGACCTAGCGCGTGAAGCGGCCAATGCCTCTCAGCTGCGGCGCAACTTTGAACACAGCCCACTGCTCTATGTGCCACAGGTCTACTGGGATTACACCAGCCGAGATGTGTTCGTGATGGAGCGCATTAGCGGCATTCCGGTCACCGACATGGAGACTCTGCGCGCCAAAGGTACCGACCTTAAACTCCTTGCGGAGCGCGGTGTAGAAATTTTCTTTACCCAGGTCTTTCGCGACAGTTTTTTTCATGCCGACATGCATCCGGGCAATATTTTTGTCGATGCCACAGACCCCGCTGACCCCAGCTATATTGCCGTGGACTGCGCAATCATCGGCAGCCTGAGCGACTCCGATCAGTATTATCTGGCCCGCAACTTACTCGCCATTTTTCAACGCAATTATCACGAATGTGCCCAGTTGCACGTCGAGTGCGGCTGGGTGCCACCCAGCACTCGTGTACAGGACTTCGAATCCGCTATGCGCGCGGTCTGCGAACCGGTGTTTGAGCGGCCACTGAGCGAAATCTCTTTCGGCCAGATGCTGATCTATCTGTTTCGCACCGCCCGCCGCTTTGACATGGAGGTGCAGCCCTCTCTGGTCTTGCTACAGAAAACCCTACTCAATATCGAAGGTTTAGGGCGCCAACTCTATCCCGACCTCAACCTCTGGGATACCGCCCAACCCTATCTCGAGCAGTGGGTGCAAGAGCGCTACTCGCCGCAAGCGATGCTGAAGCGCCTGCAGCGCCACGCCCCTTCTTGGCTCGAGCAACTGCCAGCGCTACCCGACGCGGTCTTTGAAAATTTGCAGCAGGCCCGTGACGCGGATCGCCAGCTATCACAACAACAGCGGCGCATGGAGGAACTACAGCGCCAGCAGCGCAGTCTTAGCAAGCGGCGCAAACGCCACTTGCTGGCAGCCATTGCCTGCCTGGCCGCTGCGGCCACAGCCTACCCCGGCGGCTGGCAACTACTGAGCCAAATACCGCCATTAAGCTGGGCGCTCGGCGCTGCAGCACTAGCCCTACTGTGGCCCCGAGAGCCAGACAGCTAAACGGCCCTGTGCCATAATGCCCGCCCACTCACAACGCAGCGAATGACGAATTTCACAAGCTTATGAATGACAGCACAATGCAGATACGCTGGAACGCGCAAGGCCTGATCCCTGCCATCGCACAGGACTGGCAGAGCGGCGAAGTCCTGATGCTGGCGTGGATGAACGAAGAAGCCCTCCGGCTGAGCCTAAAAGAAGGTCGCGCCATCTACTGGTCGCGCTCGCGCAGCGCTCTGTGGCGCAAAGGTGAGGAGTCAGGCCATGTGCAGAAGCTTCATGAGCTGCGCCTTGATTGTGACGCCGATACCGTACTGATGAAAGTTGAGCAAGTGGGCGACATTGCCTGTCATACTGGGCGCCGGAGCTGTTTTTATCACCGCTGGGCTGAGGATCACTGGGAAGTCAGCGAGCCGGTGTTAAAAAACCCAGCAGCGATCTATCAGGATAAATCATGAACGATACACTTCAGCAACTTGATGCCACTCTGGCGCAGCGCAAATCGGCGGACCCAGCTGAGTCCTATGTGGCCAGTTTGCACCACAAGGGCCTCAACAAGATTTTAGAAAAAGTCGGCGAAGAGGCCACTGAGGTGATCTTAGCGGCCAAAGACGCCGATCACAGCGGTGAGCGTCAAGAGCTAATTGCTGAAGTAGCTGACCTTTGGTTTCACTGTATGGTCATGCTCTCTCATTTGGATTGTAGCAGTGAGGATGTATTAACCCGCCTGCGCCAGCGCTTTGATTTGTCTGGGCTGGAAGAAAAAGCCAATAGGCAACGTAGCACTACGAACAAGTAGCAATGACAGAGCTACCCATCGACAATATGCGAATTAAGTAGGAGATCACCATGGGATTAGGCGGCATCAGTATTTGGCAATTGCTGATCATATTGGCAATTGTCATCATGCTTTTCGGCACTAAACGCTTGCGCAACCTCGGCAGCGACCTCGGCACTGCGGTCAAAGGCTTCCGCAAGAGCATTCAGGATGATGATAATGGCAGCGTTGAGCCCCCTGCAGCTAGTGACACCGAGGCCAAAGACAAAGATCAAACACGCCAGGACGACAGCAAAGAGAAATAAGCGATGTTCGACATCGGCTTCACTGAACTAGTTACTATCGCCGTTGTGGCGCTGTTGGTAATTGGGCCCGAACGCCTACCCGGCGCAGTGCGCACCGGGGCGGGTTACTTGCGGCGCATTAAACGGGGCTTTAATGAGATCCGCCAGGAGGTCGAGCAGGAGCTACACAATGACGCGATTATGCAGGAGCTGAAAAAAACGCGGGACCAAGTCAGCGATCAAGCGGAACAATTGCAGCGCGATATCAGGCAAAGCGAGGCGCAGCTCAACACAGAGTTAACAGCAGCTACAACAGAGCCAAAGCAAAACAGCTCGCAAGATAGTGGGAAGCCCAGCGAATGAGCGCCCCAGAGACAGATCAAGCGCTACCTTTAGTAGCCCACCTCACCGAGCTGCGCGACAAGCTTCTGCGCGCCTTGCTGGCGATATTGATTATCTTTATTGCCCTGTTTCCCTTCGCCAACGAAATTTACGCTTTTGTCTCTGAGCCACTGCGAGCCATACTGCCAGAAGGTGCCGGTATGATCGCTACTGAGGTGGCCTCACCTTTCTTGACGCCTTTCAAATTGACCTTGGTCGCGGCAATATTTTTGGCCATGCCTTACGTGCTGTATCAGGCTTGGAGCTTTATCGCACCGGGTATGTACCGCCATGAAAAGCGTTTAGCTATCCCATTATTAGTGTCCAGCATCATCCTGTTTTACGCTGGCGCAGCCTTCGCCTACTTTGTGGTGTTCCCACTAATTTTTGCCTTCTTCACCACCGTCGCCCCGGAAGGCATCACCATCATGACCGATATCAACAGCTATCTGGATTTTGTACTGAAGCTGTTTTTTGCCTTTGGTATTGCCTTTGAAATTCCAATCGCTGCAGTGCTACTGATCGCAGCAGGCATCACTACGCCCGAGGCCCTGATCAGCAAGCGCCCCTACATCATCGTAGGCTGCTTTGTTTTTGGCATGTTACTCACGCCACCAGACATCATCTCACAGTCACTACTGGCGCTACCGATGTGGTTACTGTTTGAAATCGGCGTACTATTTGGTCGTATGGTGCAGAAGCGCCGTCCTAAAACAGAGTGAAGCATTCAAACAAGGGCAAAGGTTTATCACCACTGATTAGCGTCCTTGGCTTTCTGCGACCCTATCGCTGGCGGCTAATCGCTGCCGGCCTAGCCCTATTATTCACCGCAGCAGCTACTCTTACGCTCGGCCGCGGCATACAAGTGCTGATCGACGATGGCTTTGGCGGCAGCAGCAGTGCCGATCTACAACAAGCGATTTCCTTCCTATTGATTATCGCTGCAGCTATGTCCCTTGGCACATTTATCCGTTTTTACCTAGTGTCTTGGCTCGGTGAAAGGGTCAGTGCCGACCTGCGTAAGGCCGTGTTCGACAATTTGATTAGCTTACACCCGGGCTTTTTTGAGACTAACCGCTCCGGCGAGATCATGTCGCGCCTGACCACAGACACCAGCCTCTTACAGACTATTATCGGCTCCTCTTTCAGCATGGCGCTACGCAGCAGCCTGACTCTCATTGGCGCCTTAGTGATGATGTTTATCACTAACCTAAAACTCAGCCTGATTATTACTGCCAGTGTGCCCTTGGTGTTACTGCCAATCCTATTTTACGGCCGGCGTGTGCGGACTTTATCCAATCGCAGCCAAGACAGTATTGCCAATGTTGGCAGCTATGCCGGCGAGATCATCCAACATATTAAAGTCGTGCAAAGCTATACCCAGGAAGCTTTTGAATCGAAGGCCTTTGCAGCCGAAGTTGAAAAGGCCTTTGCTATTGCTCGCAAACGCATTGGCCAACGAGCCCTACTGATTGGCGCCGCTATCATGCTGATGTTTAGCGGCATGGCGGCAATGATGTGGAGCGGCGGACAGGATGTTATCTCCGGCCAAATGAGCGCCGGCGAACTAGGCGCCTTTGTGTTTTACGCCATTATGGTAGGCAGTGGTTTTGCCACAGTCTCCGAAGTCTGGGGGGAGTTACAACGTGCCGCCGGGGCTGCCGAACGCTTGCTGGAGCTACTGGCAACACGCAGCGCTATTATCCAGCGCCCAAGTCTGCCCCAACAAGCCCTGAAAGAGCCCAGCATGCGCCTTGAAGGGGTCTACTTTGCCTACCCAGCTCGACCGCAGCAGGCGGCATTAAAAGACTTCAGCCTCGATATCAAGGCGGGCCAAAGCCTAGCTCTGGTCGGCCCTTCCGGCGCGGGTAAGTCCACGGTATTTGAATTATTGCAGCGCTTTTACGACCCCCAACAAGGCCGTATCACCTTGGACGGAATCGACCTGCGGGATTTATCACTACAGCAGCTGCGCTCACAGATTGCCTTAGTACCACAACAAGCCGCGCTGTTCACCGGCGATGTGCGCTACAACATCGCCTATGGTCGGCCAGAGGCTTCAGATGCCGAAGTTATCGCTGCCGCGAAAGCGGCCTATGCCCATGAATTTATCGAACAGTTACCTGAGGGCTATCAAAGTCATCTGGGTGAACAAGGGGTGCGCCTCTCAGGCGGTCAGCGCCAGCGCATCTCGCTGGCCCGCGCCATCTTAAATAAGGCCGAGATTCTACTGCTCGATGAAGCGACCAGCGCACTGGATGCCGACAGTGAACACAAAGTCCAACAGGCACTGGAAGAGCTGATGCATAAGCGCACTACGGTCATCATTGCCCATCGACTATCGACAATCCTACACGCGGATACAATCGCCGTAATGGATCACGGTCGCTTAATCGCCACTGGTACGCACCAGAGTCTACTTGAGACCTGCCCGCTGTATGCGCGCTTGGCCTCTTTACAGTTTAAAGATAATCCCTAGCGATCAGCTTTCAATCAGCGCAGCCGGGAGCCGAACGCTGAGCAGCCCGCGACAATAAAAAACGCCGGCATCGAGCCGGCGTTTTTTATTCACTTAGTAGCAAACGGAGTCTTAGTTGCTCAACTCTCGGATCAAACCGCTAATAGACTCTTTAGCATCGCCAAATAACATCCGCGTGTTCTCTTTGTAGAACAGCGGGTTTTCGATACCGGCAAAGCCTGAAGCCATGGAACGCTTGAGAACAAACACGGTGCGCGCTTGGTCCACATTAATCACCGGCATGCCGTAAATTGGGCTGGACTCAACTTCACGGGCGGCGGGGTTCACCACGTCGTTTGCACCGATCACAATCGCCACATCGACAGTTTCCATGCGTGGGTTGATGTCGTCCATTTCCAGCAACTGATCGTAAGGTACATCAGCTTCAGCCAACAGAACGTTCATGTGCCCGGGCATACGACCGGCTACTGGGTGGATACCGAAATTCACTTCGGCGCCCTTTTTCTCTAGCAGCTGAGTGAGCTCTTTTACTACGTGCTGGGCTTGCGCTACCGCCATACCGTAACCAGGAATAATAGCCACATTAGTTGCTGCTTCCAGAATGTAATAAGCATCCTCAACCGAGATCGGCTTGATTTCACCCTCGATCACCGTTTCTTCGCTGCTCACACTGCCAAAGCCAGAGAACAACACGTTGCTGAGTGAACGGTTCATCGCCTTACACATGATCTGGGTCAAAATAATGCCCGAGGCACCAACCAGCGATCCAGCGACAATCAAGATGTTGTTGTTCACGGCAAAACCGGCGGCACAAGCGGCCAGACCCGAGTAAGAGTTCAGCAGTGAAATCACCACCGGCATATCAGCCCCACCAATCGGGATCACAGCCATCACACCAAACAGCAGAGACAGGGCGATGACAGCGTAAAGCCAAATGCTGTTTTCTGGTTGCAGGCAGAACATCACCGCACTGAACAGAATAGCCAGTACAATCAAGCTGTTTACAATCTGCTGGCCGCGGAACATAACCGCGCCGCTGCCAAGGGTCTCACTCAACTTACCCCAGGCGACCAGCGAGCCGGTGAAGGTCAAGCCACCGATCAGGATCGACAAGACGATAGTGACCAAAGTAAAGGTGTTACTACTGCCAGACAGTGCTGCCGCACCCACTAAGAGACTGGCCATACCCCCAAAGCCGTTAAACAGTGCCACCATTTCAGGCATGGCGGTCATTTGCACCAAACGCGCGGCCGCAGCACCGATGGCGCCACCGACCACAAAGCCTAGCAAAATCCACTGGTACTCAACGATACCCTGGTCCAATAGTGCTGCGACAATAGCCAACAGCATACCCACTGAGGACAGGAGATTACCTTTACGGGCTGAGTCAGCCGAACCCAGCAGCTTCAGGCCATAGATAAATAGCGCAGCGGCGGCTACATAGGCCAACTGGATAGTCAATTGTGTCGATTCCATGCTCAGCTTCCCCTCTTCTTAAACATTGCCAGCATGCGGTCAGTTACCAAGTAACCACCCACTACGTTAATCGAGGCAAAAGCAACAGCGGCAGCACCGAGCCAGTTAGCCATATCGTGCTGGCCATTCCCGGCAAGACTAATAGCCCCGACCACTGTGATGCCGGAAATCGCGTTCGCGCCCGACATCAGCGGAGTGTGCAGAGTCGCAGGTACCTTGGTGATCAGTTCGAAGCCCAAAAAGATGGACAGCATCAGAATAAAGGTTAGAAATACAACTTCCATATCAGTTACCCCCGGCCAAAATGTTTTTAATGGTTTCGTTGGTGACTTCACCGCCGTGGGTAATAATGCAGCCGGGCAGGATGTCGTGTTCAAAATCAATCACGAAGCGCTTGCTCTCTTTATCCCAGGCATCTTCCACCAAGTTAAATAAGTTGCTGGAGTACATCTGACTGGCATCGCGACATACCTCATTCGGCAAGTTAGCTTGGCCGATGACCGTCACGCCATTAATTTCCACAGTTTCATTAGGCACTGAGCCCTCGACGTTACCGCCAGTTTCAGCTGCCATATCGACGACTACCGAGCCAGGGCGCATGCCCTCAACCATATCGCGAGTGACAATGACTGGCGGTTTGCGGCCAAATACCTGCGCCGTAGTAATCACTACATCAGAGTCAGCAATCACGTCTTTCTGCGCCTGACGCTGTTTCTCAATCTGCTCTGCTGTCAGCTCTTTAGCGTAGCCGCCTGCGGTCTCCCCGGTGTCACCTAGGTCGATGTCGAGGAAGGTGGCGCCCAGTGAGCGGACCTGCTCGGCAACCACTGGACGGGTATCGAAGGCCGTCACCTTAGCACCTAGTCGCTTGGCAGTCGCAATGGCCTGTAAACCCGCCACACCGGCACCAATAATGAAGACCTTGGCCGGCTTTAAGGTACCAGCAGGGGTCATCATCATGGGGAAGATGCTGGGCAAACGAGTCGCAGCCAACAGCACCATGACATAGCCCGCCAAGTTAGCCTGAGAGCTCAAAGCATCCATTTTTTGGCTACGCGTAGTGCGGGGAATCATTTCCATGCTGATTGAGGTCACGCCCTGCTTTTGCAGCGCCCGTACCAGCTCATGCTCATTGAAAGGGTCGAGATAGCTGATGTGAATACAGCCAGAGCTCATCAAAGCGACCTCTTCCAGCGTTGGTTTGCGCAAGCGCAGTAAAATTTCTGCTTCCGAGAATAGCTTATTGCGATCTGGCTCGATGCTCGCGCCAGCCTCAGTGTATTGTTCATCAGTGAAGCCCGAGCCTTCGCCCATACCCGGTTCAATTGTGACTTCCGCGCCGAGCAGGCAAAGTTTCTTTACCGTACCTGGAACGACCGGCACCCGGTTTTCACCCGGATGTGTCTCCTTGGGAATTGCAATGCGCATAGTATCGTTACCCCATACCTGTATGTCATAAGCTGTTGGGCTTGGTTTTTTCTGTCGCAAGCTCTTTGGGCCATTTCAGCGTAGCGCCGAAAAAAGCGGCGGGAGACTGTAGCACAGCGCAGAGCAAGCAGGAACCATAGCGATTATTTGAAAATCGGCCTACCCACCTGCAAATAATCGCGGGCTAGGATGGCGTCAGATCAATGAAATTTGAAACAAAAGCTAATATCGCAGGCCTATAGTGTCGACCAAAGCGCTGTAAAACACTTCACCCATTCGGGGGATTTAACAGGCAAGCGTGTGTGTCCCCTCAGACAAGGCTTAGCTTAACTTAGTACTTGGTCAGACTTTAGTACCCTGATTTCTAGGTCATCGGCCCACTACCTGAGACGATTTGTTGGCAATAGCCGACATCTTGACACAAGCTCGCGGTCTGGGGCTACTGCTCCAGCTGCAAGCGTATAAGACGTGAACCGTCCGCCAGCGCATATAATCTACCATCGGGGCCTACTTGCAGGTCGCGGATACGCATATTCAGGTTAGCCAGTAAGCGGGTTTCCTCTCCCACCCCCTCACCTTCTAGCACTAAGCGGCTTATTCGGGTCAATTTAAGGCCGCCTACCAACACTGAATCTTGCCAGCCAGGATAGATATCCCCGGTATAGAAAGTCAGGTTTGAGGTACCAATTGATGGCAGCCAATACACTAAGGGCTGCTCGGTGCCATTTTTGTGCGTGCCCTGGCCAATTTTACCTCCGCCATACTCCTCACCGTAAGTCACTAAGGGCCAACCATAATTGCCGCCGCGCTTAAGTATATTGAGCTCATCCCCGCCCTGGGGTCCATGCTCAGCTAGCCAAATGCTGCCATTGTAGGGGTGCTGTGCTATCCCCTGGGGATTGCGATGACCGTAACTCCAGATCTCAGGAAGTGCCGTCGCGTTGCCTACAAAGGGATTATCTGCTGGCACCGCGCCATCCTCAGTTAAGCGGATGACTTTGCCATTATGGGTCTCTAGGCTTTGGGCTAAAGCACGATTGCCGCGATCGCCGACCGTGATATACAGATAGCCCTCACTGATCAGTAAGCGCGAGCCAAAATGGTGGCGCTCTTTAAAGTAAGGTGCGGCGCTAAACAGTACTTGATGCTCTGTGAGCTGGCCATCAATCAAGCGCGCTCGACTGACACGGGTAGTGTATTTCTCATCTCGAGCCACGGTGTAACTCAGATAGACCCAGTTATTGTCACTGAAGCGAGGGTGGACCAACACATCGAGCAGGCCGCCTTGCCCTACAGCAGCCGAGGCGGGCAGTCCCTGTATATCGCTCACTGCAAAACTGCGGCCATCAATGAGTTTTAGCTGACCACTTTTCTCGCTCACTAAAAGGTCGCCGCTGGGTAAAAAATCCATTCCCCAAGGATCATCTAGATTTTCTACCAGCGTTACCATCTGTATTTCACTGGCTGCAGCCAAACCTTCAGCATCTGCCGCTGCTTCGCGGGCAGGAGCAACTGACGGGGGCTCCGCTACCGAGGGGCTAAGGCAGCCAGCAAGCAGTACCGCCAAAGCCGCAGATATTAGCGTCTGTAGGGTGTTTTCAATCTTGATCATTTACGCTAGGTCCTACGGAATCGAGTGAAAGCGTATATTACGTGATCACCTGCACACTGTCAGATGCTCTAAGCCAATGCGCTGTAACTGTACCCTCAGCGGGTTTTGAGGCATTCTGCACAGATTCCTGTGCCTGCGCACCCAACCGTTATCAGAAGAGCAAGTTATTTTGAGCGTGTCCGCCCACGAAAATCCCCGTTTAACCCTAGCCCTTGCACTGACGCCAATACTTTTTCTTATCGCCTTACTGGCTTGTTCGGTGTACTTATTTAGCTCCGACTCCTCATACGGCGCCAACCAAATCGCTTTGGTGTTGGCCGCTGGTGTCACCGCATTAGTCGGCCAGCGCACCGGCATTAGCTGGAAGGACTGCCAGCAAGGCATTATCGACGGCATTGGAGTTGGCTTGGGCCCCACGCTAATTCTGTTATCTGTGGGTATGCTGATTGGCACTTGGATCCTCAGCGGAACTGTGCCCGCCATGATCTACTATGGTGTTCAGGTGCTAGAGCCATCAATTTTTTACGCCGCTAGCGCCGCCATTTGCGCCATTGTTGCCATCAGCATCGGCAGCTCCTGGACCGTTGCCGGCACCCTAGGTATCGGCTTGATGGGGATAGCCGGTAGCTTCGACTTATCCCCTGCAATCACTGCCGGCGCGATCATTTCTGGCGCTTATTTTGGCGATAAACTATCGCCTATGTCGGACACTACCAACCTTGCCGCCGCCGCGACTAGTGTTGATTTATTCGAGCATATTCGCCACATGCTGTGGACCACGGTACCGGCTTTTGTGATCGCTTTAGTCATCTTTGCTTTGATCGGCAGCTCCGATGCCGCCACCCCCGATGAAATTCAAGCACTGCAAAACAGCCTGCGGCAGGAATTTAATATCGGCCTACATCTACTGCTGCCGCTGGTGCTTATGCTGACTCTAGTCTACAAGCGCTTTCCGGCTTACCCAGCGATTATTATCAGTGCCTTGGTCGGCGCTGTATTTGCCGTAATTTTCCAGCCCGATGCGGTAATAAAACTCGCCGCCAGCGACAAAAGCCATGGCTTTGCCTTGCTGCAAGGGGTGTGGATGAGCCTGTTCGATGGCTACATCTCAGACAGCGGCAACGAATTTCTTGATGCCCTGCTAAGCAAAGGTGGTATGAGCAGTATGCTCAACACCGTGTGGCTGATTATTTCTGCGCTAGGCTTTGGCGGCATCCTCGAGCGCACCGGCATTTTACGTTACCTGCTCACCATTGCTTTGAAAGGTGTGCATAGCGTTGGTTCCCTGGTAACGACCACTGTATTCACCTGTATCGGCACCAATATTTTAGCGGCCGATCAGTTTATTTCAGTGGCACTGCCCGGGCGTATGTACAAGGATGAATACGAACGCTTCGGCCTATCGCGCCTCAACTTATCGCGCACACTAGAGGACTCCGCGACACTGACCTCAGCACTGATTCCCTGGAATACTTGTGGGGCTTATATGTCGGCAACCTTGGGCGTCGCTACACTCACCTATGCCCCCTTTGCCTTCTTCAACCTCCTGTGTCCCTTCATTGCAATTTTCTACGCCTTCTTCAACATTGCGATGAAGCCCTTAGAAAATCACCGTATTGCAGCGGATACAAGCCAGTGAAGGAATGGGATAAGCTCTGGGATCACCCCGATCCCTTTACCCTTGAGCTCAAGGTAGCCCCTGAAGATATCGATGAGCTATTGCACACTAACAACACCGTCTACGTACGGTGGTGCGAGCAGGTGGCCTGGGCCCATTCAGTTGCACTTGGTTTAGATCAAGATAGCTATCATGCGCTCGATCGAGCAATGGCCATTAGGCGTTCTGAGTTCGACTACTTACAAGCTTCGCGGGAGGGTGAAACTCTAGTGGCAGGCACCTGGATCACAGGCTGGGATGGCAAACTCAGCATGCAGCGCGCCTTTCAAATTATTCGCCCTAGCGACTGCGTAACCCTGCTGCGCGGCCTAATGCACTTTGTCTGCATTGAGATCAGTAGCGGCCGGCCGCGACGCATGCCGGTGGAGTTTATCGAGGGTTACGGGCCCGCGGTGCTATCAACATAAGGCAGCGCTACTGGGTCTCCTAGCTGCGACTCCAGTCAAAGGCTAAGACACGGCGGATGTCACTCTCGCCGCTGACCAGCATCAACAGTCGATCCAGCCCCAGTGCGACGCCACTACAGTGCGGCAGACCGGCTTCTAGCGCCGCCAATAAACGCTGATCGATTGGCCTTGCCGGCTGCCCAGAGGCTCTGCGACGCTGATTATCCGCCTCGAAACGCGCGCGCTGCTCCTCTGCGTTCCTCAGCTCATGGTAGCCATTGGCCAACTCCACGCCATCAACATAGAGCTCAAAGCGCTGCCCGACTGACACACCATCGACCTCAACGATCTTAGCTAGCGCCGCTTGTGAAGCCGGGTAGTCATAAACAAAGCACAACCCTTGCGTAGCTAGCCAAGGTTCCACTTCATGTGTCATCAACACATCGAGCCAAAAGTCCCGATTGCCCGACAGTGTGCCGAGATCGTGGCCGCTGCGGGCTATACGCTCGAGCTCATCAACACTGGCAGTATGCGGGTCGATGTTGAGGCTGCGCTGGAACAGCTCTCGATAGCTAAACTTTTGCCACCCTCTCCGGCCGAGACACTCGCCGACCAAGTCCGCCACCTCCTCCATCAGCGCATGGTGATCAAAGTCCGTTCGATACCACTCCAACATGCTGAACTCTGGGTTGTGGCGACTGCCTGCTTCGCCGTCGCGAAAGGCGCGGGTAAGCTGGTAAATAGAGCCACTGCCAGCGGCCAGAAGGCGCTTCATGGCGTATTCGGGGGAAGTTTGCAGATAGCGCTCAGCGCCGGGTAGCGAGGCTCCGCTAGCGACGATCAGAGGTTCGATGGATGGGTCAGTGATGCCACTGCTGCACAGCAATGGCGTTTCCACTTCGAGCACCTCACGTTGAGCGAAAAAGCTACGGATGGTGCTCAGGAGTTTGGCGCGGGCCCGCAGTTGCGCTAAGCCTGCGCCTGGCTGCCAATCAGACATGCCTTAAGATTTACTAGCGCGCCCCTGGTATTCACCAGTGCGGGTATCAACCCGAATCACTTCGCCCTCAGCCAAGAACAAAGGCACTTTAACTACCGCTCCAGTACTTAACTTAGCCGGCTTGTTACCGCCTTGGGCAGTGTCGCCTTTGAGACCTGGGTCTGTTTCTACGATTTCCAGCTCCACGAAGTTCGGTGGCGCGACCGACAATGGCGTACCGTTGTATAAAGTGACTTCGCAGGGGTCCTGCTCTTTCAGCCAGATATGGGCATCGCCCACCGCTTTGGCATCTGCTTGATGCTGCTCAAAGGTGTCCGGCTCCATAAAGTAATAGAACTCACCATCGGTATAGAGGTACTCCATGGTGCGATCTACCACATCCGCCCCTTCGAGAGTCTCGCCGGATTTAAAGGTGCGGTCCCAGACCCGACCAGTCTTCAAGTTACGCAGACGAACTCGGTTAAAAGCCTGCCCTTTCCCGGGCTTGACAAACTCGTTGTCAAGAATGCTACAGGGGTCGCCGTCCAACATGACCTTGAGCCCAGAACGAAATTCATTAGTTGAGTAATTAGCCATGGTTTCCCGTGCCACTACAAAAATTGGGCGCTAATGATAACTCAAGCAGGCTCGTATTGGCAGGGCTGGGCGCCGCAGTTTGCGCTGGGCTCAAGGCAAAAGGAGCTTTGCGGCCCCCTCGCTGCGCTAAAGCTTTGGCCTAAGTGCCAGCCTGCGCTATTAATCGGCGTTCTGGTAGCGATCTGAAATACCCAGCAGATAGAGGATTGCATCCAAGCCCAAGGTGGAAATGGATTGCTCGGCTGACTGTTTCACCAGTGGTTTAGCTCTGAACGCCACCCCCAGCCCAGCAATACTCAGCATCGGCAAATCATTGGCGCCATCACCGACGGCGATCACCTGCTGCATATCAATGCCTTCGCGGCCCGCGATCTCACGCAGCAACTCAGCTTTACGCCGACCGTCCACTATTTCTCCGCGAACCTCGCCTGTCACAAAACCATCGACGATATCTAGCTCGTTAGCATAGACATGATCAATGCCCAGACGCTGCTGCAGTCGCTTGGCGAAATAAGTAAAGCCCCCGGACAATATGGCAGTGCGGTAGCCCAGCTGCCGCAGCGTGGCAATCAGGTGTTCCGCCCCCTCGGTTATTTGCAGGCGTTCGGCGATTTTTTCCAGAGCGGTTTCCGGCAGGCCTTTAAGCAGCGCCACCCGAGCTCGGAAGCTTTCATTAAAATCAATTTCGCCGCGCATGGCCCGCTCAGTGATCGCGCTGACCTGATCACCGACCCCGGCTTCGACAGCCAACTCATCGATAACCTCTGCCTCAATCAAGGTAGAGTCCATATCAAAGGCAACTAGGCGGCGGTTGCGACGGAACATATTGTCCTGCTGCAAAGCGAGATCGATTTCTAAACTACTGGTTAATTCCAGCAAGTCACGCCGAAACGCTTCGGGATCAGCCAAGGGGCCGCGCACCGAAAACTCCACACAAGCCTTGCTCAAGGGCGCTACCTCGCCGAGTGGCAAGCGGCCAGATAGCCGAGTAATGCCATCAATACCCAAACCGTGGGCAGCGAATACCGCGCTCACTCGCGACACTTGTGAGGCGGTAATTTTACGCGCCAATAAGGTAATGATGTAACGCGCCCGCCCCTGAGCATCAACCCAGCTGCTATAACTCTCGGCAGATACTGACTCACAGCCCAAGCGCAGACCTTTATCTGCAGCAAAAACTTGCAGCGCACTCAGCAGCTGCGGCCGATCGAGCTGCTGTGGTAGTTCAACCAACAAGCCCATCGACAAGGTGGAGTGAATCACAGCCTGCCCGATATCCAATACGCTAACCGTATGTTGCGCCAAAATATCGGTCACCGCAGTGGTAATACCCGCGCGGTCAGGGCCCGACAAAGTAATTAACAAAATCTCGTTCACAGGGGGGTCTCGTGGAAGCGAAGGTCGCTATTCTACCCGCCGAACATAGTGTATGAAACAGGCTGGGGAAAGCTGCAAATTGGGACTACAGCGCTGCGCCGGTGGTTTATACTGTGACTTTTTGCGAATTAAACGGCAGCCGGCGTGATTAAACGGATACAAAACTTAAGCCTAGGACAACAACTCGCTCTCACTGCAGCAAGTTGCTGCTTATTTGTGAGCCTTTCACTAGTGGTGCTAGCAACCACATCCAGCCAACACCTCTTGCAGTCTCAGCAAGCAGAACATGGCACAGCACTCGCACAACAGATTGCCAGTCGCCTTGGTTCCGCCATGGAGACCGGTGACTTACTGAGCATGGGCGCCACACTACAGCGTTTTGTCAGCACCTCACCGGCAGAGCAAGTGACTGTATTTGATGTTGAAGGCAAGGCACTCGGTCAAGCTGGCAAGGCCACCAGCGCGGAATTGCGTGAATACCGCGCACCCGTGCGCATCGCTTCCGATATCGCCGGTGAAGTGGTCATTTCACTCAGCGCCGACTCAGCTCAAGCCGCCCGCTGGCGCTTTATTCTAAGCCTGCTGGGTCTGGCGATTCTGCTTAGCATTGCGGTCTACGGCCTGAGCCTGCACCTCGGACAGCGTCTGGGCAAACGACTGCTACAGCTCAAACGCTCGGTTGCTTTAGAGGAAAACAGCGCTAGTGCAGCGCCAGAAAACGAAGTCCAGGCCCTGAGCCAGGCCATCAAAGCCTTGCCCATGGACCTGCTGCGCGCACGCAGCAATACCGAAGCCCGCGATGAAAACTACGACAGCAGCGCGATCTTATACCTGCACCTGACCAGCTTAATGGGCTACGTCGACACCTTGGACGAGCAGTCACTACACCGCTATACCGACCGCCTGCACCAAATTGTATACGCCGCAGCAGGGTTTTACGGCGGCAAGATCCAGGTAATGCGCCAGTTTGGACTAGCGGTCTATTTCAGCGGAGAAAGCAGCGCTGGCAGTAGCGCTTTCCGCGCCGCCTCTTGTGCCTGGCTGGTTCATGCAGTATCCCGTGAACTGGAAAAACAAATGTCACTGTCCTTGGGCATTGCCATGGCGGTGGCCCATAGCGAACTCGGCCTAGGCGACGAAAGGGATATTTACCCCGGCCTGTACATGCAGCACACCCTGGATGAATTACAGGCAGTCTGTGCCAGTAAACCACCCCGGGTCATGCTCTCACCAGGTGTTTGCGAGGACGTCGACATCAGCGGCCGCTTAGAACAGCAGCCTAGCGAGTTGAGTGACTATGCAATTTTAGACCGCTTTGAAGGGCCTTATCAGGACCTCCTAGAACGGCAGTTACAGCTGATATTGCGGCGTTTAAGCGCGCCACTATAGCTTATACCCTGCTAACTGAGAACTGGCCGAGCCACGGCTCGGCCTTGGCGCTAGCTCTAGCCTTCTACCGCGATACTATCAACTTTCTGGAAGCCGCGAGGCAGCTTATTGCCGCGCCGCCCGCGCTCGCCGCGGTAGTGCTCAAGCTCACTAAACTTCAGACTCAGGTGGCGTTTACCAGCGTACACCACCAGCGATTGCTTCTCGCTGAGCACCTGAACACCCAGCATGAACTCCTCTCGAGCCTGTAACCGGGCCGTGGGGATGCCAATAATCTTATTGCCCTTACCGCGAGCCATTTGCGGCAAATCAGCTAGGGGGAATACCAGCAAGCGCCCCTCATTGGACAGCGCCGCCACCCAGCCATCTTCACCCTCTTCCAGCATGATTGGCGCCGGCTGCAAAACTTGCGCCCCTTTGGGGAGAGTCAAAGCCGCTTTGCCGGCACGGTTTTTGGACTGCAAGTCGCTAAACTTAGCGACAAAACCGTAACCCGCATCACTCGCCAGCAGATAGAGCTGCTCTTCTACCCCCATCATCATGCCACTAAAAGTAACCCCAGATGGCGGGTTAATACGCCCGGTCACTGGCTCGCCCTGTCCCCGAGCTGAGGGCAAATTATGCGAGGCAAGACTATAGGCCCGACCGGTGGAATCTAGCAGTACCACAGGCTGGTTACTGCGGCCTATGACCGACATACTGAATGCATCACCAGACTTATAGCTCAGGGCGCTAGCGTCAATATCATGGCCCTTGGCGGAACGAATCCAACCTTTCTCTGATATCACTACTGTAATCGGATCGGCGCTCATTAACTCCAAGGCGCTAAAGGCCCGTGCCTCTTCCCGCTCAGCCAGCGGCGAGCGGCGCTCGTCACCATAGGCTTCAGCTGCAGCCAATAGCTCCTTTTTAATCAAAGTTTTTAAGCGCGCTTCACTACCCAGTGTTTTCTCCAAGCCTTCACGCTCTTTATTGAGCTCATCCTGCTCGCCGCGGATTTTCATTTCTTCGAGTTTAGCTAGATTGCGCAGCTTCAACTCTAAAATGGCTTCGGCCTGCAGCTCGGTAATCCCAAAGCGCTCCATCAGAGCGGCCTTCGGCTTGTCCTCAGTGCGGATAATATGAATCACCTCATCGATATTGAGGTAGGCCACCAAGTAACCTTCTAGCAAATGCAGGCGGCGCAACACGCGCTCTAAGCGATACTCCAAGCGGCGTCGGACAGTGCTAGTGCGAAAAGTGATCCACTCTTTAAGAATGACATCGAGGGCTTTGACTGCCGGACGGCCATCAATACCAATCATGTTGAGGTTGACCCGGTAGGTCTTTTCAAGATCGGTAGTGGCAAACAAATGGCTCATCAATGCATCGACATCCACCCGGTTAGAGCGCGGGATAATGACTAGCCGAGTCGGGTTTTCGTGATCCGACTCATCGCGCAGGTCGGCCACCATAGGTAGCTTTTTAGCCTGCATCTGCTGGGCAATTTGCTCCAACACTCGGGAACCTGAAACCTGGAAAGGCAGCGCCCGCACCACGATATCGCCGCCCTCGCGCTCCCACACTGCACGCACGCGCATGCCGCCACGCCCAGTCTCATACATCGAAATAATATCTTCTTGAGGCGTGATAATTTCCGCAGCTGTGGGGTAATCAGGACCCTGAATATGCTGACAGAGATCGGCCACCGTAGACTTAGGCGAATCCAGCATCTGCACCGTCGCCATCACGACTTCGCGCAGGTTATGCGGCGGCACATCGGTTGCCATGCCCACAGCAATACCGGTGATGCCGTTGAGCAAGACATTGGGGACTTGGGCCGGCAGTACCGCAGGCTCATCCATGGTGCCATCAAAGTTTGGCAACCAATCCACGGTGCCTTGACCCAGTTCACCCAGCAGAGCCTCAGAATAAGGCGTCAAACGCGATTCAGTGTAACGCATCGCAGCAAAGGACTTAGGATCATCGGGGGAGCCCCAGTTGCCCTGCCCATCAATCAATGGATAGCGGTAGCTGAAGTCCTGTGCCATCAACACCATGGCCTCATAGGCCGCACTGTCGCCATGAGGGTGGAATTTACCTATGACATCACCGACGGTGCGCGCGGACTTTTTGAATTTGGCTGTCGCCTTTAGGCCCAGCTCACTCATGGCATAGATAATTCGCCGCTGAACTGGCTTCAAACCATCACCGATGTTGGGCAGCGCCCGATCGAGGATGACGTACATCGAGTAATCTAGATAAGCTTTTTCTGTGTACTGCCGCATTGACACGTTTTCTGTGCCATCGGCATCCATTTCCAATATATCGGACATGATTTCGCCCTGTATTTAATAGCCTGTGAAGCCGCTGCCTGAAAGAACAGCGGAGCGGGCGCCGCTAGCGCCCGTAAATTTAACTCGGCGGGGTATGGTGCAAGCCTATAAGCTGCTGAATTTAGCCCCATCTAAGCATCGATGACCGCGCGAAGAAACTCCGAAGGTTTCCTGTAGCACTAAGCCTGCAACTCAGCACCAATCTTGGCCACGAGCTGTGTTGGTGGCACATAGTAACAAGCGTGAAGGGCGGGGAGAATCAATAAACCCGCTTTTCTCTGTATCTACAGTATTCAGGGCGACTCATTTGCCATGCTAGAATCTGCATCCCTTTACTGGAGCCCAAGCATCGTGAATATCACCAAACATCATGTCGTCACCTTTCATTACACGCTCAGCAATGACCAGGGCGAGCAACTAGAGAGCTCCCGAGACGCTGAGCCTAGCTTATATTTGCACGGCGCCAATAACATCATTAAAGGCTTAGAAGAAGCGCTAGAAGGACACCGTGTCGGCGACACTCTGCAAGTCAGCTTAAGTCCGCAGCAAGCTTATGGCCTGCGCAATGCTGAGCGAGTGCAGAAGGTACCGGTGAAGCACCTGCTATTTCAGGGCAAGCTGCGCCCAGGCTTGGTCGTCCAAATGAATACTGAGCAAGGTCGACACCCGGTCACTGTGGTCAAAGTTGGTCGCCACTCCGCGACTGTGGATACCAACCACCCATTAGCTGGACAGACCCTACACTTCGATATTGAAGTGGTCGATATCCGCCAGGCCAACTCAGAAGAAATCGCCCATGGCCACGCCCACGGTCCCGGCGGCCATCAGCATTGAGCAAAGCGTCCTACCACTGGCAGCAGCTCGCCTTTAGCGAATTCAGCCTAGCTGAACTCTACTCTATGCTGCAGCTGCGCCAAGCAGTGTTTGTCGTAGAGCAAAACTGCCCCTATCTGGATATGGATGGGCTTGATCAGGAGTCGCTGCACATTTTGTGTTGGCAGGGGAATGACTTGCTGGCTTCCCAGCGCTGCCTGCCGCCGGGACTGAGTTACCCGCAGAGCTCTATCGGCCGTATTGTTGTGTCACCTAAAGCCCGCGGTTTACAGCTCGGACGGGAGTTGGTGCAGCGCGGCATCGATTACAACCTCAAAACCTGGCCCAACAAAGGTATCCGCATCGGTGCTCAAGCACACTTGCAGCACTTTTATGCCAGTTTAGGCTTTGTTCGCGATGGTGATGAATATCTGGAGGATGGGATAGCTCATATCCACATGAACTACCAAGCTTAAAGAAGCTGCTCTGACAGCTAGTCGAGCAGCTCTAACAAAAAGGTCACTGGCCCGTCATTGACTAAGGACACCTGCATATCTGCGCCAAACTCACCAGCAGCCACCGGCGCATGACGCTGACGGAGTTGCTCCAAGCTGTAGTGGTAAAGCTGTTCGGCCTCTGCCGGCGGCAGCGCTGTGGAGAAACTCGGGCGCAGCCCCTTGCGGGTATCTGCCGATAAGGTGAACTGAGAGACCAGCAAAACACCGCCGCCAGCCTCAGCCACATTACAATTCATGCGCCCACTTTCATCGGCAAAGACTCGATAACGCAACAACTTATCAAGCATGCGATCGGCACGCGCCTCATCGTCGCCTTTATCCAAACCCAGCAGCACCAGCAAGCCCGGGCCAATCTCGCCAATGCAGCGGCCATCGACCTCCACACTGGCTCGGCTCACTCGTTGCAGCAGTGCTCTCATCGCAGCAAAAGCCCAGACTTAAGCACGGCTTGCGCGGCGGCGCTCGTGCTCTTGCAGCATTTTTTTGCGCAGGCGAATCGACTCGGGAGTAACTTCTACCAGCTCGTCGTCTTCAATGAACTCCAGCGCCTGCTCCAGGGTATGAGTCACCGCAGGAGTCAGGGTCAAAGCCTCATCAGTACCAGACGCGCGCACGTTGGTCAGCTGCTTAGCCTTGGTCGGGTTAACCGTGAGATCGTTGCCGCGGCTGTGCAAGCCAATAATCTGGCCTTCATAGACATCCACGTTAGGACCAATAAACAGGCGGCCGCGATCCTGCAGGTTATAGAGCGCATAGGCGAGGGTTTTACCCTTGACCATCGATACCAATACACCGTTAGTGCGGTGGATGATTTCAGCGGTCTTAACTGGGCCGTAATGATCAAAAATATGCGTCATCACACCAGTACCAGAGGTCATAGTCATGAACTGCGAACGGAAGCCAATCAGGCCCCGAGCTGGAACGATAAACTCCAAGCGGACCCTGCCGTTGCCGTCTGGGACCATGTTTTCCAGCTCCGCGCGACGCAAGCCCAGCTCTTCCATCAAAGATCCCTGATGGGGCTCTTCACAGTCAATCACAAGCTGCTCGTAGGGCTCGTGTAGCACGCCATCAATTTCGCGCTGAATCACTTCCGGACGCGATACGCCCATCTCAAAGCCTTCGCGACGCATGGTTTCAATCAACACCGAAAGGTGCAACTCACCGCGCCCAGAGACCTTGAACTTATCCGGTGTATCACCTGGCTCTACTCGCAGCGCCACGTTGTGAATCAATTCACGCTCCAAGCGCTCCTTGATATTACGCGTGGTGACAAACTTGCCTTCTTTACCGGCAAAGGGAGAGTCATTCACCTGGAATGTCATGCTCACAGTGGGCTCATCCACCGACAAAGCCGGCATGGCTTCGACACTGGATGGGTCACAAATCGTATCGGATATATTGAGGCCTTCGATACCAGTAATACAGACAATATCGCCAGCTTCAGCGTTATCTACGTCAACGCGATCCAAGCCGTGATAGCCCATCACCTGAAGAATTTTACCGTTGCGTTTTTTGCCCTCGTGATCAACTACGACCACCTGGGTATTAGGCCTTAACTTGCCGCGAGTAATACGGCCAACACCTATGACACCAACATAGCTGTTGTAATCCAAGGCGGAAACTTGCAGCTGCAAAGGACCATCGGCATTTACCTTTGGCGCAGGCACTTTATCCACGATGGTTTGAAACAAGGGCTCCATGTCGCTGGCCATGTTTTCGTGCTCAAGACCAGCAATACCCTCGATCGCCGAGGCGTAAATAATTGGAAAGTCTAACTGCTCCTCATTGGCACCTAAGCGATCAAAGAGATCAAACACCTGATCAACCACCCAGTCGGGGCGGGCACTGGGACGATCCACCTTGTTGATCACGACTACTGGGTTCAAACCCTGCTCGAAGGCCTTGGCTGTCACAAAGCGCGTCTGGGGCATGGGGCCGTCAACTGCATCGACCACCAGCAGTACCGAGTCAACCATCGACAGGACGCGCTCTACTTCGCCGCCGAAGTCAGCGTGCCCAGGGGTGTCTACGATATTAATGCGGTAATCGTTCCACTTGATTGCGGTGTTCTTGGCCAGAATAGTAATGCCGCGCTCGCGCTCCTGGTCGCTGGAGTCCATGACCCGCTCAGCGCCCTCAGAGCGTCGACCTAGTGTTCCTGACTGCTGCAACAGGCAGTCCACTAAGGTGGTTTTACCGTGGTCAACGTGGGCAATAATGGCAATGTTGCGAAGTTTATCTATCAATGAAATTCCTGAGGCCGGCGAACCGGTATGCGAAAAAAAGGTCGCATATTATAGCTCATTGTGAAAATTTCCGCAGCGAGAAATAACGGTCATATTACAGCGTACGCGGCGCGTATACCTTCACTGTCAAATTCGTGCTGTCGATCAAATGACTGGCGTGCAGGCGGCTCATCACCCCTTTGCCGCAATACAGCATGTAGGTTTGATCGGCAGCTAGCGTGGCAGCCTTGCTATGCAGCTCAAAGAAAGGAATCTTCAATACCTCTTCATGCACCCTCAGCGGTGCGAGCTGCTCTTCATCCGGATGGCGGATATCAATTATCGTGGCGCCCGACAGCGGCACAGTCAGCACTTCGACCTCGCTGCGCTCTAAATCCTGCTCCGCCAATCGGTCGATCCGCGTCTGGGTGGCATTGGCAATCGCCCGATCCAGAATGCTCATATCAAAGCGCTGCTCTTGCGCCTCTACCCGCCCTAGCTTTGCCCGCGTAGTGGGGTTAACCGAGATGACGCCACAGTATTCAGGCATATTAGCGGCAAACTCTTGGGTGCCAATCTGACTTGCCATGCGCACGATATCTTCTTTGTCTGTGGCAATTAGTGGCCGCAAGACCAGCTTGGATGTCACTTGGTCAATCACTGAGAGGTTGCGCAAGGTCTGACTGCTGACTTGCGCAACGCACTCGCCAGTCACAAGCGCATCGACTTCCAACTGATCGGCAATGCGCTCAGCCACGCGCAGCATCATCCGCTTGAGAATCACCCCCATATGGCTGTCCTCAATTTGCCCCAGCAACTCCGCAACCACTTCTTCAAAGGGCACACTGATAAACAGAACGCGCTGATTGCAGCCATACTTCTGCCACAAGTACAGTGCCACCTCTTTAACACCTACCTCATGATCGCGCCCGCCTAAATTAAAAAACAGAAAATGCGTGCGCATACCTCGCTTCATTGTCAGGTAGCTGGCGACTGGGGAATCGAAACCGCCCGATATTAAGGACACTACCGGATCCAAGCTGCCCACGGGGTAGCCACCAATGCCACGATAGCGCTCAGCGACAACATAAAGCGACTTCTTACTGATCTCCAGATCAACCGTCACCTCCGGCTGTGACAGGTTCACCCCCGCCGCTTCAGTCTGCCTTAGTAAGGCGGCGCCCACTTCGCGCTCCACATCGAGGGAGGAGAAAGAGTGCTGCCCGGAGCGCTTACAGCGCACAGCAAAGCTTTTCCCCGCCAAGCGCTCAGCGTAAACTGGCATCACTTTCTCGATGATACCGGCCAGATCCGGCAGCGGATGGGACTGCACCTCAAGGATATAAGTGATACCCGACATATGCTGCAAGGCATCGACAATCTGCCTTTGCAGTGACTCATCAGCCTCAGATTCTATTTCCAGCTTATCCCAGTGCCGGCGCACCACCACCTGAGGGTCCAACTCCACCAACACCGCCCGCGCGTTACTGGCCAGTTTGTCGACAAAGCGGCGGCGTACCGGCGTGCTCTTGATGGCGATCTCGGAGAAGAACTTGACAACATATTTCATAGCGGCGATAAGGGTAGGAAGAGTATGAGCCGCGCATTATACGGGCAGAAACCCGGCTTGTGTGACGCAATAAAGATATACAGGACAATGAATAAAGGCTTCGCAAGCACTCGCCGTGCACCAAAAGTGCGCAACAGCGCTCAAATTTGGTGCAAGACGGATACTGCGCTGGCTAGTCACTTTCTTTTCTCTTTATATTTCAATCAATTAGCCACAACCCAGCTTTGGCACGACTTTTGCTAACTGTAATACTGTCAAAACACTTTCTGGCCGCGCTCGGTGCCTAGGCCCCACACACCAGAACCCGACATACGCGCCACTCAAAACGGCACGACTTACACCCGATGGAGGAATACCGATGTCAGAGCAGACTCTGAATCTAATTAAAGAAAGCGAAGCGACCTGGGTCGATCTGCGCTTTACAGATACCTGTGGCAAAGAACATCACGTCACTATCCCCGCCTCAGAGGTCGATGAAGACTTCTTTGAAAGCGGCCAAATGTTTGACGGCTCTTCCATCGCCGGCTGGAAAGGCATCAACGAGTCTGACATGCTGCTCAAGCCCGATGACTCGACCTCAGTATTAGACCCTTTTACTGACGACACCACCATCATCTTGCGCTGTGACATTGTCGAACCGACCACCCTGCAGGGTTACGAGCGCGACCCGCGCTCTATCGCGCTTCGTGCCGAGGAATATTTACGCTCAACCGGTATCGGTGACACGGCATTTTTCGGCCCCGAGCCTGAGTTTTTCATATTTGACGACATCAAGTGGTACTGCGACATCAGCGGCTCTGGCTACTCCATCAGCTCTGACGAAGCGGCCTGGTCTTCCAATGCCAGCTTTGAAGATGGCAACACCGGCCACCGCCCGCGGGTCAAAGGCGGCTATTTCCCAGTACCACCAGTTGACTCCCTACACGACATTCGCGGCGCGATGTGTAATGCCATGGAGCAAATGGGGCTTTCAATTGAAGTGCATCACCACGAGGTGGCTACAGCTGGCCAGTGTGAAATTGGTGTTCGCTTCAACACCATGATCAAGAAAGCCGACGAAGTGCAGATTCTCAAGTACTGTGTACACAACGTCGCTCACGCCTACGGCAAAACCGCCACCTTCATGCCTAAACCACTCGTAGGTGATAACGGCTCTGGTATGCATGTACACCAGTCAATCTCGAAAGATGGCGAAAATATCTTTGCCGGTGACGGCTATGCTGGCTTGTCAGAAACTGCTCTGTATTACATCGGTGGCATTATCAAACACGCCCGCGCTCTAAATGCCTTTACCAATGCTTCGACGAACTCCTACAAGCGTCTAGTGCCCGGCTTTGAAGCACCGGTTATGCTGGCTTATTCGGCCCGTAACCGCTCGGCATCAATTCGCATTCCCTACGAACCAAGCCCCAAAGGTAAGCGCGTGGAAGTGCGCTTCCCCGACCCGACCGCCAACCCCTATCTGTCCTTCGCCGCCATGCTGATGGCTGGCTTAGACGGCATTAAAAACAAGATTCACCCAGGCGATCCGGCCGACAAAGATCTTTACGACTTGCCCCCAGAGGAAGGTAAAGCCATCCCCACGGTGGCCTCCAGCCTGACTATGGCGCTGGAAGCACTGGATGCGGATCGCAGCTTCCTGACCGAAGGCGGCGTGTTCACTGACGACATGATTGACGGCTATATTGCTCTGAAGCAAAAAGACGTACAGCGCCTAGATATGAGCACTCACCCCGTTGAGTTTGATATGTACTACTCACTGTAAACTCAGTGCTCACAGGCCCGCACTGCGCCAAGCACAATGATCGGCGCAGTGCGGCCCCCCTCCCAGGAAAGGCTTTCAGCTATACTCCCAGTATGGTCACGATCGCTAACAACAGGGCACTACTTTACTTACTGACGCTAGGCCTTAGCACAATAGCCACGCAAGGCCTATCTCAAAGTACCACCGTTTACAAAACGGTGGATCCACAGGGTCATGTCAGCTTCTCGGACATAGCACCTACTGACTCAAGTGATACTGAGATCATAAAACTCAAGCTCATCGCCCCGAGCAGCTCCACCGACGCTCAACAAAGGCTAGAAGAAATGCGCCAAAGCACCGATCGCATGGCTTCTGCTCGCCGTGAGCGGGAGCAGGCACGCGCTGCCTTACAGCAGCAACAGTCAAAACATGAACCCAGCGTCAATGTCTATAGAGAAGTAATCTATCAACCCTATATCCTCCCCTTGCTGCCAAGGCCGCAGCACCAGCAGCCTCCACACACTCGCCCACCGCTCATGTCCGGACCCCAAAGCAGCAGTCAAAGGGAGCGTCTGCGTCACAATTTGCGCCATAACTCACAGCTTATGCGCCCGATACTTTCTCCTAATCGGCCACCAAGAATGCAAAGCGGAGGCTGAATTGAGAATTCGCCCAGTGAT
Source organism: Sediminihaliea albiluteola (assembly GCF_014077625.1). Classification (GTDB taxonomy): domain Bacteria; phylum Pseudomonadota; class Gammaproteobacteria; order Pseudomonadales; family Halieaceae; genus Sediminihaliea; species Sediminihaliea albiluteola. The sequence goes on along the minus strand of NZ_JACFXU010000017.1, from coordinate 129,652 downwards.
TGGATTCTGCTAAAGTGAGCGCTATTGGAGATGCCCCGAGGCAACCTGAATGAAGCGAAAAATTTTGCCATGGATAGTGGCCTGCAGCGCAGTATTTTTTATCAGCGCCAGCTTTGCCCAAATCTATCGTGTTATCGATGAGCACGGCCATGTCACTTTCACTGATAAAGCGCCTGACGCTTCGAGCGAAGCGATCACACTAAAGCCACTTAACACCAGCTCTGCGGTGGAGCCCGCCTCTCAGCAAACGGCCCCGCAACAAGGCCCTGCAAGTCCAGCTGAGGAATACTCTTTATCGATCACCTCTCCCAGCCACGAAACAACAATTCCTATGGGGCCGGGTAATTTCTCTGTAGTGGCCAGCACTTCTCCAGCACTGAACGCAGATGAAACATTACAGCTAAAAATCGATGGAGAGAATCGTGGACCCGCCCAAAGCGCGACCACCTGGAACCTCACTAACGTATTCCGCGGCGAGCACCAGCTGAGCATTGAACGCCTCTCCGCCCAGGGTGAAGTTTTGGCGCGCTCTGAAACAATCACCGTTTACGTTTTCCGCCCCTCAATTAACTTTCGCAACAGAAACTAATCGCCCACACAGGGCGGGCCGGGCTGTTAAAGTCAGCTTGGCAATACAGCCAACGCTAAGGCAAACATGGCCAGCCAGCAGGACATTCTCAACAACATCAACACCGGGGTAATCGCCCTCGATAGCCGCCTGCAGCTTAGCTTTATCAATGCCTCGGCCCAGGCTCTACTAGAGGCTTCACGGGCCCGAGTACAAAACCAGCACATCAGCCTATTGGTGATGAATCCCGATGAATTGCTCGCCACCCTGCAGCAATGCATTGATGCGCACACGGCTCTTGCACAGCGCGGCATGGCCCTATTGCTGCACTCTGGCAAGCTTATTCACATAGACCTGTTCGCCAGCCCAATTACTGCTGAAGGCGCTGCACCTGGCTTACTGCTAGAGCTGCAGCGAGTTGACCGCCTGCAACGCATCAGCCGAAAAGAGGGGATGCAACAGGCGCAGGACACCACTCGCACAGTGATCCGAGGTCTAGCCCATGAAATTAAAAACCCTCTAGGTGGCGTGCGTGGCGCAGCACAGCTGCTAGCCAGAGAGCTGCCTGACAGCAGCTTGTGCGAGTACACCGACATCATTATTAGAGAGGCAGATCGTTTACGTGACCTGGTTGACCGACTGCTCGGACCCAATCAGCAACTGGAATTCGCAGCGCTTAATGTGCATGAGATTTTAGAGCAGGTACGCCAGCTGCTGAATGCTGAAACAAACAAGCAAATCACCATCACTCGCGACTATGACCCGAGCCTGCCAGAGCTCTGGGCTGACCGCAGCCAGCTAGTGCAGGCAGTACTGAATATTATGCGCAATGCCTTGCAGGCTGCCCGCTCACTCAGCGACTGCCACATTACTCTGCGCACTCGTTCCCAGCGTCAATTCACTATCGGCGCACAGCGACACCGCCTAGTGTGCCGCGTCGACATCATCGACAATGGGCCGGGGATCCCCGAAGAACTACAAGGGCTTATCTTTGTGCCTATGGTCACCGGCCGCGCCAAGGGTACCGGTTTGGGACTGTCGATAGCCCAATCCATAATTAATCGCCATGGCGGCCTGCTCGAGTGCCAAAGCGAGCCAGGGCACACCCAATTCACTATTTACCTACCACTGGATCACCGCAATGACACAACTCGCTGAGGTTTGGATCGCCGATGACGACAGCTCGATCCGCTGGGTGCTGGAGCATGCCCTCAGCCAAGCCTCCATCAGCCACCGCAGTTTTGAAAGTGCTGATGAGTTACTCGAGCAACTCCGGCTCGAGCAGCCCAGCGTCATCATCAGTGATATTCGCATGCCCGGCACCGACGGCCTTAACCTGCTGACACAATTGAGCCAGCAGCACCCAGAAATACCTGTAATTATTACTACCGCCCACTCAGACCTCGACAGCGCAGTGGAGTCCTATCAACGAGGGGCTTTTGAGTACCTGCCCAAGCCCTTTGATATCGATGACTTACTGAACATTACGGAGCGAGCCCTAGGGCAAGCAAAGGAAAAGCGCCGGCACCTCGCGCCTGCCGACGCACTGCCAGAAACAGGTATTATCGGTGAAGCACCGGCCATGCAAGATGTATTTCGAGCTATTGGGCGCCTAGCACAGAGCCATATCACAGTATTAATTAATGGCGAGTCCGGCACCGGCAAGGAGTTAGTTGCCAGAGCACTGCAGCGCCACAGCCCTCGAGCCAAACAGCCTTTTATCGCCTTAAATATGGCCGCGATCCCAAAAGACTTGATTGAGTCAGAGCTTTTCGGCCATGAAAAAGGTGCTTTTACCGGTGCAGACAAACGACGTGAAGGACGCTTCGAGCAAGCCAATGGCGGCACTTTATTTTTGGACGAAATTGGCGACATGCCAGCAGAAACACAAACGCGCTTATTGCGGGTGCTAGCCGATGGCGAATTTTATCGCGTGGGCGGACATACCCCGGTCAGCGTTGATGTGCGCATTATTGCCGCCACCCATCAAAAATTAGAAAAGTTAGTGCACAGCGGCGCCTTTCGAGAAGATCTCTTCCACCGGCTCAATGTCATTCGCATCCATCTGCCCAAACTCTCCGAGCGGCGCGAAGACATCCCTCAGCTGATGCAATACTTTTTTCAACAAGCAGCACAGGAGCTAGGCGGAGAATGTAAAATCTTATTGCCAGAAACTCAGCAGTTTCTATGCCAGCTGGACTGGCCGGGCAATGTACGGCAACTAGAAAACACCTGCCGCTGGATCACCGTGATGGCTTCGGGTCGAGAAGTTCACTTGCGCGATTTGCCGCCCGAGTTACGCGATCCGGATGCGGCTCAGAGTGAGCCCAAAACCCAAGACTGGCAAACTCAACTTCAGCACTGGGCCCAGCAGGAGCTCAAGCAAGGTCGCCGAGATATCCTGCGCCATACCCTGCCAAGCTTTGAGAAGATCATGATCGAAGTTGCCCTAGAACACAGCAAGGGTCACAAGCAAGAAGCTGCAGAATTACTCGGCTGGGGCCGCAACACCCTGAGCCGAAAAATGAAAGATTTGAATCTCTAGCGAGCAGTAGTATGCCCATGCCCACATCCAGCGCCCCTTGCATTGTCTTGTACCAGCCAGAAATACCTCCCAATACGGGAAATATTATCCGACTCTGTGCCAATAGCGGCTGCCAACTGCACTTAATAGAGCCATTAGGCTTTGATTTAGACGACAAAAAGTTGCGCCGTGCGGGCCTGGATTACCGCGAATTTGCCGAGTTACAGCTCCACGCCAGCCTAGATGACTTTCTGCAGGCCAGGCCTGACACTCGCCTACTGGCAATCACCACTCACGGCAGCACCCCCTATCATCAAATCCGCTATAGCAGCCGTGATGCCCTGCTATTTGGCCCTGAAACCCGCGGCCTACCTGCAGCCATCCGCGACAGCCTGCCTAGCGAGCAGCGCATTCGTATCCCCATGCACAAGGACAGTCGCAGCCTTAATCTAAGCAATGCCGCTGCATTAGTTTGCTACGAAGCACTGCGACAGCTGGACTTCCCCGGCCTAGAGTGAAAATCAAAAGTAAGTACTTACACACCTTGTAGAGCTTAAAAAAAAGGGGCCTCAGGCCCCTTTAATACGCTAATCTAATGCTGATTTAGTGCGTTGCGTTCTCGCCACCTTCAGTGCCGGCACCCTGTACTTGGGCTTGGGCTTGCGCTAGGGCCTGCTGGTACAGTGCATCAAAGTTGACCGGAGCCAACATCACTGGAGGGAATCCACCTTTGACACATACCGCATCGATATTCTCACGGGCATAGGGGAACAAAATATTGGGCGCAGCCGTTCCAAGTACTCGACGTAGATCTTCACCTTCAATGCCAGTGATAAAGAAAATACCGGCCTGCTGTACTTCTACCAAAAAAGCAGTGTCTTCTTCGATTTTGGCCGTTAGGGTAATGGTTAACACCACCTCAAAGTTGCCATTATCATCCAACTTATCGCTCTTGGTATTGAGGTCGACGTTAACCTTGGGCTGCCACTGCTTTTTAAAGACTTCCGGGCTGCTAGGCGACTCAAAAGACAGGTCTTTTGTGTAGATGCGCTGCATAGAAAACTGCTGCTGGGGCTGTTCTTGTTGAGTTGCTGCTGCTTGTTCTTCGGCCATGGAGCCGTCCTCCGCTAGTAATAATCAATTCAAAATGAGTTTGGCGCTTAATGTGTCACGTTAAGCATTTCGTCCAGCTGCCCCGCACGCTCTAGGGCAAAGAGCTCATCGCAGCCCCCTACGTGGGTCTCACCTATCCAAATCTGCGGTACCGTGCGGCGCTGACTCAGGCGCATCATTTCCTGCCGCAGCTCGGGATCGCGATCTACCGCAAACTCGGTATAACTCACTTGCTTGCTATCAAGTAAGTGCTTGGCACGAACACAGAAAGGGCAATAGGCAGTGGTATAAAGGGTAACTTTAGCTGTCATAATTCGGCGTTTCTATTATTTGGTGGTCGGCAACTGCAGGCTGCCCCACTCCATCATACCGCCAGTCATCTTGTAGACTTGTTCAAAACCGTTCGCTTTGAGCTTTTTGCCCACTGCGCCAGCCTGCTGGCCCATTTTACATACTAATACAATGGGCCTGGACTTATATTTTTCAAGCTCCGACATGCGACTGTCGATTTTAGCTGTGGGAATATGTAGCGCGCCGACAATATGGCCCTGCTTAAAATCAGCGGCCTCGCGCAAATCTAAGAATACGCCCTGCTGATTATTGACAATATTGATGGCCTGCTGCGGCGATACCGACGGCCCTGCTTTGCGTGACTCATGGTAAATAAGCAAAAACACTACCGTTATTAAGGCAGCGACCAATATCCATTGCTGGGCGATGAACTCTAAAATCAGGGCCATGTGCGTCGTTTACTGTCCATTGTTTGATGCGGGAGCTGAGCAATCTGGCCGCTTTCGCAAGCCCAAATAGGGTTACTCTTGCTCAAAAAGGCGCCAAGTATACAGCCTGCCGCCAGCCCCGGCCAACTCTAGTTCCGCAGCTTGCACAGCAACTACGGAGCCAAGAGAAGACCGCTAGCCGCTGCTATCCCCGCCCAGACAATGTAAAATAAGCCACTTTATCTCTGTAACTCTAGTTGGACCCCTCATGAGTAAAGCTGCCAAACAAACCACTCTATTGATTGTCTTGGATGGCTGGGGCTACCGCGAAGACCCTCGCGACAACGCCATTGCCAACGCCAACACCCCCGTTTGGGATCGCCTTTGGGCCAATTTGCCACACACCCTAGTGTCTGGCTCGGGCCTTGACGTAGGCTTACCAGCGGGACAAATGGGCAACTCTGAAGTAGGCCACATGAGCCTCGGTTCGGGTCGGGTCGTCTATCAAAACATTACTCGCATCGACCAAGCGATAGCCGATGGCAGCTTTAATACCAACTTGGCTTACACCGAAGCTATTGACCGCGCCATGGATAGAGGGGGTGCAGTGCACATCCTAGGCTTATTATCACCGGGCGGTGTACACAGCCACGAAGATCAAGTGCTAGCTGCTGTACGCCTAGCGGCTAAACGCGGCGCCACCCGTGTTTACCTACACGCATTTTTAGATGGTCGCGACACCCCGCCACGCAGCGCGGCCGACTCTCTGGCCAAAGCCGATGCACTGTTTAAAGAACTCGACTGTGGCCGCGTTGCCAGCATTGTTGGCCGCTACTACGCCATGGACCGGGACAACCGCTGGGAGCGCATCGAAGAAGCCTGGAAACTGCTGACCCGCGCCGAAGCGCCTTTCCACGCTGAAAGCAGCGAAGCTGCCCTAGCCGCCGCCTATGAACGCGGTGAAAACGACGAATTTGTACAAGCGACACTAGTTGGCGGCAGTAACGCTGCCATTAGTGACGGCGATGCGGTGCTATTTATGAACTTCCGCGCCGACCGCGCGCGCCAACTCAGCCGCGCCTTTGTCGACGCAGATTTCAATGACTTCGATCGCCGCTCAGTGCCCCAGCTGGCGGACTTTGTCTGCACCACGGAATACGATGCCAGCCTGAACACGGCTTGCGCATTCCCTCCTGAGTCACTCGATAATGTGCTGGGCGACTACCTCGCCCAGCAGGGCAAAACACAGCTGCGAATTGCCGAAACAGAGAAATACGCCCACGTCACCTTTTTCTTCAGTGGCGGCCGAGAAGAGCTCTTCGAAGGGGAGGAGCGAATCATGATCCCCTCTCCTGATGTGGCTACTTATGACCTCAAACCAGAGATGTCAGCACCAGAGCTGACCGACAAATTGGTGGAGGCAATCGCATCAAAACGCTTCGACCTGATCGTGTGTAACTACGCTAACGGTGACATGGTCGGCCATACCGGCGTATATGAAGCAGCTATAAAAGCCGTTGAAGCCCTCGATGCTTGCCTGGGCCGTATTGAGGCAGCGCTGCTTGAACATGGTGGCCAAGCGCTCATCACCGCTGACCACGGCAACTGCGAGCAAATGCTGGACTACGAGTCCGGCCAACTGCACACACAGCACACCACTGAACATGTACCACTGGTTTATATCGGTGAGCGGGTCAGCGCGCTGGACCCCAAAGGGGGTATTTTGGCGGATATTGCCCCGACGCTGCTAGCACTAATGGACTTAGAGCAGCCCAAGGAAATGACCGGCCGCAATCTCGCCCAGCTGTCTAACTAAGCCCTTGAGCCAAGTCCTGACACGCCGTTTCAGCCTCTGGCTTGTGCTGGCTAGCCTATGGCTGTCAGCTTTGCCGGTGAAGGCACAGCAGGACGAAGCTCAGACTCAGCAGCAACTGAAGCATTTACAGGGCGAAATCCAGCAGCTGAACCGCGAACTGAATCGCGCTAAGTCGCAGCGCAGTCAGCTACAAGAGCAAGTCAAAGAAGCCGATCTCGCACTGGATAAGCTGCAGAGCCAACTGCGCGATACCCAGCAAGAGATCGCCGCTGCAGAGCAAGAACTCGACGCACTGCAGGCCCAACAAAGTAGTTTAGAGTTGCAGCGCCAAGCGCAGCAGTCGCGTATCGCCAGTGAGCTGGAACGGGCTTGGAAGATGGGCCGCCAGGAGCAAATCAAGGTCCTACTCAACCAAGAGAGCCCGCATACTGTGGCCCGCGCACTGGCCTACTACCGTTATTTCTTTGCCGCCCGCAGTGAGCTGATCGAGCACTATCGCGGCACCCTAGAACAACTTAAAACTCTGGCGCAAAACATTGAGGACTCACGTGCACAGCTCAGCGCACGTCATGCAGAGCTAGCCCTACAGCGCGAAGGACTTGAAGCCAAGCGCAGTGAACGCCAACAAGCCGTTGCTTCCTTAGCAGCTGATATCGCCGCCAAGGGCGATGAACTACAGCAGCTCCAGCAGGATCAGAAAAAACTAGAGCAGTTACTAGAGACCATCCGCGCTGCAGTCATCGAAATGCAGCTGCCAGACAGCGATCTGCCTTTTGCCAAAGCTAAAGGCAAGATGCCCTGGCCGGTGGCGGGCAAGCCCAGCAACCACTTTGGTCGCACTCGCAACGCAGGAAAAATGCGCTGGCAAGGGATCAACATTCCGGCACCAGCGGGCACCCCGGTGCGAGCAATTCACAGTGGACGCGTGGTCTATGCCGACTGGTTCCGTGGTTCTGGCCTACTCTTAATCATTGATCACGGCGATGGCTATATGTCGCTTTACGCACACAACCAAAGCCTTATGCGAGAAGTTGGCGAATGGGTTAAAGGCGGCTCTGAAATAGCCGCCGTTGGCGCTAGCGGTGGACTAGAAAAGCCCGCGCTGTACTTTGAGATACGGCACAAAGGCAAGCCCACTAATCCTGCTAGCTGGTGCCAACCTTGAGCTATGCCCAGCTCCCCTGAGCTTACCCTTCAGCTACGACTTTGGGTTACACTGATAGCCTCTGTCTTTCAACAGTCTCTAGCCACATTGGCGGTAATCATGCGTGTAGTAAAACTCAGTCTTTTCCTTCTGGGCACAGCCCTACTTAGCCTATCTTTTAGTGCCCGCACGGCAGCTAATGAGGAAGCACTGTTACCACTGGATGAGCTGCGCACTTTCGCCGATGTCTACAACCAGATCCGCATTGGCTATGTCGAGAGTATCGATGACTCCACTCTTTTAGAGTTCGCCATCCAAGGCATGCTGAGCAGTCTCGATCCGCACTCGGTCTACCTCACCAAAGACGCCTTTGAAGACCTACAAAGCAACACCACTGGTGAGTTCAGTGGCCTGGGCTTAGAGGTCGGCATGGAAAATGGCTACGTGACTATTATTTCGCCAATTGACGGCTCACCCGCAGCGGCAGCAGGGCTACTAAGTGGTGACGTCATACTCAAGCTCGACGGGGAGTCAACCAAAGGCTTGAGCCTTGGCGAGGCTATTGAATTGATGCGAGGCCCTAAAGGTAGTGACATTGAGCTAAGCATCGGTCGCCCCGGTGACAGTGAGCCTTTCGATGTCACCCTAACCCGCGACACCATCAAAGTAGCCAGCGTGCGCCAGCGCTCACTGGAGCCTGGCTACGGCTACATCCGCATTGCCCAGTTTCAAAACCAAACTGGACGCGATGTCAAAAACGCACTGAGCAAGCTGCAGGACAAGGAGCAGCTCAAGGGCTTAGTCCTCGATCTGCGTAACAACCCCGGCGGTGTACTGCAAGCGAGTGTCGAAGTAGCTGGCTTGTTTTTAGATGGCGACTTGGTCGTTTACACCGAAGGCCGCTTGCCCAACTCCGACGTGCATTACGAAGCCGAGCCCGGTGATGCCACTGGCGGCATACCCATTATTGTGCTGATCAACGGCGGCTCCGCCAGTGCCTCGGAAATTGTCGCTGGCGCGCTTCAAGATCACAGCCGGGCCGTCATCATGGGCAGCAAAAGCTTTGGTAAAGGCTCGGTGCAAACAGTGTTGCCGATTTCCGAGTCCCGTGCGGTCAAACTGACCACCGCGCTGTACTTCACTCCCAAGGGTCGCTCTATTCAAGCCTCCGGCATTGAACCGGATATTTTAGTGGAGCGAGCGAAAGTCACTGCTTACGACACCTCCCGCCAATTGAGCGAGGCCGACCTCAGCGGACACCTCAACAATGCAAAGCCTGCTGCACAAAGCAGCGCGCGTAAGGAAGCCAAGGCGCTGCTGACCACAGACAACCAGCTCTACGAAGCTCTCACCTTGCTTAAAGGTGTTAATATTCTAAGCGCGCGTGAAAAAGCAGAAAAAACTGATCGTAAAACTGCGACAGCAGAGAGCTAGCCTTGTAAGCCAAGCCTTGGCAGGGCGATGACTATTAGCGCCCCGCGAGCTTTTAAACGACTGAGCCTCCCACTAACTAAGCGAAAGCGCTAAAGACCGCGCTTTGTACAGTTTTTCGGCAGCTTTTCAAGCGAACAATGGCCCCTGCCTTTGTTTCACAGAAGCGACAGGCACAGGTATCATTACGCCACCAATAATTTACGGCTCTGTGCCAGCACCACGGCATGCAGCCACCTCTGCCCGTCAATAAAGCCTGACCAGACTGAGCAATTATGAAAAAAACTCTTTTTAGCAAACGGATGTGGCTGATGCTAATCGCCACACTACTCATTTTTGGCGGTGTACTCGGCATGCAATGGTACGGCGGCAAAAAAATGAATGAATTCATGGATAATATGCCGGTACAAACCGTCACGGTAACTGCTGCCGAGGCCGGCAGTGCGCAGTGGCGATCAGAACTCAACTCGGTCGGCACTTTGGTAGCCATTCGAGGCGCCGAATTAGCCACTGAGGTTCCCGGCACTGTAGAAAACATCTTATTTGATAACGGCGCGATGGTGCAGGCCGGCGATATTATTATGACCCTCAATTCGGCTCCCGATCGCGCGGAACTGAAAGCGCTAGAGGCAGCCCAAGAGCTAGCTGCTATTGAAATGCGCCGAGCCAAAAAACTGCTTGATCAACGCAACATCTCCAAATCGGAGCTCGACCAACGAGCCAGCCAACTCGATCAGGCTCGCGCTAGAGTCGCAGCACAACAGGCCCGCATTGACCAAAAAACGCTTCGCGCGCCCTACTCCGGCCGCCTTGGTATTCGCCGTTTCAACGTCGGTGACTATGTGCGCACTGGCGATACCATCATAGAGCTTCAGGCTTTAGACCGCCTGTATGTCAATTTCTCCCTGCCAGAACAGTACAGCCGCCAAATCAAAGTTGGCATGACAGTCACCACGCGCGTGCAAGCACTCGACAACGAAGCCTTTGAGGGCGTTATCACCGCAATCTCACCAATCATTGACCGTGATACGCGCAACGTTTCCCTGCAAGCCACACTCGACAACCGCGAGGACATGCTGCGCCCCGGTATGTTTGCCAGGCTATCGCTGCCCTTGGGTGACGCGACAGAACAGGTCGTGGTGCCGCAAACCGCCATTGCCTACCGTCCCTATGGTAACTCGGTTTATGTCATCCAAGGTGAAGGCGAGCAGCTCAGCGTGTCCCAGCGTTTTGTCACCCTCGGTGACACGCGCGGCGACATGATAGCCATCGAAAAAGGTCTCGAGCCCGGCGAACGCATAGTCACCAGCGCCTTATTAAAACTCGATTCCGGCGTGCCGATCAAAATCGATAACACCATTCAGCCCAACTCAAGCTTGACACCACAACCGGATAACGGCTGATATGAAATTCACTGACATATTTATCAATAAGCCGGTGCTCGCCACCGTGGTTAGCCTGTTCCTAGTGGTACTAGGGCTGCGGGCCGCCAGCGAACTCAACGTGCGTGAATATCCGATGATTCAAACCGCGGTGATCACTGTATCAACCGCTTATATCGGCGCTGATGCAGAGTTGATCAGAGGTTTTATCACCACGCCCTTAGAGCAAGAAATTGCCACTGCCGAGGGTATCGACTACATCACCTCCAATAGCACCCGCGGCATGAGCATCATCACTGCCAATGTACGCAGTGATGCCAACGCCGACGAAGTTTTGACCCAGGTCGTCACCAAGGTCAATAAACTGCGCAACCAGTTACCGCGCGAATCAGAAGACCCGGTGATTAATCTCGCCGTCGGTGAACAGGTTGGCAGCATGTACATCTCCTTTACCAGTGATGAACTGCCTATTAACCGTGTTGCAGACTACGTGATCCGCGAAGTAGAGCCCAAGCTTTCCACACTGCCCGGCGTACAGAGCGCCAAAGCTGAAACCAATGCCATTTTTGCTATGCGCATCTGGCTCGACCAAGAGCGCATGACCGCACTGAATGTCACCGCCAGTGATGTCCGCGCCGCACTGCTAGCCAACAACGTGCTCTCCGCGGTCGGAGCAAGCAAAGGCAGCATGATCCAAATCGACCTCAAAGCCAACACCGACATCAGTAGCATCGAAAGCTTCGAACAGTTGGTACTGCGCGAGCAGGGTGGAGCCATAGTGCGGCTGGGCGATATTGCCGAAGTTGAGCTAGGCAACGAAGGCTACGACACCTCTTCGATGTTTATTGATGAAGAGGCTGTATTCGTGCAAATCGATGTGGCCACCGATGCCAACGCCTTAGAGGTCATCGCCGGGGTGCGTAAAGTGTACTCAGAGATGATTGAGCCGCGCTTACCAGAAGGGATCAAAGGCGATATTAACTACGATGCCACGGTCTATATTCAAAACGCTATCGATGATGTGCAGGCCACCATTATTGAAGCGATGATCATTGTCATCGTGGTGATATTTTTGTTCCTTGGCTCGATGCGCTCAGTGCTTATTCCAGCAGTCGCCGTACCCCTGTCATTGATCGGCGGCTTGTTTTTGATGCAGTTGATGGGCTTTAGTATCAATCTGCTGACCCTGCTCGCCATCGTTCTGGCGATCGGGATCGTGGTCGACGACGCCATTATCGTGCTAGAAAATATCCACCGGCACATCGAGCACGGCATGTCGCCTAGAGACGCCTCAATAAAAGGTGCCAGGGAGCTAGCCTGGCCAATTGTGGCAATGACCACCACTTTGATCGCGGTCTATATCCCGATCGGCTTTGTCGGCGGGCTCACTGGCACACTGTTTACCGAGTTTGCCTTTACTCTGGCAGGCGCTGTGTTGATCTCAGGGGTTGTGGCACTCACCCTCTCCCCGATGATGTGCGCCAAGTTGCTCAGTAAGGACAGTGCGGAGAATGGCAGTCGCCTAGAGCACTGGCTCGACCAGCGTTTTGAAGCACTGCGCGGTGTATACCAGCGCGATATCAACCGAGTGCTTGATGACCGCACCGGTATCCTTGTATTTGGCGCCATTGTCATTGCCTCCTGCTATTTTCTGTTCCTGCGCGCGCCGAGTGAACTGGCTCCACCAGAGGATCTTGGGCTCATTTTCTACCTCGCTGAAGGTGACCCCTATGTCACCCGTGAGTACATGGAAATGTACACTGCTGAGATTGGCCAAATTACCCGCGACACACCGGAAATTTCCGTCAACTTCCTGTTTAACGGCACCAGTCCCGACGGGCCGGGCTCCAATAACGGCGCATTTGGTGGCTATATCTTTGAGCCCTGGGCGGAGCGTGAGCGCAGTGCCGCACAGACCCTAGAAGAAACTATTATGCCGCGCGCGCAGGCCATTGCCGGCCTGCAAATGAATGCCATCAACCCACCGCCCTTGCCTAGCAGCGGAGTTTTCCCCGTGGAGTTTGTAATAAACACCACGCTGGATTTCCCACTGTTATATGAGAGTGCCGAGCGTGTTCTACAGAAGGCACGCGAGAGCGGTAGGTTTATTTTCATTAAGCAGAACTTACAAATCGACAAGCCCCGCGAACAGCTGCACATCGATCGCGATAAAGCAGCCCTGCTGGGGGTCGACATGCAGACCTTAAGCGCTGACCTGGGCTCACTGCTGTCGGGAGGCTTCGTCAATCGCTTTACCATGAGCGACCGCTCCTACAAGGTCATTCCGCAAATACGTCGCGACCAGCGCCTCAACCCTGATGATCTGAACAATTACTACACGCGAACTCGCAGCGGTAAACTGATCCCTTTAAGCACCCTGGTCACCCTAGAGCAAGAAGTCGTGCCCCGCTCATTAAAGGGCTTTCAGCAGCTCAACGCTGTCACTTTGAGCGCTCTTCCACGGCCGGGAGTCGCGTTGGGCGATGCCCTACAGACCCTGGAGAAAATTGCCAGTGAAGAACTGACTCGAGACTATAGTATTGATTACGCAGGACAGAGCCGTCAGTTCAAAACTGAGGGCAGCTCGCTACTGGTCACCTTCTTCTTTGCCTTGCTACTCATCTACTTAGTACTCGCTGCACAATTCGAGTCCTTCCGCGACCCGATCATTATGCTGGTGACAGTGCCGATGTCGATTAGCGGCGCGCTGCTCTGCCTGAACTTCTTATCCATGTTCCAGGTCACTGGCGCCACCCTGAACATCTATACCCAGGTTGGCCTAGTAACACTGATAGGGGTAATTTCTAAACACGGCATTTTGATTGTGGAGTTTGCCAACCGTCTGCAAGAAGAAGGCAAGAGCAAACGTGAAGCGATTGAAGAAGCGGCCTCTGTACGCCTGCGGCCAGTCTTGATGACCACGGCTGCGCTGGTGATTGCCATGCTGCCATTACTTACAGCCTCAGGCCCCGGCGCCTCAGCACGCTTCTCTATGGGCTTAGTGATCGCCTCGGGCATGACCATCGGTACGCTATTTACACTCTACGTACTGCCGGCGGTATATATGTTCTTAGGCCGCGACCTGCAGGCCAGACGGGCCCGCGCACAGGAAATGGCGGCAGCGGCTCAGCAGAGCTAGAGCCGCACCTCAATACCACGCGCCGCCAAGTAAGCTTTTGCTTCTGGCACGCTGTACTCACCGAAGTGGAAAATACTGGCGGCGAGTACAGCATCGGCGCCGCCCTTGATAATGCCATCGACTAGGTGGTCGAGGTTGCCCACGCCTCCGGATGCAATTACTGGGATACCGACTGCATCAGAGACTGCCCGGGTCACTCCCAGCTCAAAGCCATTTTTAGTGCCATCGCGGTCCATACTGGTCAGCAGGATTTCACCGGCACCCAAGCGCTCCATCTTTAGCGCCCAAGCTACCGCATCGATACCAGTGGCCTTGCGCCCACCGTGGGTAAAGATCTCCCAGCGCGGCTGGCCATCGACATCCTCTACTTGCTTGGCATCAATCGCCACCACAATACACTGGGAGCCAAAGCGATCTGCGGCCTGACGAATCAAATCCGGATTATGAATAGCAGCTGAATTAATGCTGACCTTATCTGCGCCGGCATTGAGCATGGTGCGGATATCCGACACCTCGCGGATGCCACCGCCAACAGTCAGCGGAATAAACACCTGCTCGGCTATGCGCTCAACGGTTTGCACCGTGGTTTCACGCCCCTCATGAGTGGCAGTGATGTCGAGAAAGACCAGCTCATCAGCTCCCTGCTCATTGTAACGACGCGCAATTTCAACCGGGTCACCGGCATCGCGAATATCGACAAAATTGACCCCTTTAACAACACGGCCGTTTTCTACATCTAAGCAGGGGATAATGCGCTTCGCCAAAGCCATACTCAGCCTTCCTTATCGCAGAGCTGCTGCGCTTCGGCGACATCCAGTGTGCCTTCATAGATAGCACGCCCAGTAATAGCTCCGCAGATCCCTTCCGCGGCGACGGCCTTTAGGGCACGAATATCGTCGAGATTAGTGATACCGCCAGAGGCGATAATCGGAATACTTGAGGCGCGCGCCATGGTCACTGTCGCTTCCACATTCACGCCCTGCATCATGCCGTCTCGTGCAATGTCGGTATAGACGATGGCTGACACACCATCACTTTCAAAACGCTTAGCCAGATCAGTGGCCTTCAGCGTTGACACCTCAGCCCAGCCATCGGTCGCTACCAAGCCATCTTTGGCATCCAAGCCAACAATGACCTTGCCGGGGAATGCCGCACAGGCCTCAGCAACAAAAGCCGGCTCTTTAACCGCTTTAGTGCCGATGATTACATAGCTAACACCTGCTTTGATGTAGTGCTCTATGGTCTCAAGGTCGCGAATGCCACCACCTATTTGTATCGGCAGTGTCGGGAAAGCGGCGGCAATAGCAGTGACTACTTCGCCATTAACCGGTGTGCCGGCAAAGGCACCGTTAAGGTCCACTAGATGCAAGCGGCGACAACCGGCTTCGACCCAGCGCTTGGCCATCGCCACAGGGTCATCCGAAAACACAGTACTGTCATCCATCAAGCCCTGGCGCAAGCGCACGCACTGGCCGTCTTTAAGGTCGATGGCGGGTATGATCAACATGCGGGATTCCACTCCAAGAAATTGCGTAATAAATGCAGCCCAGCGGTATGACTTTTTTCCGGGTGAAACTGCACCGCAAATAAATTATCTCGCGCTAACGCTGCGTCAGCTTCAACACCGTAGTGAAGAGCTCCGGCCTGCAAATCGCGCTGCTCGGCGTGCACATAGTAACTGTGCACAAAATAAAAACGTTCTTTATCGGCGATACCTTGCCACAGCGGGTGGGGCCTAGTTTGACGCACCTCATTCCAGCCCATGTGCGGTACTTTTAGGCGCTGGCCCTGAGCATCGTGCAGCGACTGACCAAAGTGGCGCACCTGACCGGGGAGAATGTTCAGGCAGTCGACGCCGCCATTTTCTTCTGAGCGAGTCATCAAAGCCTGCATGCCCACACAAATAGCCAATACCGGTTTGTGCTGCTCAAGCAACGCTGTCTTTAATAATTCATCACAGCGCAGACGGCGAATTTCTGCCATACAATCTCGGATCGCTCCCACGCCGGGGAAAACCACTCTGTCGGCACTGCGAATCACTTCTGCATCACAGCTGACCAGGACCTCAGCGGCTCCGACATGCTCTAGGGCACTTGCCACTGAGTGCAGGTTGCCCATACCGTAATCTATGACTGCAACCCGCTGTGTCGTCATAATGGTTTACAGTACGCCTTTGGTTGAGGGGGTAATACCCGCCATTGCAGGGTCGGCAGTCAATGCCATGCGCAGGGCACGACCGAATGCCTTAAACACCGTTTCAATTTGGTGGTGGGTATTGGTGCCGCGCAGGTTATCCACGTGCAGAGTCACCTGCGCGTGATTCACAAAACCCTGGAAAAACTCCTGGAACAAGTCGACATCAAAGCCACCTACAGTCGCTCGAGTAAAAGGCACATTGAAGGTTAAGCCGGGGCGTCCAGAAAAATCGATCACCACCCGAGACAGTGCTTCATCGAGCGGCACATAGGCATGGCCGTAACGCTGAATGCCCTTCTTGTCGCCGATTGCTTGAGCAAAAGCTTGGCCCAGCGTAATGCCGATATCTTCGGCCGTGTGGTGATCGTCAATGTGCAGATCACCATTGGCCTTGATGTCGAGATCCATCATGCCGTGGCGCGCGATCTGGTCCATCATGTGCTCCAAGAAAGGAACACCAGTATTAAAGTTTACCTGACCGGAACCATCCAGATTTACCGTAGCACTAACCTGAGTTTCCAAGGTATCTCGACTTACCGTTGCCTTACGCTCGGCCATTTTACTCTCTTCTCCACGCCCACCTCGGGCCACAGCGGGCAGTAGCGCCCAAAAAGCCCGCTATTATAGAAGAAAGGCGCAACTAATTCATCGGCAACTGCCGCTTACAATTGCGGCAGCCCTGAATTCACTGCCCCGGCATGCCAGCCACCATCGGCCATAAACTCTGAACCGGTGCTATAACTAGCTTCATCCGAGGCCAAAAAGGCTGTCACCGCGGCTACCTCAACCGGCATTCCTACACGGGGCAAGGCTTGCTGGCTGTAGATCGCATCGGCCTGCTCGCGAGTCATGTGCTCCATACCGTGCATGCTGGTGTAGATGCCACCGGGGTGCACACTATTGACGCGAATATTATATTTACCCATTTCCAGCGCAGCGGTTTTGGTCATACCTCGCACCGCCCACTTACTGGCCGAATAAGCCAGCAGCGAGTTTTTGGACTGCATACCGTCAATGGATGAAACATTGATAATGGAACCACCACCGGCGGCTTTCATCGCCTCAAAGACAGACTGCATGCCGAGGAACACCCCCAGCTGGTTAATCCTTGCCACCGCCATAAAGTCATCTTCTGTGGTATCCATAATGGTTTTATGAATCAAAATGGCCGCGTTGTTGACCAAGACATTCAGCGGGCCAAACACCTCAGAGGCGGTGACTGCCGCTTGCCACTGGGCGCTGTCGGTCACATCCAAGTGCACATAGATCGCCGCATCACCCAGATCCTGTGCCACTGCCTCACCGGCATCATCTAGAATATCTGCCAGCACCACTTTCGCGCCCTGCTCCACCAACAATCTTGCGGTGGCTTCACCCATCCCGCGCGCTGCACCTGTAACAATCGCTACCTTGCCATCCAGTCTCGCCATGATATGTTTTTATCCTTTAATCCAAAAAACTTCGATCTTAACGCGCCAGCCCAATCAAGGCACTGATCAGGCTGTAGCAAAGACTGCTGAGCGCAATTAGTTACACCGCAACACACAGCCTAGAT
Organism: Sediminihaliea albiluteola; assembly: GCF_014077625.1. Lineage (GTDB taxonomy): Bacteria > Pseudomonadota > Gammaproteobacteria > Pseudomonadales > Halieaceae > Sediminihaliea > Sediminihaliea albiluteola. The sequence continues at coordinate 112,065 of NZ_JACFXU010000017.1, read as the reverse complement.
TACGGGCAAGCTCCAGTCGCCCCCTTCACTTGCTACAGAGCGAACCCCTTCCAGGGCTTTAAGCAGAGGACTGCTGGGGCTGTCAGTGGCAAACACAGCATAAACTGGGTAGGTGAATTCCGGCGCTCCCGCGACTGGCAGCAAGCTGCGCTGATTGAGATGTCGCTGTACTACTCGGCTGCGGAAATAGCCACTGCCGCCAACTTCCAATAAATACTGCAATGCCAAGGGACCAAAATTAAAGCTTAAGGCGGCACCGCGCTTGCCCGGCAAGGCCACATCGTGTTGCGCGACAAACTCTGGCCCCCAGTCCACAAATAGATAGGGGGAGTCATCCTGGGGCGCGCGCACCATGATCAGCTTCTCTTCAACTAACTGCTCCACCTGCAGGCCAGGAAAGTAATCTGGGCGGTGAACTAGCACCAAATCGAGCATGCGCTGCTCTAAGCGCTGAAACAGTGACTCGGCATTATCTACCTCAACATGCAGCGCCACCTCTGGCTGATGCTCTCGCATCCAACAAATCCAGTTAAACAGTAGGGGCTGCCACAAACTGGCTTCAGCAGCTACCGACAAGCGCGCCCGATGGCCCTGAGGCAATGCCATATCGCTGCGCGCTTTATCCCAGGCTTGTACCAATTGCAGCGCGTGCACCGTGAAGCGCTCGCCCTCCGCTGTTAAACGGGCGCCGGCACGGTTGCGCAAAAACAAACGACTATCGAGTAGCGCCTCTAATTTTTGAATCCGCGCAGTTACCGCGGTCTGGGTAAGGTGCAAACGCTCCGCTGCGGCGACAAAACTGCCAGCCCGGGCTATCTCAAGAAAAGTACGCGCGAGTTCGATATCCATTATTTAACTGCAATTAAATTGAGTTTAAAGACCATTATATTTCATTTTTAATTATTAAAGCACTTGACCATACTTCCTACGCCTTAAATTATCAGACAGATCAGGAGCTTCTGTGACCGCCTGCACAAGCCCAGTGCCGCCAGCCGACATATTCCCTACAGAGCAGTGGCAGCATATTCATCAACTACTGCAACCGCTGCAGGCTTCTCAGGCACTGTGGCTCAGTGGCTATTTAGCCGCCCGCGCCACCGCTAATGATCCAGCTCCTAGCGCCGCAGCCAGTGCCGCGGCCCAGACCATTACTATTGCCTATGGCAGCGAGACCGGTAATTGCGAACAGCTAGCAAGGCAACTACAGCAAAAAGCCCTCGCCGCCGGACACGCCGCACAACTCATCGATTTGGCAGAGTTGAAAGTGCGCCAGCTGCGCAAGCTAACAACACTCTGGTTAATTACCAGTACTCACGGCGATGGCGATCCACCACTAGGGGCCATCGACTTTCACCGCGACTTACTGGCCACAGAAAAACTGGAACTCAAGGGCTTAGAGTTCGCGGTTCTGGCATTAGGCGACAGTAGTTATGAGCGTTTTTGTCAGACTGGCATCGATATTGATCTGGCCTTGGCCGCACTAGGTGCGCGTCGAATCAGTGAACGATTGGACTGCGACGTCGACTTTGAAAGTAGCGCACAAAATTGGCTGCAAGCCCGATTAGAAGAGCTTCCCGAAGCCGGCGAACAAGCGGCCATCGCAGTGGTCACCTCAAGTCCGAAGGCAGCAGGCACTACCTACAGCAAGCAGCAGCCCATGCACAGTGAAGTGCTAGAACAGCTCTGCCTATCTGAAGCGTCACGCGAACATGGCAACTACCACCTCAGCCTTGCTCTGGACGAGGGTAGTATGCCGCTGGAGCCTGGTGACGCCGTGGGGGTTTTGGCAAGCAACCCGGCCAGCCTCGTTGCAGCCGTTTTGGACTGCACTGCCTTAGCAGCGGATGCTGAAGTTCAAATAGCTGAGCAAAAGCTACGCTTAGTAGATGCCCTGAGCGAACAGCGCGATTTAGCTATTCCAGGAAAAAATCTCTTGCTGCAATGGGCCCAGTGGAGTGACAACGCTGCGCTTGCTGCCCTAGTGGAAGATAACAAAGAACTGCGCAACTGGCTCAAGCAGCATCATGTGCTGGACCTACTCCAAAACTACCCTGCTCAAGTACCCGATGCGCAAGCACTGGTAGATGCTTTACGCCCACTACAGCCCCGACTCTACGATGTGGCCAACTATATCGACCCAGAGCAAGACGAATTACATCTCTTAGTTAAACGTTTTGACTACACCCTAGGCAATCAAGTCCATCCGGGCATCGCCTCGCACTACCTGTGCAATCTAGGCCTAGGTGATAGCGTACGCATTTACCCCCACCGCAACCCCCGTTTTGCCCTGAGCCCACGAACAGAGCCAGTGATCTTAATTGGCTACGGCACAGGCCTTGCGCCCTACCGGGCCTATTTACAGGCCCGCGCTGCCCGGGGTGATAGCAACCCCTGCTGGCTGGTACTGGGAGAGCAGTATTACGAACAAGACTTCCTGTACCAAAGCGAATGGCAAAAGTGGCTCGAAAGTGGCGCGCTCACTCACCTAGACCCGGTTTTTGCCGATGACCTGCCACGACGAGAGCTCGGCTGCGTATTCAATGAGCAAGAAGAGCGGCTGCAGCAATGGCTGGCGGAGGGGGCAATTATTTACCTGTGCGGCGATAAGGCCACCTTGACTCGATGCGAACAGCGCATACAAGCGCTCCACGCTAAAGCTAATGGCTTGTGCGAGGCCAGCAGCGCTAAGGAATGGAAAGCACTAGTCAGCGGCGGTCGCATTAAACGCAACCTGTATTGAGGTACCCCATGGTAGAAAAATCCATAGACCGCAGTCGCGACCGATCTCAAGCTGTCAGTCAACTCAACAGCAACGAACAGCTTAAAGCAGGTAGCCGTTACTTGCGCGGCAGCATCTCCGAGGGCTTAGAGGATCGCAGCACACGGGCCGTATCTCACGATGATACTTTGCTGATGAAGTTTCACGGCATCTATATGCAAGATGATCGCGACCAACGGGCCGAGCGACAGCGACGCAAACTGGAGCCCAATCATCAATTCATGGTGCGCCTGCGATTACCCGGCGGCATTGCCAGCACGGGACAGTGGCTTGGGCTAGACGCACTGGCGCGACGCTTTGCTGAACGCGGTCTGCGCATCACTACCCGCCAAACCATTCAGTTACATGGCATTCGCAAACCGCAGCTGCGCGCCTGCATGCAAGCGATCAGAGACATTGGTCTAGATACCATCGCAGCCTGCGGCGACGACTCTCGCGGCGTTATCTGCGGATTTAACCCCAGCAGTGCCAATGTACAACGCGAGGTCGCTAGCCTAGCGCGTCAAACGAGCCAACTGCTGATTCCCAAAACCGGTGCCTACCGCGAAATTTGGTACGGTGAGAACCCTCCCTACCGCGAGCAAAATGAAGACCCCCACTACGGCGAAACCTACCTGCCGCGCAAATTCAAAGTGGGCTACGCCTTGCCACCTAGTAATGATATCGATGTCTACGGCCAGGATCTGGGTTTTATCGCCATTGCCGATGGCGACGATTTGCAGGGCTTCAACGTCGTAGTCGGTGGCGGCATGGGACAACTAGATACTCGAGACGACAGTTACCCACGCCTAGCCGAGCTTATCGGCTATGTCGCGGCAGAGCGGGCACCGGACTTAGCCCTGACCATTATGGGCATTCAACGCGACTACGGTGACCGCGTCGATCGTCACCGAGCCCGCTTTAAGTACACCCTCGACCGTCTTGGCATGGATAACTTTAATGCCTTACTGCAAGAGCGCTGGGGTGAAGCCTTGGCGCCCGCCAAGCCCTACCACTTCACTCATAACGGTGACAGACCCGGCTGGCAACAAGACTCCGAGGGACTGTGGCACGCCACACTGAACATCGCCAACGGCCGTGTTGATGGCGCATTACAAGATCAGCTGCAGGGCTTCGCCCAGTCTTTTCCTGGTTACATCAAGCTGACTACCAACCAAAATTTAATTCTCGCTGGCATCGAGCCCGACCTCGTAGAAACCGTTCAATGGCGACTCGATGACCTCGGCTTACTACCGCGCTTATCTGCCACCCTGCAATCGGCCTACAGCATGGCCTGCGTAGCCCTGCCCACCTGCGGACTGGCCATGGCGGAGTCCGAGCGCATCATGCCCGAATTGCTGCAGCGCTTTGAAAGCACTAAAGCTCGTCATGGTTTAGATGAGGTACCAATCACCCTGCGCATTACCGGCTGCCCCAATGGTTGTGCACGACCTTATATCGCCGAAATCGCACTCACTGGACGCGCCCCGGGTTTGTACAACCTCTACTTAGGCGGCGGCTTTCACGGCGAGCGTCTCAATCGGCTTCACGCCAGCAATGTCAGTATTGACCAGTGCTTCGCCCTTATTGAGCCGCTGCTAGCGCGCTTTGCAGCGGAGCGTAACGGCAGCGAACACTTCGGTGACTTCCTCCTTCGTAGTGGCCTGACGACCGCTATCAAGCACGGCAGTGACCCTCAGAGAATGATTCCAGTTGTGGAGGACAAACCATGAAACGCTATTTCATCATCCAATCCCAGAGCCCCTTTAATGATCCTGCCGCCGAGCAGCATTACGCCCTCGCCAAAGACTTGGTCGACAGCGGTGTACCAGTGCGCATGCTGTTAGTGCAGCACGGCACAACTGTTGCTCATCAGGGCACACAAAACTCGGCTTTCCAGCAATTACTATCGTCTGATGTAGAGCTTTATGCCGATCGCTTTGCCCTGCATGAGCGCCAAATCCAGGAGGAGGAGTTACATCCAGGCATAGTTGCCGCCGATCTCGATCTAGTGGCTGAAGCATTACTCGCTGGGGATAAAGTTATTTGGCACTAAACCCAGCCTCAAACTAGAACAGACTGGGCCGCGTCTTGTTATCAGTACATTCGGAGAACCGCAATGAGCACAGCACAAACACTCACTTTCGCTTTTATGGATCCACCCTTTGAAAGCGAGCGCACCACCACCTTCTTTCGCTTGCTTGAAGCTAGCTTAGAGGCCGGAGCCAATATCAAAGTATTTGCCTATGAAGGTGCCGTAGCCCTAGCTTTTTCCAAGCAGCAAGCACACGGCAACAGCGTCCACGGCCGCGGTGTTGATGAGGAAGCCCATCCACTGAGTCGCCAGTGGATCGCTGCCCTGCAGCAAAAAGCCAAGGAGCGCGGACTGACTTTTGACTGGATTAACTGCGGCCTATGTGTTGATGAGCGCGGTGTGAACGAAGTCATTTCTGGTTGCGGACGCGGCTCGCCGGCAGACTTATGGAAATTTGCCAGCGCTGCTGATAACACCCTAGTCATTGGAACAAGGTAGAGCTATGAAAGTACTGCAAATCGTTGAACAAGCTTTTCGCGCTACAGGGGAAGAGCAAGACGACACTATTTTATGGTTAAGCCGCTCAATGCGAGCGGTAGGCGCTGAGCTACATCTGTTGCTAAATGGCAACGCGGCTTATTATGCCGTACAGCAGGGCCATCTCCCACCGCTGCGCTTTGGCCATTGGCAACAAAGTCACCCGGCAAACATCGAGCAAGATCTGCAAGCTTTGATCGATAGCGGCGTCACTGTGTCAGTGGTCGAAGAAGCTTTAGTTGAGCGCGGTCTTGCTCAAAAGCCATCAATCAAAGGCCTGCAACGCCTGCCACGCAAAGCGCTCGCCTCCCTTTACAACAGTGTCGATCAGGTATGGCAATGGTAACTTATCAAAGAGAATCCTTACCCTTATCGCTACACACGCCGCTGCTTGAGCTGCTGGGCTGCGAAGTTCCAGTCATGAACGCCGGCATGGGCGGCGTGGCGCGCAGCGCACTGGCGGCAGCTGTGTGTAATGCCGGCGGCTTTGGCGCATTGGGCATGGTCCGCGAACCCGTATCTCGTATCCGCGAAGAGGTTGCGGCATTGCGCAAGCTCAGCACAGGGCCATTTGCTGTCAACCTCATCCCGGCAGCTACCGAGCCAGCTCTACTGCGACAGCAAATAGACTGCTGCATCGAACTCCAGGTGCCGGCTATCGCACTGTTCTGGGATGTCGACTCAGAGCTCATTCAGGAGCTAAAACAACAGGATATATTGGTCTTACACCAAGTCGGGTCCCGAGATGACGCACACCGCGCCTTGCGGGCTGGGGTCGACGTATTAATCGCCCAGGGAGTGGAGGCCGGTGGCCATGTGCGCGGCAATGTCAGCACCCTGGCATTAGTCCCCGAGTTGGCAGCGCTATCACCGGTCCCCGTGGTTGCCAGTGGAGGTATCGCCAGCGGTGCAGGCTTGGTTGCAGCCATAGCCTTAGGTGCGCAAGGCGTCAGCTGTGGTTCGCTATTCCTTGCCACTGAGGAATCAAACGCACACCCCCTGCATCAACAGCGCCTCTGTCGCGCCCATGCTGAAGACACCTTGCTCAGCCACCGATTTTTTCGCAATTGGCCGATGGCCGCTGCGGTGCGCGTTTTGCCCAACAGCGTCACTAATGGCGAATACGACCACCTGCGCAACCTGCAACAAGCCCCTAGCATCGCCGAACAAGACGGTCAGGCCATTCCGATTTTCTCCACGGATTCGCCACTGCGCGATGCCACTGGGAGCATCAGTGCAATGGCGCTCTACGCGGGCCAGTCATGCAACCAGATTCACCAGGTTACGAGTGTTGCTGAGCGCATGGCGCAAATGATGCAGGAAGCCTGCAATACTCTGTCTCGCTTGCAGCCAGAGAGCGATCATCCTGCCAACAGCCCAGCCGCTGTAGCGCCAGAGCTCGCTGGCCAAATAAGTAAAGAGCAAGTCATTGCTGCACTGCTCGAATTATTAGCCGCCGAAAGGGCTGGGGCGCGCGTTGCAGCAGCCTGCCAAGCTATCGCCTACGACCAAGAGTCGCGCACAGAGCTGCGGCAACTGCATAAACAAGAAGTCACTTGCTGCCGAGCCTTACTGCGCTGCCTAGCACATCTTGATGCTAAACCCGGTAATGCTGTCGGTGATTTCTATGGCAAAGTCATGGCGCTTGAATCCTTTGAAGAGCGTATGGCGCTCATCGAAAAAGGGCAGCGCTGGGTATTCCGGCGGGTAGTAAAACTACTAGAAGAAGTGGAAGATCCGCTGATTCGACAGCAGCTAGAGATTGTTCGGCGGTACCACGAAGACTAATCGCAGTACCGCCATCATCCTACATAGCATTAAGCAGGAGCTTCTATCTTAGAAACGAAGAACTTGCTCCTGATGCCCAGTACACTAACCACGGCAGACTCACCTTCTTTTAACCCTAGTAACTCACTGCCTAAAGGGGAAAACGCCGAAACCGACAGGCCGGAATCATGCTTTACTCGATTACCCGGCACGGCAATACGCAAATCCAGTAATTCACCACTACTCTTATCCAGCAACTTTACCTGGGAGCCTGGCTCTATCACTTGTTCTGCGCTTTGATCACTGGGATTGTCCATATCGCTGCGCTCCAAATGACTCAACACGCGCGACAGGCTGAGTGGTTGCAGATAAACCTGCGGACCGTGCAACAACAAATACTGCTCTAACCTACTACTCCAACTGACAGACATAACTCTCCTGTGGCCGCTGCAACAAAACGGCGGCACTATTATTAAATTATGAGAAAAATAAAACGGCGCTAAGAAGTGCCGGGCAGGTGAAATTGCCCGAGCTAAGGGGGAAGGGTGTTCTTAATAACTACGATATGTAAAAGCGCCATGTGTTCCACAAATAAATTAAACAATGAATTGCAAACAGTCGTCTATCATAAAACATTGGCCGCAGCAATGCAAATAAAGATGGGTTTATAAGCTTATTTTTCTCTTTTATAACAATAACTTAGGGATACCATGACCTTCCAGAGGCCTAAAGTTGACCCCAAGATTACTCAGCGTTAGGGTGAGCGCCACTTTATAGAGCCTACACCTATGTCGCTTCCAGATTTCGCCACGCGCCTGCTTCGCTGGTTCGACCAGCACGGCCGAAAAGACCTACCGTGGCAGCAAGATATACAGCCTTACCGCGTATGGGTATCTGAAATCATGCTGCAGCAAACTCAGGTCAAAACGGTTATCCCTTATTTTGAGCGCTTCATGTCGAGCTTCCCCGATGTGCAATCATTAGCTGCAGCGCCAGTGGATGAAGTGCTGCACCTTTGGACAGGTCTAGGTTACTACGCTCGCGCTCGCAATCTACATCGGGCAGCCATCGCCATCTGCCAGCAGCACCATGCTGAGTTTCCTCAAGATCTCGAGGCCCTGCAGAATTTACCGGGTATCGGCCGCTCTACCGCTGGAGCAATCCTCAGCATCGCCTTCCAGCAGCGCGCGGTGATTCTCGATGGTAACGTCAAGCGAGTTCTGTCTCGTCATCGCCAAATAGCTGGCTGGCCCGGACTCAGTGCGACGCAACGTGAGCTTTGGGAGCTGGCCGATCAATACACCCCTTCAGTCCGTAACGCCGACTACAGCCAAGCCATCATGGATTTAGGCGCAACCCTGTGCAGCCGCAGCCAACCGCAGTGTCATGTTTGCCCAGTCAGTGAAGATTGCCTGGCGAGAGCCGAAGGTCGCCAAGCTGAGTTTCCAGCCAAGAAACCGCGTAAAACCATGCCAGTTCGCAACACGGCCATGCTTATCGCCATTGCCTCTAGCGCTGAGGTTTATCTTGAACAGCGCCCGGGCACTGGCATTTGGGGCGGACTGTGGTGCTTTCCGGAATTAGAAAGCAGTGAACAAGCAGCCCAGCGCTGTCTGGAACTCTGGGGCCTCAGTCCTAAGTTGATAGAACCGCAAGCAAGCTTTCGGCACACTTTTAGTCACTTTCATCTCGACATTACGCCTGTGCTCGCTTATTTGCCAAGCACGCCGCAAGGCGTCATGGCCAGTGACCGGCAGCTCTGGTATAACAGGCTCAGTCCACCTCGGGTGGGTCTTGCAGCCCCTGTCGCCAAACTTCTGCGCGACCTCGAAGACCTCAACTAAGATCAGGAAGCAAAGCATGAGCCGTACTATTTTCTGCAAAAAATACCAGAAGGAAATGGAGGCACTGGACGCCCCACCTTATCCCGGACCTAAGGGTGAGGAAATTGCCGCTACAGTCTCCAAGCAAGCTTGGCAGGACTGGCAAGCACACCAGACAATGCTGATTAACGAGAAGCACCTGAACCTGCTGGACCCGGAAACGCGAAAATACTTACAACAGGAAATGGATAAATTTTTCGCCGGTGAAGATTACGATCGCGCCGAGGGTTACGTACCACCTGCTGAGTAAGCCCTAGTTTATTATTAAGCAGTGCAGCGAAGGCTGCGCGCGCCGCGAAAACGCTCAATACGGTAAGGTCCCAAATCGATAGCCGGTGCCCGACCTGCCACTAGGTCGGCAATCAATTCGGCGGTAGTTGCAGCCTGCGTTAGCCCCAAGTGCTGATGACCAAAAGCAAACAACAAACGAGGCTCGGCTGCCGCAGTGCCTATTACCGGCAAAGAGTCAGGTAGGGAGGGTCGCATGCCCATCCAGCGTGTGGCCTTAGCACGATGTAAACCCGGCAGCAGCGTAGCAGCGTGCTCAAACAAAACCTCTGAGCGACCATAATCCGGTGGAGCATCTAGGCCAACCAGCTCCACCGTCCCGGCCAAGCGCAAGCCCTCTTCCATCGGCGTCATCACAAACGAGCGCTCATGAGAAGTCACTGGCCGCGACAGCTGTAGACCGGGCTCTGGCAGCATCAGGTGATAGCCCCGTTCGGTATCTAAAGGCAGCTCAAGGCCCAAACTACGCAGCAAGCTACCCGACCATACCCCCGCCGCTAGCACCACGCGTTTTGCCAGTATCGCGCCACTTTCTGTCAGGACAGCGATGCCCTCGTTTTGTGGCCTTAGCGCGATAACTTCCAGCTGCTGCAACTGGCCTCCGGCAGCACAAAAACTCCGCGCCAAGGACTGCGTCAGACGCAGGGGGTTCACAGTGTGTGCGGTATCTGGAAAATAAAGCCCCCCAGCCACAGCATTGCCGAGCGCTGGCTCCAGCTCTCTCACAGCAGCTGCACTGAGCGCTTCGACATTGACGCCGTAGTCCCGCAGCAGAGCCACTGTACTTTGGTGCTTCAGCTTGGCCTGGGCTGACTCATAAACCGTAAGCGCACCGCGCTGTACCATCAACGAACGCAGATCGGTCCGCGCTAATAAGCTTTCATAGCTAGCGATAGAACGGCTATTGAGAGCTCGCAGCGCCTGTGCCGATGCTTTCGCCTGGGCCGGCAATGCCGCCATGGCAAATCGCGCCAGCCACGGCAGCATCTGCGGTAAATAAGACCAGCGCAGAGATAAAGGGCCACGCTTATCAAGCAGCATCTTAGGTAATGCAGCTATAGTTTGTAAGTTTGCCAAGGGCAGCACCACATCCGTGGCAAAGTGGCCGGCATTGCCACTGGAGCATGCCTCACCGGGCCCTGCGCGATCCAACAGCAAGATCTGCCCACCCTCATACTGCAAGCGCTCGGCAATGGCGACGCCAACCACTCCCGCGCCTACCACCACTGTATCCATTGACTTGATATTCACTCTACCCGCTCTCTCAGCACAGGATGCCGCAATTAAAGTGCCAGTTTGCCATACTGCGCCTAGGGATTTATTGTGCGCAACCACAAACTGAGCGACTAGCAATGCAAAGCAGCCATCACAACAGCAAGCCCCTTCGAGTCATCGACTCTCACACCGCTGGTGAAGTAACACGCCTGGTAGTCTCCGGCGGACCGGCGCTGGGCCAAGGCAGCATGTCTGAACGTCTACAGCGACTCAAAAACGATCACGACTGGCTGCGCCGCGCCCTTTTGAATGAGCCCCGCGGTTCTGAGGTTATGGTCGGCGCCCTCCTCTGTGAGCCACAGGACCCAGCCAACACGGCCGGGGTGATTTTCTTTAACAATGTGGGCTATCTCGGTATGTGTGGTCACGGCACTATTGGCCTGCTGGCCTCACTGGCTTATTTGCAGCAAATCGAAGCGGGCGAGCAACGCATTGAAACCCCAGTTGGGACAGTACACTGCACCTTACATGATCGTCACAAAGTCAGTGTCAATAACGTGGATAGCTATCGTTACCGCGAAGCAGTAGCGCTCGAAGTACCAGGGCACGGCCTAATTCACGGTGATATCGCCTGGGGTGGCAACTGGTTTTTCCTTGTATCCGATCACGGTCAGAGGCTCGCCCCCAGCAACACCGACAGTTTGACGCAGTTTGCCAGCGCGGTGCGCCAAAGCTTGGCCAGAGCGGGTATCACCGGTGACGATGGCGCTGAAATCGACCACATTGAACTGTTCGGCCCACCCTACAGCTCCGAGCAGGCCGATAGCTGCAGCTTTGTACTCTGCCCCGGCAATGCCTACGATCGCTCGCCCTGCGGCACCGGCACCAGTGCCAAGCTAGCCTGCCTACAAGCTTCCGGCGAATTGCAGGCCGGCCAAGTCTGGCGTCAGCAGAGCATTATCGGCAGCGTTTTTGAAGGCTCCTTCCAGCTCGCTGATCAGGACAAGATCAGCCCCACTATTACTGGTACTGCCTATGTCAACGGCGAACTCACGCTGATCATGGAAGAGGACGACCCCTTCAAGTACGGAATACCCACAGACTAAGCACGAAGGGCTTGACTCCAATCCTGTCTAAAGGTTTAATACCGCCCCTTCGCACATAGCGTATTTGCCCGGATAGCTCAGTCGGTAGAGCAGGGGATTGAAAATCCCCGTGTCGGCAGTTCGATTCTGTCTCCGGGCACCATTTTCCAGCAAAGATCTAGCTGAGCTCCTAGCTCCAGCACTTCCTAAAAAACACACCATGCAGCCTCGTATTGTGTGTTTTCAGCTTCCCAACAGCACAACTCAATACCACCATTCAAAACATGCTAAGTGACTAATGAGTGGCTTGCTACTGTATTGTTTAAAGTTCTACAGCCCCCTAAAAAACATAAAAAACATAAAAAACACTGCCATATCCGGCCATTTAACCCAAACTTCGCCTAAATTACTGAATTATGCCAAACTGACACACAGCTCAGGATCAAATCCTGTCACGATAAATATGAATAAATGGAGGGTAGTCGAGCACATGTCAGCCCATTTAAAGCAGTCCCAAAACACCCCAGCAAAAGCATCTAGATCCCCGCAGTTAATTCGGCGCCGCCGTTACTTGCCATGGACAGCGAGCCTCCTTACTGCGGCCGTATTAGGCCTATCGGCCTGTAGTAGCGACGTCGACAATGACCAGCCTAAAACTAAAACAGCCCAAGCCAGTAGTGAGCTGGCTAAAAAAGCCTCTAAAGAACCTTTAAAAGTCCCAAAAATGAGCGCAGAGGATGGCTGGGTAACACTACATGAGCTGGAAATCCCTGAGGCGGGCACTGCAGTCATGACCATTGATGGCAGCCGCTATGACCTTGAAATCCAATGCAGCGACCCCGGCATTGTCAATGCCGATGAAGACGTCGGACTAAGCAACGTATTATTCTCTATAAAAATTAACGGTGACTTCAAACACGCCGATGGCCGACCCGGTTACATCAACCTTGCCCGGTGGGTAAGCAAAGAGCCTGAAAGCTTCTATCCTTATCCAGGACAGGATGGCGCTTTCTTACAGGTAGTAATCAACGCAAAAGAAGAAGGCCTGGCCTGGAGCTCCTTCGCGGGAGGCCCTAACGACTCTGATCCTAGGGGTGAATCACTGCCCTTATTGCACGCCCAGCCCGATGGCTCATTTACTGTCGACTTAGAAATCAAAAAAATGATGTTCCATAAAGGCGCTCTAGAGGGCCCACTCACCTTAGCGGGCCGCTGCCCTGAACCCTGGGGCAAGCCTGATCAATAGCAGCCCTACTACTAAAGCAAGTGTGAGGCGAGCCTACTAGCACTCTAATGGCTTCGCCTCACAAGCATCAGTAGCACCATTCCCTAAAACATAAACCTGATCTGAAAGCGTGATGGCAGCAACTACTTTGCTAGCACTATTTAAGCTCGCCTAGTGAAGTCCTGCTGCGCTTTCACAGTGTGAAATATAGTACTTAAAGCCCTAAAAAAAGCCGCCATACAACATCGCGATAAACCTTAGGTTATCGCCGAAGATAGGCGGCAATCATGTTGTTATTGACGATTTTTTATTCAGATTTTAGATTTTTCACTGAATTTCGAGTAAAGTTAAAAACACAGCACCTGCTGCCCTTGATTGTAGGGGGCAGCCACAGCCGCGCTTTAAGCTCGGTATTTTCGGCCCAGTAAGACACACCAAGGGCCGGCAGAACGCAGCTTTAGCTGCCCATCAACGCGCCCTAGGCGTGGAAACTCACTAGCCAATTGGACGGAGCACGATGCCGACGACGCAGCGTATTATTTCTATTGATCAAAACCGCAACACCTCAACTGAGGGCAAGCATTTCCCTGCCCAGCGCTTCAAGGTCTATACAGCGCGACAGCTGGAACAAATCCCCCAACTGGCACAGCTAGACGAGCAGCTGCGCTTTGAAATGAAAGTGGTGGCTAGCGTACTGCCATTTCGAGTTAACGAGTACGTTATTGAGCAGCTGATCGACTGGAACAATATTCCTGCAGACCCAATTTTCCAACTGGTTTTCCCCCAGCGCGAGATGTTAGACCCAGAGGCCTTCGAGCGGGTCGCAAAGGCATTGCAGCAAGAGTTACCCCGCGCCGAGTTTGACGCCATCGTCGCGGATATTCGCGCTGACCTAAACCCGCACCCTGCTGGTCAGCTGGAGCACAACATCCCCACCGTCAACGGCGAGCGCATCAACGGCATACAACATAAGTATCGCGAGACGGTGTTGTTCTTCCCCTCTTCGGGCCAGGTTTGCCACAGTTACTGCACCTTCTGCTTCCGCTGGGCACAGTTTGTCGGCGATAAAGATCTCAAAATTGCCGCCAGAGAATCCGGTGACTTACAGGCGTATTTACGTGAACACCCGGAGGTCACTGACGTACTGGTAACCGGCGGCGACCCAATGGTGATGAAGACCCGGAACCTACGCGCCTACCTCGAGCCTTTACTGAGCGAAGAATTTGCCCATATACGCACCATTCGCATTGGCACCAAAGCACTCACTTTCTGGCCACAACGCTTTGTCAGTGACGCTGATGCCGATGAACTGCTGGACTTGTTCACTGAAATTCAGGCTGCCGGCAAGCACTTAGCCATAATGGCCCACTACAACCACTGGCGCGAACTAGAGCCGGCAATTGCCCGCGAAGCCATCCGCCGAGTACGCGAAACTGGTGCACAGATTCGCGCCCAGGGGCCCCTACTGGCTCATATCAATGACGATGCAGAGGTCTGGGCGCGCCTATGGCAGAGCCAGGTGGAACTGGGAATAGTGCCCTATTACATGTTTGTAGAGCGAGACACCGGCGCACGGCGCTATTTCGAAGTACCGCTGGTTCGTGCTTGGGAGATCTATCGCGAGGCCATGCAGCGCGTCTCTGGGATTGCCCGCACAGCACGTGGGCCCAGTATGAGCTCACACCCCGGCAAGGTAGAAGTGCAAGGCGTGACCGAGGTCAATGGCGAAAAAGTCTTAGCCCTACGGATGATTCAAGGTCGCGACGCCGACTGGGTACAACGACCATTTTTCGCTCGCTATAACCCGGAAGCCACATGGCTCGATCACTTGGAGCCGGCCTTCGGCGAGCAGCGCTTTTTCTTCGATGATGAATAGACTTAGCTTTCCTTACTAGTCAAAAGCTCCTAGTTGCACGCCGCCCTCAGCCTGGGGGCGGCGACACTTTTGCCCAAAAAAATCTCCTATAAGTTACAGTTTCGGCGTTCCAGAGCCAGCCCTGAGGCTCTCAGCTTAGACTCTCTCACAACCGCCGTGGCAAGCGATCCAAAAATAAAGCTCAGGCTCCATTGAAGCTGTTTTATAAAGCCCAGATAGCCCATAAGCCACGCTGCAGTTATAGTGTTCGCCATCAGAATTTGCAGCCCTTAATCTAGTAGCTCCCATCAGCTAGGCTCAAGAGCGGGCTGCAGATAAATCTTTATTGTTAAGTGGTGAAACTATGCGTGCAGTAGCTCGGGTAAAAGAAATTTGGCGATACCCAGTCAAAAGTATGGGCGGCGAGTCGCTGTCGTCCTGCTTACTCACAGAGCAAGGGTTTGTCGGTGACCGTTTGTGGGCGGTCACAGACGGCGATGGCGATATAAAAAGTGCTCGCCAATGGCCCAAGCTGCTTGAGATGGTCGCCCAGTATAAAGACTCTAGCCCCAACTCTAGGAAAGTTTATTCTGCCAATGTTCCTGATGTGCTCGTGCTGATTCCCGGGGGCTCGACTGTTAGCACCAGAACAGCAGAGACCAATACCAGGCTATCAGACTATGTCGGAAAGACTTGTAGACTAGAACCGCTCCGCTCACCTAGCGACACCAGTTTTTATAGACCCAAAAAAGATCGTGACCTATCAACTCTGAGTGTAGAGCTCGACCAGCTAGAAGACGAAGCGGAGCTAGATTTTTCACAAACTCCGCAGGAGATGTTCGAGCTTTTATCGCAGTATATGACGCCGCCTGGCACTTACTACGACTCATTTCCCATGCATCTACTTAGCTCCAATACTCTGGCTTATCTAGAATCGGAAGCAGGTATCAATGCCAACGTACGACGCTTTCGCCCCAACGTTTTACTCGAGTTTTTTGACAGCGATAGCCCCAGCGCAGAATTTAATCTGATCGGTAAGACAGTTCGCCTGGGTGAGGCAACTATTTCGCCGCAGGCAAAAACAATCCGCTGCAGTATTCCTTCTAGACCTCAGCCTTTAATGAACATAGATGCAGAACCCAAAATGACACGGGCCATGGTAGACCTGATGCAGCGACATATTGGGGTTTACTCCAATATAATTACGCCGGGAAAAGTATCCGTTGGCGATGAAGTTTGGCTTAACTAATAGGGAAAAATTTACATGGACTGGAAAATATTTGCCACCATCTTTGCTGCGGTTTTTATTGCCGAGCTCGGCGATAAAACTCAATTGGCCACTATGCTTTTCGCGGCCGATAAAGAGGTCAGTCGCTGGACCGTTTTTCTGGCCGCCTCGGCGGCACTCGTTGTTGCCTCTGCTATCGGCGTTGTGGCTGGTAGCTTACTCTCAGCCTATATCAACGAAACAGTATTATCTTATATCGCCGGCATTGGTTTTATAGTGATCGGTGTCTATACGCTTTACCAAGCCTGAACGGAGCACTCACTAAATGTCAGAATTCAACATCCGCCCAGCTAGGCCAGAGGACAGCGCTCTCATCCTACACTTTGTCCGTGAACTGGCAGAGTACGAGAAAGCTCTACACGAAGTTAAGGCCACTGAAGCAGATTTTGAACGCGCATTATTTGCCGCAGATGCTAAGGCACACTGTGTGATTTGTGACTTAGATGAAGAGCCTGTCGGCATGGCGCTATATTTTTACAACTACTCGACTTGGACGGGCAAGTACGGCTTATACCTAGAGGATTTATACATCGCGCCACAGTATCGCGGCAACGGCGCCGGCAAGGCCTTGTTAAAGCACCTAGCGCGTATAGCAATAGAGCAGGACTGCAGTCGCTATGAGTGGAATGTACTGAACTGGAACGAACCGGCTATTAAGTTCTATGAATCCTTCGGCGCCAAAGCGCAAAGCGAGTGGGTCGGCTACCGGCTTTGTGGCCAAGCGCTGAGTGATTTTGCCAACAGCGACTAGAGGGCTTAACTCTCGGCTATATAAACAAAGCGTGGACGGCGCTCGCCGTCCACTTCAAGATCTTCCACAAACATCGACAGAGGCCTAACCCACAGCTCTTGATCGCCATAACAGGGACGGTAAACCACCAGTAGCTCCTCCGTTTCAGAGTGGCGTGCCACCCCCGTTACTAAATAATCATTGCCTTTGTAGTGGCGGTAGCGTCCTGGTTTCAAAGTCATAAAATTAATGCTCGTATCGATAGGCGAAAATTTGCTGCGCTGATAATGCGCTGTAGCGTAGCTCTATATTCACTCGCTTTTAGTCATCCACTTTAAAGTGCATGTGATGCAAAATGCGGTGAATGATCGGAGCCACTAATGTCACGATGGCCACGAAAAATATCGTTTCAATGAATAGGCTATAGGCTGCACTGAAAATGTGTCCTGCATTCGTTTCCAAGGGCTCCGGTGGCACTAGGCCGCCCAGCAAAGAAATCGCATTGATAAAGGCGCGCTCCCATGACATATCGCCCATCAGAAAGTAACCGATGACACCGGGCACTAGGCCAAGGATTAACAGCACAGTGGCAAGCAGAAGGTAGCGCAGCATCCGCTTAAAAAACTGAGGCCATGCTATGACCTCTTCCCCAACACGCTCAAATTTCATTGCCTGTCGCTCCTTAATGGCTCACTGTAACTAATATCGCTAGTGATTAAGGCCCCACCGTTCTCAGCGAGCTTCGTTAAGCCGCCCAACTTTGCCGATCACACTGGCGTCGGCGTACCCCGCTGCTCGCAAGGCGCCCAGCAACTCCTCAGTGCGCTCAGCAGCGATGCCCAGCAATAGCCCGCCGCTAGTTTGCGGATCGTAGAGCGGAACCATCTCAGCACTATCCACTGCAGCAGTAGGCCAGCCAAAAGCCAAAGCACTTTTGCGATTAGGCTCGTGCATAGTGCTGCGAATACCCTCAGAAAAAGCTGCCGAGGCGCCAGCTATCAGCGGGATTTCAGCAGGCTCCAACAGTAGCCTTTGATCTGGGGCTAACATTTCCAATGCATGACAAAGCAAGCCAAAACCGGTCACATCGGTCGCTGCACTGGCCTTATACTCTACAGCCAGACGCGCGGCAGCAAAGTTAGACTGCAACATCACTGCAATGGCCGCCTCAATGTCACTGCCCTTAGCCTGCTGCTGCATTTGTGCGGCAAACAATACCCCTGTGCCGAGGGGCTTTGTCAGCACCAAGCTATCACCCAGCTGCAAACCGCGCTTAGGCAATATTTGCCCAGTAGCTAGGGCTACTCCGTTCACCACAAAACCCAAGCCTAGCTCTGAACCCTGCAAGCTATGCCCACCCAGCAAAGCGCAGTCCACCGCAGCGAACTCTTCCAGCGCACCGGCTAGCATCTGCCGCAAGTCACGGCGCTGCAGGGCCGGCGCGGCAAAAGGCAGGGTCACGGCAGCCAGTGCCGATACCGGGCGTAAACCGCTGGCATATAAATCACTCAGTGCATGATTGGCGGCAATGCGTCCCATCAGCCAAGGGTCGCTGACTAATTCTCGCAGAATATCTAAGCTCTGCATCACCACGGCGCCACTGGCATTAGGGATAGGCGCCACATCATCTGCAGCTCCCTCTGCTGGACAATGCGCGGGGTACTGTTGACGCAACTTGCCTAGCGCCCAAGCCAAATCATCAGCTGCGATTTTGGCTCCACAGCCCCCGCAAGGCATCTGCTCTTTGGCATGATCTAGCTCTGGCAAACTGCCGAACTCGCGCTGAGGCATGGCACTGGGCAAGTCCTGAAAACGCTGCATAAACTTGCGGTCAATACGATCTTTCCAACGCCACACCCATGCTCCGCTGACACTGAAGGGCCCCCGATCTGCCGTAGCCTCACGCTCACCCAAGGCTAATATAGATAAAAACTGCTGTTGGGGGCGATGCTCTCGCAAAGGCTGGCCCAGCAGGTAGCGGCGCAGGTTATTAGCCAAGACCGGGCCCTGTCGCACCGCAAACACGCCCGCTCTGGGCCGCGGGTAATCCTGCTGTATCGCCACATCGCCAGCGGCAAATACTGTGTCGAAACCCTGTACTTGCAAGGTATTGCGCAGCAAAAGAAAGCCGCGCTCATCGCTTGGTAAAGCACTTTCAGCGAGCCAGGGTGCCGCCGACGCGCCTGTGCACCAGAAGATCTCGTCAAAGCCTCCCAGCGAGCTTCCATCAAAGTGTAAAGTCCCTGCTTCGAGGGCTTGCACTCGAGCAGCACAGTGCACTGTCACGCCATATTCGGCTAAAGCCTTTAACACCTCCCGGCGCGCCCGAGGGTTATAACCGGGCAATAACTCTTGTGCTGCACTAACTAAGGTGAAACTAACCGGCTCTCTCCGCAGGCTATAAGCCATAGCTAAAATGACTTCGACACTGCCAGCGCCGCCACCGACGACAGCTAATTGCTGCCGGCGACCGGGTTCATTAGCCAACCGCCTGCGCAGCTCACACCAGCGCTGCCACAAGCCCGATACCGGCTTAACCGCAACAGAGTGAGCTCGCGCGCCAGGCACACTATCGAGCTCAGGTTGCGAACCGATATCCAAACTCAACAGGTCATAACCCAGCGCTGGACGCTGCTCTAAATACAGCGCTTGTTCGTCGACATCCAGTGCGCAAGCACGATCCCGAATAAAGCGCGCACCGGCCCAATAACACAAGCGCTCCAGATCAATGTGGCTCTGCTCAAAACTGTAGTGGCCGGCAATAAGCCCCGGCAGCATGCCGGAATATGGGGTGTAAGCGTCGGGAGAAATCAGCGTGATCCGCAAACCCGCCAAGGGCCGCATTGCTAACATTCGCAAAGCGATGACGTGAGCGTGGCCACCACCGACTAACAGCAGGTCGCGTTGGGCAGGAGCTTTAGCCTGCATACTCAGAGCTCCTCACTCGCCCAAGCAATCACTTCGGCGCGACTGCCGCGAAACAAAACGCCGCCCTCTCGCTGGCCAAGTTGATACTCGTACATAGGATCGTAATAATTTTCCAATAAACTGCTGACCCAGTTTCGGTGTAGGTGGCACTCGCCGCTGCGCCATTGCTCATCAAAGGCCGCTTCCATCATCGCCGCAATAGTCTGTTGGCGAGCACCACCTAAACGCTTGCGGATGCGCAGTAAATCAGCCTGTAGTTTCTCCCGATGCCGCTGGGGACCATCTTGGCCATAGAGCTCAGCATAGCGTCGCCCCAAGTCCAAGACATAATCAGCCACGATAACAGTCACTCGCGCATCCAGTGGCTCATCCACCTGCACCACAGGAGCCGCGGCCATAGCATCGCGCAAGGACTGTGGCAGATGCACGCTGCCGATCATACGGCCCTCATCTTCGAGGTAGATCGGCGCATCACTAGCAGCTAGCTGCTTGAGCAGATCAATACTGAGCGCATTTTCGAAATTAATCTGACTTGGCTGACCCTGTGGTAACTGACCAAAAGAGGAGCCTCTATGACCAGCTCGCCCCTCAAGATCCACACTGCGTGACAATGCTTCGATAACGCGCGTTTTACCACTGCCGGTAGGACCGCAGATGAGACGCAGCTCTGCACTTGCCAGAGACTGCTCTAAACTCTCTAGTAAAAAGCGTCGCATAGCTTTGTAGCCGCCATGCACCCGCGGATAATGCAGCCCAGCTTCTGCCAACCAGCTCTGCACAGTGGCCGAGCGCAGCCCCCCTCTAAAGCAGTACAGATAGCCTTCGGGATTGCTTTGAACAAAAGTTTGCCAAGCTGCCATGCGCTGCTCCCGCGATTGACCGGATACCAGCTTATGCCCCAACTCAAGCGCCGCTGCTTGGCCGCGCTGCTTGTAGCAAGTGCCAACTTGGGCTCGCTCTTCATCTGTCATTAAAGGCAGATTAATTGACGAGGCAAAAGCGCCTTGCGCAAATTCACCCGGCGAGCGCAGATCCAGCATTGGGACATCGCCTAAAAATAGCGCGCGAAAGTTCTCCGTATCGGGCCGCTTCGGCATACTGAGTTTTACTCTGCCTCACCACCGAACAAGGCCATCACCCGCTCCTGCAGAGCACTGATGGCTTCAGACATCAGAGTAAAGTCCGCGTCTAGGCGCGCAGCTTGGTCGGCTTCGGGCAGGTCTTCATTTTCTTTCATCAATTCATCTGAAAACTTCAGGCGCCGCAGACAAAGGTCTTCAGCGATGACCAAGGACAAGCGCTCTTCCCATTGCAAAGCTAATCGCGCCACCTGCTTACCCGCATTCAGGTGGGCCTCGACCTCCTCACCCAGTAAATCAACACCGCGACAGCGCACCACCCCACCCTCATCACCGGGCTCGCGCAGCTCGCACTCTTCACCTAGAGTAAAGTCGGCAGGCAAATTTTGGTGGACCAGCCAAGCACTCATCGTAGCCATAGGGGCACTATTCACTTGGGGCAAAACGACTGGGAAGCTGCCGATACACTCGCGCAATAAGTTAAGCAACTCTTCGGCACGACTCGCAGTGGCAGCATCGACAAACACCCAGCTACTGCGTGTATCGATATAGGCATAGGTACTATTGCTGCGGCTGAAGGCCCTAGGCAGACAATCTTGAACGATTTCATCTTTTAAGGTCAGGCGCTCTTTGCGGTACACCTTACGCCCTTGCTCTGCCTCGATGGCCTCAACCTTCTCATCCAACAGCTCGCGCACCACCGTAGAAGGCAGGATTTTCTCCTCACGCTTCAAACGCAGTAAATAGCGTCCATTCACGGCATGGACCAGCGCCGCGGTACCATCACCCAAGGCTGGCACCCAGCCCAAGGATAAGGGCTGTGCTGGGCTGCAGGGCTGAAACTCTCGCTCTGCCAGTTGCTGTTCCAGCTTTTCAGCGGATAGATCAAAAGGGCTAGTCAAACGATAAGCCCGGAGGTTCTTAAACCACATAAACTACTCACTCATGTAAAAGGCAGCGATTGTAACGCAGCGACTCGCTCTTGCGGTGTATTCGCTTGGAAGCTTTTGTTTAGCCTTACAATCTGCAGCGATAACTTGTATAAAGTTTGACCTGTTGTCGGAAATATTCACTACGCGTACAACATGTTGAGCCCGTCATATGCCGCCTGCATTGCCACCGCGGCTTCTGCTGGGTTTAATCATTGTTAACTATTTTTTGAGGATTTACACCATGGCCGCTCCTAGTAAAACCAACCCCAGCAAAGCCCGTCGCAGTAGTGATGTGGCACAATGGGACCTGGAAACCGATGTCGCAATCGTGGGCTTCGGTGGAGCCGGTGGCTGCGCCGCCATTGAGGCCGCAGATGCCGGTGCCGATGTGCGTATTTTTGAATTAGCCAGTGCTAGCGGTGGCTCCACCGCGCTGTCGAGTGCGGAAATTTACATGGGTGGCAGTGGCGGCACCCGTGTCCAAAAGGCCACCGGCTTTGAAGATGATACCGAAGACATGTATCAGTTCATGATGGCCTGCGCTGGCCCCCAAGCTGACGCTGAAAAAATTCGTCTTTACTGCGAACGCAGTGTAGAGCACTTCAATTGGTTAGTAGACATCGGCGTACCCTTCAAAGATAGCTTTCATGAAGAACGCGCCATTATGTGTCTCACTGATGACGGCCTGCTGTACACCGGAAACGAAAAGGCCTGGCCTTTCTCCGAGCAGGCCAAGCCCTGCCCTCGCGGCCACAACCTCTACATCGAAGGGGATAACGGCGGCCCGCTATTCATGAAGATCGTCACCGAAAATGTTGAAAAGCGAGAGCGCATCACGGTCCACTATGAAACTCGCGCCCTAACCCTGATTCAAAACGATGCCGGCGAAATTGAAGGCATAGTCATTCGCGAAAACCAAAAAGAGCTCAATGTGCGCGCCCGCAAAGGCGTTATTCTCTGTGCCGGCGGCTTCGTAATGAACCGGGAAATGGTCGCTAAATACGCGCCCAAACTGACCATGGGCACCGAGCCAATCGGCAACCCCGGCGACACAGGCAGCGGCATTCAGATGGGTATGTCTGTCGGTGGAGCAGCGATAAACATGCACGAAGGCTTCATCAGCTTGCCTTTTTATCCCCCCGCCAGCATGACCTTTGGCATCGCTATAAACGATAAGGGGCAGCGCTTCATCAATGAAGACGTATACCACGGTCGCTTGGGCGACTTTGTATTGCGCCAGCCTTCTGAGCGTATCTATATGATCTTAACGGTTGAACAGTACGGCGACTATGAAAGCGTTAGCTACTTGGGCGCCCCTGTAGCAGGCACCGGCGATACCGTGGAAGAGCTAGAGCAAGAGCTCGGCCTGCGCGCCGGCTCACTGGTACACACTCTGGCCACCTACAACGAAGACTGTGCTGCTGGCCAAGACAGCCTATTCCACAAAGCACCGGAGTGGCTGCAGGCTATTGAGCCGCCACTGGTGGCATTGGACCTAACCCCTGGCCGCGGCGCTTTCGTACCGCACTTCACCTTGGGTGGACTGGACACATTGCCTACTGGAGAGGTTGTTAACTTGCAGCGCGAAACTATCCCCGGCCTTTATGCTGCCGGTCGCACCGCCTGTGGTATTGTGCGCCGAGCTGAGGGCTATGCCAGTGGTATGTCAGTGGGCGATGCCACCTTCTCCGGCCGCTTAGCGGGTTTACAAGCGGCTAAGCGCGAAGCTTAGAGCTCAAGCATCACTATCCGGCGGGCTTGTCAGCCCGCCCTTACACTTCTACCATAGGCTTCTCATTCCCTCAGACAGTGAGATTCCATGAGATACCTGCACACTATGGTGCGCGCCCGCGACCTCGACGAAAGTCTCGATTTTTATTGCAATAAACTTGGTCTTGTAGAGTGCAAGCGCTACGAAAGCGAAGCCGGCAGATTTACTCTGGTGTACCTAGCAGCTCCAGAAGACCTAGATCAGGCTAAACAAAGTGAAAGCCCTCTGCTGGAAATTACTTGGAACTGGGACCCAGAAAGCTACACCGGAGGCCGCAATTTTGGCCACCTAGCCTATCTTGTGAAGGATATCTACGCCAGCTGCCAGAAATTGATGGACGCTGGAGTGACTATCAATCGGCCACCCCGGGACGGCCACATGGCCTTTGTGCGCTCCCCCGATGGCATTTCCATTGAACTGCTTCAGGAAGGCGAAGCCCTGCCACCACAGGAGCCTTGGCTATCAATGGAAAACACCGGTAGCTGGTAGGTAGCGGCTAAAATAGTGCGAGCTTCACTAGCAAAAGCTCGCACTATGCAGCTAAGAAATTCAGTATCCAGCGCGCTATACGCTCGCTTTCTGGGGCTTTTTGCAGCGAGGCCAAGCCCTGCTGATAGACCTCCTCGCCGATGAGCTCGCGGCGGTACTCCATAATTTCGCGGGAATAAGCCGGCACAAACTCTGGGTGACCCTGAAAGGTCAGGATGTGATCGCCAATTTGGCATACGGCATTTTCGCAAAACTCTGAGCCGGCCAGTACTGTGGCCCCCTCGGCATTTTTTATCACCTGATCTTGATGACTCACCAATATATCAAACTCTGCTGATTGGCCATCATGCCACTCAGCTTGCTGTTCAAAGCGATGGGTATGCAAACCAACCCCCCAGCCCTTGCTGGATTTCTCAACTCTGCCACCTAAGGCCTGTGCGACTAATTGATGGCCAAAACAAATGCCGACAATTTTCTTGTGCCGACTGTGCAGCTCCCGCACAAAACTCATCAAATCGGCAATCCACGTTTTTTCTTCGTAAACACTGCTTTTGCTGCCGGTGATGATATAGGCATCAACTTCATCAATATCCGCTGGATATTCGCCCTGCTCAACGTCATATACTGAAAACTTCAGGCTTTCATCCAGCGCCCCCAGCAGAGCGATGAACATATCCGGGTATTCGCCGTAGTCCGGCACCCACTCTGAGCGCACTGCGTCTGTTTTCAAAATACCAATTTTCATAGCAGCTTAATCCACTTGGCTGTAGCGAAGGCTCGCCATCATAGAAAGCGTATCTCAAGCTGTCTATACCACCTTAGAGGCAGCTGCAGCGCTTTCCCTCGAGTCAATACCGCTTGGGAATCGCCTGCGGGTGCGCTAGCCTTGCTGTTTTTCTTTGACGGGTTGCGTTTCGTGCACTGGACATCTCGCTTTTTAAGGGCAGTCACTCTGCTCTTGCTTAGTATTGCTTCTAAATACAGCCTCGCCGATGGCGAATTTATTGGCTCAGCGAGCTGCCAGTCTTGTCATGCCGCTGAATACCAAGCCTGGCAGGGCTCACACCATGATCTGGCCATGCAGGTAGCGAGCCCTGAGACAGTATTAGGTGACTTCGACAACGCCGAGTTTAGCTATAACGGTATTACCACCACTTTTCTGCGCCGCGGCCAAGACTATCTAGTACGCACTGATGGCGAAGACGGCTCGCTGACAGAATTTCCTGTGCGCTTTGTATTTGGTGTTGAGCCACTACAGCAATATCTCATCCCCTTATCCCGGGGGCGCTTACAAGCTTTAAGTATCGCTTGGGACAGTCGGCCAGCCGAGGAGGGTGGCCAACGCTGGTTTCACCTTTACCCCGATGAGCAGATCGACCATCAAGACCCTCTGCACTGGACCGGCCCCTATCAAAACTGGAACAGCAATTGTGCCGAGTGCCACAGCACTAATCTGCGTAAAAACTACGATGCCAGCAGCCACAGTTTTGATACCCAGTACAGTGAGATCAATGTCAGTTGCGAAGCCTGTCACGGTCCCGCCGATAAGCATGTGAACTTAGCGGAGACGGGACAGCTTAGCGCTGCCAAATACAGCGGCTTTGCAATGAGTTTAGCGCAGCGCGGTGAGTGGTCTTTTAAGGCAGGACAAGCCATTGCCGAGCGGCGCGGCGCCGTCCAATCCAACAGCCAAATTGACAGCTGCGGGCGCTGCCACTCTCGTCGCGGCAGCTTAGCTGAGTACCAACATGGCCGCCCCTTAAGCGACACTCATCGACTGACCTTGCCCCGCGCACCGCAGTACTACCACGATGGCCAGGTGCTAGATGAAAACTACGTCTACGCTTCCTTCCTGCAAAGTAAGATGCACCAAGCCGGCGTAGTCTGTAGCAACTGCCACGAACCGCACAGCCTACAGCTGCGCGCTCAAAACAACGGCGTTTGCGCCCAGTGCCACCGCGCTGATGTTTACGACCAAGTCTCGCATCACCACCACCCCTCTGACAGCAACGGCGCACTGTGCGCCAATTGTCACATGCCCGAAACCACTTATATGGTGGTCGACCCGCGCCGCGATCACAGCATGCGCATACCGCGGCCCGACCTAAGCCTAATGTTAGACACGCCCAATGCCTGCACCATGTGTCACCAAGATCGCAGCGATGACTGGGCCTTGGGTGCCCTGCGTAAGTGGGGAGTAAATTTCCGCGATACCAGCAGCCACCCAGCGCGAGCCTTCGCCGGCGCTGCTAACAATGATGCCCGTGCCATACCGCGCCTAGCCGAACTGGCAGCAGACAACACGGCAGCTCCCATTTGGCGCGCCACGGCGATTGAAGCACTAGCTGATCTGGGCAGCGATCAGCAAAGCCTAGCGACTGCGCAATCATTACTGCAGTCAGCAGACCCTCTGCTGCGAAGCAGCGCTGTCAATGCGCTGCAATGGCTGCCATTGCAGCAGCGCTATTCACTGCTTGCGCCCTTGATCCAAGACCCCATCACTTCGGTGCGATTAGCAGTAGCTGAATCCTTGGCAAGTGTTCCCCTAGAGCAGATTTCTCAAGACCAGCGCGAGCCCTTGCTAGAACTATTTCACGAGTATCAGAGTATCGCCCGTCGCCACGCCGATATGCCCGGCACCCAAGTTCAACTGGCAATTTTTCTGAGCAATCGCGGTGATTTACCCGCCGCTGAAAAAGCTTACCGCGAGGCCCTGCAGCTTAACTCGCAACTGCTGCCAGCCCGTCTCAATCTCGCTGATTTACTGCGCAGCCAAGGGCGCGAAGATGAAGCACGTCAACAATTATTAAAGGCCTTGGAGAGCGCAGCAGAGCATGGCCCAAGCCTGCACGCTTTAGGCTTGCTTGAAATCCGCCAGGGCGAGCGCGAAAAAGCATTGGATTATCTGGGCCGAGCGGCGGCTGTGGAGGAACAAGGCACCAGACACCGCTTTGTCTATGCCATTGCCCTACACGACATGGGACAAGTCCAAGAGGCGCTGCGAGAGCTTGAAACACTGCAACGACAAGCGCCGCAGAACAGCGATATTCTCGCTGCCCTAGTCAATTACAATGCTGAATTGGGAGATACAAAGCGAGCCAGGCACTATGCTAAGGAGCTATTAAAACTGGAGCCCAACAATCCGGCTTTCCAGCGCTTATGGCAAAGCCTACCAGCTAACTAATACTGACTTTACAGCCCTTGCAGGAAATCAATCAAAACACGATTGCTTTCCTCTGGCTGCTCCTGCTGCACAAAATGCCCCGCTCCAGGTATTAATATTTCACCACGCAAGTCGGCAAGGCTGTCGCGCATGGTGCTAAACACCTCAGGGTCACAGAGCTTGATAACTGGGTCCTCAGCCCCTGCTAAAAACAGCGCCGGGCAATGAATCGTATCGAGCAGCTGGCTCTGATAAGACTGCCAATTGGCATCCATCGCACGGTAGGAATTCAAGCCACCGGCAAACACTAGCTCGCCACCTGTGGACATATATTCCCTGCAGTAGTAATCAAAATCTTCCTGCGACATCCAAGACCATGGCAGCGCTTGCGAAGGCTTTGCCAGCACATCGAGATAGGTCGTGCTACCGCTGGGGTAGCGTGTCCAATCGAGCAGATTTCCCGATGCACTCAAAGCCCAAAACAAGCGCTCAAGGAACTCTAGTTCAACACCGGCTAAATCAGCCTCAGCAACACCCACCGTTTGAAAATAATGCATGTGGAAGAAGTGCTGCTCAGCAACCTGAGCAAATAGCGTAGATGGCAGCGTGTCGCCACCGCCCGCTAGGGGCATACCCCGTGGGGAGGCCAGCACCACAATAGCCGAAATGCGCTCTGGGTAGTGCAGGCCCATATGCCAGGTCAGGTTGGCGCCGAAGTCATGGCCCACTAGTACCGCATCGCTGGCAGCAAAGTAATCCTGTACCGCAAGCAAATCTTTGGCCAGTTCATCAAAGTGATAAGCGGCACTATCCTGTGGCCGAGAGCTGCGTCCGTAGCCTCTCATATCAAGGGCCACTGCACGATAACCAGCAGCTGCTAGAGCCGGTAGCTGCTCGCGCCAGCTGTACCACAGGCCGGGGAAGCCATGAGCAAATATAACCAGCGGCCCCTCACCTTGGCTGACAAAATGTAGGCTAACATTATCCCGCTCTAATTGATGATGCTGTAGCGCTGAAGCCATAACTCACTCACTGGCCGACTGAAAAACCAGATGAAAACTGACTGGCACTGTAGTGCTAATGCTGGCCAGCCCAGCCGCTTTTTGCAGCGCGGCAACACCTTGGCCGAGATTAAAGTCGGTGGCCTGCAACAAAATTGGCTGAGTAGTCAGTACGCGCAGCAGGCCGCCGGCCTCACTGATTATCACTACCGATGCCCTAACATTGGCCTCTACACCATGCAGTGACAAGCTCACTTCGATGTCGCTAGTCACCACCGCGCCGGGCTCCAGTGCTTCCAGAATAGCTGGCTCAATCTGAGCATTGACCTTGGCGGCTGGAAACATGGCCGTTTCAAACAGCATGCTGCGCATACGCTCATCACGCAGTTCTATCGCAGTATTTACACTGTCTAGGTCGATACTCAGCTGCGCGGCACCGTCTTGGTCGATAAAGCCAAACAAAGTGTCAAAACTGTGTGCTTCAACCCCCCCGCCATTTTTGATGGAGATGAAGTTGAGCGATGAGTCGCTGTTATTTAACTCCCACTGTGCGTTAGCTGCAGCGGCCACAATTGACAGGAACAAACCCAGGACTAGGCGCCCAAAATAGGTCTTAGTATTCATCATTTGATACCTCCGTATCACTCTAAAATAACTGTCTGACACAAGCAGTCAGCTGTATCTACTCTATAGTACCTATAGCATGAAGGTGAAGGACTCGGGCTAAAGCGCAATGTCGGCTAGGTTACCTTTGGACTCCAGCCAAGCCTTTCGATCACTAGAACGCTTTTTCGCGAGCAACATGTCCAACATACTGTTGGTGTCATCGCCGGCATCTAATACCAAACGAACCAAGCGCCGAGTATCTGGATCCATAGTGGTTTCACGCAACTGCAAAGGGTTCATTTCACCCAAACCTTTAAAGCGCTGTACGTTAACCTTACCTTTCTTTTTCTCAGCTTCTATGCGGTCTAACACGCCCTGTTTTTCCGCTTCATCCAGCGCGTAGTACACCTCTTTGCCAACATCAATGCGGTACAAAGGCGGCATCGCAACATAGACATGACCCGCCGCGACCAAGGGCCGGAAGTGACGCACAAAGAGCGCACAGATCAAAGTGGCGATATGCAAACCGTCTGAGTCGGCATCAGCCAAAATACAAACTTTGTGATAGCGCAAACCACTCAAGTCATCACTGCCCGGATCGATGCCTAAGGCCACAGAAATATTATGCACTTCTTGAGAGGCTAAAATTTCCTGCGAATCAACTTCCCAAGTGTTTAGAATCTTGCCGCGCAGTGGCAAGATTGCCTGAAACTCTCGGTCACGAGCCTGTTTAGCAGAGCCTCCCGCAGAGTCACCCTCTACTAGGAATAGCTCACCACGCGTTGGATCTTCACCAGAGCAGTCGGCTAACTTACCCGGCAAAGCCGGGCCTGCAGTGACCTTTTTACGCGTCACTTTTTTGGCTGAGCGAAGCCTACTTTGGGCATTACTAATACACAGCTCGGCCAGTCTTTCTGCTTCCTCTGTGTGCTGATTTAGCCACAAACTAAAGGCATCCTTGGACACCCCAGAAACAAAAGCTGCCGCCTCTCGAGAGGATAGGCGCTCCTTAGTTTGACCC
The DNA here is from genome assembly GCF_014077625.1 of Sediminihaliea albiluteola. GTDB lineage: Bacteria > Pseudomonadota > Gammaproteobacteria > Pseudomonadales > Halieaceae > Sediminihaliea > Sediminihaliea albiluteola. The sequence continues at coordinate 82,409 of NZ_JACFXU010000017.1, read as the reverse complement.
GAAAACTGCGGGTCTTCGAGCTTGGATGACAGGATGTAACAGCAGCGCTCCCAGATATCATCGGGCGTCAACTTAACGCCCCGGGGCAACAGGTTGCGCAGTTCACAGAAGTCGCGCATGGCATCGAGCAAACCCGTGCGCAGACCATTGACATGAGTACCACCTTGCGCCGTAGGAATCAGGTTTACGTAGGACTCGGCAACGACCTCACCACCTTCTGGCAACCACTGCACCGCCCATTCTACGCCTGCGGTTTTGCCACTGAAGCTACCGACAAAAGGCTGTTCTGGCACACAGACATACTCGCGAGTGGCATCGGCCAAATAGTCAGTGAGGCCATCTTCGTAATACCACTCATCCGTTTCGCCCTTCTTTTCGTCGCGAAAAGTCACTCGCAAGCCTGGGCAGAGTACCGCCTTAGCGCGCAGCACGTGACGCATGCGAGACACCGAAAAGTTGACTGAATCGAAATATTTCGGGTCTGGGCTGAACTTAATCGCGGTGCCAGTATTGCGTTTACCGCAGGTATCGATCACCTCCAGCTCACTGACCTTGTTGCCACCGGCAAAGCGCATCTGATGCACTTCACCACCGCGCCGAATAGTTATTTCCAACTCACTGGACAAAGCGTTTACAACGGACACCCCGACACCGTGCAGGCCGCCGCTAAACTGGTAGCTCTTGTTCGAGAATTTGCCCCCAGCATGCAGCGTGGAGAGGATTACCTCAACACCGGGCTTATGCTGTTCGGGGTGCATATCCACGGGCATGCCACGGCCGTTATCAGTGACCGAAATACTGCCGTCCTTAAACAGCACCACATCAATCCGATCAGCGTGACCGGCCAGCGCTTCATCGACACTGTTGTCGATTACTTCCTGCGCGAGGTGGTTGGGACGCGTTGTGTCAGTGTACATGCCGGGGCGCTTACGCACCGGCTCAAGTCCTGTGAGGACTTCGATATCTTCAGAGGTATATTGAGTCATTTTTGCGGGATACTTCCTGAAACTTACCCGCCTATTGTACACACGGGGAGTGGGATTGACGCCAGCTATAAATAACCGCGCTGCTGTAAATTCAACTCGAAGGTGACGCCTTGCACTCGCGACACGCCGGTTTCGAGGCGCCCGTCGCTGTGTAATTCCAACCAGCGATAACCGGGCGGCAGCTCGTCAGCTTGAAAGTCCTGAGAGCCAGGGGCAAATTGCACACAGGTTGAGGGCGTCGCAAGTAAACGACAGTTAGCTAGTTGTCGATCCACTTCTTGATGGACATGCCCCCACACCACGGCCTTGGCATGTGAATGTCCTTCGACTATCTGTAAAAACTCCTCACCATCACGAACCTTTTGCTCATCCAGCCACTCGCAGCCAATGGGCAGCGGCTGGTGGTGCAAGCACAGCAAACTATGCAGCCCAAGATCGCCGGCCGCATTCAGGGCCTGATCGATTCGCTGTAACTGCTCGGCACCTAAGTGACCGCCGACCTTACCAGGGATCTGCGAATTCAGTAGTAAGATTTGCCAATTGCCAACACGCAACTCAAAGGGCATCAGAGTATCTGCCTCGGCTAAGCTCAGCATGACCTCACAGTCATCGTGATTACCTGGCAACCAAAACTGTCGCGGGCAAAGCTTGTCAAAATAAGCCCGCAGGCGCTGGTAAGCCTCGAGTGCACCAGCATCTGCCAAATCACCTGTCGCCAGCACTAAGTCCGGTGTAAATTGATCCTGCCTGACCTGCTCAATCACTGCTTGCACCGAGTGATCGGTATCCATTCCCAGCAATCGCCCACCGGGGTTTTTGCTCAAGTGGCAGTCGGTAAATTGCACAATACGTAGTGGCGAAGCTGTGTCAGGAACTTCGATATATTGATGGCTAGGTGAATATGACATAGTAAATAGCGATACCTAGGGCGTCAGAACGGAACTGCTAATGCTGGAGCGACCATTGCATAAGCAGTGTTCCAGCCATTCGGATAGAAAGTGATTCTGGCGGACTTTTTCGTCCTGTTGCAACATCTTCGGATTGGGGTAGCTATAGCGGGCGGCCACATGCCGCTGTGACTGAAAAGCAGCCACTTCAAGCATGCCGGCGTCGTGGTAAGCCCGCAGTTCAATACGCAAGCGCCCCAGCCATTCGGCCTCTGCCTGGGACTGCTGCAAACGGAATATAGTGGTATAGCGACAGCGCTCAAGCACTTCCAGTCGCACCCGCCCTGCACCGAGATGGAACTCTCGGTGATTACTGTGCTCATAATCAGGGAACAGGCGCAGCAAACGAGCGTAATTGGCTTCGCAAACCGCATGTAAACTAGCGATATCCATTTTAAAGGGCTTTTTAGTGGCCCGTTGCACGCTCATTAAGCTCTCCGTTCGATACGAAATATTGGCCGGATGTTTTCAGATAACATTCAGCCTAGTTTGCTGCAGTATAAAAGCTTGCGACCGTCATCAGTTCTAGCGCACGAATCTGCGACCAGAGATGTGGACGAAGCCAAAGTGTAGCACTTACCATGACACAAAATAGCGCAAGCAGGCAGCATTTACTGCGGCGTATTTACATGCGCGAGTCGCTGCAGACTGCTAAACTGCGCGTCGCTAACCCGCTTGAGGATCAGGGGATCAATGGATGAAACGTAAAGCAGCCACGCTACTGGCGTTGGCACTCTCGCTAGCTGTTAGCTCAGCACAAGCTGCATCACTGCGCGATATTTATGAACTGGCCCTGGAAAATGACGCCCAGCTTAAGGCCGAGCAAGCTCAATATCGCGCTAACTTAGAAACCGAAAAGATTGGCCTGTCTCGTCTGTTGCCCCAGGTAAAGGCTAACTACGACTACACTGACACAGATCAAGATCAGCGCGGTGAAAGCTTTGCGATAGATGGCGATGTCAAAGCCATCAAAACTGCCACCAACACCCGCATCGACCGCGAAGGCTATCAGGTATCTCTGAATCAGGCCCTGTTTGATCTACCGGCGTGGTTTAGCTTCCAATCGGGTAAAGAGTTCAGCAAACAGGCTGAAGCAACTTTTGCTGCCAACCAGCAAAACCTTATTGTGCGGGTGGTTGAGGCCTATCTGGCAGTATTGCGAGCCCAGGACAACCTCGAGGCCTCCAAGGCACAAGAGCGCGCGTTCGAGCGTCAGCTAGAGCAAACTCAACAGCGCTTTGAGGTCGGCTTAATTGCTATCACCGATGTGTATGAAGCCCGCGCCGCCTTCGACTTGGCTCAGGTAAACCGCATAGTGGACGAAAACAACGTCTCAGTAGCCTTAGAACGGCTGTCAGTACTGACCGGACAGCATCACGACAATCTCCACGTCCTGAAAGAGGACTTTGAAGTAAAGCCACCCGAGCCACTAGACCGCGCGGCTTGGGTTGATTTTGCTCTGGAGAATAATTTCCGCCTGCAAGCTGCTCGCCATGCAGAAGAGGCTGCCCGCAATGCCGCCAAAGCCAACAAGTTAGAGCACGCTCCCAAAGTGAGTGGTAGTTATGCCTACTCTGACTACAGTAACGAGGGTACTTTACGGCGTAAACCCAGTACCGCCTTCGACACTTCACCAGACAGCGATACCGAGCTCAGCCAGTGGCAAATACGCCTCGATGTCCCGCTGTTCAGTGGCGGCGCGGTCAGTGCTAATCGTCGCCGCGCGGCCCAGGAATTCAATGTCGCGCGTGAAAACCGAATTAACCAAACGCGCAACATCATGACCCAAGCACGCTCACTGCACATGACAGTGCTCAGTGACGTGTCTCGAGTCGCCGCTCGAAAGCAAAGCATCGTGTCTTCGCGCAGTGCCCTTGACGCCACCCAAGCGGGCTATGAAGTGGGCACCCGTAACGTAGTGGATGTGTTAAATGCGCAAAACACCTTGTTCTCCGCTCAGCGCGACTATGCCAACAGCCGCTACGATTACATCCTCGATGTGATGCTGCTGAAAGAACAGGCTGGCTTATTAAGCCCGGAAGATATCTACCAATTAAACGAATCCTTGGTGGAGCCACCGCCACCTACCGCTAGCTCTTCCTCCAGCGCTCAGCCTTAATTTAGCTCAGCTTACAGCCCCCATCGGGGGCTGTAACTGCTCATCTAACAACTCCAGTAAACGCTGCTTCGCTCCGCGATTAGCTTCAAGCACACGCAAACCTGCCGCTGCCATCGCAGCACGCTGCTCTGCGTCGCCCAATAAGTGGATTAGACAGGGGGCCAGCTCCTCACTATCCGACAAGCGCCGCATCCCACCGGCGGCCACTAGCAGGGCACTGATCTCTTCAAAGTTGAACATGTACGGCCCTGTCACCACCGGCACCCCCCAAACAGAAGCCTCCAATACATTATGCCCGCCATGCTCGACTAAACTGCCGCCTATCACTGCGACCGTCGCGCTACTTAACAGCAACAAGAGCTCGCCCATGGTATCGCCTAGCAAGATGTCCACCTCGGCTGCGGGCGCGCGCCCCGAGGAGCGCCGCGCCAATACCCAGCCAGCCTGCTCACAGAGCCCATAAACGCTATCAAAGCGCTCCGGATGGCGAGGCACCAACACTAGCAAACAGTCGCTATAGCGCTCTTTAACCTGACTAAAGGCCGCCAGTAGCTGCTCATCCTCACCCGGGTGAGTACTGGCCGCCACCAAAACCGGTCGCCGTGCACTGCCTAGCTGTTGGCGCAACTCCGCTGACTCTGCCCGCAGTGCCTCATCTAGGCTGAGATCAAACTTAATACTGCCCGTGATATGCAGCTTGTCGCGTGGCAAACCGAGCGCTACCAGGCGCTCGCCATCCTCCTGGGCTTGGCAGGCAACGCTATCGAGCTTGCCCAGCATGTCCCGTGTCAGACGACCGACCTTGGCATAGCCCTTAGCCGAACGCTCCGATAATCGAGCATTGGCGAGCAACACCCGACACTGTCGACGACTAGCGGCATGCAACATATTCGGCCACAACTCGGTTTCCATTATCAGCAGTAACTGGGGCTTGATTCGCGCCATAAAACGACGCACGGCCCCTGGCAAATCCCAGGGGGCGTAGACGTGAAACACCCGCTCACCAAACAGCGCCCGGACCCGCTCCGAACCGGTGGGTGTGGTGGTGCTTAGCACCACACAATACTCGGGATAACGCTGCAGTATTTGTTCAACAAGCGGGGCGGCAGCAATTGTCTCACCCACCGACACGGCGTGTACCCAGATCACTGGCCGCGAGTCCGAGGGCGCCGCAAAAAACCCTAAGCGCTCGAGTAAGCGCTGGCGATAGGCCGGTGCTAAGCGCGAGCGCCACAGCATACGCAACAGGATCAATGGCATCAGACAATAAAAAACCAAGCTGTACAGCTGGCGCATGGCGGGATTCACTTTTGTTGGCAATAAAACGCCGAGGATAACGGGCGCGACCAGCGATGACTAGCGGCAGCGGCGCTCAGCAGCACTCTATCTTCGAGTTTATGCTGCCACAGAGGACTGAGGCTGACGATTACAAGCCTTGTGGCGAAGCGCTATAATGAGCCCCATGCAACCACAGGCCACACTATGACAATCCCAAGCTTGAGCGTAGATATCGCCATCATCGGCGGCGGTATCGCCGGCCTGTGGGCCCTGAACCAGCTGCGTAACCAAGGCTATAGCGCCGTGTTATTCGAGCAGCAAGCCCTGGGCTCTAATCAAACTATTGCCTCTCAGGGAATGATTCATGGCGGCATTAAATACGCCTTGGGCGGCGCCTTAAATAGTGGCTCAGAAGCTATCTCTGAAATGCCGGCATTGTGGCGCTCCTGTCTCAGAGGTGAAGGCCCGGTTGATCTTAGAGAGTGCCGTGTACTGAGTGAAAATTTTTACCTCTGGTCCAATGCCTCTCTGCAATCAAGGGTCTCATCCTTCTTTGCCAGCAAAATGTTGCGCGGCCGTGTCGAGAAACTCGAACGACCTGACTATCCCGAGCCCTTAAGTTCTAAACAGTTTAAGGGGCAGGTGTATCGCTTGGCTGATTTAGTGCTGGATGTGCCCTCTCTAGTAAAAACATTGGCCGAGCGGCACAGTGAAGCTATTTTTAGTATCGACTGGGAGCACTGCCAACTGGGCTGCGACAATGCCCAAGCCTACTTACAGTGGGAGGGGCTCAAGCTAGAACCGAAAAAATTACTGCTCACCGCCGGTGCCGGCAACGAAGCCTTGATCCAACAGCTCGGCGCTAGCAGCCCTGCTATGCAGCGCAGACCGCTGCAGCAAGTGCTGGTCAAACACGAATACCCTGGGCCCTTTTACGCCCACTGCAGCGGCGCCAACCCCTCACCCCGACTGACGATATCGAGCCACACAACTCAAACGGGTGAGCCGCTGTGGTATTTAGGTGGTGATCTGGCAACGAACAACACCGACACACCGTCGGAGGAATTAATTCTAAAGGCCCAGCGTGAATTGAAAGAGCTGCTGCCATGGCTCGACTTGGGCCACTGTGAATGGCGTACACTGCGCCTAGACCGAGCAGAACCGCGACAATCACGCCTATTGAAACCCGACGAGGCCTTCCTCGGCCCCGTCGCCGGCGTCGATAATGCCTTAGTCGGCTGGCCGACTAAGCTCACCCTGACACCTAATTTAGGCAGCGCGATTGACAAGGCACTGCTCGCCGATGGCATCACGCCGGGCCCCTCTCCCGAACTGACTCAACTAAACTTTCTAGGCCGGCCAGCGCTGGCCGCCACCTACTGGGACACTCTATTTCAATGACTTGGCTCCGCCCACTAGGCAACACCGGAATGCAAATCAGCGCCATCGGCTTAGGCACCGTGAAATTAGGCCGCGATCAGGGCGTCAAATACCCCACTGAGTTTCGCATACCGGATGATCGCGAGGCGCGAGACTTGCTAGCGCTAGCGCGAGATCTTGGCATCAACTTAATCGATACGGCACCCGCCTATGGCAATAGTGAGCAGCGCTTAGGCAAGCTACTCGCCGGGCAGCGTCAAGACTGGCTGATCTGCTCTAAGGTCGGGGAAGAGTTTGAGCAGGGTGTATCGCATTTCGACTTCTCGCCAGAACATGTACAGCGCTCAATTGTGCGCAGCTTAGAGCGACTGCGCTGCGAGGTGATTGATATAGTCTTGGTGCACAGCGACGGCAATGACCTAGATATTATCCACAACCAAGGCACCTTGGAGGCACTAGCTGAACTGAAGAAAAAAGGCAGCATTCGCGCCTTTGGCATGTCGACTAAAACAGTGGCCGGAGGCATTGCTGCCGCTCAACAGAGCGATGTCGTTATGCTAACCCACAACCTCGCTTACCAGGATGAGCTACCGGTATTGCAAGAGTGCGCAGACCTTGGCAAAGGCGCGCTAATTAAAAAGGCGCTAGCCAGCGGTCACCTAGTGCAGAATATTGAAGATCCTATTCAGGCCAGCATGGAGCTGCTGTTTAATAACCCGGCTGTGTCGGCAGCTATCATTGGCACCATTACCCCAGCCCATCTAAAAGCCAACGTCGCCGCAGCCCGCCGGGTGACGGGCTGAAGCAAAAAGCTTTATCGACTATAAACCAGCCCTATTCAGGCTGGCCTTCACCACTTTGAATACGCTCAACAATCGCCGTGGTCGAGACGTTGTCAACAAAGCCCAGCACCTGTACCCGGCCGCCATAGCCCTCTACAATTTCCCAACCAACCACGCCTTCCTTATCGTAGTCGCCGCCTTTCACCAGAACGTCAGGTCGCAGCACCCGCAGCAAGTCCCGGGGCGTGTCATCGTCGAAACACACTACCCAATCCACTGACTCTAGGCCGGCAAGGACTGCCATGCGCCGATCCTGTGGGTTAATCGGTCGACCCTTGCCTTTGAGCTTGCGCACTGATGCATCGCTATTGACGGCCACTACCAAGCGGTCACCCAGCTCCCGAGCCTGTTCCAAATAGGACACATGACCGGCGTGAATAATATCGAAACAGCCGTTGGTAAAAACCACACGCTCGCCCTGAGCTTTGGCATCAGCCACCACGGTTTCCAGCTGATCAAGGGTCAGTGCACCGCGCTCCGAACCCTGATCGGCCTGTATTGCACGGCGCAACTCTGGCCCACTGACCGAGGCCGTACCGAGCTTCGCTACTACCAGGCTGGCAGCCATATTGGCCAGCACCACCGCTTCGGGCAGTTCGGCACCACCGGCCACTGCCGCAGCCAGTACTGCGATCACTGTATCGCCCGCGCCGGTCACATCGAATACTTCGCGGGCGCGAGCGGGCAGATGCAATTCGTCGCAACCCCGGCGCAGCAATGTCATACCGTGTTCGCCGCGGGTGATGAGCAGAGCCTCAAGCTCCAGCTCTTCCATCAACTTTTCACCTGCCTCAACTAGCGCCAATTCGCTGTCGCAATGCCCCACCACTGCCTCAAACTCTGGCAGATTAGGCGTCAGCAAAGTCGCTCCGCGATAGCGGCCAAAGTCAGTGCCCTTGGGGTCGACCAAAACTGGCACCCCCGCGGCACGAGCTGCTGAGATCAACACCTGCGGCTCTGCTAATGCACCCTTGGCGTAGTCAGAGAGCACCAATGCACCGCAACCAGGCAGCAGATCCGCGGCTTTATCGAGTAGGCTGTGGGCGGCGCCGACAAAACTCTTTTCCTCAAAGTCCAAGCGAATCAATTGCTGCTGACGGCTGATCACCCGCAGCTTGGTGATGGTAGGAACATCTGCCAAACGCTCGAAAACGCACTTCACGCCAGCGCCTTCCAGCATATCCTGTAAGGCGTCGGCCATTTCATCTTGGCCGGTAAAGCCACCGAGTGTTGCCTCCACCCCCAGTGCTGCAATATTGAGCGCCACATTGCCAGCGCCACCGGGACGGTCGGTGATTTGATCAACCCGCACCACGGGCACTGGCGCCTCTGGCGAAATACGCGAGGTGGCACCCTGCCAGTAGCGGTCCAGCATAATGTCCCCCAGTACCAGTACGCTGGCCTGATCAAAGCGGGGCATAGTCAGTTTCATGGCGGTATCCTTCGAGCTATGGCAACTGACAGTGGCCGAGCTGACCACTGTGTAAATTGGCGCTCATGATATCACGGCTATCGCCTAGCGCTGCTTGCCAGTGAGCTGTAAAAGCGCTAACTTCGCGTGCTTTTACTGTTCCGAGCGATCGACATGATCCCCAAGCTTCCCGCGAATATTGATCAAATTAAAGGCTTTCTGGCTGACGATGAAGCGCTCGCGCTCTACCGTTACGCTCTCCAAGCCAGTGCCAATGGCCCTGTATTAGAGGTGGGTAGTTACTGTGGGAAATCAACTATTTACTTGGGCTTAGCTTGCCGCGAGCACAACGGCACCGTCTATGCCCTAGACCATCACCGCGGCTCAGAGGAACACCAAGCAGGTGAAATGTTTCACGACCCAGATTTGTTCGACTCCAGCCTAGGGCTGGTCGATACGCTGCGCGAATTTCGCAATAATATTCGCGCTGCCAATCTCGATGATACGGTAGTGCCGCTAGTCAGCAGCTCTGCCGTTGTCGCAAGGCAGTGGTGCACGCCCCTAGCTATGGTATTTATTGATGGCGGACACAGCCTCGACGCAGCGCTCTGCGACTATCGCTGCTGGAGCGCCCACCTGATGCAAGGTGCTATTCTCGCCGTCCACGACCTGTTCCCCGATCCGCACAAGGGCGGGCAAGCGCCCTGGGCAATTTACCAGATGGCTCTGCAATCAGGTTTGTTTGAAGAGCTTGAGCGGGTCAATACCCTCGGTGTACTGCGTCGCTTATAGAGCGCCCCGGGAGATCAATCACTCCACTTTTTGCTGGCGGCGCTGCCCTGTAGTAGCAGGTGCTTCTAACAACTCAACCCGAGAGAACAGATGCGAAGCGGCACTGTGCTCGGTCAGCGCATCAGCGGCCAATAAAATCGCAGCAGCGGTCCACGTCGGTTTTTCATCGGGCCACAGCAGGTCCTCCACCATTTGGTAGCCGGTCCAGTAACTGCCGTCGGGCTCGCGCCATTGATGCAACCAACTGTAGACCTCCACCGCTCGAGCGCGGTCGCCGGCCGCTAACAGCGCCATGACCAGCTCACAGGACTCCGCCACCGTGACCCAGGGCTCATCTGCCACACAGCGACAGCCCAAGCCAGGCTCTACGAACTCATCCCAGCGCTCAGCCAAACGCGCACGGGCCTGCGCACCACTAATTGCACCGGACAGTACGGGATAAAACCAATCCATGGAAAAGCGCGCCTTACTTTCCCAGGTGCGATCAAAGCGCTCCGGTTTATGCCGCAAGGCGCGACCCAGGGCCTGCCGCGCATCCAACCACTGAGCACGAGGCTGTTCCAGCGTGACGGCAATGTTGTGAGCGCACTCCAAACTTTTGTAAATTGAGCTGCAGCCGGTGACTAAGGCGTCGCCTTTAGCTTGGCCCTGATGGTCCACTGCCCAATCGATCTCACCTTCCGCTGACTGTAGGCGCAGCACAAACTCAATCGCAGCCTCCACCATGGGCCACATATCACGCAGAAAATCTGTATCGCGACTAATCAGGTAGTGGTGCCACACGCCAGTGGCTATATAGGCCACAAAGTTGGACTCTCGGCGCTCGGTATTATCGGGTTCATCGCCGCGATATGCGGCCCACCAACTGCCATCTTCCAGCTGTAAACCCTGCAGCCACTGATAGGCGCGCTTGGCCGCCTCGAGCTCACCCATGATAGATAAACCCATGGCCGCTTCGATATGATCCCAAGGGTCGGTATAGCCACCCTCAAACCAAGGAATATCGCCACTGGCTTGCTGTTCACGCAGCAAAAATTGCGCTGTGGCTTGAAAAAACTCTTGCGGAAATAAGCCCCGGCTCAGGTATAAGCCGTTCATGTCGCCTCCCCTTTGCGGAAATACATCACCACACTTTTACCTAGCAGCGGATTTAAGCAGCGCTCCAGGATGCGGGTCAGAGCTGGCCGCTCCATCAAATCCCAGACCAATAAGCGATGATAGTGCCGCACTAAGAAGTTGTTATCCTGATTATTCCAAAACAGGCATCGCAGCCACCAATAAGGAGCGTGCAAGGCATGGGCCCAGTGTCGCTGGTAGCGTTTAAAGCCTAAGCTCTCGATCTCCCCACTGAGCTCCTTGGCGCGGAAGATGCGCAGGTGACCACCCGCCACCTGATGGTAAGCGCGACTTAATGCCCAGCACAGCTTTTCCGGCCAGCGCCGCGGCACGCTGACACACAGCAGCCCGCCGGGCTTTAACACCCGCTGGATCTCGGCCAGCGCGGCACTGTAGTCAGGAATGTGTTCCAGTACCTCTGAGCAAATTACTTTATCAAAGCTGTTATCGGCAAAAGGCAGGGCCAGAGCTGTTGCTGCGGCCAGAGCAAAGCTTCTGTGGGGATCGTCGGGGGCGGCAAAATCCTGATACTTATCCCGGGTGGTTTGCAGATCGGCCAGCGCTAAATCGACACCGATGGATTGCACCTCGGCCTCCACGTAAGCGGCGATAACATGGCGTCCCTCACCGCAGCCCAGATCCAGCACCACGTCTCCTTGGCGCAATGGGAAGTAAGTAAAATTAACCGTTTGCATGCTGTAATACCCGATTGTAATAAGCCGTCATTTGGCGGGCGCAAACCTCCCAACTAAACTTCTCAAGAATGCGTTGGCGGCCCGCCACAGACAACTCTGCCCGGCGCTGCGGATCTTCTAGCAAGGCGCTAATACCTTCGACCAAGGCCTCGACATTAGCGGCAGCCACCACCAGCCCGGCATCACCCACAACCTCTGGTAGGGCGCCGCCATCGGTCGACACTACCGGCACGCCACAAGCCATCGCTTCACCGGCGGGCAAGCCAAAACCTTCATAGACCGAAGGCACCACCGCAATAGTGGCTTCAGCATAGTAAGCCACCATTTGCTCAGTGCTAATGCCACTGACAAACTGCACCCGCTGATCGATTTTTAGCGCTTGCAATAATTGCTCGGTCTTGCCGCCGGGCTGGGGCTTACCCACTAGCAATAACTCAAGCTCTGGATAGCGCTTGAGCAACAGGGCATAGGCCCGCAACAAATAAGATAAGCCCTTGAGAGGAGCATCTGCTGAGGCAGTCGCCATTAAACGCATGGGGCGCCGCTCAATATCTGCCAGTGGACGAAATTCTGCTGTATCAATACCGTTGTAGACCAAGTCAATCCCGGCTGGCTGTAAGCCGAAATCTCGCGCAATATCCTGCCGCGAACAATCGGAGACCGTCACCACATGATGCAACTGCTTGACCACACGCTTTTGCATGTTCAAAAAGGAATGCCAGCGCCGGATAAGTAGCCGCTCCCACCAGCGCGAGGCCGCATTCAGTGCTATACGCAAGTCACTGGTGATCGGGTGATGCACCGTCGTGACCAGCGGAATGCCCATCGCCTGAAGCTTCAACATACCGTAACTGAGGCTTTGGTTGTCGTGCACCAGGTCGTAATCTTGACGGTGGGCTCGCAAGTATTTCACCGCGCGCCGACCAAAGGTGTAAGGTTCTGAAAAGCCCCCGGTCAGTTTGCCGCACCACTCAATGATATTGCTTAGAGATTTGAGATGATGCAGCCTCAGTGAGCCCAAGCCATTGACAAACAAGTCGAGGCTCGGCAAGCAAATCAAGCGCACCCGAGGGTCAAGGTGAGGGTAAGGCGGCCCGGAGATAACATCCACCGTATGGCCCGCTTCAACCAGCGCCTTGCTGAGGTATTTGAGATAGACCCCTTGCCCACCGCCATAGGGCTGACTGCGGTAACCGAGCAAGGCAATCCGCAGGGGCTTATCTGGCTGCGACTGTGGCACTGCGGCAGCATCGGGCGCAAAATCGTTTGGCCTTGCTGACTGAGCATCACTAGCAAGCTCTGCTGAAACTGTATCAAGATGCCTGATGGGCGATGTCCTCTGGGTTTCGGAGGCAGCGCAGCGCCGATAGCCGACGCGAAGGCCGCGAGGCAAAAGAGCGCCGCGAGCCCTTTAAGGGCTTGGAATTCTATCAGTTGAGCTTCAAAAAGGCAGCCCTATACAACTGTGCAATAAAACAGATCGAGCACTTTTATCGTAGTTGAAGCCCATTGTGCCTATAATGCCTCTTTTTTGACGATAATATTCTTGCTTATGAATCACCAGACTCCTTACAAAGGCATTATCCTCGCCGGGGGCTCAGGCACCCGCCTGCACCCGCTAACTAGCACGGTGAGCAAACAGCTGATGCCGGTGTATGACAAGCCCATGATCTACTATCCGCTGGCCACCCTGATGCTGGCAGGAATCCGCGATATTTTGATCATTACCACGCCGCGGGATCAGCCGGCTTTCTCCGATCTACTGGGCGACGGCAGTCAGTGGGGCATTAATATCAGCTACACCGTACAGCCCAGCCCCGACGGTCTGGCGCAGGCCTTTATTTTAGGCGAAGAGTTTATTGGCAACTCTCCCTGCAGCTTAGTGCTGGGGGACAACATCTTCTACGGTGGCGGCTTCACCCAACGCCTGCGCAACGCCGCCACTCGCGAAAGCGGGGCCTCCGTATTCGCCTATTATGTGCAAGACCCGGAGCGCTACGGCGTCGTCAGCTTCGACAAGGACGGCACTGCTCTTGATATCGAAGAAAAGCCAGCCAAACCGCGCTCTCATTACGCTGTTACCGGCCTATATTTCTACGATAACGACGTGATTGAGATCGCCAAGGGTATCAAGCCTTCCCATCGCGGCGAGCTGGAAATTACCGACGTTAACCGCGCTTACTTACAGCGCGGTGACTTACAAGTCGAAGTCATGAGCCGCGGCACTGCTTGGCTCGATACCGGCACCCACAACTCGCTGTTAGATGCCGCCAACTACATCCGCGTAGTAGAAGAGCGACAGGGCCTAAAAATTGCCTGCCCAGAAGAAGTTGCCTACCGCATGGGCTATATCACTGCCGATGAACTGTTGGCGCTCGCCGCGCCGCTGGAAAAAAGTGGCTATGGCCTGTATTTGAAGCAGCTAATGGATGAAGAGGGAATAGTCTTCGATGATAATTGAGCAAACGCCACTGCAAGATGTCTTGCTCATTCAGCCAAAAGTTTTTGGTGATGAGCGCGGCTTTTTTATGGAGAGCTGGAACGCCAATACTTTCCGTGAAGCGGGCCTAGACTTGGACTTCGTGCAGGATAACCACAGTCGCTCGGCCAAGGGCATCCTGCGCGGCCTGCATTACCAGACCCAACAAACTCAGGGTAAATTGGTGCGCGTGGTAGCCGGCTCAGTATTCGATGTCGCAGTGGACCTTCGCCGCTCCTCACCCAGCTTCGGCCAGTGGTTTGGCGCAGAGCTCTCCGATACGAACCACAGCATGATGTGGGTTCCACCCGGCTTCGCCCACGGCTTCTATGTCCTATCAGACTACGCCGACTTCCAATATAAGTGCACGGCGTTTTACCACCCCCAGAGCGAGATTTCCCTCGCCTGGAATGACCCTAGTGTCGGTATTGAGTGGCCACTGGCCAAAGGCGAAGCGCCGCAACTATCCGGCAAGGACGCCCAAGGCATGGCCTGGGAAGACATTCCCCTGTTTGATTAACTGCCAGCCAGCCGTTTGGGGGCAAGTGAGCACCCTATAGCTGAGGCCCAGACACTGGGCAGCCTCGACCCGCCATCGCAGGCAGCGGTGGCGGAGCAAAGCTAGAGCGCTACAGCAGGCCTCAGTCCACCAGCAAAGGCCGCCACCAGGCCTCATTGGCTAGATACCAATCCAAAGTCTTAGCGATGCCGGTCTCAAAGGTTTCCACCGGGGAATAGCCCAGCTCATTAGAAATTTTGGCGGCGTCGATCGCATAGCGCCAATCGTGGCCAGCGCGGTCTTCGACAAACTTGATCAACTCTCGGGCCGACTTACCACGAGCACCCGGAGCATCCGGGTAGCGCGAGGCTAGCTCTTTATCTTCCGCAAAACGGCTATCCAAAAGATCACAGAGTAAATGGACGATATCTAAGTTGTTCCACTCATTATTACCGCCGATATTGTAAGTCTCACCCACCACACCTTGCTGGAGAACTAACTCGATGCCGCGGCAGTGATCTTGCACGTAGAGCCAATCGCGGATATTACTGCCATCACCGTAGATCGGCAGCGCGCGACCACGCAGAATATTGGTGAGGCACAGCGGTATCAGCTTTTCTGGAAAGTGATAGGGGCCGTAGTTATTGGAGCAGTTACTCGTGCTGACCTTTAGGCCATAAGTGTGATGCCAAGCGCGCACCAAATGATCTGAGGCCGCCTTGCTCGCAGAGTAGGGCGAATTTGGCTCGTAGCGCTGAGACTCATAAAAACCGGGAGCATCGGCCGTCAGTGAGCCATACACTTCGTCTGTGGATACGTGGTGAAAACGGTGCTCGTCTATGCCGCCATCCAACCATACTGAGCGCGCTGCTTCTAACAAACTTTGGGTGCCAATGATATTGGTCTGGCTAAACGCCGCAGGCCCTGTAATCGAGCGGTCTACATGGCTCTCCGCAGCAAAATGCACAATGGTGTCAACGTTATGCTGGCGCAATGTCTCCTCGACCTTTTGTTGATCGCAGATATCCGCCTGCACAAAATGAAAGTTCTGCCGCTGCTCCAAAGCTTTAATGCTCTGGCGATTGCCGGCATAGGTCAGCACATCGTAAGCGACAATGCAGTCCTCGGGGTGAGCCTCGGCCCAGTGATGAACAAAATTGGCACCGATAAAGCCGGCGGCGCCGGTCACCAGTAGAGACTTAGTCAATGTTCTGCTCCTTCAGTTGTTTTAACATGTGACGCAGCTGTACGCGCCAGTGTTCGCCTGGTAAATCCAGCGCAAGCCAAGTATCCGTTTTATCTAGCACACTGTAAGCGGGACGCTCGGCTGGGGTGGGATAATCACTTGCAGGAATGGGGTAAATCCTCACCGGCTCTTGCAGTAAGCCACAAGCAAGCCCTTCTTCATGTATCGCAACAGCAAAATCGTACCAGCTGCAGACACCCGCATCGCTCCAATGATAGATACCCTGAAGCTGTGGCCTGGCAGCAGCTGCCCACAGCGCTTGAGCCAAACCTGCGGCCCAAGTTGGGGTGCCAACCTGATCAGCGACCACCGACAACTCGTCCCGCTCAGTCATTAAACGCAGCATTGTTTTAACGAAGTTGCCACCAAAACGAGAATAAACCCAGCCCGTGCGCAAAATGAACGCACTCGGTAAAGCTTCTAGCACCGCCTTCTCACCTGCTAATTTACTGGCGCCGTAAGCACCCAGGGGTGCCGTAGGAGCACTGGGTAGATAGGGTTTACTGGCACGGCCGTCGAAGACAAAATCCGTGGACACATGTAATAGAGCTAGCCCGCGACTGGCGCAGGCTCGGGCTAGATTTCCAGCGCCCTCTGCGTTCACTTGCTGAGCTAACTCAGGCTCGGACTCTGCACGGTCCACCGCCGTATAGGCGGCGGCATTAATAATGACATCGGGAGCACTAGCATCTAGCTGCTCTGCCAAAGCCGCAGCATCGCTAATGTCTAAGGCCTTTCGGTCTAAGGCGAGCAGCTCACACTCTGGGGCATGAGCCACTAACTCCTGAGCTAACTGGCCATTC
Organism: Sediminihaliea albiluteola; assembly: GCF_014077625.1. Taxonomy (GTDB): domain Bacteria; phylum Pseudomonadota; class Gammaproteobacteria; order Pseudomonadales; family Halieaceae; genus Sediminihaliea; species Sediminihaliea albiluteola. The sequence goes on along the minus strand of NZ_JACFXU010000017.1, from coordinate 65,816 downwards.
GCGCCAGTTACCAGCACTTTCTGCATCATCAAACCTATCTCTTGTGGGGACGGTGACTGGTGTCGAGCCAAGGGCAACGGTAAACTGGCGGCAAAACAGAGTTGAAAACGTGCCTGCAAAGTTTACCACCAGCCCCGCCGACACAAGCCATCGCAAAACCATAGACCTGCGCCTAATTGTTTTCGCCAGTCTGGTTCTGTCGTTGTGGCTGATTTATATCGACCCGATTATCAATCGGGACGCCATTTTATACTTGCGCGCTGCAGAAGCCTACCTACGCGATGGCCTGCTGGCCAGCCAGCAACTTTACGGGCGCCCCTCGCTGTCGATACTCATAGCGGAGGTTCACCGCTTTAGCGGTCTGTCCCTAAGCCATGCCGGTCTAGTACTAACCAGCGCTTTCTACGCGCTTTTGTGCGCCGGCTTTGTCGCCACTATAGCCACTTTAGGTGGCGATCGGCGGGTCCAAACAATAGCCGCCATCATTATTCTCAGCCATCCCATTATCAACGACTATCGCAGCTCGATTATGCGCGACCCGGCCTATTGGGCCTGCATGATCATGGCCTTGCGGGGCCTATTACTCTACGCTCAGCAGCCCCGCTTGGGGCGTCAGCTTAGCTGGTATGCATGGGTAATTGCGGCGACCCTGTTCCGCTTCGAAGGCGCATTTTTTGCACTGCTCGCGCCCTTAGCCCTACTGCTCCCAAGCAGCAGAAACCGCTGGCAAGACGTCATCCGGCTGGCCCTACCCGTGTTTATAGTCGCCGCTGCTGGGCTGGCGCTGCTACTCAACCACGAAAGCTCTAGGGGCTCTGGTCTTAGTTTGTTTCCAGCTATTAATAGCTATGTCCAGCAGCTGCTCAATTTACCAAGTCGCTTTGACAAGCTAGCAAGCCACACCGCCGACACAGTCTTGGTATTCTCCGCTAAAGAAGATGCCAACTGGGCCGCAGTTGCTGCACTTTGCGGAATTCTGCTGCTTAACTTGTGTCGCGCATTCACTTGGCCCTGGCTAGCAGTACTCATCTGGGGACACATGCGGCAAGCTTGGCAGCGTATTCAACCCAGTGAGCGCGGTATTATCAATGCGCACATCATCATCGGATTGCTGTATTTAGCACTATTCACGCTGAGCAAACACTTCATGCTTGAGCGCTACGCCAGTATTGTCAGCCTGTTTTTATTGCTCTATTTGGCCTTTATGCTCAGTGCCCTGTGGCAATATGCCGCCGGGCGCGCAGGGCGCATTATTGCCCTTCTACTGATGATCGGCATGACCGGCGATGTGCTACACAACGGCGACTATAAGAAAGCCTTTATCGAAGATGCTACGCGCTGGATTCGGCAGCAGACCCCCGAGAGCGCAACGCTGATGTCTAATAATATGTATATCGCCTATTTTAGCGAACGCCCCTACGACTGGAGCACTTATAGCGCCCATGACTTTCGGGTGCAGGATATGATTGATCAGCCATCCCTGTGGCAGGGCCATAATTTCCTCGCCATGAGAGTGACGCGCAGAGAGCTAGCACTGTGGCAAGAGTTTTTACAGGTCTATCAGCTGCGCGAAGCGCAGGTCTTTGAAGGCGATGGCCGCGCTACTATCCGTATCGTTAAATTGCCAGCTTATCCAGCCAAGAACTAAAAACTGTAGTCAAAGCTCTCTAGATCAGCCGCAAAAGCTTCGGCAACAATATCGCGGGTCTGGGCATCGTAGTAATCGCGATAGCCCCCGCGACCCGATGGCTTAGCATGCCCCAGCCTAGCTTTTACATTGATCCGCTCACAGATACGCGCAAAGTCTTCTTGCAAGTTCTCAAAGCGCCCCACAAACTCGACTAATAGCTGGTCTGACTCGTCCACCAGCCACTGCCGCTGGGACATAAACATACGCGGCTGGTCATAGTAAGTAGGGTCTCTTTCGACATAGCAGCGGTATACCCACTCAGAAAAATCGATTGGCTGCTCACCGAGGCCGGTCTGATTGGTTTTAACGCGATAGTGATAGTGGCTCACCACTTTGTCCCAGGGGTTGCGCACTATGGTAAAAGTAAATTTGCGCTGCCATGCAGCCGCACCTAATTGCTGGCGCTTTTCTAAAGCAGTACTGTGATCCAGCCCTGCTCCCAGCGCTTTTTCAATACTGCTACCGCCAGTTTTGTTAATATGGATAAATACCCAAGGCCTGAGATATCGCTCCCGCTGTGTGCGGTGCCACTTTCTAAAACTTGCTGCACTGTTGCGGGCTAGGCCCATATCATTCTCCAGCGGACAAAACGGAAGACGGGGCACAGCCCCATGCGTAGAATAACACGGCAACTAGCACAGGAACGTGATCATTACTAAACAGCCTAACAACCCCGAATTGCATGCTACTGCAGTCCAGCTGAGCCAAGATAACTTGCCCCAGGGCTGGGCGCTGGTCTCAAGCTCGGTCAACACCCGTGTGGCAGTTCAGCCAAATGAAGGTTTGTACTACAAAGAGTTTCTGCCGCGCTCGCCCCTGGAGTATATCAAGGCTCTGCTGCTTGGCAGCCGTGCCACCCGGGCTCGTCGCAATAGTGATGCACTGCGCAAATCCGGCTTTGACGCACCGGAGCATGTGGCCTGGGGCCGCTTGCCCAATGGACATGATTACCTCATTGCACTTGCCATACCCGGAGATGGCATTACCCACTGGTTACGACATGGCTTAACTGGTCGCGATCCCGCCACACTGATCCTGCGCCGCAACCTGCTGCAAGCCCTGGGCACTTTTATCGGCCGCTTACATAACACCGGCTATATCCACGGTGATTTACGGCCCAGTAATGTGCTGGCCAATTACAAAGGTGGCCAATTCCGCTTTGCCTTAATCGACAATGAGCGCAATATCTTGCGCCGCCCACCACCGGGCAAACTACTGTTAAAAAACCTCATGCAGCTAAACATGCTGTTGCCGAGTGATTTAACACGCAGTGATCGCTGGCGGTTTTTCTTGGCCTGGCAACAGCAATACCCTGAGTTGGGACACCAAGAAGCTAGGCTGCTAGCGATTGAAGCTTACCAATGGGCCATGCGCCGTTTGCAGGCTAAGGGCAAGCTATGAAGCGCTTGCACATTGTCGGCTGTCCACGCAGCGGCACCACGCTGTTAATGGAGTTAATCTCCACTTGCTTTGACAGCGACGGCTTTTGCAGTCATGAATCGAGTATCTTTGCGCCGCCGAGCGTGCCTGATGCAGAGCTGTATTTCAGTAAACAACCCAACGATATCAAGCAGTTGCAGCATATTTTTTTTCGCGACCCGCAATTGTATGTGATCTACATGGGCCGCGATCCACGAGCTGTTATCACCAGCAAGCACCGTGAGAGCCCCGATCAGTATTTTTGCAACTATCGCGTGTGGCGGGAGTGCGACCTCGCAGCTCAGGCTTACGACCAACACGCTCGCTTTCTCCGCCTGCGCTACGAAGACCTAGTCGCTGACCCTGACGCTATACAGGCCACGATCGCAGCGCACTTTCCATTCTTGCAACAGCGCCACCGTTTTAGCGAGTATCACCAACACGCCGCGCCCTCTGCGGACTCACAGCGAGCCATGAATGGTTTGCGGGCGGTGAACCCGGAAAGCCTAAATAAGTGGCGCAGTCATTTACCGCGGATTGCCGAGCAATTACAGCGCCACCCCCGCTTAGCTGAAGACTTAGTTCGCTTGGGCTACGAGCCTGATCACAGCTGGCTTGAAGAGCTCGAGGGGGTGCAAGCGATAGCACTGCCCTGCCGCTACCCCGAGCGCAAAGCGCATCTCAAAGAGGCCGAGCGGCGAGTGCGGGTCTGGCTAAAATCGCGCACTTACCTCAAGCAGCGTCTCGCTTAAGCAGCTATCAAAAGCCTGAGTCGATTAGGACTTAGCTGAGTGCTCAGCGAGCTGGCGCTCCAGCCAAGTGGCTAGATCAGACAATACCTCTAAGCGTTCGGGCTCATTAAAAATCTCGTGGTAGAGCTCCGGGTAAAGCCGCAGGGTTTTATCTACTGAGCCGATCGCACGATAAAAGTCCGCCGAGCCCTGCGCTGCCGCCATCGCATCTTTTTCGCCATGCATGACGAGCATGGGCAAAGTAATGCCGCCGCGGCCTTGCTCTAGTTCTCCCATCGCTTGAAATAGCTCCCTGGCCAAGCGGGCACTGGCCTTGCCATCGTGCACCAAGGGATCATCTAAATAAGCCTGTACTACCGCTGGGTCGCGACTAATCTGTGTTGCATCAAGCTGCAGTATTCCTAGCGTGGGTGCTAGGCGTGACAGCAGGGCGTTAAGCCACAGTAGCGGCGCCGGCGGTTTTTCTGCCACAGCCAGTGCTGCCCCAGACAAGGCGGCAGCAGCAAAATTTTGCTGGTGATCCAGCAAGTAGCGTGCAGTAATCAGCCCGCCCATACTGTGACCAACTAAAAAGCAGGGCAGGGATGGATACCAGCTAGCAATCTTATCGCGCAGGGCATCCAAGGGCGGAAAGAAATCCACAAAGCGATCGATATGCGCTCTATGGCCCGGCGACTGTCCATGCCCAAGATGATCCGGCGCCACCACAGCAAAGCCCAGTGGCAGAAAGTAGTCAGCGAAGCTTTGATAGCGGCCGCTATGCTCCCCCAGACCGTGAACCAACAGAATCACCGCTTTGGCCTCAACTGCTGGCTGCCAGTGGCGGTAAAATACCTCGCCAGCTAGGTGCCCGGTACTGGGCTTAGAGGCTTCTCCTGCTGTGTTTTGCGATGAATGACTCATCTTATTATTCTCCCAATAATAAATGGCCCCGACGGCCGTAACGAGCTTCGTGGCGCTGACGCAAGTTTCTCAGCCGAGGCATCACTGCCTTTATCACATCGGCTCGGCTGCGCCCGGTCAGCTGACAATAGCTGTCGAGGAAAACCGTATAATACTCATCTGGCAGCGATAGCTCCTCTGCACTGAGGGTAAAGCGGGCAATATCTGCCGCCTGTTTGCGGCTGGCCCAAGCGGTCTTGTGCACCCCATCGAGGTCGACCAAGAAGCAAGCCTCAGGGCCCATTAACAAGTTAGCCCATTTACAGTCACCGTGAGCGTATCCGGCCCGGTGTAGTGCGGCAACAGCGCCGGCACTGCGCTGCATGATAAAAGGCCAATTCAGGGTATCGCTGGAGTCTCCTCGCCACAATGTCTTCAAATCTGAGCCCGCCACCGCCTCAGTGACGAGCAGGGTACCCTCGGGTACTAGTAAGCAGCACAGGGCTTGGGGCACAGGCAGTCCAGCCTCATGCAAGCGCCGGGCAAAGTCGTGACCGCGCACTGCTCGACTGACACTAAAGCGAAACATCACGCCCTGCCAGCTCGACTTGCTCACAAATAGTTTTATATAGTGCTCCCGCCCCGCTATGGGCACTAACACGACCACACTGTGAGTATCATTTTTCAGCACGCGGCCATTGGCTAGCAGCCAGTCTCGCGTACTGACTTCAGATGCATTCAAAGCATCACAGAGCGCTGCGGCAGGCGGACCATCACGCAATACTCGCGCTGTCATCGCCCGCGCTCCCATGGTCCAGGAGGCGGGGCATGGCCATGATCTTTGTGGTAGAGGCGCAAAGCCAAACCCTCCACTCGGCGCCAAAAATCCAGATCTCGCCCCAGGGCAACACGCAGCCCCCCCACTGTGTAATGGCGCAAAAAGCGCAGCAAATCACGCTGTCTTAAACCGCAGTCCATGGCTGAAAAATACAAACCCGATAGGTCTTTAGCGAGCCAGCGAGACGGAGTTTTAGGGCGTAACTGAGCCCGATGCAAGTCGATCAAGTAGCAGCGCAACGACCCGCTATTGAGGCTGTTAGGGTCCAGATGAAAATGACAGAGATAAAAGTCGCGGTGGTTAATCCCCCCTCGATGCATTCGCCTGGCACTATCGGCCAGCTTGGCAATCAGAGCGACCCGCTCAGACCATGGCGGTGGTTTATCACGCCAGTTGCGGCAGTAATCTTCTAGGCTCACCGTGCCTACCAATTCATCGGTCACAATCAGAGAGCGCTGCCTAGCGGGGTTCAAGCCAGCGCGGGCATAAGCCGCTACCGTCATGGTATCCACCCCCAAACTGTGCAGGCGATTGACCGCCTCATACTCATTGCTTGCCCCAAGTACCGGCCAGCGTAGCTGCAATAAATTTTTAAATATTTCACGCCAGCCAATACCGCCGTGATATTTCAAAAAATACGGTTTTCCGCCGCGCACTAGACGAACCGTCAAACGCCCTTCACGGGCCCGAAAGATATCTTTTGGCGCCGCCGCTTGTGCCGCTTGCAGGCCCCACTCGAGCAAACCCTTGCTGCCAAGCTCTGCCGCTAAATCGTCGCGCAGGTAGCACTCACTCACTTTGGCCACCCTGTTTACGCAGAACTAACTCTTCAATCAGCGCCGCTCCACTGCGGTGCATGGAATACAGATCTTCGCGCTCCGCATAAGCCAATGCCGCGCTGCGGCTAGCTTGGTTGCGCTCTGGCTGAAGCAAATCCGAGAGCGCACGCTCAAGTTCCTGCTGTTGAAATGGTGAAGGAAGCACAATGCCAGCAGACGCCGCTGCAATATGGTGGGCGTAGCCACAGACATCGGTCACTACAATTGGCAGGCCAGCGACTAGGGCTTCAAGCAAGACAATGCCCGCGGCCTCATCTAGGGCAGGGTGAACGAGCAAATCTGCAGCTAAGAGCAGATCCGGTATGTCATCCCGGCCGCCTAAAAAATGTACCTGCTCGCTGAGCTGCAACTGCTGTGCAAGGCGGCGAAAGCGGCGCTCTTTATCTTGCCCTACAACATAGAGCTGCAGCGATTTACCCCCTTGACGCAGAGCCGCCAGTGCTCTGATAGCACGGTCTAAGCCCTTTTTAATAAAGCCTGAACCGACAAACAGCAGCATGCCTTCATCATCACTCAGGGCCAATTCTGAACGCTTTGCCGCGCGGCGCTGTGCTGCATCCGGTCCCGCGCGTCGATCGGCAGCTATTCCCGGCGGCAACATATGCATACGGGCCTCAGGCGTGTGGTAATGACGCTCAAACTTGGCCTGCTCAGTCGCAGATATCAATAAGATTTCGGTCTTAGCCTGCGGCCCAAAGACCGCTCTTTCGTAGCGGGCAAAATGCCGGAAGCGCGGCGTCAAACGATACAGATAACCCCGCTCATTCAGAGCCTTATCGAGATAGCAGGAATCGGCGGCGTAATAAATATCCAAGCCTGGCATTTTGTTAAAGCCAATAACAGCATCTACCGGCTCGGACTCTAGATCCTTTTGCACCCAGTCGAGGAAGCGTTCATTGCGGCGATAATTACTCCAAGCCTGCACCGGCACCAAACGCAGATCGATCCCGGGGAGGCTCTCCCCTTGCCAGTTGATACAGTACACTCGTGCCTGATGACCGCGGGCCTGACACTCTTCAACAAAGCGCTTGAAATCACGCTGCATGCCACCGTAGGGAAAGTATTTATACAGTAAAAAAGCGAGGCGCATCTCAAATATCACTCGGCAGTACGGACTGCAGTGACTGCCATACTTGCTGCGCAGTGATGGATTCCATCATGGCCACCGCGTCACTGGTCTGTGCGGGGCCAATAGGAGACTGAATATGCACTTGGTTTTTACCGTAAGCGCCGATTAAAGCGGTGTCGGTCGGTCCATAGAGCGATACCGAGGGCACACTCAGTGCCGCCCCCAAATGGGCCAAGCCAGTATCTACCGCCACTACACCATCGACTTCCAGCAACATATCGGCCAGTCCTAGCAGGTCCAAACGCGGCAAGACCTGCGCATTAGGCGCCTGCTCGACAATGCGCTGGGCACGCTCTTTTTCCAGCTCATTCCCCCAAGGCAGCCACACTTGAAACTGCTCCTCAGCCACTAGAGCAGCCAGCTCTACCCAATGCTGCTCCGGCCACAGTTTTTCATCCCGAGCTGTGCCATGAAAAAATAACAAATTACGGCCCGGGCGGTCCTGCCCCGCCTTGAGATAATCGCGCACCCGATAATCGCCCTGCTCTGCGGGCAACTCGTAATTGAGCGCCGCAGCGAATAACTGCCGCGTACGCTCCACTGCGTGCAATTCGCGCGACACAGGTATTTTGTGGTGGTATACCAGCGATGCCAGCGGCTCTCTGGCAGAATGGCGATCATAACCATAGCGCGGCGCTTTCACTAAACGGGTAATAAAAGCACTTTTTAGCAGGCCCTGGGCATCGATAACACAGCGGTAATGTTGATGCTTGAGCCCCTTGCGGAAACGGCGCCACTCAGGGCCGCCGAAATGTTTTAAAGGCTGCTTCCGCCAGCGCCGCAGCGCGACAGGCAAAACCCGGTCAACCGCCTGATGCCAAGCCGGAATCTCTGCAAAAGCCTCTTCCACCACCCAGTCAAACTGGATCCCGGGTATCGCTTGAGCAGCATCGCTCAGCGCGGGCAGAGTATGGATAACATCCCCTAAAGAGGACATCTTAATGATCAGTACTCGCACCTAGTGTAGTGTCCTATATTGATTGAGCCGGGCTATTACTGTGCAGGGCATCCAGTGTATCAATCATCCTCTGCGGCGCCAGTTCTTGCATACAGCGATGATGACCTAGCGGGCACTCCCGCTCAAAACAGGGCGCACAATCAATGGTACTGAGCACTGTTGCTGAGCGCTTGCTCAAAGGCGGCGTAAAGGCCGGTGACGTGGGGCCATAAACGGCCACCGTGGGGCGCTCCAGTGCAGCTGCGATATGCATTAAGCCAGAGTCATTACTCAACACCGCCGTAGACAGTGACAGTAAATCTACTGCCTCTGCCAAGCTGGTGCGACCTGCGAGGTCAAAGCTTGCCGCCTGCTCACCACTGGCCTGATGAATTGTCGCCGTAACCGGCGCATCGTTCGCTGAACCATAGAGGCAAACCTGCCAGCCCTGCTGTAGATAATGACGCGCCACCGCAGCAAAGTGCGACTCGGGCCAGCGCTTAGCAGAGCCAAACTCAGCCCCCGGACAGAGCGCTAAAATAGGCCGTTTAGGGTCTATACCAAAGCGCTCAGCCGCCAGTTGCGCCAGCTCAGCATCGGCGACTAAGGCCGGCGCTGGGATTGTTTCAGGCAGTGCCTCAACTGGCGCTAAACCCAAGGCCACAAAGCGCTCCACCATCAAGGGTAGAGCATTTTCATCCAAACGACGCAGATCATTTAACAAACCGTAGCGCATTTCTCCGCGCCAGCCTGTGCGCTGTGGGATGCGGGCAAACCAGGGCACCAGCGCGCTCTTAAGTGAATTAGGCAGTAAGATCGCTTGCTGATAGTGTTCAGCACGCAAGCTATGGCCAAGCGCTCGGCGTTTAGCCCAGCCTAATTCACCATGGGCTAAGGGCAAATTGATCGCTCGGCGCACCTCGGGCATTCGCGCCAAAATAGCTTCACTCCAAGCCGGCGCCAAGACATCAATCTGGCAGCCAGGCCGGCGCTCTCGCAGTACCCGATACAGGGATTGCGACATCACCATATCGCCAACCCATGACGGGCCGACCACTAGAATTTTTGTAGCTAAGGCAGCACCTGCTTGGCCCGCGGCTTTAGGGTGTGCCTGCCCTTTCATGACAGTCATTTATCCTGTGTATCCTCAAAGCCAAGCGCTTCTGCACTGGCTAGATAGGGCGCAAACAGTTGCTCCCACTTAGCAATCACCGCAGCGCGATGCTCACTGTATGCCGCCGCCGGCACCGCGTCTTCCTGCTGCTGTAAAGCCAGCTGATGCGCGGCGGAGCGATAAGCCAAATAAGCCTGGATTAAGGCCTCGCTCTCAGCGGCTGCAAATAAGCCGCTCTGCCCCAGTGTTTCAAGGATGCGAACATTATCAGACCACTGCGCCAACTGGGGCACACGATGAGACCAAGCTAAAACCGCGTATTGCACCATAAATTCAATATCCACGATACCGCCGCGATCCTGCTTAAGATAGAAGTGATCGCTGTCGAGATTCACGCTGGGAAGTAAATGTGCCCGCATGCGGTCTCGCATTCTTAGCACCTCAACGGCGAGCTCTGCTTGGTCGCGCTGCTGACAGAGAATTCTTTGTCGCACAGCGTAAAACACCTCTCCTACTTGTGGGTCGCCCGCTACCAGCCTCGCCCGCACCAAGGCCTGATGCTCCCAGGTCCAAGCAGACTCCCGCTGATAGCTGTCAAAGCCTGTAGTGGAGGCCACCAACATACCTGACTCACCCGAAGGTCGCAGACGCATATCGACCTCGTATAGCTGCCCCATAGACATTTGAGTTTGCAGTATATGGATTATCCGCTGGCCGAGGCGGGTGTAAAACAGAGAATTGTCGATACTGCGCTTACCATCAGTGTGCCCTTGAGCCTCAGCGTCATAGACAAACACCAGATCGAGATCGGAGCTGTAACTGAGTTCAATACCACCTAGCTTGCCGTAGGCAAAGATAGCGAAGCCATAGCCACTGCGCTGTCGTGCCGGCTCACCGTATTTTGCGACCAGGTCGTGCCAAGCTAGCGCAAGGACCTGCTCCAAGATGACTTCTGCCAACCAGCTCAGCTTGTCGCTTACCTTCATTAAGGACAGCCGGCCAACCAACTCACTGGCTGCCACTCGCAGAGTGTGGGAGGCCTTAAAGTAGCGCAGTGCTTCCATCTGCGCCTCCAAATCGTCCACCGCTAATCTGGCAACTTGCCGCTGCAACTCATTTTGCAAACGCGTTTTATCCGGTGCATTGTAGAGACTGGCCCGATCTAGCAACTCATCCAACAGCACCGGGCGAGCGGCCATCTGTGCAGCAATCCAAGGGCTGGCCGCGCACAAGGTAACCAGCTCATCCAATGCAGCGGGGTTTTCTAACAGCAAGGCAAGATAGGCGCTGCGGCGAAGCACCGCTGTCACTAAGGGCAAGACCCGTGCCAGCGCCGTATCGGGATCCTCGTTCTCAGCACAGGCTAGTAATAACTGCGGCATAAATTCCGCGAGCCGCTCGCGACCTTGCACTTGCAGTTCAATAACCCGCCGGCTGTCACGCAGTTCCAACAGCGACTTCACACTGAGTTCGGGCTCCCGATAACCCAATTGCGCTAAACTTTTCGCATCCAGGTCTTCGCCCCACAAGTCTAAATCCTGCGCCTCTGCCGCCACATCATCTTCAGGTGCTGCGATCAGATCACGAAAATGCTCTGCCACGCGCTCGCGATGGCCTCTTAGCTTCTCTTGGTACTCCTCCCAGTCTCGACAATCCATCACCTGCGCTAGAGCGGCTCGGGCTAAACTGTCTTGAGGTAAGTGCTGGGTTTGTTGATCACGGTAGCCTTGCAGAGCATGTTCACTGTCACGCAAAAATAGATAGGCCGCTTTTAGCTCTGCGACAACATCCCCTGGCAAACAACCCAGTGCCGCGCACTCGTCTAGTACGGGTAGTAGCTCCCGCTGCTGCAAGCCAAGGTCGCGGCCGCCGCGAATTAACTGAAAGCACTGAGCGATAAACTCCACTTCGCGGATACCGCCATGGCCCAGCTTGATGTCATCTTGTAAGGCGCGGCGACGCACCTCGGAGTTAATCATTTGCTTCATGCTGCGCAGACTTTCAATCACCCCAAAATCTACGTATTTGCGGTAGATAAAGGGGCGCAGCAATGTCGTCAGCTCTTCAATTCGGGCCGCTGAGCCGTTGAGCGCCCGGGCTTTGATCAGTGCATAGCGCTCCCAGTCGCGACCCTGCTCCTGATAGTAATCCTCCATGGCGCTGAAATTGTGCACTAGGGCACCGCTTTCACCGTAGGGTCTCAAGCGCATATCGACTCGAAACACAAAACCCTCGGCGGTCACCTGATCTAGGGCGGTGATAACACTCTGGCCCAACTTGGTAAAAAACTCATCGTTGGACAAGCTGCGCTCGCTGCCATCTGTGGTCCCGGCCTCTGGGTAAACAAAGATCAGGTCGATATCAGAGGAGATATTCAGCTCCCGGGCGCCCAGCTTACCCATCGCCAGCACCATCAGTTGCTGAGCTTCGCCACTATGACGGCCCCGCGGCACCCCGAAACGGCTCTCAAGCACACGCTGGTTATACTCCAGTGCAGCGCTGATACAGGCCTCTGCAAGAAGGGAGGTGTCGCGGGTTGTTTCTAAGGTCGCTGCCAAAGCAGTGAAGTCACGCCACACAATGCGCAGCATCTGCTGTGCTCGAAAGCGACGCAAGACCACCGCCAAATCAAGCTCTGGCTCAGCTAGCTTGGCCTTGAGTGATTGCTGCAACTCTTGCTCGTCGAGGCTACGCAGCAAAGTACCGCTGGTCAGAAGCTCTAACATTGGCCTCAGATCGCGGCACAGCAACTCTGCTACAAAAGGACTGCAGGCCAGCATCAGGTCGAGGTGCTCAGGATGAGGATATCGCGCCCACTCGCTTTGCCAGCGCTGCCAATCATCTGGGGAGCAGCGCTCACGCATGCGGGCCCGAGCGCGCTCCGCCTGCTCTGCCAGAATCGAGGGTAAAGCCCTTTGAGCTGGATTCATGCCACTCCCTTGTTACGTTTAGGCATAAAATAATTCCATTGCCGCGATAGTGGTTCTGGGCTGCATGCTAGCACAGGCCCCAAAGCTTAGGTTCACAAGGCCTGTGACATCGGGCAGCACAGGCCCTATACTTCGCGCGAATCGGAAGGGAGCAAAACAATGACTTCTCGCGAGCCGAAAGGCAAAAAAAGAACCACTGGATCAAACCCACTCAGCAAGCTGTTTGGCAGATCACCTATAGGACCCATACAGGAGCACATGAAGGTGGTTAATGACGCCGCTCAGTTGCTGCCTGCATTCTTCGTTGCCAGCGCAGAAGACAACTGGGATAGCGCTGCTCAATTGTTCAAAGATATATCACGCGCCGAACGCCAGGCCGACAAGCTCAAACGCTCGGTGCGGCGGCACTTGCCAAAAAGCTTGTTTATGCCAGTGCCGCGCGGCGACCTGCTAGAGCTGATCACCTTCCAAGATAAGGTGGCCAATACCGCTAAAGACATTGCCGGTTTGGCACTAGGGCGCAAAATGAAGTTCCCTGAGGCCATGCAAAGCTCTCTCATGGAACTGGTGACAACCTGCGCCGAAACGAGCGCACAGGCCCTAGTCGTCATCAGCGAGCTGGACGAGCTCTTAGAAGTGGGGTTCAGTGGCCGCGCAGTCAAGCAGGTCGAGAGTATGATTAAAGTGCTCGAGAAGCTGGAAGGCCGCACCGACAAGCAGTCTCAAGCACTGCGTAGCAAACTGTTCAAGATCGAGGCCGAGCTGCCCCCAGTCGATGTGATGTTCTACTACAAGATCATCGAATTGCTAGCTGCCAGTGCTGACGATGCTGAGCGCATTGGACACCGTCTCCAGATTATCATGGCCAAATAACGGGACTCTTTGATGGAAATCATCGCAACACACGGCAGCACGCTGCTGATCATTGCCTGCATTTTTGGCTTCTTTATGGCTTGGGGGATCGGCGCCAACGACGTCGCCAACGCCATGGGAACCTCGGTCGGCTCCCGCGCCCTGACCATTAAGCAAGCCATTCTAGTGGCTATGGTATTTGAGTTTCTCGGCGCTTATCTAGCGGGTGGCGAGGTCACCTCAACCATCCGCAAAGGCATCATCGACCCAGACATCATGGCGGATTCGCCGGATTTGATGGTCTTTGGCATGCTATCGGCGCTGTTAGCCGCCGGGACTTGGCTCATGATCGCCAGTATTAAAGGCTGGCCGGTCTCGACCACCCACTCAATTATCGGCGCCATTGTCGGCTTTGCTTCCGTGGGTATCTCGGTGGAGGCCGTGCACTGGAGTAAGGTCGGGGCCATTGCAGCAAGTTGGGTGGTATCACCGGTGTTGGCCGGCAGTATTTCTTTCGGCCTCTTTATGAGCGTCAAAATCTTCATTCTCGACACTGCGGACCCTTTTAAAAGAGCTCAGCAAATCATCCCTATTTATATGTGGATGGTCGGCTTTATGATCTCTATGGTCACACTGCTCAAAGGCTTGAAGCACATTGGCCTAGATCTCAACTTAGGCTTGGGCAGTGATTTTGCCAACGCGGCGCTATTATCAGCTGCGATTGGTTTAGTCGTGGCGGCAATTGGTGGCTTACTGCTACGGCGGGTCAAGGAAGTTCCCAACCAAAGCAATCGCTTTGCCAACGTCGAGCGCGTATTTGCCATTCTGATGATCTTTACCGCCTGCTCCATGGCCTTTGCCCACGGCTCCAATGACGTAGCTAACGCTGTCGGCCCCCTGGCCGCCATTGCCAGCACAATTAAGTCTGGTGGCGCTATTGCCGCCCAAACGGTTATGCCCTGGTGGATATTGCTGGTCGGTGCCTTGGGTATTGTGGTGGGCCTAGCCACTTATGGCTGGAAAGTTATTGCTACGGTCGGCCGTAAGATCACCGAGCTGACACCTAGCCGTGGCTTTGCAGCTGAGCTTGGCGCCGCTTCGACCGTCGTCGTCGCTTCGGCCACTGGCCTGCCGGTATCTACCACTCACACCTTAGTCGGCGCCATCCTAGGGGTGGGCTTTGCCCGCGGTATTGCAGCCATCAACCTGCGCATCATCGGTCAGATCTTTATCTCATGGATCATCACCCTACCCGCTGGAGCCGGACTGGCCATTATCTTCTTCTTTATCTTCCGCGCCATATTCACCTAGGGCGCGCGAAGGTAAAGGACAGTTGACTCCCTAAATCCCCAGGGCTAACGTGCTATGAACCCTGGGGTTATCCCCGCTATCGATGCGCGTTTATTATGTCTCTGCCCGAACAACAGGTTATTCAGCGACTAAAGCAATTAGTGGCAATCCCTTCTGTCAGCTCCACTGATCCATCTTGGGATCAGGGCAATCGAGCTGTGGTGGAACTGTTGGCCACTTGGCTGTCAGAAATGGGTTTTAGCACCGAGCTCATTGATGTCACCCCTGACGGGCGCAAAGCTAATTTAATTGCCACACTCGGCAGTGGCCCCGGTGGGCTAGTGCTGGCCGGACATACCGATACTGTGCCCTTTGATGAAGGCCGCTGGCGCAGCGACCCACTGCAACTAAGCGAGCGTGACCAGCGGCTATACGGCTTGGGCAGCACCGATATGAAGGGCTTCTTTCCCTTGGCCATGGCCGCCGCTCAAGCCTTTGTTGGCCAGCCCTTACAACAACCGCTGATCATCCTCGCCACCGCCGATGAGGAAAGCTCCATGAATGGCGCCCGAGCACTTGCTGCCGCGGGCCGCCCCAAAGCCCGCGCCGCCATTATTGGAGAGCCGACCTCCTTAGTACCGGTTCGTATGCACAAGGGCATCATGATGGAGGCCATTCGTATCACCGGCCAATCGGGACATTCCTCCAACCCAGCTCTGGGCAATAATGCCTTAGATGTGATGCATCACGTCATGGGCGATCTGCTCAAGTTCAGGCTCGATCTCGCACAGCGCTATCCCAACCCGGCCTTCGAAGTGTCGGTACCCACACTCAACTTAGGCTGCATCCACGGCGGCGACAGTCCCAACCGAATTTGTGGCAGCAGCGAGCTGCACATTGACCTGCGCATGACACCAGAGGGGGACAATTTTGCCGTACGCGAAGAGCTGAATCAGCGCTTACAAGGGCTGGCGGGACAACACGGCGTCGCCATTGAGCTGCGTTCACTGGTCGATCAAGTACCCCCCTTTGAACAGGCTGCCGACAGTGAACTGGTACGCATTGCGGAGCAACTGAGTGGTCACTCCGCCCAAGCTGTCGCTTTTGCCACCGAGGCGCCTTTTATGCAGCAATTAGGTATGGAGACCATTGTTATGGGGCCCGGCTCCATTGACCGCGCCCACCAGCCCGATGAATATCTGGAAATGGAGCAGATGCGGCCCTGCATTGAACTCTTGCAACAGTGTATTGCACGCTACTGCCTGTGAGCACCACTGCAACGCCCAGCCAGCAACTGTGCAATATTGCCATTAGTGCCCTGCCGCGGCATTGGGTAATCTTAGCCTCTTTTGAACCAACTCAGCAGGCGAGACACAGGTGACAACAGCGAGTCGCGAACACATACGCTGGTTCCGCAACACTGCGCCCTACATCAATGCACACCGGGGAAAAACCTTTGTGCTAATGATTGGCGGTGAAGTTGCGCAGCATGACAACTTCTATTACATCATTCACGATATCGCCTTGCTCAACAGTCTTGGCATACGCTTGGTGCTGGTACACGGTAACCGGCCGCAAATTGATGAGCGCCTGCAGCAGGCCGGTATCGAGAACAAATTCCACCAAGACATCCGCATCACCGACAGCGTTGCCATGCCACACGTGGCCGATGCTGCAGGGGCGCTACGAGCCCAAATTGAAGCAGGGCTATCAATGGGTCTGCCCAACTCGCCCATGCAAGGTGCAAGTATTCGTGTCTGCTCCGGAAACTTCATCACCGCCAAACCTATCGGCGTTGTGGATGGTGTCGATTTCCAACATACCGGCCGTGTACGCCGCATGGACATTGCCGGCATTTCGCAACAGCTCGCCGCCGGATCAATCGTGCTGCTTTCACCCCTGGGCTATTCACCCACTGGCGAGATCTTTAATCTCGCCTTAGAAGATATCGCAGTGCATTGCGCCGCTGCCATCAATGCCGACAAGCTGCTTTTATTTGGCAGTGCCGCAGGCCTGATCAACTCTGAAGGCAAGCTGCTGCGCCAGATCGCGGTGGGCGACATGGCCAATCTAAAATTTTACGATAAAGAACAGGCGCGACTTGCCGCCACTGCCCAGCGCGCCTGCCTTGCTGGCGTAGAGCGCTGTCAGGTTATTAGCTATCAAGATGACTGCGCCATGCTAGAAGAATTATTTACCCACGATGGCAGCGGCACTTTAGTAGCCACCGATGACTACGAGCAGTTGCGCACGGCGACCATTGACGACGTCGGCGGCATTATCGAACTGATTGAACCCCTAGAGCAGCAGGGCGTATTACTAAAACGCTCTCGTGAGTTGCTGGAAACAGAAATTAAACAGTTCCGCTTACTGGAGCGCGACGGCCGCATCTTGGCCTGCGCTGCACTCTACCCCTACCCCGATGAGGGCTGCGGCGAAGTGGCTTGCGTCATCACCCACCCAGAGTATCGCGGCGGCAAACGTGGCCAGCGCTTGCTGCGCGAACTTGAGGCCGAAGCCAGACGACTGGGCCTAGACCGGGTGTTTATACTGACCACCCAAACTGCGCACTGGTTTATCGAGCAGGGCTTTGAAGAGCGCTCGCGGGATGACTTACCGGCAAAAAAGCAAAATCTGTATAACTTGCAGCGTAAGTCCAAGGTGTTTTTTAAAAGCCTGTCATAGGCTGAATTAGTACAGCTAATTCAGCCCTAAAGTCGCCAGCACTTCAGTAATACTCCAGCCAAAGCGGCGATAATTTGCTATCCTGCTTGGCTCTGTTTCAACCCAATGCGCCGCGCTACATCTTGATAGTGCGGCCGAATTAGGTGCCCTATGCCAGACTATCGCTCTAAAACCTCTACCCACGGCCGCAACATGGCCGGCGCTCGCGCCCTGTGGCGCGCCACCGGCATGAAAGACGATGACTTCCAAAAGCCCATTATTGCTGTGGTTAACTCATTTACCCAATTTGTACCGGGCCATGTCCACCTCAAAGATATGGGCCAACTGGTAGCGCGAGAGATTGAGCGCTCCGGTGGAGTGGCGAAAGAGTTCAACACCATCGCAGTGGATGATGGTATCGCCATGGGCCACGACGGCATGCTGTACAGCCTGCCTTCACGAGACGTCATCTCCGATTCTGTGGAGTACATGGTTAATGCCCACTGCGCAGACGCCATGGTGTGCATATCTAACTGCGACAAGATTACCCCCGGGATGCTCAATGCGGCTATGCGCCTCAACATTCCGGTGGTGTTTGTCTCCGGCGGCCCTATGGAAGCCGGCAAAACCAAACTTTCTGAGCACAAACTCGACCTAGTCGATGCCATGGTGATCGCCGCCGACAGCGATGCCAATGATGACGATGTGGCTGAGTATGAGCGCTCTGCCTGCCCCACCTGCGGCTCCTGCTCGGGGATGTTCACCGCCAACTCCATGAACTGCCTCACTGAAGCCCTAGGTCTGTCGCTGCCGGGCAATGGCTCTACCCTGGCCACCCACTCTGACCGTGAGCAACTGTTCTTGCGTGCTGGGCAGCTCATCGTAGAGCTCTGCAAACGCTACTACGAGCAAAACGACGAATCAGTTCTGCCGCGTAATATCGGCAACTTTGCCGCCTTTGAAAACGCGATGGCGCTGGACATTGCCATGGGCGGCTCAACCAACACGATCTTGCACTTATTAGCTGCCGCCCAGGAAGCCGAGCTGGACTTCACCCTCAAGGACATCGACCGCCTATCGCGCAAAGTGCCACAGCTGTGCAAGGTGGCGCCAAATACGCCGCTTTATCATATGGAAGATGTGCACCGCGCTGGCGGTGTTATGGGCATTCTCGGCGAACTCGATCGCGCCAATTTACTGCACACTGACAATCCCACCGTGCACAGCCCAAGCATGCGCGATGCCCTAGCCAAATGGGATATCGCACAGAGTCAGGACGAAGAGGCTCACAAGCTATTCAGTGCCGGCCCCGGCGGTATTCCCACGCAAACAGCCTTCAGCCAGTCTACTCGCTGGCCCAGCCTTGATCTGGATCGCGAGAATGGCTGTATTCGCAAACTTGAACATGCCTACTCCAGCGAAGGCGGCCTAGCTGTACTTTTTGGTAACATTGCCGAAGATGGCTGTGTGGTGAAAACCTCTGGGGTCGATGAAAGCATTCTGGTGTTCTCGGGCCCTGCCTACATCTGCGAAAGCCAAGAATCAGCAGTAGAAGACATTCTAGCCGGCAAGGTTAAAGAGGGCGATGTGGTGATCATCCGCTACGAAGGCCCCCGCGGCGGCCCCGGCATGCAGGAAATGCTCTACCCCACCAGCTACCTGAAGTCTAAAGGCCTAGGGGCAAGCTGCGCCCTACTCACCGACGGACGCTTCTCGGGCGGCACCTCTGGCCTGTCGATTGGCCACGCCTCGCCTGAGGCCGCTGCTGGCGGTGCTATTGGCTTAGTAGAGCATGGCGACATCATCAACATCGACATTCCCAATCGCAGCATCAACGTGGCAGTGAGCGACGAAGAACTCGCCGCGCGCCGCGCCGCCGAAGATGCTAAAGGCTCAGCTGCTTGGCGACCCGCCAAAGCTAGGCCGCGTAAGGTTAGCGCTGCTCTGAAGGTCTATGCCAAGATGGTCACCAGCGCCGACAAAGGCGCTGTACGCGACCTCTCTCTGCTGGATTAATCAGCTCACTCAGGGCGCTGCCTAAGCGGCGCCCTGCTTTTCTTTATCAAACTTTTTAGCAGCGGTCGGCAAGCCCTACTGTTTAAGGCGAGCCATATCTCGCTGCAAGCTTGTCAGCTTATGCCGCAAGCGACGGTCCTGCCGCTCGCTGCGACTGTTGACTAGCACTACGACTGTCTGCTTGATCACAGCGAAATTGTGCTGAAACAGCTCTTGGTACTCAGGGCTGCCTATTTCTTGACGCTCTGCGAGCGCTTCACGCAGCTCCTGTTGCCAGTTGTCCTCACGTTGCAATATACAGCGCAAACGCTCGATCCACGCTTGTCGCTCCTGCAGCCACAGCTGATCTGCGCGTTTCATACTAGCCACAGCCTCATTAAGCACGAGGCGCTGCTCCTGCGTTAAACGCCCTAAATAAGTATGGAAAGCACGGCGAAAACGCTTATAGGTTTCCTTGTGATAGGCTTTCTCACTGCGCTGTAAGTATTCCTTTTCAAGTGCTTGCTGCTTATCTTCGAGCACTGTGATGAACTTTGCTAACTGAGCTTCGCTGAGCTCTTCACCTAAGGGCAGGAGCCAATCCTCCAAAGAGCGCTCTTGGATACGATTCATCGCCACTTCCAGCTCTGCCACCAAGTCATCCAGTTCCGCCAAAGTTAGGGGCTTATCGAGCATTGCTTCGGCCCGCTGCAGCAGGGCGAGATAGCGCGGTAGTTCTTGCTGACGATGCCATGTTAAGAATGGCTGCAATAAGAGATCGAGCTGCTTCTTTTGCGCTCGGTCAAGCTCCACATAGTCGCTCAAGTACCAAGGCAAAATGACATCGAGGCGATTGTAGACAAAGGTTGTACTGCTGCAGGATGTCAGCAACAGCGTCAGTACTGCCCACAACAATGGTTTCTGCAGCGGCTTACAACAAAGCAGCTTAAAGCGCTGCGCCGCTGCTTGAGTCAAACTAAACACTACCCGGGCACCCTAATAAGCAGCAATGGCAGTTCAGGCTGAGCATGACAAGCTATCCAAATCTACGCCAACACTGGAGCAGTGATGCACGGAGGCTGTTGTGTTGCCCGCATAGAATGACTCCTTCTAGTCTTATTTTAACTGTCACGCAGGGACCTCAGCTTAGAATATCAGTGCTCGGCGCTGAAAGCCCATGTGTTATGCTCGCCATTTTTGCGCAGCATTCACAGATAAGTCGCCAAACGGGAGACCCATGGAATTATTGCAGCAGCTCTCTGCCACTTTCGCCGATGCGGTATGGAGTACCCCTTTAGTCACCTTATTGTTGGGAGGCGGAATATTCTTTGCGCTCTATTCACGCTTCTTACCCTATCGGCATTTCGGTCACGCACTGGGCATTATGCTCGGCAAACACGACACGCCGGATGAGCCGGGCGAACTCAGTCACGCTCAAGCATTGGCCGCCGCCTTATCAGGCACCATGGGGCTGGGCAATATTTCCGGTGTAGCGCTGGCTATCGTAGCCGGTGGCCCGGGCGCCATCTTCTGGATGTGGGTCTCTGCGCTGGTCGGTGTAGCCACTAAATTTTTTACTTGCACCCTCGGCGTCATGTATCGCGGAGAAGACAATCTAGGGCGCCTTCAAGGCGGCCCCATGTATATCATCCGAGAGGCTCTACCGCGTCGCTTTTACCCACTGGCGATCATGTTTTCAGTGGCAGGTTTAGTCGGTACGCTGCCGATCTTCCAATCTAACCAGCTAGCCGCTCTAATTCGCGAACAGGTCTTCCCCCACGCGGACCCGACCATGACCGGCTTACTGATCGGCTGCGCCATGGCTGTCTTAGTGGGCATTGTGATCTTCGGCGGTCTACCACGGGTGGCCAAAGTTGCCGTGGCACTCTTGCCAGTGATGGTACTGACTTATCTCGGCCTAACTCTAATCATGCTAGCCATACACATCGACGAAGTGCCGGGGGTTTTTGCCTCAATCTTTAGTGAAGCCTTCAACCCTCAAGCGGTGGGTGGGGGTCTCTTGGGCATGATTTTAATTGGTATCAGCCGCGGCGCGTTTTCCAATGAAGCGGGGGTGGGAACAGAGGTTATGGCTCACGGTGCCGCGCGCACCAACGAACCGGTCCGGGAAGGCTTAGTTGCCATGCTGGGGCCAGTGGCAGACACCTTGATTGTCTGCACTTGTACTGCACTGGTAATACTACTGGCCGGGACCTGGCAAAACCCAGGCGATTTATCGGGGATCAACTTAACCGTCAACGCATTTCGTGAAGACCTCGGCACTCTCGGTGTCATCTTGATGTTTGCCATCACATTGATTTTATCCAGCACCACCATGTTCACCATGTGGTACTACGGCGCTAAGTGCTTTGGCTTTTTATTCGGAGCTGATATCCAGCACCACTACCGCTGGCTATTTGTTGGCACGGTAATTTTTGGGGCTAGCGTCAGTATCGACGTAGTATTTAATCTAGTTTCCGGCTCCTACGGCCTAATGGCCATACCGACAATGGTCGCCACCCTGATGCTATCGGGTAAAGTTAAAGCGGCGGCAAAAGATTACTTCCGCCGCCACCCTTATTGAACTAAAAAAATCCCTTAAGCCCTATCAATGCCGCGCTCAGGCCGCGGCATTGTCGGCTGCCTGCTTAATCGCACGATTGATGGCGCTCAAGATACCGTCTAGCGAAGCCTGAATGATATCGCTGCTGCGACCTACCCCGCAGTAGCGCTCGCCATTCACATTGAGCTGGATATAACAGACCGCTTCCGCATCAGCGCTCTGACTGAGAGCGTGTTCGCTGTATTCCACCAGCACCACCTGCTTGCCAGTGAAACGACTGATGGCATCGACAAAGGAGGCCACCACGCCATTTCCGGCGCCCTGCAAGCTGTGAGTGCTCGCCCCTTGTTTCAATTCAACTTGCAACTCGTCGACGTTGTCAGAGCGATTGACCTGATAGTTACCCAGCGCGAACTCGCCATCAGTGGCGAGGTAAGTCTGCTGGAAGAGATCCAGTACCTCCGCACCAGAAACTTCTTTCTCACGCTGTTCCGCATAAGCTTGCACCGCTGAACTGAAATCAATTTGCAGCCAGCGCGGTAACTCATAGCCATAGTCACGCTCGAGCACATAGGCAATCCCGCCCTTGCCCGACTGACTGTTAATGCGGATAACCTCTTGATAGGAACGGCCAATATCTCGAGGGTCAATGGGCAGATAAGCCACTTCCCAAGCGCTATCTTCATCGCGCTTAGCCAAGCACTTTTTAATTGCATCCTGGTGACTGCCCGAAAAGGCCGTAAACACTAACTCACCAGCGTAAGGATGACGCGGGTGGACCGGCAGCTGCGTGCACTCTTTAACAGTCTGGATAATTTCGTCCATGTGTCCCAACTGCAACTCGGGATCAACCCCTTGGCTGTAGAGGTTCATCGCCATGGTCACCACATCCATGTTACCGGTTCGCTCACCATTACCCATCAAGGTGCCTTCGACGCGATCGGCCCCAGCTAGTACACCCAACTCTGCCGCTGCCACAGCACAGCCACGATCATTATGGGTGTGCAGAGAAATCAGCAAGCTATCGCGACGTGCCACGTGGTCACAAAACCACTCCACTTGGTCGGCATAGACATTAGGCGTGCTCATTTCAACGGTAGCGGGAAGATTAATAATCACCGGCTTTTCGGGTGTCGGCTGCCACACATCAGTCACTGCATCGCAAACCTGAACCGCAAAATCTAACTCCGTTCCGGTGAAGCTCTCTGGTGAATACTCAAACACCCACTCAGTTTCGGGATAGCGAGCAGCGCAATCTTTCACCAGCTGTGCACCGCGTACAGCAATATCAATAATGCCATCGCGATCCAGACTAAAGACCTGTTCACGCTGCACGGTAGAGGTGGAGTTATACACGTGCACAATGGCCCGGCGAACACCTTTCAAGGCGGCAAATGTCTTCTCGATCAAATCGGGGCGAGCCTGGGTCAGAACTTGCACGGTCACATCGTCGGGAATCCGCTTGTTGTCGATCAACTCGCGAACAAAGTCGTAGTCGTGACTAGAAGCCGAAGGAAAGCCCACTTCAATTTCTTTGAAGCCAATTTTAATCAATTGATCCCAAAGCTTTGACTTCTGCGCTGCAGTCATGGGTTCGATCAGTGCCTGGTTGCCATCCCTTAAGTCCACACTACACCAGAGCGGCGCCTGCTTTAGCTGACGATCGGGCCAGCGACGAGAGGTCATGCGTATAGGCTCAAAAGGCTTGTATTTGCGGTGGTCAAAATGGCTCATGCTTAACTTCCTGATCGTGTATTTGGGAGGCTGGTCTGTCGCGCGCTAGTTAAAGAACGCTCGCCCTCGTGAGGTTTTGCCCAGTGACCGGCGGAGCGATAACCCCGCTGGTACGGCAGCAACAGACGTGTCAGCCAAGGCGCATAGTATAACCTGAGCCCTTGAGTTAATTACTGCAAAGATTGCTATTTTTAGTGGTCTTATTGCAATAATTCACTATTTTTTTTCCATTTATTAGAGTTATAGTCCTCATATACCCTTAACAACAGATACACAGAGGCATCTTCCTTGAAATTTGATCGCATTGATCGCCACATCCTTGAACTGATGCAACGCGATGCTCGCATCAGCAATTTAGAGCTGGCAGAACAAGTGGGCTTATCACCTACGCCCTGCTCCCGGCGAGTTAAGCGCTTAGAGCAGTCGGGCCTCATTCAAGGTCATGTCACACTGCTCAATCAATCCCGGCTAGGCCTAAAACTCACCGCCTATATCGGCATCAGCATGGATCGCCATACCCCTGATCGCTTTGACGCTTTTGAACAAGAAGTGTGCAGCTACCCGGAGGTCATGGAGTGCTCGGTAGTCACCGGCCAAAGCGCTGACTATCTGTTAAAGGCGGTGGTCGCCGACATGGAGTACTACGAGCGCTTTCTGCTCGGCAAATTGACTCGCATACCCGGCGTCACTGGCGTGCACTCCAGCTTTGAGTTGCGTCGCGTCATGCAGCGCACAGCACTACCTTTAGATCATATAAACGGCACCGAAAGTTAGCGCTCACTTTTATCGCAAGCCTTTAATCTATCGAGTTTAATAATCAGCACAAAGCGAATCGATTTGCAGCCTAAAGCGTGGTAGCATCGCCGCCCCATGGCCGCCGCAAATAAGCAATATTTACACCCCGACTCACGCTGGATGCTGGTATTACTGGCCGCCATGGTGTCGCTTGGCCCGCTAAGTATCGATATGTATCTACCGGCCATGCCCGCCATGCGCGAAGCGCTTGATACCTCGGTCGCCAATATTCAGCTCACCCTGAGCGCCTACCTCACCGGCTTTGCAGTTTTTCATCTATTTTGCGGCCCCCTCGCGGACCGTTTCGGCCGCAAGCCGATACTGATTGGCGGTACCGCAATTTTTATCATTGCCTGTATCGGTTGCAGCTTATCAACCAGCGTGGAACAACTGATTGCCTTTCGTCTGCTGCAGGGTCTCGGGGCCTGCGTGGGGCCGACACTATCCCGGGCTGTCACACGCGACCTTTTCGGCCCGCGTCGCGCCGCCAAAGCCCTGTCGATCATTGCCATGCTAATGGCTCTAGCACCGGCCGTTGCCCCTAGCTTGGGCAGCGCCATGCTAATAATTTTCCCTTGGTCCAGTATTTTTGTGTTTTTGGCCATTTATGGCCTGCTAATGGTTTACTTGGTGCACTATTTTTTGCCTGAGTCACTGCCACAGCGACAGAGCCTTCACCCTCTAAGTATTGGCCGCAACTACCGTGAGCTCAGCGTTTCACCCAGTTTTATGGTGGTCGCCCTCGGTTGCTCCCTGTGCTACGCGGCGATGATGTCCTACCTCGCAGCTTCCGGCTTCGTCTATTTGGAAATGCTCGGTGTACCGATACAGTACTTTGGCCTTATTTTTCTTACCACGGTAGTGGGCTATTTTATCGGCAGCGCCTCCAGCGCCAAACTTGCCAGCCACTTTGAATCCGACCAAGTAGTACGCATGGGCGCCATATTAGCTGCCAGCGCCTGCCTGATCATGCTGACTTGTAGCAGCATTTGGCCACAGAGCATCTGGGCTCTAATGTTACCGACAATGATCTACACCGCCTCACTGGGCATGGTATTGCCACACGCCATGAACCTGGCCCTGCAGCCTTACCCGCACATGGCAGGCACTGCATCTGCCTTATTTGGCTTTATTCAAATGGGCGTCTCAGCAGCTGCCAGCGGAGCGGTTGGCCTGCTGCTGAGCGACTCACCGGCACCCATGGTGTGGCTGATGTCTATCCTAGCTGGCCTAGGGCTTATTTTACTGCTGCGCGTACGCAGCCTAGATCCGCCTCAGGAGACCTGACCAGTGGCCTGTGGCTATGGCATACTAGCGACCCATTTTTACTAGCGGAGATCTGCCCTTGCACAGCGCCGCCGATGTCACCCAACTGATAGGCAATACGCCACTCCTGCACCTGCGCCAAGTATCAGAGCAGACCGGCTGCACGATTCTAGGAAAAGCCGAATTTCTTAACCCCGGCGGCTCAATCAAAGACCGCACCGCACTGGGTATTATTCGCGCTGCGGAGCAAGCTGGCGAACTGCGCCCCGGCGGCCGAATCGTAGAGGGCACCGCTGGCAATACCGGTATTGGTTTCACCCTATTAGCCAATGCCCTGGGCTACAGCAGCACAGTAGTGATGCCTATCACTCAGAGTAAAGAAAAAATCGACACCCTAGAGCTGCTCGGCGCCGATTTGCACCTCGTGCCCGCAACCTCCTACGCCGACCCAAATCATTACGTCCACACTGCCGAGCGCCTTGCCGCAGACTACGCCAAGAAAGAGCCTAATGGAGCAATTTGGGCACGACAATTCGACAACCCCGCTAACATGGCCATGCACCGCGATACCACTGGCGAAGAAATTTGGCGCCAATGCGAGGGCAAAATTGATGGCTTCGTATGCGCGGCTGGCACCGGTGGCACCTTGGCGGGGGTTTCCACTGCACTGAAGGCTCACAACAAGAACATTCAAATTGGCATTGCCGATCCCTCTGGCGCTTCACTAGCGGCTTATTTCCGCAGCGGTAAGCTACAAGCCAGTGAGGGCAACTCCATTATGGAAGGCATCGGCATCAACCATGTCACAGGTAATATCGCCCTAGCCCAAGTTGATCACGCCTTCAATATCAGCGATGCCGAAGCGCTGCCCTACCTCTTTGCTCTACTGCAATACGAAGGCTTGTGTCTAGGCGGCTCCTCAGCGATCAATATTGCCGGCGCTGTGCGACTCGCCGAGGAACTCGGGCCAGGCCACACTATCGTAACCATCCTCTGTGACTACGGTAACCGCTACCAGAGCAAACTGTTTAACCCCGTATTTCTAAACAATAAAAACCTGCCCACCCCGGGCTGGATGACCATCTGATTGACCCAAGGACTTGGCATGAAAATTGGCATTATCAGCGGTAGCCACCGCAGCAATTCACAAAGTGGCAAGGTTTCCCGCTATATTGAGAAATCTCTAAAAGCTCAGGGAATATGTGATGAGACCTGGCTGTACGACCTAGCCGACAGTGATCTACCGTTTTGGGATGAAGGCGTTTGGGATGCGGATAACAGCGAGTGGCAAGCACTGCTGCAACCATTGAGCAAAGCGCTCCATAGCTGTGATGCTTTTATCGTGGTGTCACCCGAGTGGCACGGCATGGTGCCCTCGCGCTTAAAAAACTTTTTTCTGATGTGGACCGCTGGGGAAGAGCTCTCTCACAAGCCGGCGCTGATCGTCACGGTGTCAGTTGCTGACGGCGGCTCTTTTCCGGTCGCCGAGTTACGCACTAGCTCTTACAAAAACAACCGTATCTGTTATCTACCAGAGCATCTCATCATTCGTTATGTCGACACGGTGTTCAATGACAATGAGCAGGACAACAACCCCAGCGCTCAGGAGTACTTTGAGGCACGTCTTAGCTATTGCTTAGAAATGTTGCGCGAGTACGGTCTCGCATTTAGACAGATACGTGCCAGCGGCAAAGTGTCGCTAAAAAACTACAGTAGCGGGATGTAGGACTTCAACATGCGCTGCTAGTGAGCAGCGCTGAGTAGCTTAAAACTTTAAAAAGCGCGACCCATTACCGGTCGCGCTGTACTTTTCTAGATACTAGCTTTGCTTTTGGCTAGCGCTAGCTCGCTCTTTCTCAATCAGATAATCAGCAATTTTCAGCATATTGGCCTGACTGCCAGCCTTGCGTGTGCTGATGCGATACTTACCATTTACCATCATCTCTGGCGTACCAGTAATTTTGGCCGCACGGGCACGGCTATTCGCTTGGCGTACCTGACTATTGATGCCAAAAGAGCTGTAGACCTTATCGAAATCTTCAGCAGATACCCCGTTTGCCGTAAATAATGCTTTAATTTCATCATCAGAGGCGAGGCGCTTACGGTCGACATTCATCGCCTGAAATAATACTGGGTGCATAGTCTCTAAGACACCTAGCACTTGCGCGGTGTAGTAAGCTTTGGCATGAAGCTCCATGCCTTTGTTCCACACGGCGGGAGAGCCATGGGCTTCGACATCATCAGCCAAAGTCTTCTTCCACTGGCTAACCATCGGCTCAAAATTGTAGCAATGACCACAGCCATACCAGAAAAACTCTACTACTTCGATTTTGTTGCTATTGGCAGTACGCACCGACGGAGTGATCAGGTCGTAGTGTTCGCCCTCTCGCCACTCTTGCGCTACAGCAGACAGAGGCATTAGAACAGTAAGCGATAAAGCCACAATCAATTTTTTCAGCATGGAAATCTCCCTATAAAACGTTCAACTATGACCACAGTGAGCCCATAACGTTCTGTAAAACGAAAAAAAGGCGATTAAACAATCGCCTTTTTCACTAGCTATAAGGCTTATTTCAAGCCCGCCGCATAACTCGCAACGGCTTCTATTTCCTTGTCGCTCAAGCCAAAGGCCGTGGTACGCATGATTCGGGTATCACCATCATTGGTACGCCCAGCTTCATCTTCATAGCCCTGGCGGTACATTTTAAGCTGGCTGGCAATATAGTCAGCATGTTGCCCAGCTAGTGAAGGGAAGCCAGCGGGTGCATTACCCTTACCCCGAGGTGAGTGGCAAGCAGTACAAGCAGCTACGCCACGCTCAGCCACTCCAGAGCGGTAGACTTTCTCACCAAGCTCTAGGAGCTCAGGGTCTGTCTGACTACCGCTGCGCGGCTGGGCGGCATAATAAGCCGCTATATCAGCAAGCTGTTGATCGCTTTTGCCATCAAGCTGGCCAATCATAGTGGGTACTGGACGGGCACCATCGCGAATATCCTGCAACTGCTTAAACAGGTAGCGCGCGTTTTGGTCTGCCAGTTTGGGGAAGGTGGGCGCGGCACTATTACCATCCGCACCGTGACAGGCCGAACAAGCTGTAGTCATTTGCTTGCCAGCATCCGCGTCGCCTTTAGGCATCGTTGCTGCTTGGCTAAGCTGACTTAAGCCAAAAAGCAGGCCGCATATCATCGCGATCTTTTTCATTTCACTTCCAGGTCTGAATTATGGATTGTAGGCCGGCTTACTCAGCTGGCGAGGACATATACTCAATCAATGCTTGGTAGTCTTCATCGCTACAGTTAAAGCACATACCTTTTGGCGGCATGGCATTTAAACCACCGTTGACGGACTGCATCATTTGCTCCATGCCTTTTTCAAGGCGCGGCTGCCAAGCTGCAACATCACCGGTTTTAGGCGCACCGGCAACCCCTGTGGCGTGACACACAGCACAGCTGCTGTTGTACTTATCCATTGGCGGCTCAGCAAGGCTCGCTGGCGCATAAGACGCGGCGATCACGGTGACGGCGCAGGCCAGGAGTTTCAAGTTTTTCATGGGTGACCTCAATCAGTGTCGGGATTAATGCCAGATTCGCAAGCAGATGATAACTTGCGAAGAAGCTGTGGCATTATATACGAGTTACCCCATGCAAAAAAAGGCGACCTTCTCGCATGTCCGATTTGGATACCTCAATGATTGTCACTGCGCCCGATTACCGTCAGGCAAATTTTCTACTCAGCGCCAGTAAGTTTAGCCAATGCCCGCCTGACCAGGGCTGGGAAGTTGCTTTTGCAGGCCGCTCTAACGCTGGAAAATCTAGTGCAATCAATAGCTTAACTGGCAATCGAAAGTTGGCGCGCACTTCTAAGACGCCAGGGCGAACCCAGCTGATCAATTTCTTCTCTCTCAGTGATGATCAACGACTGGTCGATTTACCCGGCTACGGTTTTGCCAAAGTACCGCAATCAGTCAAAAAAGAATGGACCCGACAGCTAGAAACTTACCTACAGGAGCGCCAAAGTCTCCGCGGTCTAGTGTTACTGATGGATGTGCGACACCCACTACAGGCCTTTGATCAGCAAATGCTCGACTGGGCACTGGCCGCTCAAATGCCGGTGCACATCCTCCTAACCAAAGCCGACAAACTCAAAAATGGCCCTGCTAGCTCAACACTGCTAAAGCTGCGTAAGCAGCTGGCTGGACACGCGGATCTAGTGAGCGTGCAGCTGTTTTCGGCCCTAAAAGATACGGGTCATAAAGAACTTATCCGGGTGTTAAATGCCTGGCTCTGTGACAGCAGCGCCCAGGATGAGGGACCAACAGCAGAATCTGAACCCCTGCCCTGAGTGAATATCATCAATAAAAAAAGCCCAGTCACCTATAGGGGGTAAGTGACTGGGCCAGATAGCGTCTCTGGGGAAGAGACTTGCTCATCTATTGCCCATGGAGAGTGAGCAATTGAGCGTGTAGCCGTAAGCTACGAATATTAAGACGCCCATTGACGAGATAAGTTCCCCTTGCGCTTAGAAACTTTTCCGAGCCCCCGTCAGCTGTCAATCAATGGGCCTCGTCCCAGTTCGCACCGGCACCGGCCTCAACTAAAAGTGGCACTGCCAACTGCGCGGCACCAGCCATTAGCTCGCATACCCTTGCGCTGATCGCCTCAACTTCTTGCTCGGCCACTTCCAGTACTAACTCATCGTGCACTTGCATAATAATACGGGCATCTTGGCGCTCATCTTGCAGCCAGGCATGAACCGATAGCATCGCTTTTTTAATGATATCTGCAGCGCTGCCCTGCATCGGCGCATTAATCGCCATACGCTCAGCAGCTTGCACCCGCATTTTATTACGCGCGTTAATTTCTGGCAGATAGAGCCGCCGCCCAAACAAGGTTTCCACATAGCCCTTGTCATGGGCTAACTCTCGAGTGCGGTCCATGTAATCTTGAACCCCCGGATAGCGTTCAAAATAGCGCTCAATATACTCTTGGGCCTCATTTCGCCCCAAGTGCAACTGACGCGCCAAGCCAAAGGCCGACATACCGTAAATCAGGCCAAAGTTGATTGCTTTGGCTTTGCGCCGCTGCTCTGAACTGACCGCTTCGAGTGGCGTTTCAAACACTTCTGCAGCGGTCGCCCGATGCACATCCAGCCCATCTTTAAAGGCTTTCAGCAGGCCTTCATCGGCTGATAGATGCGCCATGATACGCAGCTCAATTTGAGAGTAGTCCGCCGCAACAATGCGATAGCCCTGGGGAGCAATAAAGGCCTGCCGTACACGGCGCCCCTCCACCGTCCGAATGGGAATATTCTGCAAATTGGGATCGGAAGAAGACAGGCGCCCAGTCGCCGCCACCGCCTGATGATAAGAGGTATGAACGCGCCCCGTTTTATCATTAATCATTTCCGGCAGCTTATCGGTATAGGTCGATTTCAGCTTGCTCAAACTACGGTATTCCAATAAGAGCTTGGGCAAGGGGTAGTCCAGCGCCAACTCTGCCAATACCTCTTCTGCCGTCGAAGGTGCACCCTTAGGTGTTTTGCGAATTACTGGTAGCTCTAATTTCTCAAACAATATTTCACCCAGCTGCTTGGGTGAACCCAAATTAAAGGGCTGCCCGGCCAGCTCGTGTGCCTTTTCCTCGAGTACCTGTAGACGCTTAGCTAAATCACTGCTGTGCTGCTGCAGTAATTCTCGTGAAATTAGTGCTCCCTGCCGCTCTATCTGGGACAGTACAGGCACCAGGGGCATCTCAATGTCTTCAAAGACAGAGACTTGGCCCGCCTCCTGTTCTAACTTAGGCCACAGAGCTTGGTGTAGACGCAAAGTGATATCGGCGTCTTCAGCTGCATAATGCGCCGCCTGCTCCAGAGGGATCTGATTAAAAGTCAGCTGTTTAGCACCTTTACCAGCAATCTCTTCAAAGCTAGTGGTCTTTAAGCCGAGGTATTTGAGAGCCAGACTGTCCATATCGTGACGTGTCGCCACGGAATCTAAGACATAGGATTCCAGCATGGTGTCATAGCGAATGCCGCGCAAAGTAACCCCATGGTTGGCCAACACGCTGGCATCGTACTTCAGGTTCTGTCCGACCTTGGCTAGGGCGCTATCCTCCAGTAGAGGCCGCAACTGCTCCAGCACACTGTCGCGCTCAAGCTGCTCTGGCGCACCTGGGTAGTCATGGGCTAGCGGCACATAAGCCGCTTTACCTACCTCCACTGCAAATGAGAGGCCCACCAACTCTGCATCCATATATTTGAGGCTGGTGGTCTCGGTGTCAAAGGCAAAAACTTCTGCCTGCTTGAGACGAGCTATCCAGCGCTCAAGCTCGGCCTGATCAGTGATAGTTTCATACTCCTGCTCAAGCTGCTCTGCCGCGGGCTGATCTTCATCACTGAGTAACTCATCTAACCAAGCTTTAAACTCAAGTCTCGTATACCACTCGAGTAAAGCCTCCTTGTCAGGTGCCTTATTGCTAAGGGTCTCTGGCGTTTCACTCAACTCAACATCTGTCTTAATGGTTGCTAATTGATAAGACAAAAAAGCTTGATCGCGCGCTGCCTCTAGCTTTGGCCCCATAGTTTTAGCGCCACGGAAGCTCAATTCAGCAACTTTATCCAATCCGGCGTAGATCTCTTCTAAGCCCCCCAAGCCCTGCAATAAAGCCAGTGCCGTTTTCTCCCCCACGCCTGCCACTCCAGGAATATTGTCGACTTTATCCCCCATCAGGGCCAGGAGATCGATAACTAGACTGGGGGGAATGCCAAATTTTTCCTTCACCCCCGTTTCATCCATGGCTGTCCCGGTCATCGTATTGACCAGAGTGGTATTGGCATCCACTAGCTGCGCCATATCTTTGTCACCTGTCGAGATAACTACGGCACGACCCTGTTCACTGGCTTGTCGGGCCAATGTGCCAATAACGTCGTCTGCCTCCACTCCCGGTACGCAGATCAGGGGCAAGCCTAGAGCCTCAACCAATTTATGGATGGGCTCTACTTGCTCGCGCAGCTCATCCGGCATCGGCGGGCGCTGCGCTTTATATTCAGCAAATAATTCATCGCGAAAAGTTTTGCCCTTGGCATCAAAGACCACCACCACTGGGCTCTGGGGATAATCCTTTAGCAGCCGTTTCAACATACTGATAACACCTCTTACGGCGCCAGTAGGTTCTCCTTTGGAATTTGACAGTGGAGGAAGCGCGTGAAATGCGCGATATAAATAGGAAGATCCATCGACCAAAACGATGGGGCTTGCATTGTCTGCCATGGAGTTTCTCGCTGCTATGAATGTCGGCCCACTGAAAACCACTTGTGGCGCAGGGGCGTTACCAAAGGAATTAAAGCCCAGCGTCAAACAAATTACCACGCTTGATCACGGCTTGCTCAACAAAGGCAATAAACCCAGGGCGAAGTGTTACCAAACATTAAATTTACGAAATAATTCACAGCACAGCAATTCCAATATAGAACCCACAACCAACAAAAAACCAAATAAATCCTTATATATCAATAAGATATGAATGTTACTCGCGGTGAGTTTCTCAATGAGATCAACATGCGAAAAAGTAACACAATGTTACCGAAACTGTACAATCTCGATAAATGTGTTACCCTATCGACTCTAAAGTAACACTCAAGGAGTAACAAACATGAAACTACGTTCTATTTTGGGATTAAGTTTAATCGTTCTGGCGCCCGTCGCTGGCGCACAGAGCGTGGATCAGCTATTTGTAAGAGCTGCTTTGCATGAGTCTAGTGCTGCTGCAAAAATAGCTGTGGAAGATAAAGCGGAGCACGAGAACTTTGCCCCCGCTTACCAAAACACAAAGTCTGTAGCTGAAGATCTCGATACCTTCTTACAGCAGCGTTTTGATCGAGATGGCGATATCCCGCGTCCTAGCGAAGCACTTCTGGTTAGTGCTAACTAGCCCCAAGGCGATATCCAAACTTAGCTTTAGCTGAGTTGAACCAGGCAGTGCTGCCACATACTTAAGTAGCACTGCCTGTGCCCTTAGTTCAGGGCGACTAGTGGTTCCAGAGGTAGCGTATCGAACGATAGCTAACCTTCATTTTGGCCAGATCAAGTGGCGCCTTGAAAAATCCGTGGTAGTGCCCTCTTGGGTTGATAAGTACCACATTAGAACTATGATCGACTTGGTAGTTATCACCTTGCCCAGGCACCTTGCGAAAAGGTGTATTCAAGGCTGTTGCAAAGCGATGAATATCTAAAAACTCCCCCGTCACCCCGACAAATTCCTCATTGAAAAAAGGCAGATAACGAGCCAGTTGCTCTGCTGTATCTCGCGCTGGATCTACTGTAACCATGACCACCTGAATATCACTCGCTTCGCTACCTTCAAGTTCAGTAACAAAGCGATTCAAGAAGCTCATGGTCGTTGGGCAGATATCTGGGCAGTGCGTAAAGCCAAAGAATACCAGCGACCAGCGACCTTCAAAGCGCTCAGGACCAAAGGCTTCGCCGCGATGATCAATGAGCGAAAAAGCTCCTATTTCACGGGGTGTTTCGAGAACATAAGTGCCATTCACCTTTAACTCAGCGTCACTCATAATCCGTGGCAACCCGATGCGATAGACAAAGCCGGCAATCACCACACAGATGAACACTAGGATGACAGCAACAGTTAAGCGGATTCCGCGTCCTTGTCGCCTCTTATCATTAGACATGGGGCTCTCTCGTTTACAGGCTGGCAACGGGGAACAGGTAGTGATCCACTAGCATCACTAGGAACAAGGCCATCAGATAGCTTATGGAATACTTAAAGGTCTCCATCGGCGCCTTGGGGTTCCGATTCCGCAATAACTCAATGGCCCAATATAAGAAACCACCGCCAAGCACCACTGCGCCCAGCAAATACAAGGGCCCACTCATGCGGGTCGCAAAGGGCAGCAAAGTAATCACAAACATGATCAGGGTGTAGAGTAGGATATGAATCTTGGTGAAGGTTACACCATGAGTTACCGGTAACATGGGGATATCCACTGCGGCATACTCCTCTCGCCGGTGAATAGCCAGAGCCCAAAAATGCGGCGGTGTCCAAGCAAAAATAATCAGCACTAACAGCAGGGCATGACCATGAATTTCACCGGTCACAGCGGTCCAGCCCAACAGTGGCGGGGCTGCTCCAGCTAAGCCACCAATGACAATATTCTGCGGCGTGGCACGCTTTAAATACATGGTATAGACAAAGGCGTAACCTACTAGGGAAGCTAAAGTTAACCATGCGGTTAAGGCATTAACCCAAATCACCAAAATCGCCATTCCTAGGCCACCGATGAGCAGCGCAAAAAGTGCCGCTCGGGAAGTCGGTACCCGGCCCTGAGCAACGGGGCGGTTGCGCGTACGCGCCATCCGCTGATCGACTTGCTGATCGACGAGGTGATTAACCGCCGCCGCCGCACCAGCGCAGAGCGCGATGCCTAGATTACCCAGAATCAAAATATCTAAGGGCACCATACCCGGCACAGCCATAAACATCCCGATGGCCGAGGTCAGTATCATCAGCAGCACCACGTTGGGCTTGGTCAACTCTTTGTAGTCGCGCCAGGTCGCTTTGGCTGTCATTATTGTTTCTGCCATATATAGTCTAGTCGCTTGAGTTTTTCAGCAGGAATTTCAGATCTGCGATCACGTCTTTATACGATACGCTGTTATTGTAGGACATCATAATCCAGCCCGCAGGATCCATCAGATACCAAGTGTCCTCAGCTTGCAAATGCTCAGCAAAAAGTTTGTCAAACTCTTCAGGACTAGCGCGAAGTGCCTGTAGGCCAATTTGCTCCGTAGCAAGGTAGTCCTTAAAAGTACCGGGAAGAGGGTGCTGGTCACTTAATTCTGCGACTTCAAATTGTGTATCACTTAGCTGCTGAGTACCCACATAAAAACGCTGGATTCTCAGCAACTCCTTGCCCATCGCCATATGAATCTGTCGCGCGGTGTACAGCAGATGTTCGCACTCAGCAGCACAGCGCGCGCCCTGGTTTGGAATGACAAAGCTCCATTTCGGATCTAGCTCTTGAAACCTAAAGGCGCTGCCATCAACTTTGATTAACCCAGCTTCAGCAATTTGCCGGGGTGGCTGAACTAAATCTCCGCGGTTTGCAGTGCCCAGAGTTCCTATCAGATCAATGTCACCGCGAACAACAAAATACCATAGCCAAGTGGCCGCTAAGATCATGGTCAGTGGAATACCGGCAATCAATAAGATGACCATTCGATTATTATTAACTTGGCTCACCTGTTAGTTTTCTCCCTTACTTTGAGGCCGCAGTACACGCCACAGGTTACTGCTTCGAAATATAAAAAGCAGCAACAACACAAGCGCCATACTGAACCACTGCAGTGCATAACCACTATGCTTAGCTGGACTAACATTCACTAGCGGCCAGTCAGCCAATAAAGCCGCGGGGTCGTCAGCGTCCAAACGCAAGGTATAGGGAAACAGCTCCCCCCCTAAGCGCGTCTGCAGTGCTGCCTGCAGTTTATCCATCTCCAGTCCCTGCAATACCAAAGGCCAATCAGCTAATAAATCTTGCTCGCCAAGCAAGTAAGGCTCACCGGGCGACACATATAGTCTGCCCTGCAATTGCAGTACGCCACTTGGCTGCCTCACTTCTGGCAGGGCGCGTCTGGCCGCATCTCCAGCAAGCCAACCACGATTAACCAATACTTTGCGATCACTAGCTTGCAAATGAAACACGCCCAGCACTTCGTAACCAAATTGCCGCTGCCTCATACGGTTATCCAACAGCAGGTAGCGTTGGCTATCAAAATGCCCCTGCACACTGACCGCCCGGTAGGGCAGCTCACCGAGCTCGGCATCCCATAATGCTGATAGTGGCACCGGCGCTTCTGCTTGGCGCTCTTCCCAGGCAGCAGCCAGCTCACGCTTTTGTTCCGCTCGATCAAGCTGCCAAAAACCCAATGCCACTAGCAAAGGCAAAAGTAGGGCAGTAAACAGTGTGAGACGCCACTCAAGGTTTAGTGCTAGGCTTTCTCTTTTGCTCATCTCATTACCACCCAGCTCTTGTGACAAAACAACAGCACAAGCCCAGCTGGTTTATACTGCAGAGCAAAATATGAGGAGCTGAACATTGTTAAAAGCCGTGATTATTGTATTGGTGCTAGCACTGCTCGCCAGCCTGGGAAGTGGGTTTTACTACCTGATGAAAGACCAGGGTGACAAAAGCAAACGAGGCACGGTTCATTCGCTAGGTATCCGAGTAGCCCTTGCTGTCAGTTTGCTGGCTATCATTATTTATGGCGTAGCAACTGGGCAACTCGGTCACGGAACCCCTTGGGATGCCGGCCCGCAAGGCACAGCACAGCAAGGGGCCGACAGGGACTAATCAGAGTACATAGACGAACAGGAATAAGAGCACCCAGACCACATCAACAAAGTGCCAATACCAACTCGATGCTTCAAAACCAAAATGATCTTCTGCGCTAAAGTGTCCAGCTCTAACCGAGCGCAGCCACTGCACCAATAGCATGGTCATACCGATTATCACGTGGAAGCCGTGAAAACCGGTCAACATAAAGAAGGTCGAACCATAGATACCAGAGTTTAGAGTCAGGCCATAGTGAGCGTATGCTTCGTAATACTCTAATGCCTGCAGAGCAACGAAGATCATACCTAGCAGGACACTAATCCCCAGCCATAAATTAAACTTGCGCTTGTTATCGGCAAGTAATCCCGAGTGCGCAATATGCACCGTGACACTGGATGACACTAGAATTATGGTATTCCACAAAGGCAGCCACTTCCACCACGCAGAGGCTTCACTGATCGCCATACTTTTTTCAAAGCTAACAAAATCACCATTATTGGCAATCGGTTGACTGGCAGCACCGCCCATCGCTTCTTGCGGGGTGATCGCCATCGGCCAAGTGTATTCAAAGCCCGGCCAGAGCAAACCGTTCATGCGCCCGCCATCGCCCTCGCCACTTAACCAAGGGCCAACTAAGTTACGCACATAGAACAGGGCGCTGAAAAACACAAAGAAGAACATGACTTCAGAAAAAATGAACCAGAACATCCCCAGAGCGTAGGACTTCTTCATCTGAGCACTGCTCAAGCCCGCACGATTTTCTTTAATTGTGGTGCGAAACCAGCCAAAGAGTGTGGCAAGGAAGAAAAACAAACCGCAGAGAAATATGGTCCAAGAATTCGTTTCAACGCTCGGATCGCCATAGGTCATGTCATTCATGACATTAGCGGCACCAAACAAGCTTAAAAATAAGCCGGTGGCAGCACACAAGGCCAACCTGCTCTTTTCAGGTACATAGTATTTTTCGAACTCGGTGGAAGTCTGGGGCGTCATATTATTGGCTCTCCATTAATATCTATACCAGTCTCCGACCGGTATACCTAGCGGGCAGCGACCGCCATATCTGTTACATCAAAGATGGTGTAAGACAGCGTAATGGTGCGTATATCTCGCGGCAGGTCTAGGTCGACAATAAACTGCAGCGGCATATCGGCCCCAGACTCAGCCTCTAAAGGTTGTTGGTTGAAGCAAAAACACTCAGTTTTATGAAAGTACTCGGCAGCTCGAGCCGGTGAAATGCTTGGAATTGCCTGTGCCACCATAGCTTTTGGCAAAGGATTAAAAGCACGAAATACCGTATCGTTAGCGGCGCCCGGGTGCACTTTCATCATGGTGACTGCGGGCTTGAACTCCCAGGGCATCCCTTCGTTATTAGTGGCAATGAACTGGATTGTGATCTCACGCTCCTCATCCACTACCGATTGCGCGGCAGTGTAGGCCTGACCACTTGTTTTGCCATTGATGCCCAGTGCATCACACAACACGTTGTACAAGGGCACCATCACCACAAAAACAAAAGCGAACATCAACACAGCCATCACCACCAACTTAGCGGCAGTATTAATAGCTGGGTTGTTACTCACCCTGATCATGTCGCAGTCTCCTACTTCACTTGCGGAGGGGTTTCAAATGTATGGAAGGGCGCTGGTGTAGCAACCGTCCACTCCAGACCTTCTGCACCTTCCCAGACTTTTTCATCAGAAATAGGCTTACCTGCAACAATCGTGGAGATCACGTTGTAGCCCCAAAGCAGCTGGGACAGGCCGTAAACAAAAGCGCCGATGCTGGACATCATGTTGAAGTCAGCAAACTGCAGGGCGTAATCCGGAATTCGGCGCGGCATACCTGCTAGGCCCACAAAGTGCTGCGGGAAGAAAGCCACGTTAAAGCTAATAAAAGAGATCCAGAAATGGGTTTTACCCATAGTTTCGTTGTACATACGGCCGCACCATTTAGGCAACCAGTAGTACACCGCCGCGGTCATCGAAAACAGCGCTCCAGCTACCATGACATAGTGGAAGTGTGCGACCACAAAGTAACTGTCGTGATACTGGAAGTCTGCCGGCGCGATAGACAGCATCAAACCGGTAAAGCCGCCGATGGTAAATAGAATCAAAAAGCCAATGGCGAACAACATGGGCGTTTCGAAGGTCATCGAGCCGCGCCACATCGTGGTCACCCAGTTGAACACTTTCACCCCCGTGGGCACAGCGATCAACATAGTGGCGTACATAAAGAACAACTCACCCGCTACCGGCATGCCCACGGTGTACATGTGGTGAGCCCATACTAGGAAGGATAGCAGGGCGATACTCGCGGTGGCATAGACCATCGAGTCGTAACCAAACAGAGGCTTGCGGGAAAATGCAGGGATAATCTGCGACACCACGCCAAAGGCTGGCAGAATAATGATGTAAACCTCAGGGTGCCCGAAGAACCAAAAGATATGCTGGAACAGAACCGGATCACCACCACCTGCGGCAGAGAAGAAGCTGGTGCCAAAGTGAATATCCATCAGCATCATGGTCACCGCACCCGCCAAGACCGGCATAACGGCAACTAATAAGAAAGCAGTGATCAACCAGGTCCACACGAACATCGGCATCTTCATGTAAGTCATGCCCGGTGCCCGCATATTCATCACCGTAGCGATGATATTAATCGAGCCCATAATGGAGGACAGACCGGCCATGTGGATACCAAAGATAAAGAAGGTAACCGAAGGTGCGGCGTAGGTGGTGGACAGAGGCGCATAGAATGTCCAGCCAAAAGCTGGGCCGCCGCCTTCCATAAACAGGGTTGAAGCCAGTAATAAAAAGGTTGGTGGTAAAATCCAGAAGCTCCAGTTGTTCATCCGCGGCAAAGCCATGTCCGGAGCCCCGATCATCATCGGGATCATCCAGTTAGCCAGGCCGACAAATGAAGGCATGATCGCACCAAACACCATGATCAAACCGTGCAGGGTGGTCATCTGGTTGAAAAACAGCGGGTCGACTAGCTGCATACCGGGCTGAAACAGCTCGGCGCGAATAACCATGGCAAAGCTGCCGCCCAAAATAAACATACTGAACGAGAACCACAGGTACATGGTTCCAATGTCTTTGTGGTTGGTGGCAAACAGCCACCGTGAAAGGCCCTTGGCAGGACCGTGATGATGAGCGCCCATCGCTATCTCCTCCAATTAGCCTTTCTTATGATTGAATACATCTATGGGCTGTACGAGATCACCCATATTGTTGCCAAAAGCATTGCGCTGATAAGTGATCACCGCCGCCATGTCGACATCGTTCAACTGGCCACCAAAGGCCTGCATAGCAGTGCCCGGTACGCCATTGATGCCGACCTCGAGGTGCCCATCTAAAGGACCGGTGGCAATGGGGCTCTTAGCTATCGCATTACCCAGGCCGCCCTCACCATTAGCTCCATGGCAGGCCGCGCAGGAGCGGTCGTAAACCCCTTTACCGCGCTCCATCAGCTCATCCAGAGAAAAGTTCTGGGCCATCAGCTTCTTGATTTCGGCAGCTTCAGCCTGCTTACTACCAATCCACTCAGCGTACTCATCTTTAGAGACCACATTGACCACAATGGGCATAAAGCCGTGGTCCTTGCCGCATAACTCAGCACACTGGCCTCGATACACACCGACCTCATTAGCTTTGGTCCATGTCTCATTAATAAAGCCGGGGATAGCATCCTTTTTAACCGCCAGTTCCGGTACCCACCAGGCGTGAATCACATCGTTAGCTGTCACTAAGAAGCGTACTTTGGTGTCTACCGGAATCACTAGCGGCTCATCTACCTCTAGGAGGTAGTGCTCGCCCTTGCTTTCAGTGTTGTAAATCTCACTCTGTGGAGTACGTAAATTACTGAAGAACTGAACGTTCTCGCCCTCTTCATCCAGATACTCGTACTTCCACTTCCACTGGTAGCCGGTGATCAAGACATCCAGCTCAGCGTCTTCAAAATCGTAAACATCCAGTAGCGTGGTAGTAGCAGGTACAGCGACGACAATCAGAATAAGGAAGGGAACGAGGGTCCAAGCAATCTCTACTTTGGTGCTCTCGTGGAAGGTTGAAGCCGTGACACCGCGAGATTTTCGGTGGTGGTAAATGGAGTAGAACATGACCCCAAATACAACTAAGCCCACAATCACACATATCCAGAGGATGGTCATGTGCAGACCATAGATGGTTTGGCCTACTGTGGTAACACCTGGCGGCATATTCACAGAGCTCGCCTTAGCGGCACCTGCATTGAGCATGGCCATTAAGGTCAGCACAGGACTTAGCGTCAGGGCGGAGAGCCGTTTTGCTTTCACAAACATTTCCCGTGTCTCCATAGTTTAAATCCGTTATGTTGCCCCAACTAGTAAGGCATCAACGCCGTTGTAGCACCCTAACCCGAGCTCTGGGCAAAGCACACACTTGCGGACCATAAACCTTCTATGAGGAAGGAACAGGAGACGTTGTGAACGTACCAGTTGTATTATTATTCTCACCCTGCGACATACCGTCTAACAAAGCGCCTGCTCCGAGTATATCGAAAGAAAATCTCAAAACCTACCCAGAAAAGCATGCGCTGACACTTTTTTGGTTTGCCTATATAGTCCAGCGGGGACCAGCTTCGAATCATTCTCATGCCTAAACACTCACTCGATCGGACAATTTGGAATATCGCGTGGCCCGCTATTTTGTCCAATATATCCATCCCGCTACTGGGCCTAGTCGACGCGGCCATCCTCGGTCACCTTGGGAGCAATCGCTATTTAGGCGCCGTTGCTATAGGTAGCGCACTGCTGTCTTTTTTGTATTGGGGCTTTGGCTTTTTGCGCATGGGTACTACCGGCCTGGTGGCTCGCGCGGTCGGCGCCGACAACTCAAAGCAAGCTCAGCTAATTCTAGCTCAGTCCGTTGTACTGGCCCTGGTACTGGCCTCACTTGTATGGCTGCTACATCCGCTTTGGCTAGGCATTGGCTTTGCCCTGATGGCACCACAAAGTGAAGTGCTCGGACTGGCGGAAAGCTACGCCAGTATTCGCATCAGCAGCGCCCCGGCGGTTCTCACTACCTACGCTGTAGTAGGCTGGTGTATAGGTCGACAGGACACCCGCTGGCCCCTATTGATAGTGGTCAGCACCAATCTCTGCAACATCGTATTGGATGTCGTATTTATTATAGGCTTGGACATGCGCAGTGACGGGGCTGCACTGGCTACCGTGTTCTCTGAATACCTAGGCTGTGCCATAGCAATATTTACCGTATGGCGGGTCTACCCTCAGCGGCCACCGCGCGATCTTCTTCCAACACTCATGCGCTGGTCTGGCTACCAGCACTTACTGCAAGCTAACCGACACCTCTTTGTGCGCACCATATGCCTGCTAGCTAGCTTGGCATTTTTTACCGCCGCTGGTGACAAACTCGGGGGCGATATTTTGGCCGCCAATGCATTGCTCATGCAGTTGTTATTTGTATCTGCTTACGCCATGGACGGTTTTGCTTTTGCCGCGGAAGGGCTATCGGGGCAGCGCTTGGGCGGCCAAGACTTAGCGGGCTTCTATCAAAGCGTGCGCCGCTGCGGGCTATGGTGTGCTGTGACCGCCTTAGTAATGAGCTTGCTGCTGCTGGTGTTCAAAGCACCTTTATTTGATCTGCTGACTGATCTTGATGCGCTACGCAAGCTGCTTGACCAATACGCCTGGTGGTTAATACTGATGCCCCTTGCCGCCGGACCAAGCTACTTACTCGATGGCGTATTCATCGGCAGCGCAGAAACACGACACATGATGGTAACCATGGTAATCAGTGCTGCTCTTGTCTACCTACCCGCCTGGTATTTCACCCAGAGCTGGGGCAACCACGGCCTGTGGTTCGCTTTTTTCTTATTTAGTGCGGCCCGTGGCCTGACCCTGTATGTCAGCTATCTTTACCTAAGCCATAAAAATGCTTGGCTAAAAGCGTCTTAGTCTTCGCCCTGCTGCTTGCTCGGATCAACAAGACGCACTGCCTCTGCAGGGGTTTCGCTGCGCCGCACTGGCCGATTAACCCGCGTGCGGGGCTCAACGCTCACGCTATCCTTAGGCCGCGCCTCACTAAAACCACAGGAGACACATTCGCGCAGATCCGTTTCCTGGTCCACCACAATAGTATCCATGGCACTGCAACGCGGGCATACCGCACCAGCTATAAAGCGTCGTGTGGCAGGAGGCTTAGACATAAAATCACCTATCGGAAAAGAGGGCTGGCCGGAAGCGAAAGTGATCGCTATTGTAGCAGTTTTGCCAAGGGATCTAATCATGCGACATTACACAGATTCTAGCCTGCGCGAATTTCAGGGACACAAACCGAAACTCGGCGACCGTGTTTTTATCGACCCCACCGCCGTTGTGCTGGGCGATGTTGAGCTCGGGGACGACGTATCTGTTTGGCCCCAGGTAGCTATTCGCGGTGACATGCACTCGATTAAAGTGGGCGCCCGCAGCAGCGTGCAAGATGGCTGCGTACTACACATTACTCACGCCGGCCCATTTAATCCGGAAGGCTGGCCGCTAAACATCGGCGAAGACGTCACTATTGGCCACAACGCCACCCTGCATGGCTGCAGCATAGGCGATCGCGTATTAATAGGTATGGGCGCTATCGTAATGGATGGTGCCATCGTAGAAGATGAGGTGGTGATCGCCGCCGGTGCTTTAGTCACACCCGGCAAACACTTGCGCAGTGGCTACCTCTACGCCGGCAGCCCCGCCCGAGAAATGCGCGCACTGAGCGAC
Organism: Sediminihaliea albiluteola; assembly: GCF_014077625.1. Taxonomy (GTDB): domain Bacteria; phylum Pseudomonadota; class Gammaproteobacteria; order Pseudomonadales; family Halieaceae; genus Sediminihaliea; species Sediminihaliea albiluteola. The sequence goes on along the minus strand of NZ_JACFXU010000017.1, from coordinate 22,009 downwards.
TCAGAGCGAGAATATTTCTGCTATAGCGCCAACAACTACGTGAAGCTAAAGGAACAGCACTTAGCTGAACTTGAAGCCTAGTATCAGGCCGCTGTGAGCGTCTGGCGCAAGTGCTTAATGACCGGAGCGGTCGATGGCCGCAGCTTGCGCCAAAGGTAAAAAGACTCCGCCGCTTGTTCTACTAGCATGCCAAGACCGTCGGCCACAGCCCAAGCTGCGTGCAGTGCAGCCCAGCGCATAAACACCGTGGGTTCGGCGCCGTAGATCATGTCATAGCAACAACTACGCTCGGTGAGCAAGCTGCCCGGCAAGTCCGGCAACTCGCCGCTCAAGCCGGCACTACTGGCATTGATCAGCAAGTCGAACTGGCGACCCTCAAGCAGCTCGTAGCCACCCCCCTGCAATAGGCCACTGTCGCCGCTGAGCTCGGCAAACTCCTGCGCTAAGTCAGTGGCTCGCTGGGCCGTTCGATTGACAATGGTCAGGGACGCTGGCCGCTCCTTAAGCAAGGGCTCTAGTACACCGCGCACCGCCCCCCCAGCACCAAGAATGAGCATGCGCTGACCTTGCAAACTCCAACCTAGGTTCGCCACCATATCGCGCACCAAACCAATACCATCAGTATTGTCACCGCAAAGTTCGCCATTTTCAGCTAAATACAGAGTATTTACGGCACCGGCCCGCTCAGCCCGTACGCTGCGCTGAACGGCCAAGTCATAGGCCTGCTGTTTAAACGGCACAGTGACATTAAGGCCGCGCCCACCGCGATCAAAAAAAGCTTTTACTGCGCACTCAAAGGCATCTAGTTCCACGCGTACCGCACGATATTGCAGAGCTTGTTCTGTCTGCTCGGCAAAAGACGCGTGAATTAAGGGCGATTTACTGTGCTTGATGGGGTTACCAAATACGGCGTACTTATCAATACTAGTCATATCACTCTGCTGAAAATCAGGAAAGTTGCAGCCAGTCCCTGTGCTGCAAATAGTAGTCCGTCAGCTCCGCTTCTGGACTGCCGGGCTCGGGGCGATAGTCATACTGCCAGCGCACCAGCGGCGGCAAGGACATCAGAATGGCCTCGGTGCGACCATCGGATTGCAAACCAAATAGTGTGCCGCGGTCGAATACGAGATTGAACTCCACATAGCGTCCACGGCGGTACAATTGAAACTGCCGCTCTCTATCGCCGTACTCGCTATCACGTCGGCGCTGCACAATAGGCAGATAAGCCGGCAAAAAGGAGTCTCCCACTGCTCGCATAAAGGCGAAGCTGGTATCGAAATCCCAGTGGTTCTGATCATCGTAAAACAGACCACCTACACCCCGGGCTTCCTTGCGGTGCGGCAGGTAAAAATACTCATCGCACCAAGCCTTATAGCGTGGGTAAACATCTTTGCCAAAGGGTTCGCAGGCTTCGCTGGCGGTGCGATGCCAGTGCACACAATCCTGTTGATTGCCGTAATAGGGCGTGAGGTCATAGCCGCCACCAAACCACCACACCGGCTCGCTACCGGGCTTTTCTGCGACAAACAGTCGCACATTGGCATGGGAGGTGGGCACGTAGGGATTGCGTGGATGAATCACCAGCGACACCCCCATAGCCTGAAAGCTGCGACCGGCCAACTCCGGGCGTGCAGCGCTGGCAGAAGCCGGCAGGTTTGCCCCTCTCACATGGGAAAAGTTAACCCCGGCTTTTTCAAACACAGCACCTTCAGATAACACACGACTGCGGCCACCGCCGCCTTCCTCGCGCTGCCACTCATCCACGATAAAGTCAGCGGCACCGTCCTCTGCAGCTAGTGTGCTACAAATCGTCTGTTGCAGCGCAAGGAGATAAGTTTTTACCGCTTCAATTTGCATAATGGAGGAGACCTAAATTATCACTGGCGGGGCATTATACTCGCAGCCACAGCTTAGGATCGAATTATTCGGTCAGTCAGTATATCGCGAATGACCGAGGGCCGATCGGCACCTCCCACAGCACCTGGCAGCAGCACTTCGACATTCGCACCAAAGTAGCGCCGCACTTGAAAGGCCGCCCGCGGAGCCTGACTCCCACTAGGATTGGCCGAGGTTGACACCAAGGGCCCTCCCCAGTGGCGGCACAATGCTGCCAGCACCGGGTGGGCGCTTACTCGCAGCGCAACACTGTCGCGACCACCGTGAATCCACGCCGGCACCAAGTCATGGTGTGGCACTAGCCAGGTGGTTGCCCCCGGCCACGACAGGCTCAGTTTACTACGCTGCGCCTGGCTTAAACCCTGCAACAATGCAGCAAACTGCTCACTCTCTGATGCAACTAAAATCAAGCCTTTATGCATCGGCCGCCGCTTAAGGTCCAGCAATCGCTGCACCGCTTCTGAGTTGTCAGGATCACAACTCAAGCCCCAAACGGCCTCCGTTGGGCAAGCTACGACAGCACCCTGCTGAAGGGCTCGCAGCGCCGTCTGTAGCCGCAGGGAAATAGCCAAAATCAGGCCTTCAGTGAATCCTGCAGCGCTTGGTTTTTGCGGCCAATCTCTTTCGCGTTCGCAGCACGCTCCTCGCGCAGCTTCTCAGCCAGTGTTTCGTCAGCTACCGACAAGATCTGAGCCGCCAAGTACGCTGCGTTCTTGGCACCAGCTTTACCCACTGCAACCGTGGCCACCGGAATACCCGCTGGCATTTGAACAGTTGAAAGCAGGGCGTCCAGCCCATCCAGAGAAGCATTCATGGGCACACCAATTACCGGCTTTACTGTAGCTGCCGATACTGCACCAGCCAAGTGAGCTGCCATGCCAGCAGCGGCAATAAACACTGCGCAACCCCGTTGTTCAGCATCTTTAATATACTCTTTGGTCATATCTGGGGTGCGGTGGGCAGATGTGATACGCGCTTCAAAAGGAATGCCAAAAGCGCGCAGAACGGCAAAGCTCGCCTCCATCACTGGCAAATCAGAATCTGAACCCATCACAATTGCTACAAAAGGCTTACTCATTGGCTGTCTCCGCTGGTAAGGGGGTGTCTGCTATACAGACTTGGGGGGAGTAAAGGAGGGCGGAATGTAAACTAATTGCTAGAGCCTTAGCAAGCTTGTATCGCTGCTAACTCACTGTCTCTGCCCACTCTTTTTACTCCGAGCTTAGCTGAGTGTAGCCCCCTGGCCCCTTTTTAACCCGACTTTCTAACTCCAGCTCAGAGAGCAAAGAAATTACCAGTGGCAATGGTAGCTGCGAATGGGCCACCAACTCATCGACAGCCACCGTGCCATCACCGATCAGGCTCAGCAGTAACTGCCTATCACCTCTAAGCTGCGCTTGAGCTTGCACCGGCGCCGGCGCCGGGCCAGCTAAACTCAAATCTCGCTGCAAAGTCACCAGCGAGGCGAGTTCCTGCACTATATCCTCAAGCGTTTGCACTTGAGTCGCACCGTCCCTGAGTAGGCGTAAGCAACCCTGGCCACCGGGGTGATAAATAGACCAAGGCAAGGTAAATACCTCCCGACCCTGCTCCAGTGCAGTGCCCGCAGTGATCAAGGTGCCGCTAGGCAGTGCCGCCTCTACCACTAAGACCCCTAACGATAGACCACTGATAATCCGGTTACGACGCGGAAAATTGCCCCGCAAGGGCTGGGTTCCTGGCGGAAATTCGGTGACCAAACAGCCCTGTGTCGCCACTAGCTCAGCTAAATGCTGATGGCGCCGAGGATAAATCTGCTCAATACCTGTCGCCATAACAGCGACGCTTGTCCCACCCGCATCCAAAGCCGCTTGATGGGCCGCAGCGTCAATACCTAAGGCCAAACCACTGGTAATTGTTAAGCCTGCGGATACAGCCGCAGCGCTGAGCTCTCGTGCAGCGCGCAAGCCAGCGCTACTGGCATGACGACTGCCCACTACGGCCAGCTGTGGCAGGAGTAAACAAGTCGCATCACCACGCACATAGAGCATAGGTGGCGGGTCGATAATTGTAGCGAGTAGGGGAGGGTAAGTGGCATCACCGAGACTCAACAAATGCACTGACAGGGCATCGAGCTGGTCGAGCTGCTGCTCTACATTCACCCGGCTATCCACGGCTAGGCCACTGTGACGCGAGCGCTCGAAGGCCTCTGCCACTGCTAGCGGAACCCCTAGTGCTGACCAGCCCCGATAGTCACTCTGCCACAGAGCCTCTAATCCGCCATAATGGCGCAATAAAACACGTAGCATTGCATCGGTGCAGCCGGGCAGTGCTTGCAACAGCAAGCCACGCCGGAGAGTTTCAACACGCATAACCATCATCCTTGAGGTAGTGCCGTGGTAGTACCTACCTGCTATAAGCAGGTATTGCTGGCCCTTGTGGACCAGCTGTCAATTTAGGGATTTTTTACTTTGTCGCCCACTTTTAAGGGATGGCGAGACTTCAACACCAAGCCATAACTGGCTTTTTCAAAGGTCTCAAACACCATCAGCAAACCTGCGCGAACATCCGGTAGCCTTACGTTCTCACGAGCGATGCGATCAAATACCAGCTCGCCGCTTTGGTAAACTGCCAACACATGACCAATCTCCAAACCATCCCGCTGGCCGCGATTCAACACCACAATACTGGTGGTGCCGATTTGGGTCACGCCGCCATCGACAGCAATCATGTAGCCATCTTCGATGGTGCGCTCAGGTGCCCGCGGGTAAAAGGTGGCATCAAGCACCCGCTCTTCATAGGGTAATAGGCGATCACTGATGCGCACTTCTTCAGTCACGCGCGTCACTTCAAGCTCGGTAACATCATCGTGGTTATCGCTCAATAAGCGTGCGCTACCAATATCTTGGCCATGGTAGCCCAATAACTCATTGTTCAGCGGATCGCGATAAGCCTCGCCTGGCCGAAAAATGCCATAGGCTCGCTCACCTTGTGGAAATACCCCACGACCAAAAATGCTATCGCCTGGAGCACTGAGCAGATGTCCTTGGCTGCCAGCCACAATATAAGCGGAGTTATTAAGCTCATCCGCAGCAAGGATGCGATGACGCCTCAAAAAAGCCCCTATTTGATCCAAGGGGATCGCCGGTATCGCTAAATCCAGCGGGCTAACCCGCATATTAGGGCTCAGCTTCATATCGCCTCGGCGCATGCGCAAACGTGGCTGTCCATCGACCCAAACTAGGTATAACTCATCGCCCGGGTAAATCAGGTGGGGGTTATCAACCTGCGGGTTGACGTCCCAGAGTTCTGGCCATAACCAAGGCTTACGTAGGTACACCCCCGAGATATCCCACAGCGTATCGCCCTTTTTAACGATATAAGTTTCCGGCGCATTATCTTTAAGCTCCGCTGCATACACTGCGCCAGCTAGCAACAATGCCGCCCATAGCAACAGCCCCGAAACCACGCTTCTTGTCATTAATCTTTCCCTGCTTGACCCTATTATTATCCCTTCGCCAGCTCATTGACGGCGCTCACTGCCTAACAGCCAAAAGCATAGCAGCATCCACCTATTACAGCGCGACGCTTTTCCCTCGGAACTGTTCAGTTGTGCGCTGACTCTAAATCGCTCAGCCGCAGCAGACGTGACTCGGCTCATCACTGGGCAGTATCACCCAGAGGGATGTATAATCAGCACAGTCTGCTGTGGTCCCGCGCTACTGGCAAGCCCAATTATTATTAATTCATTGGCCAACACGGCCAACACTTTCTCAGGAAACCGATGGCCAAACTCGACATTCTCGAATTCCCCGATCCTCGCTTACGCACTGTCGCCAGCCCTGTCACCGAAGTGACCGACTCCCTGCGCACATTGATCGATGACATGTTTGAGACCATGTACGCCGCACCGGGCATTGGCCTGGCCGCTTCGCAGGTGAATGTCCACCAACGTCTGCTGGTGATCGATATCACTGAAGACCACAGTGAGCCACTGGTCTTTATCAACCCAGAGGTTAAAGTGCTCGACCCTGAGTTAGGGGAATACGACGAGGGCTGCCTGTCAGTGCCTGGCTTCTACGAAACAGTTAAGCGGCCACGCCGTATCGAAGTGAGCGCACTAGACCGCAACGGTGAACCTTTTACCCGAGAGCTCGATGGCTTGTTAGCGATTTGCCTACAGCACGAAATTGACCACCTCGATGGCAAGCTGTTTGTCGACTATATTTCGCCTCTGAAACGCCAGCGTATTCGCAAAAAACTGGAAAAAGACCAGCGGCGGAGAGGCTAAAGCAGTGACTAAAAAAGCTCTGCGCCTAATTTTTGCTGGCACTCCCGAGTTTGCTGCGCTCCACCTCGATGCTCTTCTGGCGAGCCATCACCAAGTCGTAGCAGTCTATACACAGCCCGACCGGCCCGCTGGCCGCGGCAAAAAGCTCCATGCCAGCCCGGTCAAGCAGCGCGCCGAAGCCGCCGGTTTAAAAGTCTTACAACCACCAACCCTGCGCGACGCCGCCGCGCAACAAGAACTGGCGGCTCTGCAAGCTGATGTCATGGTGGTGGTGGCATACGGCTTGATCTTGCCTCAGGCCGTTCTTGATATACCGCGCTATGGCTGCCTCAATGTCCACGCCTCGCTACTGCCGCGCTGGCGTGGCGCCGCGCCCATTCAGCGTGCCATTGAAGCTGGCGACCATGAAAGTGGCGTCACTATTATGCAGATGGATGCCGGCCTCGATACTGGCGCCATGCTAAGCACAGCCCGCTGCGCCATTGACCCGAGCACCACCGCCGCTAGCCTGCACGATAGCTTAGCAGCACTGGGTTGCCCCAGCTTGCTAGAAGTGCTGGACAATCTGCCCCAAAAGCAAGCTACAGCGCAACAGCAAAATGATGAGCAGGCCACCTACGCCCATAAAATTCTGAAAGCAGAAGCCGAGATTAACTGGCAGCAGAGTGCCGCAGAGATAGATCGCAAAGTACGCGCTTTCAATCCATTTCCAGTGTGTTTTTCTGAGTTAGAAAGGCAGCGGGTAAAAGTGTGGCAGGCCGAAGTAGTGGATGAACCGAGTCTAGCAGGCCAGCCCCCAGGGCAGATCCTGCACTGCGACAAGCAGGGCATCGTAGTCGCCTGTGGCGATGGCCAGTTGCGACTGACGCAACTGCAACTACCTGGTGGCAAAGCGCTGCAGGCAGAGCAATTACTCAACGCAAGAAGCGAGCTCTTTGCCCCGGGTGGTAGCTTTTCTTCGGCAGCACAAGCCTAATGGCGGCAATGGACTGCCGCGCCGCCGCGGCCCGCACCCTAGCACAGGTGATAGCGGGGCAGTCACTCAATAAAGCCCTGCCACAACAGTTGGATAAAGTCGCCGAACGCGATCGCGGACTGCTGCAGGAGTTGTGCTACGGCAGCTTGCGGCAGTGGCCTCGACTAGCTGCCATTGCGGCACAGCTACTCGACAAACCACTGCGCAGCAAAGACCAAGATATTCAGGCGCTGATTATATTAGGCCTATACCAACTCAGTGACACTCGGATACCAGATCACGCCGCCGTAGCCAGTACTGTTGCGGCCACACGCGCACTATCTAAGCCCTGGGCCAAAGGCTTGGTCAACGCGCTACTGCGGCGCTATCAACGCGACAGTGAGCAGCTGTACAGCAAGCTCGATCCAGCCGCCGATCTCGCCCACCCGCAGTGGCTTTACCAGCGTTTATTACAAGACTGGGGCGAACAGCAAGCAAAGCTAATCATGGCGACCAACAACAGTCGTCCGCCCATGACTTTGCGAGTTAACCTAAGCCGTATCAGCCGCGATAACTACCAGCAACTCCTGCAAGAACAGGGGATAGAGAGCGAAGCCGGTGCCTACTCAGATGCTGCACTCTATTTAAAGCAGCCTCTAGATGTCACAGCACTGCCTGGCTTTGCCAGCGCTTTAGTCAGCGTCCAAGACGAAGCCGCACAACTGGCTGCACAATTGCTAGCCCCTCAAGCGGGTGAGAGGATTCTAGATGCCTGCGCCGCTCCCGGTGGTAAAACCTGCCATGCACTAGAGCTGCAACCCGAGATACAAGAGCTGGTTGCCCTTGATATCGACAGTGAGCGCCTATCGCGAGTTGCGGAAAATCTCGAGCGCCTGGGTTTGTCTGCCACCTTGCTCGCCGCTGATGCAGCCGAGCCGCCGGCTCAGCTTGAGGCGCATAGTTTTGATCGTATTTTAGTCGATGCCCCCTGCTCAGCCAGTGGTGTTATTCGCCGCCACCCAGACATCAAATTACTGCGCCGAGATCGCGATATCGAGCATTTGGCCGAACAGCAATTAGCTATTCTGAAAGGCTTGTGGCCTCTATTAAAGCCCGGCGGGCGCCTGCTCTATGTCACTTGCTCAGTCTTAGATAGGGAAAACTCAGCGACTATCCAAGCTTTTTTATCACAGCAAGCCGATGCCCAGCACTGTGAGCTAGCCAGCAATTGGGGTCAGCGACGGGACTTTGGTATTCAACTACTGCCACAAGATAAGGGGCCTGATGGTTTATTTTTCGCCGCCCTTCAAAAAGCTTGCTAAGGCAGGCGACAAAGGAATTGCACAAGCGCCACTGTTAATACTTACAATTCTGAAAGAGTTACACTATTGTGCTCGAAACTTTTTGTAGGCTCCTAGGACCATGAAAATCATCATTCTCGGTGCCGGTCAGGTCGGAGGTACGCTAGCCGAACACCTCGCGAACGAGCAAAACGATATCATCGTTGTCGACACTGATGGCGATAAGCTGCGCAGCCTGCAAGACCGGCTTGATATCGGCACGGTAGTGGGCGGTGCCTCTCACCCCAATACCCTTTATCGCGCCGGCGCCGAAGACGCTGATATGCTCATCGCTGTAACCAATAGTGATGAAATTAACATGATGGCCTGTCAGGTCGCGCACACCCTTTTTAACACCCCCACCAAGATCTCACGGGTCCGCTCGCCCAACTACCTCGCCTATCAAGAGCAGCTGTTTAACCCGGCCAATGTCCCGGTCGATGTCATCATCGGTCCGGAACAGCTGGTCACCAACAATATCCGTCAATTAATTGCTAACCCGGGCGCTCTACAAGTGCTCGATTTTGCAGATGGCAGGATTCAACTGGTGGCGGTTCGCGCCTATTATGGCGGCCCCATTGTCGGGCAAGAGCTGCAGGAAATTCGCAAGCACATGCCCAAGGTAGATACGCGAGTTGCTGCCATCTTCCGCAAGAATCGCGCAATCATTCCCACCGGCAACACCGTAGTGGAAGCTGACGATGAAGTGTTTTTCATCGCGGCAAGCAAAAATATTCGCGCAGTGATGTCGGAATTGCGCAAAGTTGATAAGCCCTACAAGCGGGTGATTATCGCCGGGGGTGGCAATATTGGCGCTACCCTCGCACAAAGTATCGACAGCCAGTATCAAGTCAAAGTCATCGAGAAATCCTATAAGCGCTGCCGGACACTCTCAGAAAAACTGAAACACAGTATTGTACTCTGTGGCAGCGCGGCCGAACCTCAGCTCCTCGCCGCAGAAAACATTGAAGCCACTGATGTTTTTTGTGCCTTAACCAACAATGATGAATCTAACATCATGATGTCCATGTTGGCCAAACGCATGGGCGCAAAGAAAGTTATCACTCTGATTACTAATTCGGCTTATGCTGACCTGGTCGGCGATGAAATTGATATTGCCATTTCACCGCAACAAATCACTATCGGCAGTTTGCTGACCCATGTGCGGCGCGGCGATATCAGTATCGTCCACTCGCTGCGCCGCGGCGCCGCCGAAGCGATCGAGCTGATTGCCCACGGTGATGCCTATTCTTCAAAAGTTGTCGGCCGCCGCTTAGATGAAATTCACTTACCCGAAGGCGTGACCATCGGCGCTATCGCGCGGGGTGAGGAAGTGCTTATTGCACACGGTCACGTGATGGTAGAAAGTGGTGACCACGTGATTTTGTTCTTAGTAGATCGCAGCCGCATCTCAGCCGTTGAGAAGCTGTTCGCTGTTGGTTTTGGCTTTTTCTCTTAGTGACAACTAAATGCACCTAAGTACAACAGCACGCGTCCTCGGCATCCTGCTAATGTTATTCAGCAGCGCTATGCTGGTGCCGCTGATCACTGCTTTGCTCAGCGACGACCACACTATCACTGGCTTTTTATCAGCTCTGTGCATCACCTTTTTTTCCGGGCTGATCTTATGGGCACCGGCCAGGCACACCCGCCATGAACTTCAAATTCGCGACGGCTTTCTCATCACATCCTTGTTTTGGACCGTATTGGGCCTGTTCGGATCGCTACCCTTTATGATGACCGAGGGCTTAAATTTAAGCCCAGCTGAGGCGGTATTTGAATCCATTTCCGGACTGACCACCACGGGTGCGACCGTCATGGTGGGCCTCGATGACTTGCCCCACTCAATTCTTATCTACCGGCAGCTGTTGCAATGGCTCGGTGGCATCGGGATCGTGGTAGTCGCAGTAGCTGTTCTGCCGATGCTAGGCATTGGTGGCATGCAGTTGTATCGCGCTGAAATCCCCGGCCCCTCCAAAGATTCCAAGCTAACTCCGCGAATTAAAGAAACTGCCAAGGCGCTGTTCTCTGTTTATGTCGCGCTGACCGCCGTCTGCGCAGTCTCTTACTATATCGCCGGCATGAGTGCTTTCGATGCCATTGGCCACGCCTTCTCAACTATTGCCATCGGTGGCTTCTCTACCCACGATGCCAGCATGGGCTACTTCGATAACAACGCAATACTCATTCTTGGCAGCCTATTTATGTTTGTCTCGGCAATCAATTTTGGTCTGCACTTTGTCGCCTGGCAGCGCCGCACACTCAGTCCTTACAAATCCGATTCGGAAAGTAAATTTTTTGGCAGCATCATGCTCCTAGGTATCACTATTACCTGCAGCTTTTTGATTCTATCCGGCACCATCGAACCCGGCGATGCCTTGGTACACGGCCTGTTTCAAGCGGTTTCGATTACTACCACCACTGGTTTTGCCAGTGAAAACTTCTCGCTTTGGCCCACTTTTCTACCGGTGATGCTCATTCTGTTTTCATTTATGGGGGGCTGTGGTGGCTCCACCGCTGGTGGTATCAAAGCGATGCGCGTCATGCTGATTTACAAGCAGGGCATCCGGGAATTGAAGCAGTTGGTACACCCCCACGCTGTGATCCCCCTGAAAGTGGGCAAGCACCGTGTGGAAGCGACGGTGGTAAGTGCTGTCTGGAGCTTCTTTGCGGTCTATATGTTCGCCTTCATCACCATCATGCTACTGCTAATGGCAACGGGCTTGGATTTTCTCACCGCTTTCTCAGCAGTAGCAGCATCGATTAACAATCTCGGACCTGGCCTTGGCGATGTAGCAGCCAACTACACGAGCATCAGCGAAACCGCCAAGGCTCTGCTCTGCTTTGCCATGCTACTGGGCCGGCTCGAAGTGTTCACCCTGCTAGTCTTATTTACACCCATGTTCTGGCGCTTATAGCTCCCGGCCAACGGCAACAGCGCGGCGGCAAGCCGCGCGCATCGTCATCGCTCAGCGCATGCCTCGCTCTTTTCTCAGCACTTCGTAAGCTGCCTGGATTTCCTGGGATTTTTCAGTTGCCACTCGCACCATATCGTCCGGTACCCCTTTGGCAATGAGCTTGTCTGGATGGTGCTCACTCATCAACTTACGGTAGGCCCGTTTTAGGTCTTTATCACTAATATCCGCACTAACGCCCAGAGCGGCATAGGCATCGTCGAGACTACTCTGCGACCCGGAGCCAGCCCCTCCATGCTGGTGAAACTGACCCTGTGCTTGCGCCATGCGCAACAATTGGTCGAGCTCAGCTTGGCTAATGCTCAGTAAGCGTGCAATGCGACTTAAGGCATCACGCTCAGCCTGATCTAATTGATGATCAGAGAGTGCCAGGGACACTAAAAACATCAATAGCGTGTGCTGCAAGCGCTTCTGGCTGCCACAGATTTCTAAAAATTCTGCCAACACCGGTTCTAGCTGAAAATCAGCAGCGGCGCCGCGCTTAAATAGCCCAATGGCTTCCTTGCGCTGCTCTGCGTTGAGCCCCATCTGTAACATCAGTTGCTCAGTGTGCGCGACCTCTTGTTCCGAGATCCGGCCATCGGCTTTGGCCAGAAAGCCCTGCAGCAGGAAGCTGGTTTCAAAGAAACTACGCTTAACCCGCGCTAAATTCTCAGCTGAGCCGTATTGAAGGTTCTGCATCAGACCGCGGTCAAAGGCATGGCCAATAATGACACCGAGGATCAGACCAATGGGCCCGAGCATAAGAAAGCCCAGTAGGCCAGCGATGACTTTTCCGTAAAACATAGAACTCCAGATATCTAAGTACTTAAAGGTAGGGAGTGCCTTAGCAGTCTGCGTAGACGCCGGGGCCATTTTTAGGACGCACTCTAAATCGCTTGTACTCCCACTGATATTGCTCTGGACAGGGCAGCAAGCATTGCTCAACCCCCCGGTTAAGCGCGGCCAGAGAGGTCGCGAGGTCCTCGTCGTACAAGTCATCCTCCACCGGCATATAACGCACTGCAAAGCCACCTTTGACACGCTCGGCGACACAAAACACAGCGACCGCAGCGGTGCGGCGAATCATATTACTGGCCAACACGCCTGTGAAACAGGGCGTGCCCATGAACTCCACATTCAAACCAGAGCCCTCTTCCGCCGGGCACTGATCGGGCAATATCCCGGAGATGTGGCCGCCGCGAACACTTTTCAGCAAACGTGCCAAACCGCGACTATTGGTGGGCACCAAGGTGCCGCCACTGCGCTGACGCGAGCGCTCGATCATGGGACCCAAGCTCGATAATTTAGGGGGCTCATAGAGCGAAACCGTAGGGCCAAGAGTCGCCAGATGCAAGCCAACGACTTCCCAATTGCCCAGATGAGGTGCCAGAGCGATCACTCCGCGGCCACTTGCTAAGGCATCTTGTACTAGCTCGGCACCCTCCACCCGCACAATGTGTTTTTTGACGTGCTCCCAGCTGCGCAGCCAGACGTGGCCCATTTCCGCCGCTAGCTCAGCGGTAGCTTGCAAGCTTCGACGCGCCAAACGCTGCTGCTCACTGTGGCTTAACTGAGGGAAGGCCAACTCAATATTGCGCAGCGTCACACGTTTACTGCGCCCCCCAAAGGGCCAATACAGCGCCCCGGCTAAGCGCCCTAAGGCGCGCACTACCGCCAGTGGCAGGTAGGCACAAACATGCATCAACGCCTTAATAATCAAGGCTTTGATCTGATCCATAGCGGAATCCCGATACTGCCGACGAAAGCGCGTATTATGCCGACTAAAGAGCCTGTATAATAGTTGGCTTTTTGCAACCAGATCACAGGTGAAACCGTGTCGCAGCAACAGCCGAAAACGCTGACATTTCAGGAACTCATCCTTCGCTTGCAACAATACTGGGCCGAACAAGGCTGTGTTGTCCTGCAACCCTTGGACATGGAGGTAGGCGCAGGCACTTTCCATCCTGCCACCTTCCTGCGCGCAGTGGGTCCGGAAAACTGGAATGCCGCCTATGTACAGCCCAGCCGGCGCCCGACTGATGGGCGCTACGGCGACAATCCCAACCGTCTTCAGCATTACTACCAGTTCCAAGTGGTGATGAAGCCCTCCCCAGCCCACTTCCAACAGCTCTACCTTGACTCCCTTAGTGCCCTAGGTATCGATAGTGCCATCCACGATATACGCTTTGTCGAAGATAACTGGGAATCTCCTACACTAGGCGCTTGGGGCCTGGGCTGGGAAGTGTGGCTCAACGGCATGGAAGTGACCCAGTTTACCTATTTCCAACAGGCCGGCGGCCTTGAGTGCTACCCGGTTACCGGTGAGATTACCTATGGCCTTGAGCGCATCGCCATGTACTTACAGGGCGTCGATAGTATCTATGATCTGATTTGGACTGATGGCCCCGGCGGCAAAGTCACTTATGGCGATGTGTTTCATCAAAATGAGGTAGAGCAGTCACGCTATAACTTTGAAGAAGCCGATACGGACTTTCTGTTTGCCCAGTTTGACCACTATGAAAAAGAAGCTTTGCGCCTGACCGAAAAAAACCTGTCACTGCCAGCTTATGAAATGGTGATGAAGGCCTCTCACACCTTCAACCTACTCGATGCGCGCAATGCTATTTCTGTCACCGAACGACAGCGCTTTATCCTGCGTGTCCGGACCCTGGCCCGCGCTGTCGCCCAATCTTATCTGCAAACACGGGCAGATATGGGCTTTCCAATGGCAGAAGCCTCCCTGCGCCAAGAAGCGCTAGACAAGTTACAGGCGGAGAATGAAACAGCATGAGCACTGAGACCCTATTGATTGAACTGGGGACTGAAGAGCTGCCCCCGAAAAACTTGAAAGAGTTGGCCTTGGCCTTCCGCGACGGCATTGTCGATGGTCTGCAGCAAAGAGAACTCAGCCACGGTGAAGTACGCTGGTTTGCCAGCCCCCGCCGCCTGGCAGTTTTGATCGCAGAAGTTGCCTTACAAGCGCCGGACAAAACCCTTGAAGCTCTGGGGCCCCCGGTGGATCGCGCCAAAGACGCAGAGGGGCAATGGACTCCCGCTGCAGCCGGCTTCGCGCGCAAGCAAGGTGTTACACCGGAGCAGCTAGAAAGCATCGACACCCCCAAGGGCCCGCGCTTGGGCCTGCGCCAAAGTGTGTCTGGTGCCGCCGCCGCTGACAGCATAAACACCATTATCAATGACAGTATCAAGCAGCTGCCTATTGCTAAACGCATGCGTTGGGGTGCCAGCCGAGTGGAGTTTGTACGCCCGGTGCACTGGGTGGTCGCAATGCTTGGCGACAACTGCGAGCACGGAGAAGTCCTTGGCTTAGCTACCGGCAATGTCACCCGCGGACACCGTTTCCACAGTCGCGGCGACATCGTCTTATCTCGCCCCGAGGATTACCCCCAGGCTTTAGCCGATGCCAAAGTTGTCGCCGATTTTGAGCAGCGACAGCAGATGATTCGCGAGCAAATCGCCATTGAGGCCAGCGCACTCAAGGCCGAGGCTGTTATTGATCCCGAGCTATTGGACGAAGTCACTGGGCTCGTAGAATGGCCAGTAGCCCTTACCGGTAGCTTTGAAAAACGTTTTCTGAGTGTGCCCGCGGAAGCACTGGTGTCCTCCATGAAGGAACACCAAAAATACTTTCACTTACTCGATAGCGATGGTCAGCTGCTGCCCAACTTCATCACCATCAGCAATATCGAGTCCGAAGACCCGATCCAGGTGATCGACGGAAACGAGCGCGTCATCCGCCCGCGACTAGCTGATGCTGCTTTCTTTTTCGAAACAGACAAAAAGTCCAGTCTTGAGAGCCGCTTGCCGCAGCTCGATAAGATTATCTTCCAACAGCAGCTGGGCACGGTGGCCGAAAAGTCCCGCCGCTTGGAGCACTTAGCGGGGGCACTGGCTGAGCGTTTAGGTGGTGACCCCCAGCAGGCCGCTAGAGCGGCGCTGTTGAGCAAAACCGACCTGGTCACAGAAATGGTACTGGAGTTCCCTGATATGCAGGGTATCGCTGGCTCCTACTATGCCGCCCACGATGGTGAAACAGAGGAAGTGGCTGCCGCTCAGCTGCAGCAGTATTGGCCGCGCTACTCCGGAGACAAGCTGCCGGACAATCTCAGCTCTGCTGCCCTAGGACTAGCCGACCGCTTAGATACTCTGGTGGGTATTTTTGGCATTGGCCAGCCACCGACCGGCTCCAAGGACCCCTTCGCTCTGCGCCGGGCTTCCTTATCGGTGCTGCGCATCTTGGTAGAAAAAGAGCATGACCTAGATCTCCGTGACTGCCTGTCATTAGCGGCAGCACAGTACCCCGAAGGCCTGCTGGCTGAGGAGACCTGTGAACAGGTGCTGAGCTATATGCTCGAACGCTTCCGGGCTTGGTACGAGGAGGAGTCCATCCCTGTAGAGGTGTTCCGCGCAGTCGCTGCAACTGACCCAAGTCGGCCGCTGGATATCCAGCACCGCGTACACGCAGTCAATGATTTTATGCAGCTGCCTGAAGCCAGCGCACTGGCCGCCGCTAATAAACGGGTCGCCAATATACTGGGCAAGCTTGAGGATGATTACAGTTTCGGCGAAGTTAGCGCTGACTTACTTGTAGAGCCGCAAGAAAAAGAGCTCGCGAAACAAATGAACAGCTTGGGCGAGAAAAGTGCTGCCTATCTAAAATCAGAGTCATACGCTGAAGCCTTGGCCACCTTAGCGGGCTTACGCACAGCGGTGGATGCCTTCTTTGATGAGGTCATGGTCAACGCCGAGGACCCACAACTGCGAAGCAACCGCCTAAACCTGCTGCAGCAGCTGCGCGGCCTGTTTTTGCAGGTGGCCGATATTTCTCAGCTAGTCGTGAGCAAGTAGTCAGCATGAACTTACTGATTCTTGACCGGGACGGTGTTATTAACCAGGACAGCGATGACTATATTCGCTCAGCGGAGCAATGGCAGCCGATTCCCGGCAGTATCGAAGCGATTGCCCAGCTCTGCCAAGCCGGCTTTGAGATCGCCATAGCCACCAACCAGTCCGGACTAGGACGGGGCTATTTTGATCTCGAAGCCCTCGAAGCCATGCACGAAAAGCTGCGCCTGCTGGTCGAGGAAGCGGGCGGCTCTATCGCCTGTATAGCTTACTGTCCGCACACCCCGGATGAGGGCTGCGACTGTCGCAAACCCGGTACCGGCCTGCTGCGAACTATCGAAGCTGAGCTTGATACTTCGGTCAGCGGTGCCTGGTTTATCGGGGATAGTCTCAAAGACCTACAGGCAGCGGAGCACGCCCAGTGCCGCCCAATGCTAGTCACGACAGGCAAGGGGCAGGGCACCCTGTCACAGCTACAACAAGATGTGTCAGGCGACACACTAGGACTCGATAAGCCATCTGCAATCCCCGTACACCGCGACCTCGCTGCTGCCGCTGCCGCCATTATTGCGCAACACCAAGCAAGCTAGAGTAAGGATCGACCTCCGCCCTGTGCTCTGCACTCTGGCGAAGGCTACAGTACACTGTGCCCTTAAGGCTGGGATGAACTATGGAATTTTCTCAACAACAGTGGCTTTTTAGCGCTGCTGCTTTAATACTGGGCCTGTGCTTGGCCGCTGTGGCATTTTTATTACAGCGCCTGCGTTATCAACAGCGATCACGCCTGCGACAAACAGAGCAATTATCTAAGCTTAAACAGCATTATCAGGCACTTCAAAACGAGCACAGCCGCTTACAAGAAAGACTGCGTCAGCAGGAGCAGCGTCACCGGGAACAGCTAGGGCAAGTTGATGCCCACAAAGCTGAACTAAATCGTGAGTTTGAAAACCTCGCCCATAAGATTTTTGAACAGCGCAGCGAACACTTTAAACACAGCAGCCAAAGCTCTCTGGAATCCCTTCTACGCCCCTTTCGTGAGCAAATCACTGGCTTTCAACAGCGCATCGACCGTGTGCATACTGAATCTGTCCAGGGCCAAGCCAAGCTAGAGGCTGAGTTACACAAGGTCTTAGACATCGGCTTGCAAATGAATGAGCAGGCTAGCAACCTCAGCGCCGCCTTAAAAGGCGACAAAAAGACCACCGGCAACTGGGGCGAAGCACAACTCGAGCGCAGCTTGCAATTGGCCGGCCTTGAGGCAGGGGTGCACTACCAAACTCAGGCCTCTTTCCGTGACGGAGAGGGCAAGCGCAAACTGCCCGACTTCCTCATCCTATTGCCTAACGGCAAGCACATAGTGATCGACAGCAAAGTCTCACTAGTGGACTACGAACGGGCCGTAACAGCAGCAGACGATCAAAGCCGAGAAGCCGCTTTGAATGCCCACGTGGCAGCGGTCAAACGCCACATAGATGACCTAGCCAGCAAAGACTACGCCCACTTACCGCAATTAGTGAGCCCAGATTTTGTGTTGATGTTTATGCCGATTGAGCCGGCTTACATCGAGGCAATGCGGCATAAGCACGAGCTATTTAACTACGGTTTTGAGAAAGGCATTATTCTGGTCTCGCATACCACCCTGATGCCAGTGATGCGCACTGTATGCAACCTGTGGATGGTGGAAAACAGTAATCGTGAAGCTCGGGAAATCAGTACCCGTGCTGGAGAAATCTACAATCAAGTCTGCCTCCTGGCTGAGCGCTTACAGCGCTTAGGCGGCAGCTTAGCTACGACTGGGAACCACTATAATGATGCGGTCAGAGCACTGATTGGGAAGCAGGGGCTTCAGGGCAAGGTCGAGCGCTTCGGCCAGCTATCCAACACAGCCAACAAAAATATGCCCGACCTAGAACCCCTGCACCAGGAACTGGAACAGGATCGCCTCACGATTAAGGAGCACCCGCCTAGGGCAGCAAAACCATAATCCAGCGGATCTTACTGAGTATTCAGCGAGGTCTGGACTGAGCTAGCGCTCAGTCCAGCGCAAAGGCTAGTAACGTAGACGCAGGTCCAGTCCATAGGTTCTTGGCTGCAGGTAAGTACTGGCTGTCTGACCAATAAAATAGTTGGCATTGTCTTCATCAGTCAGGTTCTTTGCCCACACTGCAAACTCCCATTCACCGCCGAGCATTTGAACAGCGTCCAGACTAATGCGGCCATTTAGCATGCCGTAGTCTTGTACCTCTACCTCACCTTGGTCGGTATTAGCTAGGGCGTACTGATCATCTTGCCAGGAGTAATTAAGATGCGCTTTTAACTCACCGAGCTTAGGCAGATTGAAGTAGTAATCTGCCACCACGCTATAAGCGTGTTCAGGGGCCCAAACTAAGACGCTGGTGTCACTGCGATCAGATCCATCAGGAAACACTGCGTCGCTGATGTCATAGTCAATATAAGCGTAGTTAAAACCGAGCTGGAAGTTATCAGTGACTGCAACTAGCAGATCCATTTCCAGGCCTAAGATCTCTGCCTCACCTGTATTAAAGACATTGATGATACTCGGCTGATTGATCGGATCTGGCTGATAATCAAGGATGACATCCTTAATTTCTGTTTGATAAATCGCCGCGTTGAGACGCACTCGATTATCAAGCCACTGCGACTTTAGGCCCATCTCGTAGCTAATCAGCTTTTCTTTATCGAAGGTCTCAGAGAAATCCAAAGCTTTGGGGCTCGAGCCACCCGAGCGGAAAGCGGTCGATGCTTTGATATAGGTCGAGATAGCGTCAGTCCAGCGATAATCTGCTGTTAAACTCCAATCCGGTTGATCAATACTTGAGCTGTTTTTGCCTGGAGGAAAGGCATTCCACAGCAAGCCATCATTGCTCCTTATCGCGGTGCGGTCGTCCTCGGTATAACGGGCACCGAAGGTCAAATCTAAACGGTCTTCAAGTATCTCTGGCGTCCATGTCGCCTGCCCGAAAATAGCATAAGACTCGACTTCGCTATCAATCGTAAATTCGCCCAAATAGGCCGGATAGAACATCGGGTCCAAGAGGTTGCAAGCTGGTGGCGGGGCGCCGAAGGCGCCTGAAATACAGGGCCCATTACTATCTAGCGCAACAATACCCGTGGTCTCTACAAAGCCGCGGTCGAGGAAGTGCTGTTCGTCCGAAACGCCCTTTTCCTTAAGGTAGTAAAGGCCACCCACGTATTTCCAGCGCTCGGTAGTGCCACTCAACTGAAACTCTTGCGTATATTGCTCGTAGTCCGTCACAGCGTTCACATGCAAGCCAGAAGCGCCACCAAAGGCATCGGCGAAGTTCTGCGACAAATCGTCATCATAGGCGCGATAGCCAGTGATCGACTTAAAGGTCAAAAAATCGTTAATGTCATAGCTGACAGTCAGTGATTGGCCGCGGGTCTTGGTGCTGGTCAGCGGTAGGTAAAAAGCGCGGCGCTGAGCGGTTTTGGCATCATAAGTTCGCTCGAGTCGCTTGTTATAACTGGCCAGAATATCACCACCGATAATACTCATTCCCGGACCTGTCGGGCCGGAATACTGGAAGTAAGGTGAGGTGGTATCCATGTCGGCATAGTCAAAAGCATAATCGACTACCAGCCGCTCGATCTCATCGTAGCGCAGGGCAATGCGCAGGCCTTTCTTATCTTCTAGGTAGTAGTCATTGTACTTACCGCCCGGGACTTTACCTGCTCCGTCATTATCGACCCAGCCGTCACGCTCGGTCAGAACTACGGAGACACTTGGCTTAACACCCACCACAGCGGGAAGATCAAGGCTAGTTAGTGAGCGTTTATAGCCCATGTTACCGATAGTGAAGGTCTGATCTAGGCTTAGCTCGCCGCTGGGTTTTCTGGTGGTAAAACTAATCGCACCTGCGGTTGTATTACGGCCGTACAAAGTGCCTTGCGGGCCGCGCAAGATTTCAACTTGCTCTAGGTCTACCAGATCCGATAAAACACCTGTGCTGCGACCGGAGTACACGCCGTCATAGTACACGCCAACCGTGTTGTCCTTGGTCAAGATGCCAGAGTCAGCATTACCAATCCCGCGAATAAAAAAGCCTAGGTTATTGCTGCTTGTGGGGAAGCTAGGTGTCTGTAAGCTGGGCGTTGCTAGGCCGATATCTCTAACATTATTCAAGCCCATATTTTCAATGGCTTCAGCGCTATAGGCAGAAATAGATATTGGCGTGTCCTGCAATGACTCACTGCGCTTTTGAGCCGTCACAATCACTTCTTCAAGTGTCTGTGCGCTAAGATTTTGAGCTAGCAAGCCCGAGGCTAAGGCGACTCCTAAAGTCAGGCCCTGTCGGCTAAACTTTTGCCACATGATAAATACTCCTAATTATTAAAATAGTTAAACAGGCACAGCAAGGCGCAAGCCTGCAGCAGACAACTACAGGGAACTAATGCCAGTTATTGTTACACTGTCAAAACTATTTGTCGCCCCTCCCTATTTAGGCTTCCTCTTCAATCATCCGCGCCAGAATGCGCCGTGCCCGCATCGCCGCTTCGTCGGACTTGACGCTAAACTCCGGACGCAAGTCCGGGGCCAAGCGCTCATGTAGCCGCTGTATGCTCTCCATCGCCGCCACATCCTCCATCAGTAAGTTGCGCAAATCCTCGTTGCGCTGCTCATTGATAAAGGGGAAGGTCTGCGCCACGGCCGTGAACTGATAGCAGCTCTTGCGGTTACGCGGTGTGATGCCCACCGCCAGTTGGTTGACCTGCGGCGCCTGGTCGGGGTCGCTGTCTGGGCGTATTTCCACCCGTATGCCGCACAAGGCCGGTAAAAAGGCCTCGGCAATGATCGAGCGGGTCGCAGTGTTGCCACTAAAGCCGAAGGTCTTCATGGTCAGCGGGCTTTGCTTTTCTTTCTCTAGCACCCGGTCTACACGCAGCTCAGTGCCGTTCACTGTCACCTCAAAGGGGTGTGAGGCCACCAAGCCTTGGTCGATCTGCCCTTTATGTAGGAAGGTGATATGGCTGGCATCAAGCAGGTTCTCTAAGGGCAGCAAGTAGTTAGCCGCCACTTCCAAGCACACCGCAGGCTCCCAATGCCAATCGGCTCGGCCAAAGCCCCAGCGCGCTAAGTCGGGCAGGGGGCCAAGCTGATCCGGATCACCCATCCATATCCACACCAAGCCATATTGCTCCTGCACCGGGTAAGCCGAGACACACATCCTTTTGGGGATCATCTGGCTGGAGGGGATATGGGTGCACTGACCCGAGGTATCAAACTCCATGCCGTGATAAGGACACTGCAGGGCGTCGCCCACCACTTCCCCTTCAGAGAAGGGCATCCCCCGGTGGGGACAGCGATCAAACAGGGCACCGAGCTGGCCGCGGCTGTCCCGAAACAGCACCACCGGCGTGTCCAATAACTCACGCGCCAAGGGCTTATCGCTAATTTCATGGCTATAGGCCGCCACATACCAGTGATTCTTAGGCCAAGGGGCGTCGCCAACAACTAACTGACTGGATGCTTCTACTGCACTCATGGGAACTCCTCGGATCATAGGGAATGAGCTCATCATAGTCCCTCCTTCAGCGCCACATCATCGTCCAAGCGGACTAGCCCTCGGGCTGCCACGGTGTTTGCGCCCGGCTTCCTGACCTAGTCCGTCGAGACGATGACGCAGCGCCCGACAAGGGTGATGATTGAGTCATCTGTCCCGTATCAGGAGTATGCCCATGCCAATGC
>NZ_JACFXU010000016.1 GCF_014077625.1 Sediminihaliea albiluteola | reverse complement strand
GGCAGTCAGGACGTGGCGGTGAAGGACATCTTTGTCCCTAAGCATCGCGTGCATCACGCAATGGATGGCTTTCGCTGCGATAGCCCTGGCAACGCGGTCAACACGGCGGCGCTGTATCGCATTCCCTTCCAGCAGATCTTCATTCGCGCCATTACCACCAGTGCGCTGGGTGCCCTGCGCGGCATGCTGCAGGCCTTTGAGCACTACGCAGAAAACCGCGTCAGTTCACTGGGCAATGCCACCCGGGAGGACCCCGATGCACAGGCCATCTGTGCCGAGATCCTTGCCGAGTTGGACGAGATGGAACTGGTTTTAATACGCAATTACAACGAGCTGCTGGAGCACGCACAGAGCGGTGAGCCACCGCCGATGGATCGCCGCCTGCTGTTTAAGTACCAAGCCGCTGCGGTGCCTGATCGCTGCCTGCGACTGGCTAAGCGACTCTTTCAGTGCGTCGGGGGCAGCGGCATCTTTGCCACCCAGCCTTTTGGTCGCTACTATCGAGATATCATCACCTCGCGCCAACATGCCGCGGCGCAGTCCAATGTGGTGGCCCGCAGCTGGGGTGGGATCGTACTGGGTAAAGAGAACCAGGAGTGGTATTTATAGCGCCAAGGCAATGCTTTTAGCAGCTCCTAAGGCACTCCAAATTCGCTGTCATCGCTATTGCCCCTAGAGCAATCGAATGACAGCGAGTTTGCCTCTGGTGGTGTTATTTTTATTGGCTAGGAAAGTCTGCTGCAGATAGCAGAGGTGGCGGCTGATCGTTGATGATAGAACTCAAACGCTCCTTAAGTTTTTCCTTGGTACCCTGCGGATGAGTCAGAATGTAAAAGCTGCGCTTCTCTACCGCTTCAAAGACTTGCTCGGCTACTGCTGAGGCGGCCATAGCTGTCTCTGCAAAAAACTTTTTTGCATAAGCTTTTAGCTCTGCTTCTTTCTTTAGCTCCTCATCACTGAGCTCCTCTTTAGCCACAGCATCCGGTCGGTTACGTTCCGAGCTTCCGATATTGGTATTGATATAACTGGGGCACAACACGGACACTCCAACATTAATACCTGCGCTACAAAACTCATTATAGACTGCCTCTGATATGGCCACGACGGCATGCTTGGATGCAACATAGCCGGCCATGCCTGAGGCAGCAATCAAGCCAGCTACTGACGCGGTATTTACGATATGTCCTTCATTTTGTCGCTGCATAATTCGGGAAAAAACATGCAGACCATGTATCACTCCCCATAAATTAACATTCATCACCCAGCGCCAATCACTGAGATCTGTTTCCCAGATATTACCTGCAACACCACCGACTCCGGCATTGTTAACCAGTAAATGTACGGCTGAAAACTCCTTTAAGCATCGCTCAGCTAAGCTCGCCATTTGTTTTGGGTCAGTGACATCGATTTTTAAGGCCATAATCCTGCCGCCCTTACTAATAGTCCCTAACTTTTCCTCTGCTATTCGCAAAGCACGCTCTTCGATATCTGCAATTACCACATGCATTCCGCGACCAGCCGCTTGCTCAGCTATCGCAAAACCTATACCGCTTGCAGCCCCTGTAATGACCGCTACTTTATTTTTAAATTGTTTCATTTAAGCCAGGCCCTCGAAGTTTTATAACTAAATTAGTACTCATGTTATTCTAGTGAGATTATTTGTTTTCCGGACAACTTCAGTTATGAGAGCAGAAAAATCTATGCCTCGACCATTGCGACCCGTGGTGGAAGCCCGAAGAAATCACATTATCAATGTCACGCGGGATATGATTAGTGAGGTCGGCATTGAAGGCATTACCATGCGTGAACTGGCTAAACGCTGCAATATTGCCGTAGCAACCATTTATAATAATTTCGGTAGCAGTGGCAAAGAAGCGGTTATCGCAGCTGCGCTACAGTTAGATTTTGGCGGCCGCTTTGAAGAGCTCGATGACTCACTCTCGCCTGCAGAAAAAGTCAAAGCTCGAATAAGCCAAACAGCCAACGATATAAAAGGCCCCCTGCGCGACTACACCAAAGCTGTCCAATATTTTTATTTTCACCACCAACAAGCTTCCGAAATTCGAGCGATTATTCACGACTACAGCGTCTCAGAGTTTAACCAGATCGTCCGCCAAATAGAGGCCAGGGGTCACCTTGAAACCTGGGTGGACACCAAGCCATTCGCCGATGACCTAGTCACCCAAGTTTATGCGCTCATCGTCAAATGGAGCCAAGGCTATATCGCCGATCGCAGCCTGAAGAAGCGCTTACTCCAGGCCGTATGCTTGCAGTTTATCGCCATTAGCAAGGCAAAGACGCGCAAAGAGTTCATTGATATTCTTAATAACTGATTCGCAGCGCCTATGCCGACTAAGTTAACTAGACTTAACTGTACCAGGCCCTGCTGATGCTCCACCGTCAACGGCAAACTCTGCCCCAGTACAAAACGAAGCATCTGACGACGCTACGAACAGAACTACCTTAGCAATTTCTTCCGCAGCACCCATACGTGGAATGGGGTGCCTAGCATACATCGCATTATCGCTGAGTTCTGGATAGGCACCACGCACCATCGGTGTATCAACCGGCCCCGGGTGAACAGAGTTAACCCGCACGCCATAGGGGCCAAACTCCATCGCCGCCGTTTTCGTCATACCGCGAACAGCCCATTTAGAGGCGGTATAAGCAGCGGTGTTAGCCATACCCATCATGCCCGATACCGAAGATATGTTGACGATGCTGCCACCACCACCGTCTCGCATTGCCCCGATCACGGACTTCATCCCCAAGAATGTACCGACCTGATTTATCTGAATGACTCTTAAATACTCTTCGAGACTGGTCCGCTCAATTTCTTTAATGGTAAACACGCCGGCGTTATTGACCAGGACATCTATACCGCCAAAGCGCTGGAGTGTTTGATCAACAACGCTTAACCACTGCTCCTCATTCGAGACATCCAAGTGGCAGTACATTGCCTGCTCGCCTAAATTCTCTGCCAAGGCATGGCCTTGCTCATCTAGGATGTCAGTAATAACGACATTCGCAGCTTCTTTAGCAAACAGACGTGCCGCCGCCTCACCTTGTCCCCGCGCGGCACCTGTGATCACTACTGTTTTATTTTTAAATCGATTCACGGATCACTCCAAGTATTAGTTTATGCAATGTGACGACACAGTCGACACTCTCTCAGGCAGTTACAAGATCGACTTAAGCAGCTGAAAATATTTGCTTTCTTTAGCACGAATTGTAACATGTTCTAAATTCTATGCTATGTTAGCGAAAAATCCTATACAGCCAACATGGCTTAGGCTAATTCAACAAACTTATGCATGTATAAAAGATGGCCAATGGCCTAATAAAAGCGGATTCATTTAATCAACAAATTGATAACTTGCTGGGCTAAATAAGCGCTTAAGAGCTACAGCAGCAGACTTTTAAAGGATAAGAATATGCACTTGGGATTTAGCACAATGGACACGCCAATGGACCCCCCCATTGCGGAGCTAGCACGCACCTTGGAAGAGCTCGGTTATGAGTCCCTGTGGACCGGTGAACACAGCCATATACCCATGTGCCGCACAACACCCTATATGGATGGGGCCGAGCTACCCGAGCCTTACAAACATATGCAAGACCCTTACGTGTCACTCACTGTTGCCGCCGCGGCAACCACTAAGCTAAAAATTGGCACAGGGATCGCACTACCTCTTGAGCGAGACTTATTCTCCCAAGCCAAAACCATCGCCACATTAGACCGCTTCTCTGGTGGCCGATTTATTATGGGAGTGGGCGTAGGCTGGAACGAGGAAGAGTTTACTAATGTCTCGACCCAACCTTGGAAAAAACGCTACTCGGTACTGAGAGAGGCCGTCGCTGCTTTGCGCAGCCTCTGGACAGATCCAAGCCCTGAATACCACGGACAATTTATCGATTTCGATCCCGTGTGGTGTGAGCCCAAGCCACAGCAAAAAGGGGGACCCAAAGTGTTGTTTGGCGCAGGGGCTCAGGTTGGTCTTAAGAATGCAGCGCAATGGGCGGACGGCTGGCTCCCGGTAGACGTGACCCTAGGCAACACCCTGGAAGAAATAACAGCCTCTATCAATAAATTTAGAGAGCTGCTTAAAGAGTATGACAGAGACCCCGATCAATACGACATCACACTACAAACCATGATTACGCCTGATTTAGATCGGCTGAAAGCCTATCAAGACCTTGGAATAAATCGAATCATCATTGGTGTGGATGCTGAAGGCTGGGACAAGCCAGAGCGGATAATGCCGCTCATAGAGCGTTTCGCTAAATATATTCCAGAAGTCGCCTGAGCCATTTAGCACTGAGCACTTGCCAGTGGATCCACTTTGGGAGCACGCCATGCAAACACAAGTCCAGCGCCTGCTTGATTTAGAAGCGATCAGAAATCTCGTTCATATTTACTGCCGCGCAGCCGACCGGCACGATCATAAGTTAATGCGAGAGCTCTATCACGAGGATGCGCTGGATGATCATGGCAGTTTTTTCAAAGGCCTAGCCATGGATTTCATCGACAAGTTGCCAGAGATTCAAGCGCCGATGGAAATCCTTCATCACAATACTAGCACTCATAATATTGAGCTCGATGGAGATAAGGCCGAAGGGGAAGTCTATGTCATCGCCTTCCACCGGGTGGCGCTAGAAAAGCGCAGTATCGATTTAATAGTCGGTGGCCGCTACTTAGATAAATACGAAAAGCGTGAGGGCGTCTGGAAGTTTTCACACCGAGCCGGTCTTGCCGACTGGACCCATATTCAAGATCCCTCTAGCGTCGACTTTAGTCACCCACTAGTGTCTGGAGCTCTGGTCGGCCAAGCGGGTCTAGACGACCCCTCATACAGTTTTTTTCAAGGCTTCACAGCCGGTAAACGCAGCAATGTATAAGCCATCATAAAACTGTAAATGGTCAGCGCACAGACCGCTCGCTGGTGAACACAATAACAAAATCTATTTTAAATCGGGTACAAGATGTCAACTACTAAGCATAGGGTTTCTATCGTTACAGGTGCCAGCCGAGGAGCAGGTATGGGCATCGCCATCGCTTTGGGAAGCTTTGGCGATACCGTCTATATCACTGGTCGCTCGGTGAAAGATGGCGACTCCTCATTACCGGGCACCATCTACGCCACTGCTGATGCTGTGAATGAAGCGGGCGGTAAAGCTATTCCGCTAGTTTGTGATCACGCTGATGACAAAAACGTTGAGGAAGTCTTTAAGCAAATTCAAAAAGACCATGGTCGACTGGATATTTTAGTCAACAATGCAACTCACCTTCCCGAGGGGCTTACTGAGCCAGCCCCCTTCTGGAAAAAATCACTGAATCAAGTAGACATACTGAATGTCGGCCTTAGATCGCACTATGTCTCGAGCTATTTTGCGGCACCTCTATTAATAGCTAATGGCAAGGGCCTAGTGGTAAATACCTCTTCTTACGGGGGGCGCATCTATGCTCACGGTCCAGCTTACGGCGCGGGCAAAGCGGGAGCAGACAAAATGGCCCACGACATGGCTATCGATTTCCAGCCTTTTAATGTTGCCGTTATATCCCTATGGCTTGGCCTCTTACAAACAGAGCGTACTAAGCGCGCAATGGCTGCTGATTCCGATCAATATACGGCGATGAAAGACGCTATGGAAACACCAGAATTCAGTGGCTTAGTGATCGACGCACTGTCAAAGGACCCTGAGATTATGACTAAAACGGGGCAAGTATTTTTGGGAGCGGAACTAGCCCAGTCCTATGGCATTCTAGATATCAACGGAAACGCCCCTCCGTCCCAGCGAGAACACTTTGGCGATACAACAACATTTGGAGAGGCTGTGATTTACTAAGTTTGGCACCTTGAGCTCATAGGGCTGATACAGAATAACAAAGATCACTGCGCCGAAAATAGGATCGCGAGAATGACATCAAACAATGCCAAAGAAGACATCTCAAAGCTTTTAGAGCTGTGGTATCAGCAGCGCATGGCTTTGACTGACGCTAAAATTTCTCAGTTCAGCACTCCCATCAGTGGCGTAGTCAATGAAACCTATGTTCACTCTGTCAATTTTTCTAAAAATAATAGCACCATCACCCAAGATGCCGTTCTGCGAATGCAGCCCGCCACAAGTGAAACACCGATTCCTAATGTTGATGTGTTAGAGCAGGCCTTTGTCTTGCGGCAGCTAGAGCAATTTGAAGAACTATTGACGCCAAAAGTACTTGCTGTTGAATCTGACCCTAGTTTTTTAGGCCGACCTTTTTACCTTATGGAAAAAATGGCCGGCGAAGCTATCTTTGATGAAGAAACAGTTACCAGTGACCCGAAACGCCTTCGATACTTGTATGAACAAGCCATCGCTATGCTGGCTCGTATTCACGCTATCGACTGGCAAAACACAGAACTTAAATCGCTGTATTTTGCCACCCAGACTAAGTCCTCACTGCAGGTTCAACTCGAGCAATATCGCGCCCACTTGGATGAGGCATCTACTGAAAAGTCCTATCCAATGTTTGAGCAAGCCTACGACTATCTTATTAATAATATTCCTGAACAATCTGAGGCAGTCCTTAACTGGGGTGATGCTAGGGTAGGCAACTTACTCTATGACGGAGACCAGCTAAGCGCTGTACTGGATTGGGAAATTGCTGCAATAGCAGCCCGCGAAGTTGATGTCGGCTGGTTTATATATTTTGAACGCTTTTTAAGAAACAACGCTGCTAAAGAGCGGCTAGGGGCACCGAGTGACGATGAGATTGTTGCCCTTTACCAGCAATACTCTGGGGTAAAACTTAGCAACCTTGATTACTACCAACGCTGGGCTGCTTTTAGACTCTCTGTCATGCGCTTACGTGCTGGCTTATTTGATATTAAAAATGGCATCGAAGAGCCCGACTCGAAAGTGGAGGAAGTTAATTTTGCCACTATCGAAATGGCCCGTCTCTTTGGCTACCCAGAACCCAACTAAACACCCCATCATCCATAATATTTTTAAAGGTTTGAGCTGCTATGTTGAGCATTTTAGACGATTACTGTATCCACCAAACTGCAAAACCTGTACGTCAGCCCGCGACCAAAGATGACAATGCCTACGATCGTTATTTCGCCAACGGCTTTCACAAACAAGGCAATTTTTACTTTGCTATTGCCTTAGGGCGCTATCCAAACCGGCAGATTATGGATGGTGCAATTACCTTCTTAATTGATGGTGTCCATCATTCTTTTTTTGCATCTCGCTTAGACCCCGCAGAACCGACTGAGATGAAACTCGCGGAGTTTGAGCTCAAGATCGACAAGCCTATGCGCGCCATGACGGTCACTCTGGCAGCTAACGACAGTGGCCTGTCTTGCGATTTGCGCTGGAGTGCACGCTCTGCCCCCATCCAAGAAGAGCGGCAATCCATCCCTAATGATGATGACTCGACCAATGATTCAATGCGCCTCACCCAGTTTGGTTGTTGGGAGGGCTGGTTCGAAATCGACGGGGTTCGCACTGCAGTGGAGCCCGATGTCTGTCTGGGCATAAAAGACCGCTCATGGGGCGTTAGGAAGCTTGGCGATGACTCCGGAGACGACTTTAAAGCTACCGAACAGCTTTTTTGGAATTGGCTTCCCCTAAACTTCGAAACCTTTTGCGTTCACTCACTCAGACTTGAAGATACCTTTAGCGATATAACGCTGAATGAAGAAAGTATTATTGCTCCCTTATATAAAGATGAAGATTCATTGCCAATTGTTGAGCCTGAGATTGAGCACATCAAAAACTGGTCACATGAATATAAAGTCGATAGCGATACAAAAAGAATCATCGGCGGAGCGATTTATCTTGGCAGTGATAGTGCTTCAGGCAACAGAAGAAAGATAGAAATTGGCCCACCCTTACTCACCGCCTGGACTTACTCCATTGGCTACGGCCACGCCAAATGGAACCACGGCAGCTGGCATGGTGAGTTAGCAACAGGACATGAGCGCTGGAGTGTCGATGAAGCAGACCCATCGAGTGAAAAGCACTCTGTCATGCATCAGATTGTAGAGGTCACACTCGATGGTAAAAAGGGTTTCGGTTTTGTTGAGCAGTGCATTATAGGCCCCTATCCAAAATATAATATTGGCCCCTAAAGTTTTGTGATGCCTAATTAAGCTGAGCCTGGAACAAGCTGTGTAAACTAATAATTGACTGCGGCTTTAATCTAGCCCAAAAACAGTAGTATTAGATCTGAGGATTGAAACATGACGGACAATAAGTCGCTACTCGTTGTTCAGACAAACGCGCTGGCGGGTCGAGATGAAGAGTTCAACCGCTGGTACAACGAGGTGCATATTCCTGAAGTACTTGCTCTTCACGGCTTTACTGCCTGCCGTCGCTATACTTTATCTCAAGCCCAGCTGAGCGAAGATTTACCACAAAAATATTTAGCACTTTACGAAATCACTGGTGACCCCCAAAAGGCTGTTGATGACTTAAATGCTGCCTTTGATGCTATGACTATTAGCGAGGCCTTTGATCAATCAAGCGCTAGTTATTTTTTAGTAGATCCCATAGCCTCTTTTAAGTAAGGACAAAGCTTCAGAGGATCCTGAATGCTTTGTCAGCGCCTACTTAATAGCGTCTTTTATCAAGGCTTCTCGACGGCGGAAGGCAAGAATATGTAGCAAGTAAATTGTTGCGGAGAGCTCTTATACGAGACTGCCAGAGCGCCAACCCAAGGGGTGATAGTCTCCCAGTAAGAGTTGCTCGGTATGACCGTAACCCACCACTTTACCCTTGTGACTAAACTCCATAAATGATGCAAGAAATTGCCTATCCGAAGCTAAGGGATCAGCTGCGACTGTAGGCCAGTCTTCTCTTTCAACCACCAACACCTCACCATGGTCTAGGCCATGATGCCAGCGGTCGTGGTTGTAGCCCATTCCGGCGTAATAAAGGGTATTGATGCAGCGGCCCTGCAATTCATAGACCGGCTGTTCCGGCCAGTATATTTTGTAGTCTCCAGCGACAATGCGTCGGCAATCATCTGCAAAATGAAGATCAAATTCCCAGTGCTTTACTGGGGATAAACCAGACTCACCGATCGGTACTTGTTCGCTATCGCTGTATATAGGTGCCGCGTAACCTTCACGCTCGTGAGAACTACCATCAACATTATCTAGGGTGCGAAACACACAGAAGCGATCATTGTTTAAGTGAGCCACCACATTCATCCAAAAGATGCGCTCACCCGGCTTTGCAGTGACCTGCTGCTCTCCTATTGCTCGCACACCCCAAGACTTATCACGCAAGCCACAGGCCTGATCGGGCTCTAATACATGCCTCACACCATCGACTTCAATCCAACCACTCCAGCGTCCATACTGCATAAAGCGTGTCTGATCGATATAGGTCATCCCTTTGCGTGCCACTTGCAAACGGCCTTCGTCAATTGCTCCGGTTTCCGCGCTAAAGACTAAATCACAAGAAATACCCTGCTCCTGCCCATCAACTCGGCAGCGCAACCTGCGCATAGGTGACTCAACCGTGATGCTGATGGGCCCTACCCGCGAATCAGCGGGATCTGCTGCCAGCTCGTCACTGGCATGAAGACTATACTGTTGTCCGCCAAAGGTGACAGTGAAGTGCGCATCCTGCACAAAACGATTCGGGTATCGACCAAAGGCAATACCAAACATCAAACTCCCATCAGTGCGATAACCGGAGAAAAAATAGCGATCATAAAAATTACGATCTGTGCTCCCTGGTACCCGCAAGTAATCAGGTGTTTGGTGAAAACAATAATCGTCAAACTGGCTAATCATAGTCTCAGGCCACCGCCGCTGCTGTTATTGAAGAGCTGTTATCGATACGTATATCAGATCCATTCATAAACTTAGATTCGTCAGAGGCCAAATAAACTATTGCCCAGCCAATATCTTCGTGCTCGCCCATGCGCATTTGCGGGCCATCTGCCGACACCGGGCTTTGTGGCGGCACCTTCATAGAAGCTAAACGTTGTGCAAACTGTTCCGCTAAATCTTCGTTAATTTTTGTATCGATACCACCCGGGCTTATAGAGTTACACCTTATTCCCAGCTGATTTTGCGCACAGTACACAGCAACAGCCCGAGTATAGGCAGCCACGGCACCTTTCGATGCGCAGTATCCAGAATAAAAATACAGTCCGGTGTGAGCAGATATAGAAGCGATATTAACAATCGAACCCGCGCCCTGTTCGCTCATCACTGGTAGCGCATATTTGCAGCCCAGCATGGTGCCCTCAACATTGACAGCACACATCTGGCGCCACTCATTAAGATCGAAAGTCACTGGGTCTGCCACGTGCACGATGCCTGCATTATTGACTAAGACATCTAAGCGGCCATATTTTTTTACTATTGCCTCAACAGTATCCCGCCAAGCATCTTCACTAGTGACATCGAGTATACGACTGTCGATACCCATCCCCGATAACTCTTCTAAACCGGAGTCGTTAATGTCTGTGGCAATGACTAGCGCACCTTCTTGTGCAAGTAGTTTTGCCGCAGTATGACCCATACCTCGATTAGCCCCAGTGATCAAAACAACTTTTTCATGCAGGCGATTCATTATTATTTCTCCTGTGCTGAATAATGCTATGCACATAAAGTTTTTTTAGTAATGGCTTTTCTAGTTAGCTAGCTGTAGGTATTCAGCCGGTTTTTACTAAACAGCTAGGGCAGAACTTAGCAGCTCAGCCAACTTTCACGCGAGCCCACTTTATTTAGGAAAAGCACATCTCGTGACACCCTGGGCACTGTGGGTTGCCTACTCTTGCCAGAGCTTCAACTGCCCAAGCCTGGCAAAAGAGTAGAGGTTTTACAGCGCAGCGTTTTTATTGCTGCCTTTAAAAGCGATAGCTTAACTCGACACCCCAACGCATCAGCGGCTGCAGTGTCGCTAAGTTATCGTTAGTAAAGCCCCGTGTAGCGCCGAAGGTCGTGATCACCTCATCGGTAATGTTGCGGCCAATCACTGCAGCGCGCCACTTACGGTCCATCGATTCTAAAGCTAGCGTCATATCAACTCGGACATAGCTATCCTGACTTAGGAAAGGGCTTGCTGAGTTATCCAAATAAAAGTCATCGGACCAGTTCAGGTCAGTGGCAAAGCTGGCCTCCCATTCCCCTAAGGGGTAGGTGAATAAAGCACCAGCACCCACGGTATATTCAGGTGCGCGCGGTAGTGACTTACCGCTCATATCCTGAATATTGGTACTTGTATTACAACCTTGCGCAGCGCTTTGTAGGGTATAGCACTGGGTTTTGTAGTTGTCGTACTCGCCCTTGTTGTAAGTAGCCGAGGCATGTAGCTGTAAGTACTCCGATGCCTGCCATCTAAGCGATGCTTCCAGCCCTTCAGTTAAGGCCTTGCCCGCGTTGCCAACCACGAAGGAAGCTGTTTCTGGTACATAGACGTTGACCTGTAAGTTGGTAAATTCATAATCATAGGCAATCACGTCCAGGCTTAGAGAGTCACCAAGAAACAGACCCTTGAAGCCAAGCTCATAACCTTTGACCTCTTCGCTATCAAACTGAAAGTCTTCTAGCTGTAGCCCAGCTTGAGGTGTAGCACCGAGGGAAAAACCACCGGGTAAAAAGCCTTCTCGATATGAAGCAAAGACGTTCCAATTATCTTTTGGTGCCCACTGCAAAGTGACCTGAGGCGAAACATTACTGTCCTTAAAGCGATCTTTGATATGCGTGCCTTCCGGCAACCAAAAAGGGAAACCAAATATCGTCTCAAACCACTGATTCACAAAGGGCAATTTGTATTCGGCATCCTTCTCCTCGCGGGAATAGCGTGCACCGGCACTCAGGGTCCACTCTGGATTAATGGCCCAAGTTACCTCACCAAATACCGACTTATAATCACTATCTTGTGTAGCTGTATGGTCTTGTGAATCTACTCGGCCGTTCCGTGGATCCGGTATAGCCAGAATGATCTGCGAAGCATTGCGGAACAAAAACTCTGACTTCTGGTAGTTAATGCCCGCCAGGACATTCAACGGCCCATCAAAGTCACTCATGATGCGAAACTCTTGACTGAATGCCTTGTTTGACTCTTTTTGTTTCGCTGCAATATTGCCCTGAGATGCGACGTAACCCGTTTGGTCATCTAAGGTGTAATCGTTCCAGCCCGTCACAGAAGTGAGGGTCCAATCACCCAAGTCCCAGTTGACGTTTAAGCTGGTTAACACAGACTCAAACTCACCTTTGGGTGGACTGGCAAAACCTGCAGCACCGGGGTAAACCGATACTTTATCGTTTAACTTACAGTCATCAGCAATGGGGAAGGGCGCGCCACCTGGACCCAAGTCTGCAGGGATACCTGTGATTGTTGTGCCTGTGGGCGATGGCCCCCGGCAATTATAAAGTTGAGCGCGATAGCCGGCACCGTCTGTGTTATTGGTGACACCTTGAATCTTGAAGTTAGCGCTCAGATCATCACTTGGCTGCCAAAGTAGGGTAAGTCGACCCATAAACTCTTCTTCGCCACCAATATCACGCTTAAAGCCATTCGGTGTCTGATTTTTCAGCCAGCCATCTGAATCTAAATAACTAAAGGCTAGGCGGGCACCTAATGTATCGCTAAGGGCGCCACTCACATAAGCTTTGGTGTACCACTCATTGGCCTCAAATTCATGGCCGACAGTGACTTCGCCTTCAAATTCTTCAGTGGGATCAGCCGTGGTAAGTACCACCGCACCGGCGACCGTGCTCTTGCCGAAGAACAGAGCCTGCGGGCCCTTTAGGATTTCCACCTGAGCAGCGTCAAAGAAGCCCTGCTGAGTCCAGCGACTCCGATCGTAAAACACCCCATCAATAATCAAACCTACTGACTGATCGAAACCGGCGTTAGTAGAATCTGAGCTGACCCCGCGAATGGATACCGTTGGCGTCACCCCGCTATCAGCAATAATCACACTTCCCCCAGCTAAGGAGGCCATATCTTCAATACGGGTGATGTTGTATTGCTCTAGTGAACGGCGGCCCAAAGCAGCGATTGCTACCGGGGCATCGGCCATAGTTTCCGCTCGCTTCCTAGCGGTAACCACGACTTCCTCTAGCATTAGGCTAGTCGTCGTGTTTTGTGCCTGAGCGGATGGCACTGAAGATAGCAGGGCACAGCCTGCTATGGCAGCTACCAAGGGTTTGATAGTAAAGCGTGTCTGTTGATCAAATTTCATGATAACCACCCTAGTTTATCGTTATATTCAAGAATCAAAGTCTTGAGCGGGACGTTGACACTTGTTCCAAGTTATGTGATGCACTTTAGCAGCGCAAGTTATTTTTTATGCCGGTAGAGCACGCTTTCCCGACATAATGTCTTCTAATAATTGTAGTGGCGGATTGTCATAAACGGCCTGTGACGAAATGCTGCCATTGATCGCCAGGCGTTGATAAACCCGCGTTGTACTGAGTGCCATATAGCTTAGGGCCATACGTAAGAAATATTCTCGATGGACCATCTTTCGGCCACTCAAAGCTTCGTAGTAATCCATAGTGTCAGATAAGCCCGCGAAGCCACTGAGCCGTTCAGCTCCCCCGGCAAAGCCATCTGCCATCACAAAGTCCATCAGTGGGTAGAAGGCGACATCCAGCTCCCATAGCCCAAGGTGGGCGAACTCGAAATCGAGTAGAGCGCTTGGCGCAAGCCCCTCAAACATCATATTGCGCAGACTTGCGTCGCCCCAGACTAAGCGGGGTTCACTGTCATAATTTGGTTGATTGTCATGCAACCAAGATACTGCGGCGCGCAGAACGGGGTAGTCACCATTGCTTTCCACATGTCGTAAAAATAGCGACCAATAATTCAACATGCGCTGCAGTGCAGTTTCACCAGCAAGGGGTAAAGAGAGCTCTTTTGATTCCTCAGCAGAAAGGTGGCTGTTGTGTACTGCAAGCATTGCAGCAACCCCAGCATGCCATAACTGTTCGCGCTCTCGCTTATCCAAGTCGTAGAGCCAGCCTTCTAATACATAGGCCGGCTGGTCGGGTGCCAAGCGCCCCTCAAGGTAAGACATGGCTAAAAATGGTCGGTCTATACCGGCTAAGATGCGAGTCTCAACTGCCTCGACTTTTGCTACCTTTAAGCTGCTCGGCAAAGCCCTCCCAAGGATTTCCAGGCAGCGCCCTTGATGATGCAAATCCTGTATCGGATAAACCGGCCAGCGCGAATTGAGCCGCAGCACCAAGGTTTCAAGGCCCTGCCCTTCACCTTTATCGATATCCAAAAAAATCAGTTCGCTGGAAGCGCCACTGCCAGATTTGCTGCGCACTCCATTGAGTACCGCTCGCGGCCAAGTTTCTTTGCACCAATGAAATAGCGCGCCTTCTAGTGCACTCGTATCACTAGAAGACAATGTGGCAATGGCGGCATCAATTGTTTTGGAGCGCAAAGCTCGCAGCCTCCTGACCCGCTACACGACCAAATGTCAGTGCAGAGTTAATCGCGTAACCACTTCCTACATAGTAGCGCCCATAGACATTACCCGTCGTTTCTCCCGCTGCGTATAAGCCCGGTACAATGCCACCACTGTCACTGAGTACCCGAGCGGAGCCATCGATCGCAGGTCCAGCGCCAGTGACGATAGCCAGTGCTGGCCTCACTTCTACGGCATAAAAAGGTGGCTCTAGGATAGCTTGCATTGCAGCGCTGTCCTTGCCAAAGTCGACGTCATTGCCCTCTTTAGCTAAGCGGTTATAGCGCTCTGTCGCCGCTTCCAGCTTTGCTGGATCCAATCCAGCCTGGCGACCGAGTTCTGCCAATGTATCAGCCTTCAATACACGACCTGCGCCCTGCTGCGCGGTCAATACCTCTGGAGTCCAATTGAGGGTTATCGTGCCATCTGCGATGGCTTGTAAGACCCGTGGATCAGGTTCAGCAGCGAGCATTTGTTCATGTGAGAACACTGCAAAGGCACGACCATCAGGCTGTGCCTCAAGTGCTTCAGACACCGCCCAGTAAGCACCATCTTCACGCATAATACGTTCGCCTCGGCTGTTAACCATCATCACCCAGGCGGGCCCAATGACCTCCAGATCGCGGTGGAAATTTGGCGTCATCAAAAAGAGCCCACTGTCTTTACCGCTCACTTTTCCGCCCACTGCTTGAGTTAAGCGCAAGCCATCACCGCGGTTCGTTTGACAGCCGACGTACCAGCGCCAGTCACCGTTGCGCTTAGTTTTAGGGCAGTGTTCATCGAGCAGGGCTGGGTCTCCACCTATTCCACCGCAAGCGATAATGACCGCCCCTGCACTGATATCGCCATCAGGCAAGCGCACTCCAGTCACCGCACCTGTATCATCTTTTAGTAGTTCTTGTACCCGTGTGTTTAAAGCTAAATCAATGCCACAGCGATTGACCTCAAGATCCAGTTTTTCTGTGATTGAAAGACCATTGCCTTCAGGGGCATGTGCTCTTGCCGGCATAATTCCGTCGGGAGAAACACAGTACTCCGTTGGAAACTTCACCCCGAGAGACTCCACCCAAGCGACTGTGTCAGCGCTCTCCTTAATAAAGCGACGCAATACGGGTTCTGGGATGGAGTCGCCATTTAAAGCGCGAATGTCTTCGTACATGCGCTCTGGACTATCATCTACGGCCTGCGCTTTTTGCTGTTTAGTCCCCGTGGCGTACAAGTAACCGCCTGACAGGGCGGTGGATCCACCGACGCGATCCCAGGCTTCCAAAAGTGCCACGCGCGCGCCATTTTTTGCCGCCGTAATGGCCGCCGTCATGCCAGCCCCACCAGCACCAATAACTATGACATCGTAATCTGTGCTTGCTGAGTTCATGAAGCTTCTCCTTGTAGGCGCTTACCGGCATGACGAGCCGCGACAACGCCAAAGATCATCGCCGGCCCAATGGTTCCGCCCGGTCCAAAATAGGACGGGCCACTAAAGGCTGCAGTACTGTTGCCAGCGGCATATAAGCCAGGCATAGCCTTACCCTCACTATCGAGTACTCGAGCGTGCTCGTCAGTCACTGGCCCACCACAGGTGCCTATTGTTGAGGGGAACATGGGGACTGCATAGAAAGGCCCTTTATTCACACAACCTAAGTTGGGCGCAGGCTGGTTGTCTGGGTCTCCCCAGAACAGTCCATAAGAACTGGTGCCGCGATGAAACTCACTGTCTTTACCGCGCTCAGCCACATCTTGGTTAAAGCGCTCAATAGTGCTGACTAAGCTTGCAGCATCGATACCGGCTTTAGCTGCAAGCTCTTCTAATGACTCAGCTTGCAGCATCCAATCCGGCGTTGGCATACCCGGCGCGATAGGGCCAAAAGAGTATTTGTCGCGGAATTGCTGGTCGAAGACATGAAAGGCCGGCAGGTTGGGGCAGCTATAGCCATCACTATCTAGCTCTACCATGGCTTTAAGTATGGCGTGATAGGGCAGGCTTTCATCGACAAAACGCCGACCTTTCGCGTTTATCAATACCATATGGGGCAGAGCGCGCTCTACGAGTCCTGAACGTATCAGGTCGTTGCCATCAGCTAACGTCTCTCCAGGAATCTTGTAAGCGGGCCAGCCCCAGCAGGTACTCTCGTTACCTATTTGTGCTCCAAGCTGCTCTGCCAACTTCCAGGCGGTGCCCAAGTTATCCGGCACGGTGGCGGGCTGCACATTGGCCCTTGGGAAATTTTTCTCCATCAGCTCTGAGTCCCACTCATAGCCACCGCAACACAAAATCAAGTTGCGCACCGCTAACTCCGACTGGCCCCTTGCCTGACTATCCAGAGTCACGTCATAACCTGTATCACTTGGCCTTGCTTCACTGAGACGCGTTTCAGTACTGAT
Source organism: Sediminihaliea albiluteola (assembly GCF_014077625.1). GTDB lineage: Bacteria > Pseudomonadota > Gammaproteobacteria > Pseudomonadales > Halieaceae > Sediminihaliea > Sediminihaliea albiluteola. The sequence continues at coordinate 2,000 of NZ_JACFXU010000016.1, read as the reverse complement.
TTGGATGTCCCGCTCCAATACACCCAACAAAAGTGCTGCACACAGTGCTTCACCCCAGCCTAGATCACCCGCCTCTAATCTGCGCTGGTATTCCACTGGGTCAATGCGTTCTGGGTGTATGGTGGCGTTCATTTGAGCATATTCTTGGTAGCCAAAAGGCACCGTGCCATGAGGAGATCGACGCAACAGCTTTTGCTGATCCCCGAGACGATTAATATTGAATACATGGGGTGCTAGTGAACGGCTGAGGCCAGGGGTATAAAAGCCACCTTCTATACCGCCTTCATAGTCAGGCATAATGCCTACTTCAAAGCGCAGTGGCGTGTTGTCCTCAAGATAGCGCACTACCTCAGGGGCTGCATCGAGATAGGCAGCGAGTAAACTATCTTTACTGCGGCCTTGGGAGCAGTGGCGCATATAAGCCAGCGCCGCGTCACGACTGTCCTCTCCACCCGCTGCAGCGAGGTGGTGATTAGCCGGCACCCAAAGGGCACCGCCAGACCAACTCGCTGTTCCACCTAACTGATCAGCGGCTTCTACCAGCATGACTTTGGCACCCTGATCGTGAGCAGCGATAGCTGCGCACAAACCGGCGACACCTCCGCCAACAACCATTACATCAATCGAGTTTTCACTTCCGGTCATGGTTTTGCACCCTATTTTATTATTTAGAACATGTTCTACCTTATAGCTGATGCAAGGACTTAACAATCGTCTGTTTGGACTAGAGTACTCGTTTCAATATCACCTTCCTCAGGCTTCCTCTTCAATCATCCGCGCCAGAATGCGCCGCGCCCGCATCGCCGCTTCGTCAGACTTGACGCTAAACTCCGGACGCAAGTCCGGGGCCAAGCGCTCATGCAACCGCTGTATGCTCTCCATCGCCGCCACATCCTCCATCAGTAAGTTGCGCAAATCCTCGTTGCGCTGCTCGTTGATAAAGGGGAAGGTCTGCGCCACGGCCGTGAACTGATAGCAGCTCTTGCGGTTGCGCGGTGTGATGCCCACCGCCAGTTGGTTGACCTGCGGCGCCTGGTCGGGGTCGCTGTCAGGGCGTATTTCCACCCGTATGCCGCACAAGGCCGGTAAAAAGGCCTCGGCAATGATCGAGCGGGTCGCAGTGTCGCCACTAAAGCCGAAGGTCTTCATGGTCAGCGGGCTTTGCTTTTCTTTCTCTAGCACCCGGTCTACGCGCAGCTCAGTGCCGTTCACTGTCACCTCAAAGGGGTGTGAGGCCACCAAGCCTTGGTCGATCTGCCCTTTGTGTAGGAAGGTGATATGGCTGGCATCAAGCAGGTTCTCTAAGGGCAGCAAGTAGTTGGCCGCCACTTCCAAGCACACCGCCGGTTCCCAGTGCCAATCGGCTCGGCCAAAGCCCCAGCGCGCTAAGTCGGGCAGGGGGCCAAGCTGATCCGGGTCACCCATCCAGATCCATACCAAGCCATATTGCTCCTGCACCGGGTAAGCCGAGACACACATCCTTTTGGGAATCATCTGGCTGGAGGGGATATGGGTGCACTGACCCGAGGTATCAAACTCCATGCCGTGATAAGGACACTGCAGGGCGTCGCCCACCACTTCCCCTTCAGAGAAGGGCATCCCCCGGTGGGGACAGCGATCAAACAGGGCACCGAGCTGGCCGCGGCTGTCCCGAAACAGCACCACCGGCGTGTCCAATAACTCACGCGCCAAGGGCTTATCGCTAATTTCATGGCTATAGGCCGCCACATACCAGTGATTCTTAGGCCAAGGGGCGTCGCCAACAACTAACTGACTGGATGCTTCTACTGCACTCATGGGAACTCCTCGGATCATAGGGAATGAGCTCATCATAGTCCCTCCTTCAGCGCCACATCATCGTCCAAGCGGACTAGCCCTCGGGCTGCCACGGTGTTTGCGCCCGGCTTCCTGACCTAGTCCGTCGAGACGATGACGCAGCGCCCGACAAGGGTGATGATTGAGTCATCTGTCCCGTATCAGGAGTATGCCCATGCCAATGC
>NZ_JACFXU010000015.1 GCF_014077625.1 Sediminihaliea albiluteola | reverse complement strand
GGCTGATGTAGTGGCACAGCCGTTCGAGTTTGCTGCGCTCATGGGCCTTGGCCGCTACGCCGGCATGTAGCGAGAAACCGGCAACCTTACCGGGCATGTCACCAAACTGATCTTCCGGGTCGCAGGCGGGCAGTGTCTGCAGGGTGAACACCTTGCGCCCTGCCTGTGGCCCCACGGCGATGCGATACGTGATGGAATGCCCCAGCAGTGGAGTCATCGCATCTTCATCCACCGCATCCAAGGCCAGGTAACTGTTTTCAGCATCCCGCTCCAGTAGGCCTTGCCGCTCCAAATAGCGGCCGACCCGATGGGCGATGGTGTGCGCCAGTTGGGTGAGTTCGGCGCTGGTCGGCGCCCTGACCCAGAGGAACCGGGCTGTTCCATTGGGACGCTCAACGTACACGCCATCGAGGAACAGCATGTGAAAGTGAATGTTGGGGTTCAGTGCACTGCCGAAGCGCTGGATCAGGGTGACGGCACCGGTCTTGGCCGCTTGGTGGGTATAGCCCGCTTTCTTGACCAGATGCGTGGCGATGACGCGGTAAACGATGCCCAACACCCGGCCCATGACCTCCGGCCGGCTGGCGAACAGAAAGCGCAATTGAAAGGGAAAGCTGAGTACCCATTGGCGCATGGGCTGTACGGGCAGAACCTCATCGACCAGTAGCGCGGCGCTTTCGGCCATACGCCGTGCGCCACAACTAGGACAGAAGCCCCGACGTTTGCAGCTGAACGCAACCAGGTGCTCAGCGTGACACGACTCACAACGCACCCGCAGAAAGCCGTGTTCGAGACGGCCGCATTTGAGGTAGGCGTCAAACTCGCGTTGCACATAACCGGGCAGTTCCCTGCCCTGCGCCGCCAAATGGGCAGCGAACGTCGGGTAGTATTCTTCGACGATCCGATAGAGCAGGGTTTGCTCGGGCCGGTGACGCTGGTAACGACCAGTGTTCTCGTCCCGGCTGGCCATCCTGGCCGCCACTTGGGGCATGATCCGCATCCTTGCGATACTGTGTTTTTATACAGTTTATCGCTCAGCTGCGAGATATTGAAGTCTCAGCTGTGATGCCAGCCAGTGCCAGACATTGCCTGTGAGTGCCAGTCACTCCCACTCAATCGTCGCCGGCGGTTTAGAGCTCACGTCATAGGTCACGCGAGAGACACCTGAGAGCTCATTGATGATGCGGTTGGAGACTTTCTCTAGCAAGTCGTAAGGCAAGTGTGCCCAGCGCGCGGTCATAAAATCCACGGTTTCTACTGCGCGCAGTGCAATAACCCACTCGTAGCGCCGACCATCACCCACTACGCCGACTGATTTAACTGGCAGGAACACAGCGAAGGCCTGACTGGTTTTGTGGTACCAGCCCGCCGCACGCAACTCTTCGATAAAGATCGCATCGGCTTCACGCAGTAAATCAGCATATTCTTTTTTGACCGCACCGAGTATCCGCACGCCCAAACCTGGCCCTGGGAAGGGGTGGCGATAGACCATATCGTAGGGCAAGCCCAACTCGAGACCGATCTGCCGCACTTCGTCTTTAAATAGCTCTCGCAAGGGCTCGACTAATTCTAGCGCCATATCATCGGGCAAGCCGCCCACGTTATGATGGGATTTAATGACATGGGCTTTGCCGGTCTTGGCCCCAGCTGACTCAATCACATCAGGATAGATAGTGCCCTGGGCCAACCACTTCACATCTTGAATGCGAGTTGCCTCTTCATCAAAAACTTCAATGAAGGTGTTGCCGATAATTTTGCGCTTGCGCTCGGGGTCTGCTTCGCCAGCTAGCTTGCTTAAAAACAGCTGCTCGCGATCGACACGGATAACTTTAACGCCCATGTTGTTAGCGAACATTTCCATCACCTGGTCGCCTTCATGCAAGCGCAGCAGGCCATTATCTACGAACACACAGGTCAACTGATCGCCAATCGCTTTATGCAGCAATGCCGCTACGACTGATGAATCCACACCGCCCGATAAACCCAAGAGCACTTTGTCGCTGCCGACTGTTTCGCGAACTCGTGCAATAGCATCTTCGACAATATTAGCCGGCGTCCACAGCGCTTGGCAGCCACAGTGCTCCAGCACAAAGTGTTCAAAAATGCGCTTGCCTTGCAGGGTGTGTGTCACTTCGGGGTGGAACTGAATTCCAAACCAAGGTTTTTCTGTATGCGCCATACCGGCGATCGGGCAGCTATCGGTTTCGGCTATTAACTCAAAGCCAGGCGGCAGCTCAACCACTTTATCGCCGTGACTCATCCATACATCCAACAGAGCCCTGCCTTGCTCAGAGATGTGGTCGCGAATGTCGTGCAATAAGCCACCGTTGCCCACTTGTCGAATCTGGGCATAGCCAAATTCACTAGTAGGCGAGGCTTGCACTCGACCGCCGCACTGTTCGGCCATAGTCTGCATGCCGTAGCAAATACCCAACACGGGTACGCCCAGCTCAAACACCAACTGCGGGGCGCGTGGTGAGCCTGCCACCGGGACCGACTCTGGCCCACCGGAGAGGATAATCCCCCGGGGATTGAACTCACGGATCTCCTCATCGCTCATATCCCAAGCGCGGATCTCGCTGTATACGCCCACTTCTCGTACCCGGCGGGCAATTAACTGGGTGTATTGCGAGCCAAAATCGAGGATAAGAATTTTACTGGCGTGAATGTTCTGGGTCATGGTTAAGCTCTGCAATGGACATTACATGATTAGCCCCCTGCGAGCGGGGGCTAAGATTTAGACTGGCAAGTACCTTAGCCTACTGGGTAGTTAGGCGCTTGCTTGGTAATAGAGACGTCGTGAACGTGACTTTCAGACATACCAGCAGCAGTAACACGGACAAACTGCGGGCGAGTACGCATTTCTTCAATAACGGTACATCCGGTATAGCCCATGGCAGAGCGCACTCCGCCCATCATCTGGTGGATGATGGCAGAAACTGGCCCCTTATAGGGCACACGACCTTCAATACCTTCTGGCACCAATTTTTCAGCGCCTTTGCTGGCATCTTGGAAGTAGCGATCAGAAGAGCCCTGGGTCTGAGACATCGCGCCCAACGAGCCCATACCTCGGTAAGCCTTATAAGTGCGGCCTTGATAAAGCTCTACTTCACCAGGCGCCTCCTCCGTACCAGCGAACATACCGCCCATCATGATAGCGTGCGCACCAGCCACAAGCGCCTTGGCGATATCGCCCGAAAAGCGGATACCCCCATCGGCAATGACTGGAATATCATGATCTTTCAGCGCCGCAATCACATTGGCGATAGCGCTGATCTGCGGCACGCCGATGCCAGTCACAATACGGGTGGTGCAAATAGAACCTGGCCCAATGCCCACCTTCACCGCATCGGCACCCGCTTCAGCCAACGCCAAGGCCGCCTCACCTGTAGCAATATTACCTGCTATCACTTGCATGCTGGGATAGTCTGCTTTGATTTTGCGCACTCGCTCAATCACATTGCGCGAGTGTCCGTGAGCCGTATCTACGACCAGTACATCGACACCCGCCCGCACCAGCGCAGCTACGCGATCATCGGTGTCGGGACTAGTGCCCACCGATGCCCCAACGCGCAATTGACCGTCGGAATCGCGGCAGGCATTGGGGAAGCTTTCGGCCTTATCGAAGTCTTTGACTGTGATCATGCCGCAGAGGTCGAAGTTATCATTGACCACCAAAATCTTTTCGATACGGTGCTGATGCAGCAGAGCCTGGACCTCATCGGCACTGGCGCCCTCTTTCACGGTTACTAGCTGATCTCGCGGTGTCATCATGCTTGACACCAACTTAGTGGGATCAGACTCAAAGCGCACATCACGACGCGTCACAATACCCACTAAATCATCGCCATCGAGTACTGGCACACCAGAAATACCGTGGGCGCCAGTCAACTCGTTCAGCTCGGCAATGGTCGCATTTTGCTGAATAGTAATGGGATCCCTGACCACACCACTTTCAAATTTCTTAACTCGACGTACTTCCTCGGCCTGATCAGCAATACTCATACTTTTGTGAATAATGCCAATACCACCTTCCTGAGCCATTGCAATAGCCAAACGGGCTTCAGTCACAGTGTCCATGGCAGCAGAGACCAGCGGAATATTCAGTTCGATTTCACGCGTAAGGCGGGTTTTGAGCGAAACATCCGTGGCCACCACCTCGGAATAGCCCGGCAATAGCAATACATCATCGAAAGTCAGGGCTTCCTGGGCAATACGCAGCATAGGGTTCTCCGGCTGGCAGGTAAGAGGGAAACGTGTAATTATAAATCCTACAGCCACCCTAGGTAAACCAAAGCTAAGTGTTTCGCAATAGTGACAAATTCTCCTATTAGCCCATTTCAGAGCCCCGCCCCCAAAACCTTGACCGTTAGCCAGCTCAATCGGCAAGTACGCAGTCTGCTGGAGTCTAATTTTGACTTCATTTGGGTGGAGGGAGAAATCAGCAACTTTGCCGAGCCCTCTTCTGGACACTGGTACTTTTCGCTGAAGGACGGCGCAGCTCAAGTGCGCTGCGCCATGTTCCGCAATCGCAACCAGCGCATCCGCTTTAGACCCAGCAACGGCAGCGCTATTCGGATGCGTTGTCGGGTTTCGCTGTATGAGGGGCGCGGCGAATTCCAACTGATTGCCGAGCATATAGAACAAGCTGGCGCGGGGGCTTTACAAGCTGCTTTCGAGCAGCTCAAAGCAAAGCTGCTAGCCGAAGGGCTGTTCGCTGCCGAGCGCAAACGCGCCTTACCGGAGCAGATATCACGCCTAGGGATCATTACCTCGCCAAGCGGCGCCGCTATTCACGATATTCTCACCGTACTTGCGCGACGTTGGCCGGCTATTGAAGTCGATATTTTACCGGTGGCCGTACAAGGCGAAGCCGCGGCCGGTGAAATTGCCGCAGCAATTGCACGCGCTAACCGCTTGCACAGCGCCGGCAAAGTCCACTTCGACGCGCTGATTGTGGGTCGCGGCGGCGGCTCCTTAGAAGACCTCTGGGCCTTTAATGAAGAAATCGTCGCCAGAGCCATCGTTGCTAGCCAGCTGCCCATCGTCAGTGCTGTGGGCCATGAGGTAGATTTCACTATCGCTGACATGGCGGCCGACGCACGCGCGGCGACGCCTTCTGCAGCCGCTGAATTACTGAGCCCTGATCAAAACGAGTGGCTACAACGGCTGCGCAATTTGGAGCTGAATTTACAGCGCCAAATACAGCGCAAGATAATGGATGCTAAACGAGAGCTCGAGCAGTTACGCAAGCGCCTGCGCCACCCCGGCCAACAGTTGCGAGAGCAAGCGCAGCGTCTCGACGAGATGGAGCAGCGCTTAGTTCGGGCACAACATCAGCAGCTAGAGAGGCGTCGCAGCCAATTACAGCTACTGGAAAGCCGCTTAATGGCCAATTCACCGCAGACTGCTGTTACTCAGTTACAGGGCGAAGTGGCTAAGCTTCGACAGGCCCTTGAGGCAGCCATGCAACGCAAGCTGCAACAGGCGGCTACACAGCTGTCGCAGCTGGCAAAACTGCTGGACTCAGTAAGCCCCCTTGCTACGCTGGATCGGGGTTATTCGCTTATCACCACTGCAGAGGGCTCAGTACTGCGCGACAGCAGTACGGTAGAGGTCGGCGATCGACTAACAGCTCGCCTTGCTCGCGGCTCGCTTAGCCTGAGCGTAGAGGCTATATCAAGCCCCGAAGAAGACCGCAAAAACTAAAAACAAGGTCAGCGAAGCCGTCGCCAGTAGAAAACGCTCTGCCACATCATATTTGTGTAACATATGAAGCCCTCCCATCAAGGCCACACTTTGAGCGTAGCACTTGGTTGGCAATTCGCCAGAATTTTTAGGGAGATGATGGCAGCGGCTCGCCATGCTTAAGCGAGCCGAGCTAGCAGCTTAGATATTGATAGCTAGTACTTAGCCGGTAAGCGCGTGTTAATGATGATATGGCGACCCTCAAAGCGTATATACTCACCAATGGTGAGGTCTTTGAGGATACGAGCTACCATTTCTCGGGAGGCACCTACTCGGTCGGCAATATCCTGCTGAGTGAGCTTTTCCGGAATATAGAGCGTGCCATCGCCGCGTTCTTCAGAGAGGTCCATCAGAACATTGGCCACTCGGCCATAGACATCCTGCAGAGCCAAGCTCTTCACGTCGGCGGTGAGCTTGCGCACGCGCTGGGCAAGATTGCGAATCAACTTACGAGTAATGTTTGGATAGGCATCCAGCACCCGGTTGAACTCTTCTTTATAGATAATGCAAAAGCTCGACTTCTCGACCGTTCGCACTGAGGCAGAGCGCACTGAGTCATCCAGCAAGGCCAGCTCACCGAAGTAATCGCCGGCACTCTGGGTGTTCATGATGAACTCCTTGCCGTTTTTGTCGCTGCAGTACACCTTGACCTTACCGGACTCGATGATGAACAGTGAATCAGCTGGGTCATTTTCATGAATGACGACAGTGTTTTTCGGAAATGACCGACTAGTACTGCTGGAAGCCAAAGCCTCCAACTCTTCCCGAGACAGCCCCTGAAAAATTTCTACTTGTTGCAACATTCGTTCTGTACCTGCCTCATGATTAAACTGGTCCCTGAAGCTACGTGCACAATAGTAACCCAAACTTCCATAGATGCGCACCCGTGAAAGTCAAATCAACTAAGATCTTTCTTTATAAGCTATAAATCAGCCGTTTCCACAGTGGCTTCGCCATCGCTATACTCACACACAATACCCAGTAGTAGGAAATTTCCACTTCGTGAGCACTACCTCCCACCCATCTGTGTCCCTCTGGAGCGATGCCGTCCTGCGAGCGCTGCTTGAGTTGCGGCAGCTATTTCAGGATTATAAGCTCAGCTTGGACAATTCAGCACTGGAGGATTTCAGCAAACTCTTTGAAGGCGCTGAGCGCCTTGAGCAAAGTTTAGGTTACGACTCGCCCCAAGGCCAAGAAAACAAGATCACTGAGGAAGCGGTCGATCGCCACGAGCTGATGAATATCCTAGCTGCCATACGCGGCTATGCCGAAATGCTGCAAGAAGACCTAGGTGTCGAGCAAACAGCAATAACTGACAGTTTGGCACGATTGGTAATGGCTATTCAAACCGCTGACAATGGCAGCCACAGCGCAGTCTCTATTAGCGATAGTGCCATCGCCTCCGACCCCGGCTTCATTCTGGCCGTAGATGACCGAGCTGAGAACCGCGAGCTGCTAGCGCGCTATTTATCTCGCTCGGGACATTTTGTGGTCACCGCTGCTAGTGGCGATGAAGCTTTGCAAACCCTAGCGCAAGCCGATGTGGATGTTGTGCTTCTCGATCTGATCATGCCCGGCATGGATGGCCGCGAGGTACTGCGGCGAATCAAGGAACATGAAGAGTGGCGCGCTACGCCAGTTATCGTAATTTCCGGCCAACAAGATATGGAAGGCATCATCGAGTGCATCGAAGCCGGGGCCGACGATTACTTGTTCAAGCCCTTTAATCCGGTGCTCCTTCAAGCCCGAATCAAAGCCGGCATCGAGCGCAAACGCTGGCACGATCGCGAAGAACAGTATCGCCAGCAACTGGAGAGAAACGAAAAGTTTATCCGTGCAACCTTTGGCCGCTACCTCTCCGATGAGATCGTCACCGATATTCTCGAGCGCCCTGAAGGACTCGAACTAGGCGGCGACCTGCGTGAAGTAACCATCATGATGTCTGATATTCGCGGCTTTACCACCCTCAGTGAAACACTGGCTCCGGCCCAGGTCGTCAAGATGCTCAACCGCTACTTGGGTGCCATGACGGACATCATCATGGCCCACCAAGGCACTATCGACGAATTTCTTGGCGACGCAATCCTCGCGGTGTTCGGCGCTCCCCTACAGCGCGAGGATGATGCCGACCGCGCGGTGCGCTGTGCACTGGCTATGCAAGCTGCAATGGCAGACATTAACGCTGCGAATCTTGCCGACGGCTTACCGCAAGTGGAGACCGGGATCGCCCTCAACACAGGCTCGGTCATCGCGGGTAATATTGGCTCTGAGCGCCGCAGTAAATACGGCTTCGTGGGCCACCCGATGAACGTCACCTCGCGCATCGAAGACCACTGTGCTGGCGGCGAGATCTTACTCTCCGACAGCACCTTGCAAAAGCTCGACGGCCGCTACCGGGTGGCTGACCGTCGCTCTCTGCAAGTCAAAGGCATCAATCAGGCGGTAGTGGTACACCGTCTCTTGGAGGTCGAATCATGAATATTAATGGTCCCATCCTGCTAGTTGAGGACAACGAACTGAACCGTGACATGCTGACTCGGCGCTTAGTGCGCGCGGGGCTAGAGGTAATAGCCGCCGGTGATGGCCAGCAAGCGCTGCAGTTGATGGCCGAGCACTCTCCTGCCATCGTGCTGATGGATATGAATCTACCGGTGATGGACGGCTGGACTGCCTGCCGCCAAGCCCGCCAAGATGAACAGATTCAGCACATACCGATCATTGCGCTCACCGCCCACGCGATGGAGTCTGACCGCTTGAATGCCCTAGAAGCTGGCTGTGATGAGTTTGCTACTAAGCCAATCGACTTCCCCGAACTGCTCGCTAAAATAGAGAGACTGGTCAACGCATGAGCCTACGACGCCGACTCACCCTTTCATTAGTCACTATTTTAATTCTGTTCGCAGCCAACGTCGGCACCCACTTTTGGGGCAGTTACGCGCGAAACGAGAGTATGATTGCCTACCGCAATTCGGTTACTGCGGCGCAATTGTCCGCCGAAATTGAGCAGGAGCTGGAAAACCAGCGACAGCAAATTCTCATCTTGGCCACCTTGCGTGAAACCACCCAAGACCAACTTGACCCACAAGAGCTTTCTCAGGCCGAGGCCGAACTGAGTAGAGTTCGCGACAATGTGCGCCAGCTTGGCGAACTGAGTCACGAGGTGACACAGCACCACTATCAAAAGCTGTGGCAGAGCAGCAATGCGCTACTCGATGACTGGCTGGCTTTTTACCGCAATTACAATGACCTCGAATTTAAAGTTGATATAGACGACCCGATTCCCTTTCTAGAGGCAAATCAGCGCCTCAAAGAACTGGAGCAGCGCCAAGCATTTATTGCGGTGCAGCGGGCCAATATTATCGACCGCACAATCGCCCTGACCGACCGTATTACGGTCATTGGTTTTGTCGCCTCTATCTTTCTCACCGCCACGCTCGGCTTTTTTCTGGTGCGCTACGCCAACCGCTCTCTGAAACGCTTAAAAACTGGCACCCGGCGCATTGGTAGTGGCGACCTGAACTACCGCATCGAAAATATCGAAGACAAGGGCGAGTTGGGCGACCTCGCTAAAGCCTTTAACGACATGTCAGATAAATTGCGCAATGCCATTAACGATGTGCGCCAAGCCAAAGAATCCGCCGACGAGGCTAACGCCGCCAAAAGTATATTCCTGGCGAATGTCAGCCATGAATTGCGCACCCCCCTCAATGCCATCATTGGCTATAGCGAAATGCTTCAGGATGAGCTCGAGGACGGCACTGAGATTGACCGGGCGCAATTTCAGAATGACTTGGAAAAGATTGTTCTATCGGGTCGGCAACTACTGTCGCTGATCAACGATATTTTAGATTTGTCGAAGATCGAAACTGGCAAGATGTCTTTGTACTGTGAAGATTTCTCACCAACTGAGGTACTTCAGCAGGTCTGTGACTCCATGGAGCCCCTGCTGAAGGAGCGGGGCAATAGCCTGCACTTAGAGGGGCTCGAACAAGTCCCCACGCTGTATAACGACGCCACCAAGTTCCGGCAGATTTTTCTCAACTTGCTGAGTAATGCCAGTAAATTTACTGATGGGGGTGATATTAAACTGTCGGCGCGAGCAGCCAAAGGGCGTCCCGGCTGGCTAGAGTTTAAGGTCAGCGATAACGGCATTGGCATGAGCCAAGAGCAGCAAGCTAAAGTGTTCGATGCCTTTGTCCAGGCCGATTCTTCGACCAGCGCCAATTATGGCGGCACTGGCTTGGGCTTGGCGATCTGTCGAGATTACTGCAATCTAATGGGCGGCAGTATCACTGTCAGCAGCAAACCTGGCGAGGGCTCAAGCTTTACTGTCGCCCTGCCCTCTGCCCCAAGGTCAACTCTCGCAAACGCTTGAGGGCTTCCTCGCGCTTATGCAAATCGTCTTTCAAAGTGCTATTGCTGGCTTCTAGGTCAGCAATGTGACGATCGAGTATTACAAAGGTTTCAAGTGACTGTCGCATCAGCAAGCTTTTTTCGTGCACCTGCATCTGAGGGTTCAGCTGCTTGTTGAGCTGGCGGTAGGTTTTACGTGCAGCTTCGGCATCAAAGAAAGGGCTACTGGGCAACATACTGATGTAGGCGATGGCGATGCCAGACTCCCAGTCAGACTCCGGAGAGCTTTCCAGACGCTGGTAACGCTGAAAGTGCTGCACCGCCTCGATGTAGTCGTTCTGCGCCAGTGCCATATAGCCGCGCTCTAAAAATGTGTAGTCTGGCGCCGCCTCTGGAGCCACGCACTGATAGTGTCGATTAGCCGGCAGATTCAATGTCAGCTCGGGCACTTTTTGCTCGGCATTTGTATCGGCGCCGGAGCCCGCTTCGGCGGGCTGAGCAGCGCCGTACCCGGCATCTTGTGGCGACAGCGGCGCGCAAGCCGATAGCAGGCCGCCCACCATCACCGATAGTGCGATCGTAGACAGCGCTTTAGTCAAAGTTGCCATAGTCCTTACCCCTTGGGGGTTTGCAGTGTAACAGCGTTGAGCCGCCTGCTAAGGCGCCTTACTCGGGCCGCATATGCGGGAACAACAACACATCACGAATCGAGGGTGAGTTAGTCAACAGCATCACCAAGCGGTCGATACCAATGCCCTCACCCGCTGTTGGCGGCATGCCGTATTCTAAAGCGCGCACATAATCGTGATCGTAGTGCATTGCCTCTTCATCACCGGCATCTTTCTCTGCCACTTGCTCACGGAAACGCTCTGCCTGATCTTCGGCATCGTTAAGCTCTGAAAAACCATTGGCGATTTCCCGCCCGCCAACAAAGAACTCAAAACGATCAGTGACAAAGGGGTCATGGTCGCTGCGCCGGGCTAATGGCGAGACCTCGGTCGGATAAGCCGTAATGAATGTCGGCTGATCCAAATTATGCTCCACGGTTTTCTCGAAGATTTCGATCTGTACCTTGCCCAGGCCCCAGCTATCTTTGAGCTCAATACCGAGCCCCTTCGCTATCTCACGGGCCGCCTGCTCATCGGAGAGCTGCTCAGCGCTGATCTGTGGGTTGTACTGCAAAATAGAGTCAAATACCGAGATGCGGGTGAAAGGCTGAGCAAAGTCATAGCGGCTGCCTTGATACTCAACGACCGTGCTACCGAGCACAGTCGTGGTCAGTTGCCGCAGCATGTCTTCAGTCAGGTCCATGGCATCCTTGTAGTCGGCATAAGCCCAGTAAAACTCCAGCATGGTGAACTCTGGGTTATGGCGAGTCGACAGGCCTTCATTGCGGAAGTTTCGATTGATCTCATAAACCCGCTCAAATCCGCCAACGACCAAACGCTTGAGATACAATTCTGGCGCAATACGCAAATACATATCTAAATCTAAAGCGTTGTGATGCGTGACAAAGGGCTTAGCTGCCGCACCGCCGGGAATCACCTGCATCATCGGGGTTTCCACTTCCATGAAGGACTTGGCATTCATGTAATCCCGAATAAAGGTAATCACCTGCGAGCGGATACGGAACACTTCGCGCGACTCTGGATTCACAATGAGATCGACATAGCGCTGGCGATAGCGAATCTCCTGATCGGCCAGGCCGTGATATTTATCGGGCAGCGGACGCAGCGCCTTGGTCAGTAAACGCGCCTCCTCCATGTTGATATACAGGTCGCCCTTGCCGGACTTATGAATGGGCCCCTTAGCACCGACGATATCGCCTAGATCCCAGCTTTTGATTTCAGCCAGCTCTTCTTCGCTTAAGGCTTTGCGATTCACGTAAAGCTGGATTTGATCAGAGCCATCCTGTATCAACAAGAAGGCACCGCGATTGCGAATCAATCGGCCGGCGACAGCGTAGTGCTTATCCAACGCTTCTAGATCGGCCTTATCTCGCTCCCCGTACTCACTGAGCAAATCAGCTGCCAGTGCCGTACGGCGAAAATCATTGGGAAAAGGGTTGCGCTGGGCACGCAGCTCAGCCAGTTTGCCGCGGCGCTCTGCGATCAGTTTGTTTTCATCTTCTGCCGCCAATGGGCCCGCTTGTTCATTGCTCATAATGATCTCACTCACAGCCCGCTTTTCAGCGAAGCTTCGATAAATTGGTCGATGGATCCATCCAACACTGCTTGTGTATTACTTGTTTCCACCCCGGTTCGCAGGTCTTTGATACGCGAAGAGTCCAGTACGTAAGAGCGAATTTGACTGCCCCAGCCGATATCCGCCTTGTTGTCTTCCATAGCCTGCTTTTCTGCATTGCGTCGGAGTACTTCCATCTCATACAACTTAGCTCGCAGCAGCTTCATCGCGTTATCACGGTTCTGGTGCTGGGAGCGCTCAGTTTGACATTGCACCACAATCCCACTCGGATTGTGAGTCAAACGCACGGCGGAATCGGTTTTGTTGACGTGCTGCCCCCCGGCACCACTGGCACGGTAGGTATCAACGCGCAGGTCTGCCGGATTAATATCCACTTCGATATTGTCGTCAATTTCAGGGGACACAAACACCGAGGCGAAAGAGGTATGTCGGCGGTTGCCTGAATCAAAGGGCGACTTACGCACTAAGCGGTGCACCCCCGTTTCGGTGCGCAGCCAGCCGTAAGCATAATCACCCTCAAACTGAATAGTAGCGCTCTTAATACCCGCCACATCACCGCCAGAGCACTCTATCAGAGTGGTCTTAAAGCCTTTCGACTCCCCCCAGCGCAAATACATGCGCAGCAACATCTCGGACCAATCTTGAGCCTCGGTACCACCTGAGCCTGCCTGAATGTCCAAAAAGGCGTTATTCTCATCCATCTCGCCGTCGAACATGCGACGAAACTCGAGCTGCCCCAGCATGGCCTGCAAGGCATCGATATCAGCGGATATTTCAGCCACTGTGGCTTCATCGTCCTCCGCAGCTGCCATCTCTAGCAGGTCGCGGGCATCAGCGGCACCGGACTTTAGATTCTCTATGGTGTGAACGATAGTCTCAAGGGAGGATCGCTCTCGGCCTAGGGCCTGAGCTCGCTCAGCGTCATCCCAGACACTGGGCTCACTTAACTCTAACTCAACTTCAGCGAGGCGGTCTTTGCGGTTATCAAAGTCAAAGATACCCCCTAAGCACGTCAGTACGTGACTCAATGTCATTGAGAGCCTGTTGCAGCGGATTAATTTCGAGCATTTGCTAGAATTTTCCTGTTAAAAGTGAGTCATTTTACAGTAGCGTCGAGCGCGATGAAATGGCAGGCCCGATCCCAAGAGGCTAAAGCCCCTGCTATTTTGCCTAGCGACAGCTACTGATCACTCAGATTGAACAGCAGCCCTCACTTTGAAGGGACTATCAAGAACTTGGCTGGAGAAACTCAATCATCAATTGCAGGCTACGCTGACCACGAAATTCATTCACGTCGAGGCGGTAGGCAGCTTCGATATATTCGACCCGCTCATTGGGCCACTCTTGTGGATCAATGTTAAAGGCAATGGCATCCACCAAGTGATCGCTATCAGGCAATGATAGCACTAGCTTTAAGTGTCGCTCGCCGACTAGGCGTTGACTGACAATTTGAAAGTGGCCATCAAACACTGGTTCAGGGAAGTGCTGCCCCCAGGGGCCAGCAAAGCGCAATGCAGTGGCATTGTCTAAAGCAAAATCTGCCTGACTCAAAGCGCCATCAGACTCCACCACAGCTTGCAGATCCACGGCATCGGCATGCCGCGCTACTTCCTGGCTAAATGCTTCGCTGAACTGATCGTAATGTGCTCGCTGTATACTCAAGCCTGCAGCCATAGCATGACCACCAAACTTACTAATCAAATGCGGATAGCGTGTGGCAACGGCGTCCAGCACATCGCGAATGTGGATGCCAGGTATAGAGCGAGCCGAGCCCTTTATCTCTTCACCAGCATCATCAGCATTGGCAAAAGCAATCGTTGGGCGATGTAGACGATCCTTAACTCGGGAAGCCAAGATACCGATCACACCCTGATGCCAGTCTGGCTCATAGAGTGTCACGGCAAGAGGCAGCTCGGTGGGGCCACTGCCATCTAAGTCGAGTTCTGCCAGCATGTTAAGCGCTTGATCTTGCATGCCCTGTTCAATGCTGCGGCGATCTTGGTTTAGCTGCTGTAGCTGGGCAGCAATAGCCCGCGCCCGCTCAGCATCCTGACTGAGTAGGCACTCAATCCCCACACTCATATCATCGAGACGCCCCGCCGCATTGAGCCGTGGTCCAGCAGCAAAGCCCAAGTCTGAAGCGACGACAGTGTGCAGCTGACGGCCAGCCACCTCTAACAAAGCCAGAATACCCGGCCGTGCTTGACCGGCGCGAATACGCTTCAAACCAGCATCAACCAAAATACGGTTATTGCGATCTAAGGGCACCACATCGGCTACCGTGCCCAAGGCCACCAAATCGAGCCAGCGCCCGAGATTGGGTTCAGCAATAGCCTGCTCAGCAAACCACTGGCGGCGGCGCAACTCGGCACGCAGTGCCAGCATCACATAAAAGATCACCCCGACTCCCGCCAAGCTCTTACTGGCGAACTGACAAGCCGGCTGGTTGGGATTCACAATCACATCAGCGGCCGGTAGCTCGGCCCCAGCAAGGTGATGATCGGTTACTAAGGTGGCAATGCCATGCTGGCGCGCCAGCGCAATACCACTGATACTGGATATGCCGTTATCGACGGTAATGATCAGGTCCGGGGATCGCTCTAGGGCGAGTTCAACAATTTCTGGCGTCAAGCCGTAACCGTAATCAAAGCGGTTGGGCACCAGGTAGTCGACATGAGCCGCGCCGAAGGCCTGCAGGACACTCATCCCTAGGGCGGTGCTGGTCGCGCCATCGGCATCAAAATCACCGACAATCAGAATTCGCTGGCGCGCTGCTAAACTATCGGCCAGCAGCTCTGCGGCTTGTACTGCGCCATGCAGCGTAGCTGGCGGCAGTAAATGCTCCAAGCCCAGATCCAACTCACTGATATCACGTATACCGCGGTTGCAGTAAACGCGCTGCAACAAAGGGGGTAAATCAGCAGCGGCCAATGCCGAGCTGGAAGAAGCTTGCCGGCGGCGAATCGTTTTAAGCACCGGCAAACTCCTCTATAACTCCCTGGAGCGACATTAGGCGCTAAGGTTAGCCGCCATAAAGTCCTTCACTGCGGCAAAGTCGTTAGGCAGCACTTGACTGCGCTCGGGCCTGTCGTAGAGATCTCTGAGGTGTAAGGGCAGGCCCGGACGATCTTCAACACCGGCCTTGGCCACTGCATCGGGGAATTTGGCCGGGTGGGCGGTTGCCAAGGTCACTACTGGCACATGGGCTGGCAACTTGGTTTGCATTGCAGCCCGGACACCAATTGCACTATGCGGATCAAGCAGGTATTCACAGCGCTCCCAAGTCGAAGCAATCTGCGCACAGGTTTCCTCGTCGGACACACGGTAGCTGGAAAACAACTCAGCGGCACGGGCCATAGCACTGTCAGAGAGTTTGATTTCGCCTTTATCAAAACGCTGCATCAAATCTGCAATAGCAGCACCGTCGCGACCATAGAGATCAAATAGCAGGCGTTCGAAATTGCTAGATACGGTGATATCCATGCTCGGCGACAGTGTGTGCACTAGCGGCTGACGATCATAGCTGCGAGTTGTCATCACCCGATGCAGAACATCATTGGTGTTGGTGGCAATGATCAGGCGCTCTATCGGCAAGCCCATGCCCTGCGCCAAATATCCGGCAAAAATGTCGCCAAAGTTACCCGTTGGCACAGAGAATGCGACGGAGCGCTCTGGAGCCCCAAGAGCCACCGCGGCATAAAAGTAGTACACAATCTGAGCCATGATACGGGCCCAGTTAATCGAGTTGACCGCGACTAAACTGCGATCTTCTGGCAGAAAACTGCGATCGGCGAAGCTGGCTTTCACCATCGCCTGACAGTCATCGAAGTTACCCTCAATGGCCAGGTTATGAATGTTGTCGCCCACTACTGTGGTCATTTGGCGACGCTGCACTTCGGACACGCGCTGGTGCGGGTGCAAGATAAAGATATCGATATTTTTGCAGCGCTTACAGCCTTCAATCGCAGCCGAACCAGTATCACCGGAGGTGGCGCCCATAATCACTACTTTTTGATGGCGGCGCTCTAGCACATAGTCCAGCAGGCGCCCCAACAACTGCAGGGCAAAATCTTTAAAGGCTAAAGTGGGGCCGTGAAACAGTTCTAGCACCCACTGGTTGGAGTCCAACTGAACTAATGGCGCAACGGCATCATGACGAAACTCAGCATAAGTATCGTCGATCAGTGTTTTAAGATCGGCGTCGGGGATACTCCCGGCCACGAAAGGCGCGATAATTTTATGCGCCAGTGCGGGATAGTCCAGCGCTGCCATATCGCGGATATCCTGGGCGCTAAAACGCGGCAGGTGTTCAGGCACATATAAGCCGCCGTCTGATGCCAGACCGGTGAGCAGCACCTGTTCAAAATCGAGCGCTGGGGCTTTGCCCCGTGTACTAATGTATTTCACTAATAGCTACCTATGTTATCCGTCCAGCATTTCTACGCGGATGCACGAAATACTGCTGTTAATACTGTCCAGAGCTTCGATTTGCCTTACCGCCTCATCCATTTTGCCCTGCGGCGCCCGATTGGTCAGTACAATGACCGGGACGCGTATCGCGCCTGCTGCAGGCGCTTTCTGGATCAGCGCTTCAATACTGATCCCCTGTTCACTTAAAATTCTTGCCACCTGAGACAGCACGCCGGGCTTGTCTTCAGCTTCCATACGCAGGTACCAGGGGGTGACGACATCGGACATCGGCACGATCGGCAAGTCCTGCAGCGCTTTATTGACAAAAGACAGCGCTGGCACTCGGTTTTTCTGACCTGCACTAAAGTCTCTAGCGAGGTCTACTAAATCTGCGACCACTGCTGAAGCAGTTGGAGCAGCACCAGCACCAGCGCCGTAATACAAGGTTGGTCCTACAGCACTGCCTTCGACCAATACTGCGTTTTTAACGCCATTTACATTGGCTAATAAGCGGTCTTTAGGAATTAATGTTGGGTGCACGCGCAATTCAATGCCGGCATCACTTTGAACTGCTACACCGAGGTGCTTGATGCGATAGCCCAGTTCCTCAGCGTAGTCCATATCCTGCGGCGTCAGCTTAGAAATACCCTCGGTATAGACCGACTCAAACTGCAGCGGAATACCAAATGCTAAGGAAGCCAAAATAACCAGCTTGTGCGCGGCGTCGATGCCCTCCACATCAAAAGTGGGATCGGCCTCGGCATAACCCAGCGCTTGGGCCTCGGCTAGGACCTCAGAAAACTCACGACCATGGTCGTGCATTTCACTCAAGATAAAGTTGCCTGTGCCATTGATGATACCGGCCAGCCACTCAATGCGGTTACCCGCAAGCCCCTCGCGCAAGGCCTTAATAATGGGTATGCCACCTGCGACAGCCGCCTCATAGCGCACTGTCACGCCATGTTTAGCAGCTAATGCAAAAATCTCATTTCCAAACTCAGCGATCAGGGCTTTATTGGCAGTGACCACGTGCTTGCCATTGAGAATCGCCGTTTCAATTAATTCTTTGGCCACGGTGGTGCCACCAATCAGCTCCACCAAAATATCTACGTCTGGGTCCTTGGCAACCTCAAAAATATCGCGGCTGACACGCGTGCCAGACAAATCGCACAGGGGGTTATCGCGTCGGGCACCCACTACAGACACAACTAAAGGTGCTTGAGCTCGTGCCGCAATCACATCGGCGTTGTCTCGCAGCACATTAAAAGTGCCACTGCCCACCGTACCTAAGCCACAGATTCCTATTCTGACTGCTTTCAATCTACACCTTCTCTTGTATCAAGCTAGAGTGAAAATGACTCGGCGCCTGCTCTTAAATGGCACCGTCCTGTTTGAACATACGGCGGATATTGCGAATCGCTTGGCGTGTGCGATGTTCGTTTTCAATCAGGCCAAAGCGCACATAGCCCTCACCATATTCACCAAAACCAACACCTGGTGACACGGCCACATGAGCCTCTTTCAACAGCTTTTTGCTGAACTCTATAGAACCCATTTCTCTGTAAAACGATGGCAACTGCGCCCAAACGAACATGGTAGCTTTGGGCGGCTCAACTGGCCAGCCAGAAGCGTTCAATCCGGCGCATAAAACATCGCGGCGCGACTTGTACATAGCGTTAATTTCAGCCACGCAGCTCTGGTCACCCTCTAGTGCTGCAATAGCGGCCACCTGTACCGGCGTGAACATGCCGTAATCTAAGTAGGACTTCATGCGTGCCAGAGCGCCCACCAGCTCACTGTTGCCACAGCAAAAACCAACACGCCAACCGGGCATATTGTAGCTCTTTGACATACTAAAGAACTCGACCGCGATATCGCGAGCCCCTTCCACCTGCAAGATAGAAGGCGCCTGATAGCCATCAAAGCAGAGGTCGGCGTAGGCCAGATCCTGTATAACCCAGATCGAGTGCTCCCGCGCCACCGCAATTATCTTCTCGAAGAACTCTAGTTCGACGCATTGCGCGGTGGGGTTCGAGGGAAAGTTCAACACCAACATCTTGGGCCGCGGCCAGCTATTGCGAATAGCATTTTCGAGCTCTTCAAAAAACTGCTCGCCGCTATCCGCCATAGGCACGTGGCGGATATCAGCGCCCGAGATGACAAAACCATAGGGGTGGATAGGATAGGATGGATTGGGAACCAGAATAGCGTCCCCGGGGCCGGTCGTGGCCAAAGCTAAGTGCGCCAAACCCTCCTTTGAACCCAGTGTAACAATGGCCTCTGTTTCGGGATCTAAGGTGACATCGTAGCGTCGCTGATACCAGTCGCAAATGGCTTTACGTAAGCGCGGAATACCTTTGGACTGAGAATAGCGGTGAGTATCACTGCGCCTAGCAGTTTCAATCATTTTATCGACGATATGGCTAGGCGTGGGCTGGTCTGGGTTGCCCATCCCGAAGTCGATGACGTCTTCACCCGCCGCGCGAGCTTTTTGCTTCAAATCACCAATGATATTAAAAACATAGGGAGGCAGGCGCTGAATGCGCTGGAATTGCTTATCCACGTCGTATGAGTCCGTTTGGTCGGCCCTAATTAAGGCCAGACTATCAAAAAAGGTGGGGAACAGTACTGGAGTAGAGTAGAAGCTGTCAACGCAGTGTTTGCAAATCGCTCTTCACACTATCCCACTACCCGTAAAAGCTATCTCTAGGACTTTATTCTAGCCCCAAAGACAGCATTAATTCATCCGCCGACTGGTAGCCCGGTATCATCTTTCCAGACTCCGTCACGATAGCAGGGGTGCCATTCACACCCAGCTCTTGCGCTAAGTGATACTGACTTGCCACCGGGTTGCCGGCACAGACGTTGTCAGGAACAGATTGACGATTCTTCTGTTTGGTCAAAGTAGCTTGGCGGTCATCGGCACACCAAGCACTGGCCATCTGACGATAGACCGGACTGCCAATACCGGCGCGGGGGTAGGCTAGGTAGCGTACTTCCACACCGCGTTTATTCAACTCGGGTACTTCTTTGTGCAACTTCTGACAGTAAAAACAGCTGACATCGGTAAACACCGTAATGTGAGACCTTGCTTTACCCTGTGCTGGGAACACAATCATATCGCTGCTTTTGACATCGGCAAGGCGCTCAAGGCGCTGCTCAGCACGGCGCATATCTGCTAAATTAACATAGCCTTTGGGGCCCACTGTAAACAAGTCACCGACCACAAAGAAGTCGCCCCCTTTGGTGGCATACACCAGCGGGCCATTTTTAAACTGCACTTCATACATGCCAGGCATTTCACTCTGGGACACCGTATCGATCACCATGCCAGTACCCGGCACCTCCATGGTAGCCCGCAGCTTATCCACTGCAGCCTTCTCGACTGGCTCTCCGGCACTAACAGCTCCAACAAACAAAGCCGTTGCTAGCGACAAAAGTAAAGCCATAAATCGATTCGTCATTGTATGTCCTCTGTTTCCGGAGCCGAGCCCGGATCAATCTGTGAATTACGCAGGGTTGGAGCTCCTGCACTGCTTTTAGTTCCTCAACCCCGAGGGTGGTGCTTGGCGTGTAACTCCTGCATCCGAGCTTTAGCCACGTGAGTATAAATTTGGGTCGTGGTGAGATCGCTGTGACCTAAAAGCATCTGCACCACGCGTAAATCAGCACCGTGATTTAACAAATGGGTGGCAAAGGCATGACGCAAGGTATGGGGCGACAGTGCTTTGCTAATACCAGCCCGCTGGGCGTACAGTTTAATACGATACCAGAAGGCCTGGCGAGTCATAGTAGTGCCCCGCTTACTGGGGAACAAGGTTTCACTCGGCACACCTTTTAGCAAGTCTACCCGGGCACCGCGCATATAGCTTTGCAACCATGCTTGGGCCTCCTCTCCCATCGGCACCAAGCGCTCTTTGCTGCCCTTACCAAACACCCTCACCACCCCCTGGTTGATGCTGACCTGAACCAGTTGCAAGCTAGTCAACTCGCTGACCCGCAAACCACAGGCATAGAGCAATTCGAGCATAGTGCGGTCACGGTACTCCAGTGGGCTTTCCAGGTCAGGCGCCTCCAGCAGTCGCTCGACATCAGCCTCTGACAGTGACTTAGGTAGAGGCCGCCCAATTTTGGGGCTATCAATATCAAGGGTAGGATCAAGCTGCAGGCGACCCTCACGCAATAAAAAGCGATAAAAGCCACGCACGCATGACAGGAAACGTGCGCTAGACCGGGGTGACTGCCCCTGCTGCAAGCGAGCACCTAGGTAACGCTCTAAATCGGCGCGCTCCGCTGCCAATATGCTGACGCCACGCTCATTGATAAGCCACTGATTAAACTGCCGCAGATCGCGAGTATATGAGCTCAAAGTGTTGTCACTGAGGCCCTTCTCGATCCACATAGCGTCGATATAGCGTTCGATTTCGGGATGATCTGGAAGGGCAGGTTTTGGCACCGGAAGATTTTAGCACGCCCAGCACCAAGGTAGAACTCCAGCAGAGCCACTGACAGCGTGGCGCGGCTCAGAGATAAAAAGCTTATCAACGAAAAAAGCGGCTAAAAAGCCGCTTTTAGTATTCAGACAGACTGGCTTATTTGCCCAGCTTTTCCTTGATACGAGCTGCACGACCACTGCGATCACGCAAGTAGTAGAGCTTAGCCTGACGCACATCACCGCGACGCTTCACAGTGATGCTGTCGACCTGCTGGCTGTAAGACTGGAAAGTACGCTCAACACCCACACCGTGTGAGATTTTGCGCACAGTGAAAGCTGAATTCAGGCCGCGGTTACGCTTAGCGATAACCACTCCTTCGTATGCCTGCAGACGCTCGCGGGTACCTTCCTTCACTTTAACCTGAACTACCACGGTATCACCGGGGCCAAATTCAGGCAGTTCTTTTTGCATCTGTTCAGCTTCAAGCTGAGCAATAATTTTGTTGGTGCTCATGGTGCGCTCCTGTCGTTTCAGTTTCGTAGCTTCACAGCTAGCGATAATCAAAGTTTGTACTAGTGGCCGCCTGTTTCAGTGGCTGCTTTCTCACTGAGGTAGTCGGCCAGTAATTCTTGTTCCTCGGGCGTCATCACCCGGCCTTGCAACAAATCTGGGCGCCGCTCATAGGTCCTGCCCAGTGCCTGCTTCAAGCGCCAGCGGCGAATCTTTTCGTGATCACCACTGAGCAATACATCCGGCACCACACGTCCAGCAAAGGCCTCTGGCCGAGTGTAGTGTGGGCAATCTAAAAGGCCGTTGACATAGGAATCTTCCTCTGCCGAGGCCCCGTGACCCAACACTCCGGGCAATTGGCGAGTCACCGCATCGATGACCACCATAGCGGCTAACTCACCGCCACTGAGCACATAGTCACCGATGGAGAGCTCCTCATCCACCTCGGTCTCTATCAGGCGCTCATCCACACCCTCATAGCGACCGGCGACCAAAATCAGAGCTTCCTCCTGCGCCATCTCCACCGCCTTGCGGTGATCAAAACGCTGCCCCTGGGGCGATAGGTATACCACCCGAGCCTGAGCTCTGACTTGCTCTTTCGCTGCAGCGATAGCCTGCCGCAGCGGATCAATCTTCATCAACATGCCCGGGCCGCCGCCGTAGGGCCGGTCATCCACCGTGCGATGCTTATCAACAGTGAAGTCTCGCGGGTTACTGTGCGATACTCTCACCAGCCCCAGCTTAACCGCTCGCCCCGTCACGCCATAGGCAGTGACTGCGTCAAACATTTCTGGAAACAGGCTCACTACTGCAATCTGCATGATGCCCGCCTCTGCGTGCCCGCTAACCAGTTCAAAGACTAGTCGTCAATGAACCAGTCTACCTCTATTCTGGCGGCTTCTATATCTACATGAGTCACTACGTCACCAGGTAGATATGGGATCAACCGCTCCCGCTCATCAATACTGTGCTCACTGGCCTTAACCACTAGCACGTCATTGGCGCCGGTTTCGATCAGGTAGTCGACCGTACCGAGCAGCACCCGCTCTACAGCCTCACCCTCAACCCGGCACCACACTTCCAAGCCTTCCAGCTGGCGCCAGTAGAAGTCACCTTCTTCCAGCTCTGGCAGGCTATCCGCCGGCACTGCCACCTCAAGCTTTTCGTAAGCCTCAGCCGCTGTACGGTCATCCACACCTTTTATGTGAACCACCAAGCCTTTGCCATGGCGCTTGCCGGCATCTATCTCAATCGGCTCGAGCTTGCCTCGACGCTGCACTAACCAACCACCATAGTCGAGGAAGTTTTCCTCGGGATCGGTGTAAGAATGAACCTTGAGCCAGCCTTTAAGGCCATAACAAGCGGTAAACTTACCAATTGTCAGGAGCTCTTTAGCGGCTTGTTCACCCATCAGGCCGTACCAGCTTAAACGGCAGCAGCAGCCTTCAACAGCTTAGCAACGCGCTCAGACAGCTGCGCGCCTTGACCTTGCCAGTACTCAATACGGTCAGTGTCGATACGCAGACGCTCTTCTTGACCACGAGCAACAGGGTTAAAGAAGCCCACTCGCTCAATGAAGCGACCGTCGCGTGGTTTGCGGCTATCAGTCACTGTCAGGTGGTAGAAAGGGCGTTTCTTGGCGCCGCTACGTGACAAACGAATTGTTACCATATTCCGTAAATTCCTAAAAAAATAGTGGGAAACCGCTGCAAAATAGCAAGCAATCCACGACAAATACCGACACAGGGGCCGGAAAGGTGGCGTATCATACGGAAAAAGCCGCCTTATGGAAAGCCCAAAGACCGCTTTTTCCTCACTCTTACCGGGCGCTCACAGCGCCCAACACTAAATCTTCTAGCGGAAGGGGAAACCTCCACCACCGCCACCGCCTGGTGGCATCATACCGCCAAGGCCGCGCATCATTTTTTCCATGCCGCCGCCTTTCATTTTTTTCATCATCTTCTGCATCTGCTTGTGCTGCTTCAACAGTCGATTCAAATCCTGTACTTGGGTCCCCGAACCGGCAGTAATACGGCGCTTGCGGCCACCGGTGATCAACTCGGGCTTGCGTCGCTCTAGGGGCGTCATGGAGTTAATCATTGCCTCCATGCGGGCAAACATCTTCACATCCAGATTCTGCTGAGCCACCTGGGCCATATTGCCCATGCCTGGCAGCTTATCCAACAGACTGGTAATGCCGCCCATATTGTTCATTTGCTGCAACTGATCGCGAAAATCTTCCAAATCGAAGCGCTGGCCTTTTTTGACCTTGCGCGCCAGCTTTTCAGCTTTCTTGCGATCGACCTTCTGCTCGGCCTCTTCGATCAGCGACATGACGTCGCCCATACCGAGAATACGCGAGGCCAATCGATCCGGGTGGAAAGGGTCTAATGCAGTCGTCTTTTCACCCACACCTAGGAACTTGATTGGCTTTCCGGTTACGGTGCGAACAGAGAGCGCAGCACCACCGCGGGAGTCGGCATCCACTTTGGTTAGAATCACGCCGGTCAGTGGCAGCGCCTCGCCAAAGGCTTTAGCTGTAGTCGCGGCATCCTGACCGGTCATCGCATCAACCACAAACAGCGTTTCCACCGGATTGATCGCACGGTGCAACTCGGCAATCTCTTTCATCATCGCATCATCGATGGCGAGACGACCGGCAGTGTCAACAATGACCACATCGGAGAACTTGATGCGCGCGTGGTCGATAGCCGCTCGAGCAATGTCTACTGGCTTTTGTGCGATATCACTGGGGAAGAAATCAACCCCTACTTCAGCCGCCAATGTTTCCAGCTGCTTGATCGCGGCAGGACGATAGACGTCGGCACTCACCACGGTCACTGACTTTTTATCGCGCTCTTTAAGCAGCTTGGCGAGCTTAGCCACCGAGGTGGTCTTACCTGCACCCTGTAGGCCAGCCATCAGAATCACCGCTGGCGGCTGCACTGACAGGTTGAGACCTTCGTTGGCGCTGCCCATTACCGATTCGAGCTCGGTCTGGACGATTTTCAGGAAGGCTTGGCCTGGGCTGAGGCTCTTCATAACCTCCTGACCCAGCGCGCGCACTTTTACTGCGTCGACAAAGTCTTTGACTACCGGCAGGGCAACATCGGCCTCCAGCAGCGCCATACGCACTTCGCGCAGGGTATCTTGAATATTGTCTTCAGTTAGCCGCGCTTTGCCGGTGACGCTGCGCAGGCTATGAGACAGACGATCTGACAGACTCTCAAACATGAGGAATAACTCTTACTTACAGGCCATTGCGCTTTAAGACTGCCCCTCTGCTATTGATTCCAGAGAGACAAGTCGGTACAAAGGAACGCAGTATACGTCACCCGAGCTCATCTCCCAAACCCATGCCTATTCCTTTTATCGCCACCCTGGCCGCACTCCTCTATCTCGTGGCAACCGGGCTGCAATTACTGAATATGCTGCAGCGCCGCAAACACATCAGTCGCCCTTTAATTGCGCTCTGTGTGGCAGCGCTTGCTTGTCATGCCATCGTCGCCTGGGACAGCATAGCCTCAGGGACTGGCTTACACCTTGGCTTCTATAAAATATCGGCGCTTATCTTCTTGGCTACTAATATCCTCTGTTTGGCCAGCATCCTGTTACGCCGGCCGCTACAGAACCTACTGCTCATTATTTTTCCGCTGTCCGCGCTGGCGGTGCTGGTGTCAACTTTTGGGCCACAGACCCATATTCAAGGTGGGTCACAGAGCCCGGGCTTGCTAGCTCACATCGGCAGCTCAGTGCTGGCCTATGCCGTCCTTTGTCTCGCCGCGATTCAGGCCGCTCTGGTGGCCATTCAAGACTACCAGTTACGTCACCGCCATCCAGGCGGCATTGTGCGCCTACTGCCCCCATTACAGCTCATGGAAACTATGCTCTTTGAGCTGCTGTGGGCCGGAGTCATCCTCCTCACTCTCGCTATTGCTAGCGGCTTCATCTTTGTAGATGACCTGTTCGCCCAGCACCTGGTCCACAAAACAGCGCTCACCATCGTCGCTTGGATTACTTTTACTACCTTGCTGTGGGGACACTACCAGCTCGGCTGGCGCAGTCAGACCGCTGTGCGCTTTACACTGGCAGGCTTTCTAGCCTTAATGCTGGCCTTTTTCGGTTCCAAACTAGTACTGGAGCTAATCCTAAACTAGGGGAAAATCACTGAAATGCGGGCTTGCCCCGCCTGCAATTTTTCTTCAAGATAACGACTTCTCGCACTTCAAAGGTTCTATCCTGATTTGAACGAAGCACCGCTGGGTCTTTTAAGCTCAGTTCTCGTAGCCCTTATATTGCTTTCCGGTTTCTTCTCAAGTTCTGAGACCGGCATGATGTCCCTTAACCGCTACCGGCTGAAACACCTCAGGAAAAACAAACATCGCGGCGCCCGCAGAGCCAGCAAGCTCCTGCAACGCCCCGACCGTTTGATTGGCCTGATCCTGATCGGCAATAACTTAGTCAATATTCTGGCTTCAGCCATTGCCACGGTAATCGCTATTCGGCTGTGGGGCGATGCAGGTATTGCAATCGCCACTGCTGGCCTGACCATGGTCATTCTAATTTTTGCTGAGATCACTCCCAAGACCATTGCTGCCCTGCACCCGGAAAAAGTCGCCTTCCCGGCCAGTATCATCCTGCTGCCCCTAATGCGCGTGATGTATCCGCTGGTATGGCTGGTAAACACCATAACCAATGGCCTGCTGCGCCTGATGGGGGTTGACCCCACTAGCGGCGGCGATGAGCACGTTTCAAGCGAAGAGCTGCGCACCATCGTTACCGAAGCCGGCGCCCTTATTCCCACGCGACACCGGGGCATGCTGCTAAACATTTTGGACTTAGAAGAAGTCACCGTCGATGACATCATGGTGCCGCGCAACGATGTCTACGGGATTGACTTGGACGACTCAGACGAAGAAATTCTGCGCACCATCCAAAACAGCTCTCATACTCGCCTGCCAGTATGGCGCGATGACATCAACGAAATCGTTGGCGTACTGCATATGCGCAATATCAGCCGTATCATCGACAAGCAAGGCTTAGACCGTGCGGCCCTAGAGCGGGAAATGGAAAGCCCTTACTTTGTTCCCGAGAGCACTCCTCTGCACACGCAACTGCTGAACTTCCAGAAGAATAAATTGCGTTTGGGCGTAGTGGTCGATGAATATGGCGAGATTATGGGCCTGGTGGCGCTAGAAGATATTCTCGAAGAGATTGTTGGTGAGTTCACCTCCAACCTCGTGGATACCGCTGACACCATTTTCCCACAGCGCGACGGCAGTTACATCATTACCGGCAACGCCAATATTCGTGAGATCAACAAAACACTGGACTGGGAACTGCCCACTGACGGCCCTAAAACGATGAGCGGTTTGATTCTCGAGTATCTCGAGTCCTTCCCCGATGCCAATGCCGGACTATCGCTGGATGGCTATCACTTGGAGATTCTGGAATTACAGGGCAATGTCGTACAGACCGTCAGGGCTTCTGTTCACTAAAAGCCAAGCCCTAGCGCTATAGCGCTAACTGAGGCGCACAGGCTTGTCTTTTAGCATTCTCTGGCGCGCACGCTCAATAATGGCCCGCTTGTCCTCGGCGCTGGCCATAAACCAATCAGTAATCTCCTCTGCACTGCGATAACAGCCCAGACAGACATCTTCTGCATTCAGCACGCAGACCGAGATGCAGGGTGACTTGGGCTCTGACTCACTCACTGCTGCGGACTTAGATTGGCGCTGAAATTCTCAGCATTTTTTACGTAGTATTCGGCATTGAGCTGCAACATTTTTTGCTCGTCTTCGCTCAAGGTCTTACGCACTTTAGCCGGCGCACCGAGCACCAAACTGCCATCGGGGATCTCCATACCCTCAGTCACTAAAGCATTGGCGCCTATCAAACAATTCTTGCCTATCTTGGCACCATTGAGCACCACTGCAGCGATCCCCACTAATGAGCCATCGCCAATAGTACAGCCGTGCAGCATAGCATTATGCCCAACGGTGACATTGCGCCCCACCACAGTGGGAAAGCCTGGATCTGCGTGAATCACTGTGCCATCTTGGATATTACTACCGGCACCTATTTCGATACGCTCCACATCACCGCGTAGAACGCAGCTAAACCAAATACTGACTCGCTCATGCAAGCTCACATCGCCAATCACTGCGGCGTTAGGAGCAATAAAATGCCCCTCACCCTGCAGCTGTACCTGTTTGTCACCTAAGCTGTACTTCATCGTCAATCCTCATATCTTTAGCACTCACCCTCACTTCTACCCAACAGAAGCCGAAGCTAAGCGCGCTTGAGATCCAAGCCGGCATCGTAAACAACGTTCACTATCTGGGCCAATACTGTGGCAGTAACCCCCCAGACCAGAACATCAGCAATCTCGTAATGCGGCACATATACCTCGCTACCCTGATAGCCCATCAGCTCTAAGCGAAAGCTATCGCGCTCGGCAAACTGTAACAGAGGTAGCGTAAATACGCTGTCGAACTCCGCCGGGTCCGCCATCAGTGGCTGCTCTGGGGGTATCAAGCCCACACAGGGGTGCACTTGATAGCTACTGCGGGTTTGCAGGGGTGGCAACTGGGCAAGAGCGTTGACCTGACTGGGTGGCAGTGCCACTTCCTCATGCGATTCACGCAGGGCAGTATCCCAAATACTTCGATCTTGGGGTTCACGCTTGCCGCCGGGAAAAGCCACTTCCCCCGGATGCAAGGGCAGGTGCAGCGCACGACGCCCTAGCACCACCTGAGGCTGACTCTCATCGGTCAGAGCAACCAGCACCCCAGCTTGGCGGCCCTGACCTTGCCAGGCAGCAACCCGCGGCGGAAAACGCTGCGCCAAAGCAGCGAGCAGCTCACTTGCCCTCAAGGAGCCTCCGGCAAACTAGTGATCACCTGTAAAATATCAAATGCTGGCTCTTCATAGGGATGCGCAGACTTCAATGCCGCAACAACCGCCGCAATACTGCTTGCATCACAGACCAGCTCGACTCGGTATTCACTGACTCGCTCCACCTGTCCAGCTTCACCGATAAAAGGCTTGGCAGCGGCTAGCGGGCGAAACTGACCCTCGCCGAGCACCTGCCAACAGCAGCGATCATAATCGCCTATACGCCCACCACCGGCAGCAAACACCGCCTCTTTAACCGCCTCAAGATGACTCTCGGGCACATAAAAACATAACTTATACAGTCTTATACCCCCCTTGCCTGCTGCGCATAAAATTGCTCGGCAAATTGATCCAGCTGACCCAGCTCGATGGCACTGCGTATGCTCGCCATATGCTGCTGGTAAAAGTGCAGGTTATGGATGGTATTGAGCTGTGACCCGAGAATTTCATTGCACTTATCCAAGTGGTGTAGATAAGCGCGACTGAAGTGACTGCAGGTATAGCAAGTACAATCCTCATCCAGTGGTAAAGTACTAGTCTTATGCCGCGCATTGCGCAGCTTCAACTGACCGCGCGAAGTAAAGATATTGCCATTGCGTGCATTGCGGGTTGGCATCACACAATCAAACATATCAACACCCCGACGCACTCCCTCAAGCAGGTCAGCAGGTGTTCCCACCCCCATCAAGTAGCGGGGCTTATCCTGCGGCATAATGGGCTGCATGGTTTCGAGCACCGCCAGCATATCTTCTTTGGGTTCTCCCACCGAAAGACCGCCAATGGCATAGCCGTCAAAGCCTATATCCCTAAGCCCAGCCAGAGACTCTGCGCGCAAGTTCGGGTACATCCCGCCCTGCACAATACCAAACAAAGCAGAGGGGCTGTCGCCGTGGGCGGCCTTACTGCGAGCGGCCCAACGCAAAGACAACTCCATGGAGTCACGCGCTTCTTTTTCAGTAGCGGGATAGGGCGTACATTCGTCAAAAATCATCACGATGTCAGAACCTAGGCTGCGCTGAATAGCCATGGATTTTTCTGGATCCAGAAAAACCGGCGAACCATCAACCGGGGACTTAAACTTCACCCCCTGCTCTGAAATTTTGCGCATTTCGCCCAGACTAAAAACCTGAAAACCACCTGAATCGGTCAGTATGGGACCATCCCAGCCCATAAAGTCATGCAGATCACCATGCTGCTCAATAATCTCTGTGCCTGGACGCAGCCACAGGTGAAAGGTATTGCCGAGCACAATCTCAGCACCAATTTCGCGGATATCACGCGGCAACATGCCTTTCACTGTGCCGTAGGTACCCACCGGCATAAAGGCCGGTGTTTCCACCGTACCGCGGGCAAAATGTAAGCGCCCACGGCGCGCACTGCCATCTGTGGCGAACTGTTCAAAGCGCATCCCGCATTCGCGACTCATGAGCGCATTTCCTCTTTAACTGCGGCATGCTTTGCTGCAGTGATAAACATGGCATCGCCGTAACTAAAAAAGCGATAAGACTGCTCTATTGCCTCTGAATAAGCCGCCATAATAGCCTCGCGGCCGGCAAAGGCACTGACTAGCATCAACAAAGTGGACTCAGGCAAATGGAAGTTAGTCACTAAGGCATCTACCGCTTTAAAGTCATAGCCTGGGTAAATAAAGATATCAGTGTCGCCACAATAGGGCTGAGGCAGGCCGGTCTCGGCACTAGCGGTCTCTAAGGCCCGCACCGCCGTAGTGCCCACCGCAATCACCCGGCCCCCCCGCTCACGGGTCTGGGCCACCGCCTCGCAGACCTCAGCATCAACTTCCAGATATTCAGCGTGCATGTGGTGATCCTCAATCTGTTCAGCGCGCACTGGCTGAAAAGTCCCTGCCGCCACATGCAAAGTCACAAAACTGCGGCGAATACCCTGCTGCTCCAAGGCCTGCAAAAGTGTATCGCTAAAATGTAATCCGGCCGTTGGCGCCGCCACCGCTCCTTCACGCTCGGCATATACGGTCTGATAGCGGTCTTGATCAAAGGCCTCATCGCTGCGCTCGATATAGGGCGGCAAAGGCATGTGTCCAATCACTTGTAGCACTTCACTCAGGGGCTGCCCCTCAGGCGTACGCAGTGCAAACAATGCGCCCACTCGGTCGATCACTTCCAGCGAGAAAGGACCGGGCTCAGCGCCCTGCTCGGCAGATAATAAGATTCGACTGCCAGGCTTGGGAGACTTACTACTGCGAATGTGTGCCAGGGCTGTGTCGATCCCAGTCAACCTTTCAATCAAAATCTCTAAACGGCCACCAGTTTCTTTCTGCCCCCACAATCGAGCTGGAATCACCCGGGTATTATTAAATACCAACAAGTCATTAGGGCGGAGGTAATTCAGAAGCGAATGAAAATAACTGTGCTCGATCGCCCCACTTGAACCGTCAAGGCACAGCAAACGGCTATCACTGCGCTGGGCCAGTGGGTGCTGGGCAATCAGTGAGGGGGGAAGGTCATAAAAAAAGTCGCTGCGTTTCATACTCTAGTGCCACTGCCCTGGCAGGCATTGCCTGTCAATAAAAAAGCCGGCGCAGGGGCCGGCTCCATCGTACTGCGTAAAGCTTAGCTTACTCTGCGCTGTCTTCAGCGGCTTCAGCAGCTTCTTCTGCTGCGTCTTCGGCAGGCTCTTCAGCTTTCGGTGAAGGGGCTGTCAGCTTGATCAAGCCTTCTGCAGCCAGAATTTTCGCCTTCTCTTCGCCATTAATAGCCTTCTTATTGGCATCCTTAACTGCGTAACGCTCATCACCACGCTTGTAAATGCTGTATTCGGCTGTCTTCTTAACCAGCTTCATCGCCATATCTTTTCTCCTTCGATACTCAGAAATCGCCACCGTGGCGACCTGTTCAATTCTGCCACTATAAGTGGGCCGAGGCGCAGTTTACAGGGAATCAGCAGCGGGGTTAAGTGTAAAACTGTTGCAGTTTGTTCCGCGGTTGCTATAATCGCGCGCTTCAAACGGGGAGGCTTGATCTCCCTGCTATATGTTGTGCCGGTGTGGTGAAATTGGTAGACACAGGGGATTCAAAATCCCCCGCCTTTAAAAGCGTGGCGGTTCGAGTCCGCCCACCGGTACCATCCCCTTCTGCTAGCTTATAAGCCAGCACCTAAAACTCCTAGAAACACCACAAGCACAGAGCCCTGCTGGGCTTTAGGAAGAGCAGCCCAAAGTGATGCTGCGCCTCTATGGCTCTGGAGCCACTTGCTCTTGGGCGGCATCTGGCTTCTTATTGCTGGCGACAAAAGAGATCAAGTCGCGGAAAAAACCAGTGTTGTTGCCCGAACTGGCACGGTCTCTGCGGCCACTTTGGAATAACCAGATACCGATAGCAACCAATACGATGCTCATCAATAAGGCCCAACCACCTAGAATGAGAGCAAGGATACCTGAGCCTAAAAAAATGTAATGGAAGTTGCCGTCGATACCGTCGCTGCGATAAGCATTGCGCGGCTCAGAGGCGGAATAAACAATCTTAATGGGGGCGCCGATTGTGGAGCGACTACTCGAACGGCCTGAGGACCTTAAGCTGTAATCCTCACCATCGACACGGTAACTATAGATGGCTGAATACATTGAGTCACCATCGGAGTCTCGAACGGGCACCACATCAACTATGCTCCCCGTAATGTGCACAGCATCTGGGTATTCCTTAGGCGCCATGAAAACACCAATAGCGGTAAAAACAGCGCCCACGATCAATGGAATAAAAGCAGCCATTAAGCCTCCACCTTTACTGCCACCTCGCACAACACCGAATAAACCTTCAGCTACCAAGGCGCCGCCCATTGCCATTTTAGCAGCACCACGCGCCCCCAGGTCCGAGGACCACTTGGTAGACAGGGCACTAAGAACAGAAGCGATCTTTCCCATGAACAGCCTCAGCACATGCAATTAATAGTATTTATCGTCACATGAGATAAGCAGCCAACACAGCCTAGGCCTGAATCTGCAATGTAGAGCATCTCTTAGTTAAGCATAACCCAGTTCCTCAAAGTAAGCAGCCAATAGGAGCCTGCGCACAGCGCAGTACAGGCTGCTAGCGGCCCCACTGGCTCAGGCCGCTAGATTTGGACTTCCCGAAAGGAGCTTAGCTAGGCCTAAGCGCGCCCTCGCTTGCCCAGCGTTCAACAAGCGCTCGAAGGTCCCCAGGCAGAGGAACCGTTTCCTGTTCAGGTGACACCGCCACTATCGTTATCGAGCCACGCGCCACAAGCAAGTCATCGCTTTCACGCCACATCTGGTACTCAAAGGCGAAAGACGAATTACCAATTCTGCCAATACTGAGCTCCATTCGAATCAGGTCATAGAGCTCTGCCGCAGCTAGATACTCACACTCGGTAGCCCGAGTAACCGTCCACCAACCTCGCTCTTTTTTTAGTGTGTCTTGCCGCAAGCCCTGCAAGTACATGAACTCCGATTGAAGCCCCTCCATTTTGGGGAACCAAGCGGCGAAATAAAGAATCCCTGCTGGGTCCGTATCAGCGTAACTAAGCCGGATATGCTGCACGTGAAGGATTGGCGATTTTGTCATTGCGTAACCCCCCAGCCACCATCTACAGGAAGGAAAACGCCGTTGATGTAAGCCGCCGAGGGCGACAGCAAAAAAAGCGCCGCGTTGGCAATATCTTCGGGACTTGCCATGCGCCGCAGGGGAATCCGCTCAAGTACTTGCTGCCCTATCTCGCTGTCAGCAAAAGTAGCTATACGCGGTGTTAAAGTCATGCCAGGACCAAGCGCATTGCTGCGAAACTCTGCCGAGCGATAGGCCGCAAGGTGCCGAACGTATCCAACCAGTGCCGCTTTAGATGCCGAGTACCAGCTATTGTCAGTACCGATAAGATTACCGGCCACCGAAGAGGTCAGCACCATCGCGGACTCAGCGTCGGGACGATGAGGTATCCAGGCCTCCGTCACCATCTGCATGCTGGTTACTGAGATGCGCAAGCCTTCGCTAAAATCCAATGGCAGGCTCGATGGCGGCCCTGCATTGTTGTGCAGCATGCGAATCGGTCCAAGAGCCCTTACTGTTGCCGCCATAGCTTCAAGTACGGCCTCTTGTTCAGACACATCAGCTACTTCAGCATGAGCAAGCACTCCCAGCTCGCGAACTTCTTCGACTAGCGTATCGAGAGGCTCTGCCTGTAGATCCCAAGCGGCAACATTTAAGCCTTGTCTTGCCGCCGCAAGCGCTGTGGCGCGACCAATGCCACTGGCCGCACCAGTGATGAGAATGCTATCGCCTGCTGTAAAGCCAAACTGCAAAGCCACCGGTTACTCCTTAAAAAAGAATTATTAAGTTAGATTTTAACTATAGAATTTTTGTGATCTCTAAGGCGCGTAGCTAATACGAAAGTGGCAAAGCTTGATAAGTGCTTTTTATTAGCTGCCTTACAATAAGAGCCATTGGAACTCCCTAAAAGAACACCGCGGCTCAGGCTAAGATTAGGCAGCTAAAAGTAGCGAATAAATGCTAAGCCAAAGCAGCGCTTATTTAGCTGCGACCTCCTCGTCACTGTCACTTGAATCGCGCTTATGCCGCCTCAGCTGCATCTCTTTCTCTGAGCTCAAACGACAGGCAGCCAGCTGCTTCAGGCGCATTTTTTTAATCGCTTCCAGAGGATTATCCCTAGCGCCTGCCGCTTGAGCTTGCTGATAAGCGGAGCGCTCATCGGCAGCAAGCTCCTGCCCTCGGCGCCGCTGTTCGCTATTTCCGCTCAACTTAATTTCCTTTTTTGGCATAGAGATAGGCCGTTCAATTGCAGCCTTAAGATAGTTTTTTAGTGCGCCGAACTAACTTGGCAGTGGAAGTCGCACGAGCAGACACTTCACCAGCGCCATTGATCAAGCTGCCTTCGAGAAAGGCGATGCTATTACCAAGCTTAATAACCTTGCCCCGAGCGCGCAGCGGACCAGCTAGTGTGGGCTCTAAGAAGCTAACTTTGATTTCCAGTGAGGGCAAAGCAACAATATCTCTGTCTACGATAAAGGCTGCGTGAGCCATAGCTGCATCCAGCATGACTGTGACATTGCCTCCCTGAACGACATTAATCGAGTGACAGTACTGTTCGGACACATCGAAGGCCATCTCACAGCTTTGTTCTTCGAGGTCAAAATCAACTAAGCGCCCATTAAGCACTTCCAGGCAGGGCGGAATCAATGTATTCAGTTGATCAATTTCATCTTGCTTACTCACTGCAGATCCTTAGCTAATTATATTAGGGCTTGGAATATTAACACCGGCCATTACAAAGCAACCAGCCTCGCTGCGCAAGGCTATTGCTCCAGCGAGGCCTGAGAGATAACTACTCGTTTTCCTGCCTCAGCCACAAGTCAATAGCCTCCTCACTGTGAACCTGCACAGTAAATTCAATCGGGCTACAGCACACTTGGCAATCTTCAATGTACTGCTGCTCGGCCATTGATGTATCAATCAATACCACTATGAGCTCAGCACAATAAGGGCAAGCCACTTTGCGCTCTGCTAGTCCCAACATAGGACAATCTCCCATTTGTTCATGCATTTGGTCATATTTGCTCATCTTCCACTGCACTTAGTCCCAGACGCTAGACTTGAAGGCACACAGTACTTTAGAGATGAATCATGCGCTTCACTACACTATGCTGCCTCTTATACTCACTGTCTATCACAGCAGTACTTGCCCAGGATGAGCAGCGTGTGCAGCGCTGCCAAAAGCTCAAAACAGAAATTGAAAACTACAGTGAAAAACGCCGAGCAGGCGGCTCTGTGTCACAAATGGATAGCTGGAATCGGGCTCGTCGAGAGAAGAAAAACGAGTGGCACAAACTAAAATGCCGCCACTTGAAAAGACAACTCAAGTAGCGGCATTTATCAGCCCATCACAGAGGTGATGGCGGTTCACTGCTTAGAATAGACTGAGCTCAAATTCTTCCAGCCATACGACGCAGTACGTAGTGCAGGATGCCACCGTTTTCGTAATAGGAAAACTCATTGGGCGTATCGATGCGTATCAATGCATCAAAACGGGTGGTGTTTCCGCCCTGTTTCACTGCGACAACCTCTGCCCATTCCTGACCGGGTTTCACGGCTTCGATACTAAAGGATTCTGTGCCATCTAAGCCGAGACTCTCAGCACTTTCATTCTCTTTGTACTGCAGCGGCAAAATACCCATACCGATTAGGTTGGAGCGGTGAATACGTTCGTAACTACGCGCAATCACAACGCGAACACCGAGCAGCGAGGGGCCTTTTGCTGCCCAGTCACGGGATGAGCCCGTGCCGTATTCTAGCCCTGCCAACACGACCAGAGGGATCCCCTGCTCGCGGTAAGCCACCGAGGCATCATAAATGGACTCTTGATTGCCATTGAGCAAGTTAGTCGTCCAGCTACCCTCAGTGCCCGGCGCCAACTGGTTTTTCATCCGCACGTTGGCAAAGGTACCGCGCATCATCACCTCGTGGTTACCTCGGCGCGAGCCGTAGGAGTTAAAGTCTTTGACTTCAACACCCTGCTCTTGCAGATATTTACCCGCCGGGCTATCAGCCGCAATCGCACCGGCTGGGGAAATGTGGTCAGTGGTGATACTGTCGCCAACCTTCACTAAGCAACGAGCATTTTGGATACCGCTAACGCCGGGCTTGGTATCGGCGATACCCTCGAAGAAGGTCGGCTTGCGTACATAGGTCGACTCGGGCCAAGGGTAGCGCTCGCCACCCTCAACGGGCAGTTTATTCCAGCTCTCGTTGCCGGTGTAGACATCGGAATAGCGCTCGCGGAACATTTCTGTATCCAGTGCACCGACTAGGATCTCGTTAATTTCTTTATTGTCAGGCCACAGGTCAGCCAGGAACACTGGCTTGCCATCAGCACTTTCTGCCATCGGCTCATTATAGAGGTCAATATCCATTCGCCCGGCAATCGCATAGGCCACTACCAAGGGCGGCGATGCGAGGTAATTCGCCCGCACGTCTTGGTGAATTCGGCCCTCGAAGTTACGGTTACCTGACAAGACTGAGGCCACCATGAGGTTGCCTTCGCGAATGGCATCGCTGATATCGTCGGGCAGTGGCCCAGAGTTACCAATACAGGTCGTGCAACCGTAGCCCACCAGATAAAAGCCCAGCGCCTCAAGGTCTTCCATTAAGCCAGTGCGCTCTAGATAGCCGGTAACAACTTTGGAACCCGGCGCCAAACTCGTTTTCACCCAAGGCTTGGAGACCAAGCCCAGTTCTCTTGCCTTACG
This sequence comes from Sediminihaliea albiluteola, assembly GCF_014077625.1. GTDB lineage: Bacteria > Pseudomonadota > Gammaproteobacteria > Pseudomonadales > Halieaceae > Sediminihaliea > Sediminihaliea albiluteola. The sequence continues at coordinate 68,193 of NZ_JACFXU010000015.1, read as the reverse complement.
AGCGACCAGGCCAGCAGCGATCAGCACCTCGGGGTTGGAGGTGTTGGTGCAACTGGTAATCGCCGCGATCACCACTGAACCGTGGCGCAAACTAAAGTTGCCCTCTGGACGCTCAATATGGATGCCGTTGACGGCTTCTAGGTGTTCATTCAGCTGACCGCCCTCATCTTCCCAGTCATCTTTTGTCTTAGTCACCACCGACAGCTCTTTGTACTCTCGCAAGACGCGGCTAAAGTTTTCCTTGCTATCAGTGAGCGCAATGCGGTCCTGGGGGCGCCGAGGCCCCGCCAGTGAAGGTACAACTGTGTCAAGTTGCAACTCCAGTGTCGCGCTATAACGGGCCGGCTTGGTGTCGTCATCGTGCCACAGCCCCATGGTCTTCATATAATCTTCTACTAAGGCCAACTGCTCCTCATCACGCCCGGTGAGCTTCAAGTACTCAATGGTCTGGGCGTCGACAGGGAAAATCCCACAGGTAGCTCCGTATTCTGGCGCCATGTTGGCAATGGTGGCCCGATCAGCCAGCGTCAGGTGCTTCAAGCCTGGGCCAAAGAACTCAACAAACTTGCCCACCACGCCGTGCTCACGCAACAGCTGAGTAACAGTCAGTACTAGGTCGGTAGCTGTCGCGCCTTCGGCCAAGCGGCCATCGAGACGCATGCCAACCACTTGGGGTATCAGCATGGTAACCGGTTGGCCGAGCATTGCGGCTTCGGCCTCGATGCCACCAACCCCCCAACCGAGCACACCAAGGCCGTTAATCATGGTGGTATGCGAATCCGTCCCAACTAAAGTATCCGGATAGGCTGTGGGTTTGCCATCCTGCTCGCCGGCAAATACACCGCGAGCCAAGTACTCCAAGTTAACTTGGTGGACAATACCTGTACCCGGTGGAACCACGCGGAAGTTGCTAAAGGTATCCTGTCCCCAACGCAAAAACTTGTAGCGCTCGAGGTTGCGCTGTAATTCGATATCTGTGTTTTTCTCCAGCGAGCCTTCCTTGCCAAAGTGATCCACCATCACTGAGTGGTCAATGACCAACTCCACCGGTGACAAGGGATTAATCTGCCCTGCTTCACCACCAAGCTCTACCATCGCGTCGCGCATCACTGCTAGGTCGACAATTGCCGGCACACCAGTAAAATCCTGCAACAGCACACGAGCCGGCACAAAGGCCACTTCCTGACTCGGCTCGGCCTTGGGGTCCCAATTGACTAGCGCCTCTACATCATCGTCGGTGACATACTGCTCCTTGCCGTGACGCAAAAGGTTCTCAAGCAGAAGTTTCAGCGAATAGGGCAAGCTCTCGACATCGCCGAGACTCGAAAGATGCTCTAGAGGATAAATTTGGTACTGCTTACCAGCTGTTTCCAGAGTCTGGGTTTTACTGTGACGAGTGCTCATTCGAACCTCCAGGCAATTTAAATAGAAAGACGATGCGAGCTTTGCTTACTCGCTTAATTATGTCTGACACTATAGCAGCTGTAGAAAACATCTTCCTAGTGATCTCAGCCCTTCCTATCGCAATAGACTATGCGAAAATGCGCTGTGGATTAACGGATATTTAATCGGAGATATAATAGATGACCCCCCTGCAACAGTTCACCATTGGCTTCCTAGGAGTCAGCTCAGTCGTTATCGCGCTGCTCATTGTAGGGCTTATCGGCGTGGTGCTTTGGATGTATGTGACGGATATCAGGCAAACTCGGCACAGTATTCGCCGCAATTATCCAGTGATCGGGCGTTTTCGTTACTTTTTTGAACACATGGGCGAATTTTTTCGTCAATACTTCTTCGCCTTAGACCGTGAAGAACTTCCTTTCAACCGAGCTCAACGTACATGGGTGTATCGCGCAGCCAAAAATGTCGACTCGACAGTCGCGTTTGGCTCGACCCAGCCCTTGAATACACCCGGCGACTTTCTGTTTCTCAATAGCCTGTTTCCGCCCCTAGAGGAAGAGGTCGGCGTACGCAGCCACATTAGCTTTGGCGATGGCTTTGCCCGCACCCCCTACTCAAGTAGTTCATTCTTCAACATCTCGGCTATGAGCTATGGAGCGCTATCAGCCCCGGCCGTCAGTGCTCTATCACGTGGCGCAAGAAAAGCGGGCATCTGGCTTAACACCGGTGAAGGCGGGATCTCGCCCTTTCATTATGAGGGCGGCTGCGACATCGTTTTTCAGATTGGCACAGCTAAGTACGGTGTCCGTGATGCTCAGGGCCGGCTAAGCGATGAGCGGCTGCGCGAAATCGCTAGTCACGAGCAAGTTCGAATGTTTGAAATTAAACTCTCCCAAGGCGCCAAACCTGGTAAGGGCGGAATCCTGCCTGGCAACAAGGTGACCGATGTCATTGCCTCAACCCGAGGCATTCCCGCTGGTGAAGACTCCATCAGCCCCAATCGGCACCGCGAGATTCACAACATCAACGACCTGTTGCACATGATTCACCATGTGCGCGAGGTCAGTGGCAAGCCGGTCGGCATTAAGGCCGCAATCGGCCAAATCGCATGGCTGGATGAGTTTTGCCAGCGCATCCACGAGCTGGGCCTAGAGTACGCCCCGGACTTCTTTACTATCGATAGCGCTGATGGCGGTTCTGGCGCCGCACCGCAAAGCCTTATCGACCTGATGGGGCTGCCAGTGAGGCGCAGTCTGCCCTTGGTGGTAGATAAATTAATCGAGTACGGTTTGCGCGAGCGCATTCGAGTGATTTGCTCTGGAAAAATGATCAACCCCTCAGGGGTCGCTGCAGCGCTTTGTCTGGGCGCCGACTGTGTTAACTCAGCCCGCGGCTTTATGTTTGCTCTCGGTTGCATACAGGCCTTGCAATGTAATAAGAACACCTGCCCCACAGGTGTAACCACCCACGACCCTGACTTGCAGCAAGGGCTCGACCCGACCGACAAAGCAGAGCGAGTCGCTAACTACGCGAAAAACCTGATGCACGAAGTGGAGATAATTGCCCATTCCTGCGGCGTCGCCGAACCGCGCTTACTCAATCGCAGTCACGCCCAAATCATTAGCGAGCAGGGGCTACCTGAACCTCTCAGCAACCTTTACCCAGACAAAGAAACACAGTCACAGTATCGGCATTAAAGAAACGACAGCCGCCAAATGCTTCGCCTTCAATCAGGCGCAGTACTTGGCGGCATTTGATTGACCTTAAAAATTCGCCGATAAGACTGAACTTGTCAGGCCAGCATCCGCTTGCAACTCTGCACCTAGTGCTAGGGTTTCATTTAGTAGCGCTTGCAAATCACTCCATCTAGTGCGGTGATTGGTAATGGCTACCCGGATAACAGTTCGCCCATCTAATACTGTGGAGGACGGCGCCGCTATCCCGCGACATTGCAACTCAATCACTATACGTCGATTTAAGTCGTTTAAGGCTTCTTCCGACAGGAACTGCGGCGCGTAGCGGAAACACACAATATTGAGCGAGACCGGGGCCAATAATTGCAGCTCCGGCTGCTCAGTAACAGCCTCGGCCAGCTTGCTTGCTTGCAAGCAGTTGCGATAGATCGCACGTCCAAGACGCTCGGTGCCCATCTCGCGCAATTGAAACCACACTGCCAAGGCTGAGAACCCGCGGGATAGCTCCACACCAAAATCTGTGGGCCAAGGCGCACCGCCACTCATCCCTACACGCTCGCCCTGGGACTCAGCCTTAAGATAGGCTTGCGAGGTGGCAAATGTGGCTCGATGCTGCTCCCCATCTGCCACTAGTAAACAGCCGGCAGCGTAGCCCACATGCATCCACTTATGAAAATCAAAGGCAATCGAGTCGGCCTCTTCAATCCCCGCGATACGCGGGCGCAAGGACTCTGACAATATGCTCAGAGCACCAAAAGCGCCATCTACATGATGCCAAACACCATACTTTCGGCACAGGCGGTTGATCGCTTGCAGGTCATCGATGGCACCAGAATTAACACTGCCGACGCAAGATACAACAACAAAAGGCTCTAGGCCCTCGGCAATATCAGCCTGTAGCTGGGCCTCTAGGGCATTCACATCCATGCTGTAGTTAGATGCCACCGGTACAGCACAAAGCGCCTCCGTGCCTAAGCCCATGAGCTCTAGTGCTTTACTGACGGAAACATGCACTTGACCAGAGGCGTAGGCGCGCAAACCCGGCATCGCAGCATTCCCTGCACTGCGCAGCACTTGGCCAACTTTCTTGTGCCGAGCAACAGACAGGCCCAATAGCGTCGCCGTCGAAGTACCAGTACAGATCACCCCACTGGCCCCTTCAGGAAGGGCAAACAACTCTACCAACCAGCGAATGACCTGCCGCTCAACATAGATAGGAGCGTGCTCGCGGCCACCCATATTGGCATTGATAGCGGCCATCATCATTTGCGCTACCAGCCCACTGGGGGTTCCGCTGCCGTGCACCCAGCCCCAAAACCTCGGATGGGTATTGCCCAGGGTATAAGGCATGATCTTCTTCTGCACATCGCTCACCAGCGAATCGAGCGGCGCGCCTTTGCGGGGCAGCGGCTGATCCAGCGCTGTGACAGAGCTTGGCAGCTCCTGCCATACAGCGCCCTGCTGACGCTGTTCAATGAACTCTAGCGCCGTATCAAGTGCGGCGTGAGCTTGTGCACGAAAATCAGCCCAGTCCTCAGGATCCAGCAGTGAAGGTGCATCCAGATCCAGCAAAGTATTGCTCATATGTATAGACCCAAGGCTCTTACTGCCCCTGCTCTTCACGCTTAGCTCGCTGAATATTCTGCAAGCTCTGGCGATAGGCTTCAGTCACTTTCTCTACGCCTGATTCATTAAGCCCGCCAGCATTTCCGGCCACGGTGTAGGTTGTGTAAACACCTGAAGCTGTCATCAGTGCCGCAGAAATAACCCGCGTTGACACTCCTTCATTCTTCAGCGTGTTGGCAACATCAATAAAGCGCTGCATGCACTGCTGATGTTGCTCTTGCTCAGATTGTTGATCAGACATCATTAGACTCCATTTAGATTGAATGGCCGAAATTCTAACACCTTCGGGTATCGCTTGTTGACTGCAAAGCAGCCCCATCAGTGAGGAAGAAAGCTTAAAAGCACTCGCTTTTGCAGTTTTCTGGCACTAATCAATTGGCTTAACGCTGGGTGCGTTTGCGCCGTTTGCCCTTCAGTGATTTTTTAAAGCGTTGCTTGTTGTCATAGTAATGAAAAGGTATTCGCCATAAAGAAGAGAGCTTTCTTCCCAAGGATTTTTCGTAGGCCGCCAAAAACAGTTCGCGGTCTGCCCAGTTCAACTTATAGGCAATGCGAATTAAATCTTGGAAGCGATGACGATCGCGCAAGCGAGAGCCGGCCCCTTCCCATATCCTGGCCCTACCAATGTCAATTAACCAAGCTTGCGGATAGCCATCTTTATCCTGCAGTAACAAATTACCTGCGGACAAATCTCTGTGCAGTATCTGCATATTGTGCATATTACAAACAAAGTCGGCGATTAAGCTCAGCCAGCTTGCCTTATTGAGTCCGCGAAACTGCTCAGCCCCCTCCCGGAAGGCGGCATACACTTCGCGCACTGAGTAAGCCTCGGGCAAAAACTCACAGAGGTACCAGGAGTCACGATTTCCTGGGCTGTCGTGCCGCTCAAAGTAAGCCAGTGGCGTCGGCGTACGCACACCGCGATGCAACATCAAGCAGGCATTATTCCAATGCCGGCGGCCTTTGCTAGGCCGAAAGCGATAAGTCAGTTTCTTCAGTCCAGCTACTCGATTGAGCTTGACGGTCACTTCTTGGCATAGGCCACGCGGATCCGCAATGTTCCACAGACGGTTGCGCACATCCCGCAATACGCGCAATTCCGGCGCCTGAATAATGCGCTCCGGCACCAGCCTTTCAGCCAAACTCAAATCAGTCGCTTGAGTATCGCTGCGCAGGGTCAAAGCACCGCGCCACTGCAAGTCCTGCCAATAGATGGACTGCAGCTCCGGCGTACTTAAGTGTCGACACTGCAAGAACTTCGCTTCGTTTTGCTCCTGCCACTGCAGGGCCACTGGGCGCTCATCGAAACTGATAAATATCGGGTGCTCAGTCACCGTCAACGGCGGCGCTATGCTTTGCCCTGTGGCGTCTTCAAAGCTTGCCCGCTGCAGATCTTCCGCTTGGAACAAAGCAGCCAGAGGCAAGGCACGACTATCGCGACACCATGCGACATAACGACTGTTCAGGCTGTTGGACAAATCATCCAGGCGAAAGAGACTAAGGCCAGCGGGGTTGTGGTGTACGGCAATTAGCTGAGCGTTTTGCAGGCGCCTTACACTGTGCGCCAAAGCATCGAATGCTGGTGTTTTTGAAAAATCCTCGAGCTGCCCACGAACCCGCTGATAAAAGCTTACCTGGTCTATTTCTGGGTAATCCCTACATTGGTCATCCACCAAGCCATCGCGATTACAAATCAAAGGCCCCCAGTACACCCGCTGCAAGGCACCACTGGAAAGCCCCAGCACCAAGTAGCGCAACAAATAGTCGACCCGTTTGATATCTGGCCAAGCACCGCGACGTGAAAGCCGTTTGATAGTCCAGCAGGTATAACTACTGACAAGGAATGGGCTGCCGCGGTCTGCACCGATCTGCTGTAGTACCCGAGCCTTCTTGATTAAGTTTAATTTAGTTAAACCGCGCATAGCGCGGCCCATCGCGCGGTGGTCTAGCGCCTCTGGCTCCATCACCCGCTCGACAAAAAGATTGTCCGTATGCAAACTCGGGATACTGCCAAGACGCTTGAACATGCCCAAGTAAGCGGCGTTGTACAGCGGCTCAAAATCGGACACATTGGGGCCAGCTAAGCAAAGTTGATAAGTAGCGGCCTCTTCAGCAGCTATTTGCCAAGCCACCACAAAAGCACGGGACGAAAACCCCGACCAGCGGCCCCGATTCGGCGTATTGCCAATTTCAAAATGGGCTATTCGGCCAGCATATTTCGTGAAGGTTGCGCGTAGAAAATCACGCCAGCGCTGTGCCTCAGCTGGGTCTTCGAGTAGTTTCTGAGCGGCGCTAAGTGGCGGAAACACACTGAGTAGCACTTGGTAGTCTTCTGCTAACAAGCGCTCTAGAAACTCCTCTGCACGCGCTTCCTGAGCACAGTAGCTGAAATCGAGCCGCACATGACGCACACCGAGCTCGCTCAGAGCTGCTAATGTGTAGTCATCAACAGCCTCAGATTCTCCGGGGGCGACATTCACGCCAAAGCAGTCGCTAGAAAGGGTGACACTGGGCAAAGGCTGATTAGAAAGTGATAACCAGCGGGGTATTTGGAGAATGGCGCGGCCAAGCTCCAGAACGGTTAGGGGGTAGCCGTAGAAGGGATGGAGATACTTGTTCAAGGGATGCTCAGTGGCGCTGCTTGGGAATTTTCGGCGAGTGTACCATCCAAGAGCTGCTCTCGTCAGTCCTTAGCCCCAGCCAATCCAGCGCCAATTGTATTGTTGCCGCAGTGGCACAGGGCCTGAGCTGACAACAAGCCGCCCTAAGAACTGAGTAAAACTCGCTTTATTGATGTCTCTACTGCTCGAGTTTGTCTAGCGCACAAGCAGACAAACCCGAGTAAGTGCAGCGCTATAAGCGCTCGATAATAATCGCTGGGGCCATACCACCGGCGGCGCACATAGTAATCAGCCCCCGCTGCAAGTCGCGGCGCTCCAACTCATCCAGCATGGTACCGATTAGAATAGAGCCGGTAGCACCAATGGGATGACCGAGTGCCATCGCTCCACCATTCACATTGACCTTATCGCGATCCAGCTTTAAGTCACGAATGAACTTCTCTGCCACGACGGCGAAGGCCTCATTAATTTCAAACAAATCAATGTCCGCCACAGTCAAGCCAGCCTTTGCTAAGACCTTGCGGGCAGCCGGCACTGGCGCATTCAGCATCAGGGTCGGAGAATCGCCCATATTGGCCATTGCCACTACTCGTGCTCGAGGCTTCCAGCCCTGAGATCGAGCATAACTTGGGGATGCCAATAAAAGTGCTGCAGCGCCATCTACCACACCGGAAGAGTTACCGGCATGGTGAACGTGCTCGATCTGCAAGTCGGGGTACTTCATCTGCACTAATTTGCGGTAGGTCGTACCCTCTTCGTCGAGAGGGTAGTCCGCCACTGGGGCAAAAGAGGCTTTTAGCTGCGACAGGCCCTCAAGGGTAGTTTCCGGTCGCGGAAACTCCTCCTGATCAAGTGCCAAACTGCCATCGGAGTGGTAGACCGGCACCAGAGACTTAGCAAAGTGACCATTGCGTATAGCATGATCCGCGCGCTGCTGTGATAGCAGAGCGAGTTCATCTAAGGCTTGGCGATCAATGCCTTCTAGGCTGGCAATAGCATCGGCACAAACACCCTGATGCGGCTGTGGATGGATAGCACGCAGTGCTAGATTACCGTTATCGAGGAACATGGATGGCTGACTGCCGTCTTGCCCGTAGTGCGACATCATCTCGGTGCCACCGGCAATCACCAGATCTTCCATACCCGACATCAGAGTTGCTGCCGCTAGATTGACGGCGGTGATGCCTGAGCCACAAAAGCGATCTAGGGTGACCCCCGAAGAGCGCACATCATAGCCAGCGCTCAAGGCCGCCATGCGGCCCAAGTCACCTGACTGGTCGCCGCGCTGGGAACTGGTTCCCCAAATAATGTCATCCACCGCCGCCGTATCAATACTGTTTCGCTCGGCGATGGCTTTCAAAACAGTAGCCCCCAATTGCTGCGGGTGAAATGAGGCCAGGGCCCCCTTTCCTGCTTTACCAATACCTCTCGGGCTGCGACAGGCATCTATGATCCAAGCTTCACTCATACTACTTCCTTCCTATTATCGTTGTATTCGGAGCAGAGATATTACAATGAACTCTAGGCAATCGCACAACAGCCGAGACCGGCACTGTGCAAATGTAAAACAAGCACTAAAGCATGGCCTAAGTTTTTATTTAGCCGAGCACTTTATATGAAGGGTCAGTGCTATCACGCTGCGACACATCACTGACATAGCCTCGCCGTAATGGCTGCACTGTTTGCATATCAAGCACATGCTCGCGGTGATCTATCGCCCAGCGCCCCTCACGACGGGACCACATATCCAAGTAGCGACCTCGACCAATAATTTCTTGCTGCTCACCCTGCTCATCGGGATTGGTCCAAAGCGCAACGGTGACGTAGGTTTCGCTGCATGCGGTATCGCCATCTAAGTCAATCACCGATTGAGCAATTTGATGGGAGTGGCGCTCCATTTCAGCATGTGCTTCCCAAACCCAATCAACAAAACCGCGGCCACTACCCTGAAAAATATCATAGTAATTTGCGGTGCCACCCTCGTGCCAAACTGCATAAGCCATGGCTTTATCCATGCGATCTAAACCGCGACAGTAACGCGCCAGTACTTGGCGGATTGCTGCTTCATCCGCTAATGCAGATCGTATTACTTGCTCTGACATATTAACTTCAACTCCATAGATGTTATTGTGTAAGAAAGGCCCCATAGCTGCAGCCCTTAGTTTTATAGGCATCTAGTATCAGCACCCACTGAGCCAAAGCAAGCTTTTCTAAAGCTGAACCCTCGCTTCAAAGCTCAGGACAAGGTCATTTAGCATCAATACGAGCCCTCAGCATAATAAATTTGGAAGACAGACGCTTCAGCTCTATGCTGTCATGCATCGCATTGACTCAGCCACTTGGAGCCCCCATGTTCAGTTTCAGTGAAGCATCCCAACAATACCAAAATAGCTTGTCAGAGTTCTTTGATCAGCACATCTACCCCAACGAAGAACACTACGCACGACAACTACAACAATCACCCTCTCGCTTTGCTGCTATACCGCTGATCGATGAGCTAAAGGCAAAGGCAAAAGATGCGGGACTCTGGAACTTGTTTATTCCTCCCTCGCTTGCCGAGTTTTGTGATCACCAAGGTTTATCCAATCTTGACTATGCGCCACTGGCTGAACTGATGGGCCGCGTGCTGTGGAGCCCCGAGGTCTTCAATTGCAATGCGCCCGACACCGGCAACATGGAAGTTTTCATGAAGTACGCAACACCTGCACAGCAAGAGCGCTGGCTCAAGCCTCTGCTAGCAGGTGATATTCGCTCCTCCTATGCAATGACTGAACCACAGGTCGCCTCTAGCGATGCCACCAACATTGAACTGCGCATCGAACAAGACGGTGATGAGTGGGTTTTAAACGGCCGTAAATGGTTCATTACCGGGGCCATGTACGAGCGCTGCGCTATTTTTATCGTGATGGGAAAATCTGACCCCCATAACAGCAACCGTCATAAGCAGCAGTCTCAAGTTCTGGTCCCTCGAGACACGCCCGGCTTAAGCATAGTGCGCCCACTTACCACATTAGGCTATGACGATGCCCCTATCGGCCACGCAGAATTGCTCTTCGACAATGTCCGCGTTCCCTTAGAGAATATTTTATTAGGACCTGGCCGGGGATTTGAAATTGCCCAGGGGCGTCTCGGCCCTGGCCGTATTCACCACTGCATGCGCCTGATTGGCGCTGCCCAGCGCTCGCTGGAACTGGCCTGTCAGCGTGTGACATCGCGCAGCACTTTTGGTCGCGAACTCAGCCAACACCAGTCGGTACGTGAAGACATTGCCAAAAGCTTCGCCGAAATTGAGATGGCTCGTTTGCTAGTTCTTAAAACCTGCAAACGCATGGATGAAGTGGGCCCTAAGGCTGCCATGGACCTTATCGCTGCCAGTAAAATATCCGTGCCCTTAATGGCCCAGACCATTATCGACCGATGCATGCAAATGCACGGCGCCGGAGGGTTAACCGAGGACTACTGTATGGCAGAGGCCTTCAACTATGCTCGCTGGTGCCGGCAAGCCGATGGCCCAGATCAAGTACATCAAATGGCCCTTGGTAAACAAGTCATCAAACGCTACAGCGCTTAAAGATCAATACCAGAGTTAGAGGAGGCAAAGTATGAGTGTAATGGCACAGTTCTCGCTAACAGGGCGCATAGCCCTGGTGACTGGCGCATCAAGCGGTATTGGTTATACCGTAGCAAAAGGCTTGGCAGAGGCTGGGGCCTCCGTCGTGGTGGCTGCTCGCCGTGTGGAACGACTTGAGTCACTGGTGAGAGAGATTGAAGACAAAGGCGGCAAAGCTTTAGCCGTCACCATGGATGTCACTGACAAAGCGAGTATTGAAGCAGCTTTTAATCAGGCCGAGGTAGCCCTCGGCACTGTCGATGTGATTATCAATAACGCTGGCGTGGCCGACCCCAAACACTTCTTGAAGATTGATGATGACTCGCTGGACTTTGTCATGGACACCAATTTCAAAGGTGTCTGGCATGTAGCGCAAGAAGCTTCCCGTCGGCTGCTTGCCGCCCAGCTACCTGGCAGCATAATCAATATTGCCTCAGTACTTGGTCTAGCCGCTCACCCTGGGCAGACCAGCTACTGCAGCTCCAAAGCCGCAGTTATTCAGCTCACTAAAAGTCTTTCGCTGGACTTGGTGCGTCACAACATACGCGTCAATGCCATTGCACCTGGCTGGTTTAAAACCGAAATTAACAGTGACTATTTCGATTCACCCGCCGGTCAAGCTTACATTGAACAAATGCCTGCGCAACGTCTAGGGCAGTTGGAGGAGTTGCTGGGGCCCATTATATTGCTGGCCAGCGAAGCGGGCTCCTTTGTCAACGGCACAGTACTGCCCGTAGACGGAGCCCATTTAGCAAGAATGGTCTAGGCTTATTCAGCGTCGCGCTGGTAGGTTCCAACCAGACGGTTCATGCCCAGTGTGTGGGGTTCAAGTTCTTGTAAAAGATCTCTCAATGCCAAGCCCTCTGGCAGAGCAGTTTCGGTATCTAAGGCTAAGATCCAAAAGTAGTACTGGTGCTTCCCGTGACCAGGGGGAGGCATTGGGCCACCGTAGTGCTCGTGCCCAAAGTTGTTCTTACCCTTGGTGTAATCGCTACAGCCTTCCTTAAGCTCACGTACATCAGCGGGAATGTTGTACAAGACCCAGTGCACAAATCCGTAGCTGCCACACTCGGTGATCAGGGGGGCATCGGGGTCGTGACAAAACACAGCAAAAGATTTCGTGCCCTCTGGCACCTGATCCCAGCTCAGTGCCGGTGAAACATCTACACCCTCACCAGTGTGTTTGGTGGGAATAGCCTCTCCAGCTGCAAAAGCGGTACTGGTAATTTGAATATCTGACAGTGCAAATCCCATAATTTTACCTCTATTCAAGAGTGGCTGACGCGATGGTGGCGTCAATATCGGGGTAACAAAGGAGGAGGGTCGGACAAGAGTGTGCGCCGGGCATTAGCCCGACGCGACACGAGGGATTTAAGCGGCCAAGTTGGCGTTAACAAATTCCCAGTTTACCAGTGCCCAGAAAGCTTCCATGTACTTAGGGCGAGCGTTGCGGTAATCGATGTAGTAAGCGTGCTCCCACACATCGACAGTCAGCAGCGGCTTGGCGTCAGTGGTCAGTGGTGTTTCTGCATTGCTGGTGTTTACAATAGCAACTGAACCGTCTTTGTTCTCTACCAGCCAAGTCCAACCTGAACCGAAGTTGCCAATCGCGCTGGCAGTAAACTCTTCTTTAAACTTGTCAAAAGAACCAAATGCTGCATTGATTTTCTCTGCTACTGCACCGCTAGCTGCGCCGCCGCCATTGGGGCTCAAGCAGTTCCAGTAGAAGCTGTGGTTCCATACTTGGGCGGCGTTGTTGAAAGTGCCACCAGAAGACTTGCGCACAATAGTTTCCAGATCGGCGTTCTCTAACTCGGTACCTTTAATCAGTGGGCCCAGGTTGTTGACGTAAGCCGCGTGGTGCTTGCCGTAGTGAAACTCCAGGGTTTCTTTAGAAATGTGCGGCGCCAAGGCATCCATTGCATAAGGCAGTTCGGGAAGTGAAATAGCCATAAGGGTTAATCTCCTATGTTGTCATTTAACAGCCCAGCAGGGCTGTACTCAGTAAGACGTACTAATAATACGTAAACTTGATTAAGAAGGCATTGCTTGTGGATAAAAACGAAGCTCGTTAGCCGCCCTTAGTTATTACTGCGGCTATTGACTGTATTGGGGCTCAAAGCCCTAAAATCAAGCTATTGAAGCCTAAAGGATGCCAATTCTGACCCAAATATTCAAATTGCAGCATAGCGGCAGGGCTGTATACTTGCCGCCAAAGTCTAGCATTCCTACCCTACCAGGCCCAAATCATGTCCTCTGTTCCCTCAGCGATTAGCTTCGCAGACCTCAAGCTTCCCGAATCATTGCAACAAGGTTTGCGTGATGTCGGTTATGAGTCACCTTCTGCGATTCAAGCGCAAACCATTCCGATCCTACTCGAAGGCACCGATATGGTAGGGCAGGCTCAAACAGGTACGGGTAAAACTGCCGCCTTCGCACTTCCTGCACTAGCGCGCTTGGATTTATCCAAAGTCGAACCGCAAGTTCTAGTGCTAGCGCCCACTCGAGAACTGGCGATTCAGGTTGCCGAAGCCTTCCAAAAATATGCCAATCACCTCCCCGGCTTTCGGATTTTGCCAATTTACGGTGGCTCCGACTTGCGAGGGCAAATGCGCCAGCTGCAGCGTGGAGCTCATGTCATCGTAGGCACACCAGGGCGGGTAATGGATCATATGCGCCGCGGCACCTTGAAGCTCGACGGCCTCAAAATGCTAGTGCTCGATGAAGCTGACGAAATGCTGCGCATGGGCTTTATTGATGATGTGGAATGGGTGCTTACCCAGACCCCACCGGAACGTCAGATCGCCCTATTCTCCGCCACTATGCCCGATGCCATTCGCCGAATTGCGCGCCATCACCTGTCGTCACCGGCTGAAGTCACGGTCAAAATGCAGTCTGTTACCAACGACTCAATCCGTCAGCGGGTGTGGATGACTTCTGGCGTACACAAATTAGATGCACTCACTCGTATTTTAGAAGTTGAAGACTTTGATGGCGTCATCGTCTTTGTCAGAACGCGTATCGCGACCACCGAGCTGGCCGAAAAGCTCGCCGCCCGCGGCTACGCTGCTACGGCCTTGAACGGCGACGTGCCCCAGAAGCTGCGCGAAAAATCTGTCGAGCAGCTCAAGAATGGGCAGCTGGATATTTTGGTGGCTACCGATGTAGCTGCGCGCGGATTGGATGTCGAGCGTATCTCACATGTCATCAACTATGATATCCCCTACGATGTCGAGGCTTATGTGCACCGCATTGGCCGTACCGGACGGGCAGGCCGAACCGGCGAAGCCATCCTGTTTGCCGCTAACCGCGAGCGCCGCCTGCTTAAAGCTATCGAAAAGGCAACTGGCAAAGCCATTGAAAAAATGGAATTGCCCAGTGCCGCGCAAGTCGCTGACAAGCGCGCTGACCGCTTCCGTGATGAAATCACTGAAACCCTAGCCAGCCGCGATCTCGATGCCATGCGCCAATTGATTGAGCAGTATGAGCATGACAACGAAGTCTCACTTCTAGATATTGCCGCTGCTCTAGCCCTTATGGCGCAAGGTAAAAGCACTTCCAGCGCCAAAGCTGGTAACAAAAGCAGTGAAACACTCGCCGAAGCCGATTACAGCAAGCCCCGCTTTGAACGTTCGGAGCGCCCACGCAAAAAGGCCCCCGAGCACGCAAAAAGCCAGCGTAAAAGCAGCGATGCAACACAGCTAGAAAAGGGTATGCAGCGCTACCGCATAGAAGTCGGACACAACCACGGCGTTAAACCCGGTAATATTGTTGGCGCCATCGCCAATGAAGCAGATATTGATAGTCGGCATATCGGCCATATCGCTATTCTCGACGACTACAGCACAGTTGATCTGCCTGAAGGGATGCCCGTCGAGCTATTCCAAAAGCTTCAGGCTGTCTGGGTCAGTGGGCAACGCTTGCAAATCAGCCGCTTGGGTGGTGAAAATAACAAGCAGCGCAAGCCAAGTGCTAGAAAAGGCCCCGCCAAAGCCGAGGCCAAGCCTTCTAAACGACCAGCCAAAAAGCGCAAATCCAGCTAGGGTGCCCCCGGCTCAGGCACATCAGCGACTTTGACCTCTTGCTGATCCAGCTTCTTGCGCGCCAGTGCGCGGTCATCAGCACCAGCCTCAACACCCTCCTGTTCGCTGCCACGCAGCGGCTCAAAGGCCAGTGTGGTGAGCAGCGGGAAGTGATCCGAGCCTATGTTCGCTAGGCGGCGGATATTCACCAGTGTAAAATGCTCACTGTGGAATAAATGATCCAAGGGCCAGCGGAAAAACCAATAATCAGCATGAAAGGTATTGAACATACCTCGGCCAATTCGCGGGTCTAACAAAGCACTAATTTTGCGAAATAAGCGGGTAGTTTCAGACCAGGCCACATCGTTAAGATCACCAGTAACAATCACTGGGTCGCTCGCTTTTTGCACGCTTTTAGCCACCATAATGAGCTCAGCGTCACGCTCTGCAGACTCGGCATTTTCAGTGGGGCTAGGTGGCGCAGGGTGTAGAAAGTGCACACGCACACCGCAACCATTAGGCAAGCGCAACAGCCCGTGCATTGACGGCACCTTGTCTTCAACTAAATATTCTATCTGCCCATCTTCCAAGGGCAGTCGAGAGTAAACGTGCATCCCATAAAGGTTATCCAAAGGGCACTTGAGGGCATATGGGTAATCAGGCAACAGGCTATCGAGCTGATCCTGCCACCATTGATCTGACTCCAGTGTCACCAGCACGTCGGGGCGCTCTCGGGCCACCAAGTCCAGCAATGCATCAGCATTGCGATTAGGCGTCAGTACATTACTGGTCAAAATAGTGAGTTCAGTGGCAGCACTGTTGTGACGGGCAGCTTTTACCTCAGGGGGAAACAATCGCGTGTAAGGTAAAATCCACCACAGCTGGTAGATTAAGCAGCCGGCACTAAGCAATAGCGCCACAGGCGCCAGTGGCAGCCCGGCCACTACCTTGCCAGCGGTCGCAGGGATTGCACAAACCAGCAGTAACAAGGCGAGCAAAGCCAACTGCAGACGCGGAAAGTCCAGATCTCGAATCCACCAAACCTCTTTGCGCGACAAGGGTAGCAAAGTGACCGCTAACAACAGGGTCAGCAGCAGCAGATAAGTCTCTAGCATTGCCACCCTCCAGCGAAGTTATTGCGCAGATTAAAAGCCGAACACTGATCTAAAAAGATGAGTTCCCTGCGCCGAGGGCTAAACTCTTGAGAGTAAGAAATAACTTGTATCATTGAATACCTGTAACTAAAGCACTGCTGATTTACGCGCACACCTTAGCGTGTTGCGCGAAAAGGAGAAACAACAGTGCAGGGTTTATTGGGACTAGGAGATGTCGGAAACTACTATAACAGCATCAATACAGTCCATATTGACTATCAGGTCTGAACAAAAATTGAAACTTGTGAGTAGCGCCGCTCTTGGATAGTCTTCCACTTCAAATTTTGGCAACCTCAAGGACCTCTCCGCTTGATTCGATGGCCTTCTGGCGCGGGCGCATTAATAGTATGCCTGTGCTGCACTCACTCACAGGCAGCTGAACAGCCCGCAGACCGCCCGACTCAATACTCGGCAGAACTTGCGGTGGGCCTAGAGTACGATGATAACGTCGGAGTCGACGAGCTTGATGCCAGCAGCAGCGAGGGCGACTACGCGCTCACTCTGGGGGCAGAATTGGCCATGAAAAAGCCCTTAAGCGACTCCACTAAACTCGGCTTATCCTACGACTTTAGTCAAAACCTGTACGACGAATTCACCGAGGTCAACCGACAGACTCACATTCTTGGTGCCAACCTCGAACAAGACTTCAACAAGATAGATACTGGCCTCTCGCTGTATTACATCGACTCGCGCTTGGCCGGCGACAGTTTCCTGCAGTTATTTAGGGTCTCCCCTTCTGTATCTGGCTTTATTGGCAAGAAATGGTTTGCTCGGGGCGCCTATGTGTATTCCGAAAAAACCTTAGAAAACAACCGGCGGCGTAACGCGCAAACCCAAGCTGGGGAAGCCGATCTGTATTTTTTCCGGCGGGGCCTGCGCAGCTACTTCAACTTTGGCTATCGCTATAGAGTGGAAGATGCCACAGCAGCGCAGTTCGACTACCAGTCAAACAGTATCAAACTCCGCTATGTCCACCGTATCGAATTATCACGGCGCCCCATCAAACTAGAGTTTGCCTGGCGCTTTGAAGATCGGAATTACGATGGGATCAGCCCTATTATCAATACCCGCCGCAAGGATGAACGCCAGCGCTTTCAAGTCGATGCAGAGATCCCGATTCTAGATAGCGCGGCACTACAGTTTTATGCCGGCCACGGCAACTACAGCTCCAATTACAGTCCCGCCGATTACAGTCAGGGCGTATTGGGTAGCCGTTTTATTTATCGCTGGTAAGCAAGGGCATCGGTCGCAACAGGCCGTAACCGTAAATTTCATCCCAGCCTGGGGGGCCGAGGTCCTCAGCACTGCGGTAGAGGCTCTCCAACACATCGTCTTCCGGTTGCAACAAGCGCAAACGTGCCGCAGCTGTGGTGGCAAAAGGCACGGCAAATGAGGTGCCCGAAGAAGTGGCATAGCCACCACCGGATTTAGCGTGCAGCAGCCCCACACCAGGTGCGGCAAGATCCAAGTAGTCTCCGCGGTTAGCTAGGCGGAATATACGCCCTCTGGTGTCAACCGCGGTGACTGCGACCACAGAACTATATGCTGCTGGATACATTGGCCTTGCCGCCGGTCCACCGTTGCCCGCCGCGGCCAGAATCAACACGCCACGCTGCGCAGCCCTGTTGAGGGCGGTTTCCAGCAGGCGATTCGCTGGCCCCGCTAAGCTGAGATTCACCACATCGACTCCCGAGCTGACCAGCCAGTCCAAAGCCCGGACTAAGCTAACCGTACTTGCGACCTCTCCGCGCTCACTATCTTGCTCAAACACACCCGCTGCATAGAGCTGGGCCCGCGGTGCCAAGCCCTGATAATCAGCACCACTGGCCACTAGGATGGACGCAATGGCTGTGCCGTGGAAGCTGGGCAAATCCTCGCCAATGCCAACAAAAGACTCAGCACTGATCTGGGAGCTTGCCAGCGCAGGGTGCGAGGTATCCACTTGGCTATCAATCATGCCGATGCGCAGACTCAGCTCATCGACATCTGCTGGAAATGGCACAGCATTGCGCGGCTGAACGCCTTCGACAGTGTGCGAGATGGGGGAACCGGCGGTGTAAAAGTGGTTGAGGTCAACATCGGCCCGATCGGTACCGACCACATCCACCACCCCCTGCCGCACTTCCGATATCTTAAAACTGGAGGGCGCCGCCACTTCAGCAAGGCGCAGGCCCATGCCGGGCAGCTCGGTCACTTTGTCAAATAAATAGCCGCGCTTGGCCAGCTCTTCAAAGGCCTCGGGCTCGGCCATCACCAGCCACTGGGCGGTGTGAATACGGGTCTCATCGATCTCGAATTTATTTTCGATCTCATCGATGATTTCATCAATTTCACTTTCCAGACGATCTTCTATCGCAGCGGCGATTTCAGCTTCTACATCGCGTTCGACATCACCTTCAAGGCCCTGCTCTACACTTTGCTCTAGCGTCTCTTCGACCGACTCCTCAAGTGCTACTTCGACGCTATCTTGCAGCGCATCTTCAAGGTCACTCTCAACACTTTGCTCAAGCGTATCCTCTACTGAGTCTTCAACGGAACCCTCTACGGAATCCTCAATCGCGACTTCAAGGCTGCCTTCGACTGAGTCTTCCACTGAAGACTCCACCACCTGCTCTACGCTTTCTTCTACAGCACTTTCCACATCAGATTCAACACTGTCCTCCAGCGCTGATTCCACAACCTTCTCAACGTTTTTTTCAACGCTTTCTTGCACATTCTCTTCTAGGCTGGCTTCAATTTCCTGTTCGATATTGTCTTCAATGTTCTCTTCTGCAGCCCCTGCGACGCTGTCTTCAATAGATTGCTCGATTTCCTCTTCAGCGCTTTCTTCAAGATCTTCGGTGACTCCTTCCTCTATGCTCTCCTCAATTCTATCTTCCGGGTCCATACAGCAGGGCACTTGGGCATGCGCTGAGTGGAGCGCTAGCAGGGAAAAAGCGCCAATCAGGGACCACAGACAAAGGCGGCCGACTAAGCCGCGACTAGATGTGGCTAAGTAATGTGTTCGAGTAGCCCCAGCGGAGCTGATGGAAGCTGTACCAGACATAATGCCGCCTGCGAAAAGAAGAGGGTTGCATCAAGTTAACGAGTCATAGCAAGAAATATTCCTCCAGATGGAATAGAATCCCCGCCCAAACCGTCATGAACATAATAGGAACATTATGCCATCACTCAGCGACTCACAGCGAGAGGCATTACTCGCAGAGCTGAGTGGTCTGCGACGATTTTGCTATTCGCTGACTGGGAGTCAAGCCGACGCCGATGATTTATTGCAAACTACTGTTGAGAAAGTACTCGAAAAAGGCATGCCCGAAGGAGCACATCCTGCTAAATGGGCCTACCGGGTTTGCAAAAATGCTTGGATCGACGAACTGCGTTCGCGCGATGTGCGCCAGCGCTACCCAGAGCAGGTAGAAGAATCTGAAGGCTCCCCTTCAGCCGAATGGGTAGCCAGTCAGGAGCGACAGGTCAGCGACCTTAGCGATGCCCTAGAGCAACTACCGACAGATCAGCGTTTGGCGCTGACCTTGGTGGCAGTAGAAGGGAAAACTTATGCTGAGGCAGCGGAAATCCTCGAGGTGCCAGTGGGCACTATCATGAGCAGAATTGCCAGGGCCAGGCGACAGCTGATGGACAGCGTTAATGTGTCCGGCGACGAATGACGGGAAGTGATATGACAGAACAGGATGATAGGCTATTATCTCAGCACTTGGATCGCGAGCTATCCGAGGCGGAGGAGATCAATTTACAAAGCCGTTTAAAGACAGAGCCAGCACTGCGACGCCAGTTGGCTGCAATGCAGGCCATTGATGAGCATCTACGCAACAGTGCTGAAGCCGCTCATTTGCAAGCTGTTCCCGCACATATTACGGCTCTGCTTGAAGTCACAGCGAAGCGCAGCGCCAAGATTCACCCCTTCCCCTCCCATCGCGCGCGAACTGCGATTGGCTTTGCTATTGCGGCTTCTCTAATTGCCGCTGCCGGTCTTCTTCTCGCGCCCCAGTGGCAAGCGGAGCAACAGGGCTTGTCAGCTGAAAACAGTTTTGCCACTGCACTAGAAACACTGCCTTCCAGTGCAGATCAATGGCATAGCATCGCTGATGGCCGCCAACTTCGCCCAGTACTCAGCTTTATGACCAGCACTGGCCAGTGGTGCCGAGAGTATCAGCTCAACGCCTCCGGTCAGACCTCACATGGCATCGCCTGTCGTGACGACTCAGGCTGGCACAACGAAGCCTTAGTCAACGCGGAATCGCAGCAACTATCAGCTGGCAACCTTTACCAGCCTGCTGGCGCCGCTGAACTGGATGAGATCTCGCGCTTCATTAACCAACACGCCGCCGACAACCCTCTTAGCGCCGCAGAAGAAGCTTCTGTCATAGCCAAGAATTGGCAGTAACCTCGCCTCCACCAGCTTAACGCGGGCTGTACTCATGACAGCCCGCAGCCAAACCAAGCCTCGCCACTACCTAGACAGCCCTCTCGGCAAGAGCTGTAATCTCCGCCACAGACTCAATAAAGCACTACTTAGCCCAAGCAGGATTGTGCCAGGCTATGGCGCCACAGAGCCATAGTTGAGCAAATCATATTGCACAGCGATGTAATTAAGGGATATGAGAGAGGTCAAGACGGGGAGAAGAAAGAGTGGCAGAGCTTGCCGCCCCATGTAGACGGCAAGCTCTGGAGTTCAGATCCGGAGGGCTAGCGGTCCCCGGTTCTGTGTCCCAATGCCAGTTACGCCCTTACAGCTCACTGACGGACGTTGTGGCTACTTGCGCATCCACAACGGGCGTTCTAATAAAATTGAGGCAGGTTAATTGTACCGACTACGCCGGACCACTCTAATGGTGGCAGCTGACGTACCCAAATAGCTCGATACACCTGCACTCAAAGCGGTTTCACTCCACTTTCAACAGGTTAACGACTGTGCCGGATAATTATTCCCTGTATCAGTGATTTTTTTCTCAAATATAACTAGAGCTCTAGCTTAGAGGGTCTCTGCAGCCCCTTTTGCAGATAAATTACTTCAGAGCCTTAAGGATGTTTTCCCCCATAGCTAATAAAGCATCGCGGCGAGGCATCTCTAGTAAGACATCAAACATCGCGCGGTTCTGCTCACCCGCAATATAGATGGGGCCATCACTGAGCCGATCTAGCGCCAGTCCAGCCACCTCCTCAGAACTCATCATTCCCTCCAAGGTCGAGCGGTCGATGCCTTGCTTTTCATGGGCCTCAGTATCAGTACTACCAGGGCACAGAGCCAGAACATCGATTCCCAGTGGAGACAACTCACCCCATAGCGACTCCCCCAGACTGTTAGTAAAGGCCTTACTAGCTGCATAAGCAGCAGAGTTAGGGACCCCCATTAAACCTTCAACTGAACTAGTAATAATGATGCCGCCACGGCCTCTCGACTTAAGGTGTGGGATCAGACGATGGCTTAACTGCAGCGGTGCTTGGCAGTTTACTTGTAGCATATCAGTCATCATTTCTGGGTCGTTGTCTTCATGCGGCCCCTTCAGTCCAAAGCCCGCATTACTCACTAAGAGCCCAATATCTTTGCCTTCCGTGGCCTGTGCTATGCGATTAATTGCAGAAGGGGAAGCCAAGTCGAGCGCTAGGGTCTCAACTTCAACACCGTGCTTCTCAGTAAGCGACTCAACTAGGGTATTGAGCCGATCCTCGCGACGGGCTACCAGTATCAAGTTAAGTCCTTTAGCTGCCAGCAGCTCAGCAAAAGCACGACCTATACCTGACGAGGCTCCAGTTACTACGGCCACTGGCCCATAACGTTCGCTAAATGTTGTCATTTTGTTTTTTACTCCTGTAAATTCTCAAACAGCTCAACTAGTACTGGGTCGCAGTCTCGCTCCATATACGCCACAGCCAAGCCCTCTGCAAATCGAGTCTGCCAGATCGCGCGGTAACCAAGCTTTTCTGCCTCGGCGACTTTACTCTCTAAGCTTTCGACTCGAAACCGGACATGATGCATCCCTTCTCGACCCGCATCTAAAAACTCTTTGTGCGGCGAGCCACCAGATACCCATTGGATAAATTCAATTTCTAAATCACCGCTGCGTGCAAAAGCCATCCTCAGTTCACAGGCTTCCTGCTGACCGCGGTAGTTATAGTCGTAGCTACCATAGTTAATGATCTTAAAAGGGCCATAAATAGGCTCGTATGCCTTAACTGCGGCCTCTAGGTCCTTAAAGACAAAGCCCAGCTGATCCATGGGACCAAGGCCGAGTTGCGCGCGCGTTGCGTCGTTCATAACAGCTTCCTACAAAGCATTACAAGGAATAGATAAACAGTCAGCGGCAGCGTCTAGACGCTGCCGCTGACTATAATGAATCAAGAAAACAGCTGTGAGCAGCAACTTATAATTTCATTTGGCCACGCTCAGAAGCGATGTACCCTAGCTCATAGACTGCTGCAGCTAATTTAGGCTAGCCACCAGCTCGGCGGCGGACTCCATCGCCCCTTCGATGTAACCCACACCATTGCAATCGCCAATGGCATGCACCTTCAGTTCTTGTTCTCGCAGCTGCTCCACTAGGCTCTGATCACCGGTCGCACCTTGGGCGACAATGACATGTTCAGCACCCACTGTGCGCTGCTGGCCCCGATAATTTCGATAGCTCACCGTATGATCACCAATCGAAATATCCTCAGCTCGGTTGATCATTGTCACGCCCATCTCGCGCAACTCATGTAAAATTCGCATTCTGCGCACCAGATACAGACCAGCCCCTGGCCGCGTTGCACTATCAATAACTGTGACCTGGCGGCCACGATGTGCCAAATATTCTGCCAGCTCAAGCCCGACCAGCTCAGCGCCAATCACTACAATTTCCTGCCCTAAAGGCAACCATGCGCGCGATACCTGACGCAATATCCAAGGGTGTTTATTCACCCCTGTTAACGAACCGGCTCGGGTCATGAAGCGGGTGAAAGCGTCAGTTTTACGCTCCAAGCTCGGGGCCTTATCACCCAATACTAGGGAGCGCATCTCATCACCGCTGAACACAAAACTCTGGTCGCTACCAGGAATATCCGGCATATCGCGCTTAGCACCGGTAGCGACAATCACTTCATCAACAGCCAACTGCTTAAGCAAAGAGGGTGTCGCATAAGTATTGAAACGCACATCTACTGCTGACTGCTCGGTTTGGCGACGCAACCAGCGCAACAGGCGCTCGTTGGGCTCATAAGCAATACTGGCAAACTGCAGCGTACCACCCAGTCGATCAGCAGCTTCCAGCAAAGTCACCCGGTGCCCCTTCTCAACTAGCCTGCGCGCAGCCTCCATACCAGCTGGGCCACCGCCAACAACAGCAAAATGCCGCGCGTTAGTAGTCGCAATCAGCATTCGCGTCGTCTCATGGGCCGTTTCTGGATTGACTGCACACTTCACCGAATTTTGTACGTAAATCTGGCTCACGCAGCAATAGCAATAGACGCAGGGTCGAATATCTTTGAGCTGCCCGGCAATAACTTTATTGGGCAAGTCCGGATCCGCTAAGATTTTTCGCCCCATACCCATCAAGTCAAAATTACCCGCAGCGATATGTTTATTGCCGGACTCAAGCTCGATGCGCCCAGAAGTAATCACCGGCACCTTCAGGCACTTTTTGATCGCCGTAGCATTGGCCACTATACGCTCTGGGGTATGGGGAATATTAGACTCCGAGTGATTCACTCCCGTAGATGTGTCGTGGTAAGCGGAAACGGTTATCGCATCGATACCAGCTTTTTCTAGCATCATTGCCGTCGACTTAGCATCTTCTAGGCTAATGCCCTCGGCATGGCCAAACTCGCCCGAGTCAATCTTGCACCATACCGGGTAATCAGACCCCACTTCTGCTCGTATGGCGGCAAGGATTTCAAGCAGGAGGCGCGCACGGTTTTCTAGGCTACCGCCGTACTCATCATCGCGATTATTAACGAGCGGCGAGAGAAACTCGGAGATGATGTAGCCGTGACCAGCGTGTATTTCCACCCCATCAATACCAGCCTCTTTAGCACGCCTTGCCGCAGCGGCAAAATCCGTCACTAGTTTCTTAATGTCATCCGGCGTCATCAAATGTAATTGAGGCGAGGGCGAATCAGGCTTAAACATGGCCGCCAGTTCTGACTCTAGGAAGCCACTTTGCATATCACCCTGTTTAACTTCAGGGTAGGAAGGCACCCACAGGGGGCGCCCCTCAGCCGTGTCCTGCACGGCAACCATCCCGCCATGGTGCAGTTGCGCGGCCAGCTTGGCGCCGTAACTGTGCACAGCGTCGGCCAACTTGCGCAGTGAGGGAATCATATAGTCTTCAGAAATAGCCAGCTGATTCCTCTGATTGCCGCCACTGGGCCAACTAACCCCTACGGAGCCCAGTACAATCAAGCCAGCCCCACCTTTAGCATGGCGCTCATGCAATGCATGCAATCGCTCACCGCAGCTACCATCTTCGGCACCCAAGTTAGTGCCCATAGCGGTAACCACCATGCGATTTTTAAGTTCCATGCTACCTATACGACAGGGCGAAGCTAAACTAGAAAGTTGGCTACTCATAATAATGTGACTCCCAGGTAAGGGGCTCAATTGAAGCAGAGGATAGTAGCGGACATACTAGCCTGCATCGCCTGCTTGACACCAGTAATGGCCGAATTGCGGCGCTCAGTTTAACTATGCAATCAGCATTACCAAGTAAGTGGAGGCTAATATCAATTAGCCACTGATCAGAATATGATCGTATATTGACAATAATAGCTACGAGGTTAGTTGCAGTGAAGTTTTGGCAGTCAGTCGCCTGGGTAGAGCCAGAGCACCTAGTTCCCGTTGCCCGTTTTGCTGAAGAGCTGGGTTTTGAGGGTATTCTCAATGCTGATCACGCCATCTATCCCGAGCAGGTGAAAGCTCCCTACCCCTACTCGCCTGATGGCATCCCCCCTATGACAGCGGATGATCCCTATCCTGACTGCTGGGTAAGCATTGCCTTTATGGCCGCAGCCACCACTCGACTGCGCTTCTCCACTTCAGTATACGTTCTCCCCTTGCGCAGCCCCTTTGAAGTGGCCAAAGCCTGCGGCGCACTGTCCATATTCAGCGAGGAACGCTTTGCACTGGGTATTGGAGCAGGCTGGATGAAAGATGAGTTCGACATCTATGGCGCGCCATTCAAAGCTCGGGGCAAGCGCATGGATGAGATGATTGAGGTAATGCAGCGCTTATGGGACGGTGGCATGGTGGATTACCAGGGCGAGTTCTACCAATTCCCGCGGCTGCAGATCGAGCCCGCACCAAAGAATCGCATTCCAATCTATGTCGGGGGCGACAACCCCGCAGCTCTCAAGCGCGCAGCCCAGCGCTGCGAAGGCTGGATTGGTGCTGGCAACTTCCCAGAAGAAGTACCTGGCCTTATGGCCAAGCTGAAAGCCCTGCGTGCAGAAGCTGGCCGTGAATGGGAGGGTTTTGAAACTATCATCGGTGTAAAAGCCGAAACTGATGTCACCATGCTTCAAGATCTAGCCGGCCACGGCATGACAGCCACCGTTGCACCGCCCTTTGCCTTTGTGCTCGGCAAGACATCCTCCCTGTCGGATAAAAAGCGCTTTATGGAACAGTACGCCGAGCGCTATATCAGACATTTTTAAATGTCTGATATAGCCATAATAAACTTCCAAGCGCATAAGGTACTGCAGCTGCTAGCAAGCTTTGCTAAGCCATGGCAGGCTGACGTGACAGCCAGTTCAACTATGCAATCGAAAGCCTTGGGCCGCGATAGCAGTGATATGAATTGCAACTGGCCCAGCATATGATGAGCTCCGCTGCTATAAGTTTTCAAAGGTTCGATTAGATGAAGTTTTGGCAATCGGTGGCTTGGGTTGAGCCCGAGCAATTAATTCCGGTAGTGCGCTTTGCTGAAGAGCTGGGCTTTGAAGGCATTCTCAATGCCGATCATGCAATCTACCCTGAGGTTGTCAACGCTCCCTACCCCTACTCGCCCGATGGCAAAGCGCCGATGACAGCGAGCGATCCCTTCCCTGACTGCTGGGTAAGCATTGCCTTTATGGCAGCAGCTACCACACGCCTGCGCTTCTCTACCGCGGTCTACGTCCTCCCCTTGCGTAATCCCTTTGAAGTGGCCAAAGCCTGCGGCGCGCTGTCCATATTCAGCGGCGAGCGCTTTGCACTGGGTATTGGAGCAGGTTGGATGAAAGATGAATTCGAAATCTATGGCGCGCCATTTAAGGCCCGGGGCAAGCGCATGGATGAAATGATTGAAGTGATCCAGCGCTTATGGGATGGCGGTATGGTCGATTATCAAGGCGAGTTCTACCAATTCCCGCGACTGCAAATTGAACCCGCACCAAAAAACCGCGTGCCAATCTATGTTGGAGGCGATAACCAAGCAGCGCTGAAGCGAGCGGCGCAGCGCTGCGATGGCTGGATTGGTGCTGGCAACCTCCCAGAGGAGGTACCGGGCATCATGGCTCAACTTAAAGCCTTGCGCAGCGAGGCCGGGCGCAAGTGGGAGGGTTTTGAAACCATAGTAGGCTTGAAAGCCGAGGTAGATGTAAGCCAGTTGCAGGCACTCGGCGAGCAGGGTATGACGGCAACCGTGGCTCCACCCTTTCCATTTATACTTGGCAAAACATCTTCTCTTGCAGATAAAAAACGGCTTATGGAGGAATACGCCGAACGCTACATTAGACATTTTTAAAGGCCAGCTCTCAGCCCCCCGGCTGTTCTATTGCAGAGCTGGAGCACCAACACTCTGGGACAAAGCTGAGCCAGCGAAAACCAGCTGATTTTTTCCATGAGACTTGGCTTGGTATAGCGCATCATCAGCAGCAGCGTAGAGTGCTTCGACTGTGCTGCAATCTCTACTGTAACTGGCAAGCCCCATACTCACTGTGACTTGTAAGAGGCTAGCATCTGAGAGTCTAAAGTGCTGCTTATGAATGCAAGCCAATAAGCGCTGCGCAATCACTGAGGCTTCTGCCGCTGAGGTGCGCGGTAACATACAGAGAAACTCCTCGCCCCCCACTCGCGCCACTTCATCAGCGGGCCGCAGCTCAGAACTGACGATCTTGGCAATGCCTTTTAGCACTAAATCACCCGCTGGATGACCGTGGCGATCATTGATTTGCTTAAAGTTATCTAGGTCAATGAGGATTATCGCAAGCCGCCCCTTATCTGAAGTAATCCCTGCCACAAGCTTCTCAAGCTGAGCAAAGATAAAGCGCCTATTGTAGAGCCCTGTGAGGCCATCACGAGCTGAGAGCTCACGAAAACGTCTTGCGTTACGTAACTGCCAGCCCAAAAATACAACTGCAATACAAGTGCTGCCTACCCAAGAAGCTATGGTGACACGCTGTATCTCATTATCTTGTTGCTGCTGCTGCAATTCAAAGGCATCTACCTTGGCCTGCTTTTTGAGCAAAGTGATCTCATGATCCTTGCGGGCATCCTCCATTTGAACACGCAAACTGATCAAGCGCTGGGCAGTATCCTCACGCTCCCGGGCGATCATTTGCTGATGGAAGTCCTGAAGTAAATCATAAGCCAAGTGATGCTTACCCTGCATCGCCGCCACTTGGGATTCTGCCTGAAGTACTTCCAACTGCCAGCGTGACCCTTTGAGCTCAGGAAGCGCTGCAAAGATCTCTTTTGCTGAGCTTATCGCTGTGAGCGCAGCTTCCTGCTCACCAAGTTTGGCCTTACAAACTGCTTTTCGCTTATACAGTTCACCCTTCATATCTAGAGGCGCATTCACTGAATCTAAAGCTTTGGCAATGGCCACAAGCGCCTGCGCACAATCACCTTGCTCGGCATAGCTCATCCCCAGCCCGTAATTAGCAAGGAAATTGGCATGAGCAGCGCTTTTGCTTTCGGTCATATCACGGTATTGTCGGAAACCCACTAGAGCTTGCTCCCACTGCTTGGCATAGCGCTGCGTAATAGCTAGCCCATAAGTCGCCTCCGCCGCATAGACTCGGAAGCCCAAAGCAGTGTAGCTATCAAGCGCCTTCTGATAATGCTTTATAGACTGCTGATACTCATCGGTATAGCCGTACAGAGCACCCAAACTTTCGTTAACCAAGGCGATTAAGAACTGATCTTGTTGTTTTACCGCCGATTCAAAAGCCTGCTGCAACTCCATAAATGCCAGCTCGTATCGGCCGGCAAGAGTGTGCGTAAAAGCCAGCTCAGCCTGAATAAATACAGCCAAAAAATCCAAGTCCGCTTCTTGAGCATCAACGAGGGCCTTAGCCAACAAGCTCTGTGCGCGAGCGAAGCTGCCTTCTCGCCGGGACCGAACAGCCTCAAAGGTGATAAGAAGCAAACGTGTATCCAGGACCGACTCCTGCGTCAGTGCGGCCATGCCGGCATCTACCGCCTCAGCGAACTCATCCTTTAAGTGAAGATATTGCAAGGCCTGTGCCAGCCGCAAATAGTAATCTACCCGCGTCTCGCTGCTGGCCGTAGCCAATTGAGGGGCCAGTGCATTAAGCTGTTCTCTCGCCGCCCAGGGGTCAGTCCACACTAGGGGGGCTAGTTGATGTAGTGATTGCTGTAACTGGGGCTCGCCCAGCACTGACTCTGCCTTGGACTCAGCCAAAAAGCCAAAGCCTGTGAACAGTAAGAATAGGGCCTTCAAAAACACCTGTGCAGCTGTGTTAGGCACAAAAATCCAAAGCGACAAAATACCAGCTTAACACCATAGCTTCGCCCTTCGAAACACTCGGTGGGCAGACTGTGATCAAGCTCTCATTTTTGCCACCAGTGACTATGAAATTAAGCGCTCATATGTCAATTGCCAAGACCGGCACAAGCAACTAATGTAGGCAGTTATACCAGCTAAATGGAAGCTCCATATTGAGCAAGGCAGGTCGACAAAAACCCGCACGCAGCAAGCGCCTAATTCTGCGCGTGCTGGTGAACTCCATACTCGGCGCACTCTGTTTATTTTTCTTGTTGGGGTGGTATCTATGGCACCAGTCCATCGTGGCCGAAGAGCAGCGTCTTGCTACCGTGGCAGAGCGCTTGGGGCTCGAGGCGGAGTCGGCTATCTTGGATATTCGCGGCCTGCTTGAGCGACTAAACCGAGCAGATATTGAGCCCTGCTCAGATCTTCATATTCAGTGGATGCAACAAGAGGCCATTGCTCGGCCCTATATTCGCTCTATTGGATATTGGCGGGCCATTAAACGCCAATGCGGTGCGGGCTTTGTGCAGGGAGCAATCTTAACTCCCCCAGAAGCCAGCCGAATTTATGACAATGGTGTAATCGCCTGGTGGCCCAGCCCAGAGACAGCCGTGGGCGATGTAGAACTATTTTTGATGCGC
Organism: Sediminihaliea albiluteola; assembly: GCF_014077625.1. GTDB lineage: Bacteria > Pseudomonadota > Gammaproteobacteria > Pseudomonadales > Halieaceae > Sediminihaliea > Sediminihaliea albiluteola. The sequence continues at coordinate 38,723 of NZ_JACFXU010000015.1, read as the reverse complement.
TTTGGTGACCACGATGTCGCCATCGATCCGCGCCTTTTGCTAGACACCACCGCACTGGATCAGCAAGCAGGCCTTTGGGTTGAAAACTTACTTTTGGTGTCCAGTCCAACAGAGGCCCTTCTACCTGAACCGAGCACTCTCGAACCTGGTTTAACGATAGACAGTGATCGGCAGCTTATCGTGTCACGCTTTTCACTCAACACTGTGTTCCCAATGGATGTCGTTGCTGTACAACCTTCGGGCCAATTAGTAGAGCGCTATCTGCCAAGCTTAATCACTGCGGCAGTACTGGGAATACTGCTTATTGTGTTGTGGGTTCTAGCAGTGTTTCGAGTGTCACAGCGGCAGCTGAGTTTCAGTGCTGAGCTAACAAATGCCATTAAAAACGGTAATATCACTGTCGCTTATCAGCCGATTGTCGACCTCTCTACTGGCCGCTGTCATGGTGCCGAAGCCCTCGCTCGCTGGCAGCGAGAAGATGGCGAGATCATTAGCCCCGATCTATTTATTCCAGTCGCTGAAAAATCTAACTCCATCCACAAGTTGACGCTCTTAGTGATAAAGCGTGTAGTTGAAGAGATGGGTCAACTGCTAGCCACCCACGATCAATTCAGCATCAATATCAACCTTTCCGCCCAAGATTTAGAGCATCCCTTAATCGCCCTAGAGTTGAAGCACATACTGGATTCAGCCAAGCTACCCGCCTCTGCTATTAAATTTGAAATCACCGAACGAGCACTGGTCAATCACGAAGACTCCAGAAAGTTGATCAGCAAGTTGCGTCGCCGCGGTCACCAGATGGCTATCGACGATTTTGGCACCGGCTATTCCAGCCTGTCCTATCTGGAAACTTTTGAGCTAGACACACTCAAGTTAGATAAAGCCTTTGTAGATGCCATTGAGACCCATGCAGTGACTAGTTCCGTTATTGTTCACATTATCGAAATGGCCAAATCGCTGGAATTGGACATGGTCGCTGAAGGTATCGAGTCAGCGCATCAGGTTCAATGGCTGGCCAACAACGGCGTACAGAGAGGCCAAGGCTACTATTATAGTAAACCGCTAACAGCGGCAGAATTCCTCAAATATCATGCCAAACAGCGCTGATTGAATAATACAACAGCGAAAAGCTTTTGGAGTAGAATGACTCGGCGCTCAATAACCCAGTACAGGCCCTCACGTGTCACTTAGATATTTTTGCCAGCAAGCTATTGTATCCGCCCTAATAAGCCTTACTGCTGCTTGTAGCTACTTAGCTCAGCCAGCTGCAACCAAGCCTACGAGTCCAAGCGTATCTTCTACGCCATCAAAGAGGCCGGCTCCAGCGACCTCATTAACTACAATATCTAGCCAAGGCCAGCTAGCTGAAGTGCTCGCCAAGGCAGTAAGCCAAGAACCTGAACCCCTGACGCCCCCCACGGTGGGCTTCTACCTCGACGTGCAAAACGCCAGTCTATTACCTCTGGCCCAACACGGTCTGCAGCTAACCCGGCTCAAAGACCATATTCACCTCATTATTCCCGGTGCCGCCACCTTCGATACAAACAGTGCCAGCCTGACCCCTGCGGCACAGGAGGTGCTGGATCTTCTGTCAAGTTTACTGCTTGATTACGATAAGACTCTGATCGCAATTAGTGGCCACAGTGACAGTCTAGGAGACCCTAATTACAATCAGCGACTGTCAGAACAGCGTGCAGATGCGGTCGGCCAATACCTGAATAACAAAGGTGTCTTACCAAGGCGTTTAGTGATATTGGGGCTGGGTTCCAGCCTGCCGCTGGTGGACAATGACAGTCCCGAAAATCGCGCCATCAACCGGCGAGTCGAACTCGAGCTATGGCCGCTAGTAAGCAATACCGTGCAAAATAATTAATTTATCGCATCACCCCATCACGGGCTCTTAGCCAAGCCCAGCTGCGCATTGCACTTCGCGTGTTGCGTCAAGAAGGCATTATTGCACCACCGCAAACACTCAATAACTGCCCCGTAACATGACAGGCCGCATCGGAAGCGAAGTAGATAGTCGCGTTAGCAATGTCCGAGGGTCGACCAAGACGCGCTAAGGCTCGATCACTGGAGGCGTGCAGACTGCCATCTCTTTCAAAATCTTGATTGAATTGCTCTGGTGTCCCGAAGGTATCCGCAAGCTTTACCCAAAAGCTTCCATCGGAGATTTCCGCGCTACTCTCTGGCACGATCCACCCTGGCGCAACGGTATTAACCCGAACACCAAACTGACCAAGATCCATCGCTAAAACCTTGGTAAGCGATACCATAAACCCTTTACAGCCGGCATAGACAGGATCGTAGCGACCGGCAACCCCACTGAGCGCTGCGCCGGATGCGATGTTAACGATGGAACCTGACTGGCTATCGCTCATATGTCGAGCGATAGCTTGGGTACAGTGGAGCGTGCCACGAATATTCAGATCGATAAGCCAATCGATTGATGGTTGATCCACTTCCAAAATACTCGCAACCCCCTTTCCTGCACCCGCATTATTCACTAGAACGTCTATCTGACCAAACTCATCGAGAGTCTGAGCTACCATCGCATCCACTGAATCGCGGTCGGTTATATCAGTGCGCACATCCAATACCCGCCCGGCACCTGCAGACCGAACTGGCACCACAGCTTCTGAGTGATCGGCTATTACAACCTGAGCACCGCGCAGGGAAAATCCGTGCACCAAACCCTGCCCTATAGCACCATTGCCGCCAGTCACGACCACGACTTTATTATCGAACCTGAACGGATCCTCCGAGCGAGACATTGTCACCCTCCTTAAAGGTCAGGTAGCCTAAATGGTAGGTTTGTATCTTGGATCCCGCCATCGATATTGAGTATCGCGCCAGTGCAGTAGGAGCCAGCTTCAGAACACAAAAACAATGCTGCTAAACCTACATTTTCAGCATTTCCTACACATTGAAGGGGCGTTTTACTTTCAAGCTTTTCGCGAAACCCCTCTTCCAGGTCAAAGGTTTTTTGTAATGCCGGGGTCATTATTGAGCCTAGCGCCAAGCAGTTAACACGAATCTTAGGGGCTAGTTCCTCCGCCATACAGCGAGTGAGTTGATCTAAACCCGCTTTTGCCACGCAATAGGCCATCATTCCTCGAATACCTATATGGCCAGCTGCCGAAGAAATATTGATTATGCTCCCGCCACCGCGTTTGAGCATCCAGGGTGTAGCAATCCTGCTAAGTGTAAAAGCTGAGGTGGTGTTCCAGTCAAAATGATATTTGAAAGAATCTGTAGTAGTTTCTAGAAAGGGCGCGTAATCATTGCCCCCCGCATTATTGATAATAATGTCGATACCGCTGTACTCTTCCACTGTACGATCGACAAGGTTTTGTAATTGCTGCTCGTCCATAACATCAGCGATGATAGGCACAGATTCAGCACCCTGCGCTTTAATCATAGCAACAGTTTCTGCAATCTCTTTGGCAGAACGAGCGGAACAAACAACTTTGGCACCACCTGACGCTAGCGCTAAAGCGATACCCCGCCCGACCCCTCGACCGGCTCCGGTGACTATTGCCACCTTGCCCTCAACCCGCATACGATCTAGTAAATTATTCATAAGAAGTCCAAGCTTGGATTATCGAAATGCGCCATGACTGGCAATAATAGGAAGGTCTAGAAAAGTTCTGACGCCCGGGGCGGCCTTGCAAACCACTGGAATCGCGTTTATTGCATGCATTGCAGTTCCAATGACGGCCGCATCTTCTCCGCCTTTACCGCACATTACGTTTAGTGGATCAAAACTGGCACAGACTTCTACTTTAGCTTGATAGGAAGGCGTCCCTTCAACAGTCACTGTCCACTCTACCTCCTTGTTAGAGTCGACAGCCCAAGCGGGCTCAATGTCCAATGTAGTTTTCCAAAAGGTTCGCAATACAATGGCATCTTTACCATTGATAATCCCGCGCCATTCAAAACGACGACAGGCCACGCTACCGGCTTCGATCACTAGATCATTTCCAAGCTGCACAGCGTTGTTGGCAACCGCCACTTCATGATGAGGCTCGATACGGTCTAACTTCACCTGCATGTGCTCAGCCAGCATATACATAGACTCGTGAAAGTAGGCACTCATCCACTCCAAGAAGGGATTGTCGGGCCTTAGTGCTTCTTCGGGTGTTTTACCAAATCCGATGTTATCCATCATGATTTCTGGAGCCTGACTCGCATAAACATGCACATCAGATACTTCCTGAACTATGATTTTGCTAACCCGATGAGACATACCCGAAAGGGTTAATGGCAGCACATCCGACATGAACGCCGGATTTATTCCTGAGCCATGAAACACGCTCTTGCCTTCCAGCGCTGCCTGATTCAAGTTATTGAAGACTTCTTCTCCGTAAGCTTTCGGGTACATGTTGGCAGCTGTGGTAACGACATTGATGCCCGCACGTAGCAAGTTAGCGATCTCCTCATAGTCTGGGAGCATTGGCATATACAAAATGCAATCGGCGTCCATCAGTGGCAGCTGGCTTTGATCTAGCACTGCTTTCACCCCAGTCTCGGGCCGATCACATAAGGTGCCAGCATCAAGACCAACTTTTTGCTCGCTATAGACCTTGACCCCAACCAACTGCATATCAGGATCATCCAAGACTGCCCGCAAAGCGTGTTTTCCAACCGCCCCGGTGCCCCACTGTATAATTTTGTACGACATGGCAATTCCCCTGTTATGAGCATATAGTTGTAATATCGGTACACTTCGAAACACCCTAAATAACATTGCTTAAAGGATGTTTTCTGCCCAGCTTTTAAACATTGTAGGACTGCCGAAGAAGCAATTTAATTGCCAGATGCGCCAATTGCTGGCCAATATGGACATGGAGGATAGAATGCGGCTTGCCTTTGCTATAACGCAGAGCTCAGTAGTCTCACTAGTAGCCTCAGCTCACGACCTATTACAGCATTGCATAGCAAGCCGAACAGAAGATGATCATATTTATGCCGTCAGCTGCGATGATAAGAGTAGTCTAGATCACCGCTTTGGCTTTATTGACCAACCTGATGAAGGCATGGATTTACAGCCCGACTGGGTATTCGTTCCCGCATTAAATATTCCAGAAGCAGGCTTACCCGCTCACTCTCGCGAACTCAGCTGCTGGCTAAGGCGAGTTAGCGACAAAGGTGCAAATGTTGTAGCAGTGGGAACAGGAACATTTATAGTAGCTGAAGCAGGCCTTTTTCGTAGTGGCAAGGCAGTCACACACAGCCAGTTCACCAGCCAGTTCGAGCACTCCTACCCAGACCTTGAGCTCATTCAAAAACCGACTTGGATTAAGGATGGCTCTGTCCTATGCTCTGGCGAACTTCCCTGGCAAGAAGCTGTACTGGCTATGATTGCCAACTGCTGGGGTGATGACATCGCTAAAGATTGCGCTGAAACCTATGCTCTTCAGTGGAATCACGATATCTATAAGCCCTGCTCTGAAGCTATGATCGACGGTTCGATTTCGCTAGCTCAGCGTTGGCTAAGCGAACATTATGCAGAAGAACACGTGATCTTACGCTGTATTGAACGCCTCAACATGCACCGGCGTACATTCAATCGGCGCTTCAAGACTGAGACCGGTATGGCGCCCCTCGATTATGTGCTTTTACTGCGCGTCAAGACTAGTCAGTTTCTCTTAGCAACCACTCGTCATAGCGTGGAGGAAATTGGTCGACAGGTGGGCTACAGCGATACCGGTGCTTTTTATCGAATATTCCGCCGCTATACCGGCGTATCGCCAGGGCAATTCCGTCGCTCGAAAGTCTTCACCTAAAATTCGGCTTGGCTCTGGCGTCAACCGGCAAAAGAAACTCCAATGGACTCCGGTATCCCTAGGCACTCTACTATAGGCTTTATGATTAGCAGGGCTGGCGGTTAAGCCAAGACACCGCCACTCTGAGAAAATGGCGCAAGCCAGTATAATTGATTCGATTTCATCAACAATGCTTTTTACTGAAAAACACTCTTTTCTCTAGTGCCACAAAACCGACAAGAGTGATTAATGAAATTCGATTTCTGTTGCCAAAAAAGCCTATGATTAACTGCCTGAAATGCTGTTACCAGGAGGATTTTATTATGGATAAATACCAATACCTGAACCGAGAGGCTATCGGCTCTTACATCTCAAAACCAGGTCGCTATCCGCTGCTACCTGAAGTCTCTGAGCAAGGCTTGGTGGCCCTGCTGTGCCGAATTGCCTATCGCGAAGGCTGGAATGAGCATCTAGCTGGCCACATCACTTGGCGGCTCGCTGACGGCAGAATACTCAGTAACCCCTGGGAGTTAGCGTGGGATGAAGTCACCGAAGCAGACATTCTTACCCTTTCTCCAGAGGGTGAGGTGATTAGCGGCGAATGGAACATCACCCCCGCCATTGGCCTGCACCTGCAAATTCACGCTGCCCGTCCCGATGCCCACGTAGTGATGCACAACCATCCTCAGTGGAGTGGTATCTGGGCCTGTCTTGGGGAGACGCCCCCAGCTCTTGACCAAGCGAGTGCTTACGTAGATGGGCCACTACCAGTTTTCAGCGAATACGACGGCACCTTCGATGACCTAAAGATAACCGGATCGCTAGTAGAGGCGATTGGCGATGCTAAGTGGGCTCTCCTAGCTAATCACGGGGCCCTCGTGCTAGCTGAAAATCCTCGCCAGGCTCACCTGCGGATGGCAACTCTAGAATGGCGCAGCATGCGTGCTTGGCAAGCTCGACTAGCCGATGGTGGTCGCGCACTACCCGAAGCAATGGTCGCTCAAATCGCTCTGCCAGATAGCAATGGTTTTCCATTTTTATTTGAAGCCATGGCGCGCCGAGAATTACGCCAAGACCCGGGCATTCTTAACGGAGTGGCCCACTAAGGCCGGGCTCTAGTACCCATCAGTTTTGATTTCAAGACCTGTATTTGCCCGAGCATCAAAGCAATAAGAACTGCCCTACAGGCAGCAATAACTCACTGAAGCCTGGGCAGCGATTTGCTTAAATAATCGTTGCCCAGCGATCACTAAAGCTTGGCTACAGAGGGAAAACTATCAGCATTAGGGCCTCGATCAGCTCTTGCTTTCGGTAATCCGTCATGGGGTGTAGGCCCGCTGGCTTTTTTCCTAAGGCCGCAGCCAGCGAGGCCTCCATCATCGGGCCAAGTGTTACCACTGATATCAAGCTTGCCCCCAGAATATCACGTACGATGGATAAGCGAATTCGCTCCTGTAAATGCCTATCCTCAAAGCCAATTGCCATCGCTCGAGGTGGGCCAAAGTTTGATACCAACCAATCTAAACGCTCCCCCTCACTACTACCTTCTCTAAGGTAGATTTGCCCATATTGAGGAACGGCGATCAGAGCATCAATAAAGGCACTCATCAAGGCACGAACACGAGCCTGATCTGAGCTGGGGTCGCAGAGATTTAAGGATTGACTAAAGGCCTCATCAAAGCGCTCTACCACGCTTTTTACCGCCTCCCGCCACAAATTCTCTTTACTTTGGAAGTGATACAAAACGGTGGAGCGTTTGACACCACAGTGCTCCGTAATGTGACTGAAGTGGGTCCCCTCAAAGCCTAGCCGTGCAAAACATGCCATGGCCGCCTCAAGGATCCGCGACTTGGTCTGCTCCCTCTGCTCAACTCGAGAAACTGCAGGCCTTTCCTTCAATCCCATCTGAAACCCTCAACAAAAAAACATTTACATTAAAACTTAATATTGACATATAAGTTTACGACACTCTATAGTACTGACAGATCTGTCAGTGAAACTGATACCCCCTAGCCACCACCTCTGACAAGCAGGACTATATTATGAGCCGTTATGACTTCCCCATTCCCTATGGCTGGTTTTACATCTGTGACTCAACGGAGCTAGAACCAGGCCAGCTTCAGCCTTTGCGTCGATTTAGCCGAGACCTTGTTCTGTGGCGGGATATGCAAGGTGGCTACCACGTACAAGATGCCTATTGCCCACACTTAGGAGCCAATATAGCGGTTGGCGGTGTGGTAAAGGACAACACTATTGAATGCCCCTTCCATGCCTGGCGTTTTAATACCGATGGCTCTGTGGCTGCTATTCCCTATGCCAAGCGCATTAATGAAAATGCCTGCCTAAGCACCTACCCCGTAGTACAGCATTACAACTGGATAATGGCTTGGTACCACCCCCAAGAAAAGCAACCCTTATTCGAGCTGCCCAAAGTACCCAAACTGGAAGACAAGGCATTTAAAGGCCCCTTTAGCCAGGCCCATACCATCAAGACCTGCCTCCAAGAAATGGCAGAAAACACAGTGGATTCAGCTCACTTTCAGACCATACACCAACATCCTGGCCCGGCCGAATATGACAAAATGGCCTTTGAGGGCCATTCGATGATCATGGAGAGCAGGCAGCACTTCCCCAGCTCCCGTGGCTCTGTTGAAGGGACACTCTCGGCCTACACAGCAGGTTTTGGATTTGCTGTTGTTGAGTATACGACCCTGATCGAAATGTTCATGATCTCTACTCAAGCCCCTATAGAAAAAGATCTATCGATGCAGGTCAATCATGTGTACTACCACAACCCCGAGGGGGACGAGAGAACCGATCGTATTGGTCACGCCTTTGTTGAAGAGGTGAACCGGCAGTTTCGGGACGACATCCCCATTTGGGAGAACAAAATCTACCGAGCAAAACCCGAACTCTGTGACGGTGACGGCCCATTTAACAAGTTCCGTAAGTGGGCACAGCAGTTTTATGTAGAGGAAGCCTGAGCTAATGAACATCGATCTTAGTTCTCCCAGTGATCGCAACTTGAGCCGAGTCTTAGCATTGCAGGCTCAACATAATGGGGACACCTGCTTTCTAGCCAGTGGCGAAATGCGCTACAGTTTTAAAGATAGCAATGTGATCGTCAATCGCTACGCAAGTGGGCTTAAAAAGCTAGGTATAGCTGCAGGTGATCGCGTCGCGATCTACATGGGCAGTTGTGTCGAATATGTATTTTTGACACTGGCAATCAATAAACTCGGAGCCATCTGGGTCCCGATTAATACCGACTACAGGGGTGACTGGTTGCTAGATAGCATTAACGATAGCCTGGCCCAGTTGATTGTCAGCGATACAGAGCACCTAAGCGCTCTGACTAAAGTCTTCGCTAAACTAAACTGCAAAAAACTTTTAGTTAAGGGGGACAACAATAAGGACACACTGGCTACTGCCTATCTGAGTGATTTTGACAAGCTCGACGCTTCAGAGCCTAAGCTCGATTCGATCCATTATGGCGACACCGCCGCCATCCTTTGGACCTCCGGAACAACGGGCAAACCTAAGGGGGTCATGCAAAGTCACAATCTTTGGATTTGCACAGCTGAGTCGGGTATTAAAAATTTCGATACTCGAGCGGGTGACATTACTTATAACTGTTTGCCGCTGTATAACTCAGCGGCCTGGGCAGCTAACATTTATCGGGCCCTGGTAGCTGGAATAACCTGCGCCATGGATCCCGTATTTTCTGTCACAACATTCTGGGATCGAATACGTTATTACGGTGCCACACAAACCTTTACCTTAGGTGCAATGCACATCTTCCTGTGGCAGCAAGAGCCAAAACATAACGACCGCGACAACCCACTGCGAGTCGCCCAGATGGTGCCAATGCCAGAAGAGTTATTGCAGCCTTTTTGCGAGCGCTTTGGTATTGAAAAAATTAACCAGGGCTATGGTCAGAGTGAAGTCATGTCACTGCTCAACAGAAACAGCGATATGACATTGAAAGCAAACTCTCTTGGTCAGTGCCATGAGCACTTAGAACTGAAGCTACTTGATGATGATGGCAATGAAGTAGCTGTAGGCCAGACGGGTGAGTTTTGTGTGCGCCCTAAAAAAGAGTACATCATTTTTAATGGCTACTTTAACAACCCGGAAGCCACTGAGAAGGCATATTTCGGTGAGTGGTACAGAACTGGCGACTTAGGTCGCATGGATGAGGATGGCGAGTACTTCTTTGTCGACCGTAAGAATGACTTTATTCGCTATAAAGGCCGCAACGTATCTTCCATGCAGGTAGAGGCCGTTGCCCTTAAGCATCCTGCAGTCTCCCAGGCTGCCGTTGTCGGTATCCCCTCGGAAGAATTAGCGAGTGAAGCTGAAATAAAGCTAGACGTCGTGCTGGCGCCAGGACAGGAAGTAGAGCCTGTGGAATTGGCCCGTTTTATCAACGACAATGCGCCCTACTATTTTGTCCCACGCTTCATCGAGCTGCGCGAAGCCTTGCCCTATACCCCCACTAATAAAATACAAAAGTTTAAATTGCGGGAAATGGGCATCAGCTCACAAACTTGGGACATGAAGAAATCTGACTTTCGGCCCCAGCGCTGAGGTCATTCAAGGAAGACTATATGAGTTGGGGTAAAAGTACGCACTTTAACAGTATCCGCGGAGCTGTGGCTATCGCAGGTATTGGGGAGTCAGAGTACAGCGGTCCCTCTGGACGCGACAGTAAAACCATTGCGGCGCAGGCCATTGAGCGCGCAATCAGTGATGCCGGATTGAGTCCCAGTGACATCGATGGCGTGATGTATAGTGGCATGATGCCTGAAGCCTTCACCGGGGAAGACTTTCATCAGCACTTCGGCACCAGTCATCAGCTCTGGGAAAGCACGGAAGGCGGCGGGATGGTATGGGCTGCGACAGCGGCCTACCAAGCTGCCGAGGCTTTGCGACGCGGTGAGGCAAAATATATCGTCAATAGCTTTGCTGTCGACTGGGCTACCAGAAGGCCACAAATGGCTGGCGGGCCAGGGGCTTGGCACGCTTCAGAGCTAATCAAAGCGCAGCTGGAAATACCTTTTGGTTGGTTTCCGCAACCGATTTATTTTGCAACTTTCGCCAGCCGGCACATGCATGAATATGGCACCACTGCAGCACAACTCGGAGAATTGGTTACAACTTTTAGAGCACACGCTAACCGCCACCCTGATGCCATCATGCGTGACAAAGAACTTAGCCTAGATGATTACCTAGCACGTCCAACTCTCGCGGACCCACTTCGTATTGAAGATTGCTGCTTGATTTCAGATGGCGGCGGCGCCTTCATCATGACGACAGTCGAGCGAGCCAGAGACCTCGCTCAAAAACCGGTCATTGTTGAAGGCATCGGTCATGGCATTATTGATAACGCGCCCTATATTTCTCAGCAACAGGATCTGAGCAGTACCCCACAGGGCTTTGCCGCACCAGGCGCATTTAACATGGCAGGCGTGCAGGCCAGCGATATTGATGTCCTGGGAGTATACGATTGCTTCTCAATCACTGCCTTAATGCAAATTGAAGACATGGGCTTTTGCGCCAAAGGTGAAGGGGGAGCCTTCGTCGAAGGTGGTCGCTTGCGCTACGATAGACCGCGTGCATCTGGTGGACTACCCACTAACACCCACGGTGGCCTTCTATCGCATGCCTATGTCCTAGGCATTGCTCATGTCATCGAACTGGTCAAGCAACTCCGAGGCAAGGCCATCAATCAAGTCGATGCCGCTGAGCTCGCAGCCTACGCCGGTTTTACCGCCGATGAATCGTCAACCCTTATTTTAAGTAGAGGCTAAGATGACTATCACGCCAGATATGCAGGCCCAACTGACCGCCCCCTTTTGGCGAGCTGCGGCACAGGGGCGTCTAGAGTTACCCTGCTGCCCTTCATCTGGAAAGCTAGTGTGGTACCCACAGCAGAGCTGCCCCGACTGTGGCGAAGACTTACTCTGGCGAGAACTTTCAGGCCGCGGCACTGTGGCTGCCTTCACTGTGGTGCGCCGCCCACTCTTCCCTGAGTATGCTGACTGGTTACCTTTTATTCCCGCTCTTATTGCTCTCGAAGAAGACCCCAGCGTACGTCTAGTATCTCAACTAGTCGATTGCCAAGCCGAAGATGTAGCTTGTGATTTACCAGTGCAAGTAACCTTTAGAAAGCTCAAAGCAGGCTCTGGTGAGCTCTATCAAGCCCCTTTATTTTTACTACAAAAGAGCTAATCACCCAGCTGCTTATTTCTACTCCGCTCCCTACATTAAGCGATATCATTGAATACCGCCGGCTGTCTTACTCGACAGTCATATCGGATTATTCACAGGCTAATAGTGTTCATACTGAACCCGGCCCGGCCTTAAACTTTTATTGACGGGTATTGTGGATCTACCAATAAAGGGGCCATATTATGCTTGCGGCACAGTTACTGTGGCTCATAAGTAAACAGGGCCCTAGCACGACGATGCGCTAGAGCCCTGTTTGAAGGCTAAGTGATGGAGCTACTAAGTCTAAAACTCGTAGGTCAAATCGACACCATAGGTCCGTGGCGGTTCGTAGGTACCTGCGATGACGGGACCAAGAACGTTCATATTAGCTGGCAAGTCACTGTCGGTCAGGTTGCGGCCCCACACAGCCACCCTGAAACTCCCCTCACCTATTTTGATTTCCTCAACCGATATCTGCGCATTTAAGCGCCACACTGAATCATTTTTACCGGTATCGGAATAGTCGACTGCGCGTGAAGAGCTCCACTCTTCCGAGCGATATGATGCATCAAGGTGAAAACGGAAATCTAAATTGCCCACTAAAGACTCAGCCAAGTAGTCTGCCCTTACGGTTGAGGTCCAGTCTGGGCGCAAGTGCGGCGATGGCGCCGTACCTAAGAGCTCCAAGTCTAAGGTCTTAAACTTAAAGTCTAAATAACCTAAATTCCACGCCAGTGTCAGGTTATTCAGTGGTAGCCAAGTTGTCTCAAGTTCGAAACCTTTCGCCTTAGTATCGCCGGCATTCACGATAGCTTGCGCAGCTGGAATCGGTGGCTTCACCTGGCTACCCGATGTCACAAACTGCTGGTCTTGATAGTCGACTGAGAAAATAGACAAGTTTGTTTGCAGGGTTCGCTCAAGCCAATCCGTCTTCATACCAATTTCATATGACTTGGCCTTCTCGGGCTCGTAAGCCAACCCTGACACCACACCCCCTGAAATATAGCCATTGGATGCTTTAGCAAACAGCATCATATTTTCAGCGGGCTGATAGTTAAGCCCCATCAAGAACGTGGGCTCAGTTTCATCGTATGACACATAGACAACTTCACCAGTTAAAAGGGTGCGGTCTTCGTAATCTTTCTTATCATTGGTAACTCGAGCCCCTAACACAAGCTCCCACTCTTCGTTGAATCGATATTCCCACTGCCCGTAAACTGCATAGGACTCTGTTTCAGCCGTCGACTGAATGGCGTAATTTGATCCGGGGAAAAGTGTAACTGCCGGAGGCGCTGAACCGTAAAAGGCATTGGGTACATGGCCGTAGCCACCCGCAGACTGATCTAGACCGTAATAGAGAAACCCGGTAGTAAGGGTGTAGTTATCGGTATCCCAGATAAGCTGCATTTCTTCACTGACCTGCTCAGACTCCTGACCACTGGTCACTGCAAACACGACGACAACTGGCGCAAACTGCCCCAGGCCATCGAGGGTAAAGCCTCGACTGTCGAGAAAGGATTCACGGTAAGAAAGTATATTGCGGAATGAAAGCGTGTCACTGAGCTCATATTGAAGCGTTAGGTTATGGCCCTGTTTGATTTGGTTAATGGGCATATGAAATGAGTTGTTTACAGATTTGGGACGCTTGCGCCCAAACGAGGGCCCAATTAAAGGCTGGATAGAGCTATCAGCTGCAACAATGCCCGCTGCTGCAGGTGTAGACTTCATGTCCACGTAATCAAACTTGTAAATCATATCGAGCTTATCGTTGAGATCAAATTCAACACCCAGAAGCAGGGTATGTGTCTTGTCGTCACCGAGGCGTTTTGGTGATTTATATTTGCCAGCACCTTGAGCGGAAAAATCAGCAACAAAGCCCGCACCATCATTTTTTACTGGGCCATCACGCTCACTTATGGTGTAGTCAAGACTCATACTGATCGGCCCCCACTGGGGACTATCGATTCGGGTTTTCGATTCAAATAGATTTAGGTTGCCTGTGGTCAGTGTTTGCTTAAGGCCAAACTCACCCGTGGGATCTTTAGTAATAAAATGAATTGCACCACCGGAAGTATTGCGCCCAAAGAGGGTCCCTTGCGGCCCACGCAGCACCTCAATCCGCTCCAGCTCGGCATAGTTACTTAAGGCCCCGTTCCCCCCCTGGAGATAAACGCCATCTTGATAAATTGCCACACCACTATCCGCAGCAAGCGCAGTTCCTGAGGCATAGAGGCCTCGAATTTGAAACAGCACGCTTCGCGAACCACCAGCACCCTCAACAGCTGAAAGGTTAGGTACTAAAGTATTGAGGTCTACTAAATTAGTGATGCGATAGGTTTCGATACTGCTGTTATCAAATGCAGTAATCGATATAGGAACTTCCTGCAAACTTTGCTGGCGCCTCTGCGCCGATACGATAACCTCTTCTAGTGCGACGCGTTCCCCCTGAGCCAAAACTGTAGCGGGAGCCAAAAGTGGAACCAAAGCAGTGGCTAGCAATGTTTTTTTGAGCAACTTACCTTGCATATTATTCACCTCAGATAGCAATAGTGTCTTATCAAGTAATTATTATGAGCCTAAATCTGGACTCTTAGACTAGCACATTACATTTCTTTAGCAATGTTTATATAATGGAATAACAAGCAAAAAAAAACCCCAGCATCGAGCCGGGGTTTTTAGAAATGCTAGGCAAACAAGACGGACTTAAGGTCGCATGAACTGACCGCCATCGACGTTCAAAATATGTCCCGTCACCCAACTCGCTTCATCCGACAGTAAAAATAGAGCCGCGTCAGCCATATCACCGGGCTGCCCCAGCCTCTTAAGTGGCATCGCCTGGATCATTTGCTGAGCGTAATCGCCGGCCGTCTTCTGCAAAGCACCTGTATCTGTTGGTCCTGGCGCGATCGCATTAATACGAATATTGCGCGGACCGAGCTCATGTGCCAAAGATTGAGTAATACCATTGAGCGCCAGTTTTGCTACACCGTAAAAGCCCATACCCATCCAAGCCGCAGTAGAAGACTGGTTGACAATAGCGCCTCCCCCAGCCTCAGTCATTGCATCGACAACAGCTCGAGTCATAATAAGAGCACCGTGAGCATTGATGCGCATGAACTTCTCAAGGTAATCCATATCAATATCAAGGTAGCCTTCGATCTTCATGTCGCCGAAGATGGCCGCATTGTTGATCAAGTAGTTAATCGAGCCAAAGGCCTTTACTGTTGCTGCGGCACAGTCCTTGGCCGACTGCTCATCGCCGACATCAGTCTTTACAAATAGTGCCTTGCCACCACTTGCTTCAATTTCATTGGCCACGCGCTGACCGCCAGCTTCACTCAACTCTGCGATAACAACGTTCATGCCTTTGTCGGCACAAGCCTTGGCATAAGCTTCGCCGATGCCACCACCCGCTCCAGTCACAATGATAGTCTTTCCGGTAAAATCCATAATGCTCTCCATTATTATTAAACAGTAGTCAGCCTAACTAGGCTGGCGGTCTTCGTATGTGGGCTTAAGGATAGGCTGATTAGGCCTTACCTCAAGCAGATCAACCGCAACGCCCGGCGGATAGCTCAGCACATGCGCAACAGACTCTGCAACGTGCTCAGGCTCCATACCGGTATCCATTTCTGGGCCGTATTTCATCCACGCTTCAAAGCCGCTCCGCACTGCCTCTTCATTCCAGCCATCAGAGAAGTTGGTCCAGGCTGAGCCGGGACGCAGGCAAGTCACCCCAATGCCATCAGCCTGCACCTCTTCACGCAAGTCCCGTGTAAAGCGCTCAACTGCAGCTTTAGTAGATGCGTAAATTGACAAGTGAGCCATCTCATCATGATGCCAAGCACTGGCTGATGAAATATTGACAATACGCGGGTTGGCTCGATTTTTTCGCAACAGCGGAATAGCTGCCTGACAGCAGTAAACTGTGCCGAGAAAGTTGGTATTTACCTGCATTTGTACTTCTTCAGCTATAAGATTTTCCACAGCGCCGGGCCGGGCCATTCCAGCATTGTTAATCAAACCGTCCAAGGCCGGGAGGCTAGCAAAAACCTTGTTCACTTCACTGGCATTGGAGACATCACAAACTCGAGCAGTGGCATGATCCGCTCCCAGCTCCTCGACAGCCGCATCAAGGGGGCCCTTGCTCCGGCCAAGTAGAATGACATGGGCGCCTTTAGCCACCAAAGCTCTGGCAATTGCTAGACCAAAACCACTAGAGCCCCCAGTGATCAGATAGTGCAGGCCCTCTAAATTCGACTTCATACTCCCACCGCTATTGTTTTTGTTTCCAGATATTCTTCAAAACCTTCACGGCCCATTTCGCGACCGAGACCACTTTGCTTATAGCCACCAAAGGGAGCATCAGCGCCATAGTAGTTGCCGCCGTTCACGGTGACGGTACCACTGCGCATACGTCGAGCAACACGCATCGCGCGATCTTCGTCAGCGGACCAAACCCCCGCCGACAAGCCGTAGTCAGAATCATTGGCAATGCGGATGGCTTCTTCTTCATCCTCGTAGGCAATGGCCACTAACACAGGGCCAAAAATCTCTTCCCGGGCAATTACCATGTCGTTGCTAACATCGACAAACACGGTAGGCTCCACGTAGTAGCCTTTTTCCAAGTGCGCTGGGGTACCACCACCCAAGAGTAGACGCGCACCCTCCTTTTTACCCTGCTCAATATAAGACAGGACACGCTCACGCTGCCGTGCATTGACCAGCGCCCCCATAATTTGGCTTTCTGAGGAAGGGTCGCCGTATTCGATCATAGCGAAGTAGCTTTTGAGTAATTCTTCAACCTCCGCTTGTCGTGCTCGCGGAATCAGTAGGCGGGTATGAATTGCGCAACCCTGCCCGGAGTGAAAGCACACGCCTAGCGCAGAAAGCAGACTTTGACTCAAGTCAGCATCATCAAGAATGATATTTGCCGACTTACCACCCAGCTCGAGGAAAACTTTTTTCACGGTTTGTGCTGCACTGGCCATGATCTGTTTGCCAACTGCGGTAGAACCAGTAAATGACACCATGTCGACTCGCGGGTCATTCACTAGCTGCTCACCGACTTCTCGGGGATCCGCCGCAGTGATCACATTAAAGACCCCAGCAGGGATGTCGGTATGCTCTTTTACGATTCGACCAAGCATAGTAGCTGACCAAGGTGTATCGGGCGCCGCTTTGAGCACGATGGTACAGCCCGCTGCTAAAGCAGGTATACACTTGGCTAGGTTAATTTGCAGCGGAACGTTCCAAGGAGTAATGCAAGCCACTACCCCCACTGCTTCTTTTTCTACCAAGCGCCGGCTTTTGACACCCAGCACTTCTGACACACCTATATCACGGCTCCACTCATACTTTGGCAGCGACTCTAAGGTGTAATCAATAAAGCCTATGGGCACCTCGCACTGCGGGCCGCCCAGCCCACAGATACCGGCTGGCGCGCCGGTTTCAGCCGCTATCTGAAGCTTAAAATCTTCCATATTAGCCTCAAGACCTGCCTTTAATTGCTTTATACACTTTAGCCGGTAGGCGTGATCTGTTGCCCAGTCCGTGTTATCAAAAGCACGGCGTGCAGCAGCAATGGCGCGCTCCATATCTTCGGGACCGGCATCCGCCACCTGCCCCATGACCTCTTCTGTTGCCGGGTTAATGTTGGGGTACTCTTGGCCTGAAGCGGCTGCGCATAACTCACCGTCTATAAATAAACGTGTCTCTGGATTCATCATTGTTCTCCTAAGCTTTATTCATAAATAGATCGTAAACCACTTCACGCAAACGCTCAGTTGAGGGTAGCTCGACACCCAAATCACGCGCTGAGGCCAGTGCACAGTCCAGATCTTTCTCTCCAAGGCGACCGAAGGGGCCAAAGTAAGTTTCCATATCTTGCTCTGATGCCTTGGCTGAGATGGCATTTCTATTTTCTACAAAACGGTGCATTGATTCGTTGACGACGCCATTAGAGAGGCCCACTTCGCGCAGGACATTAATCGAGAGACCGCCCGCTTCCGCTAAGCGGCAGGCCTCAGACATTGCCAGAAACTCAGCGTAGGTAATTAGGTTATTACAGAGCTTGAGCAGCATCCCAGCTCCCAGATCTCCAGCATGCACAATCCGCTCAGCGGAAGTTTCAAAGACAGGCTTAGCTCGCTCAACATCGGCCGCGCTGCCACCGACCATATAGCACAGCGTGCCATTTTCAGCGCCCTGCCGGCCACCAGTAATAGCTGCGTCAATTAAACGCACACCGGCCGCTTCAGCATCACCAGCCCAAAGCTTTAGAACCGAACAAGCCAAGGTGCTATGAATTGCAATCACAGTTCCCGGTGCCGCGTTGGCAAACAAGCCCTGCTCACCATAAAGTAAGGCTTGCACCTGAGATTCATCACGTACGCAAATACCGATGTGCTGGCAGGCTGCGGCCAGCTCAGCCGGACTGGAGCAGCCCTTAGCCCCTAATTTTTCTAGCTCGGCAACCGCATCTTCTACGACATCATAAACATAGGTTGTCCAGGGCCCATCAAGCAGTCGAACTGCCGAGGGTTTTCCAATATCACCTAATCCGATATAACCTACTGCGGAAAGTTGGTTCATGCTTTTTATTCTCCCTCATGGCAACAAGCTAGCATCGAGTGCTTACCTAATAACAGTACCACCACAATGTTTAGTTCGTTGATACAAGGCATGCTATTCGATCACTGCCCACACATTGTCAATATCGTTTGACTAATAGTCAACTATAATTTAGCTTTGTGCTAGACAAGATTTAGCGATCTGTAAAGCCTGATGAAGAGTGCTTGATCGCATAGGCTCCCCTCTTATTACCACCTCAGATTGGAATTAAGCAATGAAGTACTGGCAAAGTATTGCGATGCTGGACATGAAAGAACTGCCGACGCTTGCGCGACACGCTGAGCAACTGGGCTTTGAAGGCGTCAGCTTAAGTGAGCACCTTATTACCTTCACTGAGCAGTACGACAGCTACAATTACAGTGACAATCAAATGATTCGCTGGTACCCGGAAACACATTGGCCTGAACCCTGGGTACAAATTGGCGCGCTGTCACAGATCACTACGACACTTAAGTTTTTAACCAGTGTCTGCGTGCTGCCGATGCACAACCCTTTGGATCTCGCCAAATCGATCTCCACGGCAGCCAATCTCTGCGAAGGACGACTGATTTTAGGGGCTGGAATTGGCTGGCAAAAAAGTGAGTTCGAACTGGTCGGCCAAAGCTTTCACAATCGCGGCAAGCGCAGTGACGAGATGCTAGAGCTCATGCAGAAGCTCTGGAGTGGCGAAGCAGTCAAGCACCAGGGTGAATTTTACAGTTTTCCTAGTCTACAGATGTCACCTAAATTAGAGCACGAGCTAGCGATCTATATTGGCGGATCTTCCAATGCAGCGCTTCGGCGCGCCGCCAGACATCAGGGCTGGCTTGGTGGTCAGCATGAAATAACAGAGCTGGAGGAGCTTATTCCAGCCCTCCTCTCTGAACGCAAGGCAACGCAGCTACCCATCGAAGACTTTAATATCAATGTGAGCCTATTTGAGCCAAGTGAAGCAAATATTGCCCGCTGCCAAGAGCTGGGAGTCACGGCACTTTATCGCGATGCCTTTTGTGATGAAAACGGCATGGCAAGTAGCATGAGTCTAGCTGACAAACTGCGTGACATGGATGCCTTTGCAGAAAAATACTTAGCCTAAAAACATCAGGCGCAAAGCAACCAGGCCAACGGATCTACTGTAGGGCTGTTAGCCATAGAGCATTGAAGAGACCTGGGCCTTTAGGCGTTTTAGATAAGGCTTGGGCTCAAAGCTCTGCGGCTCAAGGGCTATTTCAATTAGCAAGCCGGTCAACATACAGTGAACGGTGTAGATTACCTCTTGGAAAATACGATCTGAGGCCTCACTGTCGTGAAAAATTCGCCGGGCAAGCGCCAAGTGGGCCTTCCGACTGCGGCTAATAGAAAGGTCGCTAGAAGCTTTTCCATTGCCCCGAGTAGCCAGCAAAATCTCCATCGTGGCCATGTACTCATCACCTTGGTAATGAAACCAAGCAGCATCGACATACTTAGCGACTCGGCGCTCTGCAGTACCGGTAGTAAAGCGGCTGGCGCTCAAGGCTTCATGAAATTTCAGGTGCGAGCGCTGCAAGACCTCTTCTAGAATCTCTTCCTTACCGCCGAAATGGTGCTGCACCGCGCCCCAAGTAACCCCTGCACGCTTAGCTATACGACTGGAGCTAGCTGCAGAGAAGCCCTCCTCCTTGATTAGACCAATAACAGCATTGATGATCTGATCCTGGGTCGCCTTACTTTTAGCTGCCTGCAGACCCATAGCCTCAATATCAGCTGGGTTGATTTTTAAAGCCATTACGCGCCTCAAACTACATTAACGATAGTTGACATACCTTAACAAATTTTTTCCCCTCTGATCACAACATTTTTATACCTTAAGGCATTGGCTAATGTGGCTTGCCGCTGTGCTAGGCTTGAGATATAGTGAACAAACAATTTCACTTGAAATGTTTTATGCGCTAATTATAAGTTGAGGATGCCATGAGTAATTCCGGACAAAATATCCCTTTCGTCAGCGGCGCCAAACCAGCAGAACAAGGCGGTCATTTTGACGAGTTTAGTCAACACCCAGCACAGTTTTTAACTCGCGCTTATGAAGAGTGCGGCGAACTTGCAGAATTTGATATTGGTGGCACCAATACGGTGTTAATGGTCGGCCCAGAAGCGCATGAAGCGGTGTTTCGTGCTGACGACATAAAAGTTAGCGCCAGAGAAGCTTATCAGTTCATGGTGCCCATCTTTGGCAAGGGTGTTCAGTACGGCGCGCCGCTCGACATAGAACGGCAGCAATTACGTATGCACTCACGTGGCCTAGCCAGTGAAAAAATGAACTTCTATGCCCCGATCATCACTAAAGAAACGCAGGACTGGATCGCCGACTGGGGCGATGAGGGTGAATTTGATTTTTATGAGGGTTTTGCCGACCTGACTATCAAAACCTCTACTCACTGCTTGCTTGGCCCGGAGTTTCGCTACTCATTAACCGATGAGTTCGCCTCTCTCTACCACACTCTTGGCGCCGCAGCCGACGCTGGGGGACTACAGGATCCAAACGCGCGCAAAGACGCCTATGATGCCCGGGATGCTGCTCGCGCACGTCTGGAAGAGCTCATTACTGAGCGCATCGACATACGCCGGGAGTCTGGTGAAACACATATGGACTTGCTGCAGGTCTATATGGATGCCACCTATAACGATGGCACTCATCTAAGCACCAGCGAAGTCGCCGGTATGATCGTGTGGTTTATGTTTGCCGGCCACCACACCAGCGCCAATACCGCGGCCTGGACCTTGGTAGAGTTAGCACGACATCCAGAGCTGGC
This sequence comes from Sediminihaliea albiluteola, assembly GCF_014077625.1. Taxonomy (GTDB): domain Bacteria; phylum Pseudomonadota; class Gammaproteobacteria; order Pseudomonadales; family Halieaceae; genus Sediminihaliea; species Sediminihaliea albiluteola. The sequence continues at coordinate 17,338 of NZ_JACFXU010000015.1, read as the reverse complement.
CGCCGAAGTCGTGGCCGAGGTGGATGCGGTAATCGCTTCCGGCGAACAATTTGACATGAAAGTACTGCGTCGCATGTCGAAACTAGACGGCTTTATTCGCGAAACACTGCGTGTACACCCGCCCCTGAACACCCTCACCCGTCGGGTCATTGAAGACTTTGAATACAAAGGGCACATCATCGAAAAAGGCAAAAACGTCATGCTGTGCCCCTATGTGGCACACCGCCTTGAAAGTAGCTTTGAAGATGCATTAGCGTTCAAGCCAGACCGACCACTACCCGACAATCCATTTGCCTTAATTCCATTTGGTGGAGGACAGCGTAAATGCGTAGGTAATGCCTTTGCTATGCTTCAGGTCAAAGTGATTTTTTCGGTGCTCTTAAACGAATATGAGTTCGAGCTAGCAGGACCATCCGGCGAATACGCAGAAATTATGCCTTCACTTATTTTACGACCATCTGACCCCTGCATTCTTCGCTACCGCCGACGGGTGGATCGCAAGGGGGCGCTGTAAGGCCATGGGTAAGTATCAAGTTAAAGTCGATATGCTGTTATGCCAAGGACACGGCGTATGCGCTGACGAGTGCCCCGAGGTATTCGAGGTTGTTGATACTGGCACAGGCTACCCCAAGGTTAAAGTGAAACAGGCTCGTCCGAGTGAGAGCTTGCGCAGCAAGGTCCAAGACGCGGTTAATTTCTGCCCCAACCAAACAATCAGAATCATTGAATTAGATTGACTTCAAAGCGAGCTCTTGAGTCTTATCCCATCAGCAGAGGCCAAGTCTCAGGAGCTTGTTGTACAAGCCTAGTCACTGTCACTTTTAAAATACTGAGCTGCAGCGCGATTAGCTCTCAGAAGCTGGAGCAAAGCTCTGAGCTAGGAACGCCCCATATGATCGAGCTTACCCCCATAAAGTTTAGGGGTTGAGACCTGCTCAATTTCGAGGGTCACAATGACGCGCTCCGCACCGGGCTCATCTAGATCAAAATCTCGTCCCGTTTGCCGCTTGAATATCTTTTTGGCCAAGGAGCCCTCCGGATCATCTTCAAGTATTGCCTTACCCCGCATCTCAATGTAACGGGTCGGGCTTTTAGGGTCCATAATACAGATCGTCAGCCTTGGATCTGCCTGCATATTTCGATACTTTATTCGGCTTTTAAGGGTACTAAAACGGAAGGTCTCACCGTCCCAATCAAAGCCCACTGGATTAGTCGATATCAGCTGGTCTTTTTTGCGGATAGTGCTCACAAAAGCAAAAAATGATGTTTCTAGTATATTTCGATGACTTTCAGGCACCTGCACTGCTTTTGGCATAATCACTCCCCTCCTATGGCTAAGCCATCCAAGCACTATATGACTCATTTATAACAAAGAACTTTGCTCTAGCCAGAGCAGTTTGTCAATTATGTTTGACCTACCGTCAAATTAACTTTACATTTATCCTATGATTTCTACTCAGCCCATAGCCCTAGCCATTGATCCCACATGGCGCCGCTACCGTGATAACTTCCCGCGTCACGTGCTTGGCGTTTCCCGTTATCTCGAATCTCAGATTATGGAGCGCTTAACAGGCGCCTATGGCTTCAAGGACCTGCGTCTCTACTATGAGCCATATATTTCATTACTCCCTCGCGAGGGCGCGCGCTTAACCGATTTAGCTGAAGCATTAAACATTTCCCGCCAAGCAGCCAACCAAACGGCCAACTTAATCGAAAATGCTGGCTATATCCGTCGCATTCCCGATGCAACTGATGGCCGTGCCAAACGCATAAAGCTGACCGCTCACGGTCTCGATCTACGGCGCTGTGGGCTAGAAGTTGCCGCTAGACTACAACACGAATGCGAAAAGATTGTAGGCGAAAAAGCCTTGCGCCAAAGTGTTGAGACGCTTAAAGCGGTCTGTTTGGCCACTAATACCTACCCGCCAGAAGCGCCAGGGTCCAAACACCCAGTCTTGTTGGTTGGTTTGCTACCGCGCATAAGTAACTTCATTAACCATCGCCTAATGGCGCTCGGTGTACAGCGCGGCCACGACGGACTGAAGCTGTCCTACGGCCAAGTACTAGCGCTTATTGGTCCCGAGGGCGGAAGAATTCTACAGATCGCAAGTTTACAGAACGTCAGTAAACAAGCGGTTAGCTCAATCGTTAATGAACTAGAAGAGCTCGGTTATATCTATCGAGAACCCGACCCCAATGATGCCCGGCAAGTACTACTGCGCTTCACCGGACTTGGCCGGACCCTGATAGAAGACTCGGTCGAAAACATCGACGAGTTAGAGTTCGAAATGAGCCAAATAGTGGGCGTTCCCGCCCTCGATCAACTGCGCAGTACCATCAAACGGCTCTATCACGCACTGCAACCAGAAGTGGCAGTGTTCACTAATAACGAGCCAGACTTGGCACAACTGGCGCGAGAATTAAGACAAAAGCTCTCGCCAGAAGCTCGCCAACACCTGGCCAACCTACTACTTAAATAGGCAAACTAGGAGTATCCCATGTCTGAATTCATAGCCACGCTTGCATCCCAGTACCACTGGCAGGCCGCACTGATAGTACTGGCTGGAGTCATCATACTCACTAAGCTAATTAACTACCTCGCCTTCCTTAACCCTTCTCTACAACGCATGCGAGAAATCAATAAAGAACAAGACCGCAAAAAAATAGCTCAAGAAAAATACCCTCCGGTGATGAAAGCGAGCCGCAATATTGGCCTGATCACTAACCTAGCGTTCTTTATTCTGATCCTGCCCTTTTGTGTGACCCTTGAGCTCGACAAATGGTGGATGGTCATCGTCAATAGCTTCATTATCTTAATGGTTTATGACTTCTTCTATTACCTGTGTCATCGTTTTTGGTTTCATGGCAATGGTTGGATGCGCAGGATTCATGCGGTTCACCATCAAGCTAGAAAGCCCACTTATATTGATGCTTTTTACGTCCATCCGGTGGAAACCTTTGTTGGTATTGCCTTGTTTCTCGGCTCCCTTGCAATACTGGCCGCATTCCTCGGTCCATTTCATGTCAGCACCGCGATTATCACTTACGTATTGTTTACCCAACTGAACACTCTCAACCACACCTTTGTGGACCTGCCCTTCCCCTTTAAGACCGTGAGCTGGATTACAGCTAAGCATCACATCCACCACGAGAACATGCACAAAGGAAACTACGCTACGATCACCTTGCTCTATGACAAATTGTTCGGAACGCTGGACTAAGCCCAGCGGATAAAGAGGCAAACAAGCAATAAGAGGACAACACCATGAGCGACAAAACTCGGCGCGAAAAAGGCCTTGAAAAAATCCGCGATGTCTACGCCGGAGACGTCGAAGTACCCCCTGAAGGCTATGCCTTCACTGATGTGATGCTGGAGCAGCTATTTGCAGAGTTATGGACACGCGAAACCCTGTCTATGCGCGACAAACGTATCCTGCTGATTGGTATTATCGCCGAGAAAGGCGAACCCGCCACCTTCAAAATCCAACTCAAAGCCTCCTTAAAGCGCGGCGAAATGAACGCCGAAGAGGCCCGTGAGCTGCTGCTATTTATCGCTCAATATGCAGGCTACCCACGCGCAGCTAGTTTGCTTGGCCCACTCGAGGAAGCTATCGCCGAAGCAGCGAAAGAAGCTTAATCAGCCAGGTGCCGCTCCCCGCGGCACCCTGCCCCTGCCCCTGCCCCTGCCCCATCATTACAGATTCAATAGCGCCCATACAGCACAGGCCAGCTCCAGCCATAGCAGCTTTCATTGTTAAAAAAGGCTATGCTAAACGCTTATCTATAGGAGCCTGATATGATTCGATCGTTTCTGATTGCTGCACTCACTGTTTTCCTAGGAGCCTGTGCGCAATATGAAAACCAGCGTGGCGTAGAGGTCACATGGGACCCTAGCGTCCTAAAGAATATGACTCCAGGTAAAACAACCCGCAGCGAAGTACTCAAGCAGCTAGGCCCTCCCTCTCAGCTGATCGCACTGAATGACGAAACAGTGCTTTACTACCTTTACGAACGCTCCAAAGGTAATGGGCTATTACTTATTGTGTACAACCGCTTCCAAGTGGACACTCGCTATGACCGCGCAGTATTTATCTTTGATGAAAATGACCGCTTGAGCGAGTTTTCCAGCAAAGTTCATGAAACACTTTAAAACAAGTACGCGCTATCTTTGCTTGCTTCTATGTCTAGCTCTGAGTGGCTGCACACAATGGCAGTATGAGCTCGGCAGTCCACTACCAGTGAACTCCCACAGCTCACTAAGCAAAGGGGACTCACTCAGCGATGTGCTGTTACAACTCGGCCCACCCTTGCGCATTTCGAGTTCCGCCCAAGGCTACGTTTTGGCTTGGGAGTTCTGGCGCGTCAATGAAGACAGCCTCGGCATTAGTCTTGGAGCCCTAGGTGCTGATGTGTTCTCAATAGACTGGGGGAAAGCCAAGGTCTCCGGTGAGTTCTTAATGCTCGCCTTTGATCATGAGCACCGCCTAGCAAGTGCTACCTATTCTCTCTGGGATAACCGCAGCGGCGGTGGCTCAGCGCTGCAACCCCTGCTAGGAATTGCGGACGTAGTCGAGGTAGGCGACTTGGTGCAAGCTCTGCCACAGCATGAATGGGGAGAGACCCTTTTAGGCCCCTTACCCCACAGCCTGAATAGCTCCTCCCGCCCCGACATGGGCTCAAGCGGCATTCAGCAACGAGGCACTCCTAGCGGCGTGGGACAGCAAAGCTTAGAAATGCATTAGGTCCTATTTGGATATGCAGCACAGCCACAGATAAACTGTAGCTGTGCCAAGTAGAGCTTAGGCTTGCCGACTGGCTCGCGTTGCTGGGTTTCGCACCAAGCGCCCCGGCAAGGCATCTGTGGCTTCACCCTTGCGGTAGGTCACTTCACCACTGACCATTGTCAGATCATAACCATCCGCTTTTTGCGCCAAGCGCCGCCCACCCGCAGGTAGATCATAGGTCACCGAGGGCGCTTTTAGCTGCAGGCGCTCATAATCAATGACGTTAAGGTCGGCCTTCATGCCCGGTGCAATTAAACCCCGATCTTCCAAACCAATTGCCAAAGCATTGCGCCGAGTCAGTGCATTGATCGCCCAGGGCAGTGGCAGCTTAGGTCCTCTTTCACGATCGCGAGTCCAATAAGCCAGTAAACTAGTCGGGTAGCTGCTATCGCAAATCATTCCGTAGTGCGCACCACCATCCCCCAGACCAATTAGAGTGTCCGGGTGCTCAAGCAACTCCCTGACCGGTTCCAGGGAGTCACCTAGAAAGTTGGCTGCGGGTAGAAATAGAGTACTTCGCCCTTCGTCTTCTAGTAACAAATCGTATACTAATTCTTTGGCACTTATACCCAAGCGCTTTGCTTGCTCACCCACGCGATGGGAGGGCTCAGGCTCGTTGTTAGGCGGGTTGCCCAAGGGATACAAAGTTTCTATCTGGCTAGCAAAGTAGAGGAAAATTTCATTACTGTGCTCTGGCTCCTCAGCTAACAACTTAGCCCGCATAGCTGGGTCACGCATGGCCGCAACCCGCTCTGCCAAGGGCAAATGCTCTGTCGCCAAATAACTGGGGTTAAAACGGAAGGGGTGAAACGATAGGTCTAAACCTAATAAAACACCCACTGGGCGTGGAAAAACCTGTCCGCGAATCGGCAGCCCATCTGCCGAGGCCTCCTCCATCTTCTCTAAAAACTGTAAGTGAGAATCCGGCATAAAGGTGTTGTTTAGCAATGTATAGGACAGTGGACGACCACCAGAAGTCTCAACCAACTTGCGCATAAAAGCTACTTCAGCAACCGGGTCACCACCAGCGGTAGAAGCGGGAATCATCTGAAACACCCCTGCCCCTGCTTCGCGCAAACCTCTTGCCAAGGCCAGTAACTCTTCATCCTCTGTCTCAACGGTTGGGGCTAGGTCGCCCGCTTTGGTGCGATGGCTCATACTGCGTGAGGTCGTCACCCCAATCGCGCCGACACGAATCGCCTCAGCCACCATGGCAGTCATCTTATCCATCTCTTCGGCGGTCGGCGGCTCGCGATCAGCGCCGCGCTGGCCCATAACATTGACTCTTACAGGAGCGTGCGCCAACTGAGCTGCAAAATCCATATCGGCCCGTCGCTCTTCTAGCGCATCCATATACTCTGGGAAAGTTTCCCAGTTCCAGGGCAGGCCTTCTGTCATCACAATTTCGGGAATATCCTCTACTCCCTCCATGACGCGCACAAGCATATCTCGATGCTCAGGCTTACAAGGTGCAAAGCCCACACCGCAGTTACCCATAAGAACGGTTGTCACCCCATGGTAAGACGAAGGGGATAAACGGTTCTCCCAAGTAACCTGACCATCATAATGAGTATGAATATCAACAAAACCTGGCGTGACAATGCGCCCACTGGCATCAATTTCCTCTTCACCACGGCCACTGACCTTGCCCACCTGAACAACCTTAGCGCCAGTAATAGCGACATCCGCTAGGAAGGGCTCACCGCCGCTACCATCAAAAACCAGCCCATTACGAATCACGTAATCAAAACTTGATGCTGCCATTACTTTGCTCCTACCACGATAAAACTCGTCATATTTATAGATTATTTTTTAGCTTGAATTTTTTGACCCTTACTCTGGCGACTCTGGCCACAGCCGAAAGCGGTCTGTCACTAGTGATTGTAGCGTAGTTCCAGATACAGCAATCACTTTAGCTTATTTTGCGGCAGGTAGCAGACGCGTTGTATCGCCAAAACGCTTAGTTGGCAGACGCTGCAATGTGATTCAAGCTAGTGTCATTCGGTGGATTCAGTATGCAGCGCGTGCCATCGCTATGATAAATGTAAGCTACACAGGCATTACAGTTGGTGCAGCCTGACTCAGTGAGCTCAGCGCTTTTAAACTTATTCACCAAGCCCGGATCGTGTATCAAGGGCCTGGCCATCACAACACAGTCAAAGCCAGCGTCTAATGCCTGCTGCGTCCCCTCAATCGAGCGCAAACCGCCTAGGTAAGCCATTGGCACCCTGCTGGCAGCGCGAACTTTGCTCGAGTACTCCCAGAAATACATTGGCTTGAAAGTCACCTTGGGGGCGCTTTTTGCTGCAATACTCAGCATTGCAGTGCTTAACCACTGTCCCTTAAGCACCTTCTTAATTTCCTCCAAGTTCATATTGCTGCCGAAGGTAAACCAAGTGGACTCAACATTACGCCCACCGGATAGGACCAGTAAGTCGGCACCAGCGGCTTCAAGTGCCTGGGCAGTAATACAGCCATCTTCCGCAGTAGCGCCGCCGCGCACTCCGTCAGCCACATTAATTTTGGCAATCACCGCAAGGTCTTTACCCACTGCCTGCTTAACCGCAGCCAGCACGCGAGCCGGAAATCTCACCCGGTTTTCAGCGCTACCACCGTATTGATCTTTGCGCTTATTCGATAATGGTGAGATGAACTGGTTTAGCAGGTAACCGTGTCCCATATGCAGCTCTACGGCATCAAATCCTGCCTCGCGGCACAGCTCCGCGCCAGCGACAAACTCATCGACCACTCGCTGCATATCCTCTTCATTCATTGCTCGCTGCAGGATGTTGCCCTTGAGTAAACCCGCTGCGTTGATACCAGATGAGGCACTGATTGTACGGCCTTTAACTCGCAGGCCAGTGACGAAGGATCCACCGTGGGTAATTTGTGCTGAAATTGCCGCACCAGCAGCATGGACTGAGTCTGTGAGGGCTTGCAGATCAGGCAGCACTTCCCGCCGCAACCAAATCTGATCTTCCAGAGTACGACCGACTTCGGTCACAGCTAAGTAAGCTACGGTCGTGAGCCCAACTCCGCCCAGGGCAAGATCTGTATGGTGTTTAACCATCGCTTTAGTGGGCCGGCCATTCTTAGACATATTCTCGTTAGCACCGGACTTTATAAAGCGATTATGCAGCTCTAGTGGGCCAATTTGGATTGGATCGAAAGGGCTGGTTTTAGCTTTAGTCATACCTGATTCCGCTGTGTGGACAAAAGGACCGCTACTTATTAGATGGTCGGCAATGTCTGAAAGGTCTCACATAAAATGATACTCCACAGCACCCAGCCACTGAAGTCGATGCTTTATTAAGCATTTACAGCGGCCAGGGCAAGGATTTAAACCGGGTACTTAAAAAGCAGCGGCTTGTTTTGCCTATATTGCGCCAGCCCTTCAAAGTGCTAACAACACATTAGAGAGGATTCATCATGTCAAAGCGTGCCAGTGACGAGCGCGAGATACTCAACACCCTCAACGAATTCCCGCGGGTCGTTGATCGCAATCAATGGGATCGAGTGGGCGAAGTATTTGCTGAGGATGTCCGCTTTAACTATGGCGATGGCCAAGAGCAGCAAGGGCTTGATGCCCTGCTGCAACAGTTCCGCAGTTTTCACGATCGCTGCTCTGCCATGCAACATCTGATTGGCAGTGTGCAACTCGAGCTCGATGGCAACCGCGCCGTGACGCGGGCCTACGTACAGGCTCGCCATCAGGGCAAAGGAGCCTACGAACAGAGCTTTTACGACACCCATGGTGAGTACAGCGATCAATGGGCTCGCCGACCAGAAGGCTGGCGTATTGTACGCCGTGATGCTCACTGGGTTTTGTCAATGGGCGAGCCAAAGGTGCTCTTCGATAGTGAATGAGTAATTTATGCTGCGCTCAAGTAGCACTCCCTACTACATCCCCTGTAATGAACTTTAGTCGCTCAGCGCTTTGCTGCCGATCGTGGCGCAACAAACCTATTTCGCTATAGTTGCGCAAGGCCTGCGCCTGCTCTAACAAGCCATCAAGCACTGCTAATCTAAGTGTTAACACTTCCTCAGTTTCTGAGTCACGCAGTATATCGAGCAGCCGCAGGGCATGAACCAACTCGCCGGCCAGCTGACGCTCTTTGGCTTTTTGCAGCAAGCTGCCCACACCTCCAGCTGCCGCCACGACATCCCCATATACGCTTGCCACTGGCACGGGATATAAGTCAGCGACATGCTGATAGTGATACCAGCCTGAGACGGTCTCCCAAATTGCCCGCACACTCCAGGACACTTTACCGTGGCCCTGACTGATAGCGAAGTCTTTAGGAAGACTAATCTCATCCATTAATTGCCATAGCGACTTTCCCGCATTCATTCCCTCGACAACTTCATCCCAAACATACTGCACTGCATCACGCATTTTCAGGACGCTGTTTTGTATCTCTTGCGGATCATTCAAGGAACAAAAATGGGAGCAAACCATCATTTCAGGCTGCAAAGATAAAATGAAATCTAGGGAGTCAATATAGTCCAGTGCATCTCGGTATTTCTCGCCGCGCACGGTATACAAGTTGGGAAACATTGGGTAAATCGGCCCGAACATATCGCCGACAAATAGAATCTTATGCTGTGGCAGCCAAACTAAAAGCCCATCTTCACCCTCCCCAGTGTTATTCATGGCGATAATTTCGAAATCAACAGCACCTAAAGAAAAGCTATAAGGCTTTCCAACATAGACCTCATGCTCAGGTTCTAATTGCCAATAGCTACGCTCTTCCTTGGGCGACTCATCGACCAGATCTCCGTATAAGATCTTATAACGCCGATTAAAGAATGGGCTTAGCTCGCGTTGAATCTGCGACATATAGGCATAGCGCTGATGAGTGACAATCGGCAGGCCCTGCGATAACTCCTCTTCCCATACCGGCAGGGCAGCCACATGGTCGCTATGAAAGTGGCTCAGAATAATTTTACGTATTGGCCCACTAGCCAACTCCTGAGCCAGCCTTTTCTGTTCTGCACCCTGTTTTTCGTCCGAGCCAACATCGATCAAGACAGAGCCTTCGGAGGTATTGATTAAAAATATAGAGCCCTGGCCGTCGATTCTATATATAAAGTCATTTAAGGCTGTGACTGAATGGCTCAAACGAGTCAGGTCATCGACACGCTCATCAACATCAGCACCTGCATAGCTTAAAGCGGAAGCACTACAAATTAGTAAGGCAAGGTATCTTAGCCATTGCGCTAAGCTGCTCTTATCAGTGCTGCATTTCATAAACATAATCATCTCCAAAAACATTCAACCATCTAGAATAAGCCTAGAGCCATAAAGCACGACTAGTACCACTAGCTTGCAATGACTATCGATAGCAACACAGTAAGCCAAGTGAGCGCAGCACTCACCAAGGCTACAAAGACCATCGCCGACCCCAGATCTTTAGCGCGGCCTGAGAGCTCGTGGTATTCATCCCCCACGCGGTCCACAAGCGCCTCAATGGCGCTATTAGCTAGCTCTACTATTAGCACGAGTAATAGTGATGCCACTAGAAAAAGAAATTCGCTAAGATCTCTAGCTAGAAAGATGGCTAGAGGAACTCCAATAGCTGTTAAGATGAGCTCTTGCCTAAACGCTGCCTCGTATTTCCAGGCCGCCTTAAACCCTAGCCAAGAGTAGCGAGTAGCTGAAATTAACCGAGCAATGCCTTGTTCACCAGGTTTCATTAGCAAGTCCCTTCCAGTTGTGAGCTCTGTATCATCGCTTTATTCTGCCTGCTTTGCTCCAGTTAAGCTTTACTAAGCATCCCTTGGCTTATCGCAAAGCAAAGCATTGGTAGGGCAAAGCATAAAGCCCTCTATCTTAAGATTTTCTTAAGACTAGCACTGTATCGTCGTCCAACCGATAGTAAGCCTCACTTTAATTATGGGAAGGTAAATTGAGCATAAACGCACAACAAACACTCATCAGAGCTTACCAACCTATACTCATGTTCACTGCGTGTATCCTCATTACACTCAGCATATCCCGAATCCTGTTGATTGCCGTTCACTGGCAACGAGTAGAGGCTGTTGACGGTTTACTCTTTGTATTGCTACAAGGGCTACGATTCGACCTCATCCTGACTTGCGCTTTAATACTGCCCCCAGCCCTATTATCACCATTTTTATGCCACAAGCATTCTTGGTTCAAAATCCTACAATGCTATTTAGTGACTGCTTTCTTACTCACTATTTTTATGGAGGCCGCCACTCCAACCTTTATTTCAGAGTACGACTTACGACCGAATATCTTATTTGTTGACTACCTAAAATACCCTAAAGAAGTCACATCCATGCTACTGGCTGGCTATAAGCTAGACCTTTTGCTAGGACTATCGGCGGTACTGCTGATCTCGTGGCTATTCGCTAAAGTACTCAGAGCAAGTAGTGGCACAAGCCTCAGGCCAAACCTTGTACCATCTGTAGTATGCAGCCTAATCGTTGTCATACTTTGTAGCCTGGGCATACGCTCCAGCTTTGGCCACAGGCCCGCTAACCCCGCCAAAATTGCCTTCTCTAAAGACCTTTTAGTCAATGACTTAAGCCTAAACTCCCTCTACAGCGTGCTCTATGCTCTGTATAGCTCGAGCCGCCATGAAAAGAGTGTGCAAGCCTATGGCCGAATGGAAATGGACAAGGTCCTTGAAGAAATAAGAGATGACATGGCTCTGCCTAAAGAGCAGTTTATCTCAGATGAAATACCGACCCTGCATAGAGCAAAGTGGGTTGAGCCCCTAGCAAAGCCCATGAATCTAGTCATCATCCTGCAAGAAAGCTTGGGCGCAGAGTTCGTTGGAGCGCTGGGCGGCACTCCTGTGACACCTGAACTTGACAAGCTGTCCAGTGAAGGCATCTGGTTCGATAATCTTTACGCCACCGGAACTCGTTCGGCGCGAGGGATAGAGGCCGTTGTCACCGGCTTTACTCCGACTCCCGCTCGCAGTGTGGTCAAGCTGCCAAAATCCCAATCCGACTTTTTTAGCATCGCCGAATTGCTCAAGCGGCGAGGCTACGACACTAGCTTTATTTACGGCGGTGAAGCCCACTTCGACAATATGAGGCAGTTTTTTGCCGCGAATGGCTTTGACAACATTATAGAAGAACAGGATTTTCTGAATCCGCAATTTAGCGGCTCCTGGGGCGTTTCAGATGGCGACCTCTTCCAACGCGCTCACCAAGAGTTCAGCAAATCGGCCGATAAGCCCTTTTTCACCATGGTGTTTACCTCATCCAACCACTCACCTTTTGAGTTTCCAGAAAACAAAATTGAGCTCTATGAGCAGCCGCGAGATACCGTCAATAACGCGGTTAAGTACGCCGATTACGCCATGGGGGAGTTTTTCCGTAAAGCCAAGCAGTCAAATTATTGGGACAACACCCTGTTTCTTGTAGTTGCAGACCACAATTCCCGCGTCAGAGGTGCCAACCTTGTACCTATTGAATACTTCCACATTCCAGCACTCATTCTAGGCGGCTCCGTTGAACCACAGATCTACACACGCCTAGCCAGCCAAATAGACCTGCTGCCGACTCTCCTTGGGCTAATGGGCATTCCAGACCAGCGTCCCAGCACTGGGCATGACCTCTTCAGGCCAGATATAGACCAGATTCCCGGCCGCGCGATCATGCAATACAACAGCACTCAGGCCTATATGCGTGGTGATGACGTAGTGATTATGGAGCTGGATAAAAAGCCCTCTTTGTACAAGCGCACAGCTTCTGGCCTAGCACCCTCCGATCAAGCCAAACCCGACTTAATCGATCGCGCACTGGCCTATTCAGTGTGGAGTGCAAGCGCCTACCAACAGCGGCTTTATCGCCTACCCAAAAAAGAACAAGCACCGTTTTCGGAAGCACCAACACCACAGGGTTGATCTATTGACTGATTCGCCAAAGAGTCAGCGCTTGAATGTGGTCAAGCTATAGGTCCCCTCTATGTCATTACATAAAGGGGCTGAGAAGCTGATCACTTAGCCATTAAGACACTTGCGATGTTTAATTCGCCAACCCTGAGCTGTTTTTTCTACCTCATCAATATACCTAGCGAACATGGTCAGCGACATGGATTGGGTGTCTAGTATTTGAAGATAACTACAAATCTGAACAGTATCACTGACTCGAACCCAGGAGTTGCTAACAATGTGCCTAACATGGGGGTGCGACTGTCTGGTTTGAGACAGCATAGCGATCACCTCATCAATTCCTGATGCTGAATAGGCAGGGCTATCAACAGTAAATGTACAATCTTCAGCCCAGATATTGCGCATATCCTCCATATCTCCATAATCAAGAGTATGACTGTATTTAGGGATTAATGCGTACAACTCAAACCAATCTTCATGTGCTAATTGCATGTGACTATTCCTAATTACTCAGCGAACACTTGCTTATTGAACAGGCCACTCAGGACATACTCCGAGAGCCAATGTCTAAGCTCATTCTTATCACGCATTGGATATTGATCGAGCATCAAATAGGTATGTATTAGACGATAGGCCCATACACCGACATTTATCTCAGTCAAGCCCGACTTGAGGCTGCCATTGGATTTTGCCCGCTCAAATTGCTCAGCAAAAGCCAGCACTATGGGCTGAACCCCTTCCAGACTGAGACTAATCGGCATTCCGCTATCAACTGAATCTAACTGGCGAATTAATGCGTGATGGGGATCTTTAGGAACCTCATCAACGCAATATAGGATGACTTCAAGCAGCCAGTTCTCGAGGTCATCAAGGTGGGAAAAGCGCAAACCAACACCTTGCCAAAAGTGTCGCATAGCCCTGAGCACAACCTCTTCAAATAAAGCATTCTTATCCCGAAAATAGCGGTAAACCGTTTGCCTAGATACCCCAGCTTCAGCTGCTACATCTTGCAGGTTAGTTTTATCAATGCCATAGCGAGCAAAACAGCGCTCTACAGCATCAAGTAACTCTTCCTGTTTTTTTTTAATCATATCTTGTTGAACCTATCTCAATGCCTTTAGCCTTAAACGGCACCGTGGTGTTATTCAGATGAATCCACTATCGTATTAAATAACTGCTCATAGTAAACCGACTTGGCTGCATTAATCGAGTAGCGCACGCGCCCTACTTACTCTAGTTGGGCCATAGCAGCCATGTATGATGAATTAATAGCCAAGAGCAACTCAGTTGTTTTGTCATCATTGCGCAGCCAAGCTGCTACTTAAAATGATCGCCAACTAAGAGCTGAGGATTTAGTATTTTCAAGGCAAGCATATTAGACTGAGCATTGCTCTTATCTTCCCAATGACTACAGGCCCTCTGTTGAGCATAGGGGCTGTCTTACAGCCTTCAACTTGACCGACTATTACTTCTTAATAAGACAGGAAGCACAATGAACAATAAAGCAGCCTCCAAAAGACCAGTTCTCAACAAAGACTACATGGGCATCAAGCCTGGTATACCACTACAAGTCAGTGCTACGACTATCGAAGCACTCAGTGCTGATGTTCAGCGGCTCATGGATATCGAAGCGATCAAACAGCTTAAATATGCTTATTTCCGCTGCGTTGACACCGCCAACATAGAAGAACTTGCGACGCTCTATCATGATGATATTGCCGTGCATTTTTTAGGTGGAAGTTACGAATGGAAAATCAAGGGAAAACAAGAACTTCTAGACAAGCAACGCGACGCATTTCACAAACAGGCTGTGGGTCAACATAACGGGCATCACCCTGAAATTCAGCTATTGAGTGATAGCGAAGCAACTGGCCTATGGTATCTAGCCGATAATATGTGGAGCCTGAACATGAAGGCCTTCACAACCGGCACAGCTATCTATTGGGACACTTACAAAAAAGTTAATGGCAAATGGCTAATCATAGAAAGCAAATATGAACGGCTTTATGAAATCAACGAAATTCTGGATGAAAATCCGAAACTGGCTAGCCACTATCTAGCAGACCATGGTGTCGACTTGAGTAGGTGAGCAACCATAAGCTGGGTATAAGTTTTCATGGATTTGGCGAAGCCTGTTCAGATAGATTTCAGCTACAGCCCATTACATAAATAGAAAAACGTACTGAGTTGTAGTATGGGATCACCAAGGAAAGCACAACAACACTAACTAAAAAGCAGCAATGTGTCTTGCTATGAACTGCCTAGCATCTAAAGAAGCTGTTACATACTAAGGGGGTATTCTGATGGCTATCCAACTTGAGGTCATTAACTTCATTGTTCCTCGCGATGTGATTGAGAAGAAATATCCTGGTGGCTGGAAGCGCTGCCTTTCAGACCACAGAGGACAAATTGGAAGCAGGATCTGGTATGACGACCATCTGTTTAGAACAGGTGCCATGAATTCAATGGATATAGAAATGATACTTGAAGAATGGGAGCACAAAGGCTTCAACACGCATGAAGTGAAGTCAGGCGAGCCGGTTCGTTGGCTAGATATCTGCATCGTGCAAGAGATGTTTGGCGGCCCCACCCTGCCTTGCGATTGGATAGAAGTAGAGGGCTCTGTGGCTTTTCACAAGTCATATCCTCGAGGTGAAGTGGTTTGCAGTGAGAGCGTCTAAGTCATAGTAAGTGACCGCTGTTCACAGCTCTTAACACTTACTTTTAGCCTACTAGTAAAGCTAGCTATAATAAAAAGCACCTTGCGAGCTATGACAAAAACTATAAAAATTAATAAGTCTCAGCCCCTAATTTTCTAATGAATCTCTTACGAGCTTTTCTCCTATTATTGTCTTTAAAGGAATGAATTAATGAATCCGATTGTTGCAAATAATAAGCCGGTAAAAGTTGAGGTTACAGCGGGTGAAGAGTATTACTTTTGTGCCTGTGGACGTTCCGCTAATCAACCATTTTGTGACGGTTCACACGCAGGCACAGACTTTAAACCAAAACCTTTTACCGCTGAAGAATCAGGTGATGCATTTTTGTGTCAGTGTAAGCATTCGGCCAATTTACCCTTTTGTGATGGTACACATAAGCAATTTGATGACAGTGCAATAGGCAAAGAAGGCCCCGGAGTTCAGCAGCACGCTGACAAGATCCCCACTGCTAGCGCCACAACAGAAGAGCCCACTGTTGAGTTCATTCATCAGCTTGCGCGGGAGGGTTTATCAAAAATGGGCCACCATGGCCCGATGACCTCCATGGGTGTACCTCGTCATTTGCTGCCACATTGGGATGACATTCAGGTTATGACCGCGCAAATGGCAACAAAGCCCTTACTCGAAGATGTTGCCGTCAACAGCGAGCTCGTGATAGGCAAAAGAGCTAAAAAACCATTGAAACTGAATATTCCTCTATTCGTTTCCGACATGAGCTTTGGCGCACTGTCGGAAGAAGCGAAATTAGCCATGTCTATAGGAGCCGAGATGGCGGGCACTGGCATTTGCTCTGGCGAAGGCGGAATGCTGCCAGAGGAGCAGGCTGCCAACTCACGTTATTTTTATGAATTGGCCAGTGCTCAATTTGGCTACGATGAAGATAAATCCCGGATTCAACTCGTAAGTGCAACTCAATAAGTCGGAATGGAGGGCGAGCTGCGGTAGCATCTCGGCTCATCGTTCCGGCAAGAATGAGAAGCACAGATGAGACACTACGCACAGCTAACCCAAGAGCAACGATATCAAATTTACGCCCTGATGAAAGCAGGCCATAGCCAGACAGAGATCGCCAGCATCGTCGGCGTTCACAAGTCCACCGTGAGTCGGGAGATGCGGCGCAATCGCGGCCTGAAGGGCTATCGGCCCAAACAGGCTCAACAGTTAGCTCTACAGCGCCGTCAGTGCAAGGTACAGCCTCGTATTGCCCCAGGCCATTGGAGCCGGGTTGAGGAGCTGCTGTGCGAGGATTGGAGCCCTGAGCAGGTCAGTCTCTGGTTGGCACAGGAAGAGCAGATATCCATCAGCCACGAGTGGATCTACCAGTACATTCTGGAGGACAAGCGCCGGGGCGGTCAGCTACACCTCCGTCTGCGCTGCCAGAAGCCGCGGAGAAAGCGCTACGGTAGTTATGATCGCCGCGGTCAAATTCCCAATCGAGTCTCTATCGAGAAGCGACCTAGCATTGTGAGCGAACGAGCCCGCCTGGGTGATTGGGAGCTCGACACTATCATAGGCAAACATCACAAGCAGGCGATCGTTTCACTGACTGAGCGAAAATCACGGCTGGCACTTATTTCCAAGGTTTCCAGCAAAGAGGCCGAGGGTGTCAAGGACGCGGTAATTGAGCTGCTCGGGCCGCTGTCAGCTCACGTCCATACCATTACCTCGGACAATGGCAAAGAGTTCGCCTGCCATCAGATCATAGCCGAAGCGCTCGCCGCAGACTTCTACTTTGCTCATCCCTACGCTTCGTGGGAGCGCGGACTGAACGAAAACACCAACGGCTTAATCCGCCAATACTTCCCAAAGGGCAGCGACTTCACTGACATTACTGAACAGGATATTGAGCACGTCATGGAAAAACTAAACAATCGTCCGAGGAAGTGCCTTGGCATGAAAACACCGAATCAGGTATTTTTCGGCATTAACCCGCCCGTTGCACTAGCCAGTTGAATCCGGG
>NZ_JACFXU010000014.1 GCF_014077625.1 Sediminihaliea albiluteola | reverse complement strand
GGCAGTCAGGACGTGGCGGTGAAGGACATCTTTGTCCCTAAGCATCGCGTGCATCACGCAATGGATGGCTTTCGCTGCGATAGCCCTGGCAACGCAGTCAACACGGCGGCGCTGTATCGCATTCCCTTCCAGCAGATCTTCATTCGCGCCATTACCACCAGTGCGCTGGGCGCCCTGCGCGGCATGCTGCAGGCCTTTGAGCACTACGCAGAAAACCGCGTCAGCTCACTGGGCAATGCCACCCGGGAGGACCCCGATGCACAGGCCATCTGTGCCGAGATCCTTGCCGAGCTGGACGAGATGGAACTGGTCTTGATACGCAATTACAACGAACTGCTGGAGCACGCACAGAGCGGTGAGCCACCGCCAATGGATCGCCGCCTGCTGTTTAAGTACCAAGCTGCTGCGGTGCCTGATCGCTGCCTACGACTGGCTAAGCGACTCTTTCAGTGCGTCGGGGGCAGCGGCATCTTTGCCACCCAGCCTTTTGGTCGCTACTATCGAGATATCATCACCTCGCGCCAACATGCCGCGGCGCAATCCAATGTGGTGGCCCGCAGCTGGGGTGGGATCGTACTGGGTAAAGAGAACCAGGAGTGGTATTTATAAAATAACAGGAGCAATGCATGGTATTGGATAGTGCAGTGAACGCCTTGATTAGCCGCATCTATGATGATGTGCGCGAGGAGCGTCCGTGGATTGCCTCGCTAGAAAGCCTCCGTGCATTGATCCCATGCCATACCATGGCCATTGAGGCAGTTGATGAAACCGCCGACCAGGCCACCTACTACTTTGCCGCTGGGCGACGAGTCCATGCCAGCGACATCGGTGTCTGGGAGGAGGCCAGTCAGGTCCGTAATGAGCCTATTCCTTTTGAGCCATCTAAGTTAGTCGTCTTTAATGACTGGCGACAAGAGTGTCCCACCCCTGGCTTTCTCCAACTCTTAGAAAAATACGATGTCCTGCGCTCCATGTCAGTTGGCATTATGCAATCCGAAGATATGGTGCGTTATAGCCTGCACAGCGGTCGCTCGATCCAGGGTTCAAGCTATTCTAAGGAAGAGCAGGAGTTGTTTTTACTTGTTGCTCAACACTTCGCTCGCGCCATACAAATGCGCCTAGACCTGAACCGTGCCCGCACCAGTGACTGGATTCAAACTGATGCCATGGAGCGTCTATCTGTTGGTGGCTTAGTGATTGATGCACGGGGCCGTATCCTGTTCACCAACGACACCGCTCTGCGCTTACTGCAAGATCAGCATGGTCTTATTGTGCGCAACGGACACTTACGGGCGCTAGACTCACTCGCTGAGAACGAGCTCCTTGAATGTATTAGCTCTTTACTTGATAACAGCTGTGACCCCGAGCCGGTTCGCGCACTGACCATCGAGCGCCCAGAAAATAGAGGCAGTCTATATGTGGTGCTGCGTAAACAACGGGCACGTGAGAGTATTTCAGATCGGTGGCAAGATGTTATCCAAGTATATATCCACGACCCAGAGCTGAGTTACTGCGAAAACTTCACCATCTTCCAGCAACTATTCAAACTCACTCGCAGTGAAGCGGCTATTGCTGCGGCAATAGCCCGGGGTGATAGTGCCGAAGATATAGAAAAGTCACTTAACATTACTCACAACACAGTGCGTGCTCACCTGCGGGCGATCTTTTCAAAAACCAATGTGGGCTCACGAGCAGAGCTAGTCAGAGTGCTTAATAACTGCGCTGGCCCCCTGGCTAACCTGCGAGTCGTTAGTTAGTACTTACTATCTTAAAAACATCTGATTTAACTTGGTTTAGCCTCAAACTGCTGTTAAATCACGAGTGTACAGCGCTGATATAAGAGCTGGTTTTTCCTTTTTTTGAATTAATTTCAAAGGGCGCGATAGTGGGACAACTAGCTGGCTAAGACCGGCAAGCTCTATCTCGAAGTTACTACTGTCCTCTTATAAAAGACCTAATCTTCAGCGACTGTTATAAGCACAAACGAATATTTGGCCCCATCATCTTCCCACACGGCAACTTCAAGGACGTTGGGAGCATCTAATGCTATGACTTTTAGCAGCTTTCACCTCGCTTACTCAGAGCTGTGACTATTGACTATGTCTTCACTAAATCATGCTCTTTGTATGCTGCGTTTTAATTTATCAGGAAGACATGCTTATAAATATACCGCCTAGCTACCAGGCATATTCAGTTGTCAGAAAATTTTACACTTAGCTCTCATTCGATAAATGTACTTACGCTAAGTCACTGTTTTTATAAGACACCAGAAGAGTGGCCCACTTATTGCGTTACTTAATTTAAAGGCAATTATCACTTCAACTATAAGTTTTGTGGAGGTCTCTATGTTACATCGTTTATTGATAGCCGTTTTTTTCACATGGATGTCGTGCGCTGTTCAAGCTGCTCTTATTTTGGATGTTACTGGCGGTGGCTCGGAGGTTGCTTGTGGCACCTTTTGTGGCTCTACGGGAGACGCATTTGGTTGGGCATTTACTGTTTCTTCCTCAATCACCGTTGATGGAATTGGGTTGTGGGACGGTGACGCCGATGGGATTGGCCCAGACGTTTCAGCCGCTTTGTGGGTTGATGGTGGTGCTCTTTTAGCTTCGGCTACGATATCAAGCAGTAGTTCACTGGAGGCTTCCGCAGCACCAGGCGGTTGGAGGTTTGAAGATTTCGCTCAATTAGTATTAGCGCCTGGGAACTATGTCATTGGCTCCAGTTTCTATGCGAATACCCCCACAGCCTACTTAAGTGGAACATTCTCTACTATTGCCCAAATTACAGCCATCGAAGGCCGCTCAGTGCCTATTGGCACTGGCTTTGCTAGACCGGATCAAACCTTTAATAATTTTATATTTGGACCAACTTTACGCCTCGCCGACAGCGAAAGCACTGTTCCGGCACCAGCGACCCTCGTCCTATTCGGCCTTGGCCTTGCTGGCCTTGGATGGACAAGGCGTAAAAAATCCTAAATACAGCTCTCTACCTATGAACCTGCTACGGCGGGTTTTTTATTACCTTAATTTAAACGTTTCGAGTATCTCAAAATACAGCTTTTCAAGCAGTCAGCCCCGAACAGTAGATAGTTGTACGGTATTTCCGTACATGATGGCACCCATATGGACACCATTAGCGTAAACAAGTTTAGAGACAACCTGAAAGGTTATGTAGAACAAGTAGTTAGCCGGCATGAGCCCCTCTAGGTTACGAGACGGACTGGCGAGGCGTTTGTGGTCATTAGTGCCGACGATTGGGAGCGAGAGCAGGAAACTCTCTATGTGCTCCAGAACACGAACTTGATGCAGCAGATTGCCGGCTCCCTTAACACTCATACCCGCAGCCAAGGCTATAAACCGACTGACGCGCAAATGAATGAGATCACTGATATTTAAGGGCAATACGTGGGATGCGTATGAGACTATGCATGAAAAAGACAAGCAACTCCACAAAGCCCTATGCAAGTTGCTCAAAGAAATGCTCCGATCTGACGATCCCACTTCCGATCTGGGGAAACCCGAGCCACTGAAACATAACCTTTCTGACTTCTGGTCAAAACGGGTTTCACAGAAAGATCGGTTAATATATCGATTCGACGATAAGTCCATTTATATCTTTGCCACTGGCGGACACTACGACCAGCCCTAACGCCTTTCTTCAGCGGCCAAAGAGTGTTGGCGTGGCTTTTGCGTTTTCTGCAAAAGGCATGACAGCATGAATTGGTCCGCCTGTAAGAATTTGTTAGGGCTTTTATATCGCTTCATTCAGGTCTACCCGTAATCCTGCCACTTTAAGCTCCTTAGCCAAAGAAAGTCTCCATGCGCCTGCGGAATCAATGTCTATGTAGAGAACGCCAATGAGGTCTGACGGCATTTCCACGTCTCCCTTTCTTAAGACACAAACGCGATCTCTTCCTATTTTCGCAGCCATATACCCAAGTTCTACAAGAACATTCTGCCTTGCACGAGTATTTAGATTAGAAGAATCTGATGATTTCGCGCCAACATCATCTGGCGTAAAAAGCACAACTGCAAAGCTTGCTTCTGTATGCTTTTCCAATTTCTCGATGATTGTTTTTCCTTCATTAGGTTGCTCGTGAAGAATTATTGCGTTAAGTCCAAGTTTCTCAATAAACCTGGCCGTGGATTCTTTCGCTTGCTCATCATGGCCATGAACTATAAAGACGTTCTTTCCTGGCTTCCCGGTTGTCTTTGGTGCGACTGGCGTCTTGGTCTCTGCAAAAAGAAACTCATGCGTGTAGTCCTTACCCTGTGACAATGGCAATAGGCGCCTGTCTGTTGCCATATCGGCTATGCCGGAGTTTCGCATGCTTGCATTATGTTGCTCAGCATAGTGCCGCTTCGAATTTGGTGTATGAGTAATCTTAATTTTATGGACGTCTTTGAGGTCTTTGACAATCATTCCGTCTACTGTGAATGGCCTACCAGAATGCCACGGAATAACTATTTGATCCCATAGCTCCTGAATAGTCAGATCGTTAAAGACAGCAGAAGGATTCTTCTTGCCAGAGCTATTTAGCTCAACATGGCAATGCCAAAATTCATTTGGATAGTTTTCAGGGATTTCCATATGGTCCACTTTCGCCCTAACAGCTAATTAACAAGACCAGACCGTATAACACCCCGCATGCTAACTCCAGTACACCCTGCTGTATCAGCTGTGATATTGCTTACAAAATCAATAACTTACTTTCCAGGGTCACCTATTAAGCGGACCACCCGATCCATGCGAGTTAATTAAACTCTCTACAGTGTAGCCAGCTTGGCATAAAGCGACAATAAGCGTAATGAAACCAAAGTCCTTGATGAATGAGGTTTAACGCCGAACCTGATTGAAACCTCTACTTATCGATAAAGCCTCCAAAGTCCCTTCACTATTTTCTGGTGCATGAGTTGATACAGCTCCTAGTAGAAGTAGGAGGGGGCAGCATCACAGCTGTGTTCAAAGAGTTACGGATTAGCTCACCCTGTATTGGCGGAATAGCCATAAGACGCGCAACACTTCTCCATTAATACATAAGAAGTGGCGGTATGAGAGGACTGAACCTGGGTAAGGCAAGGCCTTAAGCTCTAGCCGGTAATACCTTAACCAGGAGCTGGTTAATGATTAAGCAATGCATAGAAGGGCGCGACTATTACAGCTAGGAATTCCCGGTAAGGATATCCGATATTAGCCACGCCCTTTTACCTGCCGACAAGCTCTAAATTGATCAAAAAACGACCAACAATGCTCTAAGTCATTGATTTCACGTAGTTGAGTCGTACCCACTTATGTGAGAATAAGACAACTTATGTGAAACCCCACACAAAACTATTTACACGTCTAAGTTAGCCACTGACAGAGCATTTTGCTCAATAAACTCTCGGCGTGGCTCCACGTGATCGCCCATCAGTGTGGTGAAGATCTGGTCTGCTGCGATAGCATCTTCGATCGTTACTTTAAGCATACGCCGCGCTTCGGGGTCCATGGTGGTTTCCCACAGCTGTTCGGGGTTCATTTCACCCAGACCTTTATAGCGCTGAATATTGTAGCCTCTGCGCGCTTCGGTCATCAGCCAATCCAGACCTTCTTCAAAGTCTTGGGTCTGAAGCACTTTTTCACCGCGCTTAAAGTAACCCTCTTCCTCGATCAGGTTATTGATAGTCTCACCCAAGGCAACCATGCTGCGATACTCGCCAGAAGAGAAAAACTCATGGGTGTATTCTTTTTCTGTCTCAACACCATGAGAGATTAACTTCACTACTGGGTAGTAAATCTGTCTCTCCTGATCTTTACGAACTGTCACTGAATACACACTACCCTTGGGCGAAACAGGTAGTAAGCGCTCACTTAACTGTTCGGCAAAGGCGCTAACTTTTGCCTCGTCTTTGAGGTCATCGACGCTCAGGTGCTCACCGTGGACTATGCGCCACAGCACGGCTGGAGCGTAAACCCTAGACAGGCGATCAATAGTCGCAGTCACTGTGCGGTACTGTGCAACCAGTGCTTCTAAGTTTTCACCGGTGATCGCTGGTGCATCCGCGTTAACGTGAATCGCCGCGCCATCTAAGGCTGATTGGGTCAAATATTGGTGTAGCGCCTCATCATCTTTAAGATAGGTATGCTGTTTGCCCTTGGCGATCTTATAGAGGGGCGGCTGGGCAATAAAGATGTGACCCCGTTCGATTAATTCACGCATTTGACGGAAGAAGAAGGTCAACAACAAGGTTCTAATGTGTGACCCGTCAACATCGGCGTCAGTCATAATAATAATGCTGTGATAGCGCAACTTGTCAGCGTTAAACTCTTCTTTACCAATGCCGCAACCAAGTGCCGTCACAATTGTGCCAACTTCAGCAGAGCCCAACATTTTATCAAAGCGAGCTTTCTCGACGTTTAGAATCTTACCCTTTAGCGGCAAAATGGCTTGAAAACGACGATTTCGGCCTTGTTTTGCTGAACCACCCGCAGAGTCACCCTCCACTAGATAGAGTTCAGACAGCGCTGGATCCTTTTCTTGGCAGTCAGCCAACTTACCCGGCAAGCCGGCAATATCTAAAGCCCCTTTGCGGCGGGTCATTTCACGGGCTTTACGCGCGGCTTCACGAGCGCGAGCAGCATCGAGCATTTTGCCAACCACCGCACGGGCTTCTTGCGGGTTTTCCAACAGATAGTCATTCAGCTGAGCATTCATGCTCTGTTCAACCGCTGTTTTTACTTCTGAGGAAACCAGTTTATCTTTGGTTTGAGAGGAAAACTTTGGATCGGGCACTTTTACCGACACGATCGCTGTCAAACCTTCTCGCGCATCATCACCTGTAGTGGATACTTTGGCTTTCTTAGCCATTCCCTCGCGTTCTATGTAGGAGTTAAGTGAACGGGTCAAGGCTGAGCGGAAACCCGCGAGGTGGGCACCACCGTCCCGCTGAGGGATGTTATTGGTATAGCAGTAGATGCTTTCCTGGAATGAATCATTCCACTGCAAAGCCACCTCGACGCCGATACCGTCGTCTGTATCAACCTGAAAGTGGAAGGCTTTATTAATAGTGGTCTTATTCTGGTTTAGGTAGTCCACAAACGCTCTAAGACCGCCTTCGTACTGATAAGTCTCCTGTTTGCCACTACGCTCATCTTTTAGAACAATGGCTACGCCAGAGTTTAAGAAAGCCAGCTCACGCAGTCTCTTACCCAGTTGATCGAAGTGAAATTCAATATTGGTAAAGGTTTCAGAGGAGGGCTTAAAACGAACAGTGGTACCAGAGCGCTCGGTCTCACCCTTTTCAGCCAGTGGCGCAACTGGCACACCGTGTCGATAGACCTGCTCGTGTAACTTACCGCCGCGGCGAATAGTCAGTGTCAGCTCTTCAGACAGAGCATTTACCACGGAAATACCTACACCGTGCAAGCCACCGGATACCTTATAAGTATTATCATCAAACTTCCCCCCAGCATGGAGGACAGTCATGATTACTTCCGCTGCCGATACGCCCTCTTCGTGGATCTCCGTGGGAATACCGCGACCATTATCACTAACACTCACCGACTCGTCGGGGTGAATCACGATGTCAATTTGAGAACAGTGCCCAGCCAGAGCCTCATCTATCGAGTTATCCACCAACTCAAACACCATATGATGCAGTCCGGTGCCGTCGTCAGTGTCCCCAATATACATCCCTGGACGCTTACGAACCGCATCCAAACCCTTTAGCACCTTAATGCTCGAGGAATCGTAATTGTTCTCTTGTTCACTCATGGCTAGATTGACTCTCTCTGTTATTGCCCTGTAATTGGGGCGCACTGCTTTGTTCTAACTCGCTCTCTACCAAACCATGTTCCACGTGGAACACAGCAAGCTTCTCGCCTTTATTAGGCCAAACTCGGAGCACATCGTTTCGTTCAACACAGGTAATAAAAACTTGTGCTTGTATTGCCTCTAATTCATCGCAAACCCGTCTACTATGGGCCTGATCGAGCTCAGAGGGCAAGTCATCTACCAAATAGATACAAGAGCGACTTGCAAGCGCTCGCATCAAACGGCCTTGGGCTAACTTAAGCCCACAGACCACCAATTTTTGCTGACCTCGTGACAGGGTATCAGCTGCAGCATGGCCATCTACCATAACTTTCAGATCCGCTCGTTGCGGGCCTAGCTGGGTAAAGCCTTTTTCTTGGTCTGAATTAAGTGTTGCCTCTAATGCCTCACTATAACTCAGTCGCTTATCCCAGCCCTGGCGAAGTCGCAACTCCAAACTGCCGATCTGCGGTAGTAAACGCCCCACGATCTCTCTGAATAATGGGGCCAAGTCATTAAAATAAGCCTGCCTGTACTCATTAATCATAGAACCCGAACGCGCCAACTCACGTGTCCAAGCTTGTAATTCTTGACCTGCCAGTTTACCACGTCGGAGGCTACTATTGCGCTGTTTAATACAGCGCTGAAAACGCTGCCACTCAGGGAAGAAGCGATGTTCCACGTGGAACACACCCCAATTAAGAAAATGCCGTCTTGCTTGAGGAGCGCCAGTCAATAAACTGAAGCTATCAGCATTAATCACCTGAACAGGCAGGCGCTCTACCAACTCGGCGATGGTACGAGCCGCCTCCCCATTGATTTTTAAGCTCAACTCACCATTAAGACGTCGTTCCACACCCAATGAGTAACGGCCACGACCACTAGAAAGTGTACCAACACCATGAACCACACAAGCAGCCTCTCCATGGCTAATCAATGTTTTGGCGCTTGTGCCACGAAAGGAGCGAGCCATACCTAAAAGGTGTATCGCCTCTAATATACTGGTCTTGCCGCTACCGTTGGCACCATAGATGACGTTAGTGCGCTCAAAGGCCTCTAAACGGAGCTCTCGGAGATTTCGTACATTATGGATGGTCAGTTGATCAAGGGACACAAACAGGCCTTTATCAGCCGTGTAGCGCTGTCAGTAGAGTGGGAGGCAAGCAGAGTGGTGCTAATACAAGTTTAATGGCTAGGCGAACACCGCAGAGGTGAACGCCTACGAAGGGCATTAAAGACGCATCGGCATGACAACGTAGACAGAATCACCATCAACTTCTGACTCTTCCAATTGCGCGCTGCTATTAGGGTCTGACATAGAAAGCTTTATCTGCTCACCGGTGAGAACCCCCAGCACATCTAGGAGATAGCTGACGTTAAAGCCTATTTCCAAGCTATCACCTTGATACTCCACTGCCACAGACTCTTCTGCCTGCTCTTGCTCAGGGTTGTTAGCCACTATCTCCATAATGTCATTACTGAGCTTGAGTCTTACACCACGGTATTTTTCATTAGAAAGAATGGCCGCGCGAGTAAATGCTTGACGCAAATCGAGACGGGAGCCAATTACGGCTTTATCGGGAGAACGTGGTAAAACGCGCTCATAATCAGGGAACTTCCCATCAACCAGCTTGGAGGTAAAGGTAAAGTCATCCGTTGTCGCGCGAATATGGTTAGTACCTAGCACAATGCTGATATCCTGATCATCCACCAATAAAAGGCGCGACAACTCCAGTACACCTTTGCGCGGAAGGATTACCTGGGTGTCCTCTGCTTCAAGCTCAGCAGCCAAAGTACACATCGCCAAACGGTGACCGTCTGTTGCCACTACACGCAAACGCCCAGAGCGGAGCTCCCAGAGCATACCGTTGAGGTAATAACGCACGTCCTGCTGCGCCATGGCAAAGCCAGTACGCTCGATCAAACGACGTAATTGACCTTGCTTAACCGTAAATTGGTGAGTACCAATACTGTCATCCACACTGGGAAAATCCCGTGCGGGTAAGGTCGAGAGAGTAAAGCGACTGCGACCGGATCTGACGGTGACCTTATTGTCGCTCGCTGAAATTTCAATCTCACTCCCCTCAGGAAGGGATTTACAGATATCAACCAGTTTTCGAGCGGGAACTGTCAACTCCCCATCTTCACCGGGACTCTCTAGTTTGACTCGCCCCACCAACTCCACTTCAAGATCCGTACCGGTAAGGGCTAACTGATCGCCCTCAAGCACCAGCAGCACATTGGCCAGTATGGGTAAAGTCTGCCGACGCTCAACCACCCCTGCTACAAGGTTCAAAGGCTTAAGAAGAGCATCCCGCGATATCACAAATTTCATATTGTATTTATCCTTAACTTTTACCGCCCGGACCCTTGCGGCAACAATCTGCCCGGTTATCACCCTCGATCACTATAAACCCACCACGCTCAGCTTCGTATTAGAAGCTAAAAGCCTTATGACGCACAGCAATCAAGTGGTGAGTGATCGCAATAAATTTTTATAGTCTTCGCGAATATCAGAATTGGTCTCGCGAAGCTCCTTGATTTTACGACATGCGTGCAAGACTGTCGTGTGATCTCTGCCACCAAAACTATCACCAATTTCAGGCAAGCTGTGGTTAGTGAGTTCTTTGGCTAAAGCCATGGCCATTTGTCGCGGCCGAGCAACTGAACGACTGCGTCGCCGCGACATCAAGTCAGCCACTTTGATTTTGTAATACTCCGCGACAGTACGCTGAATATTGTCCTGGCTAACCTGCCTATCCTGTAGCGCAAGTAAATCTTTCAGGCTCTCTTTAATTAAATCAACATCGATCGCCTTACCGGTGAAGTGAGCGCTCGCTATCACTCTTTTGAGCGCACCCTCAAGCTCTCTAACGTTTGAACGTATGCGCTGTGCAATAAAGAAGGCCGCTTCCGGCGGCAACTCTATCCGTGCTTGGTTGGCTTTATTCATCAAAATGGCAACGCGGGTTTCTAGCTCTGGCGGCTCTACCGCAACGGTCAAGCCCCAACCAAAACGCGACTTGAGACGCTCTTCTAGACCATCAATTTCCTTTGGATAGCGATCACAGGTAAGAATCATCTGTTGACCACCTTCCAATAGCGCATTGAAGGTGTGGAAGAACTCTTCTTGAGATCGATCTTTTTTGGCAAAAAACTGAATATCGTCGATCAAAAGGGCATCAACTGAACGGTAGTAGCGCTTAAATTCGCTAATTGCGTTGAGCTGTAGTGCCTTTACCATATCGGCTACAAAGCGCTCAGAGTGTAAGTAGACAACCTGTGCATCGGGGTTTTGTTTTTTCAGAGCATTACCCACAGCGTGCATCAAGTGAGTTTTACCTAAGCCAACACCACCGTAGAGAAACAAGGGGTTATAAGCCTCTCCAGGGTTCTCAGCGACCTGTTTCGCAGCGGCCAGCGCCAACTGGTTAGACTTACCTTCGACAAAGGTCTCGAAAGTATAGCCGTCGACTAAGTTATGTGGATTCTGAGCATGACCAGGCACAATCCCCTGCCGCGCAGTAGCCACCACCGCGGGTATCTCATCAGCAACCACTGGCTCTATAGCGGCCTCAGCTTGCAACTGATCACGAGCATTTAGTGACTGTTCACCATTAATAGCAAAACCGGATACCGCCGGCGGCATGGAACTATTTGGACTCGCAAAACGCTGTGCAGCCCCAGAACTATTCTCAGGCAAAGTGACGGAAGGTCGCCGAATAGCTGCTGCCGTACCGATCTCCAGCACCACTTCCGGCGCTTGATCACCCTCTATTTCACGAACCAACTCGTGAATGCGTGACGAGAACTTGTCGGCAACAAAATCTTTAATAAAGCGATTTGGGGCGAGAAGAGTCAACATTTGCCCCTCACGCGTCGCTTGCAGTGGTCGTATCCAAGTATTGAATTGCTGCGAAGGCAACTCACTCTGTAGGCGATCGATACAACGCTGCCAGATTACTCCAGGCAATTTTTCCCCCGAGAGCCAAAAATATACATCGGCTACTGCTATAGATAGTGACTGTTAATAAATTCTTATTTCGGTCAGACAAATGCCCACCGAGAAGGGCATGATACGCTTCAAACAGATACTTATCCACAAAAAAAAAGCCTGTAAGAAAGTTTTTTTTCCGCACTATAATCATATACTTACAAGATAATTGTACAAAAAACGTACAAAGCAAAAAAATCAAGCTTGGGATAAGTTTAGCTGTGGATAAGTCATGTATATCTTTGGGAAAAAATGTGCACTGAAGGCTGTAAGCCGCAGCAACACTGCGCTCAAATTAAATTTACCCAGCGGCAACTAGCGGCTACACAAAGCAGCTACAAGAGAGAGAAAAACAAAGCACCGCCCTAATTGTAATGTTGGCCAAGTTTCAATAGAATACCCACCCTTTTTTCCGACTAAGGTGCGTTGGCGCAGCCGGCTTGCCGAAGTCGTTTACTATCATTATGGAATCATTGTCATGAAAAGAACTTTTCAGCCCAGTGTTATCAAGCGCAAGCGTACTCACGGTTTCCGTGCGCGCATGGCAACCAAAGGTGGCCGTCACGTCCTGAATCGCCGTCGCGCTAAAGGTCGCAAGCGTCTGGCAGCTTAATCGGTGGGTTGCCACCGCGATGGTAGACGTAGAGCAAGCACCGCCGGATTACCGCTTTAGCAAAGCTAGTCGACTACTCACCGCGGTAGATTACAGCCGGGTTTTCGACGGCTCAGAGGCTAGAGCCTCACACAAACATGTTTTGCTCCTAGCAAAACCGACTAATGAACCCAGGCATCGCCTGGGTTTAGTCGTGGCTAAAAAAAATGTTCGTTTAGCTGTTCAGCGCAACCGGGTAAAACGATTGGCACGAGAAATGTTTCGCCACGCTGATCCCTCAACGCCAGCCATGGATGTTGTGCTACTAGCTAGACGAGGTATCGACCAGTTGGATAATGCACAACTATCCTCTATATTGCGCGAGCAATGGCGGAAACTGGCAAAGCGTGTTTCCAACCAAGCAAACCGTAGCAGCCAGGAATCCTAATGCGTCGCATATTGATACTGTTGATCTCTGTCTATCAGGCTTGTTTGAGCCCATTTCTGGGTAATCGCTGCCGTTTTTTTCCCAGCTGCTCATCCTACGCCCAGCAGGCTATTGCCGAACACGGCGTAATAAAGGGTACTGGTTTAACATTGCGCCGCTTGTCCAAATGCCACCCTTGGCACGAAGGTGGTCTGGACCCTGTCCCTCCCTGTAAGCACACACACTAAAACGACCTTACTTATGGATTTCCAACGCTCACTGCTCATAGGCGCCTTCGCCGTACTATCTTTCATGCTACTCAGCGAATGGGTGGCCTTTAAAGATCAACGTAGCCAGGCCACAGCCCAAGTCACCACACGATTGACTGAAAACGCTGCGCCCCAAGTTCTTGAACTACCAGAGGTCGCAGGAACAACAGCGTCTGACTTGGCAGAAGATATTCCCGCAGCGCCCTCTACCGGCCCGCAAATACAACCTGAATCACCCACCGAAAGCACTCACAGTGGGCGAATCGTGCAGGTCTTTACCGACGAGCTACAGCTCGCAATTGACTTACAAGGCGGTGATATTGTTGAGCTTGCTCTGGTCAAGCACTTAGAAAAGCTAGAGGGTGCCCCCTTTGTCTTGCTGGAGCAGAATAGCAACAGAGTATATGTAGCACAGAGCGGCCTCATTGGCAGCGATGGTATCGACAGCCAAGGCCGCGCCACCTTTACTAGTAAACAGGCGCGCTACACCCTAGAAGAGGGCCAAGATAGTCTGCAAGTAGATCTGCACTGGTCTAATGACAATGGCGTCAATATTATCAAGCGCTTCACATTTCATCGTGAAGAATACCTGATCTACGTCGATTACTTAGTCGAAAACCGCAGTGAGCAGCGCTGGCAAGCCAACTTCTTTGGCCAACTGAAGCGCGATAGCAGCCCAGCACCCAACGCTGATACCACCGGCATGGGGCTAAAACCCTTCCTCGGCTCAGCCATTACTCAGCCAGATGAGCGTTTTACCAAATTCGACTTTGGCGATATGAAGAAAGAGCCCTTTAAGAAGAACCTGCCAGGTGGTTGGATAGCAATGATTCAGCACTACTTCCTCAGTGCTTGGATACCCAACCCAGATTTGAGCCACACCTACAGCACAAGAGTGACCTCAAGTGGCTTTAATATTGCCGGTTTTACCAGTCCAGCACTGGTGCTCGACCCGGGCCAAAGTGGCCAAGTGGGCGCCCGTTTTTATGCCGGCCCTAAAGATCAATACCGCCTAGAAAAAATATCTCCTTATTTGGATCTCAGCGTTGATTACGGCTGGTTATGGTGGATTGCACAGCCATTGTTCTGGCTGCTGACTAAAATTCATGCACTCGTTGGCAACTGGGGTGTCGCAATTATCTTGTTAACCGTTTTGATTAAAGCGGCATTCTTTAAGCTATCAGCCACTAGTTACCGTTCAATGGCCAATATGCGGCGAGTTCAACCCAAAATGGTTGAAATACGTGAGCAATATGCGGATGACAAACAAAAACAGTCTCAAGCCATGATGGAGCTGTACCGCAAAGAAAAAATTAACCCCATGGGGGGCTGCCTACCGATTCTGGTACAGATGCCCGTTTTCATCTCACTTTACTGGGTGCTGATGGAGAGTGTTGAGCTGCGCCACGCGCCCTTTATGTTGTGGATTAACGACCTTTCCGTTATGGACCCCTACTTTGTGCTACCCGTATTAATGGGTGCAAGTATGTGGTTTATGCAGAAGCTTAACCCGCCGCCACCGGATCCAATGCAAGCCAAAATCATGCAGTGGCTACCCATTGTCTTTACCTTCTTCTTCCTGTGGTTCCCAGCAGGTCTAGTACTATACTGGGTAGTGAACAACCTGTTGTCCATGGCGCAGCAGTACGTCATCACACGGCAAATTGAGAAGGGCGCTAGCTGAGCAGTGCTGTGATAAGCGCAGGGCTCTCAAAGCTAGACAATGACACCATCGTGGCCATCGCTACCGCGCCTGGCCGCGGTGGGGTGGGCATCATCAGGTTATCCGGCAAAGACGCTAAAGCGATTGGCGAGCGTATCAGCGGACGATCGCTAAAGCCACGCTATGCCCATTTCTGCCAATTCTCCGACCACTCTAAAAACATCATCGACAGCGGTATCGCGCTGTATTTCCCAGGCCCCAACTCCTTTACCGGTGAAGATGTGGTGGAACTACAAGGCCATGGCGGCCCGGTAGTTTTAGATCTATTAGTCAAAGCCGCCTGTGCAGTAGGGGCACGACCCGCTAGAGCTGGCGAATTCTCCGAGCGAGCCTTTCTCAACGACAAGATCGATTTAGCACAGGCTGAAGCCATTGCCGACCTTATCAATAGCACCACTGAGCAAGCTGCCCGCAGCGCCAGTCGCTCATTACAGGGTGCCTTTTCTAAAGAAGTCGACGAACTGGTCAATGCTATTACTCGTCTGCGGGTCTATGTCGAAGCAGCAATCGACTTTCCAGAAGAAGAAATTGATTTCTTGGCCGATGGCAAAGTCGCCCAGGAACTCGATGCGCTAGAACAACGCCTGCAGTCTGTTTTACAGCAAGCTCGACATGGAAGCCTACTGCAAGAAGGGATGAAACTGGTGATTGCCGGCAAACCCAACGCTGGTAAATCAAGCCTACTCAACGCCCTCTCCGGCCAAGATCGCGCAATTGTGACTGCCATAGAAGGCACTACTCGAGATGTCTTACACGAACATATTCAACTCGATGGCATGCCGCTGCATATCGTTGATACAGCAGGCCTACGCGACAGTAGTGATGAAGTCGAGCAGGAAGGTATTCGCCGTGCTTGGAACGAGATAGCCACTGCAGACAGGATTTTACTCGTAGTTGATAGCACTTCAGCAGACGTGAAGCTCAGCATTGAGCAGCTATGGCCAGAGAAAGAAGAGCGTCTTGGTCCCGACACCCCAGTCACCGTGATTCACAATAAAATAGATATCTCAGGTCGCAAGCCTGGACTGCATGCCCAAGGCAATGATGTAAGGGTAGCACTGTCAGCCCGCAGCGGCGCAGGTATGGATGCACTGCGCGAGCACCTTAAAGAATGTATGGGTTACCAAGTGGCTAATGAAAACACCTTCAGTGCCCGCCGCAGACATATCACCGCACTGCAACAAGCCGCCGAATATTTAGCTGCTGGGCAAGCTCAATTGCTTGATGCTGGCGCTGGCGAGCTGCTTGCTGAAGACCTCCGCCAGTGCCACAACACACTTGGTACTATTACCGGTGCTCTGAGTAGTGACGAATTACTCGGTGAAATTTTCTCCAGTTTCTGCATCGGCAAATAGCACTCGCAAAATAAGTGGCTTAGCTAAGCCTACTCCCCCGCCTTGTAACAAGCTCTGCACAACTTAAACAAAGACCTATCCACAGCCAAAAGCCGCGCACAGCTTAGGCATTACTTATCCACAAAAAACCCACAAGAAAACGCAAAGCAATCAGATACAAAAACCCTCATGTAGACAAAATCTGCATATAAGCTGTACGAAAGTGGGACAGAAACTGGATAAGTCAGCACTTATTGGCTCGAGCCGATTTGATCCACAATTCCTCCCAGCTCCAAACACCGCTTGTCACGCTTAGGAACAGTGCTTGTATCCATAGTTTGCTCATCTCTAAGTCATTGAAAAAAAGGTATTTTTAAGACTTATCAACAGCGAAGTGCTTGCTATATAACAATAACTACAATAAACATATCTATATATAAGTATTTAATTAAAACTATTTAATAGAGATAAAAATAAAAAAGCTTAGTGCACGAAACACTTTTGAAGCCTGACCGGCTTCTGGGTAAAAATGGCACGATCATTTTTTGTACAACGGCGCCCAGCCACGTATAATCGCCGCCCATTTCATGCTCTGCCCACTTGGGCACAAGAGGCTTACTCCGTGGAGTACCAACAACAGTTTGACGTCATTGTGATCGGTGGTGGCCATGCCGGTACGGAAGCCTGTTTGGCAGCCGCACGTATGGGCTGTCGCACACTGCTGCTAACTCACAGTGTTGATACTCTGGGGCAGATGTCCTGTAATCCCGCTATTGGGGGTATTGGTAAGAGCCATTTAGTGAAAGAAGTGGATGCTCTTGGTGGAGCCATGGCTCGCGCTACTGACCGTGCCGGAATCCAGTGGCGGGTACTCAACGCTCGCAAGGGCCCGGCAGTAAGAGCAACCCGAGCGCAAGCAGATCGGGTGTTATACCGCAACGCAATTCGAGAAATTCTGGAATCCCAGGAAAATCTGAGCATTTTTCAGCAAGGCGTAGATGACCTGCTCATCGAAGGTGGGCGAGTTGCTGGCGCCGTTACTCAGATGGGGCTGATTTTTCGGGCGCCGCAGGTTGTGTTAACCACCGGTACATTCCTAGGTGGCAAGATACATATCGGATTAGAAAATAGTGCCGGCGGCCGAGCCGGTGATCCACCCGCGATAGCATTGGCTAATCGACTGCGGGAACTGCCTTTTCGAGTTGAGCGCCTGAAAACAGGCACTCCGCCACGCATCGATGCACGCAGCGTAGATTTTTCCCAACTTGAAGAGCAGTGGGGCGATGAGCCGGTGCCGGTGATGTCCTATTTGGGCCGTGCTGAGGAACACCCTGAGCAGCGTTGTTGCTGGATTACCTATACCAACGAGCGCACCCACGAAATAATACGCGGTGGATTAGATCGCTCTCCGATGTACTCAGGCGTAATTGAAGGAATTGGGCCACGTTACTGCCCCAGTATTGAAGATAAAATTCATCGCTTTGCCGATAAAAGCTCCCACCAAGTGTTTATCGAGCCAGAAGGGCTTAACACCAGTGAGCTATACCCCAATGGTATTTCCACTAGCTTGCCCTTCGATGTGCAGTACGAATTAGTGCGCTCGATCGTCGGTTTTGAAAATGCGCATATTACGCGTCCGGGCTATGCCATTGAGTACGATTTCTTTGATCCAAGAGACCTCAAATACTCGCTAGAAACACGCGCGGTACCCGGCTTGTATTTTGCCGGCCAGATCAATGGTACGACCGGTTACGAAGAAGCCGCAGCTCAAGGTATATTGGCTGGCCTCAATGCGGCACTGGCCTCACGTGGTGAAGCAGCTTGGTGCCCGCGCCGCGATGAAGCTTACATTGGTGTGTTGATTGATGATCTCATCACGATGGGTACCTTAGAGCCCTACCGTATGTTTACCTCGCGGGCTGAATACCGTCTGCTGTTGCGGGAAGATAACGCCGATTTGCGACTCACCGAACAGGGCCGTAAATTGGGCTTGGTGGACGATCAACGCTGGCAGCGCTTTCAAGAAAAATGTGAAGCTATCGAATTGGAAAGTGCACGTTTGGCAAGTACTTTCGTCCACCCGACAACGCCAGAGGCCGAAGCGCTCAACAGCAAACTGAAAACGCCTTTGAGCCGTGAATACTCTCTGGCAGATTTGTTGAAGAGACCAGAACTTAGCTATCAGGATGTTGCCGCAGTCAAAGGTCAGGCCCTTGCTGACTCACAGGCTGCTGAACAGGTTGAAATACAGGCTAAGTACTCTGGTTATATCGCGCGGCAGCAGGAAGATATTGAGCGTTTGCGTCGCTATGAAAATGCCCAGCTACCTAAAGATCTGGATTATGCAACAGTCGATGGTTTGTCCAATGAGGTGACACTGAAGCTCAACGAGGCTCGTCCCGAGACTCTTGCTCGCGCTAGCCGTATTCCGGGTGTCACAGCGGCAGCTATTTCACTGCTATTGGTCTACCTGAAAAAACGTGGCGCGCTGGAACGACATGCGCAAGACCGACAAACTGCCTGAGCCGAAAAAGATGTCGACTATTTTGCGTGACGAGCTATCTTCTGAACTCTCAGCTGGCTGTGCTGAACTAAAGCTCGAGGTATCTGAGCAGCAAGTGGAGGCGCTTTGTGACTACTTGGAATTACTGGCGAAGTGGAACAAAGCTTACAATTTAACCGCAGTGCGTGAACCTAGTGCTATGCTGCGCAAGCACCTACTCGATAGTTTGGCCATTGCCCCTTTGCTTGTCGGTGAGCGCTTGATCGATGTTGGCACTGGCGCGGGTTTACCTGGCGTACCACTGGCCATTTTGTACCCCGAGCGCGAGTTTCACCTGCTCGATAGCAATAGCAAAAAGACCCGTTTTCTTTTTCAGGTGAAAACTGCACTGGGCTTGGATAACATGAGCGTGCATCACGCGCGGGTCGAGAGTTTCCAAGCAGCCCAAAAATTTGATGCCGTGCTGTCACGAGCTTTTGCTTCCTTGGATGATATGGTCAGTGGATGTCGCCACTTACTGGCACCCAAAGGGCAATTCTTGGCGATGAAAGGTATTTGGCCAGAAGAGGAGCTAGCGGCAGTAGCCAAGGTGTGCGACATTCTTTCGGTCACAGCAGTAGCTGTTCCCGGTCTGCCGGACCAGCGTCACCTGGTTGCTATGGTTTTGCGCGATCAGCCAGCCGCCTAAGAGGGGCTGTTTAATACAACACCAGGGGCAAGTTTAGTGGTAAAAATAATAGCGATTGCGAATCAGAAAGGCGGCGTCGGTAAAACAACCACCAGCGTTAATCTCGCGGCATCGCTAGCAGCAATGAATAAGCGTGTTTTGCTGGTGGATTTAGACCCACAAGGCAATGCCACCATGGGCAGCGGCGTTGATAAGCACAACATCGAACGCAGTATCTACGATGTGCTAATTAACCAAGAATCGGTGTCAGCAGTGGCTATCGCTGTTTCGGAAAGTGGCTTTTCGGTGTTGCCCGCAAATGCCGACCTCACTGCTGCTGAAGTCGAGTTGCTGGATATAGATAATCGCGAACGGCGCTTAGCTACAGCTTTGGCTAAGGTAGCTAATAGCTATGATTTTATCTTAATTGACTGCCCCCCCTCACTGAACATGTTAACGCTCAACGCACTGGTTGCCGCGACCGGCGTTATTATTGCTATGCAGTGTGAATACTATGCACTTGAGGGTTTATCGGCTTTGCTCGATACCATTGCCAGCGTGCGCGAGGCAGTGAACCCAGATCTTGAGCTGCAGGGTATCCTTCGCACCATGTATGACCCGCGCAATAGTTTGACTAACCAAGTATCGAATCAATTACACCAACACTTTGGTGAAAAAGTATACCGCACGGTTATTCCGCGTAATGTGCGATTGGCAGAAGCGCCAAGTCACGGCCTGCCGGTTATGCATTACGATCGCTATTCCAGAGGTTCTAAGGCCTATATGGCTTTAGCAGGCGAAATTATTCGTCGTGAAGAGCAGCTGGCAAATTTAGATCAGGCTGCTCATTTAGTTGAGAAAAACGGTGAAACACAATGACGGCCAGAAAACGCGGACTCGGTCGAGGCTTAGATGCTTTACTTGGTGCTTCAGCGAGCGCCAAACAAGCAGTGACAGAAGCAGAGCAGAGTGCTTCGCTTGCTAGTGACGATTCTGAACGCCAACAGTTAAAAGTAATACCCGTAGACCGCATTCAGCGGGGTAAATATCAGCCGCGGCGTGATATGGACCCAGAGTCGCTGCAAGAATTGGCGGATAGCATCACTGCCCAGGGTGTTATGCAGCCGATCGTCGTGCGGCCAATATCAGATCGTAAGTTTGAAATTATTGCCGGTGAGCGCCGTTGGCGAGCCACCCAGTTGGCGGGGCTAGATAGCATTCCTGCTGTGGTGCGCGATGTTTCGGACGAGGCAGCCATCGCGATGGCGCTGATTGAGAATATTCAGCGCGAAGACTTAAGCCCGATGGAAGAGGCCATGGCCTTGCAGCGACTGCAGCAGGAGTTTGAACTCACTCAACAAGAAGTTGCAACTGCGGTCGGTAAGTCGCGCACTACCGTGACCAACTTATTGCGTTTGATGAGCTTGGAGGATGATGTTCGGGTACTGTTGGAGCGCGGTGATCTAGAAATGGGCCATGCTCGAGCACTCTTGGGCTTGAACGGTGCAGACCAATCGCAAGCTGGCCGCACAGTAGTGGGTAAGGGTTTATCAGTTCGCCAGACAGAAGCCCTAGTACGTCATATTTTAGCCAGCAAAGATCGTAAGCCCGCCGATAAAACAAGCATGGATCCAAATATCCGCCAGTTGCAGGATGATTTATCGGAGAAGCTCGGTGCTAAAGTGCAGATCCAGCACACTGCTAAAGGCCGCGGTAAACTAGTACTCAGTTATAGCAGCCTCGATGAATTGGACGGAATTCTCAGCCACATTAAATGATTGCCTTGAGCTCAAACCCGCTATCTAGTGCTGAAATAAATGCTTGCTACCAGATAGAGTATAAGCAAAGCTGTTGGCATGGGATCGCGCAGTATTTGCTGCGATCGTGTCCACAACTTGTGGAGTATCACCATGTCGATAGTCGGTTTGCGCGGTTGAACCCCATCCCTAATGACCCTATAATGCGCGCGCCCAAAAGGATGAAACAATCCTTGTGGCGCAAAGTGCAGGATGCGATGGTGTGGGCCTGAAATGAAGGGCGTAGCAAACATTGCTAAACCTCCAGTGTTCCGAATTACTCTGGCACAATTCATCGTGCTGCTGCCATTGAGTCTTTTACTTGGCGCATGGAACATCAATCTGGGATATTCTGCCCTCTGTGGTGGCTTAGTCGCCATATTGCCGCAAGCATATTTTGCGGCACAGACTTTTCGCTACAGTGGTGCTAGATCAGCGCGAGTAATCGCACGATCAAGCTATACTGGCGAAGTGGTCAAATTTCTGCTGAATGCAGTGGGCTTTGCCGCAATTTTTATCCTGCTGCAGCCCGTTTCAGGCGCAGCCGTGTTCGCCATGTATCTATTGATGATGGCAATACAAATAACTGGAAGTTGGTGGTTGCTACGGCGAGCATCAACAAAAAGTGTACTGACTTAAGAGTTGGATTAGATGGCAGGCGAAAACCAGACCGTTTCTGAATACATTGTCCACCACCTGACAAACATGACCTATGGTGAGCTCCCTGGCGGTTTTGAACGTCATGATGGCTCGATAATTAGTGAGGGTGGAGCCTGGGTTTTAGCTCGCAGTGGCGAAGAAGTCGCTGCCATGGGCTTCAACGCTATTCACGTTGACTCTATGCTGTGGTCGGTTGGCTTGGGCATACTGTTTTGCTGGTTCTTCCGCCGCATGGCCCTGAAAGCGAGCACTGATGTACCGACAGGCTGGTTAAACGCTGTAGAAGTGATTGTTAGCTTTGTCGATAACACGGTCCGCGATACCTTCCATGGCCACAATAAAATGATCGCCCCCTTGGCCCTGACGATTTTTGTCTGGGTGTTCTTGATGAACTTGATGGACTTGCTACCGGTGGATTTGATTCCCTACACCCTGTCTTTGATGGGTGTGGAATACCACAAGATTGTTGCCTCCACTGACCCCAACATTACCATGGGTATGGCCCTGGGCGTCTTCATCTTGATGTTGTACTACTCAATTAAAGTTAAGGGTTTTGGTTTTGCTAAGGAATTGAGCATGACCCCCTTCAATCACTGGCTGTTTATTCCAGTGAACCTGTTTATGGAAGTGGTTGGTCTGTTGGCTAAGCCCTTCTCTCTTGGCCTGCGTTTGTTTGGCAACATGTACGCTGGCGAGATGATTTTTATCCTGATTGCAGCCTTGTTTAGTGCTGGTCTGGTCTGGGCTATTCCCGCCGGATTGCTGCAGATGGCCTGGGCGATATTCCATATTCTGATTATCACCCTGCAAGCATTTATCTTCATGGTGTTGACCATTGTGTATCTCAGCATGGCCCACGAAGACCATTAATTTACCTTTAACTTTAACCTCTAGTTCGAAACGTTAGGAGAAAAATCATGGGATTAATTCTAGTTGCTGCCGCCATTATGATGGGCTTAGGTGGTCTGGGTGCTGCCATCGGTGTTGGTTTGCTGGGTGGCAAACTGATCGAAGGTTCTGCTCGTCAGCCTGAGCTGGCACCAAAACTGCAGGTAACCTTCTTCTTGGGCGCTGGCCTGGTAGACGCGATTCCCATCATCGGTGTAGGTATTGCTATGTACCTGATCTTCGTTGTGGCACCGGGCGTGGCAGTATAAGAAAGCAAACAGCAAGAATAGGGGCTGCATTAACGCGGCCCCCAAGTAAATTGCGAGGAGCACGGCGTGAATTTTAATCTTACGCTCATCGGACAGATGATCGCATTTGTCTGTTTTGTTGTTTTCTGTATGAAGTTTGTGTGGCCACCCTTGTTGGCCGCGATGCAGGAACGCGAAAAGAAAATTGCTGATGGCTTGGCTGCTGCCGACCGCGCCAATCACGATCTGGAATTGGCCAAGGAAAAGGCAGTCGAACGCCTCCGTGAAGCCAAGAATGAGGCGGCCGGCATTGTCGATTCAGCCAATAAGCGCGCGAGTCAGATAGTCGAGGAAGCTAAAGCAGCTGCCACCGTTGAGGCGGATCGTGTTAAAGCGGCTGCTCAAGCGGAGATTGAGCAGGAAACCAACCGTGCTAGAGAACAGTTGCGCGGCCAGGTTGCAGCCCTGTCATTGGCCGGAGCAGAAAAGGTATTGGGCAAAGCAATCGACCGACAAGCCCATTCCGAGTTGGTTGATAAGCTGGCTTCAGAGCTTTAAAGCGAGGATCCAATGGCTGAATTGAGCACACTGGCACGGCCCTACGCAAAGGCGGCTTTCGAGTATGCCCGAGAGCACAACGCTCTTGATGCGTGGGCACAGCAACTCGCCACAGCGGCGGCAGTCAGTGCTGCCGACGGTATGGAAGCAGTGCTGAACAACCCTGCCTTGACGAATGAACAGCAGGCTAAGACCCTGACTGATGTCTGTGGCGATACACTCGATGAGCCGGCGCGCAATTTTATTGCCATTCTGGCCAGTAATAAGCGCATTAGCTTGTTGCCTGAGATTTATTCGCAGTTTGCACTGTATAAAGCCAACCAGGAAAAATCGGTAGAGGTTGAAGTGATATCGGCCTTCGACATGGCTGATGATGTTCGCGATAAGCTGGCTGGCGCACTGGGCAAGAGACTTGAGCGTGACGTAAAGGTCACCACATCCACCGATGAAAATCTTCTGGGTGGCGTATTAATCAGGGCCGGCGATCTGGTGATCGACGGGTCCGTGCGCGGCAGGCTGAACAAGCTAGCCGAAGCAATGAATTTGTAGGATTGAGGAACAGAGCATGCAGCAACTGAATCCATCAGAAATTAGCGAGATTATCAAGCAGCGCATCGACCAGCTCGACGTGTCCTCTGAAGCTCGTAACGAAGGTACCGTAGTCTCAGTTAGTGACGGTATTATCCGTATCCACGGTCTCAATGACGTGATGTACGGCGAGATGATCGAATTTGACGGCGGTGTCTACGGTATGGCGCTGAACCTTGAGCGCGACTCAGTGGGTGCCGTTGTTCTGGGTGACTACAAGAGCTTGGCCGAAGGTCAATCTTGCCGCTGCACCGGCCGTATTCTGGAGGTACCGGTTGGTCCGGAACTGCAGGGTCGTGTGGTAGATGCGCTGGGTAATCCCATCGATGGTAAGGGCCCGGTCAACACTAAACTGACCGACGCACTGGAAAAAGTAGCGCCGGGTGTTATCGCCCGTCAATCGGTTGATCAGCCAGTACAAATTGGTATGAAGGCGATTGACTCGATGGTGCCAATCGGCCGCGGACAGCGCGAATTGATCATTGGTGACCGTCAGGTAGGTAAAACAGCGATTGCTGTTGATGCCATCATCAACCAGAAAGGTAGTGGCATTAAGTGTATCTACGTAGCCATTGGCCAGAAAGCTTCTTCAGTTGCTTCCGTAGTTCGTAAACTGGAAGAGCACGGCGCAATGGAGCACACCATTGTTGTTGCAGCGACTGCTGCTGATCCCGCTGCGATGCAGTACCTGGCACCTTTTGCGGGTTGTACCATGGGTGAGTACTACCGTGACCGCGGTGAAGATGCTCTGATCATTTACGATGACTTGACCAAGCAAGCTTGGGCATACCGTCAAATCTCACTGTTGTTGAAGCGTCCTCCCGGCCGTGAAGCTTATCCCGGTGACGTGTTCTACTTGCACTCTCGTTTACTAGAGCGTGCGGCACGTGTTAATGCCGATCACGTTGAAAAGATCACTAATGGTGAAGTTAAAGGTAAAACAGGCTCATTGACGGCGCTGCCAGTGATTGAAACTCAGGCGGGTGACGTATCAGCTTTCGTTCCGACCAACGTGATTTCTATTACCGATGGTCAGATCTTCTTGGAAGCGGATATGTTTAACGCGGGTATTCGCCCTGCGATGAACGCCGGTATCTCTGTATCGCGTGTTGGTGGTGCGGCGCAAACCAAGATCATGAAGAAGCTGTCCGGTGGTGTTCGTACCGCACTGGCACAGTATCGTGAGTTGGCTGCATTCTCCCAGTTTGCTTCCGATTTAGATGATGCTACTAAGGCACAGCTAGACCACGGTGAGCGCGTTACTGAGCTGATGAAGCAGAAACAGTATTCTCCCCAAAGTGTGGCGGAAATGGGTGTTACCCTGTTCGCTGCTAACGAGGGTTATTTAAACGACGTCGAAGTGAACAAGATCAGCGACTTTGAATCCGCTCTCTTGTCTTACATGCATGCTGAACACGGCGAGCTGATGAAGAGCATTGTCGAAACCGGCAAGTATGATGACGAAGTTGAGTCCACCTTTAAGGCGGCGCTTGAGAAATTCAAAGCCACCCAAACCTGGTAGGGCCGAGGACCACTAGATGGCAGTCGGAAAAGAAATACGGACCAAGATCTCGAGCATCCAGAGTACGCAGAAGATCACCAGCGCCATGGAAATGGTTGCGGCGAGTAAAATGCGTAAAGCTCAGGAGCGTATGCAGCGTGGTAAGCCCTACGCTCATCGTATGCGTGCAGTAGTTGGTCACATTGCCAATGCGGCGCCTGAATATCGCCATATGTATATGGTGGAGCGGGAAGTTAAGCGCGTTGGCTATATTGTGGTGTCTACCGATCGCGGACTTTGCGGCGGCCTAAACATTAACCTGTTTAAGTCCACCGTAAAATCGATGAAGCAGTGGGCTGATCAAGGCATCGAGATTGAGTTAAGTCTAATTGGTGCTAAGGCAGCTAGTTTCTTCGGTAGTCACGGCGGTAATGTTACAGCGGCGATACGCGATATCGGCGAAGAGCCTAGCCTGTCCGATTTGATCGGCGGTGTAAAAGCCATGCTAG
Source organism: Sediminihaliea albiluteola (assembly GCF_014077625.1). Classification (GTDB taxonomy): domain Bacteria; phylum Pseudomonadota; class Gammaproteobacteria; order Pseudomonadales; family Halieaceae; genus Sediminihaliea; species Sediminihaliea albiluteola. The sequence goes on along the minus strand of NZ_JACFXU010000014.1, from coordinate 906,775 downwards.
ATGCTTACGCAGATGGCCGAATCGATCGCTTGTTCTTGGTTAGCAATGAATTTGTTAACACCATGACGCAATCCCCAGAAGTGCAGCAATTGCTGCCTCTAGTGGCAGAAGACTCTAGTGACATGTCCCATCACTGGGATTACATCTACGAGCCCGACGCCAAGGAATTGCTGGAAGGACTGCTGACTCGTTATATCGAGTCTCAGGTCTACCAAGCCGTGGTAGAAAATGGTGCCTGTGAACAGGCCGCACGGATGCTGGCGATGAAGAACGCCACAGACAACGCCGGCGAATTAATCGATGACCTGCAGCTGATCTACAACAAGGCGCGGCAGGCTGCGATTACGCAAGAATTGTCAGAAATTGTCAGCGGTGCAGCTGCGATTAGCTAAAGCACTAACCAGATTCGGCAGGGCGCGATGCGCCTGCCAGCCAGAATTGATTATGAAACTGAGGATCCGAACATGAGCAGCGGACGAATCGTACAAATTATCGGAGCGGTAATCGACGTGGAATTTCCACGTGATTCCGTGCCGCGCGTTTACGATGCCCTGATAGTGACAGAGAAAGACCTGACCCTGGAAGTGCAGCAGCAGTTAGGTGATGGTGTAGTTCGTACCATTGCTATGGGTTCTTCCGAAGGTCTGAGCCGCGGCTTGGCTGTTAGCAATACTGGTGCGCCGATTTCTGTGCCAGTGGGTGTTGAAACCCTGGGCCGTATCATGGACGTATTGGGTAACCCAATTGATGAGCGTGGCCCAATTGGTGAAAAAGAGCGTGCCTCTATTCACCGTAAAGCTCCCACCTACGAGGAACTGGCAGCATCGGAAGAGCTGCTCGAAACAGGCATCAAGGTTATCGACTTGGTTTGCCCCTTCGCTAAGGGTGGTAAGGTTGGTCTGTTCGGTGGTGCCGGTGTCGGTAAGACCGTAAACATGATGGAACTGATTAACAACATCGCCACCGAGCACAGCGGTCTGTCCGTATTTGCCGGTGTGGGTGAGCGTACTCGTGAAGGTAACGACTTCTACTACGAGATGCAGGAATCCAATGTTGTAGATATCGAAAACCTAAGTAACTCTAAAGTAGCGATGGTTTACGGCCAGATGAACGAGCCGCCAGGTAACCGTCTGCGTGTAGCGTTGACCGGTTTGACCATGGCTGAGAAGTTCCGTGACGAAGGTCGTGACGTGTTGCTGTTTATCGACAACATCTACCGTTACACCCTAGCGGGAACCGAAGTATCGGCTCTCTTGGGTCGTATGCCTTCTGCGGTGGGTTACCAGCCAACACTGGCCGAGGAAATGGGTGTACTTCAGGAGCGTATTACGTCGACTAAAGTCGGATCTATTACCTCTATCCAAGCGGTATACGTACCAGCGGATGACTTGACTGACCCATCGCCAGCTACCACCTTTGCTCACCTCGACTCAACGGTAGTACTGAGCCGTGATATTGCTTCTAAAGGTATTTACCCTGCGGTAGATCCTCTGGATTCGACTTCACGTCAGCTGGACCCGCTGATCATTGGTAACGAGCACTATGAAGTTGCCCGTGGTGTGCAGACGGTACTGCAGCGCTACAAAGAGCTGAAAGATATTATTGCCATCCTCGGTATGGATGAGCTGTCTGAAGAAGACAAGCAAACCGTAAACCGAGCACGTAAAATTGAACGCTTCCTGTCACAGCCTTTCCACGTGGCGGAAGTATTTACCGGCTCACCGGGTAAGTATGTTTCTTTGAAAGATACTATCGCAGGCTTTAACGGTATCTTGGCGGGCGAGTATGACCACCTGCCAGAGCAGGCGTTCTATATGGTTGGCAGCATCGACGAAGCTGTTGAGAAAGCCAAGAACCTGTAATACCGGGACGAGGGCCCCATAAATGGCTATGACAATTCATTGCGACATCGTCAGTGCGGAAGAAGAAATCTACTCTGGTTTGGTAGAGCTCTTGGTCGCCACCGGTGAAATGGGCGAGCTCGGTATTAACTACGGGCACGCCCCCTTGTTGACGGCACTGAAGCCGGGTCCTGTGCGTATTGTGACCCAGAACGGTGAAGAGCAAGTGTATTACGTCTCTGGTGGTTTTCTAGAAGTACAGCCAGGGGTGGTTTCAATTCTGGCCGACACCGCGCTGCGCGCCGACGACGTCGACGAAGCCGCTGCGGAAGAAGCACGTAAAGAAGCTGAGCAGGCACTGGCCAACCAGTCAGGAGATTTCGATTACGGTCGAGCTTCCTCACAATTGGCGGAAGCTGCCGCTCAACTGGCGACCCTTCGCAAGATGAGAAACCGCGCAGGTCGCGGTTAATCACAGAGAACTTTTTCTGCTCTATCTTCGACTGAGTGATCCCTGGGCACAGGGATCACTCTAGTCTTCAAGCATCCCTTCTCTCAATCACAAGCTATCCAAAGAGCCCAATGTCAGGAACTAGCCTTAGACAGTGGGGCGCTTTTTCACAGTATTTAATGATTTGAGGCCTAAATTAAGCCCCACAAAGTATCAAACAGTAGCTGCTGAGTGTAGGCAATTGCTGCGGAGTCGATAATCACTACCACCGGGTAGTTTTGCGCGGCCAGGCTGATCATGGCGACTTTAGGTGGATAGATGGCAATGTAAGAGGCATCAGAAGCTGTACCAGCAGGTAGCCATTTACGTTCAGCTAATTCTGCTTCATCACCGCCCTCTCCCATCGCTAATACCCGTACTTTAATGCCCCGTTTAATGCGTTCTCGAGTAAAGTTCGGGAAGGGACGGTAGAGGTGCTCACGCAGTGATTTGGTGGAAATTACCGAGTAGCCTCGCTCGGGATCTTTAGCCGTGCTTTCCAGTAGATCGCGCAGGACTAACTCAATGCCATCATCTCCTTCATAGAAGCGCACGTTGCCAGGGCTGAGGGGACTTTGCGTTTGTTTGAGGCTTGGGATGATCTCGCTGCGCAATTGATCGACAGCCTGCTTAAGAGCTTGCTGCTTGCTCTCGGCAAGGTTTAGTAAGCGGTCTGGGTCTTCGGCTTGAAATACCCGGCGTTTGCCTTTTGGAAAATAGCTCACCACACCTTTTGTAGCTAATTGCTTCAGTGTTTCGTAGGTACTGCCGCGATTGATGCCCGATTCAGCGGCTATATCGCGGATTGAAGCCGGTCCTAACTTTAGCAGTGCTAAGTAGGTTTTTACTTGGCGCTCATCTAGGTCAAGATGGCGCAGTGCTGCTATTGCTTTTGTTGTCATTTATTCTATGACAATTACTGTTGTGTTGAGAAATGTGAACACTAATATGTGCCCCCCCTAATTCAATATGTCAAAATTATAGTGACAGTAAGCTGTATGGTAGCAGTGGCTGCGGCCAAGGAAACCCTTAACATGAATCTCGAAGTAATTATTTTAGCTGCTGGCCAAGGCAGCCGTATGCAATCCGATTTACCTAAAGTATTGCACCAGGTAGCAGGGAAAGCGATGCTGAGCCATGTACTCGATACTGCTACTGGCCTCGGTGCTTCGCAATTGCATGTGGTGGTCGGTCACGGCTCTGAGCAGGTGCAGGAAGCGCTGGCAGACAGAGAGGTAAATTGGGTACTGCAGGAGCAGCAGCTCGGCACAGGACACGCGGTTCTTCAGGCCCTGCCCCAGGTGGCTGAAGACGCAGTGGTGCTAGTACTGTATGGCGATGTGCCTTTAATCACGGTCGATAGCTTGAAACCACTAGTGGCCGCAGCAAGGTCTGGACCGGCTTTGTTAACAGCAGTGCTGCCTGATGCGACTGGCTATGGACGGGTGGTTCGAAATGCCGCTGGAGATTTGCAGGCAGTAGTAGAAGACCGCGATGCCAGCGCTGAACAGCGCCTTATCTGTGAGATTAATACCGGCGTGTTAGCTGCACCAGCAAGTTTCCTGCGCGATTTTCTGCCGCGAGTGCGCAATGAGAATAGCCAGAATGAATACTACCTTCCGGATGTGCTCTCTATGCAGGTAGAGGCTGGCGCTAAGGTGGCTACTTGTGAATCACAGACAGCCGTAGAAATTGAAGGTGTCAATAACCGCTTGCAGCTCAGTCGTGTAGAGCGGGAGTTCCAGCAGCGACTCGCACAGCAACTCTTGCTTCAAGGTGTGGGCATTGCTGACCCAGCACGGCTGGATGTGCGCGGTTCACTGCGCTGTGGGCGCAATGTATTTATCGATGTGAATGTGGTGATTGAGGGTGATGTGGTGTTGGGTGATAACGTCAGCATCGGCCCTAACTGCGTAATAATCGATTCAGTCATCGAAGCAGGCAGTACGATTCATGCCATGAGTCACCTACAAGAAGCCAAGATCGGCAGTGATTGTAATGTTGGCCCCTATGCGCGTTTGCGTAGCGGCACAGACTTATCGACTGGCGCCAAAGTGGGTAATTTCGTGGAAACGAAAAAAGCTAAAATCGGCCAGGGCAGTAAAGTAAATCACCTCTCCTATATTGGCGATTGCAACATGGGCGCAGGGGTGAACGTGGGTGCCGGAACCATCACCTGCAATTACGATGGCGTCAATAAATACCAAACAGAGCTAGGCGATGGGGTTTTTATTGGTTCAAACTCGACCTTAGTCGCGCCATTAACCGTCCAGGCACAAGGCTTCGTAGCGGCTGGATCGACCATTACTAAAACAGTAGAGGAAGACGAGCTCGCGGTGGGACGCGGTCGACAGCGCAATATTCAGGGTTGGCAGCGCCCACAAGCTAACAAAGGACAGTCATAATATGTGTGGAATTGTAGCGGTAACAGCCCGGCGCGAAGTGTCGGAAATTTTGCTAGAGGGCCTGCGTCGATTAGAGTACCGCGGCTATGATTCCTCGGGTATGGCACTGATTGATAATGAAAAACGCCTGCTGCTACACAAGCAGTTAGGTAAGGTGGCGGAACTGGAAAAAGCCCAAGCGATGTCACCGCATTACGGTTGCGTGGGTATTGCTCATACACGCTGGGCAACCCACGGAAAGCCTTCGGCAGCGAATGCCCATCCACACACCTCGAGCGATCGTATTGCCTTGGTACACAACGGCATTATTGAAAACCATGCCAGTCTGCGTAAACAGTTAGCCGAGCAGGGCTATGTATTTTACTCCCAGACAGATACCGAAGTGATAGTGCATTTGCTGCACTCTAAGCTTGAGCAAGGTTTGAGTCTGAGCGATGCTTTGCGTGAGACGGTTGCTCAGTTAGAGGGTGCCTACGCATTAGCGGCAGTCGATAAAGAATCGCCAGATGAGGTGGTAGCGGCACGGGCTGGCAGTCCTCTAGTGGTCGGCGTGGGTATTGGTGAAAATTTTCTAGCCTCCGATCAGCTCGCTTTGCGTCAGGTCACTGACCGCTTCATCTTCCTGGAAGAAGGTGATTTGGTGAGAATGACCGCCATGACACTGGAGATCTGGGATCAATCAGGCAATGTGGTTGAGCGCCCGCGCAGAGATGTAGCAGAAGCTGTTGAAAGCGTAGACTTAGGTCAGTTTGAGCACTATATGCTCAAGGAAATCTACGAGCAGCCAAAGGCCCTAGCGGATACTTTCAAAATTGCCGACGAAACAGAACTTAGCGATGAGCGCTTCGGTGCAGAAGCTGCGGCAGTTTTTGATCAAGTTAAATCAGTGCAAATTGTTGCCTGCGGTACCAGTTTTCATGCAGGCTTGGTGGCGCGTTATTGGCTGGAAGAGCTGGCGGGTATTCCCTGTGAGGTAGAGGTGGCTTCCGAATTTCGCTATCGCAAGCGCGCTCCGCAGCCTGGCACCCTGTTAGTGACAGTATCCCAATCTGGTGAAACAGCCGATTCCTTGGCAGCTCTGCGGGGGCAAAAGGATGGTGAGTTTATCGCCAGTTTGGTAATAGCCAATGTCGATCACAGCTCTCTGGTGCGAGAATCCGATCTGGTTTTTCTTACACGGGCTGGTGCTGAGGTCGGTGTTGCGTCGACTAAGGCATTCACCACTCAGCTCGTCGCTTTCTTGATGTTGACCTTGCTACTTGGGCGTCGTCACGGAATGAGCGAGCAAGATCAGGACAAGATCACTGATGCTTTGCACGCTTTGCCGAGCCATGTTGAGCAAACCTTAGCTCTGGACGCATCGATTAAGAAACTGTCCGAGCACTTTATTCAAAAACAGCACGCACTGTTTTTAGGTCGCGGTATTCAATACCCCATTGCGATGGAGGGTGCTCTGAAGCTCAAAGAAATCTCCTACATTCACGCCGAGGCCTATCCCGCGGGTGAGTTGAAGCACGGCCCACTGGCCTTAGTCGATGCAGATATGCCAGTGGTCGCGGTAGCACCGGGTGATGAGCTCTTAGAAAAACTCAAATCCAACCTAGAGGAAGTGCGCTCTCGCGGCGGCGAACTCTATGTTTTCGCCGACAAAAAAGCGGGGTTTGTCGATGAGCCTCTGTTACATGTACTGCAAATGCCCAGCTGTCCAGAAATGCTCAAGCCGGTGATTTACACCGTGGCGCTGCAACTACTGGCTTATCATGTAGCTGTACAAAAAGGCACGGATGTCGATAAACCTCGAAACTTAGCTAAGTCGGTCACGGTGGAGTAAGTCGTTGTACATCTTTGGGTAGCGATGACTGCGAGTACAATGAGTAAGCACTAGAGGCTGTCATAAAGTCGGGCGATTCTTTTCAGGAATCTAAGGAATGTATGGATACATCCGAGCTTAAGCTCGACCTGAGAAGCTATGGTGATGAAAGGACACATCACTCCCATACTCATCACCAACTGGTGTTGCCTCTGCAAGGTAAGCTTTCGCTGGTCGTAGAGCAAACAGAGGGCGCTGTTGAGGGGAACTGGGCCGCTACAATTCCATCTGGCAGTCTTCATGGCTATTTCGCAAGCGATGAAAATCGATTCCTGGTAGCTGATGTACCAGAGGCTCTTAGCCCTGCATTTGAGCGACTCCCTTGCTTTGTTGAGCTGGATTCAGCATTACTTCATTTTATCCAGTTTCTGCATGCTCAATTGGCAAAGGGAGCTAGCTCATCTCGCACAAAATATCAGATGTTGCTACTGTTGATTCAACTTCTACAGGAACACCACGGTGACAAACTGAAGCTGGACCGAAGGGTATCGGCAGCGAAACAATTCATTGACGATAACTTTCGCAAGAAAATCACTACTGCTGAACTCGCGACGGTTGCCCACTTGAGCGCTAGGCAGCTTAACGAGTTGTTTCGCACTCAGGTGGGTATGACACCACACCAATATCTGATCGATCTACGCATGCAGGAGTCTTGGCGCTTACTGGAACAGTCGGAGCTCAATATCCAGCGAATTGCTGATGCTGTTGGATACGCTTCACTATCGTCTTTCAGTGATCGTTTTGCGCGCCACTTCGGAAAATCACCCAGTTATTTTCGCCGAAAATCGAAAGGACTCTGCCGTCATTAGAAAGCAGACGACTCCCGACTGATCATAAACTTCCTCTTCCATAGCTGATGAGCTGCTTATTTTCAGGGGGATAAGTCATGGCAACATTCACTAGCTTGGTACTCTGTCTTGTAGCACTGTGCGCATCTCGCTGCCCGAAGCTGAAGGCGCTGATTAATTAATCTTTGTTTTGGAGCAAGTGAATATGATTACTTGGGATGACTTTGAAAAGGTAGAACTAAGGGTTGGTACGATCATCGAGGTAGAGGACTTTCCTGAAGCACGAAAGCCTGCCTACAAGTTAAAAGTAGATTTCGGCGCAGAAATTGGCGTTCGTAAATCCAGCGCACAAATCACCGAGCTATATGACAAGGAAACACTTAAAGGCAAACAGGTGCTAGCTGTTACCAATTTTCCTCCCAAACAGATCGGTCCATTTATGTCTGAATGCTTGGTTACCGGAGTGCAAACTGAGGCGGGTGCTGTAGCATTACTAAGGCCAGATATTCCGGTTGAAAATGGTAAGCGGCTGTATTGAACATCGGCAGATTGCTGAGCCCATGGAGTTGGCGTTTGAGACAGCACAAGCCTTGCTGGGCTTGAATAAGCACTAGCTGATAAAATTTTAAGTAAAGCTTAGTTGGCCGGTCTATTAAATAAAGTAGAGGAATCATTATGAAAGCAGCTATTCTTCGGGCCCCAGGTGGACTGGATCAATTGGAGATCAGTGATCTGCCCGATCCCGGTGCACCTGGACCGGGACAGATACGTGTGGCAATACATGCCAGCTCCCTAAATTACCACGACCTATTGGTCGCTAATGGCAGTATCCCTACCGCTGATGGGCGGGTTTTGATGTCTGACGGTGCAGGCGTAGTCGAGGCTGTTGGTGAAGGGGTGACTGAGTTCGCCGTTGGCGATAGTGTGGTGTCTGGTTTTTTCCCGCAATGGCAGGATGGTTTAGCCTTTTCTGCTGTGGGCAATTTCCGCGGAACACCAGGTGATGGAGTCGATGGCTATGCTGCTGAGTATGTTGTGTGCTCAGCCAACAACTTTAGCCATGCGCCTTCGGGTTGGAGCCATTGTGAAGCGGCGACTATCACTACAGCTGGCCTGACCGCTTGGCGTGCACTGGTCGTTGAGGGCGGGCTTAAGGCCGGTGATAGCGTGCTTTTGCTTGGCACAGGCGGAGTATCCATTGCGGCCTTGCAGATTGCTAGAGCTATGGGTGCGCGTGTCATCGTTACCTCTTCCTCTGACAAGAAACTTGAAAGGGCTCGGTCTCTTGGTGCCAACGATACTATTAACTATCGGACTACTCCGGACTGGGGCAAGGAAGTCCTCGCATTGACCAATGGGCGAGGTGTTGACCACGTTGTTGAGGTGGGTGGACCTGGTACCCTCGCTCAGTCCTTGCAGGCTGTTCGCGTTGGCGGCTTGGTCGCATTGATTGGTGTATTGACTGGGCGCGGTGGCCAAGTTCCCACTTCTTTGTTGATGGCTAAACAAGTTCGTTTGCAAGGCTTAGTTGTCGGCAGCCGTCGCCAGCAGCAGGAATACATTGCTGCGCTGGAGCAAAATAATCTTCGCCCGGTGATTGACCAAAGTTTCCCTCTGGATCAGTTAGCGGAAGCTTTCCGCTTGCAGGAAAGTGGCGGCCACTTTGGAAAAATCGTGGTTGAGTGGTGATAGGAGTGGACCCTAATTGTAGGGTCCACTGCTGTATTTCGCTGCACACAAGGCTCGGAGAAGCTGATTGGGCTACTCGCTAGCGGGTTGATTCGAGCTGCTCACTGGGGCAGACAGCAGTGCGAGAATGCCATCTTCTAGTGTGCGAAGGAAAAGCTCGGTGTTCACCACTTGCTCGCTTGTGTTAACGCTTTTACGCATCTTGGTATGATCTGAAAGGCCGTGAAATAACAACACTGCAGCGAGCATGGTGCGTTGTTTTAGTATGGCCTCTGGCAAACCAAGTGGTGCCATAGCGTCGTGGAGTGCTTTGCTGAGTCGATCTGGACGCGGTAGGTTTAGCGGCATAGGGCCCATATTTTGAGCCGATGCCGTGTGCAAGGCCACAAGTTGGGCGTTGATGCGGATAAAGTCTTCGCCGCCATCTTTATCCAATAACTTTTCAGCGACTGGGTAAATAAAGGCGCGTACGACTTCACTGAGCTGCAAGTTCTCCGAGTGTTCTAGCTGGTCTAGCATAGTGTGGCGCCGCGCTGCGATGCCGGGAACATGCTTGTCCATAACCGCCTGTAGCAACATTTCTTTATCACCAAAATGGTATTGGCATACCGCTGCATTACGCTGTCCAGCGGCTTTGCCAATCTCATTGAGTGTCACGCCATCGATACCTTTTTCAGCAAATAGACGTTCGGCAACGGAAATTATTTTGGCGCGGGTTGCAGCACTACGGGTGCTAATTCGTTTTGAGCTGGCCTTCTTAAGTGAGCTAGTGCTCGACATAACTTGTAACCTATCTGTAATAAAAGTGGAGCAGCCTAACTATCGCTGACCCGAGAAAGTAACTCCTTATTATATAGACATAAAAAAAAGCTGGGTGCCTACTCTGTGGCACCCAGCTTACTTGGAACGTTAAAATTGGTAACTGAGATCTACGCCATAGGTTCTAGGGTCGCCAAAATAACTCGCGGTCCATAAACCGAAGGGGATGGTGTTGACGCGGTAGTCCTCGTTAGTCAGGTTTTTGCCCCAGATAGACAACTGCAGGTTTTGTCCCTCACTGCTGAGAGGAATCTCAGCAAGGCTTAAGCGTGCATTAAGCAGTTCATAACTAGCTGTCTTGGATACCCGGTTTTGATCAGGATTTACGTAGGGAACATAGCTGCCTTGGTAGCTCCAATCGAGGCGTGCCGTGACTTCACCCCAAGCAAAAGAGCCCATAAAGTACTCTAAGCTAGCGCTGGTATTATTTCGCGCGGCATAAGGGAAGTCCCGTTCTTTTTTGAAGTCAGTGAGCTGGTTAGTGGCTGGGTCAACCTCCAAGAATTCATCGTACTTTGGATCTAGGTGGCCATAGTTCAGACTGATAGTGAGGTTGTCGCTAGGACGGGCGAGCAGTTCTAACTCGAGTCCGCGGATGGTGGCTTCACCCGCATTGTCCACAGTGGACACAGCAGTAGCTCCCCCTTGGAACACACTAAATTGCATTTCTTCCAGATCGTTTTGGAATATTGCAGCGTTAATTTGCAAACGGTTATCAAGCCAACGGGACTTGATGCCTAGCTCATAAGAGGTGACTTCTTCAGGGTCATAGGACTGATAAAAAGATTCTTGTGTTGCTGCTTCGCCATTAAAACCACCGGATTTCCAGCCGTTGGCAATTTTTCCATATATATTGGTGTCATCGTTTAATTCCCAGCTCGCAGTAAATGATGGAGACACGTTGGTCCATGACTTATCTGCTTCGGTGTAGGGAAGAACAGGTGAGGAATCGGGGTGGTAGATGTACTGCTCTTTTTCTTCTTTAGTCCAGCGCAAGCCCAAGCTAAGGGTTAGACGGTCATTAAACAGGGCAGCTTCAGGCCGCCAATCGACGTTGGCAAAGGCCGCTACTGTTTTATTCTCCATGCCAAATTCACTATTAGTGGTAGGGAAACCATAAATAGGCATAAAGCTATTGATGTTTAATACATCGCCTTCTTCACTAAAGTAATACAGACCCAGTACATAATCTGTGCGTTCGGTTTGACCCACTATTTGGAACTCTTGAGAGAACTGGTCGTAGGTGATGTCTCTGCCTGAATGGAAAAAATCCAGTGGCGAGCCATCGATATCGATGCGATCTGAAAAATCGAGTTTGCGGTAGGCGGTGATAGATTTTGCTGTCACCTCACCGAATGTAGCAAGCTCACCGAGATTCCAGTCAAGGTGTAAGGCATGACCGCGAGTTTCAGAGTCTTCATAAAAAGACTTGTCGTTGCTGATCGCGCGGGCGCGTTTTTTATCACTGCTTAGGTAGTCGCTTAAGACGCCATCAACGGGTAAAAACACGCCGCCACCGATATCGAGGCCAGAGCCCGCCGGTACATCAGTGAGTTGCGCAGCAGTAGGTGTGGCCTTGGTATCACTGTGGTCGTAGCTGTAGTGGAGGTCAACATCAGAGCCTTCCCAAAGTAAGGAGAGACGAGCAACCTTACTGTCTTTAGACTTAAACTCTTTGCTAGAACGGGGGTTGGCTAAAGGGTTAACAAAGGGGTCAGGCTGGTTCTTGGTAAAGCCGTCTCGCTCTTGTTGAAATGCAGAAATGTTGGCGCTTAGGCTGCCACCTGCCAAGTCCACAGCAGGTGTATCGATGCTGGCTGACACTGAGTACATATCAAAGTTACCAGCGGAGGCCTTTAGTTTTCCACCAAACTCGCCACTGGGTTTGCGAGTAATCATGTTAACCGCCCCACCAATGGTGTTTTTACCGTAGAGAGTGCCTTGAGGGCCGCGCAAAACTTCGACGCGCTCAAGCTCGACGATATCAAAAATACTGCCGATATTTTTGCCAATGAATACACCGTCTAGGTACATCCCGACCGGTGATTCCCAGGTGATAGTTGGGTTGAATGTCACGGAACCGCGAATGGCAATAGTCGCCTGGGTGCCACCACTGGGTGATTCAACAACTTGGACGTTAGGCGTAAAGGGGCCTATGTCAGAAATATCGCTAATACCTTGTTGCTCGATCGCAGATGCGTCAAATACAGAGGTGGCAATAGGCACTTCTTGCAGTGATTGAGCACGTTTTTGCGCGGTAACCACTACCTCTTCAAGTGCGGCGCCTTGAGCCAAGGCTGTAGATGCTGCAAGGATATTGGCTGCCGCAAATGTAGAAACAAGTCGGCGCTTTCTAAACACAGGCGTCTTTATTGTCATCGAAGTGAGTCCTTTTAAACTTATGGATTATTGAATGTTATTGCATTGCTTATTTGAATTGGTCCGCTGTGCCAAAGTATTTCGATAAGAGCAGCACTTGTCCTAGCCGTACATGCCTGCCCGCATAGCTCGCTTTCTTATTAGCTATAAATACCGAAAATCGGGCTCAAAATTGATACAGATAGCTAGAGCACTAAGTGCAGATACAGTGGATTGCTGGCGGCTTGTTGTTGCTGGCCAAGGGCTTTGTTTTTATTCCTCGAAAAGCAAATAATAATTAATGAGTTGTCATTGAATCAGTCTTGGGTTAGCTTTTCAATCTATTGTGATAAGCATTTCTATACCATAAAACATGATATATATAAGCATACCGCTTGCTTATTAATTAAAACCTAATAGACAAATAGTATTTCAAATAGTAATTCTTGTGGGCAATCTAGGCTTTTAGTACAGAGTGTTGTTACAACACAGAGGTGTTTATGAAGTTCTGGCAGTCGGTTTCTTGGATGGAAGCAGAGCAATTGGTTCCCGTTGCAGCTTTTGCTGAGGAGATGGGTTTTGAAGGAGTGCTAAACGCTGATCATGCGGTGTTCCCGGAGCAAGTGGAGGCGCGCTATCCCTACTCTGAAGACGGCAAACCACCGATGACAGCCGACTCGCCCTATCCGGATTGCTGGGTCAGCATAGCGTTTATGGCAGCGGCTACCACACGTTTAAAGTTTTCTACCTCGGTCTATGTCTTGCCACTGCGCAACCCTTTCGAAGTTGCTAAGGCTGCCGGCTCCCTATCCATTTTCAGTGGCAATCGTTTTGCGCTTGGTATTGGCGCCGGTTGGATGAAAGATGAGTTTGATATCTATGGTGTTGAGTTCCGTGAACGCGGTAAGCGCATGGACGATATGATTGATGTGATGCACAAACTCTGGGATGGCGGTATGGTTGAGCACCATGGGCCATTTTATGATTTTCCCCGACTTCAGATTGAGCCTGCGCCAGAACAGCGGGTACCTATCTATGTTGGAGGGGGCAATTTGGCGGCACTAAAGCGCGCCACCTTACGCGGTGACGGCTGGATTGGTGCTGGTAATAGTGCTGATGAGGTGCCCGGAATTATGTCTACCATTCAGCAGCTGCGCAAAGAAGCTGGGAGAGAGAAAGAAGCATTTGAGACTATCGTCGGCCTGAATGAGCCGCTAAAACTAGACACACTAAAGCGCCTGCATGATCAGGGTATGAGCGCAGGTGTCAGTCTGCCATTTTACTTTACGCTGGGTAAAACCTCGTCACTGGACGATAAAAAACGCGCTATGGAGCAATTTGCCAAGCAGTTTATTAATCACTTTTAGTTTGTTGGGCTAATTAGCCCAGGATGTTCGCATCCCTTAGCACAAGGGACTATTTAATAAGGAGAAAGCGATGCATAAGGAAACAGTAGAGCGTTTGGGATTACCTCCCATAGACCAAATAGGCTTTGTGGTAAAGGATTTAGAAGAGTGGACACGTCGTTACGATGCGGTATTTGGCCCTTTTGTACTGATGGAGGAGTCAGTGGTAAGCGACGCCACCTTTCGTGGTAAGCAAGCCGATACCTCATTAAAGCTGGCCTTTGGCAGCAGTGGTGACATGGAGATTGAGTTCATTGAGTGCTGCAGTGGCGAAGGCCCACACAGCGAGTTCATCCAGTCAGGCCGAGAAGGCTTACATCACTTGCGTTTTCGGGTTGATGATACCGATCACTGGATAGAGAAACTGCGCAGCGCCGGCTATGAGCCAATCTGGTATAAAAGATGGAACAAGGACACCGTTTTCGCTTACTTAGAAAACCCAGATGATCCGGTTATTTTAGAGTTGTTACAGATGCCTGCAGAGTCCGATGGGCGCAGCAAAATCGAGCAGGATACTGACTAAGCAGTGTTTGCTAGGCAGGCAGTGGTACTTGTAAGCTGCCTGCCAGTTGGGTCTCAGTGTCTACTGCCGTCAGCTAGTGTGGCGGGGTCTAGTAAGTGCTTGAGCTGATCCCGCGATAGTCCGCTGTGTTCTTCTGCCACATCAATGATTGGCCGGCCTTCTTGATAAGCCTGTTTAGCGATGGCCGCAGCCTTCTGGTAACCGATGACCGGGTTGAGAGCGGTGACCAAAATGGGGTTGCGCGCGAGGGCCCGTTTCAGTGTCTCATCGTTGACAGTGAAGGTGGCGATGGCTTTATCGGCAAGCAGTACACTGGTGTTGGCTAAAAGCTCAATACTGTCCATGAGCCGATCTGCAATAAGTGGCAACATCACATTCAGCTCAAAGTTGCCGGACTGACCCGCTATGGCAATGCTGGCATCGTTTCCAATAACTTGAGCGGCCACCATTGCTGCGGCTTCGGGTAGTACTGGATTGACTTTGCCCGGCATGATGGATGAACCAGGTTGAAGAGCTTGTAGTTCGATTTCCCCAATACCAGCAAGAGGGCCAGAGTTCATCCAGCGCAAATCATTGGCGATTTTAGTCAAGGATACTGCAGTGCAGCGCAGTTGACCTGATAGCGCAACAGCGGCATCTTGCGAGCTAATAGCGGCAAAAAAATCATCACTGGGACTGAGCTTTGTCTGGCATAGCTCTGATAGCTCTAGACAGAACTGCTGGGCAAATTGCGGGTGTGCGTTAATGCCGCTGCCTACCGCTGTGCCGCCCTGTGCCAGTTGGCGTAAATCACCTTCTGCTTGCTTGATCCGCGCTATATTCTGCTGCATCTGCGTTGCCCAGGCAGACAAACTATCGCTCATGCGCACGGGCATGGCATCCATTAGGTGGGTGCGGCCGGTTTTTATTGAGCTGTGGACAGTCTGAGCTTTGTCCTCAATAACCCTTACTAAGTGCTCTAAGGCGGGTTTAAGTAAGTCCTCTAATGCCAGAATAGCGCTCAGGTGAATAGCGGTGGGAATCACATCGTTGCTGCTCTGCCCGCGATTGACGTGATCGTTAGGGTGAACCGCTGCGCCCCGCTGTTGGCTAGCTAGGCTGGCGATGACTTCGTTGGCATTCATATTTGAGCTGGTGCCTGAGCCTGTTTGAAATACATCTACAGGAAAATGCGACATCAACTCAGGGTCTTGTTGTAAGTGCTGTACAGCTTTGACGATAGCGCTGCCGATTTCACTGTCGAGTTCCCCGAGCTTCACGTTGGCTGTGGCAGCAGCTTGTTTAATCAATAACAGGGCGCGAATAAAGCGCTGGGGCAGGCGTCGACCACTGATAGGAAAATTATTAACAGCGCGCTGGGTTTGGGCGCCGTATAGCGCAGCTTCAGGCACCTCTAGCTGGCCCATGCTGTCGGTTTCAATGCGAGTATTGCTCATAGCTAGCTCCTGTGATGCCTCACTCAGAATATAGCTGCTATCGTAGAAAAGCGCCTGAGAAGGACTATCGACAGTAGAACAATGCTGCGCTTACAACAAGAGGATATACACTAGCAGTGCTGCTGTTGTGGATATATGCCTACTGGCTTTGACCAGTATAGCGGCTTGGTCTAGTGTTTAATCGCTAGTCCGGCTGGCTTACATTAGTACTAGGTTTAAGTACTGTCTTTTGTCATTATACTTGGTAGCAGTTTACTGCAGATAAATAAATAAAAGAGGATTTTGCTATGGAGTGGTACCTAAAAGTTCTTAAAAATTACCTAGGCTTTTCGGGGCGGGCACGACGTGTTGAGTTTTGGATGTTCGTGCTGATTAACTTTTTGATCTCGGTGGTCTTGAGTTTTGTCGACGGAGTACTTGGCCTGAGGGGAGCTGAGGGCGCTACGGGAGTACTACAAGGTTTGTATATGCTGGGCGTGTTCTTACCTAGTATAGCGGTGGCCTTCCGTCGTCTACACGACACAGGGCGCAGTGGCTGGTGGCTACTGATAGGTTTAGTACCAGTAATCGGCTGGATAGTTCTGCTGGTGTTTTACTGCTTCGACAGTGAAGAAGGGGACAACGCTTACGGACCCAACCCTAAATTAGAGGAAGCCTAAGCGGCAAAGAAGGGCAGCGCGCAACTCTGTAGTTGCGCGCTGTAGCTATTAATTGGGGTTAGCAGCTTTGAATTCGCGAACTTCAGTATTGAATTGTCCGGCAACGGCTTCTTCGGAGGATACCGCTGCGTTGTAGGCTTCGACAGCTTCAGCGTAACTCTTCTTAGCCGCTTCAATAGTGGCTTTGTCTGCTTTACCTTCCTTCACTGTTGCTTCGGCACTAGAGAAAGCTTCTTCTAAGCACTTCATGTACTCAACGTTGCTGGCCTGGAAGGTTTTGACAGCTTGCTGTCCAGCTAGCATGTCTTCCATTTTAGCAGTAGCACCATCGGGCAACTGAGGTTGTTCTGGCTTAGTGCACTCGGCCATTGCCGCGGTGCTCGAGAGTAGCAGTGCTGCGATTGCACAGGAAAGTTTGTTCATAACACAGTCCTTTTTAAAATTAGGATAGCGCACATTAACAGCCCTGCTGCGTGCTGCCAAGCCTACTGTTGACCCACCCAAAGCTTAGATAAGCCGAACTCGGATTCTAGCTTAGTAGCTACGCTTTGGGCTGCGCTTTTGTCTCCTAGGCCAATAATGCGCACTCGAAATAGCTCGCCACCAGGTGCCGCAATAACGACAACTTTACCGGCTGAGGGCTTGAGCCGTCCGGCCCAGCGCTCGGCGTCTGAGCGCTGGCGATAGGAGCCAAAGTTCACAAACCAGTCACCCTCAGAGCTGCTGCTTGCTAAGGGTTGTTTTGCCGGTTTTTGGACCGCGGCCGCAGTGCTGCTTTCAGCTTGGCTGGCCGCTTTACTAGCGGCGGCTTGTTGGGCTTCAAGTTGTTGCTCAAAGCCGCGAACCGTATCCTCAAGGCGGCGGTTTTCCAGTTCAAGTTGCTGAATCTGACGATTTAGCTCGCGTTGCTTTTCTAGCGATTCAAGTCGCGCCTCGCGCTCTGTTTCCAGTTGCTTGGGGTCGGCGGCCAGTGCGAGCTGTGATTGCAGGTCGTCAATTCGGTCCTGCAGTGAGGCGCGCTCCTGCATAACCCCTAAGCCACCAATCGCTAAGAGCAGTACCGCGACAGCTGCAATGGCTAAAAGGCCGACAGGCCAAGAGTCAAAAAACTTGGATTCTTCGTCGCTGTCCTCTTCGTCCTCTTCCCAGTCAGAGAGCAGACCTTCATCATCATCCTGCAAAGACTCAGAGTCATAGTCGAATTCATCATCCTCATCGTCATAAGAGTCAAAGCTAGGATCCCTGCGCTCGTCCGCAGAAAACTCGTCTTCTGGGATAGGGTCGCCAAGTTCCCAGGGTGTTTTTTCTTCAGCTTGGGGCGTGTTGCGCGAAGCAAAAGGGTTGGTATTATCGCTGCGGTCGTTGTGCATAGTCTGCGCCTAAAAATGCCCTGAAATATGTTTGAGATACTATCAAAGGAAGGCAGTGCTGTCCGAAATCGGCCAGCTTTGCTATTGGCTAGCGCTTTAGTCGTGGCTGCGCAGTGATTGCAGACCGCGGTTGAGCTTGTTTAAGTGCCGGTTTACTTCATCGCCTTTCATTTTCGATACTCCCACTGCGAGTATATCGATTACCGTCAGGTGGGCAATGCGTGAGGGCAGTGGTGTATAACTGTCTTCATGCGGCGACTCAACATCAATAGGAATTGGAATGGTCGCGCGAGCTATTACTGGGGTGTCTGCTGGTGCGAGGCCGATAATGACAGCGCCCGATTCGCGCGCATAATCCATAGCTTCAAGTAGCGCTGTACTGCGTCCAGACTGTGAGATTGCCACAACCACATCATCAGGTGTTAAGGACATCGCAGACATCGCTTGAATATGGGGGTCTGAGAGAGCAGCGCTGGCAATTTGTAGGCGGAAGAATTTGTGCTGGGCGTCAATTGCGACAGGGCTGGAGGCGCCAAAACCATAAAACTCCACCCGCCGTGCATTGCACAGCGCATCTACCGCCACTTCAATAGCGTCGGGGTCGAGGGTGTGTCGCACCTGTGCCAAAGTTTCCATGGTGGCGTCGAAAACTTTATAGGTGTAGTCACGAGCAGTATCGAGCTCGCTGAGCACAAAGGGCTCTTGATTGGGACTTTGGGCCAGGGATTGGGCCAGTGCTAGTTTGAAGTTTTGGAAGCCTTTGCAGCCAATCGCGCGACAGAAGCGCACCACGGTAGGTTCACTGACCTCGGCGGCAGCGGCCAGATCAACGATGCGCATATGAATAACCCGCTGAGGATCGGCGAGTACTAGCTCAGCCACTTTGCGCTCGGAGCGCCGCAGCTGCTCGAGTTCAGAGTCGATGTCGCGAAGAACTGATCTGCTTGTATTGGTCACCAATAGCGCCACATTCGTTGCAAGGGTGCCCACATTATACAGCTCGCGAGAAGATCGCACAGACAACGGTGAGCTAGGGCGGGAATTTAGGTAGAATGCGGCGATGGACGTATCAGATATTCTTTCCCCCCTAAATGACGCCCAACGCGAAGCCGTGGCCTCTGAAAGCCCCAACCTATTGGTATTGGCTGGAGCAGGTAGCGGCAAGACACGCGTGTTGGTGCATCGTATCGCCTGGCTAATCAAGGCCCAGGCTTACTCCCCCTATTCCATTTTGGCAGTGACTTTTACCAATAAAGCGGCCAAAGAGATGCGGCAGCGTATTGAAGATATGCTGCATATCCCGGCACATGGGATGTGGGTGGGGACTTTTCATGGCCTAGCCCACCGGCTGCTTAAGGCGCATTGGAAAGAGTCCGGCCTGCCGCAGAACTTTCAGATTTTAGATTCGGATGATCAGCTGCGCTTGGTGAAGCGGGTCTGTCGTGAATTGGCCCTGGATGAGTCTCGCTGGCCTCCCAAACAGGCGCTGTATTACATCAATGCTCAGAAAGATGAAGGTCTGCGTGCGGCCCATATCGAGGCGCCTTATGGCGACCTGTATGCCCAGACCATGCTGCGAGTCTATCGCGCCTATGAAGAGGCCTGTGAGCGCTCCGGCCTAGTCGATTTTGCCGAGCTCTTACTGCGTGCCCATGAGTTGTGGTTGAAGAGCCCTTCGGTATTGGCGCACTACCAAGGGCGCTTTCGTCAAATATTGGTCGATGAGTTTCAGGATACCAACACGATTCAGTATGCCTGGTTGCAGGTTTTGGCCGGCAAGCAGATTCCAGTAGTGGCGGTGGGTGATGACGACCAGTCCATCTACGGCTGGCGCGGCGCTAAAATTGAGAATATTCAGCGCTTTAGCGAAGATTTCAGCGGCTGCCAAACGGTGCGCCTAGAGCAAAACTACCGCTCTACACAGACGATTTTGCAAGCTGCCAATGGCGTCATAGCCAATAACTTCGGCCGTTTGGGCAAAGAGTTGTGGAGTGACGGTGATGCGGGGGAGCCCATTACCCTCTATGCCGCCTTTAATGAGCAAGATGAGGCGCGCTTTATTGTCGAACAGGCTCAGTCTTGGATAGATGAAGGTAACGAGCGGCGCTCAGTGGCTATTTTGTATCGCTCTAATGCTCAGTCGCGAGTACTAGAAGAGGCCTTGATTCGCAGCGGGATTCCCTATCGTATTTATGGCGGGCAACGTTTCTATGAGCGCTTGGAGATTCGCAACGCGCTGGCGTACCTGCGCCTGCTGGTCAATCGCAGTGATGATGCGGCAGCCGAACGGGTGATCAACACGCCACCCCGGGGCATTGGTAGCAAAACCTTAGAGACCGTGCGGGAGGTGGCCCGTAGCCGGGAGGTCTCTCTGTGGCAAGCGATTGCAATGGCCTGTGAGGAAAAACTCCTGCCAGCTAGAGCAACGACGGCTTTGCAGGGTTTTACCAGCTTAATTGATGAGCTGGATTCTGGTACCGACGATATGGCGCTGGAAGAGCTGGTTGAGCATGTCCAGCACGGCTCGGGAGTCCTTGAGTTTCATAAAAAAGAAAAAGGGGAAAAAGGTCAGGCAAGAGTAGAGAACCTTGAGGAGCTGGTGTCAGCGGCCAAGCAGTTTTCAGCTCAGGGCGATGAATTGTCACCTTTGCAACAGTTTTTGGATAACGCGGCGCTCGATGCCGGCGATGCTCAAGCAGATCCCCACGAAGATGGCATTCAGTTAATGACTCTGCACTCGGCCAAGGGTTTGGAGTTTCCTCTGGTGTTTTTAGCGGGCATGGAAGAGAACCTCTTTCCACATCGTATGTCCCTAGAAGAGCCCGGCCGTCTAGAGGAGGAGCGGCGCCTGTGTTACGTAGGCATTACCCGCGCCATGCAGCGCTTAGTTATCACCTATGCCGAGACTCGCCGTATCCATGGCAGTGAGTCCTACAATAGCCCTTCGCGCTTTATTCGAGAAATACCTGCTGAGCTGCTACAGGAAGTGCGGTTGAATAATACTATCAGTCAACCGGTGAGCAGCCTGTCTCAAACCTCGGTGCCCGATACAGGAATTGTGCTTGGTCAGCGGGTTTACCACCAGATTTTTGGCGAAGGTGTGGTGTTAAATTTTGAGGGTAGAGGCAATAATGCCCGGGTCGAAGTTAATTTTGATACCGAGGGCAGTAAGTGGCTGGTGTTGCAGTATGCCAACTTACAGCTCATGTGAGCACTATCCACTAAAAATCTTCTGCTGACGCGAACAGCAGCCTGGGGCAAGCAGGACAATAAGCAAAACTATGAGCAGTCATTATTCTACTACCCGTTACTCAAACCTGTGTATTTTGTTGTTGGTTAGCGCTCTTGTAGTGGTGATTGGCCTATGGGCCACAGAGCGAGGCCGAGAAGCGGGTGTGCAACATGCCTACTCGGATGATGGCGCTGTGCAGCAGGCGCAATATCATTGGAAAATTGTCACCACCTGGCCCAAAAATTTTCCGGCTCTAGGCTCAGGCCCAGAGAATTTTGCACGCATGGTCAGCGAGATGAGTGGCGGAAGGCTCACCGCCCGTGTCTATGGCGCCGGAGAAATTGTGCCTGCTTTTGAGGTCTTTGATGCCGTATCCCAGGGGGTGGCCGATATGGGGCACGGTGCATCCTACTACTGGAAGGGTAAAGTCCCTGCTGCGGTGTTTTTCGCTGCTATTCCTTTTGGCATGACCGCTCAAGAAGTTAATGGCTGGTTGCATTACGGCGGCGGCTTAGAGTTGTGGCGTGAAATATACGCCCCATCCAATGTTATTCCTTTTGCTGGCGGTAACTCAGGCGTACAAATGGCGGGTTGGTTCAGGCATGAAATCAACTCGGCGGATGATATAAAAGGCTTGAAAATGCGTATCCCGGGCCTAGCGGGTGAGGTCTTTACGCGGGCAGGGGGCACCTCGGTACGTATTCCCGGTGGCGAGGTATACACCTCTTTGCAAACAGGTGTAATCGATGCTGCAGAATGGGTGGGGCCCTATAACGACTTAGCACTCGGACTCTATGAAGTAGCGCCTTACTACTATTACCCGGGTTGGAATGAGCCCGGCGCAGTGCTGGAGTTTTTAGTTAATAAGTCCTCTCTGGAAGCACTGCCACCGGACCTGCAAGCGATTGTGAAATACGCTACACGGGTAGTGAACCAAGATATGCTCGATGAGTTCACTGCGCGTAACAATACGGCGCTGCAAGAGCTGGTGAATGAGCATGGAGTACAGCTGCGACGCCTACCAGATGACGTATTGCAGGTACTTTTTGAAGCCAGCGAAGAGGTGATGCAGGAGCTGATAGCCGGAAATCCTTTAGCGGCTAAAGTGCATGCCTCGTTTAAAGCTTTCTACGATGATGTGCGGGCCTACCATAAGATTTCAGAGCAGGCCTACATCAATGCTCGAGAAGTGGTACTGCCCGCGGTGCTTACCTCGGAAGGTAAAGACTGATTAGGTATTGATGGTACGGGTGCGGCCTTTTTCATCAATCGCAACGAAGACAAATTCACCTTCGGTGACTTTTATCGGCTCACCATCGTGTTTGGAGTTAATCCACACCTCAACCACTATGCGAATTGAGCTGCGGCCAATTTCCAGCACATCACAATAGCAGGTCACTACGGCGCCGACGTGCACCGGAGTCAAAAAGGCCATGCCGTCAACAGCAACAGTGGCCACGCGGCCACCGGCTACGTCAGCGGCAGTTATCGCGCCTGCAAGATCCATTTGAGAGAGAAGCCAGCCACCATAAATATCGCCAGTGGCGTTAGTGTCTTTGGGCATGGCAATAGTTTGTAAAGCAAGTTCACCTTGCGGAATTGGTGCTGAATCAATGTCACTCATGGCATGGGCCTGATCGGAAATTATATTAATGTGTTAATGGTTTAGTTGGGCTGGCAGCCAGGTGGCTAGCGGAGGCCATATCCATAGCGCTGTCAGCACCAGCAACTGAATGATTATAAAGGGTATAACCCCTCGGTAGATAGCACTGGTAGCTAAGGAGTCCGGGGCCACGCCGCGCAAGTAAAACAAGGCAAACCCAAAAGGCGGCGTGAGGAAGGAGGTTTGCAGGTTAATAGCGATCATGATGCCGAGCCAGATCGGGTCGAGGCCCATGGCTAGCAAGATGGGGCCCACGATAGGCACTACCACAAAGGTTATTTCGATAAAATCGAGAATAAATCCCAACAAGAAAATCAGCAGCATCACGACTAGCGTGGCGGCAAAGACTCCGCCAGGAAGCTGATTGAAGAAACTGTGGATCAGCTCTTCACCACCAAAACCGCGAAATACTAATGAGAATACTGCCGCGCCGATCAAAATCATAAAGACCATGGAAGTGACCTTCATGGTATCTAGCGCAACTTCGCGCAGGCGCTCTAGGTTCATTTGGCTTTTACTGTAAGCCAGGATCAAGGCGCCAACTGCGCCCACACCGGCAGCTTCGGTGGGGGTCGCGGCACCGGCGAGAATCGAGCCGAGCACTACAGCGATCAGTAATAGAGGCGGTAGCAGGCCACTAAGCACTTGGGCAAGAGGCAGTGGTGCTTCATCGGATGGCGGTGCGCTAGAGGGCTTGAGCCAAGCGTAGAGCAGCACGTAGGCGGTATAGAGCGCTACTAGCAGTAAGCCAGGGATCAGTGCGGCAACGAATAAATCGCCCACTGAAACCGTTTTAGGGTTAAAGATATTGAGGTTTAACTGGGCTTGCTGGTAAGCATTAGAAAGCACATCGCCCAGTAGCACCAGTGCTATCGATGGGGGAATAATTTGGCCTAGAGTGCCTGTCGCACATATGGTCCCTGCGGCGAGAGAGGGGCTATAGCCACCGCGCAGCATACTTGGCAGAGACAGTAGGCCCATCGTGACCACGGTGGCACCGACAATACCGGTACTGGCGGCCAATAACATACCCACTACGATAACCGATACGCCCAAGCCTCCACGTGTTCGGCCAAAGACACGGGACATACTCGATAGTAGCTCTTCGGCTATCTTCGACTTTTCTAGTACCACTCCCATTAGCACAAATAGCGGCACCGCAATCAGAGTAG
The DNA here is from genome assembly GCF_014077625.1 of Sediminihaliea albiluteola. Lineage (GTDB taxonomy): Bacteria > Pseudomonadota > Gammaproteobacteria > Pseudomonadales > Halieaceae > Sediminihaliea > Sediminihaliea albiluteola. Next base: position 883,054 of record NZ_JACFXU010000014.1, on the reverse strand, counting down.
TATTACTGATCGTGCCAAAGAGTCGCCCGGGTAAGGCCGATAGAAAAGATGGGTCAAATACGCCGGCAATAATGCCTCCGGCAGCGAAAGCCAGGGCTGTGCCAGCGAGGGTAAAAGCGACGGGATAGCCCAGCATCAGTGTTAAGCACACCACAGCAAACATCAGCAGCGCAATATAGCCGGTCACTCTGAGCGTCCTTTGATGAGCTGTTCGGCGCTGCGCAGGGTTTCAGCTAGGCCTTGTAAAAATAGGCAGGCGGCCATAAGAGGCAATAAGCTTTTCAATAAGAATATCGCAGGTATTCCGCCGGTCTCCGCTGAGCTTTCTCGAATGCTCCAAGACTCAACAACATAATTCCAACTGATGGCAAAGAGAAAGGCGCAAAGCGGCAGTAAAAAGATGATGCCACCGAGGCTGTTGATCCAAGCTTGGCTTTGCGCTGAAAAGCGACGATAGAAAATATCGACGCGCACATGACCACCGTGGCGCAAGGTATAAGCGCTGCCCAGCATAAAAAGCGTGCCGTGCATGTAGGTAATGGCTTCTTGAGAGGCAATGGAGCCGATGTTAAAGCCGTAGCGAAGGATCACCACTAGCGTAGTTAAGAGCGCCATGCCAATGCTTAACCAAGCAAGGGCGCGGCCGCAGAACTCGGTAAATTGATCGATGGCGTGGACAGTAGCCTGCAAGCGCGTCATCTGTGTATTGATCTTATGTGTCTTTTGCAACGGAGGGGGCACAGAGTATCATAGCCCGTTATATCACGCGAAAGCTTCTGTGCAAGCTCAGCTTTGAGGTCACTTCATGCTAACAGTTATTTCACCAGCTAAGACGCTGGACTTCGATACTCCTCCTCATATTAAAAAGGCTACTCAGCCAGAGTTTCTTGAGCGCTCGGCGCAGCTAGTTGAGGACGCACAGGCACTGAGCCAGGATGATATCCGTGAGTTGATGGGGGTGAGCGAAGCTATTGCTGAGCTTAACCATCGGCGCTTCATGAACTGGTCTCAGCCTTTCACCAAGGATAATGCGAAGCAAGCGCTATTGGCTTTTCGCGGAGATGTCTATACCGGTCTAGATGCCGATACCCTGAATGCGAGTCAGTTTGACTTTGCGCAGCAGCATTTGCGCATTCTCTCAGGGCTTTATGGCTTGCTGCGCCCGCTCGACTTGATGCAGCCCTATCGCTTAGAAATGGGGCTTAAATTTGAAAATCGCGGTGGCAAAAACTTATATGAGTTTTGGGGCGATGAGCTGACCAAGCAGTTGAATAAGCAGTTGCGCAAGCTAGACAGCAAGACCTTAGTCAATTTGGCTTCCCAAGAGTACTTCCGTGCAATAAAAACTCGTCACTTAGAAGCCGAGGTTATTACGCCAGTATTTAAAGATCTTAAAAATGGGAAATATAAAGTCATCAGTTTTTACGCCAAAAAGGCCAGAGGCCAAATGGCGCGCTACATCATTGAGGAACAGCTCAGCAATGTAGAGGACCTGAAAGATTATCGTGTTGATGGTTATCGCTACGATGCCAGGCTGTCTACAGCTCGAGAGTTAGTATTTACCCGCGACCAAAGCGACACATAAACATTCATAAAAAAGATATAAGACCAATAAGAGGCAGCATTGATGAGCAAAGTTGAACCCCATAGTGTGGTGATTATTGGCGCCGGTATGTCCGGCCTTTGTATGGGGATCAAACTGCTTGAACGCGGCATTGATGATTTTGTGATTCTGGAGAAGTCCGCAGGAGTAGGCGGCACCTGGTATGACAACAGCTATCCAGGTGCCTGCTGCGACGTGCCCTCGGTGATGTACAGTTACTCCTTTGAACCCAACCCCTTCTGGTCACGCAAATTTTCCCCGCACAATGAGATTCGGGCGTATTTTGAGCACTGTGCAGATAAGTATGGCCTGCGGCCGCGACTGCGTCTCTCGACCGCCGTGTGTGCAGCTGAGTTTGATGAAGCAGCGGGTTTGTGGACGGTCCATCTCGAGAGCGGTGAGAGCCTCCAGGCTCGCGCCTTGGTCAGTGGCCTAGGCCAGTTGAACTTGCCTAACATACCGGACTTTCCAGGGGCAGAATCCTACCGCGGTGACAGCTTCCATTCAGCTCGCTGGAATCACCAGATTGACTTAAGTGGCAAGCGCGTCGCGGTGATTGGCACCGCAGCTAGTGCCCTGCAATTTATCCCCCATGTGGCACAGCAAGCATCACAGCTCTATGTCTATCAGCGCAGTGCTAACTATGTGCTTAAACGCAATGACTACGCCTATAGTGAGGAGCAAAAGCGCCGATACTCTCGTTACCCTTGGCTACAAAAATTGCAGCGCCTGTCGGTGTATTTGCAGAATGAACTCATTTTCTTCCCCATCATGCGAGCGCGAAACATCTGGCGGCCGCTGTGGAAAAAATGGTGTGAAAGCCATATGAAAGCACATCTCGAAGACGCCACTCTCAGGGAGCAATTGACCCCTGATTATCCCGTTGGCTGTAAACGTGTGCTGGTCTCAGATGACTACTACCAAACCTTCGCGCGCGATAATGTGGAGCTGGTGTGCTCTGAAATTAAAGCCTTCTCCGAGCATGGTATAGAGACTGAAGACGGGATAAATCGGGACGTCGATGTCATTATTTATGGCACCGGCTTTCGCACTAGCGATATGCTTTCTGGTGTTCAGTTTACTGGCAGTGGCGGTGTTGCATTGCGCGAGGCCTGGTCCGATGGTGCAGAAGCCTATCGCGGGGTATGTGTTTCGGGCTTTCCTAACTTCTTTATGCTCTATGGCCCCAACACCAACCTTGGCAGCAATTCCATAATTTTCATGGTGGAGCGCCAAGTAAACTATACGCTGTCATGTATCGAGAAGCTGCTGAGTCACGAGCTGAGCAGCTTAGCGGTCAAGCCCTCGGCGATGCGCGAATACAATGACTGGATGCAGGCCGAACTAGCTAAAACCGTGTGGGTGGCCAGCTGTGATAGTTGGTATAAAAACGCCGCGGGCAAAGTGGTTAATAATTGGCCTAAATCCACCATGTTTTATTGGTGGCACATGCGCTCACCGGACTTCTCCGACTTTGAGATGCGCTCCTAAGGGTTTTAAGCGTATGGATAATCTGCCTTTTTCTCAGGCCTGCGAAAACAACAAGCAGGTAATTTTAGAGCGGCTACAAAAACATTTTAGCCATAGCCAGAAGGTCTTGGAGTTGGGGGCCGGAACAGGTCAGCATGCCTGTTGGTTTGCCCAGCACATGCCCCACCTACAGTGGCAGCCCAGTGATGTGGCGGCCAACCTAGCCCTACTGTCGCTGCGCTGTGATGCCTACCCTGGCGATAACCTGCTGCCGCCGGTGGCTCTTGATGTCTGTGAGCAGCCTTGGCCGCTTGCGATACCGGATGCAGTTTTTAGCGCGAATAGCTTCCACATTATGCCCTTTGCCGCGGTAGAGCTTTGTTTCGCTGAGTTGGGGCGTCGCGCGGCCAAGGGCACTTTGCTCTGTGTCTATGGGCCTTTCAATTACCACGGCGCCTACACCAGTGCTAGCAATCAGCGCTTTGATCAGTGGTTGAGTCAGCAGCACCCAGACAGTGCGATCCGTGACTTTGAAGCGGTTGACGCCCTGGCTCAGGCAGCGGGCTTTGTGCTGCTAAATGATCATGCCATGCCGGCTAACAATCGGCTGCTAGTTTGGCAGCGCCAAGCCTAGTTAGAGCCGCGCTTGAAGGGCAGTAACTCGGCGGCCTGTTGTCGATAGTGCTCTACTTGTACCGCCTCGCGGCGGGTAAAGTCAGCCACCGCTGCCGCCAGTTCGGGCTCGGCTACCCAATGATTGGAGTAAGTTAAAATCGGCGTAAAGCCGCGCTGGATTTTGTGTTCGCCTTGGGCGCCAGGGTCGAAGCGCTTTAAACCCCGCTCGATACAGTACTCAATGCCCTGATAGTAACAAGCTTCAAAATGCAGGCAGTCAAACTCCTGCTCACAGCCCCAGTAGCGCCCGTAAAGCGTATCACCTGAGTGAAAGTACAGGGCGGCGGCGACCGTTTCACCGTTGAGCTCGGCCACAACCATCAGCACTTGCTCGCCAAGGCTCGGGGCAACTTCAGTAAAAAACTCGCGACTTAAATAGCCGCCATGACCACTGCGCTTGGCATAGGTGAGTTGATAAAAACGGTGAAACTGTTGCCACAGCTTGGGGCTGATTTGTGTGCCCTGTAAACGTTGCAGTTTGAGGCCCTGTTCACTGACTCGGGCGCGCTCTCGGCGCAGTGACTTGCGTTTGCGGCTGCTAAATGTAGCGAGAAAGTCATCGAAGCTCTGGTAGTTTTGGTTGAGCCAGTGAAACTGGGTGGCTAGGCGCTGTGGCAGGCCTAGGCTCTGCAGCTTTTGGGAGGTAGCAGGCTCGGGAAACAATAAATGCCAGGAGGACAGGCCGCGCTCTTGTGCTAAATCTTTGATGGCCTGAATGAAAATGGGCCAGGCTTGGTCTTCAGTGATTGCTGCGCTGCAACGCAGGCGCGGGCCGCTGGCGGGGGTGAAGGGGATGGCCGACAGCAACTTGGGATAATAATCCAAGCCCAGGCGTTGCCAGGCATCAGCCCAAGCCCAGTCGAAAACATATTCACCGTAGGAGTGAGATTTTAAGTACAGCGGTAGCACAGCACATAAGTTGCTGTCCTTGCGCAGTAGTGCGTGGCAGGGCTGCCAGCCAGTCTTAGCGGTGGTGCAGCCACTGCTTTCAAGGCCGTAGAGAAACTCGTAGCGTAAAAAAGGGTAATCGTCACCGACAACGGCTTGCCACTGGCCTGCCTCAACTTGGCTTAGGCTGCTGATGAACTCAATCGAATAGCCGGCTTGCTTAGTCAAGGTTGCTATTGTCCCACTGCGAAGTGTAGGGCGATACCGGCAAAGATCAGTGCGCCGACCCAGGTGTTGTGCAGGAAAGCTTTGAAGCAAGGGGCGCGTTCTTGGCTATAGATCAAACGTTGGTGATAGATAAATACAGCGGCCACTAGTAGCAGTGCTGCATAGTAGTAGCCACCCAAGTCAAAGCCTCGCCCGACCATCACTAAGCAGCCCAGACACGCGGCTTGAAACAGTGCAATAAAGGCCCTGTCGTAGCGGCCAAACAGAACGGCGGTGGATTTTATGCCTAATTTGAGGTCGTCATCGCGGTCTACCATTGCGTATTGAGTGTCAAATACGATAGTCCAGAGCAAGTTAGCGGCAAATACCCACCACAGGGCCGCGGGTAGCTGACCCAGTTGCGCGGCGAAAGCCATGGGAATACCCCAAGAAAAAGCGGCGCCAAGTACCAGCTGGGGCCAGTGGGTATAGCGCTTCATAAAAGGGTAGGTCGCGGTGAGGGCGACGGCAACAAAAGACAGCATGACAGTGAAGGTATTGGTTAGCAATACCAAAGCAAAGGCTGCCAGACAAAGTACAGCGAAGAAAATCCGTGCTTCTAACACGCTCACTGTGCCAGTGACCAAGGGGCGCTGTTCGGTGCGCTGTACGCCGCCGTCCCAGTGGCGATCTGCCAGATCGTTGATGATGCAGCCCGCGGAACGCATCAAAAATGTTCCGAGGCAGAAGATAAGCAATAGGTCGAGGTCGGGCAGGCCAGCAGCTGCCAGCCACAGGGCCCATAGCGTGGGCCACAGCAATAGCAGGGTGCCGATTGGCTTATCAAAACGAATTAACTGGAGTAGGGCTTGCGCCTTGGAAACACTGGTCATGAGTACTTAGAGGAGCCGGAGAAACAAGCCTAAGAGCTTACTGCTTTGCTCGCAAAATTGCAGCGCTGACTTTGCCGCGCTGACTGCGATGAATGGGTAGGAGGGCCTGCCAGGGCTGAAAAGCAGACAGAAACACTTCACTAACCAGCAAGCGCTTACCCTTGATGTCAAAGCATGAACGGCGGCCCCAGACCGCTTGCTCCTGGCGCAGGGTGGCCGGCAGGAGATCATTATCCCCCGGTATATGAGCCAACTCAAAAGGACTGCGTTGCATGCTGGGATAGCGGAATAAAATGGCCCCTAATGGCCGGTTTTGTAAGTGACGCAAGTGGCGCAGCTCCCCGGCCAGACTGGCGGCGGGAAAGATACTGCGGCCGAAAACCACGGCTTGGCCATTGATTTGCAGGGCCACTTCTCGAATCAAGGCTTTTTGTCGAAGGCCAATGCCGAGCAGATTCCGCTCTGAGCGGTAGGGAGTAGCCCAGGACTGGCGCAGACGCTGGACCGTGAAATCGCCCGCTTGGGTAGTAATCAGGCGTTCAGTGAGAGAGCCATCATCGAGCAGCCAGCTGCGCTGCTTTTGAGGCAGGTCTACATTGGAAAAAAGTTGCGCCGAGCGCCAATGGGGCTCGGTATCAGGGGCTGATGGTGTGCCTGACACTGGGGGCTCTCACAGTCGAATGCAGGGCGAGCATGAAGCAAGCCACGATCTGGTGCAAGATGCATGGCCTGCAATGTCAGTATAGATTGGTACAAAACTCTAGTAGGAAGGCCACTCTAAGCCCCTAGGCAGCCCGCTAGGGCAGGAAAAACCTTGCACAATTTTCATACAACTCTATAGTGTTGCGTCTCTAATTCTATCCAAAAGCCCTGTGGCAAGGCTCAGCGGGCTTCACCAACAAACGAAATAGTAGCGAGTTTTAGTATGAGTAAGTGGGAATGCATAGTCTGTGGCCTAATTTACGATGAAAAAGAGGGCTGGCCCGACGACGGCATTGCGCCGGGTACCAAGTGGGAAGATGTGCCAGAAGACTGGCTGTGCCCGGATTGTGGTGTCGGTAAAGAAGACTTTGAGCTGCTCGAAGAAGAAGAGGTCGATGAGGTGCCTCACCATGACGAGGCAGCGGTCGATACCAAGCAAGACCCAGTCATCATCTTGGGTACTGGTTTGGCCGGCTATGGGCTGGCGCGAGAGTTTCGCAAGCACGATAGCGATACTCCGCTGATCCTGATTACTTCAGATGATGGCCGCTCCTACTCCAAGCCAATGTTATCCACTGGCTTTACTAAAAACACCAGCGCTGATGACTTAGCCCAGCAGGATGCGGGCTCCATGGCCAAACAGCTTAAAGCCAGTGTCTGGACCATGACGGAAGTCAGTGAAATTGACACGGACAAGCAAGTCATCAAGATCGGCAATGCCGAGACCTCGATCCACTATGGCAAGTTGGTGCTGGCAGTTGGGGCCCAGGTTATTCAGCCACCCATTGAAGGCGATGGTCTGGATCGCGTTTATTCAGTCAACGACCTGCTGGACTACGATGACTTCCGCAGCGCAATCAGCCAAAACAATGTGAAGAAGGTCTGCATCATTGGTGGCGGCCTGATCGGCAGTGAATTTACTAATGACCTGCTCAATGGTGGCTTTGAGATAGAGGTGGTTGATCCTCTGGCCCATTGTTTGCCGACGCTGCTGCCTGAAGTAGCCGGTAAGGCGGTGCAGGCGGCACTGCAAGCCAGTGGTGCGAAATTCCACTTTGGCCCGCTAGTAACAGCCGTTAATAAGGCCGATGTAGGGGTGACGGTGAGCCTCAACACCGGTGAGACAATTAGCGCTGACTTAGTGCTATCGGCTGTCGGTGTGCGCCCACGTATCGATTTGGCACAAGCTTCTGGCCTGCAGACCAATCGCGGTATCGTCACCAACCGTTTGTTGGAAACGAGCGCGCCTAATGTATACGCCCTAGGCGACTGCGCTGAAGTTGATGGCCACGTGCTGGTCTATGTAGCGCCGCTGATGGCCGCGGCCCGTGCACTGGGTAAAACACTGGCTGGCGAACCGACGGAAGTTCAGTACCCCGCTATGCCGGTAACCATCAAAACACCGGCGTGTCCGGTGGTGGTAGCGCCGCCAGCCGCGGGTGCTCGAGGTGAGTGGACTGTGCAGGCAGATGGTAATAATGTGCAGGCCGAGTACCGCGATAGCAGCGGCAACTTACTAGGCTTTGCGCTGACTGGCGAGGCAACTAAAGCCAAGCTAGCGCTGCAGAAAGAACTGCCTCCGATCATCGGCTGATGTCGAGCTTAGTCACGCCCGAGCATGCTCAAGCGCAGACTCGGGCGTGGTTATCACGCTGCGTTGTGGCGATGAACCTATGCCCCTTCGCCCGCCCTTTCCTCGACTCCCCGAGTCTGCGCATTGCTGTTTGCGATGCCGATACTAATGAGGGCCTGCAACAGGCATTTCTCAATGAGCTAGACCGCCTGCAGTCCAGCAGCGAAAGTGAAATTGCCACTACCTTGCTGGTGTTTAATCGCGCCTTGGCAGATTTTGATGATTATCTCGATTTTCTTGATGATGCCCAGTATCTGCTCGAGAGTGCGGGTTTACTGGGGGTGATACAGCTGGCTAGCTTTCATCCTCAGTATCGCTTTGAGGGCGAAGCTGCAGATGCCGCCAGTAATTACAGTAATCGCTCACCTTGGCCGACCCTGCACTTACTGAGAGAGGCCATGGTGACGCGTATGGTGGCTGCCTACCCCAATGTGGCTGGTATCCCGGCAAAAAATATTGCCTTGCTGGAATCACTGGGCTCGGAATATTTGCAGGATATGCTTAGCTTAATTGCCGCCACGCAAGGGAGTGACTGATCACGCTGCTGTGCACAGTTGCTGTTGCCTGTAAGCCTGCTTAATTGACAGGCTGATCCATTTGATAAACCGCAGTTTCCCACCGATGAATGAGTTCTAATTTTTGTTGTTCGCTGATTGGGCCGGAGCCGCTAAATTGGTTTTGGCGCACGGTATACACTAAGGGGGCTTGGTCGGCGCCGCATAGTTGGCCAATTTGCCCCGGCTTTTTGAATGGCCCTGTATACATCAGTACACAATCGCCCCGCTTAGTGAAAGGCTGGCTAGGGTCATTGATAAAAGCGCGCAACCAAGACGCCAAATCGTACAAGCCCACTGGCTTTTTAAAATCCAGTCCAGACGCGGAAAATACCAAGGGTATTTGTAGCTGCTCACTGTTAATGGTCTGACCATGGCCCAGAGTGCCATCGTGAAATAGTGACTCACCGTGGTCGCCAAGAAAAACGATGAGCGTCTCATCAAGCTTGCCTGCCTGCTGCAATGCAGCAATGGTTTCTCCAACATAGTTGTCCATGTAGGCCATCGCGTTCCAATAAGTGCGGCGTAAACCTGCTACGTTTTGCGGAGTAATCTGAGCTCTTGTAAGCGGCTTATCGATCACTGTGGTGGTCATTTTTTTGTGGTAGTAGGGAAAGTGACCGGCCTGAAAGTTGAGGTAAAACAGTTGTCGTTGTTGCCAGTCGACTGCGCTCAGGCGGGCTTTCAATGCCACTAGTAAGTCTTCTTCGGCAAGTTTAATACTGGAGGGAAGACGAGAGGGAAATACCCGTTTTTCTGGGTCTTCCTGAGGGTCGTAGAAAAAGTCGGCATGTTGGCGCGTATTTAACTTTTGATCTAGGCCACCCCAGCTCTCATCCTGACCAGAAATTATTGAAATTTCGAAGCCCTGCTGTTTGGCTTCATCAAACAGGCTCGGGCTAGCTTCGCGGTAGCTGTAGCGCCCAGAGAAAAGTGTGTAGAGACTAGTGGCGGTAAAACCAGAGTGGCTATAGGCCCGTGGCATAAAGCTGCCAGTTTGTGCCAGTTGAGTGATATTTGGGGCAACTAAAACACCGTCAATTGTTTTGCCAACAATATCGGCACGGGTGCTTTCTGAAACAATGATGAGAAGGTGTTGGTATGCTGAGTTGAGACTGTATTGTTCGCTAATGTTCTGTCGGCCCCAGTTAGCCGGTAAGTCGCCCCCGAGACCGTTTTCATCGATTTGATTGCCGGGGATTTCTACCGCTCCCCAGAAAATAGAGCTATCGAAAGGCGCCGGATCAGGCGGATCACTAAAAATAGAGCTTCCATCGCGGTCAATATCAGTGACTTTCATCAGGGCGCTTTGTAACCATCCATAACCAATTGCACGGCTTAAGTTATGTTTAAGGGCATAGCTACCACCCGACTGCACAGTGATAAAACCGACTGTGAATAGAACACACAAGACCAAGCGAATATGGCGTTTAGAGTAGCCCAAGCCGGTCCCGGGTTGAATCCGACGATAGAGCAGAATAAAGATAATAACTATGACTAAGATTGGCGCAATAAACAGGCCGAGTTCGTTGCTTGCGTAAGATACGGCGGATTGTAAGCTGCCACCGGCAATTTCACTGATAATCGTCATGTCGATATGATCAGCGAGGTAACGGTGAAGTTGGAAAAAGGCGAGCACTGCGACGCCGTAGACTGTTAAAAATAAGATGCCGGCAGTGAAAGATGCTCGTGCGGGTTCTTGCCCAGCCCGCTTAGCGAAGCTAATGAAGCAGTAGCTAAATAACCAATAAAGCGTGAGTACACTAAATAGATACAGCAGTAGGAAAAGTGCCTTCTCCGGCAGTCCATTGAGCGCTGCGGACTGTAAAAAACCACCGCCACTCATTACCTGATACTTGTACTCTAAAAGGCCCAGCTCAATAACAACCAGTAGGCCTAAGCCCAGGGTGATGATTGTTTGTCCGTTATAGAGGCGTTTATTCTTATTTGGACCCATAGTGTTAATGTCCGCGAAAAATAGCCTAGGGTGGTAAGCGCTGCCCTTTAATGCGCAAGACAACATTCACCTTGGTTTTTTTACACATTAGCAAAGCGCTGCTTTTCGCCGGTCCAACGTCTTATCAAGTGTAGTTCTAGCTCTGGCTGTTGTCGAAGTGTATTGCCAATAGTCTGAGCTTGCTCAAGCAGGTCGGCATGGAGTTCAAGATTGGCAATCCGAAAGGAGATGTCGCCAGTTTGGCGGGTGCCTAGCACTTCACCGGGGCCGCGTAGGGCGAGGTCCTTTTCGGCAATGTAGAAACCGTCGTTGCTTTCTCGCATAGCACTTAGGCGCTCCCTGCCATTGGCAGATAAGGGAGATTGGTACAGCAGCACGCAGTGGCTTGCGGTATCGCCTCGTCCCACACGTCCTCGCAGCTGGTGCAATTGAGCCAAACCCAAGCGCTCGGGATTTTCTATGATCATCAGGCTGGCATTAGGTACATCGACGCCGACCTCTATCACGGTCGTGGCCACCAATAAGGCTAGCTGACCAGATTTGAAGGCCTGCATGACGGCTTCTTTTTCTTTGCTGGGTAGGCGGCCGTGTATCAAGCCTATGCCTAAGTGCGGTAAAGCTTCTCTGAGTTCGGCGGCTGTCGACTCAGCGGCTTGTGCCTGCAATACATCACTTTCTTCTACTAGGGTACAGACCCAGTAGGCTTGCCGGCCGCTAGCGCAGGCACTGGCGATACGCTCTATCACTTGTTGCCGTCGCGCTGCATCAATTAGGGCGGTACTGACGGCCTGTCGTCCCGGGGGGAGCTGGTCAATAATCGAGCAGTCCAAGTCGGCATAGGCCACCATTGAGAGTGTGCGAGGAATGGGTGTTGCGGTCATGACCAACTGGTGGGGACGGCCGCTTCGTGCAGTGGCTTTTTCAGTTAATGACAGACGCTGGTGCACACCAAAGCGGTGCTGCTCATCGACCACGACCAGCCCTAGCTTGTTAAACTGCACGTCACTTTGAAATAGAGCGTGTGTGCCAATCACTAATTGAATGTCACCGCTGGCAAGTTGCTGGAGTAAGGCTTCACGTGACTTACCTTTAAGCCGCCCCGTTAAGACTGCTGGGCTGATGGCCAGTGGCGCCAGCCAGCTACTGAAGTTTTGGCGATGTTGTTCGGCCAGAATTTCAGTGGGTGCCATCACTGCCACTTGGTAGCCGTTGCTGATCGCCTGTAGTGCAGCGCTGGCGGCAACGAGAGTTTTACCTGAGCCGACATCGCCCTGTAGTAGCCGCAGCATAGGTTTGCTTTGGGCCATATCTTGGGAAATTTCAGCTATTACCCGTTGCTGTGCTGCCGTTGGCTGGAAAGGCAGTGCTTTCAGTAAAGCCTGGTGGCTCTCTGGGCATTGTGGCAGAGCTGGAGATTCGACACTCTGTTGCTGGCTGCGTAAGCGCAGTAGGGCTAAGTGGTGGGCGACGAGTTCTTCCATCGCCAAGCGCAGTTGCGCTGGGTGTCGACCCTCCTGCAGTAAGCCTAGAGCTGCGTCTGGCGGTGGTTTGTGTAGATAATCGAGCGCTTCGATGAGGCTAAAGCCATAGTTGTATTGGGCCGGTAATAGGTCAGTGGGTGCGTTGCGCGCTAATAGCGTTAAGGCTTGAGCGCAGAGACTGCGCCATTGCTTCTGACTAATTCCTGTGGTGCTGGGGTAGATCGCGGTCAGGCGCTCCTCGACTACAGGCTCTGCTGACTCGCAATGGCTGTACTCTGGGTGAAACATTTCCAGACCACTGCTGCCGCGCCGTACACTACCGAAACAGCGTATCCTACTACCGGGGCTGAGCTTATTTTTTTGCGCCGCGGAAAAGTGGAAAAAGCGCAGTGTGATGGTACCGCTGCCATCCTGTAGACGAGCAACGAGACTGCGCCGACGGCCGAACACAATATCGGCGGCGCGTATTTCACCTTCAATCACTGCTTCACTGTTCATCTGCAGCGCGGCGATGGGCGTAATGCGAGTTCGGTCCTGATAGCGTAGAGGAAGGTGAAACAGCAGATCTTCAACGCTTCGCACGCCGTAGTCAGATAGCTTCTCCGCTAGCTTAGGACCTACACCGCGCAGCGACTTTAGCTCTAATTGTGGCAGTACTGTCGTGCTCACTAACTGTTGTTCTCAAAGTTGATGGCTAGCCAGCGAGCTGGCACAGAGAAAGATAAAAGTGGCCTTAAGCCTCGCTTGCTAACAGTCATCGGCTGATACACTGGCTCAATGACACAGTAACAACTCCCTAGTGTAACGAGATCGGCCGCCGGTGTAGAACATCGAATGCAGCTAATAATGGAATTGGAGAATTTTGATGGAAGCAAAACAGCATAAGTCTAAAGCCGCTTCGCGGCATGTGGCGGTGCTCGGTTGCGGTGATTTGGGTTTGCGCTTGCAAGCAAGTTTAGCGCAGGACTGGCACTTTACTGCTTTGCGGCGCAACACAGCGGCTCTGCCGGCGGGGATTGCAGGCTACTCGGTGGATTATACTGAGCCTGGCGCCTTATCTGTATTGGAAGACTTGGCGCCGGACTATCTCATCACTACCTTAAAGCCGCTCGGACGCGATGCGGCGGGCTATCGCAGAGGTTTTTTACAGGCCACAGAGCATGTTCTGCAAGGTCTTGGTGGGCACCGGCCGAAAGCGATATTGATGGTATCGAGCACTCGAGTGTATGCCGAGCAAGAGGGCGCTTGGGTCGATGAAGACAGTGCCGTGGACACGGTTGAGCCTGCGGCGGCGGCCATTGTAGCAGCGGAAAACTTGCTACTGGAGTCAGCGCAGCGTGCCCTGATATTGCGCTGTGGCGGAATTTACGGCGCAGCGAATAGCCGTTTACTGTCCCGTATCGCGGCAGGTGAGTTGTGCGCAGCGGAACCGCTGCGCTACAGCAATAGAATTCACCGTGAGGACGTGGTGGGCTTTTTACAGCATCTAATAGAGCAAGTGGAGCAGGGTGAAAGCCCTAGGCAGTGCTTCAACTGTGTCGATGATGCTGTGGTACCTCAATACGAGGTGGAGCAGTGGCTGGCGGAGCACTTAGGTGTGAAGCCTAAGAGCGAGAGAGCAGCCAGTAAAGGGCATAAGCGCTGCAGTAACGCGGCGCTTAAAGCCAGTGCTTATGTGTTGCGTCACCCCAATTACCGCAGTGGATACAGGGCGCTATTGGCAAAGTTCGGTGGCGCAGAGGGCAAGTAGACGCTTACAGCGCGAGAATAGCCTCGACTTCAATGGCCACGCCTCTTGGCAAAGCGGCCACCTGCACGCAGGCTCGAGCGGGGTAAGGCTGCTCAAGGAAGCGCGCCATAACTTCATTCACAGCAGCGAAATCGTTCATGTCAGTCAGTGAGATGTTCAGTTTGACCGCTTTATTCAGATCGCCGCCGGCGGCCTCTGCTACAGCAGCTAGGTTGCGAAATACCTGTTCCGCCTGAGCGCTAATGTCACCCTCAACTATTTCCATGGTGGCTGGCACTAGCGGAATCTGGCCTGATAGCCAAACAGTGTTGCCAACTTTAACGGCCTGGGAGTAGGGGCCGATTGCCTCGGGCGCATCGGGGGTGGAAATAATGGCGCGGTTTTTCACAGCTGCTCCTAGGGAAGGTAATGGTCTTAGTTTTTACTTCGAATTACGCGACGCACGGAGGTGATGCCGCGCAGTCGCTTGATGATATTGGCTAGGTGTACTCGGTTTTTAACCATGAACTCAAGGTCGACCAAGGTGAACTGATAGTCTTTGTCATCAGTTGAAATGCGTTCTATATTGATCCCCATGCTATTCATGCGGGTGGCCAAGACGGCGATCATGCCGCGGCGGTTTTCAACTTCAATACGCAAGTGAGTGAGATACTCGCCCTCGACTTGTTCGTCCCAGCGCAGTGCCACAAGGCGCTCGCGGTTTTCACGCATCTCACCTAAGTTTCGGCAGATTTCACGGTGTACCACCATGCCTTTTTCCGAACTCAGGTAGCCCTCAATCGGGTCACCGGGTATTGGGTGGCAGCACTTGGCGTAGCTCACCATAAAGCCCTCTGTGCCGCAAATAGACATGGGTGAACGATCGTCGACATTGTTGGGCTGGGGATCGAAGGAGCTGCCTAAGAGCTGTTGAGCCGTGATCGGTGGCAGGCGGTTGCCCCTAGCTATATCAACCAGTAGATCCTGCAAACTGGGGTATTCATTGCGGCCTAAGTAGTCTTGCAGCTGCTGCTTGGGCAGCTTATCAAGGCTGCTGCCATTGGCGACCAAGGCCTTATCTAATAGGCGCCGACCTAAGGTCACGGAGTCGTCGCGAGTCTGATGCTTGAGGAAGTGGCGAATATTGGTTCGCGCCTTGGCGGTAACCGCGTAGTTAAACCAGCTGGGGTTGGGTTGTGCACCTCGAGCGGTAAGAATCTCAACGGTTTGGCCACTTTCCAAAGGCTCGGACAGCGGCGCTAGACGCCGGTTGATGCGACAGGCGACGCAACTGTTGCCGACATCGGTATGCACGGCGTAGGCGAAATCCACTGGCGTGGCACCACGGGGTAACTCAAGAATGCCGCCCTTGGGCGTGAATACGTAAATCTCATCTGGGAAGAGGTCAATTTTGACACTCTCGATAAACTCTAAGGAGTTGCCGGCCCGCTGCTGCATTTCCAGCAGACCTTGGACCCATTGGCGGGCCCGAGCGTGACTGACATTAGCACTCTGGCCGTTGCTTTTGTAAAGCCAGTGGGCGGCAATGCCATTGTTGGCCATCTCTTCCATTTCTTGGGTGCGGATCTGGATTTCGATTGGCACACCGTGCATGCCCATGGTGATAGTGTGCAGTGACTGGTAGCCATTGGCCTTGGGGATGGCGATGTAATCTTTGAATTCCCCAGGGACTGGTTTATAGAGGCTGTGGATGCAACCGAGTACGCGGTAGCAAGTGTCCACGGAGTCGACAATGATGCGAAAGGCGTAGATATCCATGATTTCCGCGAAGGATTTCTTCTTGGACTTCATTTTTTTATAGATTGAATAGAGGTGCTTTTCGCGTCCTGTGACCTCGGCCACGTGGCCCTCTTGGGCTAGGGTGGATTCAATCTGATTGCGCACTTTGTCGATCAGCTCTTTACGGTTCCCTCGCGAGGCGTTTCTAGCCGCTTCAATGCGGCGTGCTCGCATTGGATGCAGGGCGCGAAAGCCAAGATCCTCAAATTCCATGCGCACGGTATTCATGCCCAGACGCATGGCGATGGGAGCGTAAATTTCTAGGGTTTCTCGGGCAATGCGCCGAGCTTTTTTCGGTGCCAGCACACCCAAGGTGCGCATGTTGTGCAGGCGGTCAGCCAACTTAACCAGAATGACGCGAATATCGCGGGCCATGGCGAGGGCCATCTTCTGGAAGTTTTCCGCCTGTTTTTCGGCGAGGGAGTCAAACTCCATCTGGGTCAATTTGCTGACGCCGTCAACTAGATCTGCCACGGTGGCGCCAAACTGGCTGCCAATGGCTGACTTGTCGATACTGGTGTCTTCAATAACGTCGTGCAGCATGGCTGCCATCAGACTCTGATGGTCCATGTGCATTTCGGCGAGAATGCTCGCTACAGCTAAGGGGTGGGTCACATAGGGCTCACCGCTGCGGCGCAGCTGCCCGTAGTGTGCTTGCTCGGCGAAGTAGTAGGCCCGTCGGACCTGCTGCGTCTGCTCGGGATTCAGGTAGCTGCGTAGAGTGGAATCTAAGGCATCAATGGTTTGCATAAAGGGGCTGCGAACGGACCGGGGATGCCGCGGGCGGAATTACACCGACTCGCTGGACTCCATTACTTCAGCCAGCTCGTCTTCCGCGTCCATTTCTTCTTCGCGGGTAAGGATGTCGGCTGTGACAAAACCCTCGGCGATTTCTCGCAGAGCGATAACAGTGGGCTTGTCGGACTCTTCCTCTACCATAGGCTCTTTGCCGCCGGTAGCAATTTGTCGCGCGCGCTTGCTGGCAACCATCACCAGCTCAAAGCGGTTGTCTACGTTTTCTAAGCAATCTTCAACTGTAACGCGTGCCATCTATGCTTTTTTCCCATGCCGTATGCAGCTGCGCTAATGTCGAGCTGCAGGCCAACTGATGTGGCCGAATTGAGTAAAGGGGAGCAGCCTGCTAAGACTCGCTGCTCGCTGCCCGAGCGGCGGAGCCACGCGGGTTGACCGATTATTATACCCCATCGGGGTGGGGGTTAGTCTAGCCTTGTAGCGCGGCTCAGGGCGTGAATATTGCCGATAGGGATAGACTTAGAGCCTTGTTGCTGCTATTTGAGTAGCTCTGACAAAAGTGCCGCTAAGTCGGTGGCTTGGCGCTGGGTTCGCAGCCGGTGAGCGTTAATAATGGCTTTGAGCTCGTTTAGGGCTTGTTCAAAGTCGTTGTTAACTACGAGGTAGTTCGACTCAATATAGTGCGACATTTCCTCTTTAGCCTGAGCCATTCGGGCAGCAATCACATCCCTGCCATCTTGGCCGCGCTGGGTCAGGCGCTGCTCAAGAGTTTCGCGAGAAGGCGGCAGGATAAATATTGATTGGGCCTCGGGCAGCAAGCGCTTAACTTGCTCGGCACCCTGCCAGTCTATTTCCAGAATGACGTCTGCGCCGCCAGCTAGTTGTTCTTCCACCCAGTGCTGGGAGGTGCCGTAGAGGTTGCCAAACACCTTAGCGTGCTCCAAAAAAGCAGCCTCACTCAGCATCCGGCTAAATTCACTTTCACTGACAAAGTGATAGTCGATGCCGTCTTGTTCGCCTGGTCTGATTGGTCGAGTAGTATGTGATACAGATACTTGTAAGCCCTCTACTTGCCCCAACAATGCGCTAACTAAGCTGGTTTTGCCGGCGCCGCTGGGGGCCGAAATTGTAAATAAAGTGCCTTTTCCGCTCATTGTGACAGAGGGTCCTGCGCTGATAAGTGTGTATCGTTAGGTGGAGGGGGATTGTAACCAGAATACGCCCATAGGTGTGAGCGCTTGGACTGAATTCATGGCAGGGGCTTGAGAGGGCGCGCTGGGCGCCGAAACTCGTCGATCTTAGATGTATTGCTTTGGGCGGAACAAGTGTTACAGTTCAAGTATGACTTTTTCAATCACACAGGCAATATCCCTTAACGCGCGCATCCTGCGTGCGTGGATGCTCTGCGTCTGCCCTGTGTAGGGCGATTAAGCATAGAGTCTAGCTCAGCTTAATCGCCCATTCTCGTACCGCTTTAAAAATGTTTGTTAAATTGTTTGCGCCGGCGCTTGCTGGCCGCTTTGTTATGGAAGGATTCTTATATGGCCACTGAACGCAGTACTATTTATCT
This sequence comes from Sediminihaliea albiluteola, assembly GCF_014077625.1. Lineage (GTDB taxonomy): Bacteria > Pseudomonadota > Gammaproteobacteria > Pseudomonadales > Halieaceae > Sediminihaliea > Sediminihaliea albiluteola. The sequence continues at coordinate 865,139 of NZ_JACFXU010000014.1, read as the reverse complement.
CAAGGAAAGTGATTACGCCCGTTTGTCGACCCTGCTGGAGAATAACAGCACTGCACCCGCTGCAGACTTGCTCGACGACGAGTTAAGCCGAGCAGAGCTGGTCGATGATGCTAGCTTGCCGGAAGATACCGTTGCCATGGGCTGTAAAGTCACTTTCTCTGATGTGAACGGAAAAGAGACCACAGTCACCCTGGTATATCCGGTTGATGCAGATGTAGCGCAGATGAAGATCAGTGTATTGACGCCAGTAGGCAGTGCACTGATCGGTCTGCGTGAAGGCGATAGCATCGATTGGCCAATGCCTGGTGGTGCAATCCGCAGCCTGCGTATTGTGTCGGTTGATGCCGTAGAAGAAGAGTAAGTTTGTGCTGGGGCCTTAGCGACAGTGGAGCTTGGGCCCTGCAAAGTATCAAGCGCGGTTATTTTCAAATGCCCAAAGGCTTATTCAATATTCTGGATCTGCTCAAAGAGTGCAAAGATTTTATTTAATAAAAACAACTGGTTAACAATAATTTCCGGCGTATCAGCAGCAGTTACTACCCATTTCACTACCCAGAGACAAAACCTTTAGGTCTGAGTAGACCTCACATTACCGCCACTGATTATAAACTGGGATAGATGGGAAACTGGGAATCACTGACTGTTTTCCGGTTTCCAGACGCCATTCTTGACCAGGAAGTCCTCCAGCGTCTCTCCAGGAACACTCGGCCCAATATTACTTTCCAGTTTTGCCATACCAGCGCTGATGAATCGTTTGATGAGTTGTTCCGGTGTCAGGTCCAACTCTCTGGCAATCGCTTCAAGCCGATCAGGCAGCGTCTCCCTGCTTTGGAAAGTAATGGTGTAGGTACTCATGCCCGCGCCTCGCGCCAGAAAAATTCTGCTGATAAGTCTACCAGTTGGCTATACGGGTGTAGACACGCTGATAGAGGGCAAGTTTGTACCGATAGCACAAACTATTGATTTTATTAGTTATTTTTGAACTCCCCTCTTGCATATTTGAAACTTCGTGCGAGTATCTTAGAAAACTCAGGAGTTCAAAATGACCAAATTGAAGACCATTAGTTTTGTTGTAATTACCGCCACACTCGCGGGTTGCGCTGCTACGCCTCGACACTATGACGAGAAATCATCCCTCGCACTGAACCTGGCCCGTGCCGGGGGCATCTACGATCAGGACTTACGGGACTCGCCAGACGGAACGCGCTCTTATCGTAAGAGCCTGTTGATGAGCGCCCTCAACCTGACCAGTCTCGCCACCTCATTAGATGCGCCGCTTCGTCACCTTAGCGGCACCCAGACACTGCTATTCAACGCCACCGACATCATGATGTCCCCGGATAAGCCATCGGCACGACCCAGCCTGATGGGCTGGATGCCGGAGTCATTGGCGGCGAACGAGGATGCAGCCTACGACCGTTATGTCGCCATCGTGGATGAAGCCATCACTCAGGCCGCCGAATCGTTGGCAATTACGGCGACGAAACTTACAGACGTGAAGACGCCAGAGATTGAAGGGCATCCGCTCATGCTGTGGTCAGTAAAAGCGGAGCGATATGGCTGCAGCGACGATAACTGCATCATCGCCTACAACATCCAGCAGCCGAATCACTGGAAGACGCCCGACTACGTCATCGGTGGCGAAGCAGCCAGTCACAACATTACTGCCAACCATCCGAAGGAGTACTCACGCCTGATATTCCGGCAGTCGGGACAAGAGCCCGCCTTTCCCTCAGGTGAATTCTATGGCGCTGTCAGTGCCGCGATGCCGTCCTGGATGGTGATGTACTTTCCGCCGAACACAGTGATTCAGGATGGTAAACCCGTCCCCTACCCGGTGTTGTACGAACAGGGCAACCAACTGTTGTTCAAGGAGCCACAGTCATGAGCGACTGGCACGATGAGCTTGAATTCACATTGTTACAGCTGGAGGACGCCAGAATCGATAGCGACTGCATGACTTATATAATCAGCAGAATTCTGCAAGAGCATGGCACTTTCCATCAGTGCCGGATCGGATACGCCGAGGACCGGCTGAGCGGCATGATCACTTCTCCCCATTGCTGGATTGAACTCGAACAAGGCTGGTGTATTGATTTACGAATCAGACAGTGGCTGGGCGATGAAGACGACCTTCCTCACGGTGTATTCCAGCCATCCGATTATCCAAGGGTGCGATACCAGGGCACGGCATTGCTGACCCCACATTTTGATCTGGAAGACCTGATGGCGATGACAAACGATACCTACAGCAAGGTGAAGCTAACGTGGCTGGCTGAGCAAGCGACTGCGGCCTAACGCTGAGCAGACCTTGCATTTCCTCAGGCATTGATAGCATCGAAGTAAACAACTATTAGGGACTATGGTCATGATGAAAATGACAAGAATCGTGTCGGTTGGGCTTCTCGTTGTAGGCATTGTAGAAATTGCCTTTATGGGCGCGGGTGCAGGGCTTTACGGCTGGTATCTATTGCTCGCGCTCTGGGTGATGGCACTTTTCATCCGTTTTATCCTGGCAGGAGTTGATGCTTTTAAAGCTGTTTTCGCTATGGGACCAGATGGGGCCATTGCCCTACCTGAGTACGAGAAAAAGATGGCGTCGTTTGCTCGAACTAGTAACAGGGAAGATAAAGGTCCAAGCAGTAGGAATACTTTCGGCAACGGAAATCAAAATGGTACTGAGAATTTCATTGATGACGACATAATCATTCCGATTTGTCCGGAGAAGGACCCGTTCGGGGAGCTTTACGGCTTTTGAGGTGGTTCCTTTTCGGTACAGATCAGGAGAACCAGAGGTTCGAACCCGGTAACGGCCACCAGAACCACCTAAACCAGACCGGCCCGAGAGAACCATTTATAACAGACCGAGGAGCGGACGATGTTTATTCGAGCCTACCTGCGAGCATCCACTCAGGAACAGAATGCGGAGCGAGCCCGGGAGTCACTGGTACAGTTCGCAGCCAACCACGATCAGCGCATTGCAGCTTTCTATGTGGAGAACGTATCCGGAGCCACCTTGCACCGCCCCGAGCTAATGAAGCTGATTGCGGATTCCGGCGAGGGCGACATAGTGCTGGTCGAACAGATCGACCGGTTGGCTCGCCTCAAACAGAATGATTGGGATTCCCTCAAGCAAAAGCTGGCCACCAAACGGCTGGCCATTGTCTCGCCGGAATTGCCGACTAGTTGGCTCGCCCTGGAGAAGAAAGACAACACCGGCTTTACGGACTCTATTCTTCAGGCAGTCAACGCCATGATGCTCGACATGCTGGCTGCGGTGGCCCGAAAAGACTACGAAGATCGCCGGCGCCGCCAGTTCCAAGGCATCAACAAAGCCAAAACGGAGGGCAAGTATCAAGGGCGGCAGCCAGATCTGAAGCGCAGGCAGCACATCGCCAGCCTTCTGCGCAGCGGCCACAGCTACAGCGAGATCCAGGAGATGCTGAGCTGCTCGCGGCACTTGATCGCGTCTGTCGCCAAAGAACAAAGACAGGCCGACGCTGCGGCCTGAAAACAACAAAATGCCCTGGTAGGACAAACAACGATTGGAGATCTGAACATGCTGAACTTATCCGCCACCCTGATTGCATTCCTGAGCTTTGTCGCAGTTGTGCTTTTTATCTGCGTCATGGCCTACCGCAACGCTGACCGCCTGGAAGTGTTCTTAGAGCGCAAGTTCCGGAAAAGAGCAGCTCGCCACAATGGCGGTCCGAAATAAATTGGGGCAAACCGGCGTTCTTGCCCAAATTGGGCAATTAGAGACCCGTGCCTTCCTGTGGCCCCGTGGCAGCATAACCACGAACTCACAACGAGGTAATGCCCACGATGGACAGACCAATGGTGCTCCCCGACTGCTTTCTCGCCTCCTTGGAAGAGCAGGAAAAACTCAGGCAGCAAAGATAACAGTTGGGGCTTCCGGCCCTCCGGGTATTGGTAGACGCGGCTCACAGCGGTGGCGGCCAAGGTCGCCATATCCGCCGTTTCCTGCTTGGCCTTTATAACGCCAGCCACTGGCCGTTCGAGCTGGACCGACTGAGGGCATTGGATACCGAACTGCAACAGGCTGCGTTGCGGGTTCTGGCGCTGGATTGGAATGGCCGGGAGGTTCATACCTATTTGCCAGATGGTGACGCGTTGTTTCAGTCTTGGTGGGAGCGGGAATCGGAAGCCTGACAACCCTCTGCCTGTTGCGCGGCGCCGTGCTCCAGCTCTCTCAGTATCTCATTCGCCCGCCGAAAGGCGCGTAAGACCACTTCCGGCTTTTCCTCCTCGAGAACTTCTTCCAGCGTCTTCGCCATAATCCCTCCTTTCACTCAGATGCCTCAGCCCGCGCTTGTTAAGCTCCAAAAGCCAGAATAATGTGAAAACAACATATAATTAGTTATTTTTCAATAACCTGAATGAACCTCAGCATCTTTTTGATGATAACCTATATCCAAAAACGGTCTGATATGGCACACTTTCTACCATTGTGTGTTTTGCAATGCCTTTATACCTCATTCACTGATAGGTGCGTAGATGGCCAAGGCCAAACTGGAAGACATCAGCCAGGCCCAGAAGGAACGCCTGTTTCATATTGATTTTAAACTCCGTTTCCTCGGTACGGTGTCCCGTGCTGACTTGGCAAACCGGTTTGGCGTCAAGGCAGCTGCGGCAACAAGAGATCTGTCGCTGTATAAAGAATTGGCACCCGACAACCTTAAATACGACACCAAGGCCAAAATCTACAATCCATCGCTGGAATTCACACCTCTGTTCAGCTATTCGCAAAACCAGGTATTAGCCGCGCTTGGCCAGGGCTTGGGAGATGATTATGTTGGCACCCATCGCCCACTGGTTACAGCGGAATCTCCCACTCAGCTCAATCCTCCGCAACTTGATGTTCTGGCCACCGTTAGCCAGGCGATTCATCAAAAAAAAGCACTGCATATTCAGTATCGCTCTCTCTCCAGCGGACTAACCAGCCGAGAAATATCGCCTTTTGCGTTGGTGGACAACGGCCTGCGATGGCACGTTCGAGCGTTTGACCGCAAACGGGAGCGCTTTACCGATTTCGTCATTAACCGCATCACCAAGCCTCGCCTGCTAAAAGGCAAACTGCTAGGCAATCACGAAAGCAAAGAAGCTGATATTCAGTGGAACCGCATTGTGGAGATGCACCTGGTCCCTCATCCGCAGCTCAAGCACCCAGAAACCATCGAGCAAGAATACGGTATGCAAAAAGGGATATTAAAGGTGCAAGTCCGCGCTGCCGTTGCTGGCTACGTCCTGCGTCGCTGGAATATCGACTGCTCTGAGAACCACGAACTGAACGGTGCCGAATACCACCTTTGGCTCAAAAATCATCAGACGTTATATGGGGTGGAAAACCTGCTCATTGCGCCCGGCTTTAAGCGAACCACCGACACAGCGACAGGCAGTCATGGAGAAGCTGTACTGACAACCATGGAATGGGGAGACGTTGAATGATCAAACTGGAAGACATCAAAAAAGATGCCCAAATTCGCGGCATACAAGGCAACGAAATTGTCCGGGTGGTACAAACTGAACCGGTCGGTGAGCATGCGCTCACGATCTACTACAAGGACAGCCAGGGCCGCCTGAACGAGCAGATGCTTTTCCGTTCCGACGAAGCACGCCTGGAACTAGCGGAAGCAGGCCGCCCCTGGGCCTTTGACGCTCCGGGCGCTGACTTCAAGCTTGGCCTGGAAGCCTATCGCATCACCCAGGCCGCACTGTTCGATCCCATGATGGCCGTGCATACCTCCAACGTCGAGCCGTTGCCGCACCAGATTTCAGCAGTGTATGAGGCCATGCTGCCCCGTCAGCCCCTGCGCTTTGTACTGGCAGACGATCCCGGTGCGGGTAAAACCATCATGGCTGGCTTGCTGATTCGTGAGCTGCTCATGCGTGCGGATGCTAAGCGGATCCTCATCGTTTCTCCTGGCGGGCTCACCGAACAGTGGCAGGACGAACTGCTAGAGAAATTTAGCGTCCAGTTCGAGATTTTCAGTCGCGAAAAACAGGAACAATGTGCCTCCGGCAACTTCTTTGATGAAGCCAACCAGCTTATCTGCCGCCTGGACCAGCTTTCCCGCAACGAAGACTTCCAGGAAAAGCTCAAGAATACCGAGTGGGATCTGATCATTGTTGACGAAGCACACAAGCTCTCCGCCAATTATTTTGGCAACAAGGTCAACAAAACCAAGCGGTTCCAACTCGGTGAAATGCTGGGCTCCATAACCCGCCATTTCCTACTGATGACCGCAACGCCCCACAACGGTAAGGAGGAAGACTTCCAGATCTGGCTCTCTCTGCTGGATGGCGACCGCTTCTACGGCAAATTCCGTGAAGGCGCACACAAGGTCGATGTCTCCGACATGATGCGTCGCATGGTCAAGGAAGAGCTGCTCAAGTTCGATGGCACTCCGCTCTTCCCGGAGCGGCGTGCCTATACCGCCAACTATGAGCTGTCCGATGCCGAGGCCGAGCTTTATGCCGAAGTGACCAACTACGTCCGCAACGAAATGAACCGTGCGGACAATCTCGACGGCAAGCGCAAAGGCACAGTTGGCTTCGCTTTGACCATGCTGCAACGTCGTTTGGCGTCAAGCCCCGAGGCTATTTATCAGTCGTTGAAACGCCGCCGCAAGCGCCTGGAAGCCCGTTTGGACGAAATGAAGCTGGTTGCACGGGGCGAAGGGCTTAAAAAAGCTGGCCAGAATGGCGTGGCGGAAACCCTTGGCGAGTACCAAGTCACGAAGAAAATCGATGTGCCAGACAACATCGATGAGATGGATGAAGAGCTGAGCGCGGAAGAGTACGAACTCATCGCCGATCAAGTCGTAGACCAAGCCACCGCCGCCGAGACCATTCCCGAACTGGAAGCCGAAATCGTCATCCTCAAAGACCTGGAATATCAGGCAATGACCGTGGTGCAGTCTGGCAATGACAAAAAATGGGAAGAACTTTCCCACCTGCTGCAAGACCGGCCGGAGATGTACACCTCCGGCGGTAACCGCCGCAAGCTCATCATCTTTACCGAACACAAAGACACCCTGAATTACCTCGTACAGCGCATCAGTGGATTATTGGGTGACCCCGGTGCCGTGCTCACCATTCATGGCGGTACCAACCGCGACGCCAGGCGCAAAGCGCAGGAAGAGTTCCGCAACAACCCAGACGTGCTGGTATTGGTGGCGACCGATGCTGCCGGTGAAGGCGTGAACCTGCAAAACGCCAGCCTTATGGTCAATTACGACCTGCCCTGGAACCCCAACCGGCTGGAACAGCGCTTTGGCCGCATTCACCGAATTGGACAAACCGAAGTCTGCCATCTGTGGAATCTGGTCGCCAATGAAACCCGGGAAGGCGATGTATTTCAGAAGCTGTTCGACAAGCTGGAAATCGAAAAACAGGCGCTGGGCGGCAAGGTCTTCGATATTCTTGGTGAAGCCTTCGAAAACAAATCCCTGAAAGATCTGCTCATCGAGGCAATTCGCTATGGCGAGTCGCCCGAGGTGAAAGACAAGCTCAACCAGGTGATTGACGGGGCACTGGATACTGATCATCTGAAGGAAATCCTACGCCGCAATGCCCTCGTCGAGCAGCATATGTCACTGGAAGACCTTTACGCTGTGAAAGAGGAGATGGAGAAGGCCGAAGCCCGCAAGCTCCAGCCCTACTTCATCCGCGCTTTCTTCACTGAGGCGTTTCAGACACTGAGCGGAGAAATGCGCCCCAGAGAAGCAGGTCGCTACGAGGTACGCCATGTACCGGCAGCTATACGTGAGCGGGACCGTATTATTGGCGAGAGCCGTACTCCGGTACTGAAAAAGTACGAACGAATCTGTTTTGAAAAGCAGCTTGTCCGGGTGCCGGGCAAGCCCATGGCCGATTTAATCCACCCAAGTCATCCGCTGATGCACGCTGCAACGGACCTGATTCTTCAGGCGCACCGCAGCAAACTCAAGCAGGGTGCCGTGCTTGTAGATCCGAACGACGAGAGCACTGAGCCAAAAATTCTGTTTATGGTGGATCACACCATTCGCGAGAGCATGAGCGACGGCGGCGACAAAGACAGCGGTAAGTCCACTGTTGCCTCCCGCCGACTGCAGTTTGTGGCGATTGATCAGCATGGCAATACTACCCATGCCGGCTGGGCGCCTCATCTCGACTTACAGCCCATCGACGACTACGACCACAAGCTGGTTCAAGACATCCTGAACGCCCCCTGGGTCACTGGCAACCTCGAAGGCCTGGCCCTGAATCATGCCTCCCAGCATCTGGTGCCGGAGCACTATCAGGAAGTAAAAACCCGCCGGGAGCGGCAAGCCGACAAAGTGCTGGCCGCCGTACACGAGCGGCTGGTTAAGGAAATCAGCTACTGGTCTGATCGCTACATCAAACTCACCGACGATGTAACCGCAGGCAAACAGCCCCGCATGCAGCCAGAGATGGCCCGCCGCCGGGTGGATGAGCTGACCGAGCGCCTGAACCAGCGCAAGCGGGAACTGGAAGCCATGAAAAGCGTGGTCTCCAGCACCCCGGTCGTAATCGGCGGTGCTTTGGTTATCCCCCAGGGCTTGTTGGCCATGCGCAAGGGCGAAACCACCTTTACCGCCGATGCGCAGGCCCGCGCTCGCATTGAACAGGTGGCCATGAAGGCCGTTACAGATCATGAGCGGGCACTGGGACACACAGTCAAGGATGTCTCAGCCGAGAAATGCGGCTGGGACATTACGGCCAGGCTCCCAGCGAAGCCAGATGGTTCATTGGTGCCGGATCGGCATATCGAGGTCAAAGGCCGCGCCAAGGGACAGGAAACCATTACTGTCAGCCGTAACGAGATTCTGTACGCCCTCAATCAGGCCGACAAATTCTGGCTCGCCATCGTCATTGTGGACGGCGACAGCCATGAAGGCCCTTTTTACGTAAAAAACCCATTTACAACCGAACCGGATTTTGGCGTGCCTTCGGTGAATTACGAGCTCAAATACCTGCTATCAAAGGCAGAGCAGCAGGAGACAGGCTTATGAAGCTAGAAAAAATTACTATTAGAGATTTCAAGCGCTTCGCGAATCTTGAAATTTCGAATATTCCTTCGACCGCCAAATTGGTACTACTTACCGGACCAAATGGAAGTGGGAAAACCTCGCTTTTTGAAGCCTTTAATTATTGGATGAAAATATCAGCGCGCCAAGACTGGAACTACGATCCTGACTACTATCTGAGACCAATAGACAGTCTTGCGCTGACTCCAGAAAGGGCGAAAAGAACTAGAAACTTGGCTCAGGAAACGTGGGACAAGATTACTCCGAATTTTCATGGATTGAATGAGGAAATAAAGCACGATCAAGAGGCTTGCAGAAAAGCTTTTTATATCCGATCAGCGTATCGACATTCTCCGGATTTTACTATCGATGGGCTTCAAAAGCTTGATGACATCCTCAATGACTCAAGTAGAGCTTCGAAGCTAGTGCTCTCCGAGTCCCGAGTTCAGGACAACTATCAACGCCTTGTCGGCATGAGTTTGGAAAGTTTATACGACAATGAGCAAAGAGATAGAACAGCCGGACAGATTACTGATGAATTAATCGGCGAAGTAAAGAAAGCCATGCTCAAAGTTTTTGATGGACTAGTTCTTGAAGGACCTGGTAATCCATTAGAGGGTGGCACATTTCGTTTCACAAAAGGAGACTCTTCAAATTTCCACTATAAAAATTTGTCAGGTGGAGAAAAAGCTGCATTCGATCTTCTTCTAGATTTCATTGTTAAACGTAAAAAGTTTGACGACACCATATTTTGTGTTGATGAGCCAGAGTTGCATATGCACACGAAGCTTCAAGCGACACTACTCGAAGCAATGTTCGATTTAATCCCAGACAACTGCCAGCTATGGCTCTCAACGCACTCTATCGGCATGGCCCGCAAGGCCGCTGAACTCAATTCAGCCAACCCAGGGCAAGTAGCGTTCATTGACTTCCATGAACAAAATTTTGATCAGCCCGTGAGGTTAGAACCAATAAAACCTGGCAGGCAGTTCTGGCAACAAATGTTCCACACTGCCCTTGATGATTTGGCAGAGCTTGTTGTACCTGAGTATGTCGTTTTTTGTGAAGGCCGAAAAGTTAATCAAACGGGAAAAAAGCCAAGCTTTGACGCAGCTGTATATCAAAAGATATTTAGCCCCTGGCATCCACAGATTGAGTTTATTCCTTTAGGCGGCACCAATGAAGTTCAACTTGATGGGAAGGCGTTTGACTATCTACTTACCAAACTCGCCCCTGGCATAAAAACCTGGAAAGTTCTTGACCAAGATGATCGAAATTCAGTCGAAATTGATCAATTAAAGGATGAAGAAACATACGTCCTATCTCGCAGGGATATCGAAAGTTTTCTGTGGGATGACGAAGTTTTACTGAAACTTTGCGAAATTCACAACTCGCCTGAAGCTTTTTCAGAAATACAGCTAGAGAAACAGTCACAGATTCAGTCTCTCCCAGGGCGAGGCAAGCCCGCTGATGACATTAAGGCCATATCCGATAGTTTATACAACAAGTGCAAGCGAGTACTCAACCTGCACGGTTGCGGAAACACAGCGGAAGCCTTTTCTATAGAAAAGCTTGCACCGTTGATTCAACCCGGAATGGCCGTTTATGAAGAGCTGGCTGAAGCGGTATTGGCACCTTTGAGAATACAGGATAAATAATGGTTCAAGTTAAATCTCCTAGAAAATTAATAGAAGTAGCGCTGCCGCTCGATGACATAAATGTCGCTGCCGCTCGCGAGAAATCCATCCGCCACGGCCACCCCAGCACGCTGCATCTGTGGTGGGCGCGCCGGCCTTTAGCTGCTGCGCGGGCGGTGTTGTTTGCCCAGTTGGTGAATGACCCCGGCTATCAGCGCGAGTTGGGTTATGGGGTGAACAAAAAAGAGGCGGAGATCAAGCGGGAGAAGCTGTTCCAGATCATTCGCGACCTGGTGAAGTGGGAGAACACCAACAACGAAGAGGTCTTGAACCGCGCCCGTGAAGCGATCTGGGAAAGCTGGCGAGAGACCTGCCACCTCAACCGCAACCACCCGCAGGCTGCGGAGCTGTTCAACCCCGACAAGCTGCCCGCTTTCCACGACCCTTTTGCCGGAGGCGGTGCCATACCGCTGGAGGCCCAGCGTCTGGGGCTGGAAAGCTACGCCAGTGACCTGAACCCGGTGGCGGTGATGATCAACAAGGCGATGATCGAGATTCCGCCCAAGTTTGCTGGGCAGCCGCCCGTAGGCCCCTTGCCGGAGGGCGAAAAGCAACAAAAGATGATGGAGAACTGGGCCGGTGCCAAGGGCCTGGCTGAAGACGTGCGCCGCTATGGCCACTGGATGCGTGAAGAAGCCTTTAAGCGCATTGGTCACCTCTACCCAAAGGTTGCGATCACCCCGGAGATGGTGTCAGAGCGACCCGACTTGAAAGCCTATGAAGGCGAAGAACTGACCGTAATCGCCTGGTTATGGGCCAGAACGGTGAAAAGTCCCAACCCTGCATTTGGCGATGTGGATGTCCCCTTGGTGCGCTCGTTTGTGCTTTCTTCCAAAAAGGGCAAGGAGGCTTGGGTGGAGCCGGTTATCAAGGATAACAATTATCGCTTTGAAGTCAGGATGGGACTGCAACCCGCCGGAGCAATTGAGGGCACGGTGAAGCGCACCGGCGCGACTTGCATCATGTCACAGACAGCGATGCCATTTAAATATGTCAGGGAAGAAGGTAAAGCCGGTCGCATGGGCGAGCGGTTGATGGCCATCGTGGCGGAGGGTACTCGAGGTCGGGTTTACCTCTCGCCAACTGACGAGATGATTCAGGTCGCCCGATCAGCTCAGCCCGATTGGAAACCAGAACACAAACTGCCGGTGAACCCACGGGACTTCAAAACACCGAACTACGGACTTAACACTTTCGGCGACCTCTTTACCCCTCGCCAACTGGTGGCCTTAACCACCTTTTCCGATCTGGTGCAAGAAGCCCGTGAAAAAGCCATTGCCGACGCTAAAGCCGACGGCCTGCCGAATGACGGCCAAGGTCTGGCCCAAGGCGGCTCAGGGGCTACGGCTTATGGGGAGGCTGTGGCTGTGTATTTAGCGTTCGTAATAGAGCAGGTTGCAAATCACAGTTCAACTGTTTGTGGTTGGAATTCAGCGAATACACAAATGCGGAGTGTTTTTGCACGTCAAGCGATTCCGATGACGTGGGATTATGCCGAAAGTAATATTTTCTGCTCTTCTTCAGGAAGCTTCAACAATCTATTCGAAAGAATGATCAAGGGCTTTGTCGCTTTGGGATGTGGCCATCCAGGAATTGCTCAACAAGCGGATGCGGCTGTTCAGGACATTTCAAGCCATAAGGTTATTTCTACAGACCCGCCTTACTACGACAATATTGGCTATGCTGATCTTTCAGACTTTTTTTATGTTTGGATGCGAAGAGCACTGCGCGGCGTTTATCCGAGCTTGTTCGCGACCATGGCTGTACCAAAAGCGGAAGAACTCGTTGCAACACCATATCGCCATGGCGGGCGGGACAAGGCCGAAACTTTCTTCATGGATGGCATGACACGCGCTATCCACAACATGGCGGAGAAGTCCCACCCCTCCTTTCCAACAACTATTTATTACGCGTTCAAACAGTCGGAAACCCAGGATGGCAGCACAACCAGTACTGGGTGGGTGACCTTCCTAGAGGCAGTTATTCAGGCTGGATTTTCTATTGACGGCACATGGCCCGTACGAACAGAGAAACAGGGTCGGGTTATCGGTAATGGCACCAACGCACTGGCGTCTTCAGTGGTTCTAGTCTGCCGCAAACGCGAAACCAACGCCGAGTCCATCTCCCGTCGCGATTTTCAGCGTCAACTGCGCGAAGAAATGCCCGAGGCCCTGGAGACCATGATCGGCGGCCAAACCGGCCAAACGCCCATCGCGCCGGTGGACCTGGCCCAGGCCGCCATCGGCCCCGGCATGGCCATCTATTCCAAATACGAAGCGGTGCTAAACCAGGACGGCACCCGTATGAGTGTTCACGATGCCCTGGTACTGATCAACCGCGCCATAACCGAGTATCTGAGTCCAGATTCCGGCAGTTTCGATGCCGATACTCAGTTCTGCTCCAGTTGGTTCGAACAGTATGGCTGGAGTGCAGGCCAATTTGGCGAGGCCGATACCCTAGCGCGCGCCAAGGGCACCAGCGTGGATGGCGTCAAAGCCGCTGGTGTAGCCGAATCCGGGAGCGGCAAAGTACGTTTGCTGAAATGGTCCGAGTACGAATCCGATTGGGACCCCACCAGCGACGCCCGAACGCCCGTGTGGGAAGCTTGCCACCAAATGATCCGCCGGCTCAATAACCAAGGCGAATCCGCTGCAGGTGAATCGCTGGCCAAAATGCCGGAAAAAGGCGAAGCCATCCGCCAACTGGCCTATCACCTTTATACCCTGTGCGAGCGCAAGAAGTGGGCCGAGGAGGCACGCGCCTACAACGAACTGATCGGCTCCTGGCACGCCATCGTCGCCGCCTCTCATGATGTGGGGCACAAAAATGAACAACGCGGTCTGGACTTTTGAGGACGCATTCGATGACAAGCACTGATTGGCCCTATCCCGGCTCGCGTTGGTGGAAATTTGATTTTCACACCCATACACCACAGTCCCACGATACGCCTTGGTATAAACAACGCCTATCCTTCACTCCCGAGGACTGGCTTCTGCGCTATATGTCAGCGGGGATCGATTGCGTCGCCGTTACAGACCATAACTCTGGTGCCTGGATCGATACCCTGAAAACTGCCTACGCGCGGATGAAGGCTCAGGCGGATCAGGGAGAACCGCCCGAGGGATTTCGGGAGCTGACGTTATTTCCAGGCGTCGAAATCTCAACACAGGGCGGCGTACACATGCTGGCGTTGTTTGATCCTGCCGCATCAACCAGCGATGTCGACTCCCTGCTCGGTGCTGTTGGATACCAAGGTACGAAAGGTGACAGCAATGGTGTTACAAGCAAGGGCATCGCCGAGGTCCTTAGCGCCATACTAACCGCAGGCGCTGTCCCGATTCCGGCTCATGCCGATCAAGAAAAGGGACTACTAAGATGTCAGCCAGAGTGCAAAAAGAGCCAGCTTGACGCCAATACACTTCGCCAGGCCATTGGTGTAAAAGGACTGTTGGCCGTGGAGTGGTGTGACGGCAGCAGCCCCTGGCCGGAGTGTGTGGCAGATGCAGAAAATCGTCTCGCCCGTGTGGTGGGTAGTGACTGTCACAGCTTCCAGGGCAACGCCGTACCGGGCAGTCGGTTTACCTGGGTCAAAATGGCTAGTCCCACTCTCGAAGGGCTGCGCCTGGCACTTCTTGACGGTAATGGTGTGTCGATTCGGCGCAGCGATGACGGTGAGTTTAACCCGTTCCGGGTGCCACCTCATGCAATTACCGCCATAGATATTGAAGGGGGCCGCTATATTGGCAATGGCCGGATCGCACGACTTGAATGCTCGCCTTTTTTCAATGCCATTGTGGGTGGCCGGGGTACGGGAAAATCCAGCGTGGTGCATGCCTTACGCCTGGCTGCACGTCGCGAACAGGAATTAACGCAACTCGGGCCAGATAGCGAACCCCGTGCCCAGTTTGACGATTTTCGCAAAACTGCCAAAGGACGCGATGACAAGGGGGCGTTGCGGGACAACACCGAAATTCGCGTGGAATGGAAACACGATGAGGCCCAGTTACGTTTGCGGTGGCGTGCCGATGGCGAGGGCGTCGTCGTTGAGGAAAAGGATGGCGACCAATGGCAAGCATCAAGTAGCCAGAGTGTGAACGCGGCACGCTTTCCGTTGCGCATTTTCTCTCAGGGGCAAATAGCGGCAATGGCCGGAAGTGGTCGGCAAACCTTATTGTCGATTATTGATGAAGTCGCCAATGTGGAGCCTTTGAAGCAGGCCTTTGAGGAGGCAAAACGCACCTTCTTTACCCAACGCGCCCGGCTGCGCGAGTTGGATGGCAAACTCGCCGGAGAGCCTGAGGTTAAACGCAAGCTGGAGGAAACCAGCAAGAAGTTGGCCGCTCTGTCGCAGACGGACCAGGCTTCCGTACTAAAGGCTTATGGTCAATCGCAACACCAGTCCCGGGAGGTAAAAACCCTGTTCGAGCAGTTGCAGGATGACGCAGGCCGTATCTCCGCGCTGGCCGAGCAAATCATACTGGATGATTGGCCGACGCAATACTTCACAGAGCAGGACACGGATATCCTGGCTCTGCGCAAGGAAATTGACGCCCAGATCGTACAGGTTCGCACTGGGTTGCAGGAGCAGGCAAAAAAGGTCAGTGCCATTGTTGAGTCCGTTGAGAAAGACCCACGCTATTCGCAATGGACCGCACGTGTTCAGGCTACGCAGCAAGCACATACAGAATTACAGCAGAAACTCGCAGCCCAGGGTGTTAGCGATCCGCAAGCTTTTGCCCGATTGACGCACGAGAAGCAGCAACTTGAATTGCAGTGCAAGGCTTTCACGAAAATGCGTAGCGACCGTGAGGAGTTGTCCCGTCAAATAGGTGCGCAACAAACATTGTTGAGCGAGAAACGGGTGGCTCTCACTCAGGCGCGCAACACCTTCGTGCAACATACTCTGGCCAACAACACCCATGTGAAAATCGCTGTCGTGCCTTATGGTTATGACGAACGTCAGCTGGAGCGCGAGGTGCGCGAATTGATCGACGTAGGAAATGATCGCTTCGCGGAAGATATTTTGAGATTTGATAACGAAGAGCCTTCCGGGGGGCTCGCGTTTGATCTGGCGAAAGCGGTTGAAGCTGAAAAAGAATCCGCCGTTGAAGCCGTCAAGGAGCGATTAATCAATATGGATGGTGTGGGTGGACACTTTCGGAATGCGCTGCAACGTAAGCACGAAAAGCCAGAATTCGCAGACCATATTGAGGCCTGGTTTCCAGAAGATGACCTGCGCATCGAGTATCAGCGCGAAGGCAGCTGGCACCCGATTAGCCGAGGGTCACAGGGTCAACGCTCTGCAGCATTATTGGCATTCTTACTTGCGTTTGGTGAGGAACCCATTGTTCTCGACCAGCCTGAAGATGACCTCGACAACCACTTGATATACGACCTGATCGTGCGACAGATTCGCGAAAACAAGTTGCGTCGTCAGCTCATTATTATCACCCACAATCCCAACGTAGTTGTAAATGGCGATGCCGAACTGGTGCATGTGATGGAATTTGGGCGCGGGCAGTGTTACGTGCAGCAAAGCGGCGCTCTCCAGGAGGTCGAACTGCGCAATGAGGTATGCAGGGTGATGGAAGGGGGGCACGAGGCCTTTTCTCGGCGCTGGAAGCGATTAGGAGCGGAGTTTTAGTATGTTTGGCACACGTAGCGAATTGCTTGAAAAAATCCGGCTGGGCGAAGACGGCTTTCTTGAGCTTAAAGAGGTCCGTTTTGCGGGCGACAAAATCCGGGGACCTTCGCAGGCAGACCTTGCCGACGAAATGGCAGCCTTTGCGAACAGCGCCGGCGGTGTGGTGATGCTCGGCGTTGAGGACAGAAGCCGTGAAGTTGTAGGCATTCCACTGGAACGGCTGGATGCTGTGGAAACGTTGGTGCGTGAAGCATGCGAACAATCCATCAAGCCACCCTTGGCCCCTATTATTGAACGCATGACGTTGCCGGATACCGGCGGTAGTGAACAGCCAGTCATTCGTATTGATGTTTCTCGCAGCCTGTTCGTGCATCAAAGCCCTTGCGGCTATATGCAGCGAGTGGGGTCGTCGAAACGCCCGATTCCGCCGGACCAACTTGCGCGACTGTTTCAGCAACGCAGCCAGTCCCGCCTGATCCGTTTCGACGAAACACCGGTGACCAAAGCAGCAATGGCGGACCTGGATGAAATCCTTTGGAAGCGGTTTGTACCGGCGCAACACCACAACGCGCCCGAGACTGTGCTGGATAAGCTGGCGATGGCCGCTCGTGATGATCAGGAAGTATGGCGGCCCACCGTTGCGGGATTGCTGATGGCTAGCCATGAACCGCAACGTTTTTTGCCGGGGGCTTTTATTCAGGCCGTGGCTTATCAAGGCACACACGCCCTGCCTGAAGCCGAAAAGGCTTATCAGCGGGATGCTCAAGACATCACGGGGCCACTGGACCAGCAAATACTGGGTGCCTGCGCTTTTGTGCGTAAGAACATGCGGGTTGCGGCTCGAAAGCGCGCTGAGCGCGGACGTGAAGATTTGCCCCAGTTCGATCTCCTCGCCATCTTTGAAGCGGTTACCAACGCCGTCGCCCACCGGGATTACTCAATGGGCGGTGCCAAAATACGGCTTCGCTTGTTTGATGACCGGCTGGAGCTGTACTCACCCGGTATGCTGCCCAATACCATGACGCCTGAGAGTTTGCCATTCCGTCAGGCCGCACGAAATGAGGCGCTTACCAGCCTATTGGCTCGCTGCCCTATCGACGATGACACCTTGTCATCACACCGACAACACATCATGGATAAACGTGGTGAGGGTGTCCCCATTATTCTTGAAATCAGTGAGCGTCTATCCGGAAGACGCCCGGAATATCAGCTTAATGACGAGAGTGAGCTGAAGCTGACGATATACAGTGCACAGATGGAGAGCGAGCTATGAGCCTGAAACCCTGGCGCGAAATCGCCCAACCTCATAAAGATGTTCTGGAAGGCTCTTTTAAACAGTCTGAGTTCGCCGCCGACATCTCACAGGTAGCCGGTGGAACCGCACCTGACGAGTATCAGAATGCCGAGAAGTTTTTCTCTCGGACCTATATTACTGAGGGGATGCGCCTTTTGCTGATCTCCGTGGCCCAGCGTCTGGCAGGTCATGGTGGTGATCCAGTCATTCAGCTTCAAACGGCATTCGGTGGCGGCAAAACACACACCATGCTGGCCGTTTACCACCTGGCCAGCCGTGAAGTCAGCACCGACAAACTGATGGGCATTCCCCCAGTGCTGGATGAAGCTGGCATCAGCGAGTTACCCCGAGCGCGTATAGCGGTGATCGATGGTATTCGCCTGTCGCCCAGCCAGGCCCGCACCTACGGCTCTATAACTGTAAATACAATTTGGGGCGAACTGGCCTGGCAGTTGCTCGGCGAGGAAGGGTTTGCCCTGGTCGCCGACAGTGACACCGACGGGACCTCACCGGGCAAGGACGTGCTGAAAGAACTGCTAAGCCGCGCCGCGCCCTGCGTCATTCTGATCGACGAACTGGTGGCGTTTACCCGACAGCTGGAGCTGGGCAAGCAATATAAAGCCGGCACTTTTGATAGCAACATCAGTTTCATTCAAGGACTTACGGAGGCACTCAAGGCCGTACCCAATGCAATTCTGCTTGCCTCTCTGCCCGAATCTGAGCTGGAGGTGGGCGGTACCATGGGTCAGCGTGCTCTGGAGTCGCTGGAAACGTATTTTGCCCGTGTGGAGTCTGTTTGGAAGCCGGTGGGCTCTCGTGAGGCCTTCGAGATTGTTCGCCGCCGATTATTCGAGAGTTCTGGTGAGCGAGCCGAGATCGAAGGCATCAGTCGACAGTTTTCAGACTTCTACCGGCAGCACGCCGACAAGTTTCCGGTGGAGACCCAATCCAACGAATACTTTGAGCGACTGTGCTCTTCATACCCGATTCACCCTGAGGTGTTCGATAGACTTTATGAAGACTGGTCCACTCTGGACAAGTTTCAGCGAACCCGTGGTGTGCTGCAGTACATGGCGATCGTAATTCATCGCCTGTGGAACTCCGACAATCGGGACGCGCTTATCATGCCCGGTTCGTTGCCGCTGGAAGACACCAATGTGCGCAACAAGAGCATTCACTATCTGCCCCAAGGCTGGGAGCCGGTTATTGAAAAAGAAGTGGATGGGCCGCGTTCTATCCCCGCTGACATTGATGGCCACCACACCTTGTTCGGTGGAGTCCAGGCTGCCCGGCGCACTGCACGCAGTATTTTTCTGGGCAGTGCCCCTTCCAGCCAGGAACAGATGATACGCGGCATACAGGCCGAGCGGGTTTTACTGGGCACTGTGCAGCCGGGACAAACTATCGGTGTGTTTGAGGATGTACTCAAGCGGCTACGGGACCGTTTGCACTACCTGTACGCCGAGCAGGACCGCTATTGGCTGGACACCAAGCCCAACCTGCGCCGAGAGATGGAAAGCCGCAAACAAAACATCAATGAGCGCGACGATCTGATTCCCCTGTTGAAAGAACGAGTGCATCGATCGTTCGGGAGAAATCACCACTTCGGCGGCATCCATGTATTCACGCCGTCCGTGGATGTGCCCGATGACTACGGCTCAGGCCCTCGCTTGGTGGTATTGCCCGCTCAGGCTGGTTATAGCCGCACTGACACCAACCAGGCCTTTGGCGAGGCGGAAAAAATTCTGCGCAACCGTGGCGAGCAACCCCGCCAGAAGCAAAACCGCCTGATCTTCCTGGCACCCGACTTTGACGTGGTCAGCCGCCTGAAGGAACAGGGCCGGATCTTCCTCGCCTGGCGTTCAATCGTGGCAGATATTGAAAGCGGTACGCTCAATCAGGATCTGTCGCATCTGAACCAGGCCAAGCGCAATCGTGACGGAGCAGAACAATCGCTTACCCAGCTCATCCGCGAAACCTGGAAATGGCTGCTGGCTCCTGTTGAAAACTTTTTGAAGGGACGCCCCGAGTTGAACTGGGAAGTGGTGTCTATTCCGCCGACCGCTCCGAATCTCATTCAAAGTATTGAAGATAAACTGCGAGAAGAAGAGTGGCTGGTGTACGAATGGTCGCCGATTCATCTACGCAAGGTGCTAAATGACTGGTACCTGAAGGACGGTGTGACAGAAGTCAGTGCGCTGAAAGTCTGGCAAGACAGCTGTCACTATCTCTACCTGCCCCGGTTGGTCAACGACCAGGTGTTTCGCAACGCCATCAGCCAGGGTGTGGAAACCGAAGATTATTTTGCGTACGCCTCCGGAAAGGAAGGGGATCGATACCTGGGCTTTAGCTTCGGACGAGGATCAATTGCCCCGTTGGACGATTCATCGCTACTGATAGAGCGTGAGGCAGCAGCTTCCTATGCTGAGAAGCAACGTCAGGCGCAACAGCCTCAGCCTGGAGAAGACACGGGGAGCAACACAGGCAGTGCAGGCGGAAGCGGCGGCATACAAACCGGTGGTGGCGTTCCTGTCTGTACTCCACCTAGCGTTGTTGATGACAATGGGAGTACTGGCGCCACCGGCTCCGACGCGGTAAAAACCCACTTTTACGGGACCACCGCGCTCGACCCCGTTAAGGCTAAAATGGATTTTGCCACCATTGTGGATGAAGTGGTTCAGCAGTTCACTGCGCAACTGGGTGTTGAGGTGACAATCTCGGTCGAAATCGAAGCCAAGAAGAAAGATGGTTTCGACGAATCATTGCAGCGAACCATTAAGGAAAACTGCAACGTACTGAGGTTCCACTCTTCGGAGTTTGAAGAGGATTGATCCAGTAAATCGTGAAGGCCGTGACCCACTTTCGGGTGCGGCCTTTCGTGTCTTCCTGATCCTACCTTTTAGAGGTACCCTCAGTTTTGGCAGCCTTGGCAAGCGGGGCCAGTGTTTCCTCCAGATAAGCCTCCAGTTCAGCCACTAGGTGGGCGCTGGATTTCAGTGTTCTCCTGAGTTGCGTCAGATTAGCGTTGAGCCTGCGAATCAGTTCAAAACCATCTTCGATATCTGCAATGACGGGTTTTTCCC
Organism: Sediminihaliea albiluteola; assembly: GCF_014077625.1. Taxonomy (GTDB): domain Bacteria; phylum Pseudomonadota; class Gammaproteobacteria; order Pseudomonadales; family Halieaceae; genus Sediminihaliea; species Sediminihaliea albiluteola. The sequence continues at coordinate 844,368 of NZ_JACFXU010000014.1, read as the reverse complement.
AGTTCTGGGCACGCACGAATGCCGACTTGAAATGGCGGTACCGACCTTGTTTAGAAATATGTTCGCTGTAAACGGCGTATCCGGTTCCGTTTTTCTTTAGCACGAATGAATTGTAAAACCAGGACAGTTCCAGTTTTCTTCCCCTTAACCTTACCCGGCAGCCATGATGGCCCGGGTAACCCTCCGTCTGGTCCGTCCGGTGGGCAATATTGTGCTCCCAATGCACATCACAGATGCGCTGGGCGATGTATCGGTACCTGGCTTGCTCAACGTCAATCAAGTCAATAAGCGTCTGCAAAAATGCTTTAGATTGCTTAATCGCGGCCTGCGTGCCTCGGGTGTGGTCAACCCCTTCTAACCGACTTACCTTACACCACTGTTCGACCACTTGCCGTTTGTTCATTCGCGTCATTTGCTTACTCCTCTCGTTCTGAACGCATGAATGATGCTAACCGGACTTGGTCATTTTGATGGGCCGTGCTTTTGCCTTTTTCGGGCGCAACAAGCATCTGAATGAAAAAACGTCTTCCGTTGCCAAGGGACTTTCCAGTTTCTTTCCACATAACTATCTGATTTGGGACCTTCCCGATTCGCTCCCAGACGGCCCGTCATTGGCCGCCTGGGCTTTGAGTGCCGGTTACCATAATTCATTTGGGACCTTAAGCTATCCGCCGCGACCAGGCCTTTACTCACCACTATTTAGCATGGGCCACACATCCCCCCATGGCTGTGGAACGATTCCTCAACCACATCGGTTAACGCAAAGGGGCTTGGAAAGGACCTTTCGAAGGTTGTTTACGATTCGGGAGCATGTGGCAGGTTTACCGGGTCTCGAAAAGCGACTTTGTGAGGCTGTCCTGATCAGTGCGCGGTAGCTGACGCCAAAAACTTTCACATGTGAAAGTCACTCGACGTTACCGTTCCGTGAACCGATACCGTGATGGTATCGGGCACCAAATACTGCTCAAGTTTTCATCAGAAATGCATTGAAAACCGCCTATTCCAACGAAAAAAAGCTCAAACTAAGAATATTTAGTATTTAAATTCAGCTGGTTACAGATATATTTCTCTTTGCGCCCGAATTGGGCAACTCCAGAGTTCTGGTCCAGACTGCGGATTACTCACAATACTCCTGAAATTTAAAAACGCACCAGGAGTATTCAATGAGACCCATGTTTTCCAGTGAAACCAACGAACGCTTACTCACCTACGAGGAAGTTTGCGCCGTCACCCAGCTTTCTCAGGCCACGCTGCGGAGGTATGTACAGGCCGGTCGTTTTCCGTCTCCCATTAAACCTAACCCACAGGGACGAGCTGTCCGATTCCGGATCCAGGATGTTCGTGACTGGCTGGACCAGCTGTGATGGGGGCACAAATGACATTTCAGTTGAGGGATTCGGGCTTGTACTGCTATAGCTCGGAGCAGTGGCAGCGCGTTGGCGGGTGGATTGAGGTTATTGCCAGAACGCGCCTCTCGAATAAGACTCACGGTCACGGTGCGCTGCTACAGTGGAAAAACATGGACAGCGTTCTGCTGAGAGAGGTGGTTTATGCACGGAATTTGAATGGGGACAACGCGCGCCAAATACGAGAACTGCTGGTGGATACCGGTTACCCGCTGGAACCCGGCAACCTTAGCTGGACACGACTGCAACACTACCTACTAGAGGAGATGGCAAAAGCGCCGCCCGCGATCACGGTTGATCGCACAGGCTGGCATGATACCGTCTTCGCGACGAGCGGCTGGACGGCAGGTCAGGCGAATGAGCAACATCATTTTGTCGGGCAACTCTTAACGTCACCCATTCTGCAAGAAATGGGCTCTCTGCAGGACTGGCAAGTCCACGTAGGCCGGCTCTGTGCGGGAAATCCCCTGGCGATGTTCAGTGTCGGCGTGGCTCTGGCTGCGCCAATGCTGCAGCCCGCCGACCTGGAGAACGGTGCCTTCCACCTTGCAGGCCCCTCCGGATCTGGGAAAACCACAATGCTTCAGGTGGCCACCAGCGTTTGTGGTGCACCGACGTTCATGCGAAGTTGGATATCGACCTCTAACGGCCTGGCGGCAGTTTCTGCTGAGCATAATGATATGTTGCTGGCACTCGATGAAATCGGCTTGGCCAAGCCCGAAGACGTCGATACAGCCACATACCACATCATGAATGGCGCAAGTAAACTTCGCGCTAAAATCACCGGAGACCTCGCGCCTCAGACTCACTGGCGCACGTTGGTACTAAGCTCAGGTGAAATCTGTCTTTCAGATATTTTTCAGCAACTTGGGAAGCAGGTGAAAGCGGGGCAAGAAAACCGCCTTGTTGAAATTCCCGTTTTCGGGCGCTTTGGCGCATTTGATGATTTGCATGGGCTTTCAAGCTCTCAGGAGTTGGTCGATACGCTAAAAAGCCACACCAGACAATACTACGGCACTTTATTTCGCGAATGGGTCGAGCGCCTGACCGACGACATTGATGAGCTGCCCGCTTACATCCAGCGGGAAACCAGGAAACTGCTGAATTTGTGGGTTACCCCACATATGGCCTCTCAGGTAATCCGTGTGCTCAAGCGCTTTGCACTCGTAGCCGTAGCACTGTGCCTCGCATGCAGGAACTATATCGTGCCCTGGACGGAAGCAAGCTCAGTGCAGGCCGTGGAGAAGGTCATAGCGGCTTGGTTACAGAATCGTGGCCACTTTTTTGATACCGAAGAACATCGTGTACTAACCCGCCTACATCGCGCAGTTGTTGGCTGGACCCATCGCTTCGCCAAAATCGAGCTTGGGGATTACGGAAGAATGATCGGCCTTAGGCGTGACGTGAACGGCGAAAGACAGTGGCTGATTCCGAAAAATACCTTTCTAGAAGAGCTGGGCTTACCAAGTCGCTATATGCGGCACATCGCACCGCTCTTTCAGAAGGGCTTCCTGGAAACAAATGAAGAAAGTCGCGGAACCGTGAAAATTAAGTTGCGGGATCGCTCCGAGAGATTTTTTGCACTATGGCCTGATCGGGTACGAGCATTCTGGAAGGAGCTACCCGATACTGACGAGCTTTCCCAGTTTCCCAGTATTCCCACTGATGATTCGGAGGTAGCAGAGGATGAGTGATAAAAGCTTCTGCCCGCCCCCGGAAGAACTGCGAACCAAGTTGCTGGCCCGTTCCGGGCAGTGCGAACGACTGGTCCGGGAACCAGATCGCCGCGCGATTACCGGCGTCAGCCGCACTCAATGGTGGTCGTTGGAACGAAAGAAAATTGCTCCGGCGCGACTAAAGCTGGGCTGTAATTCGGTAGCCTGGCGATTATCCGATCTGCTGGCCTGGATTGAACAGCAAGGGGCCTGAGTGGCCCCTTTACTCTCCAGAACTGACCTCACCTCTCACGATGGGCGCTAACCATTCACAGAGCGCCTCGTGAGCTGCCCTCCGTTCTTCAAAATATGCATGCTTGTTATACACACGGTCCGTCCGGTTGCCGGGTAACTGATTCAGGCAGCGCTGGGCCAGATTGTCATCAAAGCCAAGTTCCCCCAGCTTCGTTCTGGCCGTACCACGCAAATCGTGGACACGGCGCTTGTCGAATGAGAAGAAATTCTTCTCAAAGAGTTTCTTGAGCGCGTGGTTAAGCGTATTTTCACACACGTGCGGAGTCCGGGCCTTTTTGCTGATCCTGCGGGCTGGAAAGACCCACTCACTACCGCATGAGCGCACCTTCAGTTCGTTCAGCCATTCCACTGCAGGCTCCGTGAGCGGAATATCGATGGCTCTTCTCTTTTTTGTCCTCTCTTCGGGCAGATACCAGATGCGGTTCTCCAGGTCGAATTCCGACCAGGGTGCTGCCAGAAGCTCCATCTTTCGTGTACAGGTCGCTATCAACAGGGCGCAGGCCAGGTAATTCTCTCGGCTGAACTGCGCCGGAATCACCCGAAGCCTGGTGAAGAACTCGATAACCTCTGGTTCCGTCATTGGGTAGTTGGCGGCCTTCTCCTCCCCACCGGCATCTCTGGGGCGAAATGGCGAGGCGGGATTGAACCTGGTGACATCCAGTTTGATGCCATGGTCGAACAGGTTCCTCAGCAGGCGCATCAGGTCGTTTGAAATGGTCGGGCGAGGCTTATTGTCGTCATAGCCGTTGGCGACATCGCGCAGGATCTCACTGACATCCACTGGCCGAATTTTATCCAGCTCCACCTTCCCAATACGCCAGGCGACCTCGCGCTCGTACAGGCTCTTCTCTTTCTGGTGGGACGCTATCTCGCGCTTGCGAAGCTCGTAGTAGTCGGCGTAAAGGTCATTGAGTGTTTTGAAGGGGTTCTGGTTGACCTTCTGCCGCTCCTGCACCGGATCGGCCCCCTCCCGCTTAATCGCCAACCTCAGCTTCGCCGCCTCATCGCGGGCGTCTGCCAGTGACCAGTCTTCTACTTTCCCGATGGTGTATTCACGCCGAAGCTTGGTCGCTGTTGTGGTGTAGCGCAGCATCCAGTAGGCGTCGCCACGCTTGGGGGTCATGAGATAGAGGCCGTTGCCATCGGCATGCCGCACGGATGGCTTCTCTTTGATTAATTTCTTGACGGTTTTGTCGTGTAGCTTGCCCACCTTCCTGCCTCAAAACAAATTGGGGAGTACAATCTCGCCGACACAATATAGCGAGAAAATACTCCCCAATCTACTACCCACCACTACCCAAACTTGGCAGAACTTACACGAACACGTTGGTCATCAAAATTTATTAAGTCTCTGAATTTAAAGACAACAAAGAACACTTCTGAACAGCCAAGAACATCATTCAATATTCTGCACCTGCTCCCGCATCTGCTCAATCAACACTTTGAGCTCCACCGCACTCTGAGTGGTGCTGATCGCCGTTGATTTGGAGCTGAGTGTATTGGCTTCGCGGTTAAATTCTTGCATCAAAAAATCGAGCCGCCGGCCGCAGGGGCCGCCTTTGTTGAGGCTGTGGCGAACTTCTGCGATATGGGCATCTAGGCGGTCGAGCTCTTCGTCGACGTCAGCCTTTTGAGCCATAAAGACAAGCTCTTGCTCTAAACGCCCCTGGTCAATGTCCACCTCTAAGTCTTGAATACGCTTAATCACCCGTTGGCGCTGCTGCTCCATTAGCTGTGGCAACTGCTGACGCAATTGGGCGAGCTCGCTAGCGACTTGCTCAAGCCGCTCTAGAATCATTTGTTCGAGCTTCTCCCCCTCTCGGGCTCGATTTTCGCGCAGGCTATCTAGGGCCTGCTTAAAAAGCGCTGTTGCCGACTGCTGCAGTGCCTTTTCACTGTCTTCGGGGCTTGTGCAGACACCGGGGAAAGCCAAGACCTCCAGCGGGTTCAGAGCTTGGCTCTCTGGAGAGAGCTCGGCGATCTGCTGCGCCGCACTCAGCACTTGCTGAAGTCGTGCCGAGTCAATATTGAGTGCGCTGCTGGCGGTTACCCCCTGGCTCTGCAGGCGCACGAAACAATCGAGCTTACCTCGGGCCAGGGCTTTGCTGGCCTGCTCTCGGAAGCCGCTCTCCAGTGAGCGCAGGCTGTCGGGAAGTTTAAAGTTGCAGTCCAAATAGCGGTGATTGACCGTGCGAATTTCTACGGTGAGGGTGCCCATATCGGTACTCATCGACTCTCGAGCAAAGGCGGTCATGCTGTGGATCATTGGCAAACAAACATCTCTGACATAAGTAAACGAATGAGTGTAGCAGTTTGATATCGCCCCTCACAGCGGCTGCGCAGACTATCCTGCAAGTGATATCCCGCTGGCGTATACTTCGCCCCCTTTACCAATAGGAGTTAGCCCCTCATGCAGCGTCCCAGTGGCCGAGCGCCCAATCAACTTCGAGATATAAAGATTACTCGCAACTTTACCTGCCACGCCGAGGGTTCAGTGCTGGTCGACTTTGGCGCCACCCGAGTGATTTGTACCGCATCGGTGGAAGCTGGGGTGCCGCGATTTTTGCGTGGTAGCGGCAGTGGCTGGGTCACGGCGGAGTACGGCATGCTGCCGCGTTCGACGGGCTCGCGGATGGGGCGCGAGGCGGCTCGTGGTAAGCAAGGTGGGCGCACGGTTGAAATTCAGCGCTTAATTGGCCGTTCTTTGCGTGCTGCGATTGACCTTAAAAAGCTCGGCGAACACACCATTACGATTGATTGCGATGTGATTCAGGCCGATGGTGGTACCCGCACAGCCGCAATTACCGGTGCCTGTGTGGCGCTCGTTGATGCGCTTAACTATTTGCAGCGCAAAAAACTGATTGTACAGGATCCTTTGCGGCAGCTGATTGGCTCGGTGTCAGTGGGTGTGTATCAGGGAGTGCCAGTATTGGACCTGGACTACCCAGAGGACTCCTCTGCCGATACCGATATGAATGTGGTGATGGGCGAGGACGGCGGCCTGATCGAAGTGCAAGGCACTGCTGAAGGTGCGCCATTTCAGCGCGAAGAGTTAAACGCGATGCTAGACCTCGCCGCAGCGGGGGTCAGCGAGCTGATCGGCCTGCAGAAGCAGGCCTTAGCAGAGGGCTGAGCTTTTAGCTCAGCTCGATGTCGTAATCCATGATGACTGGGGCGTGGTTGCCAAACTCTCGTGCTTTGTAAATCACGCCGTAGTCCACATTGTATTTCAAGCCTTTGGAGACAATGTGGAAGTCGCTGCGCCAGCCATTAGAGCCGCGCTCGCCATCGGGCCACCAGCTGAACTCGTCATTGTCTGAGTTGACCTCGCGGAAGGCGTCGACATACCCCCCCTCGATCAGCTCATCCATCCACTGCCGCTCTTCAGCGAGAAAGCCAGACTGAGTGCTGTTGCGCTCAGTGTCCTGAACGTCTGCGGCGGTGTGAGCAAACTGCCAATCACCGCAAATAATGAACTCGCGGCGCTTGTTGCGGATTTTGAACAAGTGGCCTTGTAGCAGCTGATAAAACTCGGCTTTGCGAGCGAGTTGTTCTGCATTACCGGTCTCGGCACTGGGCGCTAATAGGCAGCCTACACTCAGGTTTTCGTAATCGGCCTGGATGTAGCGTCCTTCCATGTCGAAATCGGCAAAGCCCAAGCCGGTCATAATGGCTTTGGGTAGCTGACGGCAGTAAATAGCCACGCCATTAGCCTTGCCGTTGACGTCATCAAAGAAGTAGGCGTTGTATTCCGGAGGGAAATACACACTGTCCTGTAAATCGTATTCACTGCACTGAAGGTTTTGGATGCAGACGAAATCAGCATCCTGCTCGCTCAGCCAGTCGTAAAAGCCCCGCTTGGCAGCATTTTTGATGCCATCGGCGCTGAAACTGATAATCCTCATTCATGATCCCTTATTAGGCGAGGGTGTATGATACCTGAGCCTCTCAGGTCAAAGCACTTTGCGGGACGTACAAAACCCACTCCCACACTGATACACACAAAAGAGCTGGATAAAAAACACAGCCTAGTTGCCGAGCCTGTTATTATAGACGCTCAAATCCCCACCTTATACAGCAAAAAGCGGATTGGTGGAATCCGCAAACCTCGCGAAAGGACATTTCTCTATTATGCAAAGGTATCAGACTGAGTTTATCGAGTTGGCGCGTCACTACGAGGTGCTCCGTTTTGGCGAGTTCACTTTGAAGTCGGGGCGCAGCAGTCCCTACTTCTTTAACGCAGGTGCTTTTAACAGCGGCAAAGCGCTGGCGGCACTGGGTCGCTGCTATGCCCAATGTATTGTTGATTCAGGCTTGGAATTTGATGTCTTACTGGGGCCGGCCTACAAGGGCATTCCACTGGCAGCGGTTACCGCAGTTGCCTTGGCTGAGCAGCACAATCGCGATGTGCCCTTTGCTTACAACCGTAAAGAAGCCAAAAATCATGGCGAGGGCGGCGTCTTGGTAGGCGCTCCGCTTAAGGGCCGAGTATTGGTGATTGACGATGTCATCACTGCTGGCACTGCCGTGCGTGAGGTGATTGCTATGATTGAGAGCGCCAATGCGACCCTTGCAGGGGTGGCGATAGGTCTCAACCGGGAAGAAAAGGGCGCCGGTGAGTTGTCCGCTATTCAGGAAATCGAGCAAGCCCACCAGATCCCTGTGCTGAGCATTATTAATATGAGCCATATTATTGAATACTTAGAGCAAGCTGGTGATTCTGCCGAAGCTTTAGCTGCGATGAGACAGTATCGCGAGCGCTACGGCGTGAGCTAAGTGGCTATTGTTCAGCTGCGATGCTCTGCGGTCGCTACTTGTGCCCACTAACTGAGCGACTTATATTTGAGCCTATGATCATTCAGCGCATTATTGTCAGGCAGCTAGTATTGTTGCCTCTGCTGTTTTGCTCGGCGCTATCGGCGTCCGAGCAGCGCTATTATCGCTACATTAACCTTGAAGGGAATGTAGTGATAGATCACCGTGTGCCGACTGATTACGCCGGTCATGGCTATCAGGTGATTAATGCCAAAGGTGCAGTACTAGAAGATGTGCCGCGACTGCTTTCGGCGGATGAGCGCGCAGCGCGAGTCGCACAGATGATTGAGGAAGAGCAGGTCAGAGCGGCGCAGCAGCAAGCGCAGAAACGAGATTCGAATCTTCTGCTGCGCTATAGCAGTGTTGAAGACATAGAGGCCGCTAAAGCGCGAGCACTGCGCGACTTGCGAATTCGTATCAGTATTCTCCAGGGCAAGTTGAGAAGTTTGAAGCAGAAAATAGAGGCTTCTCAAGTCCAGGCCGCTGACTTGGAGCGCCAGGGGCGTGAGGTGGATAGTGCTTTGCTCAAAGTGATGGACGACTTGCGACATGAGCTGCGCAGCACAGAGCAAAATATAGCCTCTCGCAAGGAGGAGGTAGCTAAGGTGGCGGCTGAATACGACAGCGACATTAAGCGCTTTGAAGAGTTATTGGTGCTGGTTGAATTGCGCCGTCGCAAAGAGCGCGGCCAGTTAACTGAGCGCTGAGCGCTGCGATCCTAACCTGCGAAAGTGCTGTTTCTTCCCGCTAAAGGCTTGCTGAGCGCCTCGCGGAAAAAGCCTTCCATAAGTAAGCACCACTGGTCTTGCCAGCCCTCAGTGGGCGAGCGACTAAAGCCACTGCGGACAAACTGTGAGATTCGCCCTTCAGCGCTGGCCATTAGTAAGTTGGCAGCTTCGGCTAAGGGAATCGCAGGGCGCAGCCCCTCGCGGACTTCAGCTTCGCGAATGACCTGCCTCAGCTGTGTTTCGTAGCGGTCGAATAATTGTGCCACCCGCTGGTGGAGGCGCTCGGTTTCACCGGCGAGGGCGTCGCCGGTCAGAATGCGGGTTATCCCAGGGTTGCGCTCGCTAAAGGCTAGCAGCAGTGAAAGCATTTTTTCGCAGCGCTGGGCAGCAAACTCTTCTTCATGAAGAATAATACTGATGCGACTGAACAAGGTGTCTTCGATGAACTCGATCAGCGCTTCAAACATCTTTGATTTGCTGGGAAAGTGACGATATAAAGCCGCCTCGGATACGCCGACTTGCTGGGCTAGACCAGCGGTGGTGATCCGATTGCCAGGGTTTGCCTCCAGCATCTGGGCTAGGGCTTGCAGGATTTGTTGTCGGCGTTGTGATTTTTTTTGTGACATTTCGCTCACAGTCGCGTCGTGTGGCAAGTCATGCTAGCCCTAACGCGAGGGCCCTGCAATACAAAGCCCTGGCTTTATCGCTAGGTGGAGACTAGGCCTAGGGTGTGCGGTTAGAGATCAGCGTGCCGATACCTACATCGGTAAAAATTTCCAGGAGCACAGCATGTGGCACCCGGCCATCGATGATGTGCGCGCTAGAAACGCCACCTTTAACCGCGTCCAGTGCACAGGCAATCTTAGGTAGCATACCGCCGGTGATGGTGCCATCTTCAATCAGCGCATCCACTTGGGGGGTGCTCAAGCCGGTGAGGATTTTGCCGTCTTTATCTAACAGCCCCGCTACGTTGGTTAGCAGCATTAGTTTTTCCGCCTGCATTACCTCGGCGATTTTGCCGGCAACCAGATCGGCGTTGATATTATAGGTGTTGCCTGCACTATCGACGCCAATAGGCGCGATAACGGGGATGAAGTCACTGCCTATCAAGACCTTCAAAACAGCGGTATCAATTTTTTCTACTTCGCCAACCTGGCCAATATCGACAATCTCCGAGGCGCCAAGCTCGGGGCTATAGCGGTTAACCTTTAACTTGCGCGCCTGAATGAGTCCGCCGTCTTTGCCGGTCACGCCGATAGCTTTGCCGCCATTGCGACTGATAGAAGACACGATCTCCTTGTTGACGCTGCCGCCTAAAACCATTTCTACCACATCCATCGTTTGCGAGTCGGTGACACGCATACCATTAATAAAGTGGGATTGGATGTTGAGTTTTTCTAGTAGCTTACCGATTTGTGGGCCGCCACCGTGGACTACCACTGGGTTCATGCCTACCAGCTTCATTAGCACCACGTCGCGAGCGAAGCTCTCGTGCAGCGCCGGATCGACCATGGCGTTTCCGCCGAATTTGACCACCACGGTACGACCGCTGAAGTTTTGTATGTAGGGCAGGGCCTCAGTGAGAACTTCGGCAACGTTAAGGGCTGATTCGCGATTCAGTGACATAGTGCTTCCATCAGGGCAGTGCCGAGCCAGTGGCTCGGCGGATCAAAACGGTAATTGAAGGTCTGGGGCTACCTTGGCTATTTGCTCACGAAATACTTGCTGAATCGCCAGTAACTCTTCATGGGAGTCAGCTTCAAATCGGGCTGTGAGTGCGGCACTGGTGTTAGAGGCTCGCAGCAGGCCCCAGCCGGAGCTGAAGTCTACCCGAATCCCGTCTATGGTGCTGGTTTTACCATCCTCAAAGTGCGCTTCACGAGCGAAATTTTGCATCAAGGCAAACTTTTTCTCTTCGGGTACAGGCAGCAATATCTCGGGGGTGCTCACTGAGCTGGGGAGGGCATCCAGCGCCTCGTCCAAACTTTGGTCCTGGGTGCTTAGTATCTCCGCTAAGCGGGCAGCGGCATACATGCCATCGTCATGACCAAACCAGCGCTCACCAAAGAAGATATGGCCACTGAACTCCCCTCCAAGCAGGGCCCCGGTTTCGCTAATCTTTTGTTTCATCAGGGCGTGTCCAGTTTTCCACATAATGGGGCGGCCGCCGTGTTCTGTAATGAGTTCTGCCAGGTGGCGCGAGCATTTCACGTCAAAGACTACGTCGGCACCGGGATTGCGCGACACCACATCCTGAGCCAGCAGCATCAGTAAGCTGTCTGCCCGAACGATGCGGCCAGTGCGGGTAACTAAAGCCACTCGGTCGCCGTCACCATCAAAGGCCACGCCTAAGTCCGCGTTCTCTGCCTGCACAACTGACACGAGTGAGTGCAGGTTGTCTTCGTTACTGCTATCTGGTGGATGGTTCGGGAAGTGGCCGTCAATTTCACAAAACAGTGGTATCACTTCGCAGCCGAGCTCTTGGAATAAGCGCGGCGCCAGCTCGCTAGTTGCGCCGTTGCCTGCATCGATAACTATTTTTAAGGGTACGGCGATAGCGATATCGCTCACTATCCGCTCTATGTATGCCGGTCTGAGATCTTGCTTGATGATACGCCCGGTTTGGCCGTTTTTGCTAAGGGGCTTAGTGCTGGCTGCAGCGTTGATGCGCCGACGAATATCCTGAATAGCGCCAGCGGCGAGTGTTTCACGCTGCAGTACAATTTTCATACCGTTGTCGCTGGCGGGGTTGTGGCTGCCGGTGATCATGATGCCCGAGTGGCAATTCAGATGCTGGGTGGCAAAATACATGACTGGTGTGGGTATTAGTCCGATATCGATGATATCGAGCCCAGCCTCTAATACGCCTTTGCTAATGCCATCGCGGATGCGTGGGCTGGATAGGCGTCCGTCGTAGCCGACAATGAACTGTTGCTCGCCATGCTCTAAGGCAAGCTCGCCCACTGCACGGCCGATCCCCTGTACTAGCCTGTCGCTTAATTCACCGTCGGCATTGCCGCGGATATCGTAGGCCCGAAATACATGTTCGGAGAAGGCAAACTCTGCATCATCGGCATGATTTGACCTGGTTTTGTGTGTTTCATCATCGGCTTGAGCTTCATCGATGAAGTCGATTTTTTGGTACAGCAAGCTACTAGGCTCGGAGCTGTCTCGGGAGCTGCTTGCCTTCTGAGTTGGCTTGGTCTCGCTAATAACATGCATATTCTTGGTGAGGCGGCGAAGCTGGCGGCCAAGTGGAGCGAGTTCGGCCAGAGTCAGTGACAGCGGCCGTCGCGATTCGGCAGTAGCCAGCAGCAGTTTGCTTTCCTTGCGTAAGCGGCCTTGCAGTAATAGCGCGGTGCTCAGTAGGCCAAGAATAACGCCAGCTATTGTCACTGCGGCCATGCTATAAAAGGCTTTACGATTAATGCGCAGTGAGTCCAGTAGTGAGTCAGAGGGTGTAAAGGCGATGCGCCAGTGAGTGTCGGGCAGGGTGGCGAAAGCTTGATAAGCTTCACCACGGCTGCTGGCTTGGCCGCTAGTGGCAATGTCCTGGCTGCTTTGGCTACCGCTGTGGCTGGTATATAGCTGCTGTAATACGGACTTTCCATGGGGCTCAACTAGGCCCAATTGCTTGCTGAACTCGGCGTTGTCGAAGCTCACAATGATGACCGCTTGGCGGTCTTGAATGTGTGGGTGACTGATCACTTGTGCCAGCGAAGTGAGCCACCTGCCGTCAAACTGGAAGGACTCAGGCGCTGTTTTTTCTCCTTTACTGGCGCGTCGTACCAGGTCAATCTCAATGTGGTTACGCAGTCCGTGCTTACCTTCCCTAAGGTTCGCGGTGCCCATTGAATCAAGCGGCAGCAGTCGCAGGCTAAGTGCCTCTGGGAAAGCGTTCATCATGGCTTTTTCAGCCACGCGAAGATCCATATCGCTGCTATCGGCAATGGACTGAAGGGCCAGAGGCGACAATGCAGCACTGGCGATGCGAAAGTGCAGGCGCGACAGTAGATTGTGCAGGCTGCTAGCCTCTTGGACGGCGTAGGCTTGCGCAATATGTCGGATCTGGCGAGCTTCTTGTTCAGGGAGCTCTACCTTGGCCAAGTAAGCAAAGGCAAGAGCAGTGCTCAGCACAGCCAGGGACAGGCCAAGGCCAATAAATAGGGCCAGAGCACCACCGGCTGCGGCGATATTTTGCGAGGCTTTAGCGCCTATTTTTTGTTTGTTGGGTTTTACCATTGGAGCCGAGCTGTGTTGTTTTGAACTATCATATTATGCGCGGCTCTCGGTATAAACGTTTGTTGGGCCAAATAAAAGCACTGCTGCTGAGCAGGCTCAGCAGCAGTGCCTGGGTTTGGGCCTAAGAAAATAGGCTTTATTGCTAGTTATCAGCTATTAAAGCTCAGCTACTTTCACTGACACGGCTCGCTATCAGCTTGATAATTTGCTGTGCTAAGGCCAGCTTGGTGGCGCGGGGCAGGACTTGTTGGCCACTGTCCCAGACCACCGTGACCTCATTGTCGTCACTACCAAAGCCTAAACCCTTTGTGGAGACATCGTTGGCCACAATCATGTCCAGTTTTTTGCGCTGCAGCTTATCTCGTGCGTAAGCCAGTAAGTCCTGGGTTTCGGCTGCAAAGCCCACGGTGAAAGGAGGCACTTCGCTGGCTGCAATGGTGGCGACAATATCTGGGTTGCGCAGCAGTTCGAGTTGGGCCTGCTCCCCCCCTTTTTTGATTTTCTGTTCGGCGATATTGGCTGGTCGATAGTCGGCGACCGCGGCACAGGCGATAAAGATGTCGCACTCCGCCACTCGCTCTTGACAGGCTGCTAGCATGTCGCGGGCGCTTTCAACATTCACCCGGGTCACATGGGGCGGAGTCTCTAGACTGACGGGTCCCGCTATCAGGCTGGTCAAAGCGCCTGCTTCAGCGGCAGCTCGGGCCAGGGCGAAGCCCATTTTCCCGGAGCTGTGGTTGGATAGGTAGCGCACCGGGTCGAGGGCCTCCCGGGTGGGGCCTGCCGTTATGATCACGCGCTTGCCGCCCAGTAGGTTGCTGCCAAAGAGAGCGGCGGCCCGCTCGGCTATGAGGGGGGGCTCAGCCATGCGCCCGGGTCCCACATCGCCACAGGCTTGCTCGCCGGCGGCAGGCCCAACCAGTGTTATACCGCGCTCTTCTAAGAGCCGCACATTATCTTGGGTCGCTTGGTCGCGCCACATTTGCTGGTTCATGGCTGGAGCAAGCATCAGCGGGGCTGGGGTGGCTAGGGCCACGGTGCTGAGTAAGTCATCAGCGCGGCCAGTTGCTAGCCGGGACAAGAGGTCTGCGGTAGCCGGTGCAATCAGCAGCAAGTCGGCCCAGCGAGCGAGCTCTATATGGCCCATGCCCAGTTCTGCTTCGGCGTCCAGTAACTCGCAGTGCACCGGATTGCCCGACAGCGCTTGCAGAGTTAAAGGAGTGATGAACTCCTGCGCTCCACGAGTCATCACGACACGCACCTGAGCCCCGAGGGTTTTCAGCTGACGAACTAATTCAGCGGATTTGTAGGCGGCGATACCGCCGCTGATGCCGAGCAGGATATTGCGATTAAATAGATGTGCCATTGAGGCTTCCAAATTGCGACACTAGAGAATTCGAGTCGGCAAGATAACACTCTGCTTTGCAGCTTGTCACCGCCGCGACTTGGCTTGACAGTTGTGGGCAGGGTTTGGGCACTCAAGGAGGAGTGGTGTTATGGCAATATCAGACTGGCGGGCCGGAGAGGGCCCTCGAGATAAGTTATTGCAGCGCGGCAGTCAGGCCGTGTCAGACGCTGAGCTATTGGCCGTGCTGCTGCGCACCGGCAGCCCTGGCAATACCGCTGTGCAATTGGCCAGTGAGTTGCTAGAGCGCTTTGGCGGGCTCAATGCAGTGCTAAGTGCCGAGCGAGCGCAGCTGTTGGCTTGCCGCGGAATGGGCGAGAGCAAGTACGCTCAATTGCAGGCGGCGCTAGAGCTGGCTCGACGCTCCGTGCAGGAGGGCTTGCATAGGGGCGACCTATTAACCAGCCCACAGCAGACCCAGCTATTTTTACGCCACCATCTGGGCAGTCAGCCACGGGAGGTCTTTACCTGCTTATTTCTTGATAATCAGCATCGCCTGCTGCGCTGTGAAGATCTGTTTTTTGGCACACTCGACGGCGCTGCGGTCTATCCACGAGAGGTTGCGGTGCGCGCTTTGGAGTATCGCGCGGCGGCGGTGATTTTTGCTCACAACCACCCATCGGGGGTGGCCGAGCCCAGCGCAGCTGACCGGCGCATCACTGAGCGCCTTTGTCAGGCACTGGCCCTGCTGGATATTCGGGTCTTGGACCATATTATTGTCGGCCGCGGCCAGAGCTGCTCCTTCGCGGAGAGTGGTTTGCTGTAAGCTGGGCAGTGGCTTGCAAGGTGTTGCTAGAGCACTAGATAGCTTTAATAATTACGAAAGCAGTGCTGCGCTGGCCCTTTTGCGCTTATAATACCCCTTGGCAGCGGGAACAGCGCAGCGAACACGCCCACTTTGCACGCGCCTGCGACTGAAAATTCTTTCTGCAAATTTCTTGTTATAGGTCTTGTGTTCTGGTATAAAGTCGCGCTTCGCGCGGCTGGGTCCCATTTTTTGACCCACAAAGCCACACCAGTTCTTTTATTACCTCGTGTTTTGTGGGAGAGGCAGTCATGGCAAAAGTATGTCAGGTCACCGGTAAGCGTCCGGTCACCGGTAACAACGTATCACACGCAAAAAACCGCACTCGTCGCCGTTTTTTGCCGAATCTTCACCACCATCGTTTTTGGGTTGAGTCCGAGAAGCGTTTTGTCAGCTTGCGAGTTTCTAGTAAAGGCATGCGTATCATCGACAAAAAGGGCATTGACACCGTTCTCGGTGAGCTTCGCGCCCGTGGTGAAAAGGTCTAAGTGGCTGTTAGCCAAGGGAGAATACGATGAGAGAAAAAATCAGAATGATTTCGTCAGCGGGTACTGGTCATTTTTATACCACTGACAAGAACAAGCGTACAACACCGGATAAGCTGGAAATGAAGAAGTATGATCCAGTTGTTCGCAAGCACGTGATCTACAAAGAAGGCAAAATCAAGTAGTGATTTTCCTGCTGATGTCTGCCGCAGGCTAGTCATCAGATCTGTACTATTAAAAACCCTGGTGCTGCTGTATCAGGGTTTTTTTTGCGCTAGATTAAAGTGCCTAGATGATAGCTAGAGGGCTTGGCTAACAGTGCCAGAGTTACCTGAAGTTGAAACAACCCGCCGAGGAGTTGCGCCCTACGTTGAAGGGGAGCAGGTGGATGAGTTGCTGGTGCGCGAGTCGCGCTTGCGCTGGCCGGTGCCGGCCGATCTGCCGCAGTTGTTGCGCGGGCAGCGCGTCTTAAGTGTCTCGCGGCGTGCCAAGTACCTGCTATTTCATACTGCTGCCGGCACTTTATTAGTGCATTTGGGGATGTCCGGATCACTGCGGGTGCTGCGTCAGCCTATACCCGCAGCAGGGCCTCACGACCATATTGACCTGCGACTGAGCAGTGGCGACTGTTTGCGCTTTAACGACCCGCGCCGTTTTGGCTGTTTTCTGTGGTCAGAGCCCGGTGAGACGCATCCGCTGTTGGCTCATTTGGGTCCAGAACCTCTGTCTGATAGTTTTGACGGCTTATTGCTCCACCGCCTCTCTCGTGGTCGGCGTGGCCCAGTCAAAAACTTTATTATGGATGGTCGTATAGTGGTTGGGGTCGGTAATATTTACGCCAATGAGGCACTGTACCTCGCTGGTATTCGCCCCGATCGCAGTGCAGGGCGGATATCTCTGGCCCGCTACGAGCGCTTGTCTGATTATATAAAGCAAGTACTCACTTCTGCCATAGAGCAGGGCGGCACTACCTTGCGGGATTTTGTTGGCGGAGATGGTAAGCCGGGTTATTTTGCCCAGCAGCTCCATGTCTACGGCAGAGCAGGCTTGGCCTGTAAGACTTGTGGTGGCGTGTTGCGGGAACAGCGCTTGGCCCAGCGTAGTACGGTGTATTGCGTGACCTGTCAGCGCTGATCAGGCTACACTAACTAGTAAAGATCTGTTGACGATAGGGGCGGGCTTGCCCTCGGGAGTAAGCATGACAATAAAATATCGCGTGCGCCGCCAGGCACTAGTCGCGGCAATGTTAGCTACACTAGTCGCTACGCCGCAGACCCTGTGGGCGCAATCTGCCATCGATGATAGTCCCAACGCGGCTGAGATGGTGGGTGACTTGCTGGTCGCACGACCCATCGGCCTAGTGATGACCGCCGGTGGGCTTGCCGCTTTTGTAGTGAGTCTGCCTTTTACTCTTCTGGCGGGGCATGCTAGTGAAGCGGCTGAGACTCTGATGGTAGGTCCCGCTAAGGAGACCTTCATGCGCTGCTTGGGCTGTCGAGAGGCGGGTTATACCTACAAAGACATTGAGCGGGCTCGCGGCGAGTCAGCTAAAGTCGACTAGGCTGTTCGCCAAGCTAGCTTAGCTGGCTGTGGCGAAACGCTCCTGCAGAGCTTTGGCCACCGGTGGTGGTACAAAGGAAGTGATATCACCGCCAAGCGAGGCAATTTCTCTTACCAGTGAAGAGGAAATGTAAGATAGGTGCTCGGAGGGAGTGAGGAAGATACTCTCAAACTCTGGGTTCATAGCGCGGTTCATGTTCGCTAGCTGAAACTCGTATTCAAAGTCCGCTACCGCTCGCAGGCCGCGCAGCACACAGCGCGCACCTTGGCTTTCCACAAAGTGGGTTAGCAGTATGCCGAAACCGACGACTTCTACGTTATCCAAATGCGACAAACACTGCTGTGCTAGGGATACCCGCTCATCGAGTGTGAACAGAGGTTTTTTCTTTTCGCTGTGAGCGATGGACACCAGTACCTTGCCAAAGAGGCGGGATGCGCGCTCCACAAGATCCACATGACCATTGGTAATTGGATCGAAAGTACCGGGGTAGACAATGGTCTGATTGTTCATCTGAAAAGCGACTCGTTTTGGCGGTAAAATTGGATGGTAAACACTTGTCTGCAATGAAGCAATTCGGGCTTATCTTTAGACTAAGCTAGCGGGCAGTGATACAGCTGATAGCGCACCTCTCCCGCCCTTTTATCTCGGTGCAGCAGCCAGTTAGTTGGCACTTGCGGCAGCTCTTCCTGCATTCCAGTTTCAAGGTAAACCTGGGCATATTCCAATAGCAGCCCATTTTTTTGCAGGCTGTGGCATACACCTGTGGCTAGCCTGAGGCCAAAGGGCGGGTCGATAAATACGATATCCCAGCCGCTCTTAGCCTGTTCGAGAAAGGCATCGGCGCTCAGTGAGTGGCAGCTAGCCCGAGGACTACACTGCAGTGAGTTGAGGTGGCTGCTAATTTGGCGCAGATTGCTGGGGTTGTTGTCGACAAAATCACAATGGGCTGCACCCCGCGACAGGGCCTCTAGGCCAAGAGCGCCGCTGCCAGAAAATAGATCTAAGCAGCGCGCCCCACGAATATCAGCTGCAAGCCAGTTAAATAGCGTTTCTCGCACTCGGTCGCTAGTGGGGCGCAAACCCTCGGCGGGGGTGAAGCTGAGCTTGCGCCCGCGCCACTGGCCGCCGATGATACGCAGCTGCGAGGGCCTTGCCGTCTTGGAGTGATTGTTGTTTCTTCTCTGTGTCATTTCTCCGCCCCGTGCAAGGATGTTAGGATAGACGCTTCTGCAGACGCCCCGTCTGCGCATTTTATCGCGACATATTATGAAGTTTTTTAGACGTAAAAAAACCGCCGCTAAAGCGCCGGTCACCGCTGAGTCCGACTCAAAGCTTACAGCAGACAGCGCCGCTAGTACTGATGCGCTTGAAAAGCCTGTGGTGGAGCCCGGCCATAGGCCCTCTGAGTCAGTTCCTGAGCAGGCGCCGGTACCTGCTGCTGCAGCGCAGGTGCCACAGCCTCCTGCTGAGCCCCCACCCATTGAGGCGCCAGCTGAGCCACAAGCCAAGCCCAAGCAGGCCCAAGACAAAGAGGCTGAAGCAGGCTTTTTCCGCCGCCTGCGCCGCGGTCTCGGTCGCACCAGTGATAATTTGGTGCAGGGACTGGGCAGCATGTTCCTGGGCAGCAAAGAAATTGACGACGAGCTGCTCGAAGAGCTCGAGTCGCGTTTGTTGTTAGCCGATGTGGGTGTAGATGCCACGGTAGATATTATTGACCGCTTGACTCAGCAAGTGTCGCGCAGGGAACTGACCCGGCCTGAGGCCTTGGAGCAGGCCCTTAAGCAAGAACTGCAGGATCTGCTGGTGGCTTGTGAGAAACCCTTGGACGTAAGTGGTCACAAACCCTTTGTGATCCTTGTCGTGGGCGTCAACGGAGTAGGTAAGACCACCACCATTGGTAAAATGGCGCGCCGCTACCTCAGTGAGGGGCGCTCGGTGATGCTGGCGGCTGGGGATACTTTCCGCGCAGCTGCGGTGGAGCAACTGCAAGTTTGGGGTGAGCGCAATGATGTGCCAGTGATTGCTCAGCACACCGGCGCGGACAGTGCTTCGGTACTATTTGACGCGCTGCAAGCGGCAAAGTCTCGAGGCACAGATGTGCTGATTGCCGATACGGCGGGGCGCTTGCACAACAAAGATCACCTGATGGAAGAACTGAAGAAAGTGGTGCGAGTCCTGCGCAAGCTAGATCCGGAGGCTCCGCACGAGGTGATGTTAGTGCTGGATGCGGGTACCGGTCAGAATGCTCTGTCCCAAGCAGGTCATTTCCAGCAGGCTGTTGGTGTGACTGGCCTTGCGCTGACCAAGCTGGATGGTACTGCTAAAGGTGGGGTGATTTTTGCCATCGCCAAAAAGCTGGGCCTTCCGATCCGTTTCATTGGCGTTGGGGAGGCGGTTGAAGACCTCCGGCCATTTGAAGCAGAGCCCTTTATTCGCGCACTATTTGAGCGAGACGACAGGGCAGCATGATCAGTTTTGAGCGGGTAACTAAGCGCTACGAGGAGGGCCATGACGCCCTGCGCGAAGTGAGCGTAGATATCGCCCGTGACGAGCTGGTTTTTCTCACTGGTCATTCTGGCGCCGGTAAAAGTACGCTGCTCAGGTTGATCATGCTGATGGACCGGCCTACCCGCGGCAAGGTGATAGTGGATGGGCAAGACTTGGCCAAGGTCTCCTCGCGGGGTATCCCGCGGCACCGCCGCAATATTGGCGTGGTCTTTCAAAATCACAAATTATTGTTTGATCGGACGGTATTCGACAACGTTGCGCTGCCACTGATCATCGCCGGCTACGATCACCGCGAGGTGGCCCGTCGTACCCGGGCGGCTCTTGATAAAGTTGGCTTATTGTCCCGGGAGCGGGCGCTACCTATTACCTTGTCAGGCGGTGAACAGCAGCGGGTGGGTATTGCTCGCGCGGTAGTGGCTAGGCCGCGTATTCTGTTGGCGGATGAGCCCACAGGTAACTTAGACCCCGCGCTATCGGCGGAAATTATGCAGCTATTTGAAGCTTTTAACCAAGTGGGGGTGACGGTGCTGATTGCTAGCCACGATCTGGCTCTGATTTCCCGTATGCAGCATCGGATTTTAACCCTGCGCGACGGGCGCTTGCTGGGAGCTGCCTCGTGAGAGCTAAAGCTTCTGGTGCGGCCCAGCGGCGCGAGGGTGCTAGCACGAGTCGAGCGCGTTTTCTCGACCGCTATCGCAGCTGGCGCGATCACCACAGTTTGTCGGCCGCCGATAGCTTGCGCCGAGTGCTGGACAATCTTGGTTCAAGTCTGCTGACCTGGCTGGTAATTGGGATTGCAATGGCCCTGCCAACGGCCTTGAGTGTGGCCCTTGATAATGCCCGCGAAGTCAGTGGTAGCTGGGACAGTCCGGCGCAAATATCGCTATTTTTGCTGAAATCTACTGGGGCGGAGGCCGCCCAAGCCCTGCAAGCAGAGCTGCAGGAGCGCGGCGATGTGGCCGAAGCAGTACTGGTGGATAAAGTTGCCGCGCTGGAAGAGTTTGCCGAGCTCTCTGGTTTTACTGATGTGGTGGCTAGTCTCGATGAGAACCCCCTGCCGCACCTGCTGTTAGTGAGCCCCGCTACGGGTGTTGAGCCTTCAGTTTTACAAGCTGAGCTACTGGCACTGCAGCCCGTCGAGCAGGCGGTTGTCGATATGGCTTGGGTACAGCGCTTAAATAACCTGATGGATTTGAGTCGCCGCCTAGTGCTGGGCTTGGCCGGCGTTTTAGTGCTCGGGGTGGTGCTGATTCTCGGCAATACTATTCGCTTGGCAATTGAAAACCGCCGCGATGAGATCATTATCGTCAAGCTAGTGGGCGGCAGTAATGCCTTTGTGCGCAGGCCATTTCTCTACACTGGTCTATGGTATGGCGTGGGCGGTGGCTTTATTGCTGCCCTGCTAGTGCTGGCGGCGCTGTTCTTTTTGGAGCAACCGGTGAGCAATTTAGCTAGCCTATACCAAAGCAATTTCCAGCTGAGTGGGATCGGCTTAATTGGCAGTTTACAGCTGGTTTTACTCGGTGGAGCTCTGGGTCTGATCGGTGCTTGGCTGGCGGTATCGCGCCATCTTGGAGCGATTGAGCCGCGCTGAGGCCTTAGTAGCTTAAGCCACTGATAAATAATGAATATTCTCTGTTTATTTAGAGCCTATCAGGGAACTTTTGCAGGATTAGCACTCTAATATCAGGAGTGCTAAACTTGGCGGCTTGATTATGGAGACCATCATATGAATACAACCCTACAGCCTGTAGACCAGATGGTACCGGGAGCGAATCTTGGGGCCTACGTGCAGGCCGTAAGCAGAATTCCCTTGCTGACTCCGGAGCGAGAGCGGGAATTGGCCGAGGACCTGTACTACAACGACAATGTAGAAGCAGCCCGCGAGCTGGTGATGTCACATCTGCGCTTCGTAGTTCACATTGCGCGCAGCTACACCGGTTATGGCTTGGCTGAGGCCGATTTGATTCAGGAAGGTAACGTCGGTTTGATGAAGGCCGTTAAGCGCTTTAACCCTGAAAAGGGAGTGCGCTTGGTGTCTTTTGCGGTGCATTGGATCAAAGCTGAAATGCACGAATTTATTCTGCGTAACTGGCGCATCGTAAAAGTGGCCACAACTAAGGCACAGCGCAAGCTGTTCTTTAACCTGCGTAGTGCCAAAAAAGATCTGGCTTGGCTCAGTGCTGAAGAGACTCGCGCTGTGGCGGAAGATTTGGGCGTAGATGTCAGCGAAGTTCAGCGTATGGAAGGACGCTTGAGCAGCCGCGATGTCGCTTTTGACTCGCCGGTAGACAGTGATGACGATGATGCTTGGCATGCGCCTCAGTACTACTTAGAAGATCAGCGCTCCGACCCAGCAGAAGCTGTGGAATCCAGCGATTGGCAGGCTAATAGCGAGCAGCAGCTGCATATGGCTTTGGCAGATTTAGATGAGCGTAGCCGCGATATCCTAGCCCAGCGTTGGCTGGCAGAGGAAAAGGCCACGCTACACGAGCTGGCTAGCCACTATGGCGTATCTGCAGAGCGCATTCGCCAGCTAGAACAGAACGCGATGAAAAAATTGCGCGCCGCAATCGCTGCTTAATTCGACCTTGGGGCGGGCTCTCCGCCCCAGCTTGCGCTACACTTCCCCTATGAACAATATCTTTCTTCCCCTAGGTGCCTTAGCTGGTTTTTTGGCCGTGGCCTTTGGTGCCTTTGGCGCCCACGCACTGCGCAATCGCCTAGATGACTACGCTATGGGCGTATTCGAGACGGCGGTGCAATACCATTTTTACCATGCCCTAGCCTTGCTTGCGGTGGGTGTTCTGGCTTTACATCATCCGCAAACCACGCTGCTGCGCAGTAGCGGCAGTTTGTTTCTAGTGGGTTTACTGCTGTTTTCGGGCAGCCTTTATCTACTGGCTTTAACAGGCCTTCGCTGGCTTGGTGCCATCACGCCACTGGGGGGCTTAGCCTTTATTGCAGGTTGGGCTTGCTTAATGGTCGTGGGCTGGAAGATGGCCCAGTGAGTGATGAGACAAGCGTGTTAGACACAGAGAAGAAAGCGCCAAAGGAGCGCCGGATTCGCAGTTATGTGCTGCGCACTGGGCGCATGACGGAAGCGCAAAAGCGCGCCTATGATGCGGGCTGGGAGCGTTGGGGCTTGGATTACTCAGCTCAGACTCTAGACCTTGATGCGGTGTTTGGCCGCCGGGCGCCACGGGTATTAGAAATTGGCTTTGGTATGGGGCAGTCTCTGGCTGAGATGGCTGCTGCCGCGCCAGAAAAGGACTTCATTGGCATCGAAGTGCACACCCCCGGTGTGGGGCGCTTGTTGCACGATATTGATGAGCGCAAGCTGAGCAATTTGAGGCTCTACCGGCACGATGCAGTAGAAGTGCTAGAGCACTGTATTGCGCCAGATTCACTGGATACACTGCAAATATTCTTCCCTGACCCTTGGCACAAAAAGCGCCATCATAAGCGCCGCTTGATCCAGGCTCCTTTTGTCGAGCTACTGGTATCTCGCTTAATACCCGGTGGTCGCTTGCACTTGGCGACCGACTGGGAAAACTACGCCGAGCAGATGATGGAGGTTTTGTCAGCCAATACAGCTTTGCGCAATACCGCAGGCCCAGGGCAGTTTGCCCCACGACCGGCGCATCGGCCGCTGACTAAGTTTGAGCAGCGCGGCGAGCGACTAGGGCATGGCGTTTGGGATTTGCTCTTTGAGCGCTTAGACAGCGATTGAAACTAGTGTTGCTAGAAAAACTCTGCCACCACCGTATCTAGAAAGCGCCAACCAACGGCACTACAGCGTAACTTTCCATCAACAATTTCGATCAGGCCGCGCTGGCTTAGTGCGGCTAAAGGTGCCTCGATAGTCTCTAAGCTGAGTCCGGTGCGCTGTGTAAAAGCCTGAAGTTCAGTGCCCTCTGCTAAGCGCAGGGCATTCATCATGTATTCTCCAGGCAAGTCCTCTGCCGACAGCCAGCGCTGGCTGCCGGTGAAAGCACCCGCTTGAGCTTGCATATATTCCTTGGGCTGCTTGCGCTTAGCGTAGCGCTCAATGCGGCCATCGGGCCAAGTAATTTTGCCGTGGGCGCCAGCCCCGATGGCTAAATAATCCCCGAAAGACCAGTAGTTGAGGTTGTGGCGACACTCCCGTCCGGGCAGTGACCAAGCTGATACTTCATAAGCACTCAGCCCTGCTGCCACTAAAATATCCTCCCCACCTTCTTGAATGGCTGCCAGGGTGTCCTCTACTGGCAGGGTGGGTGGCCGCTTGTGGAACAGCGTGTTGGGCTCAATGGTCAATTGATACCAGGAGAGGTGGGTAGGTTGGTAGGACAGAGCGCTGCGGATGTCGTCTAGGCCGCGCTCACTTTGTTGGCCGGGAAGGCCGTGCATGAGATCGATATTGAGGTTGTCGAAACCAGCGCGGCCAGCCATCGCGATTGCTGCATGGGCCTGTGCCGCGGAGTGCACCCGGCCCAGAGCCTGTAATTGGGCATCATTAAAGGACTGTACTCCCAGTGACAGGCGGTTGATGCCGGCCGCGCGAAAGCCCGCAAATTTGTCCGCTTCGGCACTACCGGGGTTGGCTTCCATAGTGGCTTCGAAGTGCTTTGCCAAGGGCAGGCGAGCAGATATGCCTGCCATCAATGTCGCAATGGCAGCAGCACTGAATAGGCTGGGGGTGCCACCACCGATAAAGAGGCTGCTTAGTTGGCGGCCTTGGGCCCGTGCCAGCTCCCCATCGAGGTCCTGTAGCAGCGCTTGGATATAGGCCTGCTCCGGTATGACTTGCGCTTCGTGAGAATTAAAGTCGCAGTAAGGGCACTTGCGTTCGCACCAGGGTAGGTGAATATAGAGGCCCAGAGGGGGCAATTCTGTCAGCATCAGCGTTGCGGCTGTAAGGCCTCAGCTAGCAAGGCGCAGGCTTGAGCGCGGTGACTGATGCGATTTTTTAGGTCGCGGGGCAATTCAGCGGCACTGCAGCCCTCGGCTGGAACGTAGAACACAGGGTCGTAGCCAAAGCCTTGTTCACCGCTGGGGGCATCGAGAATAAAGCCCTCCCAGCTGCCCTGACAGATAATGGGAGTGGGGTCATTGGCGTGGCGCATAAACACCAGTACACAGTGGAAGCGGGCACTGCGCTGCTCCTGCCCTAGGCCCTCCAGCGCAGCTAGTAGCTTGCGGTTGTTGCCTTCATCGCCTTCGCCAGAGTAGCGTGCAGAGTGGATGCCGGGGGCTCCCTGAAGTGCATCGACCTCCAGTCCAGAGTCGTCAGCAATGGCGGGCAAGCCGGTGTGCTCGGCAGCGGCGCGGGCTTTGATTAGGGCATTCTCAACAAAGCTCAGACCTGTCTCGGCCACTTCCGGCACATCAAACTCGCCTTGTGAGCGCAGCCTGAAACCCAGTGGCGCGAGAATACGATCCAGTTCTTTTAGCTTGCCGGCATTGCCGCTGGCCAGCACCACGGTGCCGGCTGTGGTTGAGGAGTCTGTCATACTTTAGTGAACATACAGTTGATGTTTGAATTCGAAAGTATAGGTTTCAGTCGCCCCTTCGGGGCGGAAGTGCAGCTTAAAAAAGCGCCATTCGCGATTGATAAATTTGAAGGGTGCTAGGTAATAAATAGCTGGGCCCTCGCGCACTTCCTGAAAGCTTAAGTCCTGAGCTTGTATCAGGTCCTTGGTGTGCCCTTTAATCAGCATAGTTCTAGCTTCGCTAGCACCACCTTCGACATGCTCGCGAACGGCGAGGTTTAAAATGGCGCGCTTTTTGCCGCGGACAATACCGTACTGGGCGGCGACTTCAGGCGCTAGAAAGCTGGTGTTGACCACGCTGTAATGCAGCTCGTAAGGGCCGAAGCGCTCTGATTGCTGAGCCATAGCTCCGACACTGGCAAGTACTGCTGCAGCGAAGAGCAGTGCAGCTGATAGTGGGCGCGACATCTTAGCGGGTGATCCTGTAGACCGCAGTGAGGGCGAAGAGGTTTGGCCAAAGGCGGGCCAGCAGGGGGCGTCGCTGGGTGTTGCCGACCATTTCACGATCCAATATGCGTATGCCTTTATCGCGGCAAAGTGCTTCAAAGTCTGTCACCGTACAAAAGTGGATGTTGGGGGTATCGTACCAGCTATGGGGCATAAACTTTGAGACCGGCATGCGACCGCGAAATGCCAAGTAGATGCGACAGCGCCAATGGCCAAAGTTGGGGAAGGTTACTACGCCTTCGCGGCCAATACGCAGCATTTCGTCGAGGACCCTGTCGGGATAGTGCACCACTTGGAGTGCGTGAGCCATTACCACAGTATCAAAGCTTTGGTCGGGGAAGTTATCCAGGCCCAGATCCATGTTTTGCTCAACAATGTTCAGCCCGCGGCCAATGGCGGCGCTAATGTTGGCGGGGTCAATTTCTAGGCCCATGCCGCGTACATTGCGAGTGTCCTGCAGTTGGCGGAGAAACACGCCGTTACCACAGCCTAAGTCTAATACCTTGGATCCAGGAGCGATCCAGCGTTGAATATGAGTGAGATCTAAGCGCATCAGTCACTTACTCCAACACGCTGCATATAGGCGTCGAACACTTCCATATAACGCGGCAGCGGCAGTAAAAATGCATCGTGCCCTTCGTGGGCTTCTATTTCACAGTAGCTGACTGGCCGGTCAGCGGCGATCAATGCATCGACTATTTCGCGGGAGCGCTGGGGTGAAAAACGCCAATCAGTTGAAAAAGATATCACCAGAAAGCTGCACTTGGCCCGACGGAAAGCCTCTACTGGGTCGTCGCCATATTCTCTGGCCAAGTCGAAGTAATCCAGCGCCCGGGTCATCAGAATATAGGTGTTAGCATCAAAGCGGTTTGAAAACTGGCTACCTTGATAGCGCAAATAGCTTTGCACCTGAAACTCTACTGAGTTTTCATCGCCCTGATCCAAGGTGCCGCGGCGTAAATCGCGGCCAAACTTTTGCGCCATGGCATCGTCTGATAGGTAGGTGATATGTCCCACCATGCGGGCCAAGCCTAGGCCTTGTGCGGGTACAGAGTCTTGCTCCAAGTAGTGGCCATCAGCAAAGTCGGGGTCGGACTGAATGGCATGACGAGCAATTTCATTAAAAGCGATATTTTGTGCACTGAGCTTCATGGCCGAGGCAATGACCACGCAGTGTTGCAGCATGTCGGGATACTCTAAGGCCCAGCGCATGGCTTGCATGCCCCCGAGACTGCCACCAATAACCGCCGCCCAGCAAGTAATTCCGAGCCGCTCAGCGAGGCGTTTTTGGCTGTGAACCCAGTCCCGCACTCGCAGCGGTGGGAAATCAGGGCCCCAGGGCTTGCCGGTATCTGGGTTGATGGAGGTCGGGCCAGTGGAGCCGTGGCAACCACCGAGGTTGTTCAGGCAAACGACAAAAAATCGCTCTGTATCAATCGGCTTGCCCGGACCTATATAGGCGTCCCACCAACCGGGCTTGCGATCATCTTCACTGTGATAGCCAGCAGCGTGATGGTTGCCGCTGAGCGCGTGGCAGATCAATACGGCATTCGAGGCCTCGGCGTTGAGCTGACCATAGCACTCGTATACCAGTTCGTAGCCTGCGAGCTCGCGGCCACAAGCCAGTAGTAGGGGCTCATCAAAGTAGGCACTTTGAGGCTCTACAATTCCCACGGAGGATTTAGCTTTGGTCTGAGACATAGTTAGCCGCCTTATAGACCGATGACCAGAGCCGGATGAAGGCCCGCCCCTACGGCCATGTGTCGCAGGGCAATTTGAATCACGTTAATTAGGATAAAAACAATGATCGGTGAGAAGTCCATGCCGCCCATTGGAGGCAGCATCTTGCGAAAAGGCGCCATCACTGGCTCAGTAATTTGATGCAAGAGCAGCAGTGCTGGGCTATTGCTGTTCGGCGCTATCCAGCTCAGGATAATGACTGCTAACAAAGCGAAAAAATATATGTTAACCAGCAGTGATAATAAGCCGATAAAGCCCCATACGATAAGTACAAAAGGGTTTGGCAGAGGCAGACCGTTGAGCAGTAAAATACTGGCAATGGCCAATATTTGTAAGAGTAATGCCAAGCTTAGTGAGGCCAAGTCTAGCCTAGCCACATTGGGTAAAACGCGACGCAGGGGCAGCACCAGTGGGTTGGTGATCTTGACTAGAAATTGACTAATCGGGTTGTAAAAATCGGCGCGCACGAGTTGCAGAACTAGGCGCAACAGCATCGCCAAGAGGTACAGGCTGATAGCGGTCTGTAGCAAATAGCCCAAAATGTCACTAAACGCATTCACGCAGGGAGTCTCCTTTATTCAGTATCGCCGGCTAATTCTTTAGCCCGTATTGCCGCGGCCTGCATGGCGCGCTCAATAATGTCTCGCAGGCCGTCGCGCTCAAAACTTTCTACGGCAGCTTGGGTGGTACCGCCGGGGCTAGTGACCTGCTGTCGCAAAGTGGCCAGGTCGGCCTCGCTTTCGAGGGCCATGCGCGCTGCGCCGAGGGCGGTTTGCTGGGCCATGGCGGTGGCAGTGTCACGGTCTAAGCCAAGTTTACAGCCACTGTCTATCATGGCTTCCATAAATAAGAAGAAGTAAGCCGGACCACTGCCAGATAGTGCGGTGATAGCATCCAGCGCAGCTTCATTGTCCACCCAGCTGACGATGCCGACAGCAGCCAAAATATCTTCGGCGTATTGACGCTGTGTGGCGCTGACCTGCTGGCTGGCGAATAAGGCGCTAGCACCGCAAGAGAGCAGCGCCGGGGTATTGGGCATGCAGCGCACAATAGCAGTCTGTTCGCCGAGGTATTTTGCCATGCTATCAATGGTGACGCCTGCAGCGATGGAGATAATCAGCGCGTCGGCTTCTTTGACCGCGGCTGAGATGCTAGTCAAGGCCTCTGTCATCAGCTGTGGTTTGACCGCCAGAATAACAACGTCAGCACCTTTTACTGCAGCGGCATTATCTTCAAAGGTCTCTACCGGCGCGATGCGGCGGAGCTTGCTCAGGCTATCTGGGTAGGGGTCGGCGGCGCGAATAGCGCTGGCCGGATGACCGCTTTCAATCAGCCCTCCGACAATGCTGCTAGCCATGTTGCCGGCGCCGATAAAGGCGATATTCGGTGTGCTCAAGAAAGTGCTCCAGAACTGATGGCTGCGGCTGATAGTTAGCCAGCAGCGGTGAGTTTGTTACGAGTATTACGAAGCGCCAGTATACACGCCGCCGCCGGCCAAAATCACCCGCGGGGGCCGAAGATATCAGTCCCTACACGGACAATGCTGGCCCCTTCGGCAATCGCAGCTTCAAGGTCCCCTGACATGCCCATCGATAGGGTGTCGAGTCCAGGCAGCGAGAGCTCTGACATAGCTTCCCGCAAAGCACGGAAGGCTCGGCGCTGGACTTGTGGATCATCGCTAGCTGCGGGGATGGCCATAAGTCCGCGCAATTGCAGATTGGGCAAGCTCGCGACGGCTGCTGCCAGTTCAGGCAATGCCTCCAAGCTGACGCCCGATTTGCTGGGCTCGCCTGAAATGTTGACCTGTAGGCAGATCTGCAAGGGGTCTAGGCTAAGCGGTCTCTGTTCGCTCAGGCGCCGGGCAATTTTCAAGCGGTCGACGCTGTGTACCCAGTGGAAGTGCTCGGCAATAGCACGGGTTTTATTGGACTGAATAGGGCCAATAAAGTGCCAGCAGAGATCGAGGTCTTGCAGCTGAGTGATTTTATCCAGCGCTTCCTGAAGGTAGTTTTCGCCAAATTGGGTCAGGCCCAACTCTGCCGCAGTGCGGATATCCTCTGCTGGACGGGTTTTGCTTACCGCTAGTATGCTGACTGCCTCAGGCGCACGCTGGTTTTTCTGGGCCGCGCGGCTTACTCTGCAAGTCAGTTTTGCTATATTGTCTGAAAGTTGATGTTGGTTCATGGGCTGCATAGTAGCCGAAGCAGGCTAAGCGGGCGACTCCCCTTTGCCTTATATAAAGACTATAACTAGGCCGCAGTCGCTGACCTTGATGCTAACTCGTCACAGCTTTTATGGGGTCAGGATGCAGTAGTTTTACTGCAGCGCTAGGGGAGAAAATCCTTGGATATCACAGAACTACTTGCCTTCAGTGCTAAACAGGGCGCATCTGACCTGCACTTATCGGCAGGCCTACCGCCGATGATTCGTGTCGATGGCGATGTGCGCCGTATTAACCTGCCGCCGATGGAGCACAAGCAGGTGCACGAGCTGATCTACGACATCATGAACGACAAGCAGCGCAAGGATTTCGAGGAGTTTCTAGAAACCGATTTTTCCTTTGAAGTGCCAGGCGTGGCGCGCTTTCGGGTCAATGCCTTCAACCAGAACCGCGGTGCTGGCGCGGTGTTCCGAACGATTCCTTCTAAAGTGCTGACTATGGAAGATCTGGGCATGGGTCAGGTGTTTCGGGACATTGCTATGATGCCCCGAGGCTTGGTGCTAGTGACTGGCCCGACCGGCTCCGGTAAATCCACCACGCTGGCTGCAATGATGGATTACATCAACGACAATAAGTACGAGCACATTCTGACTATTGAAGACCCGATTGAGTTCGTGCATGAGAGTAAAAAATGCCTAATTAACCAGCGCGAGGTGCATCGCGACACCTTGGGCTTCTCTGAGGCGCTGCGCTCAGCACTGCGTGAGGACCCAGACATTATTTTGGTCGGTGAGATGCGCGACTTGGAAACCATTCGCTTGGCATTGACTGCGGCAGAGACCGGCCACTTAGTATTTGGTACCTTACACACCACCTCGGCGGCAAAGACCATTGACCGAATCGTCGATGTCTTTCCTGCCGCAGAAAAATCGATGGTGCGATCCATGCTCTCGGAGTCGTTACAGGCGGTGGTGTCACAAACTTTGATGAAGCGCATCGCGGGTGGCCGGGTCGCCGCCCATGAAATCATGCGTGGCACTTCAGCTATTCGCAACTTGATTCGTGAAGATAAAGTGGCTCAGATGTATTCGGCGATTCAAACAGGTCATGCACTGGGTATGCAAACGATGGATCAGTGTTTGCAGGGCCTAGTAGAGAAGCGCATTATTAGTCGTGAAGTGGCGCGCGAAAAAGCCCGCATGCCAGAGGATTTTTAGGCTGGAGTGTTATAGGGCTAGCCCTTCGCTCTGCTCAACAGGGAGTTGGAGCCATGAATATTGAGTATTTGCTGGAGCGCGTCGTCAAAGAGGGGGCCTCAGATGGCTTTATCTCTGCTGGGGCTGCCCCAAGTATTAAGGTCGATGGGCAACTCTACCCAATTAGCGATCAGCGCCTGAGTGCCGAAGAGGCCCGCGAACTGGTTTTATCGACCATGGACGAGGATCAGCAGCGCGAATATTTGGCACACAATGAGTGTAACTTTGCGCTCTCTAAGGGGCAGTTAGGGCGTTTTCGTATCAGTGCTTTTGTGCAGCGCGGCAGCTTTGGCCTTGTACTGCGCCGAATTCAAACACATATCCCGCATATTGAAGAGATTGGCCTGCCCCCGATTATTAAAGATTTGGCCATGGCCAAGCGCGGCCTAATCATTTTTGTGGGCGGTACCGGTACTGGTAAGTCGACCTCCTTGGCTAGCATGGTAGGTCACCGCAACCGCAATAGCCGCGGCCATATTATTACCATCGAAGATCCGATCGAGTTTTTACACCGGCACGAAGGCTGTATTGTTACCCAGCGCGAAGTGGGTGTGGATACGGAAACCTTTGATGTCGCACTGAAAAACTCATTGCGTCAGGCGCCTGATGTAATTTTAATTGGCGAGGTGCGCTCGGCCGAGACCATGCGCCAGGCCCTGGCTTTTGCCGAAACCGGACATCTGTGTCTGTGTACGTTGCACGCAAACAATGCCAACCAAGCGCTCGATCGAGTGCAGAGCTTTTTTCCAGCTGAGCTCCATACCCAAGTGTGGATGGATCTCTCGCTCAACCTGAAGGCCATTGTGGCGCAGCAGCTGCTTCCGCTTAAGGATGGCAGTGGTCGCACGCCAATCGTCGAGGTGCTCTTAGGCTCGCCATTGGTTCAAGACTACATTCGCAAAGGCGATACTCACCTCATCAAAGAAGTGATGGGAAAATCCACCGAGCTGGGGATGCTAACTCTCGACCAGTCTTTGCTTGAAGCTTATCGGAAAGGGCTTATTAGCGCCGAAGATGCAATGCGCTATGCCGACTCTGAGAACGATGTGCGCCTGGCGATTAAAATGTACGACCGAGGTCGACAAAGCGAGGCTAGTGTTCAGAGCTTGACTTACGAGTAGAGCGCAGCAGCGCAAATGCTGTTTAGGCTGCTCAGCTCGCGCTGAGCGCTGAGTGCTCAGCTAACCATGTTTGCAAAATGAGCTCGGCGGCATAGCTATCGATAGGCCGAGCTTTGTAATCACCGCGATGACCCAATTCACGCTGTTGTTCTTTTGCTTCAAAGCTACTTAAGCGCTCGTCTGCCATGGCGATAGGCAAGGCAAAACGGCCCTGCAAGCGGCGCGCAAACTTATTGGCGCGCTCACTCAGCTCACTGGCCGAGCCGTCCATATTGAGTGGCTCTCCGACCACCAGTAAATCGGGTCGCCATTCATCGATTAGCTTAGCGATGGCGGACCAATCGGGTATACCATCTCGTGCGCTTAGCGTGGTGAGCGGCTGGGTGGTGCTCAGCACGCAGTTACCAACCGCCACGCCAATCTGGCGCAGGCCGTAGTCGAATGCCATGACGGCTTTAGGTGATACTTGGCTCATGGCTGCTAAGCGTGTCCTGCCTGGGCTGAAATTAGATTCATGTCGATGCCTAGTTGTGCCGCTGCGGCGTGCAAGCGCTGCTCATGGGGAGTAGAGAAAATAATCTCGCTGTCTGCCGGCAGCGTGAGCCAAGCGTTTTCAGCCAACTCTTGCTCCAGCTGTCCAGCGGACCAGCCGGCGTAGCCTAAGGCAATGAGGTAGTCGCGCGGGCCCTCTTGCATGGCAATGGCGCGAAGAATGTCGCGTGAAGTGCTTAGCGTGATGGAGTCTGTGACTTTGATGCTGGCTTCCCACACAGTTGCTGGATCGCGGTGCAGGACAAAACCATGGTCGACTTGCACTGGGCCGCCCGCCATCACTGGCAGGGAGCTGAAGTCGCTTTCGGCATCAATTTGCAGGTGTTCGAAGATCTCAGCGACGCTAAGTTCCAGCGGCTGATTAATCACGATACCCATCGCGCCACTCTCGCCGTGCTCACAGATGTAGGTGATGCTCTGGGAGAAAATACCCTCCGATAAACTGGGCATAGCCAGTAGGAAGTGATCCCGCAGACAGTCACTGCTGCGGGCTATATTAGCGCTCTTAGTCAGGGGCATTAGGATTTTACTCAGCTTTTGGCAAAGGTAGAGGAGTTCAATAAGCGTGTTAGCCTGAGCTTAGCCGATTCTGTTGAAATTGCCATGTACGGATAATTTCCAAGCGGTCCGTAGTGGCCCGTAACTCCGCTGGAAAGGGGGCATAAGGTGCCGCCATACGGACAATTTTGATGGCTGCCTCATCTAACATGGCATAGCCGGAAGACGACAGCACCCGAATATCTTCTAGCTGTCCATTGGCTTGGATCACCACTAACAAGCGCAGGCTGCCATAAATTCCGTAGCGAATTGAGGCTTCCGGATAGTACTGGTTGCCCACAGTTTCCACCCGGCGGCGCCAGGCATCGAGGTAAGCAGCGTCTACCGCTGCCTGGGCTGACAGTGAGTTGAGCCGCCGCACTCGGGGCTCCTTGGCATGGGGCTGGCTTTGTTCATCTTGCAGGCTGTCGATCACGGGCAGCGCTGTACTGTATTGCTCAGCTTCTTGGCTAATGCCATCGAGGGTGAATTCTTGCTGCGCCCTAAAAGCTTTATTGCGAGCTTGTTGGCGCTCGCTATCTGCTTGAGTCGTTAGGCTGTGTTCGCTCAGAGCTTGCTGATCTTGCTGTTGCTGCAGTGCCTGTTCTTCTGCCGGCGGAGCTGTAACCTTCGCTGCTGAGCCCTGGGAGCTAAAGTCGGGCTGCTTTGAGTCATCGCCACTGCCAAGCTGATTCACTTGAGCGTGATGGCTGGCCTGTTCAGGCGCGGTGTTGCTTGCCTGGTAGGCCAGGGTGACATCGAGTTGCGGCCGGTAATGGGGCTCTTGCTCGATGTCGAAAGTGATAGCAATGATGAGCCCCGCATGTAATAGCAGGGCGATCAATAGCGCTCGCCTAAAGAGGCGATCCGGTTGTCCAGTACTCAGGTAAAGCACCCTCGCCACCTAAGTCTTTATGCTGCTTGCAGGGCCTGTTCGATAGCATCCATCAGCTGGGCGCCGATATCGAGGTCGTACTGATCATTGATTTCTCGCACACAAGTGGGGCTGGTCACATTAATCTCAGTGAGGTAGTCGCCGATCACATCTAAGCCGACAAACATCAAGCCGCGCTCGCGCAGCGAGGGGCCTACCTGTTCTGCAATCCAGCGATCTCGGTCTGAGAGTGGCTGTGCCCGGCCGGTGCCACCGGCAGCCAAGTTGCCTCGGGTTTCTCCCTGAGAAGGGATGCGCGCCAAACTGTAGGGCACTGCTTCGCCATTGATCATAAGAATGCGCTTATCACCATCCACAATTTCTGGCAGGTAGCGCTGCGCCATGATCGAAAACTTGCCGAAGCCGGTGAGTGTTTCAAGAATCACGTTGAGGTTAGGGTCGCCCGGCTTGACTCGGAAGATGGAGGCTCCGCCCATGCCATCTAAGGGTTTAAAGATAACGTCTTCCTGCTCTTGGTAGAAAGCTTTTAAGCGCTCAGGGTCGGCACTGACTAAGACCGGTGGACAGCACTGGGGGAACTGGGTGGCAAATACTTTTTCGTTACAGTCGCGCAGGCTGTGGCAGCGGTTGACGATTAGCGTGCCTTGGCGCTCTGCGGCTTCGAGTATGTAAGTGTTGTAGATAAACTCATTGTCAAAGGGAGGGTCTTTGCGCATCAATATGACATCGAGATCTGCCAGTGGCAGATCTTGTGCTGCCTCAAGTTGATACCAGCACTCGGGGTCGCGAAATACTTTGAGTGGCGCGACGCTCGCGCGGCCTTCCCCCTGTCGTAAGTACAGGTCGGTAGGCTCCATGTAATAGAGTTCCCAACCGCGATCTTGAGCTGCCCAGAGTAGGGCGAGAGTGGTGTCTTTCTTGTATGTGATGTTGGCGATGGGATCCATCACCACACCGAGCTTGATTGTCATGCTTGAATTCCGAACTGGATAAATGGGCTTGGTTAAACTACGCAAAGCGGCAGTGCTGTGCAAGCAGTGTGGCTTAGCTCAGGCTTCGCCCCAGCTGGCTGGGACTCTAATTGCGACCAGTTCAGCTTTGGCGCAGAGCTCGCCATTGACCGAGAGCGTGCAGAGCACAACGGATTTGCGCCTGCCGGCTTCGCTAAGTCGCGCTTCTAAGACTAGTGGCCCGGCAATCGGGGTGGCTTTCAAATAGCTAATATTGAGTGAGCCGGTCACATAAAAAATAGTCTCGCCCTCGCCGATGGCTCGGCCTTCGCGCTGGTAGGCTTCGGCGATAGCGGTGCACACAGAGTGGCAATCGATCAGAGAGGCAATAAGCCCGCCATAAACATAGTGGGGCGAGCCGGCACAGTGCCAGGGTTTGGGGCTAAAGTGGCAGATGCTGCGCTCACCATCCCAAGTACTTTTGATGTGGTGGCCATGGGGGTTGTCTGGACTACAGCCAAAACAGTGATTGTCTGCTAACTGATCTTGGATAAAAGTCATGCCGGATCCTTGGTTTACTGTTCGGGGCTCATATCACCCCAGCGGGCCTGTAAAATAGCAATCGCTGCCAGCGGTGCTGTCTCAGTACGTAACACACGGGGCCCTAGGGTGAGTGGCTCGAAACCAAGGGCTTGTGCGGCCTCAATCTCCACTGCACTCAGGCCACCTTCAGGACCGACAGCCAGTGCCACGCTAGTAGGCGCAGGGCAGCCACTGTCGGCAGCTGTGCCGCGATGATGCAAGACAAAGCGGCGCTCAGCTTGGCAGTGTTGTAGCCATTGATTGACGTCAGTGGGCAACTCAAGCGCGGGCAGTCGATTGCGGCCACACTGCTCGCAGGCACTGATAATCACTTGCTGCCAGTGTTGCTGTTTTTTCTGCGCCCGCTCGCCTTTTAGCTTCACTTCGGTGCGCTCGGTAAACAGTGGCACCACTCGTGTCACGCCCAATTCCGTGGCTTTTTGCAGTACCCAGTCCATGCGGTCACCACGAGAGATGCCGATACCGAGCTCGATAGCTAGCGGCGACTCTACATCCCGCTCTAGCTCGGTCTCAAGACTTACCGTGACGGCACGTTTATCTAAGGCGACAATGCTGGCGGAGAACTCTTTACCTTCGCCATCAAATAGCCGCAGCGGCTGCCCCAAGGTCATGCGCAGCACGCGTGCGATGTGAGCGCTAGGACCGGGCTCGAGCGTCAGCTCGCGCTGGGGCTCGAGTACTTGGGAACTGTAAAACCGTGGAATACGCATGATGGGCAGCCTAGTTTAGAGTCCCAGATTATTGCGTATTGTGCGCGTCGGCTCTAGCTGATTCATGGTGTAGAAGTGGATGCCCGGGGCGCCGCTCTCAAGCAGGGTTTGGCACAGTTGGCTAACAATCTCGATACCAAACTTGCGAATGCTCTCCTGATCTTGGCCATAACCCTCAATGCGCTGGCAGATCCAGCGCGGAATCTCTGCGCCGCAGTTGCGTGAGAAGCGCGCCAGATTGGGAAAGTTAGTGATTGGCATGATGCCGGCGTAAATCGGTTTGTCGATACCCGCAGCGCTGCACTGATCGAGGAAGTAGAAGTACGACTCGACGTTGTAGAAGTACTGGGTAATGGCGCTATCGGCGCCAGCATCCAGCTTCTTTTTTAGGTAGTAAACGTCGGCATCGTAGCTATCGGCCTGGGGGTGAATCTCAGGGTAGGCCGCCACTTCAATATGGAAGTAGTCGCCACTATGCTTGCGTACAAACTCGACCAGCTCATTGGCGTAAACGAGCTGTCCTAGGCCGCCCATACCGGAAGGAATGTCCCCACGCAGTGCCACCAGGCGCTTCACGCCGAGGGCCTGGTAGCGGTCGAGCAGCTCGGTGATGGCAGCCTCATCGTCGCCGCCAAAGCTCAGGTGAGGGGCGACATCGGCGCCCAGTTCGCGCAGCCCTGCGACAGTGCCAAAGGTGTTGTCCCGGGTGGAGCCGCCAGCGCCATAGGTGACGGAGAAGAAGTCCGGCTCTAATTCGAGCAGTGCCGGAGAGGTCTTTTCAAGCAGCTTGGATTTGCCTTCCGCTGTTTTAGGGGGGAAGTACTCAAAGCTGATTCTCGGTTTTTGCTTAGCCATTGTTTTGACTCTATATGTCTTGTACTAAATATTGGTTGAATGCCTGCTATTGCCACTTTGCTCTAAGAGCGAGCCTCGATATCAATATCTTGCACGCGCCTAAAATCACCAGCGGCAGCCGGATACTAAGAGCCCGAATCGAGCTCGCAGCTTGGCTAGCTCAAGCTGCTAGTGCAGACAGAGCTTGAGCTTCTATAATCTGGAGTGCCTGTTGCCCAGCAGGCTAAAACGCTAGCTGGGAAATCTTGGCTTAATACTTGTAGCTGTCCGGCTTAAACGGCCCTTCAACATCGACGTTGATGTACTCGGCCTGCTCCTTAGTGAGGCGAGTGATCACGCCGCCAAATCCGCGAACCATGTGGGCTGCGACTTCTTCGTCCAGCTTCTTGGGTAGTACTTCCACAGTCAGAGCAGCTTGCTTCAGCTCTGGCTCAAGGTCGGCGAACTTGCGCTCAAAGAGATAAATCTGGGCCAGCACCTGATTGGAGAAGGAGCCATCCATAATCCGACTGGGGTGACCTGTCGCGTTGCCGAGGTTAACCAAGCGACCTTCCGATAGCAGGATCAGGTGATCGTTAGTAGCGCGGTCACGGTAGACCTTGTGTACCTGAGGTTTCACTTCCACCCACTCCCAGCTGCGGCGCATAAAGGCAGTGTCGATTTCATTGTCGAAGTGACCGATGTTGCTCACTACAGCACCATTTTTCAGGGCTGCTAGCATATGCTCGTCACAGACATTGTAGTTACCTGTGGTAGTCACTAGCAGGTCGATCGTGCCGAGCAGTTCAGTATTGATGGAGGCGGCAGTGCCGTCGTTAATGCCATCTTTGTAGGGCGATACCACTTCATAGCCATCCATACAGGCCTGCATGGCACAGATTGGGTCGATCTCGGTGACGCGCACAATCATGCCTTCCTGACGCAGCGACTGGGCGGAACCTTTACCCACGTCACCGTAGCCGATAACCAGCGCTTTTTTACCCGCAAGTAGATGGTCAGTGCCGCGCTTAATAGCGTCGTTCAAGCTGTGACGACAGCCGTATTTGTTGTCGTTTTTAGACTTGGTAATGGAGTCGTTAACGTTCACCGCTGGGACTTTCAGAGTGCCTTTTTTCAGCATTTCCTGAAGGCGCAGTACACCGGTGGTGGTCTCTTCGGTGATGCCGTGAATCTTGTCCAGCACTTCAGGGTATTTGTCGTGCAGCATAGCAGTGAGGTCGCCGCCGTCATCAAGCACCATGTTGGCGTCCCAGGGCTTGCCATCTTTGAGGATGGTTTGCTCAATGCACCACTCATACTCTTCTTCAGTTTCGCCTTTCCAAGCAAACACGGGTACCCCAGCAGCTGCGATGGCGGCTGCAGCGTGGTCCTGGGTGGAGAAGATGTTGCAGGAGGACCAGCGCACTTCAGCGCCCAGTTCCAGCAGAGTTTCGATCAGCACACCGGTCTGGATGGTCATGTGGATACAGCCCAGAATTTTGGCGCCGGCTAGTGGCTTGCTGTCACGGTACTTTTCGCGCATAGCCATCAGGGCTGGCATTTCGCCTTCGGCGATATCGAGTTCTAGGCGGCCCCAGTCGGCCAAACTGATGTCGGCGACTTTGTAATCTTGTTTGCTGTCGAGTTGTTGTGCTGTGCTCATAATTTGCTTTCCTCTTGGGCTTGCAGCCCATAGTCAGTGTTTGTGCTTTTGGCAGCTCAGTTAATGTGAGGCCGCAGGTTTATAAATTTGTGACCCTTTAGTTTGGGTCGCGTATTGTTTGTGTTGTGCACTTCGTTATCTGGCCGGGTCTCATGGTCAGCTGTGCCCTCCTAGGACACGCCGTAAATACATCCTTGTAGGCTCGGGGGCAGCATCCATGCTGCCCACGGTCCTGGACGGCGCAGCTGACCCTGATCCCCTCTGTGCCGAATTTAGCTGCAGAGCTTTTCCCTGGGTTTTGGTTGTGAAGTATTCGTGACTATCAACAACTCAAAGGTCAGGGCTGCTGTTCCCGTGAGGGGCGCAGGGACTGTGTGAGACATGGACGTCGAACACAAGCCCCCATGGATGGGTTCACGGCGTGTCCCGGAGTCCCTCACGGGGATGGCGGCCCGCTGCCACGAAGCTAGAAGTGCTTTTTATAAAGCCGCCTTCAAAGCTTCGGCTTTGTCAGTTCTTTCCCAGCTAAAGTCTGCATCTTCCCGCCCAAAGTGGCCGTAGGCTGCTGTTTTGCGATAAATCGGGCGCTTCAGGTCGAGCATCTCGATCAGGCCTTTGGGGCGCAGATCAAAGTGTTCGCGTACCAGCAGCGCAATGGCCTCGTCCGAGAGCTTGCCAGTGCCAAAAGTGTTGATCGAAATCGAGGTCGGCTCGGCTACGCCGATCGCGTAGGACACCTGAATTTCGCAGCGTGAGGCCAGTCTGGCGGCGACAATATTCTTAGCGACATAGCGGCCCGCGTAAGCTGCTGAACGGTCGACTTTCGAGGGGTCTTTGCCAGAGAAGGCGCCGCCACCGTGACGGGCCATGCCGCCGTAGGTATCGACAATAATCTTGCGGCCGGTCAAGCCGCAGTCGCCCACAGGGCCGCCGATCACAAACTTGCCAGTAGGGTTAATGTGGTACTTAGTATCAGCGTGCAGCCACTGGGCTGGCAGAGTGTCCCTGATCAGTTGTTCCATCACCGCGGCGTGAATATCTTTTTGGCTGATATTTTCATCGTGCTGAGTGGACAGTACCACCGCGTCGATAGCCACAGGCTTGCCGTTTTCATAGCGCAGGGTGACCTGACTTTTAGCGTCGGGACGCAGCCAGGGCAGAGCGCCACTCTTGCGTAGCTGAGCCTGCTTTTCTACTAAGCGGTGGGCGTAGTAGATGGGGGCGGGCATCAGTACTTCGGTTTCGTCAGTGGCGTAGCCAAACATCAGGCCTTGGTCGCCGGCGCCTTGTTCTTTGTTGTCACCCTCGTCCACGCCTTGGGCAATCTCGGGGGATTGCTTGCCAATGGCGTTCAGCACCGCACAGGAGGCGCCGTCGAAGCCAACTTTTGAAGAGTTGTAGCCAATGTCCAGCACTACCTCGCGCACTACGTCTTCGAGGTCGACATAGGTGTCGGTGGTGACTTCGCCGGCAATGACAACCATGCCGGTTTTGACCAGAGTTTCTACGGCGACGCGGGCGTTGGCGTCGTCCTTAAGAATTTCATCCAAAATGGCATCGGAAATTTGGTCAGCCATTTTGTCTGGGTGGCCTTCGGACACCGATTCTGAGGTAAAAATTGCATATTCGCTCATGCTTTGTTCCTTCGCTGTTAAATCAGAGGTGACCGAAGAGGCGCACCTGAATCTGGAAACCGTTGCGTTGTGCCAGAAAAACACTGGCGATGTCGGACAGGCCTGCCGCCTGAGCCCACTGGGTTAAGTCTTCCGGCTCAAAGCCGAGCCATAGGTCGCCGCAATTTTCTCGCGCCCAAGCCTGATCGTGACGGCACAAATCAGTCACTAAGACCACGCCATCAGGGGCGAGGTGCACTGCGGCGTCTTGCAGGATTTGCTTTGGGTTGGGCGTGTGGTGCAGCACCATATTGATGACCACGCAGTCCACTTCAATGTCGGCGAGTTGTTCGCTACTGCTGTCTCCGTGAATGAAGTGGATATTCTTTAGGCCAGCTTGAGCAGCGTTGGCTTGGGCTGTGGCCAACATCGCGGCGGCGTTATCCACGGCGATAACGCGTTCGAAACTAGGGCTTAGTTCGCGTAAAAAAGCGCCGTCGCCGGGGCCGATTTCGAGCGCGCTGCGCCGCTGCTTTAGGGGGGCATCGCGCAGCACTTGAGCCACTGTGTCAGCGTATTGCTTGTAGCTGGCAATAAGATCTTGTTGCTCGCGGAACTTGTGGGCGTTGAGGTGGAAAAAGTTGCGTGAGTTTTCCTCTCGCTGCCGCTGCAGCTCGCTGAGCTTGTCCTGTAATTGTTCTGGCAGATCGATCTGATCCACGCTGTGGAAAACTTGCTGCTGCAAAGCTTCCAGTTCAGGTCGCTGCCCCAGTTCGCTGCGGCGATAAAAAATGGAGTTGCCTTCGCGCCGAGTGGCCACCAGTCCGGCATTGGCCAGTACTTTAAGGTGGTGGCTGAGAGCTGGTTGGCGTAGCTCAAATAGCGAGCACAACTCAGAGACGCCAAACGAGTCATTGCGCAGCACACGCAATACCTGCAGGCGCAATGGGTCAGCGCTGGCTTTACACAGCGCGGCCAGAGCGTCGAATAGCTGCTCTTCGGGTGCTTGGGAAATGGCTTCTGGGGCTAACATGGCGCGGGAGTTTAACAGGCTATGAATCTATATCAAAGTTTTTTGATATAGATTTTCTGCCCTTGATCAGTGGACTTTTGGCAGAGCTCGACAAGCTTTAGGGGGCCTTGGAGAGGAATTACTAAGCACTTAGTGCCGATTTACCCTAAATAATGCCCAATTATTTGCCGTTATCCTCCGCATACGAGAAAATGGCGCCCCATTTTGATTCGGCCCCAAGCCCCCACCATCTGGAGAGTCCCATGTCTTCCCGCACAGACCTAGCCAATGCCATTCGCGCCCTTAGTATGGACGCTGTACAGCGCGCCAATAGTGGACACCCCGGTGCGCCCATGGGTATGGCGGATATCGCCGAAGTACTGTGGAATGACTTTTTGCAGCACAACCCGAACAACCCCGAGTGGCCTAACCGAGACCGCTTTGTGCTGTCCAATGGTCACGGCTCTATGTTGATCTACTCTCTGCTCCATTTAAGTGGTTACGATCTGCCAATGGAGCAGCTGAAGAATTTCCGTCAGATGCACAGTGCCACGCCTGGCCACCCAGAATATGGCTATGCTCCCGGTGTTGAAACGACCACCGGCCCACTGGGTCAGGGCATCACCAATGCGGTAGGCATGGCGCTGGCAGAGAAAGTATTGGCAGCTCAATTTAACCGTCCGGGCCACGAGGTTGTGGACCATTACAGTTATGTCTTCCTCGGTGATGGCTGCTTGATGGAAGGTATCTCGCACGAGGCCTGTTCGCTGGCGGGCACTCTGGGCTTGGGCAAGTTGATCGCCTTCTACGACGATAATGGCATTTCGATTGACGGCCAGGTTGAGGGTTGGTTTACCGACGACACGCCGAAGCGTTTTGAATCTTATGGCTGGCAGGTTATCCCAGCCGTGGATGGTCACGACCCAGAGGCTATTCGAGCGGCGGTCGAAGCCGCCCG
Source organism: Sediminihaliea albiluteola (assembly GCF_014077625.1). Classification (GTDB taxonomy): domain Bacteria; phylum Pseudomonadota; class Gammaproteobacteria; order Pseudomonadales; family Halieaceae; genus Sediminihaliea; species Sediminihaliea albiluteola. The sequence continues at coordinate 801,857 of NZ_JACFXU010000014.1, read as the reverse complement.
TGCTGAGACTGGCAAGCCGACACTGATTTGCTGCAAGACCGTGATTGGTAAAGGCTCGCCTAATAAAGCAGGTAGCGAGTCCTGCCACGGTGCGCCACTGGGTGCTGATGAGATTGCTGCCACTCGCGCAGCGATTGGCTGGCAGCACGAGCCTTTTGTCATTCCAGATGAGATCTATCAGGGCTGGGACGCCAAAGCCGCTGGCGCTGAGCGCGAGCAAGCTTGGGAAGCGAGTATGTCTGCCTATGCTGAGGCACACCCTGAGCTAGCGGCTGAACTGCGCCGCCGTTTGGCTGGTGAATTGCCCGCGGACTTTAGTGCCCAAGCCGATGCTTACATCGCTCGCTGTCAGGCTGAAGGCGAGACAATTGCCTCGCGCAAGGCCTCCCAAAATACCTTGAATGCTTTTGGCCCACTGCTGCCTGAGCTGCTTGGCGGTTCGGCGGATTTGGCGGGCTCTAACTTGACCTTGTGGGAAGGATGCCAAGCGGTAACAGCCGATGACGCCAGTGGTAACTATGTCTATTACGGGGTGCGTGAGTTTGGCATGTCGGCAATCATGAACGGCGTGGCCTTGCATGGTGGCTTAGTACCCTATGGCGCGACCTTCTTAATGTTTATGGAATACGCCCGCAATGCGGTGCGTATGGCAGCGCTGATGAAGCAGCGCAGCTTATTTGTTTACACCCATGACTCCATCGGCCTCGGTGAAGACGGACCGACCCACCAGCCGGTAGAGCAGCTCAATGCGCTGCGTGTGACTCCGAACCTGAATACCTGGCGTCCCTGCGATACTGTGGAATCTGCGGTGTCTTGGAAGCATGCTATCGAGCGTAAGGACGGCCCCAGTGCCTTGATCTTCTCGCGCCAGTCTCTGCCCCACCAGCAGCGCAATGAGCAGCAAGTGGCGGCGATCAGCCGCGGCGCTTATATATTGCGCGACACGCCGGCTCAGCCCGATGCTATTTTGATTGCTACTGGTTCAGAGGTGGGACTAGCTATGGCTGCCGCCGAGCAGCTGGCCGAAAAAGGTAAAGCGGTGCGCGTAGTCTCCATGCCTTGCGCAGAAGTCTTCTGCGCTCAAGATGCTAGCTATCGTGAGTCGGTATTGCCCTCTGACGTGCTGGCGCGAGTGGCCGTGGAAGCGAGCCACATGGACTACTGGTATAAGTTTGTCGGGCTGGATGGGCGCGTGGTCGGCATGAGCACCTTCGGCGAGTCAGCCCCGGCCGCTGATCTCATGCAGCACTTTGGTTTTACCGTTGACAATGTCGTGGCCGCGGTAGAAGAGGTGGTGTTCGAGGCCTGATTGGTGTTGCGCCTAGCAATCAATGGTTATGGCCGTATTGGGCGCTGCGTGTTGCGGGCGCTCTATGAGAGTCCTTTGCGCGAGCAACTGCAGGTGGTGGCGATCAATGAGATCGCCGATGCGCGCACCGTGCTCCACCTGTCTAAATACGATTCGACCCACGGCCGTTTCCCCTTGCCATTAGAGGGCAGCGATAGTGAGTTGCGAGTCGATGGTGATGCCATAACTTTACTGCGTCATCCCGCTATAGAAGATACGCCTTGGGCGGAGCTGGACGTCGATATGGTGCTGGAGTGTACTGGCGCCTTCACTGACCGCTTAACCGCGCAGCAGCATCTGAGCAGTGGGGCCAAACGGGTGTTGTTTTCACAGCCGGCGCAGCCGGATGTAGATGCCACAGTGATCTTTGGTATCAATCACCACTTGCTGCGGGCAGAGCACCAGCTTGTCTCTAACGCGTCCTGCACGACCAATGGCATAGTGCCAGTGATTAAGGCCTTAGATGATGCCTTAGGTATTGAAAGTGGCACCATTACGACTATTCATTCAGCGATGAATGACCAGCCGGTGCTAGATGCTTATCACAATACGGATTTACGTAAGACCCGCGCCGCTGCACAGTCTATTATTCCTGTGGATACAGCTTTGGCACTCGGTGTTGAACGTATTTTGCCGGAGTTGGCGGGGCGCTTCACAGCCCAAGCATTGCGGGTGCCGACCCTGAACGTATCGGCTATGGACCTCACTGTGCTAGTGCGACAAGACAGCGACGAGGAAAGTGTTAATGCGGCGCTGCGAGAGGCCGCCGCGACACGCTTTAATGGCGTACTTGGTTTTACCACAGAGCCACTTGCCTCTTGCGATTTCAACCATGATCCCCGCTCTAGCATCATTGATGCTAACCAGACGCGGGTCAGCGGCAAACGCCTGGTGAAAGTGCTGACCTGGTTTGATAATGAGTGGGCCTATGCCAACCGCATGCTGGATGTGGCAGCCTACTGGGGTCAATTGCAGTAGTACCTTAGTGATTACAGGAAACCTGAAAATGAGTCTACAAGTTACACTGATGAGCGACCTGGACCTGTCCGGCAAGCGCGTTTTGATTCGAGAAGATCTCAACGTACCCATTAAAGACGGCAAAGTGAGCAGCGATGCCCGGATTCGTGCGGCCCTGCCTACTATTCAGCAGGCCGTGGCTGGCGGCGCTAAAGTGTTGCTGATGTCACACTTGGGGCGCCCTACGGAAGGTCAGTTTGAGCAGAGTTTCTCACTGGCACCGGTGGCGGAGCACTTGTCGGATTTGCTGGGCCAGCCAGTACAGTTAGTGAGTGAATGGCGCAAGGGGGTCGATTTAGAAGCTGGCGAAGTGGCCCTGCTGGAAAACGTACGTTTTAACCCCGGTGAAAAAAAGGACGATGAAACGCTGTCGCGGGCCTATGCCGCACTCTGCGATATCTTTGTCATGGATGCCTTTGGCACCGCTCATCGCGCTCAGGCTTCAACCCACGGTGTGGCTAAGTTTGCGCCACAGGTCTGCGCTGGCCCGCTATTGGCGGGCGAATTGCAAGCGCTGGAGCAGGCACTAAAAAACCCGGCGCGGCCGATGGTGGCAATTGTCGGTGGTTCCAAGGTGTCCACGAAACTGACCGTGCTAGAGTCTTTAGCTGATAAGGTTGATCAATTAATTGTGGGTGGTGGTATTGCCAATACTTTCTTGGCAGCCAGTGGCAAAGCCGTGGGCAAATCTCTCTGTGAACACGACTTGATCCCCGCCGCCAAAAAGCTGATGGCAAAGACCGAAATTCCTTTGCCTACAGATGTTGTGACGGGCTTGGAGTTTTCTGAGACGGCCGAGGCGGAATTAAAGAGTGCTGATGATGTACAGCCAGAGGATATGATTTTTGATATCGGCCCAGACTCATCAGCGGCGATTGCTGCCGTCTTAAAATCAGCGGGAACTATTTTATGGAATGGCCCGGTGGGTGTATTTGAATTTGAGCAGTTTGCCGAGGGGACAGCAGCTCTGTCCCAGGCGATTGCCGATAGTGCTGCATTTTCCTTGGCAGGGGGTGGCGATACTTTGGCGGCGATTGACAAATTTGCTATCGCCGATAAGGTTTCTTACATCTCCACTGGCGGCGGTGCTTTCCTAGAGTATGTGGAAGGCAAAACTTTGCCAGCGGTTGCCGTGTTGGAACAGCGGGCACGCGAAGGCTGAAGCTCCTAAACATTTTATTTAAGAGGTATTAAACATGGCACTCATTAGCTTGCGGCAATTGCTGGATCACGCGGCCGAGGTTGGCTACGGCATACCAGCATTTAACGTCAATAACCTAGAGCAGACCCGCGCCATTATGGAAGCGGCCGATGCGACCAACTCCCCCGTTATCATGCAGGCCAGTGCTGGGGCGCGTAAGTACGCTGGTGCACCTTTTTTGCGCCACCTCATTTTGGCGGCGATTGAAGAGTTTCCCCATATTCCGGTGGTGATGCACCAGGATCACGGCGTATCTCCCGCGGTCTGCCAGCGCTCTATCCAACTGGGTTTTAGTTCAGTCATGATGGACGGCTCCCTGGGTACCGATGGCAAGACGCCAATGGATTATGACTACAACGTAGCAGTGACCCGCCAGACCGTTGAAATGGCCCATGCTTGCGGTGTTTCGGTGGAAGGCGAACTGGGCTGCCTGGGCTCGCTAGAAACTGGCCAAGCCGGCGAGGAAGACGGCATTGGTGCTGAGGGCACGCTCACTGCGGAACAGATGTTAACCGACCCAGAAGAAGCAGCTGCCTTTGTTGCGGCCACTGAAGTCGACGCCTTAGCTATCGCCTGCGGAACGAGCCATGGCGCTTATAAGTTCTCGCGTCCACCCACGGGTGATATTTTGGATATAGACCGCATCAAGGCTATCCATGCCCGTATTCCTAACACCCACTTGGTGATGCACGGCTCTTCCTCAGTGCCACAGGAATGGTTGGCAATTATCAATGAATTTGGCGGCGATATACCCGAGACCTATGGTGTCCCAGTCGAGCAGATTCAAGAGGGCATTCGCCACGGGGTGCGCAAGGTGAATATCGATACCGATTTGCGCCTGGCATCTACCGGTGCTATCCGTCGTTTCTTGGCTCAAAACCCGAGTGAGTTCGATCCGCGTAAATACCTTGCGGAGAGCACTAAGGCGATGAAAGAAATCTGTATCGATCGCTTTGTGGCATTTGGCTGCTCTGGCAATGCCAGCAAAATCAAAGTGCGCTCATTGAGCGAAATGCAGGAAGCCTACGAAAACGGAAGCCTAAAGCCCAAGTTCAGTTAGGCTGTACCGAGCTGTTTCTAGGATAGTTCGGGTTCTTAGCTCGGAGGTCGGCAACGGCCTCCTTTAGTGACAGCGCTCGACGAGGAGGCCTTCTGACTCCACAAGCTTTACAGCAACTGCGGCAGAGTTTGCCGCCCTTTGCCACTGCCTTTGACGGCGCTAAGCCGAGCTCTTACTTGGCAGATTATCAGAGCTTCTATGGCCTAGACGCTAGCCGCCGCGATGGGGTGAGTTACCGTATCGGTAGCGTAGATAGTGGACCTTTTAAGCTGGCGGTGCAGCGTTGGTCGCAAGCAGGCGCCAGCCATAATCTACTATTAGTACACGGCTATTTTGACCACGTCGGTTTGTTTGGCAAATTAGTCGACTACGGTCTATCGCGTCATTGTAATGTGCTGGCCTTTGACCTCCCTGGTCACGGGCTGTCCAGTGGCGCAGTGGCAGAGATTGATAGCTTCGATCAGTACAGCGATAGTATCGCTGCTGTGCTTGCGGCAGCAGATTGGCCTGCACTGCCTTGTTGGGTTATGGCGCAGAGTACCGGTGCGGCGGCGCTGATCAATTATGCCCGCCACTATCCTTGGCCTTTCAGAGATACTGTATTGCTGGCGCCCTTGATCCGCCCACAGGGCTGGCGGCAGGTGCAAGTGATGTACCGCTTGTCGCGAGCTTTTGTAAGCAGTGTACCGCGACGCTTTTCACGCAATTCTTCGGATCAGGACTTTCTCGATTTTATCCAGCAGGACCCACTGCAGTCGCGTCGTATACCGCTCTGTTGGATCGGCGCTCTAGGCCAGTGGTTAGCAGAGCTGGAATACAGTGATTTGAGGGTGGGGCCAGCTTTGGTAGTACAGGGTGACGCCGACGGCACCGTGGACTGGCGCTATAACATGCAGCGCATCAGCAGTTTATTCCCTAGCTGTCGCATTGAGTTAATTCCTGGAGCTGGGCATCATCTAGCCAATGAAGCCCAGCCTTTGCGTGAGCGCTATTACCGGGCAGTGGATCGCTATATGGGCTTTAATAGCAGGCCTTAACTTAGTGTTCTATATGTAAAAAGTCCGCCACACCATCGAAGAACATCTGCACTGCAATAATCACCAGAATCATCCCCATCAGGCGCTCCATCGCGATCAGACCGCGATTACCTAGGGCGCGCAATAACAGTGGTGAAGCCATCAGCAGAACCGCTGAAACAGCCCAGGCTGCGATGAGTGCTAGAGACCAATCCAGCATGCGGTTTGGATCGGTGTTTACCATCAGCATGGCGATAGCGAGGGAGGAGGGGCCCGCTACCATGGGGATTGCCAAAGGCACGATAAAGGGCTCGCCCTCTGGCGTGTCACCCATTAAGCCGTAGGGTGAGGGGAAGATCATACGCACAGCGATTAAAAATAGAATAATCGCACCGGCTATACTGATTGATTCCTGCTGCAAGCCCAGTACATCCAGCATGCTGGAGCCGAAGAATAAAAAGATCAGCAGGACCACTAAGGCGATCAGCAGTTCGCGAAAGATAACCCACTGCCTGCGCTTGGGGCTGACATCTTTGAGTACCGCTAGGAAAACCGGCACGTTGCCAATAGGGTCCATGACCAGCACGAGTGTGACAAACGCAGAGATCGTGTCCATTGCTCCTCCTGAGCCTTGTGAGGCCTCCGCTGAGGGCGACCAGCTGTGTATGGTGTCAATGTAATAAGCCGCGCAGCATCAAGTGCTAAGCTCTTAGTTAGGCCATGCCTTAAAGCGCAAGCGAGGCTCGAATGATACAGCGATGCTATAGCCTCGTGATACTCTGTTGTTTGGCAGTATTTTTACTAGGTGCTTGCTCGATGCAGCCACCCAAGGAGCGCAGTGCGCGCTACCAGCCTGCTGAGTTGTTGAACGCTAATAAAAATTTGGCCGCGATTCTCGAAGAGGGCTTAGCGCTAAATTACGATAACTTTAAGACCCTTAAGGCTCAACAAGCTTTCTATACTCGAGTAGGCAACAGCAGGTCTTTTACTAATCTCTTTTGTAGCGCTGGCCCAGGAGGCGGGTGTCAAAGCTCGCTATCAGCATAAGCTGTAGCTTCTAGCATGGCTCTAAGATAGTGCCCGCTGCGCCACTTAAGCGCACTGTGGAATCTTAGCTCCTGCTAAGCTCAAAATCAGAGCGATTTGAATCTAGGCTAGCTAATGTTTTAGCCACCTGAGGGGCCGGGGCCGTGGGTGCTAGTTCGCTGAATAGATTCAATGGCTTCTCTGCTGCTGCGTGCTTCTTGCTCCCATTCTTCGTTGGTCTTACAGATTTTAGAGCGCAGTCTGGTACCTGTTCTGGTAATGGTTTTGCAGCGCTTATCTGACTCTGCTGCAGCCACTGTCTCTGCTTCTGCCTTGCTGGCAGGAGCGCTGCTAGTACAAGCAGATAGAGCGCAGACTAAAGTCGCGAGGATGATTGGGCCTGATAATTTCATCGGCTGTTCCTTTTGGTCGACCGAGCGGTCGGGTGTGGATAGCTTAAGTGCTGTGGCGTTAAGCAGCCATAGTGGACTGTCTTAGACGAAACAGACAGTGATAAAAAACCCGGCATAAGCCGGGTTTAGACACTTCGCTTGCTATGAGTCCTCGCCGTGGCGAGGACTCAGATAGCCTTAGAAGGTCAGCGTAGCACCGATGTACATGTAGCGACCGAGAGCGTCGTACATGCCAGGGAAGGTGTTACCGTTACCATTGTTGGATGGACCAGCGCCATCACCGACAATTGGTGGCTCTTTGTCGAGGACGTTGTTGAAGCCCAAACGGACGGAGGCATTGTCCATGACGTTCCAGATAGCGGAAATATCGAGATAGTCGTAGCTATCGATATCGACGTTACCGTTCATGTCATCACTGCCGCCAATATGACGCCACATCAAGCTGGCAGTCACGTCCCAAGGAGTCAACCAAGTAGCGCGCAGGTTGTTGCGGAAGTCCGGAGTTGGATAGCCGCAAGATGAACCCCACATGCCGTGACAATCAACGGTTGGAGCACCAGCAAACTCTTGCTGATCCCACTTGGTGACCAGAGACATGGTGTTGTTGAAGGACAGGGTGCCCATATCGCCTAGCTGCACTGCGTAGTCGACCACAACGTCCCAACCTTCAACTTCTTCACGTGCCAGGTTGTCTAGCAGTGCTACTACGTGACCGCTAGTGTTGACATCGGAACCAAGCCACAGGTCGCCCAGTGGGCCACGCTTAACTTTCGCACACTGTGCGGCGTTACCGGCCAGACACTCGTCCAGAATAAATTCTGGGTTGGGAGTGGCAATGCCCTGCTTGATTTCGATGTTGTACCAGTCAACGCTCACGCTCAGGTCAGCGATGTCAGCTGGCGACCAAACAAAGCCTACTGAGTAGGTGTCTGACTCTTCCGGCTCTAGAGCAGTGTTACCACCCTGTAGGAAGTTGTACTGACCTGCGAAGGAGTCAACAAAGTTGTTGTACTGATCTGCCGGCAGACCTGAGAGCTGACACTGGGCCGGAGTGGCTGTTGGAGCATCGCCATCGGGGCTAGTGGTGCAGGGGTCCTGAGTCATGTCGAACAGGTTGAAGCCTTGGGGTAGGAACAGTTCGCGAATATTCGCTGCTCGTACCGCACGCTGGTAACTAGCGCGGAACTTGATATCGCTGTTGACTGCCCAGCCAGCACGCACACCGTAGGTATCGGTGGTTACACCAGTGGAGTAGTCAGAGTAGCGATAGCCTAGGTCCATAGTGAGTTCTTCAGCCATGGCAGCCCCTTCAACCAAGGGAATGCTCATTTCGGTGAAGAATTCCTGCACATCGAAGCTACCATTAACTGGGTTGGTAGCACCGCCTTGGCCAGCACCCAAACCGAGGCGGAAGCCTTCGTCAGGATTGAAGTTCAGGCTCTCTTTGCGGTACTCGGCACCGACAACTAGCTCAACACCGCTTTCGGCGGTAGGCATTTTGATGCCGTAATCACCCAAGCTACCAGCCAAATAACCAGAGAAGACTTTCTGGTCGGTGGTGCCGCGAGCGTACAGAGGCAGTTCCATATAGTCTACGGAGCCCTGATCAACAGCGCCTGTTTGCCAGACGTTCCAAGGCAGACAGTTGGGGTCAGAGCCGTCAATGACTGACTGACAGACAATGCTGGATTCACCGGTATCGGGGTCGATAACCTCTACCGCGTCTAGGGCGTTTTTGATCTTGTCATTGGAGAAGTCGTTGTTGTAGGTGTTCTCCATCGATACTTCGGAGTACAGGCCGTAGACATCGTAACGCCAAGTGTCGTTGATGTCGCCGCGCAGACCGAATACGCCACGGAAGGTAGTGTGACGGATGTCTTGGTTACGTGGGCCACCTTCAACGTTGCGGCGCAGCAGTGTAATAGGTGCTGTGCCATCTTCGTTCAGGTCTGCAGCATTGCCAAATAAGATGTTGCGCTGCTGGCTAGACAAGTAAGGGTTGTTTGGGTTCAGGTTAAAGGCCACACCGAAGGCACCAGAGGGCGCAATTTGAGCATTGGTTTGGTTGTCCATGAAGCTCAATTCGGTGTAAGTCTCAACGTGCTCGTTGATTTGGTAGCGGCCAAATACACCACCGGTGTAGCGCTCGTCAGGGCGCTGATAGTGGTTCAGTGGGCCGTAGTTGAATACTTTGTTGCCCGGTACGAATTGGTTACCGTCAACGTAAAACACGCCCGGATTAGTCAGGAAAGTACCTTCGGCGCTAGTACCTGAACCACCGCAGCTATCGATGTTAACGCCAAGGGCACAGGCAGAGTAATCGCGCGCAGCCTGGGTCACCGGGTCAATTTCACGGTAGCCAGCGTAAGCTGTGACGTTACCGCGACCATTGTCGAAGTTGCCACCCATGATCAGCGACCAGTTTTGGATGTCGCCGTCAGTTTTGCTGCCATCTGGGTAGGGGAAGCCTGAATCTTTGATGATGCCTTGGATTCTGCTGTTGTCGTTGTCGTGATTGTATTGGCTGAACTGGTAGTCCAACTCAACGCCTTCGAAGTCTTGCTTCATCATGAAGTTGACAACACCGGCTACCGCGTCAGAACCGTAAGTCGCAGAGGCACCGCCAGTCAGTACTTCGACGCGCTCGATCAGGCCAGCAGGAATTTGGTTGATGTCGGCACCTTGACCGCCAGCAATCGGTGAGCCTGCGGGCAGACGACGACCGTTAACCAGTACCAGTGTACGTGCGTCACCTAGGTTGCGCAGGTTCAGGGTAGCGGTACCGGTAGCGCCGTTAGCGCTGCTGGAGTTCTGGTTGGAGTAGACTTGGGGGAGGTTCTTCATCAAGTCTTCAACGCGGGTGGTACCTTGGAATTTGATTTCTTCGGCATCTACCTGAGTAACCGGGCTAGCGGAAACTAGGTTGGCTCTCTGGATACGAGAACCGGTTACGACGACTTCTTCTACCAGAAGCTCGTCCTGGGCGCTGGCCACAGACGGCAACATTGCCGCTGCACTCATGCCCAAGGCAGCAGAGACTGCCATGGTGAGTCTATTTTTCCTTAACATATCAATACCCCTGTATTTTATGTGAAGCATGTTCTTTCCTGCGGCCTCTGCCACGGGATAGATACATTAAACGAATTTTAGTGGAATTCCCGCAAGGTTCCCGTAAATTTTGTGACATATTCACGGATATGCTCGGGAACTTGCCAAATTACCATTATTTTATCCCTTAGAAAGTGCCTGCAAGCTTATGACGGCGCAGTGATTATTATTTTTTTCGGCTTACGCCAACGGTTTTGCCTGTCGCCACATGAGTGAGCTCGTAAAATCCGAAGAGGTTCTTTTTGATCAGTACTCTGCGGTTTTCACCGCTATAGAAGAAGCGGCCACTGAGGCGTTGCTGCCAAACCTGGCCGTTGTCTAGGGTAAATACTGTTTTGCCGCGCCAGCCTTTGAATGCACCTTTAACCTGGGCCTCAATGCGGATTTTGTCTTCCGCTTGGCGCAGTTCTGCGCTGCTACTGCGCAGGTGCTGAGCATCCTTTACGGTGTAGCTGATTAGCCACTGGTTGAGCGCTTGGCGCTCGCTGGGGCTGAGCTTATCTAGACCGGCGGCGCGATACTCCGCGTCACTCATTAGATTCTCAATGCCTGGGAAGTCTTTTTCTTTTGCCTGTAGCAGACTGCTTGGCAGTAGTAATACTGTCAGTGTGAGGAAGGGTAAAAGTGTGCGGCGCATAGTGCTCTCCGTAATCAGTGCGTGGCTGATTGTATGCTGATCTGTGCCGGCACTAAAAGTGCTGGCACAGAGAGGAGGGCAAGTATTGCCGCGTTAGCTTGTGGCTGCGCAGCCTTTGGCTTGGCAGCCAAGCATATTAAAAGAGTACGCGGGTGCGGATAGTGCCATCCACCGCGGCCAGCTTTTCCAGAGCCAGGTCAGAATATCCGGCATCGAGGTCGATCACCACATAGCCCACCTGTTCGTTAGTCTGCAAGAATTGAGCAGATACGTTGATGTGGTTCTCTGAAAAAATGGTGTTAATAGCACTCATCACGCCGGGTACGTTGTGGTGAATATGCAGTAAGCGGTGACTCTTGCCGTGCTCCGGCAAGGCTACTTCGGGCATATTTACCGCCGATATTGTGGTACCGGTGTCGCTGTAGCGAGCCAGCTTTTCAGCCACTTCCATGCCGATATTTTCCTGTGCTTCGACTGTGCTGCCGCCAATATGTGGCGTCAAAATCGTATTGTCGAATTCTCGCAGGGGCGATACGAACTCATCGTCGTTAGAGCGCGGCTCAACGGGGAATACGTCGATAGCGGCGCCGGCCAGCCTGCCCTCGCGAAGACTCTCTGCCAGAGCGTCAATGTCGACCACAGTGCCGCGTGAGGCGTTGATTAGAATAGCCCCGTTTGGCATCTGAGCGATTTGTTCTGCGCCGATCATATTTTGGGTGGCCTTGGTTTCAGGAACGTGCAGGCTCACTACGTCAGACTGTGCCAGTAGTTGGTTCAAGCTCGGCACTTGGCGTGCGTTGCCCAAGGGCAGTTTGTTGACGACGTCGTAGAACTGCACCTGCATACCAAGGCTTTCAGCGATCACGCCCAGCTGCATACCGATATTACCATAGCCGATAATGCCCAGTTTTTTACCCCGGATTTCAAAGGAGTTAGCGGCAGATTTGCGCCATTGTCCCCGGTGGGCTGCGGCGTTTTTCTCCGCTACGCCGCGCAGTAGCAGAATCGCTTCGGCGATAACCAGTTCAGCAACGCTGCGGGTATTGCTAAAGGGAGCGTTAAAAACCGCGATACCGCGCTTGGTCGCAGCAGCGAGGTCGACCTGATTGGTGCCGATGCAAAAGCAGCCTACGGCGACCAGTTTCTTAGCGGCTTCAAACACTTCTTCAGTGAGCTGGCTGCGTGAGCGAATGCCGACAAAATGAGCGCTGGCAATGGCGCTTTTCAGCTCTTCTGGGGGCAGCGCTTTTTGGTGTAGCTCAACGTTTTCATAGCCCGACTGGCGCAGGGTTTCTACCGCTGAGGGGTGAACTCCTTCAAGGAGCAAAAATTTGATCTTACTTTTTTCCAGCGACTCTCGCGCCATAGGGCTTGGCTCCGTGTTGTTCGTGGATATATCGGGGGTTCCCGGGGGCGCATATGTTATCATATGCCGCCCAAAATTCAGTGCCGCTAGTGGCCTGTCGTGAAAAATACCCGAGGACTTTTTGTGAGTGAGTTGGCAGTGAGTGAGTTGAGCCCGGAATTAGTGGCCTCATTAGAGGCAATTGTTGGTAAAGACCGCGTGCTCAGCGACGCTGATTCAAAGGCTCACTACGGCGGTGATTGGACCCGCGTCTACAGGCCGGCACCCTGTGCTGTAGTGCTTCCAGGGAGCATCGAGCAAGTGCAGGAAGTGGTTCGATTAGCCGCGCGGGAAAACCTAGCAGTGGTGCCCTCAGGTGGCCGCACCGGGCTCAGTGCGGGTGCTGTGGCTTATCGGGGCGAGCTAGTGATTGCGCTGGACCGTTTGAACAGCATAAGCGATTTCAACCCGGTTGAGCGCAGTGTGCGCTGCGGTGCAGGGGTAATTACTGAGCAGCTGCAAAACTTCGCCCAGGAGCAGGGTTTATTTTATCCAGTGGATTTTGCTTCTGCGGGCTCCAGCCAGATTGGCGGCAACATCTCAACCAATGCTGGTGGCATCAAGGTGATTCGCCACGGCATGACGCGCGACTGGGTGGCTGGCTTGAAGCTAGTGACTGGCACTGGCGAATTGCTAGATCTCAACCGCGGTTTGATGAAGAACAACGCCGGTTACGACCTGCGCCAGTTGGTGATTGGGGCGGAGGGTACTTTGGGTATTGTGGTTGAGGCCACCATGCGGCTAGCTCGGCCACCACAAGATCCGGTGGTGTTGGTCTTGGGCACCCCAGATATGGCCTCTGTGATGGAGGTGTTGGAGGTCTATCAAAAGCGTATGGACCTGCAGGCTTTTGAGTTTTTCTCTGAGCTGGCCCTGCAAAAAGTGGTGGAGCACCAGGGCCTACAGCGTCCCTTTGAAAGTCCGACTGAGTTTTATGCGCTATTGGAGTTTGAGCAGCGCAGTGAGGCCGATATGGAGCTGGCCATGGAGCTGTTTGAGCACTGCGTTGAGCAAGGCTGGGTAATTGATGGCGTGATCAGCCAGAGTGTCGCTCAAGCAGAGTCACTGTGGCGCTTGCGGGAGGATATTTCCGAAACCATCGCGCGCTGGACCCCTTACAAAAACGATATATCGACCACTGTGTCGAAAGTCCCAGCTTTTTTGGCTGAGGTTGAGTCAGTGGTTAACGGAGCCTATCCAGATTTTGAGATTGTCTGGTTTGGTCACATTGGCGATGGCAATGTGCACTTAAATGTCTTGAAGCCCGATGCCTTGCCTAAAGCTGAATTCCAGCAGCGTTGTGGAGAAGTTAGCCGCTGGGTCTTTGAAATTGTCCAGCGCTACGGCGGCAGCGTGTCAGCAGAGCATGGCGTGGGCCTACTGAAAAAAGACTATCTACACTACAGCCGCTCTGCCCTAGAAGTCGATCTGATGCGGCAGATCAAGCGGGCTTTTGATCCAGCCGGGATTATGAACCCCGGTAAGATTTTTGATCTATAGTCACGGCTTTACGCTGAGCTCTTACTCAGCGTAAAGCGTCTCTACCCCTGAGGCCGTGCCTAGCAGTAGTACATCTGCCGGCCGATGGGCAAACAGTCCATTGGTGACAACCCCGGTAATACCGTTAATTTTTTCTTCGGTGGCAAAGGGCTGTGGAATGGAAAAGTTGTGCACGTCCAAAATGATATTGCCGTTATCAGTTAGCACACCTTCTCGGTAAACCGGGTCACCGCCTAGCTTAACCAGCTCCCGCGCCACATGGCTGCGGGCCATGGGGATCACTTCTACCGGCAGTGGAAAGCCGCCCAAAGTATGGACCAGCTTGCTGTCATCAGCGATGCAGATAAAGGTTTTGGCCACTGCCGCCACAATTTTTTCCCGAGTCAGTGCTGCGCCGCCGCCTTTGATAAGTTGCAGAGCGCGGTTGGCTTCGTCGGCACCGTCGATGTAGAAATCCACTTGATCAACAAGGTTCAGGTCATAGACCGGAATGCCATGGGCGCGCAGTCGCTCGGCCGATGCTTCGGAGCTGGCGACGGTGGCCTTGATCAGGCCCTTGATGGGGGCCAGTGCATCAATAAATAGGTTAGCGGTGGAGCCGGTGCCAATGCCCAAAACGGTATCGGATTCCAATTTTGGTTTGATGAAAGCCAGTGCGGCATCTGCCACAGCCTGTTTCAGTTCATCTTGGGTCATTGTGTACTCCTGAGGCATGTAAGTGGGGGCGTGCTGGGCGGCTATTATAGGAAAGCCCTCGAAGGTAAGCACGAAAAATACCGATATAGCTACTGTGGGGCTGAAAATAATGCACAGCTCCATTACCATGCGAACTCATTTTTCCACAGGTGCCAGCGATCAGATGCCGCAGACTTATATCAAACGAATCCTCGACGCGCGCGTATACGATGTTGCCCGTGAGTCCCCTCTGCAGGAAGCGGCGCTGTTGACGGCGCGCTTGGCCAATACGGTCTGGCTAAAGCGCGAAGATCTGCAGCCGGTTTTCTCTTTCAAGCTACGCGGTGCCTATAACAAAATGCAGCGCCTGAGTCAGGCGCAGCGCGACGCCGGAGTGGTGGCTGCCTCGGCGGGTAATCACGCTCAGGGCTTGGCGATGGCGGCGCAGCGCTTGAATGTAAAAGCGGTGATTGTGATGCCTCGCACCACTCCCCAAATTAAGGTTGATGCTGTGCGCAATTGGGGCGCTCGGGTGGTGCTGCACGGAGATTCTTTTGAGGAAGCGGCGACCAAGGCGCAGTCTTTTGTGGATGATAAGGGGATGGTCTATGTGCACCCCTTTGATGATCCAGATGTGATTGCCGGACAGGGTACCGTCGCCATGGAAATTGTGCGCCAGCGCCAAGAGCCCCTAGATGCGATCTTTGTGCCGGTGGGTGGAGGCGGTCTGTTGGCCGGTGTTGCAGCTTATATAAGGTATGTTTGGCCCCAGACTAAGATTATCGGTGTAGAGCCTGAAGATGCCGCCTGCCTTAAGTTGGCCTTAGAGCGCGGTCGCCGAGTCACGCTGCCAGAGGTCGGTCTCTTTGCTGAGGGCTGTGCGGTGGCGCAGATTGGCAAAGAGCCTTTCAGGATAATCCGTGACACCGTGGATGAGGTTATTACTGCTAATACCGATGAAATGTGTGCCGCGATTAAAGATATTTTCGAGGACACCCGCAGTATCGCTGAGCCGGCGGGTGCCTTAGCGCTGGCAGGCATGAAGAAATACGTCGCGCGGGACGGCCTAAAGGGGCAGCATTTGTTGGCCATTGTGAGTGGCGCCAATACTAACTTCGATCGGCTGCGCTACATTTCTGAGCGCACCGAAATCGGTGAAAAGCGCGAAGCAGTGATCAGTGTGAGAATTCCCGAAGAACCCGGTAGCTTCCGTCGCTTCTGCAGCGCTTTGGGGCGGCGCAATATCACCGAGTTTAACTACCGTTTCTCGGACCCTCAGCAAGCACTAGTGTTTGTCGGGCTCAGTGTCACCCCAGGTGGTGATGATCTAGAAAAGCTACTGGCTGAGTTGCGTGAGGGAGGCTATGAGTGTGAAGACCTCAGTGACAACGAAATGGCCAAGCTGCATGTGCGCTATATGGTCGGTGGCCGGGCTCCGGCTGAGGTAGATAACGAAGCCGTGTATCGAGTTGAGTTTCCAGAGCGCCCTGGGGCCCTGTTAAAGTTTCTCTCTAGTTTGGGACAGAAGTGGAATATCTCCATGTTCCACTATCGCAACCATGGCTCTGCTTACGGCCGTATCCTGGTTGGGGTGCAGGTAGCGCGGGGTGAGCGCGCTCAGTTTCGGGCGGTGCTTGACGGGGTCGGCTATCCCTATCGGGAAGAGACTGACAACGTGGCTTACAAGCTCTATTTGGGCAAACAATGAGCAATATTTTGAGGTAGACGATCGGGCCTCAGAGGTCAAATCCGCAAGCCCTGCTTAAAAAAATAAAAAATATCCCGTAAAGCTACTGTTTATGCGGCTTTCAGGGTTTTCATTTGCTGGGGGCTGCGTTAAACTCGCGCTCAGTTTGTGAAATATTGCCAAGTTTATTGCGCGTAGATTCAAGAATTGTGAGGCAAATCACGCACTTGGATCGAGTTCTTAAAATAAAAATTATGCGCTGACGAATGTTTGTAGGAAACGCCCCGGCCTAAGGCTCCATAGCAGAGAGTCAAGGTGGATATTATTTAAGACGAGAGTGACCAAGCGTGAAACGTAAACCAGATTTTTTGCTAGTGCTCATGGCGGTGTTTGGCTTTGGTGTGCTGCTGACACTCATGTTGCCGATGGCGGCAAACAATACCGTTGCTGCCCCTGCCTCTGAATTGCAGGCTGGCATTATTAGCCAAGACTAGTTCTGCCTGTTGCGGCAGCGGTGTAGCTCGCTGTCAGTGAGGACGTAGTCCAAGGGAATATCCCAAGCCTCAGAGGGTAGTCCCTCATGTTCTTGTATCGAATGAGCTAGCCCCACCAGCAAAGTTGAGGGAGGGGCCTCTGCCAGTAAGCGATCGTAATAACCACCTCCCATGCCTAGGCGATGCCCGCGTCGATCCCAGCTCACCAGGGGTAAAAACACCAGATCTAAGTCATCACAGGCCAGGCTAGGCTCGCTGAGCGGCGGCTCGGCTATACCGTAGCGATTGCGACTCAGGCTGAGCCCTTCTGCCCATAGGGCAAAACTCATCAAACCTTGTGCCCCGATTCGAGGGAGATAGAGCTGTCGTTTGCTCAAGCGGCAGAGTTGTACAATGGGCGCGGTATCAAGCTCACCATCAGCGGGCAAATACACTGCGATGTGGCGCCGTTGGGGCCAGCCGGGGAGTTGTTCGATGTGTTGGAGAACGCCTTCGGCGGCCGCCGCTTGCTGCGCAGGACTCAGGGCTCGGCGCTGCTGGCGAAAATGTTGGCGAAGTTGTGTTTTGAGCTTGGCGGGGCTAGTCATAAATCTAAATAGGTGGATTCCCAGTGTACCGCTAGCAAAGTTGCCCTTGAACCCGATGGTTCAAGGTGGTGGCGCCTGACTGCTTCAGGCTTTCCGGATTGTACCGGACATGCACAACAGCAGAAGTTGGCAGCCCCCGGTAGTACAATTATCGGCTCGAGGACGTTATGCCTGGCAAATACACCAGGAATCCGAGTCCATTATAACGTAGACAGAGCAGAAGGTCGCGGGTCGATATTGAAGCTTGCAGAAACTAGCCGATTTCCAGTTGGCGCAGGTGCTGTAAAGCGTCCTCAATTTTCTGACTTAAGTGCTCGACATTGTCTGCCGCACTACCGCCAAGTTCGCCGGCCTTAAGTTGCTCTGTAGCGCGCAGTAGCTCATAGCTAATATTGAGTGCTGCCATGACAGCGATGCGCTCAATGCCTATCACTTTTCCGCTGTCGCGAATGGCGCGCATTTTTTGGTCTAGGTAGCGCGCCGACAAAATTAGCTCAGCCTGCTGATCTTCTGGGCTGGCTACTTGGTAGTCTTTGTCTAGAATGCGCACCGATACTGTGTGGGGTTTGCTCACTTGCTTACTCCATGGCGCGCAGGCGATCGATCATGGCTTCGACCTTGTTGCGGGCCAGTTCATTTTTGTCGATCAGTTCCTGTCGCTCACGTTGCCAGCGGGAACTTTCCGCCTTGAGCATCTGGTTTTCTTGATTCAATTGGCTGCACAGAGCAATCAGCTGGTCGATTTTGCTCTCCAGTGCCTTGAGCGGGTTGTCGGCCATAGCGTTATACTAGCGGTGTCTGGTGGGCTCACTATAGGCTCCTGCTGCACTGAGGTCAACGAGACAAAATACAGAGATATCAATAGCCTGCCCCGTATTTTCCAGTATGTGCTGGAGCTTTTCGGTAGGGGCGCAAAGCCTGGGAATCCGCAATATGTTTGAAGACAACCACGCCGCAGGTGGCGTGTTCGATTTTGATGAAATCGCTGACCACCTGATCGAGCAGGGCGAAGATGTATCGCCCTCTGAATTACACGGCTGCTTGACTGGCCTAATTTGTGCCGGAGCTACCGGCGAAGCCGCTGCGGGTTTGGCTGGAGTAAACCAGGCACTGAAGCTTGATTTACACGGTGAGCTGGCCGATCTCATGCTGCGGCTTTACGATGTGACGCAGGCAGCTCTGCAAGATGATGAGTTTGAGTTTCACCCGCTCCTGCCCGATGACGACATAGAGCTGACTTTGCGCGTGGACGCTCTGGCCTTATGGTGCAGAGGCTTTATGTCGGGTTTTGCCCGAGTGACTGCGAGCGCAGGGCGCGGCAGCCAAGGTTTGCCGGGCGACAGTGCAGAAATCCTCAAGGATATTGCGATGATGATTGAGGCTGGAGTAGACGAGGATCTCTCAGAAGATGAGTCCGAAGCTAACTTTATGGAGATAGTGGAATACCTGCGTTTTGCCACGCTGAATGTCTTTATGGATACTCAGGGGCAATTGGAGAGCGGTGAGCTTACACCGCCCTCGGTCCACTGAGCCGTACCGCGACTTTTTATGCCAACAGCGACAGAGTGACATTATTAATGACTATAGGAAAAGCCGAATACGCTCGGCGCCGCAAGCGCCTGATGGCCTTGATGGAGCCCAACAGCATTGCCATTATTCCCTCGGCCAAGGAGCAGGTGCGCAGCCGCGATACCGAATACCCTTTTCGACAAGACAGCGATTTTTATTACTTGTCGGGCTTTGTTGAGCCGCAGTCCGTATTGGTGCTGATTCCTGAGCGAGAGCACGGGGAGTTTGTGATGTTCTGCCGTGAGCGCGAGCCACAGCAGGAGTTGTGGAATGGTCGCCGCTACGGCCCCCAGGGGGTTTGTGAGCACTTTGCTGCGGACGATGCTTTTCCCATCGGTGATATCGATGACATTTTGCCGGGCTTAATCGAGGGCCGCGAGCGGGTCTATTACTCAATGGGCCGCAGCGCCAGTTTTGACCAGCAAGTGATGACTTGGGTTAATCATATTCGGGCCCGGGCATCGACCGGCGCGGTGCCCCCAGGGGAGCTCACAGATCTAGATCATATGCTGCACGACTTGCGCTTGATCAAGAGTGCAGCTGAGCTGCGTGTGATGCGTGAGGCAGCCGAAATCACCGCCCGCGCCCATTGCCGCGCAATGCAGTTTTGCCAGCCGGGGGTGTTTGAGTACCAGCTCGAAGCAGAGATTTTGCATGAGTTTGCCATGGCTGGCGCACGCCACCCAGCCTATACCACTATCGTCGGTGGCGGGGCTAATGGCTGCATCCTGCACTACGTCGAAAACACAGCAAAACTACGGCGCGACGATCTGGTTTTGATTGATGCTGGCTGTGAGTTGGAAGGTTACGCTGCCGATGTCACACGGACTTTCCCGGTCAGTGGCAAATTCAATGACCATCAGCGGGCACTCTATGAGGTGGTCTTGGCGGCCCAAGAGGCGGCTTTTGCTGCCATTCGTCCCGGCAATCACTGGAACCAATCGCATGATGCGACGGTGCAGGTCATCACCGAGGGCTTAGTTGAGCTGGGTTTGTTGCAGGGCGATGTGCAGACCCTCATTGAGGAGGGTGCTTACCGAGATTTTTATATGCATCGCGCCGGTCACTGGCTTGGTTTAGATGTGCACGATGTCGGCGGTTACCGAGTGGATGAAGCCTGGCGGGTCCTGGAGCCGGGTATGGTGATGACTGTAGAGCCTGGTATTTATGTGGCGCCGGACAATACCTCGGTAGCCGAGCACTGGCGCGGTATCGGTATACGCATAGAAGACAACGTGGTGGTGACGAGTACTGGCTGCGAGATAACAACTAGCGCTGTACCTCGTACGGTCGCTGATATCGAGGCGTTGATGTCGGCGTGAGGCAGAGTTGATGGAACAGCGCGATATCGTTATTGCCGGCGGCGGTATGGTCGG
The DNA here is from genome assembly GCF_014077625.1 of Sediminihaliea albiluteola. Classification (GTDB taxonomy): domain Bacteria; phylum Pseudomonadota; class Gammaproteobacteria; order Pseudomonadales; family Halieaceae; genus Sediminihaliea; species Sediminihaliea albiluteola. Next base: position 781,738 of record NZ_JACFXU010000014.1, on the reverse strand, counting down.
CGTTAGTCTGGCTTTGCAGTTAGCTGAGCGCTTGCCTGCGGGCCTGCAGATTACTCTGGTGGAGGGCTTTGCCTTGCCGGGCCCAGGTTCAGCAGCACAGTACCACCCATCATTTGATGCGCGCTCGACCGCACTGAGCTATTCCTCGCAAAAAATTTATCAGGCCATGGGGGTTTGGGACGAGCTCGAACACTGGCTCTGTCCAATTGAAAGAATTCATGTCTCCAGTCGCGGCCGCTTTGGTAGCACTGTGATGCAGGCGAGTGATTACGGCTGGCCTTCTTTGGGCCATGTGGTGGAGAACGCCTGGCTGGGCAATGCCTTATTACAGGCCTTGCATCGACAGGGCCGTGTGGAACTCATCAGCCCAGCTAGGGTGACTGACTTAAAGCCTCTGGCCCAGGGTGTGGAGCTACAGCTTGAAGGTGCTGAGCATGAGTGCTTCACAGCGCAGTTGCTAGTTGTGGCTGACGGTGCTGATTCGAGTCTGCGTGAATCTTTGGGTGTGGCGGTAGATAGCAAGTCTTACGGTCAGAGCGCTGTGGTGTGCAATGTCGCTTTTGCTGAGTCGCATCAAAATTGTGCCTTTGAGCGCTTTACTGCCGATGGCCCCTTGGCGCTTTTGCCCTTGCTATCGGCACGGCAGGGGGAGCATCGCAGCACACTGATCTGGAGCTTGCCACCAGAGCGCGCCGAGCACTTAGCAGCTTGTGATGAAGAGGAGTTTCTCAGTGCTTTGCAAACTACCTTTGGCTATCGCCTAGGTCGCATGCGACAGGTAGGCAAGCGGCACTGTTACCCCTTGGTATTGCTGCAGTCCTGTGAGCAACTGCGCCAGGGAGTGGTGGTCATGGGTAATGCTGCTCACACACTGCACCCAGTGGCCGGGCAGGGTTTTAACCTGGCCTTGCGTGACGTAGCGCAACTGGCTGAGGCGCTGGCCTCTGCGCCGGATAAAGCGCCCCTTGGCGCTTTGAGCGTGCTACAGGCTTATCAGCAGCGACAACAGCAGGATCAGTGGTTGACCATTGGCGCTAGTGATGCGCTGCCAGAGTTGTTTATGCGCAGTGATCCGGTGTTCGGTTTACTGCGTGATTTAGCGCTATCTGGACTCGATGTGCTATCACCGCTTAAGCGAGAATTTGTCCGTTACGCCGCCGGTTTGGCGGCTTTGGGAGGTAGCCGCCTTGAGCGCTAATACAGGGGCTTATGACCTAGCTATCGTGGGCGCCGGCATGGCCGGCTCGGCACTCGCGGCTGCGCTGCGGGGGCAGGGCTTGTCTATTGCCTTGATTGAGGCGCGGCCGGTGACCTTGCCAAGCCTGCCGGAACTGGCCGATTTAGGCAGCTTCGATTCTCGCGTCAGTGCTTTGAATATGCAGTCGATTGCTCTGCTCCAACAGCTTGGTGCCTGGTCTGCGATCAGCGACTACCGGGCCTGTGCTTACCCGCGGATGCATGTTTGGGATGCCGAAGGTACAGGGGCCATTGCCTTTGATGCGGCGGAAGTGGACTGCGAAGCCTTAGGTTATATCGTGGAGAACCGAGTGGTTGTTCACGGCCTACTGCAGCAGGTTTTACCGGCCCCAGATATTAAAATACTCGCGCCGCACAGCTTGCAGTCTATTACTACCCACTCCGAAGGTGTCAGCCTGACGCTGGAAGGGCATCCCGAGGTACAGGCGCGTCTATTGGTAGCTGCCGATGGAGCACTGTCGAGTGTGCGGAGTATGCTGGACTTTAAAACCCGAGAGTGGGATTACGGCCATCACGCCATTGTGGCGACAGTAGCCACCAGTCAAGACCATGAGAATACCGCCTGGCAGCGTTTTCTGCCCACCGGTCCACTGGCCTTTCTGCCCCTATCTAGTCCGCCAGGTCAGCATTTTTGCTCTGTTGTGTGGTCGCTCCAGGATGATCTAGTCGAAGATGTATTAGCTTTGGATGACGAAGCCTTCTGCGCTGAGCTGGGCCGAGCTTTTGAACAGCGCTTAGGCCCAGTGCTGGGCTGTTCGGCGCGTTTTGCCTTCCCACTGCGCCAGCGACACGCAGTGGACTATGTCCGCCCCGGCGTCGCCTTGGTGGGTGATGCCGCCCACACCATTCATCCCCTTGCCGGACAGGGGATTAATATGGGCTTTCAGGATGTGGCAGTTATGGCAGCTGAGATTATCGAGGCTCGGCGCCGGGGCTTGAGCCCAGGTAGCATAGAGGTGCTCAGGCGCTATCAGCGCCAGCGCAAAGGGGAAAATCTGCTGATGATGGGCGCTATGGACGGTTTTAAGTTCTTATTTGAGCAGGACGCACTGCCGCTGCGCTGGTTGCGCAATGTGGGCATGAAGGGCGTGGCGTCCAGTGGCCCACTGAAGCGAGAAATCATGCGCCGAGCTATGGGGTTGGGCAGCTAGTAGCGCTTCAGGGCGCTTTGGTTTTGGCGGGGTGGCAGGTAGAATAAGCGCCGCGATACACGGCGGCCATCGTGCCGACCCAAGCTATTGACCAATGGCAATACTCAAGGAGCCACCATGAGTCAGACCCCTGTAGAATTAAAGTACGCTGCCAGCCACGAGTGGGCGCGGCTCGAAGAAGACGGCACAGTGACCGTTGGTATTACCGATCACGCTCAGGAAGCACTGGGTGATGTAGTCTTTGTGGAGCTGCCAGAGGAAGGCGACAACTTGGCTGCAGGCGATGAAGCAGGTGTAGTGGAGTCGGTGAAGGCCGCTTCAGATATCTACGCGCCAATTGCCGGCGAAGTGATCGCAGTGAATACACTACTGGAAGACGAGCCAGAGACCGTCAATAGCGACCCATACAATGATGGCTGGTTCTATAAAATACAGCCCGATGATGTCAGTGAGCTCGACAATTTGCTCAATGCCAGCGATTATGAGCAGCAATGCGCTGACGACAGCTAAGCCTATTCCGGGTACCGTTGGTGCTCGGAAATCCTATGCCAAAACCCCGAGAACTCTACCTGCGCCGCGGCGCCGAGCGCCGTTTGTGTGCTGGTCATCTGTGGGTCTATTCCAATGAGGTGGACTCTGCGCGCAGTGCCCTGACTGACTTTGCAGTCGGCGATTGGGTTTTAGTGCGCGGTAGTAATGGGCAGCTGCTGGGCAGTGCCTACATGGAGCCACACAATCTCATTTGCGCCCGTGTGTTTGCAGCGGGTCGCGAGGCTAGCTTGGAGGAGTTACTGCCGGGGGCGCTTAGCACGGCACTGGCCGGACGCGAGCTGGCATTTGAGCTACCTTTCTATCGCCTAGTTTACGGTGGCAGCGACAACCTGCCCGGCCTAGTGGTCGATCGTTTTGGCGACTATCTAGTAGTGCAACTCAACAATGCCGGTATTGAGCGCTACGAATCTCAGATCATTTCAGCCTTGGTGGATTTACTGCAGCCAGCGGGTATTTTATTGCGCGCGGACAGCCGCAAGCGCCGTGAGCAGGGCTTGGAAAGCCGGGTTGAGGTGGTTTTTGGCGAGGTGCCAGAGCAAGTTGAGCTACAAGAAAACGGTGTGGTCTTTCAGGCGCCGGTACTAAGTGGCCAAAAAACTGGCTGGTTTTACGATCACCGCATGGCCCGAGCTCGGCTTGCGCCCTATGTGGCTGGCCGCAGCGTGCTAGATGTTTATAGCTACATCGGTGGCTGGGGCGTACAGGCTGCAGCTTTTGGTGCCAGCTCGGTATGCTGCCTAGACAGCTCGGCGCTGGCACTCGATGGCGTAAAGGCCAATGCTCGCCTGAATAATTTGTCGCAAGTCAGTACTTTGCAGGGTAGTGCCGCAGAATCGATGGAGGCGCTGGCCGCGCAAGGCCAGCACTTCGAGCTAGTCATTCTCGATCCCCCAGCCTTTATTCAGCGGCGCAAAGATATCAAGAAAGGCATTAAGGCTTACCGCCGTATTAATGAACTCGGGCTGAAGCTATTGGCCCCAGGTGGTGTACTAGTGTCGGCCTCATGTTCAATGCATCTAACGCGGACTGATTTAATCGCGGCGGTGCAATCTGCTGCGGTGCGAGTTGGAAAAGACCTGCGTCTAATCGAGCAGGGCGCGCAGGGCCCGGATCATCCGATCCATCCAGCAATCCCTGAAACAGAATACCTTAAGGCTTTATTTTTTAGGGCGCTTTGACCGTTGCTACTGTTCGCAGTGGCTGTGCTACGGGCTTTTAGGTGGCGACTGCAAGCGGCAGGGCCACTACGCGACTGCCGCCACTGAATCAGCTTGACCTGTTTCTATAGGGAGTCTTTGGATACTTTGGGGCGCCAGCGAGTGGCAGGATCACTCCGCGCCCCGTCGCAAGTATGTCCTTGTAGGCTCGGGCTCGACGTCCTGTCTCGCACGGTCGCTGCGCGGCCCTGCCACCCGCCGTCTTCAATTCACACTCCGAGTGATCTTGAGGCTTTGTTTTTACATTCCTTTGCCCAATTAAGCCGCCGTATTTGGACATTAAGGTGTGGACGACGGTTTAGGCTGAAGGACCGTTGAGCGCATGGATGCGCGAACCGAGCCCCCATGGATGGGTTCACGGCGTGTCCGTAAGCCTATTCCGTTGGCCGCGCCGCCACCGAATGAGCTTAATCTATGTCCATTGGGCTTCTTGCAGAGGTTGGGGCGCCAACGGGAGGCAGGATCACTCCGTGACCCGCCGCAAGTACATCCATATAGGCTCGGGCTCGACATCCTTGTCTCGCACGGTCGCTGCGTGGCCCAGCCACCCGCTGTCTTCAATTCACACTCCGAGTGATCTTTAAACTTTGTTTTTCCTTGCCCAATAAGGCGGCGGACTTAAATGAGAAGGTGTGGACGACGGCTTAGGCTGAAGGACCGTTGAGCGCATGGATGCGCGAACCGAGCCCCCATGGATGGGTTTACGGCGTGTCCGTAAGCCTATTCCGTTGGCCGCACCGCCACCGAATGAGTTTAATCCGTTTGCATTGGGTTTCTTGCAGAGATTGTGGCGCCAGCAAGTGGCAGGATCACTCCGCGACACGCCGCCACTGAACCGGCTTGCTATGGGGTTTCTTGGCTGGATTGTGGCCCAAATAGACTAGCGGAGCGAAATAACCGGCCAGCCAGCAGCTTCGGCGTGTGCTCGCAAAGTGTCATCTGGATCCACGGCTACAGGGTTATCTACTTGCTCAAGTAGTGGTAGATCATTGTGTGAGTCAGAGTAAAACCAAGAATCTGTTAGTGATTCATTTTCCTGCTCAAGCCAAGCCTGCAGACGAGTGACCTTGCCTTCGCCAAAAGATGGGATGCCAGCGGGTTCACCGGTGTAATAGCCATCTACTTGCTCTGCTTCACAGGCTAGCAGCTCGTCGATACCCAGTGCCTTGGCGATAGGGCGGGTGATGAATTCATTGGTGGCTGTGATAATCAGTAGGCGGTGGCCCTGCTCGCGGTGGTGGCGAATCAGTGCTTCGGCAGCGGGTAGAAAAATCGGCTCGATCACTTCAGCCATGAAATCGCGGTGCCACTGGGCCAGGCGCTCCGGTGGTTGATTTGCTAAGGGGGCTAGAGCAAAGCGCAGATAGGCTTCGATATCCAGCTGTCCGCGTTGATAATCGAGGTAAAACTGCTCGTTTTGACGGCCAAATTCATCGCTGTCGACTAGGCCGCGTTCACATAAAAAACAGCCCCAGAGGTGGTCGCTATCGCCGCCGATGAGGGTGTTATCCAAATCAAAAATTGCCAGTGTCACAGAGAGCCTCCAAATCAAGCGGGCCAGCATAGCTGGACTGGGCTCGCTAGTAAATTTTTCAGCTGAGGCAAAGTGTGGAACAATAGCCAGCTCTAATAAGGTTGGGTAGTGGCTCTCGAGTGATTGATTCTGACGGCTTTCGGCCAAATGTAGGCATCATGCTCGCTAACAGCGAAGGTCGGCTGTTGTGGGCCCGTCGTGTCGGCGGTAGAGATGCTTGGCAATTCCCACAGGGTGGCATCAACCCTGGGGAGACCCCTGAGCAGGCCCTTTATCGGGAGCTGCGGGAAGAGGTTGGCCTAGAGCCCGATGCCGTAGAGCTACTGGGCTCGACGCGTGGCTGGCTGCGCTATCGTCTGCCCAAGCGCTTTGTGCGTCGCGGTCAGAAGCCACTGTGTATCGGCCAGAAGCAGAAATGGTACTTGCTGCGGATGTTGGCCGACGATACCGCAGTGCGCTTTGATCTCAATGACAAACCCGAATTTGATCGCTGGCAGTGGGTCAGTTACTGGTACCCACTGAATCAGGTGGTGCCGTTTAAGCGTGAAGTCTATCGGCGTGCCATGAAAGAAATGGCTCAGGTTCTAGGGCGTCGTATCACGCAGTCATCAGGCCCTTGACTCAGATGCTGGACATATTGCGGCAGATCGTCCAGGAGGTGCATAGCGCCGAGGGCCTTGATCAAGCGCTGCAAATTATCGTCCGGCGGGTGCGGGATGCTGTTGGCACCGAGGCCTGCAGCGTATATATGCGCGAAGCTGACAGCGACCGCTTTGTGTTTCGCGCCACAGAGGGGCTCAATTCTGAGCAAGTGGGCCTCGCTCGCCTTGAGCCGGGTGAAGGCCTAGTGGGGCTGGTGGCAGCCCGCGAAGAACCTATCAATCTTGAACACGCTGAATCGCATCCCAACTATCGTTACCTGAAAGACGTCGGTGAAGAGAATTACCACGCCTTTCTTGGTGTGCCGATTATTCATCAGCGCGAGGTGCTCGGCGTGTTGGTGGTCCAGCAAACGGACCGGCGGCGCTATGACGAGAGTGATGAAGCCTTCCTGATTACTATGTCGGCCCAGTTGGCGGGGGTGATTGCCCATGCTCAAGCCACGGGGGCAGTTGATGGTGAGTCACAGGGGGGTGAAGAGGCCGCTCCCGCTAAGATCATCGGTATTCCCGGTGCGCCAGGGGTGGCCATTGGTACCGCTGTGGTGGTGTCGCCTGGGGCTGATTTATTTGCCGTGCCGCGCAAACAAGTGACGGATCGCCGCGCAGAGCTAGAGGCCTTCCGTGAGGCATTGGCTGCTGTTCAAAATGATATTCGCGCAGTTTCTGACAACCTGCGCGGTGAGATGAACACTGAGGACCACGCCTTATTCGATGTCTATCTCGGCATTTTGGATGATTCCACTATAGGCAAAGAAGTCGCCGCGCTGATCAAGGATGGCCAGTGGGCTCAGGGTGCTTTAAGCCAGGTGATGATTAAGCATATTCGGCATTTCGAGCGGATGGAGCACAGCTACCTGCGCGAGCGTGCGGTGGATGTGAAAGACCTCGGTACCCGAGTACTGGCCTACTTACAGGCGGATGCCGCCAGCCGTGAGCAGAGCTATCCTGATAAAGCCATCCTAGTCGGAGAAGAGCTCAGCGCCTCATCGCTAGGGGAAATTCCCAGAGAAAAATTGGCCGGCCTGATTTCAGTGCGCGGCTCAGGTAACTCCCACGTGGCTATCTTGGCTCGGGCCATGGGTATACCCACAGTGATGGGGGCAGTGGACTTGCCCTATACCCGCTTGCAGGATCGTGAGCTGATAGTTGATGGCTATCATGGTTCGGTGCACCTCAATCCTCAGCCCGAGTTGCGGCGCCGCTTTCAGGCTATGCTCGATCAAGATCTAGCGCAGAGTAAGGATTTAGAGCTGCTGCGTGATAAGCCCTGCGAAACGCTGGATGGCTACCGTTTGCCGCTGTGGGTGAACACCGGTTTGATGATCGATGTCTCCCGTTCACTGGAGCAGGGCGCAGAAGGTGTTGGCCTGTATCGCACAGAGGTGCCTTTTTTACTACGCGATCGCTTTCCCAGCGAAGAGGAGCAGCGCCAGATTTACCGCGAACAGTTGCTGGCTTTTGCGCCCCGCCCTGTAACGATGCGCACTTTGGATATTGGCGGTGATAAAGCCCTGCCTTATTTTCCCATTGAAGAGGATAACCCCTTCCTTGGTTGGCGCGGCATTCGGGTGACATTGGATCACCCAGAAATCTTTGGCGCACAGCTGCGGGCGATGCTCAAAGCCAATGCTGGGCTGGGCAACTTGCGTATTATGCTGCCGATGATTAGCAGCGTACCGGAGTTAGATGAGGCCCTTGCTCTTATCTACCGTTGTCACGCTGAGCTTGTTGAGGAAGGTCTGGAGGGTGAACTGCCCCCTATCGGAGTCATGGTTGAAGTGCCTTCGGCGGTGTATCAGGCTCGAGCGATGGCACAGCGGGTGGATTTCTTGTCGGTTGGCAGCAACGATCTAACCCAGTACCTGCTGGCGGTGGATCGTAATAATTCTCGCGTAGCCGATTTGTATCACTCGTTTCATCCCGCCGTGTTGCAGGCGCTTTCCGCGGTGGTTGCGGCGGGGCGTTTGGAGGGCAAAAGTGTTGGTATCTGTGGCGAGCTGGCAGGGGACCCGCGCGGTGCGGTGTTGCTGCTAGCTATGGGTTACAACGTGCTATCAATGAACGCCACCAGCTTACCTAAAGTCAAACAGGCGCTGCGCAGCATCAGCTATAGCGACGCCTGCGTAGTACTTGATGAAGTGATGCAGATGGAAGATGCCAATCAGATTGTGCTGCAAGTCGAGCGACTGCTGGGCTCCCGCGGCCAGGAGCAGTTTGTGCATGTACCTCTAGCTTAGGGCTGCGCTAGTTCACGCTAGCTGCAAATCCTGCTGGACCACGCCCTGCTTATTGCCTTGGCTGTCGTAAGTGCGCTCACGCCAGCTGAGCTGCCCATCGGCCTGCCATATCAGGGTGGTACTGGATACAGTGCCATAGACTTCGGTGCTAATGAACTGGGCTGATAGGGCTGCATCCATTGTTTCCTGCAGTCCTAAAAGTTCAAGTTCTGCAGGATCTGCACTGCCCTTGTCGTGTACTGTATCGAGTAAACTCTGGTGGTCAATGGGCCCCGATAAGAGCTCAGCTATTCGCGCTTTACCCTTGATCACTTTGGGCCAAGGACTGTTTAGTTTTGCGTTGGACAGACCGTAGATGCCGGGTTCGAGCTTGATTGCTGGGGCTTTATCGGCGTTGCTGTAATACCAGAGTGCGTCGCGATCACCGAGTAATAGGTTAAAGCCGGCATAGTCGCTGTCTTGGCTTTCTAGTTCAGCGAGCAGCTCACTGGCTTGGCGCTCGCTGGTGAGCCACTTTAAGGGCAGCTCGCCTCGAGAGCGCGGCGCGCTCAAGCTGCGGGCGGGATCGCGGAAGTTGGTTACGGCGGCAAAGCGCCCGCTTTGGGTGAGGCCCATCCAAGTGCCGCCCGCCTCTAAGTCACGGCCTGCCAGCAGCGCCGGATGCTCTTTCCAATAGCTCGCTGGAGCCGTGGGGCGCGCGTAAAATTCATCGCGGTTAGCTGCCAGTAGCAGTGGATAATCGGGGTGGACACGGTAAGCGAAAATCATCAGGCACATGGAGGGCTCCTTTAGGACGGCATCGTGACAGGGCTTGAGGCAATTGTGAATCCTGCGCCGCTGTTTGATAATGGAGCGCTATATTTGCAGGCAGTCACAGTGGCTGCTCTGCCCCGCATTGACCAATCCACCCTGACGGCGAGACTTATGCTGCCCTATCCAGAGATAGATCCTGTTGCTTTTTCCATTGGGCCCGCCAGCGTGCACTGGTACGGCTTGGCCTATCTAACTGGGCTGGCTTTTGCCTGGTGGCTGGCCATACGCCGCAGTGCTCGAGCTGACTCGCCGGTGCGCCGCGAACAAGTGGATGACCTGATTTTTTACGGCGCCCTCGGTGTGGTGTTCGGTGGCCGCTTCGGTTATGCCATATTTTACGGCGGCCAACAGCTGGCTGAAGACCCCAGTTGGATACTGCGCGTGTGGCAGGGAGGGATGTCTTTTCACGGCGGCCTGCTCGGTGTCTTGCTGGCGATGTTTATTTACGCCCGGCGCCAGCAGATACCTTTTGGGGCTTTGATGGATTTTGTCGCGCCACTGGTGCCCGTGGGCTTGGGGCTTGGCCGTTTGGGCAACTTTATTGGTCAAGAGCTGTGGGGCCGCGCGACTGATGTCCCTTGGGCGATGGTGTTCCCTAAGGATCCTTTAGCTTTGGCCCGCCACCCCTCGCAGCTCTACCAGTTTGCCCTAGAGGGTATACTACTGTTTGGGCTGCTTTACTGGTTTTCCTCGAAGCCGCGCCCGATGTGGGCGGTGTCGGGAATGTTTTCACTAGGCTATGGTTGTCTGCGTTTCGTGGCTGAGTTCTTTCGCGAGCCAGATGCGCATCTGGGCTTTCAGGCATTTGGTTGGCTCACCCGAGGGCAGCTCTTGTGTGTGCCGATGATTGCCCTGGGCCTCTACCTGCTGTGGTACGCCTATCGCCAGGCCACTTATAGCCCATCTTCTAAGGACGCTAAATCATGAGACAGTATCTAGATTTACTGCAGGACATACTCGACCACGGTCAGCGCAAGGAAGACCGCACAGGCACCGGTACTTACTCGGTATTTGCTCGGCAGTTTCGCCATGATCTGGCCGATGGCTTTCCCCTACTGACCACTAAAAAATTGCACTTTAAAAGTATCGCCAACGAACTCATTTGGTTTTTAAGCGGCGATACCAATACCGCTTGGCTGAAAGAAAATGGGGTGTCGATTTGGGATGAGTGGGCCACCGAAAGTGGTGACCTCGGCCCGATTTACGGTGCCCAGTGGACCGCTTGGCCAACTCGTGATGGCGGCAGCATTAACCAGATAGATTATGTGGTGAACTGCTTGCGCACCAACCCCGACAGTCGCCGAATTCTGTTTCACGGCTGGAACGTGGAGTATTTGCCAGACGAGTCTATGAGCCCACAGGATAACGTGCGCGCTGGGCGCATGGCGCTACCACCTTGTCATTTGTTATATCAGTTTTACGTGGCTGCCGGCCGCTTGTCAGCGCAGTTATTAATTCGCTCCAGTGATTCTTTTTTAGGTTTGCCTTACAACACTGCCAGCTTGGCCTTGCTGACCACTATGCTGGCCCAGCAATGTGACCTGGAGCCGGGTGAGATTATTATCACCACTGGCGACTCACATATTTATAGCAATCACCTAGAGCAGGTGCGCACTCAGCTGCAGCGTGCCCCCCGCGCTCTGCCCAAGCTGGAACTGCTGCGCCATCCCGATAGCATCTATGACTACCGTTTTGAGGATTTTGCTATTCACGGTTATCAGCCTCATCCACATATCGCGGCACCGGTAGCCGTATGATTCAGGGGGCAAATGTTTCACCGGACAAGCCGCTGGTATCGGTAATTTTTGCTGCGGCAGAAAACGGAGTCATTGGTCGCGATAATGCACTCCCTTGGCACCTGCCTGAGGATCTGCGGTATTTCAAGGCGGTCACGCTGGGTAAGCCGGTGGTAATGGGGCGCAAGACTTATCAGTCCATCGGGCGTCCGCTGCCAGGTAGGGCCAATATTGTGATCTCCCGCGATCCGCAGTTTCACGCAGAGGGGCTGATAGTGGTGGACTGTCTAGAGGCGGCCTTATCGCGCGCCCGTGACCTTGCAGGCGGCGATGGAGTGTCCGAAGTGATGGTGATTGGTGGCGCGCAGATTTACGCTGCGGTGCTGCCAGAGGCCGATCGGCTTTATGTGACAGAAGTCCATGCGGCAGTTGACGGCGATGCTTATATTCCCGCCATTGATTGGCAGCAATGGCAGGAAATCGAGCGCGTACGTCATCCGGCATCGGGCGATAACCCCTATGATTATAGTTTTGTTCAGTACAGGCGTTACAATGCAGACAGTATTTGATAGGGCTGGAGTTCTTTAGTTAAAGTGTTACTTTGTGTGCCTGAGCTGCTGAACATGTGTAACCTATGTACACAACAGCTCTAATGTCACAAAGAGGTTTGACGCTTTCATTGAAAAGCCCTAGTCGTTGGGTGTAAATTCCACCCCTCAGTTTACCGACCCTCGCTTTTCCATTATAAAGAAGTAACGGGTTACTTTTATTCAGCTCAGAATCACTCTGTTGGAAATAGGAAGCACAATTCCCATGACTAAGCATCGATTGAAGAATGTATTGATCGCTGCGCTGGTTTCCTCAGGCGCCTTGATCGGCACTGCGGCCACCGTGCAAGCCAGTACACTGGACTCCATCCTCGAGGTGGGCGAAGCCAAAAACAAGGCCGCGCGTCAATCCCAGGTCAAGATAGATCGTCTGGCCGACGAGACACGCGATCTGCTTAACGACTATAAAACAGTCAACAAGCAGATTGACGGACTCAAGGTATACAACGAGCGCCTGCAGAAGCAGATCAACAACCAGTTGGCTCGCATCGAAGACATCGACGAGTCGATCGAGCAAGTCACGGTTATCCAGCGTCAGATGACACCGCTGGTTATCCGGATGATCGATGGTCTGGAAAAGTTTGTTGAGCTTGATGTGCCGTTCCACATGGAAGAGCGCAGCAAGCGTATTGCTTTCCTTCGTGCCAACGTGGATCGTTCGGATCTGAGCGTGGCCGAGAAGTTCCGCCAAGTACTAGAAGCTTACAAAATCGAAAACGAATACGGCCGCAAGCTGGATGCCTATAAAGGCAGCGTTGAAATCGATGGCGTAGAGCGCGATGTCAACTTCTTCCGCGTAGGCCGTGTGGCCCTGTTGTATCAAACAACTGATAGTGAAGTTTCTGGTGCCTGGGACCAAAACAGCCGTTCATGGGTGTCTTTGGATCGCGGTGAGTACCGCAACGCAATTATGAAAGGCCTGCGTATCGCGCGCAAAGAGGCCTCAATTGATCTGATGAACCTGCCCGTAGCATCGCCGGAGGCTAAATAATGAGCATTAAGTTTGTACAAGCCGCAGCGTTTGCCCTCTGTGGCGCGTTGGCCTTTTCTGGCGGCTCAGCCGTCGCTCAGGAGGCTAAGTCACTAGACGAGTTGCTGCGTTTCGTTAAGCAGGGACAGGTCACTGAGGCCAAAGAAAACCGCGCCCGTGAACAGCGTTTCGCGCAAGCCAAATCCGAGCAAGCCAGCTTGGTGAAGAAGGCGGAAGCCGAGCGCGCACGCCAAGAGCAGCTGTCTTCTGAGCTGGAAGCTAAGTTCGAAGAAAACGAACTGGCCGTGATGGATAAGCAGAAAGTACTCAAAGAGCGTCTGGGTACACTGGCTGAACTCTTTGGTCACCTGACTTCAACTTCTGGTGACTTGGCTACTAACTTGGAGTCTTCTCTGGTTAGTGCGCAGTACCCCAATCGCGAGGGCTTTTTGAGCGAGCTGATCAGCAAGATGAGCGGCAGCGACAAATTGCCTAGCGTCGAAGAGATCGAGCGCGTTTGGTATGAGCTGCAGCGCGAAATGATTGAGTCCGGCAAGATCGTGACCTTCACCGCTGAAGTAGCTAAGCCTAACGGCGACAAGGTTGAGCAGAAAGTGACTCGTGTCGGTACCTTTAACGTGGTATCTGAAGACGGTAAATACCTGCAGTACGTTGCCAGTAAAGGCACTTTGGAAGAGTTGGCACGTCAGCCCTCTGGTCCATACCAGGGCTGGGCGAAGAGCCTAGTAGCATCTACTGGCGGCGAAGGCTTTCAGAAGTTTGGTGTTGACCCCACCGGTCCAACAGGCGGCTCCTTCTTGGCGGCATTGATTAACAGCCCCAACCTGGAAGAGCGCTGGCATCAAGGTGGTTACATCGGTTATGCCATTACCGCAGTCGGTGTGTTTGCCTTCCTGCTGGCTATCTGGCGCTTGATCGTGCTGATGGGCGTGAGTGCGAAAGTGAACTCGCAGCTGAAGAGCAGCAAAGCCAACACCAATAACCCACTGGGTCGTGTGCTGAAAGTTCACGAAGACAACCCGAACATGAACACCGAGACTCTGGAGCTGAAACTCTCCGAGCAGGTGATGAAAGAGACACCGAAGCTGGAAAGTGGCCTCACCCTGCTGAAGATCATCTCTGCGGTAGCACCGCTGATGGGTCTGCTGGGTACGGTGACCGGTATGATCATTACCTTCCAGGCTATCACTATCTTTGGTGCAGGTGACCCCAAAGCGATGGCGGGTGGTATCTCCGGTGCTCTGGTAACAACGGTTCTGGGTCTGCTAGTAGCGATTCCGACAGTTCTTCTGCACACCATCGTGAATGGTCGCGCACAGCGCATCATCCACATGCTGAACGAGCAGAGCACTGGCATCATCGCTGAGCACACCGAGGGTAACCAGGGGAAATAATATGTACTGGTTCGATAGTGCTTACGAGGCTGTTTCCCGCTTTATGGACATGGGCGGGAACGTACTCTGGCTGATCGCCATCCTGCTGTTTTTTATGTGGGCGCTGATTTTCGAACGAGTCTGGTACTTCAAGACTGGCTGGAGGTCTGACGCGGCCAAAGCCATTTCAACTTGGGAGGGTCGCTCAGAACGTAAGTCCTGGGCCGCCCACCAGATTCGCGAAAAACTGATTTCGCAGTCGCGGATGCAGATCAACCAGTATCTGCCGATCATTAAAACCATGGTGGCGCTGTGCCCCTTGCTAGGTTTGTTGGGTACAGTGACCGGGATGATCGAAGTGTTTAACATTATGGCGGTCACCGGTGGTGGTGATGCCAAATCGATGGCTGGCGGTGTATCGCGAGCTACGATCCCCACCATGGCGGGCATGGTTGCCGCCCTGTCGGGAGTATTTGCCAACACTTACGTCACTCGGGTTGCACAGCGTGAAAGCGCTTACCTAGAAGACAACCTGACCACCGATCACTAAGAGAGCGAATGTAATGCGCAGGAATAATCAAGCAGCTGCGGAAGATGAAGCCCAGATCGACTTGACGCCCATGCTGGACGTCGTATTCATCATGCTGATCTTCTTCATCGTAACGGCCTCCTTTATTAAAGAAGCGGGTGTTGAGGTCAACCGGCCTGAGGCTTCAACCTCTAACCCGAAAGATAACGTCAACATCCTGGTGGCCATCACTGCGACCAATGAAATCTGGATGGATCAGCGTCGCATCGACGTCCGCGCAGTGCGCGCGAACATCGAGCGTTTGCACGCTGAGAACCCCAAAGGTGCCGTGGTGATACAGGCTGATAACGAATCCAATACCAAGACCGTCACCCAAGTTCTGGATGCCGCGCGTGAGGCGGGTGTCTATGATGTGTCTCTGGCAACCGATGATAAGTAGTCTATTATGAGTCGCAATATAGTCAGACTGTTACTCGGTGCACTACTCGCCATTCCGGTGGCGGGCGGTCTGTTCTTTATCATGCAATATCTGATCGCAAGTGCGGATCCGAAAATTGATGATACGAAACAGCGCAAACTGGCTGACATCCATATGCCGGAACGCGAGATTGAGAGCCAAGTAAAAGAGCCTAAGCCGGATAAAGTAGACGACCCAGAAGAGCCGCCGCCGGATCTCGATACTCCGGACATCGAGATGGACATGAACACTGAGGTGGTTAATACCGCACCGCAGCAGCAAGTGTCACTGGAGATTAACGCGACCGGTATGTCGACCGGTGATGGTGAATACCTACCGATCGTTAAGGTTGCGCCGATCTACCCACGTCGAGCACAGACTCGCGGCATTACTGGATACTGCATTGTGGAATACACAGTGACCACGTCTGGTGCGATCCGCGATCCTCAACCGGTGGATTGTCAGCCTTCTGGTGTGTTTGAGCGTGCCTCGGTTAAAGCCGCAGAGAAGTTCAAGTACAAGCCTCGAGTGATCGATGGTGAGCCTACCGAAGTAGCGGGTGTACAGAACAAATTCACCTACGAGTTGGAACAGTAGAACGGTTGATGTGTTATGACAATGACTAAGCCCCAAACCTGGCTCCGCTCCGTCTTGCTGGCGGTGCCAGTAGTCGCAGCTCAGGTTGCCGTTTCCCAGCTTCAGGCTGAGATGGGTTTTACACCGCTGTCTGCCGCGGTGGCCCAAGAAAGACAAGCAGATACACGTGAGACCCGTAAAACACCCGCATTGCGGAATAAGGTCTACGAAAAGCTGGCGGAAGCTCAGGCTGCTGCAGAAGAAAAGAACCTGACGGCCTCTGCCCGCATTCTCGATGGCATGCTAGCGGGTCGTCGCGATAATGAATTGAACAGCTATGAGTTGGCTAACGTTTACAACTTGTATGCCTTCATTCACTACAGCAATGAAAACTACGACAAGGCCCTGCAGGCCTATGAAAATGTCGTTAAGCAGCCAGACATTCCCTTGGCGATGGAAATTAATACCCGCTACACCATTGCGCAGCTGTACTTTGTGCAGGAGCGTTGGCAGAAAGGTATTGATGCGCTGAATGCTTGGTTCAGAATGACTGATTCACCCAGTGAGAATGCTTATGTATTGCTCGCACAGGGTTACTATCAGCTCAAAGACTATGACAAAGCGCTTAACAGTGTCGAAAAAGCGATTTCAATGTATCGCGAAAAAGGCAAGGTGCCCAAGGAGCAGTGGCTGAACTTGGCGCGCTTCCTCTACTTCGACAAAAATGATGTGAATCGCGCCGTAGCGGTACTGGAAGAGTTGTTGCAGCACTACCCGAAGAAGCAGTACTGGGTACAGCTCTCCCATATGTATGGCGAGCAGAAGAAAGAAGGCCAGCAATTAGCTGCAATGGAAACTGCCTACGTTCAAGATATGTTGGACAAGGGCACCGAGCAGGTGACAATGGCCTACCTCTATCTCAACGCTGAGGTGCCTTACAAGGCAGCCAAAGTGATGGATAAAGGCTTAAAGGCTAAAGCCATTGAGGATACTTCTAAGAACCAAGAGATCCTCGGCAACGCCTATCGCCAAGCCCAGGAAATTGAAAAAGCGATTCCAGCAATGGAGCGCGCCGCGGCAAAATCCAGTGAAGGTGAACTATACGCCCGTTTGGGCAACATTTACCTCGATGGTGAGCAGTACAAGAAAGCCATTGATGCGATCAACAAAGGCTTGCAGCGCGGTGGTGTTAAGCGCGCCGATACGGCTCGCCTAGTACTTGGCATGGCTTATTTTAATGATAAGCAATACGCTAAAGCCCGCCAGGCTTTCCAGGCTGCGGGTCGCGACAAGCGCTCTGAGCAATTTGCTCAGCAGTGGATCAAGTACATGGATTCAGAGCTAGATCGTCAGCGCAAGCTGGAGGAAGGCTAATAGAGAGCGCTTAATACTCTCGTAAAACAAAAAAGGAGCACTAGGTGCTCCTTTTTTTATGTCTGTCGCTCACGCCAGTGGTCGCGGCCACAGTGGAGCCGGATTAAACCGGTACGACGTCTTCGGCCTGGGGGCCTTTTTGTCCATCGGTGACTTTAAATTCAACTTTCTGGCCATCGGCAAGGGTTTTGAAGCCTTCGCCTTTGATTGCACTGAAGTGAACAAACACATCTGGCCCGTTTTCGCGTTCGATGAAGCCAAATCCTTTTGTTTCGTTAAACCACTTTACGGTACCGGTTTCTGTAGACATAAATGTTACCTGTATAGCTTTGGCGTACCCATGGGGTGCCAGTTAAATTAATCATTATTTATGTGCTGCGCAGTGAAGAACCATTGGTAGCTTCTACTGCACGCATAAACACGCTGAATACTCAGCTCTTTGAGTCTATCACCGCTTTTGCCAATAAGGATGGGGTGGCTAGTATTTATTTTGGGAATAATACGTCTTTTTGCAGCACTTAAGGTCGGATTCATCTCAATGCTTAGGCTTTTACAGCGAAACTAAGCTTTAACGGGAGCAATAGTGCGAATTTTACTGGTAGAAGATGATCAGCAGCTGGGTGAGTCCTTAGAGGCCGCCTTGCGCTTGGAAGGCTATGCGGTGGATTGGCTTGACTCGGGTGAAGCGGTGCGGGCTGCGCTAGGCGCCACCCCCTATGATCTATTGCTCTTGGATCTGGGCTTGCCCGGTGTGCCTGGCATGCAAGTGCTGCGGCAACTTCGTGCCGATAAGCACAGCTTGCCAGTTATGATACTGACTGCGCGGCGCACTCTAGGTGATAAGGTCGATGGCTTAGATGCCGGCGCGGATGACTATCTGACCAAGCCATTTGAAATGGATGAGCTATTTGCCCGTTTGCGCTCTCTGTTAAGGCGAGAAGGGAGTCACAAAAGTAAGGAGCTCGAGGCGGCGGGCATCGTCTTAGATCCAGTGCTTCGCACAGTCAGTTTTGGCGGCGAAGCACTGAGCTTGACCGCCCGTGAGTTTGCCATTCTTGAGATTCTCATGCGCAATGCGGGCCGCTTTGTTTCACGGGCGCGCCTCGAAGAAGGTATCTACAGCTGGGGAGAAGAAGTGGGCTCCAATACGATCGAGGTTTATGTGTCCCGGCTGCGTAAATATTTTGGCAGTGATTGCATTGAGACCATGCGCGGCGTGGGCTACAGGATGTTGCGGTGAGCAGGTCGCTAAAGCGGCGTCTGTTGTGGATATTACTGGCGCTGATCCTGTTCTCTTGGCTGGGTTCGGCTGTAGTCACCGGCTTTTATACCAGTCGGGTACTCTTAGCTCAGGTTGATCGCCAATTGGGGCAGTACGCGGATTTAGTCAATTACATTACACAGGTTTTTGAACGCCAGCTCGATCAAGGCTTACAGGTAGGCGAACCTTGGCTAAAAGCAGATATCTTGCAGGATATAGATCGTCCGATGGTGGTCGATAACACCTATGGCAGCGTGGTGTCTCCAGCACTCAATATATGGCTGGATGATAAACTGCTGGCCGTTCTTAAAGACTCCCCTCGTTTTGATCGACCCTTAGAGCCGGGTTTTTCCTTTCGTCAAGATAGCCTAGAACACTCTCATTGGCGCCTTCTCACCCGCTACGATAAGGCTAGCGGCTTGTGGACTGTAGTGGGTATTGATTTGTATCAGGCTCGCTGGTCTCTGCTAGAGAGTCTGGCCAGGGTGCTGTTTCCCTTACTCGTGATACTACCGCTGACCTTGGTTGTACTTTACTTCGGGGTGGAGCGTGGTTTACAGCCCTTAAAGTCTTTAGCTAAACAAATTGGCCAGCGCAATCCGCAGCTGCTTGACCCGATTGTAAGCGATGCAGTGCCCTCAGAGCTCGAGCCGGTAGTAGCAGCCCTCAATGATTTGCTGCAGCGCCTTGCCTTGGCTTTGGAGTCGGAGCAGCGCTTCACGGCCAATGCCGCACACGAGTTAAACACGCCTTTAGCAGCAATCAAGGCAGAGGTGCAGCTTTGCCAGCGCTTACTAACTGAGCCCGATGCCCGCGCCATGTTGGAGCGTATTGCTTCCCGGGTCGACCGAGCTCAGCACAGCGTCGAGCAATTGTTAACCCTAGCCAGAGTAGACCCAGACTCTCAATTAGATTTGGCCCCTCTGGCGATGCACAAGCTGTTGCTTGATGTGGTGGCCGAAACCGCGCATTTAGCAGCGGATCGTGGGCTGGATGTGCAGGTAGACAAGATCCAGCCAGTGCAGATCTTAGGTAGTGAGGAGGCGCTGTCGATCTTGCTGCGTAACTTGCTGGTCAATGCCTTTCGCTATGCGGCAGATGGATCAAAGGTGGATATTTGCCTCAGTAAACGGGCCCAAGAGGTGATTCTGACGGTAGCCAATGACTGTGAGCCCTTAGCTGCGGAAGAGTTTAACAAGCTCACTCAGCGCTTTTATCGGGTGCCCGGCAGTCGTGGTTTGGGAGCGGGTTTGGGGCTGTCAATTGTAACGCGGATCGCAGATCGTCACGCTGCTAGCTTCTATCTTGCTCCACTGCAGAATGGTCGGGGCTTTATCGCGACAGTGGCGTTTGCCGCGGCTTAGGGGAGCATTGGTGCATGTGCCGCGCCGATTAAACCCGGGTATTCTGCGGTAATAGCGTAGATTGCGGTATCGAGTAATTGAGCTTGCATAGCGCCCTTGGCTGCAAAGCGAGCACGGAAGGGGCTTTGCTGCAGGAATGGCAGTATTTTTGGCACAATGCCTCCCGCTAAGTAGAGCCCGTCATAACTGCCCGTGGCCAAAACAAAGTCGCCACAGATAGAGCCCAGTAAAGCGCAGAAGGTGTTCAGGCTTGCCTGACACAGCGGATCCGATGCGGCCATAGCTCGCTGGGAAATCTCTATGGCTGAATCTGCCTCAATGGTCTGCCCTCTAAGCTGGGCTAGCGTGTGATAGAGGCGCTCTAAGCCGGGTCCCGAAAGCAGTAGCTCAGCATATATATTGTCGTGCTTGGTTAAGAGCAGCTTGAATAGCTCGAGTTCTTCTTCATTGGCGGGAGACAGGGCCATGTGACCCGGCTCGCCAGCACAGGCTAGATGCTCGCCGCCTTGGCTCCTCAATATAGCGCCGCCTAAGCCAGTGCCGGGGCCGATAACGGCAAGCTGTAAGCTCTCCCCCTGGGCTGGGCCCTGTCCTGGCTGCAATACCAAGCGTTCACTGTGGCTAAGATGCGGAAGGGCGTAGGCGTTGCTTTGAAAGTCGTTAATCCAGCGGACATGCTGAAAGCCAAAGCTTTGAGTCAGCTCGCGGCATGAGAAGGACCAGTCCATATTGGTCATGCTGATACGGTCGCCACCGGGTGGCGCTGCAATAGCAAAACAGGCGCTATCTGGCGGCGTCTCATCGAGCTGGCTTAGCCACTTAGAGATTAAGTCTTCAAAGTGGCTGAAATCACGGTTGTGATAGCGCGCGACGTGACGCAGGGACTGATCCGAAGGCTCGAATAGCGCCAGACGGGTGTTAGTGCCTCCGACATCCGCCACCAGGCGCCGCCGGAGGCTGTGAGCGCGCTCAGACAACCGGAAGAATTTTAAGAATGTTAGTGGCGCCAGGACTGCCCATGACCACGCCGTGGGTTAGCAAGATGGAGTCACCGGACTGTAAGAAACCTTCAGCCTGTAAAAATTCAATCGCACAGACTTCGATGTCGTCTTGATCGTAGGCGTCGGCATCAAAATAAAGCGGAATTACGCCGCGACAAAGGCAGAGTTTTTGCAGCGTAGCGCTTTGATTGCTGAGGGCAAAAATCGGCAGGCCAGAACTCAGTCGAGACATCAATAAGGGCGTGGTGCCCGACTCAGTGAGACAGGCGATACCGCGCACATTTGAGTAGTGGTTTGCGGCATAAATTGCCGACATAGCGATGGCTTCTTGAGCAGAGGAAAATTGCTTATCAAGACGGTAGCGGGAAGTGCGGGCTACGGGGTGACGCTCCGCGCCAAGCGCCGCTTCTGACATGGCCTTGACCACTTCCTCGGGGAATTTGCCCACCGCGGTTTCGGCCGACAGCATCACTGCATCCGTGCCGTCGAGTACCGCGTTGGCTACATCAAAGACCTCTGCCCGTGTCGGCATCGGACTGTTGATCATCGACTCCATCATCTGGGTGGCGGTGATTACCACGCGATCCCGTTTGCGAGCCCGTGAAATCAAGTCTTTTTGTATGCCGATCAATTGGGCGTCGCCCACTTCTACACCTAGGTCACCCCGGGCCACCATGATGCCAAAGCTCGCCTCAATGATGCTGTCTAAGGTATCTTGATCGGCGACCACTTCGGCGCGCTCAATTTTGGCAATAATGGCGGGTGAGAGTTGGTGCTGTAACAATAAGTCGCGGGTCTGAAAGATATCTGCAGCACTGGATACAAAAGACACTGCGACAAAGTCCGGCTGTACTTGGGACAGGCTATCGATATCGGCAATATCTTTGCTGGTTAAGGCCGGTGCGGCCAGGCCACCGCCCAAGCGGTTGATGCCCTTGCGAGAGCTGAGCTTGCCGCCCACTACCACGGTGCATTCCACCACGCCCTCGCGAACCTCATCGACCGTTAGGCGCAGGCGGCCATCGTCCAGCAGCAGAGTGTCGCCGCTGCTGACGCTGTCACAGAGTTCGGGGTAATCGAGGCCGACAGCCCGAGCATTCCCTTCACCTTCACCAAGGGATAGGTCAAGACTGAAGCGGTCGCCTTGCTGGAGTTCGACATACTCTTCGCGAAAGCTGCTGATACGTATTTTGGGGCCTTGCAGGTCAGCCAAAATGCCGACGTAGCGATCAGCGGCTGCGGCTTGCTTGCGAATGCGTCGCGCAACCTCGGCGTGATGTTCGGCTGAGCCGTGGCTGAAGTTGAGACGAAAAACATTGACGCCGGCAGAGATCAATTTCGCCAGCATAGGCTCCGACTCGCTGCCGGGGCCGATGGTCGCCACAATCTTAGTGCGACGATTTACCTTGAGAGTCACTCGTAGGTCCTTTTAATAGCATGTGGAAAGAGCGGGTGCCACAACGAGCAGCTGCCTTGTTGTCGGTGGCTAATAAGTGTTTTTTACTGCAAAGATAATGCCCTTTTGCGGATCAGACTGCCAGTGCTGCGAATGCTTGACCATGTATTTGTGAAGGCAGGAGCGGCTTTTAAGCTCCCGTGCTTTGCTGGTCAATATAGTGTCTAGCGCTATCGGGGAAGTCAGTAAATATACCGTCTACCCCGAGGGTATCAATAAATAGCGCCAGCAGTTCATTGTAGTCCTCGATGCCCGGCGGCAACTGGTCACTGCGAAAAGTATAGGGGTGGACCAGGAGCTGTTCGGCATGGGCCTGCTCAACTAAGTTACTCAGTATTGGCTGGCCATTGGCATCCTTACCCAGATAAATCTGCATCAGCCAGGGGCCGATGCCGGCAGCATAGCTGGCGATCTCGCGCAGACCAGCTGGACTGCGCAGCCAGTCGTAATCCACAGCGCTGTCTTCGCCCCAAGAGCTATCGGCGATTAACTGGATCAGCGGCAACTCACACTTTAAGTCGCGCTGTAAGTAACGCAGGCTTTGATCGTCGAAGCACTGTAGAAAAACTTGCTCAGGACGCTCAGCGTAGCCCTGCTCTGCGAGCACTGAAAGTACTATTGCAGCGATATCATGCCCGGCCTGCCGATGAAATCGTGGCGCTTTGAGTTCCACATACAGGCCTGTGCGGCGAGCTCTGCTGCGATCGAGACCGGCGATCAGTTCGATCTCTTCAGCCAGCGTAGGAACGCCCATGCTGCCCTCACCCAAAGGGAAGCGCCCGGGGAAAACAGCGAGCTCTCGACCCTCGGCATCCAGCTGAGTGCGCTCGTGGACCCGCAAGCTGCGTATTTCCTGCAGAGTAAAATCTATCGCGTAGTAGCGGCCATCACGGCGTGCGCGCTCGGGAAAGTGGCGCGCCACATCTGTGGTGCTGTCGAGATGGATGTCGTGTAGCACCACCGGGATCCCATCGCGGCTAAGTACGACATCCTGCTCGATAAAGTCCGCTCCCATACCATGGGCCAGGGCTTTGGCAGCCAGCGTGTGCTCTGGCAGATAGCCACTGGCACCGCGGTGGGCGATAACCAATGATGAGTGTTTTCTACGGCTCATCTTGTTGGGGCGTAGCAAATCCTTGGCCCGGATAGCTACTTCTTAATTTGCATGCTGATTGTTTTCTCGGTCGCTTTGCCATAGGGCGGCAGCATGCCACCAAGCTTGGCGATATTGGCGTTGGCCTGATGGTAGATGGATTTGGCATGGCTGAAGGTTTTGAAGCCTTGATGACCGTGATAGGAGCCCATGCCACTGGGGCCGACACCGCCGAAGGGCAGCTCTTCCTGCATGACGTGCATCAGTACGTCGTTGATGCAAACACCGCCCGAAGTCGTGCGCTTGAGCACCGCTTCTTGTTCGCCTTGGTCTTCGCCGAAGTAGTAGGCTCCCAAGGGGCGAGGATTAGCATTGATATAACTAATGGTCTCTTCGAAGTCTCGGTAAGTGCGAATGGGCAGCAGCGGGCCGAAAATCTCTTCCTGCATGACTTTTAGATCATCTGAGGGTTCAGGTATCAGTGTCGGAGGGATTTTGTGGGTGCCGCTTTGCTGGCTGAAATCTTCATTGGCAGGGTTGATCACAATTGCTTTGATTCCGCGTTCTTCCACTTCAGTTAAATAGCCTTGCAGGCGTTCATAGTGGCGCGCATTGACGATAGAGGTGTACTGCTCATTGTCCAGTAGGCTTGGGTACATGTCGCTCACCACCTTTTGCGTAAGCTCTATTACCTCATGCAGTTTTTCTTCTGGCACCATTAGGTAGTCTGGTGCGAGGCAAATTTGGCCGGCGTTGAGGGTCTTGCCCAGCATGATACGAGTGAGTGACTTTTCTAAGTCGGCACTGCGAGAAATTATCACCGGCGACTTGCCGCCCAGTTCAAGAGTAAGCGGAACCAGATTGCGCGAGGCGGCGGCCATAATATGACGTGCCACTGAGGTAGCGCCGGTAAATAGTAGGTGGTCAAAGGCTAGGCCCGAGAAAGCCTGACCGACTTCGGGGCCGCCAGTAAATACTGCAACTTCTTTTTCGTCCCAAGCTTCTTTGGCCATCATAGCCATGACTTCAGAGGTCGCGGGGGTAAACTCAGAAGGCTTGATCATCGCCCGGTTACCGGCGGCAAGAATACCGGCAAGAGGGCCGAAGGTTAGGTTAACTGGGAAGTTCCACGGCGAAATAACACCGACCACTCCCAGTGGCTGGTATTCGATGCGCGAGCGTCCGCCCAAGAGGTTTAAAGGGAACATGGTCGGGCGACGCTCCCCTTTCATCCATTTGCGCAGGTGCTTTTTAGCGTGCTTCATCGGCGTGATGGAGCCGGCCACATCAGTGATTAGACTGACCTGCCTAGGGCGGCAACTGAAGTCACTGTTGAGCGCTTCGACCACCTGGTCTTGATACTTGATCAGCACATCGATGCCGCGGTTTAAGCGGTCGATACGCTGTTCTGCTGTGACAATGCCTTCGGCGAGATAGTCTGCCCGTTGGGCATCCAGTGTGGCGTTCATTTGAAGCTCAATGTCTGAGTGTTCGCTGATCGTCTCGGGTGCGTTCATTATGGCTTTCTCCTCGCTGAGCCCCCGGATAGGAGGCAGATCGCTAATCATTCCAGTATAGTCCGCTGCAACAAGCAAATTAAGCCTATGGAACAGTTATTTGTGGCCAATCAGATTACCAGTGGAAAGTTAATAAGCGCTATTTTTATGCTGCTAATGATGTCGTTGGCAGGCACTTCTGCGTCTTTGGCCAATGAGGCCGCGCCGGATTCCGCGGCTCAGCGGCCCAATATTTTGCTGATCATGGCAGATGACCTGGGTGTAGAAACACTGGGCACTTACGGTGGCGAGTCCTATCAAACCCCAGCCTTAGATGACCTGGCCGCTCAGGGCATGCGCTTTGAACAGGGTCACGCCACACCGCTATGCAGCCCCTCGCGGGTTATGCTACTGACCGGTAAGGACGGCTGGCGCAACTACAGTCATTTTGGCTATTTAGACCCGGCCCAGCCGACCTTTGCTCAAGCGCTGGCAGCGGTTGGCTATCGCACTTTTGCAGCGGGCAAGTGGCAGTTGGTGAGCAACAAGTATCAAGATTTAGAGGGCATGACACCTGCGGCGGCAGGCTTTCAAGATTATGCACTGTGGCAGATAGCGGCCAGAGAAGGCGAGACTGACCGCTACTGGGGGCCGACCATTACCGGACCCCAGGGCCCAGTCCCTCACCGGGAAAGCGAGTATGGTCCCGAGTTATTCTCTGCGGCGCTGGCCAAGTTTATTCGCGAGAGTGCCGCGTCAGGGCAGCCTTTTTTGGCCTACTATCCAATGGTTTTGCCGCACCGACCCTTTAGCGGCACGCCGGGGCAGCGCGATGGTGATCGCCAGCAGCGCTTTAGCGCGATGATAGAAGCAATGGACAGCATTGTCGGACAGTTGCGCGAAGTGCTGGAAGAGAGCGGGGTGGCTGATAACACCCTACTGCTGTTCGTCGGCGACAACGGCACAGATCGTAAAATCACCTCGCGTCGTAATGGTCAGGAGCTGCGAGGAGGCAAGGCGCTAACCTTACAGTCCTCGACCCATGTACCTTTTATCGCCTGGTGGCCGGGGACAATTGCGCCGGGCTCATCCCGTGATGAGCTGGTGTACTTGGCTGACATATTGCCTACGCTGCTTGAGCTTGGCGGAGCAGCCTTGCCCGCCGATATCGATGGCCGCTCGCTGCTGCCGCTGCTGCGCAATGAAGGCAGCGATGAATGGCGGGATAGTTTGTTTATGCACTACGACCCCCGCTGGAGTGACAATGAGCCGGCGCGCTATGTATTTGACGCCCAATGGAAGCTCTATGAGGATGGGCGCTTTTTTAATCTGCAACAGGACCCACTAGAGCAGACCCCCCTTGCGCTAGCTGAGCTCGACGCTAATGGCGCAGCGGCACAAAAGCGCTTGCAGCAGCACTTAGAGCTCGCCGGAGGCAGTTTAAGTGGGGTCCTGTCGCCGCAATCGGAGTATCGCAGGGAGCGGGACCTGCGGCGCAGTTTGATTGCAATTAGCGTGTTATTGGTACTGGGCTTCTGGTATTTTATGCGCCGCTCTCGTCGAGCTTAATCGGATAGCTTGTTAAGCACTGGGCTTGGCAAGACTTTTAACAAGTGCTAAAAGAATTTCATGACTAAGCTTACCCTACAAGCTGATACGCGCACGCCGTCGCCACCCTTTGGTTACTCCCGCGAGTGCCACTATGGGCGCGAGCAACAGATTCATATTGTGGCCGAGTTTCATGCCAACAAAATCCGCCCCAGCCGCATTGCCTATCGTGTGGGTATCGACATTGCTTTTATTGAGGCTCTGATTGCCGGTGAGATTGAGGTTGAGCGTTTCCCGCGCTTGGTCGCTCACTATCGTCGCAAGCGCTATACCACTCGCATGACTCAGGCAAACCGTCGCAGCGGGGTGGCGCGCTACGAGTTACAGCAGCGTATTGAGCAGGAGTTTCAAAGCGAGGTGGAGCTCTAAGGGTGGTATCGCTTTAGTCTTTTCGGGTGATTTTTTCTACCCGCTCAGCCAGCCTTTTAGCTTGTAGTTCCAATACTTCAATGCTCTTTTCTAGTGCCTCGCGTTGCTCATCGCCTGCGGTTTTGAGCTGTGCTTTGTGGTCTTTAACAGCCTGTTGCGCCGCTTCTAACTGCTGCTTGAGCTCCTCAACGCTGGCGGCTTGCTCAGCTTTGTCGAAAATTTTCTCTTCTGGGGCAGTGTCCTGAGTTGCCTTGCTTTGCGGACTTGTCATCACCGGTTGCTCTGGGATAACTGGGCGCTCTGGGTCTAAGGCACGCTGGTTCATAAAGGCCGGTGAAACGATTTCTATGCCGTGGCCATGGAGCTGCTCTAAGACTTTTTTGCGCAGATTAGAGCGCGCGCTCAAGGGGTGTTTCATTTCCGGCAGAAAGCCGCAGATTCGGTACAGCACAGCATGGTCGAGCAGCTCTTGTACCAGCACATAGGGCTCAGTTAAGGCGGCTTCTGTCCCGGCTTGTATGAGCAGCTCTTGCACTCTGGTGTAGGCCACGTCGTAGCCGATGGATACCTCAGCTGAGATGATGGTGCCGTCGCGGTGCATTACCGTTACAGGGTTGTTGACTAGCAGCATGTTCGGCAGCGTGGTGATGTCGCGCCACTCGGTTTGAATTTGGGTGTGGATTAAGGAGCGCTTGGTGACGCGGCCGAACTCCTTATTAACCTGCACATAGTCACCAGGCCTAAAAGGCTGCGTGGCATGCAGCATGATGCCGGCCATCGCATTGGCCACAAAGGTAGTGGATGACAGTGCGATAACAGCAGTTAGCACAAGACCTAGGAGGCTCAGTATTTGTCCCTGGGTTTCGGAGTTGAGCGGCAGCGCGACCACGCCAGCCAAAACCGCCAGAGACACGGTGACCCAGTTCAGCAGTTGATACAGGGCCCCGGCGGTGCCTTGCTGGCTGCGCCGGGCGAGACGGTTAGCGGCCAATAGGATAAGGCTTGTGACTACCACTAAGATAAGAAAAGGCCCAAATTTACTGAGCAGTTCCAGTATCGGCTCCATAGACACAAGCTCCTGAGGCATAAGGTTTAAAAGGGCAGCTTAGCCACTCTTGGCTTTGAGCGCACCCCTGCTTGCCGCGTTTTGCAGCTTTCTCCTGTGGCGTTAAGCAGCTCTATGGTCTGATCGAGGGCATTATTAATATTCTCGACCCAGAACTTGTCGGTGGTGATGGCGGCACTGTAACCCGAATTTTAATGAGCCTCTTGCCAGAGCGGCCATTGATGATTTCCTCGCCCGAATTTAGCTACTGTTGGCCCCCGGTCATTTTAAGTCGCCGAAGTTTAGGTCATTAGCTGCTTTGCTATTGCTGGCTGAGATGTGAAAATGCGCGCCCCATGGGCGCAACTTTCTTGCACAGGGAAGGTCACAGCTTACTGTGCCTGTGCGAAACAGGCTGCAGCTACTAGCAATCAGGAGATCAAAAATGATGCGTTATGACAGTCCTAGTAAAGGTTTGTTACAGCTCTGGCGCCCTCTAGCCTTGGGGCTGTCGATGTTACTGCTTGCTGCTTGTGGACAAGACTCAGCGAGTAATTCAGGCCAGGAGGCTGCGATGACCGATACCATTGAGGGACAGGTTCTGTACCGCGAGCGGATAGCGCTAGCCCCCTCGGCTGAGATTGAAGTGGAATTACAAGATATCTCTCAGCCTGACGCCCCCGCTTCGACTCTGGTGACGCTCACCTTGCCTAACTCATCTGGCCCGCCTTACCCCTTTAGCATGAGCTATAACACAGCGGATATTGAAGCCGGTAAGCGCTATGCAATGCGCGCAAGCATTATTGTTGAAGGGCGAACAATTTTTACCAGCACTGACTACATAGATCCCTTTGCCGAGCAGCCCCTTGAGATCATGGTTTATCAGGTGCCCGAAGCTCCGGAGCAAGCTGGTGCTGCGCAGTCGCCCCTAGATGGCAGCTATTGGCACTTAGTGAGTTTAGCTGGGCAGCCCGCAGGGAAGGGAGAGGGCGGTAAAGCACTCGACCTGCGCTTCACTGCCGCCAGTGCTGAGTCAGAGGCAAGGGTCAGTGGCTTCTCGGGCTGTAATCGCCTAAGCGGCGGCTTCAGCAGTGAGGGCGGCGATGAGCACAGCGGCTCTCTGAGCTTCACCCCCTTAGCCAGCACCATGATGGCCTGTGCTGAAGGGAGTGAGATTGAGAGAAGCTATTTAGCTATGCTCGCCAAGGTCGACAGCTTCCGCTTGAACAATGGCAACTTGAGTCTGCTATCTGAGGGTGAAGAGCTAGCCACCTTCAAGCCGGCTGAGTAGTTCCAAGACCGATGTACAACTTGCCCCCTGCCATGCAGAGCTCGTCGCGCCTAGTAAAGATACTAGTGCTGCTAGCTCTGCTGTGCACGGCGGCTCAGCCAGCCCTAGAGGCTGGACACATTCACCAGATAGAAGAGAGCACTGCGGCTTGTTTGCTCTGCAAAACCCCGGTAGCTCTGCCCCTCGTGAGCATCGTGTCGGGCTTTGCACTGCTAGTGTTTGTAGGCACGGTGCTTCTAGGGCAGCGCCCTGCGGAGCTCAGCTTTCGCTGTCTTTCTCGCCAAACGCGGGGGCCTCCCGCCGACTCCTGAGATCAGTTTTTTCACTCATCACAGGAGTAAATAATGCAACGTATGATAGCGATCACACTGGCGCTTGCCGGTGTGCGGGCATTTGCTGAGCAATTGCCCATGGAGCACGTATTGGTTTCCGTGCCCCTGCACAAACAGACAGCCGAAACGGCTTTGCCCGTCACCGTCTTGAGTGGTGATGCGCTCAGTCGAGCGGCAGCGGCCACCATCGGTGACACTTTAAATAACGCCCCGGGCTTAGCTAACGCCTCTTTTGGCCCCGCAGTCGGGCAGCCAGTGATTCGTGGTCAGCAGGGGCCTCGGGTCACTGTATTACAAAATGGCACGAGCAGCGCTGACGCTTCTAGCTTAAGTGCTGACCATGCGGTGTCTGTAGAAGCTTTGTTAGCCGATAGTATCGAGGTGCTGCGTGGCCCCTCTACGCTGCTCTATGGTGGAGGTGCTATTGGCGGAGTGGTCAATGTGATAGATAACCGTATTCCGACTAAAGCCTTGGCCGGCCCAGAAGGGGGGCTAGAGTATCGCCACAACGCCGCCTCGGATATGGACACCCTGGTGGGCAGGTTGGAGGCGGGTAGCGGCAACTTTGCTTTTCACCTAGATGGTCTTAGCCGCGATTGGAACGACCTGCGGATCCCGGGCTATGCCACAAAAGAGCATGATGAGCATGGCGAAGCACACGATCACGGATCGGAAGAGCAGGCTGCTAAAGGATATATAGATAACAGTGATGGCCGTACTCGCAGTGTTACCGCTGGCGGCAGCTATCATTTTGATCGGGGCTTTGTGGGCCTATCCCTTAATCGCTTGGAGAATAATTACGGCATTCCCGCAGGTGCCCACGAGCATGCGCTCGAGGAGGAGCACGCTGCGGAGCATTCGCTGCACAGTGAGCATTCAGCGGGCGGTGTTCGCATCGATTTAGAGCAGACCCGCTATGACGCGGCGCTCCACTTACACGACCCCTTGCCGGGCTTGGAGGTGGCGCGAACCTTTCTGAGCTACACCGACTACCAACACCGTGAACTGGAGCCTTCCGGCGAGTTGGGCACCCGCTACAATAGTGACAGTTGGGAGGGACGGCTTGAGCTGCTGCATAAGCCTATAGCCAGCCTGCACGGCGTCTTGGGCTTGCAAGCCAGTGCCCGGGAGTTCAGTGCACTGGGTGAGGAGGCCTTTGTACCTGTCACTGACAGCCGCGGCTTTGGGGTTTTTCTGCTCGAGGATTATCACCGCGGCGACTGGACATTTGAAGGTGGCTTGCGACTTGATCGCGATGAGCGCAAGCCCGACTCGGTGACAGCGCCGGATCGTAGCTTTAGTTCTTTCAGTGTCTCTGCCTCGGGTATTTGGGAGTTCAGCGATGCCTGGCACTTAGGCTTGGCTTTGTCCCGCGCCGAACGGGCGCCGGCGATCGAGGAGCTGTACTCTAACGTGGAGGCAGTTGGGCTTGCAGACTATGTGGCTCACGCAGCCACCAATGCTATTGAGCTTGGTAACCCCGACCTTGATACCGAAGTGTCTTACAACGCCGACCTGTCTTTGCGCTGGGACGTGGCTGCGCACTTTGTCAAAGCGACGCTGTTTTACAACGACTTTAGCGATTACATCAGTCTTGAAAATACCGGACTCGAATATCACAGCATGCCTGTGCTCAGTTACCAGCAGGCCGATGCCAGCTTCAAGGGTTTGGAATTAGAATCCGAGTTTAGCTTGGCTGTTGTGGCCGGCGGTACAGTGCTGTTGAGTCTGTTTGGCGATGTGATTCGCGGTGAGTTAGATAGCGGCGCAGATGTGCCGCGTTTGCCACCGAGGCGCCTTGGTGGGCGCTTGTCGTGGCAGGGTGAGGCTTTGGAATTGTGGGCTCGCGGCGTCGATGTGGCAGAGCAAAAGCGAGCTGGCTTTAATGAGGCTGACACTGCTGCTTATAGACGCTGGGATCTCGGTGCCGACTACCGCCTCGCCGTCGCCGCTGGTGAACTGACGCTGTTTGTTACGCTACAGAATCTCCAAGATGAAGAAATTCGCTTGAGCACTTCATTTTTGCGGGATGTGGCGCCTGAGGCAGGACGCAGTATTGAGGCGGGGCTGCGCTATCGTTTTTAAGCTTGCCAAGCATAGAGTAGAACCGGCTTATCGCTCGAGGCGAGTTGAATCTCGCTTTCATAACGCAAGCCGAGTTTTTCTAGCAGTTTAATGGAGGGCGCGTTAGTTGGGGCGACAATAGCGACAAGTCGCGTCAGCCCCAACTCACTAGTGGCGTAATCATAAACGCCTTGTGCTGCTTCGAGTGCTAGGCCCTGGCCTCTAGCGGCGGGCAGCAAGCCGTAGCCGATGTCGACATCCTTGAGTTCCGCTCGTTTAAATAAGCCGCACACACCGATGCTTTCTCTGGTACTGCGCTTGCGCAGTATATACATGCCAAAACCCAGCTCACGATAGCTGCGCAGGGGGCCATCCGCTATGTACTGCCGCGCCTGCTCTAGGCTGCGGATACCGCGGTCAGCCACGTTGGCAACAAAATCGGGGTCGTTGAGCATGCTTAAAATAAAATCTGCATCAGCGAGGGTCAGGCTCTCAATGAGCAGGCGCGGGGTTTTGATTCCAGGCATGACGGGTTTCTCTGAGCTTTTCGGCATGGTACCTCAACACTGCTCTGGATAGGCAAGCCTGAGTGTTACAAGCCTGAGGGGCGGTGAATTTCAGGCGCTGTGCTGCTACAGTGCATAGATCATTTTTTTGACAGGCAGGGCCATGACACAGCGTTTGATAGTCGGTATCAGTGGCGCCTCAGGCATTATTTATGGGGTGCGTGCCCTGCAGCTTCTGCGCAGCAGTGGGGTCGAAACTCATCTCGTCATAACGCCCTCGGCACAACTTACCCTGCACCACGAGATGGACATGAGCCTAGACGAGCTGAAGGGGCTGGCCACAGAGGTGCATGCTTATAAAAATATTGGCGCTTCAATTGCCAGTGGCTCTTTTAACACCGGAGGCATGCTGATTGCGCCCTGCTCGGTGCGCAGCATGTCAGAAGTGGCAACGGGCGTTACCTCCTCGCTGCTGACCCGCGCAGCGGACGTGGTGCTGAAGGAGCGCCGCCGGCTAGTAATGATGCTGCGTGAAACCCCCCTTCATAGCGGTCACCTGCGCAGCATGACCCAGTTGTCAGAAATGGGGGCAGTGATTGCGCCGCCAGTGCCTGCTTTTTACACTCGCCCAAAAAGTATCGATGACATGGTCACCCAGAGTGTCGGCCGAGTGCTGGATTTGTTTGGGCTAAACCTGCCTGAAGTGGAGCGCTGGCAGGGTGCATAAGTTGTATTCTAGCTCCCGCCCACAGGGGGTCTGAAGCCCTATGCCAGTGTTGTTTGGTGTTGTATTACTAGACCTTATTGGCTTTGGCATTGTCATTCCGATTCTGCCTTTTCTGTCGCCGCAGCTCGGTGCAAGCAAGATCGATATCGCCCTGATTATTGTGGTGTATGCCGTGGGCTCGGGTTTGTGCGGCAGCTTTTGGGGCCGGCTATCGGATCGCATTGGCCGCAAGCGCGTGATTATGATCTGTCTCGCTGGAGCCGCTTTGTCTTACGTCATGCTCGGCCTATCGACAGAGTTGTGGATGGTTTATGTTGCCCGGGCCTTTGCCGGGGTTATGGCGGGCAATATCGGTGTTGCTACTGCCATGATGGCCGATATTACTCGGCCAGAAAATCGCGCCCGGGGTATGGGTATTATCGGTGCAGCCTTTGGCTTAGGTTTTATGCTGGGCCCTTTTCTCGGTGGGGTGCTGGCGGGCGATAGTGGTGACTTTATGTTGCCCTGTATCGTCGCTGGCCTTATGTCGCTATTGGCTATTTTGGCCGCGGCATTATTCTTGCCTGAGTCACTCAGTGCTGAGCATCGAGCGAGAAATCGTGCGTACTATCAAAGTGGCAAGCAGAGCTCGACTTGGCGTTTCTTGCGGGACAGTGGCCAGCGTCTGCTAATACTGCAATATACCTTGCACAACAGTGTCTCCAGCTCGTTTATGTACTTGGTGCCGCTGTGGCTGGGAGATGTCTTAGGCTGGACAGCTAAGGACGTAGGCCTAGTATTCGGCGTTCAGGGCGGCATTATGGTGGTTCTGCAAGCTGGTGTGCTGGGGCCTGTGAACCGCTGGCTAGGTGAGTGGCGCTTTCTGCGCATCATGCTGTTAATTTTCTGGAGTGGCGTTTTACTTGCGGTATTTGCCGGTTCTAAGACGACAATTTTAACTGCGGTATTTATTGCGATGTCAGGCATGACTTTGTGTATGCCCTTGCTGAACAGCATCACTTCGCAGCGCACAGAGCCAAAGTTTCGAGGCCGTATTATGGGGGCAAGTAGCGCTGCTTCATCTTGGGGGCGCGTCTTTGGACCACTGTTGGCAGGGGCTAACTTAGCGCTCTTTGGATACGCTGGCGCCTGGCTTGCTTGTTTAGTGGTGCTATCGGCCTACCTTTTTTGGGCGTTCTGGGAGGGCCCCAAAGGCGGTATCTTCACCGCCACTGGGACTGAGCCCAAGGCCTCAGTTACTACGACGGGAGAACGCTAAGTGCGCATTATTTATTTGGCTTTATTAGTGAGTATCGGGCTGCTTTTACCCTTGTCGTTGGCAGCGCAAGTTGAACCACCGGCGGCCGATACAGGTGAGTTGGCAAGTTTGTCCCTACAGCATGATGCTGAGGCAGACGAGCGGATTAAAAGCCGTATAGAGAGTATTTTCGCAGAGATAAGCAGCCTAGAGGCGATTCAAGTAGAGGTCAAAGAGGGGGTGGTGACCCTAAGTGGTGAGGCTGCCAACGAAGCCGATGCAGAGAAAGCGCAGCGCTTATCGGGCCGCCTTGAGGGGGTGGTCGAGGTGGAAGATGACATCACCCGGACGCTTGATTTGCGTCAGAACGTGGCACCATTGATCACTAGCTTTACGCAACATTTAGCTACCTTTATTAAGGCCTTGCCCTTGTTGTTGGTGGCGCTGTTGCTGGTAGTGGCTTTTAGTGTTGCCGGCGCTTATTTAAGTCGGCGTAAAACACTGCTGAATAAAATTACCCCCAACGCATTTTTGTCTGAGCTCTTGGCACAGGCTTTTCGTGTGCTGGGCTTTTTACTCGGTCTCATTGCCGCGCTCAATTTGCTCGGTGCCGGCAAGGTGGTGGCAACTCTGCTTGGTGGTGCGGGGGTAGTTGGTCTGGCGATTGGTTTTGCGGTGCGCGATACCATTGAAAACTATATTGCCAGTATCATGCTTAGCTTGCGTCAGCCATTTCGCGCTAAGGATCACGTGGTGATCAATGATCACGAAGGTATTGTGGTGCGATTGACCTCGCGGGCCACTATTTTGATGACACTCGATGGCAACCACTTGCGGATTCCCAATGCCAATGTGTTTAAGGGCATTATCTTAAATTACAGCACTAACCCCGAGCGCAAATTTAGCTTTGAACTAGGGGTCGATGCAGCAGATGATCCGGTCGCGGCAATGCAAACTGGGCTCAAGGCAATAAGCGCCCTGGACTTTGTGTTAGCAGAACCAGCGCCAGGAGCGGTGATTGCTACCGTAGGAGACTCCAATATCGTACTCCGTTTCAGTGCTTGGGTAGATCAGCGTGATACTAATTTTGGTAAAGCCCGTAGTTTAGCTATCCGAGCGGTCATGCAGGTCTTGGAGCGACGGGGCTTTACTCTGCCAGAGCCCATTTACCGGCTGCGTTTTGACTCGAATATAGATGAGCAAATACAGGAGCGCGTGAGCAAGCCAGATCTGCGGCAGCAAGAAGATACTGAGGTGGCTAGCACTAGCTTGCCGACAGAGTTAGCAGAGGTGGCAGAAGCCGCCTTGGATGTTTCCCCAGATACCCACCTCAGTGAAAAGGTGGACCAAGAGTTAATGCGCAAGGGTGAAGACGACTTACTCGATGACGGACGCCCAAGCGAATGAATACTAAGTTGTGGGTGTTAAGCCTGGTTTAATACGACGCGGCAGTGAGCGCTTGTATTGGGCAGTTATCGTCTGCTCATGGAGCACAGAGTTGTAAGATGCATGGCGACAGTCGAAGTAGCCGACTGCTTGCTTTCAGTTAAAGCGTAGTGAGGAAGTATTTATGGCAACAGAACTATTTGATCTCACAGGCAAAATCGCGCTGATTAGCGGCGCCAGTCGCGGTATTGGCGAAGCGGTCGCAATGTTGCTGGCTGAGCAGGGGGCACATGTAATTGTCTCGAGTCGCAAGCTTGAAGATTGCCGTCGCGTGGCCGAGGCTATTGAAGAGGCCGGAGGTAGCGCCGAAGCTGTTGCCTGTCATGTAGGCAATATGGAGGATATCGCGGCAGTCTTTGCTCATATTCGCCAGCAACACGGTCGACTTGATATCTGTGTGAACAATGCTGCGGCCAATCCTTATTTCGGCCATATTCTCGACACTGATTTAGCCGCTTTCAATAAGACCGTAGAAGTGAATATTCGCGGTTACTTTTTTATGTCGGTGGAGGCCGGCAAGTTGATGCGGGATAGCGGTGGTGGTGCGATCGTTAATACTGCCTCGGTCAATGCGCTGCAGCCTGGTCCTATGCAGGGCATTTACTCCATCACCAAAGCCGCTGTAGTCAACATGACTAAAGCTTTTGCTAAGGAGTGTGCGAGCTTGGGTATTCGCTGCAATGCTTTGCTACCGGGGTTAACTAAAACGAAGTTTGCCGGTGCCCTATTCGACAACCAAGAGATTTACCAAGCGGTGACTGAGCGTATTCCGATGCAGCGCCACGCGGAAGCGCGGGAAATGGCTGGCACAGTGCTATATTTGGTCTCTGATGCCAGCAGCTACACTAATGGCGAATGCATCGTGGTCGATGGCGGCATGACTCTCTAAAAGAGCTGAGCAGGCTGTGCTGCAGCGGCATATTATTCTGCCGCTGCCTCGGCGCTGACGGTGTCGAGGGCCTCGCGCAAGTAGCTAAAACCGCCTTCTTTGATGTAAACCTCGCAGTAGTCATCACTGATTGGGTTAAGCAAACCTCCGGCTGGAATACGCAGCCAGCTGTGCGTGCCGTAGTGGCCGTTTTCATCTGAGAAACTACCCTTTATTACCAGCACTTCTGCGCCTTGTGGGAAGTTGATCTGGCCCATCTCATCGGGAGAGTCCCAAGCTTCAAGGCGCATAAAATCGGTGTAGGGATCTTGAGCGTAAAGTTTTTGCCACTGCACACTGCGGCGCACAGATGATTGCCAAGCCTGGTCTCTGGTCTGAATGGCGACACGCTCGCGGTCGTGTCCGGGAAACTGCCGGAGTTTCACAAATAGGGTGCAGCCCGTTTCAGACCAAGGGGCGTGGCAAAAGCCTTCGGGGTTGAGCAGATAGCTGCCCGCAGGCCAGTCGCCCTGCTCATCAGAGAATACGCCCTCGAGCACTAAAATTTCTTCGCCTTCCGGGTGGTCGTGCTTGTGGAAGCGGGCGCCTGGCTCGTAGCGCACAATGGATGTTACTTGGCCGGACTCGCCTGGCCCCACCTGATGTAGGCGCTTGCGCCACACTTTGTTAGCGGGGCTGGGGCTCCAAGACATGGCCTGCGTATCCACTACTACGCGTTTACTCAAATCACCATGAATGGCTTGATATTTGTTGTTCATATAAAAATAAACCTGTTCATTTAGAGGTGTCACTGTAACAGTTGTTGTTACTTGCTTGGACTCCTATTGTCTGGGCTCGTTCCAGTCGGGCAATAGCTAGAGGCTACTGCAGTGGCCGAAAGAAGCAACTTTTTGCCCGCAAGACTATTGTCGCCAGAATACTTTGCGGTATGCTCCAAGCATGATCAAGAGAGTATTTGTAAGCCACCAAATGCCCGGCGCTCGAATCCATGAGTTAGCTGAGCTTTGCGATTTGAATGTGTGGATGGGGCCGGGCTTGTTGCCAGCGGAAACTCTGCGCGAAGAGCTGAGCACTTGTCATGGACTACTGTGCATGCTGACAGATCGCCTAGACAAGTCACTGATCGCTGGTATGGCTAAGCTGGAGTTTGTCTCGAGTATGTCTGTTGGCTTCGATCATATCGACGTGCAGGCGCTTAGCGAGCGGGGAATCCCTTTAGGTAATACACCTGGAGTATTGGTGGAAACCACTGCCGATGCAGCATTTTCGCTCCTGCTCGCAGCAGCGCGCAGGATTAGTGAGGCCGACCGTTTTGTGCGGGAGGGGCACTGGCGCAGTGAGAATGCCTGGTCACCAGAGTTCTTTACTGGCAAAGATGTCAGCGGTGCCACGCTAGGTATTATCGGCTTGGGTGCGATAGGCCAAGCCGTGGCCCGGCGCGCAGCAGGTTTTGGCATGAAGGTGCTAGCTTGGTCGCGCCGCGAAAAAAATATTGCTGGAGTTGAACAGGTGGGCCTGGATGAGTTGCTGTTACGCAGTGACTTTGTCAGCGTGCATACTGCGCTAACTGAGGCCACTCGGAACCTGTTAAATGCCGATCGTATTGCAACCATGAAGCCTGGGGCGGTTCTGGTTAATACCGCGCGCGGTGGCATTGTTGATGAGCTGGCGCTCTCTGAAGCACTGCGCAGTGGCGCTCTTTATGCTGCCGGTATCGATGTCTTCGAGCAGGAGCCTGTGCCGGCCGACAACCCCTTGCTGACCTTACCCAACGTTGTGCTGGCACCCCACATTGCTAGCGCAACTACTCTGACTCGAGCGCGGATGGCTGATTTGGCCGTGGACAATTTAATTGCAGCTCTCAAGGGCGAGCTGATGCCGAACTGCGTTAATCCGGAAGTGTATTAGCGCCGAGCTCGCCAGTGCCGGCGCTGCTCTGATCAGTTAGCGCGCCTCAGGCAGAGAGCTCAGGCCATGGTGAATGGCTGGGCGCAGGGTCTTGGCCAGCGCTTCGCCTTCAGTGTTGTGGACCCGCTCTAGAATCTTCGTAACAGTGACCCGCCAGATCAGCTCGCGTTGCTTGATGTCATGAAACTGTAAAGCGATATTACTTGTTTCCTTCACTCCGCCCAGTGCGATAGCGTTATCAATCTGAGCCTGGTCCATATTGCGATTGGGGATCACACCAGGGTGGTGAGAGATATTACTAGCCTCACGGCTGGTCTCTCCCATGCGTAAACCCGTGGCGTAAATATAGTCGATAGTAAATTCTGCCCGCGCTGGGTCAAGTACATAGCCTTTGGCACTGAGTTCCTCGTTTACCGCTTGACGCAGTAGTGGGTCGACACGGTACAGCGGGTCAGTGGACTTGCTTTGGTTAGTTAGCGGCTCATTGCGCCATGTGTAGTAATGGTAGTTGGCGGCCTCAAAAGCTCGAGTGTCATCGGGATGAGTTTCAACGCCACTGCAGGCGGCAAGTATCATTAGCAGCGTTGTGCTAGCTAGGGCTTTAATCAAGGACATAGTGAGTCTCATTATTGGTCGCGGTGCTGAGTGGCAAATCTTAACAGTCGGCCAGCGTATCAGCTAGCAATGCCACTAGGCGCGCTAAACGCTGGGCAGGCGGGCATTATTTGCGCACAGAATGACGGTAGGCTCGTGGTGAGAGTCCCATGACCTTGCGAAATAGTCGAGAGAAATACAGCGGGTCATCGTAGCCGATGGTGGCGGCAATAGATTTGACACTGAGCTCCGAACTGTCGAGCAATTGGCAGGCATATTCTATTTTCATATGGAGGAAATGTTTGATCGGCGAATAGCCGGTCAGCGCGCGATAGCGTTTGGAGAAGTGGTACTTGGACAGGTGGGCGACAGCCGCCAAGTCATCCAGCTCTAAGCTGTGGTGGATGTTTTCTTGCATATAAGCGCGCAGAGTCTCTAGGTCCAGTCCCGCGGGCTGGGCTGCCTGCTCATGTTTGGCGGCCAGGGCAAATTGGGTGAATAAGTGGCGCAGCTGATTGGCGGCATTAATAAAGGCGCTGCTGGAATAGCCGGTCTGTCCTACTGATAACAAACTGTGAAAATTCATCGCCAGAGTCGGTGCCAAGCCGACATGAAGTACTGGCTTTTTTTCAGCATAGCCCAGATATTCGCTAAAAATACGAGAGCTCACGCCCTGGAAGTGAACCCAGTAGATAGTCCAGGGTTGGCTTGTGGCCGCGTTGTAGCTGTGCGCTAATCCTTGCGGCAGTAACACCAGATCCCCAGCGCCAACTGAATAAGAGGCCTCGCCCAGTCGCAAGCGGCCAAATCCGTCAACGCAGTACATTAGTAAATTGTCATCGTGCCGCGCGCGGCGCATGCGGTGGCTGTGAGCCCGAGGATAGTAGCCCATTGCCGTCGGATAGCAGTCTCGGGTTAAGGGGTGGCGGTGTAGCTGCTGGAGCAGGAAAGCGGGGGTCAAAAAACGCATCCCCTGAGGTGGTAGCGGCCACTGTGATGGTGTGCTCATTCGAATGAATATCCCTAATTAACCCCAAATAGGGCAGTATAGGCAGCAATATAGTCCATGAAGATCGCAACTTCGTCAATGTGCGCTGTTCTGAAGGAGTGCTACTGTTGCTAGTAACTTAATTTAATAACACGACAATTTCGCAGGTAAATCCCATGGCACTTCAGGTCCCCCTGTTCATCAACGGTGAATTCGTTCAAAGCGGCAGCAGCAACAAGTTGCCGGTAATTAATCCGGCCAACCAGCAACTCTTGGCTGAAGTACCACTAGCGACCCAGGATGAGGTGGATGCCGCAGTGGCCAGTGCTAAACAGGCTTTCGCCACTTGGCGCAATGTGCCGGTCTCTGAGCGTGCCCGTCTGATGATGCGCTATTGCGCCTTACTCAAGGAGCATCACGATGAACTAGCTGAAATTCTCTCTCAAGATACTGGTAAAACTTTCGAGGATGCCAAGGGGGATGTGTGGCGCGGTATCGAAGTGGTGGAGCAGGCATCTAATGTCGGTTCTAATCTAATGGGGGAGACCCTAGAGAATGTGGCCAGTGGCATCGATAGCTACAGTTACAGCCAGCCCCTTGGGGTCTGCGTGGGCATTACTCCTTTTAATTTTCCGGCGATGATTCCGCTGTGGATGTACCCCTTAGCTATCGCCTGCGGCAATACCTTTGTGCTCAAGCCCTCCGAGCAAGACCCTTTAACGCCGCTGCGATTGGTCGAGCTCTTTGTTGAAGCCGGAGCCCCCAAGGGCGTATTGAATATGGTGCATGGTGGTGCTGATCAGGTGAACCAGCTCTTACAGCACCCGGATACCCAGGCGATCTCATTCGTCGGCTCCTCTAAGGTAGGTGATCATATTTACCGTGCCGGGACCGATGCGGGTAAACGTGTCCAGTGCATGATGGGCGCCAAAAACCACATGGTGATCATGCCCGATGCTGATAAAAACGCTACGCTTAATGCTTTGGTTGGTGCATCAGTTGGCGCTGCCGGCCAGCGCTGTATGGCTATCTCAGTAGCGGTGTTTGTCGGCGATTCTAAGCTCTGGCTTGAAGAGCTTAAGGAGCGAATGAGTCAGGCGCGACCCGGAGCATGGGATGATGCCGGCGCTAGTTATGGCCCGATTATTTCTAAGCCTGCCTATGACAAGGTGTTGCGCTTAATCGCTCAGGGCAAAGCCGAGGGCGCCAGCTGTCTGCTTGATGGCAGTGACTACCAAGTACCGGCTTTGCCGGATGGCAACTGGGTGGGCCCGACATTGTTTAGCGATGTCAGCACCGATATGGCAATCTACCAGGAAGAGATTTTTGGCCCTGTATTGTGCTGTATCAATGTCGACACCCTCGATGAGGCCATCGCTCTAGTCAATGACTGCCCCTATGGAAATGGCACCTCAATTTTCACAGCTTCCGGTGGCGCTGCGCGCAAATACCAGCACGAAATCCAGGTCGGCCAAGTGGGTATTAACATCCCCATTCCAGTGCCCCTGCCATTTTTCTCTTTTACGGGCTGGCGCGCTTCATTCCGTGGTGACCTACATGCCTATGGTAAGCAAGCTGTGCGCTTTTACACAGAAACTAAAACGATTACAGCCAAGTGGACCCATACCGAAAGTAGTACTAAGCAGCCTAATATGAGTATTAATTTGCGCTAGCTGAGTATGGGATGCTTATTAGTTATTAGCTCAGCTGTAGTGAGCGAAGGATAAAGGGAGTAAGTATTTTTGGACTTTTCTCTGAGTGAAGACCAGCAGGCCTTTGTAGATAGTGCCCGTGCATTTAGCGAGAAGATGCTCGCTCCCAATGCGGCCCTATGGGATGCCGAGGGTATTTTCCCTAAGGAGGTGCTGGCCCAAGCGGGTGATTTGGGTTTTATGGGCATGTATAGCCCTGAGCGGGCCGGCGGTTTGGGCATGGGCCGTCTGGATGCGAGCTTGATTGTCGAAGAGCTGGCCAAAGGCTGTACCACGACCGCTGCTTTTATCACTATCCATAATATGGCCACGAGCATGATCGGCAATTATGCTCAGCAGGCTTTGATAGATGCTTGGTGCCCCGAACTGGTGGCGGGTAATAAATTGGCATCTTACTGTCTCACAGAGCCTGCTGCGGGCTCCGACGCCGCCGCTTTGCAAACCAGCGCGACTAAAGATGGCAGTGATTACCTGGTGAATGGCAGTAAGGTATTTATTTCCGGTGCCGGAGAGACCGACGCCTTAGTGGTGATGCTGCGCACTGGGGAGGCGGGCCCCAAGGGCATTACGGCTCTACTGATACCGGCAGATGCCGAGGGCATTAGCTACGGTAAGAAAGAACAAAAAATGGGCTGGAATGCACAGCCCACACGTACCATCAGTTTTGATAATGTCCGGGTGCCCCAGGCAAACCGCTTAGGTGAAGAGGGGCAGGGTTTTGCCATTGCTATGAAGGGCTTGGATGGCGGTCGCATTAATATCGCAACTTGCAGTATAGGCACTGCCCAGCAGGCATTAGAAGAAGCCACGGCTTATGTGCAGGAGCGGCAGCAGTTTGGTGAGCCGATTGCAGACTTTCAAGCGACCCGTTTTAAGCTGGCCGATATGCTCACCGAATTAGTGGCGGC
The DNA here is from genome assembly GCF_014077625.1 of Sediminihaliea albiluteola. Taxonomy (GTDB): domain Bacteria; phylum Pseudomonadota; class Gammaproteobacteria; order Pseudomonadales; family Halieaceae; genus Sediminihaliea; species Sediminihaliea albiluteola. The sequence continues at coordinate 739,376 of NZ_JACFXU010000014.1, read as the reverse complement.
GCGGCAGATGGTGCGCTTGGCGGCTTACAAGCTCGATAGCGATGATAGCCAAGCTACGGTTTATTGTGCCATGGCCAAGCGCTTTGCAACGGATGTCGGCTTTGCTGTTTGCAACGAGGCGCTACAGCTCTTTGGCGGTTATGGCTATATCCGTGAATACCCGATGGAACGACATTTTCGCGATACTCGCGTACACCAAATTCTAGAGGGCACTAATGAGATTATGCGCGTCATTATCGCGCGTAGATTATTAATGGAAGGCGCACTGGAGGTCATTAAATGAGCCTGAGTACATCCGATAAAATTAAAGTGGAGTTGCGTGACCATACGGCAGTGGTGACGATCGATAACCCCGCTGCCAATACTTGGGATACTGAAAGCTTAGCGGCGCTAAAGGCACTCGTAGAAAAACTCAACACCGAGGACCAAATTTATGCCGTGGTGTTGACTGGTGCGGGAGAAAAGTTTTTCTCTGCCGGTGCTGATCTCAAGTTATTTGCCGATGGCGATCCGAAAACTGCGGCTGAGATGGCAGATTATTTCGGCGAGGCATTTGAAGCTTTAGCGGATTTTCGTGGCGTATCGATTGCAGCAATCAATGGCTTTGCCATGGGAGGAGGTCTAGAGGTTGCCTTAGCCTGCGACATTCGTATTGCTGAGGCAGGTGCGCAGATGGCCTTGCCAGAAGCCAAAGTGGGTTTGTTGCCCTGTGCCGGAGGCACTCAGCGCTTGTCTTGGTTGGTCGGTGAAGGTTGGGCCAAGCGGATGATTCTCTGTGGTGAGCGTATTGCAGCTGAGCAGGCTGAGCGCATTGGCTTGGTAGAAGAAGTCGTGCCTAAGGGGGAGGCCTTAGATAGGGCCCTCGCTCTAGCCGAACAGGTCGGACAACAGAGCCCCTCGTCGATCGGTCGCTGCAAGCGTTTGATTCATTCGGCCCGTAATAAAGTGATGGCCGATGGCTTGGCGGCTGAGAGGGAGCTCTTTGTAGAGTTATTCTCAACTGAAGATCAGCGTGAAGGTGTCAATGCTTTCTTGGAGAAGCGCAGCCCTCAATGGAAAAACCGTTAGGAGCCGGCATGACTAATCCTACAGTGCAATTTGATGAGTTAGTTGCTGCTAGCGGCCGCATTGGTCGCGTGACCTTGAACGCTCCCGCTACTCTGAACTCCCTTACGCTGCAGATGGTAGACCTGTTACAGGCCAAGCTCGACCAGTGGCGCCATGACGACGATATTGCGGCAATTTTTATTGATGCTGCGGGCGATAAGGCCTTTTGTGCCGGTGGTGATGTGCAGGCGCTGTATCGCTCGGCCGTAGAGAATCCGGGTGGTCCCTGTGACTACGCAGAAAATTTCTTCGCCCGTGAATATCGCATGAACTACAGCTTACACACTTATGAAAAGCCGATCCTGTGTTGGGGGCACGGCATTGTGATGGGCGGTGGTTTAGGCGTGATGGCGGGCTGCGCTCATCGCGTGGTGACAGAGACTACGCGGATCGCTATGCCGGAGGTGACAATTGCGCTATTTCCAGATGTCGGTGGCAGCTGGTTTTTGAATCGCATGCCGGGTAAGGCGGGCCTGTTTCTGGCTTTGACTGGCGCCTCTATCAATGCTGCTGATGCGCTCTACACTGGCTTGGCGGATCGCTTTATTAGCAGTGAGCACAAGGCAGCGGTGCTTGATAGCTTACAGCAACAAGCTTGGACAATGAGTGCTGCAGATAACCACGGCATGATGCACCACTGCTTGCGCCCCTTTGCCGAACGCAGTCTGAGCACTCTGCCGGCGGGCCAGGTGGAACCTCATATGGCCACCATCAACCGCCTTTGTGACGGCGATGATGTGCATCAGGTGATTGATAATATAGTGGCACAGCAAACGGAGGATCCGTGGCTGTCCCGGGCGCGGGACGGTCTTGCCCACGGTTCTAAGCTGGCGGCCTTATGGATACACCGGCAGCTCTGGGAGACTCGCCACGCCTCGCTAAAAGAGGTGTTTCAGTCAGAGCTCCAGTTGGCCACTAATATTGTGCGCTTTCCCGAGTTTGCCGAGGGCGTGCGAGCCTTGTTGATTGATAAAGACCGTCAGCCAGCCTGGCAATTTAACAGTTCAAGGGAAGTGCAGGGAGCGCTACTCGATGCCTTTTTTCATGCGCCTTGGGAGCAAAACCCGCTGGCCAATTTATAAGGTCTTTTATTGAATAAAAACAAAGCAGGGACGGAGACATGGCAACAGTAGCATTTATTGGTCTAGGTAATATGGGCGGCCCTATGGCTAGCAACTTGCTGCGGGCCGGGCATAAGGTGATCGTGTTTGACCTCGTGGCAGCGGCTTGTGAGGCTTTGGCGCAAGCTGGTGCAGAGGTCGCTGAATCCGCGCTACAAGCTGCAAGTGCCGTAGATTATGTGATCAGTATGTTGCCGGCGGGTAAGCACGTGGCGGGCCTCTACTTGGGCGAGCAAGGCTTACTGCAACACTTGTCTAAGGGCAGCACGGTTTTAGATTGCAGCACTATCGATGCCGCGACAGCTCGAGAAGTTGGGGCGGCAGCTGCAGCCTTGGGCATTGGTTTTATGGATGCGCCAGTGTCTGGCGGTGTGGCGGCGGCAGCTGCCGGTACCCTTGCTTTTATGTGTGGGGGTGAGGCTGAGGTCTTTCCAAAAGCTCAAGCGATTCTGGCCGATATGGGAAAAAATATATTCCATGCCGGCTCTGCTGGTGCCGGCCAGGTGGCTAAAGCTTGCAACAATATGCTGCTGGCAATTCATATGTTGGGCACTTGTGAGGCATTAGAAATGGGCTCTCGCAATGGTTTAGACCCCAAAGTTTTATCTGAAATTATGCAGGCTAGTTCGGGCCGCAACTGGTCACTAGAACTCTACAACCCCTATCCAGGGGTGATGGAAACGGCCCCTGCGAGTAACAATTACAAGCCTGGCTTTATGGTCGACCTGATGGTTAAGGATCTCGGTTTGGCACAGGAAGTTGCCGAGCAGGGAAAGTTTAATAACCGCTTAGGTAAGCTTGCGGAGGAATTATTTCGCGAGCACCAGGCCGCCGGCAATGGGCAGCTGGACTTCTCCAGTATCTTACAAAAGCTTAAGGCTTAAGTGCTCGCGGATGGTTCATGCTTTGTCAGCAGCTAGCTGCATCAGACGTTGGTACTGCAGCGCCCCTATACGGAAGTAGGGGCGGTAGCGGCTATCGTGAATATAGAATTTTCGGCCCTGCTGGAACAGCTTTAGCGTGCTGAGCTTTCCGTCCTGAGCCACTTGCATGATGCGCTTGGGCTGGCCAGATTCTGCTAGGCTGCGCTGTGTAGCCTCAGTGGCTATAGCGCTAATACTCAGCTCGCCGAGCGCGCTCAAAATGGTGCTTAACAGCGCGGGCTCTACTGTTCTATTGTCACGCTCAGTCCACAGGTCATGGGCTCCACGCCGAATACTCCAGCCATCTATGCTAACTGCAGTCACATCGCTATAGCGCAGCAGCTGCAGATCTAGCCAAGCCTCTGCAGTCGCGGGAACATCGTGATGATTGTAGCTCAGGCGGTAGATCGAATCGCTGATATCGTTGCGGGCGTAGACTTTGCGAAAAGCAGGGGAGCGACCTAAATACACAGTACCTAGTAGTTCATCTTGCCCGACAAAGCTCAGACGCTGGTGATACTGATAGGAGGCCACCCAGAAACGCTGTCGTGCAGCGCTACTGTCGGCCACTGGAAAACCATGGCGATGATTACTCAGTGTGTCGATTAGCTGCTCGACGCGTTTTTGATTAGCGGGTAGGTCCTGCAGGGCTGGTAGCAACCATCGACCGCGGCGTTTTTGCAGTCGAAGACTCATGCCCATTTGATCTTCGATTTCGATCTGATCTAGATGCTTAAGTTTATCTGCAGCTAGAAGTGCTTCGCTCTTTACGCTCTCGCCTGATTCTAAGAACTGCAGTATGCCGAGCAGGAGACACTGCGCTATCAGTAGAAATACTAAACTGGCAATGGTTCGCTTCATAGTGCTAGAAGCCTTCGGTAGCGCCGCATGCGCCAGCGTTTGAGCAGCCATTGTGCCAAGGCCAGCAGCAGAAAATAAAGCGCGGCAAAGCCGTAATTAATATATTCGATCAGCGCCTGAGCGCGTTCGTCGATTGCCGGCAAGCTGCGATTAAAGTATGCGCGCGGGCGGATCTGCAGTAGCGAATCATCCTGTAGTGACCAGCTGATACTATTGCGAATTAATTCCAGCGCCGTGTGGTGGCTGCTGTTGGTCGCTGCTTTGCGAGCATTGAGCAGGTGGTCGCTGAGAAAATCATTGGAGGCAAAGAGGATGATTCTAGCCGACTGGGGCGAGTATTCGATCGGCGGCGCTAAGTCTGCGAAGGCTTGGCCATCACTATCTTTGGCGCCAGTCGCTGGCAGCGGGTGCTGAGCAAACCAAGAGCGAAAACGGCCTTGCAGAGCAAGGCCCAGAATTTCAGCTTGCCGTTTTACTTGACTGTCTAATGCAGCCTTGCGCTGCTGCGCCAAATGGGGGGCAATATCCTCATCGGCATTCGACAGCCAAGACTCCTCAGAGCTCTGCAATAAGATGCTTAGTTCTTGCTGCTGCGTTGGACGGGCTTCAATAGGCGAGGCCCAAGCCATGGTGACTTCGGCCAAATCGGCGGTGATTGGGTGTTCCGGATTGAGCTGCGGTGGCCGTACATCGATGAAGTAGGGGTAGTCGATTAGCTCCACATCGCGGAACTCGTGGCCGCCAATTTGACGAATGATCGTTGTTGGCAGCGCTGAACTTTGGGAGTCCATCACCAGACTATTACTAATCTGCAAACCGTGGTGGGCTAGCCACTCTTGTAATCCGCTCGGCCAAGTTTTCAGGCGCAGATCCACAGCTGACTGGTCGCTGCTATAGGGTGATGTGGCCAAGATCACAGTGCCACCGCGCATCAAAAACTGATCGATGGCATAGAGTGCTCGGGAGTCGAGTTGCTGCGGGGCAATCACCGCCAGAATGTCGGCCTGTGGGTCTACGCTGCCGTCACTGAGATCTTCTCTGCGCAGGCTATAGTCCTGGGCAATACTTCGCTCTAAGTGATGAAAGCTTGGTGTGGCGCTGTGTTGTTGTGCCGCTCGTTCGTGATCGTGAGGTAAGGCCAAGGCCACGCTGCGGGTAAGGCTATTGGCAAAGCGCCGTAAGCCAGCTTCGAGGGTGGCGCGGAATTCGTCGGGGTCGAAACTGCCAGTGGGTAGCTGCACGACCTGCTGCTCATCTTCAAGTGTTAGATAAAAGTACAGTTCGGCGCCATTGCCAATAGCTGTCACAAGGGGCTGTATATCCAACTCTTGCTGTAGGCGCTGGGCAGTGGCTCCGCCATCCGCGCCGGGGTCAACTAAGCGAACGCTGAACTTGCCCTCGGATTGCTTTACTAAGGTATCAAGCTGAGCGGTGATAGCTTGCTGGTAGTTTTGTAGTAGCGGTGGCAGTTGTGCCTGATCGGATAGGTAGGCTACCAGCTCGACCGCTTGATCGATGTCGGCGAATAGATCGCCACCTAGCTGATGGTGGTAGAGCGCGTCTCGAATAGCGCGGCTCAGTTGGTATTCTGGTTTGCGCAGCTGCAGTTCTGTCAGCGCAGAGCTAGTGCTGCGCACTTCAATCAAATCACTAATCTTCAGCACTTCGTGCTCGCTGCCGTAGCTTAGTAGGATGTGGAAATAATCGTTCATCCAAGATGATTGCTGCCCTCCATAAGACTGCGGTGACGCGGAGTGCAGTCCCAGTTCATCAATGGCTTGCTGCTCGAGGCTTTGTTGTTTGTCAGGCTCGATAAACTCAAGCTGCAGCTTACCTTTACTATGCGCCGCATATTCCTGCAGTAGGTCCTTGAGCTGTGGCACAAGGGGCGCTAGTTGAGGGTGGGGCTGGCTACTAAAGTAAGCCCGCAGCAATAGCCTTTGATCTAGGCTATCGAGGAGTTGTTGAGTGGTCGGCGACAGGGAGTAAAGCTGCCCTTGGCTGAGGTCAAAACGCAGTTCTGGTAAGCGCGCGAGCCAGACATTAGCTAGCAGCAGGTTGACGATTAACAAGCTAGTCATGCTGCGCCAGTAGCGGTGTCGGTTGCTGCGAGCTTTGGACCAGCGCCCCCGCTCTAAGACGTAGACATTCAAGGATAGAAAAATACCGCAGAGGCAGAGGTAGTAATATAAGTCGCGCAGATCTACCACGCCGCGGCTAAAGCTTTCAAAGCGTGAGGCAGTGCTGAAGGCTTGCAGCCAAGCGGCTGTGTCGCTATCAAACAAAGCGCCTAGTAGCGGGTGGCCCAGTAAATAGAGCAGCGCACAAAGAGCAGTCGATCCAATAAAGCTCAGCACAGCTCTATTAGTGCAGGATGAAACAAACAAGCCGATACAAAGGTAGGCGCTGCCCATTAGTAGTGCAGCAAAATAAGCTGTGGCCACAGGCCCCCAGTCGAGCTCGGCAATGAGGCTAAGCGTTATTGCTGGGGGGAGTGTCGATAATAAGGCCAGAACAAGCAGTTTTAGGCAGGCGCGGAACTTGCCAAAAACAAAGCGGCTGATACCCACCGGTTGAGTCAGCAGATATTCTACTGTGCCGCGCTCGCGCTCATCGCTCCACATCGACATGCTTAAGGCTGAACATAAGAATATCAGCAGCAAGGGCAGCCATTGAAACAGTGGTCTTAAATCCGCGATATTTCTGGCGAAGAAGGACTCCAGCGAAAAGACGATAAACAGCGCTGAGGCAGAGAAGCTAGTCAATAGCAGCCACACTAGAGGCGAGGCAAGCAGCAGTCGGCTTTCCTTTTGCGCGACTCGTCGGGCGACGGCATGGCTCATCTGCTTATGGCTCCATGGGTCGCTTCATGGAACACGCTTTCAAGGTCTCGCTGTTGCGGCTGTAAAGTGCAGAGCGACGCCCCGCTGTGCGCCACGCATTTAGCAATCGCTGCCGATGCGACATCGGGCTTGACCTTATCCCTCAAGCGCAGTGTATAGCTATTATCATCTGCTAGGCCTTCAACACTGGCAACTTCCTGCAGAGCGGCGAGTGCTTGATGGAGTGACTCTGAGCTCTGCAGCACGCGCAGTTGCAAAGTGTTGCTGCTACGCAAATCGGCCAGCGAAGCATCTAGGGCCAAGCGACCTTGGTGAAGAATCAGTACTCGGTCACACAGCGCGTCTACTTCTGCCATGATATGGCTTGATAGCACCACAGTAGCACGGCGTGCCAGGCGTTTGATCAGTGCCCGCATATTCTGGCTTTGCTCTGGATCGAGGCCGCGAGTTGGCTCATCGAGAATGAGCAGGCGAGGGCTGCCTAGAATAGCTTGGGCCACGCCGAGCCGCTGGCGCAGGCAGGTTGATAGTCGGTGGATGGGCCACAGCATCTGCTCGCTAATATCAGTAGCTAGCATCACTTCACGCAAGGCCCGCGAGCGCTCCTGGCGGGCGATGCCTTTGCAGGCAGCGCTAAAGTCGAGATAATCCGCCACTATCATCTCTGGGTAGAGCGGCAAGGCCTCCGGTAGGTAGCCCAGCATTTTCTGTACTGCTCTGCAGCCCTGAGCGTAATTGTTGCCCGCCACTACAAGGCTGCCTGCAGAGGGCTCTAGATAGCCACTCAGCATTTTCATCAGCGTGCTTTTGCCCGCGCCATTGTGTCCGAGCAGACCGACGATGGTATTTTGCTCGATCTGGAATGTCACCCCATCTACAGCGCTTAGCTTGCCGTAATGTCGGGTGAGAGATTGCGCGTCAATCATCAATGCCTAGTCTCCGCGCCACTCCTCACGCATGGTGACGAACTCTTCCGCTGCCGTCGGATGGATACCAATAGTGGTATCGAATAGGGCCTTGGTGGCACCAGCGCGCAGAGCAATGGCAATACCTTGAATGATCTCACCGGCGTCGGGACCCAGCATGTGAACGCCTACTACGCGATCGCTTTGATCATCGACAATGAGCTTCATAAAAGTCTTTTCTTGGCGGCCGCTCAGGGTGTGTTTCATAGGGCGGAAGTTGGCCTTGTAGAGTCGCAACTTACCGAAGCGTTGGCGGGCTTCTTCTTCACTAAAGCCGACGGTGCCAATATTGGGCTGGCTAAATACAGCAGTAGGGATAAAGTCGTAGTCTACTTGCTGATCTAATTGGCCAAATTGGCGCCGCGCAAAAGACATGCCCTCGGCTAGGGCCACCGGCGTCAGTTCCATACCGCCGGTGACGTCGCCCAATGCAAAGATGCTGGGCTCAGTGCTGCGAAAGTGCTCGTCTACGACAATCTGCTCATTATCGTTCAGTTCTATGTTGACGTTTTCCAGACCCAGATCCTGCAGGTGTGCTTTGCGACCGGTGGCATAGAGTACGCAGTCAGCTTCGAGTGTGCTGCCATCATTGAGGCTTAGCTTGAGACCTTCAGAATCTTTAGTGATGCGCTCGACGTTGATATTAAAGCGCAGATCGATGCCAGAAGCGGCGAACTCTTGTGCTGCATGATGGCGAATGTCTTGGTCGAAACCGCGCAGGAACAGTGGGCCACGGTATAGCTGGGTAACCTGTGAGCCGAGGCCGTTAAAAATGCCGGCAAATTCCACGGCAATATAACCGCCGCCGACCACTACCAAGCGCTTGGGAAAGTGCTCGAGATCAAAAATTTCGTTGGAAGTGATGGCGTGTTCGCTCCCGGGGAACTCTGGCACATAGGGCCAACCGCCGGTAGCGATCAATATCTTCTCGGCGCTGAATTGCTGCTCGCCAACAGCTACGGTATGGGCGTCGACAATTCGAGCCCTGCCTTGAAGTACCGTTGCATCAACCCCTTCTAACAGTCGTTCGTAAATCGCGTTGAGACGGCTGATTTCAGTTTTTTTGTTGTCGCGCAGAGTGCTCCAGTCAAAATCAGGGATCTCGCTGTCCCAGCCAAAGCCGCGAGCATCTTCAAATGATTTGCTGAACTCCGAGGCGTATACATAGAGCTTTTTGGGCACACAGCCCACGTTGACGCAGGTGCCACCCATGTAGCGGTCTTCGGCAATGGCTACGCGCGCGCCCATGCCTGCAGCCATTCGCGCTGCGCGCACGCCGCCAGAACCTGCGCCAATGACAAAGAGATCGTAGTCTTTGCTTGCGTCTTGGGTCGTGCTGGTCATTTCAATTCTCCGTCTGGCTAATGGTGGCTGAGTTTAACAGTGTTGTGGCAGCGGGGCATGGGTATCATGGAGAGCATAAAATCAAGGGAGTAAAACTATGCTGCGTAAAATGATCTTGCTGCTCGTGGTAGGGCTGCTGCCGCTAGGCTATTTCTTATTGTTGCGTCCGGTACTGGAAATCGCAACTGGCTATACCGCCAAGCAATACTGTTCTGGCCTGCAAATCTCGGCAATGCCACAAGAGTTTATATGGCAGTACGATATAGCGCCGCGTATGGCAGCACTCGGTCCCTTGCGCAGATGGCTTAAAGCGGGTGTTGAGATTGCCCCCAATAGTGTGAGTAGTCGTCTCCTGGGGGTGCAGAGCAAAGCTGTCTACCGCCCCGCTTTAGGCTGCACCTTAAACATCGCTGAAGCAGAACACACAGCAGCAGGCTTGGAGCTTGCCCCGCATAGCCCTGCGCCGGCCCCTGCCTTGCTAGTAGAGCCCGCTTCGAGTGCCTTAGAGCAAGTCTTGGCGCAAGCTTTTGCTGAGCCAGCTGAAGGTGGTCGCAATACTCTAGCAGTGCTGGTAGCTCAGCGCGGTCAGCTACTTGCCGAGCGCTATCGCGCACCAGTCACTGCGGCCACCCCGTTACAGGGTTGGTCGATGAATAAGAGCTTATTGGCCACTTGGGTGGGCATGCAGCATGATCGTGGGCACTTGAGTTTAGAGACGCCAGTGGCGCCAGTGCTAGCGCAGCAGGGCGGTGAGCATTTAGCCTCGAACTTGGCAGCGGAGTTGAATCTTGGGCACTTGTTGCACATGGAGAGCGGCCTGGATTTTCAAGAAAGTTACCGTCCAGGTGATGATGCCACCCAGATGCTGTATCGCAGTCGCGCTGCCTGGGCCGTAGCGCCAGCGAAGGGGCAAGCAGCGGCACCCGGCGAGCTATTCAATTACTCCAGTGGCGATAGCAATGTGGCGGCTCTGCTGTGGCAGCAGTCACTCGGGGAGCGGCCCTATCAGGATTGGCTGCGAGAAGAGTTTCAGCAAGTCCTAGGTTTAGCTGTGCTGGTGGCAGAGCCGGATGCATCTGCTGTGGAAGTGGCCTCATCCTATACCTATATGCTCGCCCGTGACTGGCTGCGCGTGGGGCAGTTGTGGCTGGATGCATGGCATGGTCGCAGCGATTTGCTCAGCCAGGATTGGCAGCGATCGGCAGTGCAGCCGCGCAGGGCCTCTAGTGATGGCAGCTACGGTCGGAGCTTTTGGCTAAATACCCAGGGCGTCACCTTCCCCAACTTGCCAGCGACTGTGTTTTACGCCTCAGGTAATGCCGGGCAAGCTTTGGTGGTAATGCCGGAACAAGAGATCGTGGTTCTGCGCCTTGGTTTGAGTGCATCGGCTGCAGATACGGGCTTGAGTCAGTTGCTGGAAGGCGTAGTCGAGGCCTTGGGCAACTCAGCTGCTTCCCCGGCGCCGCGCTGAGTTGTTTTATCGGGTGAAATAGTTGGGCTGATTGAGTCTTTTGATCCGCAGTGACTTTGGTTAAGGTGGCGCCACTTTAAAGTTGAGCTGCCCGCCATTTCAGGCAGGCCGATCTCAGACCAGAAAAACCCACTAAGGAACTCACTATGCTAGGTAAAGCATCCCGGCTCGGACAAGTGTTCGCGGCCTCTTTGTTAGCGTGTCATGTGGCTGTGGCGAATGCCGAGAACAGCGCTACTGCGCCTGATGAAATCGTTTTAAAGAATGGCTCGCGCTTGATCGGAACGGTCACGGGTAGCCGTGATGGCGTGGTGACGATGGAGACTGAATTTGCTGGTACTTTGAGCATTGCACAGGATCAGATCGATCAGATGCGTACCAATGAAGTCTTTGTACTGAAGCTGGAAGACGGCACCGTAGTAGAAGACCAGCCCATAGTCGTGCAGGACAACGAACTGCTGTTGCCAGCGAGTGTCAATGGCGATGGCGCCTACTCCCTGACGCAGTTGCAGCTAGTTAACCCCGAGCCCTGGGAGCTAGGACAAGGTTATAAATGGAGTGGGTTGGTCAGTGCCGCACTGACTTTACAGGATGGTAATACCGATAGCGAAGAGTTTGATTACCGTTTGGAGAGTGTCTGGCGTAGTCTGCGGGATCGCTACACACTGAAACTTCAAGGTGAAATTGATGAAGCCAATGACGTTAAAAGTGCTGAGAACTGGAAGGCACTAGCCAAGTACGATTACTTTATAGACGGCCCATGGTACTGGGGTATGAATGCCGGTGCAGAGCAAGATAAGTTTGCCGATCTCGATCTGCGCTACTACATCGGTCCCTATATGGGTCGCCAATTTTATGAGGCGCCTGAACTGACGGTGTCGGCGGAAGGCGGTTTGGTCTATGTGAATGAGGACTTTGTTGTTGCCGACGACAAGGAATACCCCGGTGCTAATTGGACCGTGCATGCCAGCAGCAATTACCTCGGCGGTGATTCACGCTTGTACTTGGATCACCACGGTATCCTGAACTTAGACGATGCCCAGGATCTGATCCTTAACACCACTTTGGGTTTAGCTTTTCCCTTAATGTTTAATGTCGAAGCTGCCGCTGAGCTGCTAGTTGAATACGACAGCGGCGCTCCCTCTGCAGTGGATAAAGTGGATCAGACCTACCGCTTCCGCATCGGTTACAGCTGGTAAACTCAGCTGTTTTGCTAGCGGCTTAATCTGAGCCGCTAGCGTGCGCGGCGCACACTCGCAGCGAGCGTTTCAAGTAGAGGGTGGGTGTCGCTCAATGACAGGCAGGCATCGGTGATGCTCTGGCCATAGTTCAGGGCATCCCGCGGCGCCATCGCTTGACTGCCACCGACGAGGTGACTTTCTAACATAACTCCGCGCAAGGCAGTTTGCCCCTGATCTATTTGGTCGCAGAGATTGGCCACAACTTGCGCCTGCTGTTCCGGCTTTTTGCCGCTGTTGCCGTGACTGCAATCGACTATCAGAGATGCGGTTAAGCCCTGTTCGGCTAGCGCTTGGGCGGCACTTTGCACAGCTTGTGGATGATAGTTTGGGCCGCTGTCTTTACCGCCGCGTAATATCAGATAGCAGTGAGGGTTGCCGCTGGATTGCAGCACCGCGGGGGTGCCCTCCTTGGTCAGTGAGGGGAACCAGTGGCTATGGCTGGCGCTGCGGATAGCGTCAATGGCGACATCCACTTGACCATTGGTGGCGTTTTTGAAGCCGACGGGCATCGATAGTCCTGAGGCCAGCTCGCGGTGAATTTGACTTTCAACCGTGCGCGCACCAATGGCACCAAAGCTCACCAAGTCGGCGTAGTACTGACCAAAGGTGTTGTCTAGAAATTCGCTGGCTGCGGGTAAGCCAAGCTCGGCGACATCGAGTAGAACTTTGCGTGCCAGATGAAGCCCGCGATTAATACGAAAGCTGTTGTCTAGCTCGGGGTCGTTGATTAAGCCCTTCCAGCCAATCACTGTGCGGGGCTTTTCAAAATACACTCGCAGTACGGGATAGATTGCATCCTGCAGCGGCTCGCAGAGGGCCTTGAGTTGCCGGGCATAGTCGAGCAGAGCGTCTGGGTCGTGAACTGAGCAGGGTCCGACAATCACCAGCAGGCGCGGGTCATCGCCGGCTAGAATCGCCTCGATGTTGCGGCGAGCTGTGGCAATATCTTCGGCCTGAGTATCAGCCAAGGGCAGCTCCTCTTGCAGGATCCAAGGCGTGATCAGGGGTTGGGCTCGGCTGATTCGAAGATCATCGGTGCGTTGGCTCATGCCGCTGTCCTAGTGGAGATAAAGGTCGGGCATTGTCGCGCAGCGGCAAACAGCAGGCAAGCGAGCATCCTTGGCTTAAGTGCTGACAGATTTGCGCTGCCTGAGTGCGGCCTGGATCTCTCTGACCTTAGCCTCACTCATAGAAATTCGACAGGCTAAGGCGAGCGCGATCAGCAGTGGTGGAATTACGCCCAGCCCCAGTGCATAAACTAGTCCATCGAGTGTTTCCTGAGGTACAGAGCCGGGGCGCATGTCGACATTTAAACCGATTATATCCAATGCGATACCACCATACAGAGGGCCTACTACGGTAGCGGCTTTGTTAGTGAAATTGATCATTGAGAAAAAACCAGCCTCTTGGCGCAGCCCCTGATCCAGCTCATGTTCATCAGTAATATCTGCTACCAATGACTGGGTGTTAATACCGCGCAGTAAAAAGCAGTACATAAAAATCATCATAAAAATGAAATTTAGGATGAAGGCTAAGCTGCTGCTTTCATTGTCGGGCAGTAGACCGGCCAGCTTTGGCGGATACAGCCACAGGCAATCAACTATCATGCCGATCAGTGCAAATTGCATCAGGCGGTGCTTGGGGAAAGCTTGACTCAGGGGCTTGAGTGTCAGCAGGACTAATACAATACCCAATATGCTTGGCAGCGACAAAATAATGGAAATTTCTTGGGCGGAAAACTCCCAGAAGTAAGTCCAAGCCAACATGTTGAGGCTGGCGATCGCGCCATAGGATGACATGGCAGCAAATTCATAAACAATCACCAACCTAAAGCTGCGGTTGCGCAGCGTGCACATAAGGTCGTTTTTTAAGCCTACTAGGCTGCTACTGTCTTTGCGGGGTACCGGGGCCTCTCGGGATGAGTGGATATGCTGCCTCGTGCCAGCACTGCTAATGGTGGCGGCGACCCAAACTACCGCGCATGACAGAGCTCCATAAAGAGGATAATTAGCGGCGACGAAGCGACCATCAACACCCTCGTTAGCGGGAAAGATAAGCAGTAGTGCTGTGGCCGGCAGCAATACAGAAAATAAAAACACAAAAGCCATGCGCGCTCCCAGCACCTGGCTGCGGTCGTGATAGTCGCTAGTGATTTCTGCTGATAGGGCGAGATGGGGGATGGAAAAGGTGGTGACAAAGGTTCGCAGCCAAAGTGACCAGAACAGTAACCAAGTAGCCAGCGCAGTACTGTTTTCAAGCACTGCTTGGGGGGGGCTGAACAGGCCGATAAAGCCCAAGCCCAAGGGCACAATACTTAGCACCATGAAGGGGTGGCGACGCCCCCAGCGGCTGCGCAAGCGGTCTGATAGCAAGCCAACAAGCGGATCAGAAATACCGTCCCACACTAGGCTTAGCGCGATCACCAAGCCGGTGACGGTGCCGGAAAGACCCAGCACTTGCGTATAAAACAACAGCACAAACATGGTGTAAGCGGCTTCTTTGGCAGCGTAAACCGCGCCGCCGCTGCCGTACATTAGACGGGTCTTAGTACTGATCATAATGGCCCACTTCTCTGTTATTGTTATGCCTCCGAGCAGCTGCTCAGTCGAACCTATTATGCACATATAGTCCAGCGAGGTGGTGATTCAGCTAGGATTCAGACTGGGTGTTATTATGGTTTGCTGAGTTGGTAGGATAGAGACTATAAGAAATGAAGGAGCGCGGCATGCGATGGCATAGCTTATTACTAGGGCTGCCCCTAGGGCTGATGTGGCTGTTATCAAGCCCTGTCTGGGCTGGGGTGGATATCGCACGGGGAGAGTCTCTGTATGCAACTTGTGCTACCTGTCACGGAGCCTCTGCAGAGGGGCAGCAGGCCCTGTCGGCACCTCGGCTCAATCATTTGCGAGAGGTTTATATTGTCGCTCAGCTGGAAAAGTTTCGGGCCGGCATTCGCGGGGGCGAAGGCGCTAGTGTAAGCGCTAAGCAGATGGCGCCGATGGCGACCGTATTGCCAGACGAACAGGCCCTGTTAGATGTAGCAGCGTATATTGTTAGCCTCAGCAGCCCGGTATCGCCAGTCACAGTGGCAGGCGATGAGCGTTTGGGTGCAGATTATTACAACCAGTTTTGCGGGGCCTGCCACGGTGCTAAAGCCGCGGGTAATGTAGCGCTGAATTCCCCAGTGTTGGCGGGTTCTGACGATTGGTATCTGGTGGCTCAACTGGCCGCCTTTAGGTCCGGCGAGCGCGGTGCTCATGCCAAGGACAGAACGGGTCGTCAGATGCGGGCAATGGCTATGGTGTTGCCATCTGAGCAGGCCTTGTCCGATGTCACGGCATTCATTCGCTCTCTGGCAGATGGAGCGGATTAATGAGCGTGTTGCGCGGCCTGTTGAGGCTAGGCCTTGCTTTGGCCCTATCCATGGGGCAAGGGGCAGTGGCTGAAGAGGAGTTTCAACTGAGTGCAGACTGTCCGCCGGGCTTTGAGTTGCTCGCAGGGCAATGCAAGTTGCGCAGCCTATACCAGCGTTATGCCTCTTTGCAGGATGCCGGTGTGGGCGGTTTAAAGACGGGCCTGCCCACTTACCGCGATGGTTTTAGTCCCGAGCAAATTGATCTTGGTCGCTACCTGTTTTTTGATCCGATTCTGTCGGCTGATGGAAGTTTGTCTTGTGCCAGTTGCCACCAGCCAGATAAAGGTTTTGCCGATGGCCTAGGGCGCAGTATCGGTCACCGCGGGCAGTTGATGAACCGCTCGGCGCCCTCCTTGTGGAATGTTGCTTTTCTGGACAGTTTTTTCTGGGATGCTCGGGCTAAGACGCTAGAGGAGCAGATGGAAGGGCCGCTTTATAGTGATATTGAGATGGCCAATAATCCACAGCAGATGCTGGCTAGTTTGAATGGCATCGATAACTACCGCCGCTTATTTGCTGTAGCTTATCCGCAGCTCTACGATGCAGAGCAGGGTATCACTCTCGATCAGGTGTATCGGGCTATCGCAGCTTTTGAATCCTCATTAATATCTCTCAATAGCCGTTACGATCACTACGCCCATGGTTATGCTGATGCATTGAGTGCAGAGGAAAAAGAGGGGCTCAATATCTTTCGTTCTTTTGTGGCGCGTTGTGCCGAGTGTCACACGCCGCCTCTGTTCACCAACCAGCAGATAGCGGTCTTAGGTACCCCTGAGCCCGAGGGTATGCCCTTTGATCCCGGGGCGAGTGAAACACTGGGTGAGCCGACGCTGCGGGGCGGCTTTAAGATTCCTTCGCTGCGCAATATTGAACTCACAGCGCCCTATATGCACTCGGGACGCTTTGCCAGCTTGCGGGAAGCAGCAGAGTTTTATACTAAGGGTCGCGGTCACGCCGTGCCTGAAGGTGAGGAGTTGAAAGTCCACTGGCATATCTGGGAGCCGCAATTGAGTGATACAGAGCTCGACCGCTTGGTGGATTTTATGAAGACCCTTACTGACCAACAGTTTAAACCTCGAGAGCCCGAGCGACTACCTTCCGGCTTGCCTCTCGTACATCGAAGTCCAGCTCGCGGAGGCGAGCTAGCAAGTGGAGAGCATAACAATGAATAAACTGCTAGTGATCATTGCTGCCCTAGTATTAGCCGGCGGTGGCTTTTACTTGGGACAGTCGCAAAAAGCCGAGCCCACCATTATTAAAATTGACTCTGAACCCAAGGCCGCTTTTAGTTCTCCTGGAACTGAAGAAATAGCCGCCGCTGGAGCCACTGATTCCTCTCGCTTGCGCTCGCTTAGAACGCCCACTAGCGGCGAGCTGATAGTGGTTAAAAATGGTGAGTCTATTCAGGATGCTGTGGTCAAAGCACAGCCTGGTGCGGTCATTAAAGTCATGCCCGGCATCTACAAAGAAACGGTCTACATCGACAAGGACAATATTACTTTGTCCGGAGTGATTGAAGAGGGTGAGTACCCGATACTAGAGGGCGAGGGGCTTCGCAACGACGCGATTCTTTACTCTGGCAACGGGGTGACCATCGAAAACTTCTACATAACCCATTACAAAGGTAATGGAGTGATGGGGCAGGCCGGTAACAACTTTATTATCCGCAATAATATCGTGGTTGATACCGGGGTCTACGGTATTTTCCCGCAGCTGGGTAAAAACGGCATTGTGTCGCACAATATTCTTTCTGGCATTGAAGATGCGGCGATCTATGTGGGTATGTCAGATAACGTGGACGTGGTTCACAACGAGGTCTTTGCCAGTGTCGCGGGTATCGAAATTGAGAATAGCCGCAAGTCGCTGGTTGAAAATAACTACGTTCACAACAACACTGGCGGGATCCTAGCTTTCATCACCCCGGGCTTGCCGATCAAAACCTGTAGTGATGTGTTGATTCGCAATAACTTTGTAGTCAATAACAACCATGAAAACTTCGCTATACCAGGCTCGCTAGTGTCCAATATTCCAGAGGGTACCGGTGTACTGGTAATGGCCTGTGATGACGTAGTAATTGAAGGCAATATTATTTCAGGCAATGACTCGATGGGTATTACTCTCACCGATTTCTCTATGGCCTCCAATGCCGCTACAGATCCAGACTCTGATCCGAGCCCTAATCGGGCGAAAATACTCAATAACATTATGTATGACAACGGCAATAAGCCGGCGCCGATCGTCCGGGCACTTTTAGCCACAATGATGAAAACCCGCGGGCCCGATATCATCGATACGGTGGGCATGGATGATGGATGTATTCTCAACCCAGAGCGATTCCGTACGATTGGTTTAGGGGACTACGGTGAATGTGAGTTTGATACCACAATGAATGTGGCGAGCTACACTTTGCCTGAGCCGGTGCCAGCTCGTGATAAAGAGCACATGGAGACGGGTAAGCTGGTTTACTACGGTGTGTGTGCCGGTTGTCACGCTTACAGCTCTCGTTTGATTGGCCCGCCAACGCAGATTATTCAGGCCCTTTATATGGATAATCCTGAGGGTATTGCTGCCTATGCCACAGAGCCGGTGAAAAAGCGTGATGACTATCCGGATATGCCGCCTCAGTCGCACCTTGATGAGGAGAGCCTGATGGCCGCGGCAGAGTTCATGCTAGGTCTTGAAAAGTAAGTTAAAGCCTAGGCACCGACTGCCAATCAGTCGGTGCCTTAATTCACTTTCTCGATCATTTGGCTAAGAGTTTACTTGTCTGCTGCCGGCCTCACCCGAATTAATGCGCCCTGTTCACTGTCAGTTAACAAGTACAAGTAGCCATCAGGGGCACTGTATACATCTCTGATCCGTGCTTTTAACTCCGAAAATAAGGCCTGCTCTGCGGTGACTAGGCCATCTTTAATTTTAAGCTGACGCACCTCTTTGTTCACTAATGCACCAATGAAGAGGTCACCCTGCCATTGTGGAAAACGATGGCCCTTATACCAGGCCATGCCAGATGGCGCGATGCTGGGAACCCAATAGTGCAGTGGAGCTTGCATGCCTGGCAGCGATTTAAAAGGCGAAACATAGGCGCCGTTGTAGTCTACGCCGTATGTCACAGCGGGCCAGCCATAGTTGGCGCCAGCTTGTAAAAGGTTGAGCTCATCGCCTCCCTTTGGTCCGTGTTCATGTAAGTAGATATCTCCGCTGTCGGCGTCTAGTGCCAATCCCTGGGCATTGCGATGACCATAGCTGAAAATGCGAGGGCGGGCAGAGTCGACAAAGGGGTTATCACTAGGCACGCTACCATCGTCATTGATGCGCAATACTTTGCCCAATTCGCTGTCGAGATTTTGTGCTTGCTCGCGATAGTCGAAACCATCACCCGTAGTGACTAAGAGCGTAGTGTCTGGCAAAAATAATAGCCGCGCTGCATAGTGTTGGGGGGTATCTTTTGGGTCTTTCACCACCAGAATCTGCTCAACATTCTCTAGACCAGAGGCGCTCAATTGGCCGCGAATTACCGCTGTAGCATTCTCTTTTGCGTTGCCCTTGGCGTAAGACAAGTACACTGTGCGGTTGTGCTCGAACTGCGGGTGCAGTGCCAGATCAAATAAGCCGCCTTGTCCAGCGACATAGGGCTCAGGTATGCCCTGCAGTGCTCGGCTAGAACTGCCGTCGGCTGGAATATGTAGCACTCTGCCGCCGCGCTCGCTGACCAAAAAGCTGTGATCGGGAAGTTGTACGACAGACCAGGGGTGCTGCAAATCATTGCGCAGTGTTTCAAGCTGATATTCCGTTGCCCAGCTGAGTGGGCAGAATAGACAGAGAGCGAGTACAGTTGCTCTGAGTGGGCCAAGCTTAATGAGTGCTGTTTTGGGTCTAAACTTAGACATGGCTTTCCCCGCGATGAGTATGGGGTCATTATAGGCATAGCTGCACAAGGGAGTGTAATGATGTTGCGAGTATTGAAAGCCTTTTTCCCAGCGGTACTGGCTACTTATGTCGTCGCCAGCATACTGGCAACCTGGTCAGTGATGGCTAGCTTGCGAGAGATGGGCGTTGCGGTGGATACCTTGACCCAATTGCAGGCCACCTGGCATGACATCTTGGGTATGAGTTCCAGTTATTTGTTGTTGATTGTGCTGGCCTTGATGCTGGCTTTTCCAGTGGCCAGTTTTCTGTATCGCTATATTGGCAGGGCCCGGCTGTTACTCTTTGTCGCGGCGGGTGTTGCTGCTTTATTGTGTTTGCACTGGCTACTTGGGCTCAGCTTTAAAATTACTCTCTTAGCTGCTGCCCGTGAGCCGGTCGGTTTGTTAGGGCAATGCCTAGCGGGTGCTTTGGGCGGTTGGCTTTATCATTTGCTCAGCCGTAATAAACGCTCAGCCCAGAGCAGTTTTTGATGAGTTTGATTACTGCTCTGTGTTTCGAGTGGCTGGCGCTTGCCCTGAGGGACTATGATCGCTAGCTATTAACACTTTGATTTCTTATATCGACAAGGGGAGTCATAAACTATGTTCAAGCTTGTTCAGCAAGCCTCAAAGAGCAGCCAGCTAGTGGCCAAGGCTAAGTTCAGCAAAGGGTTTGGCAAATGAGCGCTGCACTACGTGAAGATCGCCGCAAACTAGCGGTGTTAATCGATGCCGATAATGTCAGCCCCAAACTCTGTGAAGCATTGATCCAAGAAATCGCTAATTATGGCGTAGCCAGCGTGAAGCGCGCATATGGCGATTGGACCACACCTCAACTAAGCTCATGGAAAGATATTTTGCATGAGTATGCAATTGGCCCGATGCAGCAGTTCAGCTACACCACGGGTAAAAACTCGACTGACTCGTCGATGATTATCGATGCCATGGACCTACTTTATACCGATAAGTTTGACGGTTTCTGTCTGGTGACTAGTGATTCAGACTTTACCAAGCTGGCAACTCGGATTCGTGAATTTGGCTTGGTGGTTTATGGTTTTGGAGAGAAAAAAACACCGACTTCACTGCAAGCGGCATGCGATAAATTTGTCTTCCTCGAAGCCCTAGATGTGCCGCAAGATGAAGCTAAAAAAGGTGACAGTAAAACTAGCTCTCCCCGAAGTAAAAAGTTCACGAAGCAGAAGCTTAACCAAGATGCGAAGCTGATCAATATGCTACGCGGCGCAGTAGACGCCACCAGCGATGAGGCTGGCTGGGCCAATATTTCTTTTGTGGGGCAGCATATCGCGAACCAGAGCTCCTTCGATTCGCGAAATTACGGCTACCGCAAGCTCAGTGAGTTGATTGAGGTCACTGAGTTGTTTGATACTGACAAGCGCAATGTCCGAGATGACGGCTCTTACACCCTGTATATTCGAGACAAGCGTTTTAAAAACTAATTTCGGGCCAGAGTGCTCACACAGTAGAGGTATTGAGAATGATTGGATATGTAACCATTGGCGTCAAGGATATGGACAGAGCGAAGGCTTTTTATACTGAGCTACTGGCCGATCTTGGCGCAACGCTGCTGATCGATATGGATCGCATAGCTTTTATCGGCAAAGATATGGCTTCACCTATGCTGGCAGTATGCCGGCCTTTTAACGAGGGCGATCCCGCACCGGGTAATGGCAACATGGTGGCCATAGACCCGGGTAGTAAGGAGAAGGTAGATCAGCTCTACAATAAGGCCATAGAGCTGGGAGCTAGCTGTGAGGGTAAGCCTGGTCAGCGTATTCCCGATATGTTTTATGGCGCTTATATTCGAGACCTCGATGGCAACAAGCTGGCTTTTTACCAACTCGCCTGATAGCAGCAAATAATCCCGTGGCAGCTCTGAGAAAGTGTAGCGGCTTGGCCGGAGAATAAGGCGCACGCGCTAAAGAAAACTGACTTATACTCGAATAGGAAGGCTTTGGTGTCAGCACGGGCTGCTGGACGCTCCGGCTTGAATAATAATGACTTTAATTACTAGGGATTTTTACTATGTTCGACGAATTTAAAAAGTTTGCGATGCGAGGCAATGTTGTCGATATGGCAGTCGGCATTATCATTGGTGGTGCTTTTGGCACTATTGTCAAAAGCTTGGTTTCAGATGTCATCATGCCGCCTATAGGCTTGCTGCTCGGTGGCGTGGATTTTTCCGATTTGTTCATCACGCTTAAAGAGGGTGCAACAGCGGGTCCATACACCACTTTGGCTATGGCGCAGGAAGCTGGGGCCGTCACGATCAGCTACGGCTTATTTGTTAACGCAGTGATTAGCTTTTTGATTGTGGCTTTTGCGGTCTTTTTATTGATCCGAGGTATTAACCGTCTGCAGGCAAAAGAGGAAGAGCCAGCGGCTGAGCCTACCACAAAAGACTGCCCTTACTGCTTGAGCTCTATCGCTATCAAGGCAACACGCTGTCCTAACTGCACCTCCGAAATTAGTACTAGCTAAGTTTTTCTTAAGTCAGCTCAGCCGCTATTTGGCTGCTGAGCTGACAGATTTTGTGCTATGGCTTAAGAGAGCTCAACGCTGACAGGGCAATGGTCTGAGCCATAAATATCATTCCAAATCTCGGCTTTCTTTAGCCGCTCCTCGACGAGCTTTTCGCTGCCTAAGAAGTAATCAATCCGCCAACCGACGTTCTTGCCACGGGCTCCAGCGCGGTAGCTCCACCAGCTATATTTAATCGTGTCAGGGTGAAGGTGGCGGAAAGTGTCTACAAAGCCAGCATCAATAAGTCGGTCCAGGCCATCAATTTCTTTCTGCGTGTAGCCAGCACTTTTGTTGTAGTTTGGCTTGGGGCGAGCTAGGTCGATATCTTTGTGCGCGACGTTGAGGTCGCCGCAGATTAGCACCGCTTTGTTTTTCTCAAGCGTTTTAACAAACTCGAGAAAAGCTTGGTCCCAGGTTTCGCGGTAGGGCAGTCGCAGCAGTTCGCTGCCAGAGTTTGGTGTGTAGACGGTGACCAGATAAAAGTCCTCATACTCCGCGGTCAGCACGCGCCCCTCTTGGTCGTGAAGCTCTATGCCAATATCAGGGCGGACAGTGATTGGCTCCTCTCGCGACAAAATAGCCACGCCGGAGTAGCCCTTCCTGACCGCCGAGTTAGTATAGATGTGGTAGCCCTCTAAGGGTTCTAGTGCGGCGGCCACTTGATCATCTTGAGCTTTGGTTTCTTGTAGGCAGAGTACGTCGACTTGCATGCTTTCTAGTGACTCGAAAAAATCCTTTTTAATAGCAGCCCGCAGGCCGTTGACGTTCCAAGAGGCGATTTTCATAGTACGAGAATTCCGCTGTGAATATGTTGGGGCGGCTAATTCTAACGCAAATACCTCAAGGCGGCCCGCGCCGCCAGTCAGTACAACAACTCAGGCCACGGCGGCCTCCTCTAGCGAATGGGCTAGCTGGAAACGATTCAATTGCTAGACTGCCGGATTGGCCCCGCTAGTTGCATCAATGGCCATAACGATAACTTGGCAGTGCTCTGCCTATTATTGCTTAGCCCTCTGCTACAGGCAGCGGATAAGCGCGATATATTAATTATCATCGACAATTTAGTGAATCACATGCAGTAAATACTGCGTGTCCAACAGCGCGGAGCCGTGCCATACGCTGCGCATAGGTCTTAGTGGTAAAAGGAGAAAAAGCGTGGAGAAAGAAGCAATCTTTATTGATGACCTGGCGAAGCCGCAGCTCAATGAGGTACAGCGCGGGGCGCTGGAGTGGGCTTCGACTCAGACTGTGGAGCTGTGCCCAGATAGTATTCAGCGCGAAGCAGAGCAAAAAACTGGACTGAGTAACTGGGGCGACCCCGGCTTTCGCCAGCGCCTAGAGCTATTGTGTGATGAGTGGGATAGCGACAGCGGCCTAAGCAACTTGGGCCGTATATCACTGCGCAATAAATTATTGCAGCATTCCACCAGTCGTCTGTTGATCCACGAGCAGTGGCGCTTGCATCCAGAAATCCTCGATATTCAAATTGAGCGCCCCATCATCGTGGCTGGCTTACCACGCTCAGGTACCACACATTTGCTGAATTTGATGGCTGCGGACCGCCGCTTGCGCTCTCTACCGCTGTGGGAGTCCTATGAGCCGGTGCCGCTGCCAGGCGAAGTGGCTACTGGCGATGCCAATGATCCGCGCTTCCAGCGCTGTCAGCAGGCCTGGGAAGGCATGCAGCAAATGACACCACATCTTGCTGCGATGCATCCGATGAACCCTGAGCATATTCATGAGGAATTAGAGCTGATGGGGCCAAATATGGGCTCCTACAATTACGAGTGGCTCAGTCATTCGCCGCGCTGGCGTGATCATTATTATGCAGAAGACCAAACCTACCAGTACGAGTACATGCGCGATGTGCTGAAGCTGTTGGTTTGGCAGCAAAGAGACAGTGAACGCGCGCGTCGCTGGGTACTAAAGTGTCCGCAGCACCTAGAGCAGCTGCCAGTCCTGATGCGGGTTTTTCCCGATGCGACCGTGGCGATCACCCACCGCGATCCAGTGGCGGTTATTCAATCGGCAGTGACGATGCAGGCTTATGGTCAGCGTTTGAACCGCAAGGAAGTATTGATGGAGCAGCTATTGGAGTACTGGGTGGAGCGGGTTGAGCATCTCTTGCAAGCCTGTGTGCGCGATCGCGCCTGCGTGCCGGAAGCGCAGAGCATCGATGTGCCCTTCCAAAAACTGATTAAAGATGACGTGCACTGGGTTAAGCGGATTTACGATAAAGCTGAGCTGTCTAGCACTCCCGCGGCCTTGGCTGAACTACAGGATTTCTCCCGAGCTCACAGTGAAAGCTATGGCAAAGTGAAATACGACCTCGAAGGCCAGTTTGGTGTTTCACCCGAGGCTTTGCGAGAGCGTTTTGGCTTTTATTTCGAGGCTTTCCCCGAGGTGTTTTCGCCGGCTTAAGCCGGCGCTGTGCTACTCAATCTTTACAAACTACGGTGCCGAACATTTCGCGAGCCTCTTCGAGTTTGTCAAAGATTGGGTAGCTCGGGTCGATGGCCCAGAGCACAGTGAGAGTGTTCAGGATGCCCACTATCATGGAAGCCAGAATTTCGGCGGAAAAGGTGTCGTGGACATCACCGGCTTCTTGGCCCGCTTTGATTAGCATAGTGAAGCTTTGAATGGCTTGGGTGCTAATTTCGCGCTGTTCTTCTGGATTGTTAGTAAAGCGAGCTGGCGCTGCCAAGATAAGCTGGCGATCAATAGCTTCATAACTCGAATAGTTCTGTTCGATATAGTCGACCATCGCTTGCAAGCGCTCGCGAGTGGTCGGATAGCGTTCTATTAGTGCTTTTAGTAGAGGGGTGGATTGGCTGTATAAGCGCGATACACCGAGCCCCCCTAGTAGGGCGTGTTTGTTGGGAAAATAACTATAAAAAGTGCGGCGGGCTACATCCGCCTCTTTGCAAATTAAGGCTATGCTGGTGTCATCAATGCCATGCTTTTTAAACAACAGGTAAGCGGCGTTTTCAATCCGCGCACGAGTTTCCAGCTTGCGCTTTTCTCGTCGGTCTAGGGTTGTTGCGGTTTCATTCATAATGCTCTTACCTAGTTTGTTTGGTAGTTCACTTTCGCTGCATGAAATTTTCATAAGACGGTTGCATTAGTTCAGCCATTAAACTAATTTGTATACATATGTGCAAGTTTGCGCATTTGATAAGCTTAGCAATATTACATTAAGAGAGTGTGCTGTCATGTCTGAACGTTTGATTGTGGTGTCCTCGGATTGCCATGCAGGCCTACGAATTGCCGATTATAAACCATACGTGGAAACGAAGTACCACGAGATCATGGATCAATCTGTGCCGTTGCAGATGGAAATGACGGAGAAAGCCGAAGAAAGCTTTCTGATGAAAGAGATCAATGATGAGTGGCGAGCGCCTATTGAGCAGGAGCTAAAAGGTGCTTGGGACTACAAGGAGCGTCTTAAAATGCTATCTAACGATGGCATTGCTGCTGAAGTCATTTTTCCCGACGGCATTACCGAAATGAATACACCGCCCTTTGGTGCTGGCCTTGGCTTGTCGCCACGGGCTGCTGTACCTGAGTTGCAGTGGGCTGGTGCAATGGCCCACAACCGCTGGTTAGCTGAGTTTTGTGCCAATGATTTGAGCCGTCACATCGGTGTCGCCTCTATTCCTTTGTTGTGGGATGTGCAGCAGGCGGTCGATGCGGTGCGCTGGTGTGTTGATAATGGCCTCAGCTCCGTGATGATTCCCACTATGTGGGATGAGCACGCGCCCTATCACGACCGCAAGTACGATCCTTTCTGGGAGGTTTGTGAAGACCTAGGAGTGATCATCCACTTCCACTCAGGCCCTGCGCCTCAGCCGGAGTACTTTGGTACCAACTGGCCGATGGAAGATCGCTCTGATGATCTACCTGGGGCAATGGGTGTTTATGTATCGGAAGTGATGTGGTGGTTGTATCGCCCACTGACATTTATGATCTGGGGCGGTGTTTTTGAGCGCTACCCAAAACTTAAGGTTGTTATGACCGAAGGTGGTACGGCATTTATGCTGCCGCCATGGCTGCGTTTGCTGGATCACAACTACACTGATATTCAGTTCTCCGCCAAGCTCGGGGACTTCCGCAGTCACCTCTCCATGGCGCCGACAGAGTACTTCGCCCGCAACATTGCCATAGGCGCCTCCTGTGTGCCGAGACAGGATATCGAGCTGCACTCAGTGCTTGGTGAAGATAAGTTGATGTGGGGCAGTGACTACCCTCACCCTGAGGGCACTTGGCCCAATACCGCGCAGTACTTTAAAGACACCTTCTCAGGTCTGTCCGAGACCGTTGGTCGCAAGATATTGGGTGAGAATGCTGTCGAGTGGTATGGGCTGGATCGCGCAAGGCTGCAAGAAGTGGCGGACGAGATTGGTCCCGATCTGTCCATTTTCAAGTGATAAAAACCCTGTCACTGGACTAAGAGGCATAGCGATATGACGCAGATTGTTGAAGCCTGCGAAATGAAAACTAACACCACGCCGGATTTTCCGATGGGTTGGTATTCGGTATCTCGTAGTCACGAGTTATTGGTTGGGGAGGTCAAGCGCGTATACGCCTTCGACCGTGAGTTGGCGCTGTATCGCACTCGCTCTGGAGTGGCGGTGCTACAAGACGCCTTCTGTCCACATCTCGGCGCCCACTTGGGCGTCGAGGGTCGGGTGGTGGGGGAGTCGCTACGCTGCCCTTTTCATGGCTGGCGCTTTGATACCAGCGGCAAATGCGTAGAAATTCCCTACTGCTCCGAAATCCCCGATCGCGCACAAATCCGTATGTGGCCGACTCAGGAGAAAAACGGCGAGATTTATATCTGGTTTCATCCTGAGAACAGCGCAGCTCAGTATGACTTACCCGACTTGCTGGAGTTAGAGAACGAGCAGTGGACTGCGCCGCGCTATGCGGAGTTTGAAGTGCCGGCACACATTCAGGATATCGCTGAAAACTCCTGTGACCCGGTACATTTCAAATATGTTCACAAAACGCCTGACACGCCACCATCAACGGTGACGATTGATGACGATGGTCGCATTTTGCACCTGCGCTCCGACGCTAGCCAAAGTCCCCATCCACACCAATTGCACGCCACGGTTTTTCAGCCTGGCTTAGCATTGGTGCGGACCAGCTACGCGCCCGAGGCCGAAATGGTGGTATACAACAGTGCGCTACCGATCGACAGGAACACCACTTTGTTGCGTTGGACTTTATGCGTGCGGCGCGAGATTGAGGATATCGTTGGCGATGATGTGATGAACGGCATCATTGAGGGGATTAAGCAGGATTATCCAATCTGGGCTAACAAAGTGCACAAGCAGCGCCCAGTTTTCTGTCGAGAAGATAAAACACTGGTGATGTTCCGCAAGTGGGTACGCCAATTTTATATAGAAGCTAAAGAACAAGTATAAGGGAGAACAGTCAATGCAGGATTTTACAGATAAGGTTGCCGTTATCACGGGTGGTGCTAGCGGTGTGGGACGCTCACTGGCCTTTGCACTGGGTCGCCGCGGCGCCCAAATAGTGATTGGTGATGTCGATAGCGCTGCGATGGAGCAAGTCAGTGCGGACTTGGAAGCTGAGGGGATTCGCGCAGTGGTGGCCCACTGTGATGTGACTCAGCTGGAAAGTCTTAACAGCTTAGCGGATGAGGCTGAGAAGGCCTTTGGCGCGATTCATTTGATGTTCGCCAATGCTGGCATTGGCGCTGGAGAGTCCGGCGCGATGTGGGATTACTCAGACAAAGATTGGCAGTGGTGTTTGAATGTTAACTTGTGGGGCGTGATCAACTCGATTAAAGCCTTTATGCCGCGTCTCGTCGCTCTGGATGAGCCGACCCATTTTGTGATCACAGGCTCAGGTAACGGCGCTTTATTAGTCTATCCAGATCAGCCGATTTATACCGCGACTAAGGCAGCCGTTCACACGATTACGGAAAACCTCCATTACCAAGTTCAGGCTGGTAACTTAAAGGTTAAGGTCAGTGCGCTATTCCCAGGGCCACACATTGTTGATACCGGTCTCTTTAACTCTGGGCGAGTACGGCCGGAGGCCCTGCAAAAAGACAGCAAAGGAAACGAGTCAGGTATTAACTCGGTCGATGACATGAAGCGTATGGCTGCGGAATATGGCATAGAATTGCAGACTACCCACCCGGATGAAGTGGCGGAAATGGCAGTTGAGGGCTTGATGCAAGATGCTTTTTGGCTGCTGAAGACCACAGCGGAAACCGATGCCAAGATTCGCGCGCGCACCGAGATGATTATGAATCGTACAACGCCAGTGCCTGATCAGGTCGGCGGCTAATAGGCTGCCGACTAATGAGCGGTGATGGCCCACAATATAGTGCGAAATCAATGATAAAAAATAGAGGTTAATCGCATGAGCAAAGAATCGACTAGTCCACAGGGCAATACCGGTGACATCGTCAATTGGCCGATGTTAAAAATTGTCTACCGTACGGACCCAGAAAAAATTGCTGAGCTATTACCGCCGGGTATTGAGCCTGGTGCGCAGCCCAATGTGAATTTGACGATTTATAACTTCCCGGTGCCTGATGAGCCAGAATATGGCATCGTGACAACGGTGGATGCTGATTATCAGGGCATTGCCGGTGAGTACACCCTTGGTTACGGTATCGACCAAGAGTCGGCTATTTTTATCAGTCAAGAAACTAACGGCCAGCCTAAGTATCCTTGCAGGACGCACTTTTATCGCATGGGTTCCCAGGTTAGTGCTCGCTGTACGCACCAAGGCTATACCTTTGTAGAATTCCAAGGGGAGTCTAGTGGCGTCAACCTGCCAAAAGACGATTGGGAGCAACACGAGTGGTGGATCAAAGTCTCTCGTGCCGTGGGTGTTATGCCAGACCCTAGCGCGGGCTACGATTTTCCGCCCCATGTGGTACACGTGCGCAGTAAATACGGCACCGCTTGGCGTGAAGAAGTGAAAGGTGAGTTGTTGCTGCGGGATAGCCCTTGGGATCCACTGGCTAGTCGCTTGCCGATCCGTGAGCAGTTATCGGCGCATCTGTGGTGGCCGATCTTCCTCGACCGCGAAATTAAGTTAGCGGGCAAGTTAGACCCAGACGCCTTTATGCCCTTTGCCGATACTATTTCAGGCTCTCGCTGGCCGGGCTTTAACGGCGGTCCGAAGCGCTAATTAGCTACTTTAACTGCTGCCTTAGTTGGGCTTACAGGACAGGCGATGGCTTGTCCTGCATTGAGCTGGGCTGCATAGCTTATGTGGCCTAGCACGCAATTATGTAGCTTTCTGATTGAAGCTCTGCGCCTACTGAGTAATGATGCAGCTTAATACTCTAACAAGCGGAGCAGGTAGCGCTATGGCGTCTATGACTCCTTATTTACTGTCTTTGCTATTAGTGATAGCGCTAGTCATCGCCGGAGCTTGTTTTATGGCTTGGCACTTGTTTGATCGGCCAAGGCATGCCCTGTTTTGGTCTTTATCCTTTGCTCTGTCTGGCTTTTATTATGGAATGGCCCTCTTTCAGGGTCTATTTTCCTCAGAGGCTTGGTTTTGGTTGAGCTCTCACCTACTGGCTTTTCTTGCGGTGTTCTTCGCCGCATGGGGGCATCGCGCTCGCCTGGGGTTGCCCATTCATAAATCCCTGATGCTGATCGCGTTACTGCTAATGTGCTCAGTATCGCTCATCATTAACTTTTTCTATCCCGAGCCCGGACTGCGTGAAGCGCTGGCCCCAGCTTGTGCGTTGTTTGTCATTATGCATGTATCGTTGATACTGTTAGTGCATGTACAAGGCCCACGTTTAGCGCAGTATGTCGCGGGTGCTATTCATTTTTTATTCGTGCTGAGCCAAGGACTAATCGTCGTGCTGGCATTGAACTTGGGGCGAGCTTTATCATTGGAGGCGATGTACGAGCTTTATGCACTAGTAAGTTATGGCTTAGTGCCTGCCTTGTATATTGCTATGGGCATTTCAATCATCTTTCTGCTGGCCACGGATCTTGCCCAGCGGCTAAATATCATGGCACTACAAGACCACTTAACGGGCTTGCATAACCGCCGAGGCTATTTAGCGGTGACTGAGGCACTGTTAAAACACTGTCAGCAGCAAGAAAAATCTATGGCTGTTGTGCTGGCAGACATCGATCACTTTAAGCAAATCAATGATCGCTATGGTCATTACGTCGGAGACCTCGCGCTACAATACTTTACTCAAATTTTTCGTGAGTGCACCCGTGAACGTGATGCCCTCGGTCGAATCGGCGGTGAAGAAGTTGCAGTTACAATGGCGAATATGGACAGTGCAGGTGCCGCTTCAGTAGTCGCCAGAATTCGCCAGAAACTCAAAGAAAAACCGATGCACTACGACGGTGGTAAGCTGACAATTAGTGCCAGTTTTGGGGTTGCTCAGTTGCAAGAAGACGATAGCGTTGCCACGCTAATAAATCGTGCTGATATGGCGATGTATGAAGCCAAAGCCGCTGGACGAGATGCAGTGATTGTCTCCGAAGGGAGTGAGCTGATGGATATGGATATGCTAAGCAAAGCTTGATTTGAGCCAGCTTAGAAGCGCTTGTTGTAATATTATTATAAGTCATATAACTAGGAGTAAGTGAATGTCGTCTTTTGTCCGGAAGCTAAAACACAAATTATATATTGGCCTGATGAAGGTCATTGTCATCTTGGCGCCCGGGGCCAATTATATGGCCTTCACCGGAAAAGGTAGCTCACAGCAGTTATGTCGCCATATTGCCCGGATCGGATTGCGCAAGGTGTTGGTAGTGACCGATAAACCGCTACGCGACCTCGGCCTAGTTGATCAGGCGGTCGCGGGGCTAGTCGAGGCCGGTCTGGATCTTGAGTTTTTTGATGGGGTGCAGCCTGACCCCACCTACGACCAGGTCGCGGCTGGTCTCAAGGTTCTCAAGGCCCATGGCAGTGAAGCTATTTTGGCAGTGGGCGGCGGCTCATCTATTGATGCGGCAAAAATTATTGCGGCTCGAGCGACCAGCGATGAAGACCCAAAAAACTGGGTCGGGATGGGCAAGGTGCGCCACGATGCGCTGCCACTTTTTGCCATTCCAACCACTTCCGGCACCGGCTCAGAGGCGACTATGGGAGCGGTGATTTCCGATAGCATTAGCCACGAAAAAGGCATTATTTCCGGCGCCAGTTTGGGGCCGACCGCCGTTGCTCTGGATCCAGAGCTCTTAGCAGGTTTGCCCAAGCCGATCACTGCCGCTACTGGCATGGATGCGTTGACCCACGGTATTGAAGCCTATATTAGTGTATGGAATCGGGGTACTAGTCTGGAGCACTCACAGGCTGCAATTAAATTGATTTTTGAGCACCTGCAGCGGGCCTGCGAAGATGGTTCGGACTTGGAGGCTAGAGAAGCTATGTCAATAGCCGCCTACTATGCCGGTATTGCTATTAACCAGGTTAACGTCGGTAATGTGCACGCCATCGCCCACCAGTTGGGTGGTAAGTATGGTATTCCCCACGGTCTGGCAAACTCCCTAGTGCTGCCCCAGGTACTGGAATTTTGTATTGAAGAAGCCCAGCCACGGCTGGCTGAGCTGGCCCTCTTAGTTGGAGCGGGTCAGGCCGGAGAGAGTGAAGCGCAGCTGGCTCGAAGCTTTATCCAAGCGGTCCGCGATTTGCGTCAGGCAGTTGGTTTGCCTGAAACTTCAGACAAAGTTAAGGCAGAAGATTACGACTACCTCTGCGATTTGGCTATGAAGGAGTGTGAAGGCTACGCCGTTCCGCGACTCTTAGAGCGCGATAGCACCATGAAGATACTGGCCAGTATTACGGAGTAATCATCCGGCGCGGCGGCTGTCCCAGAGAGCTCAGCCGCAGCGCCTTAGTCATAGAGCTATGATTTGAATACCGTGGCGCCTTGCTCTGCGGCGCTCACAGCATCGCGCATAAAAGCAAATAGCTCTCGGCCACTGCCGTAATCGCTGTGATGCTCTGGCCTAGTGGCAGGGATTCGCAGATGCCACTCATCGGCGGGTACCAGGGCATCTAGCGTGCCGCTGCGGGCATCTAAGCGAATCATGTCACCGTCGCGAACCTTGCTAATTGCGCCGCCACCAAGGGCCTCTGGACTGAGGTGAATAGCGGCGGGCACTTTACCCGAAGCGCCAGACATGCGGCCATCAGTCACTAGTGCAACTTTGAAGCCTCTGTCCTGCAAAATGCCGAGATAGGGTGTCAGCTTGTGCAATTCTGGCATGCCGTTTGCCTTGGGGCCCTGGAAGCGCACAACAACGACGACATCGCGGTCGAGTTCGCCGGCTTCAAAAGCAAGTCGCAGCGCATCCTGTTCGGTAAAAATGCGGGCCGGAGCTTCTACGCTGCAGTGTTTATCGGCCACCGCCGATACTTTGATCACGGCCCTGCCAAGGTTGCCCTGTAGCAAGCGCAGGCCACCTTCTTGCGCAAATGCATCATCGGCGGGGCGCAGTACAGAAGTATCGGCGCTGTCACGCAGCCCCTCGACATAGGACAAGCGGCCCTCTGATAGCCGAGCTTCCTGAGTATAGTGCCGCAGCCCCTGCCCCCAAACCGTTGTGACATCTTCGTGCAGCAGTCCCTGATCCAGCAAAGTGCGAATCACAAAGGCGCTGCCGCCTGCGGCATGGAAGTGATTCACGTCGGCATTGCCATTGGGATAGACCCGCGCCACTAAGGGCGTTAGCGCTGAGAGCTCACTGAAGTCCTGCCAGTCGATAATGATGCCGGCGGCTCTGGCTACGGCTATCCAGTGAATGGCGTGGTTAGTCGAGCCGCCGGTTGCCAGCAGGGCGACGATGGCATTGACAATGGATTTCTCATCGACCACTGAGGCCATCGGCGTGTAGTGAGCGCCTAGGGCGGTGATTTTGCAGACCCGCTCTGTGGCGGCGGTAGTTAAGGCCTCGCGTAAAGGCGTGCCGGGATTTTCAAAAGCTGCCCCGGGGATGTGTAAGCCCATTGCCTCTAGCAGCATCTGGTTGCTGTTGGCGGTGCCGTAAAAAGTACAAGTGCCGGGGCCATGGTAGGCCTGGGATTCTGCTTCGAGCAGGGCCTGGCGGCTAATTTTACCTTCGGCGAATTGCTGCCGTATGGCCGACTTTTCTGAGTTATCCAAGCCCGAAGTCATCGGCCCTGCGGGTACGAAAATCACCGGCAGGTGGCCGAAGCTCAGCGCGCCGATTAATAGGCCGGGCACAATTTTATCGCAGACACCGAGACACAGAACGCCATCGAACATGTTGTGCGATAGGGCTATTGCGGTGGCGCCGGCAATGATATCGCGGCTGAATAAACTTAGTTCCATCCCAGCAGTGCCCTGAGTGACACCATCGCACATCGCCGGCACGCCGCCGGCGAACTGAGCAGTACAGCCGACGCCGTGAGCAGCGCGTTTTATCAGGTCGGGGAAATTGGCCAGCGGCTGATGAGCTGAGAGCATATCGTTGTAGGCTGACACTATGCCGATGTTGGCGGCTTCACTGAGCTTTAAGCGCTGCTTATCCTCGGTATTACAGGCGGCAAAGCCATGCGCTAAGTTGCTACAGGACAGGCTGCCGCGCAGGGGGCCATTGCGGCGCATCTCATCGATGCGTTTTAGATAGCTCGCTCTGGCACCACTACTGCGTTCGCGGATGTTTTGGGTAATTGCTTGCAGTTTGGGATTAATCATTGGGAGCCCACCAAATACTGACAGGGGTTTGGCGCTGCTGTAGTACAGCAGCGATTGGGTAGTTTTTGCTAATCGCTTCTTCGAGCACAGCTTTTTTTTCTGTGCCAGTGATGTGAATGATAATTTGTTGGCTGGCTAAAACCGCGCTCAAGCTTAGTGTCATCCTAGCGTGGGGAGCTTTAGGTGGCTGAGTCGCTGCGACAAGTTCGCTTCGATTGGGGTCTAGCAGCTGCGCTAGATTTTCTGCACCAGGGAACCACGAAGCACAGTGGCCATCACTGCCCATGCCCAGTACTACCGCAGTAAAGGGGCGCGCTATCTGAGCGATGCGGGAAGCAGCTTCCTCGACCCCCTCAGCGGCCTGAGCATGGGCTGTTTTTAAGCCAATAAAGTGCGCATCGCTAGCCGCGTTTTGAAGCAAATTAGAGCGCAGCATGGCCTCATTTGAATCTGCATGTTCCCGGGGCACCCAGCGCTCATCGACCAGTGTTAAGCTGACTCGCTGCCACGGCAGTGCTTGCTGAGACAGCAAGTGAAACATGCCTTTGGGGGTGCCGCCGCCGGATAGGGCTAGGCAGGCCGCATCGCGCCGCTCGAGATCTCGACGCAGCTCTTGAGCAAGCTGGGTTGCCAGTGCTTGATCCAGCTCAGCTGTATCAGAGAATTTTTGCCAGCTGAAATCTGTCGCTAATTTATTCATACCAGCTCCTGTTATCGCGTGCGGTCAGTGCTGTGGCAGCGCTGGGCCCCATAGTGCCGGAGTTATATGGGGTGATTGGCATTGCCGTTTCTTCCCAGGCCGCAATAATGCTGTCAATCCAGCGCCAAGCAGTTTCAACTTCATCGCGGCGCATAAACAGCGTTTGATCGCCATTGATGGCGTCCAGTAGCAAGCGCTCATAGGCATCATAGCTTTGGCTCTCGCTGTTGGGGTCGTCGGTCAGGTGCAGTTCTACCGGCTGCAGGCGCAGGCTGCGAGTTAGGCCGGGTTTTTTGTTGAGCGTGTGTAAGCTGATGGTTTCGTCGGGCTGTAGGCGAATAACCAGCTTGTTAGTCAGCTCATTGGGGTCGTTGGCAAATAGTGAAAAGGGCTGTTTTTTGAATTCCAGCACAATTTCTGAGTAGCGACGGCTCAGGCGTTTGCCGGTGCGCAAGTAAAATGGCACACCGGCCCAGCGCCAGTTATTGATCGTGGCCTTGAGTGCTACAAAGGTCTCGGTCGCCTTGGCATCTTTATACTCAGCCTCTTCCAGAAAGCCCTTTACTGCTTGGCCACCAACTGCGCCGGCGTCATAGCGACCGCGAACTGTCCGAGCTTTGACGTTGCTGGCATCGATGGTCTCGAGGCAGCGCAGCACTTTCATTTTTTCATCGCGGATATCGGCTGGGTTGAGACTGGCCGGTGGCTCCATCGCAACGATAGACAGCACCTGCAGCAGGTGGTTTTGCACCATATCACGCAGTGCGCCAGTTTGGGCATAGTAGCTCCCGCGGCCTTCAACACCGATGTCCTCGGCTACCGTGATTTGAACATTGTCGATGAAGCTGTTTTTCCACACCGGGTGCAACAGTGGATTACCAAAGCGCACGGCGAATAGGTTTTGTACGGTCTCCTTGCCCAGATAATGATCGATCCGGAAAGTCGAGTCCTCGTTAAATACTGCGGCGACTTGTTCGTTGATACTGCGGCAGGATGCCAGATCGTGGCCCAGTGGTTTTTCTAGTACTACACGGCTGCTCTTGCTCACGGCAGCAGCGCGCTGCAGATGCTGGCAAATACTGCCATAGAGAGAGGGCAGGGTGGCTAGATAAAACAGCCGCACGGGGGCTTGAGCTTGATCTAGCAGCGCTTTTAGCTGCTGATAGTCTGTTTCATTACTGGCTTCGAGCTTTACATAGTAGAGGCAGTCCTGAAAGCCTTGCCAAATGGACTCGTCCCACTGGCTCGGGTCTAAGACCTGTCTGAGGCTTGTTTTTGCTGCCTCACGAAAGGCATCAGAACTCATTTCGCTGCGGCCGGTGGCGATGATACGTTGCAGCTGCGCCGCTAGACCATGGCGATGGAGCTGATAAAGTGCGGGCAGTAGTTTGCGGGTGGAGAGATCCCCGGTGCCGCCAAAAATAACCAAGTCGACCATTTGATTCATATATCTCAGTCCTCAACAGGGCCAGCTTACAATGAGTCAGCCAACAGCCCTGAATAGAGCAATAGTCAGCTCATAAAGACAGCTTTTATTGTAGTCTTTTATGCTGCGGCCTTTGCTAGAGCACAGCTGCGCTGCACCGGCTCTATGACAAGGCATGCACTAAGGGACTGTAGCAGAAAAGTGAGCTCAACAGTGGATGCAGCTGGCCCGCTTAGCGGCGCTAAGAGCCTAGAGTTTCTAGCTTAGTCAACGAAGGCGGCGCTATCCGGTAGTCGTAGATACCAATTGACACCCTGTTCGTCCTGGCTAGATGTGACTTGACGGCGACCCTTCAGACAATTGAGGTGAGCTAGCGTTTCACCTGTGGCTAAGCCAAGGTTGTGACCTTCTAGTTTGCGGGTAAACAGTGCGGGGAAGCAGTCCACTGCCCGGCGCGGCTGATCAAGAAATTTATAGAGTGCTGCGAGATCGTGTTGGTGTGACTCAATAATCTGTGTCAGCCGAGTGTGCAGGCCATAAAATGGCGCTTCGTGGGCCGGCAGTACTAGGAGGTCATCGGGTAGAATAGCGCGAATACGGGTGCAGGAGCTCAGCCACTCACTCAGTGGATCGCCGTGTGGCTCGGTGGGAAATACACTGACATTGGGGGTTATTTTAGGCAAGACCTGGTCGCCAGAGATCAATATTTTCAGTGCTGGGCAGTACAGGCAAGCATGTTCGGGTGAGTGGCCACTGCCGACGATAACCTGCCAGTAGCGATTGCCGATGGTCAGAGTTTCGCGGTCCACAATGCGTCGAAAGCTACTTGGCAGCGGCGATATCGCTTTGCCAAAGCTGCCAAATTTCTCACGGTAGTTCTGCAGCTGCTCCTCGGTGTAGCCAGCGGCATGATAAAAGTTTATCGCCACCTCTGGCACATCCTGCCCGGTATCGCTGACCATAGCGCGACACATGAGAAACTCTTCGCGGGTCATCCACAGCTCACAGCCAAAGCGCTCTACTAACCAGCCAGCTAAACCGACGTGATCGGGGTGCATGTGGGTACAGATTACGCGGGTGATCGGCTTGCCCTGCATAAAGCCGCTAAACAGCTGTTCCCAGATGCGGCGACTGTCATCCATTGCCAGGCAAGTGTCGACCACGGTCCAGCCATCGCCATCTTCTAACAACCAGATATTGATATGATCCAGCGACATGGGCATAGGGAAGCGCGCCCAGTATACCCCCGGTGCAACTTCTTCTGGCTGGCCCGGTTTTGGGTCCACTGAGCGCGTCCAGGGGTAGGTGAGGCCACGGAAAATTTCAGGGTTGTCGCTGAGCATGTAGGCAGTCCGCTATTTGCTAAGGGGGCTTATGGTCTGTGTTGGGTGGCGTAAAGTCCAGCCGCAAGGGCTGCTAGCTCAGCTAACCCCCCGTTCACTATCTTGCCAGTATTGAGCGCGCAGAGCTTTTTTGTCGGGTTTTCCCACTGGGGTCAGAGGAATAGAGGCTAGGTAATCGACTGACTTTGGCGCCTGTACTGAGCCTTTGGCATCTTTGACCAGCTGCTGCAGTTCACTGGTGAGGGTCGTAGTGGCTTCATGTCCAGGGCGCAGCACGACAAGCGCCTTAACAGCTTCACCCCAGCGTTCATCGGGCACGCCGATTACAGCGACTTGACTGACCGCATCATGAGTAGAGAGCACGTCTTCCACTTCCCGGGGGAAGACATTAAAGCCTCCAGTGACGATCATATCTTTGGTGCGATCGACAATATAGAGAAAGCCGTCTTTATCCAAGCGGCCTACGTCACCAGTATGTAACCAGTCGCCGGCAAAGGCTTCGGCGGTTTGTTCCGGCATATCTTTGTAGCCAGACATTAGCATGGGACCGCGCACGCAGATTTCACCCGCTTCACCGGCGGCTACTTCCTTGCCCTCTTCGTCTAGCAGAGCTACGTGCAGCCAAGGGGAGGGGCGGCCACAGGCGGCCAGACGCTCAGGCTTATTGGGGTCATGCTCCTTGCGGCGCATATTGGCAATGACCATAGGTGCTTCCGACTGGCCAAAAAATTGATAGAAAATTTGCCCCCATTTTGCCAGCCCTTCTAGCAGGCGAGTGGGGTTCATTGGCGATGCGCCATAAAAGATTGTTTCCATGCTCGACATATCAGCACTGTCTGCGCGCGGCGAGTCCAGTAGGAAGTAGAGCATGACCGGCACTAGCATCGTGGTGGTGATGCGATGC
This sequence comes from Sediminihaliea albiluteola, assembly GCF_014077625.1. Lineage (GTDB taxonomy): Bacteria > Pseudomonadota > Gammaproteobacteria > Pseudomonadales > Halieaceae > Sediminihaliea > Sediminihaliea albiluteola. The sequence goes on along the minus strand of NZ_JACFXU010000014.1, from coordinate 701,568 downwards.
TGCTCGACCATGTCATAAAATTCATCGGGGCTGAAACTCTGCATCACATAGAAGGCGCCGCCTTTTTGTAAGACCGGGATCAAGAAGGCAGCTGCGGCATGGGAGAGTGGCGTTGTGATGAGTACCCGTAAATCTTCGGGAAATTCCCACTCCATCATTTGGATCTGGGTCATATAAGCGGTGGCGCGATAGCTACACATAACCCCCTTAGGTTTGCCGGTAGTGCCACCGGTAAAGTTGATCGACGATATATCGAGGGGATCGATAGGGGGTGCAACGAGAGCTTTCGGGCTGAATTTGGCCGCTAGCGCTAAGTAGTCTTCACCGACATCTGATGGCCCAAAGGATAGCAGCGTGAGTCCAGGCATGCGCTGCTTAAGCTCGGCTGCCCGCTGTTCAAAGGCCGATGGATCAAATACTAAGGCGTCGATCTCAGCGGCTTCTAAAACATAGGCGTGATCTTCCAGCGAGCCCATGGGGTGCAGTGGTGTGCCAATGCAGCCGGCCAGTTGCATGGCAGCAATATTGGATAGTACCTCTGGGCGGTTAGCCGAGATGACCGCCACTCGGCTGCCACAGCCCAGAGCTTTTGACTGCAAGGCTTGTACTAACTGACTGGTTTGCTCGCGCATCTCGCGATAGCTTGCCACTTTATCGCCTAGAAACAGGCAGGGCTCATCTTCGTAACGGTTGAGGCCTTCAATTATGAGGTGAGGCATCAGTGGCGGATTGAAAAGTGCGTCGCTATTCATCTTGATCCCATTAGGCTGATTAATTATTTGTGGCTGCTCAGTCGCTGCTATTGCTCTACTCGCAGGCCGCGGCCTAAGACAGCTAGGGTGTCGGCTGCTTCGCGTTGAGAAATGGCGACATGGCTAAATGCGCTGGAGCCGTGAAAGGTGCCGGGGTAGCTGTGGATTTCAGTAGAAATTCCGGCTTCTAGGAGACGACAGGCGTAGTTGATACCCTCATCGCGGAGCGGGTCGAACTCCATGGTGGAGACGTATGCTGGAGGCAGGCCACTGAGGTCTGTGGCCCGAGCAGGTGCGGCATAGGCCGGTACCTCAGGGTCCCCTGCTTTATATTGCTCGCCGAGATAGTAGGCCCAGCTCTGTTCAGATTTTTGACGGTCCCAGATCGGCGTGTCAGTAAATTTACGCATGCTGTTACTGTCCATGCGATCGTCGAGCACAGGCATACCCAAATACTGAAAGCAGATAGCAGGGCCCTGTCGATCGCGACTTAACAAAGCCAGCGCCGCCGCTAGACAGCCGCCAGCACTCTGGCCGAAGACAGCGATACGTGCGGGGTCAACCTGCAGTTCCGCGGCACTGTTGGCAAGCCACTCTAGAGCGGCATAGCAATCATGTAGGGCTCCCGGGTAGGCCGTTTCTGGAGAGAGGCGATAGTCCACGGAAACTACCACGATGCCGAGGCTGCGACATATGGTGATGCAGCTGGCGTGTTCACTATCGAGGTTGCCCAGGACAAAGCCGCCACCGTGCATGAATAGCAGGCCTGGCACAGCTTTGTTTAAGCCCTCGGGGCTGTAACAGCGAATGGCTACATCTGGGGCGCCCTCTGGGCCAGGGATATGACGGTCTGCAATCACTACGCCGCTGGTATCAAGCTCGGCGTTCATTTGCTTACTCATCTCAGAAAATGCTGCCCGGGCAGTGGCCGGGTCATCCATACTCACAGGAGGTAAAAACTCTAAGAGGGGAGTGAGCTCAGGGTCGAATGCGTAGTTCATGCTGTCAGCCTGTCATTATATTTGCAGTTTAAAACACATAGCATATCCACTGTGGCGCTGATATGCAGTGTTGCAGGTACAAGTATCGATACTTTAGTCGCGAAGCTATGCCTTAAATCCATCGCGCTGCTGAAAGTTCAGCTAGACGGCTTGCGCAAAGCAGAGCATTGCTGTGATCGCATCGACAAATAGCGAGGGCTGTACTATCGTGCCGCAGGCACTTTGCCAAGCTCCAGATGATTTTGTGTGCACCATAGTGGAGCTTGAAGAGTACGCTTTATCTCATTGGAGCCAAGTATGACCACCAGTCTTCGCAGTACCAATATTAGCAAATTGCGCGATCAAGTTTTTGATGTGCTAATTGTGGGCGGAGGTATTAACGGCGCTGTCTCGGCGGCAGCACTGGCTGGTCGAGGCCTTAAAGTGGCGCTGATTGATCGGGGCGACTTTGCTTCGGGCGTCAGCTCCAACTCATCCAACCTCGCGTGGGGTGGCATTAAATACTTGGAGAGCCACGAGTATTTGCTGGTTAATAAACTGTGCAAGTCGCGCAATGAGTTAATGCGGGCCTATCCATCGACGGTTAAAGAGATCCGTTTTTTCACCACTATTCAGAAAGGCTTTCGCTTTGGCTCCTTTTTTGTCTACTTAGGCAGTGTGTTGTATTGGTTGATCGGGCGCTGTGCCACCCAGCCACCACGCTATCTGAGTGCGCGTTACATAGAGGAGCAGGAGCCAGAAATTAATACCAGCAATGCCGCTGGTGGTCTGGAATACTCTGATTGTTATCTCTACGACAACGACGCACGTTTTGTCTTTAAGTTTATCCGCAAAAGCCTCAATTATGGCTGTATCGCGGCCAACTATATGGAGTCGCAGGAATCCGTTTTTGAGCAGGGTCAGTGGCGCAGCCAGGTCCGTGATGTGCTCAGTGGTGATACCTTTGAGCTTCGCTCACGTTCACTGATCAATGCCTGTGGCCCTTGGGTCGATAGCCTCAACCGCGAGACCGGCATCGCTACTAATTATCATCACGTCTTTTCCAAAGGCATCCACTTAATTGTCGATCAGATTACCGATAACCGCCGTGTGCTGACTTTCTTCGCCAGTGACGGTCGCTTGTTCTTCCTCATCCCTATGGGTCCTAAGACATGTATAGGCACTACCGACACCCAGGTCTCTAGCCCTACGGTCAGTGTGACAGATGAAGATCGTGATTTTGTGCTCAGTAATGCCAACGCCCTGCTGGACCTTGAGCAGCCGTTAACTCGAGAGGACATTATTGCCGAGCGGGTGGGGGTGCGGCCGCTGGCAATTGCTGGAGAAGGCGGTACCGCCGACTGGGTGCAGCTGTCGCGCAAGCACGTGATTGAAGTGGATGAGCCGCGCCGTCATCTGAGTATATTTGGCGGTAAACTGACCGATTGTTTGAATGTGGGTGAAGAAGTCACCGATTGGATGGCCAAGCTGGGTCTGCCGGTGCCGCAGCCGAAAAATCGCTGGTACGGTGAGCCAGGGGAAGAGTTGCGCACAGAGTTTATGTTGCAGGCCAAACTGATGGGGCTAGATGATCTAACTGACCCCTCATCTTCCGAGCCCTTATCAGAGCGCTTTTGGCGACGTTACGGCGAGGCAGCTTTTGGTTTGCTGGAGCGTATTCGTGAGGATACTAGCTGTGCCAAGCTGCTCATTAAAAAAGCGGAATACACCCGCTGTGAGATTGAATTGGCAGCGCGGCGCGAAATGGTGGTGAAATTAGAAGACTTTATGCGCCGCCGCTCCAAGATTGAACAGGTCCTGCGCCGCGAAGAGATTGCTGCAGCGCCAGGCTTACGTGAAGCCTGTGAGATCCTGTTTGGCAGCGAAGCGGAGCAGAAGCTCAAAGAGTATTTAGCGCAGCAGTAAGCGCGCTTCAGTCCGAGGTGATATTCGTTGATTGCTGAACTACAATGCTCGACAGCGACAGCAAATTTGCTGGGCGCCAATATATAAAAAGGAGCAAAATATGAATGTCTTTTATCTTATTGGGGTTATCGTAGTTATTGTTGTAGTACTGCGCTTTTTGGGCGTGTACTAGCAGTTTACCCAAGCTGTTATTGCCTAGCTGACAGCGGCCAGTGATGGGCTGGCCGCTGAGTTATCTGCTTTGCTGAAGCAGCGCTGCCATAAAGTGCGGCAGTGCTCGCTACTATCAACCCTTAGCTTTTGCTCGGTGCTTGGCCGTGTACGCCAAGGTAGTGTGATGCGGGGCTGGGGTTCTTTTCTAGCAGCGTATTGATTTCATAGAGGCGCTCATAGCGAGTCTCGCGAATCAGCCACTTACCATCAACCTTCTCATAGCGATCCCAATACAGAGCCGTGCCAGTGGTATGTGCTTGGTGGCCCATCATCCACATGTGGTCGGCGAGGTACCATATACCCGTCGCTTCAGTTTCGCTGAGAACTTGTATTTCTGGGTGATGGCCGTTGTGATGGCCGATCGACTGATTGTTGAAAGACTCTCGAATATTGTCGACATAATCTTGTCGGCCATTCACTTTCCACTCGTAAGTGCCGCCGAGAAAATGCACCAGAACATCTTCGTGGAATAACTCGGCCAGTTCTTCTAAGTTAGCAGTATCAATGCAGCGAAAGTAGGCGTATTTGAGCTGTTTGATCGCTTCGATATCCATCAAGTGTTGGATGTTCTTGCGCAGCTCGTCCACACCTCCAGCACTAGCCTGCAGTGGCAGGCCTTCAGTAATGCCCATATATTCTTTATTAAGTTTTGGTCGCTGTTGACTCATAAGTAGATCCTCCTGTGATCATCACAGAACAGTGTACGTAGCAAGGCCAAGGCTCGTCACCCCTCTGGAGTCACTGTCGGGCTAGATAGTTAAGCTGGAGCAGAGAGTATCAGCGGATCTGGTAGTGGACTGCTGTTTCATCGAGCGCAATAGCCAGCTTTTCAATCAGGATGTCGATTTCTTCCCTATTGCATATCAATGGCGGTGCCATAATCATAGCGTCGCCGGTCTGCCTTACCATCAAGCCATTTTTGTTGGCGCGGTCGCGACAATAGATAGCGCCGGCACTGTCTGGGGCCAGACGCTTGCGTGAGGACTTGTCCGCTACCAATTCGAGGGCGGCAAACATACCTTGGCCGCGAACTTGTGCAACTAGCGGGTGTTGCTCAAATTCCCGTAAGCGCCCTTGAAAGTAGGGCGCAATATGCTCAGCGGCATGCTCGATGATGTTCGTGCTGCGCAAAATATCCAGTGTGGCAAGGGCGGCAGCGCAGCTTGCAGGATGTCCAGAGTAGGTCAGGCCATGGGTGAACTCGCCGCCGCCGGCCAGCAGCACCTTGGCTACTTGGTCTCCGACCATGACGCCACCGAGGGGCATATAGCCATTGGTAACCGCTTTGGCGAAGGTCATTAGCTGCGGTTTGATGCCGTAGGTTTCGCTGCCAAACCATTTGCCCGTGCGGCCAAAACCACAGATCACCTCGTCGGCGATCAGTAGAATGTCATAGGCATCACAAATACGTTGTATTTCAGGCCAGTAGCTATCGGGAGGGATAATCACTCCGCCGGCGCCCTGCACTGGTTCGGCAATGAAGGCCGCCACCTTGTCTTCACCCAATTGCTGAATTTTGGCTTCAAGCTCGCCAGCTACCTGTAGCCCGTATTCATCGGGGCTGAGCTCGCCACCGTTGGCGAACCAATGGGGTTGATTGATATGGTGCACATAGTCTAGGCCGCGGGTCTGCTTGTGCATGCCGTCCATGCCGCCGAGGGAGGAGGAGGCAATAGTTGAGCCGTGGTAGGCATTTTTACGACTGATGAAGAGTTTTTTCTCAGGCTTGCCGAGTAGATCAAAGTAGCGGTGGACCAGGCGGATATTGGTGTCGTTGGCCTCTGAGCCGGAGTTGGTAAAAAAGACATGATTGAATTGCGCTGGCGTCACCTCAACCAGGGCGCGGGCTAGCTCAACAGCGGGTTGGTTGGCGCACTTAAAGAAGTTGTTGTAGTAGGGCAGCTCCTGCAGTTGTCGGTACACGGCCTCGGCAATTTGCGGCTGACTGTAGCCGAGGTTGCAACACCACAGGCCTGACATGCCGTCGAGCATGCGCTGTCCATCGGTATCGTAGATGTAGATATGTTCCGCGCGATTGACAATCCGACCACCCTGTTCGGCGTGGTTTTGCAAGTCAGTAAAGGGATGTAGGTGATGCGAGCGGTCTAGTGCTTGTAGTGCTGCGCTGTCTTTTTTGTGGCTCATTGGACGTCCTCTGTTGCGTGCTGCACTTAAGGGCGGCTGCGGCGTTTTACCCAGAAGTGTTATAGCCGAGCTGGGTATAAAGTTGTTAAATACGATCTACACTAGTCTGTCATAGTGCCTAGGCTTCGCCATTACCCAAAAGTGGTGTTTTGACCGCCTTAGCGCTCGCTATTTAATTCGGATAACTGACATCATGGTCGATACTGTACAGCGCTTGCAGGCCTTTCTCGACGCCAATCCCGAGGTGGATATATTTGAGGTTATTCTGCCTGATATTGCCGGCGGCATGCGTGGCAAGTGGGTCACCCGGGACAAAATCCACTCAGTGTTTAAGGGTGAACTGAAGCTACCGGTAAGCTCTTTGGCCTTCGATGTTTGGGGGCGCGATGTAGCAGCTTGGATCTTCGATTCCGGTGACGGCGACGGCTACTGTGAGGCCGATATTGATACTCTTGTACTAGTGCCCTGGGCGAGTCGGCCTACGGCACAGGTTTTGTTGTCAATGCGCGAGGCTGATGGCAAGCCCAGTCCACTGGACAGCCGTTTTTTACTGCAGTCGCTAGTCGACCGGTTCGCCGCCTTAGGTTTGACTCCGGTGATGGCTACTGAAATGGAGTTCTACCTGCTAGAAGATAAGCAGGACGAGTTGGGCCGCCCTGTGCACACTCAAACCGACAGGGTTGGGGGGGCTTTGGGTTCAGGCCAAACCTACTGCATGGATACTATGGCAGAAATGAGCGAATTGATGCATGCCATTCGCGATGCCAGTGTGGTGCAGAACCTGCCCGTGGATACGCTTATTAAAGAAGCCGCACCCTCCCAGTACGAGATCAACCTCTATCACAGTGACAATGCATTACAGGCTGCAGATCAAGCAGTGATGTTGCAGCATGCGATCAAAGGGGTTACACGGCAGCAGGGTATGCGTGCGACCTTTATGGCTAAACCCTTCGGTGATTTGGCGGGTAACGGCATGCATGTGCATTGCAGCTTGCTCGATCAGAACGGTCTCAATGTCTTTGATGATGGCAGCGCCATGGGCACAGCACTATTGCGACAGGCCATAGCCGGCTGTATGGCAAGTATGGCCGACAGCATGCTGCTGTTTGCCCCCAATATGAATTCCTATCGCCGTTTTCAGCGAGGCTCCCACGCGCCCTTGGCGCCCTGTTGGGGTTATGAGAATCGCACGGTTGCGCTGCGTGTGCCGGCCGATGCACCGGCGGCGACACGCATCGAGCACCGCTTGGCTGGTGCAGATGCGCATCCCCACCTTGTGCTGACAGCGATTCTTGCTGGCATGCTGCAAGGTATCGAGCAGCAGATGGAGCCCCCTGCGCCCCTAGATGGGAATGCCTACGAGCAAGTGCCGGCCAGTTTACCGCGTTATTGGCCCGATGCTTTGGAGCGCTTCTCCAGCTCGGACTTTATTCGCGACACTTTTGGTGCTGAATTTCAACGCGTTTATAGCCTGCTGAAACAGCAAGAGCTCGATGAGTTCGATCGACAGGTGACGCCGATGGAATATGACGCGAGCTTTTAAATACAACACTTTTGAATAGCGTTAGCGCCCTGCGGGGTAGGAGTAAAGAATGATGCAACACACAGCGGGGTCTGTGCCACTCGACAACGATTCAATGTACGCCCATATTTTCAGTTTTCTCGGGCTGCCACTGAGTCGCGATTTGCAAGACCCAAGTGTCGGGGCGGTGGTAATGGGCGTGCCTTATGACTTGGGCACTTCTGGGCGGCCAGGTGCCCGATCTGGCCCCGCCGCTATGCGCCAGGCCAGTGCTAATTTGCGCTGGGAGGAGATGCGCTGGCCCTGGGGCTTCGCCTTGAGAGAGCGCCTAAAAGCGATAGATTTCGGGGATGTTGTGTATGCCAACGGTGACAGTGACAGCATGCTGCAGGAGGTTGAGCAACACGCCGCGATGGTTGCCGCTGCCGGTAAAACATTGATCAGTCTTGGCGGTGACCACTTTGCGACCTTGCCGCTATTGCGCGGTGTCGCCCAGCACCATGGACAGCTGGCCTTAATTCATTTTGATGCCCACACCGATACCTATGACGAAGGTGAGAAATACAACCACGGTTGTATGTTCTACCGCGCGCCACAGGAGGGTATCGTTGACCCCTCCCGTTCCATTCAGCTGGGTATTCGCACAGAGTATGAGCGCAGCGACCATCAATACGCAGTGATTGATGCCCATCAAGCCAATGAGCAGTCGGTGGCAGACAGCGTCGCTGCGATTCGCCAGCGGGTAGGCGATGGCCCGGCCTACCTAACCTTTGACATCGATTGCCTGGACCCTGCCTATGCGCCCGGTACGGGTACACCGGTGGTCGGAGGACTGAGCTCCTCTCGCGCCCTGCAAATATTACAGGGCATTGCCGACCTAAACATTGTGGCCTTTGATGTGATGGAGGTCTCCCCGGCCTATGATCACGCCCAGATTACCAGCCTCGCAGGCGCCACACTGGCCCTGCAGTTTTTGTATATGCGGGCTAGTAGGCTGTAATTAGAGGCTGCGTCTGCAGTTTAGCTGCCTCGCCGCTCAGTGTCGGGGCGGCTGTAGATAGGCGATTAGAGTGTCGCCGCCATCGTAGTTCTTGGCGCTCATTAGCGAGTCGAGAAACAGGTAAAACAGTTCGGCCTGGGAGCTGACTTCGAGCTTTGCGTAAGCATGTTTGCGGTGCAGCTTCACAGTTTCGATGGATATGGATAGTTTATCTGCCACGGTTTTCGTGCTGTGTCCGTGCAATACGAGATTGATCACCTGAGCCTCGCGTTCGGTGAGAAGACTTCTGCCAAAATGTTTGAGTGCCTGGTGTAATTGCTGACGCAGATCGATGGCGTCGGGAGCGGCATCGGTGTCGAGCTCCCAGTGCTTGCGACAGAGGGTGTCGATGACCGCTGCAATACTACGTAATCGCTCCACTTGGCTATCGCTAAAGTGGCTGTTTGGCTTGGTTTTGCCCAGTGCGATGTTGATAAAGGCATCGTCACTTAACCGCAGGATGTATCCGCATTCATCCTGATAGCCGCAGTTGCGATACCAGTTTTTATAGTACTCGCTATCTTTGAAGCCCTCAGGGGAGAGTTCTTGCAGACGAAACACACCAAAGTGCTGCTCAGTACCGGCAATATAGAAGGGGTCTAATACGAAGGCCGCACGAATAAAGTGGTCTAGGGTCGAATGGCCCAGCTCTTCTGGTTCTTCAAAGTACTCCAGCAGCGGAAAACCGCGCGCTGGATACAGGATCACCGTGGCGTCATCAATGGGCACTAAGCTACGCAAAGTGTCGATCAGTCGCGCGCTAAAGTCCGCCGTTTGAATCGATTCAATGAGTAGGGCCAAGCGTTGGCTGTAATCTTTGAGCTCAGGCATGAGTGCCGCTTTTGGTTTGCAGTCTTAGCATCATAACGTGATTGCGAGCCAAGCCCCAAAGGACTGCCAGGCCATTTATTGCTGAAAGGTTGTGTACAGCGACAAGAACAGGCTTATCTTGGTTTTATCCGCTACCCTGTTACATTGAGGGAAAAGCAGCGATTAAAGGATAACAGCGCATGGCACAGCCCAAACAATGGCAAAAACTCAACTGGCAAGATCCTTTCTTATTAGAGCAGCAGCTCAGTGATGAGCAGCGTATGGTGCGTGATAGTGCCGCACACTATGCCCAGAGTCGACTACAGCCAAGGGTGCAGCAGGCTTTTCGCAAGGAACACACTGACCCTGAAATTTTTCGTGAAATGGGTAAGGTCGGCCTGCTCGGATCGACCATTAAAGGCTATGGCTGTCCGGGGGTGGATTATATTTCTTACGGTTTGATTGCTCGGGAAGTGGAGCGGGTTGATTCAGGTTATCGCTCCATGATGAGTGTGCAGTCTTCCTTGGTGATGTACCCGATCTATGCCTATGGCAGTGATGCGCAGCGCGATAAATATTTGCCGCGTTTAGCGAGCGGTGAGTGGATTGGTTGTTTTGGCTTAACCGAGCCAGACCACGGCTCCGACCCCGGTGGAATGATGACCCGGGCTAGATCAGTGGCGGGTGGCTACAGCATTAGTGGCAGTAAAATGTGGATCACTAATAGCCCGATTGCGGATGTCTTTGTGGTGTGGGCTAAAACAGATGACGACAAGATTCGAGGCTTTGTGCTCGAGCGGGGTATGGAGGGGCTGAGCACCCCGAAGATTGAAGGCAAATTAGCTCTGCGCACTTCAATTACTGGCGAGATTGTCATGGATGAAGTATTCGTTAGTGATAAGCACTTGCTGCCTAATGTCGAGGGTCTTAAAGGGCCTTTTGGCTGTCTCAATAATGCCCGCTATGGCATTGCCTGGGGGGCACTCGGTGCTGCTGAGGCTTGCTGGTTTGCCGCGCGCAACTACACGATGGAGCGCCAGCAGTTCAATCGACCACTGGCGGCTACCCAGCTGATTCAACTAAAGCTGGCTGATATGCAAACTGAGATCAGTCTGGCTTTACAGGGCTCACTGCGCGCAGGCCAACTCATGGAAGCTGGTCAAATTGCCCCTGAGCTGATCTCCCTGATCAAGCGTAACTCCTGCGGGAAATCGCTGCATATTGCCCGCCAGGCTCGGGATATGCTCGGCGGCAACGGCATCTCTGATGAATACCCGGTAATGCGTCACATGGTTAACTTAGAGGTAGTGAATACTTACGAAGGTACCCACGATGTACACGCCTTGATTCTCGGTCGCAGCCAGACCGATATCCCAGCTTTTTGATTGTGGGAGCTCTCTCAAATCTGCGGGTACTGGACTTGTCTCGAATTTTGGCCGGACCTTGGGCCAGCCAAATTCTGGCAGACCTCGGCGCCGAGGTGATTAAGATAGAGCGTCCCGGCAGTGGCGATGATACCCGTAGCTGGGGGCCGCCTTATATGAAAGATAGCAGTGGCAATGAGACAGCGGAGTCGGCCTACTTTCTCTGTACTAATCGCGGTAAACAGTCGGTCTGCATCGATATGAAAAGCGCTGAAGGACAGGCCACCTTGCGCGAATTGGTCAGGCACTGCGACGTGTTGATTGAAAACTTCAAAGTCGGCGATATGGCGCGCTATGGTCTAGATTACGAGACACTTGCGGCACTCAATCCACGCTTGGTGTACTGCTCAATCACCGGTTTTGGTCAGACAGGCCCACTCTCAAAGCGTCCGGGCTACGATTTTTTAGTGCAGGCTATGGGCGGCTTGATGAGTGTCACTGGGGCTCCCGACAGTGAGCCTGGCGGTGGGCCGCAGAAGGTCGGTGTGGCCTTAACTGATATCATGACAGGACTTTATTCGACCATCGGTATTCTTGCAGCGCTGGCGGAGCGTGAGCACTCAGGTATGGGACAGAGGGTTGATCTGGCACTACTGGATGTAACAGCTGCAGCGCTGGCCAATCAGGCTAGCAATTACTTAGTCGGTGGCTTGAATCCGGAGCGCTTAGGCAATGCCCACCCCAATATAGTGCCCTATCAGAGCTTTGTGGCACGCGATGGTCACTTGATTGTAGCGGTAGGTAATGACGAGCAATTTCGACGCTTTACACTTGCCCTACAGCGCCCAGAATTGGCAGAGGATGCTCGCTTTGTTAGCAATAGCGAACGGGTGCGGCACAGAGAGCAGTTGATTCCCCTCTTGCAAGCGGCAATGCTGGAGCGAGACAAGGCTGAGTGGTTGGAAATATTGGAGCAGGCTCAGGTGCCTGCAGGGCCAATCAATACAGTGGCAGAGCTGTTTGAATCTCCGCAGATACTGTCTCGTCAAATGCGAGTTAATGTAGCGCATCCCGATAATGCTGAGCTGGAGTTAGTTGGCAATCCAATTAAATTGTCGCGCACACCGGTTAAATATCAGCGGCCACCGCCAACTCTAGGCCAGCACAGCGAGTCGGTGCTGGAAGCACTGCTAAAAAAATAAACCAAAGAGCGCCCCAGAGAGCACACTTTTGGTCCGCCAATTAGGGCTGTAAAAAATGAATGCCCCAGCGGGGTTAGAATAGGACAAGCTATGAAATTATTAAAAAGAATTGCCTTAGTGCTGCTGTTAGTGATTGCGGTGATTATCGCAGCACTGACCTTTGCTTGGCAGCCAGAGCCTTTCGCCGAGGGCAGTGTTAGCGCCCAGCGTTTACAAGCCGGCCCCTTGAAGGTTGCATCTTATAACTTGGTTCTGGAAGACAAGTCCAGAGCCGCAGCGGCGTATAACGACTACAGTGGCAGTGCTAGCCGTCAGCTCAAAAGCACAATTTGGCATCCTGCCAGCCGCGCCGAGGGCCCTTATCCACTGCTAGTCTACAGCCATGGATTTTCTTCAACCCGCGATGAGGGCGCCTATCTTGCCAAGCACATGGCCAGTCTGGGCTATGTGGTGTTGGCCATGGACTATCCACTTACTAATGTGCGTGCCCCGGGTGGGCCCTTTGCGCGTGATGTGGTCAATCAGCCTGCCGATATTAGCTTTGCCATAGACCATGTCTTGGCGCTATCTGCAAGCCAAGGAGAGGCGCTGGAGGGCATGGTGGATGAATCGCGTATCGGTGCGTTTGGCTTGTCACTGGGTGGTATGACCACTGAATTGCTGAGTTTCCATCCCGAGATGCGCGATTCGCGCATTGGCGCGGCACTGTCGATTGCTGGCCCTACTTTCCTGTTTACATCAGCGTTTTTCGCCCATGCACCGGAGTTGCCCTTTTTAATGCTCGCTGGGGATATTGATGCGCTGGTGCCTTATGCCGCCAATGCTGCGCCGGTCCCAGATAAAATGCCGGGCGCCGAACTGGTGACACTAGCAGGTGGTTCACATACGGGCTTTTCTGGTCCCGCTGTGATGATGCGTTGGATGGATAACCCTGATGCACTGGGCTGCTACCTAGTAGCGAAACGTATCACCCAAGCGATGGAGTCGCCCTGGTACGATCTATTGGGCGGCGAGCAGGAGGGTATTGATGATACACAGGATAGCCAGCTCTGCGCGATGGATCCTCTGCCAGTAGCAATGAATGTTAAGCGTCAGAATATGATCACTCAGGTAGTGGTGGCTGCTTTTTTCCAGCGCGAATTCTCACTTTCAGCTGATGAGCGGCAGGCAGCAGATCGCTACCTGCGCGAAGAGCTAGAGAAGGAGCTTGCGGAAGTGCGCTATGAGACTAGTGAGCCTTAACGCACAATAGTGACCGGGTGCACGGCAGAGCGTTTGCCTGTGGGGTTGAGTTTGCGCATTTTACTGGTCATCGATGCCAGCGCCGCTTGTCGGTTAGACGGAGAGGGGTGAGTGCTGAGAAACTCTGCCGGGCGTTTACCACCGCCCAGTGCGCCCATCTTTTGCCACAGGCTAACGGCAGCGTCTGGGTCGTAGCCGGCGCGGGTAGCAAGCTCTAGACCGATCTGGTCTGCCTCGGACTCGGCGGTACGGCTATTAGGCAGTTCCAAGGCTACTTGGGCGGCCAGCGCCGCGCCACCTAAGGCAAGGGCGGAATTATCAGAGGCTGCACTGACAGCGACAATGCCTAAGTTGGTGGCAAGGGCGCGGGACATGCGCTCCGCTGTATGGTTAGCAAGGGCGTGGGCTACTTCGTGGCCCATGATTTGCGCGAACTCATCGTCAGTGAGATTGAGCTGCTTGAATAGCCCGGTATATACCGCCATGCGGCCACCAGCCATACACCAAGCGTTGACGGTCTCGTCATTGTTGACAATGGCTACGCTCCATTCCCAGTTGGCTGCTCTGGGATACAGCGCTACGGCTTCTGTGACTAGGCGACCAGTAATCGTAGCGACTCGCTGCGCCAATACTGGATCGTTGACTAGCAGGTCTTTTTTGTCAAAATCGCTGACAGTGCTCAAATAAGCTTTTTTGGACTCCACAATAGCGGACTCCGGTGATATCAACATTAATTGCGTGCGACCGGTGGGGCTGGTGGCGCAGGCAGTGAGCAGGCTGAGAGCCAAGATGCTGAACAGGGCTTTTTTCATGAAAGACCTCTAATGGTTTTGGGTGACGAGCGAACACGCTTAGTGTAAACGACTTATGGTCAGAAACTTAGAGGGAAAAAGTAACAGAGGGTTCCGCTACTGGCGATAGAGCTCACCAGTAGCGGGGGGTGCTAGGACAGAGTGATCTTAGATCGGAAGCCCTTGGTCGATATCGTGACCGCGGTCTTCTGGCTTGTCCATGCCGTTGGTGTACATTTTACCGTTGAGGCTTTGCTGAGTTTTTTTCGCCTCCTCAGGGCTCTGGTAAAACTGTCCGTACCACTGGCGTACGTGCTTGAAGGGCCCATCGTTTTTCAGCTGCATAACCTTCACGGCTGGACGCTTATTCTTCCAGATATTGAAGTCTGCGCTGAAAGCGACCAGAGCGTTTGCCTGGGCCTGCTTAGCCGCAGCGCGGTCAGCATTGTTGGCCGGTGATGCGTTGCCGCGGTAGAGACAGGCATGCCAGCATTTAACTCTGCCATCGTCTACCGGGGTGTTGGCGATCAGCTCAAAGATTTCGTTGTCACCAAAGACCTGTTTGGACAGCAGTATGCCAGGGCCTGTGTACCAAGTGGTGGTATACAGATAGGTGTTGTAGAGCTGCATCTGGCCGCCTTGGCGCTGGACTACAATGTGGTCCTTGAACTCATTCTCAAAGTACTCACAAGGGGCGCCGTGGGTGGGGCCTAAGTGCCGAGCATCGGCCATGTTGTCGAGAATTTCTTGCGGGTGAATGTCCAGTTCACCTAGGTGGTCGAGTTCCCAGCGGACCCACTGCGGGTCATCCCACTGCTCGAGGAAAGGCGGCTCAAAATCAGGCTCGCGACCATCTGGATCGAACCAAGCCATCACAATACCCATGTTATCCACGACCGGATAGGAGCGGATAGAGGCTGATTTCGGGCAGGGACCGTCGTGGTAAGGGATGTCATCTACATCGCCATCTGAGTTGTAGCGCCAGCCGTGGTAAGGGCAGCGAATCGAGTCACCTTCGATCTGCATGCCGTTTTTAACGATCATGGCGGAGTCACTATTGGTGAGATGAGTGCCCATGTGCGCACAGTACGCATCGAGCAACACCGGCTTGCCACTCTCGCCGCGGTAAAGCGCCAAGTCTTGGCCCCAGAAACGCACGGCCATTGGCCCTTGGTCCAGTTCCTTGCTTTCAGCCACAATAAACCAACCCCTTGGGAAGGTGTTAGGGCCTAAACCATATTCTGCTGCGGTTGCCATAGCTGCTGTTACCTCCATATGTGCAATGATTCACCAGTATAGCCAAATGTCCGCAATAAAAGCACTGCGGGGGTATTTTGCAAAAACTATTCAGTAAATGGACTAAATAGTTAACTTTGGTGAGGAGCTATTTCCTCCAATGGTACTCATTCTCTCTCAGATTGTCGCCTAGGCCATTATTTGAGCTGTCTGAGTTTGAGTTACGGAATAATAAGGTGAGACGAGTTTGAGACTGGCTAGTTACTAGTGCTCAGCCTTTCGCTAAGAGCCAGCGCCGCAAGCGGTTGGAGTCGCCAAAGGGGGTCAGTTTGCCAAAGGAGTTAAGCAGTACGATGGAGAGTTCTTCGCCTTCGATTTTGGCCTTCATAACGAGGCAGCGCCCCGCTTCGTTGATATAACCAGTTTTGCTGAGGTCGATATCCCAGTTATCATTTTTTAGCAGACGGTTGGTGTTGTGGTAGGTCAGTGTGCCGCGCTTGGAGAAGGGTTTGACCACCATGCTGCGAGTTGTGCTGGCCTCTGTGATCAGCGGATAGTCATCAGCAGCAGCGATCATTCGCGCCAGATCTGAAGCAGTGGAGAGGTTGTCAGAGCGCAGGCCTGCGGGGTCGGCAAATTGACTGTTAGTCATGCCCAGTGCGACTGCTTTGTTATTCATCGCCTCAACAAAAGCCGACATGCCGCCGGGGTAGCTGCGCCCCAAGGCATTGGCGGCTCGGTTTTCTGAGGACATGATGGCCAGTAAAACTAATTCGCGGCGACTCAAGCTCGCGCCATAGGCCAGTCGTGAACCGGTGAGGCGAACGAGATCCTGGTCTTCGCGAGTGATGGTCACAGCTTCGGAGAGATCTAGATTGGCGTCCAGAGTGACCATGGCGGTCATCAGTTTGGTGATTGAAGCTATGGGGCGAACAGTATCGGCATTTTTGCCGTAAATCACATTGCCCTTAGCATCGAGAATTAATGCCGAGGCCGAGTGTAGCTCTGGGGCGCCTTTAATATCGATAAAACGAGAGTTGGCTGCATGCGAGCTGGCGGCAAGTAGCATGCTCAGTGCCAGCACTTTCAGTACTTGCATGGTGTCGATCCTGATGGTCTGCTGTTATGGCTGTAATACGCTGTCTAATTTTATTTATGCAAGCAGCTTAAGTAACTGTGCGGGACTGCTCCACACTGTGTAAGTATTTTGCCCCAAGCCTTTGGGGGATACCAGTTTAGCCAGGCTCAGATTCTGCTCCGGCGTCCACCCTAAGTAAGCCGCGGAAGGCTCGCAGGGCCGAGGATTCGCCAGTGATCACCTTGTACACGTCCTCTGCGATGGGCATTTCGACCTGGTACTCTCGCGCTAAGGCCATGACCGCTGGCGCACTTTTGGCACCTTCAGCAACCATAAACATTTCCGCACTGATCTCTTCCATGGAGCGGCCTTTGCCCAGTTCTATTCCCACGTGCCGGTTGCGGCTCTGGGGGCTAGTACAGGTTGCAATCATATCGCCCATGCCGGCAAGTCCAGCGAAGGTTTCAGGTCGCCCACCCATGGCCACGCCTAGCCGAGTAATCTCTGCTAAGCCGCGGGTGATTAAAGCGGCTCGAGTATTATCGCCAGCTCCCTGACCGTCGCCCATGCCCACCGCTATAGCGATGATGTTTTTCAGCACACCGGCGATTTCACAGCCCAGTACATCATCGTTGGTGTATACCCGAAACAGGCCACTTTTAAATATTTTCTGTAGCTCACTCAAGATCACTTTATCAGCCATGGCCAAGACACTGGCGGCGGCCTGCCCGTCCATAATCTCGCGGGCTAAATTGGGCCCGGTGAGCACACCGACCGGATGCCCAGGTAATACTTGATTGATGATTTCTGTCATTCGCATGCGGGTGTCGAGTTCTAAGCCTTTGGTGAGGCTAATAATTGGCACCCAGGGGCGCAGGTGCTTTTTCACTTCCTTGAGCACGGCGCGAAAGTTTTGCGAGGGAATGGCCATCACCAGTACGTCGGCGTCGGCTACAGTCTCGTGAATATCATGGCTGGCGCGCAGTTTTGGAGGTAGCTGGGCATCCCCTAGGTATTTACTGTTGCGCTGATTCTCATTGATATCTCTGACGGTGTCCGGATTGCGGGCCCACAAAGTGATTGGTGCATTGCGCGCCACTAGTGAGGCAACGGTAGTGCCCCATGAACCGCCGCCGAGCAGTCCTACTTTCAGCTTGGTCATAATTTTCTCCTTGCGCGGTTTAGCTTTCCTGTCTCAAGGCTGGTATCGCCTCAATATCTGTAGGCACTTGCTCCTGGTTCAGCGGGGCGTGCTCAATAGCGGCGCGGTTAGCCAAGCTAATCGCACGGATGACTTCCAGTCTGCGCAAAATCTCGCGCAGCTCTTTAGATAGCGCTACACGTTTCTCGCGAAGCGCAGCATGATCCTCGCCCTCAATGAGCTGGCGGTGCTGGAGCAGCTGGTAGCCGTTTTTGAACAAGAGTTTTCCGATAGAGGACTCACTGCTGATACGGCGCTGCATATAGGCTTGCCGACCTAGCTTTAAGGCGCGGTTGACGCAGTCTTGTTGCTCTAATATTTCGCCGGGCTCTAGTCGTGAGGCGAGATCGGCAACTACTGAGTAGGCCTCGGCATAGGTCAGCAAGGCCATGTGGCCAACCAGAGGACGCATGCCCGTGAGCAGGGCGGTAATACCGCGTCGACCAGATTGGAGTTTTTGCTCCCACTCGGCGTCGTAGCGCTCTAGTTCTTGGCAAATTTGCTGGTGGAACTCAGCCTTAGGTGAATAGAAAAATTCAAATTTAAATAGGTCACGCAAGTTGTCCACTTCATTCCAGAAGCGTTCTGCTGGGATATCACGGGGATCTTCACTAGTCTTTAACAAGGCCAGTTCAATAATCGCTTTATTGATAAAGAAATGAATGATGGTATTGCGGTAATAGCTCGCTACAGGCTGTTGCTCAGGT
The DNA here is from genome assembly GCF_014077625.1 of Sediminihaliea albiluteola. Classification (GTDB taxonomy): domain Bacteria; phylum Pseudomonadota; class Gammaproteobacteria; order Pseudomonadales; family Halieaceae; genus Sediminihaliea; species Sediminihaliea albiluteola. The sequence continues at coordinate 683,360 of NZ_JACFXU010000014.1, read as the reverse complement.
GCAATACCGTAGACGGTCTCTGGGCCTCCATCGTAGCGTGTAATAATACCTTCGTTGATCATGATGCCCAACAGACCATCCATATGATCCGCATAGGCTCGGTCGAAGTCCGCTGAGATGCGCAGCTGCCGCTCCTCCGCCCACTGTAGGAGTCGGTCGAGGTCATCGCTCACCTCGGCCTCGGTTAAGGCCCGAGGGGCGGCGCCGAGAAGACTCATCGCAACCAGTGCCGGGAAGGTAACTGGAGTGACGCGGTTGGCTTCGACAGCCACTTGGAAAGCAATTTTAGATAGCGCCAGACTGTCGTCTGGAGCGGGCGCTCGAGCTAGCACCACGGGCTGGCCAATGTCCATGTAGACTTTGCCCATCGGGCGGGCCAGGCTGCGAATGTAGCCGATAAACCAGCGCAATGATTCAGCGCCTTTACCGCGGCCAGTTTGCTCAGTGGCGTATTCTTCTACGTCTCGAATCAGGTCGTAGCTAATGGTCACAGGGATAATATGTATGTCCCTGGCGTCGTTGCTATAGCAGGCTTCCAGAACGTACTTGAGTAAGCCGTAACGAGGAGGCATCAATTTGCCCATCCGCGACCGGGTACCCTCGAAGGACCAGTTCATCGGAAAACGTTTTTCCATCAGGTACGCGATGTAGTGACGCAGGGTGAGCTTGTAGAGCTCGTTGTCTTTAAAACTGCGTTTGATAAAGATGCCGCCGGCGCGATGAATAAGAAAACCAATACCTGCAAAGTTGATGTTGGCACCGCCAAACATGTGCGGCATTGGGAAGTCGTTGTCGTAGAGAACTTTTGGTACCACCATGCCATCGAGGTAGGTTTTATGGGTCCACAGTAGCAGGGAGGGGTAGTCGCGCACGGTATTGCGCATTTGTTCTACGGCTTGCTGGTCGTAAACGATGCGATCCTCATAGCCCAGTCCGAGGCAAAAGTTATTGAAGCGAGCGTAGACATCCAGCCAGAATTTACTGGGCGTAGATATCATCTCCTTCATGTACTCGGAGGCTTCTTTCATCAGCTCGGACTTTGTTTTGCCTTGTTCTTGTGCGAGCTTTTCGACTGCCTCATTAAAGCTGCGGTTGGTGCGCAAACTTTCGGCGACGTAGCGGGGTACTTTGTAGCGGCTGCCCTGTAAGCGACGCTCCGCGATATCCAGCACAATCGCTGCTTGGCGAGCCACGAATATGCCAAAGGAGCTGCGATTGTCAGCAAGGTTTCGCTGATATTTGCGCTGATATCGCTCGCGCAGATTGGTCAGAGTATCGGGCTCGCCGGCAATTAGATGCATGCGCTCTGGTTCATTGGCCATGATCCGACGCGCGCGGCGCGCGTTGGGCTGCCGCGGATCACCGAGTAATAAATTGCGCAGACGCGGCCTTGAGCGTCGTTTGTCTTCGCTGGCTGTCCAGGCAACCCGCAGGGGCGCAATGACAGTCGAGCCATCCATGTCGAGGTGCTCCAGCAGTTGCTGGGCATTAATAGTCTTGCGGTCATCAGCCAGGGTCATCTCGACCTGAATGCTTTCGCCACTGGTGCTGGCGTGATCACTGACCCATTGGCGGAGCAGTTCAAGCTCTACTTTGCTGCGAGCATCAAAGATAAAAACAACCTGGCCTTGAGGGTCCTTAGGCCAAGGACTGCTGCTGTTAAGTTTGTCGATCAGTTTAGCGTTGCTCATTTCCCACCACTCACTGCATTTTTAGGCTTGGCTTTTGATCGTGCTGCTGGCTTGGCTGCTTTTGGGCTGGCACTAGATTTAGGCGCAGCGCCTTTAGTTGTGGTTTTTGATTTGGCCTTAGCCTTAGCCTTAGCCTTGGTTTTGGTTTTGGTTTTGGTTTTGGTTTTGGTTTTGGTTTTGGCAGCAGGCTTTGCCTTAGTTTTTGCTTGAGTTTTCTTGTTTGTCGCTGTTGCTTCGGGCTCCAGTGCTTGTCCGAGCGCTTTTAAGAATAGATTTCGTACGCTGCGCACATGATCATCCAAATCTTCGACTTTCCAGTCCTCAGTGGAGATGGGTTCGAGTACTTCGACATCGACGCTCGCAGGGCGAAATACAAATTCACCTTTTGGCGCCACATCGCCGGCATTGTGAATAACGATAGGTACTATCGGCACTCCTGCCTGCATGGCTAAATGGAAGGCACCTTTCTTGAAAGGCAGTAGCTTTGCTGAGGTGCTGCGTGTGCCCTCTGGCGCTAGAGCCACAGATTTACCTTCCTCACGCATCGCATCAACGAGTGGAGTCATAGCTTCGATAGCATTTTTTGAGTTGCTGCGATCGATAAAGACTACCCCGCCAAGCTCGAGTACTTTGCCAATAATCGGTAGTTTTTTAATTTCTTGCTTGCCTACACTAGCGATATCGCGGCGCAAAAGGCTGGCTATTATGACTACATCAGCTTTACTTTGATGATTGAAAATAAACACTGCGGGGCGCTGGTCCCAAAGGTTTTTCTGCCCTTTAATGTTCAGGTGTAGGCCGATTAGTGCGCTGGCGGTATCGGCAAACAAAGAAAATGAGAAGTTCAGAGAATCTCGGCGTGACCCAGTTAGCGCATAAATTGGCAGCCCCGCAGCATAGGCTGAGACTACGCTGGCAGTGGCCGCTACAGAGCGTAACCACTGGGACATGGTGGCTCGACCGCGGCTGCCAAAGCGTGCGCTGGGCCAATTACGGTCGTTAGCAATGCCGGCCAGGCGAGCATTGGGGTTTAAGGCCCGGGGCAAGCCTACCCGTTCGAGTAACAACAAGTCATCGCTGCTGTCGCTGTAAAAAAAGCTGGCATCGAGCTCGGCCCCCGTTGCTTTAGCTAACATCTCGGCGGCATCTACCTTACCTTGACCAAAACAGGTCGGCGACAAGACTGAGCCAGTAAAGCGGCCTTTTTTGACTTCTAGCTCAGTGCACAGCACGTGTTCGATGCCTAAATCTTCGGCGGCATATTTAACTTGGTAGGGGGTGGCTGAGGAAATGACCGCGACGCTGTGACCTTTGCGCTGGTGCGCTTCAATCAGCGCTCGCGACTCTGGATAAATCATCCTTGCTATCTGTTTGTCGTAGAGTCGCGCACCTATTTCTTCGTAGGTCGCCTCTTCAACGCCGCGCATAAACTGAGCGGTGACCGCCATCATGGCAGAAAAGCCCATTCTACCCATGCCAAAACCGGTCATGGCGGCGGATAGTTCCACCAGTTGTCTGGGCGAAATATCACCGCGTCGAAGCTGTTCGCGAATAAAGACTGTGGCTGAGTAGCCGGCAATGATGGTGCCATCGAAATCAAAGATTGCAGCTATGGAGGGGCCATCGGGGGCGTCGTTAATGTCCTTCAAGAGCTGGTCTATTGTCGTCATGTGTTCTGCGCCTGCTGTTATCTTTTTGTCGGTCCATGCAAGACCCTAAGCAGAAGCATAACGCATTAATAGTGGTGAAGGGCAAGGGCAGCCGCGGTTAAAAGGGGCTTTTTGTGACTCGCTCCCTATTTACCGCGGGCTAATTTGTTCAGTTGAAGGCCTGAGGCTAGGTTTAGGAGCTTAAAGGCCGTGCATTGCCCTGTTCGTCAAACTCCATCATGGCGTTGCGTGGATCATCTGTTTCCCAGTAGCCGCGCAGCGCGAGCAACTTGCCTTCGTCGTTGACTTCGTAGGTGAAAACTCCGTGAATATTTTGCTGTATTTTCTTACCCTCACCGCTGTCAACAGTCACTGTGAGTAGTACATGGTTAGCGACTTCTTTGCCTGCGGCATAGGACTCTAAGATCTCAATATTGATATTGGCAGGGGCGATGAAATTGTCCCAGAAGGCTTCTCGGGCTGCAGGTCCACGGTGCCCATCACCCACAGGGTCAATGTGAGAGACGCCAATTGGATCTTCAATAATAGCATCTTCGGCGTATAAGCTTAGCCAGCCTTCGCGGTTCTTTTCGTGCACATACTGCCGTGACAAGAGAGCGGCGCGACGAGCGGGGTGTTCATTGTCAAACATAAGTCGTCTCCAGTGGTGAGTTTGTGTCAGAGGGTTACCCGATCCACCTCCAGTGTAGCCTGTTGCGAGCTAAGCAATGGCCGTCACGGTTTAAGCAGTCGGGATATAGGCAAAAATAACAGCCCTATGCTGGGTCTTATTGCAGCATTTATCAACACTCTAGCTGGACAGCTGTCACCACCGAAGGTTGTCGCTAATGCTTCAGAGTGATGCAGGCGCTATGATGACTTGTCAATAAATGGGCTGATGGATCGCTTTTTGGACGCTGGGTCATGGATAAAACTTTAGCCAAAATACTGTCACTGTGCCTGGTGCTGGCTACGCTGCAGCCGCTGCAGGCTGCGACATTAATATATAACGTCAATGGCTATAGCCTAAATCAGGGCGAGCTGCAGCGCTTTGTCGCCTTGGAGTTTGAGCAGGACAAGGTGACACGCCTCTACGCCAGCGCTCTTAATGCAGAGCGCAGTAGCGCCGAAACACGTATTGATGCTGGAGGTGCCACACTGCTGCCGGGCTTGATTGATGCACACGGTCATGTGAGCGGCCATGGCCGGGCACTGTCCTCAGTGGATTTGGTGGGGGTGACTAGTGAGCAGCAAGCTGTACAGCGGGTGGCGAGCTACTTGGCGCAGCATCCGGCCAGTGAGTGGGTGCAGGGGCGAGGCTGGAATCAGGTCTTGTGGCCTGAGAAAACTTTCCCTAACAAGGCAAGTTTAGATGCTATTAGCGCCGACAGCGCGGTGGTTTTAACCCGAGTCGATGGTCACGCCTTGTGGGCCAACTCAAACGCTTTGGCTTTGGCGGGAATTAGCGCCAGCACCCCCGACCCTGAAGGCGGTCAGATAGTGCGTGATAGCAAGGGGCAGCCCACTGGGGTGTTAATTGATAACGCTATGACCCTAGTGCACAGAGTGATGCCTCAAGCGAGTGTTGAGCAGTTAGCGCAGTGGCAGTACAGGGCCTTAGAAGATCTGGCCAGCTACGGTATTACCTCAGTGCATGATGCCGGTGTATCTGCGCTGGAAGTGCAGGCCTACCGCGTCTTACAGCGGGCCGGTCGCCTACCCATTCGGGTCTATGCGATGCTCGATCTGCGCGATCCAGGCAACGATGTTTACCTAGAGGCTGGCCCCTCAGTGGATCAAGCACACAGGCTGGATGTTCGCAGTGTTAAGATCTGGGTCGATGGCGCCTTGGGCTCTCGAGGTGCGGCTTTATTTGAGGATTACAGTGACGCGCCCGGTGAGCGCGGTTTGCTGTTGCAGAGTGCTGAGGCCCTCGAGCAGCATATGAACCGCGCGGTGGCGGCAGGTTATCAGGTCAGTGCCCATGCTATTGGTGATCGAGCCAATGCTCGAGTGCTGGACTTATACGAGCGTCTTAACAGCGACCCCAAAAGTGCAGCTTTAAGGCACCGAGTCGAACATGCGCAGGTTTTGCGCAGGCAAGATATTGCGCGTTTTCCAGCGCTGAACGTGATTGCATCGATCCAGCCTTTACATGCAGTTAGCGATAAAAATATGGCTGGCGCACGCCTAGGGAAGGAGCGACTACAAGGAGCCTACGCCTGGCAGTCGCTGCTAGCGAGTGCTTCGCATATGGCCGCTGGTTCCGACTTTCCCGTCGAGTCGCCTAATCCCTTTTTAGGGCTCCATGCAGCGGTGAGTCGTCAGGATCAAAGTGGGGAGCCAAATACTGCTTGGATGCCCGAACAGAAAATAAGCCGCTTAGATGCTCTGGCGCTATTTACGGAAGGTGCGGCCTACGCAGCGCATCAAGAAGCGGCCATAGGTCGCCTTCAGCCGGGTTATTTTGCCGACTTTATTCTCATCGACAAAGATTATTTTGAGGTGCCAGAGGCTGAACTGGGGCAGTTGCAGGTGAAGGCGGTGTACGTTGCCGGTAAGCAAGTTTATCAAGCGCCTCGATTCCGCTGATAATGCGGCCATGGCGAAATAGCATAGGCAGGCCCCATAAAGGCTAAAAAAACACGAAATACAAAATCGCAGTTGAGCAATCTGAGCTGCAGCCGTATAATGCGCCTCCTTAATAGGACTATAGCTCAGTTGGTTAGAGCGCTACCTTGACATGGTAGAGGTCCCCAGTTCGAATCTGGGTAGTCCTACCAAATATCTCAGCGGCAGCGACCGCTAAAAAAGGCCCTCACGCAGGGCCTTTTTTGTTGCTTTCGATCAGCAGGCCTTTGCTAGGCTCTCAGACCCGCCAGGGGGACGATAACTTTAGCACTGCTTGATCTCACCATCGTCCAGCGCCCCATGCTAACTAACTGTTAAAACAAGCACTGATTTGCGGCTAAATTCGCTTGCCTCAAATAGCACGTTGTCGTCTTATATCGCTAATTGCGTGAATCAAAAACACCCCGGTCATTGCTAAAAGCACTGTTACATTTGTTGGTGCAAGAGCTAGCGCTGCAAGGCTAAGTACCAAGGTAATCACAGCGTTGCGCAGCAGGGGAGCCCGCTCAGCTTTGGGGTGGTAAATTTGCAGTAGCAGTTGTAGCGCAATGAGAAAGACTGCCGTACTGAGACCAACGAGCAGCTTGTAATCGGCCACTGCCAGTACTGGATCGATGGCGAAACCGATCATAGTTGCAATGCCACCTAGGCCGATAAATAGCGCGAGATGCAGATAGATGACTGCCTGGCCGGTACCCAACTCCTGGCCGTAGATCCGCCTTTCCAGATTGTCGTAGTAGACCCACCAAATAGCAGCAAGGAGCAAGAAGCCGGCCACTGCTGCCACGACAGTTTGTAGGGATACCGCGACGCTTTCAAAGGACGATACTAGGTTTGCCACTGATTCGCCGAGTAAGATAATGATCAAAAGCGCGTAGCGCTCCGGCACGTGATGGCTCTCGACCGGGGCGCGTGCCAGATAGCGCCGTCCGAGCAGTGGAAAAATAATATCGACGATAATGCCGAGATAGAGCACCACATATTTCCATGGCCCGGTAAAGAGTAGTGACGACAGACTAATTAATAGCCCCACGGTGAAGCCCAGGCCGAGAAACTTAGCTACATCCCGACAGGCCCCTTCAGCGAGCATGGCAGCTCGTCCATACATCAGTACGAGGAGGCCGCGAAGGGCGACATAGGACAGCAGAAAACCGAGATAGTTAGGATCAAAATCCGGATCAATAAATACTGATAAGGAGGCGGCGACGGCCATTTGCCCGAGGGTCATGAGACGCTGAAAGAGGTCATCATTATCAAAGCGATTGGCGAACAGAGTATGGCCAGTCCATGCCCACCACAGTGGGATCATAATCAGTATGTACTTGAAGTATGACTCGAACTCGATCTGTCCCTGATTGGCATGGCCCAGGGTATCGACAGCCTTGGCAATTGCTACCACGAAAATCAGATCGTAAAACAGCTCAAGCCAGGTTGCTTTGCGGATTGTCTCATTCATTAATAAGCCTTAACTCCATGCTCAAGGTGGCGTTGTTGTGAGATTTTTTCAGAACTACAGCCCGACAGGCAATGTTAATGTGGGCACATTTTGTGCGCCACCGGCTTCTAGTTCCAGTCGGAGCAAGGAGATCAGTGCTCCCAGACTACGCCGGGAGGCTAGGTCCTCAGCCTGAATATAAAACCAACGCCCTCGGTGTGGCACCGCGATGTAGGCGCTGTCAGGCTTTTCCTCCGCGGTTTTGATGCGAAACAGAGTGCTCATAGGTGCGTCGATTGAAGCTGCATCCTGAGCATGGCTGTCCTTGGCTGGCAAAGTCACGCCTTGGGCCAAATAAGCCATGATGCCCAGGGGGGAGCGCGTCGCGATGTACAGCGTATCCAGCGGCCGTCCTAGTTCCTGCCCGTCTTTGTCTGCTAAATCAATGGCATAGCTCTGCCGGCCGGCCTCGATACCTAAGCTGCGGGCCACATGCTGCCACTCGAGCGTTGGCCTCAATGAACTATCAACCTTAAGTGTCAGGCGGTATACCTTTTGGGCTAGGACATAGCCCTTATCTCGAGCGAGCATGCGATAGCCACTTTTGGCGGCTTCCACTATGTCAGCAGCGCTGACCATTGTGGCCGGTACCAGAGCTGAGATATCTTCAAACTCATCGCTTAGGCTCAATGTGACAAGACCCTCACGCTGCCATTTAGCGAGGGTCGAAATGATCTTGAGTAGTTCCGCTGATGATGGGGATTCAGATGTCTCTCGCGCCACACCAATCGGCGTGCCGACAGAGTTAATCTGGCGAACAGTCAGCTCAAAAATCCGATCTAGTCCCCAGCCGTATTCGATTAAGCGGTACAGCGTTTCTGGCCCCACTGGAGCGGTTAGCTGACGTGTGAATTCTTGTCCTTGCTGCGGAGTGAAGGTAATAGTCGGGCGCTCTGCGAAACCAAGCTCAGCCTGTGGCTGAATCGATCTGGCATCGCCATCGCCGTCAAATTCACTACTGACTCCGACAGTCGTAGTGAGCTCAAATTGTGAGGATATACTGTTGATGGCAAGAAACTCAGGCGTTTCGTGATAACGCAAGCGGACGATATTGAGTAGTAGTTCGCGCTGCTCGGTGATTTGAACCGCCTCGTTGTATGCCATGCGACTGCTGGCGAGCCGTTCTGGGCCTATGCTACAGGCGTTAAGTAGTACTGTGCCTACGATCGCGAGCTGCCACCGTGGGCTTAGCAGGGTTGGCGAAAGGTTGAGGCAGTGCCGCTTGTGAGTTACAGCAATCATTAGCGTGCGTAAAAAATTGAGCATAATTGTCATGTTATAGAGCCTCAATTTTCGGGTTTCGCGCGCTGCACTAGGTCGCGCTCGTCGAAGGTATCTCGACAGACAATGAAAGTGGCCGCTCTAAGGAGCGGCCACTTTAGTCAAAGGGCTAGCCTGTTTTTCAGGTGTTGGCTAAGGCCTTATTTCGCTGCTTCTTGGGCGCGAGTGTAGCTTTCGGTCACGGCGCGGTATTCCGGTACGAGTTCGGAGTACAGCGAGCCCCACTTAGCGGCATCAGGACGATTCCAAGTGCGGTGTGTCTCACTCAGCATGGTGTTGGTGGTGACTGGAATAATACCTGCTGCAGTCATTCGGGCTAAGGCCGCGTCAGAGGCCATCTTGCTGACGTCACCTGAGGCATCCATTACGGTGAATACCTTGTAGCCTTCAGCATGGGCCTGCAGGGCAGGGAAGGCGACACAGACGCTGGTCCAGACGCCAGCCATCACCAAGGTTTTTCTGCCAGTCGCTTTCACGGCTTTAACAAAATCCGCATTATCCCAAGAGCTCACTTCGCCCTTACGAGCAACATATTGGGCACTAGGCATTGCAGCGGGGAGCTCTTCCATGATTGGGCCATTGGGGCCATTGGGCTCAGAGGCGGTGTAGATAATTGGAATACCTGCCTGTTCCGCGATCTTTGCCAGCGCCACGGTATTGGCTCTCAACTCGCTTACGGAGATGTCGTTGACGGTCTGGAATAGACCGGTCTGGTGGTCAAGCAATAACAATACTGCGTCATTTGGATCAAACAGAGCCTCATTCGCAGCTTTGCTCGGCTTGTGCGATAGACCTTTAAGGTGCAGTTGGCTTGCTTCCTGCGCCTGAGCCACGCTGGAGAACATTATCGGCTGCATGAGTAGCGAAGCACATGCGGCAAACGCGAGAAGAGCTTTTCCAAGTCGTTTTGTGCGTTTCATAATCGTATCCTGAGGTGATTAAAGTATTGTGTCGCGACCTTTTCAATTTGCGGCCGTCGAGTCGAAAGTGTAGTTCAGCATTTTAAAAGTTGTTTAAATCTATAAAACCATAGGCTTACCTCCACAATTGCTTTGTTCAAGAAAGCTGAAGTGATGGCCCCCGGATTTCAGTCACTTTGAGGGCCAGCAAGAGCTCAGTTCTGGCTTCAGTTAGCGGCTTTGTAACCATTGAAGCGCGCCACCGGCGACCACTCTGGCTGAATCGGAGGTAATTGTGGCGCCAACTCAGCATATTCAGCTGCGCCATAAACAACTTTGCCTCCCACCACAGTCAGAACGGATTCAATGTCCCGGATTTGCTCATCTGGCACTGTAAAGTAGTCTGCGTTTAGCACAGCCAAGTCTGCGTATTGGCCAGGCTCAATACGGCCCTTCTGGCCTTGTTCACCTGAAAACCAAGCGCTACCTTCGGTGTGTAAGCGCAGGGCTTGAGCGCGGGATAGGCGATTTTCACTTGGATAGACTTGTGTGCCACCCACCGTCTTGCCGGTGACCGCCCAGTACAAGGTTATCCAGGGGTTGTAAGTAGCCACGCGGGTGCCATCACTGCCCAAGCCGACAGGGAGGCCGCTCTCGGCGAGTTTACGCAATGGCGGCGAAGTGGCGGCAAGGTCCTTGCCATAGCGCTCGATGAATTGTTCGCCGGCATAGGCCATTCGGCTTTGTAGCGCTATGCCGCAGCCCAGTGCCTTGACGCGTTCGATATTGCTGTCAGTGATCGTCTCCACATGATCCAGAGTGCAGCGCAGCTCATCGAAGGGGTGCTCGGCATCCACTTTTTCCCAGATATCTAAAATTTTGCTCACGCTCTCGTCATAGGTAGCGTGAATGCGGATCGGCCACTTGTTCTCGGCCAGATACTTGGTGACCTCGTAGAGTTCTTGTCGCATGTAGGGCTTGCTCAGGATCTCGGGTCTTGCTGCGGTAAAGTTCTCGAAATCACCAGCGTTCCAGGTGAGGAACTCGCCGCCGCCTTCAAGCACGTAGCCATTGGCGAGGTCAGCTTGGTTTTTACCCTGCTCGAAATTGTTCACCCAGTAGCGGAAGGTGCTCAGCTCCTTTTCCGGGCTTTGGGGGAACAGGTAGTAGGACACGCGCAGTGGCATTTCGCCCTGCTCCGACAGCTTGCGAGTGCCTTCATAGTCATCCGGGAAGATGTGCCCGCCGCCGCCAGCATCAATTACACTGGTCAGTCCGAAACGGTTAAGTTCACGGTAAAAGTGCTTGGTTGAATTGACCTGCTTCTCTTCTGAGAGACCGGGCAGCGTGCCGATGGTCTGATACAGGATGGTGGGATTGGGTTCGGCGTAGAGGATAGCACCGCCGTCCTTGGTCATCTCGTAGCGCCCGCCCTTTGGCGCCTGGGTGTTTTCAGTAATGCCCAGCTTTTCCACCGCAGCAGCGTTTAAGAAGCCCCGACTATAAAGGAATAAGACAAACACCGGTGTGTCAGGTGCAGCTCGGGTCAACTCGGCCGGGGTGGGCATGCGCTGTTCTTCGAACTGGTAGGGCGACCAGCCGCCGATCACCCGCACCCACTCACCTTGCGGCGTACGCTTGGCTTGTTCGCCGACCATGCTCAATGCCTCTTTTAGGCTGTCGACGCCGTCCCAGCGCAGTTCCAAATTGTAGAATCGCCCGCCACGCACAACGTGGCTGTGGGAGTCGTTCAAGCCTGGGATTACGGTGCGGCCTTGTAAATCAATGGCTCGAGCCGTCTCTCCAGCCTTCGCCAATAACTCTTGGCTGCCACCCACCGCCGCAATATGACCGTCGCTGATCGCTACAGCCTCGGCGAAGCGGTAAGCGCCATCGTCTGTGGATACAGCGACCTTGCCGTTATGCAGGATCAAATTAGCGGCTGACAATGCTTTGTCTGTGCTGGGCACCTCTGCGGCCCCTGCCCCAGCTGTAAGACCCGCGCTGGCAATCAAACTTAAAGCGATACGAACTGTTAGTTTCTTAGCCATCGTATTTCTCCTATAGCTGCCTTATTCAGGCAGTGGGATGTATTCCTCTTCGTCCCCGGTGACCTTGGGGAAGGTTTGGGCTTTCCACTCGTCTTTTGCCTGCTCTATGCGCTCGCGGCGACTGGACACAAAGTTCCACTCCATATAGCGCTTGCCTAGGTTCTGGCCGCCAACGATGGCGATGCGTGAATCGCGAGTAGCCGTTAACTCGATACCTGGGGCGCTCGATAACACAGCCATGGCGTGCTCTGGCACTAGGGTGTCGTTTGCTTTTACTTCGCCCTCTGCGACATAGACAGCACGCTCTTCGGCATCGGGCACGATGATCTGTTGCCCCGCCTTGAGGTGTGCTTCAAGGTAAAGTGTGTCCGCAAATACCTTGACGGGTGATGTGGCACCAAAGGCACTACCCATAATCACTCGGACTGGGACACCTTTAAGATCAAGTCGTGGAATATCGGCGTCTGGATAGTGGTAAAAGGCCGGATCAATCTCCTCATCGGCTTCTGGTAAAGCCAGCCAGAGTTGCAGCCCGTGGAGGCTGTGGGCTGTTGCAGTGACTTCGGGCCTCTCCCGCTCGGAATGGGTGATGCCCTTGCCGGCGACCATGAGATTGACATCCCCAGGGCGGATAGGCTGGTAACTGCCGAGGGAGTCTCGGTGTAATATCTCTCCCTCGAACAAATAGGTCACTGTCGCTAGGTTGATATGTGGGTGAGGGCGCACATTGATACCTTCGCCGGCGGGGAAATCGGCGGGCCCCATGTGGTCGAAGAAAATCCACGGTCCAACCATCCGGCGTTGGCGAGTCGGCAGCACGCGTCGGACTGAGAATCCGCCAAGGTCCTTGTCACGCGGCTGAATCAACAGCTCCACGGTTTTGCATCCGCTAGGCTCGACACAGTTCTGGTCAAAATCTTCAGTGGGTTTTAGTGTTTGCGTACTCATTATTTATCTCCTGCCTGAAATTGTTTTCCAGCCTGTAAAAGTCGCGTCCATTTACCTAAGGCCACAACCATTTTATTGATATGCGCTTTAGTATCCTCATCGGTGAGCCTGCCTTGCTCATCGAAGCGCTCATGGGCAGAGGCGATCATCACTTCGGGCTTGTTAAGGCAGTGCACATCTAAAAACACCATGGAGCGACGCAAGTCGTACTGTGCACGCACTCCACCTAATAAACTCATACTGCTGCTCATGATAGCTGCTGGCTTACCGGCAAAGGGCTGCGGCTGTTCACGGGATACCCAGTCAATAGCATTCTTCAGTACAGCAGGCATTGAATAGTTGTACTCAGGTGTAGAAAACAGCAGGGCATCAGCGGCAATGATTTGTTCCACAAGCTTAGTCACAGCAGCCGGCACTTTCTCATCTCGCAGGTCCTGGTTATACAAAGGAATCTCTGAGAGGTCGGCAAATTCAATGTTCATGTCACTCGGAGCGTTATCCCGGGCTACGCGTAGTGCAGCGGTATTGTAAGAGTCACGCCGCAGGCTACCGGAAATGCCGAGCACATTAAGTGTCTTGCTTGAGTCAGTCATAAAATCTCCTATTAAAAATTGAGGATTCAGGGTGTTGAGAAGAAACGATTTTTAATAATCAACTTCATGTTCCTGCTCTGCACCCGAACGACATTATTAAGTTTCTAAGTGACCCAGTTGAAGTGCCTAACACCCCACAGGCTTCTGGGATGTGCTCTAGATTATAGACTTCGAAAAAGAATAAAATTGATTTATTCTGGCCCTATCATTCTATAAATTAGAATATCAGTGACTTGGCTTTGCCAAGTTCTAACAGAGGGCTGCCTGGCGAGGCAGCCTCTTATCTCGAGCACTGCTCAAAGCGCTCTAAAGCAGTATTTTTAGTAGAAGTAATGTGCCTGTGATGCCAAGCAATATGCGACAGCACAGGGTGAAGACCGCTTCATTTAAGTGAGCCTGTATTTTGTGGCCGAGATAGACACCGGCGATAGCCAGAGGCAACAAGATCAAATCAAGCACAAAAAACTCTAAGCGCCACACATTGTTCATGCTGTAGGGTATGAGCTTGACGACATTCATCAGGGCAAAAAAGACCGCTGCCTGCGCCAGCCATACTTTCTTACTGGTCCCTTTAGACAAAAAATAAATACTAATAGGCGGGCCACCAGCATGTAACAGGGTGCTACTGATACCCGATAAGGTTCCCCAGATAAATGCAGCGCCAGGTAACTTTCCCAGTAGCGGTGTTAGTTGCTGCCAGCTAGCAAAAACAATACAAAACAGCGCCAGAATCCATTGCAGGCTTGTCGATGACAGTGAGGCCATCGCCGTTCCTGCAAGCGCAATACCCAGCAAAGCGGCAAGGCCTATGTCCCTAACCTCTCGCAGATTAACCGTAGACCAATAAAGGCGAACGGTTTTCATATCCATAATTAAGAGCAAGGGCAGCATGAGTGCTGCAGCTTGCTGGACGGGCATGACCAGTGACAGCAAGGGAACTGCCACTACGCCAGCACCGCCAGCAAAGCCTGATTTGGAAATGCCGGTTAATAAAACCCCTGTAATGGCTAGTAGCCAGAACAGGGGACTATCTGGAGCAGCCACTTCAGCTCGCCTTGATGGCAGGTAAGTCAAACCATAGCGCCGTTAGATCAGTCTGAGCGCTAATGTTTAAGCTCTCCTGATAGGCTCCGAGCGCATCACCTGCTGCCAGCGGATGGCCGTTGGCCTCTAGCTGACCCTCAATGACATGCAGGTAGCCGGGGCGCTGTTGTGTGTCGAGCTGAAACTCATCCCCCTGCTTCAGTTGCAAGCGATAAAGGCTGGCATCTTGATGCATAGACAGTGAGCCCTCACGGCCATCAGCTGTAACCAGTGGGGTTAGCGGTCCCCGCTGTTCAACAGATTTTTGCTCGTAACTTGGCGCAACCCCTTTTTTGTTGGGTTGAATCCAAATTTGCAAAAAGCGCAGAGGCTTATTTTGGGAGTGGTTGAACTCCGAATGGGTGACGCCTGTGCCAGCGCTCATACGCTGAATATCACCGGCAGGCACAATATACTGCTGACCCATACTGTCTTTGTGCTCGATAGAGCCTTCTAAAACATAGGAGATAATTTCCATGTCTCGATGGCCGTGCGTGTCAAAGCCAGCGCCGCCTTGAACGGTGTCATCATTGATGACCCGCAGTGCTGAGAAACCCATGTGCTTGGGGTCAAAGTAATTTCCAAAAGAGAAAGAATGCTTACTCTTGAGCCAGCCAAAGTCTGCTCGGCCACGTTCGTTGCCATATCGTAGGTAATACATAGTGTTCCCCTCAGTTGTGATGGGGGCAATCTTAGCGAATCGAAGACATCATAAGAATTTCATATTTTGATGCCTTTTATTCTAGATACTAGAACGTAGAGCGGAATGCTGGGCTTACTATGTCTCTGAGTTTGACATATCCATCGTTGATAAGCGCAGTTCTCCCATAAATTCTCGCGCTGCAGGGCCGACGCGGTCTTTATCGAAGTAGTTTAGGTAAAAACTCACCCTCCGGCTGCCGCCATCTTTAAGCTGGAGGCGCTTAAGAGTGCCCTCGCTTAAGGCATCCTTGATTGCGGGCAAAGGTAGCCAAGCGTAACCCATATTGTTTTCGACCAGTTTTATCGAGGTATGTAAATGGCTGACAGACCATCGTTGTTTTGCTCCCAGCCAGCCAGCATCAGTTTTATTCTGGATGGCGGAATCGTGGACGATAACCTGTCGAAACGATCTTAAATTCTCCACACTCAGCTCATGGCCTAGCTGGTGCAGGGCATGATTTTTATGCGCAACAGCCACAAACTCTATGCAGCATAGCTCATCATTCAGGCCGTTATTCATGGGTAGAGGAGATAAGGCAATATCGACGTTGCCCTCCGCTAATAGCTCATTAGCACCTGATAGTATGGTATCAATAAGGTCTATATTAATTTGCGGGAACAGCGCAGAGACTTTTTCTAATGCTTGGAAAACCGTGTCTTGGGGAAAGGCGGCATCAACGGCGATGCGCAGCTCTGTCTCAACGCCAGAGCTTAGAAAGTCAGCCACTGCTTCAATGCGGCTAACTTCTTCAAGTAAGTACTGAGCCCGGTGCAAGAGCACTTGGCCGATATCTGTCAGTGAGGTTTTGCGGCCCTTTACCACCAATAACTTAACGCCAAGCGTATCTTCTAATTTGCTAACAGCATGATGAATGCTTGATGTGCTTTTGTGGATTTTACTGGCTGCTTGATTAAAACCGCCTTCATCGACGACAGCTTTAAACATCCGCCACTGCTCCAGCGTAGTTTTGTGCAATGCGGATTCCCCCTGAGCAAATGAACTATCTATTTTTTATAGAGTGTACCTTTTTCTAGCTTATAGGAAATCCACGTTTCACTAGAACTGTAAACAGAGCTGCTCTTTAGTCTTTACCCAAAACAATTAACTAAAGACCTGTCATCGGCAGCAACTAGCGGCTTAAGTAACGCAGTAGAAAAAAGCCGCTCAAGCCCGCCACTAAGGAGGCTAGTAAGATGCCGGTTTTAGCCATCAGTAAATCGTGGGCCTGCCCAGCAAAGCCTAAATCAGCGATAAAAATTGACATGGTAAAGCCGATGCCGCTGAGCAAACCGACACCGATAATGTGACTAAAGTTAATCCCCTTGGGCAAGTCTGCCCAGCCTAGCTTCACTGCCAGCCAAGAAAAGCCGGCAATGCCGAGCGGCTTACCGAGGACCAAACCGCATAACACCCCCAAAGTGATGCTGTTGCCTAAGTAGTCACTAAAGTTAGCGAAGTCCACTGGGATACCCGCATTGGCCAGTGCAAAAATAGGAATCACCAGGTAGGCAACTGGTAAATGGAGGGCCCGTTCAGCACGCTGCGCTGGAGCTTGCACCAGTTTTACGCCCTTGCCCAGCGCGGTCACTTTTGCGCGAAAGGGCTCATTGTGAATGATGTCTGGTTGTTCCCGAACAACGCGGCGCATGTTTCTCGAGGCAACTTCGACTCGGTCGATAAAGGTATCCGCTTCAAACTTAGGCCGGATTGGGATGCTAAAGGCAATAATCACCCCGGCGATTGTGGCGTGAATGCCACAGGCCAGCATTGCCACCCATAGCAGTGAACCGACAATGGCGTAGGGCAGGGAGGCGCGAATGCCAGCGATATTAAGAAATACCATTAGGCCACTGCAGGCTAAGGTGTAGAGTAAGGCGTTGATGTTTAAGGAATCGGTATAGAACAGGGCAATAACGGCGACGGCACCGAGGTCATCGACAATCGCCAGTGCGATCAAAAACGTCACTAAGGCTTTTGGAATACGTGATCCGAGTAAGCTCAAAGCGCCGATAGCGAAGGCAATATCGGTGGCCATGGGGATCCCCCAGCCGTCGACGCCCGGCCCGGAAGTATTGAACACCCAGTAGCCTAGGGCGGGAATGAGCATGCCGCCGAGTGCCGCAGCAATGGGCAGGAAGGCCTGTCGCGGTGAAGACAGCTCTCCTACTAGCAGTTCGCGCTTAAGCTCTAGCCCCATCACTAAAAAGAAGAAGGTCATCAGCAATTCGTTAATCCAATGATGCACGGTAAACGAAAAGCTGTGCTCGCCAATCCCCAGTGTTATGGCTGTCTGTAAAAAGTCTTCATAGACGTCGTGCCAGGGACTGTTGGCAATCACTAAGGCAATTACTGCACAGGCCATCAGCAGGATGCCGCTGGTGGTTTGGCGATGGATAAACTCTTCCAGCGGCGTCATCAGCCGGTCGAAAGCTTTTTCCCAGGGAGCGTGGTAAATACCTCGTGACATAGGACAGTCTTTTTTAAAGAGTGAGAAGAGTGCTGACTATGCCGCGCTGTGACTGCGCGGCATAGTTATTGTAGATGATTAGTTGCCTAAGCCGAGGAAGGGGCCGTCAACACAAGATCGGCGCCCATCTGGCAGGGCGCAGGCCCCGCAGATGCCCACTCCGCACTTAGTCAGGTAATCAATGGCATTGAAAATTTGCTCGGGGCGACAGAACTCGCGCTGCACAGCTTCCGCGGCATGCACCATGGGGGCTGGGCCACAGTTGTAAAACACCAGTTTGTCGAGCTCATCGGCCGACAGTTTCTCCAGTGCTTGCCGAAGCAATTCGGTCACCACCCCGTGGAAGCCGACACTGCCATCGTCGGTCGCAACATGCACGTCGGCAATTTGCCGGCATTCCTCTAAGAAATACAGTCGCTCAGCAGTTCTTGCGCCGGTGAAGATATGCGCGTTGCCGAAGTCGCGAGCAATTTGGTACACCGCAGCCAGCCCGGTGCCACCGGCGACCGCCATAATAGTGGCGTCTTCTGGGGGGGATACGGGGATGCCGTGGGGGCCGCGGACATAGGCCTGAGTGCCTTCGGGCAAATCCATCAGCGCGTGAGTAAACTCACCGACATCGATCACTGCCAGAGAGAATGGGTCGTCTGTCATTGCCGAGAAGGGTTTTTCGCCCAGGCCGGGGATCCACAGGAAGACGAATTCACCTGCCTGTATGTTGATCTTGCGGTCAAAAGTGAGAACCGTGATGTCGTGGCAGACGCGCTTGTTTTCCACCAGAGTCACGGGATTAAAGCGCATATCGATATCGTAGCGGATATGGCTTTCAGCGCGGTTGCCGTCAGTGGCTAAGTCGCTGCTTAGTTGCTGGAAGTAAGCGGCCATTTCCTCAGTGGTCATGCCCACTAGTGCAGAGCCGACCCCGACTACAGTGGCGCCAGCATCAAAGTAGGCCCGCACGTCATCGGCACTGCTGACACCGCCACAGCCAATGACGGGTAGGCCAGTGACCTGCGCAACTTCCCGAACACATTTGAGGCCAATAGGCAGCACGCCTTTACCTGACATCCCGCCGGCGCCGTTGCTTAATATGGGCTCGCCATGGGCGGAGGTGTAACCGGGGCCGACCGTGTTGATCGCACAGATGCCATCTGCGCCACCGGCTACTGCTGCTTGGGCAATGACGCCGATATTGGGTGCATTGGGGGTCAGTTTGGGGATCACCGGGATATCCACTACGGCTTTGACCGCAGCAGTGATCTCTCGAACCAGCTCGGGGTCTTGGCCCATAGCCATGCCATAGCCTTTAGCATGAGGGCAGGATAGGTTGAGCTCCAAACCATCCGAGACGGGGGCCATAATTTTTGCCACTTCGACAAACTCTTCTACACTGCCCCCGAAAATCGAAGTGAGCAGGAAGCGGTCTTCTGGCACTTTGAGCTGCGCCATCAATTCAGCGGATTTATGCGCCCCAGGGTTGGTCAGTCCCACGGCATTAACAAAGCAGCCCGGTGCGTATTGGCTTAACACCGGTTCTCGATTACCTAGGCGTGGCTCTAGACCGATACTTTTAGTGGTCAACACACCCACTTCTGGCATGTGGTCGAAGATGTACTGAATAATGGGGACCGCCGTGCTCACGATGCCGGAGGGCACTGTGAAGGGGCCGGACAGGGTCTTGCCAAAGAATTCGATAGTCAATGCGCTGCTCGAAGTTTAGTTAAGTGATTCAGGGCTCGACCCAAAGGCCGGATGAGCGGCAATTATACTGTCTCGACCGGTGTGAGTCTAAGCACGATCAAGGGGCGATTTCGCTCTTAAGTACCACAAAAAGTGCGCTGCACAACTTCATTTGCTGCCGGTGGCAGGGCATAGCGTGAGTCCTGTGGCTCAAACTCAAAGGGCTTAGCTAGGCGCTCTACCAGTCGGTGAAATGGTTTAAAGTCATTGTCGAAGGTGGCGCTGTTGATTAGTTCTTCTACCAGATGGTTGCGCGGAATATAGACCGGGTTGGCTCGGTACATGCTCTGCTGGCGCTCAGCTGCCCCACACTTGTCCAGCTCGCAGCGCGCCTGCCAGCGCTGTAGCCAGGGCAAAAAGCTGGCGGGTAGGGTGAATAGCTCTGACACCTTAGAGGATGTGCTTTGCGGGGCTGCGAGATCCGCCAGGTGGCGGAAGAATAGGGTGAAATCTACGCCATGCTTGCTCATCAGCTCAAACAAATCTGCCACCAGCTGTTGGTCTTCGGGGCGGGTTTCACTGAGCCCCAGCTTTTTTTGGAGTCCGGCAAGGTGGGCTGCTTGGAAGTGCTCGGGAAAGGTGTCGACAGCGGCCTGTGCCAACTCGACCGCTTGATCCTGATTGTCGTGCAGCAGTGGTAGCAGGCACTGTGCCAGTACGGCTAGGTTCCAGTGGGCGATGGCGGGCTGCTGGTGATAAGCATAGCGGCCATGATGATCAATGGAGCTAAACACAGTTTCTGGGTTAAAGCTGTCCATAAACGCGCAGGGTCCATAATCGATGGTCTCCCCGCAGAGCAGCATGTTATCGGTATTCATCACGCCGTGAATAAAGCCCAGTAACTGCCAGCTCGAGATCAGTCTCGCCTGTCGCTCAATCACGCCTTCTAAGAGTGCCAGTGCCGGATTGTCGCTGTGCAGGCGATCGGGATAGTGCCGCTCGAGCGTATAGCGGGTCAGGGTTTCCAATGCCTGATAATCCTTGCGGGCGGCAAAATATTCAAAGCTGCCGATGCGGATGTGGCTACTGGCCACTCGGGTCAGAATGGCGCCAGGCAGGGGGCTGTCACGCATTACTGTGTCGCCACTGGCCACAGCTGCCAGTGCCCGACTCGTGGGCACGCCCAGAGTGTGCATGGCCTCGCTGATCAAATACTCCCGCAACACTGGGCCCAGCGGTGAGCGGCCGTCGCCACCTCGGGAGTAGGGGGTGGGGCCAGAGCCCTTGAGTTGGATGTCGAAGCGCCGCCCTTCGCTGCTGAGCATTTCTCCCAGTAGGATGGCGCGACCGTCGCCCAGTTGTGGATTGAAGTGACCAAATTGGTGGCCGGCATAGACCGCCGCTATGGGCTCTGCTCCCTCGGGTACTCGGTTTCCCGCTAGTATCGCTAGCGCCTCATCTGAGGCCAGCCAGTTCGGATCAATACCCAGTTCTGTGGCCAGCGCCTCGTTAACTCGAATTAACGAAGGCTTAGTGACTGCTGTTGGGGACAGTGAGCTAAAAAATACATTGGGCAGGTGAGCGTAACTGTTATTAAAAACTAGTTTTGAGCTTAAGCTGGTGCTGGGCATGAGAACTCGCCTCGGGCAGGACCCGACAATATCAAGGGTTGGATTGAGTCGCACTGTAGCATCCGGCAAAGCCCCATAACAGCAGAGCGACTCATGGCCGCCTTCTAAGTGGCCTACTAATAGCTCGTTAGCTGTTCTGGTCATGCCTAGCTGCTTGTTCTAGACTCGGAGACAAATAATAGTTTAGTGAGGGCCTAAGATGACTACGGCTACATGGGATGTACTGATCACCGGTGCTTTGGTGTTTGATGGCAGCGGCGAGGCGCCACGGAAGGAAGATATAGCCATTGCTGAGGGCAAGATTGCGGCCCGGGGCTTGGACTTGCCGCAGGCTGCGGCCAAAGAGGTGATTGACGGCAGCGGCCAGTGGCTGATGCCGGGTCTCTTAGATATCCATACTCACTTAGATCTGGAAGTCGATTTAGATCCGCGTTTACCTGAAGTGGTACGCCACGGTACCACCACAGTGCTGTTTGGCAACTGCAGTCTGGGCACCTGTTTTGGGCGGCAAATAGAGGGCGAGCAAAATCCTATTGTCGACTGTTTCACCCGCGTAGAGAACATTCCCAAAGCCGTGCTAGAAAAATGTGTCGATGCCATTGATTGGGATAACACGGCCGATTATATGAAGCACTTTGACAAGCTAGCCCTGGGGCCAAACGTGGCTAGTTTTGTACCTCATTCGATGCTGCGGATTGAGGCCATGGGCTTGCAGGATAGTATCTCTCGAGAGCCAACTGAAGCAGAGCTCTCGCATATGGAGTCGCTACTGGAAAGTGCTATGCAGCAGGGTTATTTGGGGCTGTCGACTGACGGCCTGCCATTCCACTATTTAGCCAACGCGCCTAATACGGATAAGCGCATTCCTACACAGTTTGCGACATTTTCTGAGATGAAGCGCTTGCTTGCTGTGGTGCGCCGCCACGACCGAGTTTGGCAAACCACGCCGATTTTGGACAACCGCTTGAAAGCCTTGGGCTACTTTATGCTGTCTAGCGGCCGCTTATTTGGCAAGCGCTTGAAAACTTCGGCCCTGTCGGTCATGGAGTTTGCCCTAGCGCCTAGGGTCCCCCATGCCTTCCTGCGCTTTGCGTCCTTGCTGAATAGTCGTTTATTTAATGGCCAGATACATTTTCAAGCGCTGGGCACCAATTTTCGGGTGTGGTCAGATGGCATTGTAAGTCCTTTATTTGAAGAGCTAGACAGCGCCTGTCGGGTGATTGCCAAAGAGTACGATGATGTTGAGGGGCGCTTGGCTCTGCTCAATGACCCCCAGTTTGTCGAGGACTTCCGCCGTGACTGGCACCACGGGCGCCGGGGGCGCAATCTGGCCCACCTAATGGCTCGCATCGGTATGCCAGATAACTTAGTGGTGCGTGACCTCGCCCTGATGATTTTTGATGGTGCGCCGGTAGCTGAGTGGGAGGGCGAAAGTTTGCAGCAGGTCTTCGAGCGATTGCTGCGATTCCAGCGCGGCAAGGCTGGCGAGGCTCGCTCAGAGCAGGAGCGTATCGCTTTTGAAGGCTTTAGCGCCCCGATAACAGATGACGCTGATTTTATGCTGGGCTTACTGCGCCAATATGACAAGAAGTTCCGCTTCTGGGTGGATGTCAGTAATGTCGGCAACCGCGCGACCTTGGGGTTTCTCATGCATCCCCACGCATTGCCCGGCTTTAATGACTCCGGCGCACACATTACTAACATGGCCTTTTTCGATGCCAACTTGATGTCACTCAAGCTGGCTCAGCAACAAGACATGGCCACCGTGAGCAAGATGGTCAAGCGCCTAACCCGTGAACCTGCTGCTTTCTTTGGTTTGGACGTGGGCAGTATTGAGCTCGGTGCCCAGGCAGATATCACGATGATAGATCCGCAAGCCCTTGCGGCTTGGGATAGCAATGACCATCGCAAGCTCGAGTACCGTGAGCTATTTGAGCACGATCAGATGGTGAACCGCTCCGACGGTGTGGTGACTCAAGTTCTGATTCGCGGTGAGTTAGTTTGGGATGGCAGTGACTTTACTGCCGCTTTGGGATCCCGACCACTAGGCAGAGCCTTACATGCGGCTTGAGTGTTTTGATAGTGCCTTATATCAAGGCGCTTGCACGTAGCCGAGCAAGAGCTTTAGCAGCTCTTTACGAAAGCTGGCAGAGCTTAACAACTCGGGCCGATCGCGCAGGGTAATATGTAGATTGCCCTGCAGACTTTGCCTTAGGAGTAATCCGCGAAGCTCGGCCTGCTCGCTCGGTGGGCAGCTCCTTTGCAGGAGTTGATCTAGCCATTCCTCCCAGGAGGGGTTGCTCTGGCTTTGGGTGAGCTCGTTCACGCGCTGGTGGATATCAAAACTGTGCTGATACTTCAGAAAAAAGTTCGGGTCTAAGCTCTGCAGCGCTAACAGCTGTTCACACTCTAAGTCGATGATAGCAGTGAGAGTGGCTTCGAGTGATTCCTCCGCCAGTGCCTGTATTTCCAAGAAACGCTGTGCCGCACGATCGGCCATCTCCGTTAGCAGCTCTTCGTAGACATCGCTCAGGATGGCCTCTTTGTTTGGAAAGTACTGATACACCGAGGCGATGTTCACCCCCGCGACATCGGCGATTCTCTCGGTGGTCAGTTTGTCCGCACCTTCGCTGTTCAGGATATTTAGGCAGGCTTGTTGGATGGCTTGTACGGCCATAACTGAGCGGCTTTGCTTGGGGCGCTTGCGCGCTCTAGGGGGTTGATGTTTTGGCATTCTTGGACTGCTTTAAAATGTAAGGTCTTAGAGTGATACTTTATAAATCATATAAAAATCAAAGGCTTGCCTACTTGTTTTGGGTGGCTAAATGCCAGTTGCGGGCCCGCGCCTAGCACCCTAGGCTGATGGTCTGTGTTATTAGCTAGGAGTGCAAGCGGTGTATTTTGATTGGGTTTATTATGGGCGGGTATTGCGCCATGTTTGGTCTTTGCGCGATTGGCCTGGCCGCCCTCGTATGTTGTTTCGCTTGCTATTGCTAGTGCCTCTGGCAACCCTATTTCACAGCCTGTGTTTTTTATTGGACTATGTCCTGTTTCCCAGTCTGTGGCGGCAAAAAGTGCAGCGCCCAGTATTTATTATTGGCCATGCACGCAGTGGTACCACGCTGGCGCACCGTTTGCTGGCCGCCGATGGCGATACTTTCAGTTATTTCTTGTATTGGGAGCTACTGTTTCCCTCCCTGCTACAAAAAAAGGTCATTCGTGGGCTTGGGTACTTTGATGCGCGCTGCTTGGGCGGAGCAATTAAACAGCGCCTGCGGGAGTGGGACGATAAAACCTTCGGCAAGTTCCGCCATATTCACGATATGAGTTTGTGGAACGCTGAAGAAGATCAGTTTGTGATGCGCGCTGCCTTTGTGACTCAGCAGTGGGCTTTGGACGTGCCAATGATGGATAAGATCGATTTGTTTCATGTCGATCAAATGTCAGCTAAAAAGCGTCGCCGTTGGTTACACCACTATCGTGAGTGTGTGAAACGTCAATTGCTGCTAAATGGCGGCGATCGTATTCATTTGAGTAAGAATCCGCTGATGTGTGGCTGGGTTAGCGCCTTGATTGAAACCTTCCCCGACGCTCGCTTTGTGGTGCTGATGCGCGATCCGCATCAGTGTATTCCGAGCACACTGCGACTGCTCGAAATCACCTGGAAGGGACGCGGCTGGAAGCCCGAGCAATATGCCGCTTCTTTGCGGGTGATGACGGATATTTCCTTTGAGTCTTTCCGCCATCCCGCTGCGGTGCTGGCGGCCCATCCCAACACAGCGCAAATTTTTGTCGACTACCGCGACATCACTACGCAGCCACGAGCAACGCTGCAAAAGGTTTACCAAGAGTTGTCGCTGCCTATGACCGACGAATTTGACCACTGGCTCAAGCAGCAGGAAGAGCGCGAGCGTGGCCACAAAACAAGCTTTGAGTATACGATTGATGATTACGAGTTATCACCGGAGCGAATCGAAGCCGAGTTGCCTGAGCTGTTTGATCAATACGGCTGGCCGCGACGCACTCAATCTATAAGCGACAACGAGCAAGGAGATAAGAAATGAAACAATTGCAGGGTAAATCGGCACTGATTACTGGCGCTAGTCGCGGCATTGGGCTAGCCATTGCGAAGCGCTTTGTCGCCGAAGGCGCGAACGTGGCCCTGTGTGCGTCGCGTCTCGGGGCGCATGGCAAACTGCCAGGGACGCTGGAAGGCGCGGTAGAGGAGTTGAGCGCCGGTGGCGCCAAGGTTGTCGCACTGGTCTGTGACCTCAGTGATCCAGAGGCCCGCGCCGATTTAGTAGCGCGCGCTGAGCAAGCCCTGGGGCCTTTATCAATACTGGTTAACAACGCTGCCGGCGCCAAGATGGGTTTACCCAGTAAGGTGACAGCAGCGCAGCGTACTTGGATGTACGAATTAAACTTGAATGCGCCGATCGATCTGGCTCAGCAAGCTCTAGCGGGCATGCGCGCCAGAGGAGAGGGTTGGATTCTTAACATTAGCTCTTCTACCTGTGAACAACCACAGGTGCCTTATCGCGATTCGGCGATGGCGGCGCATGCTATCGCGGCTTATGGTGCGACTAAAGCGGCTTTAAATCGCTATACCCTCGGCTTGGCTCACGAAGTGGCGGGGGAGGGGGTCTATGTGAATACCCTCGCGCCAGAGAGCATCGTATTAACGCCAGGGGCAGCCCATGTGCGAGATATTGCCGAGCGCAATCCTGACATGGCGGAACCATTAGAAGTTATGGCAGAGGCCGCACTGCAACTGTGCTCGGGGCAACTCTTAGGCCAAGTGGCTTACAGTCGCCGCTTGTTGCACTCCCTTGGCGCCAAGGTTTACAGCCTCGATGGACAGCGTGTCTTAGGTGATGCTTTTTTAGCAGCGCAACTTGATGAGCAGACGGGGGGTGAGTAAGGATGAATGATGCGCAGCAGAGCAAGGAGCTTTTACGACAGGCTTGGGATGACTTGATCAGTGAGTTACAGGCTGCCCGAGATGCTATTGATCACCCAGAGTTCTTTCCACCGCAAGCAGAGGACCGCACGCTGGCCGAAGGTTATCGCTATCTGGCTGGTTTTATCCATCATGCGGTAGAGCGCAGCTTTCATGAGGACCCCGACTTTCCGGCCTTTCGCAATGCCTTGTCGGTTTACAATAAATCGACCATCGACAATTCAGATGCGATTTACTTTTATGCTCCCATCGATGGCCGTAAGTACTACCGAGTGCACGCCACCCTGCCCGATACTCGCCACTGGCGCGGCGAAGCGCGAGTGGAGTC
Organism: Sediminihaliea albiluteola; assembly: GCF_014077625.1. GTDB lineage: Bacteria > Pseudomonadota > Gammaproteobacteria > Pseudomonadales > Halieaceae > Sediminihaliea > Sediminihaliea albiluteola. The sequence goes on along the minus strand of NZ_JACFXU010000014.1, from coordinate 657,270 downwards.
GGGCCCTCTCGCGCCGCAGTATGTGATTTTTGAAACTCAGAGCGGACAGCTTGCCGGGGACTCGGGTGACCTGCGTGAGCTGACGCCGGGTACTCGGACCGGTTTTGGAACCCTGGATTCATCACAAATTCTGGTCGCTGATGATGGCGCTTTTGAGTTGCTGCTTGGGCCGGAAAAGCCAGAGGGTTACGAGGGCAACTTTATCTGCACCCGCAAGCCACCACCTCGGGCTAAGCCTGATGGTGAGGAGCGTTTCGCTACTTATATCAGCGGCCGTCAATTGTTTTACGACTGGCAACGCGAGCAGGCAATTCAGTTCAATATCACAGCGCTGGACACCGAGGGCAGCCAGCCACAGCCCTTAAGTAGCGCGCGCACTGCCGAACAGTTGCGTCGGCTCGGTGGCATTGTGCGGGGGCAAATGCACTTTTGGCTGGCCTTCTATGACCGCGTGCTGAACTGTAATGGCAGCCATGGCGGGCCCGAGGATGGGCGTTATTTCATGCCGGTAAACGGCTATAACAAACCCAATGGGGCTTCTGGTGATACCGGCGGCGGTATGAGTACTAATATTTACGCCGGCGGCATCTTTGATCTTGAACAAGATGAGGCGCTTTACATCGAGGCGACATACAGCGGTGAGCCGGTCTATACCAGTTTGCACTTGGGCAATCTGTGGGGCGAGTCACCCGACTATGCTAATCACCAGAGCAGTCTGAATGGCTTTCAAATGCACATGGCAGCAGATGGGGTGCAGCGCTGGGTGGTAGCTCACCGCGATCCTGGAGTGCCTAACTGGATTGATACTACCGGGCTTAAAAAAGGCTACTTGTCCAATCGCTGGGCTTATTCTGTACTGCCGCCAGAACAGGATTGGCCGACAATTTCGGCGCGTAAAGTGAGCTTTGCTGAAATTAGGGATTGTTTCCCAGCCGATACGCCTGTGGTCACTGCCGAGCAGCGGAGCCGCGACATTGCACTGCGCCAGCAGCATGTACAGCGCCGCTACCGTGTCTTTTAAGGGGCTTTGCTCACATTAATGCAGATCAGCACTGGCAGTCCACTTGGCCGGTGCTGAAACGGCGAAGTGCTGAGCTTGTGCTAGCATCAATACAGATTGCAAGGAAGTCTCACCCCAAGCCCGCAGAGTTCTGCAGGAGGCAAAAGTGACCAAAGCATCTGATCTACTTGTTAGGGCCCTAGAACAAGAAGGCGTGAACTATGTCTTTGGTATACCCGGGGAGGAAAACTTAGATTTTTTAGACTCCTTGTCGCGCTCCCAAAAGATTCAGTTAATACTGACCCGCCATGAGCAGGCCGCGGGCTTTATGGCGGCGACTTATGGCCGCCTGACGGGTAAGGCCGGGGTTTGTATGGCGACCTTGGGGCCGGGGGCGACGAACTTAACCACTGCTGCGGCCTACGCTCAACTTGGCGGCATGCCGATGCTGATGATCACCGGTCAGAAGCCGATCAAGAGCTCTAAGCAGGGGCGCTTTCAGATTCTCGACGTTGTGGAGATGATGCGCCCGATCACCAAGTATGCTCAGCAGATAGTCTCTGGTGACAATATTCCCAGCCGCGTGCGCGAGGCCCTGCGTTTGGCAGAAGAAGAGAAGCCCGGCGCCGTGCATTTGGAGCTGCCAGAGGATATCGCCGCCGAGGAGACCCAGCAGTATCCAGTTCAGCCCTCGATGGTGCGGCGAGCGGTGGCAGAAGAGAAAGCTGTGCGGATTGCTGTAGAGCGTATCGCCACTGCGCGCTCACCGATCTTAGTCATTGGTGCTGGCGCCAATCGCAAACTCACCAGCAAGGTGCTCACTCAGTTAGTGGATGATTTTGCTATCCCCTTTGCGACTACGCAGCTTGGTAAAGGCGTGATCGATGAGCGCCACCCTCTGTTTATGGGGTGCACTGCTTTGTCGGCGGGTGACTTTGTTCATCGGGCAATTGAAGCGGCAGACCTGATTATTAATGTAGGGCACGATGTCATCGAGAAACCGCCTTTCTTTATGCGTCACGGGCAGAGGGAGGATGCCAGTGAAGATGATCCCAACAACCCAGTGGAGGTCCCCGAAGGTACGCAGGTGATTCATATTTCCTTTCGCAGCGCCGAAGTGGATCCGGTGTACTTCCCTCAACTGGAAGTGATCGGCGATATCGCCAACGCTATCTGGCAGATTAAAAGCGGTTTGGCCGAGGGGCCGCGTCCCAATTGGGACTTTGCCCGCATGAAAGCAGTGAAGAAGCATCACGATGCCAATATTGCCAAGGGCGAGGACGACCAACGATTTCCTATATACCCTCAATATTTAGTCGCCCAAGTACGGCGGGTAATGCCTGATGACGGTATTATTTGCCTCGATAATGGGATCTACAAAATCTGGTTTGCACGTAATTACAGTGCTCACAGCTCTAACACTGTGCTGCTGGATAATGCTTTGGCCAGTATGGGGGCTGGCTTGCCCTCAGCGATGGCTGCGCACTTGGTTTATCCCGAGCGCAAAGTGATGGCTATTTGTGGGGATGGTGGCTTTATGATGAATAGTCAGGAGCTGGAAACCGCAGTGCGACTCAAGATGAACCTGAGCTGCCTAATCCTCAATGACTCTTCCTATGGCATGATTCGCTGGAAACAGGCCAACATGGGTTTTGCTGACTGGGGTTTACAATACGGCAACCCAGACTTTGTTAAATATGCCGAGTCCTATGGTGCTCAGGGGCACCGTATCACAAGTAGCGCTCAGCTCGGGCCTTTACTAGAACAGTGCCTGAACAGCGAGGGCGTGCATTTAATCGATTGTCCGGTGGATTACTCGGAGAACGATCAGATACTCAATTACAGTATCAAGCAGCTGAGCGCAGCGATTTAAGCGGCGCTCAGAGTCAGTCTAGAGAGATAAGCCAGTCGTTTAATCCTGTTTGCGGAGCCTGTCGAGCAGGCGACCAGCTTCTTGGCCTAACTTACGTTTGACTTCATTTTTGGCCAGCTCCTCCAGTATTTCGCCACTGTCAACGGAGCACCACTTACTCGGCTTTCCACCGAGTTCTCCTTCACACTCCAGCGGCCAGTCGATGGCTGTGTAGCGTTGATGGATACGGCAGGCAGGATCCAGCTCTGAAAGACCTTCAGCGATACGCGCCTTGAACTTAGCGTCAAATTTGAGGCTCTTTAGGTCGAGATCGCCGGTACCGTTGAGTGCAAGGTGTTGTAGCTCCCCACGTAAGGGAGCGAGGCGAGCTTTGCCCTCCTCAACCTTAATATCTACAGTCAGTGCTTCAAAAGCGCTGTCAGTGGCTAGTTCGCTGCTGAGTGACTCGCGGTTGGCCAGAGCCACGGTTTCACAGAGCATTTTTTCAATGCCTATATCTTTCAGCACTAAGTCGCTGGTGTGCATACTAAGGGGGCCATTGAGCTTATCGCGCAGGGCATTGCTGGTGGTACCGGCGCTGGCAAACTGCCAGTTCATTGAGACTTTGCCCGTGGCAAGAGGCTCAGCCTCTAGAGCCTGCAATAATTGCGCAATATCGACCCCAGTGATGCTGCCCTGGGTATTGAGTTTGGCCCTGTTATGCTTGGCATTGAAAGTGGCCTCTAATGCCAGCTCGCCGCCGTAAAGCTGGCCGCTGAGCCGATTGATTTTGACTACGCCCTCAGAGACTCGCAGCTGGCTGTTTAAATTGTCAATTTCGTAGCCATCGATAATAGCTTTATCGATGCGCAGCTGGGCGCGGCTATCGATTGAGCGCAGGCCCGCTAGCGGCAGGGGGGCATCGCCATCTCGGGCGTCTTTGTCACTTTGTTTTGGATCTTTGCTGTTTGGGCCTGCTAGGGCAAACAGGGAGGGATTAAGCTGGTTGAAGTGCAGGTTGGCATCAATCTGAGGGCTGCTAAAGCTAGCGTAGCGTAAAGTACCACTGCCATGAGCTTGACCAATATCCACTTGCATGGCTAAGTCGGCGGTCATTTGCTCAAGACTCGCATCACCCGTCGCGCTGAGCCTGATCGGCTCTGCGCTAGCTCCGCTAATGACAGCTGAGAGTGAGCTCAGTGCCAACTGCTGGCCTTCGCTATCTACAGTAAAGCTACTTTCAAGCTCCACTTTAACAGGCTCGCTGTCACCCGCACCGAGGATTGATAGTGACAGGCTGAGCGGAACTTCCTCGCCATCGAGATTCAGATGCTTGGCCTTGAGGGCCTTAATGTCGATTACCGTGGGTGCTGCAGGGCCCTTGGCAAGTAACACCACTCGCGAGTTAGTGATAGAGAGACGGTCTACTTCAAGTGCCATGGGCAAAGCCAGAGCTGCACTCGCACCGCGCTTAGTGCCAGCTTCGCTGAGTGCTTTGCGACGGGCGGCGTAGAACATGTCTAACTCCGCGTCACTCATGTCACTGGTGTCGATTTCTGGCCGCTTAGGTGCCGGCGGCACATTCACTAATAAGCCCTTGATGGCTAAGCCTTCAATTTCAACACTGCCAGAGAATAGGGGCATCAGTTGTACGGCAATATCGAGTGAGCGTGCGCTGAGGTCTGGCTGACCTTCGCCGGCTAAGCTCAGCTCGGCCTCGTTTAGCTGCATAGCTATCCGCGGAAACAGACTGAGTTTGGCTTCGCCACCGACGGTGAGTGTGGCCCCTGTTTGCTTTTCTAGGGCCTCTGCTGCAATGGCCAGTAGTTTGTCTTCGTCCAAAAACAAAGGAATGATAAATGCTGCAGCAAGGATCAGCAGGATGGGGGTGATGATCAAGTACAGCAACACGCGCAGCATAAAAACTCCTCGGCTAGGGCTTGTTAATAGGGCTATCTTAACAGACTATTTTTCGCGAAAACGCTTGCCGACAATTACTCTTGGTAGGCTCGAGCAACTTCCGCTGCAATAAGCTCTACTCCCAGTTTAACGCGCTCGGCATCTTGGGCGTAAGAAACCCGGATGCACTCGTGTTTATGCTGCCAGTCATCGCCGAGACCGACGAAAAAATTATGCCCAGGCACCACTAATACGCCGCGTTGCTTAAGTCGCTCGTAGAGCTCCTGGCTGCTAATGGGTAAGTCTTTGAACCACAGCCAGAGGAAAATAGCGCCCTCGGGCTTGTGGATGCGGTAGGGCAAATCACCCATGGCGGCCCGGAACCACTCGAGTGTTTGCTGTGCCCGGTCGCGGTAAAAAGGCATGATGTGATTGCGCGACAAGCTCAGCAGTTCACCGCTGCTACACAGTGCTCCCGCCAAGGCCGGGCCCATGGTGCCACTGGCTAGGCTGAGCACTGTATTGGCGTTAGTAAAGGCGTGGATAAACTCTTCGCTAGCTACCACAATGCCAGTGCGAGCTCCGGGCAAGCCGAGCTTGGAGAGGCTCAATACAAGCACGGTATTCTCATTCCAGTGTGGGCTGGCGGGTTCGAATAAAATACTGGGGAAGGGCAGGCCGTAGGCACCATCGATAATCAATGGGATATCGCGCTGACGCGCGATTTGGTCGAGGTGGCTGATTTCCTCGTCGGTCAGTACATTGCCGGTTGGGTTGCTGGGACGGGAGACGCATAGCGCTGCCGTGCTGTCGGAGAGTGACAGCCCCGAAAAATCCACGCGGTATTTGAATAGCTGATCATCGAGCAGTTCGATATCGGGCTGGGTCGCGGTAAACAAAGGCTCACTAAGGCCGGTATCAGCGTAGCCTATGTACTCAGGTGCGAGTGGCAGATGGATACAGCGCTGGCTACCGTCTGACATTTGACCAGCTAACATATTGAACAGCACAAAAAATGCGGACTGACTGCCATTGCTGACTGCGATATTGGCGCCAGTCACCGCCCAGCCTAGCTCTTTGTTGAGTAAAGCAGCTAGTTGCTCACGAAATGCCCGCTCCCCTTGGGGCGACTGATAGATGCCAAACAGGCTGTGACGTTGCTGTGGGTCAGCCATAATGATTTCCAGGCGCTGCTGGAAGACGGCCTCAACTTCAGGCAGGCGGCCAGGATTGCCACCGCCCATGAAAATCATGTCGGGGTTGTCGCTCAATGCACTACTCAAATCGTCCATTAACTGAACGACACCTGAGTCGCCGGCGAACTTTTCGCCAAATGCTGACAACTTCACAGAAAACACCTCATCCCGTCTTAAGAAAATAAGCGCCTATTATAAGACAGAGCTGGCTGCAGGTGTTGCGCTGTGGGGGTCTGGGAGCAGATTAAGTGCAAAGAAACTTAATTACCCCCAGTGGCGAGGCTAGAGCTGGCTGCCTGATAGTGGATAGGGCCCTAGCCGGGGCGTCCGTCGGCGCGTGGGCTCCATAGCACAGGGGCGTAAGCGATGCAGAACAGCGCAAAAGCCACTATCCAGGCGCCTGCAGAGAGTAGTAGGCCACTTTGATAGTCAATAGTATTGAGTGCTACCAAAACCCGTAATAGGGCGGCCACAATAATGGCTATATAAATCACTAGCCCACCTGGTCGCAAGGCGAGTGGGCGACCAGTGTGACCCATACTCACTCGGGTCATGACGCCCAGCACCAGAATGCCCATCGCGCCTGCTCCAATGAGATGCTGCCACAGTGAGGGGGCCTGCAGAATATCGAGCAAGACTAAGCCTCGCGCGAGCAAGGCTGCAACGATAAAGCCGTAGGCAAGATGCAAAATCCACAGCAGCGGCTCACGGCGAATGCGCCAGCCAGCCCAGCGGTAAAGACGCAGTGCGTTGAGTAAGCCCGCGGTGATGGCAATCAGGCCTGTCACTAGCGCAGCTGCGCCAGCCAAACTACAGAGTGCCATGAGGGCAACACTGCCAATGGCAGCCTGATCCAGACGCGGCGTGGCTACAGTGTTAATCGTTTCGCCGCGAGCACGCAGCCAGTTGGCGCTAAAGGCAGGGGTAATACGGCCCGCTACGATGGTCATTAACACGGTAATGAGGTCTAGGGCGAGGTTTCTACCCAGTAGAATGAGTTCTGCTGAGCGCTGTATCCAGCCGGCATGCATCAGAGCGTTGCCGGCAACTAAAGTCAGCAGCACCAGGACTAGAGGCGCATTGCGACGATTCTTTGTGCGCCACAAAATGAGGGCGACGTAGAGCGCCAGTGCCAGAAGAAAGCTCAGGTCGAGCAGCGCAACCACTGCAGGGGCTAGTGTTGCATTGAAAGCCATAGCGATGCGGCCCGCGAACCACAGCAGCAGTAGTAGCGCCAGTTTTGTTCCCGCCAGGGGCGCTGAACCGGTCCAGTTAGTGATGGCAGTGAGTAGAAAGCCGGCAATCGCTGCGCCGACAAAACCATAGACTAATTCGTGGGCGTGCCAGTCAGGCGTCAAGGTGGCGGGTAACAGCACTGGGCCACCGAGGATGGCACTGATCCACACCGCCATAGCCGCAGCGGCGTAGAACGCGGAGAGTAAAAAAAATGGACGGAAGGCATAAGCCAGCAGAATAGGTGGCTGATTATTAGGCATCACTGACAATCCTGTGCAGATCCTACGATCTTCATCATAAGCGTTTAAGTCACTGTCGAGCAAACCCCCTTTATTTAAGGCTTCAGAGCGCTAGCACCTGCTATAGCCCTGCGAGTGACTTGAGCCTCTTAAGTGAGTCTTGCCTCGTGCATTTTAAGTCTTATTCAACTAGTCTGGAGTTACGAGTGTTTGTTCGTAACGTAGAGCCAATGGAGGTTCAACATGTCAGAGCACAGGAACGCCGATAAGCGAAAAAATGAAGAGTTTGCTGCCAGTAAGGAAGCGGCCTTAGAGGCTTACGACAAGCTGCAGGAAGCGCGTTTGCATTTTCAGCAGGCGGCTCAAGCTGCCGGAATGGATTTAAAAGGCGAAGCCATAGAGCAAATTCACAAAGGTCGTGACAAGGTAGATGAGCTGGGCGCAGAAGCCAGTGCTTTTGTCCGCGACAAGCCATTGGCGACTCTGGGCATCGCTTTTCTGGTGGGCTATGTGCTGGCGCAGGTGACCAGTCGACGATGAGTGAAGATCGTCCTAGCCCACAGTCGGAAGAATCGGCACAAGGCAGCGAGCAGGAGTGGTTGCGCCTAGCGCAACTCGCCGCAGAAACAGGCTCGGACGTAGCGCAACTTATGGCGCTCGAGCTGCGTTTAGCGATGGCTAACTTGGGCCGGATGGTTGTTCTGGCAGTGGCTTTTTTACCCTTACTTATACTGCTGTGGCTGGGCTTTTCGGTCTTAGCCTCCTGGGTTTTGTACCAGAGTAGTGACTCGGTAACGTGGGCCATAGTGCTTTTTTTGACTATTCAAGGTTTGGCCTTATGGGGCGTCTACAGCTCATGGATGCGCTATCGACGTACGCTGAGCCTGCCCCAGACACGTAAGCACTTGCAGTATTTGGTCGGAGCACAGAGCGATGAGTCGAAAGTCTCTAATTCGTGAAATTCAAGTCATAGACCAACGCTTGAGCCAGCGGCAGGCTGTTTTGTCCCTGCATCGGAAACGCTTAAAGCGTCGCATCAAGGAACTGTCGCCACTCTATTGGCTTGGGGCTGCTTTTGTCTCAGGCGCCGTGCTTGGCAGCCAAGGAGCGCGGGGCAGCGTGCGTTTGGCTCGTCGAGGTCTCAGCCTATTTTCTTTTTTGCGCATGATCCCAGGGCTCAATGCCGCTGAGCTGCTTGAGCTATGAGTAAAGCCAAAACGGGCATGCCTTTGAATTCTAGCAGCGCGGATGACCTGGATGATAAGCCCAAGGCAGGCCAGCGTTCAGCGTCTCAGGTGGTGCTTTACTGCCTCTTAGCTCTGGCTACGCTCTACACCTTGTACTTTGCCAAAACACTGCTGATGCCAATTGTTGTTGCACTGCTGTTTGCTCTCTTGTTGAGTCCTTTGGTAGCCCTTTTAAAGCGCTTTTATATTCCTCGCAGTGTTTCTGCCATTTTATTGCTGGCTTGTATTGGTGGCCCGATTGCTGCGTTGGGGATTGGACTTGCCGAGCCTGCAGAAAAGTGGCTCCAGCGCTTGCCAGAGCTCAGTAAGGAACTTACCCAAGAAATCGATGAATTTACCGGTGCGTTGGCGCCAAAAGCTGAGATCCAAAAAAAGTCCGGCTTTTGGGGCTTTTGGAAGCGCGAGGAAGTCCTAGCGGAGTCAGATGAATCCTCTGGACAAGGGGCAGTTAGCGAAAAGCTAATGCAAAGCAGTATGGAGCTGGTGGTCTCTATGTTGGGGGCCGCGCCAATGATGGCGGTGCAACTGCTGACCTTCGTCATTTTGGTGTTGTTCCAGCTGATTTTTGGTCAGCGCCTATATCTCAGCGCTATCGAGATTTTTCCGCGAGTACGCGACAAACAGCGGGCGAGCTTGCTGATAGCGCGGATGCAGAAAGAGTTGTCGCGCTACATTCTGACAGTCAGTCTGATTAATCTGGGGCTTGGCGTAGCTACGGCTATCGTGCTGTGGTTACTGCGGGTGGAAGATGCGCTGTTGTGGGGGGCACTGGTTGGCGTGCTGAACTTTGCTCCTTACGTAGGGCCATTAGTAGCGATATGCGTGCTCAGTGTGGCGGGACTGGTGCAATATGGCCTGGTGTTGGCGGCGCTAGTACCCGCTGCCAGCTATTTTGCTATCAATATGTTGGAGGCCCAGTTTATTACACCCTTGGTGCTGGGCCATCACATGCGTTTGAATCCATTAGTTTTAGTTTTGTGGTTGATTATTTGGGGCTGGCTCTGGGGCGCGGTGGGAGTATTGCTGGCGGTGCCTTTGCTGGTTTGTCTCAAGCTCGCGGCCCAGCAGCTTAATGTACTGGAGTACTGGACACGCTTGATCGAAACTCGTGCCTGATTCAGCCTGTGGCATTGGCTTCAGCTTTGGGGTTTGACAGCAATAGCACCAGCGGCATCGCGGCCAGATTAATCAGCATCAGCAAGTGGAAGTTGTTAACGAAGGCGATCTCAGCTGCCTGTCGGTTCACCTCCTGAATCAGTCCGCCGGACATTGCTAACAGCTCGTTTCCGTTTTGAACTTTCGCTAGCAGATCAGGTGAGAGCTGTATGCGTGAGCTTAAGTCCTGCTGGTTAATCCACAGACTTCGCGACAGTACCGCCATAACGATCGATACACCGATACTGCTACCCAGGTTTCTCGATAGGCTAAATAGGGCTGTGGCCTCATCGCGCAAGCTAGGGGCTAAGGTGACATAGGCCAGAATGGAGACAGGTACCATAACGAGCCCTAGGCCGAGCCCCTGTATAACGCCAGTCACTATCAGCTCGCGCTGCCCGACATCCATGGTGAATCCCGACATTTGCTGCAGTGAGATAGATACCAGTGCCATGCCGCTTAAGATCACCACGCGAGCATCGACAACCTTGAGAATATGGCTCACTGCCAACATCGAGACCATGGTGCCAATGCCGCGTGGCATCAGCACCAGTCCGGTGGTGACTGCCGGGTAGCCTTTCCACTGTTGCAGGAAGGGTGGCAGCAGCGCCATAGTGGCCAGTAGCACAATCCCGACAATAAAAATAAATACCGTGCCAGACATGAAGTTCCGGTCTTTAAATAGTGCGGGAGAGAAGAACTTATTATCTGTGGTGCTGGTGTGCACCGCGAATAAATATAAGCCAAGTAGTGAGAGCACGGCGTAAAACTGAATTTCAAAAGATTCAAACCAGTCTGCGTGTTCACCGCGATCTAGTAACAACTGCAGGGTGGCTACGGCCAGCGCGATAAAGGCAAATCCCCAGCGATCAAAGCGCTGCTTGCGCAGTGGCGTATCGGGTAAGTACAGGTAGATGCCAATCAGCGACAAAATCCCCAGTGGCACGTTGATATAGAACACCCAGCGCCAAGAATAGGTGTCGGTAAGCCAGCCGCCGAGGCTGGGGCCGAGGATGGGGCCGAGCATCACTCCCATACTCCAAATGCTCATGGCCGAAGCCAGCCTTTCTCGCGGAAATGTGTCGAGCATCGTGGCCTGAGAAAGTGGTACCAGAGAAGCGCCGAACAGGCCCTGCAACATGCGCCAAATAACCATCTCGGTCAGTGAGCTGGCTTGACCGCAGAGCATCGACGAAACAGTGAAGCCGGCGACTGACCAGAGAAAGACATTGCGGCGACCAAAGCGCTGGGCCAAATAGCCGACCGGCAAAGTCATGATGGCGGTGGCGACAATATAAGAGGTCAACACCCAAGTGATCTGATCGCCACCGGCGCCGAGGCTACCTTGCATGTGCGGCAAGGCGACGTTGGCAATAGTGGTATCTAAGACCTGAATAATAGTCGCCAGCATAGTGCTGGCCGTGACTAGCAGTACATTGCCACGCCGGGAGGTGTCAAAGCGAGGGAGCTTCACTACTTAGCGGGAAACACAGTGGCTAGTTTGGCTGTTGGCATCTCCTGCTGTGAGCCGCGGACATCAATGCGCACGGCGGCGCTCATCCCAGCGCGCAATACGGGGCCGTCATCTGGGCCCTGCTTATTGAGCAGTTGTAGGCGAACGGGGACACGCTGAACCACTTTGACCCAGTTGCCACTGGCATTTTGCGCGGGTATCAGAGCGAATTCTGAGCCGCTGGCAGGGCTGAGGCTTTCCACTATCGCTGTCCACTCAACACCGGGGTAGGCGTCAATCACTACCGTTGCCGCTTGCCCGGCTTGCACCTCGGCGAGCTGTGTTTCTTTGAGGTTGGCTTCTACCCAAGTATCTGTACTACTGATCATGCTGATTAGGGTCAGGCCAGCGGGCACCATCTCGCCAACTTGTGGGGTTTCATTGGCGATGACGCCATCGATGGGGGCATAAATCTCGGTGCGAGATAATTGATAAAGCGCTTTGTCGAGCTGGGCTTGAGCAACCTGCAGGTCGGCCTGCTGCTCCAAAGGCGTGGTGTTATCGCCACCGAGTGCCGCCGCTAAACTGGATAGTTTTTGTTGATTAATAGCAATCTGCGCTCGGGCTCGGCTCAGAGCTTGCTTGGCCTCGTCGAGCTGTACCTCGGAAATGGCTAGGGGGCCCATTTTTTCATTGCGCTGTAACTGGCGCTGGTAGAAGGCAGCATCCCGACGAGCTTGCTCTAATGCTGCTTCGGCCTCGGCGTAGTCCGCGCGTCGTGAAAGAAGTTGGTTTTTAACCTGGTTGAGGTGAGCTTCTGCCTCATCCACGGCGAGCTGAAAAGGCGTGTTATCCAAACGCAGCAGCAACTGACCGCTTTTCACCGACTGGTTGGCGCGCACCGTCACTTCGGCAATGACGCCGCCGACTTCTGTCGCTAGCGATACCTTGCTGGCTTTGATGTAAGCATTGTCGGTGTGCACGCTGCCCCGCCCACCCAGTAGCAGCCAAGCAGTAACGGCGGCGGAAACAATGATGCCAGCAGCAAAGCTCAACTGACGAGTGCTTACTGAGAATGATTTACTCACGCTTTAATCTCTCTCGTTGGCCAGGTTCTGACGCACCCGGTCCAGTAGTGTATGTAGCTGCTCAATATCCTGTTCCGATAGCCCCGCCAGTGCTTGGTGGCGGGTTTCGAGTGCTAATTTGCGCAGTACAACCAAGGCCGGTTGTGCTGCATCGGTCAGCCAAATGCGGAAACAGCGGCGATCCTGCTCATCGCGGTGGCGCTTAACTAGGCCTTCCTGCTCTAAGTTATCGATCTGGCGAGCTAGGCTGATCGGTGCCACATCCATGCGCTCGGCTAACTCGGCTTGCTTGAGGCCCTCTTGTTGTGACAGGTGCCAGAGCACCTGCCAGCGAGAGCGGCTCAAGCCGTGCTCTTTAGCACGGCGATCAAAGTTGCGCCGTAACAAGCGGGCGGAACTGTGCAGCTCAAAACTCAGTTGGGCTGCGAGGTCTTTGCGAGTCATTGTGGGGCCTTTCTATCTGCGCCCGAAGCGCTGCATGACAAATGGTGGCGTAACAGAGCTAAGACGGTCCGACGCTAATAGCGGTCTAAGCTAAGCGCAGTTATTATAAGGATGCTTACTAATTCTTCAATAGTGGAGGGCATTTTTTTGAGAAGCGCACAATGGGGTATTGATGCCCAAGCAGTCGAAAGGCCGGAGCGCGCTGAGAAACTGCCTGATATGAGTGTCCGACAGCTAAACAGGGTGCTGTTTATCGTGGAAATGGATGTAAGGCCTGAAGGATTAAGGGCTTCTCGGTCTTCAAAACATCGCAAGTATTTTGCCTATGCCGACGTATCTGCTCGCGAAGCTTGTGAGAATTGGGGGCTGATGTCGCCTATGGCTGTTCTAAGTCATAGCTGTATGCATAGACAGAAATATGGCGGGGCCGGATGACAAAGGGCTTTTTAACAAGAACAGATTAGAAAGGGGCTTGGCTTTGAGCTAAGTAATTGTATTTATTGCATAAAACATAAACTGTGGTGGACGGATTTGATTTCTTGCTAACTTCCGGATGGCCCGACTAATGGGCAGCTTTGGTAAAGAAACAATGCTATGTGATTGATTTTGTGAGGAGTATCACAGTCGAAGCTGTTGGCTGTGCTGGAGTTAGCGCGAGAGCTGTTATACGGTTTGGTCCTGCTAATTAGCTGTTAGGTGCCATAAAATATGAGTATGACTATTTACACAGATCGTTTGCTTTCAACCATATTAATATTGTTTATTTTTCAATAAGTATCGGCTCTGCTAATGCAGAAAATCGAATCCCTGGTTATTCAAGCTATATTGAATTCAAAAACGGTGAAGTTATTTGCGGTGAGGAGTATGGAAGCTGGCATCAGAGCAGTACAGGAGAAGTCGCCTGTGGTGGCGAGTACGGAAGCTGGCACGAAAGCAGTACTGGAAAAATATGCTTTGGTGGACGGTACACACCCAAAAATAGTTCTTAGCCCCTAACAAGGCACTGCACTCGGATAAATTACTCGCTACGTTCATAATTTACCGGTGAGCGCGGCATTATGAGCCTAGAACGGAGGCATAGATGGAAGAAGCAGAAAGAGAGCGAATAATTGAAGAAGGTCGCTTAGAACAAGAAGAGCGTGATCGTTCCCGTGAAAAAATATTATCTATTGGCAACTTCTTTCTTTATGCCATTCCCGTACTATTTTGCATTTCTGGCCGAGGGGTTTTTGCTACCCAAGTATTTGGCTATTTATATAATGGTGTTTGGAAATCAATTTCGCTTGCAAACTTCATCGGTGGGTTCTATATGCCCTGGGCATATAGTGAGCCAAAGACATGGATTGGGCTTTGGAATATTATAAATATTATACCCTTGTCTTTTGCTTTAATAGTTTTCGGGCTTTGGGTTTTTACGCGCAATAGTGCTAATCGTGGCGGCTCAAAACAAGGTAAGCCAGCTGACACAAAAAAGCTTCGCTTTTTCGGTCCGCTGATTTTGGCGTTATGCGACACCGTGTTCAAGCAACGGCAGAACAATGCTCGACCCCGATTCAATCATGTTATATAAACAAATGACTAAGACGACAGGAGTATTCGTGAAAATACGCCATCTCATCCCCGCCCTCACCCTGATCCTATGCGGTAGCATCCAAGCTCAAACCTGCGGTGACTACGTTAAACAAGGCGCGAATACCGCCAACGCCAGAATGTCCAAGGGCCAGATCGACCTAATAAGAACCAATTTTGCTCTGCGCGCCAGCCGGATCGCCGCAGCTAAATATACCGACCGGGCCAAAGCCCTCAAGATCGCCATGGCCAACCAAGAGATACTAGGCGGGCTCACCAGCCTCACGTCCTCAGATGTACGCGAAACCTGCTACAGCAATCACTCACTAGACTTCTACGACACCGTCGCAGGCAGCATGAACGAAACACTCGATCTGTTTGCTCAAGAATGGAAGGCTAGTGGCCTGATGTGAACCCCAAGGGCTGCGATTGCTTAGCTTGCGTCGAAGAGGTCTAGGCGTATATAAAGACGCTTCTCATGATACGGAAAATGCACTGGAATGTCTCTCCATGCCGACCTCGTCAATTATAAAGTGGCGCGCATAGCAGCTCGGTCTTTTTATAATAGCCGGTGTCATATATGTTCAGTGTGCCCGTAGTAAGCGCATAACAAGGTGTTGTTTTCGCAGCGCAAAAAGGACGTGTTTTGGGACGCCTCCGCTGACGCTCCGGCACCCCAAAACACGGCGTTAGCCGCACAATATAATCAGGAGTAGTAATCAAAATGGAGTTATCAATAATGAATAATAAAATTGTTCCACTATTAGTCTTTCCATTTATTATTTCAGGCTGCATGAAAGAATCAAAAGACATTACAATAGAACAAGTTGGGAATACAACCTACCTAATTGATCAAGCTAAAAAAGAGGCATTTGTTATATCAAAAGACAAGTTGGTTCAATTAAAAAAGTCCAACCCAACCGCATTAACTATTGGTGAGGTTATAAAACATAAAGAAAATATTTCAGAGAACAGAATTGAAATTGAAACATCGATAAAATTTCTCGAAAGAAAGGCTCTGTATATAGTTAAAATTTCGCCTGTTGAAATTAAAACAACGAATGAAGATGGAACTATTAAAACAGATCGAGCTAACTTTGAATGGTATAAAAAAGAGATCAAAGATTTTGATTCATACAATAAAGTGACAATTCGATTAATGGATAAAGATAATTTCAATCTTTTTGAGAAAGATATTAGAATCTCAAGAGACTATATTAGGTGGCTAGGTTATAGTGGTGAAGTAGATACTTATGTCTATGAGGGTACATTAGATATAGATGCGGACACTTCTAAATACGTTACAAAAATCGACTACGTTTGGAATTTTTAGTTGTGTCTAACAAGTTGCTTAAACGGACAAATAACAGTTTGCTGCGTTTCGCGCATTGTAGCAAACCATTATTTGTTCCTTAGCAAAGCGTTAGTGCTTAAAAGGAAATTAACACCGATGAATGAAATTGTTAACACAGTTATTTTTTCATGTTTACCGCTTCTTTTGACTACGCGGCAAATCAGGAGGGTGAATATACTGTTCTTTCAGAAGGAGCTGCAAGTTGCGGAAGATATATAGAGGCTGTTGAAAAGGCCGGCAGAGGAGGAAGCAAAACAACAATGGGTTACTACCATGCTTACCTCGATAGCTATTTTACAGGAGTCAATAGATATCTCTCTGATACAAAAAATATCAAGGGAAATACTGATAGCGCGGGTGTAAGAGCTTACGTTCAGAAATATTGTAGAGAGAACCCTCTTAAAGATTATATGGATGCAATAATCGCAGTCGTAAATGAGCTTTACCCAAATCGAACCAAATAGCACTAACAAACACATCAACAATCGCCCTTCGGACTAGATGTCGCTGATGCTCCGCCTGTTATGTGGGCGTTATGCTCAAAGTAATTCAGTCAAACTGAGGTGGTATGGCTAAAATATTCCCAAGCCTTGAAGTCATCAAGAAAAGCAAGCAGAAGCCGACTGAGGGTGAGTTATTTCTTCTAAATGAGCTGTCGCAGAATTTTGATGCGGAAGTGGAGATATACTTTCAGCCATTTTTTAACGGTGAAAGACCTGACATTATAATTATTCACCAGATAATGGGTGTGATCATAATCGAAGTAAAAGACTGGGACTTGTCATTTTATAATTTGGATGAAAACAACAAGTGGCATGTAAATAACAATGGGTCGGTAATACGATCACCGTTCGCCCAAGTTTTTGGCTACAAGAAGAATATGTTTGATCTTCATATTAATGGGCTTTTAGAAAAAAACTTAAATAATAAGAATTTTTACAAGGCGATATCTTGTTACGTTTATTTCCATAGCGAGAATAAAGAGTCTATTCAAAGATTTTTTTCTCCCAGAATAGACGAATTCAAGGGTATGCTCAAAGAGCATAATAATGCATATGCTGAAAACCCAATAGACTATGACAAATATGAGCGAAAGAGAGAATGGCTGAACTCAAAAATAAAAAGGTTTGAAAGGGATCTGTATCGGCATTCAGTTACCAAAGATCAGTTAATAAAAATCAAATTTCCACTTTCCAAGAAGAGTGAAATATACCCTATATCAATTCATGATGCTTTCTTAAGATATTTGCAGCCTCCTTATCATTATCTCAATGAAGGGAAAGAAATTGAATACACCAAGGTGCAAGAAAGGCTCGTAACCAGCGAGCAGGGCAAGCGAGAAAAAATTAAAGGGGTTGCAGGTTCAGGAAAAACTACCGTACTGGCGAAAAGGGCGGTAAATGCACATTCGAGACATCGCGGTAACGTTCTTATACTCACGTTTAATCTTACTCTTAGGATGTACATTAAAGACAAATTAAATGAAGTGAGAAGTGATTTTTCCTGGGGAGCTTTTGGCATCATTAATTACCATAGGTTTATGAGTGCAGCACTCAGTCAATATGGGATAGATGTAAGTGTTCCTGAAGAAATAAAAAATGATAAGAAAAAGGTCAGTGCCTACCTGGATTCGAAATATTACTCAAATGAAAGTGTTTTTGAAAGTTGCGAAATTGAAGAAAAGTTCGACACAATATTAATCGATGAGATTCAAGACTATAAGCCTGAGTGGATAAAGATAATACGTAAATACTTTTTATCTGATCAAGGCGAAATGGTTCTTTTTGGGGACGAGAAGCAGAATATTTATGAAAGGGAAATTGATGAAGAAAATTCAACAAAGGTAATTCAAGGTTTTGGTCGTTGGAATAAGCTGTCTAAATCTTTTCGTTATAAAGAAGATTCGCACATATTAGATGTTGCAAAAAGGTTTCAGGAAGCATTTTTTAGTGATCGGTACGAACTCGATTTTTCTGAGGCGATGCAACCTGCGTTGACAGGGGTTGGAGTAAATGAATGTGTATTGATTGACGGAAGCGATATAGATTCAATCGTTAGTTATGTATTTTCTGTTGCAAAACGTGAGTCTATTCACCCAAATGACATGGTTATTATTTCATCAAGCATTTCTCAAATGCGGGAAATCGATTTTTTGATAAGAAAAAATGCAAACTTTAACGAAAAAACTTTGACAACATTTGAAACAAAAGAAGCTTATTGTTCTTCACGTATAGATCGTAGTGAAACTGAAAAAATAAGAAGTAATAAAAAATATGGATTCAACCTGAATAGTGGTGTTTTAAAAATATCGACAATACATAGTTTTAAAGGTTATGAGTCACCAACTGTTTTTTTGATTGTTAATGAGCTAGATAGCGCTGAGTTGGTTTATGTTGGTCTCACAAGAGCAAAGTTCAACTTGGTTGTTTTTCTCGAAAAAAACTCTAAGTATTCCGACTTTTTTAAAGGCTCTCTTGAGGTAATTGAGTTATCAGACGCTATAGAAAACGATATGGAAAGAGTATAACAAAGTGCTGCTGTCGGACAATTTTTCCGCTGTGCTCCAAAATTGCCGCAGAGGACGGCGTTAGATATTTGGAGGCATCATGAGAACAACTTTGATGATTATTTGCGCTACTTATCTGTGTGGTTGCTTGGGTATGCCTGAATCGGTAAAACCCCTATCTGGGCTCGAGTTGAATAGTTATTTGGGTAAATGGTATGAAGTCGCTCGGCTTGATCATTCATTCGAAAGTGGGTTAAGTCAGGTTACTGCGGAATATAGCGTTCGAAATGATGGTGGTGTTTCGGTTCTTAATCGTGGTTCTTTCGAAGAAAAAAAGGAGTGGAAAGAAGCTGAAGGAAAAGCTTATTTTGTAAATAGTCCGTCGGAAGGTTATCTGAAAGTTTCATTTTTTGGTCCATTTAATGGCTCTTACGTCGTGTTTGAGTTAGACCGTGAAAACTATAGTTATGCCTTTGTTTCTGGCCCGAATACGGATTATCTATGGCTGCTTTCACGAACACCCTCAGTCGCTCCAGAAGTCCTAGAAAAATTCCTTCAAATATCGAAAGAGCGAGGCTTCGATACAAATCAGCTCATTTATGTTCAGCAGCAATAAATACCTAACAAACGCTTCAAGAAGGACAGCTAACCCGAGGCATTTTTACTATGTGTTGGTTTTTGTGATTACTTTCTTATGCGGAAGCTTGGTAGTAGCGCTGTCTGCCCCTTAAGCGGGCGTTAAACGTAAGAACGAGGAGAGAGCATGCAGCTACTTATAGGTGTAATTTTGGGTGGCTTTGTTTCATGGTTAATTTCTCGTTGGTACTACAAAGCATCTGGCGAGAATTTGAGGCGAGAGCTTGCAAAGCAAACACGAGAGCTGAACTCTCCGGCCACACTCACAACATTTGAACAAAAGTTATCCTCGAGCAATTGGAGCAAAGAATATATTGGTCAGGTTGAATGCTGGATCTGTGAGTCAGATCAATCATACCAGCTAAAGATTGGAGGTGATGACAGACCTTTCAAAGAACCTTGGACATCGTTTTTCCCTGATCCTTTCACAACAATGTTCCATATTCACCTCCAAGTTAATGGTGTAACTATTAAATCAATGCCATTCATTTCTGCTGATAGAGGTAGATATACTCTGCCACTCCCTGAACAAAGGGTTTCGGGAAACGATCGATTCTTTACGTGGTCACCTGACGGTATTGATTACAAGATTGCAGAGGTCATTGGTTCATTTTATCGAGAGAGTAGCTTGAAAGGTGTTGCTAGACTATTGGATATTGATATTGCAAATGTGCGACATCGCAATTAACAAGGTGGTGTTAATCGCCGCTGCGCGGCTGGGCCGGCTTACGCTGCGCTCCAGCCGCCCCAAACCACAGCGTTAGCTGCACAAGAATAAAGACATGGACATAACAATACCCACAGCACTTAAAGCTATTTCTTCTGGTGGCTCCGCTGCGAAGTCGATTACTTCATGGTGAGTAAATCAAAAGGTGATTCATGCGCACTAGTTGGGGAGCTCAAAGATAACCTATCGTATCTCGATATGGTCGCCTCTGATGGTGTATCGCTAGGCGATGTTGCAGAGAAACTATCAGTGACTGAATACAAGCGCCTAGCTAATGAAGGTTTCAACTTTAACAAGCTCAAGAAATCTAAAATAACGAAATATCCGTCCCTTGAAGGGACGGACTTGGAGAAATGGGGTGGGAAAGAAACCGAAGAATTGGTTGTTTCTATTTACGACAAGATAAACGAAATAAAAACACGTTTCCCTCATGTCGGTAATAGTAAGAATTATCGTTGGGGAGTGAGGGTAATCAATATCAGTAAAAGAATATGGCTGCTGTTGAAGCATGTCAGCAAATAACAAGGCGCTGCTGTCGGACAAATTTTCCGCTGCGCTCCAAATTTTCCACAGAGCGCGGCTTAAGCTGGATAGTAACATGGCGATTGACTACATAGGCACTTTCTTTACTGACAAAGGTTTCGACTTCACAGGCCTACTAAATTTGGATTTTTTGAGCCAATTCGTATTCTTTCAGAGCGGAGTATTATGTTTCAGCCAACAAGCTTCTGTTGGTTGCAATCGATTCGGTCGGTTACATTGAATTCGGTTAAGAAGAACGTAATCCATTCGTTGCTTAGATATACTGTTACGCGAACCTCGGACCTATCGGCGTTAAGCCCGAAGAACTATGGGAGCAGAGAAATTCCTTGCTTCATATGAGTAATCTAGGCTCAAGAAAGGTGAGAAATGGAGAGGCCAGGCGGCTAGTTGCTTATGTCGACGGGTTACCAGAGCATGCTCCACGTAGTAGCGATACGATGGGGTATTTTAGTCTACTGCATCTGATCATAGAGTTTGGGCACGCCTGTGGTAGGTGGTGCGAAACATATGATAAAGAGCGGGAAAAGATTTATGAGTTCGTGAAAAGAAACGATCTAATTGCATCGGATGCGCGAATGATAAAGGTCAGAGTATGAACTCCACATCTAACAAGGCCAAGCACAGCGGCGGCTTTTCCGTTGCGGCTTTGCCTCCACTACAAAGCCGCGCATACTGGCGGCGTTAGGTACACAAAGGAGATTCGGTTTTGTTAGAGAAGTTTCAGCGCAGATCAGCTACTAATAGATTGCTCGAAGAGAAACTTTATGAGCAAGTTGTTCAGGAATTAGTAAGCGGTCAAAGACGAGATGGACTTTGGGCAAAGGCATTGGCAAACAGCGACGGACTAGAAGGCAAAGCAAAGGCGTTGTATGTACGGTATAGAGTGCAATCAATTAAGGATGAAATAGAAGTCAATGAGTCGATCAATGAAGAGGCAATTAAAGCTCGCGCCGCACAACTTTCCGATCCCGTTAATAGAGCAAGAAACTGCGGATTATCCGAGGATCAAATTGCTTACCTTGGTACACCAATTGAAGCAGTACGATATGTCAAAAAATACAGAAATAGCGAGAAAAAACTTTCAAAGGCTATAAGTCAAGGCAGAATTCGAGGCGTAATATTTCGTGGGGTTCTTTGGGTACAAGATAGAAAGTATACCTAACAATCACATGCACGCGGACAGCAAAAAGCGCCGCTTCTTCGTCGCTCTGCTTTCTGCTGCCGGTGATGCGAAGCGCTACCATAAGGAATCAAGTAAATGCACTTTTTCTACCTAGATGAGAGTGGAGACTCAGGAGCGAATCTTAATGATGAACAACAACCAATTTTCGTCTTAGGTGGCTTGAGCGTTGCTGACAAGAAATGGAATAACACAAAAGAACGACTTGATGCAGTAATCAGTGGGTACTTCGATGGTAACGTACCTGCAGGGTTTGAGGTTCATTCACACGAATTACTGTCGCCAAATGGTGAGGGGTTCTTTGCAGGTCACCTCATTGAAAACAGGTTATCTCTTGTGCGTTCACTACTTGGTTTAATTGAGGAGCTTGGTCATCAAGTACACTTTTTCGCGATTGAAAAGTCATGCCTCATAGAGTCTGAATGCGAGTATCAGACCGTTTTTGAGTCAAAGCACCCATATTTATTATCATTCGATTACTTAATTACCTACATGAACTGGCATGTGAAAAACAATCTCGGTCAGTCCGCTAGAGGCATGATCGTGCTCGATGAAAAGGAAGAGCACCATGAGAGCGTGGAGACTATTATTCAAAATCGTCGTTTTGAGGTACCAAACAACCAGAAGGTAAAGTGGATAGTCGAATTTAGTCACCCAATAGACTCTCGCAAAAACCCAATGATACAACTTTCAGACTTAGTGGTTCTTTGTGTTAGAAGGTTCTTGGAAATTGAGAAAGGATATAAACCAAATACTCCTGATGAAGTTAAGAGTTTTTACGCAGAATGCTTCAATCTAATTGATAAGAGAGTAAAGAGCCGGAATATTGCTGAGCGTAATGGTAGGAACTTAAATCATTTAAACGACCACCTTGCAAGATGTCAGTGCAAACCTAGAACACAATGGCGGCGTGCGTATGGCGTACAACGCAACTAACAAGCGCATGTTGTCGGACTGGTTTTCCGCTGCGCTCCAAATTTACCGCAAAGCGCGGCGTTAAATGCCCGTGAAAGCGAGATCGAGAGCTACAACAATCTGATTTCTGAAATGTGAAAGGGAACCGATCGGGTTCTTGAGCTAGTTTCAGGCACTGAAGAAATTTGTGGTGTTAGCAACAGCAATTCCTGGTCGGCAAAAGTGACTACCGGAGTGAGGCCTTGCATAGCTTGACCGCTAAAAGCCGCGTGCCTGCCTAGTGGGATAACAATACGAGTTGTGAGATCTGTCAGGAGAGAACTTTGAACATCCAGCAAGTAAGGGTAGTGTGACTTACTAATTTTGCTGGGGTTTGGTTAAACGTCGAACTGAGACATCAAAACTCCCGAAATTCATCCCCGAAACAGCCATGCTGTTCGACGAACTCGTTGTAGCTTCTGATTGCTGTCCGGTTTTCCTCTATCCATTGGGCAGGCTTGTGCTTTGCTAATTCTTCTTTCAGTGCTCGTTCAAGGGTCGCGGACAGGTTAATGTTCAGAGCGCGGGTCTTTTTCAGCAAGTCGCTGTTAGCCGATAAATTTGCGGCTTTTTTTTGGTGCGCTTATGTCGTATAGATCGGCCATTGTAGGCTCCAATTGTAGTAACACGCTTAGTAATAGGGTATGCGGATGTAAACTTCACTTCGATGATGCAGTGCGATGGCTTAGGGAGACACAACCTAGTCCTGTTAGCCAGACAGCGCCTAATCGCTGGCGCTAGGTGTCACGTTCTGATTCGGTGAGCGGCTGTGGGTTGCGGATACGATGGCGGCGAAAAAACTTTCTATTCTCCGCTTGCTCCGCCTGTTTAAGCGCTGACTCGGCCACGGATGCAGGGGAGGCCAGACCGAGTTCCTGCAACGCAGTTTCCGCCTGCGCTGCCCGTGCCTCGAAGGAGCGTAAACCAGCTAAGGTTTCCTCATCAAGACGCCCCTTAGACTCGAAGTATTTCAGTCGCGGGTAGCGTCCTGCCAACGCGACCCCCCAGTTAAGTGCGGGATCCCACCATGAGTTAACTTCGCGACCCTTGCCGCTCAGATGCTGCTTCAGCACGTCATCGAGTGCTCCATTCAACAGCTTCAGGTCGAAGTCTGCGCCGGGCACCGAGTTGTCGGACGCAGCACCATAGGCGTCAATACCCGTTCGCGAGGGCCCAGTACGAGTATCGCGATAACGGGCAAGTGTCATCATATCGCTGGCCAGCACCGGCTCATTGACCGGCAGACGGACAGCCTCGGGATCACCCATCAACTGACCCCAGGACATACGAATGAAGGTGTGTTGGTCTTCCATACCGGGATGAGTGCAGCGAAGCCCGATGGCATAAGCTTCCAAGGGCTCCTGCATAAACTGAAAGCCGGTGTAGCGGGCCCAGCGAACCACGATAAACTCATGGGCAGCGGCGCCGGGCAAGTGGAAATTAACCTCTTGCAGGTAGTCCAGCACAATCTGCACTTGTTCGTCCGATAGCTCGATGTCCTCATGCAGAGGGTACATACCTTCAAAAGTATTGCGCACCGGTCTGGGGCGCGCGGCAATGTAGGCATCGAGCTCGGCTTGGGTGCGTGGGCGTGTTTTTTTCAGCGTCATGAAACTGCTTCCTTTTTCTTCTCGCGGACAGTCAGATCAACTGGTTGCGGTCGAAGAAGTCCGTGTCCTCGAAGTAGCCCCCACGGCCCTCAAGGATAATATCGTAGCGGTTGACCACCTCAATACGTTCCAGCCACTTCAGACTGCGAAAGCCGGTCGAGCTTTCCAGGCGCAGCCGAACCGGCCCCCCATTTTTGGCCGGGATCTCGCCTTCGTCGTTAAGCTCAAAGGCAATTAACGTCTGGGGCATTCGAGCCTCAACCATGGGTGTGGACACATAGTAGGTTCCCCCCTCGTACAGGGCGTCATCACGGCCCATGTTCTGGAAGCTGGTGTACACCACGTCAGTCGCGCCGGGCAAGGGCCCAGCCAGATCCAGGAGGTCTGACACAGTAATGCCGCGCCACCGCCCAATCGAGGTGAAGCCCTGTACACAGTGGTGAAGCGTTGTCTGGGAGTGGCCTGCGGCAAGCTCGCGAAGTTCCGCAATGGTCAGTGTCATAGGCCGCTCCACGTAGCCACCGATCTCCAGCACGTAGTCGTCCTCGTAGCAGTTGGCCATAAGAGCAAGGTACTCGGCGGTTTCTGGTGGCCGCCCGCTGCCACGGAAATTATGGGTGGTGTTATCAAGACCTACATCCTTACCGGTGATATTCGAGCGATCGTAGTGCATGCGCGCGGGCAGTTTGTAGAGCAGGTTCGACCATGGCCGCACAATCACGTTATGCAGTCTCTCAACGGCACGGCCGTCTGCCAGGGTCCAGCGCGTAGCAAGCACGTGCAGGACGATGACGAGGATGAGGCCAAAGGTGAAAATGGCGCCACCCAAAACAGGGTTGTTGGAGTGCCCCAATACCATCTTGGATGTCTCGTGCAGGTAGCCGTGAAGAAAGACCAGCGGCACGTGTATTACGAAGAATGCGACGTAGCCAACAAGGCAAAGAAAGTGGATGCTACGGATCACCTGGCGGCCACCGAGTGCACGGGTAATGCGCGAAAAATGGTTGGCAATGGCCGGCGACTGAAATGCACCCGTAATGATGACCAAAGGTGTCAGTACCAGTATCACAAAACCATAGGACAGTTGCTGCAGGGCATTAAACACCATGCCATCGACGGGCTGGGGCATGGTGAAGGCAAGATAGGCCAGCAGATCCTGACCCGCCTGAGAAAAAGTGTCCCAACTGGTGGGCACGTAGCGCCGCCACTGACCGGTAACCAGCAGTAAGACGAAATAGATTATCCAGCAGGTTACAAAACCCGTAACGGCGATGAAATGCCAGTAGCGCCCGAGACCCAGCAGGCCGCGTCCGGGGAGGGAAATGCGAGGGGAGTAGTCGCTGTACTCGCCGCCCACCGTGTAGTATTTATGCTTCGCTTCTTCCTGAACCGTAAACTGAGCCCAGGATGTGCCAGGGACTGTATGCTGCGAGCGGTAAAGCTTGGGGTATGTAGCCAGAATCTCGAGGCCCGAGCGAACGAGGAACGAGATGAAAATGATGTTGAGGAAATGCTCTACACGAAGCCACCACGGAAACCCGAGATCCATTGATAAACCCTTATCAGTCCAGAAAATTTTGCTTGTCGGGAGCGGCGACGATCATGCCGTAGCGCAGTGCCCAAAAAAGAACGATGTAGGCTATGGAAGCAAACAGTGTCAGATTCCAAATCGCGGCGGAAGCGACACTGGCCCCATTCCAGACATAGGGCGCATTGCCCAGCAGGCCGCCTATGTAGACCAGCAGGGATGACAGCGCGATGATCAACCCCCATGTCCAGATGCGGGCAGAGCTCATCAAGCCCACGGTGACGAACACCATGGCAGCCCCGCAGATACCCCACAGAAGCGGGGTCGCGAATAGGAATGGTTCGTGGTCCGATAGCGCAACTGCTGCCGAAGCGGCACCAATCACGGCGATCACAGCGACTAGTAGCAGCCGGGTGGTCTGCGGCAGATTGATACGGATGTAGCGCAACAGCGGTGCGCGTTTTTTGCCTGGCCTGATGTGCTCAAGGACTGGCTGAGTCGCGTTTTGGGTGCCACGAAAATCCACACCAACACGCAGAGCAGGAGAATTTTCGTCTTCCATTGCTATGTACTGTCTCCATCGAAGGTCATTAATCGCCGGCCGGTATCAGCAGCGCTATCAAGGCTACAATATGAAGGTCATCTTCAACAAACCGCCCTTCACCGTTAGTTCTGTTCCTGCCTGTCCAAATGCTGTGCTAGGGAGCCATTTCAGTAAAGTGAGACGAACCCCAAGCAAGCATTGGCCCGCTGTCGTCACGTATAGGGAGGGTCGTATTCGTCTGATGTCAGTCAGAGGTTCCCGCAAGAAGGAGGTTGAGCTCTATGAAGGCTAAAGACTTCGATAAAAAATTCAACGAAGGCCAGGAAGATATTGTTGAAGCTCTTGATCTGTCCACGGCCCGTCGCCACAATCTGGAACAAAAGCGAATCAACGTGGACTTTCCCGCATAGGTCGAAGAGTCGTTGGATCGTGAGGCCGCGCGTATTGGCGTTACCCGCCAATCAATCATCAAGGTGTGGCTGGTTGAGCGCCTTCAAGCAGAAGCTGCTAACAAGCCGCTCAATGGTGACGCCGCAAGCGGCGCACATTAGCGGAGCGTTAGCTGTATATCACCTTCAGACGAAAGATGAGTGAGAGTCTATGGTTGAAGTTTGGAACGTCCTGTTTCCCATCCTAATTGTGGATGTAATAAACCCCGTGTTACTTGCTTTTATGGTGTATGCGGCAGGCACAAAATACCCAGTATCAAATAGTAGTGCGGTCCTTATTGGTCATACTGTAGCTTACTTCGGTGCAGGCTTTATCTTAGCGCTTGGGCTTGAACAAATTAGTGACCGTTTGGTAAACCCACAATTTATTGATTACATTATTAGCTTCCTAATCGGCATTATTCTAATATGGATTTTACTTCGCCCCCAAAATAAAAAAGAAGGGAATCAATCTAATCTGGACGAGAGTTTTACTCCGATAAAGGCATTCTGCTTAGGTGCAACTGTCAACTTTATAGGCATTCCCTTTGCATTGCCGTATTTTGCGGCACTTAATCAAATTCTGAAGGCCAACTTAACGGTTTTTGATTCGGTAATTACCTTATTTGTTTACAACCTGTTTTATGCTTTGCCCTTCGTGATTGTTCCTGCTCTTGTGGTGACCAGTGGTGAGCGCAGTCAATCTTTATTGAAGCGTATAAATAAAATTGTGGAACGTGGTAGCTCGTATATTATGCCGGCTTTACTTGCAATTACTGGATTCGCGCTAGTTGGCGATGCAGTCAAGTATTTTCTTACTGGAAATGGGCTTTTTTGATCAACAAGTATTAAGAGTAATGGTGGAGTGAGTTTGAGGCTGTTGCTGAAAACTGAGTCACCTATTATTTAGGAAACCCAGCTAACAAGGCAATGGTTCGGAATTTTAAAAGCTCAGGCCAAAAGCGGCCTCTACTTTAAAAATCCGCATATTTCGGCGTTACATGACTCCAAGGAATTAAGTTGAGCGGTAAATTCGAAGTTACAGGACTCTTTTACGAGTCCAATGGATACAAGTTGCGAAAGTATCTCGACATCAAGCGAGTTGGCGTAGGATTTAATGAACCTGATCTAATGGTTGTAATGATGAACCCTGGTTCTTCTTACCCATTGGACGGTATCGATAATAACTCCGCACCATCAGAGGCGGAGCCAGACACTACGCAACAACAAATTATGAAAGTCATGAATGCAGCGGAGTTTAACTACGCGAGGATTCTAAATTTGTCTGATCTGCGTACACCGGATTCAAGTGAGTTATATCGTTTCTTGAGATCCGAAGAGAGCAGTGCAGTAGAGCACTCTATTTTTTCGCAAAACCGTAGATCTGAGCTAGAGCATTTATTCGTTAGTGGTATTCCGGTTATTTTTGCCTGGGGCGTAAACCGAGCTTTAATTCCTTTAGCTAAACAGGCCATAGAAACCTTGTGTGTTAGAAACCCTCTTGGAATTTTAAAACCAAACACAAGATACTCGTACTATCACCCATTACCGAGAATTTATGCAAAGCAACTTGAGTGGGTTCAGCATGTAACAAGTCAAATCAGTCGGACAGCTAACGCCGCCGCTGTTTGAGGCGTTAGTCTTCCATGAGGAGGATCGATGAAAATATCACAAGAAGATCAATCTCGACTGAACGAATTGATCGAAGTATGTAAAAAGACCCAAGGTGAATATTTGGAAGCACACCATGGCTCTGGAAGCTGGGCAACTACATACTCAAACGAATTCATTCGCGCGGCGGCTGAAATGTACATAATTTTTGATAGGTCGGGTTCTTACTGGCCTATTTCAAATTTGTCGAGCGCGCTACAGGAGGCAGGCGTAAGGTCCTGTAGAGGCAGCAGGATGGGAATAGATAGGACTGAATATCTATTTAAAACTCATCTTAAAAGGAAAATCGAGCAAATTGAAAAGGGCTACAGATAACAAGTCAATCAATGTCGCCCCTTCGGGGCTGGACCTCCAAACCGCTGTGCGGTTTTCCGGCCCATTATTGAGGCGTTATGTGTGTCTATGAATCGGTATTTATTTCTACTTATAATATTATTAACTAGCTCCTGTTATGAGTTTCAGGCTGCACCTAAACGTATGTTTAATGTTTCTCAGGAGTTTATTGATTTATCGATGGAAGTCGATGGTGATTGGGATCGAATATGTATCATAACTCCATATTCAAATAACGCTATTGTCCAAGAAACGATAGGTTTTAAATATGACATTGAGTCCAAAAGTAGTATCGACGTATTAGACGGAATTACTTTGTTAGTCGCAACTAATCAAAATAAAGTGGTTCAATACTTTGAGGTACCACGAAATAATATAGACTTTTCATCTTTAGGTTTAGGCTGTTATGCAAGTGGTAACGCCAAGTTTAAAGTTATTAAAGATCAAAATGGTTGGTTTAGCGTTAAGCACTCATAACAAGAAAATTAAGCGGGAACTGCTAAGCTCCTCTTAGCATTTTAGCCAACTATTTATCAGCCCCTTATTTGGGCGTCATGTCTAGCTGCCAAGGGGTAGATTCTTTTGCCTGAGTTGAAAACCGTAGGCCTTTTCCTCGTGACCGCATTGGCGGAAATTGTCGGCTGCTATTTGCCTTACCTCTGGCTTCGTGAGGGCAAAACTATCTGGCTTCTGGTGCCGGGTGTGTTGAGCCTTGCAGTATTTGCTTGGCTGCTGACTTTGCATCCAACAGCCGCTGGCAGGGTCTATGCTGCGTATGGGGGCGTTTATATTTTTATGGCAATTCTATGGCTGTGGGCGGTAGATGGCATCCGTCCAAGTACCTGGGATTTGCTAGGCTCAGCCGTTGCATTGATCGGTATGGCAATCATTATGTTTGGACCGCGTAGCACATAACAAGTCGCGTCATTCGGCTGCACTTATGTGCGTCGCTGTGCTCAGGTGCTGGACGGCATGCCGCGATTAGTAGGTTGCCCAAGCCAAGCAGTAAGTTATAAAGGGACTAGGCATTATGAAACGAGGTACAGGCCTGGTCATCGCCTTATCGCTGTTCATGTTGGGGTTGCCATGTCATGCCTGTAGCTCCGAGCCCAGCCAGAACGACAAGCTTTGAGTTTATTCGACAGCAAATAGTTGTATCGGTATTTGTAAATGATGCAGGTCCCTTCAACATGCTGTTGGATAGTGGTACGGATCCGTCCGCGATTGATCTTCACTTGGCCCAATCTCTTGGAACTCCACTTGCTGCCCAGAGCGCCGAAGGCACCGGTGCAGGTGAGGGCAAGGTTGAAGTCATACCCACGTATTTGAGGTGGAAATCGACCACCCACAGCGCTTAAAGCTCTTTCTTCTGATGGCTCCGCTGCGAAGTCGATTGCTACATGGTGAAATAAATCAAAAGGTGATTCACGCGCATTAACCGGGGAACTCAAGATGAGCTATTGTATCTATAATATGGCTGCTTCTAATGATGTAACGCTAGGTGATGTTGTAGAAAAGTAATCAGTGTTTGAATACAAGCAAAGTAATGGTAGGGATTGAAGAATGAGAAAAATGATTTGGGTGCTCATGCTGACACTAGCAGCTGCTTCAGTACATGCTGATGAGGCGTTTCTTATAGATTCAAAAATATTCGATGAAGGGAATCTTATTAGCTCACCCGCTATGGCTGTGATAGCTAATAGCGAGGCATCGATTTCGGAAGGGGAGAAATACATGCTAAAGCTCACCCTCAGTCCGGTCGATGAGCATACGGCCCAAGTAAACGCCAACCTAGTTGTGGATGGGAAGCAATTCACTCCGTCACTTCTGCTTGAATACGATGAAGAGGCCAGCATAAGCTCCGGCGGCACAACACTATTGATGACGGTTAGGCGAATAGACAGCTAACAAAGCAGTTCACAGGATGAGCACGTGATTGCGAAGATAGGCATCCTAAACCCACCTCAACATATAAGGTAAATATATGATCATGGTAAGGCAGAAGGCTATTGCACTAGTCATCGCTGCGGTTTTGGGATTGGGAGCTTGTAGCTCACCAGGCCCGAGCCCTGAGACAGTTGAGAGTGGCGCCCAACTCTCTGGGGCGTCATTGAGCTTTGGCAAGAACGCATCCTTTACCCTGGACGGTACGTTGATAGAACTAGTCAACGGTGTTTCGAGCGAGCCAATAGCAAACTCATCATCCAGGACAACAACACGCTACCTCGGCGGGGAGGCAGTGGGGGATTTGAATGGGGACGGCCTGGAGGACTTCTCGTTCTGGGTTGCGCAGAATGCTGGCGGAAGCGGTACGTTCTACTATGTGGTTGTCGCGCTGAAAAGGCCTTCTGGATATACCACAACCAACGCATTCTTTGTTGGCGACCGAATTGTCCCCGAGACCATGCAGATCAGCAGGGGCAGTCAAGAACTTCAGGTTAATTTCAACGAGCGCGCGCGCGGTGAGCCGATGTCGACTCTGCCATCGAAGCCCGCGACACTACTCCTAAAGGTTACACCCGATGGAGTACTTGAAGGGCTGATGAAATGATAATTGGATGCCGGATGGTGGCGTAAGGACTGCCGACGGCGCTCAGATTTACTGGGGGCGAACGGGCAACAAAGAGGGGGCCAAGGCGATCTACATGGGGCGACTGTCCCCAATTATTGTGTTGCTGTGGTATGTCATCGCTAGCGTCTCGTAGTTATGGCTTTTCCTTTGAGCTCCTGCCGTTGACGGCTAAAAATTGCAGCAGGACGCATATCGCTGCCGACCCTGAACGTGGGCCTTAGATGTCTTGGAGAGTAGTCTGATATCAATAATCGTTGCCGGTCAACTAATGTTGAAGTCCGGCTTACGTGATGAGTATATTGAAAAATCGCGTGATGCAATTTTGCAAGCAAGGGGTTAGAAGCTTGCGAGGATTTTACGGTGTCACCAGACCCAATCGATCAGAATAGAGTAAATATCTTTGAAAAATGGAATTCGCGTAGGGCGCTAGATGATTTTAGAAAGTCCGGCCCAGATAGCGATTATTTTTCGTTAATTCAGTCATTTGATGTCAATGACTATGAAGTCAACACATAGTAAGCGCATGTTGTCTGACTGGTTTTCCGTTGTGCTACAAACCAGCCGCAAATGCGGTGTTAGGCATTCAGTGCTAGATTAAAACGAAGCCCTATCTCATGATTGGAATCGCGGAAAAGAAAACACCCTCCGGTAGCCCTGCAGAGGTTTTCTCGACGTTCTTAAAGCTTGGCCTTACCTCTTTCGGTGGGCCAATCGCGCATTTGGGTTATTTCAGGATTGAGATTGTCGAGCGTCGTCGCTGGCTGAGTGATGAGCAGTTCGGGCAATTGCTGGCAATCTGCCAGTTTCTGCCGGGCCCAGCCAGTAGCCAACTGGGCTTCACTCTCGGCTTGCTTCGTGCAGGTTGGCTCGGTGCGCTTGCAGCCTTTGTCGCTTTCACCTTGCCGTCGGCGCTTATGCTGCTCGCTTTCGCAGCTGCTTTGCCCTTGCTCTCTGGTGCTATAGGAGAGGCTGCAGTACATGGTTTAAAACTTGTAGCTTGCGCCGTGGTTGCCGATGCCGTTTTAGGCATGTCTAAGAAATTGTGTCCTGACGCACTAAGAAGAACTATTGCTGTGTTGTCTGCGGCAGCGTTACTGGTCGCCTCTTCCGCGGTGGCCCAGCTTACCGTAGTGATAGTGGCTGCTGTTATTGGCGCTTACTTTATTCGTGAGATAGCGGCAGCAGAGAATGATAGCGGCTTCCAAATTTACTACGGCCCGCGTATTGGCGCGGCTCTGCTTGTCATTTTCGGAGGCTTATTGCTTGGTCTGCCACTTATTGCAACGGGCAGGCCAGATTTCGCGTCTGTTGCGGAGGCGTTTTATCGAGCGGGTGCATTGGTATTCGGCGGAGGTCATGTCGTCCTACCCTTACTCCAAGATTCGGTCGTTGCCACGGCCTGGGTCACAGCAGAGCAATTTCTGTCTGGCTACGGTGCATCTCAGGCAATTCCTGGGCCAATGTTTGCTTTCTCAGCCTACCTTGGCGCGGTATTGTCGCCTTTGGAAAATACCTACCTAATGGCAGCTACGGCCTTGGTCTTTATGTTTTTGCCGGGCTTCCTTTTGGTCGCTGGCGTTCTTCCTTTCTGGGGTGCAGTTTCACGCTACCCGACCGCGGGCCGAGCTATTGCCGGTGTTAATGCTGCAGTGGTTGGCCTGCTGGCTGCCGCCCTTTATGACCCCATTTTCATCTCTGGCGTAAGCAGCCCGACAGACCTGGCCGTTGCGGTGGTCGCGTTCGCTCTACTTGCTGTGTGGCGAGTGTCCCCACTCATTGTGGTGCTATGGTGTGTCATCGCCAGCGTCTCCCAGTTATGGCTTTTCCCTTGAGGCTCTGCGGTTGACGGCTAAAAATTGCAGCAGCTTAATCAGGTTTTAGCTGTATTAGGGCTCTTGTTTCTAACATCGCTATCAGGCTTGGGAGTAGCGGTTTTTATTGCAAATAAGCAGCGAAATTCAACTTAACTTCCTTTGTGCTGCCCAGACTCAGCTAGGAGTGCAAGAACTGTGGAGTTCTCTGCGCACTCGTAGCTGAGCTGGTGCATGGTCTTTAGCCTGAGATGGTATAGCCACCATCTACGGCTAAAGTTTGTCCGGTGATCCATGAGGCGCCGGCGCTGCTTAAAAATAGTACTGGTGCGGCAATATCTGTCGGCTCGCCCAGTCGTCCAGCAGGGGTACGTGCCAGGGTGGGGGCAGACCACTCTGCATTGGCGACTGTGGCTGCAGTCATGCGACTGGCGGTGAGGCCGGCGGCGACCGCATTAACTCGGATGTTGTGCTTGCCCCAAGCCACAGCCAAAGCGCGGGTCATGCCAACGAGGCCGGTTTTTGCCGAGCCATAACCCGGCACGATCTCCATGCCGAAGAACGAGCTCATAGAGGCTATGCCGATGACGGAGGCGCCGCCAGGTAATGCGCTTTTGGCAAGCTTGTCTTTGCAGCGCTCGGCCATGCGGTGGGCGCTTACTAGGTGCATTTGTACAGCGCGCTGGAAAACGTCCGGATCAGATTCGTCCAGACCCAAGCTGGGCAGCGCAACGCCGCCGTTATTTACCAGGATATCCAGTCGTGGCAAGGCATTTGCTACGCTATCGATGCTTTCTGTGTTTTCTACATCAAGCTGAAGGTATTGATATTTCGACAAGTCCAGCTCGTAGTCACTGGCAGTGCTACGGGTGCCGGTGATAGTGACCTCAGCGCCAGACGCTTGAAATGCTTCGGCAATTGCCGCGCCGATACCGCTGGTGCCGCCTGTGACGAGCACTGCAGCGCCGCTGTAATCATAGTGAATGTTAGAGGGAGTAATATCAGTGGTCATGGTTTTTCTCATTAACTGTTTATGTTTAGGGTTTGTGAGAGCCTGGTCAGCTCTGGGTTATTAAATTTTTTCAGCAAAAGACGGTTTGTATTAGACACAGGGTGTTTGTGTTGACGGCTCTAGGTGGCCTACTCAAGTGTTTATTGTCTCGGACAACATCTAAGTTTGCTATAAGCCGAACTAAACCAATCGCGAATTATTGCGCCGATTCAGTGGCTGGCATGGCTCAGACTTAAGATAGAGCGATAAAGCTTTCCCAGCTTATCCTTTGAGTAGCGACACACTTCGCTAGGAAGAAAATGCTAAAATAGCAAGCTTCTGAATGCCAACGGACCTTTTGTATGGAAAAGCTGCCACACGCTCTGATTCACCCTGTGAAGTCCCTTAACCTCCTGTCTCGCGCTGAAATTGAAGGTCTTACTTCGAGCCGGCGCGATCTCTATGAGGTATTTCGCAATTGTGCTCTAGCGATTCTCCATACCGACAGTGATAAAGATGATGCGGCAGAAATATATGCTCATTACTCTGATTTTGAAATACACCTCTTGCAGCAACCTCGTGGTGTTCGCTTAGAGTTGATCAATGCGCCAGCTCAGGCTTTTGTTGACGGTCGGATGATCTACGGTATTCAAGAGCACTTGTTTTCTGCGCTGCGCGATATTGTGTTCACCGATTATAAAATTACCGGTGGTCAAGAGCCGCCGCTGAGCTCAGAGCAGGCGACCAATACGGTGTTTCGTATTCTGCGTAATGCGGGTGTTGTGCGGCCAGACCTGCAGCCACAGCTGGTAGTCTGTTGGGGTGGCCATGCGATTCCGCGCCAGGAATATGATTACGCTAAGCAAGTGGGTTATGAGCTCGGTTTGCGCGGGCTCGATATTGTCACCGGCTGCGGCATCGGGGCGATGAAAGGTCCGATGAAAGGTGCTGCGGTTGGTCATGCGAAACAGCAAATTAAAAATGGCCGTTACATAGGTATTAGTGAGCCGGGTATTATTGCCTCAGAGTCGCCCAATGCGATCGTTAACGAGCTGGTGATCATGCCGGATATCGAGAAGCGCTTGGAAGCTTTTGTTCGCTTGGCGCACACCATTATCGTCTTCCCCGGTGGTGTTGGTACGGTGGAGGAGGTGCTTTATCTCTTGAGCATCCTGATGTACCCCGGTAATGAAAATGCAGTGCCTCTAGTCTTTGCTGGTATGGATGAGTGCAGCGAGTATTTTGCGCAACTGGAGGAGTTTTTAGTTGTTAGCCTAGGGCCTGAGGTACGTAACTACTATCAAGTGATTACTGGTCAACCCGATGAGGTCGGTCGCATGGTGCGTCAAGCGGTAACTGGCGTGCATGATCAGCGGCGCAAAACGCACCAAGCTTACTATTACAACTGGGACTTGAAGATCGACAGCTCCCTGCAAGAGCCTTTTGTGCCTACACACGAGAATATGGCCGGCCTCAATTTATCACGAGACTTACCTGGGCATGAGCTGGCCAGCCAGCTGCGCAAAGCGTTTTCAGGTTTGGTAGCGGGTAACGTAAAAGCCTTCGGTATTGAACAGGTCAAGCGCCACGGTCCATATCAGTTGCGTGGTGATCCGGAGTTGCTGCATGCCATGGATAAACTACTGCAGATGTTGGTGGAAGAGGGGCGGATGAAGCTGGGCGAAAACCAAGCCAACTATAAGCCCTGTTATCAGCTCCAGTAGTCATCAGCTGTAATACCCAGATGGCGAAGGCAGGATTATTTAATTAAATAGTGACATGGGGATATCCCCCCCTGCCTCGGTCTCCTTAAGGAGTACGCGTTTTACTGCTGGTCTAGCGAGGACCCGCTGGCGGTGGGCTGAAATAGCTTCAAAGCGTTTCAGATCACCGCGGTCGCCAATCTTCAAATAGCTAGCAAATGCATAAAGGTAGATATCGGAGGCAGAGAACTTGTCGCCGTGTACCCAGGGACCGCCAGCCTTTAATTGATCCTCGATAAATTGAAAATAATGATTGGACATCGAGGGAACCCTCGCCTTAAGCGAGGCTTGGGCGCTTTCGTCAGCAACAAATTCATGGGGCATAGATATCTGTCGAAACAGTATATGAATTGTCGTTGCGATAAACATATGAAAGGACTGCATCTTGGCGAATTGCCAAGGGGAGCTGGACTCTATTAGTCCACTGTCGGGGTAGCGTAGTGCGAGGTAGCTTAGGATTGCTGGAGTTTGTGTAATAGTGCCTTCATCGCAAGCTAGTGCTGGCACCTGTAATAAAGGGTTGATTGCTCGGTATTCAGCGGATAGTTGCTCACCGGCGTTAAAATCAACCATGACTGCGGAGTAGGGCGCATCAAGCTCCTCCAGTGCAATATGAGGAATGATTGAGCAAGCACCGGGATAATAAAATAGTTTCATAGGACGCTATCAGCTGGCTTGAGCCGCTTCCGCGGCAATGCTTTGAATGCGAGCTACCATGGCGCGCAAACCATTGCCGCGGGTAGGCGATAAATGGCTCAGTAATTCCAGTTTGCCGAAGTAGTCGTCTACGTCAAAGGCCAGCACTTGGGCAGGGGTTTTGTTGTTGTAGGCGGCCAGCACGACCCCCAATAAGCCTTTAACGATAAAGGCATCACTGTCTACATCCATCTCCAAGCGTCCCTGCTCTAAGCGGGTGTTAATCCATACTTGGCTTTGGCAGCCGCGAATCTTGCGCTCTTCTGTGCGAAGCTCCTCGGGCATGGCGGGCAACTCTTTACCCAGATCGATGATGTATTTGTAGCGGTCTTCCCAGTCATCGAAGAATGATAGGGTTTCTACAATGTCGTCGTCAGTGATGCTGTGGCCGAAGGGGTTCGTGCCTTGTGTCATGCGGGGTGTTTCCTTAGTAAAACATGCCTGTTTCAAGTTTGGCTTCTTCTGACATCATGTCGCGGTTCCAAGGCGGGTCAAAGACCAGGTCAACCGCTACACTCTTGACGTAGGGCACTTGGGCAACCCGGTATTTGACATCACCGACCAGTACCGGCCCCATGCCACAGCCCGGAGCGGTGAGAGTCATTTGAACCTCGACTCGGCCCATTTCTTGATCGATGGTCAGTTTGTAGATCAAGCCGAGATTGACAAGGTCGACCGGAACTTCGGGGTCGAAAACCGTGTGTAGGGCCTCCCACACTTGCTCTTCACTGATTTGCTTGTCGGCCGGAGGCTCAAATTCTAGCTGGAGTCGCTCAAGACCAAGAGCGTCTGCGTCAGTGCCGTCAACGCGCACCATGTTGCCGTTGTAAATGACGGTGTAGTTGCCACCTAGCGCTTGCGTAAGAGTGACGAAAGTGTTGGCTGGTATAACGACCTCGTCACCCACGGGCACCAGACGCCCTGGGCAGTCGCGCTGAGTAGTCAGCAGAGTTCTTTCTGAGCTCATTGCAGGGCCTTAATTGATGCTGAAGCTTTCGCCGCAGCCGCAAGCGTCTGTGACATTAGGGTTATGGAACTTGATAGTTCGATTAATGCCTTCTTTTTCGTAGGCGATTTCGGTGCCTTGCAGGACTGGTAGGGAAGCTTTATCGATGTATAGCTCCAGACCATTGGCTAGAGTCACCGTCAAGTCGTTCTCTTCGCTGTGCTCGACTTCATCCATCACGTAGCTAAAGCCAGTGCAGCCGTTTTCCTTGACGCTCAGGCGCACAGCCTTGCGGCCGCGAAGCTCAAGTTGTTTCTTTAAGTAAGTGGCAGCAGCGTCCGAAACGACCACTGCGTCACGGTTCACATCAAAGGTTTCTACAGACATACAGCTATCCTCTGAAAATATTAGCCAAATAATCGTTTGGCTTTATGAATACCTTGGAACAAGCGTTCTACATCCTGCGCCGTATTGTACATGGCGTAGGAGGCTCGCACGGTGCCGGGTACCTGATAGTAATCCATCAGTGGTTGAGTGCAGTGGTGACCGGTGCGAACAGCAATACCTTGCTGATCCAGTAGCATACCTAAGTCTGAAGGATGTACGCCCTCTAAGACAAAACTAAAGATACCTACTGATTGGGCCGGATTGCCGATACGGCGCAGTCCACTAACATCCTTTGCGAGCTCCAGTGACTGCTCCAATAAGCTGAGTTCGTGCTCTGCGGCAGCGTTCATGTCGATGCCGGCTAAATAGTCGATAGCCGCGGCTAAGCCGATAGCTCCAGCAATATTGGGGGTGCCCGCTTCAAATTTAAAGGGCAGGCTATTGAATGTGGTGCCAGCAAAACTGACGGTCTCAATCATTTCGCCGCCGCCGAGGAAGGGCGGCATCGCCTCGAGCAGGCTTTCGCGGCCCCACAGGGCACCAATACCAGTAGGACCAAACAGCTTGTGACCAGAAAAAGCGTAGAAATCGCAGTCCAGAGCTACTACATCCACAGGGAAGTGGGCAGTGGCCTGGGCGCCGTCCAGCATGACTTTCGCACCCACCGCGTGGGCTTTGCGGGTGATTTCTGCAACCGGATTAACCGTGCCCAAAGCGTTAGACACATGGTTAACCGAGACCATTTTGACCCGCTCATCAAGCAGTGCATCAAATGCAGCCAGGTCGATATCACCATCCACGGTAATAGGGATGGGCTCTACTGTGGCGCCAGTGGCAGCAGCAACCAATTGCCAAGGCACGATGTTGGAGTGATGCTCAAGGTAGGATACCAAGACGCGGTCGCCGGCCTTCAGTTGCTGCCGGCCCCAGCTTTGGGCCACGAGATTGATCGCTTCGGTCGTGCCGCGCACCCAGATCAATTGACTGGCTTTGGGGCTGCCAATGAACTGGGCGACCCGCTCCCGGGCCTGCTCAAAAGCTACGGTGGCGCGATCCGATAGTGCATGGGCACCGCGGTGCACGTTGGCATTGTCACAACGGTAGTAGTGGCTGATCGCCTCGATGACTGCCTCTGGCTTCTGGGTCGTGGCTGCATTATCCAGATATACCAGCGGGTGGCCGTTCACCTCCTGCTGGAGGATAGGAAAGTCGGCGCGTATAGCTTCTGCGTCAAAGTGGCTTCGAGTCATGCTTGCGGTGCTGCTCATAGTGTTTTCACAAATTGCGGTATCACAGGATATGTCGAGTTAGCTTCGGGTTGTGTGAAAAACGCCGTGCCAGCAAGGGCTTAAGATAATCGCGTATGGCTTCGCAGCGAATCGCCTCGACCAGCTCGTTAATAAAACCGAAGCTCAACATCACCTCTGCCTCAGCTTTGGAAATCCCGCGGGCGCGCAGATAGTGCAGCGTGGCAGGGTCCATTTGCGCCACCGTAGCACCGTGGGCGCACTGTACATCATCGGCGTAGATCTCTAGCTCAGGCTTAGTGTTGACCTCAGCTTGGTTGCTGGTCAGCAAGTTTTTATTGCTCAGCTCGGCACGGGTTTTCTGGGCGTCCGGATGAATATGGATACGGCCATTAAACACAGCGCTGGCTTGATCAGCGATAATGCCGCGGAAGGTCTCGCTGCTGGTGCAGTTAGGTACCGCGTGCTCCATGCAGGTGTGATAATCAACCTGCTCTTCACCCCGAGGTAGGTAAATGCCATTGACCTCGCAGTGGGCACCCTGGCCGCGATGCTCTACTACGATGTCGATACGCTTGAGAGTGCTGCCCAGAGCTAAGTGAAAGCTGTTTAAAGTGGAGCTGGCATTGAGCGTGGCGTGTACGCCGCCGATATGCACAGCTTCTGCTTGCTCGAGGTGCAAGCGATAGTGATCCAAGATCGCTCCGTCACCGAGCTGTAGCTCGCTAATGCCATTGGTAAAGGCGGTGCCACCAGTAGCCGTGTTGGCGAAGCTTTCGACTACGGTGGCCTTACTATTGGCGCCGAGCTCTACCAGCAGGCGTTGGTTGACGCTCAGGGCGTCGACTTGACCACTGCTTAGCCAGACCAAGTGTATGCTCTGGTCAACAACGGTGTTGGCATCGACCTCTAAAAATACGCCATCAGCTAAAGTGGCGTCGTTGAGTGCGGCAAACAGATGCTGTTTGGAAACAATAGCTTGGCCTAAGCGTGCCCGAATAGCTTCGGCCTGCTTGCTGTCAGCCTCAGCGAAGCGCAGCAGTCGTGCGCCCTCAGGTAAGTCGATTTTAGACAGCTCTTCGCGATAGAAGCCATCGACAAACACCAGCGTGCTGCCGCCGAGCTGCGGGTAGTTAATACCTGAGACTTCAGGCGTGTTACTTTTGTCTGGTGCTTGAAAGCGCTGCTGCAAAGGAAGCAAGTTAGTGTATTTCCAGGCTTCCGTTTTGCGCGTTGGCATTGGGGTATTTTGCCATACGGCTTTACCGCGGGCATGAATATCCGCCAGCCAGGTCGGTGCGAGGCTGGCAGCAGCATCCAGAGGCTGTTGCATAAAGTCGCTCATTAAGCTGCGCCCTCCAGCCAAGCGTAGCCCTTCTCTTCTAACTCTAGGGCCAGTGACTTGTCACCGGTCTTGATAATGCGTCCCTCGGACAGCACGTGGACAAAATCTGGCTCGATATAGTCCAGCAGGCGCTGGTAGTGAGTGACTAGTACAAATGAACGCTCGCTATTGCGCATGGCGTTGACACCATTGGCAACCACTTGCAGGGCGTCGATGTCGAGGCCGCTATCGGTCTCATCCATCACGCAGAGCTTGGGCTCAAGCATCATCATTTGCATTAATTCGTTGCGCTTTTTCTCACCGCCGGAGAAGCCTTCGTTCACGCCGCGCTTGAGGAAGCTCAGATCGAGGTCGACTTCCTTACAAATGGCGCGCGCTTTCTTCATGAAGTCCACGCTGCTAATGCTTTCTTGCCCGCGTGATTCGCGTACTGTATCTACCGCCGCTTTGAGGAACTCCATGTTGCTTACGCCGGGGATTTCTACCGGATACTGGAAGGCTAAAAACAAGCCGAGGTGGGCGCGCTCTTCGGTTTCCATGTCGAGCAGGTTCTGGCCCAGCAGTGTGGCGGTACCAGCAGTCACATGGTAGCCGGGACGACCTGCCAGTACGTGGCCGAGGGTGCTCTTACCGGAACCGTTGGGGCCCATAATGGCATGGACTTCACCGGGCTTTACGCTCAGGTTTAGGCCCTTAAGAATGTCTTTGTCTTCCACTTTGGCGTGGAGGTTGTCGATCTTTAGCATGTGTAATTCTCTCTCCGCTGCCCCGGCATCTTGGCCTGGGCTATCAATCTTTGTTGGTTAACCCACTGAGCCTTCAAGGCTGACTTCCAGCAACTTGCCAGCTTCCATGGCGAACTCCATCGGCAGCTCTTTGAACACTTCCTTACAGAAGCCGTTAACAATCATAGAGACGGCTTTTTCGGCATCTAAACCGCGTTGCTGACAGAGGTAGAGCTGATCTTCGCTGACCTTGGATGTGGTGGCTTCGTGTTCCACTACGGCGCTGGCGTTGCGGCTTTCGATATAGGGGAAAGTATGCGCGGCACACTTGTCGCCAATAAGTAGCGAGTCGCACTGAGTGTAGTTGCGGGCGCCCTCGGCACGGGGGCTCATGCGCACCAAGCCGCGGTAGCTGTTGGAGCTTTTCCCGGCAGAAATCCCCTTGGAGATAATGGTCGAGCGGGTGTTTTTGCCCAAGTGAATCATCTTGGTGCCGGTGTCTGCCTGCTGCGCGTGGTGGGTCAGCGCCACAGAGTAGAACTCGCCCACGGAGTTATCGCCGCGCAAAATACAGCTAGGGTATTTCCATGTGATGGCCGAGCCGGTTTCTACTTGGGTCCAAGAGATTTTGGCGTTGCGATGGGCGACACCGCGCTTGGTGACAAAGTTGTAGATACCGCCTACGCCATCGGCATCGCCGGGGTACCAGTTTTGAACCGTGGAGTACTTGATCTCCGAGTCATCGAGAGCGACCAGCTCTACCACAGCTGCGTGGAGCTGGTTTTCGTCGCGCATGGGTGCGGTACAGCCTTCTAGGTAGCTCACGTGGCTGCCTTCCTCGGCGATAATCAGGGTGCGCTCGAACTGGCCGGTATTTTGCTCGTTAATGCGGAAGTAGGTGGACAGTTCCATCGGGCAGCGCACGCCCTTGGGAATATAAACAAAGGAGCCGTCACTGAATACGGCACTATTGAGAGCCGCGTAGTAGTTGTCTTTGCGAGGTACCACAGTGCCTAAATACTTGCGCACCAGCTCTGGGTACTCTTGCACGGCTTCTGAGATAGGGCAGAAGATAACCCCAGCTTCAGCGAGCTTCTCGCGGAAGGTGGTAGCTACCGACACCGAGTCAAATACGACGTCCATTGCCACGCCGGCCAGGATCGCCTGCTCATGAAGCGGGATGCCGAGCTTGTTGTAGGTTTCGATCAGTTTTGGATCGACTTCGTCCAAGCTCTGGGGACCGTCTTTATGGTCCTTAGGTGATGAGTAGTAGGAAATTTCATCGAACTTGACCGGAGGGTAGTTGACATGGGCCCAAGTCGGCTCGGTCATTTCCAACCAGCCACGATAGGCCTCTAAACGCCATTCCAGTAGCCACTCGGGCTCATTTTTGCGTTTGGAAATGAAGCGGATGACATCCTCGTCAAGTCCAGGTGGGAGTGTGTCCGATTCGATATCGGTAACAAAACCCGCTGAATACTCTCTGTTGATAGCACGGTCTATCTGTTGCTGCGACATAATATGTGGCCCTGTAGTTCGGATAGCCCTCGTGATGGGGCTAGGCCTGTTCCAAATCGTCGATAAGGTTCAGGTGATTTGAATCTGATGCTGATTCGCGCCCTTGCTGTTGTAGCGCGATCTCCCTGATATCCTGACTTTGCACTAGGTCAGACAGGGAGATTCCTTCAAGAAACTCATGAATTTGCTCGCTGAGACTCATCCATAAGTGATGAGTGAGGCAGGTGCTGCCCTTTTGACAGTCTCCCTTACCCTTACAGCGCGTGGCATCGGTGCTTTCGTTGACGGCTTCAATGACCTCGGCCACGCTGATCTGCTGCACTTCCTTGGCTAGGTGGTAACCACCCCCTGGGCCGCGCACGCTGCGAACTAGTCCACCGCGACGCAGCTGGGAAAACAACTGCTCTAAGTAGGACAGGGAAATATCCTGTCGGGCAGAGATTCCAGCCAGCGGAATGGGCCCTTGCCCTTGGTGCAGGGCTAGGTCGAGCATAGACGTGACGGCATAGCGTCCGCGAGTTGTCAGGCGCATGATGAGGGCGCATTAATTTGCGCTGAATGAAGGCTGTCGTTTGTCATACCTGAGTATTTTAGTCGAGTATATAACCCCTTGCAACACTCGGGTATTCCAAGCCGAGGCTTTGGCGCCAATTATTCTTCGTCAGCCTCTAAGCTTTCCTCTCTAGGGTCACCCCCTTGGCTGTCTTCGGACTCTGGGCTGTCGCTGTGCTTTTGTGTTGCTAGCAGCGCTGCGTCCTCTGCTGTTTTTGTTGCGGCATTATGCTGGGGCTTTTCTTGAGCAGAGTTGGCCGGCGCTATGTCGACATCCTGCGGTTTGCTGAACTGATCCCCCGAGGCTTCAATGCCGATATGGTGGGTAGCGAAGCCTGGCTGCACCACTTGGTTTAAGGCCATGCCGAGCACCCGGCCGTTGTAGCTTGAGCGAATCTTGGTTCGCACGTTGGTAATGGGGTTGGTTACCGTGGCTAAGGTGTCGCCTTTGCGAACAACTTGGCCCAGGCTGACTTTGCTAAATACGATGCCGCCCTGTGGCGCACGCTGCCATGTCGAGTTGTAGTAAACCGGTTCTGGGTCGCCCCAGAGTCGAAATTTACTCACCATGCCCAGGTGGTTGAGCAGGGTTCGAATGCCTTTAACGCTGTGGCTTACGCTCTCTTCATCGAGCACCATTGGTGCCCCCGCTTCTAGGGTAACGGCCGGAATGCCCGCGTCGACGGCGGCGCGGCGCAAGGTTCCCGAAGTGCCTTCGCTATGGAGGACAACCGTTGAGCCAAAGCTCTGGGTTAGCTTGAGCACCTGCGGATTGA
This sequence comes from Sediminihaliea albiluteola, assembly GCF_014077625.1. Lineage (GTDB taxonomy): Bacteria > Pseudomonadota > Gammaproteobacteria > Pseudomonadales > Halieaceae > Sediminihaliea > Sediminihaliea albiluteola. The sequence goes on along the minus strand of NZ_JACFXU010000014.1, from coordinate 613,549 downwards.
GTAAGTCGCCACGCAGTTGGGGCAGGTTGGTGCGGTAGAACGAACCGGTGTGTAGATCAACCACGGCGCTGCAGTGCTTTATGAGCTCGTGAAAAAACGAATATGCAATGCGCGAAGCAGAGCTACCCTGGGGGTCACCGGGGAAGTAGCGGTTGAGGTCACGCCGGTCACTGAGGTAGCGAGAGCTGCGATGAAAACCCTGTAAGTTGACAATAGGGACGCCAATCACAGTGCCTTTTAGGGTGTTGGCGTCGAGGTTGTAAAGCACGCGGCGGACGGTTTCCACGCCATTGAGCTCATCACCGTGGACTGCTGCGGTTAAGCAGAGTGTAGGGCCGGGCTTGGCGCCATTGACTACTAGCACCGGGGTGGCGCTGTAGATGCCTTCGAAAGACTGACTGGGAGCCCAAGATAAGCGGGTTGAGGTGGCGGGTGGAACCTCGGTACCAAGTAGTACTAGATGCGGCTCCTCGGGCTTTGCTTCCTGCACGCTGTCAGCGAGGGGGCCGTCAGTCTGAGCTGCTTCACTTGCCTGGTTTGCAGCTTTCGACTTGGCCTGAGTTGTGGCCGCTGCTGCTGTTTTTGCATCAGGTGTATCAGCTTCAGTTGTTGCTGGCTCTGCAGGAGGCTCATCGATAGGCTGATCGAGCGCTACGTTTTGCGCCTTGGGCAAGTGCTTCTCTGCACTGCCCTCGCTGATCTTAGTGGATGAGTCGCTAGCGACTGCGGTATCTGGGCTTATGCTGGCGCTTGCAGGCCCGTCCAGAGGGCTCGGGTCGGCGGCATGGCTGAGGCCAGAGTAATGGCCAAGGTAGGCTGTCATGCTAAGGCCTAGAGCCAGCGCCTTTAGGCGATATGAAGTCATGGTGAGTACGGGTTACTCCTTGCCCGACAGGCCCATAGCTGTCGTCGCACTAGTCAGTATTTTGGTCAATGGCATAGTGTACAGCTTATTAACTTTTGGTTTGAGAAAAACCTGCACTCAGATGAAATGTGCAGTGTTCTGCTACTGCTGTCATTAGAAATCAAAGCTGTATTGTTTGGCTTGCGGCGCGCTGACCGCCTGAGATGCAGCCTGACCTGAGTTGCTGAGCTCATGCTCTAAGGAGGACAAGGTCAGGCCCAACAAACGAACGCTTAGCGGCACAGGCAGTAATTCGCTTAAGAGCTGTCTACCAAGCTCAGCAAAGCACTGCCGGTTGGGAATGTAGCTGTCGAGCGATCTTGCGCGAGTGATTTGCTGAAAGTTGCTGTATTTCACTTTGAGCGTAATGGTTCGGCCCCGAGCGCGGTTTTTTTCGATACGTTGCCAGACAATGTCAACAATTTGATCAAGTGCTTGGCACAACTCTGCTTCGCTGCTCAGGTCTTGGCTATAGGTGCGCTCAGCACCGACCGACTTGCGAATCCGGTTGGCTTTGACCGGACGGTGGTCGACACCTCGGCTGGCGTGATACAGGTATTCCGCTGACTTGCCAAAGTGCTGGCGCAGGAAAACGAGATCCTGTTGGCGCAGATCTGCCCCCGTATGAATTCCTAGGTGGGCCATCTTTTCGGCGGTTTTAGGGCCGACCCCGTAGAAACGACGCGCCGGCAGTGTCGCAACAAATTCTGCGCCTTGCTGGGGTAATACCACGCAGATACCATCGGGTTTGTTCTGGTCCGAAGCGATTTTGGCTAAGAACTTGTTGTAGCTAACACCAGCACTTGCCGTCAGTCCAGTTTCATGGCGGATCGCTTGCCGAATCAATTCGGCGATGCGTATTGCGCTGCCAATACCCTGCTTGTCTTTGGTGACGTCTAGATAGGCTTCGTCTAGTGATAAGGGCTCGATCAAGTCGGTATAGCGCCGGAAAATTTCGCGTATTTGGGACGAGACTTCGCGGTAGACTTCAAAGCGGTGCGGCACAAAAATCAGCTCAGGGCAGTGTCGCTTAGCGGTCACTGAGGGCATTGCCGAGCGCACACCAAAGACGCGGGCCTCATAGCTGGCCGCTGCTACCACACCGCGCAGGGCACTGCCGCCCACGGCGATAGGCTTGCCTCGAAGCTCGGGGTGGTCACGCTGCTCAACGCTGGCAAAAAAAGCATCCATATCGATATGGAGGATCTTTCGGAGCTGCTGTGGGTTGTCGGGCTGGCGGATATCGCTCATAGGTCAATAGTAGTCAGCGCGCTCTAGGGCGACAAGCCTTGCCCCGTGGCCTAGCTCAAGCGGCGCGGCGCCTCATCTAAATAGTAGGCTGCTTATAGTCGAGCCATCGCTGCGGCCGATATATTTAGCTGTTCAGCCGAATACCGTTACTTTCCAAGCTGATCCTGCGCTGCTTGTAGAGGGTACCGACGGCCTGTTTAAAGACTTTTTTGCTGACCCCGAAAGCGGCATAAATTTCTGGCGGCGGGCTTTTGTCGTTGAGTGCTAGAAAGCCTTGGTTTTGTTCTAGCGCTGCGAGGATAGCACCGGCCACTCCGTCCATCTTCTCTTGGCTAAAGCCAGGTTGATCTAGGCTGAGATCAACCTTGCCGTCTTCGCGGATGCGTTTGACGTAGCCATCGATCACTTGTCCCTTCTTGATTCGGCGGTATAGCTCATTGCCGTAGAGCAGGCCCCAGCTCTGATGATTAATCACCGCTTTAAAACCCAGTTCCGTTTTGTCGGCGATGATTAAGCTGACTTTTTCTCGTGGTTTTAGACCACTCGGCTCATCTTTAATCCAGTGGTCAATGCGTGTTGAACCAGTAATGCGGCCTTGTTTGTCCAGATAAATCTTAACCAAGCTGTGACGCCCTTTGCTTAGCGGGTGTTGCTGCTCGGCAAAGGGAATAAATAAATCTTTAGCTAGACCCCAGTCAGCGAAGGCCCCTAAATGATTGACCTCAACAATTTCTAGCCATGCCACCTGACCGAGTTGGGCCGCAGCCCGGCGAGTCGTCGGTACCGGGTCACCTTCACTATCGAGATAAATGAAAACTTCTAGCTCGTCGCCGGGGGCAAGGTCTTGGGGGCATTGCAGTAGAGAGAGCAATAGTCTGCCATGCTCGCCGCCATCGAGGATGGCGCCGTGGCTGCCGGTTTCAAGTACGGAGAGGGTGTTGTATTGGCCAATTTTGAGCATGCAAGAAGTACCGGAAAAATAGAGCGGCAGCTATTGTAAGCTAATTGCCGCCCTTAGGTGCTGTTAGAGGTTTAAGGGCTAGGAGCGCGTTTTGCCAGTGCTGAGAGTGTGCTTGGGTTCGGGTAACCGTCAGCTATAAGCTGGTTGGCCAGTTGGAAGTCGCGCAGTGCAGCTCGGGTACCAGAGCCCAGTACACCGTCGACCGCACCAGCATCGTAACCCAAGTGATTAAGGCTGCGCTGTGTGAATAGGATGTCTTCTGTGCGCAGGCGGTTTTCGCTATTGGTATTGCCCAGCAGTGCACCAGCACCGGCAATGCGGTCAGCCAGGTGGCCAACGGCGATGGCATACAGTTCAGAGCGGTTCCAGCGCATAATCACTTTGAAGTTGTCGTAGACCAGAAAAGCCGGCCCTTGGTAACCAGCCGGTAGCAGCAGGGCAGCATCGACATCGGCCATAGGTAGGGCCGCGCCATCATTGCGTTTTAAGCCCTTCGCGGCCCACTCCGCTAGCGGCCTGGGAGAGTTTCGCCCAGCGAGCTCATAAGGGAAGTTCGCCCCTGCAGAGACTTCTCGGCCCCAGCGTAAGCCGTTCTGCCAGCCCAGAGTTTGTAGGTAGTTGGCGCCAGAGGCCAGTGCGTCGCGCTCGCTGTCCCAGAGGTTGATGCGTCCGTCGCCATCACCATCAACGGCGTAGCTCAGATAAGAAGAGGGCATAAACTGGGTGTGACCAACAGCACCTGCCCAAGAGCCTTTCATATCATCTGGGCTAAGAGATTCACGCTGCATGAGCTGTAAAGCGGCGATGAACTCCTTAGAGAAGAATTCGCTGCGCCGCTGATCGCAGGCCATTGTGGCCAGTGAATCTAAGGTTGGCATCTTGCCCATATAGCCGCCAAAGTTGGTCTCTAAGCCCCAAAAAGCCAGTAGATAATGAGGCGGGACACCGTAGCGGGCCTGTAGATCGAGCAAGAAAGACCGATGCTGCTCTAGTAGTTGGCGACCCCGAGCGATGCGCTGTGGCGTGACCCTAGCATTAAGGTAGTCCTGAAAAGTTTGTACAAATTCAGGTTGTTGGCGGTCTTGCTTCAAAGCGCGTTTTTGCTGCTGCATGCTTGGAATGACTTGCTCAACAATTTGCTCGTCAACACCGGCGCCACGGGCGCGCTCTTGCAGTGCGACAAGACAGCTGGGGAAGTCGTCGTTTGCCTGAACTTGGAGTGAGATGCTGAGAAGTGCCAGAATGGCTAGTGCGTATTTCAATTGACAGACTCGTTATCTAAGCGTGTGACTGCCTAAGATACCAAGCTTGCGCAGGGAAGAAAGCGCTTTTGCCTTGATGCCTGTAAATTGCTTGGCTCAGGCGCTGTTTAGCGCGGGTTGAGAGCGAAACTGAGCTAGCTCAGTGCTTTAAACAGCTGTCGTAGAAGTGTCGGGCTCGCTGTAATGCTTGCAGCGATTCCGGCATGCCCATTGCAGCAAAGCCATGAAAACCGTGCGGCATATGAGTGCTGAGCTCTAGGCTGACAGCCTGCTTTGCAGCCTTTGCCTTGGCCAGCAGTGCTTCAGCATGCTTTCTGGTTGGGTCGCTTTCGCCAACTTGAAGCAACAGGGGCGGAAGCTTGTCGAGTTCGCCGTAGAGTGGCGAAATATAGGCCTGTGTTAAGTCGGCATCACCAGCGTAGTCCAGACCGCGGCGGTGGGTGTAGCCTTGATCGTAGAGTGGGTCTTTGTCTGGTGAGTCGCTTGCCAAGTCTAGCCAGCCGCAAAGGCTTAGCCCACAGCTGGGCAGGTCGGCACCCTCATCGCGCAACTTAAATAAACTACTTAGTACCAAACCCCCGCCACAGGAGTCACCAATAAAGCCAATAGACTTGGCGGGAACGCCTTGCTCAAGCAGGGCCTGATAAACCCTACAGCAATCATTTAAGGCGGCGGGGAAACGGTGCTCAGGAGCTAAGCGATAATCGACTAAGGCCACGGTGGCATTAAAGTGCTCCGATAGCATTTCAGCGTAAAACAGAAAGCCCTCACCATCACCGGCGATAAAGGCGCCGCCGTGTATATAGAGCAGATAACGATGGGGCTCAGTGAGCGAGGCTGAGCTGACAATGGCGTAACTACTGCCCTTGAAGTCCCGCCACTCAACAGTAGTGCCCGCTGCCAGTGGACGGTAGTGTAGGGCGTTCATTTTGTTTCGGGCGGTAGTTAGATCGTCGCTTGGCAGTGTGAGTTGACCATCTAGTGATGCTGCTATTGATTGGTATATGTCGCTTGGCATAGGGATAAGTTCCGACAGTTGTTGTAGCTTGCGCAGTGAAAACTTGAGAAATGCAAACTCGCTTTTGGCAGTGTAATCAACAGCCATTACTAAGCACTACAGTGCTAATTAGTGCCCAGCGGTAAACAGATGTTTCACAAATAGGGGGCAAAGTATTGTGGCGCGCATGACACAATGGCAGACAGATAATAATTAAGCCATTAAGAAAAGCGAGAGGGAGCGCGGCTATGTCTTTGCACTCGTCTAATCATAATTCAGGCGGTCCCTGGGCCTTAGTAACAGGTAGCACGGCAGGGATTGGGCGAGCTTTCTGCGATCACTTCGCTGCCAGCGCTTATAACCTTTTTTTGCTGTCCCGCACGGAGGCAGATTTAAAACAGCTGGGACAAGAGCTCACAGATAAGTGGGGAATAAAGACCCGCTATCTTGCCTGTGACTTGGCGCAGCCTGAACTGTTGACACTTGTCGATGCTGCCACGACAGATCTAGATATTAGCTTTTTGGTGAGCAATGCGGGATCGCCGAGTTATCACGGCCGCTTTTTTGAGCGAACAGCCCAGGATTTTGAGGAAAGTTTGCGTGTAAACACGCTGGTGCAGGCTCAATTAATTAGACATTTTGGCGAGCGAATGAAGGCTCGAGGCAAGGGAGCAATCATACAAGTGAGCTCTATTACCGGCCACGTCACTATGCCCTTTATGGCGGAATATAGCTCATGCAAAGCATTTCAATTAAGTCTCGGCGAGGCTCTTTACTACGAGTTTAAAGATTACGGCATCGATTTTTTGGTGCTGTCCCCAGGCGCCACCAAGTCCCGTCGTATCAACTTTGGTATGGAAGCTAGCGAGGTTGTCGCTGCGGCCTTCAAGGCCTTGGGGCGTCAGCCCAGCGTTATACCGGGCTGGCGGAGCTGCTGGAGTGCCTTTAAGAACCGCCATTTACGCTCGCGGCGTCGGGCTATAGACAAGATGGGCCAGTTTCAGCGCGGGCAGCTGCAAGCGCGGGAGCTGCAAAAGATTGATTAGGCACCCATTGAGAACAATCAAGTCACATTAAGCTACTTATTCATCATGACGTTGGCGGCTACGCTAAACAAAAATCAAGAGGAGTTCTACGACATGGATCGCTATCTTATTGTATCAACCGATGGTCACGCTGGCCTGCCTATGGAAGGCTATCGCGATTACCTAGAGTCAAAGTATTTTAAAGCATTTGATGAGATGCTGCCCATACAGCGGGAAATGACGCGCAAGTCTGAAGAGTTGTTTCTTATCTCAGATTTCAATGACAAATGGCGCCAAGGTATCGAAGAAGAGCTCACCGGTGCTTGGGATGGCGCGATGCGCAATAAAATCATCGATGCCGATGGCGTAGCTGCTGAAGTCTTATTTCCCGACGGTATTACCGAAATGAATGCGCCACCATTTGGTGCTGGCTTGGGTTTGCGCCCATGGGGTGTTGACCCCGAATTGCAGTGGGCGGGTGCTCGCGCTCACAACCGTTGGATAGCTGAGTTCTGCAAAGAAGATCCAGTGCGCCGTATTGGTTTGGCCATTGTGTTGATGCTCTACGACGTAGACGAGGCCCTCAAAGAAGTTAAATGGGCTTATGACAATGGCCTGCGCGGTATTTTGATTCCCGCCTTAATGGGCGATTACGACGCTTACAACCACCCCAAATATTATCCGATCTGGGAGTTCTGTCAGGAACATAAAATGGTGGTACACACCCATTCTGGTCCATCTCCAGACTATGATTTTAATTTGCCAGGTGCCGTGGGTGTCTACCTGACTGAATTTGCTTGGTGGGCTGGACGGCCGCTGTGGTACCTCATATTTGGTGGTGTGTTTGAGAAATTTCCCAACCTGAAGTTTGTACTCACAGAAGTCAGTGAGTTTTGGATTCCGCATTTGCTGGAAATGATGGATGTCCGCGCATCGGTGAAGCATACCAGTGGCAAGCTCGGCGACTTCCGCAGCAATTTAACGATGGCACCGAGTGAGTACTTCAAGAGGAACTGCTGGGTTGGTGCATCAGCTCTGTTTGATGAAGGCTCTACAGCAGTGCGCCATGAAATTGGCATCAAAAATGTCATGTGGGGAACGGACTATCCACACCCAGAAGGCTCTTGGCCTAAAACGAGAGAAAAGTTGGTGACCTATTTCAAAGGTATGCCCGATACAGAAATCACTCAGATTCTGGGCTCCAATGCAGTGGATTGTTACGACTTGGATTACCGAGAACTCAATCCTATTGCTGAGCGTATTGGGCCGGCTAAAGCTGACTTTGTAGCTAACTAGAGGGGGGGCCGAATATGAACACTCGAATTCCATTACCTATGCCAATCGGCTGGTACTGCGTTGCTTTTAGTGACGAGTTAGCGGTAGGTGAAGTGAAGAATGTTCGCTATTTTGCCCGCGACATGGTGATGTTCCGTACCGAAAGTGGTGATGTGGGTCTATCCGATCCGATATGCCCACACTTGGGTGCCCACTTAGGTCATGGTGGTGAGGTGGTTGGCGAGTCAATTCGCTGCCCATTTCACCACTGGCAATACAACACTCAGGGGGTGATTACCGACATACCCTATGCCAAACGCATCCCACCCAAGGTGGATGGCAAACCCTGTCTGAAAACTTACCCGGTATGTGAGCGCAATAATGTGATCTGGGCCTGGTATCACCCCGATGATGTTGCACCAGATTACGAAGTGCTGGAAATACCGGAGTGCTCGGATCCAGCTTGGAGTAGTGAGCAGCGCTTTAGTTGGCGCTTCGACTCCCATCCGCAAGAAATTGCTGAAAACGGTGTGGACGTAGCGCACTTCCGTTTTGTCCACCAAATGGATGCAGTGCCTTTGGGTGAAACGAAGTACGAGGGCCACATACGCCGCAGTCTGGTGAAGGGACCGCGGACAGTGATCAATGAGGCCGGCGAAAAAGAAGTGCTGGAGTACTCTGTTGAGGTGGTGCAAAACGGTGCAGGTCAAAAGTGGACGCGTATGTCCGGATTGGTGAGCTACCTCTTGCAGGTGCTAGTCACGCCGATTGATAGAGACCAGGTAGATGTGCGTTTTGCCTATATCCATGAGCGTTTTCCAGAGGGCTCATTCAAGGCTAAAGCGATGCAGGAGGCTATTGCCAACACCAACGGGCAGCGCGGCCTAGAAGGCGATATTCCTATTTGGCACAACAAGCACCATTTGCGCTCGCCAATCCTCTGTGACGGCGATGGCCCGATTATGCAGTTCAGAAAGTATTTCTCACAGTTTTACCCCGATGGCAATTCCTACCCAGAATTACAGGTCTTAGCCTCTACACAACAGTCTTAAGGCCGCTAACAATAAATACTAGGAGATAAATTATGTCGAAATTACGCTATGTCAGAGACCCGAACAAAACCCTGCCGCCACGCAAGGGTCTTGACTGCACAGTAGAATCGCTTCGCGTAGTGTATGAAACAGATCCCGCTATTCACGCTGCACTGCTGCCTAAGCCGCTACAGCCGCATAGCCGCCCAGAAATTTTTATCCAGCACGCTAATGTGTCAATGCATGTCAGTGAGACGAAGACAGTGACTATTGGCGCAGCTACCGTAGGGGTGCGCTGTAGCTTCGAAGGCACCGAAGGCTGCTATGTATTGGCCATGCCCATGGAAGGTGAATTCGTGGTGATTAGCGGCCGTGAGCGCTTTGGCGAGCCGAAGAAAATCGCTGAAGTGGCAACAATGGAGCGTGATGGCAACAACATTAAGACGACTATTGGCCGTCACGGCATCAACTTCCTAGAAATGTCAGGCACCGTTCAAGCTGAGTCAGTGAAACCTGATCCTTTCACTGAGTACTTCTTCTGTCATAAAGCGCTGCCACGTATCGATGGCCAAGATGGCTTCGACGGCCCAGTGTTTTTGACCCGACTCAACTGGGAGCGCAACTACACTGCATTGCACGATGTCGATAATCCACAAGTGATACTGCGTGAAAGCCCCTTTGATCCTTTGATCGATGTGCCTGTTGAGAAAATTGTGCGTATGCAGTTCGCTGTGGGAGCAACCAACACCAGCGGTCAGATACTGACTGAAATTCCGCCCGAGTATTTGGTAGACCATATCCATCAGCGCTATGACGATGGCTTAGATATCGGTATTCGTTTGGATGGGGCTGGCTCAAAGGCTGCTGCCAATGGATGATTTTAAAGGAAAAACTGCGGTAGTAACTGGTGGCGCTTCTGGTGTCGGTCGCTGTCTCTGTGAGGTGTTCGCCAAAGCGGGGATGAATGTCGTCATGGCCGATATTGAGCAATCTGCACTGGAGGCCGCCGCGGCAGAAATGCGTGAAGCGGGCCTTAGTGTTACTGGTGTTCAGGCCGATGTGACTGATCCGGACTCGATGGCTGCATTAGCGCTGCGTAGCAAGGAGCTCTACGGTAATGTGCACATCCTGTGTAATAACGCCGGTGTTGGGATCAAAGAAGCCCAGCGCCGAATCTGGGATCTGACGCCCAATGATTGGTCTTGGGGTTACAGCGTCAATGTCATGGGAATTGCCAATGGCATTCGAGCCTTTGTGCCGATGATGTTAGAACACGGTGAGGCTGGTCACATTGTGAATACCTCATCAGGCAATGGCGGTTTGACCTCTATGCCAACCACGCCAATCTATGCCTCTACCAAGGCGGCGGTGACCAGTATCACAGAGGTATTGAATTACCAGCTGCAAATGGAAGGCGCTAAGTTGCAGGCGCATATTCTGTTCCCTGGTCCCCACGTGGTGAATACCAATATCCTTAACTCCATGCGCAATCGCCCAGCGGAGCTTAGCGATGGCGAAGAAGTGGGGGCTTACACCAGCATGGCCGATCTGGTCAAAGCCTCGGGAATCAAGGATATGCAATTGACTGAGCCAGAAGAGGTTGCAGAAGACTGCCTTCAAGGCATTAAAAATAAGCAATTCTGGATCCTTCCTGCGAGTGAAAAAAATGACAAAAAAGTGCGCGATCGCACAGAGAGCATTTTAAGTCGCAGCAACCCTATGCTGGGGGATCTGTAGAATGGGCGTTCGCTTAGGGCAGTACTGCATAAGGGTCACAGACTTACAGCGCTCAGAGAAGTTCTATGCCGATGTCCTTGGCTTGAGCGTGCAGCAGCGTATCGAGATTGATGAGGCCAGTGAAGTTGTTCTGGGCTCAGAAGGTTCTGATGCGAGCATTCAGCTGGCACAGCGCAAAGATCAAGTGGGTCCTATCGATCACGGCGGCGCATTGTGGAAGCACTACCTCTACACCGACAACCTTGAGGAAACATATCGCAAGGCTATCGACTTTGGCTGTGAATCGGTGATGGAGCCTAAGGCTTTGGAGGAGTGGCCGGTAACGATCGCTTTTATTAAAGATCCAGATGGCTATCTGATAGAGCTGATCGAGCGCCAGCAGTAAGCACTCTTGAGCAGTCCCATTGCCGAGGCTTTGGGACTGTTCACTCAACCCCCAAAACTTCATCGCGCGGCTTGTTCTTGGCTCGGCGTCCTTCACTAGCGCGTGTAAAGTTTGTAACTTGTCCTATTTCTACAGTACGCGCGGAGAGTATTGATGTCTAAATCGCAATTGAAAATTGGCCTTGCATCGCCAATTGTTATCCTATTACCCCATAAAAAGGATACTTGGGAGGCAGATGCGGGTGTAGATGAGTTGCGCCAAGTAACATTAGCGGCAGAAAAGCTGGGCTACTACAGTCTGACCTGTTCGGAGCATGTGGGTATACCCACAGAAATAGCCGCGGTGCGTGGTGGGCGTTATTACGACCCAGTGGCAACTTTCTCCTATATGGCAGCGATCACCGAAAACATTCGTTTTTTAACCTACATATCGGTACTGCCCTACCATCATCCTTTAGCCGTTGCTAAGCGTTTTGGCACCATGGACAAACTATCCAAGGGGCGCCTGATTATGGGTGTTGGGGTCGGTTCCTTGAAAGAAGAGTTTGAGCTGCTCAACGCAGAATTTGAGGAGCGCGGCGCACGTTATTCAGATGCTATGAAGGCGGTGAAAGCATCTTTTGGCCGCCGTTTGCCCAAGTATCATGGCGAGCATTATCATTTCGATGACTTTATTATCGACCCCTGTGCAGATCAGCAGGACTTGCCTTTGTGGCTAGGCGGGCGAACGCTGCGCTCACTGCGACGAGCAGTAGAAGACGGCGATGGTTGGGCGCCCTTTGCCCTGAGTCTGGAGCAAGTTAGCGAGATGCTGCAAAAAACTCAGCAGACCGAGCTGTGGCAGCAGCGACAGAAACCATTCGAGGTATCGTTGAGCCTAGAAGTGACTGAAGATCTTACTAAGGGCGAAGGTATTGATGCTGTTAAAGGACGTATTGAGGCTTCACTTAAGGCCGGCGCAAGCCATCTAAGTGTCTCTGCAGCATCGCATTCTCTGCAGCACTATGTGGATCAAATTACTGAGTTTAAAGAAAAAGTCATGCCGGAGTTTATTAGCGCTTAGCAACTTTGTCTTAATTAAAGCCGCTTCGCCTAGCGGAGCGGCTCGATAAAAACATCACGACGGTGACTAAAGTTATCGTTGATATAGCCCGCAATAAAGTCCATAAAAAAGCGTACCTTGGCTGATAAGTGTCGGCTGTTTGGATACACCGCCCAGGTCTCTCGTTCGTAGTGGCTCCAGGGCTGGTCGCTGAGCTTTATTAACTCTCCCCGCTTAACCGCAGATTGAATATAAAAATCAGGTAGCTGTGCCATGCCGATGCCGGCTTTGGCCGCTGCTAAAATCGTCGCGCCATCTTCACTGAGCCAATTGCCGGCGATTTTCACCCGTAAAGTGTCTCTGCCCGAGGGGGTATTAAAGTTCCAGTGCCGATCTGAAGTGGAGAGGCAGTTGTGGTGCTGCAAGTCAGCTATCGAGTTTGGGTAACCATAAGTTTCCCAGTAAGAGGGCGCGGCACAGAGGCTAAGAGAATAGGAGCCTAGCTTGCGTGCAATTAAACTGGAGTCTTCCAACTTGCCATAGCGAATGGCGAGATCGTAGCCATCGGCGATGATATCGACCTCAAGAAAGCTCGAATGCACTTCAACTGAGAGCTCGGGGTACTGCCTTGAAAAGGCCGCGACGATGCCGGCCATATGCTCTACGCCGTAGCGGCTATTGATAGCGAGCTTGAGCGTTCCCTTGGGTTGCTGCTGCAACTCAGACAAGGCCGACTCTGCCAAATCATATTGCTCTGACATGATTTGGCACTGTCGAAAAAATATTTCGCCAATTTCAGTGAGAGTAAGGCGCCGGGTGGTGCGTTGTAGGAGGCGGACTTGTAAGCGATCTTCAAGTCGGCTCACCTGCTTACTAATGTAGGATTTGGAGACGCCCATTGCTTCAGCGGCAGCGGTGAAGCTGCCGAGCTCCACCACCTCCAAAAACTCATCAATACCGTCCCAGCGCCCCATGCTTTTGCCTGTACTTGAATTACTATTCATACAGGCTAATGCACTTGCTCTTGTTGTTGCAATAGATCGGGTCCGCGCATCAGAACTGATACGCGAACTCAATACCGTAGCTACGAGGGTCCGCCCACTGGTTGACCGTAAATACGGTCAAGTTAAGTGCGGAGGTCCAGTACTCCTCATCGGTGAGGTTGCGGCCCCAAGCTGATATACGCAGCTCTCCATCGCCAGCAGGAATGGCACTTAAGTCAATCCTAGCGTTGAGTAGGCCATAGGAATCGACGTTAGTAGTGGGGTCATCCTCTATTAAAACGTAATAATCGTCAGTCCAGGCGTAATCGGCGCGCATTGACAAGGTACCGAAGCTGAATGGATCAAAGGTGTACTTCAGCGAAGCAAAGACAGTGTTCTCTGGTGCATAGGCCAGATAACGCTCGCTGGATACGTCCGTTCCATCATCGCCGATGAACTTGTCATAGGAGCTGTCGAGGTAGGAGTAGTTAAGGATTAGGTCCAAATTAGGTGTGGCCCGTGCCGTTAGCTCGATCTCGACACCCTGCATGTTAGCAGTACCTGCGTTAACGATAGCAATACCTAGGACTTCCTCGACAAAGCGGTTGGCCTGGAAGTCTTCGTAGTCGTTATAGAAGGCCGACATGTTCAGTTGCACGCGCTGATCCAGCAGACGTGATTTCAGACCGATCTCGTAAGTGGTCATGGTTTCTGGATCAAAAGGCGTGAGGAAGGAAGCGTTAGTTGCCGCTACGCCATTAAAGCCGCCACTTTTGAAGCCGGTGGCGATCTTAGCGTAACCATTAATGTCGTCAGTAAAGCGCCAAGCAACCGTGGCCATCGGAGTGAACTCACTCCAAGTGTCGTCAGTTTTTATTGGGATCAAGTTGCCCCTGGGGTCGAAGATGGGGCTTCCGCCTGGATTGCGGACATAGACACCACCGCTGGCATCAGCCGGGTTCTCATTATAGACATCCCTATTGACAGCAAGGTTATAGGCGTCTTTCTTTTCCTCGGTCCAGCGCGCACCGACAGTAATTTCCATGCGGTCGTTGAGCATGTTGGGAGTCCAGCTCATCTGACCAAAGGCCGCTACTGAAGTATCCTTGGCGCCGCGCTGGCTAACGTTGAAGCTGTCGCCGCCAAACTGGAACTGCCAGCGAGGGTTGTCGGTGTACCACTCATCTTCATAGTAAAACAGACCCAGTACATACTCAGTGCGCTCGGTAGAGCCAAGTAACTGGAACTCTTGGGTCCACTGATCGAAATCATTTTCGATTGTGAAACGGAATAAGTCCAAAGCTGTGCCATCAAAATCACTCATGCTAAGGGTATGCAGGTCTCTGTACCCAGTGATTGATTTTAAAGTCAGGTCACCTAGCCTAGTGTCGGGTAGGTCATAGCTAAGAGTCAGCGTATGGCCTTCAACTTCAACCTCACTGGTTATGGCGTTGTCGTTGGCAATTGAGCTCGGGCGGCCTTTGCGTGTCGCTGCGTCAACCAGGGGATACAGCGGGGGAATCACATAGGCAAAGGTATCCGAGTTGGTAAGCGCAAGCATCGGTGGGCGCTGGTCAGCTTCGAAACGGTCGTAGCCGTATTGAATATTGAATTGATCACTGATGCGCCAGTCAGCGTCAATACGCAGGCCCCACTGGTCGCGGTTGTCAAAATCTTCACCCGAAGGGTGTGTGTTCTTGTAGAAGCCGTCGCGCTCGCGGTAGAAACCTGATGCTCGAGCGCTAAACTCGCCCAGTCCTTCATCCATTGAGCCAAAGGTGGGAGTGTCGATTGAGCCCCGTGTTTCGACTAGGCTGGCATTACCCAAGCCCACGCTTAGCTTGCCGCCAAATTCGCCAGCGGGCTTTTTGGTGACTAAGTTGATCGCACCGCCAATGGTGTTTTTGCCATACAGCGTACCTTGGGGGCCACGCAGTACTTCCACTCGCTCTAAATCGACGGCGTCAAAAATAGCACCAGAGGTTTTAGAAATGGGCACGCCATTTAAGTACATGCCCACAGCATTATCACGGCTCAGGTTATTACTGTTGTTAACGGCACCGCGGATGGCGATACCGGCGTTGACTGAGCCACCAATGGTCGGAGTAACTAGGAGCCCTGGAGTGAAGTCAGACACGCCACTGACGTCGGTGGCACCGAGTTCAAGCAGTGCGTCGCCGCGAAGTGCGGTGACCGAGATGGGGGTGTCTTGCAAACTTTGCTCGCGCATTTGAGCGGTTACTACAATCTCTTCTAGTGCCGATGATTGCGCGAGAGCAGGAATAGCAAAAAGTGGCGCCATGAGAGTGCCACCAATTGCTACGCTTATAGCTTGATAGAGCTTTTGTCGTTGCATGATTTTCTCCTTATCACACGTCATTAAATTTATTAGTTAACTGCTGCCGGGATTGCGGTCCAGGTGCGCGCTTCTTCGGCGCACGACCGGTAGTGACGCAGGCCTCGCCACAGAATAATTACGATAGTCGGGGCGATAATTGCTGAAGCTAATGAGATGGAGTAGCGCAATGCATCGTCGTAGCCGAAGACAAAGTCAGTCAGTGCTGCGATTACCGAGGCGCCAAGGGCCAAGCCAAGAATATTGACCATGAACAGCATGATAGAAAGTAGTTGCGCGCGCATTTCATTGGGGGTGATTTCAATCAGTGCCGCGGTGGTAACGCCGACGGACACCTGGCCGAGATAAGTGGCTATCGACATGCACAGTAGAGCCAAAAAAGCTGTGGGCATAAGCGGGCCGATAATTAGGGGGATTGTTTTAAGCGCCGCGGCGATCAACATGACGCGCATATTGGCATCGACATGGCCCTTGCGCGCAAAACGCCCACTCAGCCAGCCCCCAGACAGGATACCGGCGACGCCGCAGATACCCATGACCAGCCCATAGGAATAGCCCGCATTACTGGCGGAGAAGCCGTAGGTGCGCATTAAGAAGGTCGGGTACCAGATGGCGGTTCCCATTGCCAGCATGCCGAGAAAAGCGACGGCTGAAAGATGTGCCCCATAGGCTTGCCAGCGCTCGCGGACATGCATCCATATCACGCGCAGAGGTACGCTCTGGTTGGCGGCGGAGTGAATGCGTTGCTGCCTGGGAGGTTCGCGGAAGGTGAACATCAAGCCGGCGATTAATAAGCCTGGCAGGCCGACAATAATAAAGGCGAGTTGCCAAGAGCGGAAATCGCCGAGTATGCCGAGGTTCACATGGTCAATGCCATCGAGCATTTGCAGAACTAAGCCGCCAATAATTAGAGCCAAGCCACCACCAATAGGGTAACCCAAGTGATAGACGCTGAAGGCCATAGCTCTTTTTTCGGGTGAGAAGCTGTCTGAGATCAGCGAGGCGGCGGCGGGGCTTAGGGAGGCTTCACCTACACCAACGCCCATTCTAGCGAGAAATAATTGAAAGAAGTTTTTAGACAGACCGCAGGCTGCGGTCATTAGGCACCAAAAGCTGATGCCACAAGCAATGATGACTCTTCGATTGCGCACATCGGATAGTCGGGCTATGGGGATCCCTACAAAAGCGAAGAGGAGCGAAAATGCTAAGCCTTGCAGGAGACTGATTTCAAAGTCGGAAAGGCCGAGGTCTGCCCGGACTGGACCAACGAGTAGGGTCAGTATTTGACGATCAATCGCTGAAAAGGTGTTAGCGAGCAATAAGATGCCCACAACATACCATGCTGTCGATGAAGGTGGATAAGGCTGGCCTGAAGACATCACTTCCCTTACTAACAGTTAATTATTTTTCATTAATAGGGAGGAATCTACCGGCAAGCAAAGTAGTGATATATACCTTGTTGGAACTTGATTGTTTCCCGCGGAGTCTCAATGCTGCTTTGGCTTTCATTTAGCATGGAGTAGGGCAAGGGATTGCTTATCCAAGCCGGCTAATGAAACGAAGCAGTAAAGCCTATTTAAATCATAATTATTAGTGCTGAGTACAGCACAGGGGGGAAGATAGTTGGAATTAGTTGAAAAGCTTGCCGCGATAGAAGAAATTAAAATGCTGTCGTCGCGGCGTGTGCGCTACATGGACCTTAAGCAATGGGAGCATTATGGCAGTGTACACACTGAAGATGCCTACTCCGAATCTTACGGAGATGCACCTCCAGATCAGCAGCCGGTCACGGATGGCCATAGGAATCGGGTAGTTGGACCAGAGGCGCTCACCGAAGCCATCAAAAATATCATGGAGGGACCGGCGCCAATGACCTCCTGCCATCATCTTCATCAGCCCGAAATTGAGTTCAGTTCAGCTGAAACTGCTAGCGCGATCTGGCCTATGGAGGATCATTTATGGTGGCAAAACGGTGAAACTCGTGAGTACCTACATGGTTACGGCCACTATCACGAAAGATACCGGAAGGTGAATGGCACTTGGCTTATCTGCTACCGCAAGTTAACTAGGATTAATGTCGAGATGTCGGAAGGCTTTCTCTTAAGGCCTAAGTGAGTAGATTTAGGTCCCAGGCTAGCCTTTCGAACAGTAATCAATAGCTAGTCATATAAAGAGAGCTAAAGGACGCTAGTAGGTATATAGTCTATTGCCAGCTGCAACATGGGTGGCGTTAAACATAACGCCCCTTTCTATTCCTCAGCCGCTGTTTCATTCACCTCAAATATTACAGTCAAAAGCATCGAGGGGGCATTCAGTCTTCTGTTGAGCTGCATTTCATTATGCTCCTATGAACTGTGACTACAGTCTTGGCACTTAAGCCATTTTACCGCGCTTTATTTACAGCGACTCTGAGCTCCTTGCTGCAGATTAGGCATCAAACGCGTATGCATCACCGGCACTGGTTCGTCGGTGATGCACTCATTCGCATGAACTTTTCTGACAATTAAGGAAGCAATATGAATAAATTTTTAATCGGTGTCATTGGAACTTCAAGAAAGCAAGATGAACGGCGCTTTCCTATCCACCCTGAGCACTTGCTTCGTATACCTGAAGCCACTCGCCGGCAACTCATATTTGAAGAGGGCTACGGAGCAGCCTTTAATATCACAGACGAAGAGATTGCGGAACAAACTGGCGGCATTGCGACGCGTCACGAATTACTGACAGAGCTGGGGACGGTGATCATTTGCAAGCCAGTGCTGGCTGATCTGCAGGAACTTAAAGAAGGTGGGACACTCTGGGGTTATGTCCATTGTGTACAACAAAGGGATCTTACCCAAGTTGCACTGGATCGTAAGCAGACCTTAATAGCCTTTGAAGATATGTTTGTGTGGGGCCCGAGTGGCCACATAGGGCGGCATACCTTTTATAAAAACAATGAGATGGCGGGCTATTGTGCAGTGCTGCATGCTCTGCAGCTTGTTGGTATAGATGGGCATTACGGCAATCAGCGCAAGACAATCATTTTTAGTTTTGGTGCTGTAAGTCGTGGTGCTATATACGCTCTCAAAGCCCACGGCTTTAGAGATATCACTATCTGTATTCAGCGTCCCGATCATGAAGTTCGCGAGGAGGTACTCGATTGTCACTACGTCAAGGTTCGACCCGGTGCAGACGGGGAGGCTCGTATGGTGGTAGTGGAGCACGACGGCAGTGTCCGCCCTTTAACTGAGTTAATTAGCGAATCGGACATTATCGTGAATGGAACCTTTCAAGAAACAGATGCGCCAATTGATTTCGTGACGAAAGCGGAAAGCGAGTTTCTAAAGCCGAATAGCTTAATTATTGATGTAAGTTGCGACGAAGGTATGGGTTTCTTTTTTGCCAAACCAACTACCTTTGAAGCGCCTATGTTTAAATATAAAAGCATTAATTATTATGCCGTGGATCATACGCCCAGTTATCTTTGGGAAAGCGCCACCCGCTCAATCTCCGCTGCACTCATTATGTATTTGCCCGCTGTACTAGCTGGTCGTGATGCCTGGCAGCAAAATGAAACTATACGAAAAGCCATTAACATTGATCGTGGCGTGATTCAAAACCAAGCGATATTGTCGTTTCAAAAACGACAAGTGCATTATCCCCATCACTCTCTTAATCTAGCTAACACCTCTGCATCGAGTTTGGTACCTGCCTGATATCTGTTGTTCATACAGAGTTAACTGGCGTTCCCAGAGATTATTAATGCTGCGACTTGCGATGGAAAGATTTGCGTATCGATCTAGCTTATTATGATGTTTTAGAATTGACGCTATATAGCAGATGTAAGGAACTACCATGAAAGGAGCAAGAGTCGCCATCGTTACTGGCGGGGGGACGGGTATCGGTCAGGCCACTAGCAAACGTCTCGCGGATGAGTACGCTGTTGTCGTTGTTTATTCGCGTTCGGCTGACGGCGCTAACAACACGGTTAAAGCCATTGTTGATCGCGGTGGAAAGGCCTGCGCTATGCAAGCAGACATCTCTGTGGAATCAGAAGTGATCAAGCTGTTTGAAGTAGTAAAAGAGCAATACGGCCGCGTAGATGTTGTTGTCAATAACGCCGGTATTGGTCACCTAAAGCCCTTTCAGGATATTTCCATGGAGGAATACGATTATATTTTTAATATTAATACCCGCGGCACCTTCATGATGTGCCGGGAAGCCGCTCGTGTTATGGAGGACTCTGGCCGCATTATTAATGTGTCCACTGGTGCCACCAAGTCAAATGCTTCAGGTCAGGCTTTGTATACCGCGAGTAAAATTGCTGTTGAGGGCTTTACTAAGGTATTGGCTCGCGAACTGGGGCCCCGAGGTATAGCGGTGAATGTGGTGTCTCCTGGTATGACGGATACGCCTATGTTGGAAGGTGGTAACCCGGAAAAGCTCCGACAGTACGGTGCTAAGGCAGCAGCAATGCAGCGATGCGGAGAGCCAGAAGATATTGCCGATGCCATTGCAGCACTCGTCTCGGATGACTGTCGTTGGATTACCGGTGAAAACATCTCTGTGAGTGGTGGTACGAGTATTGTTTGAGCTCTAGGGCCTGCAACCTTGCTGGCCGCTGCTGCTTTAATGTCACATGACTGATTATTGAGCTTTGTTGCGGGTGGGGCTCGGACATATAGGCAAACTATTAATAGGCTCTGCTATGAAGATTGATACTTCCTTGATGTTCGACCCAGTAAAGATTGCTGAAATAGCCCCTGAGTTGGAAAAAGCAGGTTTTGATGGGGCTTATGCTTTTGAAGGGCAGAGCGACCCTTTTATTGGGATCTCAGTTGCTGCGATGAAAAGTCAGCGCATGGACTTAATGACCTCGATTGCTGTGGCATTCGCCCGTAATCCGATGAGCCTAGCTTATCTAGCGAATGATCTACAGCAGTTATCTCAAGGGCGATTTATTCTCGGCCTAGGTTCGCAAGTTAAAGCCCACATTGAGCGTCGCTACAGCATGCCTTGGTCAAAACCTGCGGCGCGTATGCGCGAGATGGTGCAGGCAATTAGGGCTATTTGGCATAGCTGGGATAGTGGTGAGCGTTTGAACTTTAAGGGTGAGTTTTATCAACACAGTTTGATGTCGCCCACTTTTAGTCCAGCTGCCAGTGAGCTTCCCAGGCCCAAAATATTTGTTGCCGGAGTGGGGCCGAGAATGACCGAGGTGGCGGCCGAGGTGGCTGATGGCTATTTTATCCACCCCTTCCATAGCACGACCTCCATTGATGCGATTTCTATGCCGGCCTTACAGCGCGGGTTGGACAAAGCAGACAAGAGCATGGCGGATTTAGAGCTTTCTGCTCAAGTGATCACTGCTACTGGATTAAGCGATGAGGCTTTGCAGGCTGCCATTTTCTCAGCGCGGAGTCAGATAGCTTTCTACGCGTCCACACCAGCCTACCTGCCAGTGTTAGAGGCGCATGGTTGGGAGGGCTTGCAGCCGGAGATGACAGCACTGTCAAAAGCCGGCAAGTGGGCGGAGATGGCAGCCAAAATTAACGATGAGGTGCTGACGACCTTTGCAGTAGTGGGCAAACCCGATGAGGTGGCAGCCCAGTTAGTGCAGCGTTGTCACGGTCTGTTCGACCGGATTAGCCCGGTTGTTTATGCGCCGGATACCGAATTGCTGATAGCTTTGCTGAGCTCGATCAAGTCGACTCTAGCTAAAGCCTAAAAAAGCTGTGCGAGCAAAGTGCCAGTGCTAGAGTCTGGCACTTGGCACGGTGATTACAGAAAGTCAGGCCAGCGCTGATTGATCTCAGAGCTCCATCTGGGGGCGCGCTTATCCATCCACGCTGTACTGCCTTCGACAGCATCGCTGAGCTGCATGCTGTGGCGGAGGGCCTGAGTTTCAAGCTCAACGAAGTTCTTTAGTGACATATCTAGGCCACGCCACAATAAGCGCTTGTGCATAGCCATGACAGTGGGTGAGCAATTTGTCACCATGTCCTGAGCGATTTCCATCGCGCCGCTTAAAACCTCATCGGCTGGGAGCGAGCGACTCGCTAAGCCCCACTCGACAGCCTCCTCACCATTGAGGCGATTGCCGCGCACGAGGAGTTCAAAGGCTCGCTCAAAGCCCACTAAGCGCGGCAGTAAGTACTCCACTGCATTATCGGCGACAACGCCTAAGCGAGTTTGCTGTAAGGCATATTTACCTTGCTTGGCAAAAATGCGTAAGTCACATTGCAGTGCCAGTGTAAGCCCAACTCCTATCGCATGGCCGTTACAGGCAGCAATCACCGGTTTGCGAATTTCCCAAGGCTGCATACTGCTAGGGCAGGAGGAAAAGTTATCATGTGCTTTGGCGTCAAATGCTTTGCTGTCAGCACTCAAGTCCGCGCCAGCACAAAAAGCTTTGCCCTTTCCTGTTAGAATGACAACGCGCACCTCATCGCTTTCGTCGCAGTGTCGATAGAGGCTGCTAAGTTCTGCCAACATGTCAGCGCTGAAAGTATTGAGCTGTTCGGGACGATTCAATGTGATCACCGCAATCCCTTGCATGATGTCAAAATTAATATTTTTATATCCCATATAATGTTCCCTTAAGAGTGTTTATTGTTGAGGAATATTGGCAGAGGATAATACCAACAAAAACAAAGTAGAAATGTGCTGCCGTAGTTCAGTTAGCATTGAGAGTTAATCGGCCGCCTATACACTAGTGAGCTGTTTTGCGGTCTATTCATTGAGTAGTCTGTTATTGGGGAGCAAACCCCAATGAGGACATCACTTACTTCGAGCTTGGCAGCGTAGAGTTGTGTTCGCTGCATAGTCTCCGAGATAATAAGGAGTCTTGTATGGCTGGGGGCTTTACTAAAGATGGCGCAGTGCAAGAGCAGATCGATGCTAGTCTGGAAGATGAGATCAATCGCGCGCGCAGTCAATTACCACGCGGTGAGAGTGCTCTGCTCTGCGATGAGTGCGAAGCTGCTATTCCCGAAGCGCGCCGAAAGGCTGTGCCCGGAGTGCGCTTCTGTGTGAGTTGTCAGGAGGCGGTTGATCGCGAGTATAGGGCTTATGCAGGCTACAACCGCCGAGCGAGTAAGGACAGTCAGCTTAGATAGAGAGTGCGGGCGCTGTTATTCAAAGGCTGCCCGCCATCCCCGCGCTTCAAAGTCCGCCTTACTGCAATGGGCGACCTGGGGCAGGAAGGGTTCTAGTTCAGGGTCTTCTGACTCTCCCATAGCCAAAGTCTTGAGCCGCAGTAGCAAGGGGTTGGTGCGCAACAGCATGCGGAAGGTCAGTTGGCCATCCAAATAGGGCCCCCAATCCATCCAGTTAACATGTTCTTGCTCCGTGGCATTATGCGGACGATTTTGTGCCGTTGATACCACCACCGTGTAGTAGCCTTCGGAATCGAGGGCTAGCTCTCTGTCCACCACTGCGTCGTTGCAAATGCCCGCCCAAAAATTGTAATTGGTGATCGTGAAGCCGCGAATTTGTGCCGTCTCAGTAAAGACTGGCTCCTGAGGAAACTTAGGTGTTCTCAAGGGCTTTGCTCTAACCACGAGTAACTCTCCTAGCCGAGTACTGTAGGGCGTACTCAAGTAGAGGATGTCATCGCTGGCTAGAATGTCGTATGGCAAACCCCAGTTGGATCGGGTGCTAAATTTTCCAGCGGCTACTTGGGCGCGATAATCCGGTATGGGCAAGGATGCAAATTGGGTGGTTTCAATAGGGTAGTCATCATTGGCATAGGGCAGGCAGCTTTCGTGATGCTCTACTTCGCTACCTTGTGCATCAAATATCGTGACCGAGGGCAAGGGGACACCGGTACTGTTTGGTGGGTTGGCGCCCAATACTGAATCGGTGGTGCGCAGCAGCAAGAACAGGGCCGGATTAGGCCCGCCGTTGCGCTTTTCTCCGACATACATGGTGTTTGCTGCGGGCTTTTCCGGCGGCGCTTCAAATAGGATGGTCACAGTAAAGTACTGTTCATCCTGCTCTGTGCAGTTGTCGCGGAAAGGGTTGCAGCTACCGGGATCCGGTTCGATATCCTTATCGACCAGTGTTGGTAGTGTATTGGTGTCGAAGTCGTTGGGGTGGAAACCAAAGTAGCGGCAGCGTAAGTATTGGCCACGTATTACCACCCGGCCGCCCTCAGGCACAGCAAAGAAGCCTTCAGGGGCTCCAGCACCGTGCCAAAAGCGGTTGCTAAAGTAGTTAGAAGCCGAGGTGTCTAAGAGGTAGGGGAAGCGATTATTAGTCAGCGGGCTACCGGCGCCGGGCCAGCCAGTTGATAGTGGTTCACCAGTGAGCTCCCCCGCGACGTACTTGCCGTCGTCCAGGCGCATGCCGCAATGTTCAGCAATAAAATCAGAGATGCGACCTTCAATCAGCGCCAGCTCTGGGTCACAGAGCTTTGGAAAGATTCCCAATACAGCCATGCCCTGGGCATCACGTGCTTCAGCGAGCAGTTCGTAAAGTGCTTGTAGATCTGCTTTTACTGGCTCAGGGGCAACTTCTAATAACTGCCGAACAGTGTCAGCGTGACCGATAAACTCGTTGTGGCCGTGCTCGATTTCTAGCTCTCCCGCCAACAAGCGCTGCCATGTGTCTTTGAAAGCTTCGATTGTCATTATGCTGTCTCCTGCTTGGTTGTTATTGTTGAGGGCTGCTCTGGCTGGGAGGGGCTTAGTTTTTCATAGCCGAAGGCATCAAAGGCAAAACTCCAGTGCTCGTTAACAGTGCGAATTAATTCGTCGGGGAAGTCGAAAGTGTTTTTGCTATAGCTCGCCAAACTATCTAGGTAAGACTGCAGCTTAGGGGCTACTTGCTTAAAGTCGCCCAGGTCCAGTCGCTGGTAGATATTTTCCATGATCTCCATGGGTTTCTTTTCGAGTTCTTCAAATCGAATTTCTACTAAGTCTTCTGGGGCAATGATCGAGCGTTGTTCGAGGTATTTGCTCAACAGTTCGCGGTAGGCATGCAGTATCCAATTATCAATAGCTTGCCAATCCAAGTCTTGGAAGGTCTGGCCGGGTAGGATCAAGCGATACATATTGCGCATCGACTGATAGACCGCGTAAGGGTTGCGCACGATAAACACGTATTTGGCGCCGGGGAACATCTTATTTAATAAAGCGACTCGGCCTGTGTGGGTGGGGGTTTTCAGTACCAGCCGCTTGCCATCATTTAGCAAGGTGGCTTTCTTTAATACCTCCATATAAGCCTTCTGCCACTCGGCAAGTTCTTGCTCGTTGCCGCCTAATTCTGTTACGTAGCGGTCGTAACACTCAGGCAGGGAGCGGGGGAAACTGGCAAAGTGAAAAGCGGCATGTTCGGTTAGCGTCACCATGGCCAGCTCTTCTTCTTGGGGAGCATCTAAGGTGATTGCTACATTGTCCATCGGTCGAGTGTCGGGCATAGACGAGGCGATGCGCTGTTTGAGCCAGCCCCGGCCAATCATGGCGACAGGGTGCATGCTCGCTTGATAGTTGCTGACAAAGCCAAACTGCGGATCTTGCCAAAACAGGTAGTGAAGGTGTGTCGTGCCACTGCGGCCCATGCCCAGCAAGAAAACCGGTGGTGCCGAGAGCTCGGTGGCCTCGATTGTTTTACCCCAGCGCAGTTTTTCATAGAGCCGGAAGGGCTCTAGAATCAAGCTGAAGAGTAGGCGCCCGGCGGCATAGAGCCGGTAGCCAGACTCGACTTTGCCCCGTTTTAATAAGCGCAGGAGGGCCGGCAGTTGGATAAACTGCGACATGGCTGACTTACGTTCTTGTTCGCTCATAGCTTACTCCGGTAGCTCTGTGAACCAGGGCACGCCATTGATATGGCCGCCGCCGTCTGCGTGAATGGTGTTGCCGGTAATAAAGCCGCCGGCATCAGAGCCTAAAAAGACCGCTAAGGGGCCGATGTCATGTTCGCTATCGCCCATTCTTTGCATTGGAATTTGTTGCAAAATACTGCGTGCAGACTCTGGGTCCCACTGGGTATAGGCTTCCCAGGTCTCGGTGACTGCAGCGGGGCAGATGATGTTGCAGGTGATGTTATGACGGCCCCATTCGGCCGCTGCTGTGCGAGTGAGTGCGCGCAGGGCCTCTTTGGAGCTGTTGTAGCCGACAGAGAAGCGATGGGCATTAATGCCATTGAGTGAAGCCATGCTGATCACCCGGCCCCAGCCCTTCGCTTTCATACTCGGAAAGACTTTCTGCATAGCCCACAGGGGCGCGTGGTAGTTCACCTGAATCAGCTTATTGATGTTTTGCTCGCTGGTGTCCTCCAAGTGAGCTGGCTGACCATCACCGGCCGTGGCGTTGTTAATCAGGATGTCGATGTCGCCGATATCCGCTGCGACCTGTTCTAGGTTCTGCTCGAGTTGTTGTTTATTGGTGATATCAGTTTCTAGAAACACTGCGCGACCTTGTGGGTAGTCGCGGTTGATCTGCTGCTCTGCCTGTTTGCCGACCTCGACACTGCGTGCTGCCAAAATCACCGTGGCGCCTTCCTTGGCGTAGGCTCGGGCTACGCCCAAACCCACTCCGCGACTAGCGCCCGTAATAAATGCCACTTTTCCTTGAAGCTGTGCCAAATTTGAACTCCTTGTTATGGTTTATTTTGTGGGCTAGTTAATCATTCATTAGATAAGTAGACAAGTGTGCAATTACTTCCGTGGCCAGGAATTGGCTTCCTAGGCTGACTTGGCAGGAGCAGAGCCCGCCTTTGTGGCCCGATTCTTTAGTTGATTCTCTGTTAATTCGGCCTATGCTTGCATGCTAGGTATGTAAGGACTTCTATCATGAATGATATTGGGCTCAGCCCCTGGCACCTGTGGATTATTCTCAGTGTTTTGCTTATCACTGCAGAAATTTTTGTATCGGGCTTTGTCTTAGCGGGCTTAGGTTTTGCTGCCCTTTGTGCGGCGCTAGGACATTACTTTGGTGCTGAACTGGGCTGGGCTTTACTGGCCTATGTGATTGGCGCATTGCTATTTTTTGTGGGTATTCGGCCCTTTGCCTTGCGGACATTTATGCATCGTGAACCATCACCTTTTGGCGTACATGGCATGGTGGGCAAGCAGGTGACAGTGATCGATGGCCCGGATATTGGCGGTAAGTTTTATACGGTTTTCCGCGACTCGCGTTGGACTTTGGAAAGTGAAGACGATCTGTTGGAAGGTGATAGCGCCGAGATCGTTGCAGTGAAAACATCAACTTTAGTTGTCAAACGCATAGCGCGTTAAGGAGAGCTTATGACAATGGCCGCAATGGTAGTTCTGGGCTTTATCGCCTTTTTCGTCGTCACCCTCTTGGTCAAGGGGATTCGCATTGTGCCGGAGCAGTCGGTGATGATGATCGAGCGCCTCGGGCGATACCATAAAACCCTGACTGCAGGGCTCAATATAATTATTCCCGTAGTCGATCAGCCGCGGCTAATTCCTTGGCGCAGAACGGTTAAAGAGCAGGGCCAGAAATTTTTTGTGGTGACCACTATCACCAACCTCGACCTGCGGGAGCAGGTTTATGACTTTCCCTCACAGTCAGTGATTACCCGTGACAACGTGGGCATTCAGGTGGATGCCGTGGTCTACTTCCAAATTACTGTGCCCCGCGACGCAGTTTATGAAATAGAAAACCTGCCGATAGCCTTAGAGACATTGACTCAGACTACGCTGCGTAATGTCATTGGCGAGATGGACCTTGATGACACCTTAACGTCGCGTGAAAAAATCAACGCGAGTCTAGTCGATACTATCGGTTCCGCCGCCCAGTCTTGGGGGATTAAGGTCAACCGAGTGGAAGTGCAGGACATTATTCCTCCGACCGATGTGTTGACTGCGATGGAGCAGCAGATGAAAGCCGAACGCGAGCGCCGCGCTCGAGTGACTGAGGCTGAAGGCTTTAAGCGCGCCGAAGTGTTGCGAGCAGAAGGTGAGCGCGATGCTCGTATTGCCACTGCTGAAGGTGAGCGGCAAGCCTACATGCTAGAGGCCGAGGGTGAAGCTGGTGCTATTGAGCGCCTCGCCCAAGCTGAGCAGCGCAAGCTACAATTGGTAAAAGAGGTGCTGCAGGAAGATTTTGCCGACTACCTAGTGGGCATACGCTATATGCAGACCCTAGAAGAAATGGCCAAAAACCAAAATGTGGTGTGGATGCCTCACAGTGCTACGGATCTGGCTTCGTTTATCGGTGGCTATAAGCATCTCTTAGGATCTCAAGCTCTGGCAGCTGAGAGAGCTGAATCAACTTCTGGTGAACGGCCTTAATGTCCAAGAAGCCAATTCACCCAGGGGAGCTTATCGAGCCACTCATTTTGATCCCCTGTGGCTGCTCCCAGTCGCAATTGGCCCGTCAGTTGGGCTTTAAGCAGCCGCAGCCGGTTAACGAATTAATCAGAGGCCGGCGCAGTATCACAGCTAAAATGGCGCTGCTATTCGAGCGTCTTACCCAAAGTCGCTATCCCGCGGAGTTTTGGTTGCTGGCCCAGCTGCGCTGGGATTTAAGCATGGCGCGAGATCATTTGCCGCCTGCTAGGGCGAGTTTGGTGCAGCCAGTGGAGTTGCCGGCCACAACAGACCGCCAGTCTGCAGATACAGCAGCCCTGTTACACTTGGCCACAGAGCTGAGTCAGACTTTAGCAAGCTCTTAAGTACTCGCTTGGATCCCATGTGACATGCTTTCGCATGTGTACTCTTTAGTTTGGCATCGGGGCCTGTGTAGAGTACTGCGCACTAGGATGTTAGTCTGCACAGCCCCTTACTTGTAGATAGCCCACACTATTAAGGAGCCCTTATGCGCTTCAATTACCGTCATTTTGCTGCGCTATTGTCTATTACTCTAGCGACACTTTTCTTATCGCCAACGACCCAATCTGCGGTTGGCGAGCAGGCGAAGGATGAGGCCTTGGCCTTATTAAAGGACTTGATTCCCTACCGCAGTGCCAAAGGTTACGGGCAAATACCGGGGATGATCGATCACTTGGTAGGCAAGCTGAAGGCGGCAGGATTTAGCGATGAGGATATTGTACGAGTCCCGCTGGATATTGACGGCGAAGCGGTCAGTGGCTTGATTGTGCGCTATGCCGCACAGGGTGTTAGTCAGCAGCGACCGGTAGCATTTTTAGCACACATGGATGTCGTGGATGCCTTAGCGGAAAACTGGGAGACTAAGCCTTTTGAGCCGCATATTAAAGAGGGTTATCTCTACGGGCGTGGCACGCAAGACAATAAGTTTGCGGTGGCCTTGCTAGTAACTACTTTCGCTAAGCTAAAGGCTGAAGGTTATCAGCCGGATCGTGATTTGATACTGGCTTTTTCCGGCGATGAAGAAAGCGGTATGCGCACTACGCGAAAAATCATTCAGCACCCCTATGTACGCAATGCAGAATACGCGCTGAACTCCGATGCCGGGGGTGGAAGTATGACTCGCGAGGGCAAGCCTCTGGCCTTCTCGATGCAGGCTGCAGAGAAAGTTTATGCCTCTTTTATCCTGTCTACCCATAATTCAGGTGGACACAGCTCCGCACCGCGAGCTGAAAATGCGATCTATGATCTGGCTCGTGCCTTGTTGCGTATCGAGGAGCTGCAGTTTCCAGTGCAGTTTAATGAGATTACCCGCTCTATGGCGAGCTCCTTAGCCGAGCGCGAGGGCGGTGCGGTGGCTGAGGCGCTCCATACTTTGTTAGAAAACCCCAGTGATGAGCAAGCCATTGCGCTTATGAAAGACTATCCACAGTACTCCAATATGCTGTGGACCACCTGTGTCGCTACTATGTTAACAGCAGGCCATGCCGAAAATGCTTTGCCACAAGATGCTAAAGCTACGGTCAATTGCCGCATCCTCCCTGATACTGGTGGAGTAGAGCATGTGCACTCAGTGCTCAGCAAAGCAGTAAACAGTAATCAGGTGACGATTGAGCAGCGCGGCCAGCCGGTAGAGAGCCCCGCCTCGCCTATTCGAGAGGATGTGCTGGCTATCTTGCAGGCGGGGGTGGCGGTGAATTACCCCGGTATTACGCTGCAGCCAACAATGTCTTCAGGGGGTACTGAGGGGCGCGAATATCGCCGTGCAGGTATCCCGACTTATGGTGCGGGCAGTCTCGCCTTGGTACGGCCTGACGACAGTCGCGCACACGGTTCCAATGAGCGCATCCCGCTGCAGTCTTTTTATAATGAGATGGATTACTGGGACTATGTCATTCGCCGTGTAGGCGGGGGGCAATAGCCTTGAGTTTATCGGCCGCAACAGAGCCTACTTGGGTATTTGGTTATGGCTCGCTGATCTACAAAGTGGACTTTCCCTACCTGCGCCGAGAACCGGCTAGTATTAGAGGTTGGCAGCGCCGTTTCTGGCAGGGCTCACACGATCATCGGGGCACCCCAGAGCACCCGGGGCGAGTGGTGACGCTGGTGCCTGCTGAGCAAGCGCTGTGCAAAGGGCTTGCTTACCTGGTTGAGAACGAGGTCTTTGAGCACTTAGATCACCGAGAGAAAAACGGCTACCAGCGCTTTGAGATTGATATCACTCTGACGCAGGTGGAGCAGAGAGTCGCGGGCGTGTTGTATGTGGCAGATGAGCATAACCCGGCCTACCTCGGGGCGGCGCCGGCGCAAGAAATAGCCGAGCATATTGCCGGATCGCATGGCCCTAGCGGCAGTAACCGCGATTATGTTTTGCAATTGGCCGAGGCCTTGCGAGACCTCGGGGACCGGGACCCACATGTGTTCGAATTAGAGTCTTTACTGCGCTCAATCAATACCTGAGGTCCCGGATTTTTCGAGCTTAGCCTTTTTCTCGCTGATTATTGCTGTAGTCACAGACGCCTTCGGGGAAGATTGCCTCCAGCAGGGCGCGCTCTGCTTGGTCTGGGACCCAGTCGCCATACAGTCCTTGCTCAAGGGCAGCGTCGATAGGCTGCAGCGCACACTGGAAGACCTCACCGGTGATCGGTCCGCCGGCTACGATGCGAGAGGTACTGTAGATGGGGAATTTCTGGGTGCAGGCGCCGGGCGCTTTATCATCCAGAATACCGTTCCAGACATCTTCGCCGCTGGCGATTAGGCCGCCCTCCTTATCGAAGCAGCTATCCACTGCCGCTGTGGGACGGTTTTCACCGACTGAGCGCTCTGGATTGGCTTTAATATTAGCCATCCACTCATCGATAACAGCAAAGGCCTGCATGGAGTTGTCATAATTGCCTTGGTCGCCGCCGGGTGCCACAAACCAGATGACTTGATTGCTGGCATCACCGTCGTGATTTAGAAGACGCTGGCGCGAAGCAAAAGATTGCAGCGTATTGTGCATGTCCAACTCATCTTCAAGGTAATGCCGAACATCAATGAGGGGGATTTCCACTGCGCCGGTGTTGACCATGCCCGAGCTGATGGCCGCTTCAATGGCGCCTTCATCAGCGCGGCGGCGGGGTGCTGGCTTGTCACCTTCAGCGACGAGGATGTTGCGCCAACTCCAGGGGTCGATTTGATCGGGGTACAGCGGCTTTTCAAAGTCCAAAGCGAAGCACTGATCGATTAAGAAGGGACAGCCCTCCTGGATCATATCCGGCTCGTTTTTCCAGCTCCCGATATTAAAGTTGAGGTCGAGAAACTCTGCCGGCGAGATATTGCCATCGCGCAGGGCTTGCAGGCCGTACTGTACACCGACGTTGTCCCAAGTGGTGCGGGCAAAGCCGTCATCAGCTCTGCCGTAGATGTTGATCAAATCGGCAAAGTGAGACCATTCAACCTCGGCTTGCTGCTCGGCAGTAATACCAGGAGCATCACCAAAGTGTGGGTTCAGAGCCAGTGGCGACAGACCACGCCAGGAGGCGCTGCACTCACTGGAGCCCGGCGGAACCCAGGGTGTTAGCCCAAAGTTCACTACATCATTGGGGACTTCATTGTTGGCATTGAGGCCAATTAACCAGCTGCGGTTGTTCCAGTCGGCCCATTTGGAGCTGGGGTCGCTTTGGAGTTGCAGATCAATCCAGCGTTCGATCAGCTCACAATCGCCGATATGGATGGTCTGGGTCACCATGTCCGGGTAGGAGTACTGGGGAATCCCTGCATCGATCAGTCCGGGGTGGTTTTGTGCATAAATATACTGCTGAATTCCGCCCCCAGAACCGCCGATGCCCACTGTGTATTCTGGTGCGGCGTAAGCCGATACAAAGCGGTCTTTGACCATGATGGCGGTCTCGCCACCTAGCTGCAGGTTGTAGTGAGTGCCGGTTTTGGTGCCAGTGGAGTAGGCCACGGCATAGCCGGCGCTAAGGCCGTCCAGATACAGTGCGCGGCTTGTGCTGGGCCCACCTTGGTAGTGACCGATAGCTACACCACCCTGGAAGTAGTAAATCAGGCGCTTGTTCCAAGCACTGAGGTCGGGCTCATCAAGGCTGTCATCAGCGGTGGAGAGTAGCGCGATGGAATAGAGGAAGCGGTTTAAGCTACCGCGCTCCCAGCGCACAATAAAGTCGACTTCAGAGCCGTCAATGGTTGTGGTGGTGGCCATATCGGCGGGGCGTTCTTGGCCGGGCTGGTAATCTGACCAAGTACCCGCTGTGCTGCGGTATTTATAGCTGACTACCGTCTCAACACTGCACTGCTCATCGATCACTGGTCCCAGCTCAAGATCAGCTAAATGATTGTCCGTAGCACAAAAAAATGGTGATTGTTGTGGGCCAGAAAAAATCGGGCCGCTGGCGGGGTGGTTCCTTAGGGTCAGGCCGGTTTCGGGTACATTGCCCTCGCTGCTACTGACTTGAATCGTATTGTCACCCTCGGCGAGGCCTTCAATGCGGCCCTCTAGGCCATGGCCATCGGCCATCGCATGGAAGGCGCTCGATACATCTCGGCCATCTACGGCAACTTGCACCTGAGCTAAAGGTAGCGCCTCGGGTACCTCAATCGCTAATCTTGCCTCGTCGTTACTCACTGCATCAGCGGGGCTAGATAATACTGTCAGGGTGAATTCGCCCAGCGGCGGCGCTGGGGCTGGCGTATCTCTCGACTTACTGTCACTGCTGTCACTGCAGCCGTTTAGTGCTAGCACTAGCGCAATTAAAAGGAATTTTAGCCTAGTGCTAAAACGGGCAAAGTACTGGGATATCTGCATTTCTTATACTCCTTATTATAGATTTACCGCAGCACCCCAAGCATAGGCCGAAAAATGCTTTTTTTCACATCTATGATTTATGGCGCAAATTGCTAACAACTTGTGCCGTGCTGATAGGGCTAAGAGGAGCTTGCTTAGCTCGCCATCCAGTGGGGGAAGGGTAGTTTGTGGCGCATCAGAAACTCAGGGTTAAAGAGTTTGCTGTGATAGCGGCTACCAGAGTCGCAGAGTAGGGTGACGATGGTATGGCCTGGCCCCAGCTCTTCTGCCATAGCTACGGCACCGGCGATATTGATGCCAGATGAACCACCCACAGACATGCCTTCGTTTTTAAGCAGATTGTATATGTAGGGCAGCGCTTCATCGTCCTCTATTTGATAGCTGAAGTCGGGCGTGATGCCCTCTAGGTTGCCAGGAATGAAGGAGATACCTACGCCTTCTACGATGGAACCAGAGCTCGAGGCTGAAGGGCTGTGACCCAGCAGGCGGTGAAGGGCTGAGCCCATTGGGTCGGCTAGGCCAATTTTGATTGCGGGGTTGCGTTCTTTTAGTGCAGTTGCAACGCCTGCGAGGGTGCCACCCGTGCCTACTGAGCAAATGAAGCCGTCTATTTTGCCGTCACATTGCCGCCAGATTTCAGGGCCGGTGCTGTCGTAATGCACTTGGCGATTGGCGGGATTGTCGAACTGTCTTGCCCAAGTGGCACCATTGGGTTCGCAGTGAGCTCGGCCGCTGGCAACGCGCTTAGCGGTGTGAATGTAGTGGTCGGGGCTGTCGTAACTGGCCGCGGGAACTAAAAGAAGATCTGCGCCAAGCATTTCCAGCTGATCGATTTTCTCTTGGCTGGCAGTTTGTGGCATAACAATCACTGATTGGTAACCGAGGGCGTTAGCTACCAGGGTTAATCCAATACCGGTGTTGCCTACCGTTCCTTCAACGATAACGCCACCAGCTTGCAATTCACCGGCCTTTTCAGCAGCCCGAATAATGCCCAGTGCAGTGCGATCCTTTACTGATCCACCGGGGTTCATAAACTCTGCTTTGCCATAGATATGGCAGCCGGTCTGCTCTGATACTTCTCGCAGGTAGAGGAGTGGGGTGTTGCCGATTAGGTCGAGAATCGATGCTTTATCAGGCATGTGTAGTTCCTTTTTTTATCTGTTATACCTCTAGCCATTATTGCCCTCAAGCGGAAGACTGCCAATGCTTTAGTGAGAGTGGCGGACAAACTTTGACCTCGGGCGCGGTTCTGCTAGTCTCGTTGGGTTTGAATGGCCTCCTTTTTTAACCACATTCGATATACACAAGGAAAATGTCCCGATGAAACCTGCAACTATTGCGCTGCATGCTGGCTACGATGGCGATCCCGCTACCAATGCGGCAACGGCCCCAATCTACCAGACAACCTCTTTTACTTTCGATAGCACCCAGCACGGTGCCGATCTGTTTAACCTGAAGGTACCAGGTAATATTTACAGTCGTATCACTAACCCAACTAACGCGGTACTTGAAGAGCGTTTGGCGCAACTCGAAGGGGGCATTGGGGCCCTGGCAGTGGCTTCCGGCATGGCGGCTATCCGCTATGCGATTGAAGCGATTGCCGATGTTGGCAGCAATATTGTCAGTACCTCACAGATTTATGGTGGCACTTACAACCTCTTTGCGCACACTTTTCCACGCCAAGGTATTGAAACGCGCTTTGTCGATGCCAATGATTTTGATGGCATTGCTAAGCTTATCGACGAGAACACCAAGGCACTGTTCTGTGAGTCGATCGGCAACCCAGCTGGTAATGTGGTGGATATTGCGCGCTGGGCCGAAGTGGCCAATGCCGCTGGTGTCCCCTTAATTGTCGATAATACCGTGGCCAGCCCAATTTTATGCCGTCCTTTTGATCACGGCGCTCACATCGTAGTGCACTCTTTGACCAAGTATATCGGCGGTCATGGCACCACAATTGGCGGAGCAATTGTAGACTCGGGCAAATTTGATTGGGCAGCGCACGCTGATCGCTTCCCCATTATGAATACCCCTGACCCCTCTTACCACGGCGTGGTCTACACTGAAGCGATGGGGCCGGCAGCGTTTATCGCACGATGCCGAGTCGTGCCACTGCGCAATACCGGCGCTGTACTGTCAGCGAGCAGCTCCTTCCAACTGATGCAGGGCTTAGAGACACTGGCGCTGCGTATGGAGCGGCACTGTGAGAATGCCCAGAAAGTGGCGGAGTATCTGCAATCTCACCCCGCAGTGGCTTGGGTCAATTATGCCGGCCTGAGTGATAGTCCATATCGCGCTACCTGTGAGAAAATCTGCGGCGGACAGGCTTCAGGCATCCTCAGCTTTGGCATCGTTGGCGGCGCTGAGGCGGGCGGTAAATTTATCGATGCCCTCAAGTTAATCCTGCGTCTGGTTAACATCGGTGATGCCAAATCCTTGGCCTGTCACCCAGCAAGTACAACACACCGACAGCTGAACCCTGAAGAGCTTAAGTCTGCAGGTGTTAGTGAAGAGCTGGTGCGCATATCCGTAGGTATCGAGCACATTGATGATATCCTCGCAGATATTGAGCAGGCTCTTGCCGCAGCGGTTTAAGGGCTCTGTTCTGGGCTAGCTCCACCCCGGAGTGGCGTGGGGCTAGCGCGGAGGTTAAGCATAAGCTTCTGAGCAGGCGGCACGGCAAGCCTGCTCTTTAGCTGCTTTTGATGTGTTTGTTAATCTTGTAGTTGATTGAGATATACCACGCCACCTTTCATCACAAACTGCGGCTGCTCTAACAAG
Source organism: Sediminihaliea albiluteola (assembly GCF_014077625.1). Classification (GTDB taxonomy): domain Bacteria; phylum Pseudomonadota; class Gammaproteobacteria; order Pseudomonadales; family Halieaceae; genus Sediminihaliea; species Sediminihaliea albiluteola. The sequence continues at coordinate 578,473 of NZ_JACFXU010000014.1, read as the reverse complement.
CTGATATCGGCAATGGGGTCCCCTGCGACCGCAATGAGATCGGCGTAACGTCCAGCGCGCAGCGAGCCGATCTGCTCACTCATCTTTAACAACTTTGCGCCCTCGATAGTGGCTGCTTGCAGTGCTTCCATGGGGCTCATGCCAAAAGTGACCATTCGTGACAGCTGTTTGGCGTTATCGCCGTGCGGGTACACTGCAGCGTCAGTGCCCATGACCATTTTGATGCCGGCTTGCCATGACCTGCTGAAACTATCTCGCTGGCGCTGGCCAGTGATTTTCTCTTTTTCGATACTCTCGGGCAGCATGCCCGATTTAATGCCTTCCGATAGAATGTATTCGGTATCGTAGATATCCATGGACAGGTAGGTGCCGTGCTTTTTAGCCAAGTTGATGGCTTCGTCATCCATGAAACTAGCGTGTTCGATAGAGTCTACACCGGCTCGAATAGCACTTTTGATCCCCTCTGTGCCATGGGCATGGGCGGCGACGATTAAGCCGCGGCGGTGTGCTTCATCGACAATGGCAGCCATCTCTTCCTCGGTGTATTGCTGTACGCCGACTTTGGTGCCCTTGGATAGAACACCGCCAGTAGCGCAGAGTTTAATGGTGTCAGCGCCGTATTTAATGTTTTCCCGTACTTTTTGGCGCACTGCCCAAGGGCCATCAGCAACACCCTCGGCAACAGCGCGGTAGCGCGGAGGCAATAGGTTGCTATCGCAGTGACCGCCGGTAATTCCCAACGAAGGGCCAGAGACAATCATGCGTGGCCCAATGACATCGCCAGCTGCAATTGCGTCGCGTAATGCGACATCGCTAAAACCAGCAGCACCCAAATTGCGAACCGTGGTGACACCAGCCAGCAGAGTGGTCCGAGCATTTTTCACCCCGGTAATCGCTTGCCGTGCTGTTGAAACACCCAGTGCTTGATAGCCGTGCTCGGTGGCTTTGCTGGTCAAGTGGGTGTGCATATCAATCAGTCCGGGCAGCAGCGTGCTATTGCCTAGATCAATAGTGCTAGCTCCGGCGGGTACGCCTAGTGCTGGCCACTGACCGACCTCGATAATGCGCTCGTCCTCGATAATCAATGCCGGCTGTTCAACTGTGCGCCCCGACACCACGTCCACCATCTGTGCGGCGCGGATATAGAGTGTCTCGGCATAGGCTGCGGGAATTAGTGTGGCGCTGAGCGCCAGGCCACTTAGAAACTGTTTCAACATGATGCCTTGGGTCTCCTTTAAATGAGGGCTAATAGTTAGGACAGGCTGGCAATTGGGGGCCTACTAAAACTCTGGGCCCACAGTAATATAAATTTGGAATGAATCCTTGGCGTCATCTAAGGGAAAGCCAACATCAATGCGCGCCAAGCCGACTGGCGAGCGCCAACGAAGTCCAAAGCCGACGCCGATTTTCTCATCTATTTGGTCGAACTCATTGAAGGCATTGCCACCGTCGACAAACAGTGAGGCGCCCCAGTTGGGAATAATTTCGTGTTCATATTCAATGCTGCCGACCAGCAGATGTTTGCCACCGGTAATGCCATCGCTGGGAAAGAGGCTTTCAAAGCCATAGCCGCGAATACTGCGCGCACCACCGCTGCGAAACTCATAATACTCGGGCATCTGGTTAAAGGTGACACCTAGTGCCTCGCGGCTCTCGACATCGGTATAGCCTAAAGCAGAGCGCAGTAACAAGCGGCCGCTATCGCCCACAGGGAAAATATTCCAGGTATTGAGTCTGGCTTGTAGGAAGCTGGTATTTGAGCCCAAGGACTCATCCGCACCTAAAAGTTCCAAGTTGTAATACTCACCACGGCGTATGTAGAGCGGGTCATCGCTGCGCCGCAGAGTAAAGCGTAGGTTGGGTACTACAGCGCTGAAGTCGGGCGCTAGGGTGTTGTAAGCATCGCGACCGATGGTGCCAATAATGGCACTTTGAGCTGAGCTGGGAAGGTTGCCAAACAGTACCTCAAAGACATCATAGCTTTCGCTGACCAGGCTCAGTCCGGCGCGCTGTTGGAGTTCGTAGGCGCCGTGCTGCTTGCTTGGAAAGTGTAGAGTTGCCGAGGCCAGATTGGTGGCGATACGGGTCTCGCCGCCCTCGTCTAAATCGACGTCTTCATAGGTGAGATCTTTACTTTCGTGACGGGCACCGAGCTCGAGCCGTTTGCCCTCCAGTGGATCGAGCGGAATCAGGTAGCGGAATTCACCGGCTAAGCGGCGGCGTTCTTCAACCACTGCGCCGCCGAGATTGAAGCTGTGGCCACGCTGTCCGATATAACGTCGCGTCCAGTCAGTCTGTAAGCCAAAACCTGTATCGGTACCCCAGCCGATCCGGCCGCGGTAGCGATTGGCGAGGTAGGGCTTAAGTTCAATACTGATTGGCTGCACCACCACTTTGTCACTGCTGTTGCTAGCTTCAGTGGCTTGGCCAGATTCAATAGTGACCGCCTGAAAGTGACCACTTTTACTCAGCGCTCTGCGCTGCTGTGAGAGCTCGCTTTGACTAAAAGGGTCGCCGGGCTGTAGTAGTAGATATTGTTCTAGGTAGTCGGTGGCGAAAGGGTGGCCGAGTTGCTCAAAGCTGATCGGCCCGTAGATATAAAGCGGCCCGGTGTTGATGTGTAGTGACACTTTAGCGCTGTAGCGCTCTAGGTCTACCTCGACACGGGCCCGTTGGTAGCTTGCGTTTAGGTAGCCTGCGGCCACGACTTGTGACAGCAAGTCGCGCTTTATTTCTTCATAGCGCATGTGATTGAGTACGGCGGGATTACCAAAGTCCAGAACCTCACTGGACCGCCATTGACTTAAAGCAGCGCTATCGGCACCGGCGCCGCTAAATTGCAGGTCAATGTCAGCAATGGGAATTTGCTCTCCCTGTTTGATTTCATAGTGGGCCCGCCAGGGCTGTTGGGCTTCCTCGGGTGCTTCGAGTGTGGCCTGAATCGTAGGCTGGTAGTAACCGAAAGGTTGAAGCGCGACCTTGATATCCTGTTCGGCTTGATTGTGCAGCTGCTGTATGCGCGCTCGGTCCAGTGTCTCCTCGTGTTGCTGCTGGATAATAGCCAGTGCAGCGCGTACGTTGGCCAGTGTTTCTCCTCGCAAACCAGTAACAGACACCTTAAGCCCCTCTGCGGCATGTAAGGGTAGTGCCGTGAGTAAAGCAGTACTCAGCAGCAGCCAAGCCCCGAGCTTGTTGCGCATGATGCTAGTTCTCATGGGTAAAAGTGAGGTTAATATTGTTGTCAGCCTCGCCCACATCAATGCCCACCCCATAGCGAGGTGTAATCGTAAACAGACTGTTGAACTCGCCGGTATCTTGGATCAGGTTGTAACCATAACCCACATACACTCGCGGATGGAGGTAAGTGCCGTAGCTGAGTACCGTGTCGCGGTTGGCAGCAGAACGGCCTGTGAGCAAGTAGGACTGGATCTCAGTGGGCTCCAATTGTGGTCGGGAAAACAGTTCTAATTTCGGTTCAGTGACCTTGCCGGTGACCAGCACTCCGGCTGCGGTGACTTGAGGGTCGTTATTGATCCAGCGTACCGCCCGCAGGTTGAGCTCCGGTGACGTGGCGGCTACGTTGGCAAAAATAAGTTGCCCAGTTTGGATCTCGAGGTCCTGTCCGAAGGCGCGAAAGGTGCCATCTTCGAGTGACAGCAGGCCATTGGCACGGGGTATTAAACTGCGCTGCTTGGGGCTGTTGGTAAAGCTGACAGAGCCGCTAATACGACTGATAAAGCCCAGTGCACTGACGCTCACCCGGTCGCCCAGGGTGACGCGCACCTGGCTGTCGATACGAAAAGGAGCTCTTACACTTCTAAGCTGGCCACCGGTCTCGAGCGGAGCATTGATGATGACCACATCGGAGGAGGGGGCAATGACATGGGCCGTCATCTCCGCAGCCTGTTGTTCTGCGGGCATAGTACTCGGGCGCAAGTCCAGTTTTGGTGTGATATCGGCGCGCGGTATATCTAGCGTGCCGCGCAGCTTAAGGGTCTGCTCAGCCCAGGCGATGCTCAGATCCGGTGACAGCAGTACGCGGGCATCGCGGCTATTAAATACCAGCAGCCTGTCGCCTTTGAGCGCCAGTGCTAGTTCCTGATCGCTCAGCTTCGCTGTGCCGACGATATCCAAGCGGCCATCACCCGATACTAGGCCACCACTGATATCCACTTGTTCGGGCTGCTCGGGGTCGTTGATGGCACGCAAATCAATTTGGCGCAGCTTAAGTCCCGCTGCTGGGATATCTGCGCTGGCTTCTGCCAGCTCAAGTTCGCCCTTAATTTGTGGCTGTTGCAGCATGCCAGACAGGTCGATTTGCGCATTCAGGCGTCCACTGGCTGCAGAGAGAGCTGGAACCCAAGCGGCTATGCCGCTGAGGTCGGGTAGGGCAGCCTGCAGCTGCCCACTCAAGGGCTGGTCTTGCTTTAAGGGCAACGACTTGAGTTGCGGTAAGCTCAGACTGGCGTTGAGGCTGCCTTGTTGTGGTGCAGCAAAACTGGCTTGTGCCCTGAGTCCTGCGTCGTCGATACGCATGTCCACTTGGGCGCCGCCATGGGTGAGCGGCTCAAGTCCTTCGGGAAGTTCGACCAGTACCTGACCTTCTGACAGTGTTATTGCCGCATTGGCTCTGAGCAGGCCATTGGCCGCTAGGCTCCCTGTGAGGTGGCCGCTTAAATCACCACTGAGGGCGGGGCTTAGCAAGGCGATTGACAGATCCCGCCACTGGGCATGCAGTTGGCTGCCTGTAAGCTGCGACCAGGCGGCTTCGCTACAGAATTTCGCCGGGCCAGCGAGCTGTTGTAAGCAGCTGTTGCCAAGGCTCACTTGCTCGGCACTCAGCGACAGGGGGCTGGCTTCTTCGAGTTGCCAGTCGCCGTAAGTTTCCGTATGTAGCGATAGCTCAGTGAGCATACCCTGCCAGTGGCTGAAGTCTGCCTCCGGCTTGCCTTGCAGCGCCACAGTGACTTGCTCTGCATCGCGGTCTAGGGCCAGAGTTAAGTGCTGTTGCGATGTGCTGCCGCTTATATTGAGCTGCAGTGATTGGAGTAGGCTTTGGTCGCCGTCCAGCACTGGGCCGGTGAGCAGTGTGAGGTTTAGGGGGGCATCCTTGCCTAAGCTCGCCTGCAAGTCTGCATTTAGACTAGCTAATCTTAGGCTCTCGAAGCCGAGCTCTTGAGCGGCTAGTTGAGCTTTGAGGCGCGGCGTCTCGAGGCTGCCCTTGACTATCCCAGAGGCCTGCAACTTGCCGGCGGCGCCTGCCAGTAAGGCGCCGGGCTTGGGCGCGTCCACTTGCCAGTGCAGGTCGAGCTCTGCGGCAGAAACTAGGCCAGAGGCGCTAACTGTGTTGCCCTCGCTGGCCAAATTCAGTTGGCTTAATTGCGCTACCTCACCCTCTATCGAGAGGGCTGCACTGGCATCAAATGTTCGCCCTTGTAGTGTCCCTTTGAGCGACTGAAGCTGGAGCTCTGCATGCAGCGGCTGCTCGCTTGCCATCTGCCCCTGGCTCTGTAGAGTAAGTGCTAATTGCCCGTCGAGATCTTGTTGCAGCTGTGCTGGATTCAAATCACTAGCCGTCACCTGCAACTGCCAGCGTGGAAAGGGCAGCCACTCCAGCCAGCCCTGGGCCTCGAGTTGCCCTCCTAGCAATTCGCCCTTGAGTGCATTGAGCTCTAGGTGATTGAGGTCGCCTTTGCCATCAATCCACCACTGACTTGGGGGAATGTCCGCGCCGCTCAGGCCAGTAGTGAGCTGCAACAGGTAGGAGTCTGTATCTCCAGAGATCGCGAGATTGCCAGTGGCACTGCTGAGCTGGGGGCTGTCGCCAATTAAGGGCCATTGCAGACCTAGCCACTGCAATTGCAAATCAAAGCCCGGTGGGGCATCGGCGGCGAGCACTAGGTCGCCCTTCAGGTTTAGCGTCAGCGCGGTCTCTGCCAATGCTAAGCTAGCTTGTTCAAGTGCTAGGCGCTCATTCCCCCAGTGACCCGCTATCTCGCCTTGTAACTTGAGCTGGGCGGGAAGGTCGGGAGAGAGCTGCTGGACTTCGTTGACCAACAAGCCATAGGCGATATTGAAGCCAATAGCCTCATGCCAAGCAATAGTACCCTCTAGGCTTAGCTCGCCATTCATTGGCGTGTTGTCGGCCAGCTCAGATTCTAGTAACCAGCCCCAATTGACCTTCAGCTGTAGCGGCATCTGGTCCCGCAGAGCTGTTTGCCCTGTCGCCTTGATGCCACCTTGGGGTAGGCGCAGTGCGAGTTGGTGCAGCTGGAGCCTGTCGCCGACGAGTGTGGCATCAAGTTCAATGGCATCAATGATCAGCGGCGCTTGATCGGCTTGAACAATTTCTAGATTGCGCAGTTTTATACCGTGTAGAGCGATGTCCAGTGGCGGCTTTATTGCGGCGGGGCTAAAGGCTTCACCCGGGGGGCTGGCTTCGTTGGGGGACAGGGTGATGCGTAAGCCCTCCACCTCAAGTTGAGTCAGTTTGACTCGACCATTGAACAAATCGCTAGCTTGCCAGTCGAAGTAAATAGCCTCTGCATTGGCTTCCAGCCCTGGCTGTGAGAAATGTAGGCCATGTAGCTGAAGTGGTCCTAGCAGCGAGCCTGAGAGTTCGCGCCATTGTAAGGAGTCAGGGAATGCGCGTTGAGCTTGCTGCGCGAGGAACTGAGTGCCTGGCTGGGTTGCCAACAAAGCGGCGACAATTGCGGTCAGCAACAGTAATGTAAGGCAGAGGATGAGGGCTATTTTAGCTGCGAGGCGCACAGTTACAGTCGTCCAGAGTAGCTTGGGCTGGGCTTGTTAGTCTAGCCAGTAGCAGTTAGCTTATAACATCAATTGACCATAGTAGTGAAAGGAAGAGAGCAATGAAACCAGCATACATGTTAATCGCTTTGCTAGTAGCAACAGCGGCGCCTGCCGTAAATGCAGTGAGCTTTAACAAGGAGGCTCTCAAAGCGATGCAGCAAGAGGGCCACAAAATAGTCGAACAAGCTGAAAGTAAGCGGCTGTATCGCGCCGGCGCTGGCTTGTGCTTAGACAGTACCGGTCCCAGAGCAGTGCTTAAGGCCTGTAACGATAAGGAGGCTAAGCAAAACTGGACAAGTAATGAACAGCAGCAGTTAGTGGCCAGTGATGGGCGCTGTCTTGGTATTGCTAATGGCGCCGCTGTACTGCAAAAGTGCAGTGCGGCAAAAAACCAGCAGTGGCAACACGATGACAAAAAGCGTTTAGTGAATAACTTGCAGCAGTGTCTGCAATTCCAAGGTAATTTAGTAGCCGGCGCTAATGTCATTCCTGCACAGTGCAACGACGCACCGCGCCAGGTCTGGAACTAATAGGCCGAGCGGAAAGTTTGGCGGCCTCATTGGGGCCGCCATTCTTTTTTCTAAAGTATGACCAAGCCATAGCACTTGCCCTGAGCAAGAGCTAATAAGGTGGTTTTAGCTGAATAGTATCCGCGGTAATAGAGAGCTAGCATGGCCCATACGCGGCTAATTATCATCGCGCTTTGTGCTATTGCAGCGATGTCTTCGGCCCCGGTCTTGATTAAGGCCACTACTGCTAACGAAGTGACGGTTGCCTTCTCACGGCTCGGTATTGCGCTATTAGCTTTCAGTCCCTTGGCAATTTGGCAAGGCAAGTTATGGCGCCTCAGTTTGACTCAGTGGCTGCAATTGTTGCTGATCGGCTTGGTGTTTGCCGTACACTGGCTGAGCTATTTCATCAGCATTAAAGTATCGACCTCCTCAGTGGCCGCTCTAGCCATCACGACCTACGGCGTGCAGTACATGTTGCTGGCCTGGTTGTTTAATGGTGAGCGGATTAGCAAGATCGATTGCTTGGCCGTTGCCTGCTGTTTTGCCGGCTGTCTCATCGTGTCACCAAGTTTGTCTTTTGACGACGACAGTAGTCGTGGTATGGCCGTAGGCTTGTTCAGTGCGCTGTTGTATGCAGTGTTGCCACTGCTGCATCAAAGGGCTAGTAGTATCCCGACTTTAGAGCGGACTTGGGGGCAATTTTTCTTCGCGCTGTTATTCTTTTTGCCCCTGTGGCCTCGGTCAGACTGGAACCTCACGCAAGCCGATGTATACCAGCTGCTCATGCTGGGACTTTTGTGTACCGTGATAGCGCATGGCTTGTGGGTCAAAACCAGTACCGAGTTACCCGCTCTGTATTCGAGCATGATCTACTACCTGTACTTGCCGCTCGCTATGATCGGCAGTCTTGTGTTTCTCGGTGAGGAAATTACGCTACAAAAGCTATTCGGTGCGGCACTTGTGGTGGGCTCCAGTATCGCTCTGTCGATCTATCGCTTTCATCGATACAGAAAGACTTAATCAGTGACTTAAGTGTGTTGTTGGCTGGCAGCTCACTGAGCCGTGATCTCATCGCCCGCCCCGTCATTGTTTCCCCGATGACTCGCTACCTTAAAAAGCGTGCGCAGTATTCTTTACTGCGCCACTGGCGTCTGTATTCAGACCTTTAGGCTGATAGACTCGTTTTAGAAAAGTCTTACCTTTCTAAGCACCTTAAAAGATAAGTGACAGGTAAATCTTTGTTGCTTGTTTCGTGCGGCTGCGCTTGGCAGTAGCAGCAGTGCCATTATTGATTAATAAGCCTCAAGCCTTGGCTGTGACGTCCGCCTTGGATAGTTAAGCATCTGCCGCAGGCTGATTGAATTAAAGGAGTTTCACAAGTGACACAATTTGCAGACAAGGTAGCCCTAGTGACCGGTGCTGCTAACGGCATAGGGCGTTCGGTCGCCATGATGTTAGCTGAGCGCGGGGCTCGGGTGGTGGTAGCAGATATGGCGCCAGCAGGTGAGCAAACCGCAGCAGATATACGCGCGGCCGGCGGCCAGGCAGAGTTTGTGCGCTGCGATGTCAGTGATGGCGCCTCGGTAGCTGCTATGGTGAAAGCAGCAGTGACTTCATTTGGGCGTTTAGATATCGCCGTCAACAATGCCGGTATCGACCCAGAGGTGGCTCCCACGGCTACTTGGGAAGAGCGAACCATAGACAGCATATTAGCCGTGAATGTGAAGGGGGTTTTCCTTTGCCTTAAATATGAAATTGAGGAAATGTTGCGCACAGGCGGTGGTGCTATTGTCAATATGGGCTCGGCAGCTGGCCTTGTAGGGGTTGCTAATAAGCCAGCCTATACAGCTAGTAAGCACGCAGTAGTGGGCCTGACCAAGGCGAGCGCCTTGCAGTATGCCAGTCAGGGCATTGCTATCAACGCGGTGTGCCCCGGTGCTGTGGATACACAAATGTTGGCGGATAACCTCGGGGATCCAGGGTTGAAAGATATGGTGGCAGCCAACCATCCGATTGGTCGAGTGGCTTCAGCCAATGATATCGCTGAAGCGGTGATATGGTTGTGCAGCGCACAGGCTTCCTATGTCACAGGTCACGCCCTAGCTGTGGATGGTGGACTAGTTATCCAGTAAGGGGGCTAGTTGATGGTAAATACAGGGAAGAACTATGACGATCCATTTAGAAGCAAGCGTTGAGCCGATTGTTGAGGGTGAGCAAGAGATAGCTGCAATGCTCAAGGAGCTCAACCCTCCTGCCTTAATTATGTCGATTGTCCATATGAGCGGCGATGCCTCTGTGTTAACACGCTGGCCATCTCCCAAGATCATTGATGTGGTTGAGGCCAGTAGCCAGTCTGTCGAACTATTAGAGGGTGGCTATACCAAGGAGCAAGGTGAGTCCATCTGTGAGTATGCGCTGGAAGTGATCCGCGACTATCGTGCCAATGATTGTAAGCTGCCTCAGCTCAATGACGAGGTGATGGACCAGTTGCTGGACTTTATGTGTGGTCATCATTTGGATGATGAGTACCGTGCATTTATCCGCGAAGAAATTGCTTTGGATGGCATCGATCAGCGCGGCTTGCGCTTTGATAGTGAGGCCGGTCGGCAGCGTGCCACGCAGTTTCCCGTGGTGATTATCGGCGCCGGTATGGGCGGTGTGTTGGCGGCGATTCGCTTACGGCAGGCCGGTGTGCCCTTTATCGTGATTGAGAAAAACTCTGCTGTCGGTGGCACTTGGTTTGAAAACCACTACCCAGGATGCCGAGTGGATGTGCCGGGGCACAGCTACAGCTATTCCTTCGAGCCCAATCACGACTGGGAGTGCTACTACCCATTGGCCGAGGATATCCGGGCCTACTTCGATAGCTGTGCGGATCGCTACGGCGTTAAATCCCATATCCGCTTCAACAGCGAAGTGGTCCAGGCGAGTTTTGATGACAATAGTCAGCGCTGGCAGGTTCAGGTTAAAAATTCAGATGGTCAGCTTGAGACCTTAGAGGCTTGCGCAGTGATCTCTGCGGTCGGCCAATTAAACCGACCCAAGCTACCGGATATCCCCGGGCGTGATAGTTTTGCCGGTCCACTGTTTCACTCTGCGGCGTGGCCTGATGGAGTGAGTCTTGAAGGCAAGCGTGTTGCGGTCATCGGCTCCGGCGCCAGTGCTTTTCAGATTATTCCCGAGCTTGCCAAAACGGCCGCTTCGCTCAAGCTGTTTCAGCGTTCTCCGGTATGGATGTTCCCCAACCCTGTGTATCACGACAAAGTCAGCACTGCTCAGCGCTGGGCGCTGAAAAAGCTACCTTATTACTCTAAGTGGTATCGCTTCTGGCTGTTTTACGTGTCCATCGAGGGCGTTTACGACAAGACCTTAGTGGATGAAAACTGGCACAGTGAAAACTCAGTCAGTCAGTCTAACGACGATATGCGCAAGCTATTAAGCGCTTGGATTGAGTCGCAGCTTAGCGACCCAGCGCTACTTGAAAAAGTGCTTCCGGATTATCCGCCCTTTGGTAAGCGTATCTTGCAAGACAACGGCACTTACTTAGCGGCCTTGCAGCGAGATAACGTGGAGTTGCTCACTGAGGGTATTGAGCGAATTGATGCACGAGGTCTGGTGACGACAGATGGTAGCTTGCATGAAGTCGACGTGATTGTATGCGCCACTGGTTTTCATGCCGATCGTTTTTTGTTTCCGATGCGAGTGACAGGACGTCAGGGTATCGAGTTGAGCGATCAGTGGGGGGAGAACAACGGCCGTGCCTTTTTGGGTATGACCGTACCCAATTTTCCTAACCTATTTTGTATCTATGGCCCCAATACGAACTTGGTGGTAGCGGGCAGTATTGCCCATAACGCCGAGTCGCAGGTTAACTATATTCTGCGTTGTATTAAGCTCTTGCTAGAAAATAATTATGCCGCAATGGACTGCCGCCAAGCGGTTCACGACCAGTACAACCAGCGTGTGGATGAGATTAACGCCGGCACAGCTTGGGGCTCACCTGCGGTGAGTAACTGGTACAAAAACGACCAGGGTCGAGTCACCGCTAATCTGCCGTTTCGTATTATTGATTACTGGCGTATGACCAAAGAACCGAATCCAGAAGACTACCACTTCAACTAAAAGCGCCCATGATAAGGATCACAGTCGCTCTTTCGTTTTTAATAGGACGTTTGTCTTGAATAAAGGAGGGTGACTGTTCAAACTGTGAAAAACTGTCCTGAGTAAATGTTGTTTTGCCAAAGCTAGTTGATCATGCAGAGCGCCGTGCGGCCATCGCCCTTGCCGCTGCTGGTGCTATTGCGGAGCTGGGCCTGATGGGCACCACAGTCCGCGAAATTGCGCGGCGCTCGGGCTTCTCTAAAGGGATTGTTGAACATTATTTTAGTGGCAAAGAGGACGTGATAGCGGCTGCGCTAGAGCAGATGAATAAGCGCTATTTAGTCCGGGAGGAAAAGCAAACAAGTGGCCGCTTGGGGCTCGATGCCTTGCGGGCGCGAATGTATTGCGTGCTGCCCCTAGATAAAGAGACCCGCCAGGAGTGGAAGATTCGACTGAGCTTTTGGAGTTTGGCCGCGATAGATAGCGCTGCGAGAAAAGAACAGCGCCAGCGGCTTAAGCTGACCCGTGAGCGCTTTCAGATCGATATCGAGCAGGCTGTAGAGGCCGGTGAGATCAGCGTGGCAGTCGACCCAGCACATGCAGCTATGCAGCTGAGCTCTTTCATGGCCGGAGTATCTTGTTGTGCCTTGATGGACTCGCACTATTACAGCAAGACAATGCTTAGTGAATTAATTGATAACACCCTTAATAAATTGGTAACGGGAGTATGCCTATGACCACTGAAGATGCTCAGCAGCGCGAGCTACTTAAACAGGGCTGGGATCGTTTCTGCGATCAGCTCAAGGCCGCTGGAGATATCCCCCTGGGGGCCAAAATACCCAGTGGAGATCTGACTCAGGTTGCAGGTTTTCGTAGCCTCGCGCAGAACATTAGTCTGGGCTTGCAGTTCTTTATGGAGAACAACAATCCATTACACCCAGAGCTGTTGCACTACTTCGATCCGCTGCGTAAGCAGGGCGGGGATAACCCTGACGCAGTTTACGTAGGTGCGCCGATTAACGGCAGCGATACCTATCGCATCAGTGGTGATCGCGGCACGGCGCGCTACTTCGCGGTGACCGCAGTTGAAGATGGCGACACCCCTTGGGGCGGAGCAGTGGCTCACACCTTGTTTGGCAAAGATTTACAGGTCGAGCCAGACGGCAGTTTTGAACTAATCTGTAGCCCTGAGCCGCAACCGGGTAACTGGTTAAAGACCACGCCAAAAACCTTTCGTGTGACTTTTCGCCAATTTTTTGCCGACTGGGAAAACGAGCGCCCTATGCAGGCTCGTATCGACCGTCTCAGTGACGAGCCGGTAGCAGTTAATCACGTCACGGCTGAGCGCTTAGTAACTGGACTGGATGTGACATCCCGCTGGGTAAGCGACTCGCTCACCTACTGGGCAGATATGATCGAAAAGTGGAAAGCCCAACCGAATACCTTTCTTTCCTATCGCCAGTTAGATGGTAACGCTTTAGATGTCACGCCTGGTGGCGAACCGCTGATCGCTTATTGGCAGCTGCCAGCAGACGAGGCATTGATTTTGCGCGTGACCCCGCCAGAGGCAGAGTACTGGGCTGTGGAATTTGGCAACTACTGGTGGTGCTCCATGGATTACCGCAGTGTGCTGAGTAATACCAACTGCCACTACGCGGAATTAGAAGACAATGGCGAACTGATTATCGTTGTTGCCCATGCCGACCCGGGTTACCCCAACTGGCTGGATCCAGCCGGGTTTAATGAGGGCTACGTGACTTTCCGCTGGATGCAAGCTGAGCACTACCCAGCGCCAACAGCGACACAGGTCAAGCTTGCGGACCTGCAGGCAAGCCTTCCCGCCGACGTTAAAACGATTAGCGCCACTGAGCGCTCAGCGCAAATAGCGGCTCGTCGCAATGGCGTTATACAGCGCTTTGGCGTTTGAACCACAATAAACATGCAGCCCGCTAAGCGGAGCGTTGGAGGGGTACTATGGATCTTGGATTAACAGGTAAAACAGCATTTATTACTGGCGGTAGTGGTGGCATTGGTCGCGGCTTAGTGTTGGAGTTTGCCCGTGAGGGGGTCAATGTGATCAGCGCATCTCGCGATAAAGCCACTGGTCAAGCGCTGGCTGAGGAGGCGCTTAAACAGGGTTTGCCCGGTCGTATCTTGGCGGTCTCGACTGACGTCACCGATCGAGCCAGTGTTGACGCGGCGGTGGCCCTAGGCCACGAAGAGTTCGGTTTAATTGATGTGCTAGTGAACAACGCCGGTGGCGTCGCACACCCCTCTGCCTTTGAAAGCTTTGATGAAGAAGGTCGACGCTGGGAGATCGCGCTCAACGTGGATGGTGTCGTGAACTGCTGCCAAGCCGTGGCAGAGGATATGTTGTCGCGCAACACCGGTAGCATTATCAACATTTCCTCAAACTCGTCGCTGCTCGGTGAGGCTGCTGCTAACGTGGTCCACTATGGCGGCGTGAAGGGTTTCGTCAACAGCTTTAGCAAAGGCCTAGCTTGGGAGTGGGCGCGCAAAGGGGTGCGTGTTAACAATATCTGCCCCGGTTGGATTGTGCCTCACAATGCCGATGAAGTGGGCAGTGGCAGTTTCTGGAATCGCTTTGGCTTTGACACTATGGGCAAACCCGAGGATATGCAGAAAGCTATGGAAGACGGCACGCTCTACAACATGAGCAGCCTGCCCATGCCTCGCCTAGGGCGGCCAGAAGATATCGCTTGGCTCAGTTTGTTCTTGGCTTCTGAGCGCTCGGGTTATATCACTGGCCAGATGATTTCCGTCAGTGGCGGCGCTTACATGCCTTGATAGAAGGAGAAGGACTTTGAGTAATTGGACTCCGCCGGAGCGCCCTGCCTGGGTTCGTCAGATCATCGATGAAGGGCGGCACATGGATATCCGCAGCTTGGTGCCGCTGGAAGCCTCAGAGCTGATGGCTGCCGCCTGTCAGAACACAGGCTTCGACGATTTTGGCAGTGATGAGTGGTTAGAAGGCTTTCATGTTTTTCTGAAAGCGCTGGATGAAGAGGCAGACCTGCACTTACTGGGTCGGCTGATGACACGCTCTGATATTTTGCGCTGGTTGGAGGCGCGCTTAGGCATTGAGGCCGCTTATGCTCAGAATCCAGAGATTGAAGACGAGGTGATCGATAGCCCGGTGATAGTTACTGGCTTACCGCGCTCTGGCACCTCTATTCTCTTTGAGCTGCTGGCACAAGATAGTCAGTTCGGCTCGCCGCGTAATTGGGAGATTATGTTTCCCTATCCGCCGCCGCAGACAAGCACTTACGAGAGCGACCCGCGGATAGAGCGTTGTGAGCATTTAGTGACCCAGTGGAATAGGGTGGTTCCCACTTATGCATCTATGCATGAAATGGGTGCCAATATACCCAACGAATGCATCGTTGCTATGAGCTGCACCTTCCTCAGTGAGAACCTGCCAGGTCAGTACCAGATACCCAGCTATAACGAGTGGTACTATCAGCAGAACTTAGACTACGCCTACGCGTACTACAAGCGCATGCTCAAAATGCTGCAATGGAAAAACCCGCGTCAGCATTGGCTGCTTAAAGCGCCCAGCCATTTAGGTAACCTACCGGTGCTGTACCGTAACTTCCCTGATGCACAGGTGGTGATTTCCCATCGCGACCCCTTGGTGGCGCAGGCCTCAGTGACTAATCTACTGGGCACTTTGTACTGGATGCGCAGCAGTCAGGGCTTCGACGCAAGCGCCTTCGAGAGCCTGATGGCGCCAGAGGCTGGCGCAGCCAGATTAGATGCCGTGGTGGATCTACTCGAATCTGGCGAGGTAGGACAGGATAGTGTCAGTCATGTGCTCTATGCACAACTAGTGCAACAGCCGCTGGATACGCTGCAAAAACTCTACAGTGATATGGGACTGCCTTTCAGCGACAGCAGCCGGCAGGCGATGCAAGGCTATCTCGATGAAAAGCCTCAGGGCAAGTTTGGCAAGCATCGCTATCAAGTGGGCGAGGAACAGGAGAATAAGCGCAAACGCGCGTTGTTCCAGCGCTACCAGCAATACTTTGCGGTGCCCGATGAAGTATAGGGATAGTTGTTTTAGTAGCAGTTAATTTGCATCAACAATAAGGAGATCGACATGGCTTTTGTCATGGTGAAGTATGAGTGCCGGGCTCCCTCGGAGCTCACAGATTTATCAATGGCCGATATGTATGATTTGGCCTTGGAGCAAATTGCTTGGATTGATAAGCAGGGTTTTCCCGTTACCATCAATTTTTGCGAGCACCATGGCAGTGATGACGGTTATCTACCCAGCCCGATTGTCATGGCGGCAGCCGCGGCGCGTGTTACCAGCAACGTTCGCCTGCAAGCCAACCTAGTGATGCCATTTAGCGACCCCCTGCGTGTTGCAGAAGATATCGCTGTACTGGATAACCTTAGCCGTGGTCGTGCTGAAGTGGTCTTGCTAGGCGGCTATGTCGATTCTGAAATGAAGATGTTTGGCGTTGATCCGAAGCAGCGCGGTCAGTTGATGGAAGAGGGTGTTAAGACACTCAAGCAGGCCTGGACTGGCGAGGCATTTGAGTTTCGTGGGCGGCCAGCACGCATCACGCCACGGCCGATGCAGCAGCCACACCCTCCTATTTTCATGGGCGGCAGTTCGGCGCCAGCAGCCCGTCGTGCGGCGCGAGAGGGTGATGGTTTCATCGCTGGCATGCCACACTTAAACCCCATTTATGAAGCGGAGTGTCAGCGTTTGGGTAAAAAGCCCCGCTTCCAAGGCGAGATGGCCTTCTCTTACCTCTATGTTTCAGAAGATCCCGATCGCGACTGGGAGCGCTTAGCGCCCTATGGTCTCTATGAGACAAACTGTTATGCACGCTGGCAGAGCAGCACGGACCTAGACATGATGTACAGCAGCGCTCTCGACGCTGAGGCACTCAGAGCTACGGGAACCTACCAAGTGGTCACTGCTGAAGAGGTATTGGCGAAAGCCCCCGAGCTTGCCGCTAATGATGCTTTTGTACTGCATCCGATGGTCAGTGGCTTAGAGGCGGACTTGAGCTGGAGTACGGTCAAAAACTTCTTCGAGAAAGTCGCCCCAAAGATCGAGCTGCATTCCCAGTGAGCTAAGTTATACCCTTCTGCTAGCCAGTATTGTTGTTAAGCAGAAGGGGCATGTCTTTGGCGAGCTAACCATCGAATAGCTTTAAATCACTTCGCTCTTGCAAAGAGCTGTAAGAGCGAAGTCTAAGCTTCGTTGAGCGCTTCGCTAATAGTGTTGATTTAAGATTTCTCTGGTAGCACCTGAGGCAATTCAAGAAGCTTTGCTAAGGGTACTGGTTTGGAGAAATAGTAGCCTTGTAGCTTGTCACAGCGGCGTTGAATAAGATCTTTATGTTGCTCAGGGCTTTCAACGCCCTCTGCTACCACTTCCAAGCCCAAGTGATGGGCCATAGTGATAATCCCTTCCACAATCGCCGTATTCATTCGATTGCTTGTGATATCTTGGATAAAGCTCCGGTCGATCTTTACTGTGTTGATCGGCAATTGGCGCAGATAACTCAGGCTGGAAAAGCCTGTGCCAAAGTCATCAATGGCCACTCTAACGCCTAGATTGCGGATATTCTGCAGCAGTTCAATGGATTTTTCCGAGCCGGCCATCATCAGCCCTTCAGTAACTTCCAGCTCTAGTCGCTCTGGTTTGAGTCCGCTCTCCTCAAGGGCTTGTTTTACCTCATCAAAAAAACCGTTTCGCCGAAAGTGCACTGGGGAGATATTGACGGCAACGCTTAGGGCTTCTCTGCGGCCAGTGTTGATGATGTTCAGGTCTTTACAGGCTCGCCATAAGACCCAGTGGTCCAGGTCAATGATCTGGCCAGTGCGCTCAGCCAGAGATATAAAGTTTCCTGGCAGCAGCAAGCCCCGTGTCGGATGTTGCCAGCGCACAAGCGCTTCCAGTGCTTTCATTTTGCCACTGCGCGCGTCCACCAGAGGCTGGTAGTAAAGCAGCAGCTGATCATGCTCTAGTGCTTCTTGCAGCTCTCGCCGGAGTTCGATCTGTTCACGAGTTGTGGGGTCGGACTCACCGGCATACCACTCCCAGGTATTGCGGCCTTGGTCTTTGGCTTGGCGCATCGCAATATGAGCGTGCTTAATAAGCAGATCAGGGTCGCGCAAGGACTTTTGTCCGAAGGCTACGCCAATACTGGCGCTGACATGCAGCACATGCTCATCAATAACAAATGGGCGCGCAATTAGGCTTAATAAGCGCTCTACCAGCGGCAGCGCCTGCTCGACCCGAGTTTTGTCCGTCAACAATACGCCAAAATCGTCCCCGGCAAATCGAGCAATAAAATCACCAGGCTCCAGCTCTTCAACTAACCTATCTGCCACCGCCTGTAACAGGTGGTCGCCTGTGACGTGACCCAATGCATCGTTGATAGAAGTGAAGTCATCAAGGTTGATCAACAGAACAGCTAAATGCCCCTTGGCCAAAGGAAGATCTTCGGCGAGTCGGGCTTCAAATCCGGCGCGGTTGGGCAGTCCGGTAAGAAGATCGTGGGTGCGCTGAAAATGAAACTTTAGTTCGCTTTCTCTTTGCAGAGTTATATCTTTTGCAATGCCGTAGACGCCTACCACTTCATTATTTACGATGATTGGCAAGCTGGTGACTTCGATTAAAAACTCTTCTTCACTGGCGTTATAAGCGACTACCTCGAAATTTTGAGGAATGCCTTTGCTAGCTTGTGTGAACATGTGGTGAGACGTGTCATGGTATTCGTCTTTTACGACTTGTTTGTAACTTAGTCCAATAAGCTGTTCTTCGGGAATACCGGTGATAGTTTCACAGCTACGATTGGCCGCTATAAAACATCCATTTAAGTCGAGCTCAAAGACTGCATCCGGGTGGTAAGTAAACAGTGATTCATAACGCTGCAACTGAATGTGTAGAGCGCGCTGATCTTGCTGTCTGGCGAAAGAAATAGCCAGCAGTCCGGCTGCTCTAAGGATCAACGAGAGTTGCGCGCCACTAGGTCGGCAGGGCTCAGGGTGGTAGGTGGCAAAGGTGCCTAAAAGTTTATTATCCGCCGTAATTACAGGAATAGACCAGCATGATCTCAGGTTTTCTTTCAGAGCACTGTCTCGGTAAATTGCCCAATTAGGGTCTTTTTTGATGTCCTGGGTAATAACGACTTTTCGTATGGATGCAGCCTTTCCACATGTGGCCACTTCTGGGCCAATTTTCACCCGCTGAAGGGCCGATCTATAGTCCTCTGATAAGCCTTCCCCTAGCACCAAACAAAGCGTGTCATCGGAGGCGTCATACAGCATAAAGGTAACGGTGGCGCCTGGCATTTTTCGCGCTACCATGTGTGTGACTTCCGCCAAGATATCCTGAAAAGGTGCATGGCTGGCAATCATGTCTTGAATTTTTTGCTGATCCGCCAATTCGGCAAGGGTCTGCTGCATGCTCATGCCTTAACTAGACGCATTATGGTTAGAAATTGCCATTCAATAGTAGAAGCTTATCAGCTAATTAGCGCTTCGCCTAAACTTGACAAGATTCTGCCTGCAGGCTATCTCCGCAGGCTTGAAACTAAGGCTTGAGTTAGGTCCAGCTTGATTAGAATGGCCTTGGGCCAGAGCTATCTCGGCCACCGGTAGTGCTAGGTATAAGCTGCTTTAGGGCAGAGAGTGTTATGGACTATTGCCAGTGGCTTTCGTAGCATTGCTCTGGCTGGCTCATTGGGAGCAAGCACCCTGCATTAGCCAGTTTATGCCATGTACTGCTCGGAGTGATCGTCTGCCCCGTCGTTAGTTAATTGCGCTCATAGCTGCGCTTGCTGGTGAATAACAACAAGGACAAAAAAATGATTATCAGCAAATCTCGCCTCGCTTTGGGCTTGGCCTGCGTTTTCTTTGCGGCTCAGGCAGCAGCACTTGATCGAATTGTCATAATCACTAACACCACGGATCAACATGTTGAAGAGCTCTATGGCTCCAACGATGGCACTACATCGTGGCAGGAGGATTTACTTGGTGACTATACCCTGGCTCCAGGTGAGTCGATCGAAGTGGATTTTGATGATGGCACTAACTATTGCATATTTGATTTTTTAGTGGTGATGCGTTCCGGTGAGCAGTTTAAACGCGAAGATGTGAACGTCTGTAAGGTGGGCGAGTTAGAAATAGAATAGCCTTGAGGTGCTCCACTTGTTGCAGCTGTTTTTGCTCAAGTGGGGCGCACCCTAGAGCAGTGAAGTAAATAAGATAATGACCTATTTGTATCTAGTCATAGCAATTATTGCTGAAGTTGTGGCCACCAGCGCCTTAAAAGCTTCAGAAGAATTTAGCAAACTCATTCCAAGCCTCATTGTGGTGATTGGCTATGGCATTGCATTTTACTTTATGACCCTTGTGCTGCGAGTTATACCGATAGGGGTCACTTATGCGATCTGGTCGGGCCTTGGCATTGTATTGGTGGCTATAGTGAGCTATTTCTTATACCAGCAGAGCTTGGATATGCCAGCTATTATTGGAATGGCTTTGATAGTTGCCGGGGTCATCGTCATTAATGTCTTTTCCAAAACCCTAGGCCACTAACTTTTTTAGTTCATAGACTGCTCAGTCTGAAGTACTGTGCTGGATAGAAAATAAGCGATACAGCTAAGTGAATGTCTCCCAGCGATCTCTGCGCAGATGAGTATAGAAGATGCTTAGCGTCGACATAAAAGCGCTATGGAAGCAGCCTAAATTATAATACTTAATAAAAGTCAGGTGATATGAAGTTAACACCCAAATTACTCAA
Source organism: Sediminihaliea albiluteola (assembly GCF_014077625.1). Classification (GTDB taxonomy): domain Bacteria; phylum Pseudomonadota; class Gammaproteobacteria; order Pseudomonadales; family Halieaceae; genus Sediminihaliea; species Sediminihaliea albiluteola. The sequence goes on along the minus strand of NZ_JACFXU010000014.1, from coordinate 558,253 downwards.
GCTAATTCTTAACTTTTACCCACCCTATATTGGGGCTGGGGTAAAGATCTCGCATATCAGTGAAGATTGGAGCGAGCTTCATGTGTCCATGGCGCTGCGCTGGTATAACAAAAATGCCCTCGGTACACATTTTGGTGGCAGCCTTTATTCCATGGTAGATCCACACTTAGTGCTGCTACTGATGCAGCTCTTAGGTAAGGACTATTTGGTCTGGGATAAGTCAGCCGATATTGATTTCATTAAACCAGGCAAAAATAAAGTCTCCGCTGTGTTAAAGATTTCAAAAGAGACTTTAGAGGAAATAAAAACAAAGACCGCAGAGGGAGATAAGTATTTCCCGGAGTTTTTAGTCAATATCCATGACGAAAACAATGAGTTGGTGGCAAGGGTAAATAAAACGCTTTACGTTAAGAAAAAAAGCCCTAAATAAGTTGCCCAAGAGGCAATGACTATTACAAGCCACTGTTATTAATAAATTGTTTGCCCCTATTGTTAGAATAGCGTGCAGCGGTTTGGCAACACGCCACTAAAAAAATATAACCACCGCTGCAAAGTGCGATTTATCTCGGTGCCCTCACTCTAACCTAGCACTTCGGCATGCACTGCGCCGTTCTGTTTAAATCCAGCCAGCACTGTTTTTACCGAAAATTAACAAAATTACGCAGCCGCCTAGCAATCATTGGCCCTCTACTGCATATTTTCCTTGGCATAGGGGCGCAGTTATTGCAATGTGTGCTCGCCAGCTGGGCAGTCGTTAGCTATCTACTGTAAATTTTTAATGCTGGTGTCAGCGACAGGTGGCAGCCTGTCACTGTATTCAAAGCCAGCTATTGAGAAGAAACACAAAGCTGAAGGAGTTGAGCCATGCAACCCTACCAAACAAGTAAAGTACCACAAGCCGACAATTCCGGCGCAAAAGCTATTCTGGCCCAGAGATTGTGGCTCGTTAAAGCTAACGCTGGCCGGCCCAAGGCTGCTGAACAGCCTGAGAGCCCCATCAAAAAAGACCTCAATGCCTTTTCCGCACCGGTCAAAGGAGCGCAACATGCGTAAAACCACTAAAGTACAGATTCTAGGCGATATAGCCGATATCCGCTCTGGATTTACCTTTCGCGAGAGAGTTGATGAACTCAACAGCGGTGGCAACGCCCATGTGGCGCAAATTAAAGATGTACGCAGTGCGTGGGAGCACACTAATACAGCCATGCTGCATGCTCATCAACTGCCCATGATTAACTGGGAAGGCAGAGACAGGGCCTTCGTTAGTCCAGGTTCAATACTATTACCTTCACGCGGCAGTAAAGGCGGCTATTTTCGAGCCTCTTGCCTAGTCTCAAGTCCGTCGTCTGAACTGCCCGTTGTTGTCAGCAGCCAATTTCTAGTGATCACACCTAAACAAGGCGTATTACCAGAGTTTCTCTGCTGGTCGCTCAACCGCCCCGAAACACAGCACTGGATAGCCGAAGGCGCTGGAAGCCAAGGCACAAGCTTGGTCATGCTGAACGCCACCACGGTCAAGCAATTACCACTGGATATTCCTGCCCTGTCCATTCAGCAAAAAATTGTGCATTTAAATGAGCTGTGGGAAAAAGAACAACAGCTGACACAAGCCTTACTGAATAACCGTGAAACGATGCTGCAAGGCATGTTTCAGCACCTACTTATGGAGAAAAACTCATGAACAACAAAGTTAATCAAGACAGCATCAACAAAGCCCTATGGGCTGTTTGTGACACCTTCCGCGGCACCATCAGCGCCGACACCTATAAAGACTATATTCTGACCATGCTGTTTCTGAAGTACATTTCAGACGTGTGGCAAGACCACTACGAGAGCTACCAAGCCGAGTATGGCGACGAACCTGAACTGATCGATGAGATGATGAAAAACGAGCGCTTTGTCCTGCCCAAGGCAGCCAGTTTTTATGCTTTGTATGAGCGTCGTCACGAGCCTGGTAACGGTGAGCGCATCGACCAAGCACTACACGCCATTGAAGAAGCCAACGGCACTAAGCTCAAAGATGCCGGTAAAAGCGTGTTCCAAGACATCAGCTTTAATACCGATAGATTAGGGGAAGAAAAGCAAAAGAATGACATCCTTCGCCATGTATTGGAGGATTTTGCTAAGCCAGAGTTAAACCTGAAACCGAGCCGTGTAGGTTCATTAGACGTCATTGGCAACGCCTACGAATATTTGATTAAAAACTTTGCGGCCAGCGGTGGCCAGAAAGCCGGTGAGTTTTATACCCCGCCAGAAGTATCTGAACTCATGGCGACACTACTAGACCCGCAACCGGGCGACAGCATCTGCGACCCTGCGTGTGGTTCTGCCTCGTTGTTAATGAAGTGTGCGCGTAAAGTTGTTGAAAACCACGACAGCAAAAACTACGCCCTGTATGGTCAAGAAGCCATTGGCTCTACGTGGTCACTGGCAAAAATGAACATGTTCCTGCATGGCGAAGACAACCACAAAATCGAGTGGGGCGACACCATTCGCAACCCCAAGCTATTGGACCAAAACGGCGACTTAATGCTGTTTGACATAGTAACCGCCAACCCGCCTTTTTCTTTAGACAAGTGGGGCCATGAAGACGCAGAAAACGACAAGTTCGGCCGCTTTCGCCGTGGCGTACCGCCGAAAACCAGAGGCGACTTCGCCTTTGTGTTGCACATGATCGAAACCCTAAAGCCAAAAACAGGCCGTATGGGTGTCGTGGTGCCGCATGGCGTGTTATTCCGCGGCGCTGCAGAAGGACGCATTCGTAAGCAGCTCATTGATGAGAACTTACTGGACGCGGTCATCGGCCTGCCGGAAAAACTGTTTTACGGCACCGGCATTCCAGCCGCCATCCTGATGTTCAAAAAAGAAAAAACCGATAGCAATGTGCTCTTTATCGACGCCAGCCGCGAGTTTAAATCAGGTAAAAACCAAAACCTACTCAGCGATGACAACATCCAGAAAATCGTTGAGACGTTCAACGCACGCGAATCTGTTGATAAATACGCTTATCTAGCCAACTTAGAAGAAATTCAAGAGAACGATTACAACCTTAATATTCCGCGCTATGTGGATACCTTTGAAGAAGAGGAAGAAATCGACTTAATGGCTGTGCGTAAAGAGCGCCTGCAACTAAAAGAGCAGTTGGTCGCATTAGAGCAGCAAATGGATAGCTACTTAAAGGAGCTCGGTTATGAGTAATAAGCAGTTTAGCCAGCTGGATGCGCTAAAAGGCAAGCTAGACGAGTATCGTCCTCTGGCAGCTGAAATAGTCAGCAACCTACATGAAAGCTTAGTCTTGCAGTGGACCTACCACAGCAATGCGATTGAAGGTAACACGCTAACGCTTAAAGAAACCAAGGTGGCAATGGAAGGTATTACCATTGGCGGTAAAACCCTGCGCGAGCACTTTGAAGCCATTAACCACCGTGATGCCATTCTGTTCGTTGAAGACTTAGTCACCAAACAGCAGCCTTTAGATGAGTACACCATTAAATCTCTGCATCAATTGGTACTGAAAAACATCGATGCCGACAACGCTGGCCGTTATCGCCAAGTAAACGTGCTGATTTCAGGTGCTAACCATAAGCCACCGCAAGCCGTACAAGTACCTGAACAGATGGAAGCCTTTATAGAATGGTACACATCCGACGCCCAAGCCTTACACCCTGTTGAACGTGCTGCCCGAGTGCATGGCGAGTTTGTAAAGATACATCCCTTTACCGATGGTAATGGCCGCACCTCACGCTTACTGATGAACTTAGTACTCATGCAGTCTGGCTTTCCCGCCACCGTTATTGAAGTAGAGCAACGCTTAGCCTATTACGAAGCGCTCGACACCGCTCATTGCACCGGCGATTACAGCAGTTTTATTGCACTAGTCGCAGATAGCGTTAAACGCAGCTTTGAACCTTATTGGTGGGCGTTGGGGATAGAGGCTGAAATGGAGAGTTATTTAAAGGAGATGGGATATGGTTCCTAATTCATGGGCGTCTTGCCACCTTGGCGATTTTATGGAGTTCAAGAATGGGCTTAATGCTGATAAAAGCCAATATGGGTACGGGCTAAAATTCGTCAATGTTATGGATGTTTTTGGTAACGATATCCTTACTGAAGACAAGATTATAGGGCGAGTTAATGTCGCTGAAAGTCAGTTAGAAGGTAACTTGCTTAAGTTTGGAGACGTGTTATTTAATCGTACCTCCGAGACATTTGATGAAATAGCCATGTCAGCAGTTTATCTAGACGATAAACCTGCTGTTTTTGGTGGCTTTGTAATTCGCGCTAGACCAAGTAATGGAGTTCTAGCTCCTGCGTACTCTGTGTATTTGTTTCAATCATCCAGGTTTAGAAATCAAGTAATAAAACTTGGACAGGGAGCTGTCCGAGCTAATATAGGGCAAAAGGATTTGGCAAAAGTTAAGGTTTCAATCCCGCCATTCCCTGAGCAGAAGAAAATCGCCCAAATCCTATCTACATGGGATAAAGCCATTACCACCACCGAACAGCTACTCGTCAACAGCCAGCAGCAGAAAAAAGCCCTAATGCAACAGCTGCTCACCGGCAAAAAACGTTTGCTGGATGATAATGGAGTTAGGTTTAGTGGGGAGTGGGAGAAGGTTATAGTTAAAGACTTTGGAAAGGTTGTTACTGGCTCCACACCTCCAAAAAATGATAAAAGTAACTATGGAAGCAGCATTTCGTGGGCAACAGCAGAAGATTTTAAAAGAAAGTACATATCAAACACTAAAGTAAAGCTTACAAAAGAAGGCGCCTCTAAAGCCAGGGTGGTTCCCAAAGGAAGTGTTTTAGTTACATGCATCGCTTCTATAGGAAAAAATGCAATCGCAGGTGAAGCGTTGGCAACAAATCAGCAAATAAATGCTGTAGTGGTCAACCAACAAAATTGTAATGAGTTTTTCTACTACTTAATTGAATATTATAAGCACAAGCTTATAGCTTGGGCTGGCACAACTGCAATTCCAATTTTAAATAAAACAAGTTTTGAAAAAATAAGCTTTTTAACTCCCTTATTAGAAGAACAACAAAAAATCGCTGCGGTGCTTACCTCTGTCGATCAAGAAATAGATAACTTGGAACAAAAAATAGAAGCCTTGAAGCAAGAGAAAAAAGCACTTATGCAGCAGATGTTGACGGGTAAGCGTCGAGTTTTGGTGAGCTAAGGAGGTTGCACGTGGAGCTAACAAAGGACGTTGCATATCAAGCTATTGCTGAGTTTTTTACAGACAAGCCGTTTGTACTGTTTGGTACAGGAACATCATGTGCACTTGATCTGAATTTTGGGATGCCAGCTCTTGAGCGCCACCTTCGAGCTGAACTAGCCCTTGGTATGACCGAAGCACAAGCACAGCAATGGCAACAAGTTGTCTCTGCTCTTAATGCCGGTAGTCATGATTTTGAATCCGCAATGGACTTCATCAAAGATGAGGTTTTGACCAATCGAATAGTCGAACTTACTGCCAGCTTTGTTGCGTACCACGATAACGCTTACGCTCATTCAATCATGTCTGGCTCATGCGAATGGCCCGCTGGCTCGCTACTGAAAAAGCTGGTTGCAGCTTTACCGCAGGCCGATAAACAACTTCATGTCGCTACGCCAAATTACGATTTACTAGCTGAATACGCCTTAGTTCGGTACAAGATTCCCTACATTACTGGGTTTCACGGTGGATTCCTTCGGTACTATGACTGGAGTGAAGCACAAAAGTCAGTTCAAACTATTCAGAAAGGTTTTGGTAGACCGAGGCAGCCACCAAGAGTCGTCGAATGTAAGCATGTTCGCCTACACAAGCCGCATGGTTCGTTAAATACATTTGAGTGGGAAGCTCAACTTATTGAATGTGACAACTGGATTCTCAACAAACCTGAAGGCGTTACGCGAGCCATGATCACTCCCGGTACGGCCAAATATCAACGGCTGCACAAAGATAGAGCGCAGCTGGCTGAATATGATAAGGCCGTCGTCAATCATACTAGTTTTTTATTTTTAGGATTCGGCTTTAATGATTCTCAGCTCGTTAACAACACCTTTAGGCAAAAGCTTGAACAAGACCAATGTCGGGCGTTGGTAATTACTCGGGATTCGAATCCAAGAATTGAGGAATGGTTAAAAAACTGCCCAAATATGTGGATTATCTGCAAACAGACAGAGTCAGATAAAAGCAGAATCTACAACTCAAAATTTAAGAGCTGGCTGCAGATAGATGACAAGGAATTATGGCGTTTTGACGCCTTCACCAACGAGTTTTTAGGAGGGTAACATGGCTCTTTTCACTTTCAATGATGACAGCTACACGCTCGGTAACATTCGTGAAGTTGACACTAGAAAAGTAACCGTTCTGGTAAATAGTGATAAAGACCTGCGTAAGGCTAGAGTTGGACAGCTTGTAACCGTGCAACTCAGCGGTGCGACTGAATGTTGGCTCATTGGCATGATTGATAAAGTCATCAAGGCTGTGGTCGCTCAGCCCATCGCGCTGGAAGTGCAAGAAGATGACACTGACGAGATTGATGTTTTTGAAGATAGTGTAGTCAACACAGTCAAAATCACCTTAATGGGTGCAGCTCGATGGGATGCAATTGATCAAAAATATAAGTTTTCAAGGTCTCTAGATCACGTTCCTGAAATCGAATCAACCTGTTATGTGCTTAAAGACGCCCACTTGGAAGAATTCATGCATGTGATTTCTGAATGTGGCGATGGAAAGCACTCACTGGAACTTGGCTCTTATAAGCTCAATGAGAATGCTCGCGCTTATGTTGATGGAAATAAGTTATTTCAACGACATGCTGCTTTACTAGGTAGTACGGGTTCTGGTAAATCATGGACAGTTGCTTCAATTTTGGAAAGAAGCTCGCAACTACCATCTTCAAACCTCGTAGTATTTGATTTACACGGCGAATACAAAGAGCTTTCCTATGCAAAACAACTGAGAATACCGGGGCCAGATGAGGCTGATGTAGATAATGAACCCATACTCTATCTGCCCTATTGGCTGCTCAACTCGGAAGAGATTCAGTCGTTATTCGTTGACCGAAGTGAGTTCAGTGCGCATAACCAAGTGGTGGTCGTGCAAGATGCAATTACAGAGCAAAAGAAAGCTTTCCTACAAGCCAGTGAGCGCACCGATCTGTTGCAGTCTTTTACACTCGACAGTCCAATTCCATACTCTCTGGACGAGGTCATTGGAAAGCTTAAATATTTAAATGAAGAAAAGGTTCAAGGTTCAAGAGGCCTTAAAAACGGTCCATTTAACGGTGAGTTCTCTAGACTGTTAGTTCGTATGGCCAGCCGTTTAAACGATAGGCGTTATGGCTTTCTTTTTAATAGTCCAGAAAAATACAACCAATATGATTCATTGAGCATGATTGCTGAAAAGCTGATGGGCTTTGGCAATCAAAAGCAAAGTATTAAAGTAATTGATTTCTCAGAGGTTCCAGCTGACATATTGCCGGTAATCATTGGGCTGGTTGCTCGCATTATCTACCAAGTTCAATTCTGGACTGATCCCGATAGCCGCAGACCAATTGCCTTTGTCTGTGATGAAGCGCACCTTTATCTACCAAGAAAAGAAGGCAACCCTGTTGAGCGTAGAGCCGTTGAAGCATTTGAGAAGATAGCTAAAGAAGGCCGGAAATATGGCGTTGCTTTGATGATTGTAAGCCAAAGACCTTCGGACGTAAGTACCACCATTCTCAGCCAGTGTAACAACATCATTTCACTGCGCTTAACGAATGCGGATGACCAAGCAACTGTGCGCAAATTACTACCCGAAAGTTTGGAAAGTCTCTTAGAAGCATTACCCATCATGGATGTTGGTGAAGCCATGATTGTGGGCGACTCTGTGCTTCTACCAAGTAGAATTAAAATTGATCCGCCAACAGAAGAACCGCTGAGTGCGACAATAGATTTTTGGTCTCGCTGGCAGGAAGACGTTACCAATGCAGACTTTTCATTGTCTGTAGAAAATATGCGCCGACAAAGTAGAAAAAAGGCATAGCCTGAAACTACACCTCGGATATTAGGGCTTGAAGAGAGAGCAAATGACATACTACACCCCAAAATTTCAGGAAGAATACAGCGCCAAGCTACCGGCACTGGCGTTATTGACTAACTTAGGGTGGTCGTTTCTCTCGCCTGAGCAAGCGTTAGCTGCCCGTGATGGGAAAACTGACGAGGTGGTGTTGCATCAGGTGCTGCGTAGTGAACTGCAAAAACGTACCTTTACCTTTGCTGGCCAAGACTATCCGCTATCTGAAAACTCCATCGATAACCTGATCGCCGAGGTGTGCAGCCCGGCGCTCAATGAAGGTCTGCTAACCGCCAATGAACGGCTGTACAACCACCTGCTGTACGGTATTTCCGTGACTGAGTTTGTCGATGGTAGAAAAGCCAATCCCACCGTTGCCTTGATTGATTGGGAAAACCTAAGCAATAACAGCTTTGTCTTTACCGAAGAATTTACCGTAACCCGCTCTGGCGGCGTAGAGAACCGCCGGCCTGATATTGTGTGTTTTGTGAACGGTATACCGCTGGTGGTGATTGAAGCTAAACGCCCCGATGGCAACAGCCAAAAAGGTCCGACTATCAATGAAGGTATTTCACAGTGTTTGCGCAATCAACGCCACGACGAGATATCGCGATTATTCGCCTACAGCCAGCTACTGCTGTCGATCAACGGCAATGAAGGGCGTTATGGCACCTGTGGTACGCCAGCGAAGTTCTGGGCCGTTTGGCGTGAAGAAGATATGACTGACGCCCAAATGCACGCCGTTAAAAACCAGCAACTGTCTGCCACACAAGTAACAAAACTATTTAGCCACCGGCCAACTGCAGACTTACATTGGTATCAAAATCTTATCGCTGGCGGTGAGCTTGCTGTAACGGGACAAGACCAGCTTTTAATCAGCTTGTTAAGCCCGACCCGCTTAATGGAAATGACGCGCTACTTTATTTTGTTTGATAAGAGGGTCGGCAAGGTCGTTGCTCGCTATCAGCAAGTATTCGGTATTAAGCGCTTGATAGAGCGCATTAACACCAAGAACCCTAGGGGCGGCCGTGAAGGTGGGGTGATCTGGCATACCACGGGTTCTGGTAAGTCATTCACCATGGTGTTTTTAAGTAAAGCCATGATTCTGCACGATAGCCTCAAGCAATGCCGCATTGTGGTGGTTACCGACCGAGTTGACTTGGAAAACCAGCTGAGTAATACCTTTGCCTCTGGCGGTGAACTGGCTGGTAGAAAAGATAAGGCAGCGGCCATGGCCGCCTCGGGTACACGCTTGGCCGAGCAGATTGGCAAAGGGAATGAGCGGATTATTTTCTCGCTTATTCAGAAGTTCAACACGGCAACCAAGCTGCCGGAATGCGTGAACACCAGCGCCGATATTATTGTGCTCATTGATGAAGGCCACCGTAGCCAAGGCGGTGAAAACCATATTCGTATGAAGCAGGCACTACCCAATGCAGCCTTTGTGGCTTTTACCGGCACGCCACTGCTAAAAGACGATAAGACCACCAATAAGTTTGGCCCCATTGTGCATGCCTACACTATGCAACGTGCCGTGGAAGACCAAGCGGTAACGCCCCTGCTGTATGAAGAACGCATTCCAGATTTAGATGTTAACGAGCGGGCCATTGATAGCTGGTTTGAGCGCATCACCGAAGGGCTTTCAGAGGAACAGAAAGCAGACCTGAAACGTAAGTTCGCTAGAAAAGGTCAAGTCTATGCAGCCGATGACCGTATTCGTTTAATTGCTTTAGATATTGCCAACCATTTCACCAAAAATATCGATGAGGGTTTAAAAGGCCAATTAGCCTGTGATAGCAAAGCCTCGGCCATTAAATACAAACAGTATTTAGATGAAGCCGGTTTATTTGAGTCTGCCGTGGTAATGAGCCCGCCGGACAGCCGTGAAGGTAATACCGCCGTGGATGAGTCCACTACCCCTGAAGTCACCCAGTGGTGGAAAGACAATGTTGGCAGCCAAGATGAACAGACTTATACCAAGAACCTTATTGAACGTTTTGATAACGACGATTCACTCAAAATTTTGATTGTAGTGGACAAGCTACTGACGGGGTTTGATGAGCCCAAAAACACGGTTCTATACATTGATAAGCCCCTGAAAGAACACAACCTTATTCAAGCCATTGCCCGAGTAAATCGGCTGCATCCGAAGAAAAAGTTCGGTTTACTGATTGATTATCGCGGCATTTTAAGCGAGCTCGATACCACTATTCAGAAATACCAAGACCTGGCTTCACGCACCCAGGGCGGCTACGACATCAATGATATTGCTGGCCTTTATAGCCAGATGAGCACCGAATACAAACGCCTGCCGCAACTCTACAAGCAGCTCTGGGCGATATTCGCTCATGTAAAAAATAAAAACGATATCGAACAGTTACGCCAAGTGCTGGTGCCTAAAATCGAAGAAAGGGATGGTGAGCTGGTTGATGTGAACTTAAAGGTGCGTGAAGACTTCTACGAAGCCCTGACCGCCTTCGCCAGCTGCTTAAAAGTGGCACTGCAGTCGGCCACTTTCTTTGAAGATAAGAGTTTCAGCGACCAAGACCGTCTCCATTACAAAGAAACCGTTAAGCAGCTGTCTAGTCTACGGCAAATGGTGCAACAGGATGCGGGCGAAAAAATTGATTATGACCAATATGCCGAGCAAGTAAAAAAGCTACTGGATAAGCATGTAGTGGGTGTGGAAGTAAAAGATCCTGACGGTGTGTATGAAGTCGGCAAAATGGGTCAGCAGCAGATGGAGGACTGGAGCGAAGATAAAACTCGCAACGAGACCGATATCATCAAAACCCGCGTTACACGTATGATTGAACAGGAGTTGCGCGATGACCCCTATGCGCAAGAAGCGTTTTCGAAATTATTACGCCAGGCCATTGAAGAAGCCGAAAAGCTGTTCGAGCATCCGCTGAAACAATATCTGCTGTTTCATGAGTTTGAAGAGCAGGTGCAAGAGCGCCGCTTGGATGATATTCCTGATGCTTTCTCCGGCAATCGTCATGCTCAAGCGTACTTTGGTGTATTTAAAAAGTTGCTGCCGGAAGTGTTTGTAGCAACTGATCAGCAAACGCAGGACAAATGGATCAAGTTGGCGTTTAAAGTGGATCAAGTGGTTGATGTTGCGGTGGCTGAAAACTCTATCAACCCACAGAATATTGAGGCCGAAATCCGTAAACAACTATTACCGCTAATGTTTAAAGAGTGCAAAGCCATTGGTGGCGGCATGGACCAAGCTAGGAAAATTGTCGAAATGGTCGTGCAAATTACCCGTGTTGGTTTGAGTGCGGTGTAACGTTATGAGTGTTTTGATTAAACCAGACAGCCAGCCAATGAGCTTTAGGTACGGTGACGAGCGCATCACCTTTGAGCGTGTGTTGCGCCCGCAAGCCACTGGCAAGGTGTTAATCAAGGTGCATCCAGACTGCCGTGTGGTGGTGTCAGCCCCAGAGGATGCTACCAGCGTGGCGGTTTTGTACGCTGTCAAACAACGCGGACGTTGGATTTACGAGCAACTGCGTGAGTTTCGTCAGCAGCTTGAGCACGTTACCTTACGTCAGTACATCAGCGGTGAAAGCCATTACTACTTAGGCAAGCAATACCTGTTGAAAGTCCACGTCGAGCCAGATCAAGTTCAAGGTGTAAAACTGCTTCGCGGTAAGCTGGAAGTGTCGGTACGTGCCAGCGATGCGACTAGAGTGAAAAACCTGCTTATCGACTGGTATAAGACACGCGCCAGAGAGGTGTTTGCCAGGCGGTTGGATGTGCTTTTAGAGCAAGCACTGTGGGTGCAAGGGCGCCCCCCTATTCGTATTCTAACCATGCAGACCCAATGGGGCAGTTGTTCGCCTAATGGCCGAATTACGTTAAACCCACACTTGGTTAAGGCTCCCCGCGATTGCATTGATTACGTCATCCTGCATGAGCTGTGTCATATCGCCGAGCACAATCATAGCGAACGGTTTTATCGGCTGTTAAGCCAGGTGATGCCCGATTGGGAAAAGACGAAAGAACGGTTAGATGGATTGGCTAGTAGAATACTAGCCTTATAAGGTTTAGGAGCATGCCGAACGAGAGACAATCATCTAGCGCGCCGCGCCGTCGGTAAAAGGACAGTGAGCTAATTTAGGCGCACGACGTTTGTTGGTCTTTATCAGTCTCTGGGGCAGCAGTCATTTTTCGTGTTGCATTTTTTGAGAAAAAACAGGCTGGTCTCAACTTGGCCTCAATCGTAAAAACAGCTTTTTTTGAGACCGTGGAGGGCGAAAGTCATGACATCCGTCCTAGGGACCAAGAAAAATGACCTCTGCTTTTTAGAGGCCTGAGAATGGGCTTATAACAGGAAAGATCAGCGGTTTTAACATGCTGATTTTAAAGGAAAATGGCCCGCCCGGCAGAATTCGAATCTGCGACCTCTGCCTCCGGAGGGCAGCGCTCTATCCAGCTGAGCTACGGGCGGTTAGTGCAAGATATCGCGGCCATGCCGCAATCGCGGGTGGCCAAGGGGGTCGAGCCACCGCGGGGCGCGATAATACCGACTCACTTTGTTGCCGTCCACATTAAGCTCAGCTAAACAGCAGCTTTGACGTGGTTGCTCCCAAGGTATATGTAGTATTGATTGCTAAACCATGAGAGGCTCTTGTTGCTTTGTGTAACGATTTCAACAGGTGCTCTGCGTAGACTAAAAGCCACTAACTCATTCGCTATAACAATAAAGTTAAGAGGTTGGTTTTATGGCGCAGTTCAACAAGCGTGTTTGGGGTGGGGCAGCCCTTGGTGTGGTTTCCGCTCCCGCACTCTGTACAGCCGGTATTTTGCTGGCTTTCAATTCCACGGCTCAGGCTCAAGTACTGGAAGAAGTGGTGGTGACGGCTCGTAAGCGGCAGGAGGCGATACAGGATGTACCGGTTTCTATCTCGGCTTTTACGGGTCATCAATTGCGTGATGCCGGTATCGTCAACTTAAAGGACCTAGGCTACCAGATACCTGGGGTGCAGATTGATCAGGCCAGTGCAGCTCAAATCTGGATCCGTGGTATTGGTCAGCGCGATGACGGTTCCCGGGTGGACGCCCCGGTTGGTGTGTACGTAGATGGCTACTACATTCCGCGTAAAGACGGCCAGCTGCTCGATTTAATTGACGTCCAGAGTGTTCAGGTACTGCGGGGCCCCCAGGGTACCCTGTTTGGCAAGAACACCACAGCCGGCGCGGTGGTGGTGACAACTCAGGGCCCTGGAGAAGAGTTCAGCGGCTTTGCTGAAGCGCGCTTTGGTAACTTTGATCGGCGCGATATTAAAGCATCTCTAAATGTGCCATTGATCGAAGATACCTTGCTGTCCAAGGTGACACTGGGCTCGGTGAAGCGCGATGGCTATCAGCACAATATTGTGACCGGGCAGTACGGTGGCTCAGAAGATCGTAAGTCGGCAGCTCTGCAGTTGCGCTGGCTGCCGAGTGACTCTCTGAGTGTCGATACCTTAGTCTATTACGGCAAAACAGATGAGGTGCAGCCTACCACCAACTGTCGTTGGCTCGAGGGGACCAGTTACAATGGTGAGGACTCCCTTTTTGGCAACCGTATCTTGCCGGGTGAAAAATACCCAGTCGACGCCTTTAACGATAACGATAACCCCGTGCGAGAGGGCTTTATTGCCCAGAGCCAGGTCTATGAAGAGGCATGTAGGCGCTCTGAGGCCCTAGAAGGTGACTACCGCACCACGACTGATTTCCCGATTAATTATAAACTCGACAACCTGATGCTCGGTCTCACTCTAGAGTGGGAGCTGAGTGACTCAATGAGCCTGAAAAGCATCAGCAGTTACGGTGACCAAGAGAAGTCGGGTAACTTTGGTAACCCCGATAACGACAACAGTGAATTACCCCTTTCGTCCCGCTACCGCCCTAACGGTAGCCCCAGTGACAGGCAGCATTTCTCCCAAGAGCTGCAGCTAACTGGCACAGCATTTAACGACCGACTGGACTACACCTTCGGCCTCTTTGCGATGCAAGAGGACATCGACGACGGTACGGATCTGCGTTCAGGCCTGCCTACCGGGACATTACTTTTTGAACCTACCACCATCATGGTGATGAATAGCCCTTCAGTAGAGCGCGCCACCTTTGAATTGGAGAACACTACTTATGCGGCGTTTTTCCAAGGTAGCTACCATCTGACAGACAACCTCGAGTTCACCGCGGGTCTGCGTTGGACCAGTGAGCGCCGTCAGCAAACTGTGGACTTAGACTTGCTGGATGAGGCGGCTTATCGCAAGCGGGCATTTGCGGCGATTGCCGGTACCCCAGGTTTGATTCCTCTTGAGGCTGCTGGTGTTGGGATTGTGACGGATCTGGATGCAGTGATGCAGGCCGACATCTTCTCCAAGATGAGTGCCGTGTTCCCGCTGGATGCTTATGGGCAGCCAGTTTATGACATGATTTCGGTAGATGAGTTAGTGCCGGGGCTCAGTAAAAAAGCTGATGAGACTTGGGAAGAATTGACCCCAATGCTCAGCTTAGCCTATCAGTTGCCGGACTCAGTTCTGGATGCAATGAATATTGATACGGGCATGGTTTATGCCAGTTACGCAGAGGGCTTTAAATCGGGCACCTTTGAGCCTGTGGGTGTCGATGGGCAGGCTACAGTGGAGCCGGAGATAGTCACTAACTACGAGCTGGGCTTTAAGCTCGACTTTATGGAATCGCGCATGCGTCTAAACGGCGCTATTTTCCGCACTGATTTCGATGATATGCAGTTGCGCTCAGTGGTCTTCGATAGCGGTGATACGCCTCGTGTAGTATTGACCAACGCTTCAAGTACCCGCATTACTGGCGGCGAGCTGGAGTGGTCTTGGCTGGCAACGGATGAGCTATTGCTCTTAGCTACCGCAAGCTATAACGATTACGACTACCTGGACTTTAAGGAGCCCCAGTTTAGTTCTCGCGCGCTGTTTACCCAAAGCCCGCTGCCGGTGGTGGATCGCTCCAGTGAGCCATTTGCAGAAGTGCCTAAGCTCACTTGGAGCCTAGGTGTTCAATATACTCTTGATACCCGCTTTGGCACCTTCATTCCGCGGCTGGACTACAGTTACGTCGATGAGATCTTTATGGGCCTCGATGCCGGCGCGGGACAGAACAGAGATCAGTCAACCTTTGATGATTATGGTCTGTTGAATGCACGCGTGGGCTGGGTTGGTCCGAACGGCAGGTTTGAGGGCGCGCTGTATGCCACTAACCTCACTGATGAATTGTACTTCTTTGGTGCCGCGACCGTGGGCGATTCCACTGGGGTCTTCTCAACCACCAGTGCGCCGCCACGGATGTACGGACTGGAGTTCCGCGTTAATTTCTAAGCTTCACAAGGAGAAGTGGCCGGGAGACCGGCCACTTTTTTCTAAACCACTGTTCTGTTTTACGCTTTGGCTTAGGCCGCGCTTGGCTACCACATGAGGTCGTCAGGTATCTCGTAATCTTTATACCACTCTTGCTCTTCTTCGGTGAGCGCCTCGGCGTTGTTGTCGGTGCAGATAATCACGCGCGAGCTGTCGCGTTGAGCGATTTTCTCTGCCACTGCAATGGGCAGTAACTCATAGAGATCGGCTTGCTTGATGATGGCGAGTTTGCCAACAGCCAAGTGCTTTTGCTGCATCTGGGTGACGTAGATCTTTTTGACCGTAGTTTTGTCAGTAAAGTGAAAGCTAATCTCGCCGCCTTGACGACTGATCTTATGGCTTTCAACTAGGTCGCGGATCTGAGCTTCGATGGCTTTACGCTCGGCTTGCTCATTGCGCTGCCGATTGAGCTCACGGTCCCGCTCTATTTTCTCGGCTTTGGCTTTGCGGGCTGCCTCGCTAGCCTCGTTTTCAAGGTCTACGCCACTGCGTCTGGCAACCTTAGCGGCCTTGCGCTTCTCCTTGTCGTATTGCTTGGCTTTTTTGGCATCAGCTAAGCCGGCTTGAAGTAATTGTTCTTTCAGTGAGATGGCCATAAGTTTAACTTTTACCCCGCTGCTAAGCGGGGCTTAATCAATGTGGTTAAAGGAAAGTGTTTATTGATCTATTGCGGTAGATCCGGGTGGGAAGGCCGCAAAAATACTCAGCGCGGCGGCATTGTAACTCTCTTGGTCTTTAAGCTGCGAATCCTTAAGGCGCGATTGAATAGTGCCGCGCCAGACCGATTTGCGCAGCTCTGGGTCGATCATATCGACGATAAATGTGCCTTCAGTGTAATTGCTTGATACCACTTCGCTGCCACCAAAATGGCCTCCCATGCAGCTCCAACAGTTGTACATGGCATAGCGGTTATAGCCGTACATCCCGGGGGTGCTATAGGACTGCACATCGGTTTTAAATTGAGTGACCAAGTGCCAGCTCAGGAGCATGTCGGCCTCACTCGCATCGCTTACTAGCTCAAAGCCTTTTTGCTGTAGCGCCTGGGTTAGAGCTGTGTTGATGCGGTCTTTTTGTATGTCACTTAACTGCATTTTATTGTCGCCGCTGACCTGGCCAGACTTGGCGTAGAAGCCCACTTTCTTTACCTGACTAAAGTTGTAATCCTGTTTGAAATCCACATCAGGCCGCAGTGGGCCGCCGGCGCAAGCAGCCAGTAGTAGGCAAGTAGTAAGTGCCACAGCGACACGGTAGTGCTGTTGGATTGCACTGATCATCTGAGTATCTCCTGAAAACCAATAAAGGCGCTGCTAAGAGCGGCCAGTGTATCAGACCTTAAAACTCTGCAGCGGTTCAGTTTGCAGCACTTTGGCCAATGCCGCCACAGGGCTCGAGGAGTCTTTGTAGCGCCATGACGTGACGCTTGGGAGCAGCGGCCCAGTAAGCGCTGAGTTGCATCCTCTCGCGCTGCCACTGTTGATAGACCTCGGGTAGGGCCGCAGAGAGCGCTTGCTCCAATTGCTGCAGCGCGGTGAATAGCTCAAAGCGGCGCTGTTCGAGTGCTGCGGACCAAGGCTGAATACCCTGAACAAAGTGCTTTTGCACCACGCGTGGCAAAATGTCAGCTGTAGCGGGGCGCAGCATATTGCTGCACAGTGGGCCATTGTCGATCGCTGTGTTAAGCATGCGGTCAGCAGCTTCAAGGCTGCCAGACTGCAGGGCCAGTGCCTCTAAGAGGCTGCCACCATCGCCTTTGTTAATGTCGCTTAGCTGCAACTCGAAGTGCTGATTATCAGCCCGGTAGTCGCCAGCAAGCCAGCGCTGCACATCGAGAGTGATGGCATTTAAGGTTGAAATCACTTGGCTGCTGGTTTGCTGAGGATAATCCTTTAACTGGGCTGGTTTGCGCCAAAACTGTCGGAACTCTGGTCCGACAAGGGTGGCCTCAAAGATGCGAGTTGCGAGCTGGCTCTGCTTGAGTTCATAGGCATCGCGGAGAATCTTCGCTAGTTCGGTTTTACCAGCCCCCTGCATGTGCTCGATACATTCCGGGGCCAACTCTAGGTACTCTAGCTCCAGCAGTAAACGCTGTGAGGCACTAGCCATACGGCCCAAGCTGCTGTTGCGCTTGCCGATGGTGATTTGCACTTTGCAGCCGCTCAGTGCCAGAAAGTCTAAAGTATCCAAGCGTGTTGATGGCAACTCGGAGCGCAGTTCGCTGCGCGAGGGCAGGCGGGGGCTGTTTGGGATGACTATGGCAGGCCGTTCTTGCTCCAGTGGCCTGGCTAGGCGGGTGAGATAAGTGTCGAAAGGCGCCCGAGGGTCCTGGCTGTCACAGGCACTCAGCGTCAAGCAGCTCGCCAGAACAGCGAGCAGCCGAATAATAAAAGGGGTGGTTTGGTTCATAGGGCAGTTATAGCGCAGTTGCACCTTGCTTGCCCCGAGTGGCATTAATCATTTGTGTTATTGCAGCATGACTTTATGAGCAAGGCAATTACAGGTCAGAGCCTAGCCTTCACAATTACTCAGCGGGGCGTACACTTGGACAAGGACATGTAGTTTTAATTGCAGCGATCACGGAGACGCTTATGTTGTCATCTTTTAAGACTGCCGCTGCGGCTTTGGCCCGCGCAGCCGCAGTTTGCATATTGTTATTGCCTGCCTTGAACACTCAGGCGATGGACCTGCGTCAAGCGGCGCTCGCGGTCAATGAGCAGGTGCTGCGCTGGCGCCACGATATTCACCAGCACCCTGAACTGGGTAATCGTGAGACTCGTACTGCTGCCATCGTGGCGGATCACTTGCGAGCACTGGGTTTTGATGAGGTGCAAACCGGCGTCGCCCACACCGGTGTGGTAGGAACACTCAAAGGCGCTAAGCCTGGCCCAGTAGTGGCTCTGCGTGCAGATATGGACGCCTTGCCAGTCACTGAGGCTACGGGCTTGCCTTATGCCTCGACGGTGACTACTGAATATCGCGGTCAGCAGGTGGGGGTGATGCACGCCTGTGGTCACGATGCCCACACCGCTATTTTGATGGGGGTTGCACAGGTCTTAGCAGAGATGCGCGATGAGCTGCCAGGCACAGTGAAGTTTATTTTCCAGCCGGCGGAAGAGGGCGCGCCTGAAGGCGAGGAAGGCGGTGCTAAGTTGATGTTAAAGGAAGGTGTTTTTACCAGCGGTGCCAAGCCTGAAGCCATCTATGGTTTGCATGTTGCGCCCTTTCCCGCCGGGATGATTGGCTATCGAGCGAAAGGTGCAATGGCGGCCTCCGACAGTTTTGAGATCGTGGTTAAGGGCAAGCAGACCCATGGCTCTATGCCCTGGACGGGCGTTGATCCGGTGGTAGTTGCGGGGCAAATTGCTAGTGCTCTGCAGCTGATTCCTGCGCGACAGTTAGATATTACTAATGCGCCAGCAGTTATTTCGGTGGGGGCGATCAATGGCGGTATTCGCCATAACATTATCCCCTCTGAAGTCACTTTGATTGGCACCATCCGCACTTTTGATTCAGCCATGCAGGACGATCTGCACCAGCGCTTACGCAATACCGCTGAGCATCTCGCTAGTGCTTCGGGAGCCACGGCGGAAGTGCTGATTAATCGTGGTTATCCTGTGACTTACAACGACCCGGCTTTAACGGCTAAGGCAGTGCCAGTCCTGAAGTCGCTAGTGGCCAGTGAACAGGCAGTGGTGGAGATGCCTCCGGCGATGGGGGCGGAAGACTTTTCCTATTACCAAAAGGAAATCCCTGGGCTGATGTTTATGCTGGGGGTGAATCCGGAGGGAGTGCCAATGGGAGCAGCGGCACCAAACCATTCGCCTCATTTTATGGTCAATGACGATGCACTCAAGCTGGGTGTGGAGGCACTGGCTGCTCTGGCAGTGAATTACTTAAAAACTAATCAGTAAGCAGCCTTAATGCTACTTGCGCTCCACCATCACAATTGCGGTGGTGGAGCGCACCATTAAGTATCTTTGTACAGTGTTAGCACTTTTTCTGATTCCAGCGAGTAAATCGCATCGCGGGTGCCAAGAGTTTATTTTTTAAGTAGCGCTTGTTGCGCTCGGGGCAGCCAGTCATGAATATGACGACACCTTTCCGGTACGGACTCTTTTACCCAGCCGGCAAACTCGGTGACCACGAGTAAGTCGATGTCCGCTAGGCTGGGCTGGTCACCGGCTAGATAAGGGGATTGCGCTAGGGCTTCATCGACGCTGTCCCAAGCAGCTCCTAGGCGCAGTCGTCCGCGCTCCACCAGTTCGGGGATTTGGGGAATATTGAGCGGCCCCGGAAGGGCGCGATCAGCAAAAGCAGGCTTACCGTTGCGGAGAATTTCAGCAATAGCCGTAAAACAGGTATTAAAGAGTTGGTGATCCCAGCTAATGACTTGTGCCCGCTCCAATGCTGAGCGTCCCAATAGTGGCTTATCGGGGAAGAGCTCCTCTAGGTAGACGCAGGCACCAATCACCTCACTGAGCACGCTGCCGTCGTCCAGGACCAGTGCAGGTACGGTGCAGGCGGGGTTTATGGCGCGAAACTCGGGCTCCAGTTGGGCCTTGGCCATCATATCTACTTGAAGGGTCTCGAGCTCGATACCCTTGTAGTCGATGAATATCTGTAAACGCCTAGGGTTTGGCGCTGGATCGTAGGTGTAAAGTTTCATGGCAGACCTTATTGTTAGGTTTATAATGATAGATCTCTGCTCTAGCATAATAGAGCCTGTAGTGGCGGCCTGTCACTAGTAGCTACAGCTTTGTAGATGATGAGTTTTCCCGCAGAGCATAAGTAGCTATAATGCGCGCCTACTTGCCAAAGGACCGACTAATCATGATTCGTATAGTAATGACCGCAATTGCTCTGGTGGCTGCTATGACAGCTTCAGCTATCGAGCTTAATGATAGTCAGCGCGCTGCTATTGAAGAGCGTATCGCCCCTGTGGGCGAGGTGTGTTTGCAGGGCGATAGCAGCTGTGGCGGTGCCGCAGTGGCCGTGAGCTCTGGTCCGCGCTCTGGTAAAGAGGTTTTTGATGCAGCTTGTATGGCTTGTCACAGCACCGGTGCAGGTGGCGCGCCAAAGCTCGGTGATGTAGCGGCTTGGGCCGATCGCATTGCTAAGGGCAGCGATGCGCTGCATCAGTCGGGCCTCCAAGGGGTGCCTGGTACTAGCATGATGGCTAAGGGCGGCTGCATGAACTGCTCGGATGAAGAAGTGATTGCCGCGGTGGATTACATGGTGGAAGGTAGCCAGTAATTAGCTCCCGAGTTAATCGGCATTAAACTAAAGCCGCGGGGCCGAGAGGTACCGCGGCTTTTTTTGTTTCTAGTATCGCATTGCAGCATGCCCCATGCTTGTTGCAGTCGACGCAAGCAATTGAAGGAGAGAGTAGGGTGAGTTTTCCAAGGTTGACGATAATCGCTGTCTTGTTGCTCATTGCCAGCTGTAGTCAGGAAGCGCCCCCACCACCGATGGTTGAGGTGGTGGTAGATCAAGTGGTCAGCGAGCCTTACCAGCCGCGCTCGTCCTACGTGGGCCGCCTGGAAGCGCAGGATGATGTCACAATTCGTGCCAAGGTGACGGGCTATCTCGCTAAGCGAGCGTTTCGCGAAGGGGAGCTGGTGCAGGCGGGCTCTGTGCTCTACACCCTTGAAGATTCAGAGTACAAGGCCGCCTTAGCGCGCGCCAAGGCCGAGTATGCAGCGGCAAAAGCCACTCAGTCCAATGCCGAGCGCAATTATCGCCGGGGCAAAGAACTGCTTCCTAAGGGGGCTATATCCCAGTCGGAAATGGACAACCTCACGGCTAAAAAACTGGATGCCGATGCGCACATCGAATCCGCCTTGGCCCAAATTCATAGCGCTGAGGTAAATCTCAGTTACACCGTGATCAAAGCGCCCATTTCCGGACGTATTGGTCGCAGTATGGTGAGCCCTGGCGATCTTGTCGGCCCCACATCTGGCGACTTGACCAATCTAGTGAGCATTAACCCGATCGAGGCCCTGTTTCAAGTGAGTGAAGCGACCTATGTGGCGACCGTGGGGCAGCACCTAGGGGCTGAGCTCGACCCCGAGTTACTGCGCAGTGTTGAGGTCACGCTGGAACTAACCAATGGCTTGACCTATCCCGAGGTCGGCAAGATCGATTACTTTTCCAACCGCATTGATACCGCTACTGGGACCATGGAGGCGAGAGCGCTGATTCCAAATCCGCACTCCATTTTGGTGCCGGGGCAGTATGTGCGAGTGATTCTGAAAGATACTAATTTGCTGGAGGGCTTATTCTTGCCACAGGCGGCAGTTCAGGCAGACCAACAAGGTAGCTTTGTGCTGTTGGTTAATAGCGGCGGCGTGGTCGAGCGCCGCAACGTGCAGCTCGGCGAGCGTTTTGATCAGCAAGTGATGGTGCACCAGGGGGTGGATGAGGGTGATCAAGTGATAGTGCGTGGACTGCAACAGGTGCGTCCGGGCATGCCGGTAAAGGTTAAGCCCCTAGTTGCCTCAGACATAGAAGCCGACGAAGCAGCTAACAACTCGTAAGGGGTCGACATGTTCAGTGCCTTTTTTATTCACCGGCCTAAGTTTGCGCTGGTTATTGCGATTGTTATGACGCTAGCCGGTGGGCTGGCTATTTCGGCCCTGCCAATCACCGAATATCCGGCGGTTTCGCCACCCAATATTGTGGTATCCGCGCGCTACCCCGGCGCCTCGGCTGAAGTGGTTGAGGCGACGGTTGGTACGCCGATAGAAAATGCGGTTAATGGCGTGGAAGGCATGATTTATATGTCTTCTAAGAGCGCTAATGACGGTAGCTATTCACTCACCGTTACCTTTGAGGTGGGCGCCGACTCAGATATGGCGCTGGTGCGAGTACAGAACCGAGTTAAGTTGGCTGAGCCTGCACTGCCGCAAGAGGTCACCGCCGGCGGTATTAATATCGATGAGCGTTCGCCTGATATTCTGAAAATCATCAGTTTCAACTCGCCTGATGAGTCGCTGGATTACAAGTTTATTTCCAACTACGTCAAGATCAACGTACAAGCGGCGCTATCGCGCTTAGACGGTATTTCAGCCGCTAACATCTTGGGGGAAGCCGACTACTCCATGCGGCTGTGGCTGGACCCAGACAAGATGGCCAATTTGGGTTTGTCGGTGAGCGATATCGCTAGGTCCCTGCGCGAGCAGAACGTGCAGGTAGCTGCGGGCAAAATAGGAGCCCCACCTTTTGATGGTCAGTTGCAGACGGAATACACCTTGCAGACCAAAGGCCGCTTGGAGGATGTAGAGGAGTTTGAGCAGGTTGTTCTTCGCGCCCGCCCTGATGGTTCAGCTATTTACTTGCGCGATGTGGCCCGAGTAGAGCTGGGGCAGTCTGGCTATAACTTCACCGGTGAGGTGGACGGCTCTCCAGCCGTGAGCGTGGCGCTCTATCAAACGGCCGACGCCAGTGCGCTGGCTGCAGGGCGCGCGGTCGATGAGCTGGTAGAGGAGTTGTCACAGAGCTTCCCCGATGGGCTAACTTACACTATTGGCTACGATCCCACGCGCTATGTGGCTAAGGCGGTGACACAGGTAATCGGCTCGCTGTTTGCGGCAGTGGCTCTGGTAGTGTTAGTGACATTTATCTTCCTAGGTAGTTGGCGTGCCACCTTGATTCCCACGCTGGCGATTCCGGTGTCGCTGATAGCGAGTTTCGCTGTGATGCTAGCGCTGGGTATGTCGATTAATACGGTGACCTTATTCGGACTGATTTTAGCGATTGGTATTGTGGTGGACGATGCGATATTGGTGGTTGAAAACTGCGATCGCCACTTGCGGGCAGACGCCAATTTAACACCCGCAGATGCCGCCTTGATCACCATGCGGGAAGTATCTGGTCCAATTATTGCGACGACCTTGGTGTTGTTGGCGGTATTTGTGCCGGTGGCGATGCTGCCCGGGATCACCGGAGTCATGTACCAGCAATTTGCTGTGACGATCTGTGTCGCAGTGCTGTTTTCATCGCTTAATGCGCTCACTCTGAGCCCGGCCCTCTGTGGTCTTTTACTGAGGCCGGGGCAGCCCAAAGAAGCCCGTTGGTACCAGGCCTTCTTAAGAGGTTTTGGTCGGCTTACCGCGAATTACGATCGCGGCGTACAGTGGATTTTACGGCGTCTGACGGTCGTGTTCGTGATATTTATCGCTTGGATGGCCTGCTTAGCCTTGGGGGTGTTTAACACCCCAACCGCTTTTGTTCCTAATGAAGATAAAGGGGCGATGCTGGTTAACGTGCAGTTGCCCGACGCTTCATCATTGAACCGGACTCAGCAAGTAATGGATAAGGTTGGTGCTCTGCTAAAAGAGGATCCAGCGGTGCAGTCGGTCACAGCCATCACAGGTTTTTCGATATTGAGCGGGGCTCTATCTAGTAACGGCGGTACCTTGTTTGTGGTGCTTAAGCCTTGGGATGAGCGCGAGGATGAAGAGAACAGTGTGTTCAATGTGGCTAAGCGCATTAACGCGCTTGGCTTTGCACATGTTCCTGAAGCGCAAATCGTCGCCATTACGCCACCCGCTGTGCCTGGCATGGGGGCAGTCGGTGGCTTTGAGTTGATGCTGCAGGATACCTTGGCTCGGCCACCGGAGCAGTTGGCAGCGGTACTCAATAACTTTATTGTAGATAGCAATCAGCATCCCGCTTTGCAGGGCGTGTTCAGTACCTACCGCGCTAACGTGCCGCAGTACTTTATCGATGTGGACCGTATTAAAGCCAAGAGTTTAGGCGTGCCTCTGAGTGAAATATTCACTACCTTGCAGGCCCAAATGGGTTCGCTCTATGTCAATGATTTCAACAAGTTTGGCCAGACCTACCGCGTGATTATGCAGGCCGAGGCGCCTTACCGCAGCAATCTTTCCGACTTAGACCACTTCTATATGAAGTCAGAGTTTGGCAACGAGATGGTACCGCTATCTACTCTTGTGACTACTCGCCCGATTCTTGGACCGGATGTGGCGCCGCGCTATAACATGTTCCGCGCGGCATCGCTGCGTGGCAATGCAGCTCCCGGCTATAGCAGCGGTGAGGCCATGGACGCGATGGAGTCACTAGCACAGCAGATACTGCCATCGGGTTATAAAATTGAGTGGACCGGCATGGCTTATCAGCAGCGTGAGGCAGGGCAGACCGCGATCTTGGCCTTCATCATGGCTTTGATTTTTGTCTACCTTTTCCTAGTGGCGCAGTATGAAAGCTGGTCTATTCCTATCGCCATTATACTGGTAGTACCGATGGCTATCGGCGGCGCGATAGCGGCATTGCTGATCACCAACCATGCCCTCAACCTCTACGCTCAGATAGGTTTGGTGCTGCTGTTGGGTATGGCGGCTAAAAACGCCATCTTGATTGTCGAGTTTGCCCAACATCGGCGTGAGCAACTAGGTGAAAGTATTTTGCAGGCTGCGCGAGAAGCGGGCCGCTTGCGTTTTCGAGCCGTCTGTATGACCGCAATTTCTTTCATCTTGGGAATCTTGCCGCTGGTGTTTGCCACTGGCGCCGGTTCTGCTGGTCAGCAGTCACTGGGTATTACCGTACTGGGGGGCATGTTGGCGGCTCTGTTGATTGGGACCTTTTTCACCCCGGGCTTTTACGCCATCGTGCAGGGTGCCAGAGAGCGAGTTAAAGCTAAGTTGGGGATAGTCCCTCGAGGCAAGGGCAAGGCGGCTCAATAGCCTTGCTCAGGGATAAAAGCTTGATTGGTAGACTGTACTAGGCGGCGAGTTTTAGCTCGCCGCCTGCTG
This sequence comes from Sediminihaliea albiluteola, assembly GCF_014077625.1. Taxonomy (GTDB): domain Bacteria; phylum Pseudomonadota; class Gammaproteobacteria; order Pseudomonadales; family Halieaceae; genus Sediminihaliea; species Sediminihaliea albiluteola. Next base: position 533,050 of record NZ_JACFXU010000014.1, on the reverse strand, counting down.
CTTTACTACAGGGAGTTTGAGACCAACCTGCAGCAACTTACCTTTGGCCATTTGTTTTACCACTAGCTCGATATCGCCCACATTGACTCGGTCACCTACTACGGGCTTGCCGTGGTAGTGCTTGTTGATCAATTCGCTCAGCGATTGGCGGCGCAGATCATCGGACAAGCTAACCCCGTAAGCCTTGCATAAATCGTCCAGCAGAACCTCGGGGCGCAAGGTGAATTGGCCAAAAAATGCTGTGCCGAGCAAGTGGGCTGGTGTGGGCAATGCCATGAACAGCGCGACGAGATCTGGTGAGTGGTGCGACTGCGCCATTAGCACTAAGTAATCATCAGGCTGTAATAGCCGATCTGGTTCAGGCGGCAGCACTGTGTCGCCACGGATCACCCCGAGCAGTTTTACTCCAGAGGGTATCGGCAGGCGCCGTAGCAGGTAGGAGTCTGCTGGGCTGCCGGCGTGGATGCGATACGCCAAGAGCTCCCGTCCTATCTGGCCGGGTAGAGTGACGCCGAGATGGTCTATGTCTTCAGGTTTAGGAGGTACCTCTAGGCCCAGGCTGCGCGCCAATGGCGCAATGGTCCAGCCCTGTAGGCAGAGGGACAGCAGGACGACGAAGAAGGTAATTTCAAAATAGGTGTCTTTGTGCTCCATACCGTAGAGGTAGGGAAACAGCGCCAGAATAATCGGTACCGCTCCTTTTAAGCCTACCCAACTAATAAAAAATTGCTCGCGAGCTGGGAAGCGGAAAGGTAGCAGACAAATGAACACCGCCAGAGGGCGGGCAAAAAACATCAGTGTTAGAGATACCGCCAGAGCAGGTATGGCGACTTTAGGGTCGAGCAGGCCGGAGGGCGATACTAAGAGCCCCAGTAACAGGAACATGCCGATTTGGCTCAGCCAGGCCAGACCATCGTGCAGCCAGCGCACTTCATGGATATGGTTCATGGGGCGGTTGGCCACCACTAAACCAATCAGGTAAATAGCGAGAAAACCGCTGCCCTGCCACAAGTTGGTCAGGCTGAATATTGTGAGTCCACCGGACATTACCAGCAGCGGGTAGAGCACATGGGGTAGGATGATGCGGTTAAGTATCTGTTGCAGGAGCCAGCCGCCACCGATGCCCATGAGTGCGCCGAGGCCCATCTGGCGGAAGAAGTCGCCGAGAATGTGCAGGTCGACGCTGCCATCGCCAGAAGTTAGCAGGGTCACTAAGGCGATGGTGAGAAAGATCGCCATTGGGTCGTTGGTGCCGGACTCGATCTCTAGTGTGGCGCTGCTGCGCTGCTTCAATTGCAAGCCGGCGGCATTGAGTAGGGCAAATACTGCGGCAGCATCGGTACTGCCAATAATAGCGCCCAGTAAGAGGCCGTCTTGTAGCGGCCAGCCGAGTACCCAGGCGGCAGCTGCGCCCACGGTGCCGCTGGTGATAATCACCCCTAAGGTGGCCAGTGTTAGAGCGGGCTTGAGGCCTACTCTAAAGCTGCTGATATGGGTGCGCAGGCCGCCGTCGAGAAGAATGACAGCCAGGGCGATGTTGCCGACTAAAAAAGCAGTTTCAACGTCACTGAACTGCAAGCCCCCTAAGCCATCTTCCCCGGCCAGCATGCCGACCAGTAAAAACAGTAATAGTGAGGGCGCGCCTAAACGGCGTGAGAGGCCTAGCAGAGCGATACTCACTAGTCCTAGGAAAGCGCTGACAAGGATAAGTTGGTAGCTTTCGTCGATCACAAATAGGGCCTCAGGCGAATAGTGATTTCAAGCTGCTGAGCGTTTCGGCGGCACGTTCCTTATTGGCTTCGACCGACTTCTCATCGCTGCCACCTTGCCATACTAGATCATCGGCAGGCAGTTCGGCGATAAAGCGGCTGGGCTCACAGGGGATGGTGTCGCCAAATTGGCGGCGTTTTTCTGCTAGGGTCATGGTCAAGGTTTGCTGGGCGCGGGTGATGCCCACGTAAGCTAGCCGGCGCTCTTCGGCAATATTGTCTTCTTCAATACTAACTCGGTGCGGCAGAAGGTTTTCTTCCATACCGATAATGTAGACATGGGGGAATTCCAGCCCCTTGGAAGCATGGAGTGTCATCAATTGGACGCAATCATGCCCCGCTTCATCTTCGTCTTGCTGCTCGAGCAAGTCGCGTAAGATCAAGCGGTTGATTGCCTCATCCAGTCCGATGCCTTCATCGCGAGTCAGCTTATCCAAGCTGTCGATCAGGAAGTGGACATTGCTCATGCGGCGCTCGGCCACATCTTCGCTGGAACTCAGTTGCAGCAGCCAGTCTTCGTAGTCAATGTCTCTGATCAGCTGCCGGATACCCGCCACACCTGCTTCGCTATCACTTAAACGGCGCATACTGCCCAGCCAGTAGTGGAACTCCTTGAGGCGCTTCAGGCTGGCTTCGGGTAATACTCCTTCGCCGGCTCGCTCACAGGCCTCGCTCAGGCTACATTGCTGTTCATTGGCAAAGGCGCCGAGCGCTTCTAAGGTGCTGGTACCTAGTTTGCGGCGCGGCACGTTGGCAATACGCAAAAAGGCGTTGTCGTCATCTGCATTCACCAGCAGACGCAAGTAGGCCATGATGTCTTTGACTTCGTTGCGGGAGAAAAAAGAGGTACCACCGCTCAGGTGATAAGGCACTTGATCTTGCTGCAGGGCAATTTCTAGCAAACGCGACTGGTGGTTGCCGCGATACAAAATAGCGTAGTCACCATAAGCCTTGCGCTTGCGCAGACGGTGATCTTGAATCTCGGCGACTACTTGATCGGCTTCGTGGCGCTCGTCGCTGCAGCGTATAATGCGCAGTGGCTCACCGTAGCCCAGCTCGCTCCACAGCTGCTTTTCAAAAACATGGCTGTTATTAGCGATTAGGGTGTTGGCGGCCTTGAGGATGCGCGAGGTGGAGCGGTAGTTTTGCTCCAGCTTAATGACTTTTAGGCCCGGAAAGTCCTCTTGCAGTAACTCGAGGTTTTCTGGTCTGGCGCCACGCCAAGCGTAGATCGACTGATCGTCATCGCCAACCACAGTCAGGCCGCCGCGCAGCCCGACGAGCTGTTTGACCAGTAAATATTGGCTGGTGTTGGTGTCCTGGTACTCATCTACCAGTAAGTAGTGCAACTGGCTCTGCCACTTTTCTAAGATCTCACTCTGCTGTTCAAAAAGGATGGTAGGCAGCAGAATCAGGTCATCAAAATCCAGCGCATTGTAGGCGCGCAGCGCGCGCTGATAACGCAGGTAAGCTTGGGCACAGAGTATGTCTGCAGGTGAGGTGGCGCGAGCCACAGCCTGCTCGGGCAGCACTCGATCATTTTTCCAACTGGAGATGCGCTGGGCAATGGTGCCAGCTTGGTCGCCTTCGGCGCCGTGCTCTTGAATTAGCAGGTCGCGTATCAGGTTGCGGCTATCTTCGCCGTCAAAAATAGAAAAGCCCGACTTGAGGCCCAAATGCTTGCGCTCGCTGCGAATTATCTTCAGGCCTAGCTGGTGGAAAGTGCAAACTGTCAGCCCTTTGGCAGTGCTGCCGCCGATCAGCTTTGAGACCCGCTCTTTCATCTCGCGGGCAGCTTTGTTGGTGAAGGTAACCGCAGCGATTCGCTTGGCACTGATGTCGCACTGCTCGACTAGGTAGGCAATTTTGCGAGTTATTACGCTAGTTTTACCGCTACCGGCGCCGGCCAGTACCAGTAAAGGGCCGTCAATATAGCGGACAGCCTCGCGTTGGCGGGGGTTCAGTTGGGTCACAGGGTACGTCGAAGTGATCAGCAATGGGCTCGAAGTGTAGCATATTTCAACTAGCCCTCCGCGGTCTTTGCCAGCCTTGGGCAGCTAGGGCTAGTTCCCAGCGCAGTTTAATTGACCAGACAGTGCCCCGATTATTGTTTGGCAAAGCTTGAGCTAGACTCAGGCTGCGGTATGTTATCGGGTTACACATGTGCATTTTTAGCCGCGCCAACTTAAATCGCAAGAGGATTCCATGACTCAGGACGCATTCATTTACGACGCCATCCGTACCCCTCGGGGTAAAGGCAAACCCGGCGGTGGTCTTTACGAAGTTAAACCCATTGATTTAGTAGCAACGCTGCTAGATGCGATGCAAGAGCGCAATCAATTTGACCAGGCAGCGGTTGAAGACCTGTTGCTTGCCACCGGTGAGCCGGTCAAAGAGCAGGGTCAAAATATTGCCAAGTCGGCGCTGGTTTATCGCGGTTGGTCAGATCAGACAGTAGGTGCCCAGTTGCATCGCTACTGCGCCGGCGGCCTGGATGCCGTTAATACCGTAGCGATGAAAATCATGTCAGGCATGGAGTCCATGGGCATGGCAGGTGGCGTCGAGAGTATGTCTCGGCTCGGTATTGGCGCTAGCGGCGCGGCTGCCGGTGACCCTTGGGTGGCAATGCAGAGCTTTGGGATTTCCCAGGGCTTGGCAGCGGATCTAATGGCTCAGCTCGATGGTTTCACCCGTGAAGATGTGGATCGCTACGCCTGTGAATCACAGCGCCGCGCTGCTGCTGCCAGAGATGCGGGGCATTTTGATCGCAGTGTGGTGCCGGTGCGCGACCTTAATGGCGTCACCGTGCTCGATAAGGACGAACTGATTCGCCCCACCACGATGGATGATCTGGCGGGTCTTAAGCCTTCGTTCACTATGTTTGAGCAGTATGGTCACGGTGAGTTTCTGAAGTTTAAGTATCCCGAAGTAGAAAAGGTGACTTGTATTCACACCCCAGGTAATAGCTCTGGGGTTGTCGATGGCGCCTCGCTGGTGTTGTTGGGCAACCGCCAAGCGGGTGAAGCGCAGGGCCTCAAGCCCCGCGCTCGAATTCGCGCCTGTGCCCTGACCGGTACTGAGCCCACGCTGATGTTGGGTGGTCCGGCGCCGGCTTCCCGCAAAGCGCTAGCGCTGGCGAGCATGGACGTTGCCGATATCGATTTGTTCGAGCTCAACGAAGCTTTTGCTTCGGTGGTGCTGCGTTACCAGCGTTTGATGGACATTCCCGATGATCGTTTGAACGTCAATGGTGGGGCCATTGCCATGGGCCACCCGATTGGAGCTACAGGGGCGATGATTCTGGGTAGCGCTTTGGATGAACTAGAGCGACGTGACCTCAACACCGCATTGGTAACCTTGTGCGCAGGCGGCGGCATTGGTATCGCCACGATCATCGAGCGGGTTTAAGCCCACCTCAGTAGGACAGAGCGAGCAGACAGATTATGAGTTATATAACGATTAAGCAGGATGCCGATGGCATCGTGGAATTTATCTTCGACCAGAAAGGTAAGTCGGTCAACGTGATGGGCGATGAATACGCCGAGGCGATGCCTAAGGCCTTGGACGATCTAGAGTCGCGTCGAGACTCCATCACGGGTATTTACATTCGCAGTGGCAAGCCCGGCCAGTTTTTTGCCGGCGGTGACATCACCCAAATGCTGGAGATGGATCTCAACCCAGCGCCGAAAGAGCGGCAGGAGATGTTTGAGTCTCTGTTGCAAAGCAAGGAGCCCCTGCGCCGACTGGAAGCCCTGGGTGTGCCAATCGTGGTCGGCATCAATGGCGCGGCACTGGGTGGCGGCTATGAGATTGCGTTGGCCTGTCACTACCGCATCGCCTTGGATAGCGACAAGGTACAAATTGGTTTGCCCGAGGCCATGCTAGGCCTTATGCCAGGGGCCGGTGGTGTAGTGCGATTGGTGCGCCTGCTGGGCATGGAAAAGGCCCTGCCACTGATTGCTCAGGGCAAGCGCTTGCGTGCTGCACGAGCTTTGGAAGCCGGGCTCATTCACGAGCTGGCTGCCGATGAAGAAGCTATGGCGCGCCGCGCTAAAGAGTGGATTAAGGCCAATCCGGATGCGCGCCAGCCCTGGGAAGAAGAGGGCTACACTTTGCCCGGCGGTGGTCCCGATGATCCATCGGCGCAAGGCTTGACCTATTTTGGTCCAGTCAACGTGATGAACCAGACTCGCGGCAATATGCCAGCGCAGCAGGTGATTTTTGCTGCGGTCGTAGACACCGCGAGAGTGGATTACGACACCGCACACATAATTGAAGCGCGTTATTTCCAGCGGCTGTTGTTGGATCAAGTATCGCGCAACATGATGACGGCCTTCTTTGTGCAAATGAACGAACTGGATGCTGGTGCCTCGCGCCCCGCCGGTATTGAGAAGAAGAAAATTAAGCGCTTGGGCATCCTTGGTGCCGGGGTAATGGGCGCTGGTATTGCCTTTAATGCCGCTAAAGTGGGCATCGAAGTGGTGCTTAAAGATCTCGATCAAGAGCGAGCAGAGAAGGGTAAAGCCTACGCAGTTAAAGCTTGTGAGCGCGATCGTCGCATTGATGAAAAAGCGGCAGAGAGTATCTTAGCTAGGATTCATCCCACCGGAGACGTCAATGACTTGGCCGACTGCGAGCTAGTGATTGAGGCGGTCTTTGAAGATCGCGGCGTTAAAGCGGCGGTTACCAAAGAAACCGAAGCGGCACTGAAAGACACTGCGATCTTTGCCAGTAATACCTCGGCCTTGCCGATCACCGAGTTGGCTGAGGCCTCAGTGCGGCCACAGAACTTTATCGGTATGCACTTTTTCTCGCCGGCCGAGCGCATGCCGCTGGTCGAGATTATCACCGGCGCCAAAACCTCAGACGAGGCTTTGGCCCTGGCCTTTGACCTGAGTCAACAGCTGGGCAAAAAGCCCATTGTGGTAAAAGATGCACCGGGCTTTTTCACCACGCGTGTGATCGGTCAAACCATCACCCAGGGGCAGCGTATGTTGGCCGAGGGCGTGAATCCTTCGCTGATAGAAAATGCCGCAGCATTTAATGGCTCTCCGATGGGCCCGCTGGAAACACTTGATAGCATTTCTATTGAAACTGCCTACCATGCCATGAATCAAACGCGCGCAGATATTGAGGCGCGTGGCGAAACCTACAGCATGGCCGCAGAGTCAGAGGTCATCCGAGTGATGGTTGAAGACCACAAGCGAATCGGGCAGCAAAGTGGTGCCGGTTTCTACGACTACAATGAGAAAGGCAAAAAAACCACCACTTGGCCGGGGCTCAAAGAGGCCTTTGCGCCACAGGGTTACACTGATATTCCTTTCCAGGATGTGCGCGACCGACTGTTGTTTGCGCCGGTGTTGGAGGCCATCCGCATCAAGGAGGAAGGTATTATCGGTAGCGTAGCCGATGGCAATATTGGTTCCATCATGGGTATTGGCTTCCCACCTCATACAGGTGGTGTCTATCAGTGCGTTAACGCCTATGGCCTGCAGGCCTTTGCTGAGCGCGCTGCAGAACTGGCCGAGCGCTATGGTGAGGCTTTTGAACCGCCGCAGCTGCTATTGGATATGGCGCAAAGCGGCGAGACCTTTAAATAAGCACTGCTGTTGCTTTAGTGTGATAGCAACAAGGCGGCCCACTCGGCCGCCTTGTTGTTTTAGCCTGCGCATTTAATCTTGCTAAGCGTTTGAGCTTGGCCTCAGTCGAGCCGCTCAATCAAGAGCGCACTGCCGCTGCCGGCAGCACCCGCTGCGGAAACTATTCCGCGCTGTAAATTACGGCGCTCGAGTTCATCTAGTAAGCTGCCAAGCATCATTGCCCCAGTAGCACCCATTGGGTGCCCTAGTGCAATAACACCACCGTTGACGTTGAGCTTGTCTTCACTGATATGCAGTTCCTGCATGGCCATCACAGAGGTGGCGGCGAAGGCCTCGTGAATTTCAAACAGGTCGATATCCGCTGCTTGTAGCTTTTCTCTTGCCAGTAGTGCTCGCACCGCTTCGACGCAGCCACTTAGTACTTGAGTTGGATCGGCGGCTACGGTGTTACTCGCTACAATTTTAGCCCGGGCTTTGCGGCCCGTAGCTTGAGCAAAGCGCTGCCCAGCGACGAGCACGACCGCGGCCCCATCTGCCATGGCCGGGGAGTTACCCGCGGTGTGGATGTGGCTAATTTCTTTAAGCCTTGGATGAGCAGCGAGTTGGTAGGCATCGACGCCGGCGGCACCCGCTGAGGCAAAGACTGGCGCCATAGCGGCTAAGTCTTGTTCAGTGGTGGCGGGGCGAATGCACTCGTCTTGCTCACAGACTGTGCCATCGCTTAGGGTGATGGGAATGATAGAGCTGAAATAACCGGCCTCTCTGGCTTGTGCGGCGCGTCGCTGGCTAGCTATGGCGATCGCATCTGCTTGTTCGCGACTAACACCCTGCAGACTGGCAATTAAATCTGCTCCATTGCCCATCATGAGCATTTGGCAGCGGGCAGCAAAAGCGGGGTCTTTAAATGCTCGAGCATCATCTGACAGCATGGGCACCCGAGACATCATTTCCACCCCGCCAGCAATGACAGCGCTGGCGCCAGCTTGCACTTTGAGGCCGGCCAATGCCACTGCATCGATGCCCGAGGAGCAATAGCGGTTAATGGTCATACCCGGCACCCACTGCGGCCAGCCAGCATAGAGGGTAGAGCTCTTGGCAATATTGCCGGCCTGCTCGCCGTGCTGGGTGGCGCAACCCAATATCACATCATCGATTTGTTTGGGGCTGTAGCCACTGCGCTCAGCAAGTGCTGCATAGAGCTGTGACAGCAGTTCTTGCGGGGTTAAATTGTGTAAGCCGCCACTGTCTTTAGCGCGACCCCGTGGGCTGCGGATAGCGTCGTAAATTAGCGCCTCATTCATGCTCCCACTCCAATGATCAAACTGGCGCAAGTGGTGGCGCTGCCACCGAGGTTAAAGGTGGCCATATTGCGCGCCTTGGCGAGTTGGTAGCCCTGGGCGCGACCGCTCACTTGTCGAGCACAATCCAGCGCCATGCGGACTCCCGTGGCACCCACTGGGTGGCCCAGACCGATGAGTCCGCCACTGGGATTGATCGGGAAGTCGCCATCGGTAGTGATGCGACCTTCTTCGATGGCCTTCCAGCTTTCGCCGGGAGCGGTTAATCCACTGTGATCTATGGCCATGTATTCAGTGACCGAAAAGCAGTCGTGGGTTTCGAGCCCGTCTAGGTCAGTGACTGCCTTGAATTTGGCACGCTGCAAAGCGTCCTGCAGTGTGTCGTGGACATGGGGGAAAATCAGCGGTTGACCTTGGCTGAGCTGCAGCTTGTGCTCTAGCAAAATCGGTGCTGAGCGGTGCCCCCAGCCTTTGATGCGGGGTATATCTGCAAGCTTTAAGCCATTGCGGGTGGCATGTTGAGCGGCGACAGTTTCTGAGGCGAGTATTACACAGGCCGCGCCATCGGTGATCTGGCCACAATCCATTTTCCGTACCCGGCCTTCAATCACTGGGTTTAATTGATCGTCTTCACTGAAGCAGCCCGGGGGGAACTGCCAGTTACGGCTTTGCGCCAGGCTATTATTTTTGGCATTGGCGAAATTGATTTCCGCGATCCGCGCTAGGTGTTCACTGCGTAGGCCATAGCGTTGGTCATACTCCTCAGTGATGCGATCAAAGAGGTGGGGCCAAGGGAAGTCGCAGTCGGTGGCTTCGTGGCCTTGCCATGCAGCAGCACCGAGGTATTCGGCGCCCGTTTTACCATCGACATTGCGCATCATCTCCAAACCCACCACGGCAGCGCAGTGGTAGTGTCCAGCTTCGATGTCACGCATCGCTGCCAGCATAGCCATGGAGCCAGAGGCGCAGGCTGCCTCATGCCTTGAGCTAGCTATGCCATTCAGTTCAGGGTATACCTCGGCAAAGAATCCCCCGATCAAGCCTTGGCGGCTAAATAGGTCGCCAACAAAATTACCTACGTGGCCAACATCAATTTGTTCGGGCTCGATATTGGCGTCGGCCACTCCTGCTTGCAGCACCTCGGCGAACATGTCGTAAATTTCGAGGCCTTCGCGGGCCCAGTTGCGGGCGAAATCAGTTTGGGCGCCGCCCAGTATGTAGACAGTACTCACGAGTTTTCTCCTGGGGCCATCACCACAGCTTGTAATTGTCCTCGAACGACTTTGCCCACCGGATTGCGGGGCAGGGCATCAAGTACTTCCAGTCGTTCAGGTAGTTTGAATTTGGCTATGCCACGTTCTAGCAGCCATGCGCATAAAGCCTCTAGATCGGGCGCCTCGCGACCGGCTGCCGGCACAATGCAGGCGCAGACCCTTTCCTCCAGCACCGGGTCGGGGTAAGCGCAGACCGCGGCCTCGGCTAGGTCGGGGTGGCCCTCCAGTAATGTGTCGATCTCGCTCGGTGAAATTTTCATACCGCCGCGATTGATGATGTCTTTACAGCGCCCGACGATGCGGTAGTAGTTCGGCGGTTCACCGCATATCTCCACTAGGTCACCAGTGCGAAATAATCCCTCGGGTGTAAACACCCCTGCGCCGTTATGGTTTAGGTAGCCATCAAATACAGCCGGTCCTGCGATGCAAAGTTCGCCGGGAACTCCTGCAGTGGTAATTTCTTGGCCACTTTCAGGGTCGATCACCCGGGTGGTAGTAGCTGTGTGGGCGCGGTCCTGCCAAGGCATGCCAGCCACCCCCAATCTTGGGAACATGGTGGCGCGATACTCGGGGCTAGGGGCGGTAGCTGGCGTAGAAAAGAGGCTGATACCCTCATTAGAACCATAAAAGTTAATGATGGCTTTGCCGTATTGCCCTTCGATTTTTTCAATCATGGATGGCGACAAAGGAACCGAGCCTGAACCGAAGGCACGCAGTGAGCTAAAGTCACACTGCTCCCAGAGCTGTGTTTGCTGTGCTAGTTGATTGAGCAGTGCTGGTGGTGCGATGGTAAATGTGACCGCCTCTTCTTGTAGCTGGCGTAGGTAGAGCGGCGGGTCCATCGGGTGATGCAAAATTAAGGAGCAGCCGAGTAAGGCTGAGGGAAATAAAAATCCACCGATAGCAGCCATGTTGATCAGTGGAAAAGGAGCTAGCAGTATTTCGCCTTCTCGGTAGTCACCGGCGGCCATGGTGTACTCAGCGATAGATAGCCACATGTTATGTGAGCGCGGTACCCCTTTGGGGCTGCCGGTGGTGCCAGAAGTCCAGCAGATGGTTACGATATCGTTAGCGTCAGAGCGCTGCTGTTGTAAGTGTTTGGCCAGTGGCTCGGGGTCAAATACATGGCCCGGACCTGCCGCAGCAAAGTCTTCGCCAAGTGCCCACACGGGGTAGTTAGGCAGCGCTTCACGGGCTTGAGCTGCTAGGTCTTGGCCGCGGAAGTCGCTGAGTGTAATGACGGCGGCAGGCTGTAGTTCGTCAGCAAACTGTTTTAGCTCATGAGCGCCGTACTGGACTGGAATTGGTGAAATAATGGCGCCGATTTTGCTGCAAGCATAGTAGCAGGCCACTAGCTCGCTGATATTGGGCAGCTGCACAAGTAGGCGGTCATCTGCGCCGATACCCTGTTGCAGTAATTCTGTAGCCAGCTGATCGCTAAACTGTTGCAGCTCGGCAAAGCTGAGTCGCTGGGCGGGCAGGCCGCAGAGTTCGGCTTTGTTAGGCTGGTCCGCAAGCGCTAAGCGTTCTGGCGCTTTCTTTACCCAAGAGGCGAGCAGGCTATGCAGCGTGTCACTGCCCCAAAAGCCTTGCTCGGTCAGGTCGCGAATACGTTCTGCTGAGCTGGTTTGCATGTTATGGGCCCTCGCAGGCGGCTTGATATTCACGGCTAAGTTGCTCGACCAGATCAGCAATGGGCATTAAAGCATCGATAGCGCCAACTCCTTGTCCGGCGGCCCATACGTCGCGCCAGCGTTTGGCATCGCTGGCAGAGCGGGTGATGTCTATGGCGCCGGGGTCGGGCATGTTGCTGGGGTCATAGCCAGCTTGCAGCAGACTGTTGCGCAGCCAGTTGGCCTTGACGCCGGTGAGGGCGTCGGAGCAAATAATATCTTCAGCACTGGCCTCAATGACCATTTGTTTATAGTCATCTACCGCCATACTTTCTTGGCTGGCGATAAAGCGAGTGCCTAAATAAGCGTAATTAGCTCCGAGTACTTCGGCGGCGCGAATAGCACGGCCCGAGGAAATGCCGCCCCCGAGAACGATGGGGCCACTCCAAAAACGGCGCACTTCTTCGACGAAGGCAAAGGCCGATAGTTGGCCAGTGTGGCCGCCAGCGCCTGCGGCGACAAGTACTAAGCCGTCAACACCAGCGGCAATAGCTTTTTGGGCAAAGCTGACATTGATGACGTCGGCATAGATCTTACCACCGTAGCTGTGCACGCTTTTTACGGCATCTTTGGGGCTTCCCAAGGCGGAAATGACGATCGGCGCTTGGTACTTGCGTGCTAGAGCTAAATCGTCGTCGCGTCGTATATTGGAGCGATGCATCATCACGTTTATCGCCCAGGGTGCATCGCTGGGAGTAAGGGCGGAGGTGATTTGTTTCAGCCAGGACTCCAAATCAGCACTGCTGCGCGCATTCATAGAGGGGAAGCTGCCTACGATACCCGCCTTGCAACTGGCAATTACCATCTCTGGTCCAGACAGCAGGAACATCGGCGCTTGAAAGGCGGGAATGCGAAGCTTCGCAAGCCGTTCTGGCATAGCCTGAACACCTATTACTTTTATTAAAAGACCAAAATGGTAGCCCAGCGTTTTTCCGATGGCAAGGCGCTTAGTTGCTTTTGAATGGTCGAGTTCCTGCTGGGTCTTGCTGTGCTTCACCGAGTTGTGTTGGGGTGCAGTGAAGCGCGCGCAAAAGAACTTGTCACTTTTGTAAACAGACTATAAGCTGCTTAGCAGTCGTGCAAGTTTTATCCCTGGGAAAGACTTGTGCCTGCATTGCTTGCGTAATAAAACTAAGTCTGCGAGAAAGCAGTGATAGACGGGAGATGTCCATGCAATCGCTTCGCAACATCACAGAGTTTCCCTCGGTAGAGCTATGCATTGGCGGGGTCACTGAGTTTGCTGATACCCAGCCCTGGATCTATGGTTTAGACAATCCTTATCTGCACGGCGTGTATGCGCCGACAGTTAATGAGCTAGATGTCAGTGGCTTGGCAGTGGAAGGTGAGTTGCCGAAGGATCTCAGTGGCGCCTACTTTCGCAATGGCCCCAACCCAATCCATCAACCGAAGAACCGGTATCACCCCTTCGATGGCGATGGCATGATTCACGGCGTTTATTTTCGCGATGGCACTGCGACTTACCGCAATCGCTATGTCGATACATTGGCCTTGCGCAAGGAGCTGGCTGATGGTTTCTCCGTATCGCCCGGGGTCATGGGCCCCTTTGATTACAACTTGTCTCCCTTTGGCATTAAAGACACCTCCAATACCGATGTGTTCTTTTACAACGGCGATTTAATGAGCCTGTGGTACAACGCCGGAGATCCCTATCGAGTGGACGCAGGGGATCTCTCTACCAAAGGCTACTTCGATTTGTCTGCTAGGCCGCAGCGGCGTATGTCTGCGCACTCCAAAGTAGATATGAACAGCGGTGAGCTACTGTTTTTTGATTACGGCGATCAGCCGCCTTATATGACTTACGGAGTGGCCAATGCCCGCGGTGAGCTGCAGCACGAGGTGGAAATTGAACTGCCTGGGCCGCGACTACCCCACGATATTGGGGTCAGCCGCAATTACACGATTCTGCATGACCTACCGTTTTTCCACGATGTCAATGTGCTGCGCCAGCACGGCTACCGCGTACTCACTTTTCACCGAGATATCCCGACCCGCTTTGGCATCATCCCACGCCACGGTACAGGTCAAGAAGTGCGCTGGTTTGAGTGTGAGCCCTGTTACATCTTGCACACTAGCAACTGCTGGGAAGAGGGTGATTGGTTGATTATGGACGGCTGTCGCTCGACTAATCCGATGCCACAAGCACAGCCCGGTGAAGGTGAGTTAGCCAGTATGTTGGCTTACATGCGCCTCGAGGCGAATAACTATCGCTGGCGCTTCAACTTGCGCACTGGCGAGGTCCGCGAGGGTGATATCGATGACCTCAATACCGAGTTCAATAAAACCAATCCCTTATATATGGGTATTAAGAGCCGTTACGCCTATCACCAGCGCATCCCTCTGCACCACGAAGGTGGCTACACCTTGCGTTTTACTGGCTTAGTTAAATATGACAATGAAAGTGGTCGGCGCTGGCAGTGGGATTATGGCAAGGGCGTATTTGGTAACGAAGCGGTATATGCACCCCGTATAGGTGCGACCAGCGATTCTGCTGAAGACGACGGCTATGTCATTACGCTGACCACAGACAGCAATACTTGGCAGTCATACTGTTTGGTATTTGATGCTGCAGATATAGAGGCCGGCCCCGTAGCGAAAGTGAAATTACCACATCGTGTGCCCTTTGGTTTTCACGCGGCCTGGGCCCCTGGAGAAGATTTGTACGCAATAAGTTGAATGAGCTTGGCAGCTTGCTTTGACGCTGGATTACTAGCCTAAAAATTAATTACACATAATAGATAGTGAGGCTTCTATGACCCACCCTAAACATCTGGCAGTTATTCCTGCCTTTGCGTTATTACCTTTAGCGCTGGCATTTCAATCCACTGCAGTAGCGGCACCGCAACTTGAGGAGGTGGTGGTCACCGCAGAAAAGCGTGCCCAAAGCATTCAAGAGGTGCCCCTTTCGGTAGTGGCTCTAGCGGGTAGTGATATTGAAGTGGGCAAAATCGAAGGCTTGAATGACATCGCTTTTCGCACACCGGGCGTGAGCTTTAGTCAGTTCAACGTGGGTGAACCTCGTATTTATATCCGCGGTATTGGCAACAGCTCTGATTCGGCGGCCTCTGACCCTGCAGTGGGCATGTTCCTCGATGAAGTGTATATCGGGCGCACTGGCGGAGTGGGTTTTGACTTGTTCGACTTAGAGCGGATTGAAATACTGCGCGGCCCTCAGGGCACACTCTATGGTAAGAACACCAATGGTGGCGCCATTAACATGGTCACCTCAAGGCCTTCTGAAGAAAAAGAATTGCGTTTGCGTGGCTCCATTGGCAGCAACAGCTTATTGCACTTGCAGGGTTTGGCGAGTGGTCCCCTGAGCGATAGCGCCGCGGGCAAGTTAGTGTTCTCTTGGCGCGAGCGCGACGGTTTTGACAAAAACGTGATCACTCCTGGGGAGGTGGCCACTGCCGGCGATTTATCAAACAGTAGAATTATTAAGCGCACGATCGGTGCTGCTAATGGCGGAGACTCGATAGGTGACATAGAAAACTGGAGTCTGCGTGGCCAGTTACTATTTGATATTGGCGATGACGCTGAGTTACTGCTTGGCGCTGACCATTCCAGCGATAAGAGCAACGGTGCCTGCCGCCACTTGGCCAACCTCGACAAAGCCATAGCGGGACTAGCGCCTTTTTGGGAAGGGGCTATGTCAAAGCGTTACCGGGCCGATGAGCGTAACTGCGCCTCTCAGTTTGACTTGAGTCAGAAGCGCGAAGTGAGTGGCTTAATGGCGCGCCTTGAGTACGACATGGGCTGGTCATCATTAACTTCAATTACTGCCTGGCGCGCCAGTGAGTACAAAGCTATTGATGATTTAACGGGCTTGCCCCTGATTGACCTCGACGCCCCTTCGCCCCCTGGGGTACCACTACCACCAGGTTCCTTTACCGGCCCTGAAAACGTCATCGATGCAGCCGAAGAAGATGCTTCGCAGTGGTCTCAAGAGATTCGTCTGGCCGGTTCGAATGAGCGCTTTAACTGGCTAGCTGGTGTGTTTTACATGGAAGAAAAGGTAGAGCGGGAGGAAGAGTTCTATACCCAGTACAGTTCGCTGCTTCAGGGCCTAGGTTTAGCGGCCATTGGTGATGTGTTATTTACCCAGGATAATAAGACCAAGAGTATCGCGACCTACGGCCAAGTGGATTGGATTATCAACGATCAATTCACTTTGACCTATGGTTTGCGCTGGGCCGAAGACAAAAAAGACATCACCCAGAATGCGATCGATTTGCTTGGCACCACACCGGCTGGTGTGCCTTTGATACTGCCGAGCTTCCCAGCACCAGTGTCGGCAGATGACTCTTGGTCTAAAGTGACTCAAAAGCTGTCATTAGCCTATCAGCCCACTAATGACTTGATGCTCTACGCCACCTATTCAGAAGGTTATAAAAGTGGTGCGTTTCAATCCCAGACTAACTTGCCTTCAGTCGCTGCCCAGCCAGTAGACCCTGAATTTGTGACCAACATTGAAGTCGGTTTGAAGTCCAGCTGGTGGAATAACCGCATGCAGTTCAACCTGTCCTATTACGATATGGACTACGAAGACCTGCAGGTCTTTGAGTTGAATAGCCGCTACCTTCTTGTCTTGCTGAACGCGCAAGCGAAGTCTAAGGGTGTCGAAGCATCATTCGATATTGTGCCAACGCAAAATTTGACACTCAGTGCTAGCTACAGCTGGAACGACGCTAGCTACGATAAGTTTATCAATGCCAATGGTCTCGATTTATCGGGCAATGACTTAGCCTTCGCACCCGAGCAGGCCTATACCCTTAGCGGAAATTATAATTGGCCGCTAAGTAATGGCTCGGAGCTGGATTTTTCTCTGACCTATAGCTGGAAAGATGATTACTTTATGGGGCCGCAGAACCGCAAACGCGAGACTCAAGAATCACTGGGCTTGTTAGATGCAGGGCTTAGCTGGGTCAGTCCAGATAGTAGCTTTACGGTTGATCTATGGGGCAAGAACCTGACTGACGAACTGCTGCTGTCGAACCAAATTGTCGACCCTACTGGAGTCACTTCTGAGTACTACATGCCCCCGCGCACTTATGGTGTGACACTCACTAAAAGCTTCTAAGTTGAACGGCGCCCCTGCTTTAGAGCGGGGCGCCGTCTTAGTTGATGAGTTTGCTGAATTTTTGTTTGGCTATGTGCACAATGAGGGCTTTTCTCAGGTGGACCACATATGTCGCAATTGACTACCAGAGCCAGCTCCATCAACCGGGCCTTAGATCAGATCGGTGATAAGTGGTGTCTGCTGATCTTGCAGGAAGTGTTTTGGGGTATCACAAGTTTTAGCGCTATTTTGCGCGAGACCGGTATGTCTCGAGGGGTCTTATCGAATCGCCTAAACTGGCTACAAGAGCAGGACTGTCTGCGAAAACGCACTCTGGGTGGTGCGCGACATGCCACTTATCACCTGATTCGCAAGTCGGTGGACCTGTATCACAATGCCTTGATGGCTGTGGTCTGGGAAGATCGCTATTTCAATACCCCTGATATCCAAGCTGTTCGCCTGTTGCATCGCAGTTGCGGGCAGCATTTCACGCCGCGCATGGAGTGTGCGCATTGTCATGCGGATGTTGATGGCAAAGAAGTGCTGTACTACCCCGGGCCTGGCGCGACCTGTGATCTGCGCGATAAAAAAGTTCGTCGGCGTTCCTCGCTGTCGGTCGATGATGTGCCCAGCTCACGCAGTGTATACCGTAACCTAGTGAACTTAATTGGCGATCGCTGGACAGCCAATGTGATTGCATTGGCTTTTCATGGCTTGCATCGCTTTGATGAGTTTCACCGTGAGTTGCCAGTTGCCACCAATATTCTCGCTGACCGCATGCGCTTTCTAGTAGAGCAAGGGGTTTTTGAAACCCGTCCCTACCAGTACCGTCCGCTGCGCCATGATTATCACCTGACTGACAAAGGCTGGGATCTGTTTCCTTGGTTTCTCACGTTGCTGCAGTGGGGTGATAAATGGTGTGACCCCAGTGGTGCAGGCCGGCCGATGCGGCTAGAGCACAGTCGTTGTGCTGAGAACCTGCATGGCCGAGTGGTCTGTGACCACTGTGGTGAAGAGGTCCATGCTCACCAAGTGGCCTTTACTATTCAAGCGCTGGCGCTAGCGGATTAAGGTCTCGGGCGCTGCTTAAGTTTTATTCATTGCATAAACAGACCATGCTGTGGCATCGTTAGGCCCCTTGAAGATCACAAGCTGGGGCTATGCCATGACAGACTGGTTTGAGCAGCATAATGACTTACTCACTAAAGCGCTCGATGCATGTGCTCGACGTTATTCTTGGAGCGGCTGGCCAGAGAGCCCCAGCACAAGGATTCATGGGCCAGATAAGCCCGCTGCAGGTAAAGCTCGCTTTGAGTCGCTGCTCAATAGGGACTTTCCACTAGAGCAGCCGGGGGAAGTCGCACGAGTGGGTGAGGAAGTGTCGCCCTATACCGGGGAGGCATTGGGTATTCGCTACCCGCAAATGGACCCAGCCCCATTGTTTGAAGCTATTGCCCGGGCTCGACCGGCCTGGGCCTTGGCAACACCTCGGCAGCGTGTCGGCGTGTGCCTAGAAATTTTGCAGCGTTGTGGGGACCAGTTGTTTGAAAATGCCCATGCAACGATGCACACCTCTGGTCAGTCCTATGTGATGGCCTTTGCCGGCAGTGGTGCCAACGCCCTAGACCGCGGCTTGGAAGCGTTGGCTTATGCGCATAAGGCTATGGCTGATGTGCCGGCCACCGCGCACTGGGAGCGGCAGTTTGGTGCTGATGGGGCAGCCTCGCTGGACAAGCGTTATCGTCTAGTGCCTCGCGGCGTGGGCGTCATTATCTGCTGTGCGACCTTTCCACTGTGGAATACCTATCCAGCTCTGTGTGCCTCTTTGGCTACCGGTAATCCCGTGGTACTCAAAGCCCATCCAGCGGCTACTTTGCCGGTGGCGATGGTAGTGCAAGTCTGCCGAGAGGTTTTGGCTGAGGCCGGTTTTGATCCTAACTTGGTCAGTCTAGCAGCGGATACTCGCGAGCAACCGGCTACGTTGTCGCTGGTTCAGCACCCCGATACGGCGATTATTGACTTCACCGGCAGTCCAAGTTTTGGTACTTGGTTAGAGCGCAACTGCCCTGGCAAACAGGTCTATACTGAAACGGCAGGATGCAATTCGGTGGTCTTAGAGTCCTGCCAGGACCTACAGCTAACGGCGCGGGCGATTGCACAGTCTCTGTGTCAGGCCTCCGCTCAAATGTGTACCAGCGTGCAAAATATCCATCTGCCAGCCCAGGGAATTAAAGTGGCCGGTAAACAAGTGCCGCTTGAACAAGTTCAGCAGGCACTGTGCGAAGCGGTGGACTTTTGGCTTGAGGATGGGCGGCGTGCGGCCACCCTCTGTGGCACCCTGTTCGATCCACAGGTGCAAGCCAATATCGATCGTTACCGCGAGCTCGCGCAAGGTCGCTTGTTGCGGGATTCCGCGCCTTATCAACATCCCGAATACCCTGCTGCGCGAACGGCTACGCCATTGATCATTGCGGCCACCCGAGCGTATAGGGACTGGTACCGCCAGGAGGTGTTTGGGCCGGTGTCTTTTGTGATCAGCAATGACTCACCGCAGGATTGTTTGGATGATGCGACCGGCAATGCGCGTGATTGCGGTGCCATTACTGCCCATGTCTACTCAGTGGATGATGACTTTGTTGAGCGTGCCGTTGAGGCTTACCACCAGGCAGGAGCCTCGGTGGCAGTGAACCTCAGTGCTATGCCAATTAACTTTGCGGCAGCCTACTCTGATTACCATGTCACTGGCTTAAATCCGGCCGGCAATGCCTGTCTGACCGACTTGGCTTTTGTGGCTTCACGCTTTCGCATTGTGCAAAGTAAATTCATGCGTAGCTAAGCCCGACGGCAGGCTCGCGATAAGCCAGCGCTTCGGCGATATGCGAGCGCTGCACTTGCGCCTCAGCAGACATATCTGCCAGCGTGCGCGCCACCCGCAGGGAGCGATGCAAAGCGCGAACGGATAGCTGCAGGCGGTCGGCGGCGCGTTCTAGATCTTTCATTTCAGTGGCGCCAAGCTGGCAGTGCTGCAGCAAGGCCTCAGCTGCCAGTTCACTGTTGCTGCAGCCTTGTCGCTGCATTTGCCGGTCGCGACACTCAGCCACCCGCTGCTTTACGAGCGCTGAGTGTTCGCCGCGCTGCTCTTGGCGCAACACGCTGCCGGCTGGAACCCGCTGCATACTGACCTGTAAATCGATGCGGTCTAGCAGTGGGCCGGAGATGCGCTGATGATAGCGCTGTACTTGTTCGGGAGTGCAGCGGCAAGCTTTGTCGCGGTCGCCTAAATAGCCGCAGGGACAGGGGTTCATGGCTGCTACCAGCTGAAAGCGCGCTGGGAAGGTGAACTTATACTCGGCCCGAGAAAGGGTGATTTCCCCCGCTTCTAGTGGCTCCCGGAGCACTTCGAGTACATGGCGATTAAATTCCGGTAATTCATCTAGGAACAAGACGCCACAGTGGGCTAGGGAGATCTCTCCGGGCTGCGGCTTTCGACCACCGCCTACCAGAGCGGCGGCACTGGCACTGTGGTGGGGCTGGCGAAAGGGGCGTTGATATAAGTGTTCAATATGCTGGCGCTGCAAACTGTGGATCGTTGCACAGCTCAAGGCTTCTTGGGGACTTAGGTCGGGCAGCAGCCCAGGCAGACGACTCGCCAGAAGCGTTTTGCCGGTTCCCGGAGGTCCGCAGAGCAAGAGGTTGTGGCCGCCACTGGCGGCCAGTTCTAGAGCGCGGCAGGCCTGTGCTTGACCGTATACCTCGGCAAGGTCCGGGTAGTTTATCTCTTGGGTTTCTGCTGCCGGGCTTGCTATGGGCTCTAAAGGCGCTTGGCCATTTAAGTGAGCGCAGAGCCGCAAGAGCTCACTTGGGGCAATAATTTGGCTGTTCGGTACATGGGCGGCTAGTGTTGCAACCTCCTTTGCGCAGACCAGCCTGCGCTGTGCTTCGGTGCAAGCTTGTGCCGCGGGGATAACGGCGGGAGATGCTCTAAGCGAGCCATCTAGGGCCAGCTCTGCCAGAAACTCATAATGTGACAGTGACTCATCAGCTATTTGTTTGGATGCGGCCAGTATGCCTAGGGCAATAGCTAAGTCGAAGCGGCCGCCTTCTTTGGGTAATTCAGCAGGGGCGAGGTTGACGGTAATGCGCCGGTCTGGAAATTGGAAGTGTGAATTGAGAATGGCGCAGCGTACCCGATCTTTACTTTCGCGCACCGCAGTTTCTGGTAAGCCGACAATATTAAAAGCGGGCAGGCCGTTGGCCAGGTGGGTTTCCACTTGCACCAGTGGTGCCTCGATACCTGCTGAGGCACGGCTGTAGATAAGGGACAGTTCCATAGCTCTTCCATGAGCGGGTAGCGGAGCTGTGAGTGGCGCCGCTATTGCGCTTTTTCTAGGGCCTCAAGCTCGGCAGTCAGTGTCGCGAGCTCTACTTCCAATGCTTTCACTTTGGCTCGAGTGCGCTGCAGGATCGCGGCCTGGGCATCAAACTCTTCTCGGCTGACAAGATCCAGCCGAGATAGCGCTGCCTGAGCTAAGCTGCGCGCACCCTTATCCATTTCGCCTTTGATACCGCTATTGCCTACTAGCTGATTCATTTGCTGAATAACTTCGCCGATAGGGGGTGGTTTCAGTGCCATGTTTTACCTTCCAGTTACAGTGTTTCACTTGCGCCTTGCAGTCTAGATGAATTCTTTGCAGCAGCACAGGTCATTTCAGTGCAGAGCACAGTTGTGCTGCACTGAAATGGGGCAAAAGCTTGTTGGGGGTGGCTTTTCTGATCTCAAGATTACTCGCTATTCCATCTTAAGCTATTGATTTTAAGAATATAAAAATTACTTGGCACAGCCTATGCATTTTCAGGCCTGCAGAGATAGCTCTGCGCCGCCACTAGCCAGCACTGAGGGCTAGCGGCGGAATAAGCAGATTAGGAGTCCTGAAATATGTTGAACAAGCAGAAACTGCTGCCCTTAACACTTGCCGCAGCATTGCTGAACGGCATCCCATTAGCGATGGCTGAGCCACAAGTCAGTGCCAACATTTCCTTGACCAGTGATTACAGGTTTCGCGGGATTTCACAGTCAAACAAGAGCAGTGCACTACAAGGGGGCTTCGATGTGGTCTTTGAGCCGGGCTTCTATGTGGGCATTTGGGGATCTACTGTCGATTTTGACAGTAATGAAGGCTTTGATGGTTCCTTAGAACTGGATTATTACGCGGGCTGGAGCATGGAGACAGCTAGCGCTGTGGGTCTAGATCTAGGCTATATCTACTATGACTATCCCGGTGATGAAGGTGCTGAGGGCGACTATCAGGAGCTCTATGCCAAGGTCTCATATAAGGACGTCACCCTCGGCATCAATTACTCCGACGACTACTACGCCAGTAGCGATGAGCTGCTCTATTACTACGCGGACTACAGCCTGAGCTTGAATGAAATTTGGTCGCTGGATATTCACCTTGGCTATAGCGAGCTACAGCGAGGTGGCGGCTTTTTAGCCACAACAGAAGATAGCTACATGGATTATTCACTTGCTGTGACAGCGTCCCTGATGGAGGTCGACTGGACACTGGCTTATGTCGGTAGCGATTTAGAGCAAGAGGAGGTCTTCGATACAGACTGGGGAGACGACTCTCTGGTGTTTAGCGTGTCAAAAAGTTTTTAAACGCGCGGGAAGTCTGGCTGCGCCAAGGCGGACTGAAGCTGAGCGCAGGAAGTAAGGAGGATGCATGAAGTTAATCACGGCGATAATTAAGCCTTTTAAGTTAGATGATGTGCGTGAAGCACTATCTGAAATTGGGGTTCAAGGGATTACGGTTAGCGAGGTAAAAGGCTTCGGTCGTCAGAAGGGACATACCGAACTTTATCGGGGCGCAGAGTATGTCGTCGATTTTCTACCCAAAGTAAAAGTTGAGCTGGCGATAAAAGATAGCCTGATCAATGAAACCATTGGGGCCATTAGCAAGGCAGCCAATACCGGCAAGATTGGTGACGGCAAGATCTTCGTGACCGCACTTGAGCAGGTCATTCGTATTCGAACCGGGGAGACCGGCGAAGACGCGGTGTAAACCTTAGCAGATCCAACAATAGAGAGTTGAGCCTCATGGAAAACAATATTTACGAGTTACAGTATGCTATCGATACCTTTTACTTCTTAGTCTGCGGCGCGCTGGTGATGTGGATGGCCGCTGGTTTTGCCATGCTCGAAGCAGGCTTAGTACGAGCTAAAAACACCACCGAAATTTTAACTAAAAACGTGGCATTGTTTGCCATAGCAAGTACCGCCTATCTCGTCTGTGGCTATCAGTTTATGTACGATGGCGGCTGGTTTTTGTCGGGTGTCACCACGGTGGCGCAAATGGATGAAGCGGCCGTAAGCCAGGTCTTAGCAGATTCAGCTGCAGCTGGTTTCGGCGGCGATTCTGTGTACTCCGGCGCTTCAGATTTTTTCTTTCAAGTGGTGTTTGTCGCCACCGCGATGTCAATTGTTTCAGGCGCGGTCGCTGAGCGTATGAAGTTGTGGGCATTTCTCGCCTTTGCCATTGTAATGACCGGTTTTATCTACCCCATTGAGGGGGGCTGGACTTGGGGTGGCAAGCTTGTGCCGCTGCTGAACAAGTCGCTCAGTGGTGAGGGTGGTTTCGGTTATTCTGATTACGCTGGATCTGGGGTTGTGCACTTAGCGGGCGCTGCTGCGGCTCTTTCTGGAGTGTTATTTGTAGGTGCTCGCAACGGCAAGTACCGCAGTGACGGTTCAATCAATGCGATACCCGGTGCCAATATGCCACTGGCGACCCTCGGTACCTTCATTTTATGGATGGGCTGGTTCGGCTTTAATGGCGGCTCTACCTTAAAACTAGGCGGCATCTCAGTGGCTAACGAGGTGGCGAACGTATTCTTAAACACCAATGCCGCTGCTGCCGGTGGCTTGATTGGCGCCTTACTGCTTGGGCGACTGGTGTTTGGTAAAGCCGACTTAACCATGGCGCTCAACGGTGCACTGGCAGGGTTAGTGTCAATTACTGCTGAGCCTGCTGACCCGACGCCTCTCTTAGCGACTTTGATCGGTGCTGCCGGAGGGGTGATCGTGGTGGCGAGCATCTTGCTGCTGGATAAAATGAAGATCGATGATCCAGTAGGGGCCATTTCAGTACACGGTGTCGCCGGCCTGTGGGGGATCTTTGCAGTCTTGCTGTCAGACAGTGACGCAACCTTTATGGGGCAGCTGCTAGGCGCCTTGGTGATCTTCAGCTGGGTCTTTGTGGCTAGTTCTGTGGTGTGGTTTGTACTGAAAAAAGTGATGGGCTTGCGGGTCTCTGCGGAGGAGGAATACGAGGGCGCCGATATTTCGGAGTGTGGCTTAGAAGCCTATCCCGAGTTTGTTAACTTCAAATAGAGCATGCGACGCTAAGTCGCTTATACACTTGGGCCCTCGGGCCCCTTTTTTAATTAGACTTGCCATCAAGCTTCCGAGCTCCATAATAGGCACACATCCATTTGCTAGAGAGACTCTGCATGAAACTGGTTACCGCTATTATTAAACCCTTTAAAATGGACGACGTGCGCTCTTCCCTGTCTGAAATTGGCGTGCAGGGTATTACGGTGACTGAAGTCAAAGGCTTTGGCCGTCAGCGCGGTCACACTGAACTGTATCGGGGCGCTGAGTACGTGGTGGATTTCCTGCCCAAATTAAAGCTAGAGATCGCGGTTGGCGAAGGACAGCTTGATGCCACCATTGAAGCCATTATTAATTCTGCTAACACCGGTAAGATTGGTGACGGCAAAATTTTTGTGTCTGATTTAGAGCAGGTGATTCGGATCCGTACGGGTGAAACCGGCGAAAATGCTATTTAGCCCCTCAGCGGCTTATTCCTAAGCCGCATAAGACGACAGCTCCTGTCCTTGCGCCATTCAATCACAGCAGCCACTAGATAGCCGTTTAGCACACAGTACAGTGGCTGCGCTGGGCTTTAGCTTGCGGCGATACTGGCTATGGCCTCGGGTAATTCGCGCAGATTAGTAATGACTCGGTGAGGGCTTTCTCCTCCCGGCCATGCTTGTTGAGCTGGGTTCATCCAAACTGTGTACATGCCGACTGCCTGAGCACCTTGAATATCGTGTTCAGGGCTGTCGCCGATATGAATAGTATTGTTAGCCTTTAGGTCACAATGCTTGAGTGCGGCTAAGAACATGTCAGGCGCCGGTTTACTGGCGCCCACATCTTCAGCTAAAAACGCAAAGTCAAAAAACCGAGCAGCTTCAGTTTTATAGATATCGGCATTGCCGTTGGTGAGGGCGCCGAGGCGATAACGGCTGGCGAGGACTGCCAAAACCTCGAGTGCTTCAGGGTAGAGCTCTACAGCTTGCCGCTGCTCTAGAAAAACTTTAAAGGCTTGCTCAGCCCCCCGCTGGGCCTCTTCTTCGCTGTAACCTGCTACTCGTTGCAGCTCGTAGAGGGTTTGGATGCGCAGCTGGCTGACATGGTGACTCAGTTGAGGATGGCGCTTCCACAGGTCTTTTTTAAACTCCCACAGAGAGCTCTGGTCGTGGTGTTCAATCGTGCCTGGTCGATGTTGCAGCAGCCATTCACGTTGCGCCTGATCCGCTCTAATCAGGGCTGGCTCAGAGTCCCAAAGCGTATTGTCCAGGTCGAAAGTGATAAGGCTTATGGTCAACTTAGTCTTCCTTGGGTTTGCGGCGACGAGCGCGCGGGTGGGCCTCGTCATAGACTTTGGCCAGGTGCTGAAAATCCAGATGAGTATAGATTTGGGTGGTGGAGATATTAGCGTGGCCTAAGAGTTCTTGCACTGCGCGCAGATCGCCACTGGACTCCAAGATGTGGCTGGCAAAAGAGTGGCGCAGCATGTGGGGGTGAACATCTTGGGGCATGCCACTGCGGCGGCCGCGCAATTTGAGTCGGGCCTGAACATTGCGCACACTGATGCGCTGCCCGCGGCTGCTGGTAAATAGTGCCGCGGCAGCGTCTTCATTCGCCGCGGTGTGTGGGCGCACGCTGAGCCAGCGCTGGATGGCTTGGGCGGCGACTGAGCCCACTGGTACGCTCCGGGTTTTATTGCCCTTGCCGGTGACGGTGATTAAGCCAGAGGATAGGTCGATGTCCTGTAAATTGATCGCCACCAGCTCGGCCAGGCGCAGCCCCGAAGAGTAAAACAGTTCTGCCATGGCCAGATCCCTAAGTGCCACTGGGTCCTGGTCTTCGCTACTCATGAACTGCTCAATTTGGTCAACATCCAGAGTGCGAGGCAAGCGGCGCGCAGAGCGCGGTGCCTGAATGCCAATGGCTGGGTTGCGTTCGGCGCCATGAAAGCGGCCCAAGTAGTCAAAATACGAGCGGGTGGCTGATAGCGCGCGCTGAATGCTACTACCGGAGAGCCCTTTGCGGTGCAGGCTGCCAATCCAGCTGCGAATATCGGCCTCTAGTAGCGCTTGCGGACCTTCGATATTCCGGCCATCACACCACTGCTGCAAAGAGTTGAGGTCGCGGCGATAGTTTTTGAGCGTGTGTGGGGAGAGTTGCCGGACATCCCGTAAATAGGCGATAAACTCACTGGCGCTGGGTTCCAGGCAGTTGGTGCTCACAGTTATCTCAAGCGCTATTAGCCGTGGGTAAGTGTGCCATCAGGCGTACTAGGACATCGGCAATATACAGTAAAAATAATGTTCCCATGCCGCTGTGATAGCGACTGGCATCGCTGCTGCCAATGGCGATGACGCCGACATGATTGCCGTCAGCGTCACTCAGTGGCATGACTGCGGCTGAGCCAAGCTCCCCGGCAGTGGGGAATAGGAAGCCGAACTCTGTTTCTCGCAGCACGCCACACAGCGGCTTGCGACTATTCAGCAGGCCGCCAATTTCTAGCTTGACTGTTTCAGGTGCTTCAAAGCGTATCTGAGCAGAGGATTCAGCGGGGTCGCCAAATAGAATCATGCTGGCGTGTTCAACTTCAAAGCTATCGCGCATGTGACTGGCGAAGGTGTCGCAGAGGCTGCTAAGCGTTTTGCTTTCCAGCAGCTTTAATACCAGGTGCCGAGTGCGATCGTAGAGCTTGTCGTTGTCGTGAGCGGTAGCGGTCAGGGCATTGAGGCGGTGCCGCAGTTCTGTGTTGCGCTCACGCAGTACACTAATCTGTTTTTCCACTAGCGAAACGGCGCTGCCTGAGGCGTGGGAAACCTGCAGAGAGTCCAGCATGTCTGGGTGGCGCTGGAAGAAATCACTGTTGCTTTTAAGGTGCTCTCGCACCTGTTCATCATTCAGTGCCGAGTCGTTGTTTTTATCGTTATTGCGTGCCGCTGCATCGTTGCTGGCTGGCATGGATCGTTCTCCCTGATCAGGCTGTTAGCCGCTGCTTGTGTCAACGGCTGAAGGTCAGACTTTAATCGAGCCCTCAAACACTACTGCAGTGGGGCCGGTCATGATGACACTGTGTCCCGGGCCGCGCCATGTGATGGAGAGCATACCGCCGGGAAGCTGAACTGTCACGGTGTCGCTTAGCCAGCCTCGCAGCTTGCCGTAAACTACCGCTGCGCAGGCGCCCGTGCCACAGGCTAGAGTCTCGCCGACACCGCGTTCGAATACCCGCAGTCGAATCTCTTGTTCAGAGATCACCTGCATAAAGCCAGCATTCACTCGCTGCGGGAAATCACTGTGTGATTCGATTGCCGGCCCCAGTCCGGCGACATCAGCAGTCTCGATATCTGTGACCCGCACAATGGCGTGGGGATTGCCCATCGACAGGGCTCCGATTTCCAAGTGCTGCCCGGGTAGTTGCAAGTGGTAGCTGTCGGCGCGAGCCGCTGCCGCAAAAGGAATGAGCTCAGGTTCCAGTTCCGGTTGGCCCATATCCACCTCGACACGCTGCTGTTCCAAGCACTGTAAAGTGATGACTCCGGCGGGTGTCTCAGCTGTAATACGGCGCTTAGTGGTCAGCTTGCTGTCGTGCACAAAACGGGCAAAGCAGCGCGCGCCATTGCCGCACTGTTCCACCTCTGTACCATCGGCGTTATAAATGCGGTAGCGAAAATCCACGTCCGGATTGCTCGGCGGCTCGACCACAAGAACTTGGTCACAGCCGATACCAAAGCGCCGGTCAGCGAACTTGCGAATATCGTGGGAGCGCAATTTATAGCGCTGGCTGATCAGGTCAATGACCACGAAGTCGTTGCCAGCGCCGTGCATTTTGGTGAACTTAAGCTGCATATTCGTTATCAGCTATCGGCGGGTAGGCGATGCTCAAGGCGCAGCAGTTCTTCGATTGTCTCGCGTTCGCGCGCTAGGTGGGCTCGCTCGCCATCGACTAAAACTTCAGCGGCACGGCCACGGGTATTGTAGTTTGAGCTCATGACGAAACCGTAAGCCCCTGCACCAAATACACTCAGTAGCTCCCCAGCTTCAATGTTTAAAGGCCGCTCTTTACCGAGAAAGTCCGCCGTTTCACAGACCGGTCCGACCAGATCCCAGTCCAACACCTCGCCTTCACTGCGCTGACTAACGGTCTTGATGTCGAGCCATGCTTGGTAAAGCGCTGGGCGAATCATGTCATTCATGGCGGCATCGATTAGGGCAAAGTTGCGCTCTGGAGTCTGCTTAGTGTATTCCACCCGGGTGAGCAAAATGCCAGCGTTAGCGGCAATAGAGCGGCCGGGCTCCAATACTAATTGCAGTGGTCGGTCGCCAATTGCTGTGCGGACGGCTTCGATGTAGCTGGCGATAGAGGGCGGGGTTTCATCGCGATAGCGAACCCCCAAGCCTCCGCCGATATCTAAGTGGTGAATAGTTATGCCCTGGCTCTGTAGTTGATCGACAAGGCTCAGCTGGCGCTCAATAGCATCGATAAAGGGGCTTAACTCAGTGAGCTGTGAGCCGATGTGGCAATCGAGCCCCTGGATGTCGATATTGGGCAGTTCGGCGCCGCGTTGATACATGCGCAGCGCCTCATCCATAGTGACACCAAACTTGTTTTCTTTCAGGCCGGTGGAAATATAGGGGTGGGTGCGGGCATCCACATCGGGGTTAACCCGTACCGAGATTGGCGCGACCTTGTCCATCTCAGTTGCGACCTGATTCAATACTTCCAACTCTGCGGCGGACTCCAAGTTAAAGCAGTGAATGCCGACCTCTAGGGCCCGGGCCATCTCACTCGCTTTTTTAGCAACACCGGAAAACACCACCTTAGCTGGGTCGCCACCGGCAGCTAGCACCCGCTCAAGTTCGCCCACAGAGACGATGTCAAAGCCTGCGCCCTGGCGGGCCAAAACTTCTAGCACGGCTAGATTGGAGTTGGCTTTGACGGCGTAGCACACTAGGTGTGGTATGCCTTCTAAGGCCTGTTGGTATTCATTTAAAGCGCCCTCTAGGGCGGCGCGTGAGTAAACGTAGCAGGGGGTGTCAAACTCAGCGGCGAGCGCGCGGGCTGATAGGCCTTCGACATAGAGCTCGCCGTCGCGGTAATTAAAGCTTTGCATCATCTGTTCTCAGTCGGCGGTGGTAGCAGTAGGAGCTAGGCTGCCCACTACCTTGGCGGGTTCATCGGGCATGTAGAGTGGTCCGGTCTGGCCGCAAGCCTGCAGCAGAGTGGCTGAGCAGAGTACGGTGAGGGCGACAAGTAGCTCGCGCATGGAATCCAATCCTTGATCAAAGCCTAGATTATACCTGTCGCTAGATAGCGGTGCGAGCAGGCCGTATCATCGACCTTGTTTTGCAGCGGGTGCACAGCATGATGACACGTATTACGGCAGTATTTCTGGCCTTGCTAAGCCCAACTTGGGTGGCAGCCGGAGAGCCCCTTTATGTTAAAAACCTCAGCCCTATAGCCAGTTTGTTTGGCTTGCCCGCCCAGCAATCAGCAGCAATCGCTGCTGCAGGTACTTGGCAGTGGGATTTTCATAGCGCGCTGGCGAGTCATTATATCGAAGAGCGCAGGGCTTCAGAGGCGCTCAGTTTCGACGGCGAGACTCAGCGCCTGGTGCTCGCTGCGCGCTATGCACTGAGCGATCAATGGCAGCTGCAATTGGAGCTGCCCTATAGCAAACAGAGTGCCGGTTTTTTAGATACTGGGATCGACCGCTGGCACAATTTATGGGGCCTGCCTGACAATGGTCGCAGCGACGTGCCGCGGGATCAATTGAACTACCGCTATGCCGATTCGGAGCAGCGTTTCGATCTGTACAGTAGACGCGCGGGCTTGGGCGATATCTCGCTTGCAGTGCAGCGCAGCCTTTACCGTGCAGGTGGTTTAGCGCTGGCCGGCACTGTGGGCTACAAATTTGGCACAGGCGACTTTGCTGATTTTAGCGGGAGTGGCGAGGCTGACAGTTATGCTGTATTGCGACTGTCCTCGGACAGCTTGGCTGCAGCTCCACTTAGCTGGCACGCTCAGTTGGGTTATCTGCGCGCCGCTAAAGTGTCAGCCCTAGCGGGGCGGCAACAGCGAGACTTGTGGTTTGCTGGTGCGAGTGCGCAGTGGCAGTTTAGCCCCAGCTGGTCTTTGCTAGGGCAGCTCGACGCCCACAAGGCGCCCTTAGCTAGCGCCATTGATGCGCTGGCTAAGGATTCAGTGATGCTCAGTGCCGGCCTGCGCTGGCAATTAAGCCAGCGCTGGGGGCTAGATTTTTCTATTGTTGAAGATATTGCGGTAGAGACAGCGCCGGATGTCATGTTCCAGGCGAGTTTGCGTTATCTCGGCCCTTAGCTAGCCGGGCGAGCGTTGACCCGCTGTTTGGCTCGCTCTGCTGCCGCTAGCACTTGGGCTGGTGCAGTGCCGCCGAGGTGATCGCGTGCAGCGATAGAGCCTTCCAGGGTCAGTACATCGAATACATCGGCTTGAATCTGCTTGGAAAAGCCCTGCAAAGTGGCTAAGTCCATTTCTGCTAGGTCAATCCCATTGGCTACGCCGTGGGCCACTGCTTTACCAACCACTTCGTGCGCATCACGAAAGGGCATGCCTCCCCTTACCAAGTAGTCGGCTAGATCAGTAGCTGTGGAGAAACCGCGCCGCGCCGCTTCGCGCATCGCCTCTTTGTTGGGGCGGATAGCGGGCACCATGTCGGCAAAAGCGCGCAGGCAGTCAAGGACAGTATCGATAGTATCGAAGAGGGGTTCTTTGTCTTCTTGGTTGTCCTTGTTGTAAGCCAGCGGCTGACTTTTCATCAGGGTCAGTAGCGCAATCAGGTGGCCGTTAACGCGGCCGACTTTGCCTCGAACCAGCTCTGGTACATCGGGGTTTTTCTTCTGCGGCATAATGGAAGAGCCGGTGCAGAAGCGGTCGGGCAGCTCAATAAAATTAAATTGTGCAGAAGTCCACAGCACGAGCTCTTCTGACATACGTGACAGGTGGGTCAGTAAGAGCGCGGCAAAAGCACAAAACTCAATGGCAAAGTCACGATCTGAGACCGAGTCCAGGGAGTTTTCAGTGGCTTTATCAAAGCCCAGTGCAGTGGCGGTGAGCTGGCGGTCGATGGGATAGGTGGTGCCCGCTAGTGCTGCTGCACCCAACGGCGATTGGTTCATCCGCTCTCGGCAGTCCATTAGCCTGCCGTAGTCGCGCTCCAGCATTTCGTTCCAGGCCAGTAGGTGGTGGCCAAAAGAAACCGGTTGTGCTGTTTGCAGGTGAGTAAAACCGGGCATTACCGTGTCGCTGTTATCCGCCGCCAAGCCAATAGTGCCCAGTTGCAGGCGGCTCAGCTCGCTAGCGATATGGTCGATGGCGTTGCGCAGATGGAGGCGGATATCGGTGGCTACTTGGTCGTTGCGAGAACGGCCGGTGTGCAGTTTTTTACCCGTGATACCAATCAACTCTGTGAGGCGAGCTTCGATGTTCATGTGCACATCTTCGAGCTCAATTGACCAGCTGAAGCTGCCCTCGGCGATTTCTTGACGTATTTGGGCCAGCCCCTGCTGAATCTCAGCCAGTTCACTGTCGCTCAGTACGCCAACCTTGCACAACATGGCGGCGTGGGCGAGGGAGCCGGCGATGTCCTCTTCTGCCATGCGCTGATCGAAGCCTACCGAGGCAGTGAAACGCTGCACAAAACTGTCAGTGGCTTCAGTGAAGCGGCCGCCCCACAGTTTGCTGGTATCTTGTTGTTCACTCATGCTGGTTTTAGATCCTGGTTGTGACGGGCGCCGCCGCGGCGACGCGAGATAATAGCTTGCACTAGTCAGTGCTTATAAGAGAGCTAAGTATATCAGCTAACAGCCGCTGAGCGCGCGCCTACAGCCTTTAGAAATACAGCTTGATAGCGTCGACCATGAGGGAGCTGCACAGCTTGAAATGTGGCGCTTTGAGCAACAGTGCTTCTATACACTGTTTGCGATAAGGATGCCTTAGCTGAGCTTTGCCATCAGGCTATTGCGCAGCTGCTCAAGCCGCTACTGCGTGAGCAGCGCTTAGCTAAAGCGCTCAAGGAATCATTGCCGAGTCGATGAAGTGGCCTGTGGCTGATATCATGCCCAGCCAAATTTTATGAAAGTTATTCGCTATGTCCCGTCCTCTAATCATCGCTACCCGTGAAAGCCCCCTGGCCATGTGGCAGGCTGAATTTGTTCGCGACGCCCTCTGTAAAGCCCATCCAGGTTTACAAGTCGAGCTCTTAGGTATGACTTCCCGCGGCGACCAGCTGCTTGATGTGCCGCTGTCCAAAGTTGGCGGTAAGGGGCTGTTCGTCAAAGAACTGGAGACGGCACTGCTTGATGGCAGTGCGGACATTGCTGTGCACTCAATGAAAGACGTGCCGATGGAGTTCCCTGAGGGCCTTAGTCTGGGAGTGATCTGCGAGCGGGAGGACCCCAGTGACGCCTTCGTCAGCAATCACTTTGATAGCTTGGAGGCATTGCCGGCCGGTAGTGTAGTGGGTACCTCCAGTTTGCGGCGGGAGTGTCAGCTGCGGGCACAGCGCCCCGACTTGTCGGTGAAGTTTTTACGAGGCAACGTGCAAACGCGTCTGCGCAAGCTCGATGAGGGGCAGTACGATGCCATTATCTTGGCTACAGCTGGCCTACTGCGTTTAGAGATGGCATCGCGTATCCGCCAGCGGATCCCGGTGGGGGTGTCCTTGCCCGCCGGTGGACAAGGTGCCGTGGGTATTGAGCTGCGCAGTGACGACAGCAGCACGCTAGAGCGGCTACAGGTATTGCATCACCTTGCCACGGCACAAAGGGTAACGGCCGAACGCGCCTTAAACCGTCGTTTAGAGGGTGGTTGCCAGGTGCCGATTGCCTGTTATGCGGAATTTAACCAAGCCGGTGATTTGTGGCTGCGGGGCCTGGTGGGGCAGCCCGATGGCAGTCGTTTGCTGCGCGCCGAAGCGACCGCGCCAGCGAGCGATGCAGAAGCGCTGGGTATCTCTGTAGCAGAAGACTTACTGGCGCAGGGTGCCGGTGAGATTTTGGCGGAAGTCTATGGTCGCTAAGGCAGTATTAATCACTCGCCCAGAAGGGCAGGGAGCAGCTCTGGGCAAGGCTGTTGAAGCGCTTGGTCTGGAGGCTGTGTATCAGCCTGTGATCGAGCTGGAGCCCTATGCAGAACTGCCGGCTGAGCAGCACAGCCTGATTCAGGATTTAGACTATTATCAGCACATTATCTTTGTCAGCAGCAATGCGGTGCGCTTTGCTATGCCTTGGCTGGAGAACCAGTGGCCGCAGTGGCCTGTTGGCATAAACTGGTATGCCGTGGGCAGTGGTACAGCACGCGAACTCAAGCGTTATGGGCTCGAGCCCCTGACCCCCGGCATAGAAATGACCAGTGAAGGCTTGCTGAAACTGGCGCCCTTAAGCGAGCCGCAGGGCGATCGAGTGCTGATTGTTAAGGGCGATGGCGGCCGTGAATTTTTACGTGAAACCTTAGAGCAGCGCGGTGCTCAGGTGGATCGCTTTTTTTGCTATCGGCGCAAAGCGGTGCAGTTGCCGCCGCAAGGCTTGGCAAATTTGCTCGACAGAGCCCAAGTTGGCGTGGTCCTGATTAGCAGTGGTGAGGGTTTGGGCAACTTTTTGGCGTTGCTTAGCCCGGCAGAAACCACTAAGTTATGGGCTGTAACCTTAGTGCTGCCGTCGCAGCGTGTTGCAGCAGTGGCACAGGAAGCCGGTTTTAAGCACTTAATAGTGGCTGATAATGCCTCTGATGAGGCCATGCTCCGCGCTCTGAAGCAATGGCAGAACACCCAGGAGACTTTTGAGTGAGCGACCAAGAGAACAGTACTACCCCGCCCGAAAAGCCATCTGGAGAAGGCGCAGCCGAAACCCAGGACGGCAGCACCGCAAAGTTGAGTGCGAAAGCGACTGAAGCGGATAACAACAATTTTGAGCAGCAACTCTCCAGCCCTTCTCAGCGCAGAGGTTTTCCGCTGCTGGCAACACTGGCTTTGCTGCTGGTCATTGCGCTGGCAGCAGCGCTGTGGTGGGTGCTCAAGGAGGCCCAGCACCGAGAGACTGCTCTGCTAAACCGTATGGAGTTGCTGGAGGCCGTCACTGAGCGTGAAGTGCTGGATGCGACTGAGCAGCAGGCAGCTTTGCGCTCGATGGGCGCGAACTTAGAAAAAAATATTCAGGCTGACTTAGAGCGGGGGCTGTCATCTTTAGCGCCGCGCATTGAGCAGCAGTCCACTCGACTGCAGGGCTTAGCCACCAGCTTGCAAACGCTCGAGCAAAAGGTAGCAGGCCACGGTGAAGAGCTGTCACGCTTTAGCACTAGCGACCGCGAAGGCTGGCAGGTGGCAGAGGTTGAGTACCTGCTGCGCCTCGCCAATCAGCGCTTGATTATGACTGGCGATGCGGTATCCGCCCAAGCCTTGATGCGCAGTGCCGATACTATTTTGCGCCAATTAGAAGATACCACTTTCTATCCAGTGCGCCGGGCCATTGCCTCTGACCTGAGCGCCCTGCGCGGCGTGCCTCGCATTGATACTGAAGGTTTGTATCTGCGTCTCTCGGCCTTAAGTGAAGCGGCCCTGGAACTGTCAATTTTTGAATTGCCAGAAGCAGAGCAGCGGCTGCAGCCGGCAGCGGCGGAGAACTGGCGTGATCGTTTGCATCAAGGCTATGAGGCGGCGCTAGAAAAAATTTCTGACTACGTGATTATTCGTCGGCGCGAGACTCCTATGGAGGTGTTGATGGATCCACAGTGGGAAGGCCTAGTGCGGCAGAACTTGCGAATGCTACTTGAGCAGGCTCAGGTGGCCTTATTGTCGAGTAACTCGCGCCTGTACCGCGAAAGCTTAGAGCGCTCGCGGCACTGGGTGTCGCAGTTCTCCGAGTCCGACGCTCAAGCTGCCAAAGCGATGGATGAGGAGCTGCTAAGCTTAGCTGCAGAGACCATAGAGGTATCGCTGCCGGATATCTCCCGTTCATTAAATGCCCTGTCGCAGGCCGTGGATGTCCGCGCGCAGCGAGCTCAAGAGAAAGGCGAATAAGCCATGCGTAAAGTCTTTGGCTTGATTTTGATCGCCCTCTTATTGGGGGTGGCAGTGGTCACGTTAATTGAAACCGACCCTGGATACATCTTATTAGCCTATGGCCACTACACACTGGAGACCAGTTTGTGGGTGGGCTTGCTGCTGTTGCTGATAGTTACACTCTTGCTCTATGGCGTCATACGTTTATTGCGCAAACTGTTTGCCGGTCAGGTGACAGTGCTCAATTGGTTCAGCAATCGCAAGAGCCAAAAGTCGGCGCAGTTGACCAATCGAGGCTTAATTAACTTTATTGAGGGTAATTGGGAGAGATCTCGACGCCAGTTGCTGCGCGGTTCGCGGCACAGTGACACGCCTTTGCTTAACTACTTGGTTGCTGCTCGAGCGAGTTATCAACTCGGCGACCAAGATGCCGTGCGTAAATACCTGAGTGAAGCGGAGCGTACTGATGCGCAAGCAGGGGTTGCAGTAGAGTTGACCCAAGCTGAAATGAGGCTGCAAGCCGGGCAATATGAACAGGCTGTTATTACCCTAGAGCGAGCCAAGCGCAACGCCAACCGCCACCCACATGTGCTGCGTTTGTTGCAGCAAGCATATCTTGGTCTAGAAGACTGGGATAATTTGGTTGCTTTATTGCCAGAGCTACAGCGCCATGGGGTGTTGCCAGCTGAAGAGCTGCAGTCTTTAAGTCGCAAGGTCTATATGCGTCAGTTACAGCACAGTGTAGAGCGCGAAGATAACGCTGCCAAAGCTTTAAACGAATGCTGGCAGACGCTGCCTTCAACCTGGAAGCGCGATCCAGACTTACTGCGTGCCTATGTGGCACTGCTGATCACCCGGGACGATCATCAAACGGCAGAAAAAGTTTGCATAAGCACTTTGAAACGGCAGTGGGACAGTGAGTTGGTGCGCTTGTTTGCCTTTGTGCACAGCGATAGCCAGAGTAAGCAGTTAGCTCAAGCTGAAACTTGGCTCGGGGATCACCCCCAAGATGCGCAGCTTTTGCTTTGCTTGGGCCGCCTGTCGGCTCGCAATCAGCTCTGGGGCAAGGCGCGAGACTACTTCGAAAGCTGCTATCAGTTGCAGCAGACGCCGGAGGTGTGTGCTGAATTGGGGCGTCTGTTGGGGGCGCTGGGTGAGCCTAAAGTTAGCGCGCGCTACTATGAAGAGGGCTTGCTGCGCGATGTGAAGCTGCCGGAGCTGCCAATGCCGCAGCCCAGTACTTATAGTCATCAGTTGGAATTGAGCTGAGGCAATCTCAGCTCGCGGCTACTTTGGCTGCTGTTTTAGCAGCCAAAGTGTCTCAGCCACTCAGTGCTTAGTGCCTGTTGAGTCTTTGAGTTTAGGCTTAACTCAGCCCTAGCTCTTCCCACATTTGGTCTACTCGCTCTTTCACTGCGGCATCCATCACAATGGGCTCGCCCCACTCGCGAGTAGTTTCTCCGGGCCACTTGTTAGTAGCATCCATGCCAAGCTTTGAGCCGAGGCCGGAAACCGGGGAGGCGAAGTCGAGATAGTCGATCGGCGAGTCGTCGATAAAGGTACAGTCACGGCGCGGGTCCATGCGAGTAGTGATGGCCCAGATCACATCATTCCAGTCTCGGGCATTGACATCGTCGTCAGTCACAACCACAAATTTGGTGTACATAAACTGGCGCAGGAATGACCAGACTCCCAGCATGACTCGCTTTGCGTGCCCTGGGTATTCCTTGCGCATAGTGACAATTGCCATGCGATAAGAGCAGCCTTCGGCGGGTAGGTAAAAGTCGCTAATCTCTGGAAATTGCTTGCGCAGAATAGGCACGAAGACTTCGTTTAGTGCCAGCCCCAATATCGCGGGCTCATCGGGTGGCCGACCAGTATAGGTGCTGTGATAGATCGGATCTTCCCGGTGGGTGATCGCCTCGACGGTGAACACTGGGAAGCGGTCTACTTCATTGTAGTAGCCAGTATGATCCCCAAAGGGCCCCTCATCAGCCATTTCGCCCGGCTCGAGATAGCCTTCAAGAATATATTCGGCAGTGGCTGGTACCTGTAGTCCGTGCTCGCGGCACAGGGGGGTATAACACTCCGCTAACTCTGTCTTACTGCCGCGTAGCAAGCCGGCAAAGGCGTACTCAGACAGGCTATCGGGCACTGGTGTCACAGCTCCCAAAGTCGTAGCCGGGTCTGCACCGAGAGCCACGGCGACAGGGTAGCGTTTACCGGGGTTTTTGAGTTGCCAGTCGCGAAAATCCAGTGCACCACCGCGATGGGACAGCCAGCGCATAATGAGCTTGTTGCGGCCCAGTAACTGCATGCGATAGATGCCGAGGTTTTGTCGCTCTTTATTTGGCCCGCGGGTAATCACTAGGGGCCAGGTGATCAGCGGCGCGGCATCACCGGGCCAGCAGGTTTGAATAGGCAGTTGGTGGAGGTCGACATCGGCGCCTTCTTTGACGTGATATTGGCAAGGAGGGTTGCGCAGCACCTTGGTGCCCATGTTCATAACTTGCTTGAGCAGCGGGGCTTTGTCCCAGGCATCTTTCATGCCCTTGGGCGGATCGGGTTGGCGCAGATAGGCGAGAACTTCACCAATTTCGCGCAATGACTCGCTGCTTTCGGCGCCCATGCCCAAGGCTACACGCCGCTCAGTGCCAAAGAGATTGGCTAGCACTGGAGTGCTGTAGCCCTTGGGGTTTTCAAACAGCAGCGCAGGGCCACCAGCACGTAAAGTGCGGTCGGCAATTTCGGTCATTTCAAGGTGGGGGTCCACCTCTGCCTGGATGCGCTTAAGTTCGCCACGCTCTTCCAGCATAGCGATGAAACTGCGTAAATCAGAGTATTTCAATGGGAGCCAGCCTGTAGCTTAAGGGTGATTGCGACAGTAACTGTTGTGGCAAGCGGGTGCAACGCCACAAGACGCTGCACAAAGGTTCTTTACTTGCGCTTCATCGACATGAAGAACTCATCGTTGGTCTTCGTGTCTTTCAGTTTATCCAAGAGGAACTCAATAGCGGGAGAGTCTTCCATGCCGTGCAGTAGCTTGCGCAAAATCCACATTCTTGCCAGCTCTTCTTCGCCGGTGAGAAGCTCTTCGCGACGGGTACCGGAGCGGCGGATATTGATAGCGGGGTAGACTCGCTTCTCGGCAATCTTGCGGTCCAGGTGCAATTCCATGTTACCGGTGCCCTTGAACTCTTCGTAGATCACCTCGTCCATTTTGGAGCCGGTATCAATTAGAGCGGTGGCAATGATGGACAGGCTGCCGCCTTCTTCAATATTACGGGCGGCGCCAAAGAAGCGCTTGGGGCGCTCCAGTGCGTGGGCGTCTACACCACCGGTTAGTACCTTGCCGGAGCTCGGAACCACTGTGTTAAAGGCGCGGGCTAGGCGAGTGATGGAGTCGAGTAGAATAATCACGTCGCGCTTGTGCTCTACAAGTCGCTTAGCTTTCTCGATCACCATGTCAGCCACTTGGACGTGGCGCGAGGGCGGCTCATCAAAGGTTGAGGCGACAACTTCGGCGCCGCGAGCACCCACTGAGCGCTGCATTTCTGTCACTTCTTCAGGGCGCTCGTCGATCAGCAATACGATGATATAGCACTCGGGATTGTTACTGATAATGGCTTGCGCGATGTTCTGCATCATGATGGTTTTACCGGCCTTGGGCGGTGCTACCAGGAGGCCGCGCTGGCCCTTGCCGATTGGCGCGACAAGGTCGATGACGCGGCCCGTCAAATCCTCAGAGCTACCGTTGCCTTTCTCTAGCGTCAGGCGCTCGTCAGGGAACAGTGGGGTGAGGTTTTCGAAGAGGATTTTGTTTTTTGAGTTTTCCGGCTTGTTGAAGTTAACTTCGCCAACTTTGAGCAGGGCGAAATAACGCTCACTGTCTTTGGGCGGGCGAATTTTGCCGGAAATACTATCGCCTGTGCGCAGGTTAAAGCGTCTAATTTGACTGGGTGAAACGTAAATGTCGTCCGGGCCCGCTAAGTAAGAGCTGTCAGCGGAGCGCAGAAAGCCGAAACCATCCTGCAAAATCTCCAGCACCCCATCGCCATAAATGTCCTCGCCGCTTTTGGCGTGACGTTTGAGAATCGCGAAAATAATATCTTGTTTGCGCGACCGGGCCATGTTGTCTAGGCCGATCTCTTTGGCAATATCGATGAGTTCTTGAGTAGATTTGGTCTTAAGGTCAGTAAGATTCATAGAGTGTAGGAGTGATTTTCAGAAAAGGGAGTCAGTAAGCCGCTGCGCACCGATACAACGGTAGGCCCAGCCCGTGTGGACAGATATCTAAGCGGTATTTAATAGAACAGCGGGTTTATTATTGCGGCACGGAAATGTGCAGCGGAATCGAATGTAGCACGGCCCACGGTACTCGTCTATAAGTTTTTGGTAGGAAAGAACTGAGGTAATACAGTGGGGGCAGGCAGACCGGCCCCCACTTTGTTACCACTGGCAGCTTTCTTAGAGGGCTTCTTGTACGAATTCGGTCAGCTGTGACTTGGACAGTGCGCCCACTTTTGTCGCTTCAGCATTGCCGCCCTTGAATACGATCAGGGTTGGGATACCGCGGATGCCAAACTTGGGTGGCACGTCGGGGTTAGCATCAACGTCTACTTTGCAGACTTTCAGCTTGCCCTGATACTCAGTGGCGAGTTCATCCAGAACCGGTGCAATCATTTTGCATGGGCCACACCACTCTGCCCAGAAATCTACCAGTACGGGTAGATCAGATTGTAATACTTCTTCGTCAAACGTTGCGTCGGTGACGTTTACGATATGCTCGCTCATAGTGCTCTCCAATCGTTGGGTGGAGCCTACAGGCCCCAACAGTTAAGGGCTGCTATCATACCACCGGAGCAAGGGGGAACAACCTGCCCGTGTGTTTTTCGTGATGCGAAGCGCGCGCAGAGCCCGATTAATTGTATTAAAAACTCAGTAGCATCGAAGTTTAGGAGTCTAGTCTGCAGCACAAAGCCACAGAGATCTTAAGCCTAGCAGCGGCAATTGATCGCCCCTGCTTTGCTGCGTCGCGAGTTAAGTTTATGGGGCGTAGGCCGGCATGAGTGGGCAGTGGTGGGTTTACGTGCTGGAGTGTGCCGATGGCAGTCTTTATACCGGCGTGGCGCGAGACATAGAGCGACGCTTAGCGCAGCACAATGGCCTGATTGCTGGTGGGCCAAAATATACTCGTGGCCGACGCCCGGTTGTGTTGCGCTGGCAGGAGGCGGCGCCGGATCGCAGCAGTGCTCAGCAGCGTGAAGCGCAGATCAAAAGCTTCAGCAGGCAGCAGAAACTAAGTTTGCTTGGCGCCTGAGTGAAATCAAGCACCAGCAAGAGCTTCTAGGGCTTCCTGCTGTTCCAGCCACTCTGTTTCAAGCTCTTCTACTTGTCTGCTCAGCTCGCCCTCTCGCTGCGTCAGGCTGGCTACCTTGGCTTTGTTGTCAGCACTGTATAGCTCGGGGTCGGCCAGTTGCTCGCGCAGCTCTTCCAGTTCGCTATGGAGTTTGGCCATGCTCTGCTCAATAGCCTTGATGCGTTGAGTGATGGGCTTAAGTTGTGCTCTAGCAGCGGCGGCTTGCTGCCGTTTTTCTTTCTTGCTGGCGGCACTCTCCTTGGCTTTTGCTGTTTGAGTGGCTTTGTCGGCCTCGTCTATGTTGTAGCTCGATAGAACCCAACGCTCATAAGCGCGCAAATCGTCGTCGTATTCATCAACTTTGCCGTCGTGCACCAGCAGTAGCTCGTCGCAGGTGTTGCGCAGCATGTGTCGATCGTGGCTGACCAAGATCAAAGCGCCTTCATAGGCCTGTAGTGCAACTTCCATAGCGTTGCGCATATCGAGGTCTAAGTGGTTGGTTGGCTCGTCTAGCACCAGTAAGTTGGGGCGTTGCCACACTACTAAGGCGAGGGCTAGACGCGCTTTTTCACCGCCAGAGAAGGGCTTGATTGAGCCCGTAGCCTGGTCGCCGCGAAAGTTAAAGCCGCCCAGAAAGTTGAGAATATCCTGCTGCCGTGCCTCGGGTTTTAGGCGCTGTAAATGCAGTGCGGCACTGGCTTCGAGGTCCAGTGCCTCTAGGGTCTGCTGGTCAAAATACCCTATGTAGCAATGTTCGCCGCGCTGGTACTCGCCGCCGAGCAGGGGCAGCTCGCCAACCAAACTCTTCAGCAGGGTGGATTTACCGGCCCCGTTTTTACCGAGTAAGCCGTAGCGACTGCCGGGCCGTAATTGCAAGTCGACCTCGCTCAATATCTTGTTGCTGCCATAGCCAAGATCTGCCTTATCGAGGCGCAGCAGCGGATCGGAGCTCTTATCTGGGGCCGGAAAAGAGAAGCTGAACAGGGAGTCGACATGCGCCGGGGCCACCTTCTGCATGCGCTCCAATTCTTTGATACGGCTCTGGGCTTGTTTGGCCTTAGTGGCTTTGTAACGAAAGCGGCGCACAAAATCTTCAATGTGGGCAATGCGTTCTTGCTGCTTTTCGTAAGTAGCCTGCTGATTGGACAGGCGCTCTGCACGCTGCTGCTCGAAGTCGGAATAGTTGCCTTTGTAGGCATTTAGTCCGCTGTGCTCAATATGCAAAATGCGCTCACAAGTGGCGTCGATAAAATCCCGGTCATGGGAGATCATCAGCAGTGTGCCGGGGTAGTGCTGTAGCCACTCTTGTAACCACAGGGTGGCATCTAGGTCGAGGTGGTTAGTGGGCTCGTCGAGTAATAACAGATCAGACGGCGCCATCAGTGCTCGGGCGAGGTTTAGGCGGATTCGCCAGCCGCCAGAAAAGTCACTCACCGGGCGCTGGTAAGCACCTTCGGCAAAGCCTAGGCCCTGCAATAGGCGGATGACACGGCGCTCGGCGCTGTAGCCATCGAGATCGTCTAGGGCTGTATGCACTGCCGCGGCGGCGGCGTAGTCTTCAGCGGCTTCTAGGGCCTTGAGCTCAGCGCGTAGGCGCGCGACCTCATGGTCGCCGCGCAACACGTACTCGCCAGCACTCAGCCCGCTAGCGGAGACCTCCTGTGCCATATGAGCCAGGCGCAGATTGTTCATTCCTTGAATGTCGCCAGCATCGGCTCCCAGTTCACCCAGCAGAAAGCTGAATAGACTGGATTTGCCACTGCCGTTAGCTCCGATCAGCGCCAGGCGTTGACCGGGCTGTATCGTCACCGAGGCCTTTTCGATCAGCACGCGGGTACCGCGTCGCAATGTAATATCACGTAGAATAATCATATGGTCGCGAATTCTACGCCTTGCATCACGGGCGAGCTAGCAGGAAGCCCCCGACAATTACTATGAAAAATCCTTTTTGGAACTATTCACTCGCTCTTTACTCCAAACCCGCGGTGGCCGAGCTGTGCCTACTGGCTCAGGATCGCTACGGGGTGGAGGTCAACTTTCTGCTTTATGCCGCCTGGTTAAGCAGCCGTGGACAGAGCTTAAAGGCCTCTCAGCTCAAGCGCTTGCTCAGCGCTACCGAGCAGTGGCGGCAGGAGGTTATCGGCCCCTTGCGCAGCCTGCGCAGGCAGTGGCGGACCTTGCCAGAAGCCGCTCAACTGCACACTCAGCTGCAGGGCCTAGAGCTGGAGGCCGAGCGCTACCTGCAGGATTTGTTATGGCTCGACTATCAAGCTGCCCCGCCGGCCTTGGGTGCTGATTTGCGCGCTAATTTGCAGCAGGTTTTAGCTTGTCACATGGCCCAGGGAGCGGACTTGGAGCAGCTTCTGGAACAGTTGCTAGGCGTATTGGCGTCCTAATATATGGGGGCTGGCCGAAGCGGTGCTGCTGGTAGTATGATTTGTCTCTGCTGTATTGATCCTGCCTGTGTTTTCCTTTAGATGAGGAGCTCGGCACTGTGTTAGCCGAGCGTGGCTCGGGCTTGTCCCGGGTGGGGCAGCAGGCTACGAAAAGATTCATTCACTGATAAATGGAATAACTTTATGAAGAAATACGCATTGCCGCTGGCTCTGGTCACCGCTGTGACTCTGACGGCCTGTAATGAGGAAGCATCTACTCAGGAAGTCGCAGAGGCCTCTACAAGTGTTGCTCTGGAAAACTCGGGGCAGCGTTTGAGCTATGGCATCGCCTACGGCTTGGGTCAGCGTATGGTCGCCGATGGTGTGCCAATGGACGTCAATGCCTTTGCTGCTGGCTTGCGCGATGCGGTAGATGGCGCTGAACCGCGCCTGACGCAGGAAGAAATCCAAGCTGAAATGATGGCCTATCAGGAAAAGGCTCAGGCTGAAGCTCAGGCGGCACAGGCTGCTGCTGCAGAGGCTAATCAGGCCGCTTCCGAGGCTTTCCTCAGTGAAAACGCTGCCCGCGAAGGCGTCGTGGTGACTGACTCAGGTCTGCAGTATGAGATCCTTGAACAAGGTGAAGGTGTTAAGCCACAAGCTGACGATGTTGTTGAAGTGAACTATCGCGGTACGCTAGTCGATGGCACAGAGTTCGACTCGTCCTATAAGCGTGGTGAGAGTGTGAAGTTTGGTGTGGGTCAGGTGATTCCAGGCTGGACTGAAGCACTGCAGCTGATGCCTGCCGGTTCTAAGTGGAAATTATTCATCCCTTCAGACTTGGCCTACGGTGCTGGCGGTGCCGGTGGTGCAATCGGCCCCAACGCAGCGCTAGTGTTTGAAGTTGAACTGATCTCTGTGCTTGAGAAGGACGCTGAAGAAGGCTCAGAAGGCTAATCACTTAGCAGCAGTTAAAGAGTACCGGCGCCGCGATTAGGCGCCGGACTTGTTTATGGCTTAGCAAAAACCGTTTTGCTGGCTAATTTAGACAGTCTTTGTGGGGTGTTTAAGTGCGGCTCTGTCTATGAGCAAAGCGATTAGCTCCAGCCTCACAGCGCGCCCGCGATTAGCCTCGGGGCGAGCTACGCAGTAACTGCCATAGGCTCAGGGCTAGAATCACGATAAATAAGCCCAGAGTTTGCTCGGGAATACTTAGCCCCATAAAGGTCCAGACCGTCTCGGCGCAATTGCCGTCTCCCATTAATACCAAGCTGATAGTTTCTGAGAAGGGCAGTGTTTCTAGCATGTAGGA
This sequence comes from Sediminihaliea albiluteola, assembly GCF_014077625.1. GTDB lineage: Bacteria > Pseudomonadota > Gammaproteobacteria > Pseudomonadales > Halieaceae > Sediminihaliea > Sediminihaliea albiluteola. The sequence continues at coordinate 488,914 of NZ_JACFXU010000014.1, read as the reverse complement.
CAGGCTGGGACCGCAGGCTGGTACTTGATCTTCTGGCAGGTGTTGTAGCCAGACGTGGCGCCCGGCGATGGCGCTGCCAAAGCCTGCGGCAATCACGCAGCCCAAGGCATACACACGGCGGCCCCAGTGGATAGGGTTGTGAATGGCAGCCAGTAGAGCGATGAGGCCTCCAGCCACTACCGCAACCCGCTGGGTCATACACAGAGGGCAAGGTGGCAAGCCCAGGTGCAGTTGCAGGTAGTAGTAGGCGAACAGCATGGCCAGCAGGGCTAGCAGCGCTAGACCGAAGAAAACCAAGCGGGGTGATGGGAGCTGCGACATGGGATGGAATCCTCGAATGTATGGCTAATCAGTTAGGCTGCGTAACTTAGGTGCTTTTAGCCTGTGAAGCAATCTTCAGCGCATCATACTTGATTGAGTTGCTGACGTTGCTCAGCGCTAAAGGCCGCCAATTCAGGGTAGAAGTCCAAGAAGGTAAGTTCTAGTGTGTGGCGTAGAGCTTCTAAGTCCTCTGCAATGCCTTCCAGCGGGTTCCCTCGGCGCAGGCGCGTGCCAATTTGGGCGGCACTACCGGTCACGGCGTCCCAGCGGTGATAGCAGTTCAAAATGTCGTAATCTAAGAGCCGAGTCAGCATGCGGCTGGCGCCGGGGCTTAGTTCTGCCTCACGCGCTTGCAGTAGCTGGTAGGTTGAGCGATTAAAACTGCTCAGCGTGAGCTCGCTATAGCGCTGCCAATGGTGTGTTAAAAAATAATCAAAACTGAGGTCGATCAGAATCCCAGCATAGCGCCGCAGATGACTGGGAAACTGCCTGCGCAACTCGCAGATCAGAGGGTGGTGGTCAGTATATGCATCAATACGCCGGTGCAGGCGAATACCCGCTTCTAGGTCGCTACTGAGCTCGCCCCGCAACAGGCCTTTGCGGTACTCGCCATCCAGGGCGCCCGCCACCAGTCCCGGATCGGGCCAGGCGAGTTGGAAGTGGGCGAGGAAGTTCATCGTAGCAGTGACCTGTGGGCAGCGAAGATCCTAGAGCGCCTCATATTGGGCGTAAAACTGCTGCAAGTATTCATCGAAGCTGATGCTGTCGCCACTTTCGGTAGCCGCGTGCGCTTGCAGAGACTTGGCTTTCTGCTGCTCAAAGCGAGCCAGAGCTGCCGCATCTAAGGGCTGGCTGCGGAAGTGCTCGGCCCAGTGCTCACTATAAGCCATTGCGAGTCGGAAAAAAGGGAGTTCGCGCTCGCGCATTTCCCGCAGCACTCGCGCCGAGGGGGTCAGTTCGGCGTCCTCGATTTTACCGCGCTCTGCGGCCACTGATTCGCTGTATAGTTCGCAGCCGTGAGCCTGGTCGAGTAGTTTAGCTACTTCGCTAATACCCTCGAACAGCTCATTTCCCCAGTCGCGCAGGCTTTTTTCGCCGCTAGGAGTCTGCAAACGCAGCCCAGGTTCCCGGCCTCGGTTGACGACCGTTTTGAGGTTGCTATCGAGGCGTTGCTGTTCAGCATTATCGCAGCGCGGACTATCTTGTATGAGGCAGAACAGCAAGAAGGTGTCGAGAAAGCGTGCTTGCGCGGCATCAATGCCCACTGCGGTGAAGGGCGATACGTCGATACAGCGCACTTCAATATATTCAATGCCGCCGCGGCGCAGGGCGCGCAGCGGAGGCTCACCAGAGCGGGCTACTCGCTTGGGCCGGATCGTGCTGTAGAACTCATTTTCAATCTGCAGCAAGCTGTCGTTTAACTGCTGGTACTGACCATTTTGGCCACTGGCAAATTGCGCGTAGTCCGGATGCGGCTGCATGATGGCAGAGCGCAGCGTATCAATATAGTTATCCAAAGAGTTGTAGCACACACTCAAGCCGCGCTGTGCGGCGCTGTTGTAACCTAAGTCGCCCATGCGCAGTGAGGTCGCATGAGGCAGATAGAGGGTTTTGCTTTGCTCATCAAAGGCCTGTAAACCATGCTCATCACGCCCTTTTAAGAAACTAGAGCAGAGGGCTGGCGAAGCGCCGAACAAATAGATTAGCAACCAAGAGTAGCGGTGGAAATTGCGGATCAGCCCTAGGTAACGTTCTGTAATCCAGTCTTTTAAGCTGCCAGGCGCAGCGGCTGAACGCCATTCCTGCTCCCAATACTGTTCTGGCATTGAAAAGTTGTAATGGATACCGGCAATCGTCTGCATTGGCCGGCCATAGCGATGGCCGAGTCCGTAGCGATAGACAGTTTTCATGCGCGCTACGTTTGAGCTGCCGTACTTAGCCACTGGAATGCTGTCATCGCCGGAGACAATGCAGGGCATGGAAGTGCTCCACAGTATCTCATCATCTAGCTGCTGGTAGACGTAGCGGTGAATATCTTCCAGTGTTTTCAGTGTGTTTTCTACACTGCTATCAACAGGAGTAATGAATTCAAGCAGTGCTTCTGAATAGTCGGTGGTAATCGATGGGTGGGTAAGGGGCGCGCCCAAGGCTGCCGGATGCGGTGTCAGCGCCAGTTTACCTGCGGGGTTAATGCGCAGGCTCTCTTTCTCAATGCCGCGATTGATACGGCGCAGCAAATCTTGCATTGCCGGGCTAGAGAGGGATGTTAAATGTTGTTGTAGCTGAGGTGACACGGAACACTCCTTATGTTGAGAGGTGCGCCGAAACGGCAATGCACCCCAGTATGACCGGACGCAGCCAAACCGGGAGCAAGTTTATCGCCCCCATTACGCTGAGTACAGCGACGACTTTTTAGCTGGCAAAGTGCCCAGTAATTATCACCAATGGGATATTGTGCGCATGGCGCAGTAGGGCTATCGTTAGAAGCATGCTGAACTACTCTAAAGTAAGTGCGTCAAGCACCAGTTCCCCTCAGGCTTCAACCCCCTCGCGAAGCATGTTTTGCTTGGCTGTTGTGCTGACTTTGTTTTACCTCGCTAGCCCTTTGAGCGTTAATGCTGAAGAGGCCTGTGTCGAGGTGCCAGAGCAAGCTGCTTCAGAGAGTTTTCGTTTTCAGCCCTCGCCTGAGCACGATGCGCTGGAGAAGCGTTTGCCGCAAGGCCTGATCGTGCGCAGTATTCGCTACCAGCGCTTTTCAGTGTTTGACCGTGACGACCCGCTTGAAAATAACTGGATCTACAATTGGGCCAATGACTTTCATTCGGTTACCCGTGAGTGGGTGCTGAATGATCATTTGCTACTAGAGGAAGGCTCTGTATTTGAACAGCATCGCGCAGAGGAGTCTGAGCGAATTCTGCGCAATCTGAAGTTTATCTACGATGCGACAGTGCGGCCATGGCGCTGGTGCGGTAACGAGGTGGATATTGAGGTCATAACGCGTGACATCTGGACTTTTACGCCGTCGATCTCCTTTGGGCGCAGTGGTGGCGAAAACTCCTCAGCGCTAGGCTTTAGAGACAGTAACTTCCTCGGCACTGGTAAGCAGGTCTTGCTTGAGTATGACAAGGATGGCGACCGATCCGGTTACACCCTGGGTTATAGCGACCCTTCGATACTTGGTTCTCGCTGGGAGGGCCGCCTGCGTTTCACCGATAATGATGATGGTTATGATCACAGTTTGCGCCTTGAGCGGCCGTTTTTTTCGGTCTACGAAAAGTGGGCAGCTGGTGGGCAGGTTGAACAGCAAAAGCAGGAGGAAAAACTTTGGTTTCGCGGTGATAAAGTTGCTGAATTTCAACATGAGCGCGAAGACTATCGCATCTACGGCGGCATTGCCGCCCACACTGAAGTTGATAAGCGCGTTGATCGCTGGCTATTTGGTTACCAATATCAAAACCATGAGTTTAGCTACAGTGACTCTCGAAGGCCGCCCGATGCTTTACCCGAAGACCGAGTTTATAGTTATCCTTTCATAGGCTATCAGTCGGTTGAGGACGAGTTTATTGAGCTGCATAACTTTCAGTACCTAGGGCGCACCGAGGACGTTTTTGTCGGTGAGCGCTACCGCTGGAGTTTGGGTTGGTCGGGCGAGAGCTTTGGCGCGACACGGGACCAGCTAGTCATTGATGCTCGCTATCTCAATACGCTGACAGCGACCTCCAAGTACCTGTGGGTTTTTGAAACGCAATTGTCGGGCTTTTGGACGCTCGATGATGAGTCATTTGAGAATCTATGGTGGCAGCTAGAGACCCGCTATCACTTTAAGCAGAGCCGTAATTGGTTACTTTATAGTGGCCTGCGTGTGGACTACAGCGATGGCCTGACGGCAGAAAAGCAGGTGACTTTAGGCGGAGAAAATGGTCTGCGCGGCTACGATCGCAACTACCAGGTCGGCGACCGGTCGGTGGTGTGGACGCTGGAGCAGCGCTATTACTCTGATTGGCATCCTTTCCGCCTATTCCGAGTTGGTCTGGCGGCATTTATCGATGTCGGGCGCGCCTGGTATCAGAGCGAGGATAATGGCTCCAATGGTGATGTACTGGCAGATGCAGGTATTGGCCTGCGCTTGAACTCTAGTCGAGCAGAAAAAAGTGCTGTGATACACATTGATTTAGCATTTCCTTTTATGAGGGACGACGATGTTGATGATGTGCAGCTGCTGCTCACAGTAAAAGACCGCTTCTAAGCAAGGCAAAGCACTATTTGCTGCAGTTCACAATGCGCTGTGGTAGCGTTTCTTGCTGCGATCGCCAAACTGGGACAGCAGAACTAGCAGCCTCCCTGCGATTAAGGTGACAGATAATAATTATTAATCTTGCTTGTGCAGGGGACAGATAGCGTGCAGCGATTAACAGAGTGGTTAAAATTTCTTGCGACTAACGATGGCTCGGATCTGTATTTGAGCACCGGAGCGCCACCTAGTGCGAAATTTGACGGCAGCTTACGGCCTATTGAAGATGCGATTCTGCAGCCCGGCGAAATTAAGCAGATCGCCTATGAGCTGATGGATGACGCTCAGCGCAAGGAGTTTGAGCAGGAGCTGGAGATGAATCTAGCCACTTCAATTCCTGGCTATGGTCGTTTACGAGTGAATATCTTTGTGCAGCGTAACGAGGTCAGTATTGTTGCGCGGAATATTGTGTCGCTAATCCCTAGCTGGGAAAGCTTGGGCCTGCCAGCTATTTTGCCTGAAGTCATGATGCGCAAACGCGGCCTAGTCTTACTTATTGGCGCGACAGGTTCGGGCAAGTCGACTTCTCTAGCTGCCTTGCTCGATTATCGCAACAGCAATAGCAGTGGCCATATTGTCACCATTGAAGACCCTGTGGAATACGTTCACGAGCATAAAAAGTGCATTGTTAGCCAGCGCGAGGTGGGCGTGGATACGCGCAGTTGGTACAACGCACTTAAAAATACTCTGCGACAGGCACCGGATGTCATCTTGATTGGTGAAATACGCGACCGTGAAACAATGGAGCACGCGCTCGCTTTTGCTGAAACGGGTCATTTGTGTCTGTCGACGCTACATGCCAATAACGCTAACCAAGCACTAGATCGTATCGTTAATTTCTTTCCAGAGGAGCGTCGGCCACAGCTGCTAATGGATCTGTCGCTAAACCTTCAGGCTTTTGTGTCACAGCGCCTAGTTCCAAGCGTAGACGGTAAGCGTGTTGCCGCTATTGAGGTTTTGCTGGGGACACCAATGGTGGCAGATCTCATTGTTAAAGGAGATATTGATGGCATTAAAGATGTCATGGCAAAGTCTGAAAATGCTGGCATGAAAACCTTTGATACGGCCCTATTTGAGCTTTATTGCGAGGGGCGGATTAACGAAGAAGAGGCCTTGCGCAACGCGGATTCACCTAACAACTTGCGATTAAAAATTAAGCTGGCTAAAGAAAGCGGTATTAATCAGAGCAAAGCAGCTATGGAACTGAGCTTGGAGTCTCTCGATGATGAAGATGATGGGGCTTCGTTTCCACCCAAGGTCTTTTGAACTGTAAAGTCTGCGGCTTGGTTAGCGCTAGAGATATCTATATCTGTTAAACGGGCTTTATTGTTTGATGAATTTCCAGCCTATAAGAGCGATAAACACTAGCCAAGTCAGAATCAAAATAGCCACGCGATATTTGCCAGCGAGAGGAGTGGCGGGCGCTGGCGTCGCGCTTCCTTCTAATACCCTATTAAAGGAGCCGCAAGCGGGGCATGCGCCGTTTTGGGCGGTTTTTGTACCGCGATAACTACAATCTTTACAAAGATAAGCCACGGCATCAGTTCTGCTTGAGAAGTTGGTCTACGATGCGTTCAAGTTGTTGTAGATTATTGCATTCTGCCACTAAATGACAGGCGCTCTGGTAGCGCAGCATTTCGGAGTCGCCACTGCCCCAAGCGCGACGCGATTCAGGGTTGAGCCAAATGACTCGCCGGCTGCGTTGATAGATACTTTGCATAATATCGAGCCGCGGGTCGCCGCCATTGTTTCTTGCATCGCCGAGGATGATGACAGTTGTGCTGTGGTTGATGTCATCTAGGGCTAGCCTGGCAAAATCTACCAGGCTGGCGCCGTAATCCGTGGCGCCGCCATAGCGCCAGTTGGCTAGCTCTATTGCCCGCTCTACTGAGTGTTCACGAAATAATTGGCTGACTTCAGCTAAGTGGCTGGAAAACGCGAAGCTGCGTACTTTGGGCAGGACATCCTGCAAGCTGTAGAGAAATAGCAGCAAGAATTTTGCATAGGCGGCGACAGAGCCCGACACATCGCAAATGGCGAGAATCTGGCTTTTGTCTTTGCGCTTGCGGCGCCAGTAGGTGTCAAACATGAGACCGTCGTTGGCAATGCTGCCGCGCAGTGTGCGCGCCATATCCAGTCGACCTCTTGTTCCTTGGCGTGGCTTATGGGAATACTTGTCGGCGAGTTTTTTCGCCATCTTGCGCAGTAATTCTTGCACTCGTTGTAAATAACGGTTTTCCAAATGACTCAAGCGAGTGCGGCTTAACAGCTGATCACTTAGCTGCCTGTTGCGGCCTTCCGATAACAGTAAGTATTCGCGTTCGACGTGCTCGCTAGCCTGCTGGCGCAGCTTGTCGCGGTAGCTGCCTAAAGTCTCGAGCAGCGGACTGTCCGCTTGCTCTAGCGACAGACTAGCCTTGCGCAAGGCCTCTTCACCTAAGGCGTCGAGGATACGTCGGGTGTATTGGCCTTTCTGGGTAAACAGCTGGATATTATTGAGGCCGACTTCTGCTGCAGCTTGGCCTATGGCTAAGGAGAGTTCGGCGCGTTTGTTATCGAGTAAGTGCTGCATTAACTCAGACTGCAGTAGCTCCTCTAATGCGGGGTCATGTTGCGCAGCTTGCTCCAATTCCTGTCGCTCGCTGCTAGCCGAGTTTGGGGCTAGCTCGGAGAGTTCACTTGCACTTTGCTCCGGGTTCTGTGCAGAGCTGAAGTCTGCTCCGAGTGCAGTATCTCGGGTTTTAAAGTCAGCCATTTGCCGCTCGAAATATAAGTCGAAACAGCGCAGTACTACGGCTTCTTCCCGAGCTGTTTTGGCTAGGCTCATGGCCAGCCCATCGCGCAGTTGCTGCCGCTTAGCGTAACCCAGCGCTGCCACCACAGCCATTGCATCAAGGGTTTCTGCCGGAGAGACGCGCACATCGTGGCTACGCAGAACTTGGATGAAAGCGCTGAGCCTCGATTGCATAGTGGGCTGCCCTAGCTCGCGACTTTGCTTTGTCGCAGTAATGCCGGCAGATCTGACTCTGCGTTCTGAATGTCCTCTTCAAACTTCAGTAGGACGTTTAAGGTGCTGCGCACTAAGCTTTCATCTAGTTGTGTTGCATGCAGCAATAAGAGGCTGCGCGCCCAATCGATAGTTTCGGAAACGGCTGGGGCTTTTTTTAAGTCTAAATCGCGCAGACGATGTACAAAATCAACCAGTTGCTGGCGCAATTTCTGGTCGATATTTGGCACGCGGCTCAATACGATGCGCTGCTCTAGCTCGACACTGGGGAAGGGGATGTGTAAGTGCAAGCAGCGACGCTTTAAGGCGTCGGATAAATCGCGGCCATTGTTACTCGTTAAAAATACCATCGGCGCTACCTCGGCTTTGATGGTGCCGATCTCTGGCACTGAGACTTGGTAGTCGGAGAGGGTTTCTAGCAACAGTGACTCAAACTCGTAATCAGATTTATCTACTTCATCGATCAGCAGCACGGCCCCGCGTTCCTGCTGCATGGCTTTAAGCAGGGGGCGCGGCTCAAGAAATTTTTCTGAATAAAAGATATCGCTAAATTGGTGTAAGCGCTCGACAGACTCAGCTAAACCCTGAGCTCCCTGCAGTAGGTCTCCGAGCTTTTCCTTCAGTACCTGGGTGTACAGCAGTTGCTTGCCGTACTTCCACTCATAGAGCGCTTTGGCTTCGTCTAAGCCCTCGTAACACTGTAAACGAATCAACGGCAGCGCTAATAATTCGGCGCAGGTTTTGGCCAGTTCGGTTTTACCTACTCCAGGTGGGCCTTCCACGAGAATCGGTTTGCGTAACTGAAAGGCCAAAAAGATAGCGGTGGCGATTTTGGGACTGCAAATATAGCCCAAGGCTTCAAAGCCTTGCTCAATACGCTCGATGGAATCCAGTTGGGGAAAGTGCTGCTGTTGCAATTGAGCTCCTTGAATCGCTGTTGCCGCGTCTTTTAACCGCCAGTCATATTCATGAAGCGGACAATTTCAGTAGCCTCTGGCTCATTGAAATGATGCTGCAGGGGTTTGATTTGCATGGCTTTGATAATGGCTTCTTTTAGCATACTTGAGTGATAGTCGGGCCGTCGCAGTACCTCGCGTAAATCCACTGAATGCTCATTGCCCAAGCAGAGTAACAGTCGCCCCGATGCAGTCAGTCGTACACGATTGCAGAGGTGGCAAAAATTGTTGCTGTGGGGGGAGATAAAGCCAACTCGAGTGGGGTGCTTACCCATGCGATAGTAGCGCGCTGGCCCGCTGCTGCCGCCGGGCTCGCCCTCAGGGCTCAGAGGGAACTCCTGGTTGATTATTTGCTGAAGTTCGTCACTGGAGCACAGGCTCAGCGCGCGATCGTGCTCCACTATCTGCCCGAGGGGCATTTCTTCGATAAATGCTATATCGATAGCCAGTGAGCGAGCATAGCGCAATAAGTCCAAGGCTTCGTCTGCATTGCGTCCTTTGAGCATGACAGCGTTGAGTTTAATGCGTTTAAAACCGGCCTTAATGGCGGACTCAATGCCCGCTAAGACTTGCTTGAGCTCACCAGTGCGGGTGAGGCTCTTGAAGCGTGCGGGCTGTAGGCTATCGAGGCTGATATTAATGCTAGTGACGCCAGCCTGTTGTAAAGGGGCGGCCATGCGCTGCAATTGCGAACCATTAGTGGTGAGGGCTAGCTGCTTCAAGTCGGGAAGCTGGCCTAGCTTTTCTATCAGCTTGAGGACATCGCGCCGCACTAGGGGCTCGCCCCCGGTGAGGCGGATCTTACTGACCCCTAAAGTGCTGAAAACCTTGGCGACTTCGTAAAGCTCTTCTAAGCTTAGTACTTCGCTGCGCGGTAAAAAGTTCATATCTTCGGCCATGCAATAAACACAGCGGAAGTCACAGCGATCGGTGACCGATAGGCGCAGATAGTTAATGCGTCGCTGAAAACGGTCAAGCAAAATATTATTAGAATGGCTCATAGCAGGTCAGTGTAATGCTTCCTGTGGTCTGCCACCAGCGCTCCGCTAAGCCTTTACAGCCCCGAGGCGCTGGCACAGTATGAAAGCTTAAGCCAAAAGGAATACCCGATGATAAATAGCGAAGTACGCGCTTGGCCTAGCCTAGTTATAAGTCTTGTATTGGCAGTACTGTGCACCGTAGCTGCTGCCAGTAATTCAGCAACAGCCTCTTGTGAGCCACAGCGAGGTATCAGCTCAATTTGTGGGCTGCATGCACCGGAGGACATGGTGCTAACGCCAGATGGCGAAGGCATTGTATTTGGTCAAATGGCCGGGCCTGGCGGCCTGTTTGTACTGGACCCCAGGAATGATCAGGTCCAGCCATTATTTGAGGCTGCAGTCAGTGAGCCGAGCGAATTGTGGGGGGAGGCTTCTTGTACTAAGCCACCTGCGTCCCTGTTGGTCCATGGTATTGATGTGCAGCAGCGCGCCGGTGGCCAGTGGCAGTTGCTGGCGGTTAATCACGCTGAGCGGGAATCGGTAGAGTTTTTTCATTTGGATCAGGCTGCAAATAGCTGGCGAGCCACTTGGCGCGGTTGTGCAGTAGCGCCGGACGACGCCAGTTTTAATGATGTAACAGCACTGCCGGGTGAGGGCTTTTTAGTGACTAACATGGCGAGCCGCAAACGCCCTATGTGGTCAGCCTTTCTGGCGCTCTTAGGTTTCGATACGGGGCTGGTATATCGTTGGCGTCAGCAGGATGGTTTTGTTGAGTTGCCCAGTACCAAAGGGCGTTTCCCCAACGGCATTATTATGTCACCTGATGGCAACAGTTTCTTCGTCAATATGTATTTTGGCAACAAGGTGAAGAAATACACTTACCCCGACATTGAGTTGCTCGGCGAAGTATCGCTTTCTAAGCCCGATAACGCCAGTTGGAATGAGTCAGGTAATTTACTGGTGGCGAGTCAGCACGCCAGTTTCTTGAAGCTGGCCCAGAGCTTGAAGCCGGAGCAGTTGGCGCCGAGCCTGTTGCCTTACTCTATTGTGGAGATAGATCCTGAGAGTTTGCAGCAGCGTCAGCTGCTGTTCCACGAGGGGCCACCCATGGGGGCGGGAACGGTGGCAATACAGCGAGGCAAGGTCCTGTATGTCGGCTCTTATACCGGTGATCGGATAGTGCGAGTGCCCCTGAGTGATCGCTAGTGAGCTTGCCGGGCGGGCCAGTTTGCTGTGAATGGCAGTCTAGGGTGGCTTATTAAACCCTTGGCCCCCTAGTTAGGCCTAGGTCTTGCTCAAAGTTGTTGCCATGGCGGGCGCTGCCCTATGATTGTATTGTTAGGGCCAGTGATTCCCTCCTTTGGGAAGGTAATTAGCTAAATCTTTGATTATCTATAAGAAATAAGGTGAATTTATATGACTAAGCGTTATCCAATGCCAATCCCACATGGTTGGTATGCGGTTTGTTATTCTGATGAATTAGCGGTAGGTGAGTCCCGCGCAGTCAAGTATTTCGGTAAAGAGCTAGTATTGTTTCGAACCGAATCTGGCAATCCCTGTTTGCTCGACGCCTACTGTCCCCACTTGGGTGCTCACTTAGGGCATGGTATCCATGAAAACAAAGGCAAGGGTGGCCGGGTAGAAGGCGAATCCATTGTCTGCCCCTTCCATGCTTGGAAGTTTAATGGTGACGGGGTCTGCACCGACGTGCCTTACGCTCGCAATATGCCTCCTAAAGTTAAAGGTCAGCAGTGCCTGAATCATTACCCCACGGCGGAAACTAACCAGGTGGTGTGGGCTTGGTACCATCCAGATGGCGTTGCACCGCTGTGGGAAGTTATTGAGCACGAACAAGCAAATAGTGATGACTGGGCACCGCTCAAGCGCTATGAATGGCACCTTGCGACTCACCCGCAGGAAATGGCGGAAAACGCAGCCGACCCGGCACACTTCCTCTATGTGCATCGTACTGCGGATATGCCGGAGTGGGAAACCACTTATGAAGGGCCCGATTCGCGCGGTATTCAGCGGGCTAAAATGCCTACCCCAAGAGGTGAGGTCGACGGTGCTATTCATACTGGTGCACGGGGACCAGGCCAAGGCTTTACTCGTTTTGAGGGTATTGCCGACACATTTTTGATGGGGCTCACGACGCCAATCGATGAGGAAAATGTTGTTTTGCGTTTTGCTTTTACGCAGCCTAAAGTGAATGGCGAAGTCGTTAGTAGTGGTGTCAACGACGCTATTATTGCAAATATCGTTGGCCAGCTCGAAGAAGATAAGCCAATTTGGGAAAACAAGGTTTACCGCCCCTTGCCGGTCTTATGTGATGGCGACGGCCCGATCAATAAGTTCCGTAAGTGGTACTCCCAGTTCTACAGCAACTTCGAGCCATCCAAGATGTAATTCAGGCCATTTGGCGATGAGCCGCCGCCGACTTTTCGGTATCATGACCCATATTATCTGGAGATACTATGACAAGTCGGCGCGGCCTCTTGGCCCTTTTCTTGATGCTTATCGCCATCGCCTTTCTCTATCCCGGTGTTACTCAGCCGGTGCTGACTCTAAGCGGTACCATCGAAAAGTCTGACCTGGCAAAGCTAGGAGTCAACTTAATTGGTGGTGAGTCTGTCGATGGGCAAAGCAATCCAATGCTGGCAATGTTCTCCCGCTTTCTTGGTTTAGACCAGATTGAGGGGCAGGTGCTGGTCTACCAGACTACGCGTTCGATCTGGCAAACGGTCAATGAATTGAGTCGCAGCGGCAACTTGCTGGTGGGCTTATTGATTGTTTTTTTCAGCGTTGTTATCCCCGTGTTTAAGTTGTTGTTGCAGGCGCTATGCCTGCTGCCTTTTAGTGAGCAGTGGCGTCAGACCTTGCTGGCAGTGAATATGGCGCTGAGCAAGTGGTCTATGGCAGACGTTTTTGTCGTCGCTTTATTGGTGGCTTATATGGCTGGAGCAGCCTCTGGGCAAATGGGTGATTTGCTGTTGATGGATGCACAGCTTGAGCGCGGCTTTTATTTCTTTCTGGCCTACTGTTTATTTTCAATTGCTGCGGCCGCGTTGCTGCGCGATGTGCTTGGCGCAGCCACTGATCACAAGGAGAGTACTAAGCAACATGACTAGCTTCCTTAGAGCCGGGCTTTGGGGCCTGGGTTTGTGGTGTCTTGCTGTCGCATCGCAGGCGGCCGAGCCCATTCAGGTGAGCGTCAGGACTGAGGTGGCGGTGTCTCCTCTGCACGCATGGCAGAGAATGCAAGACTTTAGCGCCGCAGACCGCTATGTGCCGAAGCTCAAGCGCACCGAGATTATTACGCCACAGCAAAATGGCCTTGGTGCTTCACGGCGTGTGTACAGCGATGATGGCGATTACCTTGAAGAGACCATTATTGGCTGGGATGAAGGGCAGGGTTTTACTTTGCGCCTACATCGGGGTGATAAGCCTATGGCACCCTTAAAACGCTCAGAGTTCCGCTATGAAATGGCGCCTATGAGCAATGGCAACACGCAGATCAAGCTGAGTATCTTGTTACTCATGCCGATGGGCAGTCTTGGGGAATGGCTAGGGAATTGGCTGGTTCGCCCGTCGATGGAACAGGAGTTAACTCGGATCGCAGCAGGTCTAAAACACTATTATGAAACTGGCCAGAGGGTTACCGAGGCTGATTGGGAGCGGCTGGCGGTAGCGGTGGAAGTGCTACCAGCCAGCACTGACTAGGTTTACTTTTTTGATTTAGAGCAGCTTCATCATAGTTTCGGCTGAGCTTTCACTGATGCCTGGACCGGGTTCTACATTGAGGTGGGTAATAGTGCCGTCCTTAACTAGCATGGCAAAGCGTTGGCTGCGCATACCCAAGCCGAAACCGCGGCCATCCAGCTCGAGACCTAAGGCTTTGGTGAAATCGCCGTTGCCATCGCCGAGCATCATCAGTTCTTCGGCATTTTGGGATTTGCCCCAAGCGTCCATGACAAAGGCATCATTAACCGCCATGCAGGCAATAGTATCGACACCTTTCGCTTTGATTTTATCGGCATTCACTACGTATCCGGGTAAGTGGGTCACGCTACAGCCGGGTGTAAAGGCGCCAGGCACGGCGAACAGAAGAACGGTTTTACCGCTAAAAATAGCCTCGGTAGTGATGTCTTCTGGGCCTTCGCTGCCCATGATTTTTAGTGTGGCTGCGGGAATTTTATCGCCAGCTTTAATACTCATCTAGTGTTTCTCCTTGGTGGTTTTCCCTAGCGGGGTAGGGCATAGCAGAATGAAAAATCTATCTTGTGCAGGCAAGCATAGCAGATGACGAGCTTAGTGCACTGCCCTCTTTGTGAGCGGCCAGATACTTTGCCTTATCATCGCGACCGACGCCGCAGTTACCTGCAATGTACAAACTGTGCACTGGTGTTTGTGCCGCCGGTATATTACTTAGACGCAGAGCGAGAGCGAGCGGAATATGACCTGCACGATAACCGCATTGATGACCCGGGTTACCGCAAGTTCTTATCTCGTTTGTTTGTGCCACTGAGTCAACTGTTGCCAGTTGCTGCACGGGGGCTCGATTTTGGCTGTGGTCCGGGGCCTGCGCTAGCGGCAATGTGCCGTGAGCAGGGTTTTGATATGGCGCTCTATGATCACTTTTACTACCCCGATCGCTCTGTGCTAGAGCAGCGCTATGACTTCATCACCGCCACTGAGGTGGTGGAGCACTTACATCGGCCAGGCCTTGAGTTGGCCATGCTGTGGCACTGCCTGAAACCGGGCGGACATTTAGGGGTTATGACTAAATTGCTGCGCGATCGCGCCGCCTTTAGCACTTGGCATTATAAAAATGACCCCACTCATGTGTGTTTTTTCAGTGTGGCAACTTGGCGCTGGTGGGCAAAGCAGGTGGCTGCGGATTTGAGCTTCGAGGGCGCGGATGTCATCTTGTTACACAAGCCCAACAGTTAAAAGGCGGGATGATTGTTATCGGCTAGCCGAAGATTTAGGGGCTATTCACTGCTTTCGACTTGCTCCAGCATGCTGGCGTAAATGCTCTGGCAATCGCTGTAGAAAGCCAGGGCCTCATCTCCTAGGTAGGGCGCCATCATGGTCATTAATTGCAGCACCCCTTGGTGGATAGTAATTTGCGGTGGCCGTTCACCGTGTAGCAGCTGGTCGTAGTTAAGCCAAAAGTTCAGACTCAAGGCCATGTTGTCGACCAGGCCAGCAAGTTGCTCCTCGTGAGAGATGATGAATGACTGCTCCAGCAGCGAGTGGCAGATGACAAATAAGGCGGTGCGTTTCAATTGTAGTAAGCGTTTGAAACGCCGTTTGATGTCCGGATAGCGCTGCAGCAGGTTATCTAAATTGTGGTACAGGAAACGGTACTGATACATCTCCTCTATCACAACGTATAGAAAGTACCAGTTGGCCTCTACATCGTCTTGGTCGGCTGATAATGGCTTTTCGATCGGAGCGAGTAAGGTTGAGCCCAGAGCTAATTCATATTGCTGAAACAGTTCTTCGATGATCTGATCTTTGCCCTTGAAGTGGTAGTAGAGATTACCGGGGCTGATATTTAGCTCGTTGGCAATGTCGATAGTCGTCGTGTTGGCCTCGCCCTCTTCATTAAATAGGGCGAGAGTGGTGACTAGAATGCGATCGCGAGTTTTCACCAGCTAGCCCTGTTAGCTGCGTTGAGAGCCACTAGAACTCTTTTTTGCCGTAGCTTTTTTGCGAGTTGCGCTTTTCTTTTTGGCTGCAGCTTTCTTGCGCGGTGCTGCTTTTTTCTTCGCTGTAGCGCCACCGCTTTCTGCTATCGCTTGGCTTAGTTGTTCCACCTTGTCGGTGAGACGATCGATTTTCTCGTGTAGCGCTTGCAGCTCATCGCTGCGACTCAGTCGCTGTAGGTTGAAGTTTTCCCGCACCCGAGCAATGCGTTCTTCCACTGAGTTGCGCGCTCCCTGTCCAACCGAGAAAGCATTGCGTGCCTCCTCTTCTAGTGTGGCGCCGGCTTTGACTAGATCGCGAAATAGTTTGGGGGTTTCTACTCCGGCTTTTTCAAGCCGTGCTTGTGCTTCATCAGCCGCTCGTCCGTAGGCCCCAACACCAGCTAGCCAGATGTTTTTGGCGAGCTCACTCGCCTTGTCACCGACCTTGCTATTATCATCACTCATCGGTTTCTCCTGTTGCTCTTGGGCGGGCTTAGGTATATGCCAAGTGACCATTAAACCAGAACAGCGGACAAAAAAAAGGGGCCACCTAGTGACCCCCAAAACTCAGACCTGATTACTCAGGGATAAGTGAACTCGATTTACGCCGCTTTCTTGCTCATTGAGTCTTTCATTTCAGCAAAGCGTGCACGAGCTTTCTCAAGCTTAGCTTCCAGTGCTTTGCGGTCAGTTAGGCTAGACAGATCGATATCATCAATGGCGTTTTTAGCCTTTGACTCAACCTTCTCACCACGCTTGACCAGGTCAGCGTACATAATAAAGGCTTTTTTGCGGCGCTCTTCCATGCGATCCTGAATGGCGTCCAGACGCTCTTGCGCTTGGTCGTAAGCTTTGCCGTAGAAGCCTAGGCTAGCCAGCAGTGCATTGTGAGCAACTTCACCAGCGCGATCGGCGAACTTAGAAGCGCTCTTTTCAGCGGCATCAATTTTCTTCTCTGCTTTGCGAGCGGTTTTGCGTACTTTGCGCTCGTAAGCAGCAGCCTTGTTTTCTACGCTGCGAACGCTAGAACGCACAGTAGACTTCTTGGCTGTAGTTTTGCGCTTGGCAGGTGCCTTGCGAGCTGTAGTCTTTGGCTTAGCAGTAGCCTTAGTTTCAGTTTTAGCTTCGGTTTTTGCTTCAACTTTGGTTTCAGCAGCAGTTACTTGTGTTTCTTCGGCCATGATATAGCTCCTTTTGACGAATTGTGGATGTCTGTTTCATCCAATTGACGCCAGATTACGCAATAAGATTAGAATAAACATACTAAAATGCTGCCCACTATCCACTAATTGCTCTGCAGTTGTTCAGACAAGCTTCAGTTGCTCAATAGATTATGTGTATTCATTAAACAGCCCAAAGGAAGACAAGCATGAGTCGAGCCATGCGGCGACAAGCATTTTTTACCCTAGTGCTACTGATTCTAGGGTTAGGGCTGGCTTACCTCTTATTGGTAGCTAAACCCGGCCCCCAGCCGCAGCCAGCACCAGAGCTGGCCGCCCCGCGAGTGCAAGTTGTGGTAGTCGAGCCCCAGGCGCGCAGTATTGCCGTAGTGACACAGGGGACTGTAGGGCCGCTGCAACAGGTCACACTAATTAGCCGTGTTGCCGGACAGGTTGAGGCGGTGGCTAGTAGTTTTGCTGAGGGTGGTTTCTTTCAGGCGGGTGAGGAGTTAATCAAAGTAGAGGATGTCGACTATCGCTTTGCTATCGTTCGCGCCGAATCCCAAGTAGCTGCTGTGCAACAGCGTGTGGCCGAGGAGCGGGGACGCGCCCTGCAAGCCAAGCGAGAGTGGCGCGACCTCGGTAGCAAAGATGCCAATGCGCTCTTCTTACGTCAGCCGCAGTTGGCCGCCGCGGAAGCAGCACTAGCAGCGGCAAAAGCAGATCTGGAGGCGGCACAGCTGGACTTAAAACGGACCAGTATCAGCTTGCCCTTTAATGGCAGGATTAGCACTAAGCGTGTCGATGTAGGGCAGTATATTAGCCCCGGTGCGGTACTCGCTGAGGCCTATGCGACTGAGGCGGTTCAGCTGCGCCTGCCACTGACCGACCGTCAAGTAGCGCTACTTGATTTGCCCTTAACCTACCAGGCTCAAGAGAGCGCACTGACTGAGGCAATACCAGTCACTCTAGAGGCCCGCTTTGGTAATCGGCAGTGGCACTGGCAAGCCAGTATTGTGCGAACTGACGCCAGCATTGATGTGGATAGCCGAGTGCTTTATGCAGTGGCGGAAGTGCGTGATCCCTTTGCTCGTGAGGCGGGCAGTGAGCGCCCTCCGCTGGCGCCTGGCTTGTTTGTCAGCGCCACAATAGAGGGCCGTGATTTACCCGATGTTGTGGTGCTACCTCGCTCGGCCTTGCGCAGTGACGATAGCCTTATGTTGGTCGATGCTGAAAACCGCACACAGGCTCGTGCGGTGCAGGTATTGCAGGGTGATGCGCAACAAGTCTGGGTACAGGGTTTAGAGCCTGGTGATCGGGTAATCGTCAGTGAATCTGACTTGCTGGACGCGGGTATGAAAGTAACAGCAGAGGAGACCAGTGCCCCTACTGGTGTCAATCACTGATGCAGCGCGGAGTAGTCAGCTGGTTTATACGCAACCCCATCGCCGCCAACCTGCTGATGGTTTTTCTCATTATCGGCGGGCTGTGGAGTGTACCCGCCTTGGACAAGCAGTTCTTCCCCGAGTTCGAGCTCAACCAAGTCAGTGTCACGCTAGCTTATCCGGGCGCGGGGCCCCAAGAGGTGGAAGAGCAAATCTGTTTGCGGATCGAGGAGGCAGTCCACGATATCACTGGTGTTAAAGAGATTCGCTCAGTCGCTCGCGAAGGTTTAGGCACGGTGCTGGTAAAGGCTGAGGTGGGCTACGATATGCAGCGCCTAACAGCTGAAATCAAAACGCGGATCGATGCCATTAACACCTTCCCCGTGGATGCTGAGCGCCCAGTAGTCACGGAGTTAGCTTTTCGGCATCACATGGCCACAGTGACCCTGTCAGGTGATATCGGCGAGCGCAATCTTAAGACCTTAGGTGAACGACTGCGGGACGACTTAGCCTCGGAGCCCAACGTGTCGGTGGTCGAACTAGATACCCCTCGAGCCTACGAGGTCTCGGTCGAAATATCCGAGTATAACCTGCGCCGCTTTGGCTTGAGTTTCCAAGATGTGACAGCAGCGATTCGCGCTTCCTCACTTAATTTACCCGCAGGGGCGATAAAAGATGCTGGCGGCGATATTCGCCTGCAGACCCGAGGTCAGGCCTACACTCGTGCTGATTTTGCTCGGATCCCCTTATTGACCACACGCGAAGGTACAGTCGTTCTACTGGGTGATGTAGCAACTATTATCGATGGCTTTCAGGACAGCGATATTCGTAACCGCTTTAACAATAAGCCCTCACTCAATTTACATGTATACGTAACAGCAAACCCCGACACGCTATCGACTAGTGAGACCGTGAAGGCCTGGTTGGATGAGATGCGCCCCAGCTTGCCGGCCGGAGTTGAGTTAGCGATGTGGCGCGACTCTGCGGAGCCATTTAAAGGCCGAGTAGACACCTTGCTGAGCAACGGGCTGAGTGGCTTGGCTTTGGTGTTTTTGGTCTTAGTGCTGTTCTTGCGCCCGATGCTCGCCCTGTGGGTGTCCATTGGCATTCTGGTGGCGTTTACGGGGACGCTATTTATTTTGCAGTACACCGGCACAAGCTTGAATATGATTTCCCTGTTTGCCTTTTTGCTAGTGCTAGGCATCGTCGTGGACGATGCCATTATTGTGGGCGAGTCGATCTATTCGCGGCAGATGGCCGGCGAGGGCGGGACACCGGGTGCCTTATCTGGTGCTCAGGGCGTAATCAAGCCGGTGATGTTCGCGGTGATCAGCACCATGATCTTTTTTGTGCCGATGTTTTTTATGCCGGGTGATATGGCCCAGGTAGCCTTTGCTATTCCGGTGGTGGTGATTATTGCGCTCGCTCTGTCATTGTTGGAGTGCCTGCTGATTCTGCCCTCGCATCTCGCCCATATGCGCCCTATACGGCCGAGTCGCTTCGCAGTACTGCGTAAACTAGAGCGTCTTCGTTTGGCCTGTGCCGATGGTATGACGCGCTTTTCCAGTGAGCGTTATCGACCACTCTTGGCCCGCTGCTTGAATAATAATGTCTTGGTGAGCGCCGGCTTTTTTTGCCTGCTAATGATCAGTTTGGCGATTTATGGCGGCGGCTGGGTGCGCGCTGGTTTCTTTCCCTCAGTGAATTCTGACCATGTGGTAGCGGAAGTGACTATGCCCGAGGGCAGTGCATTCAGTGTCACTTTGGCCGCATTAGAGCAGGTGGAATCCGCAGCGCTTAAAGTCAAAGAAGAGTACAACAATGATCCGGCTTTTGCTGCTGGCAGCGTAGCCATAGGCCACATTGATTCGCGAGCAAAAGACAATAAATTGCGAGTTGTGCTGGAAACCGTATCAGATGACGTCGATACCGCTGATGTAGCCCTCAGGTGGCGTAAGGCCATTGGAGATCTCGGGCCGGTAGAAGATTTTAAATTGGATTACACCATTAATGAGGTGGGTAAACCTATTCGTCTCGTGCTGGCTGCTGCTGAGTTACAAGCACTCACAACGGTGTCCGCCGAGCTGCGACAGCTGCTGGAAAACTACCCTGGAGTCTACAACATCAATGACAGCTTGCAGGCGCCGCGGCAGGAAATCGTATTGGCCTTAAAGCCTGCGGCTGAAAACCTATCAGTGACTTTGGCCGATCTGGCGCGGCAGGTACGGGAGGCTTTTTACGGTGCTGAGGTGCAGCGTATTCCGCGGGCTAAGGAAGATGTGCGAGTCATGGTTCGCTACCCTGAAGAAGAGCGGATCTCGGTGGCTAACTTGGAGGACATGCGGGTGCGTACCCCGGGCGGCGCGGAAGTACCTTTTGCTACCGTCGCTGAAATTCGTTACCAACCTAGTTATATGACTATCGAGCGGCTGAATCGAAAACGCACGCTAGAAGTCAGCGCCGATGTGCTGCCTGGGACCAGCGCCCCGCGGGCGGTGGTCAATGATATTATCAGAGTTCATCTTCCCCAGTGGCAGCAGCGCTACCCTACGCTGAGCCTGGCGCTCGATGGTGAACTACAGGAAGAGAGTGCTTTTCTAAGTGCTATGATCAAGTATTTGGCTTTGGCCCTGTTGGTTATTTATGCCCTGATGGCGATTCCGTTTCGCTCTTACTTTCAGCCATTATTGGTGCTGACTGCAGTGCCCTTTGGCATCATGGGGGCGATCTTTGGGCATCTGCTGCTGAATTGGCAGGTCAGCATGTTCTCGCTGCTGGGGGTGATTGCTTGTGCTGGCGTGGTGGTCAATGACAATCTGGTATTGATTGATCGTATTAACCAGCTGCGCGATACCGGAAGTAGCACCTTGGAAGCTTTACTACAGGGGGGGGAAGATCGCTTCAGGCCGATCATTTTGACTTCCCTGACTACCTTTGTTGGTTTGCTGCCGATCATGTCTGAAACCAGCGTGCAGGCACAGTTTTTGATTCCTATGGTGACCTCACTGGCTTTTGGGGTGCTATTTGCGACGGGAGTTACCCTCCTGCTGGTGCCCTGTTTGTACCTGATGGGTGAGCAGCTAGCGCAGTTATTGGCGCGCTGGCGCCTTGCTTTGCTGGGCCCTGCTTAAGTGGGGCAGTGCGCATCGCTATTTCAGCGGGGCATCAACCAAGCAAAAAAAAGGCCCGCTAAAGCGGGCCTTAATAGTTTAAGCGCTAGGCTAAAGCCCTATTAGGGCTTGGGGCCTGCAGCAACAATGGCGCTGGAAACATCAAAGTTAGCGAAGTTTTCTACAAACAACGTCGCTAGTTTGCGCGCTTGTTCATCGTAAGCTTCTACATCGCCCCAGCTGTTGCGCGGGTTGACGTACTTGGGGTCAACACCAGGAATAGCTGTTGGGAAGCTCAGGTTCAAGATGTCCAGATGCTCGGTCGGGGCGTTGAGCAGCGCGCCACTTTGGGCTGCGGCAACGATCGCCCGTGTTACTGGAATGGGGAAGCGTGATCCTGTGCCACCGGGTGCACCTGAGCCACCGGTCCAGCCGGTGTTGATCAGGTAGACCTGGCTGCCGAAATCTTCAATACGCTTCATCAGTAGCTCGGCGTAATCGCCAGCAGGGCGAGGCATAAAGGGGGCGCCAAAACAGGTCGAGAAGGTCGGGTGAATTCCCGCTTCTGCGCCAAGTTCGGTGGAGCCCACGCGTGCAGTATAGCCGCTGAGGAAGTGATAGGCCGCGGCCTCTTTGCTCAAAATCGAAACTGGAGGCAGCACACCAGAGACATCGCAGGTCAGGAAGATCACGCATTTGGGTTCACCGCCGGCATTGGACTCGGTACGTTTCTCAACGTGCTCCAAGGGGTAGCAGCAGCGACCGTTTTCAGTCAGGCTGGTGTCGCTGTAGTCGGCGTGACGGTTTTCGTCGAGCACCACGTTTTCAATAATGCTGCCGAAACGGATGGCGTCCCAGATAACAGGCTCGTTCTTTTGACTAAGATCAATAGTCTTGGCGTAGCAGCCACCCTCAATATTGAACACCGAGCCCTTGGCCCAGCCGTGCTCGTCGTCGCCGATTAAGTAGCGCTCGGGATCGGCGGAGAGGGTGGTTTTACCAGTGCCTGACAAGCCGAAGAACAAGGTGGTGTCACCGTCTTCGCCCACGTTGGCAGAGCAGTGCATTGACATGACGTCTTTTTCTGGCAGTAGGAAGTTCTGCACAGAGAACATCGCTTTCTTCATCTCACCCGCGTAACGCATGCCAGCAAGCAGAACTTTGCGCTGTACGAAGTTGAGAATTACCACCCCTTCAGAGTTGGTGCCGTCGCGCTCAGGGACACATTCAAAGCCCGGTGCGTTGATAATGGTCCACTCAGGCTTGCGTCCGACATTGTACTGCTCCGGACGGATGAACATATTGCGTCCAAACAGAGCCTGCCAAGCTGTTTCGGTGATAACTTTGACCGGCAGGTAGTGATCGTTGTGCTCACCAACGTGCAGGTGAGAGACAAAGCGATCGCGCTCTGAGATATAAGACTCCACGCGATCCCACAAGGCATCGAACTTATCAGTCTCAAAGGGGCGGTTAACGGGCCCCCAAGCGATGCTGTCTTCAGTGCTGGGCTCGCGCACGATAAAGCGATCGGCGGGTGAGCGGCCGGTGCGCTTGCCAGTGGTGACCAGCAGTGCGCCGGTATCAGCGAGCTTACCTTCGCCGCGAATAAGTGCTTCTTCAATTAACTGGGATGTGCCCAGATCCGTCAGCTCCTGGGTTTTCTGCATGTCAACGGTCATTATGCGTCCTGTCGTCGGTGTGGCGCCGGCCTCCGTAGGGCCTGCACTGCCTCTTGTGGCTCTTTGGGGTGCGCAATTATGTCAGAAATGCAAAATTTTGCGAGTCAGATTGGTGATAATGCCATCTATCGTGTGGGCAGCCCATAGTTCGCACTATTTTTAAGTCTCCCTAGTGCAGAGTGTGGTCCTTAGGGGGCTCAAGAATCTCGCTGAGGTCTTCACGAAAAAACTCATAGCGAGCAGTACAGAACTCACAGTCCATGTTCACGCTACCTTGCTCTTGCAGTATGTCTTCCACTTCCACGGCGCCGAGTGACATCAGCGCGGCAAGACAGCGCTCCCGCGAGCAGCTGCAGCGGCAGCGTACTGGGCGGGGCTCAAACAATCGCAAAGAGTCTTCGTGGTACAGGCGGTGCAGTAATTGCGCTGGGTAGAGTTGCAGTAACTCTTCGTCGCTGACTGTGCTGGCCAGTGCGTAGACATGCTCCCACTGCGCGCTGCGCTGTTCGGGGTCTTTGACCAGTTGAGCGGGTAGCTGCTGGGTGAGCATACCGGCGGCGCGCTGGCCGTCGCAGCTTAACCACAGGCGAGTTTGAAGCTGTTCAGACTGTTGAAAGTAGCTGTCTAGGCAGGTGGCCAGTGAGTCGCCTTCCAGTGTCACTACGCCCTGATAGCGCTGACCGCGCTGAGGATCAATAGTAATGGCCAGCTGGCCATCCGCTAGCAGTTGGCCAAAGTCCACTGCGGTCGCCTGCTCCGCGCCACGCGCAATGCCGCGAATGTCGAGCTCGCTGCTGCACTCAACCATCAGCAGGGGTAGCTGCCCTTGACTGCGGGCTTGTAGCACCAGTTTACCTTCAAACTTCAGAGTGGTGCTGAGCAAGACTGCTGCCGCCAAAAACTCGCCTAGCAAGCGGCGCACGCCCGGTGCGTACTGATGTGGAGCTAATACCTCTGTGAAGGCGCGGTCTAACTGCACGATTTCACCGCGAATATCGGCCTCCTCGAAGAGGAAGCGAAGACTGCTGTCGGCACGGTTGCTTGTGGAAGTTTGCTCGGTCATGGTGGTATCGTCATCCTAGTCGGCGATTGGAAGTGGCCGCTGTGTGCTTTGCTCAGTTACAAGAGCCTATCAGACTCGGCAGAGGTTCAGTATGTGAGGCCAAAGAGCTAAAAGTTCAAGCCTTTGTTGGGCTAGTGAGCAAGGGCAGGCTAGAGTGTAGTAGATAGAGTTAATCAGGTTGCCTTGATCGGCCCTATTTTATCCCAAAAATAAAGGAGTTTAGTATGCGGTTCAGTTACCAAGTGGGTATGTGTGACGCAGATCATTACGCGCCTCTAGCGCAAGCAGCAGAAGCGGCGGGATTTTCTGGGCTAACCATCCCAGATAGCATCTGTTATCCCAAGGAGGCCAGCTCAAAATACCCCTATAACAAAGACGGTAGCCGCGAGTTTCTTGAAAGTGTGCCGTTCATGGAGAGCTTGATTGCCGTGGCTTATATGTCTGCGGTGACAGAAAAGATTCGTTTTGCCACTTTTGTTTACAAGCTGGCGGTGCGCCAAGCGGCCGTGGTCGCTAAACAGGTACAGAGTATTCAGTGTTTGTCGGGCAATCGTTTTGACTTCGGTATTGGTATTAGCCCTTGGGAAGAAGACTTTGCGGTCTGTGATGTGCCCTGGGAGAAGCGCGGCTTACGTTTTGACGAGCAGATCGATATCTTGCGCGGCCTAGAGAGCGGTGAGTTCTTTGGTTACGAGGGCAAAATACATTCGATGCCCGCTAACAAAATGTGCCCAGCGCCCACTGAATCAACTCCATTGTTGATTGGCGGCCATTCCGAGCCCGCGCTAAAACGAGCGGCAAAGGTAGGTGATGGCTGGATGTGCGCGGGGGCCGATATGGCTGGTTTGACTGCTTACATCAAGCGCCTCAATGAGCTGCGCGACGAGTACGGCACTGCTGACCGTCCCTTCAAAATCTTCACCACGGGTCAAGATGCTTTCACCAAAGAGGGTATTGAGCAGCTAGAAGATATTGGCGTCACTGATGTGGTCATTGGTTTCCGCGATGTCTATGCCATGGAGGAAGATAAGCCTCTGGAAGAAAAGATAGCGATGCTGCAGTGGTACGCGGGTGAGTTTATTAAGCAGTCCTAATTGTTGGTAGCTCGTCTCGCTTTAGTAAAGTGGTCGCTAGCTTTTGACTGTGGCTGAGCTTGTAGCACCTCTATAGCTACTGGCTGTGAGCTGGCTTCCAGTAAGCCACTTATCAAATCCCAGCGCGGCGCAGTTCCCGCGCTGGGATGACCTACTTCTTCCGAGCTGTGCATAGTGCCAACCATTCCAATCAGAGCTGGCTGTTTAGGGCTTGTTGCTCAAGCTTTAAATGCTTGCTTGCGCGTTTTGTCGCAGCATGGCATATACTGCAATAAAGTATCAAAAGAGATATGCAATGGCCGGATTCCGACTTAAAAAAGCCTATACCATGCCCAAGGAAGAGCTCCGCGTAGCTGCTGAGGGTCTCGCCTCGCGGCTTGAGGAAAAGCACGGCGTGCGCTCTCAGTGGCGCGGTGATGACGAAGTGCACATCAAGGGCTCGGGGGTGGAGGGAGTGCTGACTATCGAGGACGGCGAGGTGGGTGTCTCTGTGCGCTTAGGTTTACTGGCCTCCGCTTTTCAGGGAGTGCTTAAAGCCGAAGTACAACGTTACCTCGATGAGCATGTGACCTAGGCCTACCCTTCTCTGGGCCTGGTCTGCCGCCAGCTTGTTGTACTTTGCTGGCGCGTCGCTGTTTTTATTCCCCTTTGCGCACCGCGCGTGGAGTTTGGCCGCTCCATTTCTGGTAGGCACGTCGAAAATTAGATGCATCGCTGAAGCCGACTAAGTAGGCAATAGTGGACAGGGGTAGGCGGGTATTTTTCAAATAGTGGGTGGCGTGCTCAGCGCGTACCTGATCTAAGAGCTGTTGGTATGAGTAATTTTCCTGCTCCAATCGGCGGCGGTAGGTGCGCGGGCTGTAGTTCAGCATCTGGGCTATAGTTGGCATTTGCGGATACTGCCCTTCCAATTTGCGCAGTAAGCGCAGCGTGCGTTCAGCCACCGAGTCTTCTTCTTCGAGGTCTGCGAGTAGGCGGGCGCACTCCTGCTCGTAAAGTTTTCGCAGGGCAGGGTTGGAGGAGGGCAGTGCGGTATCGAGCAATGACTGTGGGAAGATAAAGCGGCCGCGCAGGCAGTCAAAATGTACGTCTTGCCCAAACACCTTGAAATACTCGCTGGCGTGTTCTGGAGCCGGATAGGGTAATTCGACTCGCACCTTGAGCTCTGGCAGGTTTAGTAGCCCGCGCAGGGTATTGAGCATGGCCGCATACATCAGTTCGTAAGAAAAATAGATCGGATTATCTTGGGGTCTAGTGACCGTGGTGAGCAGGCATTGTTGCTGCTTGATTTCGAATTCCAGTTGCAGAGTTGGCGAGAGCAGGTGGTAGTACTTGAGGAGCAGTTCCATCACCTGTTCGAGGTTATCGCAGGTCATAAAGGCCTGCCCCAGTACGGCGTGTGCTGATAGGTTTAGACGCTGGCCTAGATGCAGGCCCAGCGCTTTGTTACCAGTAAGTTCGAAGGCCTTGCTGACCAAGCGGGTGAAATCGTCCTCACTGACCCGGGCGCCGATACCTTGGATGCCGCTGTGCGCCAGGCTAGTGCCACTGAGCAAAAGCTCGCGGCTATAGCCTAGCTGCTCCACCATATCGATCAGGATAAGAATGTATTGGGCGGGTGCACTAGTTTTGAGCATAAGCATGATTTGGCCACAAATGACCGCAGATTGACAAGACTTCACCTTGTTGACAGGCTCAGCTTAACCCATATTGATGGTAAGGCTATAAAAACTATAGGAGTAGAGCCATGCACGTTGAGTGGAAAGAGCAAGCCCCCCGCAAAATTCAGAAGTTTGCCGGTGCCGATTATCCTAGCCCAAACCCTGATTTGGAGGAGCTGCTGACTGAAGGCGATGCCAACTATATTGCAGAGCTCTTCAATACCCCCCTGAGCGGCTCCTATAACTGGGATTACAAAATCCAGGACGACCGCATTAAGAAACTCTATGATCTGGGTAAGCAGTTAGCTTGGGACCCTGAGATGGATATCGATTGGGATCGTCCTTGGCCCGATGAAGAGGGCATGCCCGAGCTGATGAACCTGCACACCTATCAGCCCTACCTCGATTTAAGTGAAGAGCGGCGCAAAGAGTTCTGGCTGCATATGAACTCTTGGAGTCTGTCGCAGTTTCTGCACGGTGAACAGGGCGCGCTGCTAGTTGCTTCCCAGCTGTGTTCCTGTGCACCCACCCTGAATGCGAAACTCTATGCTGCCTCGCAGACCTTCGATGAAGCGCGACACGTTGAAGTGTTCAATAAGTATCTGCAAAAGCGCATTGGCTTGATGTACCCGATCAATACACACCTAAAAAGCATCATCGACAAAATACTGACTGATGCTCGCTGGGATATGAAGTTTATCGGAATGCAGATCGTCATCGAGGGCTTGGCTTTGTCGGCCTTCAATACAACACGTGAGACCACGCCCGACCCCGTACTGAAAGATGTGGTCTATCTCGTGGTGCGCGATGAGGCCCGTCACGTGACTTTTGGCGTGAACTACTTAGAAGAGTTTGTGAAAACACTCAGTCAGGAAGAGCGTGAAGAGCGTGCGCAGTTCGCTTATGAGGCCTGTGTGATCAGCCGAGAGCGATTGGTGGCCACCGATGTGTTCCGGCATTTTGGCTGGGATGTGGAGGAAGCCCGCAAGCAGGTGCTAGAAGGCTTTGTAATGTCGACCTTCCGTAATCTGCTGTTTCAGCGAGTGATTCCTAATCTCAAGCGCATTGGCCTGTTGACCGATAGAATTCGCCCTAAATTTGAAGAGCTAGGTATATTGGAGTTTGAGAACCTGGCGACTGATGGCGATATCAATTGGGCCGAGCTAGAGCGGCCGCTCGATACCACGGAAGCTCAAGAGCATGAGCAAACCATGCTAGATGATTTCCACAAGCTTCAGGAGGCCCAGGTATAGGCTTAACTCTGCTGTTGTCTCGCGAGAGTGAGAGGGGGATAAAAAAAGCCGGCTTTAAGCCGGCTTTTTTGATTAGAAGCGCTGCGCTTACGCGGCCAGGGCTTTCACCTTGGCATTCAAGCGGCTCTTGTGACGAGCAGCTTTGTTTTTGTGGATGATGCCTTTGTCGGCCATACGGTCAATGACCGGTACAGCATTGGCGTAAGCTGTTTTGGCTTGCTCTGCATCACCAGTGGCGATTGCAGCAATAACTTTTTTAATTTGGGTGCGAACCAGCGAGCGCAGGCTTGCGTTGTGGTTGCGACGCTTAACGGCCTGGCGGGCGCGCTTCTTTGCTTGTGGAGAGTTGGCCACTATTCAGTCCTCTAGGGGTCAAGAATTCAAGAGGCGCGATTATTCACATTTGGGGGCCACTTGTCAACTCTAAGGCCGGGCTGTCTGAGGCGCTGCTTCCAAGCATTTTGTCACAGCAGCCACTTTCGCTGCCAAAGCTGCTTGTATATGGTAGCGCTGGTAGTTTAGTGGGCTGCAATGGCTTGCGACCCTAAAAATTGATTTGAGGCTTAATGGGCCCGCAGTTTTACTGCTGACTTGCCCAGTAGGCTGCCAGGAAGATTTATGTTGATAAGTGATGCAGTGCATATTTGGCGAGTCCCGGAAGGCGATTACCATGTTGAGTGGCAGACCAGTAGCAAGGATACAGAGGTGTCTGTAGAGGCGCTGGCTGAAGGCGGGCCGGTCAGCACCGAGTATCGGGCGCCTGAGGGCGAGCACGCTGCGTATCGCGCTACGGTCAGTGGTCTGCCCTTAGGTCGGCGACATTTTTTCCGCCTGCGTGACCAGCACGGTAACGAGGTGCTGGCTGCGGAGCGTCGTTTGGGGCTGCAAGGTTCACCAAACTTTCGTGATTTTGGTGGCTATCGCAACACAGAAGGTCAACAAGTGAAGTGGGGCTATCTCTTTCGCTCAGGGCATTTAGCAAAGCTCAGCGATGAGGATATTGCCCTGTTGGCGAGCCTAGAGTTGGATTTGGTGTTTGATTTTCGGCAGCAGAGTGAGCAGCTCAGTGAGCCATCTCGCCTGCCGAGTGAGCGCCCGCCATTGATTTGCAGTCTGCCTATTGCGCCGGGCAATAATTCGGGCTTTTTGCAGAGTATCGATGGAGTCGTGCCCAGTTCCGAAGCGATGTTCGAGTTTATGGTGACTGTGAACCGTGAGCTCGCGCTGGAAGAGGCGGGGGTGTATCGCCGTATGTTCGAGGAGATTTTGGCGCAGGATAGTGCCCGCTATTTGGTGCACTGTGCTGCTGGCAAAGATCGAACTGGCTTTGCTAGTGCTTTGATGTTGTTGGCGCTGGGTGTGCCCGAAAGTCTGGTGTTGCGGGATTATTTACTGAGTGCACGTTTCTTTAAGCCCGAAGTGGAATTGGAAAAAGTGCGAGCTAAGTATCGCTTAAGTGACTCGGATCGCGAAGCTATTATGCCAATGCTGCAAGTCGATGAAGCGTATTTGCGGGCGGCGCTAGAGGGGATTCATAGCAACTTCCCGAGTATTGAAGCCTATCTGAGTGAAATGGTGGGGCTGGGAAGGTCGGAAATAGCTGAGTTGCGAGGGCGTTATTTGCAGGCTTGAAAGGGCTGGATCCCGCCCTGCTCCACAGCGGAGTAGGGCGGGTTCAGGATTAGACTGCGTCGCAGGCAGCTTTAGCAGCTTTGATCTGCTTCTTTTCGCAGTCGGCTGCGCTGGCTTCGCCTACACACCACTTACGGCGCTTGTCCCAAGCAGTTAGAGGAACTTTCTTACCATTGGAGCACTTTACTTCGTATTGTGAGTAAGGCGTGCCATCGGTGGTTTCGCTGTTGCTCTTGAATACAATGCTAGTGGGTTTGGCGGCAAGACTGCCGACGGAGAAGCTTAACAGCGCAGTTGCGGCAGCCAGTTTGATCAGGTTCATGCTTGTACCTCTGTGAGTGTGTAATGACTACAGGCGCCCCGAGCAAGCGGGCATCCAATTTGTGGCGCCTAGTGTAGGGTAATTGCGCAAAGCTTTGTGTTACGAATTTGTAAGAAAAGTGGGCAGAAAGGTAACGTCGCCCCACTTGCTTTTTGCTCGAGTGTAAGTTATTGATTAATAATAAGCTTTGGTGTCACTCGAGGATTACCCCAGTAACATTAAATATAATTAAGGTTGGGCCGGTAACAGTGCCGGCCCAGAAAGGCTTAGGCGAGAGCGATCAAAATTAAGCCTAAGAGCGCGGTGAGTACTGCCTGGCCGGCCTTGTCGAGGCGGAATAGGGCAACTAGATAGGCGAAAGGTGGCAGGAGTGTGGCGCACAGGCCCCAAGCGTAGTCTTCCTTCCAAGATGTGATCAACAGCAGCACCCAGCTCACCAGTAGGCAAGCTAAACCAAAAGTTGTGAGTATGGCAGCACTAGCGTCCATGTGACCTCCAAGAATGAATTGATCGAGCAAGCTCCTAGAGATTAGCAGAAAGCGCTCATTTGGGGCACTAGGGCTGGTGACTCGAAGGGTGAATTTGGGTATCGTGTGGCGCTTTCCGACCCGAGGAAGATCCGCTTGAACGACCCTTTTTCCGATATACGTCCCTACCGTGATGACGAGGTGACGGCCGTGCTAGCACGGCTGCTGCAGGACCCTGAGTTACTTGGGGCACTGGCCAGCCTGAGGCTCGGACGTTTGGCGCGAGTGGCGCCGGCGCTGAGTCGCGCATTGGTGCGCATTTACCTATCGCGGCAGTTGCGCGATGTGCATGATGTGCAGGCTATGCAGATGGTAGTTAAAGCCTATGTTGAGCAGATGATTGAAGACAGTACCGCTGGCTTCACAGTATCGGGCTTAGAGCAGCTCGATGCTACTCGGCCCTATTTATTCATGAGTAATCATCGCGATATCGCCATGGACCCAGCATTTACTAACTATGCTCTGCATGTCGGTGGGCACAACACCGTGCGTATTGCCATTGGCGACAACTTGCTGACCAAGCCCTGGGTCTCAGACCTGATGCGCTTGAATAAGAGCTTTATTGTTAAGCGCTCTGTCAGCGGCCCCAGAGAGTTATTAACGGCCTCTAAAACCCTGTCTAACTATATTCGTCATAGTTTGCTGGAAGAGAATGCGCCGATTTGGATTGCTCAGCGTGAAGGGCGAGCCAAAAACGGTATTGATCGCACGGAGCCTGCGGTCATTAAAATGTTGAGTATGAGTCGCGATAAGGAAACAGAAAGCTTTGCCGAGCATATTCGTAAACTGGGTATTGTGCCGGTATCTATTTCTTATGAGCTCGATCCCTGTGATGAGTTCAAGGCCAAAGAGTTATATCAAGTAGAAAGCACTGGCGAGTATAAGAAAGCTGAGCAGGAAGACATTGCCTCTATTGGGCGGGGTATATCCGGCGCTAAAGGCCGCGTGCACGTGGCTTTTGGTTCGCCGCTAGATGCTGATTACGAGAGCGCGAGTGATGTTGCGCGGGCGGTAGATGAGCAAATTATCTCGCTCTACTGCCTGCACCCTACTAACCTCTATGCTTATCAGATGCTGCACGGCGAAGCAGCAGCGCTGCCGCAGCAGCTCGATTTGGCTTCTGGTAGCTGTAGCCAAGAGCAGTTTCGTGCTCGCATTGCAGCCTTGCCTGAAGCGCACCAGCCCTATGCCTTGGCCACCTATGCCAATGCGGTGGTGGCTAAGTTAGCGCAGGCTCAAAATGGCGATAGCCTTGCTGAGTGAGGAGCTAAAAGACCGCATCCGTGCGGCCTATGCGGCAGTGATTGAAAAAAAGTCCCTGACTCCGCGCTGGGGTCAGCGACAAATGATTGCCGAGATTGCCAATACCCTAGCGCGAATTCCGCTGCCCGGTGAGACGCCAGCAGAGCGGAGCAATGCCGAGCCTGCAGTCTGTGTGATTGAGGCCGGCACCGGCACTGGTAAGACAATCGCCTATTCGGTAACTGCCATTCCCATGGCACAAGCCCTCGGTAAAAGGCTAGTGGTGGCAACCGCTACCGTGGCCTTGCAGGAACAGTTCGTACATAAAGATCTGCCGGACATAAAGCGTCATAGCGAGCTGGACTTCAGCTATGCCTTAGCCAAAGGACGGCGGCGCTATGTGTGCTTGTCCAAGCTCGACCGTTTGCTGGCCGATGGGCAGGGCGATAACAGTGTTCTGCCCCTGTATCCCGATGAGTTCGAGCTGCCTCAGGCGGCTGAGGCGATGCCGATCTATCACAGCATGATCGATGCCCTAGGGCGCGGTGAATGGGATGGCGATCGTGACAATTGGCCGGCGACTGTGCCTGAGCAAGTGTGGCTTGGCGCCACCACTGACCACAGTCAATGTAGTGGTCGTCGCTGCCCCAATATTTCCCAGTGCAGTTTCTATAAAGCCCGGGAAGAATTGACCCACGCCGATGTGATTGTTGCCAATCACGACCTGACATTATCCGATCTGGCACTCGGTGGTGGCGCGATCTTACCTGAGCCAGAAGACTGCATTTATGTCTTCGATGAAGGGCATCACTTGCCCGACAAGGCGCTGTCGCATTTTGCTAGCTTTTGTCGAATTCACACGACTGTGGCTTGGTTGCAAGACAGTGGCAAAATACTCGCTCAGGGCGCGGCAACACTGGCCCCACTTAGCGGCATTGCCCATTACCTTAAACAGTTGCCAGAACAGCTAGAGAACGCTGCCGATAGCCTTAAAGTGGCTGAGCAGGCGGTGGCAAGCCTGTTTGACGATGCCGAGCCCAATCGCCGCGATGAAACGCAGCTACGCTTTGAGCATGGCCTGGTACCTGAGTCACTCATACCGCTAGCAGCTACCTTGGCCGGGCAATTCCAATCATTGGTTAACAATCTGTCGCGCATTGAAAAATCACTTGAAGATTCGCTTGAGGATGAATTTGCAGGAGTCGACAAAGGGGATTTAGAAACCTGGCACTTGAATATCGGTGGCATGCTTGGGCGAGCAGAGGCGACCTTGGCGCTGTGGCAGGCCTATGCTGTGACCGGCAAAGGTGAGCAGCCACCGATGGCCCGCTGGATTACTTTGCTAGACAGCAATGGGCAGCATGGTTTTGAGCTGCGCTGCAGTCCAATATTGGCTGCGGATATCTTGCAGGAATACCTCTGGCCGCGGGCCGCGGGAGTGATTATTACTTCGGCCACCATCACTGCACTAAATTCCTTCGAGCGCTTTATTTTGCACTCAGGTGTCTCGCGTGAAGCGCGTTTTAAAATAGTTGCCAGCCCCTTTGACTACAGCCGCGCGGTATTTTCTGTGCCGGCCATGGACTGCGAGCCCGGAGATGCTGAAGCCCACAGCGCGGCTATGATTGAGCAGCTGCCAAATTTGCTCAATAGGGAGGAGGCCAGTTTAGTGCTGTTCTCCTCTAGGCGGCAGATGCTGGAGGTTTACCAGGGGCTTCCGGCACAGTGGCGTGAGGAAATTCTGATGCAGGGTGATGGCAGTAAACAAGAAATTCTGCGGCTGCATCGCGAGCGAGTCGATGGCGGTGACGGCAGCGTCATCTTTGGTCTGGCTAGTTTTGCCGAAGGTGTCGATTTACCAGGAAAGTATTGCCGCCATGTCGTTATTGCTAAGATACCCTTTGCCGTGCCCGATAGCCCCATTGAGGCGTCCTTAGCCGAATGGATCGAGGCAAGGGGTGGCAACCCCTTCATGGAGATTAGCGTGCCTGACGCTGCCCTACGATTGGTGCAGGCCAGTGGCAGGCTGTTGCGTACCGAGCAAGATACTGGGCGGGTTACTCTGATGGATCGCCGCATCATTACTCGCCGCTACGGGCGCGCGATACTGGATTCACTGCCGCCTTTTAAGCGCGAATTACACTAAGTTTAAACTATGCGCAGTAAGATCGCCGAAAGTTTAATTGATGTCGAAGCTCAGCTGCGACAGCTCGGTCTGTGGCAGATGAAGCCTCCACCGAGTGAGGCGCTTGCTAGTACTGAGCCCTTTTGTGTCGATACCTTGAGCTTGCCCCAGTGGTTGCAGTTTGTCTTTTTACCCACTCTGTATCAGCTTTTGGAGCAGCAACTGCCCTTGCCTGAGCGCTGTGCTGTAACGCCCATGGCGGAAGAGTATTTTCGAGCTAGTCATTTGGCGACAGAGGAGTTGCTAATGGTTTTAGCAAAGCTCGATGTATTGATTAGCGAGACCCCATAAGCCTTTAACAAGCTCGCGCCTTTACAGGCCCTCGGGCATTGGGTACTTTCAAGGGCATAGACTAATAACTCCAATAATCAGGAAAGCCCTATGTCTGCCTTTATTCGCTTGTTTCTCTTAGTGCTTATGTCCGCAGTTTTATGGGGCTGCTCCGATAGTAGCGATAAGCACAGCCCCCCATTACCGCCGCCTGAGCCGGAGCCTCTAGTCCCCTCGGCGCTAGTGTCGGGCCCCATTACTAACGGCAGCCGCGGCTTTCCCGCTACGCCAGCGATTGTCGACCTCGATGGGGCCGGCTACGTAGAAGAAGAGTTTTTTGTTGAGGGCGAGGCTCGGGCATTTGACCCCGATGGGGAGTGGGGCATC
Organism: Sediminihaliea albiluteola; assembly: GCF_014077625.1. GTDB lineage: Bacteria > Pseudomonadota > Gammaproteobacteria > Pseudomonadales > Halieaceae > Sediminihaliea > Sediminihaliea albiluteola. The sequence goes on along the minus strand of NZ_JACFXU010000014.1, from coordinate 454,696 downwards.
GACGGTATTTGGCCAGTAACTGAGGCCAGTACGGCAGATTACAAAACACGCATACTGGTGCGTCGACCGAGTGATCCGGCGCAGTTTAGTGGCGTGGTGGTAGTGGAGTGGTTCAACGTCACTTCAGCTGTGGATCTAGATGTCGATTTTAATTTTCTCAATGGTGAAATACTGCGCTCTGGTCATGCCTGGGTTGGGGTGACGGCACAAGCGATTTCGATTGAGAGCATTGGCGATGGCCCACTGGGTCCTGATGTGCTGGGGCTCATGGCTTGGGACTCAGCGCGCTATGAGTCTCTATTTCACCCCGGTGATGCCTACTCTTACGACATATACTCCCAGGTGGGCGCGACCCTCAAAGCCCCTAAAGGAGATGATCCCCTGGGCGGCCTTAAGGCAGAAGTGCTGATAGCGGATGGCGAGTCCCAGAGTGCTTTTCGGATGCTGACCTATGTGAATGCCATACACAGTGAATCCTTGGTTTATGACGGTTTCCTGATCCACAGCAGAAACGGTAGTGGCGCGCCGCTTAATGAAACGGTAGATGTGCCAGCTCCTGCGCAGCTGCGCGATGATCTTAAAGCCCCCGTACTACAGTTTGTTACTGAGACTGATCTATTTGGAATAGGGGAGGGTGACTTCTCCTTCCCCAGAGCACGTCAACCTGATTCAGACAGTGTGCGCACTTGGGAGGTGGCGGGTACATCCCACTCCGATGCCAGCTCACTGGCTGCCTTGAGTGAGCAGGGCGCGCGGCAATACGACTCGTTTTACGATCTGTCACCGGTACTAGGCTTGGTCAACAGTGCACCCCAGTATATGGCCATGCATGCGGCCCTGAATGCCTTGGTAAGCTGGGTTAGAGATGGCCAGGCGCCAAGCACTGCGCCGCCGATTGAAACGAGGGACGAGGAAATAGTCGTCGATCGCTATGGCAATGCCTTGGGTGGGGTTCGTTTGCCTCACAGTGAAGCGCCAATTGCTACCTTATCTGGCGATGGCCCAATATTGTACGCTGGGCTTACCACGCCCTTTGATCAGGCCACTCTGGACGCCCTCTACCCCAGTGCAGCAGATTACATTGAGGCGGTAGAAACATCGGCTCAAGCGGCGGTTGAGGCGGGCTTCCTGCTACAGCTTGATGCTGACATTTTGATTGCTGAGGCCAAAGCAAACCCGCCGGTACAGTAGGGGGGCGGCGTTGCTGGCTGGCTAGGTGTCATTCAAGTGGCGCTGTGTTCACTCCGGCGCCAGCCGCGGTAGAGTTCGGCGCTAAACAGCCAAGCTAGGCTGCCAAAGCAAAGTGCCCACGTTGTCGCAGCCAGCCATAGCAGTGGCAGCGGGTCGCCTAGTGAGGGGAAAGTTGCTGCCACTCGGGCCAGCGTAGCGATAGCGATAGTACTCAGCATCCAGACTACCAGTACCGTCGGCGGAGGGCTGCGGCGCAGACGCTGATAGTGGGTGCGGCTCATAATACTACTGCTTAGCGTTCCCAGTGCCCCAATGGTAATGACATGTAAGGCAGCGGTGAGCTGCCCCCGGGCCACTATGGTGCTACCTAGCAATACTAGGCCAAGGCCCAAGCACAGATAGCCGGCACAGAGCCCCAGTAAATCGGGGCGTGAACGACAGTGCCATAGTTGCCAGCGCAGTAGGCGCAGCACGATTAAAAGCCCTGCGATAATAGCCATCGCGCCGGCAAGGCTTACTGTGCTAGGAAGCACTAGGGCTGGCGCGGCGATGATTAGTAAGAGAATGAAGGCCCCTTCGATACGGGGTTGCACTCGGGCTTCTAAATTGCGTTCCTGCTTGTGCAGTTCACCGGCAACCGCCGGTGCAATAACCCGGCCTCCCATAAAGGCCATCAGCAAGGCCAGAAACAAGATGCCTTCGTGCAAAACTAGCCGAGAGCCCTGGCCGTAGGCCAGTTGTTGAGTGAGTAAATAAGCTGTTGGCAGTAAACACAGGCCGCCCAATAAGGGCATGAGTAAACGGTTGCGCCATTTCTTTGCGGCGATAAAGCGCGGCACAATACGCCAGGCTAAGGCGAGGCCAAAAGCCGCAGAGATTAGCAGTGAGGCTAGGCTGAAGGGCGCGATAAACTGTGCCACACGGGCGGCAAGCCAAAGCACAAAGAGGCCTGTGAGTAGGCGTGGGTCGCTCGGTCCGAGGGTGTAGCCGGCAATCACTGCCAGCGCAAAGCCAAATACCATTTCAAAGGCGTGGCCCAAGCCTAAGAGTGCTGGAGGCCAGCCCCAGCCGCTGTACATTGCAAAGACTGATAAAGGCACCGCGATGGCGCCATAGAGACAGGCCGCTGGAAAAAATACCCGGTGTGCCCAGACCGTTTTAGCACGTGGTATTTTCTCCATGGCAGCGCTTCTACTAGCAGTGATCTTTGTTGGCAGATTGTTGGCAGTTTGCCATTTGCTCGGCCTCTTTTAGGCCGCCGGCATTGACTACCTGTGTGTAGCCTTGTTTCACAAGCGCCCGGCGAGCTTTTTCAGCGCGCGCGCCGACCGCGCAGTAGAGGTAAATTGGCCTGTCTTTGTCCAGGCGCATTTCAGTAACCCCTTTCTCGATGGCATCAAAAGGAATTAAGGCGGCGCCTTCGAGGTGACCCTGCCGATACTCCGCTGGGCTACGCACATCAATCCACAGCGGCTCAGTAGCGCTTTGTGCCATAGCACTGGAGCTGTTTAAGGTCATAGCGAATAGCGCAGCAGCCATGGCGGCAGTGCGTCGGAGAGCTTTGAGGTTTAAGATCATAGGAAATATAGCCTTGGGGTGGGTGCCAGTTCTGCTCAGCACAAGAGCGCTAGCCAGTATTGAACTGGCCAGCGCTTTTTGCATATTACACGCGCTCAATCACGGTTGTAATACCCTGACCAAGGCCGATACACATCGTGGAAATGCCGAGAGTCAGATCGCGGTCTTGCATCACAGTCAGCAGAGAGCCGGTGATACGGGTACCGGAGCAGCCAAAGGGGTGACCTAGGGCGATAGCACCGCCGTGAACGTTCACCTTATCTTCCATGTCGTCCAGTAGCTCCAAGTCCTTCAGCACAGGTAGCGCCTGAGCGGCAAAGGCCTCATTCAGCTCAACCATCTCGATGTCTTTGATGCTTAAGCCCAGCTTCTTCAGTGCTTTCTGGGTAGAGGGTACGGGACCGTAACCCATGATAGAAGGATCGACTCCAGCCAGCGCCATACCCTTCACTCGTGCGATAGGTGTAAGGCCTAGGGCTTGAGCTTTCTCGGCTGACATCATCAGCATGGCTGAGGCGCCATCGGAGATTTGCGAGGAGGTGCCAGCGGTCACAGTGCCACCCTTGGGGTTAAATGAAGGTGTCAGTGACGCCAGAGCTTCTAAAGTGGTGTCGGGACGAATAGTTTCGTCATGCTCTACTAGGGTGAGCGCGCCGTTCTCATCATGGCCTTCGACGCCAATGATTTCGCGGGCGAACTTGCCTTCTACTGTAGCTTTATGGGCCAGTTGGTGGGAGCGCAGGCCGAGCTTATCTTGGTCTTCACGGCCGATGCCGTGCATCAGAGCAAGGTACTCGGCGGTCATGCCCATCATGCCAGCGGCTTTGGCCACATTCAGGCCGAGGCGTGGGTTGACGTCTACGTCACCCATCATTGGCACGTGTCCCATGTGCTCAACGCCGCCCACTAAGTAGACATCGCCTAGGCCAGCTTGGATGTTGGCGGCGGCGGTCTGCAGTGCGCTCATGGATGAGCCGCAGAGGCGGTTGACGGTCTGAGCTGGGATAGTAAATGGCAGGTTGGCGCGCAGTACCAGCAGGCGGGCCAGGTTCATGCCTTGCTCGCCGCGCTGTAGTACGCAGCCCCAAATTAGATCGTCGATCTCTGCTGGGTCCAGTTTGTCATTGCGTGCCAGCAGGCCTTTGATGACGGCAACTGACAGGTCGTCTGCACGCACATTGCGGAAGCAGCCATTTTTGGAACGGCCCATGGGACTGCGGGCGTAGTCTACGATAACAGCGTCTCTTGGATTCAGACTCACGGTAATTCTCCTCTAGGTGCGAAGGGCTCATTGTTGGCCGCTTCGTCATTCTCGCCGCGGCGGTAATCCGCCTTTGCGAGAGCCAGTGTCTTGTTGAGCATCCCGCAGCGCCTGCTCTATTCGGAGCGGCGCTGCAGTTACCATCGCTTAGTAGTAGCTTTCGCCAGCGGCTAATTTGGCCTTCATGCCATCGGTCATTTCGTACACCTTGCCCAGGTGTGCGAACTTTTCCGAAGCCTTGGCGATATATTCCAGCCCTACTGTATCCATCCAGCGGAAAATACCACCGCGGAAGGGAGGGAAGCCGAGCCCGAACAGCAGAGCGAGATCAGCTTCAGCAGCGCTGCCAACAATGCCCTCTTCAAGGCAGCGAGCCATTTCAGTGGCCATTGGCAGCATCATGCGATCGACGATATCTTCGGGGCTGAACTCAGTGCGCTCTGCAACAATTGGCGCGAGTAGTTCGTAGGTACTTTCAGTGACGGTTTTCTTGGGCTTGCCACGCTTGTCTTTCACATATTCGTAAAAGCCAATGTTGTTTTTCTGACCAAAGCGCTGGTTCTCAAACATCACTTCTGGTGCTGCTTTAAAATCTAGCTTCATGCGGTCAGGGAAACCTTCCGCCATGACTTCGCCAGCGTGTACACCGGTATCGATGCCGACCACGTCCATCAGGTAGGCAGGGCCCATAGGCCATCCCCAGCGCTCCATGACTTTGTCGACTGCTTGGAAGTCAGCACCATCGCGCAATAATTTGGAGAAACCGTCAAAGTAAGGGAACAGCACACGGTTGACCAAAAACCCAGGGCAGTCTTTTACCACGACAGCTTTTTTGCCCATTTTATTGGCGTAGGCCACGGTGCGGGCCACAGCTTTGTCGGAGGTCTTCTCACCGCGAATCACTTCTACCAGTGGCATAGCGTGTACTGGGTTGAAAAAGTGCATGCCGCAAAAGTTTTCAGGGCGCTTAAGTGCTTTGGCCAAATGGCTAATGGAGATGGTCGAGGTGTTGGAGGCGAGGATGGCATCTTCGCCGATCTTCTGCTCGGTTTCGGCCAACACAGCTTGTTTCACTTTGGGGTTCTCAACCACCGCTTCAACTACGATATCGACATCTTCAAAACCGTCGTAGCTCAAAGTGGCGTCGATGCTGTTCAGTACCTCCCCCATTTTGGCCGGAGTCATGCGGCCGCGCTCTACGCGCTTGGCAAGCAGCTTACTAGCTTCTGATAGGCCCAAATCCAAGCCATCTTGGTTGATGTCCTTCATCTTGATTGGCACGCCTTTGTAAGCGCTCTGGTAGGCGATGCCGCCACCCATAATGCCAGCGCCTAATACTGCAGCACGCTCGATGGCCTTGTCGGATTTTTTCTCCCAGCTCTTGGCTTTCTTGCCCAGTAGCTGGTCGTTTAAGAATACGCCGACCAGTGATGCGGCAACGTCGGTAACTGCCAGCTCAGCAAAGCCCGCGGCTTCAACGTCGAGTGCCTCTTCAAGGCCCATGCCTCGCGCCTGCTCGATCACCTCCACTGCTTTTACTGGTGCCGGGTAGTTGCGGCCGGCCTGCTGCGCCACCATCTGCTTCATGGTGAAGAATGCCATCATAGCTTCGGTGTCGTTGAGCGGCAGTGGGCTGCTCTTAGCGCTGCGACGGCTGGCGTAATCCAGCTTGCCAGCAATAGCATTGCGCAGCGTGGTCAGTGCCACATCGCGCAGTTGCTCGGGAGCGGCTACCGCGTCCACCGCGCCGGCCTTCAAAGCGGCCTCAGCGCGCTGCTCGGCTGCACCGGCAATCCAAGTGGCGGCCTCATCAACACCGATGATGCGCGGTAGGCGCACGGTGCCGCCCCAGCCGGGTAGAATGCCCAGTTTGGTCTCGGGTAGGCCGACTTTGGCGGCGCTGCTCATTACGCGGAAATCACAGGCCAAGCAAATCTCAAAACCGCCACCCAAAGCGAAGCCATTGATGGCGACACAGCTCGGGAAGGGTAAGTTCTGCAGGCGGTTAAAGTTGGTATTGTTGGTGGCGGTAAAACCTTTGATGTCATCCGCGCTGGAACCAAATATAGAGGTGAATTCGGTGATATCTGCACCGACAATAAATACCGGCTTAGCGCTGGTGACCAGTAGGCCTTTGAGGCCATCCTGGGCTTCAATAGCATCTAATGCGGCGGTGAGGTGGTTGACGGTATTTTGGTCGAACTTGTTGACCGATTCGCCCTGCAGGTCGAAGCGGAGTTCGGCAATATCGCCTTCCTGTCGCTCGACGGTGAGAGCATCACTCTGATAAATCATGTCGCTGTCCTGTTTGGGGGTGTTTGGGATAACTTTTGCTATCAATCGCCCCATGTCCTGGTTGGTGGGCGAGTTGTCGTTATTGTAGCTGTCTGAGGCGAGCGCGTGAACCATTAATGTTGACAGTGATCACAAAAGTTTTATCGCGTGCTGAGTAATTGCTGCCGGGGCTAGGTTTTGCGCCAGCTTGCTTACTCAGTGGCATAGCAACTTAGCAGTGCTTAACTCTACTTTGCGTCCCTTTCATTATGGGGCAAGGGACGCAGTCAGAGACTGTTTATTTTTTGATTTGGGAATCTAGCATTTTTGCCAGTTTTTCACCGTAAGGGGGCAGCGTTCCAGCGAGTTTTGCTATGTTGAGCCAGCCATCTTTGTACACTGCTCGGGTATGGCTAAAGGTGCGGAAGCCATCTCGACCTCGGTAGTTGCCCATGCCTGACTTGCCGATACCGCCAAAGGGTAAATCGTCACAGCCTACATGCATACCTACGCTGTTGATTGAAACGCCGCCCGATGATGTGCGATTTAATACTTCATCCTGCTCTTCTTTGTCGTCGCCGAAGTAATACAGGGCCAGCGGCTTTTCCCGGTCGTTGATGAAGTTTATGACCTGCTCAATGTCGCGATAGGTTTTGATGCACATCAAGGGGCCAAAAATCTCTTCCTGCATACAGGCCAAGTCATCAGAGGGGTTGACCACTAGGTGTAGGGCTATCTTGTGTGCCTCCGCTGACGAGCGCTCTTCACCCGCTGGGCTCAGGGCTACAATACGGGTGCCTGCCGCTTCAGCTTCATCGAGATAGCTGGCGATGCGCTGATAGTGTCGCTCATTGATACAAGACACAAAGTCTGGGTTGTCCTGGATGCTGGGAAACTGTTCCGCGATAACACTTTGGCAGTGGCGAATAAAGGCTTCTAGGTGCCCCTCGGGAATAAAGCAGTAATCGGGGCTGATGCAAAGCTGTCCACCATTCATCGCCTTGCTGCTGATCAGTGTTTCCGCAACTTTATAAATATCGCATTGCTCAGAAATAACCACCGGTGACTTGCCGCCCAGCTCCAGTGTCACGGGTACTAGGTTTTCTGCAGCGGCGCGCAAAATGTGCTTTCCAATACTTGTCGCACCAGTGAAAATCAGGTGATCAAAAGGCAGTGCACTGAAGGCAGCGCCCACTTCCGGACCGCCGGTAATAACAGTGACCTCAGAGGGCTCGAAGTAGCGCGCGAACAGCTCTTTCATGCACTCCGAGGTGCGGGGGGTAAATTCAGAGGGCTTAATCATGGCGCGGTTGCCGGCTCCCAAGACATCTGCAAGGGGACTGAACATCATATTCACTGGGACGTTCCAAGGCGTCATGATGCCGACTACGCCTTTGGGCTGAAAGTGCACAGTGGCTGAAGCGCCGAGGAAGTTCATCGGCAGCATGGCCTTGCGCCGCTCCGGCTTCATCCATTTCTTCAGATTCTTTTTGACAAACTTGAGGCTACCGATGGAGTTGGTGATGTCCATCATCTTGGTTGAGAAGGCTGAGCGGCAGCCAAAGTCTTCATTAACTGCTTGGCAAATGGCTTCGTGGTTGTCTACCAGTAGTGCAATGCAGCGATCGATACGGTCTATACGGCTTGCAAGCTCGACTTCACCCTCTGCTCTAAAGGCACTGCGCTGATTGTTGAGAATAGCGTTGAGACGCTCACTGAGCGCCTTGTCACCGGCGGCTGTTGTCATTATCTATTCCTTGTTCTGTGTTGTTATGACTTGTGCTAGCTGTCAAATATAGCGCCGGTGGCAATGCCGACGTCTTCAAGCAGCATATCCGAGCACTTTTCTGCAATCATAATGCTGGCTGCATTGGTGTTGCCGGAAATCAGCTCGGGCATAATGGAGGCATCAGCAACGCGTAAACCAGCAATGCCCCGGACTCGCAGGCGCTCATCAACCACAGAATCTGGGTCCGAGCCCATGCGGCAAGTACCGACAGGGTGATATACCGACTCCGCATTTTCGCGAATATAACGCATAAGATCAGCGTCACTTTGGCACTGCGGCCCCGGTAAAAACTCCTTGCCGCGGTTAGCATCTAGCGCAGGGGCAGCAAATATTTCCCGCACCCGCTTAATGGCGGCGAGCATGGTCTGAGCATCTTCTTCTGCTGCTAGATAGTTGGCGTGAATCGCTGGGGCAGCACCTGGGTCAGTGCTGCGGATATGGATACTGCCGCGGCTAGCTGGACGTAAATGACACACAGTTGCAGTAGTGCCGGGGCGGGATTTCAAATTGCCCCGGCCATCGTCTTCACTGGCTGCGGGAGAGAAATGTATTTGCGCATCGGGCCGAGTCACCTTGTCGCTGCTGCGAAAAAATACGCCAGCTTGGGCTGCAGGGTGGGCTAGTAAACCAGTGCCAAATGCGCTGTAACGGGCGATGTTAGCCAGCAGTGCCAGCGGTCGGCTCTGTTCATAAAAGGTCGGGATGCCATGCAAACCCTGGATGACATTGATGGTTAGGTGATCCTGCAGGTTCTCACCTACAGCGGGTAGGTCTTTTTCGACTTTGATATTCAGGGCCGATAGCTGCTCAGCGTTGCCAATCCCAGACAGCTCTAATAATTGTGCAGAGTTGATTACGCCGCCGCAGAGAATGACCTCGCCCTTAGCGTAAACGCGGCTGGGGGCAGTGCCTTGTTGTTTCGAGCTGCGGTACTCCACCCCTATGGCTCGGCCATCTTCAATCAGTACTTTACTGACCATGGCTCCGGTTAATACGCTGAGGTTAGGGCGCTTGCGGTAGGCTTTGAGGTAGCTGCGATAACTGCTTTGGCGCCGTCCGCGGCGGATGTTTTTTTGGTAGTAGCCGGCGCCTTCTTGTTGTGCACCGTTAAAGTCAGGGTTGAAGGGCAAGCCAGTTTCCATCGCCGCCTGGATAAAGCGGTCGGCCAGGGCAAGGCGCTCCTTGGGTTGGCACTCTTCAACCCACAAGGGGCCTCCGTAGCCATGATAGTCGTTGGCGCCTTCGGCCTTGTGCTCAGAGCGCTTGAAATAGGGCAGCACGCTATCGTAATCCCAGCCATGGCAGCCTAGCTCAGCCCAGTGGTCGTAATCTTCGGCCTGGCCGCGGATATAGACCATACCGTTGATCGCGCTGGTGCCACCCAGCACTTTGCCGCGGGGCCATTTGATCCGTCGATTAGCCAGCTGAGCTTCGGGCTCGGTCTGGTAGCACCAGTTCAGCGTCTTGTGGTTCATTAAAAAGGCAAAGCCCAAAGGGATATGGATCATGGGGTTGCGGTCTTCCCCACCAGCCTCAAGCAGCAGTACCTTACGACTGGCTTCGCGTGTTAGGCGGTTGGCTAGAGCGCAGCCGGCGGAACCTGCGCCGACAATAATGTAATCGTAGTTATTGCTATTGTTTGGCATGAGCTATTTGACTACTCCGTGGAGCTTTCGGGATAAAAGACTGGGCAAATTACTGATAAAAATCGCAATCCATGCTAATTCGCTGCTAGGCCTTGCTGAACAAAGCGTATTCGCCCGGGCAAGCCTGACGACATGCGGAGACAAGCTGGCAGCTACACATGACTTGATTCCTAGTTTTTCTTATTACTTTTAAAGGCGCTTCGGTTTTGCCATGGCCGCTCGTTCAGCAATGGCGACACAATATCCTGCCCCAAGGCTGCGCGTTTGTATAGTTGTTGAATAAAAGAACTGAGCTATTGAGCTGGCAGCTTTATATCGAGTACTTGGCTTCACTTGCTCTAGTAGAGCCTCAATAGCTAAACAGACTCTGTGATTGTTAGCTGTTCGCTCTCACTATCGTTTTGTCTGAGGGGCTGTGCTATCTTTTGAATGTTACATTTCTACATTGCTGTAACACAATATCATTTATCAACAGCCAGTCTTTTAAGGGTATTTCGATGGAAAGGGTTATTAGGGTTGCGCAGTGGGGTACCGGCGGTGTTGGTCAGTCCGCTTTGAAAGCTATTTTGACTAGCAAGCACTTAGAGCTTGTGGGCTGCCGAGTCTATGATGATGCGAAAGTGGGCGTCGACGTGGGGAGCTTAATAGGCTGGCCTGATACCGGTGTAACCAGCACCAATGACTCACAAAAGATTCTCGATTTAAAGCCAGATGTGGTGAGCTACAACGCACTCTGGGCTAACGTCGATGACTTTTGTATGATTCTTGAGGCCGGTATTTCCATTGTGACGACATCCTCCTTTGTCACTGGCCATAATTTGGGAACAGAGAGTAGAGATCGTATTGAAGCTGCAGCACAAGCGGGGCGTGCAGCGATATTTGGCAGCGGGATTCACCCGGGCTTTTCAAGCTATATCAGTCTAGTTGCTGCGGGTTTGAGCCGAGATATCGAGGTGATACGTTTTACTGAATCAGTAGATTGCTCCGGCTATGCCTCTGCTGAGACCTGGCGAAGTTGTGGCTTTGGATTACCACTCGATACGCCAAATCTTAAAAGTCTCGCTGAGTCTGGGATGCGTGTTTTCTCGGATGGGATTTACTTGGCCGGCCAAGCCCTAGGCCTGGAGTTTGACACAGTGCGCTTCGATGCCGATTTTTCGGTGACAGAGCAGCCCTTAGATCTAGGCTTTATGAAAATAGACGCGGGTTGTGTTGCTGGTTTAATCGGCCATTGGCGGGGCATTATCGGCGGTAGGTCGGTGGTGGAGTTGAACCAAGGCTGGAAGATGGGGCCAAGTGTCACGCCCGAAATTGAACTCTCCGGTGGCTACGTGGTTGAGGTGGTTGGCAATCCAAACATTTCATTTACCTTAAAACACAGCCCGCCCAGCGACTTCAAAGGCAGCACGCCAGTGGAATTGATGGAGATGAATTTAATTACCACTGCGATGCCTGCGATCAACGCTATTCCACATCTACTAAAAGCTGAGCCGGGCATTCGGACCTATGTAGACTTCCCTCTGATAACTAGCCGCGGATTTTTGTTGGATTAAGTCAATTTGACTGCCCCTTGGCGCTCGTTAAGGGGCAGCCTCTAGCTACTTTGTATTAATTGATTGGGCAGTCGGTCTCTGCTGGCTTCTGCTGTAGGGCAGCTTGGACTTCTTCGGCGGTCTTATGCAGTGTGGCGCTCATGAGCGCTGTGCTGTTTTCGTATTCAAGTGCGGCGTTTAGCGTCAGCTCTGCTTGGTAAGGGCAGCCGGCTTCGAGTAAGAGGTCGGCGTAGTTGTTGTGCGCAGCTAAATGATCGGGTTGCTGCTTGATGAGCTGGCGGTAGAGAGCTGCAGCATCAGCAATTAAGCCCCTTCGACGCCGCGCATTGGCCGTAGCAAACTGCAGATCAGCTTCCTCTGGCCAGCGTAACAGAGCGGCTTCCCAAGCTCGCTGGGCTTGCTGTGCTGAGAGCATAGACTCGACATCTGCCAGTGCCTGCAGTGCAGCTCTGGGTTCTACCGTAGCCGCTAGCTCGCCAGCTGGCTTGGTGACCAGAGCCCAGTTCCCTGCCTTGCTCCAGCGGCGCCAGAAGCTGGCTGCGGATTCGATACTGCGCTGCTTGGTCCCGGAGCGTAACACCCAAGAATTGTGCTCGGCCTGATAACCGACAACAACGGCGTAATGCCAGCGTGGCAGCACATCGATACCGAGGTTTTGCATTATCAGTACTGGATTACCTGCCAGCAGTTCTTGCTGTAGGGCGTCTAGTGTTCCTGGAATTCGATAGGGGATGCGTTCATGGCGGCGACTGGCGGCGAGCAGTTCGGCTTGTAAGCTGCCCTCGCGTTTTGGCAGATAGACCGCAGATTCTAGGGTCTCACTGTCGACATCTAGGCCGCTGAAGTTAAGCACGGTAGCCAGTGCAGCAGGACCACACTGGTACTTGGCTTGAGGAAAGAAAGGTACCTCGCTCAGTTCAATACTGCGGGGCTGTGAAGGTGAGGCTGGCGCTAGCCAAGGAGCGCAAGCGACCAGCGCAGTACAGCAGAGAACTAAGCTAAGGCGATGCAGCCAACGATGCACCCTTGAGACCAGCTCTCTTGGCTTCAGATAGAGTTAAATACGTTGGTAACGCCGACCAGCTCTAAAACTAGCAGTACCACAAATACCGCACCGATCAGTCCCAGTACGCCACTACCGGCAGGCATTTCTTGCGCACGCTGACTCAGTAGCTGCAGCTCAGAAGGGCTAAGTGCAGCGACTCGTGCTAAGGCTTCTTCGGGGGACACGCCCATGGCTACTAGCTGTTGTTGAACGTCATCTCGTGCCAAGAGGCGCTCAACATTGCTTAAGTGGCTGCTTTGCGTTTCGTTGACGATATACTCCGAGGTGGAGATGACCGCTGCTTGGGCTGTACTGAAGGTCGTGGCACAAATCAATATGAGTGCTTTGAACAACATGATAGCGCGCGCTGTGTACATAGTAGTGCTCCTAATAAGGGCGGTAGTTGTTGTTGCATAGATCATACGAGAATTGCTGACATAATTGAATAATAGAAACTACTAAAGCTTGAGCTGGCACGCGATGACATGGCTCGCAATCGCCCTTATGGCTTAGTAGTCTATTTTAGGGTCGCCTACTTTTAGCGAGGACACATCCCCTGTTTTTAAGAAGCCCATTATCATGGCGATGCGGCGATCCATGGGGGCTTTTTGACGAAGTTCAGCGTCATTCATACAGCTAGTACAAAGCCCAATAACGGTCATCAGTAACAGCTCTGAGGTTTCAATTACGGGTATTTTGGCACAGATCTCACCGGCTTCATGGGCCTGCTGAAGGTCCGCTAGGAGCGCAGAGTAGACCGCATAGAAAGACTGGTTGTTACTTTGCTCAACTAGGGGGAGGGTGATGCCTTGGTGCCAGAACGCCACCCTGACCTTCCATTCATCGTGGATAGTGCTGTTATAGGGCAGCAGATTTCGCAGTCTAATCTCTAGTGCAGTCAGTCCTGTCAGGGATCCTACCGCTGCTTGGACTCGCTCTAAATAAACTCTATTGGCCCAGTCGTTAGATGCGACTAGCAATGTGGTTTTATTACGAAAATAGTGTTCCACCAGCCCGCGAGAGCAGCCGGCTTCAGTGGCTACTGAGCGGACTGAGAGGGCGGCTAAGCCCTGCTCCGCAATGACACGAGTGGCTGCTTGAATAATATATTCCCGTCTTTGTTGGGTTGACTCGCTTACTTTGGGGAAACTGCTTTTTTGCATATTGAATCCGTTATCTGCCTGGCATGGTCTGACATTGCTCAGCTGTGTCACGCGCCATTATAGGGGCGAAAGCGCGGCGCTTCCTAAGGCTTAAATAAAACCGCCTTAGTCTTTGCCTCGAGCAATGGTGGCCTGATGGCATGGCTGCTCTGTTTAGCTTGGGTCGAGCGATGTTGCTGTGTTGGTCCGAGCAGGTCATTATGCTTTACAGCAAGACAGTCGTCTTGTATAACTTGCGCTGATAAGTCTAAAGCCTTGAAACTCTTGAGCTGACAGTGACTGGCTTTGAAGGGTGTTTTTGTCAGGATGTGAGTAATGAATAAATTTAATAATGATCGTTTTCAATCCAATACTGGCCTGCCGCTGTTAGTTTTAGTGCTGCTTCTAGCGTGCTTTGCTATCGGGGCTAGCGCACAGGAAGCGCCCCTGATGGATGGCATGGGCAACATCAATAGCGATGTGCTAAACGCGGATTCTCCAGCAGCTAGTTTATATAAAAGTCGCTGTGCGCAATGTCATGATAATGCCAATGGCCGTATACCTCCCCGGGCATCCCTGCGTTATCAGCCCCCTGAAAATGCTTATGCAGCGCTAGTGAGTGGCAGCATGTCACCAATGGCTGAAGGGTTATCGGAGGAACAAATCATTTCCTTGGTTAAACTGCTGACCGGTAGAGAGCCCTCGCCAATTCCTGACCCCAATACTCAGCTCTGTGCCAAGCAGAGCAGTGCTGTGCAGCTTGCTGAGGGCGACTGGTCGAACACCCACGGTGATTTTCGCGGCCTCCGCTATCGCCAACACCGCAGTTTAAATGCTGAATCTTTAGATCGTCTGCACTTGAGTTGGGCTTACGCTTATCCGGGCGGAGCCGCCGGCCCAGTGACTGTTGGCGGTGATGCGCTGTTCTTGGCGGGCACAGGCTATGTGCTTGCACTCAATGCAGAGCATGGCTGTGTGAACTGGGCTTATCCAACACAGTCTCGAATTGTGCGCTCAGTGACTGTTGCCACTATGCCAAATGCTGAGTATCAGGCAGGGGGACTTCCAGCGAGCGTCGCTGTCTTTGGTGACGATAGCGGCAGCGTGTATGCACTGGATGCCAGTAGCGGAAAAGAGCTGTGGAAAACGCAGGTTGCGGATCATCTCTTGGTGCGCATCACTGCTGCGCCGACAGTGTACGATGGCGTGGTTTATGTCGCTATTTCATCGATGGAAGATCCGCTGACTCACGACCAGGATTACTTTTGTTGTAGTGCTAGAGGCGGCGTTGCCGCTGTGGCTCTAGAGTCCGGGCGCTTACTGTGGAAGCAGGATCATATTCAGGCACCTTTAGCCGCGCTGCCAGCGCTACAAGATAAGGACAAACAAAGTGATCTAGGGCCAGAATATGGCGCTGGGCAATTTAAACAGGGCCCGGCAGGCGGATCGACCTATACCCCGCTGAACATCGATACTAAGCGCGGTTTGGTGTATGCCAGTACAGCAGAAGAATATGGCTTTACTGGTGCCAGTGGCCCCTATTCAGTGATTGCCTACGATCTTAAAAGCGGTGAGCGGGCTTGGCAGCGCTCCTTAATGCCAGCTATGAAAGAGCGCGAGGCGCTGTGTGCTAGCCGCGAAACCGACTGTAGAAACTTTTTCTCTAGTGGCACTTCGGCCATGTTGTATGCCTTATCTGAGGATAAAGACCTCGTGGTAGTGGGGCAAAAATCCGGTTATGTGCACGCCCTAGACCCAGATCAGGGTGGGCGATTGCTGTGGTCAACAAAAGTGTCGGAAGGGGGCGATTTGGGTGGTGTGATGTACAGCCTCGCAGCGGACGCTGACAAAATTTATGTGCCCATATCGGATATCGACTCACCTGAGGGGAAGTTTACCGGCACCCTAGTCGCACTGCAGCCCGCTACGGGCGAGATTGTCTGGCGCACGGCAGCACCTGAGCCGGCTTGTAACTGGGGCAGTGACTACTGCATTGCCGGCCAAGTCGCGGCAGTGACAGTGGTTTCCGACATGGTCTTTGCCAGTTTTTGGGATGGTTATGTGCGGGTTTATGCCAGCAGTGATGGCCGCTTATTGCGCGAGATTGACACTGCGCTAGAGCACCCGGCGGTTAACGGAGTAGCTCGCGGTGGGCAGGTCAGTGGCTACCCGGTCGTGGTCGGCCAAGACGCGCTGTATATTACTTCTGGCGCCAGCTCGATTATGAAGGCGGGCAACGCCTTGCTAGTTTACCGCCTGAACGACAAATGATCTGACTAAAATGACTAGTACAGAGGCAGGCTCAACAATGGGCAAGATAAGTAGGCGGGATGTACTTAAACAAGGCAGTGCACTGTTGGTAGCGGGCAGTTTGACAGCCTGTGCGGAGGGAGATAGCTCTGCTTCTGCTAAAGTCGGCGCCAGCAAGGCGGAGTTCAGTGACGCTAGTCATCAGGCATACGACAGCGGCACGGTGCCGCTTGCCAGTAGTGGCTGGACTAAAACCTTAGGTGAGGGCCCCGATTACCCTAGCTTGAGCGAGGATCTGAGCTGTGATGTGCTGATTGTCGGGGCTGGTTTAGCCGGCTGCTCCTTGGCGCTCCACCTAGCTGAGCTAGGGGTGGATACAGTCGTTGTTGAAGCGCGACAGCCCGGTTGGGGGGCATCTGGCAGGAATGCTGGGCATGTGCTTCCGCTGCTGAGAGATGTCAAGCTGTTCGAGCAGTTTCCTGATAAAGGCGAAGCATTTTTTAAGCTGTTTCAAGAGCACCACACGATTCCCTTCGATATTGCTGCTAAATACAACATCGACTGTGATGCGACCCAAAGTGGCTATCTCAACGCGATGAGCTCCCAGAAAGCCTTTGACAAGTTTGCCCGCTCAGCGGCCCGGCCTGCAGAGCGCTTAGGTCAAAGCATCAAACACCTCGACGCCGCGCAGATGCGCGATATGACGGGCTCAGATTATTACCCCTACGGCGTGTTATATGAGTCTGGTGGGCGCGTTAACCCCTATCTTTTAAGTTCGGGTATGGCCGCTGCAGCGCAGGGTCTAGGAGCGCGCATCTTTGGTGATAGCGCCGCCAAAAAGCTGTCGCCTGAAGGTTCTGGCTGGAAAGTTCAAGTCGAACAGGGCGCTACAGTGCGCTGCGATAAGGTCATTTTCTGCACCAATGCTTACGCCACAGATATCGTCCCCGCATTTAAACAAAGCTGTTATCCGATGACGGCTTACGCGCTGTGCACAGAGCCATTACCGGATGAGCTCTACGATATTATTATGCCGAGCCGCGCCACCTTGGCCCAGGTGCCGATAGATCTCAACCCCTTAGTCGTCGACGCGCATAAACGAATAGTGACGGCATCAATGCCCAGTCGCCGCCGACCGGCGGATGCGCAGTGGCACTTTGAACATCATTTGAAATGGATTCAGCGGACCTGGCCAGAAGCGCAAGATTTCCCGATAAAGCTCGAGTCCTATTGGACCGGTCGCGTGGCAATGCGCGACCAAGAGTTCCCCGGCATGTATCAACATGCCGAGGGTGTTTACGGGCTGATGCACTTTAATGCCTGGGGCAATGTCATGGCGCCGATGATGGGCATGGCTCTGGCCCAAGCGCTGGCTGCTGATCGCCTTGATCAACTTCCCTTTCCCCTTGTGTCGGCCCAGCCGGTGGCAAACCCGGGTAAACAGGAGTTTATTATTCGCAGCCTAATGATCCCTGCGGCGCGTATAGCCCAGGACTTTGGGGTTATTTAAAGGGGCAGCTAGTTATTGCTGGCAGTCAACCAGAACCTTGATCGCCTCATTTTGTTTGCTGGCTTGGGCAAAGGCCGCGTCAAACTCAGAGAGTGCAAACTGGTGAGTGATAAGCGGTTTTGGGTCAATCGCTCCCGACTCGAGCAGCGCGCAGACCCGGGCAAAAGTGTCGTTACTGTAAGCCATTGAGGAGCTGATCGTTAGCTGCCGCATCAGGAAGTTCAGCATATCGAGCTGCACCGGTGCAAAGTGTACGCCGATCACCACGATGCGGGCATTCTTTCTGGCGGTATTGAGGATAGTTTGGAAGACATCGCCTACCCCAGTCGCTTCAATATAAATATCCGTTGCCGGCTGTTCACCCAAGCGGGGATCTAAGCTACGACTGCCGTGCTGTTCTTTGAGAAAGTCACTGATGCTGCCTGAGCTAGCCAGAAAAGGCTTCAAGCCTAGCTCTTTGGCAACGGCTAGACGTTTTTCTGACAAATCGACAACCACCACATCGGCGGCCTGAAAGTGTTTTGCCAGTAGTGCGCACCCTAGGCCGACCGGGCCGGCGCCAAACACCACGACTTTTTCGCCAGCTTGTAGCGCCGAGCGATCGATGCCATTTAAGCCAACCGCGAGGGGCTCGATAAGGGCCGCTAGTTTGAAGTCGAGTGTGTCGGGGAGCTTGATCACTAAGCCCGGGTCGCTGCTTACATTTTCAATGAGCACATAGGGTGAAAACGCGCCGTGCTTGCTGCCACCACCAATGGCATTGTTGGCTCCCTCTGGATTAATTGCCACGCGATCGCCGATGCTAAAGCCTGAGACATGACTCCCTGCTGCAGCAATTTCGCCAGAAAATTCGTGCCCGATGGGCATTGGGCTAGTGGCCCCTGGGATACCGCCGAGCTTCAAATAGCTCAGGTCAGAGCCGCAAATACCGCAGACTTGCACCTTAACAAGGAGGTCATTTGGCCCGGGTTTGGGCATCTCAACACGGTCGAGTCGAATATCATTGGGCGCGTGAATCCTCGCCAGAGAGATTGTGCTCATGTCTAGCCTGCTCTAAATAAAATTATAGGGGGAGTATAGAGGGTGAGTGGGAGGAGAGCTAAGAGCGAGTGCCGTTTGGCTGCGGCACTCATATAGGAATATTAAACTGCGCTAAGGTGAGTCTGAGTTAGCCTTGTACTAGTGCAGCACACGGTCAGGACGCAGGTCCTCTTGTAAATCGTGCTGCTGACCATTGCTAGCAACTTCTTGCTCGACAAAGGTGCGCAGTTTGCCTACCACGCTAGTCATCACTTCGATGGTTTGACTGATCTGATCCAGCGCCATCAGTATGGTTTCGGTATCCTCGGACCTTTCATCGTGGTCATCCATAGCGGGTTTCCCGTCGTTGTTTAAAGAGGTTTTAGAGCGGAGATGCCCGGCTGCAGAGCAACCGGGCACTCTGATTTAATCCCAGCTCAGCGCGCCGCCGGTCTGATATTCAATCACACGGGTTTCAAAGAAGTTTTTCTCTTTGCGCAGGTCCATGATTTCACTCATCCAGGGGAAGGGGTTGGCCGCTCCCGGGAATTGCTCAGGTAGGCCGAGCTGTGACAGGCGACGGTTGGCGATAAACTGCAAGTACTCTTCCATCATCGCGGCGTTCATACCCAGTACACCTCGGGGCATGCTGTCTCTGGCGTATTCGATTTCCAGCTGGGTGCCCTCAAGAATCATCTGGATGACTTCCTTCTGGAACTCTTCGGTCCACAGGTGTGGGTTTTCCAGCTTGATCTGGTTGATCACGTCGATGCCGAAGTTCAAGTGCATGGATTCATCGCGCAGAATGTACTGGAACTGTTCTGCCACGCCAGTCATTTTATTGCGGCGACCCATGGACAAAATCTGGGTGAAGCCACAGTAGAAGAAGATGCCTTCGGTGACGGCGTAGAAGCCAATTAAATTGCGCAGCAGTGTCTGATCGTTCTCTACAGTACCGGTTTTGAAGTTGGGATCCGACAGGTTGTGCGTTTGCTCCAAGCTCCAAGTGGCCTTTTTAGCAACTGAGGGGATCTCGCGATACATGTTGAATACTTCGCCCTCATCCATGCCCAGTGACTCGATGCAGTACTGATAGGCGTGGGTGTGAATGGCCTCTTCAAAGGCCTGGCGCAGTAAGTACTGGCGGCACTCAGGGTTGGTGATTAGGCGATAGATACCCAGCACCAAGTTGTTTGCAACCAGTGAGTCGGCAGTGGAGAAGTAACCCAGGCTGCGTTTGACGATACGGCGCTCATCTTCGGTCAAGCCATCGGCGCTTTTCCAAGTGGCGACGTCGGCTGTCATGTTGATTTCTTGCGGCATCCAGTGGTTGGCGCAACCATCGAGATACTTTTGCCAAGCCCAGTCGTACTTAAAAGGTACCAGTTGGTTGAGGTCGGCGCGGCAGTTGATCATCGCTTTTTCGTCGACCGATACACGGGCGGCGCCCATCTCTAACTCTTCTAGGCCTGGTGCAACATCGATGTTCTCTACGGCACGGGCAGCGGCAGCGATATTACTGGCGGCATCTTTTGGCACATCCGTGGTGGCTGCTGTGCTCGCCGGCGCAGCGGGGCTGGCCGCTGCTGCTGGTGCCGCTGCTGGCTGTGCTTCGGCAACTGGCGCTTGAGCAGCTGCAGCCGCTTTGGCTGGCTTAGCAGTGCTGCTCTCTTCTTCGTGGTAATCATCCCAATTCAACATATCGTATAGTCCTCTACGGCTGTTGTGTGTTCGTGTATAGCTGCTTGCGCTGCTGTCTTGCCCAGCACGGGCCCGCCTATTGGCAGGCCTCGCAGTCTGGGTCGTCCAGTGAGCAGGCATCGGGTACCGGAGCAGGGCCGCCCATCTGTTCGCCGGATGACACAGCGTTCAGGTTGCCGGTGCTAATAGTGGACTTCTCGGTACCTGTTGCTGCTAGTGAGCGCAGGTAGTAAGTCGTTTTCAGGCCGCTGTACCAGGCCATGCGGTAAGTGATATCGAGCTTCTTGCCGCTGGCGTTGTTGATGTACAGGTTCAGCGACTGAGCCTGATCTATCCACTTCTGACGGCGGCTGGCGGCATCGACCAACCAGCGCGGCTCGACTTCGAAAGCGGTTGAGTAAATGGCTTTCAAGTCTTCCGGCACACGGTCAATTTGCTGCACGCTACCATCGTAGTATTTGAGGTCGTTGACCATGACCCCATCCCACAAGCCGCGGGCCTTAAGGTCTTTCACTAGGTAGGGGTTGACCACGGTGAATTCGCCAGACAGATTCGATTTCACATACAGGTTTTGGTAAGTCGGCTCAATCGACTGTGACACACCAGTGATATTGGCGATGGTTGCTGTCGGTGCAATCGCCATCACATTGGAGTTGCGCATACCGCGAGCTTTCACCAGTTCACGCAGCGCTGGCCAGTCTAGGGTCTGGCTCTTGTCCACCTTAATGTAGTCGGCGCCGCGCTCTTGCTCTAGTAGGTCCAGCGAGTCGATTGGGAAGATACCTTGGCTCCACAGCGAACCTTCATAGCTGGAGTAGGCACCACGCTCTGCGGCCAGCTGGCTGGAGGCGTCGATAGCGTAGTAGCTGATGGCTTCCATCGAGCGGTCGGCAAAGTTCACGGCTTCCTCTGAACCATAAGCGATGTGCTGCTTATACAGGGCGTCTTGGAAGCCCATCAGACCGAGCCCCACTGGGCGATGCTTGAAGTTGGAGTTTTGCGCGGTCTCAACGGAGTAGTAGTTGATGTCGATCACGTTGTCCAACATGCGTACTGCGGTGCTCACGGTTTGCTGCAGCTTGTCCAGGTTCAGACCGTTTTCATCGATGTGCTGGGGCAGGTTGATCGAGCCCAAGTTACACACCGCGATTTCATCTTGGCTGGTGTTCAGCGTGATCTCTGTGCACAGGTTTGAAGAGTGCACCACGCCGACGTGCTGCTGTGGTGAGCGCAGGTTGCAGGGGTCTTTAAAGGTCATCCAGGGATGGCCAGTTTCGAACAGCATGCCGAGCATTTTGCGCCACAGGTTTTGGGCGCGCATGGTCTTGTGCAGCTTTATTTTGCCGGCGCGAGCCTGCTCTTCGTAATAGGTGTAGCGCTCTTCAAAGGCTTTGCCGTAGAGATCGTGCAGATCGGGCACATCGTGAGGTGAAAACAGGGTCCACTCGCCATCGTCAAATACCCGCTTCATAAATAGATCGGGAATCCAGTTGGCGGTGTTCATGTCGTGGGTACGGCGGCGGTCGTCACCAGTGTTTTTGCGCAGCTCGACAAACTCTTCGATATCGAGGTGCCACGTTTCGAGGTAGGCGCAGACCGCTCCTTTGCGTTTGCCACCTTGGTTGACCGCTACAGCGGTGTCGTTGACCACCTTAAGGAAGGGCACGACACCCTGTGATTTGCCGTTAGTACCTTTAATGTAGGCACCGAGGGCGCGTACTGGCGTCCAGTCGTTACCCAGGCCGCCGGCAAATTTGCTCAGCATGGCGTTGTCCTGAATAGCGCCGTAAATGCCGTGCAAGTCGTCGGGAACCGTAGTCAGGTAGCAAGATGACAGCTGTGGTCGCAGGGTACCGGCGTTGAACAGAGTCGGGGTGGAGCTCATGTAATCAAAGGACGACAGCAGTTGGTAGAACTCGATTGCGCGGGCGTTTTTGTCGTCTTCTTCGATTGCTAGGCCCATGGCGACACGCATAAAGAAGATTTGCGGCAGCTCAATGCGAACTTCATTGCTGTGAATGAAGTAGCGGTCGTAGAGCGTTTGCAGGCCGAGGTAGGTGAACTGCAGGTCGCGTTCGGGTAACAGAGCTTCACCTAGTCGTGCTAGATCGAAGCTTTGCAGCTCAGGGGAGAGCAGTTCCAGTTCGACACCGCGAGCGATGTAAGCAGGTAAGGCTTGGGCGTAGAGATGGTGCATGTCCGCTTGGGTGGGCTTGTCGGCCACCTTTAAAAAGCCCAGTGCTTCAGCACGCAGGTTGTCACAGAGTAGACGGGCTGCGACGTAGCTGTAGTTGGGCTCTTTTTCGATCAGGGTGCGAGCGGTGATTACCAGTGAGGTCGAGAGCTCCGCCAGAGTTACGCCGTCGTAGAGGTTGCGCAGTGCTTCGTCGAGGATCAGCGTTTCGCTGACGTCGTCGAGGTCGGAGCAGGCTTCCGAGACGATGGTGTGAAGTCGCTCAATGTCTAGCGCTGCGCGGCTGCCATCGGGCTGTACTACGGTGATGGCTTCGGCAGCTTGCGCCGTAGCGGGTGATAGCGCCTGCTTGTCGGCACGTTTGCGCGCTTGCTCTTCGCGGTAGATCACATAATCGCGGGCGATTTTGTGCTCGCCAGAGCGCATCAGTGACAGCTCTACCTGGTCCTGAATGTCTTCGATGTGAATGGTGCCACCGGAGGGCATGCGGCGCTTAAAGGTCGAGCTGACCTGTTCGGTCAGTTTAGCCACGGTTTCGTGGATGCGGCTAGAAGCTGCTGCATTGCCGCCTTCAACAGCGAGGAAGGCCTTGGTGATGGCGACGGTGATCTTGCTGGCTTCAAAGGGCACCACGGTGCCGTTGCGTTTGATGACGCGCAGCTGTCCCGGAGCGGTGGCGGCAATATTGGCGCTGACGCCACTGGCTTGTGCTGAGCTAAGCGGCGCTTCGCTCTGGCTACCTGACTGTTTGGTTTCTGTATGCATGATTACTCCGATGTCGGTGGTGCCGGGCTTGGTATCTCCCAGCTAGTACACTTTTATGGGGCGTCTGTACGCCCTTTGCTCTTGATGCCGAGCCTTCACAGGCTGTGGCGAATTAGGTGTTTGCTGTTACTGCTTTAGCTCGTCGGTGGTGATAGTGGCGGGGTAGTGCCGCGGGTCATTTATGCTGTTTTGCCCCGGCTGAGCCGCTGCTTTATCTCTTACTTAGACGCGCTTAAATTATCCTTTTTGGCTTGACTTTACGCTCAGGTCGATTGACAGCTGTAGTAGCGTTTATCCCATATATTGGGGTGCTTGGCCAATTTGGATACAAGATAAAGCGTCCGAGAGCGCAAAGCAAGGGCATGAGGCTGGGTTTATGCTGTGGATAAGTTGTGGAGAATAGCTCGGTCGGCAGGCGCTAACCTTGTAAGCCGCGACATACTTGATGTGGCAGAATTGAGCCCGCAAAAAAGCGGGCTGCTTGGGCATATATTTATTTGCTGTTAAAAAAGATTTTGTGCAACAGCCTGCTTATTTGCTGTGCATTTTATGGCTTTAGCGATTGGCTTTAAGCAAAAACTCCATCAGGGCTTTTTGGGCGTGAAGGCGGTTTTCTGCTTCTTCCCATATAACCGTATCTGCTGCGTCCATAAGTTCGGCGCTGATTTCCTCTCCGCGGTGGGCTGGGAGGCAGTGCATATAGAGGGCGTCGGGGGCGGCTAGCTGCATCAACTCGCGGTTGATTTGATAGCCGGTAAATTGCCGAGCGCGCTCCCTTTGCTCGTCTTCTTGACCCATGGATGCCCAGACGTCAGTGACCAGCAAGTCCGCGCCACTGGCGGCTTCGCGGGGATCGTGTATGACCGTCACCCGCTCGCTATTTGCGCTCAGTAGATGGCTGGCCGGCTCAAAGCCAGGGGGGCAGGCAATGCGCAGCTGGAAGTCGAACTGAGCGGCGGCGTTAATATAGGACTGACACATATTATTGCCATCGCCAACCCAGCACACGGTTTTGCCGGCAATGCTGCCGCGGTGCTCTTGCCAAGTCTGCATGTCCGCCAGCAATTGGCAGGGGTGGAAGTCATCAGTCAAGGCATTGATCACCGGTACTGTGGAGTGGCTGGCAAAGCGCTCCACGATGTCGTGACCAAAAGTGCGAATCATGACGATGTCGACCATAGAGGAAATGACGCGGGCGCTGTCCTCAATCGGCTCGCCACGGCCCAATTGGGTGTCTTGCGGTGATAGAAACATGGCGTGGCCACCAAGTTGCGCTATACCTGCTTCGAAGGACACGCGAGTGCGGGTGGAGGACTTGGCAAAGATCATAGCTAGCACAGCGCCTGGGAACTGACGCTGGTCAAGGCCTTCTTGGCGCTCGCGCTTCATCTCTGTGGCGCGAGCCAAGACGGATTGTAACTCTGCCGGACTGAGGTCTTGCAGGGTGAGAAAGTGACGTGTTTGGCCCATGGTTATGGTCTCTAAGCGTTCTGTTCGTCGGTGCAGGCGCTGCTTCAGTCCAGGGACTGGATCAGTTTAACGACTGCCTTAGCGAGTTCGTCCGTCTGTGCTTCGCTAATAATTAGCGGTGGCAACAGGCGAATAGTATTTGCCGCAGTAACGTTGATTAATAGCCCTTGATCTAATGCGCGTGCAACCAGTGCACTACAATCGCTGCTCAGCTCAATTCCGATCATTAAACCTCGACCACGAATATCGACCACTCGCTTATCACCGGCTAGCTCCTTGGCCAGGGTCTCGCGCAACTGCTCACCGCGGCTGATGGCCTGCGCACAGAGCTCGTCTTTAATGATCGTCTCAAGTACAGCAGAGCCTACGCGGCAGGCCAGTGGGTTGCCGCCATAGGTTGAGCCGTGGTGGCCCGTCGAGAAGACCTTGGCAGCCGCGCCGCGTGCTAGGCAGGCAGCGATGGGCAGCCCATTTCCTAGTCCCTTGGCCGTGGTAACGACATCGGGCATAAAGCCCAATTGCTGGTAGGCAAAGTAGCTGCCGGTGCGGCCATTACCTGTCTGCACTTCATCGAGCATGAGGAGCCATTGGCGCTGCTGGCACAGCTCACTGAGAGCCTGTAAATAGGCCGTGTCGGCGATGCGCACGCCGCCCTCGCCTTGAATTGGCTCCACCAGCACCGCCACTACGCTGGGATTGTTGTTAGCAATTTGCTCAATCGCCGTGAGGTCGTTGAGCGGGGCGCGTACAAAACCGCTAACTAAGGGGTCAAAGCCGGCTTGAATTTTACGGTTGCCAGTGGCGCTCAGTGTCGCCAGAGTACGCCCGTGGAATGAGCGCTCCATC
This sequence comes from Sediminihaliea albiluteola, assembly GCF_014077625.1. GTDB lineage: Bacteria > Pseudomonadota > Gammaproteobacteria > Pseudomonadales > Halieaceae > Sediminihaliea > Sediminihaliea albiluteola. Next base: position 429,461 of record NZ_JACFXU010000014.1, on the reverse strand, counting down.
ACTACGATAGCGGGCTTGCTGATGCCGCGCTGGTGGCCATAGAGGCGAGCTAGTTTTAGGGCTGCCTCATTGGCCTCGGCGCCAGAGTTGCCAAAGAAGCAGGTTTCCATGCCCGCAACTTCACAGAGCGCGGAGGCCAGTTGCTCTTGCTCGGCGATCTGGTACAAGTTGGAAGTATGAATCAAGCGACCAGCTTGCTCGTTAATGGCGGCAGTGATTGCTGGGTGGGCGTGCCCTAAGCCGTTAACGCCAATGCCTGAAATGCCGTCGAGATAGCGCCGACCTTGGCTGTCAAAGAGATAGACGCCTTCCCCGTGGCTGAAGGTGACTGGCAGTCGAGCGTAAGTTGGCATGACGGCAGAAGCCGCTTTGGCGTTGGGCGAGTTTTCGGGCAGGGCCACTTTCGGTTCCTCTTTGAACGAAAAAAGGCAGCGCAGGGCTGCCTGGAAGGGGATTTACTATAGCCACAAAGCGGCTTTCAGGCAATCGTCAAGCACTGTCTGTAGCTGCTCTTGGTGGAACTCCGCTCGGAAATGCAGATCAAATTAAGGTAAACTGCGCGCCGTTAAACCGTTTTCATCACCCTTAATAGCGGGCCCGCCCCGATAGGATAAGTGACCTCTATGGATATTATTGACACGATTAAAGAACAGATCGAGAACAACAGCATTTTGCTGTACATGAAAGGCTCTCCAAACCAGCCGCAGTGTGGGTTTTCTGCTCAGACTGTCCAGGCAGTGATGGCCTGTGGTGAGCGTTTTGCCTATGTCGACGTACTGAGCAACCCCGATGTGCGCGCTAACCTGCCAAAGTATGCTAACTGGCCTACCTTCCCTCAGTTGTGGGTTGAAGGTGAGTTGATTGGCGGCTGTGACATAGTGATGGAGATGTCTGAAAGTGGTGAGCTGCAAACCTTAATTAAAGAAGCTGCAGCTGCTTCTGCTGCTAAACAGCAGGCCTAAAGTCGCCGCTTCGCTGCCGCCCGCCCATCGATAGAGTTGTGCGGGCAGCAGAGCTTTACTATTCAGCTTTGATGCTCTGCATGGCGCTTTGCAGGTAGTTTGGCAGCCCAAGCTTATCGATCAGGCTGAGTTGAGTTTCCAGCCAGTCGATATGTTCTTCCTCTGACTCCATAATGCTTACGAACAATTCGCGCGATACAAAGTCGCTCACTGACTCACAGTAGCTAATGGCTTCTTTTAGGTCCTGGTGAGCTCGCTGCTCCAGTTTAAGGTCGCAGGCTAGCATTTCTTGGGTGTTTTCACCGATCATCAGCTTACCCAGATCTTGCAGGTTGGGTAGACCCTCTAGAAAAAGAATGCGCTCGATCAGCTGGTCGGCGTGCTTCATTTCATCGATCGACTCGTGGTACTCGTGGTCGGCCAGCTCTTTGAGGCCCCAGTCCTTGTACATGCGGGCATGCAGAAAATACTGGTTGATCGCCACCAGTTCGTTGCCGAGCACCTTGTTCAAGTGCTCTATAACCTTTGCGTCACCTTTCATCGCGGAGTTCTCTGCTCAGTGTAGGTGTTTAAAGAGTCGTCCATGCCGGCTTGTCTGTCAAACCAGCATTTGGCTCTGTTGATGAGCTACAAGCGGGGTAGGAGTGGGGTTGCGGTACGCCTTGTGGCTGCTTGCTATGAGTCCTTAGCTGATGGCGTAAAACAGTTCTTGCTCATTACTAGTCAAACTGTTTAGTGATTCGCGAACAATCTCGCGCGCCATGATGCCGCATTTACCGCACTGGCTGGCAACTCCTAGGTTGTTGCGTATATCGCGAATGCTGCTGGCGCCCTCTTGCACGGCAGCGCGGATCTGAGTATCGGTGATTCCCTTGCAAATACAGACGTACATAGTGTGCGCTGCCATCCTCTGTGCTGTTCAGAGCTGGCAAGTTAAGCTGAATGAGAATCATTGTCAATAGCGTTTGGCGGCAATTTACGCTATGATAAGGCCTGTGATTTTCAGGCGCGCTTCGAGCCTTTGCTGATTACTGTGCTTAAAAACTTCTCTCAGCAACACTAATTGAAATGGCCCCCAGCGCTCGGCCTGTGTAATATGTTGATCTAGTCTATCCGATGTTGATCGGGTGTTTTTTTACCCTCTACTTAATGGAGATTAAACATGGGTGTATTAGTAGGAAAGCCGGCCCCAGATTTTGATGTGGCTGCAGTAATGGGCAATGGTGAGATTGTTGATTCTTACAAGCGTTCTGAGCAGATGGCTGGTAAATACGGCCTGATCTTTTTCTACCCACTGGACTTTACTTTTGTCTGCCCTTCGGAGCTGATTGCTCTGGAGCACCGCATGGACAAATTCCGCGAGTTGGGCGTTGAAGTCGTTGCCGTGTCGATTGACTCGCAGTTCACTCACAACGCCTGGCGCAACACGCCGATCAACAAAGGCGGTATTGGTGAAGTATCTTATGTAATGGCAGCTGACGTACGTCACGACATCGCACGAGCTTACGATGTGCAGAGCGACGGCGGTGTAGCTTTCCGCGGCGCTTTCTTGATCGACAAAGAAGGTGTAGTCCGCTCGCAGCTGGTTAACGACCTGCCGCTGGGCCGTAACATCGACGAGCTGATTCGTCTGGTTGAGGCGCTGCAGTTCCATGAAGAGCACGGCGAAGTTTGCCCTGCAGGCTGGAACAAAGGCGATAAAGGTATGAACGCATCACCAGACGGTGTTGCTGCCTACCTGTCAGAGAATGCTGACGCGCTGTAATTTCGCGCACTTTAGTTGTTAGCAAAACGCGGGCTTCGGCCCGCGTTTTTTTTGCTTGTGTAGCCAGTGTTTACAGGGCTGGAGATGCGCAAAATCAGCCGCTTATACTCGCCGCTTGCTCAGTGACTTGGCGCCGCCTGCAGGCTGAGGCTCTTGCGCTATTTGCCATAAAGCGTTGACATCTATGTCTCGCGACTGTCGCTGCGCTATCAGGTATAATGCCACGCACTTTTAGGTACTTAGATATATAGCAATGGATGTAGAGCAGTACATGAAAACTGTCGGGCGCGCAGCGCGCCAGGCAGCAACGCAGGTAGCCGCTTCTTCAACGGCGCAGCGCAACAAGGCTTTGCTGGCCGCCCGGGATGCTTTAGATGCTGCCCGCGAGGCGCTTGCCGAGGCCAATGCCAGGGATTTACAGCGCGGTCGAGATAATGGTTTAGATGCACCCTTGCTCGATCGTCTTGAGCTGACCCCAGCCACTATCGATACCATGCTCGAGGGGCTCAGCCAAGTGGCAGCACTGCCGGATCCCGTCGGTAGCATCACTAATATGAACACCATGCCCAGTGGGATTCAGGTGGGCAAAATGCGTGTGCCACTGGGGGTGGTTGGCATCATTTACGAATCCCGTCCCAATGTCACAGTCGAGGCCGCAAGTTTGTGCCTTAAATCCGGTAACGCGACTATCCTGCGCGGCGGCTCTGAGGCCTTAGCTTCCAACTGTGCCATCGCTGCTTGCCTAGCTGAAGGCTTGCGCGCTGCTGGCTTGCCTGAAACCGCGGTGCAGGTTATTGAAACCGCCGATCGCGCGGCAGTGGGGCAGCTGATTACCATGCCAGACTATGTGGATGTGATTGTGCCCCGTGGTGGTAAGAGCCTGATTGAGCGTATTAGTCGCGAGGCGCTCGTGCCGGTGATCAAGCACCTCGATGGCGTATGCCATGTATACATCGATGAGGGTGCCGACCTCGGTATGGCCAGTGCCATTGCCATGAATGCTAAGACTCATCGCTACGGTACCTGCAATACCATGGAAACGCTGTTGGTGGCGCTCAGCGAAGCTCCTGAAGTGCTGCCGCGTTTGGCTGAGGCCTACGCCGCCGCCGGCGTTGAGCTGCGAGGCTGCGAACAGGCTCAGGCTATCGTGCCGCAAATTGCCGCAGCCAGCGAGCAAGATTGGTACGAGGAGTATTTGGCTCCTGTATTAGCCCTAAAGGTTGTGGCCGGTTTGGATGAGGCCATAGCCCATATCAATCGCTATGGCTCTCAGCATACTGATAGCATTGTCACGCGAGATCATGGCCGGGCGATGCGTTTCCTGCGGGAAGTTGACTCAGCCTCGGTTATGATCAATGCCTCCACGCGCTTTGCTGATGGCTTTGAGTATGGTCTCGGTGCGGAAATTGGTATTTCCACTGACAAGCTGCACGCCCGTGGCCCAGTGGGATTAGAAGGCCTGACCTCGCAGAAATATGTGGTATTTGGCGAGGGGCAGGTCCGCTCTTGATGCCCTCGGCTGCACCCGGCCCTGTAGGTGTATTAGGCGGAACCTTTAACCCGGTACATCTAGGCCATCTGCGTTCGGCAGTAGAAGTGCTGGAGCGTTTGCAGCTGGCGAGCTTGCGGCTCATGCCCTGCGCTGTTCCGCCGCATCGCGAAGCACCTGAGTGCAGTGCACAAGACCGTGCGGCGATGGTCGACTTGGCGTTGCGCGACGAACCCCGATTACAATGCGATCGCCGCGAATTAGAGCGTAGTGGGCCCTCTTATACCGTGGATTCGCTAGCTGAAATACGCGGCGAGCTGGGGCCGCAGCGCAGTCTTTGCCTAATTTTAGGCTTTGATGCCTTACTGCACTTAGATAGCTGGCACCGCTGGCAAGATTTACTGGGCTTGGCCCACATAGTTGTTATCGCTCGGCCTGGCTGGGAGCTACCGCAGCAGGGAGTGATTGCCGATTGGCTCAAGCAGCACCGCAGCACTGATCGCGCCTCACTACGGAGTGCTCCGAATGGCTGCGTATTGGTAGAAGAATTGCGTCCGCTGGATATCTCCTCGACAGAAATCCGGGCGCTATTAGCGGCGGGGCGCTCGGTGCGCTACCTGCTGCCGGAGCCGGTACTGAGCTATATTGAACACCATCAACTTTATCAACGCGTGGGCGCTCAAAGTGAGCCCGCCGAACAACCCCCTGGAAGCCTGAATGGAAGCTGATCAACTTAAAGCCATTATCGAAAACGCACTGGATGACCTGAAGGCCGTTAACACGGTGGTGATGGACGTCAGTGAGCTGACCGATGTCATGGATTATCTGGTAATTACCAGTGGTACATCCAACCGCCATGTGAAATCACTGGCCAATAACGTCTGCATGGAAGCCAAAAAGGAAGGTGCGCGGCCGATTGGGGTGGAAGGTGATGATGTTGGCGAGTGGGTGCTGGTCGACTTTGGTGACATAGTGGTTCATGTCATGCTGCCGGCAACGCGTGAACTTTACGACTTGGAGCGCCTCTGGGCCAAGCCCGCGACGCGAGATTAATGCGCCTTACTATTGTTGCCGTCGGCGGGCGAATGCCCGCTTGGGTGGAAGAGGGTGTTAGCGAATACAGCAAGCGCCTGCCCCGCGAGCTGCGCCTGCAATGGCGTGAAGTTCCGCTAGCCCGCAGAGGCAAGGATGCCAAAGCGGAGCAATTATGCCAGGCCGAGGGGGAGCAAATTCTCAAGGCTGTGCCGCAGGGCGATCGGGTGATCGCTTTGGATGTCAAAGGCAGGAGTTGGACGACGCCAGAGTTGGCGCAGCAACTCAGCAGTTGGCAGATGTCGGGTGATAATTACAGCCTGTTGATTGGCGGCCCTGACGGCTTGTCTGCGGAGTGTTTGGCGCGGGCCGAGCGTCGATGGTCGTTGAGCGCTTTGACTCTGCCGCACCCTCTGGTGCGTATTGTGTTAGCCGAGCAGCTGTATCGAGCTTGGACAATTACCGTCAACCACCCGTATCATCGCGAATAGTTTTCACTCTACCCTCGCTCGCTGCACTATTCAGGCGCCCCAGCTAATGCCACCACCGATAGCCCTAAAAGATCCGCACCGAGAAGCTCGGATCTACTCTGCGCGTACTATTGCTGCGGTGCTGATAGTGACTGGCTTGTTAGCCCTGATCCTGGTTCGTTACTACAGCCTGCAGATTACTGAATACGAAACTTACCGCACCCAATCTGAACGCAATCGCGTGCAATTGCAGCCTTTGCCACCTAAGCGCGGGCTAATCTATGACCGCAATGGCGTGCTGCTGGCAGACAACCGCCCCAGTCATTTGTTGTCTATTGTGGTGGAACAGGTGCCAGACCTAGATGCCACTTTGGCGGAGTTACAGAAATTACTGCCCATATCAGAGGCTGACCTGGAGAGCTTTTATAAGAAAAAAGCTCGCCGCCGTCCCTATGAAGCTGTGCCACTGCGTTTTCGTCTCACCGAGGAAGAGCGCGCTAGGCTTGCGGTGAATCGCTACGCTTTGCCCGGCGTGACCGTTGAAGCGCAGTTGCAGCGTTACTATACCCACGGCGAACTCTTCGCCCACGCTATCGGCTACGTTGGCAGGATTAACGAACGCGAAGCCTTTGAGCTCGATAGCAGTGACTATCGCGGTACCTTCCATATTGGCAAAATCGGCGTGGAAAGGTACTACGAAGATATTTTGCACGGTGAAGTGGGCTACCAAAACGTCGAGACCAACGCCCATGGTCGCGTACTGAGGGTGTTAGAGCGCTTTGACCCCAGGCCGGGGGCCGACTTGACCTTGCACTTAGATATTGAGTTGCAGCGCACCGCCTATGAGGCGCTTGGCGAGCAGCGTGGCGCGGTAGTGGCTTTGGATACCGCCACCGGTGGGGTGCTGGCCTTGGTGTCCACCCCTGGCTTTGACAGCAACTTGTTTGTTAATGGTATTAGCAGCGCCGACTACAGTGCCCTGCGCGATTCACCCGATGTGCCACTGTTCAATCGAGCGGTACAGGGCCAGTATCCGCCGGGGTCAACGGTCAAGCCAATGATGGCACTGGCTGGCCTAAAGTCGGGCTTAGTGACGCCAGAATATACCGTGGCCGACCCCGGTTGGTATCGTTTGCCGGGTGACTCGCGCCGTTACCGTGACTGGATCTTAAAAATTCGTGGTACCGGTCACGCACCTCGTGTAGCGATGGAGATGGCCATCGCTGAATCCTGTGATGTGTACTTTTATGACTTGGCGCGCCGTCTGACGATCGATGGTATGTATGAGTACCTGCAGCCCTTTGGCTTAGGTGAGCGCTCGGGCATCGACACTACCAATGAGCGCAGTGGCGTACTGCCTTCAACTCGCTGGAAGCGCGATCACATGAACCAGCCCTGGTATCCCGGTGAAACCTTAAGTGCCGGCATTGGTCAGGGTTATATGTTGACCACCCCTTTGCAGTTGGCGGTGTCCACGGCGGTGTTGGCGACCAAGGGCCGGCACTGGTCACCCCGCTTGGTGCGCAGCATAGATGGCCAGCCCCTAGTGGCACCAGAGTTGCCGCCAGTGGAGGCCAGCCCCGAGCACTGGCAGGCGGTACAGGAGGGTATGCACGCGGTAGTGCACAGCGCGCGGGGCTCGGCGCGAAGTATTGCCAAGGGCTTGCAGTATGAAATAGCCGGCAAGACGGGTACCGCGCAGGTCATTGGTATTGCCCAAAATGAGATATATCGCGAGGAAAATGTGGCCGAGCGGCACCGCAATCACGGCTTATTTATCGCTTTTGCACCCTATGAGGCGCCCACAATTGCGGTGGCGGTTATTGTTGAGAACGGTGGCGGCAGTAGCGCTGCCTACCCCATAGCGCGCAAGGTGATTGATACCTGGCTGCTCAATGAGTCAGGCACTGAGCTGGCGGCAGCAGGGGAGAGTGGCGGATGAGTGATTATGTGCGTCAACTGCCCGACAGTGCCAGCGGTTCTGGTCTCTCGCGCCCACCAAGTGTCTGGCAGCGCTTTCATCTAGATCTACCGCTGCTCATTTTGCTACTAATCGTAACGGCTTTAGGCTTGCTGGTGTTGTACAGCGCCTCAGGTCAAGATATGGGCGCGGTACTGCGGCAGGGACGCTTTTTTCTCGTTGGTTATGTGGTGATGCTACTCGCCGCGCAGATTCGACTGCAGCGTTTTCAGCGCTGGGGGCCATGGTTTTACCTCTTTGGTATTGGCTTGTTGATAGCGGTGGATATCGTCGGTGTCGGGGCCAAGGGCGCTCAGCGTTGGCTGTCCCTAGGTGGTTTTCGCTTTCAGCCCTCAGAGGTGATGAAGTTGGTGGTGCCGATGACCGTGGCTTGGTATCTTGCCGAGCGCACCCTGCCACCGCGTTTTAAGTATTTGCTGGCCTGTTTGGCGATTATTGCTTTGCCCGCGGCTTTAATTTTGATCCAACCCGATTTAGGTACTGCACTATTGATTGCGGCCAGTGGTCTGTTTGTGGTGTTCATGGCGGGCATTGGCTGGTCTTACATCTTTGGTGCGCTAGTGCTGGCCGTTCTGTCAGCATGGCCGGTGTGGGTCTACGGCCTCAAGGAGTACCAGCAGCAGCGTATTCTGACTATGCTCAACCCGGAGAGCGATAAGCTGGGTGCGGGCTGGAATATTATTCAGTCAAAAACGGCAATCGGCTCCGGGGGCTGGGATGGCAAAGGCTGGCTTAAGGGCACCCAGTCACAGCTCGATTTTTTGCCGGAAAGTCATACCGACTTCATTATTGCGGTGCTTGGAGAAGAGTTTGGTCTGCGTGGTGTAATTATTTTAATGGGCTTGTATTTGCTCTTATTGCTGCGCGGCTTTTGGATTGGTTTGCAGGCCCGCAGTAGTTACGGGCGGATGATGGCCGGCAGCTTAACGTTAACGTTTTTCGTTTACATCTTTGTTAATATGGGCATGGTCGCAGGCCTGCTGCCGGTGGTGGGGGTGCCCCTGCCTTTGGTCAGTGCGGGTGGTACCTCCGTAGTCACTTTGATGGCTGGCTTTGGTTTGCTGATGGCAATCAGTGCCGAGCAGCGTACGGTGTCCCACTAATTGCCGTGTAAGCGGCGTACAAGGCCCTTTCGGAGAGGTTTTTTTATGTTAAGAAAGCTGAGGCTGGCTCTTGCTGCAGCACTATTGTCACCCGCTGTTGCTATGGCAGCTACTAATTACGCTGCGCATCCAGAGGCCCTCGCGCTGATTGATGAGTTAGTGACGGAGCAGGGTTATGACCGGGCGCAGTTGCAGGCAGTATTTGCTAATGCTGAGCGCCAAGAGAAAATTCTTGAGGCGATTTCAAGGCCGGCAGAAAAGGTCAAGCCCTGGTACGAGTACCGACAGATATTCCTCACTGAGAAGCGCGAGCAACAGGGCCGTGAGTTCTTAGCCCTGCACCGTGAAACCTTAGATCGGGCTGAGCGTGAAACTGGCGTGCCGGCGGAAATTATTGTCGCCATTATAGGAGTAGAGACCTATTACGGCCGTATCACCGGTAACTACCGCGTGATTGATGCTTTATCTACCCTGGCTTTTGACTACCCCCGGCGCTCGACATTCTTCCGTAAAGAGCTCAAAAATTATCTGCAGTTAACCCATGAGCAGGGTTTTGACCCGCTGAGCATGACCGGCTCCTATGCCGGTGCCATGGGCTACGGCCAATTTATGCCCAGCAGTTACTGCGCCTATGCTGTTGATTTTGATCAGGATGGTCAGACCGATATATGGAATAACCCAGTCGATGCCATTGGCAGTGTGGCCAACTACTTCAAGCGCCATGGCTGGCGCGCTGGAGAGTCTGTGGTGAGTGCTGCTCGCTCAAATGGTAAAGTGCCGGCGGACTGGTTTAACGATGGTCTAAAACCCGAGCGCAAGGTGGCTGATTATGTGGCTGCGGGTTTAACGCCTGTGATGGCGCTTGATCCCGAGGCCCAAGCCACTGCAATGCAGTTCGACAGCGGTGATGGTTTTGAGTATTGGTTAGGGCTACATAATTTTTATGTGATCACGCGCTATAACCACAGCGCCATGTATGCCATGAGCGTTTATCAATTGAGCCAGCGTCTGGCGATGGAGCCAAAGTCTTGAATATGCTGCGCCTACACGCCCTGCTAGTGATATTTGCCCTTATAGTGGTGGGCTGCACCACTATGCCTCGCGACTCCGAGCCGGACAGTAGCATTACCTCGATAAAGCCCGCACCGCTGAGCCCTGATATTTCAGATGGTGCACCGCTGCGCAGTATTTTGCCGGAAGATGTGGCCGACGCAGTGCCGCGGCCGGACCCCATTTTGAGCTTGGGCAACAAAAGCCCTTACACAGTGCTGGGTAAAACCTATGAAATAATGGACGACCACAGCGGCTACCGTGAGCGCGGCCTAGCTTCTTGGTACGGTACCAAATTCAACGGTAGGCACACCTCCAATGGTGAGGTGTTTGATTTATATGCGGCGACCGCTGCGCATAAAACCTTGCCAATACCCTCTTACGTGCGGGTCACGAATCTGAGCAACGGCCGCAGCATCGTTGTGCGGGTTAATGATCGCGGTCCCTTTCATTCAGATCGTTTGATTGACCTTTCTTACGGCGCCGCGGTCAAACTGGGCTATATGGAGCAGGGCACAGCAGAGGTTGAAGTGGAAGTGCTCACTTTGGCCGGGGTGGATGACCGGCGAGGTACGCCCCTTGGCAGCTACCGCTTCTTGCAGCTCGGCGCCTTTGGCAGTGAAGCATCAGCCCAGCGACTGCAGCAGGAGCTAGAGTCGCAAGTGCAGGCGCCAGTATTTGTCAGTCCAGTAGAGGCTGGCGGTAATATGCTGTACCGGGTGCGTATCGGCCCGCTGGACAGCAACGAGGACCTACTGGCATTACAAGATGAGTTGCAGGCTAGCGGTTATAGCGGCGCACAATTACTGCCTTGACAGGACTTGGGCAGTCCTCTTTTTTGGAGGCGCCCGTATTCATTTAAATTCACGCTCATACCAAGGTTTTTGCACATGATGCGCATTGTTATTTTTTTAATGACCCTTTTCACCATTTCTGTACAGGCGGCGTCCATCGTACCCTCACCGCCTCAGGTGGCCGCTGAAGCTTATATTTTGATGGACGCAAACAGCGGCACGGTATTGGTTGAACACAATGCCGATGTGCTACTGCCTCCGGCGAGTCTCACTAAAATGATGACCGCCTACGTGCTGGCCGGAGAGATCGAAGCTGGCCGCGTGAAAAAAGACGATATGGTAGTGATTAGCGAAAATGCTTGGTCGCAAAACCCGCTCTTTCAAGGCTCGTCTTTGATGTGGATTGAGCCTGGGAAAGATGTGTCGATAGAAGACCTCGAGCGCGGCATTATTATCTCATCAGGTAACGATGCCACGGTCGCGGTGGCCGAGCATGTCGCTGGCAGTGAGTCGGGCTTTGCTGACATGATGAACAGTCATGCTAAAGCGCTGGGCATGAAAGATTCTTACTTTGTTAATTCACATGGTTTGCCAGATGCCAACCATGTGGTGACAGCTCGCGACTTGGCAATTTTAGCAAGGGCTATGATTAGGGATTTTCCCGAGCATTATGCCCTCTACAAAGAGCGTGAGTTTAGCTACAACGGCATCCGTCAATACAACCGCAATACTTTGCTGGCGGAAGATCCGAGCGTCGATGGGCTTAAAACAGGCTACACCAAAGAGGCCGGCTATGGTCTAGTGGCTTCTGCCAAGCGCGGTGATATGCGTTTGGTGTCTGTGGTGATGGGCACCAGCAGCGCCAACTCGCGTAAGAATGAAACCCGGGGCCTGCTCAACTATGGTTTCCGTTTCTTTGAAACAGTAGATCTATTTAGTGCTGGCCAAGAGTTGGAGAAAGCGCGTATTTGGAAGGGTACTGAAGACTATATTTCGGTCGGTTTACTGGAGGCTGCCAGCGCCACTTTGCCGCGTGGTAAGAGTGATCAACTCAGCACAAAAGTTGAGCTAGATCAGACATTGGTAGCGCCGATTGAGCGCGGTCAGCAGGTGGGTACGGTGTCATTGAGCGCCGATGGCGAGACGGTGTTTACTGCGCCTGTGCTGGCACTTCAAACGATTGAGTCCGGTGGCTTTTTTGCCCGTCTGTGGGACTCCGTGCTGATGTGGGTATCATCCTTGTTCAGCGCCGACTAGTAGAGGAGTCGCCAGATGACAGATCAAGAAGCACCTAAAATTGAATTTCCCTGTGAGTATCCAATTAAAGTGTTGGGGCGTGAGCATGACAACTTTCGCCCCGCGGTACTGGCGGTATTCGAGCGTCACGCGCCGGGCTTTGACAGTAAAACTATTGTGGCCAAGGGCTCTAGTAAGGGCACCTTTGTATCACTCACCATCACCATTACGGCCACCGGTCCGGAGCAGCTTAAATGCCTGCATGAGGATCTGATTGCAACGGGCCATGTGCAGATGGTGATTTGAGTCCCGATGCCTGAGTTAATCTGCAAGTCGCTGGGGGAGTTAGATTATTCCACGGCTTTTAGCGCGATGAAGCAGCTGACCGATAAGCGCGATGCAGACACTCCCGATGAGCTGTGGTTGCTCCAGCACCCGCGAGTTTTTACCCAAGGCGTAGCAGGGAAAGCCGAGCATGTCCTAGCTCCAGGTGATATCCCTGTGGTACAGGTTGACCGTGGCGGGCAGGTGACCTATCACGGCCCAGGTCAGTGGGTGCTCTATTTGATGGTGGATATTCGCCGCCGTGGTCTAGGTGTTCGCGTACTGGTCGACTTGATTGAACAGAGCATTGTGAACTTGCTTAACGACTACGGCATTGAGGCTGCAGCTCGTCCCGACGCGCCGGGGGTGTACGTGGGCAAAGATAAAATTGCTTCACTAGGCCTGCGCATTCGCCGTGGTGCTAGCTATCACGGCTTAGCACTTAATGTAGATATGGATTTGGAACCCTTCCAGCGTATTAACCCCTGTGGCTATGAGGGACTTCAAGTCACCTCGATGGCGCAGTGTTTGCCTGCCCAAACCTTAGACATGGAGGAGGTTGGTGCGCGCCTGCTGCGCTGTGTGGCAGCGGAGCTCGAGCGGGTCAGCAGCCTTAAGCGAGCCTAAGCTAATCATGTGGACCTGTCCCCACTGTAAGCAGCCACTGAGTTTGGAAGCTAATGTTTGGCGCTGCGATGCAGGGCACAGCTACGATAGGGCCAAGGAAGGCTATGTCAATTTACTGCCGACCAATCGCAAAGGCAGCCGGCTTCCCGGTGACAATGCCGATATGATCAATGCTAGGCGGCGCGTACACCAGGCGCAGATTTATCAGCCTCTGGCACAGGCCCTGCAGGAGCAGGTTTTGAGTCTAGGGCCACTGGAGCGTTTGCTCGATTTGGGTTGCGGTGAAGGCTATTACAGCAAAAGCTTAGTAGCGGTGGCGCCCCAGGCTACAGTGCAGGCCGTGGATATTTCGCGGCCGGCGGTGCGTTTAGGAGCAAAGCGCTGCCCCGAAGCTCACTTTGCGGTGGCTAGTGCCACACAACTGCCATTAGCGGATTCAAGCATCGACTTGGTCACTAGCATATTTGCTCCTGTTGAAGTGCAAGAGCTGCTGCGAGTCCTACAGCCTGCTGCCTACTATCTCAAGGTCACTCCCGGGCCACGGCATTTGTGGGCTTTGCGTGAAGCGCTCTACGCTCAGCCACGCCCTCATGCCGCTGCCGATGTTCCGCTTACTGGCTTTGAATTACTGCGATCCCAAGCATTGGACTATGAGCGTCACTTGGCGGGCAGTCAGCTCGCCGACCTGATCGCAATGACCCCTTTTGCCTATCGCGGTAATCCTGAGCGACGCCAGAAGCTGTGTGGCTCAGAGGGTTTAGATCTGAATATGTCTTTTTCTATCGCCTTGTATCGCCAGGCGGCCTGAGCTCATAGCAAGCACAGCCTCGCGCTGCAAAGCGAGTGCAGCCAGCTTAGGTATTAAGCAGTGCTTGTGGCATAGCGGTTTAAAATCTTTGCCCAATTGCTGCATATTGCAACAATGTCTATCATATATTTTCAATATGATTCTTTAACGAATAGTATTTCCCGCAAATTCAATGCTGTGCTGCTTGATCCCCTTATGGCTTCAGTCAGCTAAACAATTGAGGAGAAGCGGTGAGCGCATGTTTTAAAGGGCGAGTGGCACTAGTTAGCGGTGCGGCATCGGGCATTGGCCGGGCGACCGCACAGATCTTGTCTCGCCGCGGCGCGGCGGTGTGCGTGGCCGATCTGGATGCCGATGGCGCTCAGCGTGTGGCGGCAGAACTTGTCGAAGCGGGCGGCAGCGCTCTTGCAGTGGCAATGGACGTCAGTACTGAGGCCGGCAATGTTGATGTCGTTGAGCAAGTGATGCAAAAGTTTGGGCGCCTCGATGTGGTGCACCTCAATGCCGGCATTCTAAGTGTGGGAAGCTTACTCGAGACAGATTTAGCAACTTGGCAGCGTGTGCTAGATGTCAATTTGACGGCTGTGTTTCTCGGCATTAAACACACTGCGCCCCTATTGGCTGTGCAGGGTGGGTCGATTGTCGTCACTGCCTCTTTCGCCGGGCGCGAGGGGAGTTACGGCATGTCGTCTTATGTGGCCAGTAAGCACGGAGTGACGGGCTTAGTGAAAGCCGCGGCCAGCGAGTTAGGCCCCATGGGGGTGCGCGTGAATGCTGTCTGCCCCGGCCCGATTTATACCGACATGATGATTACCGCCGGCAGCTTAGACGAGGTGAATGCTTCTCCAGTGGCGCGGACAACGATGTTAGAGCGAGTCGGTGAAGCTCGGGAAGTTGCTGAGCTGGTCTGCTTCCTCGCCAGTGATGCCGCATCATTTATCACGGGAGCAATACACGCAGTTGATGGCGGTATGCCGGTTATCGGTAAGCCGCCAGCAGCGGACCGGCAATAACAACTTTTAATCTGTTTCTGGGGAGAGAAATTATGACTATTAAAAAGAATGGCTCGATCGCAGCTCTCGTTATGGCGCTGGGAGTCCCTGCCGGGATGTATCCGGCCTTTAGCAGTGCAGCCGTGCTGGAAGAGGTGGTAGTGACCGCCCGTAAGCGCGAAGAGAGCATGCAGCAAACGCCGATTTCTATCACTGCATTGACCAGTGAGAGTATGGAGCGTGCGGGTATCAATGAGCTGACCGCGATCGACCGGCAAACACCAAACTTGACCTTTACCGTGGGCACCGGTGGCGGTAGTTCAACAGTCAATGCTTTTATCCGCGGCGTCGGCGAAAACGATTTTATTATCACCACTGACCCCACGGTTGGTTTGTACTTGGATGGGGTCTATTTGGCGCGAGTATTTGGCGCCAATATGGAGCTGAAAGACGTCGAGCGTATCGAAGTACTGCGTGGCCCTCAGGGGACGCTGTTTGGTAAAAACAGCATCGGTGGTGCGATCAGCGTATCGACCCGCAAGCCCGACGGTTCGACAGAAGGCGAGCTTAACCTGACGGCCGGTTCACGCAATCTGCGCGGACTATCGCTCTATGGTCAAACGGCCTTGACTGATACCTTGAGCGCGAGTGTCTCTTACCTGCAAAAAGATGCGGACGGCTGGCAGTCGCGCCCAGGTGGAGATGCAGGAGATACCGATTTAGCCACCGCTCGAGTGATTCTGAATTGGGCGCCGAGTGATGACTTTGAGTCGAGCTTCTCTGCTGATTGGAACAAGCAGGATCAAAACGGCTACCCCAATGTCATGCTGTCCTATCGGGACGGTTCGGTATTTGGCGATTTGTGGAATTTGCTCAACCCAGATTCCCCTTGCTGTACACCTAATAGCGATATCGATCGCTCCGGTGCCCAAGGGCCGCTGGCCAATGATGACGTGGAAGGCTTTGGCTTTAACTGGACTAATACCTGGCAGCTGTCATCGATGGAGTTGAAGTCGATTACTGCCTATCGTGAGATGGATGCCCTGTTCGGCCGTGATGGCGACAACAGCGCCTATAACTATACCGGTGACTCCCACGATCTCGAGCACCGTCAGTTCAGCCAAGAGCTACAGCTGACAGGCGATATTGGTCGCTTGGACTGGGTTGCTGGCCTGTATTACTTTGAAGAAAAGAGTATCAACACCACCGACCTTGTGGTGATCGAAGGTATTGGGGTGTCGGTGAGTTACGATAACGTGCAGGAAACGTCTAGTTATGCTGCTTACGCTCAGCTGAATTATGCCCTGACTGATCGTTTGGATGTCTATGGTGGAATCCGCTATACCCTTGAAGAAAAGGATTTTCAGCAGCAGGTGAACTCCTTGGACTTTGGTACACCCTACGTATTCCAGATTCCGGGTCTGCCCGTCAACAGCTGTGACTACGATGTTGCCAACAGCTATTTTGATTGTAGTCAGGACTGGAGCAACACCTCACCGAAGTTGGGCCTTAGCTATCAGTTGAGCGATGACATCATGTCTTACGCTCATGTGAGCCGCGGTTTCCGCAGTGGTGGTTACAATGGTCGGGCATTTGGCAGTGCCGCAGATTTGCAAGAATATGAACCTGAAATCCTGACCAGCTATGAGGCTGGCATCAAAGCCGAGCTCTTAGATCGCAGCCTGAGAGTCAATGGCTCGGTGTTCTACAACGATTACGAAGATATCCAAGTGCTGATTACCCGGGCCGGTTCAGTTGCCGTTGAAAACGCTTCCTCTGCCAGCATTTCTGGCTTTGAGTTGGAGACCACATGGTTGCCCGGCAGCAACTGGCAGATACAGGCGGGCCTTGGCTATCTCAAGGACGACTCGGATGGCTGGGTTGATGTCACCGGTGACTACAGCGATACCGAGTTGAAGCAAACGCCCAAGTGGACTTTTAACCTAGCGGCGGACTACCACTTCAGCTTAGGTGATATGGGCACATTGATGCTGCGCGGCGATATGAAGTACAGCTCGGATTACTATCTCAATGCGGTTAACACCGAGGAGCTGCGTACCCCAAGCCACACCTTTTATAACGCGAGTATGGTCTACACGGCACCTAGTGAGCGTTGGGAGCTGGCACTGCAGGGCTACAACCTGAGTGATAAGCGGGTGCTGAATGCGGGCTTTGATGGCGCAGCTTTCTTCGGTTTTGTTGAGGGCAGCTACAACCCACCACGCAGCTACAGCCTGAACTTCAAGTACCGCATGTAAAACTGGGTTTTGGGCGGTGCATAAACAGCGGCGCTGAGGAGATGCTTCGGCTGTGAACGACAAAGAGCATGATGAGCCCCTCTTGGCGGCGCTGGAGGGCAATGTTCGCCGCCCGACTAATGAGATCGCCCAGTTACTGGGCGTTTCTCTGCCGACCGCTAAGCGGCGCATTGACCGTTTAGTTCAATCTGGCCAGCATCATCTTGGCCCATTGGTCGATTTACATGCGGCAGGTTTTGAATACCTGCTAGTAATTGGTATCGATGTGGAAATTGAGTCGCCCTTGGCTGTGGCGCTCAAAATTGCTGAGCTAGAGCAGGCGCTTACTGTCAATGTGGTGCTTGGTCACTGTGATATTGAGGTTGTCGCTGCGCTGCGTACCCGCGCAGAAGTCAGTGAGTTTATTTCCGTACAGTTGGGCTCAATTACTGGCGTGGCAGCGGCTTCTCCCGCGTTGGCTTTGGATGTTTGGAAGTTTCAACAAGGCCGGCAATTACAGCGCGCTATTGGGGAGCAGCCAGCTAAAAAACGACTGGAGGCGGAAGAGCTCGATATTATTGCCTGTTTGCAGCGCAACGTGCGAATGAGTAATCGAGCGATCGCTGCGGAGCTGGCCCTTTCAGAGTCGCTGGTTAGGTCGCGTATTAAACGGATGCAGGCAGCTAAGCAAGTATGTCTGTCGCGACCTTTTACCTTGCCCCCAGGTACAGTCAATGATGCTTTTGTGGGCGTGCGCATACATAGCGGTAAAACCGCAGAGGTTTGTGAGTCGCTGGCGGCGCTCGATGAGGTGAGCTTCGTCTGTACGACCTTGGGGCGGCACGACCTGATCTGCTGTATTCATGTGACAGAATTAAAAGCTCTATCCCAAGTGCTGCATGAGAAAATTGTCAGCTTACCCGGGGTGCGTAGCACCTTTCCTTCGCACTGCATTCGCCAAGTTAAGCATCAATCGCTGCTCGGCCTGGTGCTCTAGCTTAATCGCATAAGGGCTAAGCGAAGTCATGCCAGGGGCAAACTCTCGAGTGTGATTATTCAGCTATCGAGCAAGCCTGCGCCGAGCGTCTAAAGCGCGTATAATTTGCGCTTTTTCACCCTCGGTTTAATTCATGCCCGATCTTAAAAAAGACATTTCTGCGCGTCGAACCTTCGCCATTATCTCTCACCCCGATGCGGGTAAGACCACTATTACCGAAAAGCTCTTGTTACTGGGGCAGGCTATTCAGGTCGCTGGTACGGTAAAAGGAAAAAAAGGCCCCCATGCGACTTCTGACTGGATGACCATGGAGCAGGAGCGGGGTATTTCTGTGACCTCATCAGTCATGCAGTTCCCCTATCATGGCCGCACCGTGAACTTGCTGGATACGCCAGGGCATGAAGACTTCTCGGAAGATACTTATCGCACGCTAACAGCTGTTGACTCAGCCCTGATGGTGATCGATGGCGCTAAGGGTGTCGAGGAGCGCACCATCAAGTTGATGAATGTGACTCGTCTGCGCGATACCCCTATTTTCAGTTTCGTTAACAAAATGGATCGCGATATTCGCGACCCCATTGAGCTGCTCGACGAAATTGAAGAGGTACTGGATATCGAGGGCGCGCCGATTAATTGGCCTATTGGTATGGGGGCTTTGTTTAAGGGCGTGTACAACTTGTACAGCGATGTCATTCACCAGTACACACCGGGTAAAGGCAGCATGCTGCCTGACGAGCGCATCATTGAGGGCCTGGACTCCCCTGAAGCTCGGGAACTCCTCGGTGAAGACTACGATGATTTTGTTGACGAGATTGAGCTGGTACGCGGCGCGAGTCACAGCTTTGAGCTCGAACCCTTTTTGGCGGGCAAATTAAGTCCGGTGTTTTTTGGTACTGCGCTGGGTAATTTTGGTGTTCGTGAAATGCTGGACGACTTCGTGAAATGGGCGCCAGCGCCGCTTGATCGGGATGCCACTACCCGTACGGTACAAGCTACTGAAGAGAGCTTTAGCGGTTTTGTCTTCAAAATTCAGGCCAATATGGATCCCCGCCATAGAGATCGAATTGCGTTTTTGAGGGTTTGCTCGGGGCGTTATACCAAGGGCATGAAAATGCGTCACACCCGGATCGGCAAGGATATAAAAATTGCCGATGCGGTGACCTTTAAGGCCGGTGATCGGGTGCTGGTAGAGGAGGCTGTGTCGGGCGATATTATCGGTTTGCATAATCACGGCACTATCCAAATTGGTGATACCTTTACCGAAGGTGAAGACCTGCAGTTCACTGGCATACCGCATTTTGCCCCAGAACTGTTTCGCCGGATTCGCCTGCGCGATCCAATGAAATCAAAGCAGCTACAAAAAGGCTTACAGCAACTATCTGAAGAGGGCTCGACACAAGTTTTTGTACCGATTAGTTCCACTGATATTATTGTTGGTGCCGTAGGGCAGTTGCAGTTTGATGTGGTGTCTTATCGCCTGCAGGATGAATATAAGGTGGAGGCTATCTATGAGCCCGTCAGCGTCTATACGGCA
This sequence comes from Sediminihaliea albiluteola, assembly GCF_014077625.1. Classification (GTDB taxonomy): domain Bacteria; phylum Pseudomonadota; class Gammaproteobacteria; order Pseudomonadales; family Halieaceae; genus Sediminihaliea; species Sediminihaliea albiluteola. Next base: position 410,060 of record NZ_JACFXU010000014.1, on the reverse strand, counting down.
CGATGGGTAACATGCGATGATGCTAGAAAGCTGGATGAGTTTCGTAAAAAAGCGGCAGATCAGTTATCGATTGATGGCGGTGGCCACCTAACCTACTTAGCCCCAACCCGCGTAAACTTAGCCTTAATGGAGGAGCGCTGGCCGGATATAGAGTTCCGTGCAACACGCGAACATTAAGGCTATTGGCCGGGGGCTGTGAAAGAGGTACTGTAACAGTGTTAAGCCTAACCAAGCACCCCGGCATTAACAAAACCGATATACGCTATCGCCAAGTGTCGATGTTGTACGCCACACTAATTATTATGGCGTGCTACTTTGCGGTGCTAGCTCTGTCTAACCTGCTGTATTTCAAGCACTTTCCTATAGCGGCTCTGGATATCTTCGGCTGTGTTAGTGCCTCGCTAGTCTATTACTACGCTCGTGTCACAGGCCAGTTCCACCGTGCCAGTTGGATTATTATCACGGTGCTGATGTTGGTGTTAGGGGGCTTCCTAGTCCTGACGCAGGCGGCGGCCTATGCGCTGATGTGGCTCACATTGTTACCACCAATCGCTTTTTTTCTGCTGGGTTTGCGCCAGGGCTCCTATGTTACGGGCTTCTATGCTGTGGCAGTGCTGCTGTATCTCTGGCGCGGCGTAGACGAGTGGGAATTGGGCAAGCTGACAGTGGGGGCAGTATTAAACATCGGTGAAGTTATTCTTATCCAGTGGTTTATCTTTCGCCACTATGAAAAGTCTCGCACCGAAGCCTTTCAATTACTGCGGGACAGTGCGTCAACGGATCGCTTGACCCGACTGTGGAACCGGGTGCGTTTGGATGAGTTTCTGCAGGACACGCTAGCCCAAGCAGGTCGAGCAGAGCTGTTCACGGCAGTGATCTTACTGGATATCGATAACTTTAAAGCGATCAATGATGAGCGTGGGCATCTGTATGGCGATACGGTATTAGTGAGTTTGGCCAAGGAGCTACGCGCTTGTGTCCGCCAGACGGATCGCGTTGGCCGCTGGGGGGGAGAAGAGTTTTTAATCATTTGCCCAGCCACAGATATTGACGGCGCTCGAGTGCTCGCCGAAAAGATTCGCCTGTCAGTGGCTGAGGCCATAATGCGTGATACGCAACTAGCAGTTACGGTCAGTTTAGGTCTTGCTGTGGCCCGCGGAGAGGTCTCTCCAAACGCTTTGCTACAGGCCGCAGATGAGCAGTTATATCGCGCTAAAGATCAGGGCCGTAATTGGGTCAGTGTTGCTACGCAGTATGTAGAACCCGCTCAGCGTTTAAGCCTTGTAAACTCAGCTCAATAAAGCTTCGATATCATCGGCTATGTCTTCAGGTTTAGTCAGCGGAGCGTAGCGCTTCTTGACCTGCCCTGAGCCATCGATCAGAAACTTGGTGAAGTTCCACTTAATGCGCTCTGAGCCTAAGGCGCCCGGCGCGGCCTTTTTTAGGTGCGCGAACAGTGGGTCCGCAGTGCTGCCGTTGACATCAATTTTGCCAAACATCGGGAAGCTCACACCGTAATTCAATTGGCAAAACTCCATGATCTCGTCGTTGCTGCCAGGGTCCTGCTGACCAAACTGATTGCAAGGAAAGCCAAGGATTTCCAAGCCTCGTTCATGGTACTTCTTATACAGCGCTTCCAGTCCGGCAAGTTGTGGCGTAAAGCCGCACTTTGACGCAGTATTGACCACCAGCAGCACTTTTCCTTGATAGTCTCTCAGGGCTTTCTTATCACCGTTTGGTGACTGGCAGACAAAGTCGTAGACGGAATCAGACATGGTAGTCCCTTGTTTAGCGAGTTTGCAGCTGTGCTTGTTGCATCAGCAGAGATAGGCGCTTGCGCTGCATTTTCATGGAGTACTCAAGTTCTTTGAGCTTGCTGCGTAGGGCCGCTTGCTCCCATTTCAAACGCAGTGCAGTTTTGCGTTCTTCGATAGCGTCTTCTAAGTCTGCTACGGTGCGCTCATAGCGCTCGCTTTGCAACTCTCGCCATTGATTAATGGACTCGGTAAACAGCAGGTATTCACGCTCCAAAGTGTCCATCCAAGTGTCACGATCTTCGGCCTGTTCAAGCTTCTGGCGTGCACGCTGAAATTGAGTGTCTAATAGAGCTCGCTGAACCTTAAAGTTAGGTACCCGTGTCAAGTTGTGAGCCAGCCCGACCCGAGCGCAGAGATTAATCATCCACTTGGTGGGATCCCATTGCCACCAGCGAATGCCATTGCGGTAGTCAGTTTGAAAGATATGGTGGTAGTTGTGGTAGCCCTCGCCATAAGTCAAAAAGGCCAGCAAGCCGTTGTCGCGGGCACTATTGCTTTCAGTGTAAGGGCGGCTGCCCCAGAAGTGAGCCAGTGAATTAATAAAAAAGGTGAAGTGATGGTTGATCACTAGGCGCAGCAGGCCAACTAAGAGCAGCGTACCAATAATGTCGCCATGCCAAACGCCTAGTAAAATAGGCAGCCCTAAGTTCATCAGCAGTGTTAGTGCCACATAGTGTTTGTGCTGCCACATCACTACAGGATCGCGCTGTAAGTCTTTGGCATTGCTAAAGTCAGGTACGCCGCTCTCGTATTCACGCAGCATCCAGCCCATGTGGCTGAACCAAAGGCCGCGGCTGGCGGCGTATGGGTCATGTTCAGCATCATCGACGTGACGGTGATGACGGCGGTGATCTGAGGCCCATATTAGAATACTGTTTTGCAGTGCTCCGGCGCCCCAAAAAGCAAAGAACCATTTCAGGGCCGGGTGTGCTTGATAGGCTTTGTGCGCCCATAGGCGATGGTAACCGCCGGTGATGGACATGCCATTGAGGTACAAAAAGGCAATGGCCCACAGCCATTGGAAACTGTCGAAGCCGTGCTGCAGCCCCCAGTAGGGCACGAGTATCAGTGCGGCTAGCGGCAGGCCAATAAATATAACCGCATTGATCTTAATCAGTGGTGGTTTGGTGGTGCTCTTGCTCATCGTCAATGCGAATCTCTTTAAATAGAACTTGGATAGTAACTTTTTTGACTACAAATGTCTTTGTGGAGGAATTTATCAAGTTTGCAGCTTGTGCTATCGCGCCGAGCCTTGGCTTGCGCAAGAGCCCCTATCAGCGCTGCTAATGCAGTATCATGCGCACTGCCTTTGACAGCGTTTATCAGTCTACTTCATCCATGGCTTAGGGACTTCGATGACTCAAGCAGTATTCACTCGCGGCTCCACCTTGCGCCATGTGCTGGCCATGACTGGGGCCTCGGCCACGGGCTTGATCGCCATGTTCGGTGTCGACCTCGTGGATATGTATTTTCTGACTCTACTTGACGACCACTCATTAGTCGCAGCCGTTGGTTATGCCGGCACTTTAATTTACTTTTTGGTCTCCGTCAGTATCGGGCTGCAGATTGCCTTAGGCGCACTAGTGGCACGGGCCGAGGGCGCCCATCAGAGAGATCTTGCGGGGCGCTACTGCAGTAACGGCTTGGTGTTTAACTTCGCAGTATCTGCGCTGATTAGTTTAGTTGCTTGGTTTTTTCTACGTGATTTGTTGATGGTGCTGGGCGCCTCTGGACCAGCACTGGAATACGCCTATAGCTACGGCAGTATCATGTTACCTAATATCCCCATCATGGTGCTGGGGATGAGCGCCGCGACAGGGGTGCGAGCGATTGGTGATGCACGGCGTTCTATGTGGGCGACACTGATCGGCTCCGGGGTCAATGCGGTGTTGGACCCGCTATTTATTTTAACCTTTGGCTGGGGCTTGGAGGGCGCCGCTGCGGCTTCGGTATTGGCTCGCTGGGCTGTGCTAATAGTTGCATGGCGGGCGCTTTATAACATACACCGTCTCCCGCGCCGCAGTTCCTTTAAAGAGTTTCGGGCCGATCTCAGGCCTTTGTTAATGATCGCGGGGCCGGCAGTGCTGACCAATTTAGCCACACCGATTGGCAACAGTTTTGTGCTGCGCAGTATGTCGCAGTTTGGCGATGCTGCGGTGTCAGGTGCAGCCATACAGGGGCGGATAAGTCCGGTGGCCTTCGCGGCGGTATTTGCCTTGTCCGGTGCGGTGGGGCCAATTATTGCGCAAAATGCTGGTGCCGGTCTCTATAACAGAGTGCGGCAAACGCTGCGCAGTGCGCTGGTGTTTAATGCCACTTACGTATTGTTGGTATGGGGGCTGTTATGGCTGAGCAGCGCTTGGATTGTGAGGGCTTTTTCAGCTGAGCCAATGGCTGCTGACTTGATTCTGTTTTACTGTCATTGGCTGGTGTGGACCTTCTTTTTTTCCGGTTGTTTGTTCATTGCTAATGCCAGCTTTAATAACTTGCATTATCCGCATTGGGCAACAGCATTTAATTTTGCCAAGGTGCTGCTGGGTGTTGTGCCAGCGGTGTACTTTGCTGCCCAATGGTATGGCGCACGCGGAGTGCTGGCGGGTGAGGCCTTGAGTACGGTGTTGTTCGGTGTGCTCGGGGTGGTCGCAGCCTTTGCTCTGAGTGCGCGCCTTGAGCGTGATTACAGCCCCCTGCCGGAAGCCTTTGTGGCGCCGCAGAATTAGTCCTCAGACAAGGCTTTTGGGAGAGGCGCCATGTAGACGCTCAGGGGGTCATCCCCAGCGGCTTGACCGAGACAGCTCATGGCATTTATGAATAGGGAAAAAAGGTCGGATTGAGAGTTAACGTCCAGTTTGCGGTAAATACTTTTGCGATGGCGGCGCAGAGTTTCTACAGCGATTTGCAACTTCTCGGCAGAGCGCTCAGTGCTATAGCCGCGCAGCATCATTTCTAATACGGATTTTTCTCGCGGTGACAGTAGGGATGAGCCAAATGTTTTGAAGGCCAGGTCAATTTGATGATTGATACCAGGCTGGATCAGTTTGTTAATGGCAAAATCATTGTGCTTGCTATGCGCTTTAAGTAATTCAGAAACAGGTTCAGCCTGAAGGTAGAGCGTTTCATAGTCAGCGTCGCTGAAGGCGCCGCTGTCGACGCGGCGGGCTATGCTGAGCACAATGACGTTATCGCCCTGAAGCTTGGCCAGAAAGGCCACTTCGTCCACAGCGCCAGTATCGGCATAGTACTCTTGGTGGTAGGGCGATTTGTGGAGCTTGTTGTGGGTAATGCGCGACAAACGATAGATCTTTGAGCGCGGCTGATTGATAGCGGTGAGGTAAAAAGGGTCTTGGCGATAGTATTCGTTGGTGTATTGATGCAGCTGCGCACGCTGCGCTCTAGCGCTAAGTTCATGGTAGAGCAGGCGGGGTGGCAGGTCGCGATGAAAGAGCCAGACTTTGGGGAAATCGATACGCACTTGGCCGCGAATTGCCGCTACAAGGCTGGGGAAAAAATCTTCAGTACCAAGCGTGCCAATAGCCCGGGACAGGTCGCGGTTCCACCGGTTCAGCTGCTTGATGTCGTTCATTTGCTTTTATTGTTGACCCGCTCGGCTTTAAGGCTTCATCTTGATCAGCGCTCTGAATGATGTCAAACGCAGCTGTGGCACAGGCGGGCTAAGCAAACCGTCCTATCGCCATAATGCAATTGGGCAACTAGCTTTAAGGTGCCCAATTGAGTGCTGCAGTGCGCCAGTGTTTTTGCCAAGCGGCTTGTACTTTGTTGCTGTAGCGCCGACTGCCACTACTGCCATTGTAGGCGGCTAATGCACGGTGCAAATGACCTTTTTCACGCTCTAGATAAAACTGCAAAATACGACAACCGTATTCGAGATTGGTGAGGTTGAGGGTTAGGTTGTCATCGGGGCGGCCAATTTCATTTTTCCAAAAGGGCATCACTTGCATCATGCCCTGTGCGCCAGCGGAGGAGACAGCGAAGCGGTCGAAGTGGCTCTCTACCTCGATGACCGCAAGCACCAACTCCGGTGCTAAGTCAGCGCGTGAGGCCGCTGCGTGTACCTGTCTTAAAATTTCCAGCCGCTGGGCTGGGTCTTTGACGAAAGGGCTCAGCCTAGCGGACATGTCCACTAGCCAAACTTCGGCATCGTAGCGATCTTGGAAGCTATCAGCGCTGTTGATAGTGCGGTCGAGGAAGGCGCGCAATTGGGCGCGCTCCTCTGAATCCGCATGCTGTGCCGACGCTGATGGAGCAAGCACTGCAAACAGTAATACTAGACTGTTAAGAAGCTGTGTTGCTCTCCAGCGCCTCGCTGTCACTGCGCTTAGTGCCCTAGCTTTTGCAGAATGTTATCGACAGCCTCTGAGCGATCCAAAAGCACCGAGTCGGCATCTTGGCGGCCCTTATACTCTACTTGATTATCAGCTAGTGCGCGGTCGCCAATGACCAAGCGGTGTGGAATTCCAATCAGTTCCATGTCGGCAAACTTAACCCCGGGGCGTTCGTTGCGATCGTCCAGCAGCACGTCCACACCAGCTTGGCGGAAGGCCTCGTAGAGCTCGAGAGCACACTGTGCAACTGCTTCGGATTTCTGCATATTCAAAGGCACAATAACCAGTTCAAAAGGCGCCATCGCTATGGGCCAAGTGATGCCGTGTTGGTCGTGGTTTTGCTCGATAGCTGAGGCCACTATGCGGCTAACGCCAATGCCATAACAGCCCATAATCATGGTAATACTCTTGCCATTTTCATCGAGTATATTGGCGTTCATGGCTTCGCTGTATTTAGTACCGAGTTGGAATATATGTCCCACCTCGATGCCGCGCTTGATTAATAGCTTGCCCTTGCCATCTGGGCTGGGGTCACCTTCGACCACATTGCGCAGATCTTCGACCCGCGACAGGGGGCAGTCTCGCTCCCAGTTAACCGATTTGAGGTGGAAGCCATCTTTATTCGCGCCGCAAATGAAGTCTGCTAAATGAGCCGCGCTGCGATCTACGATGACTGGCACTTCCAAGCCGACCGGTCCCAGTGAGCCAAAGCCCGCACCAGCGACTTTGCGCACGGCGGCTTCATCGGCCATTTGCAGGGGATTGGCGATCCCTTCGAGCTTCTCAGCTTTGATGTCATTTAGCTGGTGATCACCGCGCAGCACTAAGGCCACTAATTCGCCTTCGTTCTCACCGGCTACCATCAAGGTTTTAACGGTTTGTGCTGGCGCCACATTGAGATAGTTAGCGACTTCGTCAATTGTTTTAAGGTCGGGGGTGGCAACTTCACTCATTGCTGCGCCGGGCGCGGGGCGCTCACCTGCGGGTGCTATGGCCTCGGCCATTTCAACGTTGGCGGCGTAATCACTGCTGTCGCTGAAAGCGATGTCATCTTCACCGGAGTTTGCCAGTACGTGGAACTCATGTGAGGCGCTGCCACCAATGCTGCCGGTATCGGCGATCACGGGTCTAAAGTCTAAGCCGAGGCGAGTAAATATGTTGCTGTAGGCGCGGTGCATGGCTTGGTAGGTTTCAGCCAAGGAGTCCTGGTTGGCGTGGAAAGAGTAGGCATCTTTCATGATGAACTCGCGGGAGCGCATAATGCCAAAGCGCGGACGAATTTCGTCGCGGACTTTGGTTTGTATCTGGTACATATTCAGTGGTAGCTGCTTATAACTTTTTACTTCATTGCGCAGCAGGTCGGTAATCACTTCTTCGTGGGTCGGGCCGAGACAGAATTCCCGTTGGTGGCGATCCAGAAGGCGCACTAGTTCAGGGCCGTACTGCTCCCAGCGGCCAGATTCCTGCCATAGCTCGGCAGGTTGCATCACGGGCATGCTCACTTCTATAGCCCCGGAGTTGTTCATTTCTTCGCGCACTATCTGCTCGACTTTGCGCAAAACTTTGAGTCCTAGGGGCAGCCAAGTGTAGAGGCCTGCGGCCAGTTTGCGGATCAGGCCAGCGCGCAGCATCAGTTGGTGGCTGATGACTTCGGCGTCTGCAGGTGTCTCCTTTTGGGTGGCAATAAAATATTGACTGGTACGCATCGGTGTTTCCAGAGTTGAGTAATTTGCGGGCCCCGTAGTTTACGTGCGAACGACAATTCGGTACAGCGTGGCGCAGCTTTGCTAGCTTGGCAGAGTGCAAAGTAGCGCTAAGAACTAAAAAAACAGTGCTTATTTGCAGGAAGCCAGCTGAAAGCCCTTGTATTACAGCGTTTCATCATTTATACATTCTTTCGAGCTTGGCGTCGGCACTGATTTCCGCGGTATTGGGGGCGGACAGTCAAGATTTTTTGCATGTCCAATTCATGATGAAGGAAGGTTGAATAAAAACATGGCTACCAAAAAAGCAGCAGCGAAGAAGAAGGCTCCAGCCAAAAAGGCTGCAGAGAAAAAAGCACCGGCTAAGAAGGTAACAGCCTTAAAGGAGAAAATGACCAAAAGCCAAATTCTCAGCACTATTGCCGAGAACACCGGTTTGAGTAAAAAGCAGGTGGGCGAGGTCTTTGGCGAACTGGAAACATTGATTGAGCGCAGCATCAAGAAACGCTCTGTTGGTGAGTTTACCTTGCCTGGCTTGATGAAAATTACCACTGTGAAGAAGCCCGCCCGTAAGGCGCGCAAAGGCATCAACCCCTTCACTGGTGAAGAGACTACCTTTAAAGCCAAGCCAGCTAGCGTGGCAGTGAAGGTGCGCCCACTGAAGAAGATGAAAGAGTTTGCTGACTCATAAGGGCTTTGTTACTACAGTCGCGCCCATGAACTAGGTCGCGCAATAGCCTCCTCAACTTCCGCGCCGCTAAGGCGCGGAAGTTCGCTTTCCTCGAAATTTTCGTATCTTCTGGGTGCCTTGGCCTGTGCTCGCGCATGGGGTAAAATCCGCGCCGCGAATTCTGTCTAAAACCCCTGTTTAACTGGCGAGACCCTCTCATGCCCATTTATGAGTACCAGTGCCAGGCCTGTGGCGAAATGCTAGAGGCTCTGCAGAAGATCAGTGATGCTCCGCTTGTGGACTGTAAAGCTTGCGGGAAGCCCGAGTTGAAGAAAAAGGTATCTGCCGCCGCGTTTCGCCTCAAAGGTAGTGGCTGGTACGAGACTGATTTCAAGACCGGCAATAAACGAAACCTGGCCAGCAGCTCAGAGAGCGGCAATGGCACTGCCAATAAGGCAGATAGTAATAGTAGCTCAGGCGGCAGCAGCACACCTGCCTGACACCTGCCCGCTGATGCGGGCTCCACCCGATAAGTAACGGAATTGAATTATGCGCAGTCATTATTGTGGCGCCCTTGGAACTAACAATATCGACGAAACAGTCACTCTGTGTGGCTGGGTAGATCGTCGCCGCGATCACGGGGGCGTTATCTTTCTTGATCTGCGCGATCGGGATGGCATTGTTCAGGTGGTGTTCGACCCCGACACAGAGGAACACTTTCAGCGCGCAGATCGCGTGCGCCCTGAATATGTGCTTAAAGTCACTGGCCGAGTGAGAGCCCGCAGTGAAGCGACGGTTAACTCAGCTATGGCCACTGGCGAGATTGAGGTCTTGGGTAAGGAGCTGGAGATATTAAACAGCGCCGCTACACCGCCTTTTCAGCTTGATGCGCATACCACTGTCGGTGAGGACGTGCGCCTTAAATACCGCTATATGGATTTGCGGCGCCCAGAGATGCAGAACCGTCTGATACTGCGAGCCCAAATTACTTCGGCCATTCGCAGCTTTTTAGATGGCGCCGGCTTCTTGGATATCGAGACGCCAATTTTGACCCGTGCGACACCAGAGGGTGCCCGAGATTACTTGGTGCCCAGTCGCACTCACCCCGGAAGTTTCTTTGCCCTGCCGCAGTCGCCCCAGCTGTTCAAGCAGCTACTGATGGTCTCGGGTTTTGACCGCTACTATCAGGTGGCCAAATGCTTCCGCGATGAGGATTTGCGCGCCGATCGGCAGCCGGAGTTTACCCAGATCGATATCGAAACCGCGTTTCTCGATGAAGATGAAATCATGAGCATTACCGAGCGCATGATTCGCGAGTTGTTCCAGTCGGTGCTGAGCGTAGAGCTAGGTGACTTCCCGCGGATGAGCTACGCAGAGGCGATGGAGCGCTATGGCTCGGATAAGCCCGATCTGCGTATTCCGCTGGAGCTGGTCTCAGTCGACGATTTGATGCAGCAGGTGGACTTCAAAGTGTTCCGCGGCCCAGCGGATGACCCCGATGGCCGCGTGGCTGCGCTGAAGGTGCCTGGTGGCGCCAAAATTAGCCGCAAAGAAATAGATGACTACACCAAGTACGTCTCTATCTATGGCGCACGTGGTCTCGCCTGGATCAAGGTCAATGACTTGGCCGCTGGGGTTGAAGGACTGCAGTCACCGATTCTCAAGTTTATGCCAGAAGCAGTCGTGATTGAGATGATGACGCGCCTGCAAGCTCAAGATGGCGATATCATCTTCTTCGGCGCCGATAAAAGCGCTGTGGTGAATGAGTCTTTGGGTGCTCTGCGTCTGAAAGTCGCGGAATCTATGGGCTTAGTGGCCGAAGGTTGGGCCCCGCTTTGGGTGGTCGACTTCCCCATGTTTGAAGATGACGGCAGCGGCGGCTGGACACCTTTGCACCATCCATTTACCGCGCCTGCATGCTCCCCTGAGGAGTTACAAGCCAACCCGGGCACTGCCCTGTCACGGGCTTATGATATGGTGCTCAACGGTACCGAGCTCGGCGGCGGCAGTGTGCGTATTCACCAGCACGAGATGCAGGAGACAGTATTCCGTATCCTCGGTATTAGCGACGAAGAAGCCCAGGAGAAGTTTGGCTTCTTACTCGATGCCTTGCAGTACGGTGCGCCGCCCCACGGTGGTTTGGCCTTCGGTCTCGACCGATTGGTTATGCTGATGACCGGCTCCCAGTCGATTCGCGATGTGATTGCCTTCCCCAAAACGCAGAGCGCTGCCTGTGTGATGACCGATGCGCCGGGTGAGGTGAGTGCTCAGCAACTGCGTGAGCTGAACATCCGTTTGCGTCAAGCCAAGCAGGAAGCTGCGGCCGCCGCTCAGGACGAGTAAGTCAGTATTGTGACATGTTAAATAACTAAGGGAGATTAAGATGGCGGGCCATAGTAAGTGGGCCAATATCAAGCACCGCAAAGCGGCTCAGGATGCTAAGCGGGGTAAAATCTTCACCAAGCTGATTCGTGAGCTGGTGGTAGCTGCGAAGCAGGGTGGTCCGGCTCCAGAGGACAACCCTCGCTTGCGTGCGGCGGTCGATAAAGCATTGGGTGCCAACATGACCCGTGACACCATCGATCGCGCTATCGCTCGTGGCGCTGGTAACGCCGAAAGCGATAACATGGATGAGTTGACCTACGAGGGCTATGCCCCTGGTGGTGTGGCGGTTTTAGTCGAGGTTATGACTGACAATCGCAACCGCACCGTGGGTGAAGTTCGCCATGCATTCTCTAAGCGTGGCGGCAACCTCGGCACCGACGGTTCGGTGGCCTATTTATTTAGCAAAAAGGGCCAAATTAGCTTTGCGCCCGGTGCCGATGAAGAAGCGGTTATGGAAGTGGCACTGGAAGCTGGCGCGGAAGATCTCGAAGTTCATGATGATGGCTCGATTGATGTCACCACGCCCTGGGAAGACTTTGCCGCAGTCAAAGAAGCGCTGGAGAAGGCGGAGTTAATACCTGAACTTGGTGAGGTGGCTATGGTTCCCTCCACTTTGGTGCCGCTGGATGTTGAGGGCGCGACTGAGGTGCTGGGCTTAGTGGATGCTCTCGAAGATCTCGACGACGTGCAAAACGTCTACACTAACGCCGATATACCGGAAGAGGTTTACGCCGCGCTCTAATCCGGCTTTTTGCTGCACTCAAGTAGTGCAGCAAAGCATCTAATGCTGTATATATGTACAGATCAATAGCAAGGGCGGCGGACGGCTCACACTATGGCGGTCATTCTGGGAATCGACCCCGGTTCAGTAAAAACAGGCTTCGGCATTATTCACTACCATGCTGGCCGCAGTGAATACATCACTAGTGGTGTTATTCGTCTGCCCAGGGCGGAATTGCCAGAGCGCTTGGGCATTATTCATGCCAGCATCACAGAATTGATCGCCCTGCATAGTCCGCAACAGCTGTCGATAGAACAGGTCTTTATGGCTAAGAATGCCGGCTCAGCGCTCAAGCTGGGCCAGGCACGCGGCGCGGCCATTGTGGCCTGTGTGGCGCAGTCTTTGGCTGTGTCAGAATACTCCGCGCGTCAAATAAAACAGTCAGTGGTGGGTACCGGCGCAGCGGATAAAGCGCAGGTGCAGCACATGGTGAAGGTGCTGTTAAAGCTTCCTGCTCAGCCCCAAGAGGACGCTGCCGATGCACTGGCAGCGGCGCTATGTCATGCCCACACACAACAAAGTATGATCAGGCTCTCAGGAGCCAGCGCAGTGCGCCGGCGGCGCTTGCGTTAACCGGAACAAAACAATGATTGGCAGAATTCGCGGCACATTAGTGCACAAGCAACCACCGGATATATTAGTTGAGGTTGGTGGCGTGGGTTATGAGTTACAGGTTCCCATGACAACCTTATTCCAGTTGCCGGCGGTCGGTTCAGAGGTGTCACTGGTGACGCACTTTGTGGTGCGTGAAGATGCCCAGTTGCTCTATGGTTTTTTTGACGAGCGTGATCGCGCGCTGTTTCGGCAGTTGATTAAAGTTACTGGGGTCGGCCCCAAGCTTGGTCTGACCATTCTCTCTGGTATGGATGCGAGCAGCTTTGCGCGCTGCGTGCAGGCTGGGGATATCGCATCGCTAACGACGCTGCCTGGAGTGGGCAAGAAGACCGCTGAGCGTTTGCTGGTTGAGATGCGGGATAAGCTCAAAGGCTGGCTCGAAGAGATGGATACGGCACAAGCGCAACTTACAGGTGAGCCGCAGCCGCGCCCAGTGGACTGCGTGGCAGATGCCGAGGGCGCATTGATCGCCTTGGGTTATAAGCCTGCAGAAGCCAGCCGCATGGTGGCTGCAGTCAATGACGAGAGTATCGATAACAGCGAAGAGTTGATTCGGCGCGCACTAAAATCCATGGTCAAGGCTTAAGCGAAGTGTGGCTGCTACAGCGGGAAGTGAAGCATGATTGAAACCGATCGCCTGATTGCCCCGGAGCCGCGTGGTGAGCGCGAAGAGCAGTTTGATCGGGCTATTCGCCCCAAAACGCTCGCCGAGTATGTTGGTCAGCCCACGGTGCGTGATCAGATGTCAATATTTCTGCAGGCGGCCCGTGGTCGTGGCGAGCCTTTGGATCACACCCTGATTTTTGGGCCACCGGGTTTGGGTAAAACCACCTTGGCCAGCATTATTGCCAATGAGATGGGCGTGTCTCTCAAGACAACTTCAGGCCCGATATTAGAAAAAGCCGGCGATATCGCTGCGCTGATGACTAACCTAGAGCCCAATGATGTGCTGTTTATTGATGAGATCCATCGCCTGAGTCCCTTCGTTGAAGAGGTGCTCTACCCGGCGATGGAGGATTACCAGCTCGACATCATGATCGGGGAGGGGCCCGCGGCGCGCTCTATAAAGCTCGACTTGCCGCCCTTTACTCTGGTGGGGGCGACTACTCGTGCAGGTTTGTTAACCTCGCCGCTGCGGGATCGCTTCGGTATTGTGCAGCGCCTAGAGTTTTATCAAGTGGCCGATTTGGCGCATATCGTCGAGCGCTCGGCGCATATACTTTCGATCAACATCGATCAAGCAGGGGCTAAGGAAATTGCTCGGCGAGCACGAGGCACGCCGCGGATTGCCAACCGTTTGCTGCGCCGAGTGCGAGATTACGCCGAGGTTCGCGCTGATGGAGTGATTAGTGCCGAGGTCGCTGATCGGGCGCTAGATATGCTGAGCGTTGACCATTGTGGCTTTGATCACCAAGACCGGCGCTTATTGCTGGCGATGATTGAAAAGTTTGATGGCGGTCCGGTGGGAGTAGATAGCCTGGCGGCGGCAATTTCCGAAGAGCGCGGCACGATTGAGGATGTCTTGGAGCCCTATTTAATTCAGCAGGGCTATATGCTGCGCACCCCGAGGGGGCGGATGGTCACTCGCAATGCTTACCTGCATTTTGGCTTGCCGCCTAAAGATGGGCCGGAGCCGTGAGCGGAGCGGAATTTTCCTTTAATTTGCGAGTCTATATCGAGGATACCGATGCCGGTGGCATTGTGTATTACGTCAACTACTTGAAGTATATGGAGCGGGCCCGCACAGAGTTGATGCGCTCCTTGGGTTTTGGCAAAGATTATATTTTTAATCACGACTTAATGTTCGTGGTGCGCGATGTGGCAGTGAGTTATCGTCTGCCGGCACAATTAGATGATGAGTTGCAGGCAACAGCTCGAATTGTGGAATTAAAGGGCGCCACCATGCGTCTACAACAGAGTATTCAGCGCGCTGGACAATTATTGGCAGAGGGCGAGGTCACAATCGCCTGCGTCGATCGTAGCAGTGTGAAGCCGCGGCGCTTGCCGCAGGATATGTTGCAGCGACTGCGAGAACAGCAGGCTGCTGGGAGTGAAGGGGAAGCCTAAGTGGAAGAACAACTCAGTCTAATTGACCTGGTGATACACGCCAGCTTTACCGTGCAGCTGGTTATGGCCATTCTGCTTCTCGCCTCTATGGTGTCTTGGTACATGATCGTGCAGCGAGTGATCTATTTTCGCAACTCACATGATGACATGATTCGCTTCGAGGAGCGGTTCTGGTCGGGTATCGATCTATCGCAGCTGTACCGCGAAGGCAATGAGCGTGCCGCCGACGGCCAGGTTATCGTGGGTGTTGAGAGTATTTTTCGCGCCGGCTTTAAGGAGTTCTCGCGTCTGGCTCAGCAGCCGGGTATGGACTCAGAGGCGGTATTGGAAGGCTCTCGTCGCACCATGCGGGTAGCGATGCTGCGTGAAGAGGAGCGCCTTGAGCGCCACCTGCCGTTTTTAGCCTCGGTTGGCTCCACCAGCCCATACATTGGTCTGTTTGGTACGGTGTGGGGCATCATGCATTCATTCCGTGGCCTAGCCAATGCCACCCAGGCCACGCTTGCTACTGTTGCGCCAGGTATCTCAGAAGCTTTGATCGCGACCGCAATGGGTCTATTTGCCGCGATTCCGGCGGTGATGGCTTATAACCGCTTTGCCTCGCGGGTGGATATGTTCACCAATCGCTACGACACCTTTGTCGACGAGTTTTCTAGTATTCTTTACCGACAGGTTTATGCTTTGCGCAGCCGCGACAGCAAAAAAGCGGGCTAGGAGCGAATCGTGGCCAGAGCGGGTAAAAAAAATAGGCCAATGGCCGAAATTAACGTGGTGCCTTACATCGATGTGATGTTGGTGCTGTTAATTATCTTTATGGTCACTGCGCCGATGTTAATGCAGGGAGTTAAGGTGGACTTGCCGGAGGCAAATGCTGCACCGGTGGATAACCAAGACAGTGAGCCATTGATTGTGTCGATCGACGCTCAGGGCCAGCTATTTTTGAACCTTGGCGATGAGAAGCAAGTGCTTAGCTTGGCTACTATCCGCGATCGTGTGGGGGTGGTGATGCGTCGCAGCCCAGAGAAGCCAGTATTAGTGTGGGGTGATCGTGCAGTGGCTTATGGTGAGGTTGTGACTCTTATGGCCGCTCTTCAGGAGGCCGGGGCCCCCAGCGTTGGTTTGGTCACCGAGAACCCAGAGTGAGTACATCGATCTACGCCAGGCCTGTTGTGCCACGTATCATCGTCAGGCCCGCGCTGGTGACGGTATTCCTCCATGCGCTGCTAATCTATATGCTGACTGCAAACTGGGGTTCCTTTGAACAAAAAGTCATTACCCCAAAGGTGATTCCCAAAGCAATTGATGCTCGCTTGGTCGACGCCAGTGAACTAAAGCCCAAACCGGCACCAAAGCCAGCAGCTAAACCAGCCCCTAAGCCAAAGGTTGAGCCAAAGCCAAAGCCTAAGCCGCAGCCAAAACCGACACCTAAGCCAAAGCCCAAGGCAGAGCCAAAACCGGCACCTAAGGTGGTGGAGAAAAAGCCGGCGCCAAAAGTAGAGCCAAAGCCCGATCCAGGGCCTAGTGCCGAAGAGTTGGCGCGTCGGCAGCAGCAGGATTTAGCGCGAGCTATGGCGCAGGAAGAAGCCGCACAGGCGGCAGCCACAGCGGATGAAATGGCCGCCAGCTTTGCTGCTTTGATTCAGCGCACCGTGATTAATTACTGGAGTCGGCCACCCAGTGCCCGCAATGGCATGGAGGTGCTGCTGCAGTTGCAACTCATACCGACCGGTGAGATTGTCAGTGTTACTATCCTGCAGAGCAGCGGCAATACTGCCTTTGACCGCTCGGCAGTGAATGCGGTAGAAAAAGCGGGCAGCTTTCCAGAGCTAAAAAATCTGCCACCGAACAAATTTGAGCAAACATTCAGGCGCTTCCGCCTGCTGTTCAGACCAGAGGACCTACGTTACTAATGATACGGATAAGCGCTGCACTGTTGAGTATGGTTTTGCTGCTGGGTGCTATGACAGCCCGGGCTCAGTTAACCATTGAGATTACCCAAGGGGTAGATAACCCGACGGCGATTGCTATAGCGCCCTTTGCTTGGCAGGGGGCGGCTGCGGTCACCGAAGATGTAGCCGATGTGATTCAGGGTGACTTGGCCCGAAGCGGGCAGTTTGATCCAGTTGATCGCAACGACATGTTAGGCCGCCCAAGTACCGAGCAAGAGGTGTTCTATCGTGACTGGCGTGCCATTAGTGCGGAGTATTTGCTTATTGGTCGTGTGTCGGGAAGCGAGCAGCTGCGTATTGAGTTTGAGCTGTTTGATGTCAACCGTCAGGCCAAGGTGTTTGCGGCGGTAGAAAGCGGGCCGGCTTCAGAAGTGCGGATGCTAGCTCACCGAGTCAGTGATCAAGTGTATGAAAAGCTCACTGGGATTCGAGGTGCCTTCGCTACCCGCTTGCTCTACGTTTCTGTCACTCGCAATCCCAGCGGTAAAGACTACTATCGCTTGACCTTGGCCGACTCCGATGGGGCTCGCCCAATCGTGTTGCTAGAGTCCCGTGAGCCGATTCTGGCGCCGAACTGGTCACCCGATGGCAAGCAAATTGCCTATGTGTCTTTTGAGACTAATCGTCCAGCTATTTTTCGCCAAGACTTGAACACTGGTCAACGCGAGCAGCTGACTAATTTTAAGGGCCTCAATGGCTCCCCGGCGTGGTCGCCAGATGGTAATAGTATGGCGATGGTGCTGTCTAAGGATGGCAGTCCGGATATCTACATTATGGATCTGGCCAGCAAGCGACTGAGCCGCATTACGCAGCACTATGCAATCGATACTGAGCCGGTCTGGATGCCCGATGGAAACTCGTTACTTTTCACATCTGATCGTGGTGGACGGCCGCAAATTTATCGCTATGATTTGCGCAGCGGATCGACTGAGCGCGTGACCTACGAAGGCGTCTACAATGCCCGAGCAAGGGTCGCTCAGGATGGCCGCAATATGGTGGTGGTGCACCAGAGTAACGGGCGCTACCACATAGCACTTCACGACTTGTTGACCAACCGAATGCAGGTGCTAACGTCTACAGATCTGGACGAAAGCCCGAGTATCGCGCCCAATGGCTCTATGGTATTGTACGCAACTAAGTCAGGTGATCGCGGCATTTTAGCGGCGGTTTCTGTAGACGGTGGCGTAAAGTTCAGCCTGCCAGCCCGTGAAGGGGATGTGCGCGAACCAGCTTGGTCACCCTATCTGAGCCGCTAAGCAATTAACAACACCAATAGTAGTGATAACACTTGAAAGGAAGGGATTATGAAACAACTACCAGTAGTCGGTAAGGCACTTACTCTGCTTTTTACGGCGGCCTTTTTGGTTGCTTGTAGCGGCAGCGACACTAAAGAAAGTGAAGATGCAGCCGCCGCTGCAGCCGCTGCAGCCGCAGCAGCACAACAAGAAGCGGAGCGTAGTGCCGCGCAGCAAGCTGCTGACGCCCAGCGTCGTTTGGCTGATGCAGCGATGGAAGCGGGCACAATTTTCTACTTTGATTACGACAGCTCTAGCTTGAAGCCCCAGGCCCAAGCGGCACTGGATGCTCACATTGCATTGCTTAAAACCAATGACCGTTCGGTTCGTCTAGAAGGTCACACTGATGAGCGCGGCACCCGTGAGTACAACATGGCTCTGGGCGAGCGTCGTGCTAACTCAGTACGCGACTACATGGTTGTAAATGGCATTGCTAGTTACCGCATTGAAACCGTTAGCTACGGTGAAGAGCAGCCAATAGCATATGGTTCTGGCGAGTCTAACTGGTCTCAGAACCGTCGTGTGGAATTGAAATAAAGAGTGAATCGCATGCGTTGTAGCTTAAGCAAAGCGCTTGCAGCGAGCGGGTTGGCCCTAGTGGTCAGCCCGTTCTGCTTTGTGGCGCAAGCTCAGGATTATATTGATGTAGAGGCCGAGCGTCGTGCTGCACAAGAGCAGCGTCTTAACACGCAGCGACAAGCACCAGCTCAGCAGACCTCCCAGGACCCTTTTGGTGTGCAGCCAGCGCAGTCTTACCCCGCTACCAGTTACGGAGTAAATAACGCTCCTGCTGCCAGTGGCTTTGGTCAGCAAGCTACAGCAGCTGGCAGCCAGCAAGCCTCAAATAGCGGTAGCGCCGCTCAGCTCTTACTTCAGTTGCAGCAGTTGCAGCAGGAAGTGATGCGCTTGAATGGACAGGTGGAAGAGCAGGCCCATGAACTGCGCATCCTCAAAGAGCAAAGCCTTGAGCGCTATGTTGATTTGGATCGCCGAGTAAGTACCCTGACTAGCGGTGGTGTGGCAGCGGCGGGTGTAGCCAGCGAGTCAGCAGCTATGGCTAGCGCCACGGCAGCTAATACTACGCCAACGACCAGTACTGGTGCGGCCAATGTCAGTGAACAACCCGGTGAGGCCAATGCCTATCGCGCAGCTTATGCTTTGGTTCGTTCACAGCAGTTTGATCAAGCAGTTAGCGCCTTTAAACAGTTCTTGCGCCAATACCCCTCAGGCCGCTACGCGCCTAACGCGCATTACTGGTTGGGTGAATTGTACTTAGTAATTAAGACCCCGGATTTAGAGTCGTCCCGGCAAGCCTTCACCTTGCTGATTGATCAGTACCCCGATAACGCTAAAGTCCCAGATGCGCTATACAAACTGGGCCAAGTGCACTTTCGTAAGGGCAACCGAGAAAAGGCCCGTGGCTACTTTGATCGCGTGATTAAAGAGTATGGTGGCAGTAACAATACCGCCGCTAAATTGTCGCAAGACTTTATTAACGAGAACTACTGATATCTCGGTAGCCCCCCTATGAGCAGTATTCCGCTGGCTGACAGCGATGCCTCTTCGCCCCCGTCGATAACGACAGGGGGTGAAGGCTTGCGCA
The DNA here is from genome assembly GCF_014077625.1 of Sediminihaliea albiluteola. Classification (GTDB taxonomy): domain Bacteria; phylum Pseudomonadota; class Gammaproteobacteria; order Pseudomonadales; family Halieaceae; genus Sediminihaliea; species Sediminihaliea albiluteola. The sequence goes on along the minus strand of NZ_JACFXU010000014.1, from coordinate 390,832 downwards.
TCACCGAAATCTTTTATTCATTGCAAGGTGAGGCCCGTACTGTGGGCCTGCCGACGGTATTTGTGCGCCTCACAGGCTGTCCTTTGCGCTGTGTCTACTGCGATACAGCCTATGCTTTTAGCGGCGGACAGATGATGAGTCTGGGGCAAATTCTTAATGAGGTGGCCAGCCATCGGCCACGCTACGTTACGGTCACTGGCGGTGAGCCCTTAGCTCAGCCGAACTGTCTGCCTTTGCTAGAGCAGCTCTGTGATGCCGGCTATGAGGTGTCACTTGAGACCAGCGGAGCTTTGCCTGTGGCCGCTGTAGATAAGCGCGTGGTAAAAGTGTTGGACTTGAAAACACCGGCCTCAGAAGAGGTGCAGCGCAATGATTACGACAATATCGCCCATTTGAACGCCCACGATCAGGTTAAGTTTGTTATTTGTGATCGCGCAGATTATGAGTGGGCGCGTTTTAAGCTGGATCAATACCAGCTAGCTGACAAAGTCACTGATGTGCTGTTTTCCCCTAGTCACGGTCAATTGCTAGGCCGTGAGCTAGCTGGCTGGATTCTCGAAGATAATCTGCCCGTGCGTATGCAGCTACAACTGCATAAATACCTCTGGGATGATGCACCGGGACATTGATCTATGAGTGAGAGTAAGCGCGCTGTTGTCCTCGTCTCGGGAGGGCTCGATTCTACAACGGTACTGGCCATGGCGCGTGCTAAAGGTTTTGAGTGTTACACCCTGAGCTTTGATTATGGTCAACGCCATCGCGCAGAACTCTTTGCTGCAGAGCGCGTTTCCAGTGTCCTGCCTGATGTTGCACACAAGGTAGTTAAGCTCAATTTAGATAGTATCGGTGGCTCGGCTTTAACCGATAGTCGTATTGCTGTGCCGGAAGAGGAAAGTGAAGGCATTCCAATTACTTATGTGCCAGCCCGGAACACAGTCTTTCTATCGATTGCCTTGGGTTGGGCTGAGGTATTGGGCTCCAATGACATCTTTATCGGTGTTAACGCAGTGGACTACTCAGGCTACCCAGACTGCCGTCCAGAGTACATTAAAGCCTTTGAGGTGATGGCAAACCTGGCTACTCGAGCGGCCATTGAAGGGCATAAGCTGAATATTCATGCGCCGTTGATGGATATGACTAAGGGTGAAATTATTAGCACAGGCTTAAAGCTCGGTGTTGACTACTCCTTAACAGTGTCTTGTTATCAGGCAACAGAGGAAGGTTTAGCCTGCGGTAAGTGTGATAGTTGCCGCTTGCGACGCCAGGGTTTTGTGGATGCCGGTGTCGCTGACCCTACGCGTTACATTTCCTAAGTAAAAAACTACCAATTTCCTTATAAAGTGGCTTGTTTTTTATCTTCAAATCCGTAGTATACGCACCTCGTTACAGCGAAGCCGTCTAACGCGTCCTGTAACATGCCCAGTTTACGGGCCGTTAGCTCAGTCGGTAGAGCAGTTGGCTTTTAACCAATTGGTCGCTGGTTCGAATCCAGCACGGCCCACCAAAAAAACCTTGTTAAATCAAGTGCTTAGAAGCCTCCGCAGTGGAGGCTTTTTTGTTTTTGTCTGATTAAGCCCGTTGGCTCTAAGCAACTAAGGGGGCTAGCACTCATTAAACCTTGTTAATCACCCCATCCAATCCGCAGTAGGTCAGTACTCTCACGCGATATTTATAAAAGTTCCTAAACCATAAGCCCTTCAGGAAATAAATGCCGTTTTGTTTATAGAAGCTCGGCTCTTGATCTTTAAGCGCTCTTACCCGTCCCCCAGTGGTGGGCTTGTTAAAGTTTTTAATAGCGGGTTGGTTGGAATGATGCCCAGCATGGTGGCTTCTGTGAGTGCAGCGGATAAGACTTCTGCCGCTTGTTTGGCTACCTAAGCAGAGTCACCGTCGGCCATTATTTTCCGGATCATGGTATAGCCATGGTGTATCTGTCTCAAGCCCGCCGAAGATAAGGCTCTTGCTGCCTGATAGCTATAAAAAGGCATGAATTGGCCTTTGTCCAACCACTGTCCTAGACTGGTCTCGGTTTCAGTTGCGCAGCAGGAGTGTTTATGGATGTAAAAAAATAATAAAAGCTGCTGATTCTGTTAGTGGCCGGAAAGGAGGGGGCTCTCCTCCTAAGGCTCTATCTATGGTTAATAGTTTTAAAAAAACACAGGAAGATTCATGAAATTAAAAACCTTTGTTGGTCCTCTTGTCATCGGGCTGAGCATGGGTATGAACACGGCTTGGGCAGGTGGTAATTTATTGATGGATCCGCCAGGCAATCTGCTAACTAACCCATCCTTCGATAATAATGAGGCCTTAAGTGGCTGGACTATTCTGCAAAGTGCCGTTGACAACGATCGGGTCGAGTGGGATGAAGAGGACGAAGAAGACTTACTCAGTTCAGGTTCGCTGAAACTGACAAACGAGAATAGTTTTACAGGAACACAGCTCATTATGCATCAGTGCATAACAGTTGAGCCAAATAAAGACTATCTTTTCGGCGCATCGCACTTGGTGCCTGCTGGGCAGAAACCCAGTGTTGGTCGAGGAGTGGTGCAAGTAGAAACCTTTTCGACCTCCAACTGTAGTGGAAGCCGTGAGGAGCGACATGACTCGTATATATCGCCCTCGGATGTTGAGCCTGGTGAGTGGCAACTCAGCCAAGCATCCTTTACTAGCGGCGAGAATGTGCAAAGTGTAAAGGTAGTACTCGCAGTTGAAAGGCTTGTCGCCGGGGAAGATGAGCTGATAGTGCAGCTAGATAACGTATTTCTGGGGCTAAAAAAGGCCGTAGATAACGGTGATACCGGAGATACCGGCGATACCGGTGATACCGGAGATACCGGAGATACCGGCGATAACGGTGATACCGGAGATAACGGCGATACCGGAGATAACGGCGATACCGGAGATAACGGTGATACCGGTGATACCGGTGATACCGGTGATACCGGTGATACCGGCGATACCGGCGATACCGGCGATACCGGCGATACCGGCGATACCGGCGATACCGGCGATACCGGAGATACCGGAGATACCGGAGATACCGGAGATACCGGCGATACCGGAGGCAGCTCTGTAACGGCACAAGCCGTTCCCACGCTCACCGTCTGGTCGCTAATATTGTCAAGCTTGATAATCTGTGGTTTTGGTGCAGTGCGCTTAGCTCGCAATGACTCTCGCGAGACAATAATAAAGTTTTAATACTCTCGTTACTGCTGACCCCCGGCCGAGTCTTTTTTCGCTTAGGTTTTTATACTTTAGCCTGTAGCAAAGCAGAAAAGTCTGAGCCGAGATGGCCGGTGTTCAGTGTGTGAGCGTAGAGGGAATACTGATTTAAATAGCAAAAAAGGAAGGGTAAAAATGAATTGGATAGTAGCCAAGCTAAGAAAAAGGGTGTTTATAGCGCCACTTTTGAGTGCGGCTCTATTAGGTATCTTAAGTATCACCACAGCCTGCAGTGATACTTCGGGCGGTGGTGTTACAGCAAGCGCTAAACAGTTGGACGCCATGTTTGGTGGTATAGATGAAGGTGAGTCACGCGTGATTGCCTCCGGTGCGGCAACCGCGACAGGTGAATACACAGCGTATGGACCAGGACGTTATTCAGGTCCTACTCAGGACTTTTATCAGCCTGCGCGTGGTTCAGGTAGAAAACATTATCGACGTGGCAGCAATGCTGAAGGGCCTTATACGTTCACAGTTTTCACGGATGCTGCTTATCAAGACAAGTCAGATGAGGTGGTTAGGGCTGCGCTCACTTTTACTCTTCCAAAAGGCGCAGAAACAGGGTCCTACGCAATTGCCGCTGCCCGTGATGCAGCAGACGATGAAGTGCAGGCCGATTTTTTTGTGATGGCTGGTTCTGGCAGGCGCTTTGACCGCGCTATTGAGGGCCAGTTACATCTTGTTGAACTCGGCAAGCAGCTGACCGCCGCGTGGGAATTCACCGCCAAAACTCGAGGGGGTCAGCAGGTTGAGGTGTCCGGTGGCGTGAAAGGGCTGCAATTCACTCCGCAAGCGGAAACTCGCTATACGTTAATAGTCAATGGTGAGACGCAAGAGCGTTCTGGCCGAATGGCCACTCATAGTAAAAATAATGAAATCACTCTCTTGCCTGGTTCAAGCATCTATCTGGAGATGCCAATAAACATCGGTGAGGGGACTCATCCGCTGAGAAAATCACGTCAGGCGGCTACAGATGTTGTGCTGAATTTACCGAATTACAGTTTTGATGTTGCTGATGGCGAACTTATTTTGCAAGACGATGGCGATTTCTACAGTGGAAGCTTTAGCGTTACTGCCACAGGTAAAGACACCATCAAGCTTGAAGGCAGCTTTGACCATGTTTCTCTCGAGGAGCACAGGGCACGATAACAGTCAGCATTTTTATGGTGGACTGTGGACTTAAATATGTAAAGACAGCTTCTTTTTGGCCTTGCTGAGATTTTCGCATATTAAGCTAGAGTAAAGTCTTAGCTGAGATGGCCGATGCTCAGTATGTGAGAACAGATGAGATATAGGCTTAGATGGCAAAGAAGGGATGGCTTTACAGCGGGTAATAAACAGATGGATATTTTGTTTGTTGGTATAGCTGGAGCTGAAACTCGCGTAAATTCCTCCGCTGCGGCAAGCGCTAGCGGTGAATGCAGGACAAAGGCCACACCAATGGAGTGGCCTTTTAGCCTTGCGCCAATCAAGCAGAACTTAGAGTGACTCCGCTGGCGTGTTCCAGTTAGCGTCCAGCGAAGGCTTGGCCGCGATCAACGCGACGGCCGCTGCGAGCCAAGTGCATATCGTCCAGCCCTAAGTGGCCTATTTTTGCTATGGCACCGTCCATAGCTCTGTTTAGGCAGCGTTGTTGATCACGGTATAGTGCGATGTTACGGCCATCCTCTCGCGGCCCACAGACTTGTATAGTGGCTGATTCAAGACGCTGATAGAGCACTTCCAGTCCCGCGTTGTGATTCAGATTAAGGTCGGCATAACCCACAGCAATACTGTGCTGTACACGTCGATTGTCCTCCTGGGCCGGCAATTGATAGCTTAAGGGAGTCTCTTCTTCGACTACCTTCGTTTCTTCTATACCAGAGCCTGCCTGAGCATTGAGGCCGAGTGTGGCCAGCATGCTCAATGAAAGTGCAGCAATGGGTATCATAGGTTTACTGTTCATGATCTTGTCCTCGTTTGTGCTAAGGCCCGTGGGGGAGTTCCTACTGGCCTTGGCGCAAGTGAAGCAAAATCCTCGCGAGTTGGCAGAGTGAAGCTGTGATTTGATTGTGATGTTTATGTGATGATCAGTTAAATCAGTCACTTAGGGCGAAATCGAGTATCGAAAAAATGACTAAAGGCTGCTTGCGTAATGGTGCTGAGCTGCTAGTCTTTTTTTATGACCACTCATTGGTACTTTGCAACTTGGTCGTTTGATGCGCAGTCCCACGTACTTGAAACCGATCAATTTTCTGCCACTTTGGAGCCCAAAGTGGCCCGCTTACTACAGTTTTTATTGGAACATAACGGCTCGGTATTGAGTCGTGATGAGCTGGTGGCGGCGGTGTGGGACGGACGGGCAATTTCAGATGAGGCTGTGCGTCGAGCGGTCTGTCAGTTGCGCCAAGTGCTGGCCCATGATGGCAGTGAGCGCTACCTGAAGACCGTGCGCAAACAGGGTTATCTGCCGCAGTTTCCTATCGCCTCATCTGCGGCGCCCGCCCCTAGGCGCCGTTGGCTGCTCATTGTGGGCTTATGCGCTAGTTTTGCACTGGCTCTCTTATTCGCTATTGTCTGGTTGTTTAGCCACTATCGTGCTGAGAGTTTCTGGTAGTTTTTTACCGTCAGCAGTTATGAAGCTAGTGAACACCCTACTCCAAGTATCCGCTCTGGATTTTTAAATGGCACACAAAATGAACCCAGATCATGAGAAAAAAGTACTGGGTGGTCGAGTATTTGCTCTTCGCTGGTATCGAGCGGTGTATTCTGCGGAGGCATCGTGAACGATGCCATTGCCCGCTCCCTCTGGGCTGCCACCTTTATTCCGGTAGATGTAAAACACTTCTGTCAGCTTATCGAAGCTCAGCAATCTAAAGCAGCCATAGGATAAGGCTCATGTAACTCAGTCGATCACGGCAAAGAGGGTGGCACTTTATGCATCATGAATTGTTATCGTGAGCTAAGCTAAGAGCACACTGATCTTGCGAGGGGTTTTGTGGTGATTGCAGCTACTGCGAATAGAGGTACTTGGACCAACAGGAACAACGATTATTTGGTCGAGACAGCCATCACCCCTAGATAATTGTAGGTGACATTTAATAATACCTTAGCTGCTTCGATTGGGAGGGTCCTCCTAAGGAGATCGACCGCATATGCAGCTACTTCAAATACCGGTGATATTGTTTGCTCTGCTTTCTATCCTCACTCAATCAAGTTGTGCACTTCAGTCTGACGAACACGGCATCGACTCCATGAGCCCCCGTGACGGGACAGGCCGGTCAGGTTCGCATCATACGAATGCGGTCATCAAAGACATTTCTGATCAAGCTGACGCTAAATCAATGGCTATGGCTCAGACGGTACCCTATTTAGATGTACTGAGTAAGGTACCTATTTATCGGGACAATTACGTTGAGTTGTTGATTGATGGCCCCGCGACCCTCACCAGCATGATGCGTGCCATTCAGGCAGCGGAGCACTACATCTACCTAGAAACCTATATCTTTGAAAGCAGTGAAGAGGGTCGGCTTTTTGCCGAAGCTCTGGCGGAAAAAAGCCGACAGGGGATTGTGGTCAATGTGATCTACGACAGTGTTGGCAGTATGGCCAGCGACGTGAAGATGTTCGAGATGATGGACGCCAGTGGCGTGTCGCTGATTGAATACCACCCTGTTGACCCTACTGAAGGTGGCAACCCACTTGATATCAACAACCGCAACCATCGCAAATTGCTAGTGGTGGACGGCCTTATTGGATTCACCGGCGGTGTCAACTTGTCCAGCGCCTACGGTAGCGGCTCTAAACCAGGGCGCCGTCGGGACCCGATCCGTGAGGGTTGGCGTGACACCCATATCGCTGTCAAAGGGCCGGTGGTACAGGGCTTCGAGCAGGAGTTTTTGAATCATTGGCGCAGTCAGGGTGGCCAAGTAGCTGCGCCTCAAGAACCGGTTTCGAGCCCGGCAGTCGGTGATGCTGTTGTAGCGATAGTGTCATCGAAGGGAGGGGATGACCAGGGCTCAGAGATCTTCGCTGCGTATCAAGATGCCATGCGCAGGGCCAAGCACAGTATCTGGATCACCCAGGCTTACTTCGCACCTAGTGACGATTTTTTGACATTGCTAGAGCAAGCCGTGAAACGGGGCGTGGACGTCCGACTACTACTGCCCGGCGTATCGGACTCAAAGCTGGTACTGAACGCCTCGCGCTCACGATACACCCGCCTACTGCGCGCGGGTGTGCGAATCTATGAGAACCAGCAAGCCGTGTTGCATGCAAAAACTGCAGTGATCGATGGCATATGGTCGACGGTTGGTTCCAGCAACCTGGATTATCGGAGTTTTCTGCACAATGATGAAATAAACGCTATCATTTTGGGGCTCGACTTTGCCAAAGTCATGGAGGCCCAGTTCCGGAAAGACTTATCCAGTGCCCCAGAGATCACTCTGCGAGATTGGAAGAGGCGCCCCCTTTGGCAACGTATCACCGAGCGCCTCAGTTGGGTGATCGAGTATTGGTTATAAATACATCAGCTTAATACTGACCATCGACCCTAGGTTACAAAGCCAGGCTGCGTAATCTGGAGATCGTCATAATCTGTGTAGTAGGCTGCCAGATTCATACGGAGGCGGCGATCGAGAAGCTCAGATTTCAGGCCAACTTCCTAGACTAATGCCTCCTCAGCTTCGTAGGCGGGAGCGTTGCAACCGCGGGGCGAGAAACCGCCTGACCGATAACCCGTTCCAACCCGGCCATAGATGGACACATCATCTCTTAGCCAGCGGCGATAATGTTGGGATCTTTGACCTCTTGCTCCGAAGTCTCTCGGTTGCGAATAGTGTCTGCGATGCGAAACATGGGTGTTTTTAGCATTTGCTTTAATTCGTCGCTGGCGCCGGTTCGCTCCAGGGCAATATCCATGCAAAGCAGCCATTGGTCGCGCTCTTCTGGGCCAATCGCATAGGGCTTGTGTGGCTCAGTCAGGCAAACGGTGCCAGTTTTTTCCTGGTAGCGTGGCGGGCCGCCCATCCAGCCGGTGAGGTAGTCGGTGAGCTTCTGTTTGATTTCATCTTTATTAACAGCATGCATCTTCCGGACTTTTTCAACTTGTGGTAATTCGTCCATGACATCGTAGAAGGTGTGAGCGAGCTTGCGGATACCTTCTTCACCAAGAATTTGATAGGGGCTTTGTTGTGACATAAGTGAGTTCCTAGCTAATGCGGCTAAAGCTGTGCTTGCTGTAGCGCTGGGTAGCGCAGCATAAAATGAGCCGTCTTTATCACGGTTTTGTTAAAAGGCTGAGGGCTGCGTGCCACTTCATGAGTAACGCTTTGTTGAGCCCAAGACACTAATTGCAAGGATACTCGAACTCGCTGTGAAACTCAGCATCGCCAGCTAGCAATAATATGTTGGCGCATTTTACGTTTTGGCACTTGCTCAGCAGGAATTGCATAATCACTGATTGTCATACCCTTTTTACGCATCCGTTTCTCGCTACCGGTAAGTAGGGGATGCCAAGAGGGTAGCCCCTTGCCTTGATAAACACGCCGATAGCTACAGGTATCGGGCAACCAGTGGTACTGCGCTACGTTTTCTGCCGTTAGTTTATGGCAGTCAGCTACTTTGTGCAGTCTGTTTTGATAGTCCTTACAACGACTTTTTTCGATATCGAGTAACTTGCAGGCCAGGCTGTAGACGGTGACTTCATTGTCATCTACTTCGCGGATTAGGCAGCATTGACCACAGCCATCACAAAGCGCCTCCCATTCTTTACGATTTAACTCCCCTAGCGAATACCGCTGCCAAAAAAGTTCACGCAATTTTTTCTTACCCTCCCGATTAATATGAAGCGCGAGATTAGACGACATTCGGCGAATATAGTCCAGTTTTGCGTTTTTTAGTGATATTTAGGGGGAGATAGGCGAAGTTGTTGCTTTTTTGAGCTGTTGCTTGGTTTTTGCTAGCCCTGCTTGCTGAGTGTCAGCAAAGCAAGCAAGCTGGATGTATTGGCAGCGAAAATATTCTACTGTGAAGATAAAAATAGTGAGAGGGCATGCTTATGCACTTTGATAGCGCCGCTAGTTTAGCTCGAAGGATTAGAGAAAAGGAGCTCAGTGCTGAACAGCTCAGCCAGTATTATTTAGCGCGTATTGAGCAGCATAACCCTAGTATCAATGCCTATGTCGAGGTGTTTAAAGAGGAGGCCTTGTCGATAGCGCGAGCTTGCGACAAGGCTCTATCACAAGCCGAGCCATTAGGGCTTTTGCATGGTGTACCTATTAGCATCAAAGAGAGTTTCAAGATGCTCGGGACGCCCAGTCGACTCAATTTTCCTTTAATGAAAAATTATCAGGCGGATAGCAACTCGATACTAGTGCAGCGCTTAATCGATGCTGGCGCAGTAATCTTGGGCAAAACCAATGTGCCGACTTTGCTTGCTGATATACAAACCTTTGGACCACTTTATCCCACTTGTAATAACCCCTATGACTTAGGGCGCACAGCCGGTGGCAGCACTGGTGGTGGTGCAGCAGCTTTGGCAGCGGGTTTGAGTACCTTGGAGCTTGGCAGTGATATTGGCGGCTCTATCCGTAACCCTTCTAGTTTTTGTGGTTTGTTTGGCCTCAAGCCGACAGAAAATGGCTACGCCAATGACGGCCATATTCCACCTCTTCCGCAGTCTATTTCAGGTCGAAGTATCGGCGTGAGTGTGTTGAACAATACTGGCCCCTTAGCCCGAAGTGCTGAGGATTTGGAGCTTGCCTACCAGATTCTTTTCCGGCCAGATTGGGACAACTTGCGTTACTTACCTATAGTGCGAGAACAGAAGCTGAGTCCAGAGCTGAAAGACTACCGCTTTGCCTATTTCGATAGTTTGCAAGGTATAAGCCCTAGCCAAGAGCTTCGTCAGGGCCTAGAAAAGATGCTGACTAAGATACAGGAGCAGGGTGCTAGCGTGGAGCGTATCCAGATTCCCGCGAACTTAAGTGAGCGCATATTCAAAGTGTGGGCGACACTATTTGGTACTATGATAGGACAAAATTTAACATGGCCAATTAAGAAGTTGTTTTATTGGCGTTTTTTGAAGTCTATTAATCAATCTACTCTGCCGGTAAAGCGCGAGCTCAAGCAGGGACTGTCATTGAGTTATTTACACTTCAGTCGAGCGATGGCAGAGCGCGCCGAGTTAATTAGCGAAATAAACCACTTGTTTGCGCCCTATGATGCCGTGTTAAGCCCTACTGCAATGGGGGCAGCCTTCGAACACAATCCAAAACACGAAACAATGCTCGTTGATGGTCAGGCTGTAGCGTATTTAGATTACTGCCTGCCTTTTGTCGCTTTTTATAATCTAAGCGCGCAGCCCGTTATTACTTTGCCTGCAGGCTTAAGCGACAGGGCTTTGCCGCTGGGTATGTCTATGGCAGCTAAGCATCACTGTGAGGCAACACTCTTACAAATCGCTAAAAATATTGAAGCGCTAGGCTTCGGCTTTGTGCCGCCGAGGGCTTACTGAAGCGAGTTATAAGCAATTTTATGCTTGAATAATTTTAACAACTTCTTCGACATTCTGCTGGGCATGGCTGGTACTGCCTGGCGACGCGCTCTCAAAGATATTGGCTTTGATTTTACCGATCACATGCATTTCGCAAGCTTTGCAATCAAACTTTAGTCTTAACACTTCATCGTCATGTACTAACTGCATATCGCTGACTTTGTTGCGAACGCCGGTAAAGCCTTTGGCCTGTTTAGGGCATAAGTTGAAAGAAAAGCGCAGGCAGTGCTTAGTGATCATTAGTGATACATCGCCCTTTTCTTCATGTGCCTCGTAAGCTGCGTCGATCAGTTGCACACCGTGGCGATAGTAAAAATCGCGGGCTTTCTGGTTATAGACGTTAGCTAAAAAAGAAAGCTGTGTTTCAGGGTAGGTGGGTGCTGGCTTACTGGGCGCTTTGCGTGCTCCGCGCGGCACGCTTGCTAAGCGCGCTTGATCCATAGCGTCTATCGCTTCACGACGCAAAGCTTTGACCTGTGATTGAGGGATGAAATAGGCCTGCTCAGAGTCCAGTGTGCAACTGCTAATGTAGTAAAGGGTGTTGCCGACTTGGCTGAGTGTGTCCTGCAGTTGCTGCAGGGCTCTGTCGGCTTGCTTGGCGAGCTCAAAAGGTCCTGAGATGGCTTTAGTAACTGTTATGCCTTCTTCACTGCTTAGAGTGATCTGTAGCGCGCTGGCACTTGACTCTATTGCCAGCTTGATGGCGACCTTTCTTTCAGCTGACCTCTTTAGCAAAGCTTGTTGCCAGTTGTGATCTAAGTTGCGGTTTAATGGCTGCGGTAAAGAGATGGCTCGCAATGCATCAGGCATAGCATTGAGTTCTAGATGGTACTGCCAGTATTGTTGGCCGTCTTGCTCAAAGTGACTGAGTTGCTTGGCCGTGTTGAGTCTAAAGCCAAGTACTTCACGCTTATGCAAAATATTCAAGCCATCGCCATTATTGAGCACTGTGGTGGTCTGTACCTGTAGGCTGGATTTACCAACGGAAAGAATTTCGCCGACCGGCAGGCCGACAAATTTTGGTGAGTCAAAAGCGCCAATGTCGATTTGTCGATCAACAACAAAATAATCAGTGCTGCTGCGGTGGAAAGTTTTATCGGGATTGGGCACAAAGAAGTGCTCAGTTCTGCCGCTCGAGGCAGGCGCAAGTTCTGGCTTGTCCTGTAGCACTTTGTCGAGTAGTTGGCGGTAATGAGCGGTAATGTTTTTAACATAGCTTAGATCTTTGTAGCGCCCTTCAATTTTAAAAGAGCGTACACCCGCTTCAACCAAGGCATCGATATTATTACTTTGGTTGTTGTCTTTCATCGAGAGCAAATGCTTATCGTAGGCTACCACTGCACCGTTTTTGTCTTTTAAGGTATAGGGCAGGCGGCAAGCTTGTGAGCAGTCGCCGCGGTTGGCGCTGCGCCCAGTCTGGGCATGAGAAATATTGCATTGCCCTGAAAAGGCCACGCATAGGGCGCCGTGAACAAAAAACTCTACCGCGGCATCGACGCTATCGCTAATGGCTTTAATTTCTTGCAAATTTAGCTCGCGAGCTAAAACGATCTGCGAGAAGCCCGCCTGTGACAAGAACTGTGCTTTTTCAACACTGCGGATGTCGCATTGAGTGCTTGCATGGAGTTCTATGGGCGGAATATCCATTTCTAGTACGCCCATATCTTGCACAATAAGCGCATCGACACCGGCATCGTATAAGTCAAAGATTTGGCGCCGTGCGGCTTCTAATTCATTATCGTGCAGGATGGTGTTTAGGGTGACGAATACTTTGGCATGGTATTGATGAGCAAATTCCACCACATTGGCAATATCACTTATTGAGTTAGCTGCGTTGTGTCTTGCGCCAAAGCCTGGGCCGCCGATGTACACAGCATCCGCGCCATGCAAAATAGCCTCTTTGGCAATATCAGCATTACGTGCGGGGCTTAATAATTCTAATTGATGTGCTAATAGTGACATGCTGAACAATGGCTGCGGTAAAAGGTAGGCTATGGTAAGCGCAGTCTGCTATTTGGGCAATCTTATAACGAGCAGCAGGGCTCAGTGAGAGCTAAGTGAGCAACTGTTCTGCTGACATTAGAAAATTGTCGATTGTTCAGTTAGGGTGTTACTGAAGAGCCTTGGCACAGCTAAGTCCTGCTCGTTGAGCGCTAGCTTTTAGCTTTAAGTAATCATCGAAATAAAGAGAATAACTATGACTTTAAAGGCCTTTCTTGCTGCAACAATAATCTTAAGCGCTACAACTTTTGCCCTGCCCAGTCAGAGTGAAGAAACTGTTAAGGGTTACTCATACATGCTGCACACGACTAGGCCAGAGGTAGAGGACCTAGGTCAATTTCCGCCGCACTATGAAAAGTCGGTGCTTGAGTACGTAATGCAGGGGCCCAAACACAGCTTAATCTGGAGTGACAGGCTAAGCGAGCGCAATGTAGACAATGCCTCATTTGCACTTGGCGAGCGGCATATGGGTTTATTCATCCCACACTGGCCAGAAGATAAATCCCCTTTGGAGAGTAGTGGCTGGGAAGAGTACGGTGACAGATACAGTTATAGCGATTTCAGTGTCAAAGTTGAGCGCGCTGAGGGTGAGCGTGAGATCGCTGGCGCTATGGCGCAGCATTATGTGCTCAGCGCTGACTATACCCGCCAGCTAGAGAATGACTTATCCGGCCAGCGCTATCAAATGCATGCGGATTTGTGGATCTGGAGCGACAAGCCTTTTTCCTTTGCACCATTTCGTAGGTCGGGGGCCTACAGTGACCCGCGTTTTGGGGCGGCACTAGTGGCTCGGCTCAGCGAGTTGGGCATGGTTGCGCGCAGCGACGCGCGCCACACGAGTGTGATCATTGATGAGGACGGCCAAGAGAGCGATTACAAGCAGGAAGGTACCTGGACGACATGGATAAGTGAGCTTGAGGCCGCTGATGTACCGGTAGTGAATATGCCTAAAGGTGAGCGAGAAACTCTAGAGCTTTTACAGAGCGAATTCCGCAAGCAAGCACAGGATACTTGCAAAGGGCTGATGGCTGGAAAAACACCGGACTTCATCATAGAGAACTTACATCCTGACCAACAGGCAGCTGTAGCCGAAGATCTGCGAACATCATGCAAGCGTCAGGCCACGCGTGTATTTACTCGCAACATGCAAAAGAACCCACAGTCAGTATGTGGCGATATCCTAGCTACCAAGGTGCCCGAGCCCATTAATCAGCTGCTGAGTGAAGAAGAGCAAGCTAGCTTTATGCAGGCTGCTGTAGCATTTTGTGAAAAGCAGTCTTTACAGCAGCAGAACTAAAATTTCTTCAGTGGTCAGCCTTTAAATTCTATTAAAAACAATGGCTTAAGCTTATTTCTAAGTTATTCACATCTCGGCTTTGGCCCTGCGTAGGCTAGGGTTAAAGCTGGCAATTTTTTGTCACAGGTCCATATGGCATAGTGCTTAGGCTTGTTTTTGCGCTACCTACAATTTGTTAGCTTGGCAAGCTGAGGAAGACTGCTAGTATCAAAGTAGACAAGCTATTTGAAACGCTACTATGCGATTACTGCTTTACAGCTTTGTGTTCCTGATCAGCTACGGCTCGCTCTATCCATTTTCCTTTGAATCGACCTCACTCAATGAGGCACTTCAGTCACCGCTCTTTAACTTTCGTCTTGGCAATAGTGGGCGAGGTGACATGATCGCGAATATTTTGCTCTTTGTTCCTTTTGGTTTTCTGGCGCTGCATAGTTATCCAAGTAACAAGGCGCTGCTGAGAACAATTCAAATCCTGCTTGTGGCTTTTATTTTGGCCTACTTGCTGCAGGTGCTGCAGCTGTTTGTGCCCAGAAGAACGCCAAGTGGAAGCGATGCAATTTGGAACCTGCTGGGTTGCCTAATGGGCTGCGCGCTCGCTCGCTTACCTTTACAGAAATATCAGCGGATCCTTAGCGGGCCGGATGATTTACCTCAGATTGCTTTGCTATTGGGCCTGTTGTTATTGCTTTACAATTGGGCGCCATTCGTACCCTCATTAGATTTACAATTATTAAAAAACAACCTCAAATCAATACTTTTATTTGATATTCAGCCATGGTGGCTGTTGCATAAGGTATTGATTTGGTTAGTCATTTTTCATTTCTTGAGTGAGGGTCGGGGCCCTCTTGCTAGACAGCGTTACTTTCCTCTAATTGTCCTAGTAACGCTCTTTGGAAGCCTTTTTATTGTCGGACACCCAACGAGTACCGAGCATGTAGTGGGCGCTGTGGTGTCGATTCCACTCTGGCATTTAATACGTCAGCGGGAGCGACCCTTGGCACTAGCTCTTGCATTAGGATTAGTCATTCTGGCCACAACCTTTGTGCCCTTTGAATTGCGGGACCAGGCTCGCTCGTTTCAATGGGTACCCTTTGGTGGGGCTCTGGGGGGGAATCTGCTGCTCAATGTGATGTCGATCTTCAATAAAATTATTGTTTATGGCAGCTTGATTTGGCTGCTATTTGAGGCGGGCTTTAGATTGCGAACAGCCACTGTGCTTATCGCTGTAATACTTTTGATAAGTGAGCTGTTGCAAGTGTTCTTTTTCGGGCCCACAGCAGAAATCACAGATCCACTCTTGGCATTAGCCATTGGTTTGGCTTTTCACTGCTATGGGCAATATAGACAAGCACATATACAGCAAGGAGGACAAGCTGGAGGTTTGCCGCCGGTGGTGAGTTGAAAAAGTGGTAAATGGGCCTCTATAAGCGGCAGTAAATCCTGTATATCAGAGCAAAGCACCATCTGTTATTCTCGTCAAAATCGCCAAGTTTAAGTTCTGAGCCCTTTTTTGGATTAAGTGTTGGGGCGTGATATTTCGACAGCCTAAGAGGTCGCTAGATTAGTGATATGTTAAATCGCCCGCCAGCTACTAGGGACTCTGTCCATCAACTCTTTGATACCGTCGATGCTATTTCTGTCCAAGGATACGATCAGCAGCGAAGGGTTATATATTGGAACCGAGGTAGCGAAATTCTTTATGGCTATAGCGCAGAAGAGGCCCTAGGTAAGACCTTAGAGCAACTCATAATCCCTGATGATCTGCGCGATGATGTGATAGCGGCTCACAGAGAGTGGCTGGAAAACGACGTCGAAATTCCCGCAGCAGAACTTACCTTGCGCGATAAGTATGGCCAGGACGTTAACGTTTTCTCAAGCCATGCCATGTTTGTTAACGAGCTCAATGAGTACGAAATGTATTGCATTGATATTAGCTTGGCCGATGTTAAGCAAGCAGAAGCACAGGCAATGCTGAAAGAAAGCTTACTGACATCAGTTTTTGAGGCGACTCCCGATCTGTTTTTCTTGTTGGAAGAAGATGGAACAATTATTAACTATCACTCTGGCAGTGAAAAAGACCTTTATACCTCGCCGGCAAAGTTTCTCGGAAAAAATATAGCAGAGCTGTTTCCAGCTAAGGTCCTTACAAGAGTTCAAACTTACATTGCTAAAGCGATAGGGCGAAAGGGAATAATAAGTTTTGAATACGAACTAGAAATGCCTAAAGGCAAAAGCTTTTATGAGGCTCGAGTTAGGCATATTAAAGAACACAGGCAGATGGTGGTGATGGTTCGAGACATCACCGAGAAACACCTGGCCTCTGAATTAATTCGGAAGCAGGCTTATTATGATGCATTGACCTCTTTGCCCAACCGCTTTTTATCACTAGATCGTTTGTCGCAGGTGATTAAGGATGCCGAAAGATATGGTGGCAAAGCCGCCGTACTGTTTTTAGATATAGACGACTTTAAGAAAGTGAATGATTCGCTGGGGCACGAAGTAGGCGATAAGTTACTTGTTGAAGCAGCAAAAAGACTCTCTAGAGTAGTGCGAGAGACCGATACTGTAGGACGCTTAGGTGGCGATGAATTTATTGTTTTGCTGCGTTCTTTAGGTGATTACTACGACCTAGTAGATGTTGTTAAGAGCATTCTAAGGGAGTTTAGAGAGCCTTTTTTAATTGATGCTAGAGAGCTGGTTCTTACAACGAGCATTGGTGTCGCTGTCTATCCCGAAAATGGCGATAGTGCAACAGAACTGTTGCGCAATGCCGATACCGCAATGTATCAAGCCAAAGCCTCGGGACGTAATACCTATTCTTTTTTTACATACAAAATGAACGACATGATTCTTCGTCGGTTAGAGATCGAAGGGCAGCTCCGCGGGGCGCTAGAGCGTCACGAGTTTGAAGTTTATTACCAACCTAAGTTAGACCTAAAAACAGGAAGTGTCACTGGCGCAGAAGCACTGCTGCGCTGGCACAATCCCGCCTTGGGACAGGTGGGGCCAGATGAGTTTATCCCTGTCGCTGAGCATATCGGCATTATTATTCCTATTGGGAAGTATGTGCTTGAGCAGGCTCTTAGTTTTTTACTTGAGTGGAGAAAAGCTCATCAGCAGCAGTATGCGATTGCGGTTAACTTATCTCCTCTTCAATTCAGAGATAGAGCTTTTGCTAGCTTTGTTGAAGAGTCTCTTGTTAACGCTAATGTCAGGCCTGAGTGTTTGGAGTTTGAAATTACTGAAGGCGTATTGATGATCGGTAAGTCATATGTCGAAGAGGCCTTAAGCAAGCTCCATAAGCTAGGAGTGAAGCTCTCAATGGATGACTTTGGCACTGGGTATTCATCATTGAGCTATTTGCGACAGTATGCATTTGACCTGCTGAAGATTGATCGCAGCTTTATCAGTGGTATCTGCGAAAAAAAGGAAGACCGTGACCTAGTAACCGCCGCCATTGCAATGGCTCACAGTTTAGATTTGCGCGTTATTGCTGAGGGGGTTGAGACCCAAGAGCAACTTAGCTTATTGGCTGACTTAGGCTGTGATATAGCTCAGGGCTACTATTTCAGTAAACCCATGCCGGCCAATGAAATGATGAAATTTCGTTATGACAAAATCAGCGAGTAAGGTCTCTTAACACTGAGCCTTTTTAAGACAGCTAGCTATGGCGTTTTGCTTGGCACTGTGGGTTGTGCTTGCAGAAAGTCATCCTTGATAGCGCTCCGCGAGCACCTCAGGCCTCGTCTCATGTACTTCTGTCAGCACGGAAACTTCCAGTTTTACCCCCTCGGGGGCCGCGGGCAGTTGAACTGCTTCAGCTTCAGTGCCTAGCCACAAACTTAGAATAGCGGCATAGGGGAAAGTAGCGTAAGTGCTAATTTGCTGCATTGCTATGTCTAGGCTAATACGCTCAACGCCCTGCAGGCCCATCAGTGCAGCGCCCCACTGATCTAGATTGGCGCGAGAGAGCTGCGCACTAGAATTTGAGTTTAGTAGCAGCATAAGTCGCCGGGTCCCCGCTTGGGCAATGCTGTTTTCTGCTCCTTTAATAATATGCTCATTGGCAGATGTGGAGCGGATCATCTCAGGCTTCATAAATTTGCGCTCATCGACATCCATAATGGCGCGTATTTCTCCGCTGTTAATAGTGGCAATGTCAGTTCCTGCAGGGAAATAACTCTCCATAATCACATCGAAGTTAATGTCTTTAGAGGCATCAATAACGTGGTTGCGCAGATATTTGCAAAACGGAAAATAGCGCATACCAAGTGGGGCATGCTGCTTTTCGTAGTAATCTCGAAACGTCTCTCGCGTAGTGCCCTCGCGCCGCGTTATAAGGCTTATACCTTTCATCTAAGATGCTCCTGCATGCAATAAGCTAACTTGCTTCGCCCCCTTTATTATTCGCCCCTAGGTTCAGGAGTAAGCAAGTCTTATTTTTAAGTTTACTATCTCATGCCTAGCCTGCGATGATCCACAGATACTTTATGTGGGCAAGTTTTATCGCCTAGCTTGACCCTTGGGCGAGTTTTTTTTGCCTATAAGGCGACATTGAAAGAGCATCTGTGGATTACTCTTTCAACACAGTTTTTAAAGCCTATCAACACTAAGAATTTTTAGGAGTAAAGCAATGACCATTGGCATTGACGTGATTTTGGCAGAGCGAGCTATTTATCGAAATTTAGTCGCTTTTGCGCGGGCCATGGACGAGCGAGATTGGTCGGCCTTTGCTGAGTTCACCACTGAAGATATGACAGCTGAACTAGGTGCTGGAGAACTTGAGGGGCGTGATGTTATCGTCTCATTCATGCGTTCCTTTTTAGATAATTGTGGCCCTACTCAGCATTTACTTGGCAACGTTATGATCGATGTGGATGGTGACAGTGCTACAAGCAGTGCATATGTTAGCGATATGCATCTAGGCAATGAGGATAAGGCCGATATGAGCTTTTTTACACTCGGCCGCTATTACGACGAGTGGAGAAAGGTGGACGATTGCTGGCGCATGGTGCGTCGAGTCAAGAAAAACCAGGGCTATGTTGGATCTTTAGAGATATTTAATCATTAAAATGCGCCAGCAGTTTGTGTGCCGCTCTGTAGTGCTATCACGCTCATATTGCCCCTAGCGGCTAATTGCTATTCAGGACTGCTTTCAGTGGAGTGGCGACAGTGAGAGTTTAGTTGGCACTGGGATTTAGTTATATCAAGCGGCAGCCTAAGCAGAGTATTCAAATAGGGTTTGGAAATAATTATGCTAAAAATGCGCCATCTTTACTTAATCGCTTGCCTCTTTTCTTCGGCCGGCTGGGGCAGTGCAACAGTCGTGGATAATAATCTCCTTGCGAGTGATCCTGAAGGTGCTAACTGGGCAGGTTACGGCCGTACCTTCGATGAGCAGCGCTATAGCCCGCTAGATCAGATCAACGCGGATAATGTGAAAAATTTGAGCTTGGCTTCCTATCTGGATTTAGCCGATATGCATAGCGTCACAACGGTGCCCCTAGCGGTAGACGGTATTGTGTATTTCGCCGCCGGATACAGCGTGATTCACGCGGTGGACGGCAAGACGGGTAAGTTGCTGTGGCGCTATGACCCAGAGCTTTGGAAAACGCATCCCGATATGCTGCGCAGGGCATGGGGAAGTCGCGGTTTGGCCTTCTGGAAGGGCCATATTTATGTGGGCACCATGGATGGGCGTTTACTCGCCGTAGATGCCGGCACGGGTGAGCTGGTCTGGAGTGCCACTACCACTGAAGAAGGCGACAGCCGCTATATCACCGGTGCCCCGCGTGTATTCAACGATAAAGTAATTATTGGGCACGGTGGTGCTGAGTACGGTGCAGTTCGGGGTTATGTCACGGCCTATGATGCGATGACGGGCAAGCAGGCTTGGCGCTTCTATATCACTCCGGGTAATCCGGCCGATGGCTTCGAGAATGAGGCCATGGCTATGGCAGCAAAAACCTGGACTGGTGAATGGTGGAAGTTCGGGGGCGGTGGCACCGTATGGAACGCCATGACTTATGACCCCGAGTACAATCGTATTTACCTAGGTACCGGTAATGGCGCGCCGTGGAACCGCAAGATCCGCAGCCCCGGCGGCGGTGATAATTTGTTTCTCTGTTCCGTGCTCGCACTCGATGCGGATACCGGAGAGTATGTCTGGCACTACCAGACTAACCCAGGTGAGACTTGGGATTACAACTCATCTATGGACATGGTCCTAGCGACCATGGAGCTAGAGGGGAAGCAGCGCAAGGTGTTGATGCACGCCCCTAAAAATGGCTTCTTCTATGTGCTTGATCGCGAAGATGGCCAACTGATCTCTGCAGAAAAGTTTGCCAAGGTGACCTGGGCCGAAAAAATTGATCTGAGCACTGGTCGTCCAGTAGAGAGCCCTAACGCCCGCTATGAAGACGGACCGGTGCTGATCTGGCCGGGCGATACGGGGGCTCACAGCTGGCACCCTATGGCCTTCAACCCGCAGACAGGCTTAGCTTATATCCCAGCTCGAGAGGTGTTTGGCTATTACAGTGATGAGGGGGTCGACATAGAAAACTGGGCCTATGAACCAGGCTTTCAGTTTGCTAACGGCTTAAGCACCAAAGTTAGATCAGAAGAGGTGCCGACAGATCTGGCCACCAGCGCTCTGTTAGCTTGGAATCCCGTGACGCAGCAGGAAGCCTGGCGCATTCCAACGCCAGGGGCCTTTGGTGGAGGCATCATGACTAGCGCCGGTAATCTGGTGATGCAAGCTGATCCGGAAGGTAAGCTAAATGCCTATCGTGCCGACAATGGCGAGTTACTGTGGTCCTATGATCTCGGCGTAGGCAGCTTGTCGCCGCCCATTACTTACCTGGTTGGCGATACGCAGTATGTGTCTATCTTGGCGGGTTGGGCCGGTTCGGTGCAGGCTTTTGGCGCCCTTACTGCTAAGGAAGGTTGGGTGGGACGTCAACAACCACGGCGTCTGATGACCTTTGCTCTAAACGGTAAAGCAGAGTTACCCAAGTCCCAGCCGCAACAACCGCTGTCACCAATAGTTGACGCTGGTTTTAAGATAGATGCACAGAAGGCCGCGCGGGGTCAGGCCGTCTACGCGGCTAAAAACTGCATTATTTGCCATGGTGTGGGCGCCGTTGCTGGTGGGTATGCACCCGATCTGCGGGCCTCGCCTATCCCTTTGTCGGTGGCAGGTTTCACCGCTGTGGTGAGAGAGGGGGCATTGTTGCAGCGAGGGATGCCGAGCTTTAGCGAGCTTAGAGATGATGAGCTTGAAGCGATGCGGCATTACATCCGTAGACGCGCCCATGAAACTGCAGCAGCTTCAGTGGACTAATTGACTGAGCGCTCGATCTACATCCTCAGCTTAAAGCGCGATATGCTTGGCTTAGCGCTAATCAAGAGCAGGGAGTCAGTCAATTGTGGAGTAAGTGCTAAGCGGATGGCTTGTAATCTTGGCGCACCAAGGAGGCCCATGTGTCAGAAATACCTGTAGCCCACCCTCTGAGTCAGGTGATTTATGAGGGAGTGTTGGAAAAGCCTCCTTGGAAGACACTGCTGCACTATCTCGAAAGTTTTATGAATGTGTCCAGCGCTACTCTGGTGCTGCGCCGTCCGCGCCTATCCGATCCAGGACATACCGTGTACCTCTATTCAGACTCGGGGGCCTTGCAGGACTTTCAAACCAGAGCCCACCTCGACTCGCCTTTAGCTGAGCTACCCGAGAAAAAGGTATTCACCCTCGATGATAGGGTGACTCGCTCCGAGCTCAAGTCTTTGGAGTTTTATCAATATCTAAAAGACTATGATGTCTCCGATCTGATTGGCTTTGACGTCTTTGATAAACCTAGCCACATCCGCCTGAGGTTACGTTTGGCCAGAATAGGTGATGCCCCGGCATTCTCTGACTCCGATCGGGCTCGCTTAGAAAGTGTTGTTCCTCTAATGGATAAGGCCTTAAAGCTATATGGTGCTTATACCCATAACAGCTTTATTGAGGAGTTTTACGAGGACCTTCTAGGCTCTATGGATATCGCCTCTTTGATTGTTAACGCTAAGCTGGAGGTGCTGTCGGCCAATTCACAAGCAAAACAGATCCTTAAGTCTAAGGACGGCGTGTTTCTGCAGCAGGATTCACTGCGCTGTCACCAGAGCAGCGATCAGAAAAAGCTAGAGGATGCATGCAATGAGCTACTGCGAGAAGGCAGTGATAAGACAGCTACTGCGCAGACCTCCAGTATCGTGATCAACCGTATTAGCACTGAAACCAAGTGGGATGTGCACATTCGCAGAGTGTCATCGCAGAATGTGGTATTTGACGAGGGCGGGCCGGAGTTACTGTTGTTGTTGCAGGGCCAGGTCCGCGATTTTGCCCCTAGTCAGTCACGTTTGATTGAGATGTTTGGGGTAACCCCGGCTGAGGCAAAGCTGGTTGCACATCTTGTCGATGGGTTAACGCTGACCGCAGCAGCAGAGGCACTGGGGGTGTCGCGGAACACCGCGCGGGCACAGCTTTCATCTGTTTTTACTAAGACAGGGGTCAATCGTCAGAATCAGCTTGTTAAATTAGTGTCAGAGGCCTTCGCTAGCCGTTGGCAGTAGGGGGCTTGCAGCATTAAGCGGATACTCGATACTCTCTGAGCTTGTCTGTTTCATGTGGCGAAGGCTGAGCCTTTAGTACAGTTGTACGATGATGCCCTGACAAAGGGGCTGATAGTATCTATGCTATCAGCTATACCTAATTTATAAGTACTTAATACGTGTGGATCATATGACGACTTACGCAACCATTGAAGATATTGAAAACTGCATGGAGAACGGCTGGACCGATGGCCTTCCAGTCATTCCGCCCTATGGCAGTCTTGTTGATGAGATGTTGGATGCGATGGGTTGGCAGGGCCAAGACATTATTGGCGAGATTCCGAGCCAAAATATCGTCGTGAGGGCTGAAAAAGCGGCAGCAACTGCTGTTATGGCTGGCTGTAAGCTAGAGTATGGTCGTCTTCTAAGAGCGGTGACGGAGGGTCTTTTAGACCCGCTGTTGAATATCAGCGGGGCGGAAGTGACCACTGGTGGCGCATCTATTTTAGTCATTGTCAGTGGCCCAGCTGTTGAGGAACTCGGCTTTGAGCATTCGACCAACGCTTTGGGTGCTAATTGTAGAGCAAATGCTACTGTTGGCCGCTTTGCACAAATGATGCGCTACTTCTGTGGTCGAGGGGGTGGTGTTTTGGAGTCCCACGGCACCATCGGTCACCCAGGTCGTATCAGCTTTTGCATTGCTGAACACCCAGAAACAGCCTGGGGGCCCTATCACACCCAGTTTGGTTTGCCCGAAGATGCATCGGCCATCACTCTGATGTCCACTGAAGGCCCCAACTCAATTAACAACCACTACGCTGAAACCGGTGCCCTGATACTAGACACTATTGGCGACGCTATGTGTCACTATGGTCAAACTGCCTGGTATTACCGATCGGGTGGCTTTGTGGTGGTGATTCCGCCAGACCACATGGACCTTGTGTCTAAAGAATTCAGCCGTGAGCAGGCCTTGGACTACATTTACAAAAATGCACGGCGCCAAACTGATGACTTAATTGCAATGGGTCGTATTGCTAAGTCTCCGATTGAGTTCGCGCAGGTTGTTCCGGGTGAAATGCGCTCGCCGCTAAAGAGCCCAGAACAACTGACTTTCATAGAGTGCGGGGCCGACGGTGGTCGCTTCTCTGCGCTTATTCCACGGTGGGCCGGCAGCACGCACACCGTCTGTAAACAAATAGTATAAAACGCTTAATAAAAGGAGCTTGTCATGACACAAACATCCAACACTGGGCCGGGGAGGAATAGTAGTACCCCGCCGGCGCAGCAGTTGACCAGTTGCGGTGATGTCAGCTGTGAGCTGCTGGTGGATCCAATCCCCAGACCAACGCCCGATCCGATAAAGATCACTCTCAAACCCAAAGTGCCTACTGTGACCTTCTTGGATCACAATAAGCCAAACTCCAAGCTCATCATGACTTATGCGCAAGAGATCTTGCGTGAGCGCGGCGTTGAGGTGAAAGACCAAATCCTGGTAAAGGCTGACGCCAGCGTGCGGATGCCAGAAGCTATGCTGCAATCGCTCTCCCAGGAGGGAGGGCTGGTTCTCTGCGGTATATCCGATTGAGGCAGTTGTTCGTCGGGCAGTTCGCTTGACTCAATAGCTTTACAGCGAAACGGCGTGGCCGGTTTCGCAATTTTGACGCAGCCTTTCGAAGATCAAATCGATCGCTGTATGACCTATCAGCCATCTGATAGACCACTGCCAGCGATTATCGTTGGCCACCCGACGCAAATGGTTGGAGACGACGTTTTGCGTCAACGTGCTGAGCAGATTGCTGATGCAGTTCAGCGCTTATTGAATGATGAGGAACCGGAGAGTCCATCGAAATGAAGAATGAGTTATCGATACTCGGCACTGGAGTGTATCTACCTCCCGCGCGGCCGGTGAAGGAAGTTGTCGCTGAGGCAGGTCAAGATCCCAGCGGATATCAGGGCTGGGACAATTGCTGTCACGCCCTTGAGGATGACCACCCTAGCACCATGGGGGTCGCGGCCTTACGCAAAGCCATGGAAGATGCCAAGGTAGACCCTTCCGAACTGAAGCTGGTTATATTCGCGGGCATGTCCCGCGATTACCTGCCTTCATGGTCGGTAGCGACTGAAATCATGAAAGCCTGCGGTACTGAAGCACACTGCATGGGCTTGGATATGACAGTGGGTTGCCTCGGGGCGCTGTCTGCGCTGGATATGGCTCAGGGTTGGCTGGCAGCTCACGGCGGTGGAGTGGCGGCAATTGTTGCTGCAGAACGCTGGACCTACACTGTCGATTACACCTCTATTGAGAA
This sequence comes from Sediminihaliea albiluteola, assembly GCF_014077625.1. Classification (GTDB taxonomy): domain Bacteria; phylum Pseudomonadota; class Gammaproteobacteria; order Pseudomonadales; family Halieaceae; genus Sediminihaliea; species Sediminihaliea albiluteola. The sequence goes on along the minus strand of NZ_JACFXU010000014.1, from coordinate 365,886 downwards.
CATGGGGCTGTGGGGGCACAGTGATGGCGCCGCAGCGACTGTGGTTGGTCACAAGACCTCGCATGAGTCAAAAGGGACATTCTGCGGAGCAGAATTTATCACTCAGAGCGACCTCAATGGCACGGTACTCGTAGAGTATGGCGGCACCCGCAATCCTGTCGCGCCTGCCGGTGTAAAACCCTTTGAGCGCAAGCTGATGGGTTTGAGCCGACATGATTTGCGCCAGCGTTATTCCGATGGTTACGCCGGTAGCTTACAAGCACTCAAGGCGCGCTTTGACTGCAATGCTGAGCGAGTGATCATCAACCAGACCGCTAACCTGTTCCTGCAGTTGATTGCAGCAGTTATCGAGATACCGACAGATAACTTTGTCATGACTGGTCATGAAACAGGTCATGTGGGCTCTGCCGATATTTTGATTGGTTTAGATCGCCTGTTAAAGACGGATGGCTTGGATCAGCCTTATTTGATGTTGGGCTCTACGCCCTATGCATTTGGCTCTGGCTTGTTGATGCCTGCATAGCTTTGTTAAGCATAAGACTGCTAGCTTGCGATGAGGGGTGTGTTGTGACAACACACCCCTTTTTACTTATGACTTTCTAATTCGAACACCCTTGTGACAGCCTAGTTCTAGGCTTTGTAAGCCCAGCCCTCATATCTGAAGTGAGTATCAAATTGTCCCGACAGCTCAATAATTGCGTCAATATAGAAGACTTATATCGTTTAGCTAAACGGCGTTTACCCGCTCCTATGTTTGAATACTTACGTGGTGGGGCCGAGGATGAGCTAGCTTTGCAGAATAATCGCAATGCCTATTCAGGGCTTCAATTGATCCCCAATTACCTACGTGATGTGAGCAGTGTCGATACCTCGAGTCGTGTATTGGGCTGTGATGTCGCTATGCCTATAGTGCTGGCCCCTGTTGGTTTTACTGGCCTGTTTCATCACCACAAGGAAGTAGCTGCGGCTGCTGCTGCGGAAAAATATCAAGTGCCTTACTCCCTTGCTACTTGGGGTTCCTCCACGCCAGAGGAAATCAGTGCTGCTTCTAGCGCAGCTAAAATGATGCAGCTTTACATACCCTCAGACCGAGAGAGGGCCTATGTCTTGGCAGAGCGAGCTAAAGCAGCAGGCTTTAGTGCGCTGTGCGTGACCGTAGACACACCCGTACATGGCAATCGCGAAAAGGCCTGGCGTATGGGAATGCCGCCGCCGGCAAAAATGCCGATCAGCTCGATATTAAGTATTCTTAGCCATCCCCGCTGGCTATACAATTTCATCAAAAATAAGCCTACAGCTGGAGTCAGTTTGTTTGACCAAGCGCCGAGCCCACAGGAAATGCTCGCTGCGGGGCCCACTGCTGATCTAGTCTTTGAGGATATTTCTCGCTTGAGGGAGCGCTGGGATGGCCCCCTAGCGATTAAAGGTGTGCTGTCAGTAGAAGATGCCAGTCTAGCGGTAGAGCACGGCGCGAGCGCTATTATTCTCTCGAACCATGGCGGCCGGCAGTTTGATGCAGCCCCAGCCCCTCTCGATTTGCTGCCAGCTATTGTGGATGCGGTAGGTGACCGAGCTGAGATCATTGTCGATGGCGGAATTCGCCGTGGCGTTGATGTGTTAAAGGCGATTGCCCTAGGCGCAACTGCCTGCATGATTGGCCGACCTTATATCTATGGCCTGGCAGCTGGAGGCCAATTGGGGGTGGAGCGCGCGCTGCAAATATTTAAAGAGGAACTGCAGCGCAATATGATGCTGATGGGCGTCACTCGTATTGACGATGTCGATAGCCGCTTTGTTCACGCGCAGGTAGGTACAGCTAATCAGAGTGCTCTATATTAAGTCAGCTAGTGAGCAGCTTTGCGCTGGCGCGTTGGCATGATCATGCTAGCTATGGTTTGGATCTCAGCTATACCTTTTAACTAGCGAAGCCCCTGTGATTCACTCTTATGCTGGGTGGATGACAGGGTATAACTCTAGCACTGTAGTGAATATCAGGAGCAAAGATGTCAATAAAACTGAAAGTTTTCTTCGGGCTGCTGCTCGTTATTTTACTCGCGGTGAGTTGGAGCAGTTTCAGAATTTACCAGGAAATCGATAAGCGCTGGAACGAGGATCCGCTGGTTTGGGAAGATGATATTGCAGCCTTGGAAGCAAAGACGAAAGCGGGTGCCGTGCCGGAAAATGCCATCGTTTTTGTCGGCAGCTCAAGCATTCGTCTATGGGATAGTCTCGTTAAAGATATGTCTCCGATTCCCGTTATTCAGCAGGGTTTTGGCGGTGCCAAACTGAATGATCTTGTGCACTATGCCGAGCGTTTAGTAAATGTTTACAAGCCTGCTGGAGTAGTGGTATTTGCCGGTTCTAATGACATTACCCCAGGGGATGTTAAGCCGCCTGAGCAGCTTCTTAACAGCTATCAACAGTTTGTCGATAAAGTACGTGCCGACCAGCCAGAGCTGCCCATTTATTACATCGCTATTACCCCCTCACCAAGGCGCTGGGAGATCTGGCCCAGCGCCCAGGCTGTCAACGCCTTGATCGAGGATTACAGTGAGCGGACACCGGGGCTTTTTTACATTGATACTGGGCCAGCCTTTTTGGACGCTCAGGGAAAGCCTGATAACGACTACTATATGTTCGATAAGCTTCATCTTAGTGATGAAGGCTACAGGCTATGGACTTCTATTATTCGTCCCCAGCTGCTTAAGGACTACTCGCAAAATCACTGAATCTGGGCTATTTAGCCAAGGTAAACAGCGCAGGGGGAGGCCATGGCCATTAACAGAAAAGTAAAGCTTGCTTGCAGTTACTCAAGCTTTGTTGACCTTAAATGTCAATACAAGCGAACAATTTCACCATAACACCTGCGCTTTAGCTAAAGTAAAATACTAATTGCTTTAGCAAAAAAGCTAATTGAGCACCCGACACTAGTGTGCGGTGCGTTTATAGATAAAAAATAGGAATATTTGCATATGGCTAATACCACTGGCAGCTTACTAAATGGCAGCAAAGGGCCTGTAAGTGCTTTAAGCGTCCTAGCGATCTCCGTTGCGGCGGCGGCATTGCCTAGCAGCGTACAGGCACAGGCACTTGAAGAAATCGTCGTTACCGCGCAAAAGCGTGAAGAAAGTAACCAAGAAGTACCGATTTCTATCACCGCGCTTAGCACTGAGTCTCTCGAGCGTCGCGGCATTCAAAATACTGAAGATTTATTGGGCCAAGTCCCTGGCGTGGGCGGCTTCTCAGCCTCCGGTAGCCGGGGCAGTATTGGCCTTGCCATTCGTGGTGTGGCTGGCGGCTCTCCCTCAAACCTGTCGCTCGACCCCGCTGTGGCGACCTATATGGACGGCGTCTTTATAGGCAAGATGGCTGGTAGCTCCATTGATGTGGCAGAGCTGGAGCGTGTTGAGATTCTCCGCGGTCCACAGGGCACTCTCTATGGCCGTAACGCTACCGGTGGTGCGGTTAACTACATTACCCGTAAACCTTTGGGTGAATTTGGCTTTCGGGCAGTTGGTACGCTGGGCAACCACGATTTGTACGGACTCAAACTTAACCTAGATACGCCGACTATTGGCGATGCTGAGGATGGTCTGGGCAGCTTTGCCGCCAGTGTTGGTGTACAAGGTCGTGATCGAAGCGGCTTTTACGATAACAAATCCGGTGGTGGCGACTTTAATGATCTAGATCGGCAGGCCTGGCGTCTAGCTGTAAACTGGAATTTCCGTAACTCACTGTTTGCCGATTACGCATACGATGGCAACCAGCTGGATGAGGTCAACGACCTGGATGTCGTGGTGGGATTCAACCCCCTTGATGCGGCTGGCAATGTCTCACGTGTCGCTGCCCTGCAAGGTACTTTGGCGGAGGCCAGAAAGTGGGCCGCAGCACCTGGTAGCGATCCGCGTATTGCCTCGCGTTGGATTCCTTCGCTAGAGCGTACGATTGAGGTTTACGATGAAACGCTTAAGCGAGGTGAAGGCAGACGCAGCAGCGGTAATGTGGACTTTACGCCACGATCTGAAGTCGATGCCTCTGGTCACTCCCTGACCTTAGCTTGGGAAGCTAGCGATGTTACTTTTAAGTCGATAAGCGCCTATCGCGAAGTCTCGGTGTCAGCCCTTGGCGACATTGATGCGATCGACAGCTCTATAGACGCCAATGGCATCGGTGCCTATAACGACACCCTGCATTTGACACTGGGACAGCTCTACGGCGCGACCGGTGGCTATGATCCTAAAATTCCGCAGCTGCCTTTTGATGCTATCTGGGGTGCAATCGATGCCCAGGGCAATGCCTTGCATTTCTCACAAGATAGTAGCTCTGATTACGACCAGTTCTCCCAGGAGTTTCAGATCCTAGGTGGAAGCGATCGTCTGGAGTGGGTCGCTGGTGTGTATTACTTCGAAGATAAAGCAGAGTACGAGCGCACCTCACTGGCTCTAGTACCACTGGCGCCAATTGGTAATACACATTACAAACTTGAGACCAAAGCACTGGCCGCTTTCGGTCAGTCTACTTGGACGCCAGGTTTACTTGATGACCGTCTTGCTATCACCGGTGGTTTGCGCTGGACCAAGGAAGAAAAAGACGTCGAATGGAATAACGCGGCACAGGTTGGTGTGTTTGGCGGTAGCCCTGCCGTTTCCGACAAGGACGACAAAAACTTCTATAACGTCAGCGGCAACCTGACCCTTGCTTTCCAAGCCACCGAAGATCTCAATACTTACATCCGCTACGCCACAGGCTATCGCAGCGGTAGCTTCAACGGCGAAGCTTTCGGCAGCGATTATTTCGATGAAGAGACCATGGAAACCTGGGAAATCGGTCTGAAGAGCGATTGGTGGGATGGTCGTATGCGTGTCAACGCTGCACTCTATACATACGAGTGGGATGATCTACAGGTTAGCCAGGTCGTCATCGTGGATAGTGCCCCAAGTTCACTCATTACTAACGCCGGTAATGCCAAGCGTTGGGGTGGTGAGATTGAGGTGCTGGTTGCACCGATTGATGATCTTGTCATCGGTATGAGCTATGCATACCTCGATGGTGACTTCGATGAGTTTCCTGATCTGTGTGGTACCAATGAGCCTCAGCAGTGCCTGAAGGGCAAGGATTTTGCCAAGCGTAACGCTTCACCTGATAACCAGCTAAATGTGTTCGCGGACTACCTCTTCGCGCGTACAGACTTTGGTGAGATTACTGGTTTCTTGAGTGTTAACTGGCAGGATGAGTGGTACACCACCGCCGCTTCTACAGCGATTATTGGTGGCGACCCTGTGGTCTTTGACCCTCAGGTAATGGATGAGCGCACAGTGGTTGATGCTCGACTCAATCTCGAAAACATTGATGTTGGCAATGGCAGCCTGCGCGTAAGCCTCTGGGCTAAAAACCTGTTTGATGAAGACTACCCGAGCTACGGCATCAACTTCGGTGCAGACCTTGGTCTGAAGGTGGAAAAGTACGGCGATCCACGCACCTACGGTGTTGAAGTCGCTTACGAGTTTTAATGCACTGTAAGTGATTACTCTCTAACCCGGGCTTGTCCCGGGTTTTTTTTGCTTGTAGGAAAGCTAAAGCTGATCGGCTTTAAAGCAGGCCAAGATTGCTAGTGCTAAGTGGCGGAAGAGGTAGGAGTCGAACCTACCAGGCGCGTTACTGCGCGCCTCACTGGTTTTGAAGACCAGGTACCCCACCGGGGATATCGCTCTTCCGTTATGGCTTAGGTCGTAGTTAGTCTTGCTGCCCTATGGGCGCCGCATTGGGGTCTAGAATTGATCGCGAGTTAGCGCTTCTTTTTGTATATCCAATTTGATCGAAGAATTCCAGTATTTCAATCGTCAAGTTTCTACCCAGTCCGAATACTTGCTTAGCTTCGATAACAGATACCTCTCCTGACTTATCGATGAACTGCTGCAACAAGCCGGCCAACTCTCGAAGAGTCGAGGGTAGGGCTAAACGTTTTTCACCAATTTCAAACAAGTCGCCCGCTTTAATCGCAGGGCGGGCTAAGGCTTCCAGTTGTTTCGCGTCGAAGCCAGTATCCTTTTGCAGCTCAGAGCGCAGCGGGATGTTCAAAGCTCGTGCTTTCATACATGTCTCGAGCACTTGCCAATCTCGCTGAATTTGAGGTGACAGCGTGGGCCTGTGCCCGAAAGCGCGAATTAATTGGCCTTCTTGAACGACCTTTCCTGCACGAATACGCTCATCGAGCACGGCTTTAAATAAACGTTTGGGGATCTGCCTATGCACTAGCTTTTGTAAGACTTCGGGTCCTATGCCTGGTTCCATAGGGCGAGCGCTGTGCCGCTCGGCTAAGTGTTCATCGAAAGATTGAATATAACTCTCCCAGAGCCTTCGGGATAGGATAAGTTCATCCTCATCATCGCGGACTCTGGCGAACTCGCCTCTATTGAGCGAAGCAGGGCTCAGTAGGCTCTCAAGCTCCTCTTGGGACAGGTTCCAGATGCGCCGATATTGACGCAGACTGACTATCTCGCCGTGAGTGAATAACAATTGTTCAAGAGCTTCTCTAGGCTGACCGCTTTCGAGTGCCTCGAGTTGCTTAAGACGATTTTTACGGGACTTGCCCCACTTGGGAGCATCGGGGTCGATGACGATACCGCCACCTAAGGTGGCGTTCTCATTGTCATCTCGCAGTACAAATCTGTCACCGGCAAATGCCAGTACATCCTTGTCTAAGATTAGCTGAATGCGCTGTCCTGCAGCCGGGCTCTCGCCGCGATCGAGGAAATAGGTTTTGGCACTCATGCGCCGGGTGCCAATATAGACCTTCACTCTAGCTAAGTGCTTCAGGGCGCGCTTGCTGTCCCCGGCGGTCCAGCAGCGTGTATCTAAGCGGCGGCTGGGTGTGGCGCTGCTGTGCGCACACAAAAAGCCTCCCCTTTGGGCTTGCTCTAGTGATAGCTTGCCGGCTAAGTTCAGCGCACATCGCTGTCCGGCATGACCACTGGCTGCCGACTCACCTTGGCTATGAATTTTGCGTACTCGAACCTTGATAGCCTGGTTTTTTTGCCCCTCAACAGGGTGTAAATACAGCTCATCACCGGCCGCAATAGTCCCTGAGAGACAGGTGCCGGTGACCACAATACCTTCACCTTTTTTAATAAACGCACGGTCAATATACAGGCGAAATAAGGATTCGCTGGCGCGCTGAGGGCAGTTCTGCAATTGAGTTTCTAATAAGGACTTAAGCTGCTCTATGCCTTCAGCGCTGCGATTGGACACTGCACATAAAGGGGCGCCGGGAATGAGCGCGCTCACTTGCTCTGTGACTTGATCCAAGCGTTCTTTGTCGACCAGGTCGATCTTGGTGATGACGCTGATGTAGCGCTCAACACCGAGCAAACGCAATAGCTGTAGGTGTTCAAGCGTTTGCGGCATCGGCCCATCATTTGCTGCAACAACTAACATACCGAGGTCGATACCACTGATGCCAGATATCATGGTATTGATGAAGCGGTGATGGCCTGGAACGTCGATAAAAGCAATGCGTTCCTTGGCGGTCGCTGCTGCGAAGGCATAGCCGAGCTCTATAGTCAGGCCGCGCTGCTTTTCTTCTGTCAGTCGATCAGTGTTGGTACCGGTCAGTGCTTGGACTAAGCTGGTTTTGCCATGATCGACATGACCCGCAGTGGCCACTAGCATGATAGGGCATCCCTGAGCTGGGGCAGCTGTTCAACAAAGAGAGTTTCACAATCTAGGCAGCGCAAATCTAGCAGTAATTTGCCTTGGTGGATTCTGCCAATGACAGGGCGTGGCAGCTGACGCAATACTTTTGCTAGGCGCCTTAGCTCACTATCGCCATTGAGTGCTTCGATGGCGATAGCGAAGCTGGGAAGCGTTTCGACCGGTAGCGCGCCGCTACCGATTTGACTGAGGCAGGGCGCTGTCGCGGTTCGAAATGCGGGCGCTAAGTAAGTGGCGAGCTCAGCACTGAGCCGCGAGGCCTGGGCTTCGATCTCGCTAGCCGGGCGGGTCAGCTGCTTGAGCGTGGGTAGGGTGTCGCTCAGGCTATCTGGGTCTTGATACAGCTTTAGCACTTCAGAGAGGGCCGCAAGGGTCATGCTGTCGACTCGCAGAGCGCGTTTGAGCGGGTTTTTACAGATACGCTCAAGCAGTGATTTCTTGCCGGCGATAATGCCGCACTGGGGGCCCCCGAGTAGTTTGTCACCACTGAATGTGATCAGGTCGATGCCATTGGCGATGTAATCAGAGGCTTTTGGTTCTGCTGGTAGACCAAGGGCGCTAAAGTCAGCTAGGCAGCCGCTACCGAGATCCACAATGCAGGGCAGACCGTGTTCATGGGCCAGTTCAGCAAGCGTTTTCTCGTCCACTGACTGGGTAAAGCCTTCTAGGCGATAATTGCTGGTGTGCACTTTCATTAGCAGTGCTGTTTGCGCAGAAATAGCTGAGCGGTAGTCCTTTAGGTGGGTGCGGTTGGTGGCGCCCACTTCTACTAGGGTGCAGCCCGAAGATGCCATGACCTCTGGTACACGAAAAGAGCCGCCAATTTCGACCAGCTCGCCCCGTGATACAGGTACTTCCAGCCCCTTAGCCAAGGTGCTCAGTACCAGCACCACAGCGGCAGCATTGTTGTTCACCACAGTGGCTGCTTCACTGCCAGTGAGTTCGCAGATTAGAGATTCCACGTGCACATCGCGGTTGCCCCGTTTCCCTGTCTCCAGGTCGTACTCAAGGTTGTTGGGGTACATTGCAGCTTGGTAGGCCGCTTCAGCGGCGGCGGCTGGCAGGCAGGCTCGGCCAAGGTTAGTATGCAGAACCACTCCGGATAGATTGATTACCGGGCGGATACTTTGCGCGTCACTGGCAGCCAGCGCTGTGCTGATTGCCGAGTGAATGGCTAAGATACTCAGGTCGGGCTTTTGCTTTGCATCGATACTCTGGCGAATACTGTCCAAGTGTTTGCGGATAGCTTTGCTCACGCGCAGGTGGCCCCAGCGCGCAACGAGATCCTGCGAGTTCTGCAGGACACGATCCACTGATGGTAATGCTCTTCTTATGTCGCGCTCGCCAGTCATGGCAAATTCTCTTAGCTAGTAACCTGCAGCAGTATCAACGATGCCTTGTAGTGTTTGGCCTTTGGAGAAGGCCACAACATTCTCGAAAAAAGGCCTCACGATCCGCTCAATCATATTAGGCCCACTCCACGAGATATGCGGGCTCAAAAAAACTTGCGGGTGCTGATATATCCAGTGACCGGCTGGCAAAGGTTCGGGCTCCACAACATCCAGTGAGGCGCGGCTTATTTGGCCATTATCGAGGTATTCGCGAAGCGCCTCCTGATCGATAAGGTTGGCGCGGGATACGTTAACCAAGTGTACGCCGGGTTTCATTGCTGCCATCGCTTGTGCCCCTATCAATCCCTCACTTTCGGGTGTGGAGGGCAGTGCGAGAGCCACGTGATCAGCTACTGATAGCAAGTCGTTTAGCTCTGCGACGAGTTCGACGCCGGGAGTTGGACTGCTGCGGTGGCTGCGAACTTTGGCAACTACCTTCATATCAAAGGCCAGCGCGCGCTTGGCAATAGCTTGGCCGATAGCTCCAAAGCCGATAATGCCCAGAGTTTTATTTTCTAAACAGCCGAGGTCGGCCATATGCCAAGTTTCCGGTGGCTCTGTAATCCAGCGCTTAGGCAATTGTTTTTCGTGGGCAAGTAGCATGGCCAGAACCCACTCGGAGATGGGGCTTGCGGTGGCGCCACGGGAGCAGGTGACCAGTTTGTCTTGGACTAAATGAAGCGGGAACTTATCCACGCCCGTACCTAATATATGGATCCAGCGCAGTCCTTCCATGCGCTCGATGAGGGCCGGCAGCTCGCTCCCACCGACAGCGGTGCCCAGCAGGGCATCAGCCACTATCGCTTCATTTGATTGTTCCGCCTTGGGCAGCAAAAAGGCCTCAACACCAGGTACTAGGGAATGAAGTTGATCGACCAGCTGGGGGAAATCTGGCTGTATGGCTATTCGCATGATTAAGTTCCGATAAACAGGAGTAAATTCAAGTTGCTTCTCTTAACCCTCAGAGTATAAGTGAGCGAAACAGCGGAGGTATCGTACGACTGTACTATGCTATGAGCTGCCTTTGTAGTGGACTGAGTCTTATTCGCTGGCACGCTCAGCAATGCTTAATTGTAGTTTTCGCCCTCGTACATGTGTACTAAGCATGCACTTGCCTTGATTAATATACTTACTGCAAGTAATCAACAGAGTTGAGCAGCTCTCGACCCAGAGAGTTCTGCAGATTTGTTTGTCCCTGTATGGAGTTAGCTGGAAAACCATGGCAGGGAAAACTCAAGATCAAGTTCAGCTATCGTGAGCTGCCTGCATTGAGCTCGAAAAGGCTTCTGAAAGTATCCCGCACGCTCGCCTCAACTAGGCTTTAGCCTTCATTTTTTTAAAGGAAAACTAACTATGTCAGCACATCATCGCCTTATTATCTTGGGCTCGGGGCCAGCGGGTTACACCGCAGCGGTATACGCGGCTCGGGCCAACCTTAAGCCTGTTGTCATCACCGGTATGCAACAAGGTGGGCAGCTGACCACTACCACCGAGGTGGAGAATTGGCCGGGCGGTCATGCAGAACTGCAGGGCCCTGAGTTGATGCAGAATATGCAGGAGCATGTGGAGCGATTTGGCACTGAGGTTATTTTTGACCATATCGAAGAGGTCGACCTCGATGCTCGGCCTATGCTGCTTAAAGGCAGTGCTAGCTATAGCTGTGATGCCCTGATCATTGCCACGGGCGCTTCCGCTCAGTACCTGGGCTTGCCTAGTGAGCAAGCTTTTATGGGTAAAGGCGTTAGCGCTTGCGCTACTTGTGACGGCTTTTTCTATCGCGACAAAAAAGTGGCGGTCATTGGCGGGGGTAACACGGCGGTAGAGGAAGCGCTGTATTTGGCAAACATTGCCTCTGAGGTCGTGCTGGTCCATCGTCGTGATAGCCTGCGCTCTGAAAAAGTACTGCAGGACAGGCTATTTGCCCGCGAACAAGAGGGCAAAGTTTCCATACACTGGGATAGTACTCTAGATGAGGTCCTTGGTGATGATAGCGGGGTGACTGGTGTGCGACTGAAATCGGTTAAAGATGGCTCTAGCACAGATATTGAGCTCGCCGGGGTATTTGTCGCCATTGGCCATAAGCCCAATACTGATATCTTCGCCGGCCAGTTGGAGATGCAGGACGGCTACATCAAGATAAATAGCGGCACCACAGGTAACGCGACTGCAACCAGTGTGGCTGGGGTTTTCGCTGCCGGTGACGTGGGTGACCATATCTATCGTCAGGCAGTCACCTCAGCAGGTTTTGGCTGTATGGCGGCGCTCGATGCTGAAAAGTATCTTGATGATTTAAGCAGCGGCCAAGAGTGACGGCTTAGGCTAGCTTGGGGTAGTCTTGGGCTTTTACTTTAAGCTCTAGACTGCTCTTGGTGGTCGGCGATGTATCAATAACTCTATTTAACTAAGGATTGAGCAGTGATAAAGAATAATATAAGTCGCGGTGCGATCGCTTTGCTGGTTCTCTCTGCAGCACTAGTAGGCTGTACTCGGATTGACGGCTCGGCAGCGCCGCATACGCAATTAGCGGCAGATCAGATTTTTAGTGGTGGCCCTATTGTCACTATGGACACAGCGCAAGCTAGTGCAGAGGCGGTTGCTGTTCGCGATGGTAAAATTATCGCAGTGGGTTCAGCAGCGAAAATAAACCAATTGAAAAGTGCTCAGACCGAGATGGTTGATCTGGCCGGGAACACTCTAGTACCTGGCTTTATCGATGGGCATAGTCACTTCTCTATGGCCACCACTTCAGCGAGCTGGGCCAATCTATCTGGCGCGCCGGTAGGGAAGGTAAGCAATATCGCCGAGGTGATTGCAGAGCTGCAGGCCCAAGCTAAGCGCAACGGGCATGTGGCGGGCGACTGGATTGTAGGTTTTGGCTACGATGCAGATACGCTTGCCGATGGTCGCCATATAAACCGCGATGATTTAGATGCAGTTTTTCCTGATAACCCTGTCATCGTTGTACATGTATCCTTCCATGGCGCGGTATTGAATAGTCGTGCATTTGAGGCGATCGGCTATGATGCAACAACGCCAACGCCTGAGGGCGGTGTTATCGTTCGACGAGAGGGCAGCAATGAACCACTGGGTTTGGTAATGGAAACTGCATGGTTTCCCGCTGCCCGCGCCTTACCCCTGCCACAGGGGGAAGTTCGCTTTGAAAATATTAAACTGGCGCAGGAGTTTTACGCCAGTAATGGTGTGACAACAATCCAAGATGGCTTAACAAATCTAGACAGCTTTGAGCTGTATAAAGAGGCGGCGGAGCGTGGCGACCTATACCTTGATCTGGTGGCCTTGGGTGGCTCCGAAGATCTCGATGCCTTTGCCGCAGATAAGGAGCAATACGCCGATTACCATAAGCGGCTAAAGTTGGCTGGCATAAAGCTTATCGTTGACGGCTCGCCGCAGGGCAAGACAGCTTACTTTACGGAGCCTTACCTGACAGGTAGCCCCAGTGGTGAAGCTGATTGGCGCGGGGAGCCAGTTGCCCCGGCAGAGGAAGTAGAGTCGCTTATCGGAGCAGTTTACGAAAAGGGTATGCGCGCATTTGTTCATGCCAATGCCGACGCTGCAGTGGATATTCTGTTGGATGCACACAAAAAGCATCTTGATAAAGCGGGCGATGACCCGCGCACAGTGATTATTCACTCCCAGTTTATTCGACAGGATCAATTGGAAGACTATGCTCGCTTTGGCATGGTGCCTGCCTTCTTTAGTAACCACGCCTTTTTTTGGGGAGATGTTCACCTAAACAACTTGGGGCCTGAGCGCGCTAACTTCCTGAGCCCGATGAAGTCGGCTGCGGATTTAGGTATCCACTTTACTAATCACAATGACTATATTGTCACACCTATGGATCAGTTATTGACGGTCTGGTCGGCGGTAAACCGAGTATCTCGCTCCGGTCAAGTGATCGGCGCACAGGAGCGTATTAGCACTGAGCAAGCTCTGCGGGCGATTACTCTCGATGGTGCATGGCAGTATAAAGAAGAGCAGCGCAAGGGCTCGATTAGCGTGGGTAAGTTGGCAGACTTAGTTGTGCTGGATGCCAATCCACTGACAGTGGACCCCATGACTATCAAAGATATTCAGGTTCTTGCAACCTATAAAGAGGGGCTGAAAGTTTACCCTCAATAAGCTCCAGCACCGCCAGCATGACTTAGATCCAGCACAAGCGATGGCTTTGTTAAATCTGGAATAGTTGGAGAGCGAAAATTAATACCGATGCTCGCTACATTGTCTGGCTTTTAGATCAGTTATCCAGCCTCGGCTTAGATGCCGAGGCTTTGGCGGCTAACAACGGCATTTCGCCCAGCCAACTCGAAGGCCCAGACCAAGTGGTGACCGCGGAGCAGCACCAAGGTTTACTCAGGGCGGCATTGGCGGCTAGTAAGAACCCTGGCTTGGGCTTGGAGCTAGGTCTGCGGCGCTCTCTCGTGACCCTCGACCAATTTGCCTACCTGATGATGAGTAGTGCTAATTTACGAGCGGCCACAGAAGCTGGTCTGCGCTATCAAAATTATACTGGGCGCTTTTCTGGTGGGCAGATAATTATTTCCTTTAGCGAAGCAGCTAATGAGGGCTGCTATCAGATTTACGCTAATCCCAGTTTAGGCGACTTACGTTTACTGGCGATTGAAGATGTTCTGACAAACATTCTTACCACCTGTCGCTGGATTTTGGGCAAGGACTTACCGCTCAGCCGTTTGAACTGTGATTACCCATCGCCACCGCATGCTGAGCGCTACAGCGAAATCTTTGACTGCCCCCTGCAATTTGACGCACCTCACACAGAATTGTTTTTTGAGGCATCAATCCTCGATGAGCCTCTACCTCACTCGAGCCCACATAGCGCAAAGCTTTACGAAAAACTTTGTGAAGAAAAAAGCATTGAGCGCAATCGGGGCGATGTGGCCTGGCGGCTGTGGCAGATGGTTGTGCGAGACCCGAGCCAGCCGCCGACATTGGAAGCTGCAGCATCCGAGCTGCACTACAGTGCTCGCACTTTGAGCAGAAAGCTGCAGGCTCAGGGTTGGCAGTACCAGGAACTGGTTGATCGAGTGCGAGAAATACAAGCCCGTCGTTTTTTGAGTGACCCTCGGCTATCTTTAAGCGAGGTTGCCCAGAAAGTTGGCTATGCTGATAGCTCGGGGTTCAATCGCGCTTTCAAAAAGTGGACTGGGCACACCCCTAAAGCCTATCGAGACGCTTTGTTTGCCCGCTAGCTTTTGGCTGGATCGGGTAATAATTTGTCTAGATTGGCGGCAACTTGCTTAGTGCCGATTAACTATACTGTGCCAAGAGCATCAAACTTTCGACTATTTACCACAATTTATAATAGGCTGGTTTTTTATGAGCAAGTACATGGGATTAGATCAAGCAATGATGGAGCGCTACGCTCCTCGACCGGGGCGCAAAGCGCTACTGCCTGAGCTAAGTGAGCAGGCTAAAGTTGCCTTAATGTGTCGTATGCTCTTCCGAGAAGGTTGGAATGAGCATATCGCTGGCCATATCACCTATCGCTTAGCCAACGGTAATATTTTGACCAACCCCTGGGAGTTGGCTTGGGATGAACTGACCGCAAGTGACATTGTTACACTGGATCATCAGGGTAATGTGATTGAAGGCGAGTGGAACGTCACCCCGGCAATAGGCCTACATATCCAGTTACACGCTCTGCGGCCGGACACTAATGTGGTCATCCATAATCATGCTCATTGGAGTGGTATTTGGGCCAATATGCAGCGTGTGCCGCCAGTTTATGACCAGACGGGCGCGCACTGTGGCGTTGACTTACCTTTGTATGATGAGTACGCCGGTACTTTTGAGAACGAAGCCACAAGCTTGTCTGCGGCCGAAGCCCTAGGTGACTCCAAATGGGCTCTGCTCGCAAACCACGGTGCCTTGGTTGTGGGCAAAGACTTACGCCAGGCGCATTTGCGGGTTATAACACTGGAGTGGCGTTGTAAGCGCGCCTACGAGGTGGAGCTAGCCGGTGGCGGTGTTCCGCTTGACGATGCCGTGGTAGAGAAAATCGGCATCACCGATGCAAATGGCTTTCCCTTTTGCTGGGAGGCTATGGCCAGACGTGAATTGCGGGCTGACCCTTCTATTATCGAATAATTGCCCGAACCTCGAAGCAGGAATAAGGAGTTTATAATGTCGTTACAGGTAACCCCGTTAAATAATATTGGCGCCGAGATTTCGGGCTTTAATATCAATGATCCTATGACTGATGCTTTGAAAGCAGAGCTTAAAGCGCTGTGGTATGAGCACGGTCTTCTGTTGTTCCGCGGTCAAGATATCACTCCGGAAAAGCAGATCGAATTCAGCCGTATTTTTGGAACCTTGGAGTTGCATCCACTGAAGGCAGAGACTTCAGAGGAGTACCCAGAGCTTTTTGTACTGGAAAATGGCGGTGACAAAGACAAGTTTTTCACTGCAAGCTACAAGGGTGAAGAAATCGTGGGTCGCTTAGATTGGCACATGGACCTGCACTACACCGGTCGCCCTAATCACGGTGCCTTGCTGCGCGCGGTGGTCGTACCTTCAGATGATGGGCTCACTGGCTTTGGAGACCTAGCTAAGGCCTATGACGCGCTAGATAAAGAGACTCAAGAGCTACTGAAAAAGATTGAGGTGGCTTACGCTTTCTGCATGCAGCGCAAGCACATGCGCTATGTCGATTTAGAAGGCTATGAACCTGGCCCTCACAGTCCGCGCAAACCCAGTGATATGAAATACCCGGATTTCCCCGATTCGGTATACCCAGCAGTGGTCACGCACCCAGTGACTAAACGTCCCGTATTAGGCATCGTGGAGCAGTTTCTCGATCGAGTCATTACCCCGCAACAGGCCGGCCTGTCTAATGACGAGGCAATTGAGTTACTGCAGTATTTAGTCGATCACACACGCAAGCCTGAATTTCATTATTTTCACCAGTGGCGTGAAGGCGACATGGTTCTTTGGGATAACTGGCGCTTGATGCACTGCGCCACCGGCACGCGCCCTGGCGTTAAGCGGGTTATTAACCGCACAACCATTGAGGGTGATGTGCAACTCGGTCGTGTGTTAAGTGGTGAGTGATAGACCATACTATCGCGGTGTTTAGACATTCCGCCTAGCCTCCTACCTTTTCGCTAGCGTATCCTGTATTCATATGAATACAGGATACGGGCGGATAGCTTTATGTTGAAAGGTCGATTTGCAAGCATGCGCGTTACTTGCGTTTTATTGCTAGGCCTATCTCTTAGTTCTCTTTTCGTAGCCTGCAACCGCCAAGCCTGACTGCTGCGCTTTAGATGGGTCACTGTGCAGCGTGAGTAGGGCAGGGTGGTATAGCTGCTTAGTACTTTGTGGCACTGCATACTTAGGCGCTAAGTTCTATACTGTTATATGAGAATTAAACCTCACAAGGAAAAGAATAGCTTATGGATAAGTTACTGATCATTGCCGACCTAGAAGATACTTGTCACGCCATACCCAGAGGGCTGGCTTTGGCCGCTGCCTTGGGGCAGGCGCCAGAGGTAGTGGCGTTCACCTATGCGCCTTTGAAGCGGCTTAAAGTTGATGCCACTCAGCAGACGGCTATGCGTAAGCGCTTAATGCAAGAGCGGGAAAACAATGTTCAGGCACTTATCGATAAACATCGCCATCAAGACCAAAAAGTTAAGTTGAAAGTGGTGTGGTCAAAGGACCTCGCTGGCTGGATTAATAAACGCTGTAGTGAAGGCGGCTACGCAGCGGTAATTAAGACCGCTCACCGCAGTGAATCACTGCTGCATAAACCAACTGATTGGCGCTTATTACGCGAGTGTCCGGTGCCGGTTATGCTAGTAGCTGAAAAGAACTGGAGCAAAACTAAGCCGGTCTTGGCGACGCTTGACCTGTCGACGACAGTGGCCAGCAAGCGTCGCTTAAACCATAAAGTATTGGGTAATGCTCTGCGCCTGTCGCAGGCCTTGGGCGCTGAATTGCAGATAATCTCAGCTATTGAGGTGCCCACTGTACTGGCCGACCTCGGTCTGATTGAAAGCGTTGACTACGTGCGCAGTGCAGAGGCGGAAATGGCGCAACAAATTAGTAAATTAGCGGCATCATTCGATCTGCCGGAGAGCATTTTCACCTGTAAGCCGGGTCCGGTAGAAAAAGTTGTAAGCAAACACGCTGATAAGATAAAGGCTCAGATTGTGGTGATGGGTACTGTTGGACGCAGCGGAGTACGGGCCGCATTAATGGGTAATAGCGCAGAGCGTATTCTACAAATTCTGCAAACAGACGTGTGGGCATTGAAACCTTAATTGCTGCATTCTGAGCTGGTCTTAGGGGCGCTGTTAGCAATAGTTATGAGTGAAGGAGAAGGCTTACCGCTATGCCTCTGAACAGAGATCAAGATATAGCACAACTGCTGCAAAGCACCCGCACTATTGCTCTTGTCGGTGCCAGTCATAAACCGACACGGCCTAGCAACGAAGTGATGCGCTTTTTGTTGCGTCACGGCTACCAGGTGTTTCCGGTCAACCCCGGTCTTGCGGGGCAGACGCTACTGGGCTGCCCCGTTTATGCTCGCCTAGCAGATATTGAACAGCCAATTGATATGGTCGATGTGTTTCGGCAGTCACAGTATTTGCCGGGTATTGTTGAAGAGTGCATAGCACTTGGCGTAACAGCACTTTGGACCCAGCTCGGTGTCATCGACCTAGAGGCGGCAACTAGCGCTGAGGAGGCCGGCATACAAGTCGTGATGGACAGGTGTCCGGCCATTGAGCTACCTCGTTTGCAAGCTGCGGGCTTGATTAGTGCTCTTGCTTAAATAGCTGACAAGCTTAAGAGTCACCCTGACACAGCTGTGTGTCAGGGTGGTTGATCTCCGAGTTTGTGCAGTAGCTAGAAATAGTTGCTGCGGCTGTGGAGTTTGCGCAGCTCTGCTTCGCCCTCGCTGAGTTTGCGAATGAGTTCGTCGCGTTCTTGCAGCAAACTACCTTGGCGCTCATTAAGAAGGGATATGTCTTGATAAATCTTTCGGCGCTGTCGCTCAGTTTTGTCTGAGTCAAATAACTCCGCTTCTTTTTCCTTAATTTCAGTCTTAATCCGCTCTTGTTCTTGCTCAAGACTATTTTGGCGACTTTCGAGTCGCTCAACCTCAGTCCTAACTAAATAAATTTCTCGGCCTGCCTTATAGCCCTCAAGGAAATCAGCTTCTAGCGCTTGGGGGCAGATGCCCTGGTACTGATAACCACTCTGTGCTCGGTTGTAGCCACTACTGCCTGTACAAAAGACCACTAGCCCTTCTTCATGGCCCCGTTTGTACTTGCGTATCTCAGGGGTGATACCGTGCTTGGCGCAGGCTTCGCGGTGCGCAGTCATGCGAGTACTGGCTTCACCTCTAGCAGCATCTTCATAGCCAATGCTGTGCCAGTCAGCGGTCAAGCACTCCTCCTTGCTCAGCGTTGAGCAGCCCGCTAGCGTAGCCAAACAGATCACTGTGAGTCCCTTCAATGCTTGCATAGGTATCGCTTTTAACTCCTTGTTATGGCTTGTGCCCATTGTCGGGCAGGCAAGCTTTTTATTAATTTGCTCAGCCTACCGAATAATCCAGTTTTCGGGAAGTTGTCTGGCCTCAAAATGACTTTGGACCAAAGTGTTAGGCTGTGAACAGCCCCGATACTGCGAACAGGGCCGCCATCAATCGCATAGGGCCTCATGGTGTCACTGACTCATTGGAGTGCTGTTGTTGTACCTGCCACAGGGTGGCGTAATGCCCCTGTTGGCTGAGCAGTTCGTCGTGGCTACCCTGTTCGACCACGCGGCCCTGGTGTAATACTAAAATTTTATCGGCATCGATCACGGTGGAAAGACGGTGGGCAATGACCAGACTGGTATGCTCTCGGGCAATTTCTCGCAGGGCTTGAAGAATGGCTTGTTCTGATTTGCTGTCGAGAGAGGAAGTCGCCTCATCAAAGACCAGAATGGGCGCAGCCTTAAGAATCGTCCGGGCGATTGAGACGCGCTGCTTTTCGCCGCCAGATAGCTTCAGTCCGCGCTCTCCCACCATGGTGTGATGCCCCTCAGGCAACTGAGCCACTAGCGCTTCAAGGTGGGCCAATCGGATTGCTTCAGTGACTTCTTCGTCACTAGCATCGACCCGTCCATAGCGTACATTTTCTAGCAGACTATCGTTAAACAGCACGGTGTCTTGAGGAACAATACCGATCTGTTTGCGCAGCGAAGCTTGGTCAACATCGCGTATATCTTCTGAGCCCACTAAGATCTGACCGGAGTCGCAGTCGTAGAAACGAAACAGCAATTTGACTAAGGTCGATTTACCAGCACCACTGGCACCAACTACTGCTAGCTTTTGACCTGGTTCAATACTGAAGCTGACGTTGTGCAAAATAGTCCGCTGGGCTTGGTAACTGAAGCTAACGTTGCGAAACTCGACCTTGCTATTGCGCAGCTGTAGAGCCGGTGCTCCTGGTGGGCTGAGGACCTTGGGTTGCTGCGCTAAGAGCTCGAACATCTTTTCTATGTTGGCCATAGAGCCTTTAATTTCGCGATAGACAAAACCCAAAAAGCCTAGTGGCATAAACAGCTGAATCATAAATTGGTTGATTAGTACAAAGTCACCTAAGCCAATTTGGCCCTGTTTTACCTGCCATGCAGCGAGGCCAATCATGGTGGTTTGTGCGATGGCGATAATCAGTGCCTGGCCGGCATTTAGAGTGAATAGGGATAAGCGGTTCTTGCGCCGAGCTTGCTCCCACTCAGCCAGTGATGCGTCGTAGCGTCGCGCTTCGAACTCCTCATTGGTGAAGTACTTTACTGTTTCAAAATTGAGCAGGCTGTCGACAGCTCGGGTGTTACTGTTGGAGTCAGCCTCATTCATTTCGCGCACGAAGCGGGTCCGCCATTCCGTCGCCCGAATAGAAAATATGCCGTATATCAATACCGCTATTATCACGATAACTGAAAATGTGGCACCGTAGCTGAACAGTAAAATACCGGCCACCATAGTTATTTCAAACAAGGTCGGAGCGATATTGAAAATGAAAAAGCGCATCAGGAAGCTGATACCGCTGGTACCGCGTTCGATATCGCGCGCGAGGCCGCCAGTGCGTCGGTTTAAGTGGTAGTCGAGGTCGAGGCTGTGGACATGACGAAATACCTGCAGACCAATGCGCCGCATGGCGCGTTCGGTGACTCGACCAAATATAGTGTCGCGCAGCTCGCCGAAGAACACATTGGAAAAACGCGCTGCGCCATAGGCTAGTACCAAGCCTAAGAGTAGAGCCGCTGGGCTAGCGAGTTGTTGGATATCTTCCAAGCGATCAACCATAGCCTTGAGCAGAAAGGGAATGGTGAGAATGGCGCCTTTGGCCAGTAGTAGGCAGAGCAGAGCCAGCAGCACCCGCAGGCGGTTTTCCATGAGAAAAGGCCAGATGTAAGCTAGCAGCCGCCAGTTGACCGGCTTGCTAGTGTCGTGATCACTGTGGCTGTGTCGCATGTTCTGAGTCCGTCAAATACCTTGCTGTTGAAGTGCTCGAGCGTTGTTAGGCTGCTGAGCTGACAGTAGTGTGGGCATAGCCATACTACAACAATGGGTCTGGGAATAGCTTGAGCTGCCCGCTACTTGGCGCAGTGATACTTTGGGGCAGGCCAATAAGGGCTGTTAAAACATACCCGCCAAACCTAGTACCATGGCGTAACGAGTGCCCTTACCGATAGCTGTTAGCCCCAAGAATTGCCAGAAAGGGATTTTCATCATGCCGGCGATAAAGGTCAGTGCATCACCGCCTAGTGGAAGCCAAGATAGCAGTAGTGTCCAACGCCCATAGCGTTGAAACCAGCGCTGGGCCAAGGCGATGTTTTTTTCTTTGAAAGGAAACCATTTGCGATCGCTAAAATGCAGCAAATAACGCCCAAGTAGCCAGTTAAGCACAGAGCCCAAGGTGTTGCCGGCAGTGGCCCAGGCCCAAAGAGCTAAGGGCTCATGACCATTGTGTACTAGTGTAGCCAGTAGTATTTCAGAATAAGCAGGTAGCAGAGTTGCAGCTATAAAAGCACTGGCGAACAAGCCCAGGTAAGCCTCGGTCATTCTTTTTGCTCCACTTATCCTTGTTTGGGTTAAAAGATTGGCCCGGCGTCTTTGCCTTTGCGAAGATATCAGGGCTAGGCTCTGTGCTAATGGTGCCTTAGAGCGTTAGTATGACCAAACAATAAAGAGAGCAATTATTTAAGGAGTGCGATTGTGGAATTACCGGAAGCGGTACACTTTGGTCAAAATGACCTGCCTTTTGTCGATATTGGTGATGGCAGCAAGCTGAAAGTCTTACAGCTGCGAATCGGTGAAGGCATGTGGATTATCGAGAATATTTTTCAAGCCGGTTATGAGGTGGAGACGCATCAGCATACCGGTCCAGTTTATGGCTATACCACATCTGGAGCATGGAAATATAGAGAGTACGATTACGTCAATCGCGCTGGTTCTTTTCTCTACGAACCCGCCGGCTCGAAGCACACCTTGCAGTGCATCGAAGACGACACTCGCGTTTGGTTTCAAATGTACGGTTCTAATATCAACCTAGATGCCCAAGGCAATATTAGTTCTGTGGTGGATGGGCCTATGACCTTAGCTTTTTATTACGCTATGTGTGAAGAGCAAGGTCTGCCAAGACCCAATGTGTTGGTGGGCTGATGATGAAAATCGATATTTATGATCCCGACCAATACCTTGCCGGCATTCCTCATGATCAGTTCGCTTGGTTGCGTAAACACGCGCCAGTGTTTTGGCACGATCACCCCGATGGTTCAGGCTACTGGGTATTGAGTCGGCATGCCGATGTGACGGCTGTTTCCCGCGACTTTAAGACTTTTTCCGCCCAGCGCGGCTTTGTGATGGTGGATGATTTGCCAGCGGATATTCTTGCCATGGCTCAAAATCAGCTTTTGGGTATGGACCCTCCGGCTCACGGCCCTATCCGCCGTGCCGTGATCGCTCGCTTTACCTCAAGAAAACTAGCTGAACTAGAGCCCCTGCTGCGTGAAACAGCAAGGAATATCATGCAGTCTGCTCCCACAGCTCAGGAAATCAACTTTGTGGAAGATTTAGCGGGCGATTTGCCTACGGCGGTCATTTGTTCGCTGTTGGATATTCCGCAAGATATGTGGCCGCAGATCAGGCGCTGGTCAGATCTACAAACCTCGGGCTCTGACCCTGATTTGGGGGGCACAGCGGAGGATGTTGCCCAAGCGTCCCTGGAGATGGGTACCTACGGCTATCAATTGGCAGCGGAACGCAAAGGCAAGGGCGGTGATGATTTGATTTCCTTGCTAATTGATCAAGAAGTCGATGGTCGCTTGATTAGCGAAGAGGAGTTTGCCTCTTTGTTTATACAACTCACGGTGGCGGGCAATGAGACAACGCGCAGTTTAATCAGCTCTGGTATGCACCAGCTACTGCAGCGGCCGGACTTATATCAACAGTTAGCCAAGGACCCAAGTGGCCTGCCAAAGGCGATAGAAGAGATGCTGCGCTGGACCTGTCCGCTGCACTACTTCCGTCGCACTGCGACCTGCGATACTGAAATTCGTGGTCAGAAAATTGCTGAGGGCGATCGTGTGGTCATGCTTTACAGCTCGGCTAACTTCGATGAAGAGGTGTTTGATAGGCCCCTAGAGTTTGATATCACCCGTGATAGTAATCCGCATTTAGCCTTTGGCCATGGTATTCATTTATGTCTGGGGGCGAACTTGGCACGAATGGAGGCGCGACTTTTCTTTGAAGAGTTTTTTAAAGCCTTCAGTGGTATTGAGTCACTCGGTGCGCCGCAGTATATCCGCTCCAATAGTATTCACGGTTTTAAGCAGATGCCGGTACGTTTGATCGCCTAAAGGAGCTGCTGATGAAGGCTGCATTGTGCAGCGTTCATCGGCACTTAAGGATACTGTCGCAGGGTAAGAGTATCGCCGCGTTGGCTGAACTCAATGTGGCGCAGGAAGGACATACCCAGTAGTACTTCCTGAGTCTGTAGTCCGGGGCTGATACTGGCTACTACATTGTCTAGAGCGATGTCTCCCACACTGACACGATCCAGCCGAGTGGCATAGGCTGTTGCGATTCCATTGGCTGTTTGGGTAGAGATACGTCGCCCCCGTTTAAGTGATAGCTTTTGCGCCACAGCCATTGGTATGGCCACACCGGTGGCTCCTGTGTCCAGCATAAACACCACCTCGTGGCCATTGATACTGCCTTTGCTCAAGTAGTGGCCATTTTTACTGCGCTTGAGTACCACCTCCCGCACACCGCTTTCGAGGTGCTGGGTTTGTACATTTTGGTTAGGGTTATATTGCTGCTCCAGTAGCTCGGAAAAGTAAAAGCCAAGCAAGGCCATAAACACTAGCCAGGCCAAGGCCTGCATAATAATGCCCATTTTGCGCTGCTCTTTGGCTTCTCTGCTCATGCTACTTTAGCCCTTGGTGTAGCGTGGATTAGGCTAGCGTAACTACACAAGCTGCTGACAAAATCCGGCAACACAGCGCTAGTGGAGAGCGTGGCTAGGGCCAGCTTCACTGCTATCAGCCTCAGGAAATAGATAATCCATCTGCAGACATTCATTTGCCAGTTGTCGAGTGCTGTTCAGAGTCATAACTACAAAGATGGAAAACTGTTCGCGGCTAAGGCCAGCACTGATAGCTAAATAGCTGGCAATTATCAATTGTGGTGTGGCGTCGTCCACTATGTCGAGAAAAATTTTAAGGTTGGGGTGCTCGATGTTCATGCGGTGTATATCGGCGGATAAGGGCAGCAGTGCCATCGGGCGAACCTCTAGGCCTGTGCTAAACAACAAGCCCTCTTGCTCTTGTAGTAGCCGAGCGTCAACGACACCCTCTAATGCTTGCAGGGCACTAATGTGTAGACCATTGCAGTCACTGCAGAGCGTAAAGTCGACATTGCTCTCATTAAGCCAGCTTTCCAGTTGACGGCGATCGGGTTTTTTTAGAGAAGGCATGGTGGCGAGTATAGTCGAGAATGACTCACAATTTTACGACTTTGCCACCCCAGCTGCTATAGCAGCTGGGGCGCTTCAAAACCTTTGTGCGTCGACGACAGTGGGAAGTCTTTTGTTTGCATGATGGCTGTGATACATATGACAGCGCTGCTGCAGTTGGCAGTGTCCTGAGGCGGGTATCGTATAGTGGCATTACCCAAGCTTCCCAAGCTTGAGAGAGGGGTTCGATTCCCCTTACCCGCTCCAATGGGGGACTCCTTAGGACCAAAGTTACATAATCAATAAATATGCACTGGAGGACAGGGCCATTCATAGTTTTACAGTAGAAAAAACTCTTGCCGCAGCACGGCAGCAAGTTTGGGCGGTGGTATCGGACTTTTCCAATTTGGGCTGGTTTGAAGCTGCTGAACGAGTGGAGCAGGTAGGTGAGGGGGTCGGTCAAATACGCCGTATTTATATGCCCGGTATGGATCAAGCCGTTGAAGAAAAGCTTCTTGCTATCGATGAGGCGAGTTACAGCTATGAATACGAAGTTCTGCCGGGGGCTATGAACGTGATGCGTGACTACCGTGTGGTGGCCACATTAGGCGATGCAGGGGAGGGCCGTACACAGATGCGTTTAGAGTGCTCCTTTAGCGGGGTAACGGCTGATGGTGTCGCGCCTGAGGATATGATTGCCCTTATGCAGGACACCTATGACGCTATGCTCGACGCCATTGCAGCGGAGGCACTGAGCCGCGCCTAGCGCGGCCTTTAGCTCTCATTACTGTCGCCGGAGGGGCTCGCGTATTGGTCGTTCAGAGACTGCACGAAGCGATCTGATTCAGTTAATACCTTTTCCACTTGCCGGCGCCGCAGGCGCCCCCAGCCTCTGGGTTTAATGCTGGCGAGGGAGGTCCACCAAGCGCGCAAATTCCAGGCAAAGGCCCTTTGAATAGCCTGACTATCGGCCCCCAGAGATTCATCTTTAGCTAAACTGCGTAGCACACTGCGCCCGGCAATGCCGCGCAGCTTAGTGTGTAGAAACACAGCTACTAAAGCGAGGCTTGTGAGTACTCCGATCTGGGTGGCTATCTCAAGATTGACAAAGGGAGTTAGGTAAAAGCCATCCCAGTGTCCGCCGCGAAAACTCCACCACAAGAACAGTGCGGCAATGGCGCTAAACACCGGCACACTTAGCCATAGTGTGCGTTTGCGCCAGCGGCGGCGCGCCTGCTCTAGCAAGGGTATTTGCACATTGAGCATATGCCGGGCAGTCTTTTCCAGTACGCCAACAACACGGTAGGCGCGCTCTACTTCAACTTGATGGATGCGCATTTCAATATGGGCTAGGTCGGCATCTCGCTTGCTCTCGAGGCGCTCTCGTACTTGTGGGTCTTCAATCGCTAAGGCGGCGTCACGGGCGTAGATCCGGTAAAAGCGGCCGGCCGTTAAGCCACTTTGTGCCAAGGCGCGCTGCCAAGCCGCCACCACCTCTTCAGGATTGTCTTCTCGGGCGGTGTTGTCGATTTGGTTGAGGATGTATAAAAACTTGTTGGCATCGGCCCGCTGCACGGTATCCGCCACTAAGTGTTTTAGTGTGTCAGCCATGGCGCCGGGCTCTGGATGGCGGGCATCAAAAAACACCAGTACCAAGTCTGATAGGTTGATGATGTGATCAGTGATCAGCAGAGTAGAACTGCGCTGCTGGTCGGCATCAAAGCCGGGTGAGTCGATAAAGATTTTGCCGCGCAGCGATTCGGCTCGCAGAGCTTTGAGCTGCAAGTAAGAGTCGACCCGGCGACCTTCCCCCTCAGCAACACGTTCAATGTCTGCACTGATTTGATAAAAAGGGAAGCGCGGATCGCTGTCCAGAGCGAGCCCTGGCAGCGAGGCGCCTTCCGTACCGGAGCCGTAGCAAATCACCGTGAACTTATCGTCTACAGCCTGGTTACCGGTGCGCTGCAGGGCTTTGCCCACGTATTGGTTCATAAAGGTGGATTTGCCGGCGGAGTAGGTGCCCAGTACCGAAATGACTGGCCACCAAGACACCTGAGTGGCGAAAGACTCATCGGCGCTCATTAGGCCCAGCTTGCGAGCGGCATTGTCCAGCTTCTGAAAACTCTGAACACAGCCGGCAAGTACCGGGTTTTCCTGCTTCAGGTGGTTCTCTAGGCGCTTGATCCGCTCTTGAGTCGTGTTTCTGGCCACAGCTGTATACCCCGCTATCACTTTACATCACTATAGAACCCTATGGCCCCTAGACGCAAAGAGTCGTTTTGCGAGCATTGCTCAGAGCTGCTTTAAGCTTTCCTCTAGCTCATCCACTAAAGCTTCAAATACTTCCAGTGCCGCGTAGATCGGCTCGCTTGTGGTCATGTCGACCCCGGCGGCTTTTAATAGCTCTATCGGATAGTCACTGCTACCGGCGCGAAGCATAGTGAGGAAGCGCTCTCGAGCTGTTTCGCCCTCTTCGATAATTTTGCTTGCCAAAGCATTGGCGGCAACAAAGGAAGTGGCGTATTGGTAGACATAAAAATTGTCGGTGCGCAGCAAGTGGGGGATGCGACTCCACTCACTGGCATTGAGCGGGTCAGCGTGTACAGCATCACCGTAGTAGGCTTTAAAGACCTCGGCGTAGAGTGCGTTTAATGACTCCTTGGTGAGTGCTTCACCGGCTTCCGCTTTAGCGTGGGCCTGCATTTCAAAATCGGCCAGTGAAGTTTGACGGAAGAAGCCACTGCGGAATTGGTCGAGATAGTTCTGCAATAGGTAGGCCTTCTTGCGAGGACTGTCGGCCTTGGCCATAAGGCTCTGGAACAGGATGGCCTCATTGGTCATAGAGGCAATCTCAGCGATAAAGGTGCGATAACTGCCGTAGATATAAGGCTGTGTATTGCGAGTCAAATAGGAGTGTATGGAGTGACCATACTCGTGAGCTAGGGTGGAGACATCGTTTAGAGTGCCGGAGTAGTTAAGTGATAGGTATGGTTTGGAGTCGTACATACCCCAAGAGTAAGCGCCACCGCGTTTTCCTGCGCTCTCAAAGGCATCAACCCAGCCTTCTTCAAAGCCCTGCCAGTACAGGGCGAGGTAATCATCACCCATGGCCGAGAGTGCTTCGGCAACGATTTGTTTGGCATCTTCAAAATCTATCTGGCCATAATCAGAGGCCACCATGGGAGCGTACATGTCCCAGACTTCGAGGGTTTCTAAGCCCAGAGTTTTTCGGCGCAGCTCTAGATAGCGCTGCAGTGGCTCGACTCCTTCCCGCGCTACGCGAATCAGGTTGTGATAGACCTCTTCGGGTATGGCACTTTGGTAGGTCGCTGATTGCAGGGCCGAATCAAAGCCGCGAATTTTGGCTTCAAATACACGGCTTTTGACGTGGCCTTCGTAGTTGGCTGCCAGCATATTGCCGTGTTTTTCATACTCTTTAAACAAGGCTTTCCAAGCTGCTTCGCGATACCTGCGATCGGCGCTGCTCATTGCCGCACCATAGAGTCCCTTGGTAAGGGTCACCGGATTGCCCTGTTCATCCTCTATCTCACCAAAGCTGAGGTCGGCGTTGTCTAGAGCTAAAAAAACGCTAGAAAACTTGCTTAGCGGCTCTGAGGCCTGTGCTAGTAGCGACTCGGCCTCCTCAGACAGGGTGTAGGGACGCATCCGCGACTGCTCTTCGAGGTAGTGGCGATAGCCCCTTAATTGCGGCGTCTTCTCGAGCATCTGATCTATTTTTTGTGGTGAAATAGCCAGCAGCTCTGGTGCGATAAAAGAAGTAGAAGTACTGAGCTGGGCGTGCAAGCTTTGCGCCCGTGAATAGCGCGCGCTGTTTTCCCCCACTCGCATGTCCTCAAAAGACTTTAGGCCGGCATAAACATAGATCCGGCCGAGCAAGCGGTTCAGTGACTCATATTCCTGTATAGCTTGCAGCAGGGTGCTGCCATCTTCGCCTAGGCGACCCTTGTACTTTTCAATGTCTGGTATCCGTTCCTGCAGCATTTTGACATCGGCTTCCCAGGCATCACTGGACTCATACATTGCGCTGAGGTCCCATTTATATTGCTGGGGAATTTCACTGCGCTCGGGTGCTTGCGCTAGAGTGGTTAAGCTGAGCGACAGGCCCAAGGCCAGTGCTGTGGTTTTGAAAAAGGCTTTAGTCGCCATTTGTGCTCTCCAAAATAAAATATTAGCGTTGGCTGATCGGGTGTCGCTCGCCTCACTGAAGCTTATGCCTTGAGCTGCTCGGCGTGCATTTGCTCAAGTATTCGGAAGGTGCCTGTCGGGTCCTGACGTTTCATATCCAGCAAGTTCATTTCAGGACCTTCACCCACTGCTATTTCTTCTACGCCACTAGCAAAACCGTCGGCTATGACCTTAGCTGCAGCGTTAACATCCATGCCGGCTTCGATGTTGGGATCGGCCTTAGCGTGGAGCTCGCCTGTGCCAGTGACGGCATTATGGGCCACGGCAGTGCGGACAGAGCCCGGTACAATCGTTGACACCTTCAAGCCCAGATGGGCGACCTCAACACGCAGCGCATCGAAGAAGCCCATCACCGCATGCTTGGCGGCACTGTAGCCTGTGCGCATGGGCGCGCCAACTTTACCGGCGACACTCGAGGTTACTGACAGCAGACCACTACCCTGTTTTACCATAATCGGCAGAACCAGCTTGGTCAGTGCGATTTGGCCAAGGACATCAACATCAAGCAACTTGCGATACACCGCAAGATCGGTCTCCAAGCAGGAGGAACGCTGCGAGATACCCGCATTATTGACCAGTAGATCAATGCGCCCGAACTGCTCAACTACCTTGTCGACAGCTGCGGGCATGGACTCGTAATTTTCTACGTCCAGCGGTAGGACCAGTAAATTTTGCTCGGCTGCGCCGGCATTGATGCACTGCTGCTTAACTTCTTGTAGTGCTTGTTCGCGGCGAGATGAAAGCACCACACGAGCACCGCGCTGGGCCGCTTCGAGTGCTAAGGCCGCGCCAATGCCTGAAGACGCTCCAGTGATCCAGACCACAGCTTGGTCAAAGTTAAATCCCTTATTGTTCGCGTTCATTTACTGCTCCTATGCTGCGCCAGTACTGAGGGCGCTGTGCTTATTAGAGGGCCGTGGAGCAATGCGCTATTAAAAGTGCTTTGCTCTATATCAAAGGGCCCTGTGTTATTGTCCATGAGGGACTGAAAACTACGGTGTTGAATCCTACCATGTAGATTCTGCCTGTGGAGTCCTGACATCGTCTATGCTGTGTAGTACAGACAAGCGCTATGGGGAACCTAGGTCATGTGCGGGCGGTCTGAGCTAACAGTGACAGGGAGAAGTACTGATGACAATGAGTGAAGAAAACAATAATCGTAGCACTGACGAGCAGCCTGAAGAACATATGACGGCGATGCCGGAAGAGCGTCTTAATCGAGAGGTGTCCAGCAAAAAGGGCTTCCCCATCAAACACGCAGTGATTGTCTTAGCGATTATTGCCGTGTTGCTTTACCTATTTTATCCCCAGCAAGCGCCAGAGCAGGAAGTGCGGGAAGTGCCACTAGCAGAGCAGGGGCTCCAATCAGAGCCGACTGTACTGCCGGCGGCGGAGGATATTCCCAGGCTTGTGAGCCCTGAGCCATCTCAGAGCAGCGAGCAATCGCCATCAACAGATGAGCAGCAACCGGCATTGCCAGCCCCTAAAGACAGCGACCCTTTAATTCGTGAACAGTTAGCAGCAGTCGGTGTTAGCGCAGAACTTAGCGGCTTTGATAAAGGCGAAAACTTACTGCAGCGTTTAGTTGCTTTGGTTGATGGCGCAAGTCGCGGCACTGTGCTGCGCAAGATTTTACCCATGGACGCGCCTCAACAAGCTTTTCCGGTGATGGAGGTTGATGGCCAGCTTTATATGGATGAGGCGGGTTATGAACGCTTTAAGCCGTATGTAACTGCGCTGACGGCTTTGAATACCCAGGCAATGGTAAGTAGCTTCCATCAGCTGCGGCCTCTGTATGAGGAAGCCTATGGTCAGTTGGGGCTCAAGCCCGATGACTTGGATAACGCGGTGATTCGTATTTTGGATCGCATCATTGCCACGCCGGAGATAGAGGAGCCTATTGCCCTGGAGAGCAAGTCAGTGATGTATAGCTATGCCGATCCCGAGCTAGAAGCCTTGGCACCACTACAGCGGCAGCTCTTGCGAACTGGGCCAGATAACCTGCGCCGCATCAAAGCAAAGGCAAGCGCCCTGCGCGAAGCTTTGCTCAAGCCCGAATAAGCGGGCTTGAAGTTCTATGGCTGTGAAGTGCTATAGCGAGTAGCGAGGTGGAAAATGTAGCGCGCAAAAGAGTTAGCGCGCTACATGGGTTTTTACTGCTTATAAACAGCGACGATTTCCTCGATAGCAGCTGTAATCTGATTACAATCGAAGTTGCCTAGTGTCGCTCTATCTTCTGCACTGGTTTCAAAGCTCACCGTGGCACCGGCGCCGGCAAACATTATGGCATTGGGCAGAAGTGGGTGATCGTCTTCACGTACCTCTAAATCTTGAGGGTTGCCCGCAGCGGTGAACCAGCGCTCCAGATATTCCTTCCAGCTCAAATTTTCATCGCCAATGAGATAGGCTTTACCGCCCTCACCATTTTCCAGCGCTCCCAACACTGCCTGCGCGACTGAACGTGAAGTAATGTGATTGGTGCCACCTTTGGGTGCAAACACGGGCAGGTCGCTTAGTTGGCCACTGGCGTAGGCAACGAGACCGGCAATGTGAGGGACTTCCGTACCTGGGATGTGACCTAAGACAAAGGGTAGGTCCAGACAGCAAACCTTGAATTCGTCTGAGTTTAGGGCCCGCACTGCTTTGTCTGTGTTGGCTCGCGAGGTCACATAGGGACAGACACCAATGCGTTCTGGGGCGACCTGCGGGTAGAAGGTGCCGATGTAGACTACTTGGCTGATACCTGCATCTCTGGCGGCTTCTAGACAACGTGGTACCGCTATATCGTTGGCTTCAGTGTAAACCTGTGCGGGGTCAGCAGAGCCATCCATTGGCACATTGCGAATGTCGGCGGCGGCAGAAAAGACCAGGGCATCAAAGCCCTGTAGTCGGCCATCGCCCATATCGTCATTGATGTAGTCGCCTGCTAAGAAGGGCAGTTCTGCTAGGGCCGGTGCTTGCGGCGCTTTGCGCGACATAATAGTGACCTCGTGGCCCGCGCGCTTCAGCTGTAGTGCGGCGTCGCCGCCGATAAGGCCTGAGCCACCGATAACCAGTACTTTCATGAGTATTCCTTTTTTAGGCTTAGTTTGAATCTTTGGCGCCCAAGTCCTGGGGCCTCGTTAAAACGCGTATTTCTATCATTCTAAGCTAGATAGCTCAGCGTCTTGTCAGCTTGGCCCAGTCAGTGAGCAGCATATGCACTGCATTGAGGTTAACAGTTTGACTCCTCCGGCAGGTAGGGCTGAGTGGCCCTTGTTAGTTCGCGCTGTTGAACTTAACAGCGATTTGAACTTTGCTGCCGCTGCCACAGGCTGTTGCTGCATGGTTGACAGCACATGGGCGCTGGCCCAAAGTCGCTGCATTATTTGCTACACGGATCGGGCAACATGCAGCACTTGGAACTCTCTCTGGCGATCGTATTACTGATTGCAACGCTTTGTCAGTGGTTGGCTTGGCGGGTGCGTCTACCGGCAATTTTGTTCTTGCTATTGGCTGGCTTGGTGGCTGGGCCGGTGACTGGCTGGCTGGTGCCAGATGAGGTTTTTGGCAATCTTCTAATGCCGGTGGTTTCGCTATCGGTGGCAATTATTCTATTTGAAGGCAGTTTGACGCTGAATATCGCTGAAATTCGCGGGGTCAGTCAGGTTGTACAGCGCATGGTAACCATTGGCGCGCTGGTCACTTGGGTTATCGTGGCAACCGCCACCCACTATATCTTCGATTTCAGCTGGCAGATCAGCGCCCTGTTTGGGGCGGTGGTGATAGTCACTGGTCCTACGGTGATAGTGCCGATGCTGCGCTCAGTGAGGCCCACGCGCAAGGTGGCCAATATCCTGCGCTGGGAAGGTATCGCTATCGATCCGGTCGGGGCTTTGATGGCGGTGATGACCTACGAGTTCATTATTGTCAGTACGGATCAATCGGCGATTACCCACGTCCTACTGCTGTTCATGGAAACCGTGTTGGTCGGGATAATAGCTGGCTTGGCGGCGGGGATTGTGCTGGGCCGTATGCTGAGTCATCACTGGTTACCCGAGTATTTGCACAACTTGGCCACCCTCTGCTTGGTCTTGCTATCGTTTAGTGTTTCTAATGCTTTAGCCCACGAGTCTGGCTTGCTAGCGGTCACTGTGATGGGGATGTGGTTAGCTAACAAGCGCGATGTGGATATTCACCCCATTCTCAACTTTAAAGAACACCTCAGCCTGATGCTGATTTCAGTGCTCTTTGTGGTACTGGCTGCGCGGATCGACCTTGAGCAGCTGGCCAGTATCGGCTGGAAGGCTCTGCTGTTGCTACTGGTGCTGCAATTCTTGGCCCGGCCAGCCAAAATATTGATTTGTACCTTGGGCATGGACGTCAATTGGCGCGAGCGCGGCCTGTTATCTTGGATTGCTCCCCGGGGGATTGTCGCAGCGGCTATTTCAGCGCTGTTTGCGGAAAACCTGATTGCGATCGGCTATGACGAGGCGATCTATCTAGTCCCGCTGACTTTCACCATGATTATTGGCACGGTGGTTTTGCAAAGTGCCACAGCTCGGCCGATTGCTCGTATGCTGGGGGTGACCGAGCCCTCACCACGTGGTTTTTTAATTGTCGGTGCCAATGCCTTTTCCCGGGCCTTGGCGCTAGCGCTCAAAGAGCACGATTATCGCTGTGTATTGGCAGACTCGAGTCGCGAAGACATCCGTGCGGCACGTTTGGCGGGTTTAGACACTTACTATGGCAATCCTGTATCAGAGCATGCCGAAATACATTTGGACTTGTCGGGCATTGGTGGTCTGTTGGCGATGTCGCGGCAACGCTATGTCAACGTGATTGCTGCTATTCACTATCAACAGGATTTTGGCGCGCGGCGTATCTTCCGCTTGGCTTCAGATATATCAATGCGCAAGGCTGAAAAGCACCAGGTTACACAGGGCTATCAGGGGCGACAGCTGTTCGGTGAAGAAGTGACCTATGGCGAGGTACTCAAGTTACTCAACCGTGGCTGGAAAATTAAGAGCACGCGACTGAGTGAAGAGTTTGGCTGGGAGCAATACCAAGCTGAAAATGGCGTGGACTATCTGCCTTTATTTGTGATTGATGGCAAAGGCTGGATTGTGCCCTTCGTAGCCGGTGAAGACTTAAGCCCCGATGCGGACAGTATTGTATTGGCTTTAGCGCCGGAGGAGCGCTTAGCTAATGGCAAAGCGGCGGAAGCCAGTTAGAGCTCCGCTCCCAAGGAAAAGTGTGAGCGCAATCACGAATGGGCTTTAAAATTGTTTATAAATCTTTTGGGCTGTGTGAGGGTCTATCGAGCAAGTAAAAAGTATAACTATATTGGCTTGAACTACGCGCTAACAAAGAGTGCGTGAGGACATAACGATGATTATGGCAACCTTCAATCGCTTGGCGTCGCGCACTAGTTTAGCTTTGCTAGCGTTAGCATTATCTCCTTCGGTCTTAGCAGGGGCTGCAAGCCCGGGTAGTATCACCTTTGCGCCTGTTGGCGCAGCTGTGGCAGCGACCTCTGTGCCGACACTTGGCACAGCCGCGTTGATTTTTCTGGCGCTACTACTGGCCTTTGTAGCTTGGGTGTCCATGAAGAAAGGTGGCCCAACTGCGCTCTCTTCCAATTGCTGCGTATCTTGATTAGTCACTTTAGTCACAGCAACCTGCGAATAGCGCCGGCTGTTGATCGCTTCCTGCAGCCATTGATTGTTACGCCAAGCTTCCACCGAGTTCATCATAGCTCTGATGAGTCTCTCACCAACAGCAACTACGGCACCATCGTGCCTTGGTTTGACCATCTTTTTGGTACAGCCCGCCAGCCCGGCTCTGGTGCAGGCATACCTTTAGGTTTGAATTATCTCAGCGCTAAGCGAGATACTCAGATTCGCCGGGTGCTATTGCTGCCTTTTCTGTGGCGCCTGTGGAAAGTTGGCGATAAATAAGGCATTTATCTGTAGTCTGATCTGGCTTTGAAAAGCCAACACAGCGAGCGGAGATAGAGTGGACAAAGCTTTCTTTGAGTCCTATTACGAGACTTATAACAGCGAAGATGCCGAGGCTTTAAGGGCCTTTTATCACGATGAGGTCGAGCTGATTTCAGCCCAGGGAGTCATCAGAGGGCCTGATCAAATCATTGCAGTTTATCGTGATATTACGGCTAACTTTATTGATCAAATGACGCCGCAGGACATCAGCTTTAAAGATGGCTTCGCATATATACAGATACTGGACCGTTTCACAGCGAAACGAGAGGTGGAAGACTTTATGGGCATGGCTTTTACTAAAGGGCAAAGCTTTGAGTTGAATATCCGAGCTGTGTACGAAGTCGTTGATAATAAAATAATAAAAGCCAGCTTGTCGTTAGAGTGAAAGTTTGGCCCTTGTCGCTTTCAGGTAGCGCTTGCTCAATACTTGAATGGCAGCAAAACATACTATATGTTCAAAAATCCAATA
This sequence comes from Sediminihaliea albiluteola, assembly GCF_014077625.1. Classification (GTDB taxonomy): domain Bacteria; phylum Pseudomonadota; class Gammaproteobacteria; order Pseudomonadales; family Halieaceae; genus Sediminihaliea; species Sediminihaliea albiluteola. The sequence goes on along the minus strand of NZ_JACFXU010000014.1, from coordinate 331,139 downwards.
TTAGCTGCTGTCCGAGCTTCGCTGACTAGCTTAACTTAAGCTTGCTTTAGCAGGGCTTGGTACTGCAGCCAGAGTAGAGGTGCGCCTGTGAGTAAACTGGAGCAGTTTCGCGACGAAACCCGCGCTTGGTTAGAGGCAAACTGTCCTCAAAGTATGCGGGTTACACTGCATTCCTTTGAAGATATATACAGTGGCGGGCGTAATCCTGAAATTAAACACCCCGACCAAAAGCTGTGGTGTGATCGCATGGCCGAACGAGGCTGGACGGTGCCCCACTGGCCCAAGGAGTATGGCGGTGGCGGGCTTAGTGGCGAAGAAGTCAAAGTCCTGCGGCAAGAAATGGCACGGATCAATGCGCAACCGCCCTTAGAAAGTTTTGGCATTTCGATGTTAGGGCCTGCGCTACTGAAGTTTGGTAGCGAAGCGCAAAAGCAAGAACACCTGCCGCCGATTGCTCGAGGAGAAATTCGCTGGTGTCAGGGCTACTCGGAACCCAATGCCGGCTCCGATCTCGCCAGCCTGCAAACCCGCGCCGTAGACAAGGGCGACTATTACCTCATTAACGGGCAGAAAATTTGGACCTCTTACGCCGATAAATCTGACTGGATATTCTGCTTGGTGCGCACCGACAGTTCGGGTAGCAAACACGAGGGTATTAGCTTTGTGTTGTTCGACATGGATGCCCCCGAAATTACCACCCGCCCCATTAAACTGATCAGCGGCAATTCACCTTTTTGTGAAACCTTTTTTGATAATGCCAAGGCCTATAAGCGCAACTTAATAGGTGAAGAGGGTAAAGGTTGGACTATTGCCAAGTACCTACTAACTCACGAGCGAGAGATGATTTCTAGCTTTGGGGCTGCGCCTCGTGAGTCTTTGGCGGAGGCTGCAATTGAGGCCTTTGGGAGCGACGCTTCCGGACGGCTCGCTAATGGTGTGCTGCGGCAGAGCCTGGCTCAGTATCAGCTGGATGCCATGGCTTTTAGCGCCACGATGGCCCGTGTTCGAGATGAAGCCAAAGCGGGGCAGGGGCTTGGTGCCGCTTCGTCGATCTTTAAGTATTACGGCACAGAGCTCAATAAGCGTCGCAACGAACTCAATGTAGCACTTAACGGCGAAGCGGCTTTGGGTTGGGAAGGTGAGGCTTATGAGGGCGGTCGCCTCTGTCGTGATTGGTTGCGCTCTAAGGGTAATTCGATTGAGGGCGGGACCTCGGAAATACAGTTGAACATTATTTCAAAGCGCGTACTGGGTTTGCCGGACGCTTGAGCGGGCTGGCGCTGCCAAGCCTAAGAGGGCAATAGCGATGACACTGGTTTTAAACGAAGAGCAGCTTATGCTCAAGGATTCGGCGGCAGGTTTTTTGGCACAAAAAGCCAGCGTGTCACATTTGCGTGCACTGCGCGATAGCAACAGTTCTAGTGGTTTTGATCCAGCAGTATGGCGGGCCATGGTCGATATGGGCTGGGCGGGCATTGCCATACCTGAAGCTTTTGGCGGCCTGGGCTATGGTTACACAGGTTTGGGTTTGGTCTTAGAGCAAATAGGGCGGCACTTGAGCAGCTCGCCATTGGAAGCAACGGTCTTAGTGGCGGCTACCCTAATCAATGAGCTGGGGACTGAAGCACAGAAAGAGCAGTGGTTGTCGGCGATAGCAGCTGGTAATTGCCAGATGACGCTGGCCCTACAGGAGGGCAAACATCATGCCCCCGAGCGCACGGCACTTATGGCTGTGCCAAAGGGTGCTGGCTATCGACTCAATGGCAGCAAGCAATTCGTATTGGATGCCAGCACAGCGCAATATTTTTTAGTGGTGGCGCGTAGTGCTGGCGAGGTGGGTGAGGGCGATGCATTGAGCGTTTTTATTGTCCCTGCAGATACTAAAGGGTTGCGTATTGAAGCGCGGAGTATGGTCGACTCTCGGGCCGCCGGAGTGCTGCACTTGGATGCTGTACAACTGGGTGTGGAGGCTCTTTTGGGCGAAGCGGGTCAGGCTCGTCAGGCACTAGAACGCAGTTTGGATATCGCCAATATTGGTTTAGCAGCTCAGCTTTTAGGCCTTTCTTTAGAGGCTTTTGAGCGCAGCCTAACTTACCTGAAAGAGCGCAAGCAGTTTGGTCAGTTAATTGGCAGTTTTCAGGCCCTGCAGCATCGAGCAGCCAAAATGTTCGCAGAATTGGAGCTGGCCCGCTCCATAGTACTGCAGGCATTGCAGGCCATTGACCAAGGCGGTGACGGATTGTCGCTATTGGCTAGTGCGGCCAAAGCGAAGTTATGTGAGGTAGCGGAGCTAGTTAGCAATGAGGCTGTGCAAATGCACGGCGGTATTGGAATGACCGATGAACACGATATTGGCTTGTTTTTGAAGCGGGCACGAGTGCTCCAGCATAGTTTTGGTGACTACAACTACCACCTTAATCGCTTTGCCCAGCTCAAGGGCTATTAACTGCAAATTAAACTGAGCTTTAATCATCTTGCAGCTGATATGGGGCGCAGTCATTGACATTCGGCAGCGCTAATGGCTTTTCAGTACGCCTCTTAGGTATAGCTTCCTGCAGGAGAATTAAGCGCCACTTAACAAAGGACTATAAAACAGTGTGAGCCGACAAGGCCTACACTGCCTGAGTCAGGCATTAACGCCAAACAATAAGAGAGTGCATTATGGATCTGGGAATTAGCCCCAAAATCGCCCCTGTGCTAGAACAGGTTAAAGCCTTTATTGCCAATGAGATTACTCCGCTAGAAGAAGAGTTTTTGGCAGAAATTGATGTCGGTGATCGCTGGAGTTTCACCGGGCGTCAAACAGAGATTTTAGAGGGGCTTAAAAATAAGGCCAAAGCACAGGGCCTGTGGAATTTTTTCTTGACCGATGGTGAACAAGGCTCTGGCTTAACTACGGTTGAATACGCCTACCTCGCCGAGGAGATGGGCAAGTCTCATATTGCAGCGGAAGTCTTTAATTGCGCAGCCCCCGATACTGGCAACATGGAAGTGCTCTACAAGTACGGCAGTGAAGCGCAGAAAAAGCAGTGGTTGGAACCGCTGCTAAACGGCGAAATTCGCTCGGCCTATGCTATGACGGAGCCTGGGGTGGCCTCCTCCGATGCGACTAATATATCTACCCATGCAGTGCTCGATGGTGACGAGTGGGTGATCAACGGCGAAAAACACTATATTTCAGGTGCCGGTGATCCGCGCTGCAAAATTTTGATCGTGATGGTCAAAACTGACCCCGATGCGCCAAAACACCTGCAGCAATCTCAGATTCTCGTGCCGATGGATACCCCAGGTGTTGAAAACCTGCGAGCGATGAATGTTTTTGCCATGGATGACGCTCCCCATGGCCATATGCATCAGCGCTATACCAATGTGCGAGTACCTAAAGACAATATCATCCTTGGGCCTGGTCGCGGCTTTGAGATTTCTCAGGGACGTCTGGGGCCGGGCCGCATCCATCACTGTATGCGAGCCCTGGGCGCTGCGGAAAGAGCCTTGCAGCTGCTCTGTGAGCGCGCAGTATCGCGCAAGGCTTTCGGTAAGCCACTGGCCCAACTGGGCGGCAATATCGACATTATCGCCAATGCCCGCATGGACATTGAGATGGGGCGTTTACTGACGCTTAAGGCGGCCTGGATGATGGATAACGTTGACCCTAAAGAGGCGCGGGTATGGATCTCAATGATTAAAACAGCGGTGCCCAATATTTCGATCCGTATTGTCGACCAGGCGATTCAAATGTTTGGTGCACTGGGGGTGTCTCAAGATACACCATTGGCCAATATGTACATGGCGCAGCGCACCCTGCGCTTGGCTGATGGCCCAGACGAGGTGCACCGTATGGTAGTGGGGCGCAATGAGCTTCGTGACTATATGAAAGCACAGCAAGCGGCTAGCTCTGGCGATGCTTAGCGTGATCTAAGGGTGGAGCTAGCAGTGTCCGGCACAGCTCTCCCTAAAGGGCTCTGCTAGTCTTTGTCTTTCTTATTAGACTGTTAAGGCATTTCTTTTGTTTTGCCTCGTTCGGGCTGTGGCTAATGGTAATTTACATGGGCCTAAGAGGCGCAGCAGGAATTCATTAGGTGACGGCCAGCACAGCCTTAGTTTGACTGTGCTATTCCAAGTGAAGGAAGGGTCGATAAAGTGATTTAAGGAGTAAGTTAGTCATGCAGCTACCAGACACAGGAACTATTTTAGAGCTTAGCCAAGGAAAAATTCATTACTATGATGTCGGCCAGGGTGATGTCATTTTGTTTCTCCATGGCTCCGGCCCCGGGGTGACCGCAAGAGCAAATTTTGAGCGTAACCTGCCCGCTTTTGCCGAGCACTTTCGATGCTTGGTGGTGGATTTTCCGGGTTACGGCCAAAGTGAGGCAATTGATGGTGACCCAGTATCAGTTTGTGTCTCCGCTGTAGTCGAGTTGCTCAATGAGCTGGCTATTGAAAGGGTGCATATTATTGGTAACTCTATGGGGGGCATGGTTGGCTCAGTGATTGCCGCCAATCACCCAGAGCGGGTTAATCGCTTTGTAACTATCGGCGGCATCGGCATGAATCTATTTTCAGCTTTCCCAGCCGATGGCTTGAGTCTGCTCACGGAGTTTGTGGAAAACCCGACGCGAGAGCGTATCGAAAGTTGGTTGCGTTCAATGGTTTTCGATCAGAGCTTGCTTACTAAAGAGTTAGTTGATGAGCGTTTCGCGCGGGCGACAGAAGCCAAGACCTTTGAATCGACCAAGCGGATTTATTCGCGGGAATCCATTCAAAAAATTGCTGAGTTCCGACGGGGCGCAGCTGCCGCGGATGTTATCGCCCATCTGCCGCGGATACAGGCGCCTACCCTGTTAACTTGGGGCCGTGACGACCGAGTAACACCGCTGGATATGTGTTTGATTCCAATGCGTATTATCCCCAACTGCGAGCTCCATGTTTTTCCCAACTGCGGCCATTGGTCGATGATTGAAAAAAAGGACGAGTTTGAGAGCTTGGTGCTATCTTTTCTGCGTCGCGCTTAAGGCCTGAACTTGTACTGAGCTGCCGCATTCCTTGATAAGGCAAAGCGGCAGCACAATACTTGAATGCAAAAAATACCTACTGTATGTTCAAAAACTGTTTTATCTGGCACTGAGTCGACATAGATCTTGTGCAAGACTGCTTTTGGCTCAGTGAAACACCCTAATAATTATTCCAGTTACAGCCAAGGAGTGCCGTATGGCCGTTACCGTTGTTTCAAAAGAAGAAATGCTTAAACAGAAGGGCGTAAAACTAGAGCCCGGTCCCTGGGTGACGCTCGATCAGTCGCGTATTAATGCTTTTGCTGATTGCACCGAGGATCACCAGTTTATTCATATCGATCAAGAAAAGGCTGCCCAGACCCCTTTTGGTGGAACCATTGCGCACGGTTTTCTGACGCTCTCTATGTTAGTGAAGATGTGTGAGGACAGTGGCGTGATTCCCGAAAATATCGTCATGGGTATCAACTACGGCTTTAACAAAGTGCGCTTTCTTGCCCCAGTGCGAGCCGGTAAGCGAGTGCGCGCGCATGTTGAGATGCTGGATGTGGAGGAAAAAGAAGGCAACCGCCTGCTGATTACTCAGGGCATTACAGTGGAAATTGAAGGTGAAGAAACTCCGGCGCTAGTCGCAGAGTGGCTGTCTATGGTTGTTGTTGCCTAGTACTGGCATCGCCGTTTATTTTTTACAGAGGATTTGATTAATGACTATTCGCTATGACGGCAAAGTTGCCATTGTGACCGGTGCTGGCCAGGGTTTGGGTCGCAGTCATGCCATCGAGCTAGCTAAGCGCGGTGCCAAAGTTGTGGTTAATGACTTGGGCGGCGCCAAAGATGGCACCGGAGCATCTAGTGCCGCGGCGCTATCAGTAGTGGCAGAAATTGAAGCGGCTGGTGGTGAAGCGATCGCCAACGGAGCCAATGTCGCCAACTATGATGAAGTACAGGCCATGGTGAAACAGGCGCTCGATACCTGGGGGCGGGTTGATATTCTTGTTAATAACGCCGGTATCCTGCGCGACAAGAGCTTTGCCAAGGGCTCGCTGGACGACTTCAAGTTAGTCTTAGATGTGCACTTAATGGGCACTATCAACTGCACCAAGGCCTGCTGGGAAGTAATGCGCGAGCAGGAGTATGGTCGCATCGTTGTTACCAGTTCCTCTAGTGGCTTATACGGTAACTTTGGTCAAACCAACTACGGCGCGGCCAAGATGGGCGTGATCGGTGCGATGAATACTTTGGTGCAAGAGGGTGCCAAGTACAACATTCGGGTTAACGCATTGGCGCCAACTGCTGGCACCCGCATGACCGAAGGCCTCCTGCCGGATAAAGCCTTTGAGCTTTTAACACCTGAAACAGTAACCCCTGCGGTCTTGTACCTAGTCAGCGAAGATGCTCCCAACCGGACAATTCTCTGCGCCGGTGCTGGCGGCTTTTCTGTGGCGAAGATCGTCGAAACCGATAGCGTTTGGCTGTCCCCCGAAGAGCAGACGCCAGAAGGTATCGCAGCTCACTGGTCGCAAATTAACAATGACGACACGCTGCGTGAGCTCAAAGGTGGGTTTGAGCAATCCTTAAAAATGCTCACGGTTGCCGCTGAAGGTCTCGGCATTAAGCTGGATTAAAACAGGCTGACTGGCAGCATTAGTTGGCCCACTAAGGGAGCAATCGATGAAAGCAGTGGTATGTAAAGAGTATGGTATGGCAGACAAGCTCGTGCTGGAAAGCAACTGGCCGCTGCCTGTCGTTGGTGAAAAAGACGTGCTGATCGAAATCAAAGCAGCGGGGCTTAACTTTCCCGATGTGTTGATGATGCAGGGCAAGTATCAGACGCAGCCCGACATGCCCTTTGTGACTGGAGGGGAGTGCGCCGGGGTAGTGCTTGAGGTCGGCGCTGCGGTGACCCGGGTCAAGCCCGGCGATAAAGTGATTGCCATGGTTGGTTGGGGTGCATTTGCTGAGCAAGTGGCGGCCAATGAAATGACAGTATTCCCGATGCCTGAAGGCCTGAGCTTTGAGCAGGCTGCTGGAGTCGGCATCACCTACTTCACTTCCTATCACGCACTCGTTCAGCGGGCCAAAATTGCCGCGGGTGAAACCCTGTTAGTGATGGGCGCCGCTGGAGGGGTGGGTGTTACTGCGATTGAGCTTGGAAAGCTGTTGGGTGCCAGAGTGATTGCGGCTGCTAGCAGTGATGAAAAGCTGCAGTTGTGCCAGCAGCTCGGTGCCGATGAGCTGATCAATTACAGCACAGAGTCTCTCAGAGATCGGCTCAAAGAGCTGACCGATGGCAAAGGCGTTGACGTAGTCTATGACCCAGTGGGTGGCGACTATGCCGAGCCAGCAGTGCGCAGTATGGCCTGGAATGGACGCTACTTGGTGATTGGCTTTGCCAGTGGCCCGATTCCCAGTATTCCCCTGAACCTGACGCTGCTGAAGGGTTGCTCTTTGGTAGGTGTGTTTTGGGGGCGCTTTACTATGGAGGAGCCGGAGCTCAACCTGGCCAATATCCAAGCGCTGTGGAAATATTTCGCCGAGGGCAAATTGAAGCCGGTAGTATGCGATTTGTTTCCCTTGGAGGAGTATGAAGCGGCTTACAATTGCATGATTGAGCGCCGCGCCCGCGGCAAAGTGATTATCAGTCTTCAGCAGTAGTCGCTGGCTGCTGCAACATATCGGGAGCCGCCAGTGCTAGCCTTTGAGTTCGACACAGTGCCTAAAATTCACTGTGCCAGTGGCAGTGCTTTGCTGCTGGCACAGCACTGTCGAGCGCTGGATATCTCGCGGCCTTTATTGGTCACTGACCCCGGCCTAGTGTCGATCGGTTTGCTGGCACCGGTATTGGCGGCGCTGCAGCGCGAAGACTTACCTGCGCTAGTGTTTGATCAAGTTTGTGAAGACCCGCCTGAAAGCACAGTTTTAGCTGCTTTTGCTAGGGCGCGCGATGCTGGGGTTGATGGTGTTATTGCGGTAGGTGGTGGCAGCTCGATGGATGTGGCTAAAGTCGTCGCGGTGCTGCTGGCTGGTGTGCAATCTTTGCCAGAACTGTATGGGCTTGACCAAGTAAAGGGTGGGCGATTGCCTTTAATCCTGGTGCCAACTACTGCTGGCACTGGCTCAGAGGTTACCCCGGTGGCTGTTATCACTACCGGTGAAACCACCAAAGCTGGCGTTTCATCAGCGCTGCTGTTGCCGGATGTTGCGGTATTAGATCCCGAGCTGACGCTGAGTCTGCCTCCGGCAATCACTGCCATGACGGGGGTGGACGCTATGGTCCACGCGATAGAGGCTTATACTTCTAAGCACAAGAAAAACCCCATATCTGATAATTTGGCCCGCCAAGCTTTGAGGCTATTATCGGGTAGTATCCGGCAGGCGGTGAAGAACGGTCATGATCGGAGTGCCCGGGCCAATATGTTGCTGGGCGCGTGTTTAGCAGGGCAGTCTTTTGCTAATGCACCCGTGGCGGCGGTGCATGCCTTGGCTTATCCTCTCGGTGGCCACTATCATATTCCCCACGGCCTCAGTAATTCGCTGGTGTTACCGAGTGTGCTGGAGTTCAATGCTCCTGCTGCAGCGCCACTTTATGCAGATTTAGCGCAAGTGCTGAGCCAGGATGCGCTCAGTGGTAGCGAGGAAGCGCGGGCTGCTCAACTGGTAAGTGGGCTGCGCACTCTGATCGAAGAGCTGCAGCTGCCCGCTACGCTGGCGGCGCTGAATGTCCCCTACAACGATTTGGATATGCTGGCAGCCGAGGCCATGCAGCAGCAGCGGCTGCTAACTAACAACCCGCGCGAAGTCACTGAGGCCGATGCCTTGGCCATCTATCGCGCTGCTTATGGAGAACTACCTTGAATAAGAGCAAGCCCTTGGCTCGCGCTGATTATCGCTGTTTTTGCCCGCTTACCACTCGCTGGTCAGATAATGATATCTACGGCCACGTCAATAATGTGGTCTATTACTCATACTTTGACTCGGCGGTTAATCGCTACTTAATTGAGCGGGGCGGGCTCGACATTCACCGCGGTGAAGTGGTGGGCTTCGTGGTCAGCTCCGACTGCGAGTACTTTGCTCCGATCAGTTACCCTGAGACCATAGAGGCGGGTCTACGGGTCGAAAAGCTAGGGCATAGCTCGGTGCGTTATGGGGTGGGCATATTTCGAGAGGGCCGCGATGAAGCGGTCGCCCAGGGTCACTTTGTACATGTGTTTGTAGAGCGCAGTACAAACAAAGCGGTGACCATGCCCGAGCAGCTACGGGCAGCGCTTGAGGCGATTCATCTCGGGTGAGTGTGACGGTCGTGTAGGCTCAATACGACCAATACCAGCAAAAATACGCCGGCACTAAACAGCGCGGCCAAGGGGCCGTGGATCTGATATAGAGCGCCGGCGCAGATTGGCCCGACCACAAAACCCATCGCGGGGCAGGCGCTAACCATGCCAGCCACAGCTCCCTGTTCCTCAGTGCTGACGGCCAGTGAGGCGCCTGCAGCCACCGCCGGCATAGCCAGTCCCAGGCCGTTGCCCATAAACGCCATACCCACCGCCAACACAGCAAAGCGCTCAGAGCCGGCAACAATGCAGGCGCCGATGAGAAGTGATAGCAGGCCGAGGCGTAAAAACTGGGTCGCTCTTAGCCTGAGTCGCTGCATCAGTGTCACCTGGGCGTTGAAGGTGAATAGGGCAGATATCATCAAGGCGGCCCCGGTGAGTTGGGCGGTTTCAATGCCCGATAGCGAGAGCTTGTCCTGAAGAAGAAAACCAAGCGTTTGCTGGATAGCGGAGAAACCGATAAACAGGCCCACTGCGCCAGCAAGGTAGTGCCGAATTCGGGGATCCGTGAAACGGAGTCGCTTGCGGGGGTTGCGGCTAGTCAGGTCTTGCTTGGGGGTAGGGGGCAGCATGCGCCACACCACAAAACCCGCCAATGCTGATAATCCTGCGGCAAAATACAGTGGTGCCAGTAGACCAAAAGTGGCCAGCGCACCACTCACGGCTGGTCCTAGAATCATACCCATGCTGTTGGCCGTGCCCAGTCGTGCCATGGTCTTAGTGCGCATGCTGGGCGAGCTGTTGTCGGCAGCGTAAGCGGTGCTAGCGGGGCCGGTGGCAGACATAATAATCGACTGGCTACAGCGCGTAATCATCAGCACGGCATAGAGCAGCAGACCCGACATCATCCCTGCCAGGCCGGCATAGAGCACACTGGTAAAGAGCACCGTGCCAACAGTGTAGCCGGCTAGGCCGGTGATGATGATTGGTTTGCGACCAACTCGGTCACTGACACGCCCCCAGTGTGGCGAGGCCAGAGCGAAAATGAGTGCCGATACGGCAATGATAGAAGTGATTTGTAGCTCGCTAAGAGCCACTTCTCGGCCCAGTGGCGCCAGAATCGCAAAGACTAATGACTGACCAATGCCGGTCGCCATTAAGCCCATAATCAAGACGGAGGTTTGACGAATATCGAGTTGTTTGTACTGCTTAGTCATGCGGGCTTCAATCTTTTCATTGTAATTATGCTGCGGCCAGCATAGGTGATGTCGCTGTGGTGATGCTCCCCTAAACAGGGCGGGGTGGTAATATCACCAAATTGCCTTTCTGGGCCTCTCTAGTGGGCTAGCTGCTGTGGACAGCCACTGCGTATTCCCCTACAATCTTTTGCCAGATTTAACACGCTCGGCCAGCATCCGGGTTCCGTGTAGTCCTGTGAATAACTAGAGCTGATTGTATGATAAAAAGCGAGATGCGGTTGCCCGATCTCGCTTTTTTTTGAGCGCGCGGGACATTTGTGCGCTACATGGCAATCACTCACTGACGCGTTGGAGGTGTACTTGTACAGTCAGGCCCTGTTAGCCCTTGAGGATGGCAGTATTTTCAAAGGTACCGCTATTGGTGCCGAAGGAAGCTCTGTCGGTGAGGTGGTGTTCAACACCGCTATGAGTGGCTATCAGGAGGTTCTTACTGATCCTTCTTATGCCCGCCAGATAGTGACGTTGACCTACCCCCATATTGGAAACACCGGTACTAACCCCGAAGATGAAGAGTCTGCGGCGATTTGGTCCACTGGTTTGATCATTCGTGATCTGCCCCTGATGGCCAGTAGCTTCCGCAATCAAGAAGACTTCTCCTCTTACCTTAAGCGTCGCAATGTCATTGCGATGGCCGAAATCGATACCCGCCGTTTGACCCGTATTCTCCGCGATAAAGGTGCCTTAAGCGGTTGCCTAATGGCTGGCGACAACATCGATGAGCAAGAGGCGCTCGCGCAGGCTCGTGCCTTTGCCGGTCTCAAGGGTATGGACTTGGCTAAGGTAGTCAGCGTCAAAGAGTCCTACACTTGGACAGAGGGAAGTTGGGCGCTCGGTGAGGGCTTTTTCAAGCCTGCTGAAAGCGAGTTGACTAAGCATGTGGTGGCCTATGATTTTGGTGTTAAGCGCAATATCTTGCGCATGCTGGTGGATCGCGGCTGCCGTGTCACAGTAGTGCCGGCGCAGACTCCCGCAGCAGAAGTGCTGGCCATGAATCCCGATGGCATATTCCTGTCCAATGGCCCCGGTGACCCCGAGCCTTGTGATTATGCCATCCAAGCGATCCAGGAATTCCTAGAAACGGATGTGCCAATTTTCGGTATCTGTTTGGGGCATCAGTTGCTTGGTCTGGCCAGCGGAGCCAAAACCATGAAAATGAGCCAGGGTCATCACGGCGCCAACCATCCAGTGCAGAACCTAAAAGATGGCCGGGTGCTCATCACCAGCCAGAACCACGGTTTTGCGATCGCTGAAGAAGGGCTGCCAGCCAACCTAGAGGTAACCCACAAATCCTTGTTTGATGGCACCATACAGGGTTTTCAGCGCAGCGATAAAGCTGCATTTAGCTTTCAGGGTCACCCAGAGGCAGGCCCAGGTCCACACGATGCCGCGCCACTGTTTGACCACTTTATTGAATTGATAGAAGCCCGAGCGGGAAGAAGTTAAGCCGTATGCCAAAAAGAACTGACATTCAAAGTATCCTGATCCTCGGTGCTGGACCGATTGTTATCGGCCAAGCCTGTGAGTTTGATTACTCCGGCGCCCAAGCCTGTAAAGCGCTGCGGGAAGAGGGTTATCGCGTTATTCTGGTGAACTCCAACCCAGCGACTATTATGACCGACCCGGCGATGGCCGACTCCACCTATATCGAACCGATTGAGTGGCAGACGGTTGAGCGGATCATCGAGGCAGAAAAACCCGACGCACTGCTGCCAACCATGGGTGGCCAGACAGCCTTGAACTGCGCGCTAGATCTGGCGCGTCATGGCGTGCTGGAAAAGCATGGCGTTGAGATGATTGGCGCCACCAAGGAAGCGATCGACATGGCGGAAGACCGCCAGCTATTCGATGACGCCATGAAGCGCATCGGTCTGGAGACGCCGCGCGCTGCCACCGCCCACAGTTTGGAAGAGGCTTTTCAGGTACTCGACTCAATTGGCTTCCCCTGCATTATCCGGCCCTCCTTTACCATGGGTGGCTCCGGTGGCGGTATTGCCTATAACCGCGACGAATTTGAAAAAATCTGCCTGCGCGGACTCGATCTATCCCCAACTAAAGAGCTGCTGATTGACGAGTCACTGATCGGCTGGAAAGAGTTCGAGATGGAGGTGGTGCGCGACAAAAATGACAACTGCATCATCGTCTGCGCGATCGAGAACTTTGATGCCATGGGGGTGCACACCGGTGACTCTATTACCGTGGCGCCGGCCCAAACGCTGACCGATAAAGAGTATCAGATCATGCGCAACGCCTCGCTGGCGGTGCTGCGTGAAATCGGCGTCGAAACTGGCGGCTCCAACGTGCAGTTTGGCCAGTGTCCTAAAACGGGGCGCTTTGTCATCATTGAGATGAACCCGCGGGTATCACGCTCCTCAGCACTTGCTTCTAAAGCGACTGGTTTCCCAATTGCCAAAGTCGCCGCAAAGTTGGCTGTTGGTTTTACCCTAGACGAGTTAAAGAACGACATTACCGGTGGTGCCACGCCCGCATCCTTTGAGCCGAGCATCGACTATGTTGTAACCAAGATTCCTCGCTTTGCCTTCGAGAAATTTAACGCCGCAGACTCACGCCTGACTACCCAGATGAAGTCTGTGGGTGAGGTGATGGCTATTGGTCGCACCTTCCAAGAATCCATCCAAAAAGCCATTCGAGGCCTAGAAGTCGGCTCCTCCGGCTTTGAGTCGAAAATGGATGTGAAGGACCCCGATATTCGCGATGAGTTGATCTCCGAGTTGGTCAACCCCGGTCCTGACCGCCTCTGGTATTTGGGCGATGCATTCCGCGCAGGTATGAGCGTGGATGAGGTGTACCGCCACTCTGGTGTAGACCCTTGGTTTTTGATCCAAATTCAAGATTTGATTGAAATCGAGGGCAGCCTGAATTCGCTGGCCTTGACTGACATTGATAAGCAGGCCATGTACCGCCTCAAGCGCAAGGGCTTTGCCGACAGCCGGCTGTCGGTCTTGCTGGGTGTCACGGAAGGTGAAGTGCGCAGTCATCGTCACAGCCTCGGTATTCGCCCAGTGTATAAGCGGGTTGATACCTGTGCCGCGGAGTTTGTCTCCACCACGGCTTACATGTATTCCACCTATGAGGAAGAGTGCGAAGCTGAGCCGAGCGACCGCGATAAAATACTGGTCTTAGGCGGCGGTCCCAACCGGATTGGTCAGGGTATCGAGTTTGACTACTGCTGTGTGCATGCGGCACTGGCGATGCGTGAAGATGGTTACGAAGCCATCATGGTTAACTGTAACCCAGAAACCGTGTCGACCGATTACGACATCTCTGACCGCCTGTATTTTGAGCCGGTGACGCTGGAAGATGTGCTGGAAATTGTGCACCTAGAAAAGCCCAAAGGGGTGATTGTGCAATTTGGTGGTCAAACGCCGCTGAAACTGGCCCGCGCCCTTGAAGCTCAAGGTGTGCCGATCATTGGCACCTCTCCTGATGCCATCGATCGCGCTGAAGATCGTGAGCGCTTCCAGCGTATGATCCAAAAATTGGGCCTGCGACAGCCTGCCAACACCACAGTGCGCAGCGTTGACGAAGCACTAGAGGCAGCTGAAACGATTGGTTACCCACTGGTAGTGCGGCCCTCTTACGTACTTGGCGGTAGAGCCATGGAAGTGGTTTACCGCGAGGAAGACTTGCTGCGCTACATGCGCGATGCGGTACTGGTGTCTGATGACTCACCGGTTCTGCTCGATAGCTTCCTCAGTGCGGCTGTCGAAGTGGATGTGGATGCAGTGAGCGACGGTAAGCAGGTAGTGATCGGCGCAATCATGCAGCATATTGAGCAAGCTGGTGTGCACTCCGGTGACTCTGCTTGCGCTCTGCCGCCCTATAGCTTGCCTGCTGAGGTACAAGACGAAATGCGCGAGCAGATTCGTCAAATGGCCCTGGAGCTCGGTGTATGTGGCTTGATGAACGTGCAGCTGGCCTGGCAGGACAATGAAATTTACATCATTGAAGTGAACCCTCGTGCTTCGCGTACGGTGCCCTTTGTGTCTAAGTGCATAGGCCTATCGCTAGCTAAAGTGGCGGCGCGCTGCATGGCTGGTACCAGCCTGGCAGATCAGGGCTACACCAAAGAAATTGTGCCCCCTTATTTCTCAGTTAAAGAAGCGGTTATGCCCTTTAACAAGTTCCCTGGTGTCGATCCAATTTTGGGCCCTGAAATGCGCTCTACTGGTGAGGTGATGGGCACGGGTGACACTTTTGCCGGCGCTTTTGCTAAAGCACAGTTGGGAGCGGGTTCGCCCCCACCGCGCAGCGGCACGGCCTTGATCAGTGTGCGGGATGTCGACAAGCCCGGCATAGTTGAGGTGGCAAAACAGTTGGTTGAGTTGGGCTTTGATATAGTCGCCACTGGCGGCACCGCAAACGCACTGGAGCAGGCGGGACTGAGCGTGCGCCGGGTTAACAAGGTGCTAGAAGGGCGGCCGCACATTGTTGATATGATCAAGAACAATGAAGCGGACTTCATTATCAATACTACAGAAGGGCGTCGTGCGATCGCAGACTCGGCCCCCATTCGCGCCAGCGCTGAGGCGCATCGAGTGTTTTACACCACCACTCTTGCAGCGGCCGAAGCGGTGTGCATGGCCTTGAAACTGGAAACAGACAAGAAGGTGCGCAGGCTGCAAGACCTGCATGCAAGTATAGGAGTATAGCGCTATGAGCAATGTGCCCATGACGGTATCTGGAGAAGCTGCTCTACGGAAAGAGTTAGATCAGCTAAAAAAGGTCGATCGCCCACGTATCACCCAAGCTATTGCTGAGGCGCGGGAGCACGGTGACCTGAAAGAAAATGCTGAGTACCACGCGGCCCGTGAACAGCAGAGCTTTAACGAAGGTCGTATCATGGAAATTGAGAGCAAGCTCTCCAATGCCCAAGTGATCGACGTGACCAAAATCCCCTACAGTGGCAAAGTAATATTTGGTACGACGGTCGACCTCATTAATGTCGAAAGTGAGGCCACTGTGACTTACCGCATAGTGGGTGACGACGAAGCCGACGTGAAGCAGAACCTGATCTCGGTCAGTTCACCTATCGCGCGCGCTTTGATCGGCAAGGAAGAGGGCGATGTCGTGGTCGTCAAGGCACCTGGCGGCGACGTGGAGTATGAAATCGATCGGGTTCAGCATATCTAAGCGATGCCCGCATTAACCCCGCTGTAGCTGAAACAGCTGCATGCGGGCCAGCACCAGCTGCGCAATCAGATTAATCACCAGAGCGTGGTTCTCTTTGCGCAGCCCTTCCAAACCTTCACTTATCTGTTGCTGCAAGTCGCGGCTTATCTCACTGGGCAGGTCATCTGGCAGGCTGAGAGTAAAGCTGTAGGCTTCTGGTTGGCTAAACTCTTTGTAGATGCGTGTCAGTTCAGTGGCAGCAAAGTCGCTCAGAGCTTGGTCAGCGCCGTAGGCCGCTAAGCGCTGCCGCAGTTCCCGATCGAGAAAAGCTAGGCCCTGGGCCTGCGTGGATGGAAAATGGAGAACAGTCCCCATACAGTAGCTCGCCTCCTGTCATCAGATATCATCGATATCATAGGCCAGCGCAGTGTGTGGGGAAAGCGGGCTTTACTGAGGGCGTAGCAGGTTGGATAGTTTGGGGTCAGGCTGCTTGCTGTGGCGCAGTAGCAGAACGACGTTGCCAATGGATTGGACTAAGCTGCTGTTGGTGAGCTGGCAAATCTCGGCGGCGACTTCGCTGCGAGCTTCGCGGCTGCCCACGGCCAATTTGATCTTGATTAGCTCGTGATCGCTGAGGGCGCGCTCAATTTCTGTCAGCACATTGTCGTTGAGGCCCTTGCCTGCGACAGTGACGACGGGGTTTAATTTGTGGCCGATAGCCCGCAGTTGCTTGATATCCAGCTTGGCGTTCTTGCTCATAGGGTTTCCACGTTACAATGGGGTATTCACTCGGGGCGGGTATTCTACACAAGCGTATAGTGACACGATACGGCCCAATTTACGGAAATTATAGAGACTGTCTATGGCAAAGAAGCGCCCCTCAAGTCAAGCTTGGTTAAAAGAACACCGCGACGATCCCTACGTGCAGCGAGCCCAGCGTGAAGGCTATCGCTCGCGTGCTTGTTACAAGCTATTGGAGTTGCAGGATAAAGATCGTTTGATTCGTCCCGGTATGACGGTGGTGGATCTCGGCAGTGCCCCCGGTGGTTGGTCGCAGGTTGCGGCAGAGCTAGTGGGGCATCGAGGGCGGGTGGTAGCTTCGGATATACTGCACATGGACAGCTTGGCCGACGTGGAGTTTATTCAAGGTGACTTCACCGAGGACGCCGTGTTTGAGCAAATTGTTGAGGCGATTGGCGCAGCGCCAGTGGACTTGGTGATGTCAGATATGGCGCCGAATATGAGTGGTATGAGCGAGGTCGATCAACCGCGCTCTATGTACCTTGTCGAGCTGGCTTTAGATATGGCCTGTAAAGTATTGGCTCCTGGCGGATGCTTTGTAACAAAAGTATTTCAGGGGGAGGGCTTTGATGAATTGTTTCGTCAGGCTAAGGGCTCTTTTGGCAAAGTGTTGACACGTAAGCCAGCGGCCTCGCGGCCTCGCTCGAGAGAAGTGTATTTAGTAGCGAAAGCTTTCAAAGGACTTTAATTAGCGCTAATGCACACAGGGGGCTTGAAACGTGGAGCAATAACCCCATCTGTAGTACATTGGACAAACTTATATTCCCATTGTGGAATGCTTCGGGGGCTTGGTGTCCTTGTAGTGTTCTCCCACATCAATCCTCCGATTGGTCGGGCGTGCCCAGATTCCAGCTATAATTGTGGAACAACTGGTTTTAGCGTCGGTCTAGCAGACGGCAAGTTGGTGAGGTAACTGCGTTGAGTGATATGGCAAAAAATCTACTACTTTGGCTGGTTATAGCCGCCGTCCTGTTGTCGGTGTTCAATAACTTTAATATGCAGAACTCGACCGAACAGGTCGGTTATTCTGATTTCATTGAGCAAATCCAGCAGGATCAAGTGAAAAAAGTGGTAGTGGATGGTCTCACTATCACGGGCGAGCGTTTTGACGGCAGCCAGTTCGAAACAATTCGGCCCATGGTGGAAGATCCTAAGCTGATCGACGACCTATTGGATCACAAGGTGGTGGTTGAAGGGCGTAAACCGGAGCAGCAAAGCGTTTGGACGCAGTTGCTGGTGGCGAGTTTCCCGATCCTGATAATCATTGCCGTATTCATGTTCTTCATGCGTCAGATGCAAGGCGGTGCGGGTGGCAAGGGCGGCCCGATGAGCTTTGGCAAGAGTAAAGCGCGGCTGCTGGGTGAAGATCAGATAACTACCACCTTTGCTGATGTGGCCGGGGTCGATGAAGCTAAGGAAGACGTGCAGGAGCTGGTTGAGTTTCTGCGCGACCCGGGTCGATTCCAAAAGCTTGGTGGACGGATTCCTCGCGGTGTGTTGATGGTGGGGCAGCCAGGTACCGGTAAAACTTTGCTAGCCAAAGCCATCGCCGGTGAGGCCAAAGTACCGTTTTTCTCTATATCTGGCTCTGATTTTGTCGAAATGTTTGTCGGTGTGGGTGCTTCTCGGGTGCGCGATATGTTCGAGCAGGCCAAAAAGCAAGCACCCTGTATCATCTTTATTGATGAAATTGACGCTGTCGGTCGGCACCGCGGTGCGGGCTTAGGTGGTGGCCACGATGAGCGCGAACAGACCCTAAACCAGCTGCTGGTCGAAATGGATGGCTTTGAAGCGAATGATGGCGTCATTGTTATTGCTGCGACCAACCGCCCCGACGTGTTGGACCCAGCATTACTGCGCCCCGGTCGCTTTGACCGTCAGGTGGTTGTGGGCTTGCCAGATATACGTGGTCGCGAACAGATCTTAAAAGTACACATGCGCAAGGTGCCGCTGTCGGAAGATGTCGAGCCCTCTAAAATTGCTCGTGGTACACCCGGTTTTTCCGGTGCCGACTTGGCTAACTTGGTTAACGAAGCGGCGCTCTTTGCAGCGCGGGGCAATCTGCGCACCGTAGGTATGACCCAGTTCGAGCTGGCCAAAGACAAGATTATGATGGGCGCTGAGCGCAAATCGATGGTGATGTCGGAAGCTGAAAAGCGCAATACTGCCTACCATGAGGCTGGTCATGCGATTGTTGGGCGCTTGATGCCCGAGCACGACCCGGTCTATAAGGTGAGTATTATTCCGCGTGGTCGCGCACTGGGTGTGACAATGTTTTTGCCCGAAGAAGACCGCTACAGCCACAGTCGCCGTCATATCATTTCGCAAATATGCAGCTTGTTTGGTGGCCGTATTGCCGAGGAGATGACGCTCGGCAAAGATGGTGTTACCACCGGTGCTTCCAATGATATTCAGCGGGCTACGGACATCGCCCGCAAGATGGTGACCCAGTGGGGACTGTCGGAAAAAATGGGGCCTTTAATGTATGACGAGGCCGATGAAGAGGTTTTCCTCGGTCGCTCCAGTGGTCAGCCCCACAAAAGTATTTCCGGTGAAACCGCAAAACAGATTGACCAGGAAGTACGGCGTATTATTGATGAGTGCTATGCCACTGCTGAGCGCATACTGGAAGAGAACTTCGACAAGCTGCACCTGATGGCAGAAGCTTTGATGCTCTATGAAACCATCGATGCCGATCAGATCGACGATATTATGTCTGGTCGCCCAGCGCGTGAACCGAAAGACTGGGGTGGCTCTGGTGGCGGTGCCAGCAGTGATAGTAGCGCAACAAAAGAGCAGAATAGCAGCTCTGATGAGAGCGAATCCTCCCCAATAGGCGGCCCTGCCGGCGAGCATTAAGCGCGGGGCTCAGTAGATTTTGCCTGCCACAGCAGACTTTCCCCTGCCGGTGCTTAACTGCGCTGGCAGGGCTCTCGACTTATCGCGCCCCCAGGTCATGGGGGTGCTCAATACCACACCAGACTCTTTTTCAGATGGCGGAAGCCTCTATAAGCAAAACGGCTTAGATCTCGAGCAAGCTATGGCTCGGGCACGTCTGATGTGTGAACAGGGCGCTAGCATCATTGATATTGGTGGTGAGTCGACTCGCCCCGGCGCTGCTCCAGTCACTATTGAGCAAGAGCTGGAGCGGGTAGTGCCGCTGGTTGAGCGCATCGCAGCTGAGCTAGAGGTTGTCATCTCGGTGGATACTAGTTCGCCGCAAGTGATGACCGAGGCCGCTGCCGTAGGGGCTGGGTTAATCAATGATGTGCGGGCTTTGCAGCGCGAAGGAGCCTTGGCAGCGGCGGCGGCGACCGGCCTGCCGGTGTGTTTGATGCACATGCAGGGGCAGCCGGATACCATGCAGCAGAATCCTCAATACCGGGATGTTAGTGCTGAGGTGAGCGATTTCTTGCGCCAGCGCATGAGTGTTTGTGATCTGGCGGGAATTCCCCGTGAGCGTTTGCTGCTCGATCCAGGTTTTGGTTTTGGTAAGTCACTACAACATAACTTGCAGCTACTGCGTGACTTGCCGCAGTTGCGCGACTTGGGTCAGCCTTTGCTGGTCGGTATGTCGCGAAAATCAATGATCGCTAAATTGCTCGACCGGGCAGTTGACGAGCGTTTGGCAGCGGGTCTTGCTCTGGCGGTGTTGGCCGTTGAGCGCGGAGCGTGGATAATACGCACCCACGATATTCAGGAAACTGCCGACGCCCTCGCCATGTGTAGCGCACTGGCAGAAATTGGAGAATAAATGAGTAGACGCTATTTCGGCACCGACGGTATTCGCGGTGAGGTAGGCAGTAAGCCGATTACGCCTGACTTTATGCTCAAGCTTGGTTGGGCCTGCGGCCGAGTCTTTTCTCGCAGTGATGACGGCGCTGGCCGCAAGACTGTGATTATCGGCAAGGACACCAGAGTATCTGGCTATATGTTCGAGTCGGCCCTAGAGGCTGGCCTGGTGGCTGCCGGTGTCGATGTGAAGCTGTTGGGCCCCATGCCCACACCGGCGGTGGCTTTAATGACGCGCACTCAGCATGCCGTGGCGGGCATCGTGATCAGCGCCTCACATAATCCTTTTTATGACAATGGCATCAAGTTTTTCTCTGCTACTGGCTCCAAGCTGCCCGATGAGGTTGAGCTGGCTATTGAGGCAGAATTGGAGGAGGAGCTTGAAGTGGTGTCCTCCCGAGAAATTGGCAAGGTGTTGCGGGTAGTCGATGCAGCCGGGCGCTATATCGAATACTGCAAGTCGACGGTTCCCGAAGGCTTTAGTCTGCGGGGGCTTAAAATTGCGGTTGATTGCGCTAACGGTGCGACCTACCACATCGCTCCGAGTGTGTTATCAGAGCTTGGTGCCGACGTGGTCACCCTCGGTGTCCAGCCAGATGGCTTCAATATCAATGAAGGTGTGGGTTCTACTGATACCGCGGCGCTTTCAGCCTTAGTACTCGAGCAGCAGGCTGATCTAGGTATCGCCTATGACGGCGACGGCGACCGTGTGCTGTTTGTTGACCGCAATGGCAAGTTGGTCGATGGTGACGAGCTACTCTACATTATTGCACTGCACCGTTTAGCCCATGGCACCTCTGAAGCAGGTGTGGTGGGTACGGCAATGAGCAACCTTGGGCTGGAGCTGGCCCTGCGTGACGCCGGTTTGCAGTTAGTGCGGGCCAAAGTAGGTGACCGCTACGTCAAAGAAATGATGGAAAGCCAAGGCTGGTTGCTGGGAGGGGAGTCCTCGGGGCATATTATCTGTGCAGACCACACCACTACAGGCGATGGTATCGTGGCCTCTTTACAGGTCTTGGTGGCTGTGCAGAAGTCGGGCGGCGAGCTTTTGACGCTGCTCAAAGGAATGACCAAGTGTCCCCAAACCATGATCAATGTGCGGGTTAAGGGCAAGTTTGACATTAATGACTATCCCGCCATTGTCGATGCGGTGAAAGAAGTGGAGGATACATTGGGTGATCGCGGCCGAGTCTTGCTGCGCCCCTCGGGTACTGAGCCCCTGGTGCGTGTCATGGTGGAAGGCCAAGATCATGAGAAGGTCGCCGAGCTCTGCGCTGATTTGGCAGGGCGTGTCGAGGCGGCTGTGGCATAAAGGGATGGCTTTGCGCTCGATTGTCCTTGGCATTTGTCTTGTAACGCAGGGATATCTCGGGTAGCATTGCCGCCGTTTTCGCTCCGGGGAAAAACCATGCGTCGACCGCTTGTTATGGCTAACTGGAAGATGCACGGCTCACGAGCCAGCGTCGAGCAGTTGAGCACAGAATTGTTAGGCTTGGAAAACTTGTCACAGATAGACGTGGCTGTGTGTCCAAGTTTTGTTCACCTTGCACAGGTTTTGGCACAGGCTGCTAAGTCTGGGCTGCAAGTGGGGGCCCAGGACTGCAGTCATATGCAATCTGGCGCTTACACCGGTGAGGTATCAGCCGAAATGCTGGCTGATTTGGGTTGTGAGTGGGTCTTACTGGGTCACTCGGAGCGGCGCCAGTATCACTCAGAGTCTGATGACATGGTGGCTGCAAAGCTAGCTGCAGCACTTGAGGCTGGTTTAAAGCCAGTACTGTGTATTGGTGAGACGCAGGCTCAGCGTGAAGACGGTGAGGCTTTTGAGGTTGTAGCCAAGCAGCTTAAGGGCGCTTTGGCTGGTCAGGCAGAGCTGCGAGGTTTGGTGGTTGCCTATGAACCTGTTTGGGCGATCGGTACTGGCCTGACAGCAACGCCGGCCGAAGCGCAAGAGATGCACAGCTTTATACGTGAGCAGTTGGCGGGTATAGGATCATTGAATGCCGCTAAATTGCGCATTCTTTATGGTGGTAGTGTAAAAGCTGCCAATGCGCAGGCACTGTTCTCCCAACCGGATATCGACGGGGCTTTAGTGGGAGGTGCGTCATTAGACGCAGCCGAGTTTGCAAAAATTATTGAGGCGGCGATCTAGCGCCAGCCACTTTTGAAGTTGACGCCCCACGAGGGCAAAAGGACTTATGGAACAAATTATTCTGATTGTTCATCTGCTGCTTGCCTTGGGCATTATTGGCCTGATCATGCTGCAGCAGGGTAAGGGTGCCGATATGGGCGCATCCTTCGGTGCCGGTGCCTCCCAGACACTCTTTGGTAGTGGCGGCAGTGATAACGTTTTGACCCGAGCTACTGCGTGGTTGGTTGTGCTGTTTTTTGCTTCTAGCTTTGGCTTGGCTATTCTGGCGACTCAAAAAACACGTGTTGTCGATGATTTGGATCTCATTTTGCCGCCAGCTGAAGAAATTTCTGCGCCAGCTATAGAGTCTGATCTTCCAGTAGTAGATAATGCGGCGCCGGAAGCCGCTCCCATCCAAGAGGGAGATGTTCCGGAGTTGTAATCACCTGTTTATGCCGAAGTGGTGGAATTGGTAGACACGCTATCTTGAGGGGGTAGTGAGCTATGCTCGTGCGGGTTCAAGTCCCGCCTTCGGCACCATCTAAAAATCATCCTCTTGCGATGACTTTCTGCGGATTATTTCTGCGCCATACAACTGCCTGAGTGCACCTGCATGCTGAGTGAAAAAAACGAGTACTGGTCAGAAACATTTGCCGGGAAAGATTTTTCCTCCCAGGTGATCAAGGGTAAAGAGTTTGACGGCTGCGTATTTCGAGACTGTGACTTCAGTGAGGCCACTTTTGAGCGCTGTAATTTTGTCGACTGCGAATTCAATCAGTGCAATCTCAGTGTGGTATCCCTAGCTTACAGTAAGTTCTCAGGTGTCGTTTTTCATGAGTCAAAGTTGGTCGGTGTGGATTGGACTCGTATCACGCGGCCCTCGTTGATAGTGAGCTCGCCTGTCAGCTTCTACAAATGCATACTCAATGACAGTTCTTTTTTCGGTTTATCCTTTCCCGAGCTGATACTGGAAGAGTGCAAGGCGCATCAAGTGGATT
This sequence comes from Sediminihaliea albiluteola, assembly GCF_014077625.1. Lineage (GTDB taxonomy): Bacteria > Pseudomonadota > Gammaproteobacteria > Pseudomonadales > Halieaceae > Sediminihaliea > Sediminihaliea albiluteola. The sequence continues at coordinate 307,748 of NZ_JACFXU010000014.1, read as the reverse complement.
TCCGCGAAGGGTCTTTTAGCTCAGCCAACTTCACTTATAGTGACTTTAGTGGCAGTCAGTTTAGTCAAACTGACCTTGCGGAGGCGGATTTTTCAGAGGCCAGTAACTACAGCATAGATGTCTATCAGAATCGAATTAAAGGCGCGAAGTTTAGCCGCCATGAAGCCGTGGGCCTGCTGGAGAGTTTAGAAATAGAGCTGGTCGACTGAGCTGCTTCCTCAGGCGCTCGCAAGTCTTTGGAGATTACTCACTTTGCCCTTGGGACTTAGCCGTAGATAGTAGTTTGCTTTTTGTTTTTCTATATAAATCCCAGAGCAGCATCGTAACTAAAACGATTAGCCCGTAATCGATCCAACTGGGAAAGTGGCTGGCTGAGATCAGCAAGCATAGTGTAAGTATGATGGCTGAGTGGCTAATAAACAGTGATTTTAAGGATATCGGCAGTAGGTCAGTGCTATTTTGTTTTTGAGTCATTGCGTCTACTTTACGCCTCGTGGTCTTTTCTGTTTCTTGTTATCGCCAGTTCTATCAGGGTGCCAACAAGAATTAATACAATCACTGCTTCGATGGGTGCGCCAAGCCAGTACCCTAGGAGGCCTAAAGCCATCGCCGCTATGTAACCGATATAGCTTGATTTCATATTAAAACCTCGGTGGTTGGTCATTTCGCTTGCATGGGTGGAGTTTGTTAGCCGAGGCGGCTGACGAAGTAATCGCCGCCCCGGCAAAGGGTTAATGCTGTTGTAAGCTTCTCGTCAGTGCTGGTGACGAGCCACTGCCGCCGATATAGTTAGCAAGATCGTATACGGCGAGCCCGAAACCAATACGGCCAGCAATTGCTGTAAGCATGCTTCTGGCGCCGAGCTGACCGATTGCGCCAACGGCGATACCGATAATAGGTGCTACACCTCCGTTTACGTTCTCAAGCTCCTCGGTAGTCAGTTCGCGGCATGGTGAAATAGCTGTGATCAAGGGTGTAACTTCTGCTGTAGTGTTCATATATAGTTCCCTCTATGAGTTACGTCCATTTTGTTAAGGTGCCACTTTTCGGTGGCGGGTTAGCATCGCGACTTCGGTCTGTGCCAAAAAGCCTCGATGTTTCGTTTCTCGACGAGTTGCTTATTGCAGATCTGCGTCGATGGTATGGTAATAGTTGTCGGCTCCTTGCATATAAAGATGAGCAATAGGGGGTTCAGAAACAATATCGATTTCGTTCAGGGCTTGTTTTGATGGATTGTTTTAGACTGAAGATGCTAGTTTTTTGCCGTCTATAGCTGGTGAATTGTATGCCCTTAATAAATGTAGGAATTAAATCGCTAGATAGGTTGACCCGGGTGGGTGTCATACCTATAATGCACAACCTCGAATTTGGGACGCAGCAGCAACGCGGCTCAAGGTGAAGTGCCAAGGGGTCTTCACAGCGAGAAAGTTTTGATGCGGGGTGGAGCAGTCTGGTAGCTCGTCGGGCTCATAACCCGAAGGTCGTCGGTTCAAATCCGGCCCCCGCTACCAATTTCGTATTACCCGCTCCAAAGTATTGGTAATACGTTTCGAAAAGCCCCTTTTAAGGGGCTTTTTCGTATCTGCGATAAAAGTGCCAGAAAGTCGGCGGGAGCAAGCAATACGTGGCAAGTAAACAGCAGGAGATTCAGCAGCTTCTGATGCCTTCTATTGAGGCATTGGGCTATGAGCTGTGGGGCGTCGAATATTTGTCCCAAGGCCGCCATACCGTATTGCGTATTTATATCGAAAACGAACAGGGCATCAGTGTCGATGATTGTGCGACCGTGAGTCACCACATCAGCGGTGTGATGGATGTTGAAGACCCAATAAGTGGTGAGTACACGCTGGAGGTGTCTTCTCCTGGCCTAGATCGCTTGTTGTTCCGCCTAGAGCAGTACCCCGCCTATGTGGGTGAGTGGTTGGATATGCGCTTGCGCACTCCCTTTGAAGGGCGACGTAAGTTCAAAGGCGTTTTAAACGGCATTGAGGGTGAGGATGTGGTAGTACAGGTGGAAGATCACGAATATCTGCTGCCCTTCACTACGATTGAAAAAGCTCGAATTTTACCCCGCGACTGACGCGGACATCGAACAGGCGAGGCTTTAGATGACAAAGGAAATTCTGCTGGTTGCGGAAGCGGTATCGAATGAGAAAGGTGTCTCTGAAGACATTATTTTTGAGGCGATTGAGCTGGCGCTGGCGACAGCAACGAAAAAGCGTTATGACGAAGATGCCGATATCGAGGTAACTATCGACCGAAAGACTGGCGACTATGATACGGTCCGCCGCTGGTTGGTTGTGCCCGATGACGAAGTAGCTTTGTTAGGCACGCAGCTGACTACCGAGGAAGCGATTGAAAAAGATCCGAACCTCAAGCCTGGTGATGTATTTGAAGAGCAGATAGAAAACGTTGGCTTTGGTCGTATCGCAGCGCAGACAGCTAAGCAGGTTATCGTGCAGCGTGTGCGTGATGCCGAGCGCGCTCAAGTGGTCGAGCAATACATGGATCGGCTCGGTGAGCTGGTGGCTGGCACTGTTAAGAAGGTCACTCGTGACAATGTCATCGTGGACCTAGGCAACAATGCTGAGGGCCTATTGCCCCGCGAGCAGTTGGTGGGCCGAGAGACCTTCCGCGTCAATGATCGCGTGCGTGCGATTTTGATGGAAATTAGCACCGAAACCCGTGGTCCGCAGCTGATTCTCAGTCGCGCTTGCCCTGAGATGCTGATCGAGCTGTTCAAAATTGAAGTGCCGGAAATTTCCGAGCAAGTGATACAGATTCGCGCTGCGGCCCGTGATCCGGGTTCTCGGGCAAAAATTGCAGTGAAGACCAACGATCAGCGTATCGACCCCGTCGGTGCCTGTGTGGGTATGCGTGGCTCACGAGTGCAGGCAGTATCCGGTGAGCTCGATAACGAGCGTGTGGATATTGTGCTTTGGGATGACAACCCCGCTCAGCTGGTGATTAACGCAATGTCGCCGGCTGAGGTTGAGTCGATTGTTGTAGATGAAGACAAGGGCACAATGGATGTTGCCGTGTCAGAAGATAACTTGGCTCAAGCGATTGGTCGCTCGGGTCAAAACGTACGCCTTGCAAGTGAGTTGACCGGTTGGACCATCAACGTGATGAGTACCGAAGAAGCCGCTGATAAGCATGAGGCAGAGGCCGGTGAAGTTATTCAGGCCTTTATGGATCAACTAGAGATTGACGAAGAAGTAGCTGAAATCCTAGTAGATGAAGGTTTTAGCACTCTGGAAGAAGTAGCCTATGTGCCGCTGGAAGAAATGACTGCGGTAGAAGGTTTTGACGAAGAAATCGCCGAGGAACTGCGGGCTCGCGCCAAGGATGCCTTGTTGACACAGGCTATCGCATCCGAAGGGCAGCTGGGTGATAAGCAACCTGCAGAAGACTTGTTGAACATGGACGGTATGGATCGGGAGCTGGCTCATATATTAGCCAGCCGTGAAGTGACGACAATGGAAGACTTGGCTGAACTCGGTGTGGAAGACCTGATGGATATCCCGGAGATGACAGAAGAGCGCGCGGGCGAGCTGATTATGACAGCCCGTGCTCCCTGGTTTGCGGAGGAGTCGGAGTAAGGCCGTAGCTAATAGCGGCAACAGACTATCGCAAACAGGGTAACGGGATTAAGGAGAGTAAGGAATGGCGCAGGTGACAGTAAAGCAACTCGCAGAGACTGTGGGTGCTTCCGTAGAACGTCTGCTTTCGCAGATGAAAGATGCCGGCTTGCCGCATAAAAGTGCAAGCGAAGCGGTATCTGAGGAGGACAAGCAAACACTGCTAAGCCACCTCAAGGGCGGTGCATCCAGCGCGGGGCCCAAGCGTATTACGCTTAAGCGTAAAACCATGAGCACGCTGCGTACCAGCGGCTCACAGGGCAAAAAAACGGTTAATGTCGAAGTGCGCAAAAAGCGCACTTACGTAAAACGTGACCCTGAGGAACTGCGGGCTGAGGCAGAAGCTGCCGCAGCGGCTGAAGCTGAGGCCAAGCAGCAAGAAGATAGGGCAGAGGAAGAGCCCAAGGTAACAGCTGAGGCTGTGCCGACACCTGAGCCAGAAGTGGAAGTTGTGCCAGAGCCTGAGCCAGAACCCGAGCCGGAACCTGAGCCCGAGCCAGAGCCCGAGCCAGAGCCAGAGCCAGAGCCGGAACCAGAGCCGGAGCCCGAGCCAGAACCGGAGCCGGAAGTAGCAGAAGAGCCCGAGCCAGAAGAAGATCTGCGCAATATAGATCCTGAAGTTTTACGTCAGCGGGCGATTCAGCGTCGTCAAAAGAAAGAGGCTGAGGAAGCTGCCGCGCGTAAGGCTGCTATCGAAGCACGTAAAGCTGAAGAAGAGCGACAGAAGGCCGAGGCTGCAGCAGCTAAAGCCGCTGCAGAAAAAGAGAAAGAGGCGAAGCGACCCAAGCGTTTGCACGATGCACCGCCGCCGCCCAGTGCTGATGAACAGCGCCGCAAAGCGGGTCCTCGTGGTCGACTTGACCGCAGTTCTGCTGGCCGCGGTAAGCAGCGCGGGCACAACCTGTCACTGTCAGATTTGGAAGCAGCAGAGTCAGGTGTAGGTCGCCGTCGCGGTGGCCGCCGTAAGATGAAAGCGAGTCATGCCGAACACAGCAAACATGGATTTGAGATGCCAACAGAGAAAATTGTCCATGAAGTAGAGCTGGCGGATATGACATCCGTGGCTGGCCTAGCACAGCAGATGTCGGTGAAGGCCGGTACGGTCATCAAGGAACTGATGAAGCTAGGTGTGATGGCCACGATCAACCAGATGATCGACCAGGACACAGCTATTCTGGTGGTCGAGGAACTGGGCCATACATATAAGCTAATCAGCGCCGATGCGCTTGAAGATAAGCTGGAAGAGACATTGGCTCAGCACGAGGGCACGATGGAACCACGCGCGCCAGTTGTTAGCGTGATGGGCCACGTAGACCACGGTAAAACCTCTCTGCTGGACTACATTCGTAAAAGCCGAGTTGCCTCTGGTGAGGCCGGTGGTATTACACAGCATATCGGTGCTTACCACGTAGAAACTGAACACGGCATGATCTCCTTCTTGGATACCCCTGGCCACGCTGCGTTTACCGCAATGCGAGCCCGCGGTGCTAAGAGTACTGATATCGTTATTTTGGTTGTTGCCGGTGACGATGGCGTGATGCCGCAGACAATTGAGGCTGTTCAGCATGCGAAAGCTGCTGGAGTGCCGTTGATTGTAGCCGTGAACAAAATGGATAAAGAAGACGTTGATCCAGACCGGGTTAAGAATGAACTCGCAGCTAAAGACGTCATTCCCGAAGAGTGGGGCGGTGACACGCAGTTTGTGAACGTTTCCGCGCTAACGGGTGATGGCATTGACGCCCTGTTGGACGCAGTACTGCTGCAGGCTGAGTTGCTTGAGCTGGAAGCGCCTCGCGATGTGCCGGCTCAGGGTTTGGTGATTGAGTCGCGCCTTGATAAAGGTCGTGGCCCAGTGGCTTCTCTGTTGGTGCAAAGCGGTACCTTGCGTCAGGGCGACATCGTCTTGGCAGGCCTCCAGTACGGTCGCGTGCGCGCCATGTTGGATGAAAATGGCAAGCCGATCGAGTCAGCTGGCCCCAGTATACCGGTGGAAATTCTCGGTCTAGATGGCACACCTGATGCAGGTGATCAGTTTGCTGTTGTTGAAAGTGAAAAACGGGCTCGCGAATTGGCCGATTATCGCCAAGAGAAAACACGCGATACCAAACTGCAGCGTCAGCAGGCCGCTAAGCTGGATAACATGTTTGAAAGCATGACCGCCGGTGAGAAGAAAACACTCAACGTAGTGGTGAAGGCCGATGTTCGCGGTACTTTAGAAGCTATCCAGTCTTCGCTCTTAGAGTTGGGTAACGAAGAAGTGCAGGTGAATATTGTCTCCGGTGGCGTTGGTGGTATTGCCGAAACAGACGTTACCCTGGCGATTACTTCTGGTGCAGTGATTTTCGGCTTTAACGTGCGGGCTGACGCTGCGGCGCGTCGCCTGGTTGAGTCCGAAGGTGTTGATCTGCGTTACTACAACGTGATCTACGACCTGATTGACGATGTGAAACAGGCCCTGAGCGGTATGCTACCGCCGGAAATGCGGGAAGAGATTGTCGGCATCGCGGAAGTACGCGATGTGTTCCGCTCGCCGAAGTTTGGCTTGATTGCTGGCTGTATGGTCACCGAGGGCACCGTGTATCGCTCCAAGCCGATCCGTGTACTGCGAGATAACGTGGTCATCTTTGAGGGTGAGCTAGAGTCACTGCGTCGCTTTAAAGACGATGCCAATGAAGTTCGCAGCGGCACCGAGTGTGGTATCGGCGTGAAGAACTATACTGACGTCAAAGTCGGAGATTTAATTGAAGTCTTCGACGTGAAGGAGATTGCACGCTCTCTGTAGCGGCATATTTATGGCTAAAGAATACAGTCGTACCCAGCGCGTTGCAGATTACCTGCAGCGCGAACTGGCGGCTTTAATTCAGCACGAAGTGCGCGATCCACGCCTTGGTATGGTCAGCATTACCGGTGTTGATGTCAGCCGTGACCTGGGCCACGCGCGGGTCTATTACACAGCTCTCGACAGTGATACTGCTGAAGAAGCTGCTGAAGCGACCACTGTGCTAAATAAGGCTGCGGGTTTTTTGCGCTCGCAATTGTCGCGCGACAGCAATATGCGCACGGTGCCTCAACTGCGCTTTATCTTTGATAGCAGTGTCGGGCGGGGCCGCTCAATGGAGAGTTTGATTCGCAAGGCGGCCGATGCCGATCGCCAGTTAGGTCTGCGTGCGGATGACGAGCCTGGAGAGGATAGCTAGTCGTGGCGCGTCGTCGTCGTGGCAGAGCAATCGATGGGATTTTGGTGCTCGATAAGCCCTTAGGCACCAGTTCTAATCATGCCTTGCAGCAGGCCAAACGCTTGTATTTTGCAGCTAAGGCTGGGCATACAGGTAGCTTGGATCCCTTGGCGACAGGCGTATTGCCACTGTGTTTTGGCGAAGCCACTAAGTTTTCCCAGTATTTGCTGGATGCCGACAAAGCTTATGACAGCACCTTTGTGCTAGGTCAAAGCACTACCACGGGTGATGCCGAGGGTGAGTTAGTAGCAGAGCACGACGCGTCTGCGATCACTAAGGCACAAATTGAACAGGCACTGACGGCGTTTCGTGGTGAAATCGAGCAAGTTCCGTCAATGTTTTCGGCCATTAAGCAAAATGGTCAGCCGCTTTATAAGCTGGCGCGGCAGGGCAAAGAAGTTGAGCGCAAGTCACGCCGAGTCACTATACATAGCCTCGAGCTGCGCGCGCTACGCTTAGGAGCTAAGATCGAGTTGGATGTGTCCATTCGCTGCAGCAAGGGCACCTACGTGCGCTCTATTGCAGAGGACCTCGGTAAGGCCTTGGCTTGCGGTGGACATGTCAGTGTATTGCGTCGCACCCAAGCGGGGCCATTCACATTGGCAGATAGTGTGAGCCTAACAACTCTAGAGGCCTTAAAAGAAAACGATGATCTAGCGGCGATGGATCAATTATTGTTGCCTGCAGACACTGCGGTAAAGGCTTTACCTGAAGTACGTCTCACGCAATCAGCGGGTTTTTATATACGCCAGGGCCAAGCAGTATTGGTGCCAAAAGCACCTCACAGTGGTATTGTGCGAATTAATTTAGAGACCGGAGAGTTTCTGGGTGTAGGAGAAATATTGGACGATGGGCGCGTGGCGCCGCGTCGACTGATAGTCACTAGTGGGTGACAAGAACTTGTCTGTAAATCTGCACGGGCAAGCTCATAAGTAAACACGGCGGCAACTTCAATGTGGGGGCCGCTATAGGCAGATTACATAGAGGAATATTGAAATGGCATTATCAGCAGAACAGAAAGCAGAAATCGTAAAACAGTACCAGTTAGCAGAAGGTGATACTGGTTCCCCAGAAGTACAGGTTGCGTTGCTGACGGCAAATATTGAGCAGCTGCGAGATCACTTCGCATCACACAAGCATGACCACCACTCACGTCGCGGTCTGATCCGCATGGTTAACCAGCGCCGTAAGCTGCTGGATTATCTGAAGCGTAAAGATGTTGCTCGCTATGCCGAGCTGATCAAGCGACTGGGTCTACGTCGATAAGCTGTACCTTATACCGGGGCCTAGCGCCCCGGTAGTCATGTATAGAATTGGAGAAAAATCTTGAATCCAGTAACTAAAACATTCCAGTATGGTGGCCAGACCGTCACTCTGGAAACCGGCCGCATCGCCAGGCAGGCGTCAGGCGCGGTCCTGGTTACCGTAGAAAACACCTCGGTCCTAGTGACCGTAGTGGCGGAGAAGACGGCTAAGCCTAACCAGCCTTTTTTCCCGTTGTCCGTACACTATCAGGAAAAAACTTACGCGGTAGGTAAGATTCCCGGTGGTTTTTTCAAGCGCGAAGCACGCCCTAGTGAAAAAGAAACACTGACATCACGTCTGATTGACCGCCCCATCCGGCCGCTGTTTGAAGATGGCTTCATGAATGAGGTGCAGGTTGTATGCACCGTGATGTCTGCGGACAAGCACATTGATCCCGATATTCCGGCAATGATCGGCACCTCGGCTGCACTGGCCATCTCTGGTTGCCCCTTTAACGGTCCGATCGGCGCGGCACGTGTAGGCTTCACCGAAGCACAGGGCTACACCCTTAACCCGACTTACGAACAGCTGGCCGAAAGCAAGCTGGACATGGTCGTAGCTGGCACCAGCGACGCTGTACTGATGGTTGAGTCGCAGGCCGCTGAATTAAGCGAAGATCAGATGCTTGGTGCGGTACTTTATGCGCACCAAGAAATGCAGGTGGTTATTCAGGCGGTCAAAGAGTTGGCCGCTGAAGCTGGCAAGCCCCGTTGGGACTGGCAGGCACCTGAAGTCAATCAGGAGCTGCTAGCAGCTGTTGAAGCACAGGTTAAAAATGATCTGGGCGAAGCCTACCGCATCACCGAAAAAGCGGCGCGCTATGATCGCATTAACGAGATCAAAGAAGCATGCGTTGAGGCCTTGGCAGTAGAAGAAGACGGCCCCTCAGCCGAAGATGTGAAAGAGATCTTTAAAAGCGTTGAGAAGAACTTGGTGCGCAAGCGTATTCTGGCCGGCGAGCCGCGTATTGACGGTCGTGATACACGCACTGTGCGCCCCATCGCTTGTGAAGTGGACGTGCTGCCCAAAGTACACGGCTCAGCTCTGTTTACCCGTGGTGAAACTCAGGCCATCGGCGCTGTTACACTGGGCTCAACCCGTGACGCGCAGATTATCGATGCCCTGGAAGGCGAGCGTCGCGATCCTTTCATGCTGCACTATAACTTCCCTCCTTATTCAGTGGGTGAGGCGGGTCGTATTGGTTTTACTAGCCGTCGTGAAATAGGCCACGGTCGTCTGGCGCGTCGCGGTCTGGCAGCTGTATTGCCTGATAGCGAAGCATTCCCTTACACCATCCGTGTGGTATCTGAGATCACCGAGTCCAATGGCTCTAGCTCTATGGCTTCAGTCTGTGTCGGCTCTCTGGCTATGATGGCAGCGGGCGTGCCCTTGAGTGCACCGGTTGCGGGTATCGCCATGGGTCTGGTTAAAGAAGGCAACCAGTTTGCTGTTCTGACTGACATCCTCGGCGACGAAGACCACCTCGGCGACATGGACTTTAAAGTGGCCGGTACCGCCGAAGGTGTTACTGCGCTGCAGATGGACATTAAGATCGAAGGTATTAACGAGCAGATCATGGAGATCGCGCTCAGTCAGGCACTGCAGGCTCGCTTGCACATCCTGGGTCAGATGAACGAAGTGCTGCCAGCGGCTCGCACAGTAACATCTGAAAATGCGCCCAGCATGGTGACCTTGAAAGTTGATTCCGACAAGATTCGCGACATCATTGGTAAGGGCGGTGCAATGATCCGTTCTATCACTGAAGAATCTGGCGCCACGGTCGATATTGATGACGATGGTTCGGTGCGCGTATTTGGTCAAGATCAAGCTGCCCGCGATAAAGCCGTTAGCATGATCGAAGAGATCACCGCTGAAGCTGAAGTGGGTGCGGTGTACACCGGTACAGTTGCACGTATCGTGGATTTCGGTGCTTTCGTAAACATCCTGCCTGGTAAAGATGGTCTGGTACACATTTCTCAAATCGCTAATGAGCGTGTTGAGAACGTGTCTGATCACCTCAGTGAAGGTCAGGAAATTCGCGTTAAAGTGCTGGATGTAGATCAGCGCGGTCGTATCAAGCTGTCCATTAAAGAACTGTTGGAAGATGAAGCTGCTGAGCAGAGCACAGAGCAGGAATCATCTGATTCTTAATTGGCTAAGCTCAGTTCGATGAGAAGGGGATGCTGCTGAGCATCCCTTTTTTTTGTCTTTGTTGAAGTGAAAGAGCCGGAATTTAGCCGCTGTAAGTGCAATATTAGCAGCTACGCGACAGGTTTTTCAGGCTTAGTTATTTGGAGTATTACTGTATGAAGCAATATTTATTTGCGCTCTTGCTTAGCGTTGTTAGTGCAAGCACATGGGCTGATGCACTCGCCGTTAAAGGGAGTTTGTCGAGTTGGTGGGCCAAAGGTGAGGCAGCAGACTTTAGTGCCAGCAAAGAGCAGCAGTGGTCTGCCACGGCGGCCTTTGAGCACCCTATCCCTTTAATTCCAAATGTTAAGCTGCGTTACTTGGATTATGCCGAAGGCGGTAGTCAGGGCATGTCACTGACCACAGTGGATACTATCGCTTACTATGAAGTGCTAGATAATTTCGCCATTGATCTAGACTTGGGCCTTGCTGCTACGCGCTTCCAGAACGGCAAGCTGGGTGGTGGACGCAGTTTTGATGGTTGGATACCTCAGCTTTATGGCGCGCTGCGAGTACCTTTGCCGCTGACAGGTTTTGGTGTTTATGGCGAAGCTACTGCGACTTCTTTTGACGATAGCGAAGCTTACGATATAGAGGCCGGAGTAGATTACCTGATTGACATGCCGGTGCTGGATATTTCCTTGCGTTTAGCCTATCGACAGATAGAGAACGACTTCGATGACTTTGACAAGTTCAGCGGCAAGTTAGAATTCAGTGGTTGGAGTCTGGGTGTACTGATCGACTTGTAAGGGCCGCTGTTAACCAAAATCGATGGGCTCATCCATTGGTGGTGAGCCACGTCGCTTGCGCATCCAATTAACCGCAGGTAACACACCTGGGCTGGTGACTAGTTTGCGCTCTAGGTGGTACTTGCCGGGAAAATCCATCAAAAAGAAACCGGCGAGTAAAGTCAGTAGGCCTTGCCCAGGTGTGACCAGCATGATCAGCCCGAGTATGGCGAGCAGGGCTCCTAAGAGGTTCTTGCCAATGATAATAAGGACATTGAGCCAGGGGTGGCGCTTAGAGTGGCGCAAGCTGCGCCGCAGCGGTTGGTTAAAGTAATCTGTCGGTAGGCGCGCTAAAACCCAGGGCAAAGCAATAAGAGTGGCAATCAGGGCCAGCACAGAAAAAGCGCTGGTGGCCAAGAGTAGCCACTCCCAGTTAGCTTCGAGTAACGCCACCATGATGACGTCTAGCTATAAACAGTGGAAAGCTGTTTATTTGGCGATGAACAGCTGGCTGCGTTCTAGGTATTCGCCACCGCGCTCAATAACTTCTTCGCGATTAAAGCGTTCCGAGGCCACGTGGACAGCCTCTAATGCTTCTTCGGTTGCTTCCAGCTCTTCCTCAATACGCTCTAGCGCATTCTCCAGCGTGTAAGACAGCTGGTGGATCTGGCCCATGTCAGCATCACTTAGCTCTTCTTGAGCGAGTAGCTTGGCAAGGCGAGCATTGTATTCCTCGAGGTTGGTCAGCGCTTCGCTCAGACTTTCAGCTGGCACTCCACGAAAGTGGTCTATGCGTTTGTCGTCATCAGCGCTAGCAACGATGGCAAATAATAGTGAAGAGAGAACAAAACAGACTACACGATATGTCATTGGGGTCGCTCCTAAAGTGAAATGCGAAAAACTATCGCAGGGCAAGCAAGACTAATCGACCCCTGCTTGCTAAGCAAGGCGATGAACTCTAAGCAGCGCTTTAGCGCTGCCTAGGGAAGAGGGGAGAGCTTAAGTTGCTGTTCACTGAGCAGCGAGCATGCCCCAGTCGCTGGCTGGGTTAACCGCCAACCGAACATTGTCGATTAGGCGCGTATTGCCTAAGCGTGCCGCCGCTAGAATAGCTATTTCTTCAGTCTCTTCACTGACTGCTCGCAGAGTGCGCGCGTCGCGTATGGTGAAGTAGTCAGGCTCCAAACCGGCTTGCAGTAGCTGCATGCGAGCGTGGGACTCCAGTTGCAAAAAGTTGTCAAAACCACAGGCTATGGCTTCGCGACAGGTGGTCAGAGTTTGATGAATGATAGGCGCAATACGGCGCTGCTCAGGTGACAAATAGCCGTTGCGTGAACTCTTGGCTAGACCATCCTCATCGCGCGCTGTGGCTACGCCAACTATTTGTACGGGCATGCACAAGTCGCTGACCATTTTGCGAACAATGGATAGTTGCTGGAAGTCTTTTTCGCCGAATACGGCTAAGTCGGGCTGCACTATGTTGAACAGCTTATTGACCACCGTGGTCACACCGTTAAAGTGTCCCGGACGGCTGCTGCCACAAAGGGTTTCAGAAATATCTGGCACTTGTACTTGTGTGTGAGTGTGCATCCCTTCGGGATAGATGTCCTCGACACCGGGCGTAAATAGGACTTGTACGCCTTCACTAAACAGCTTCTCTTTATCGGCTGCTAAGGTGCGAGGATAGGCGTCGAGGTCTTCGTTAGCACCAAACTGCAGTGGATTAACAAAAATGCTGACCACCACCACATCACAGCGTTTGCGCGCGCAGCGCACCAGCTGAAGGTGTCCTTCATGCAAGTTGCCCATAGTGGGCACAAAAGCAATGGACTGACCCTTACTACGCAGGTCGTTAAGGGCTGCACGCAGTGTCGCGTTAGTAGTATAAGTTCGCATATCTTCCATTTCCTATGTGGTGGAATGGGTGACGCTAAACCGATCGTCGAGTTGAATGGTTTGGCCCTACCAATAGAGTGTAGGCCAAGGGGGAGGCAGTATGCCTTATGAAAATCTAGTGGGCAACGGGTTTAAGCAAAAAAATCACCCTTGATGTTACCAAAAGAAGCACTAGGTAGCACTTGGGTGTGAGTGCTTACTATCTTTGCAGCCCTGCCCATCCGTAGCTTTCGGCTTCGGCTGGGCTGTTTTAGGCGTAACTGTGCTCCTCGCGAGGGTAATCCCCAGATTTTACTGCGGCTACGAATGCGCGCAGAGCATCTTGAATGCTAGCTTGATTTTCCATGAAGTTTTTGACGAAGCGGGGCGTGTGCTCAGAAAGCCCCAGCAAGTCGTGCATAACCAAGACCTGAGCATCAGTGCCCGGCCCGGCGCCGATACCAATCACCGGGATGTCCAGTTTCTCACTGATATCCGTAGCGAGGTGTGTGGGCACGCATTCCAAAACAAGTAAGCTGGCGCCCGCGTCTTGAATCTCTACCGCGTCCGCTAAAATGGATTTAGCACTCTTGGGCGTGCGGCCCTGAACTCGGTAGCCGCCAAATACGTTAACTGATTGCGGGGTCAGGCCAAGGTGCGCGCAGACAGGGATACCGCGTTCCACTAGCATGCTGATTGAGTCACTCAGCCAAACACCACCTTCTACCTTGACCATTTGTGCGCCAGCCTGCATCAGCTGTGCAGCGTTACTCATGGTGTCTTCGGGGGTACCGTAGCTCATGAATGGCATGTCGGCGATAATGAGGGAGTCGGGTTGTGCTCTGGCCACACACTCGGTGTGGTAAGCCATATGCTCAATTTTAACCGGGATTGTACTGCCCTGGCCCTGAATCACATTACCCAGGGAGTCGCCTACGAGTATGGTTTCTGCCCCTGCTTCACTGACTAGGCGTGCAAAGGTCGCATCGTAGGCGGTGATGCAGACAAACTTCTCCCCTGCGGCTTTCATCTTATCCAGGGTGCTGACGGTGATCTTGCCCATGGCGGAACTATCCAAAAAAAGTGGGGTTGAAGTAATGGCGGCCACTGCGGATATCGAGCAGGTAGTCAACCAAATGTGAATAATCTCTGTCGCTATTAGCCAGATCAATTTCACTGGCATTAACGATCAGTAATGGGGCGCCATCGTAATATAGAAAAAACTCACTGTACACTTCGTTCAGGCGCTCAAGATAATCGCGGCTGATTCCTTGCTCAAAACTAACGCCGCGCTGCTCGATGCGCTCTAGTAAAACATCGGTCGAAGCCTGTAAGTATATGACTAGATCGGGCTTGGGTGCGTCGATGGTCATCTGCTGGTAAACCCGCTCGTAGAGCTGGAATTCATCTGGCTCGAGATTGATGCGAGCGAACAGGGGGTCTTTATCGATAAGAAAGTCGGCCACCCGTACTGGCGCAAAAATATCAGCCTGACGCAGGTCTTGAATTTTCTCGCTGCGATGAAACAAGAAAAATAATTGCGTCGCTAGGGCCGATTGCTTCGGGCTGCGGTAGAACTTCTCAAGGAAGGGGTTCTGTTCAGCATTTTCCAACAAGGTCGGATAGCCGAAACTGGCTGCTAGACGTTTGGCCAGAGTTGTTTTGCCGACTCCAATCGGGCCTTCAACCGCGATAAAAGGGGGCGGAGTCCGTCCTTTTAGGTCGACACCAATGCTTTGCTTATCACCGCTCAAGCTGCACTCCTTGACTAGGGGGTATATTGAGGCGAATGGATGTTCGTTCGAGGCGGCCACCATGGCAGTTCTGTAATAGTTTGCCTAGTGTGTCACCGCAGGGCAGTGCAAAGTCTTGATTGCAGATGTCTGCCAGTGGCCTCAGTACAAAGTTGCGCTCACTCATCGCTGGGTGGGGGACGGTCAAGCGCGGCTCATTAATGATCTGCTTGCCGTACAGTAAAATGTCTAAATCGAGGGTGCGTGGCCCCCAGCGCTGCTCGCGTACTCTGCCCTGGGCATTTTCAATGCTCTGTAGCGCGTCAAGTAAGTCCATGGGCGGTAAGTCAGTGCCCAGGGCTAGCACCGCATTGAGATAGTCCGCTTGTTGGCCTGGGCCAACGGGGGCGCTGCGGTATACGGCTGAGCTAGCAGCCACTTGTGAGCGCGCAATGCTAGCGATACTAGAGACGGCTTGCTGCAACTGAGCTTCGGGATTCTCTAAGTTGCTACCCAAACTGATGTAACAGCTGATCATGCTTTGGTATTGGGACGGCGCTTACGGCGGCGACGAGGGCGGGGTTCTCTCTCGTGCTTGATCGCTAACAAAGCTTGGTTTTCAGGTCGAGTTTGAAACTCTGTCCACCAAGCGCCATGACCATCGGCTACTTCACCGGCCTCTTCGCGCAGCAGTAAAAAGTCATAGGCCGCTCGGAAGCGACGGTGCTGTATGAGTTCTGTGGCTTTGCGGCCGCGGCGCTCTAAGCGCAGTTGGAACTCCCAAATATCACGCATAGGCATGCTGAAGCGTTTGGGGATCGACAGAGTCTGTACAGCTTGGCTGATGATGATTTGTGAGGCGCTGTGCATGGCTACCATGGGCGCATCACCGCGCTGTTGTAATGCCCGGGAGAGATCTAGCACGGCGGGCCACAGCAGGGCGGCAAGCTGGAAAGCCGGCGTAATTGGCTTGTCTTCGCGAATGCGCTGATCTGTATTGCGCATGGCGGCAGTGACTAAAGCTTGTGCGCTGCTACCGGGAGTCAGATGAGGCACGCTGTCGGGGAATAGGTAGACCAGCAGCTGGTACTCCTGCAGCAGCTCTAAGGTGCGCTGAGCATAGCCACTTAGGAAGAGTTTCAGGAACTCATCAAACAAGCGGGCAGCTGGAATCTCTGACAGAAGCGCGGCACACAGTGGCATAGCGGCAGCAGTTTTAGCTTCAATATCGAAATCTAGCTTGGCGGCGAAACGAAGCACTCGCAACATGCGCACCGGATCTTCCCGAAAGCGTGTTTCGGGGTCGCCGATAATGCAGATGGCGCGGCGCTCAAGGTCCTGCAACCCGTCAACGTGGTCAATGACCTCAAAGCTCTTGGAATCGTAGTACAGGGCGTTAACGGTCAGGTCCCTGCGCACGGCATCTTCTTCTAGCGTGCCAAAGACGTTATCTCGCAATAGCAAGCCGCTGGTGGATTGCCGAGAGCGGCTGGAGCGTTTGCTGGTTACTTTGTCATCGCTGTCGTGGTGACCGCGAAAGGTGGTGACTTCGATAATCTCGCGGCCGAATTGTACGTGCACAATACGAAAGCGACGGCCGATTATGCGCGAGTTACGGAACAGGGCATGTACCTGTTCTGGTGTGGCGTCGGTGGCGACATCGAAATCTTTAGGGTGGCCGCCAAGCAGTAAGTCGCGAACGGCGCCGCCAACAAGATAGGCCTGATAGTCTGCGCTGCGCAGACGCGACATGACCTTTAACGCATTATCACTGATGTTTTGTCGGGATATGCAATGCTGATCCCTCGGGATGACCTTCAAGAGCTCTGCCTTGTTGCCGAAATTAACTGAGCGAAGTCTAACACAGTGTCATCGATTCGTGTGCGAGCATAATCACTGTTAGTAGGGGAGGGACAACGAAATAGATGGAGGAAACTTATGCTTCCCCCATCCAGGTCCGAGTAAATTTATTGTTATTGAAGCCGGTATTATTTTTATGGGCAGGCGATAGAACTATTGCTCTAATGAGCTGCCTAATTATTTGAGTGGCAACATTGTGGCCTCTCAAATCCGGCGGGTAGATCCTCGCAGCTTTCGGTGGCAAGTGCCAAAGATGCGCGTGGTACGCCCGATAAAGTGGAAATTGAAGGGGAAGGTTTCTTCCCCAACCAGGTCCATAGTTACTTATATTATTTTTATTGTGGCAGATTCTTATAATTATTGTTGTAGCCGACAATAATATTGCATTTGCTGTGCCAACTTTTGGTAATCCCTTTAAAATCAATAGCTTACCTTTATTTGTTGTTTTGCTATGAAGTTTAAAGGTGATCATTTGTTACTTTTTGACTCTCGGGTTTGTTACATCCCGAAGGTCCGGTAACGCTAACTCGTGGCTTTTTTGCGTTGGCGGGAACTTTTGCTGCTGCTCTTTTTGCGTGGAATTTCAAATCGCTGTCGACGCTCCCACAAGCACTTGCGACTGATGCCCAGCTTTTGTGCTAGCTCTGTTTCGCTCATGGAGTCTTGGTGCTCTAATACGAAACGCTGGAAGTAATCTTCAAGGGAGAGATCTTCCGCCGGGTCAGAGCTGATGCTTCTCGGCTGCTGCTGCGCTGCCTGACTGCTTTGCTTACTTTTACCACCACGGATGCGATTAACATTGACCAGTTCTAGGTCAATACCCAGGACTTCATTATCAATCTCTTCACCATCTGACAAAATCACTGCCCGCTCAATAGCGTGCTCCAGTTCCCGCACGTTACCCGGCCACTGGTAAGTAGTTATTGCCTGAATAGCTCGTGGTGACAGGGTCATACTGTCTTTACCAAGGCGTTCCAGCTGCACCTGTAAAAGGTGTTCAGCGAGGTGCAGGATGTCTTTGCCGCGCTCACGCAAGGGTGGCAAGTGGAGCCTGAGAACGTTGATACGGTAGTACAGGTCTTGGCGAAACTCGCCTTCGGCAGCCAAGTTCTGCAGGTTGCGGTGTGTGGCGCAGATTAAGCGCACATTGACCTTGCGTGAAGTCACTGAGCCAATGCGACGAATCTCTCCCTCTTGGATGAAGCGCAGTAAGCGCGCTTGCGCTTCCATAGGTAGCTCGCCAATTTCATCTAGGAACAGAGTGCCGCCATCGGCCGCTTCTATCAGCCCGGTGCGACTAGCGTTGGCGCCGGTGAAAGCGCCCTTTTCATAGCCGAATAATTCCGACTCAATCAGAGTGTCTGGAATGGCCGCACAGTTGACAGAAATCAGAGCTTTGCCGGCTCTCTTGCTGTGCTGGTGCACGCTGCGGGCGACCAGCTCTTTACCCGTTCCGGTTTCGCCTAGCACCAAAACTGTAGAGTCGGTGGGGGCGATTTTCTTGATATCCTTGAACAGGGCCTGCATGGCGGGACTGTTACCCACGATGCCCGTGGCGCGGTCATCGGCAGAGCCGCCGCCATCTTGCGCGCTGCTTTGCGGGTAACTGTTTTGGGCGGTGGGATGATTAGCAATAATTCTCTGTACTGCATTGAGCATATCGCTGTGGTCGAAGGGTTTGGCAATGTAGTCCACAGCCCCCATGCGCATTGAGTCGACCGCCGAGCGCAAACTGGCGTAGCTGGTCATAATTAAGACCGGCACCTCGCCAGCCTTTTTAATCAAGTCGGTGCCAGGTGCGCCGGGTAGGCGTAAGTCACTGATAATGAGGTCGAAGCTGAGCAGGTTGTGTCGGGTCTCTGCTTCCTGCACTGATGCTGCTTCTGAAACGCTGTAATCATTGCGCTCCAAAAGTCGCCGCAATGCGGTGCGGATGACCGATTCATCTTCGACAACCAGAATCTGCTTCATAAGTGTTACCTTGTGTACGTTAGTGACATAACATACCCCGCCGCCCCATAGTTTTCCAGTCTGGGCATTTGCAGTGTCACTACTGGTTACACTTTTAGCTGATATTCTTCGCCGTAAGTCGCTAGCGGCAACTGTAAAATAAAGCGCGTACCGCCTTGTGGCCCCTCATAAATCGGGCTTTGCAATTGAATCTGGCCCTGCATGTCCTCCATGATGCTGTACACCAGTGCTAAGCCTAGACCGGTGCCCTCACCAGGCTCCTTGGTGGTGTAGAAGGGTTCAAACACTTGCCCTTGAATCTCGACCGGAATGCCGCAGCCATTATCCTCAACCGAGATTAGCGCTTTGCCTTTATCGCAGTGCGCAGAGGTTCTAATCAAACCCTCGTCCATGCACGCATCTCGCGCATTACCAAGTAAATTGATAAAGACTTGCAGTAATTTCTGGCTGTCGGCCAATACGACAAGCTCGCGGTCACAGTCATTACAGTAGGTAACGGGTTGGGCTTTGTGATCCAGTTGCAGCAGGTGTATGGCCTCGTCAATACAGTTAGCTAAATTGCAGGGCTCTAATCGAGTGTCACCCATGCTGGAGCCAACGTGGGAAAAGTTCACCAAGGATTCCACAATGCGGCTGACCCGCTGGGTTTGTTTGAGGATATCTCTGGCGGTCTCTCGAACTTCATCCGCTTCGAGGCTGTAATCTAAGTTTTGGGCGAGGCAGGCAATACCGGTAATAGGGTTGCCTATTTCGTGTGCCACACCAGCTGCCAAGCGACCGATAGAGGCGAGGCGCTCACTGTGCAGGAGCTCGGCTTCCAGACGTTCGAGATCGGAAATGTCCTCAACAAGCATTAAGCGGTCGCCGCTGTTATGGTTCTCGGTAGAGGCTTTTTGCAGGCTAATCCAGCGTGAGTTGCCATTGGCTAACACCACTTCGCGTTTGAGAAGTAGGTCGTTGTCATCGGCTAAAAACTCGCTGAATACAGCCTGCCAGGGTGCAGGCATGGCGTCTTGTAGTGAGCCAAGCACCAGCCGTGCAGGGATGCCCGTGATCATCTCCATGCTGCGATTCCACAGCAAGATCTCGCCGTCGGCTGCGGTTGAAAAAACGCCAATGGGAAGGTTGTCTAAGGTTTGGCGATAGTGCCGGCGAAGGTTGTCGAGCTCTGCGGCTAGTCCAGTGAAGCGCCCCTCAGCTTGGTCGAGTTGGCGCTCGATTAAGTACAAATCTTCGGTACTGCCGTGGAGGTCTGGCTGGAATGGGATGCAGCGATCGAGAACGGTTTGCGCCACGGAGGGGCCCATCAAGCCTGATAGGTTAGCTTCTATACGGCTGCGCAAGCGGCGCAGGGCATAGGGGCGAGCTTCGTCTTCGTCAAATTGAAGCTCCATCAAAGCCCGTCGTACTTCAGCCCTCGCGGTGCGCTCGCCAAGTGTGGAGGCTAAAGCGTCGATAAACTCGACAGCACTTTGCAGAGAAAGGCTGCGCCGAGTTGGTCGGTTGAGGTCATCCATTGAGCAGATCTCTGCAGCTACTCGCTCCTCTTCGCTGGCCCCGGTGAGCAGTGATACCGCTATAAATATTAGGGTGTTGGCGCCCAGAGCTAGCACGCAAGTTACAGCCCAAACCTCCTCAGAATTACCGAACCAGTTTTGCGCCAGCACCGACATAAGCTGCCAAGGTTGAGCACCTAGACCGGGTAGTAAGAGAGCAAAAAACCAAATGCCCAAGCCCGCTGCGAGGCCGCATAGCAAGCCTCTGCGGTTGCCGCCGTTCCAGTAGGGGGTGGCAAGAATTCCCGGTAAAAATTGCAGGGTTCCGACAAAAGCAATTAGGCCAAGTTGGGCGAGGTTTTGCCGGCCGTTTACAGCGAGGAAGCAGCCATAACCAGCGAGTATCAGTAGGGTTATGAGGCTGCGACGGAGCCACTTAAGGTGTGAATAGAGGCTGTTTTCGCGGCCGATCTGAAAAAAGCTGCGCGGTAAAATAAGGTGATTCAGGATCATGTTAGCCAGCGCCAAAGTGGTCACAATAATGGTCGCGCTGGCGGCGGACAATCCAGCGACAAAGGCAGTTGCGCTAATGGCTTGTGACTTAAGGCCCAAGCCCAGAGCTAAGCCGCTGAACTCCCGGGGGATATCGTGAGTCAGTGAGTTGCTGGCCCAGCTTATCGGCAGAATAGGTAGGCTGATCACTAAGAGGAACAGTGGCAGCCCCCAGCTGGCGGCGCGTAAATCTAAGCTTTCTTTATTTTCTGCGAAAGCCATATGAAAAATATGGGGCATACAAACCGCCCCAGAAAAGAACAGCAGTAACATGAGGCGGGTGGTGTTGCCGTGCAGCGGTTGTTGCAGAGTTTCGGTCACAGTGGGGTTATTGGCTAGCCAGCTCTGCATGGCATCAAAACTGCCAAAAACCTGGTAGATCGCAGCGAACATAAGACCCAGCATGGCGAACATTTTAACCAGTGATTCAAAAGCGATGGCGGTGACTAGCCCAGTGTTGCGTTTTTGTGAGGCAATGTTGCGTGTGCCAAACAAAATGGCAAAGACTATGATAATGATGCAGAACATCAGGGCTAAGCCATCTTGGCGGTCGGCTGATGGCCCTAGGTTGTCGCTGGCACCGGCGAGAATATGAATGCTGTCCGCTACAGCTTGTATTTGCAGTGCCAGTAGGGGCAGTAGGGTGATGCACATGGCGATGCTAATTGCGGCACCGACCCATTGGCTGCGAAATCGAAAAGTGAGTACGTCAGCCAGCGAAGATAGCTGATAAACCCTGCACAGGCGCAACAGCGGTAGCAACAGCATGGTGGCCATTAAGAACATCAATACTGCGCCTAAATAGTACATCAGAAAACCGTAGCCATAGCGCCAGGCCAGTTCAAAAATAGCGTTGCTGGCCATGGCGCCGGCGAATACGCCCAGTGACAGAACATAGGTAGCAGGGTGGTGAGTTATACGCCGCGGCAGTAGCTCTCGGTCGGCCAGATGGGCAACCAAAAACAAAATACTCAGATAGGCCACAATAGCTGTGACAATTTGGGCTAGGCTAAAGCTCATCGGGATACCTCGAGCGCTGGTTCCACCAGCCCGCGATAACTAGGGCGAGCCATAGTAAGTAGGGTCGGTACCACAGGGTCTCGTTTTCCCACAGCCACTGTTCTATAGAGGGCAAGAAGATGAGAGCGAGCCCGAAGAGCATCATAAGTGCCCGGTTGACATACATCGCGCGGATTCCTGTTCGGGGCGTGGCCGATGATACTACTGAAGCGCTGAAGGCTGGTAAAGCGCCCTTATAGGCTCAGGTCTGATTGCATTTGTGAGGGAAGAGCTGGAACCGATTGCCACTGCCAGTGCTCACAGGCATAGCTTAAGAGGCTAGCGCAGTCGTTTAGCTCGGTAGGGGGTGGCGGTTGATTGAGGTAGGCTAGAGCCAAGCGTAAGTTTTGCGGCGCTTTGCGATCATCTAGGGCTGGAGCATGATTTTGTTTGCTGAGCTTTTGCCCTTGTTGGTTGGTGAGCACGGGTAAGTGGTCGTAGGCGGGACTGTCCAGCTTGAGTAAGTGTTGGAGCCATAGTTGCCGCGGGGTCGAGTCCAACAGGTCACTGCCGCGAACGACATGGCTAATGCCTTGTGCTGCATCGTCTACCACCACCGCTAGCTGGTAGGCAAAGAGCTGGTCTTTGCGCTGTACGACAAAATCACGCAAGGTTTCACCAGCGGGCCAGGATTGTGGACCCTGCCAGCGGTCTTGCCAGTTGGCGACATAGTCACTAGCAAGAGGCACGCGCCATGCAAATATTTTATCTTGCTCGCCAGGGTAGCTGCTATGGCAGCTGCCACTACAGTTGCCATAGCGATCTGTTTGCTGGCGGCTACAGTAGCAGGCAAATAGCTGATCTTGTGCGGCCAGCTGCGCCAGGGCTTCTAGGTAGGCTGCGCTACGACGACTCTGCCACATCAGCTCTTCATCCCAGTGCAGGCCGTGTTTTTCGAGGCTTCTAAGAATCGCCGACGCAGCACCGGGTTGCTCTCTGGGCGGATCAATATCTTCTATACGCAGTAGCCAGCTGCCCCGGTTGGCGCGGGCATCGAGATAACTTGCCACTGCGGCAATGAGGGAACCTAAATGCAGAGGGCCGGTGGGGGAAGGAGCAAAGCGGCCGCGGTAGTTGTGCTTGGGAGCGGGAGCGAGCATAGCAGGGCTTGTTGGGTTGCCGGCTACCCGTTGTTTGCGGGCACCGGCGACAAGCTAGGGACTTAACCTAGTACCTGCTTTTCCTTGATTTCATCCAAGGTCTTGCAGTCGATGCACAGAGTGGCGGTGGGGCGCGCTTCTAGACGCTTGATCCCAATCTCGACACCGCAGGCGTCGCAGAACCCGTAGTCATCTTGGTTGAGCCGTTCAATAGTGCTGTCGATCTTTTTGATCAACTTGCGCTCGCGGTCGCGAGTGCGCAGCTCTAAGCTGAACTCTTCTTCCTGAGTGGCTCGGTCTGCTGGATCAGGGAAGTTAGCCGCCTCATCTTTCATGTGAGTGACGGTGCGGTCCACCTCCTGCATCAAGTCAGACTTCCAGTTGAGCAAAATCCCGCGGAAATGCTCGCGTTGCTTTTCATTCATGTACTCCTCGCCGCGCTTGGGTTTGTACGGCTCAAAGCTCTTGAATTCAGTGTTGGCACTCTGCTTTTTGGCAGTTGCCTTAGTGGTCGTTTGTTGCTCTGTTTTTGGCATGGTCAATTTCCCATACTACACGATGAGTCAGGCACACGAATGCATGCGCCAGGTTGAGAAGCCCTGGGCCGCTCGTCCCAAGCGCGGAGAAACTACCAGATAAGCCCCCCCTGTGCCAGTACTATTTTGTCCAGCGGTGCCGCCTTGCCGTTTGCCGCGTGGGCACTGTTAGAATAGGCCTCACAAATTTGCGGGAAAAACCCTGATGTATAAGCAATTTAGCAGTCTTATCAGTAGCCGGCCAGTGGTGGCACTAGGGGCGCTGAACTGATGGAGTTTGGAGAGTTAATTCAGGGGCGCCTTTTGCGTCGTTATAAGCGCTTTTTGGCCGATGTGGAGTTGCCAGATGGCGAGGTCATAACCGTTCACTGTCCCAATACGGGCGCCATGACCGGCTGTATGCCAGAAGGTGCGGCGGTGTGGTTATCCACTAGTAGGGTGAAAACACGTAAGTACCCACAGACCTGGGAGTTAGTTGATACGCCCCAGGGGCTGGCCTGTATTCACTCGGCCCTAGCCAATAAGGTGGTCCAAGAGGGCATAGAAGCAGGTCGATTAGAGGGCTTTGAGGGCTACCCTTTGTTGCGCAGAGAGGTTAAATACGGGACTAACAGTCGCGCAGACTTTTTGTTAGAGGGGGAAGCGGGGCGCGTCTTTATTGAAGTGAAGTGTGTCACTCTCTGTCGCGAAGGCGCTTGGGGAGCCTTTCCCGATGCCGTGAGTGAACGAGGTCGCAAGCATATTCGGGAGTTGCAAGCGGTGCGCGATGAGCACACGCGATCACTGTTGCTGTTTTGCGTATTTCACAGCGGCGTGCAGCGGGTTTGTGTAGCCGGTGATATTGACCCGGCTTATCGCGATACTTTGGCCCAGGCGATGGATGCCGGCTTAGAAGTACAGGCTTATGGCAGCGATGTTTCTACCGCTGGGCTTCGTTTAGCTGGCCCTTTGCCTTTTAGTCTCGATCCTGACTGAGCGGGATTCTAATCGAGGTAGATATCGCCATTGCTGAGAGTGAATGCTAGGGCCCGTAAAGATTCACCTTGGCAGGGGCCGCTTACACACTCCCCAGTGTGGCTGAGAAATTCGGCGCCGTGTTGCTGGCAGATGATGAGCATAGCGTTAGCAGCTAGCACTGAGCCGCCCATTGGGTCGAGAATGTCATTGGCATGGGGGCAGTTGTTTTCATAGAGATACAGCTCTCCGTTAGATTTCACGGCCAGTAGCCTGAGGCCGTCGACCTCGATGTTGGCGCTGCTGTTATCTTCAAAATCGTTGATGTTTCCAATGCGGCTCATGGGCTCTCGTGTTTGTCGCTGTAGCTTTGCTGCGCTATTGTCCCGTTTCATGTTGGATAATCAAGCAGGTTAATGCGTGCCACAACTGACCCCAGCCCAGCTTACTGGCATCGATGAGTCTCATCTGGTGGACTTGCCCGGTGGCCACCGTTTGCACCCGCAGACTGCAACTGCGCTGCAAGTATTGCAAGAGGATGCCCGTGGTGCGGGCTTTGAACTGCAAATTGCCAGTAGTTATCGCAGTTTCGAGCGGCAGCTTGCTATCTGGAATGGCAAGGCTTCGGGGCAGCGCCCAGTACACGATGATGCCGGTGAGCCACTACAGATGGCCGCTTTGTCAGCCCAGGAAAAAATTCATGCCATTATGAGGTTTTCGGCTCTGCCAGGGACTTCTCGTCATCACTGGGGGACGGATCTTGATATCTACGATGCGGCAGCAGTGGTGGCTGATTATGCGGTGCAATTGACGCCCCAAGAAGTGGCCCCCGGCGGGCCCTTTGATGAGCTACATAAGTGGTTAGATAGGCGTATGGCAGAGGGGCGCTCACAGGGTTTTTTCAGACCCTATGGTCGCGATCGCGGCGGTGTGGCGCCGGAGCGTTGGCATATAAGTTATGCGCCCCTGTCTTTGCCTTGTGGTGGTATTGTCGATGAGCGTTGTTTGCGACAGTGCTGGCAGCAGCAAGCTTGTCAGCTGGAGTTGCAGAGCGATATAGAGCGCAACTTGGGGCGCTTGTTGGAGCGCTATGTCGAGGTGGGAAGCGAGTGGTGTGAGCAAACTTAACAGGCTTCTCTGCTCAGAAGAAATCCTGCTGTAGCTGATATCTGGGCCGGCAGAGTCGCCGGCCCATCACGGTGGTGCTACTTACTTGTTGGCTTTTTCGAAAGCGGCCACGGCAGTAACGATCGCTTCGCGAGCGGCTTCAGCCTTGCCCCAGCCTTCTACTTTAACCCACTTGCCTTCTTCCAAGTCTTTGTAGTGCTCGAAGAAGTGGGTGATTTGTTGAATCAGCAGTGGTGGCAGATCAGTCGCTTCTTTGACGTCTTTATACAGTGGCGTCAGTTTGTCGGTGGGCACGGCAATCAGTTTAGCGTCTTCGCCAGCTTCGTCGCTCATGTGCAAAATGCCTACAGGACGGCAGGGGATGGTGCAGCCGCTGACAATATTGTGCGGGGTGTGTACCAGCACATCGAGTGCATCGCCGTCGTCAGCCAGAGTGTTGGGAATGTAGCCGTAGTTACAGGGGTAGAACATGGCGGCGGACATAAAACGGTCCACCATCAGGTTGCCACTGACATCGTCCACTTCATACTTGACCGGGTCGGAGTTGGCGGGAATTTCAATAACAACGTTGATTTCGTCGGGTATGTTTTTCCCGGCTGGTACAGATTTCAGGGTCATCAGTTTACCTATTGCGATAATGGTTAAAGAGTCGGGCGCGTAGTATAGCAGCGCTGCCTTAAACCTTGAATCCAGTGGCTAATTTTTTGGCTACAGGCTCCAGCTTAAGACGTGTATAAATGGGCATGCCGTTACGGTACTCGGGGTAGGCTTCACCGTAAATCAGTGGTGCGAGGTACTCCCGGCCGGCTTCGGTGATGCCAAAGCCATCGTCCGTGATGTAGTCACGTGGCATCATTTTTTCTTGGTTGGCGATTTCTTCTAGTGGAGCTTCACTGATTGACCAGCTGTATTCCTTGCCTTCGCCGCGAATGATGGCTGGCATCACGGAGTTTTTGCCCGCTATGGCGTATTCGACAGCAGCTTTGCCGACTGCGTAGGCTTGGTCTAGGTCAGTTTGTGAGGCGATGTGGCGCGCAGAGCGCTGTAAGTAGTCTGCCACCGCCCAGTGATATTTGTATCCCAGCTCAGACCTCACCATACCCGCCAGTGCCGGGGCCAAGCCGCCGAGTTGCTGGTGACCAAAGGCGTCTACCACACTGGATTCGGTGAGGAAGGTGCCGTCTTTATATTGGGTACCTTCTGAGGCCACAATGACACAATAGCCGCGCTCTTGAACGGTGCGCTGCACCCTGGCAAGAAATTTCTCGCGCTCAAAGGCTATTTCAGGGAACAGAATGATGTGCGGGGCATCGCCTTCTTGTTCTGCTGCCAAGCCTGAAGCTGCGGCAATCCAGCCGGCGTGTCGGCCCATCACCTCAAGAATGAATACCTTGGTGGAGGTTTCACACATGGAAGCGATATCCATTGCTGCTTCGCGGGTCGAAATCGCAATGTACTTAGCGACGGAGCCAAAGCCTGGGCTGTTGTCGGTTAAGGGCAGGTCGTTGTCGATTGTTTTGGGGATATGGATGGCTTGAATCGGGTAGTCCATAGACTCGCCCATCTGGGCGATCTTGAGGCAGGTGTCGGCTGAGTCACCGCCGCCGTTATAGAAAAAGTAGCCAATATTGTGTGCTTTAAAAACCTCAATTAGGCGCTCATACTCGGCGCGGTTTTCGGTCAGGCTTTTCAGTTTGTGGCGACAGGAGCCAAAGGCACCAGCGGGAGTGGTTAGCAAGCCGCGAATAGCCGAGGCGCTTTCTTTGCTGGTGTCGATCAAGTCTTCGCGTAGCGCACCGATGATACCGTTGCGACCGGCATAAACAGTGCCGATTTGACTGCTGTATTTGCGAGCGGTTTCAATCACACCGCAAGCTGAAGCATTAATAACAGCAGTGACGCCGCCAGATTGAGCGTAAAAGGCATTTTGTTTGGGCATGAGGAGATCGGTCCGTGATAAATAAGGCCCGGTCGGGACCCGGGAAAATAAAAGCGCGCATCATACGCGAATTGGGCGGTTTTGTGGACGGTAATAGGCACAATTACCGTTAGCTGACGGAGACAGTGTGCCGGCTTGGCTGTGGTGGGCCGCACTGCGTGCTAAACTCGCGGCTGCTTAAATTTAGGAGTCCAGCTTGGGCGTGAAAGGACATATTCATATTTTAGGTATTTGCGGTACCTTCATGGGTGGCATCGCCTTGTTGGCAAAGGAGCTGGGTTATCGGGTCAGTGGCTCTGATGCCAATGTGTACCCGCCGATGAGCACTCAGCTAGAAGCCGCCGGCATTGAGCTGATGGAGGGCTATCTACCTGAACATCTGCAACCTGCGCCGGATCAAGTGGTGGTGGGTAATGCCATGGCGCGTGGCAACCCAGCGGTTGAATACCTGCTAAATCAGGGTTTGGATTATATTTCAGGCCCTCAATGGTTGGCTGAAAACTTGCTGCACGGCAAGTGGGTGCTGGCAGTTGCTGGGACCCACGGCAAAACTACTACCAGTAGTATCTTGGCCTGGGTTTTAGAATATGCGGGTATGTCGCCGGGCTTTCTGATTGGCGGGGTGCCGGCTAATTTTGGTCTATCGGCGCGCAGTGGCGATACCGACTTTTTCGTGGTCGAGGCAGACGAGTACGACACGGCTTTTTTTGATAAGCGCTCGAAGTTTGTGCACTATCGCCCGCGCACCTTGGTGATTAACAATTTAGAGTTCGACCACGCGGATATTTTTCCCGATCTAGCCGCCATTCAACGCCAATTTCATCATTTGGTCCGCACAGTTCCCGGTGACGGCAGGGTGATTCATCCTGCGGCAGTGCCATCTGTGGAGCAGGTCTTGGCCCAGGGCTGTTGGACCCCGACAGTTGATTTTGCTTTGGCCGCCGATAGTCAGTGGCGTGCCGAGTTGCTGCGCGATGACGGTTCAGCATTTTTGCTGCAGCGGCCGGGAGCCGCAGCAGTAAGCATCGAGTGGGCTCACCTTGGGCGCCACAATATTGAAAATGCCTTGGCGGCGATGGCCGCTGCGCAGCATGTTGGCGTCACGCCTGAAATTGCCGCTGAAGCCTTGGCCGAGTTCCGTGGAGTAAAACGGCGCCTAGAGGTATTGGGTAGCCCTCGTGGAGTGACGGTCTATGATGATTTTGCCCACCATCCCACGGCCATCGCCACAACCCTTGAGGGCCTGCGAGCTCACGTGGGAAAAGGACGGGTGATCGCCTTGATTGAACCGCGATCCAACACCATGCGTATGGGGCAACACCGAGAGCAGCTCGCGGCCGCGACGGCGGCGGCGGATCAAGTATATTGGTTTCAGCCTCCGGGTATGGACTGGTCGCTCAGCTCAGTGGTGCAGGCCAGCCCGGTACCGGCCCAGCTAGCAGATGATGTGGATGCGCTAGCCCGCAGTGTAGCGAATGCGGCCCAAACTGGTGATCGTATAGTCATTATGAGTAACGGTAGCTTTGGTGGAATTCACCAGCGACTGTTGCGACAACTGGATAAAGAAGAGAGCTAATGTCTCACTCACTAATGAATCTTTTTGAGCGCGCAGTCCTGAAAAGGCCTGTTCTATCGCTGGTAATAGTGGCCGTGTTGCTGCTCGCTGCTGGCAGTCAGCTGAGTAAAATCAAGCTGGATGCATCGGCTGACTCGCTGATGTTGCAGGGTGATCCGGCGCTGGATTTTTTCCGCGAAGTTAGCAGCGAGTACAGCGCAGAAGACTTTTTGCTGATCACTTGGCAGCCAGAGGCAGCACTACTAAGTGATGCTTCCCTAGACCCGCTCAAGCGCATGGCTGACGAGCTGCGCGAGTTGGATGGTGTGTCATCGGTGCTCACGGTCTGGGATGTCCCCCTGCTGGAAAGTCCGCCGGTAACGCTATCAGAAATCACCTCCAGTGATCCTTTGCCCTCGCTGCGTGACGCGGGGGTGGATCGCGACTTAGCGCTGAAAGAGTTCACTAGCAGCCCGATTTATTCCGAATTGCTGGTCAGTCGCGATGGCAAATTAACTGCGGTGCAAATCAATTTGCAGCGTGACGAACACTACTTTGACTTGTTAGCTCAGCGTGAGGCGCTGCGCTTAGCGCGCAGTCGTGATGGCCTGAGTGCCACTGAAGAAGCCGAGCTGGAACAAGTTGAGATCGCTTTTAAAGCGTACACGGCTGTCATGCTGGAGCGTCAAACCAAGCTGGTTGCCCAGGTGCGAGAGATCTCTGACCGCTATCGTCAGTACGCACAACTGTTCGTTGGCGGCGTGCCAATGATTACAGCGGATATGGTCAGCTTTGTACGCAGTGATTTGGCCTTGTTTGGCTCAGCGATTTTGGGTGTGATGATACTGGTGCTGGCGGTCATTTTCCGCCGCGTGCGCTGGGTGGTCATTCCGCTGTTGACCTGTAGTGCATCGGTCACTGTCATGTTGGGCATATTGGGCCTATTTGACTGGCGTATGACGGTGATTTCTTCCAACTTTGTGGCTGTTTTACTGATTGTCAGCTTGGCCATCGCCATTCACTTAATAGTGCGTTTCCGGGAGTTGCAGGCTAAAGACCCCAGCGGGGAGGTCTACCAGCTGGTACGCGAGACGGTGGCGCAGATGGCTGTGCCCTGTGCCTACACAGGCATTACCACTATTGTTGCCTTTATGTCGCTGGTTGTGTCTGGCATCAAGCCGGTGATTGATTTTGGTTGGATGATGACGGTTGGTGTCATGGTGGCCCTGTTGCTGGCCTTTATTATGGTGCCCTGCATGATTTTAGTGTGGCCGAAAGGTCGACCCATGCGCTATGCCGCCGAAGGCAAGCCCATGACACTGTATTTTGCGGCCGCCGCGGACCGTTATCGCCGCAGCATCATTGTTGGCACCTTAGCTTTGTGTGCGCTAGTGCTAGTCGGTATTTCACAGCTGAAAGTGGAAAACCGCTTTATCGATTACTTCAAGGACACAACTGAAATTTATCAGGGTATGGAGCTGCTGGACTCTCGTCTGGGCGGCACCATTCCACTGGATATTGTGCTGACCGCCCCAGATGAGACTGCGCCCCTGCCCGGCCTTGAGCAGCAGGGTAGCGCTGAAGATGCACCACCGCTTGCTGCAGACGACCCCTTCTTAGAAGAGAGCGAAGAGTTTGCCTTCTCCGCCGATGAATTTGGCGCTGATGATGGTTTTGCTGATGACGATTGGGGTGATGACTTTGCTAGCGATAGCTTTGATTTTGGAGCGCCGGCAGGCGCTAGCTTCAAACCCAGCTACTGGTTTACGCAAGCGGGCATGCAGCATGTCGATGCCGCCCACAGGCTAGTTGACGCCCAAGAGGAGACCGGCAAGGTGCTGTCCTTGTCGACAACTTTCGCGGTAGTCAAAAAGCTGATGGGTGATGATATTGGCAGCGTTGAGCTGGCGTTGGTGCAAAAAAGCCTGCCGGAGGACATCAGTGCTTTGATGGTCGATCCATACTTCTCCGCCGACAAAGAGCAAGCCCGTATCACTGTGCGGGTGATGGAGACTAGCGAGACACTGCGGCGCGACGCATTTTTGAAACATTTGCACAGCGAATTAGTTAAAACCTTAGGCGTGGCGCCAGAGCAGGTGCAATTTACCGGTATGCTGGTGCTGTACAACAACGTATTGCAGAGCTTATTCAAATCCCAAATTCTGACTCTGGGCGCGGTGTTTGTGGCTATCCTGCTGATGTTTATTGTGCTGTTCCGCTCATTCTCTTTGGCCATCTTCGCTTTGGCGCCCAATATTTTGGCTGCCTGCTTAGTGCTTGGCTCCATGGGTTTGCTGGGTATACCGCTGGATATTATGACCATCACCATTGCCGCGATTGTTGTGGGCATGGGGGTGGATGACTGTATTCACTACGTGTATCGCTACAAGCGCGAATTTGCCCTAGATCGCAACTACCGAGAAGCTATGTATCGCAGTCACGGCAGTATTGGCCGCGGTATGTTCTACACCACGGTGACGGTGATCATCGGCTTCGCGATGCTGACTCTGTCAAACTTTAACCCCAGTATTTACTTTGGTTTGCTGACAGTTTTGGCAATGGCTTCAGCGGTCATAGGAGCGCTGTTGCTGTTACCGCTGCTGATTGTGCTGTTTAAGCCGCTCGGTCCGGAGCAGTAAATGCAATGTCGGGCGGCATGTGGTGCCTGCTGTATTGCGCCCTCTATCGCCCGACCCTTTTATGGCATGCCAGAGGGTAAGCCAGCGGGGGTAAGCTGCGTACACTTAAGCGAGGATTATCGCTGTCAATTGTTTGGTGACCCTCGGCGGCCCGCGCTTTGTGAACGCTTTCAAGCAGAACACGAAGTCTGCGGTGACAATCGCAGTGAAGCTCTAGCAAAGCTCTCAGAGCTAGAGGTATTGAGTCTTCCAGACTAAAGCTAATTGATGAGTGCTATGACTGAGATCCCTTTGTTTCCTCTATCAGCTGTGTTGCTGCCCTATGGGCGGATGCCGCTGAAGATTTTCGAACGACGCTATTTGGATTTAGTGCGTGAATGTATGCGCCACAATAGCGGTTTTGGAGTGGCCTGGATTCGTCGCGGCGAAGAAGTGGCGCGACGCGGTGCAGCTAGTCCCGAATTAGGCGACTGGGGTTGCTATGCCCATATCGTTGATTGGGATCAGTTGGATAATGGTCTCTTAGGAATTACCATCGAAGGGCGGCAGCGCTTTACTTTAGAGAGTGCGCAGGTAGAGGCCTCTGGCTTGTGGCGCGGCCAGGTAGACATGCAGCCCTCACCAGCACCGGTGGCTATGCAAGCACAGTGGCAGTCTTTGGCAACTGTGCTGCAAAGCTTAGAAACTCATCCCCATGTGCAGCGTATGAATCTGAATATTGATTACCAGGATATTTGGCAGGTCGCCTATACGCTGGTGCAGTTACTGCCTTTAGATGAAGCGCTAAAGTACGAGCTCTTGGGCATGGAGCAGCTGGAATCGCTGCTGGCTGAGTTAGATCGGCTACTCAATCAGATCAGCGGAGAAGAGTAGCCTAAGACGCGAGGCTGGGAGCTGTATGAACACTTGCTCACTTAGCCGAGCTTATTCAAAGCTCGGCAGCCAGCCACCCGATTCCTTCCAGCGGTTAACAATTTCACAAAACAGTTCAGCGGTGCGTTCAGCATCGTAGGCGGCGGAGTGCGCTTCGTCGTTGTCAAAGGCAATGCCCGCTGCGCTACAGGCTCGCGCCAATACAGTTTGTCCGTAAGCAAGCCCCGACAGCGTGGCAGTATCGAAAAAAGAAAAGGGATGGAAGGGGTTGCGCTTGATTCCGCAGCGTTCCACCGCAGCATTGATAAAACCGCCATCAAAGTGTGCGTTATGGCCAACTAATATAGCCCGATTACAGCCTTGGTCGCGGATTTCCTTGCGTACAATACGGAACATGTCAGTCAATGCATCTTCTTCGCTGACTGCTTCACGAAAAGGGTGCCAAGGGTCGATGCCGGTGAAGTCTAAGGCGGCCTGCTCAATATTGGCGCCCTCAAAAGGCTTCACTTGAAAATTGTAGGTGCGATGTACAGCTAGCAGGCCATCCTCATCCATGCGCACGATAGTGGCGGCGATTTCCAAAATGGCATCGGTGGAGGCCATAAAACCACCGGTCTCGAGGTCAACCACCACCGGCAAGAAGCCGCGGAAGCGATCACAGATGCGGTGCTCGCTGTCATAGGAAGTTGTTTCACTCATGTTCATTCACCACCTGCCAGCCTACTGATTGGCCGGCCCGCATAGGTGTTAGCGGCTTGCCGCCAAGTGCTTGTTGAGCTGGCACTTGCCAAGACTGCTGACGCAAGGTGATGTGATCGCTGTTGCGCGGCAAACGGTAAAAGTCTGGGCCAAAATGTGAGGCAAAACCTTCTAGCTTGTCTAGGGCTCCTGCTGCTGCAAAGGCTTCTGCATAGAGCTCGATAGCAGCATGGGCCGTGTATACGCCGGCACAACCGCAATCGTTCTCTTTGGCCGCGGTGGCGTGGGGCGCCGAGTCTGTGCCCAAGAAAAACTTAGGATCACCAGAGGTAGCGGCTTTGATCAGCGCTTGCTGGTGGCTGTTGCGCTTGAGCACCGGCAGACAGAAGTAATGGGGGCGAATTCCGCCGACCAACATGTCGTTGCGGTTCAGCAGGAGGTGGTGAGCGGTAATCGTAGCAGCCACATTGGCCGGGCTTTGGCTGACAAAATCTACGGCATCTGCGGTAGTAATGTGCTCCAGCACTACGCGCAATTGTGGGAAGCGCTGCACGATCGGCGCGAGGTGGCGCTCGATAAACACTTTCTCGCGATCAAAAATGTCAATGTCCGTATCGGTGACCTCACCGTGGATCAGCAGGGGTAGATCATGCTCTTCCATTGCCGCTAGGGTGGGGTAGAGGCTATCTAGGTCGGCCACGCCAGCAGCCGAGTTAGTGGTAGCACCCGCTGGATACAGCTTAACCGCGTGGACAAAGTCGCTAGCGGCAGCCCGCTTTACTTCCTCGGCATCGCTTTGATCAGTGAGGTACAGCGCCATTAGCGGCTCAAACTGGCGTGGCAAATTGGCCATAGCGGCCAGGATACGGTCGCGATAGCTGGCTGCTTGAGCCACGGTGGTCACTGGCGGGGTGAGGTTGGGCATGATAATGGCGCGGCCAAAGTAGCGGGCCATATCAGCGCAAGTATCGCGTAGGGCATCGTTATCACGTAGGTGGACGTGCCAGTCATCGGGACGGAGTAGAGTCAGTTCGGTCACAGTTAACCTAGGGCGGGATTGTTGGGAAGGCGAATGCTACCTTACTCCTCGCCTCTTGGAAAATTGGCTTGTTGGCCGCGCCGCACAAGGTCGCTGGGCCCAGCCTATAAACGAGGCTGGGAATTGGCGGTCCCTGAGAGTAAAATGTTCGGCCTTTCTATCTAGCACGGGAACTGTGAGATGTCTGATATAAACAAAGTGGTACTAGCCTATTCTGGAGGACTGGATACCTCGGTAATCGTGCGCTGGCTGCAGGATAGCTATAACTGTGAGGTGGTGACCTTTACCGCCGATATCGGCCAGGGCGAAGAAGTTGAGCCCGCGCGCGCCAAAGCCCAGGCTTTGGGAGTCAAAGAGATTTACATCGACGACCTGCGTGAGGAGTTTGTGCGGGACTTCGTGTTCCCCATGTTCCGAGCAAACACCGTTTATGAGGGGGAGTATCTCTTAGGTACTTCTATTGCACGTCCTCTGATCGCTAAGCGTTTGATTGAAATTGCTAACGAGACAGGCGCCGATACTATTTCTCATGGCGCTACCGGTAAGGGTAATGATCAGGTGCGCTTCGAGTTGGGCGCCTACGCTCTAAAGCCGGGGATCAAGGTGATTGCCCCTTGGCGTGAGTGGCATCTTAATTCCCGCGAGTCTTTGATGGCCTACTGTGAGCAGCACAGTATCCCTGTGGACTTCTCCACTAGCAAAAAGAAGTCACCCTACTCAATGGACGCCAACCTGCTGCACATTTCTTATGAGGGTGGCATTTTAGAAGATCCTTGGGCAGAAGCTGAAGAAGATATGTGGCGCTGGAGTGTCAGCCCTGAGGCTGCACCCGATCAAGCTACCTACATTGAGTTGGACTACGAGCGCGGTGATATCGTCGCCATCGATGGTCAGCCCATGAGCCCGGCCACTGTCTTGGAGTATTTGAACAAGGTGGGCGGTGCTAATGGTATCGGTCGCGATGACCTGGTGGAAAACCGCTATGTGGGCATGAAGTCCCGCGGCTGTTACGAAACACCGGGCGGCACCATCATGCTTAAGGCACACCGTGCTATTGAGTCGCTGACTCTGGACCGCGAAGTGGCTCACCTCAAAGATGAGTTGATGCCGCGCTATGCCAAAATCATTTACAACGGCTACTGGTGGTCACCTGAGCGGCAGATGCTGCAGACTGCAATTGACCAGTCACAAGCCTGCGTGAATGGCCGTGTGCGCTTGAAGCTCTATAAAGGCAATGTGATCGTGGTGGGTCGCCAGTCAGATGACAGCTTGTTCGATGAGGGCATTGCGACCTTTGAAAATGACGCCGGTGCCTATGACCAGGCTGATGCAGAGGGCTTTATTAAGCTCAACGCACTGCGTATGCGCATCGCAGCGAATAAGGGCCGCAAACTCCTCTAAGTGAGGCCATGCGCTTGCTCTAGTCGAGCTAGGCAAGCGCATAAGCTCTGCGACTGACAAAAGACTGAGTCCGATTTGGCAGAGCAGCGAATCGGGCTCAGTTGTATTGGTTAGTGCAGTTTGAGCTCTGCGCTCCTTTACTGCTTATAAACAGCACCGCCTTTCATCACAAAGCCGACATCTAGCAGCGCTTCAATGTTCTCCAGTGGAGAACTGTCCAGTGCAATCAGGTCGGCGTGCTTGCCCACTTCTAGAGTGCCTAGGCTGTCGCTCATATCAATCAAGTCAGCGGCGCTCACGGTGGCTGATACCAGAATATCCATGTTGCTCATGCCGGCCTGTTTCATCAGTACCGCTTCTTGAGCGTTGTTACCGTGGGCAGAAACGCCAGTGTCGGTACCAAAGGCAATTTTGACCCCAGCTTGGTAGGCTTTGCTGAAGTTCTCCTGCATGTCGGAGCCGACGCGAATAGCCTTTTCTTTAATTGCAGGGCTCATAAAGTCCGAGTTTTGTGCCATTTCACGCACAGTGTGGCCAGCCAAGAGTGTGGGAACGAGGTAGGCACCGGTAGATTTGAATAGTTTGATCGCCTTCGTGCCTGTGTAGGTGCCATGTTCAATGCTATCTACGCCAGCTTGCAGAGCGGCAATGATGCCGTCCTCTTGGTGTGCGTGGCTCGCGACCTTGCGCCCCATGCGTTTGGCTGCCAGTACGACTTCGCGCAGCTCGTCCTCTTCCATCTGTTGACCAGTGCCGGTGTTGCGGTCAGTCAGTACGCCACCGGTTGAGGTGATTTTGATCAGGTCGGCCCCATATTTGATGGCATCCCGTGCGGCGCGGCGGCAATCGTAAGGGCCGTCACAGATAGATCTGTCCGTATAGAGCTCCAGCAACTCGTGCTTCATGCCCGAAATATCATTGTGGCCGCCGGTGATGCCCACGCCGCCCGCGGCAATAATGCGTGGACCAACTATCCAGCCGCGCTCGATAGAGTCGCGCAGGGCGTACATCGGCTGAGTATTGGAGCCAGCGTCGCGCACTGTGGTAAAGCCAGCATCTAGGGTGCGCAGAGCGAACATCAAGGAGCGCATTTGCACTAATTCATCAGAAAACTTGAGGCTTTCACTGTCGCCATCGGGACCAAGCTCGCCTTGTAAGTGCACGTGCATATCCATTAAGCCCGGCATCACAAAGCGGTCTTTTAAGTCAATTAGCTTAGCGTCGGCAGCAAACTCGGCGCTGTCGCGATAGCCGTCGAGAACTTGGCTGACCTTGCCGTCTTTGATGATTAAGGTCTGCTCTGTTTGTGTTGGCTGGCCGGGTACTGCGAGTAGCGTGCCGGCGTGAATAAGCACTGTCTCTGCTATGGCGCTGCTGGCGGCTACAGCGCAAAGAGCGATAACTGCCGCGCTGTGGCGGATGATTTGGCAAAAGTGAGCTAGTGTGGGCATCTGTGGTCTCCGTATGTTTGGCCGCTGCAGCCTATAAAGCAGCGAGCGCCTTGTCAAAGTAGCACAGGTTACTGTCGGAGTGATTGCGCTGATCACTGATAGTTACTGCGATAACTATGACAGTTATGATTCGAATCTGTCAGTATTCTTGTAGCTGAGATTTTTTGTTGCATAGTAGACTGCTAGTGCAATGGTTTTTTAGATTGCTGAGGGAGTTCATGAGTAAAGAAGAAAGTTTGTCCAATAGCCTTAATTGTTGCCCTGAGGTGATCGCGTTTTTTGATGAAGATACCAACACCTTTTCCTATGTTGTGAGGGACCCTGCATCCACTGCTTGTGCCGTTGTTGATTCAGTGATGGAGATCGACTACGCCGCGGGGCGTTTAAGCTGTGAAGGCGCTGATAAAATCATCGACTACATACGCCGTCATAAACTGGATCTGCAATGGTTAATTGAAACCCATGTCCACGCAGATCATTTATCAGCGGCCCCTTATATTCAGCAACAGCTCGGTGGCCAAATCGGCATTGGTGAGCATATTGTGAGTGTGCAGGAGGTCTTTGGAAAAATATTCAATGCCGGCACTGAGTTTCAGCGTGATGGCTCGCAGTTTGACCATTTGTTTGCTGAGGGAGATCGCTACATGGTCGGCCAGATGGAGTGCTTGGCCTTGCATACTCCGGGACATACGCCGGCCTGTATGACGCATGTCATGGGGGATGCAGCCTTTGTCGGCGATACACTGTTTATGCCCGATGGCGGCACGGCCCGAGCTGATTTCCCCGGCGGCGATGCTCGAACGCTGTACCGCTCTATTCAGCGGGTCTTGTCCCTGCCTGAGCAGATGCGCCTATTCATGTGTCATGATTATATGCCTAATGGTCGCCCAGTAGAGTATGAAACGACGGTGCTGGCTGAAAAGCACAGCAACATTCATGTCGGGGGTGGTGTCAGCGAAGATGACTTTGTTGCGATGCGTGAGGCACGCGACGCAACACTGGGTATGCCCCGTCTGATTTTGCCATCGCTGCAGGTCAACATGCGGGCCGGCCACCTACCGCCAGAAGAGGATAACGGGACGGTATATCTCAAACTACCTCTGAATATACTTTGAGCCTAGAACTAAGGAGAGGATTCGGCCGTGGATCTGCCTATAAGCTTGAGGGAGTGCTGAGTCAGTGTCACCAAAGCTGAGCCGCTGGAGGCGCTATGTGCCCGCCTTAGATTGGGCGCGGCAATACAACCGTAGCGCTTTGCTCAGTGACGGCTTGGCTGCTGTCATTGTGACCATCATGCTCATCCCGCAGTCTTTGGCTTATGCCATGCTGGCTGGCTTACCGCCAGAAGTCGGCTTATATGCCAGTATCCTACCTTTAGTTGCCTATGCGCTCTTAGGCAGCAGTCGCACGCTTTCTGTCGGGCCGGTGGCAGTGGTCTCTCTGATGACGGCGACTGCAGTGAGCCAAGTGGCGCCACCAGGGAGCGGTCTTTACCTGCAGGTGGCTATTTTGCTGGCGCTCATGTCTGGCGCCATGTTGCTCATCATGGGTTTGCTGCGCTTGGGTTTTCTTGCCAATTTTCTTTCGCACCCAGTGATTGCTGGTTTTATAACAGCCTCTGGCATTCTCATCGCAATTAGCCAGTTAAAGCATATTTTAGGAGTGTCGGCTAGCGGGTCTACATTGCCACAGTTGTTGCCTGAGCTGTGGCATAAGCTAGCTACAATCAATTTGCCAACCCTGATGATTGGCGGTTTTATGCTGATGTTTCTATTCTGGGCACGCAGCGCTTTAGCACCATTGCTACAGCGTTTGGGAGTGCCAGAGCTAGCAGCTAAGGTCTTGGGTCGCGCTGGGCCGGTGCTTGGCATAGTACTAAGCAGTCTGCTGGCCAAGTCTTTGAATTTGGAGGCGCATGGTGTGGCCTTGGTGGGTGAGGTTCCTTCGGGCTTGCCGCAGCTTACTTTGCCAAGCGTCCTTGGTTTGCCCTGGCCAGAGCTCTGGGTATCCGCTTTGTTGATCTCACTGATAGGCTTTGTCGAGTCGGTCTCAGTGGGGCATACGCTGGCGGCCAAGCGACGCCAAAAAATTAATCCAGACCAGGAGCTGCTGGGGCTTGGTGCAGCCAATATTGCCGCCTCGCTGTCGGGTGGTTATCCGGTAACCGGCGGCTTTGCACGCTCTGTGGTGAATTTTGATGCGGGTGCCGAAACACCGGCCGCTGGCCTTATGACGGCATTGGGGATTGCACTGGCCGCAGTGTTTTTTACCCCTTATTTGAGCTGGTTACCCATTGCGACGTTGGCGGCAACGATCATCGTAGCTGTCATGTCGCTGGTGGATTTATCGATTCTGAGTCGGTCTTGGCGCTTTGGTCGTTCTGATTTCAGCGCGGTGAGCATCACCGTACTGGTCACTTTGGTATTTGGGGTTGAAGCGGGTGTGACTTGCGGCGTGCTGGTATCACTGGCTCTGCATCTCTATCGCAGTTCGCGTCCACATATGGCAGTCATCGGAGAAGTTCCTGGTACTGGGCACTATCGCAATGTGGATCGCCACAAAGTCACTACTCGCAGTGATTTATTACAGATACGGGTGGATGAGACACTGTATTTTGCTAATGCTAGCTATGTTGAAGACCGCATTATGGCTGAGGTGGATAGCCGCCCGGGTTTGCGCCGCGTATTATTACTGTGCACAGCCGTCAATGAGATTGACATGAGTGCTGTAGAAGTCCTTGAGTCAATCAACGAGCAGTTAGCTGAGCGTGGCCTGACTTTTTATCTATCAGAGGTGAAGGGACCGGTGATGGATTTGCTGCGACGTACGAGTTTCTTGGATGAGCTCAGCGGGCGGGTTTTTCTATCGCACCACGACGCCGTGTGCAGGTTGGCTGCGGAACTCGATGCTGAAAATACCCAACAGGTACCGAATTGGGAGATTTGATGGATGCTAAAGCCAGTGCATCATTATCATGTCAGCGCCCAT
Organism: Sediminihaliea albiluteola; assembly: GCF_014077625.1. GTDB lineage: Bacteria > Pseudomonadota > Gammaproteobacteria > Pseudomonadales > Halieaceae > Sediminihaliea > Sediminihaliea albiluteola. Next base: position 267,800 of record NZ_JACFXU010000014.1, on the reverse strand, counting down.
GGTAGCCCCGCAGAACAACTGCACAGGCAACAAGGCTGGAAACGGCGCCTGATAGCTGTGACTGCTTTGCTTAGGGTGTTGAAAAATAGTTTTGATAGCGAGTAATTACTCTCTTTAAAGGAAGTCCATTGGATACTATACGCGAAGAAATTAAGCTCTTTTTAATCTCTTGGCTCGACCAGTACTGGCCCGGCAACACCCAGCTTGAATTCAATTTGCTGGTGCTTGTGTGGCTTGGCTTGTGTGCCGTAGCAGTACATGTCCTGTTGCATGGCGTTGTTCGGCGCGTTATTACGGATATCACTCGCAAGGCTGGCCAGCGTTGGCAGCACTTGCCCGATGCCGATAAGTTTTATCGCCGGTCGGCATTTATTTTTCAAGGTATCGTCCTGCAAATTCAGGCAGGGCTGTGGCTGGATGAGTCATCCAGCTTGCTCAGCTTTATCGCAACAGCGACCAACCAATGGATCCTGCTGTTTGGTTTGCTGGCCTTCTTCTCCTTGTTGGATTTCTTTCAGCGACTTACCTACAACAAAAGCCATACGCTCAATTTTCCACTGCGGGGTTTAGTACAGAGCATCAAGCTTATCGCCAGTGTGCTGGTTGTGATTCTGGCGATTTCGATGTTGATGAATAAATCACCGCTCATATTGCTGAGTGGTTTGGGGGCCGTGTCTGCGGTCCTTATGCTGGTTTTCAAAGACCCGATCTTGGGATTAGTGGCCGGTATACAGCTATCTGCCAATGATATGCTATCGGTTGGTGACTGGCTGGAAATGCCTAAATACGGCGCCGATGGCGATGTGATCGATATCGGTCTTACCACTGTAAAAGTGCAAAACTGGGATAAGACCATCACCACGATTCCCACCTATGCCCTGATATCGGATTCATTCAAAAACTGGCGTGGCATGTCAGAGTCCGGCGGGCGACGTATCAAGCGCAGTGTGTTGATTGACACCAGCAGCATCCAATTTTTGAGCGACGAGCAGTTACAGCGCTTAAGAAAAGCTGAGCTCTTGGGCAGTTACTTGGATGAAAAGATTCAAGCGGTGGAAGAATCCAACCGCAGAAATAACACCGATATGTCTGTGCTGATTAATGGTCGCAGGTTAACCAACATAGGCACATTTAGGGGCTATTTGCTGACCTACTTAAAGTCACACCCCTACATACACCAGCACATGACCCTTATGGTGCGGCAGCTCAGCCCCACCACAGATGGTCTGCCGATTGAAATTTATGCCTTTACCAGCACCACTGCCTGGGCACGCTATGAGGATATTCAATCGGATATCTTTGATCATGTCTTTGCTGTGCTGCCGGAGTTTGGCTTGCGCGCCCACGAAAGCCCCACTGGTTATGATATTCGAGCGCTGGTGCGGTCTAGCGATACCCTTACATAGCTAGCGCTTCCCTCGCAAGAAAGGGAAGCGGTAGATGTAAGATTAAGTCTTATTTCCAACTGTATATAATGTCCAAACCGAAAGAGCGCGGATCTCCAAATACCCCGACTTTAGGTGACCAGTGGAAGTTTACGACGCCGTCAACGAGGTATTCTTCATCCGAGAGGTTTTTCCCCCATAAGGCAAAGCCTAGTTCCCCATGGCTTAAAGCAATTTGGTCAAGGCTGAGTCGTGCATTCCATAGGCCGTAGCTATCAATCTGGTTGTAGGGTTCGTTTAATGGTAGGGCAGATAAGGGGCCACCGAGATTGAAGATAACTCGTTGTTCATCCCTCCAGGAGTAATTGAGGTTCGCGCGAAGTTCGCCTAACCCCATTCTGGGAAAGGTGTAGTCGAGATCTATTGTGAGGCTATGCCGTGGCGCCGAGGCGAGCTCATATTCCGAGCTCACGTCGATACCAGTGGCTGGATCGATAACTTTTTTAATATCATGATCTATAAAGCCATAGGCGAAGTTCAGCAAGAAACCTTCTGAGATGAGAGCTGTAAGATCAATTTCAGCTCCCTTAATACGCGCTTTTCCGGCGTTGAAGAATACAGGTGCAGCGGGATTTTCTGGTAGGTTGAAGCCAAGCTGCATGTTATCAAAATCGCTGCTATATATTGCAGCATTAATGCGCAATTGACGATCCCACCACTCCGATTTAATTCCTGCCTCTACACTCCTAACAATTTCTTCATTAACGGCTTTGGTTGCTGCTGTTATAGAGTCTGCACGTGAGTTAAATGAGCCTGCCCGATAACCTTCTGCCCAACGTAGATAAAGATTTGCCAGTTCAGTCATGTCCCAAGAAAATGAAAGCGCGGGTGACACACGATGAAAAGTTTTATCGGCTTTACTATCAAAGGTATTTCCATCCAGTGCCTGAAGTCGGCTTACAGCGAGGTGGCGCTGGTCTTCGGTATAGCGTAAGCCCCCGGTTATATGCAGGCGTGATTCCCAAGAAGGTGTCCAGGTAAGTTGTCCAAAGACAGCCTTCGCCTTTGACAACACATCACTAGATCGTTGTTGCAGGGGTAGCTCGACTAGGGAGAAGTTGGGGCCGAAGGGCAGGCTGATACGGTCATCTGAATATTCAGTTCCCTCTTCTTTGAAATAATACAGGCCGGCAACGTAATCGAATTGCGATGTACTGCCTACTAGCTGTAGCTCATGCGACCATTGCTCTTGCTCAGTCTCAAAAGGCGTGTTGGCGAATAGCCGTGGGGTCTGGATGCTAGTACTGTAATCTTGGTATGTCGACTCATCTAACTCGCGGTAGGCGCTTATCCATTTTAACTCGGCTTGTTCGCTAAGCTCCCAGTTTAGTGTCAGGCTATGCCCAGCTATTTCTAGTCCACTCTCTAAAAGTGGCTGACTTAGTGAGGCTGAGCCAAAACGCTTGGTAGACCATGGTACAACCTCGTATCCAGCTGCGCCTGGTGCCAGTGACTGGTAATAAGGTGAGCCTGAATCGATATCACTGCGGTCGTAAACATAATCGGCAATAAAGTGCTTCTCAGGTGTCCAGCGTACTGCAACACGCAGTGCCTTGCGGTCTTCGTCACCAAAATTGGGGCCATTACCACGGTTTCGAACTGGCCCCTTGATAGAGCCAGTATGATAGTTTAATTGCAGTGCGAGATCGTTAAACTCGGGGAAATCGATATCTGTTGCACTGCGCCACAAACTTCGGTCACCCACAGTTAACTTTTGTTTTAAGCTAAATTCTCCAGAGGGTTTTTTGGTGATTATATTGATAGCACCACCGGTGGTGTTACGACCGTAGAGGCTGCCCTGTGGTCCCCGGAGTACTTCAATACGTTCAAGCTCGGCTAGTTCCATAGCTAAACCGGTTGAACGTGCCATATAAATATTGTCGACGTAAACACCAACCCCTGGGTCTTGGCTTAACTGCGAGTCGTTATTACCTACACCTCGAATAAAAACTCGCAAAGTGCTTTTAGAATTGGGAAATTGGCGCATTGAAAGACTTGGCACACTGAATTGGATGTCACCAATATTTGTAACGCCCATGTTGACTAGCTGGTCACTATTAAATGCTGTGATTGAAATCGGCGTTTCCTGCAAGCTTTCGCTGCGCTTTTGTGCTGTGACAACGACTTCCTCAATACTTGTGGCCCGCTGAGCATTTACCTGAGGAGCTATTGTTGCGAGTACTAGAGTTGGGGCTATAAGAAAAAGTTGCCGGGCAGAATAGTTTTGCATGTTCTTATTTCCGTAGTAAGAAATGTTGATAACACAGATTAAAGCTTTCCGTCTGCCATCAGCTCCATGGGGTCGAGCATACTAAATACTCCTAAACAACCACCGTTAGGTGCAGCATCGTGAGGGGCGTAGCCTAGTAATTTCTGAGCTGTCTTGGAGTAGTTTCTGACCTCGTTAATAGGGGCTGCTAGGTAGTTATTCTCTTCTGTTCGTAGCCAGCCGAGACAATAACTAACGTGCATTCCACGGCGTAAGTCTGCTGTAGTGATGTTTGAGCCAGCTGCGTGGGCGGTGGCACCCAAATAGAGTAGAGCTGAGCCAGCAGACATTTCTGCTGGTACTGCATCGGCATAGTTCAGTGTCTTATTTCTAGGCCAACGATGGCTGCCTGGGATAACTAGGGTGGCGCCATTAGCTTCAGTGAACTCAGTCAGTGCTAATATTGAAGCCACCTCTACATTAAAATCGCTCGGTAGGTAGGACCAGCAATCACCGTCGCGGTGTAGGGCCTGAGCTTTGGCGCCGGGGGCAATTTCAAAAATATGGCCGTAGTTCAGCTGATAGCTGGCGCAGTTAGGCAGCAGAATTTGCTCACAGAGCTCAAGGTAAAGCGGATGCTGCATAATTTGTTCGCGGAATATCTCGGAGCGACCGGTCAGGCCGGTTAAGTGTCGTGTTTTGCTGCCAAAAAAATGGTCGTATATCGGGCTTAAGAATTTGCGATCTGGTCGCTCTTGAGCTAGCGGGCCATCCATTTCACGGTTAAATGCCTCAAGTATTGAAGCTTCCAAAAAGCCTTCAACAATAAGCACTCCGTGTTCAAGGAGGGTTTTACTGATTAGCTCACCATCACTACAGGCCTTGAGTCTTGGGATTGAGGTTTGAGACATAGCAAAATACTCCAAGTGATGCAGTTGCTCACAAAGATAACTGACTAAGCGTTCAGTCAGTGTAGGTTTGAGCGAGAGCGTAGTCAATAAGTGATATATTATGTGTATACAAAATAAGTGCAGGGCATAGATGAAAGTCGTAAAGCATGCTGCGCAAAGCCGAGAGCAGCGCAGCCTTCAAGTACGTGAGGCGGTATTGCAAGCCGCTATAGAGGTATTTGCTGAAAAAGGCTTTGAGGGCGCAACGCTAGGTGAAATCGCGAGTATAGCGGGTGTAAAGCAACCCTTGTTGGTCTACCACTTCACTAATAAAGAGTCGTTGTGGGAAGTGGCGGCGAGCAGTTTAATGGAGAAGTTTAACGCTCGGCAAAGTGAGCTTTATCAAGGCGAGATACAATTAGATGACCGTCAGCGCCTGCTAACTCTTCTTAAGTCCTTCATATACACACTACGTGAGCTACCAGCCTACGGTAAGCTTTTATTAAAAGAAGGTTCGCGAATTTCTCAGCGTACGCAGTGGCTGGATCAACATTTCGTGCCTGCGATTTATCGCAATGCCAAGTTTAATGACCCGCGATTACAGCGCATTTTTGGCACTGTTAATTTGCTACGCTATGTGGTGGCCGGAGGTATTTTGTATATCGTAGTGGCGGGGCCACAGTTAGCTGTTAGTGCAGCAGAGGAAGGAGGTATTGGCGATTCACCTGAGGAATTGAACCCTTTGAGTGATGATATGGTTGAACAACTGGCCAATATTCTATGTGGAATGGTATTCAGTCAGTTGGAGGAGCTACCAGCCCTTGAGCCATAAGTCCTACTGTGTCCTATTGCGGAGAAATTGACGTGCTTAGTGCAACAGCTTGTAAGGCTATCACTCGCAAAAATACATCAATGATGTTATGCAAAGGGCATTCTAATTAATATTCATACAAGCAAATCATTGCTGGTCTGTCATGTTGTGCAGATGGGATTAGAGCCAGTACTTACTTTAGACACAGGCTTCATGGCCTCAAGAAAGCTCCATACACTCAAAGACTGTTTGGGGGAGAGCTGCTGGACTCATTAAGTAGCTTCACGGCCACTGGTATGTTGCTCATACGCGGAAGACCCGTATAACGCTCGTAGTGTGAGTCATTACTAATCAGCTTGCCGGTGTTGCTTCCAATATCTCTGAAGGCTTGATCCTGTTCGGGTAAGCCCCCCCAGCCGTGAGACATAGAGATTACCCCGCGACGTAAGTTTTTGTCTGCCTTGACAACAGCACTGATGGTGCCATGTTCAGAGCTGAGCGAAATACCCATGCCATTATTGAGTTCTAGAGCTTCCATATCCAATGGGTGCATAAAAGCAGGATTATGACTGTCTCCACGGACCTGCCCCGGATTATCGTGCCAACTTGAATTCAGAACGTTTATTTGTCGTCTCGACACCAGTCTAAACGGATATGCGCCCTTTGTTTCGCCTGAATGGACGCTGCGCATCAGGTTCGACATCATTTCATTGTTGGCGAGATCTAGCCGTCCTTCCCAGTTTGCTTCTTTGGGCGCAACAATGACTGCTGGGTCTGCAAAAATAGCTCCGGCCGGATATTGCTTTACTTCCTCAAGTGAGACTCTGCCAGCTTTAGTGACGAACTCGAAGATATCATCGGTGGTTGGCTCATGGGTCATATCCACAGTCCAGGGTTCAATACCCGAGGTTCCGTGCCAGAGTATTGGGGTAGCCTCGAGCTGTAGTTCCATGCGCTGTGCCAGGCGGTAAAAGAACTGCCAATCTTCAAGCAAGTCAGAATCCTCGGGAGGCTCCACTACCGCAGGGCTATATTGTGCCCATGGCGCCGTTGTACCGAAGCCGGGGGCATAGCTATTCATGAATTCGTGGGTAAGCGTAATCCCAGGCATCTCTAGTGGATGACGCACTGCGATAACATAGTCGGATTCACGAGCAGTGGTCGACATTGTGAGATCGATTTGCACAGATAGTTCGAGTGCCCGAATGGATTCAATCGCCTTAACCTGATCGGGCCAGATCGATACTGGGTTGCCTCCATGGCTGATCAGCGCTTTTACTTGGCCTTCACCGGGAAGTAGGATCTCATCCGGCAGTGCGGCGGTAGGTAGTCCTGCGGCTGTACTGCTTAAGTTTCGGACGCGTAATTGCTCTCCGAAACCGTAGGCAAATTCTGGCGAAGGAGACTGAGCCTGGGCAATCGGTTGTACGAACTCGCTCAGGGTCGCTGGCTCGGTGACCTGCTCGCCAGCACGCAACCAACGCCCACAAAGTGTGTTGAGACAAAGCACCAAGTATTCCAGTAAGGTAGTGTTACCGGACATATTTGGGCCAGTTCCTGCCGTAGCGACTCCCGAGCCCGCAGTGGCAAACTCTCGGGCGGCTTCGGTAATCTGTTCGTAATCCAATCCGCTTAGCTCAGTTACGACTTCAGGGGTGTATACCTCGAGTGCGGCACGCAGGCTGCTTAATCCAGTAGTGTTATCGGCTACAAATTCAGCGTCGTAGAGTTCGTTATCAATAATAAATTGGAGCATCGCCGCGAGAATTGGAATGTCGGCACCGGGTTTTGGTTGTAAATGTATCTGTGCCCGTCGGGCTGTTTCTGAGCGCCGCGGATCGATGACAATAAGCTTCATGCCGCGCTTAAGCGCATCGGTTAGATGCCTGCCTGGATTAGTGTGGGGGATTCCACCGGACATAGATACTAAGGGGTTCATCCCAATAAGTAGTGTAGCTTGGGCCTGGAGAAAGTTATGCGAGGGTGCCATCCAGCGTCCAAACAGTGCCGCCGCGACGAACTTGCCAGGTTGATCAATGGTGTTGGAAGTGAAAGTCATTGGGCTACCGATGGCGGTCATCCAAGCCCCTGACATTACTGAATTGGCTGAGGAGGAGGTTGAACCAAAAGTACCAATATAAGCGGCAACTGACCTGGCGCCGTGCTCTTTGATCAGGGATGTGAGTTTGACTGCGATTTCATCAATGGCCTGGTCAACAGGAATCGGCAAGTAGCTGCCATCGGGCTGACGTTTCTGTGAATACCATAAACGGTTGGGACTGTTGCGCTGTGCCGCATAATTTTGTCCCTTGATACAGCAAAAACCTTGAAATAATGGGTTCTCTTTGTCGCCTCGAACTCTTATCGGTACACCTTTCTCTATATCGACTAAAACACCGCAACAGGCGTGGCAAGCTCGGCAGAAACTATTAACTGTACGACTCATCGCTATATCTCTATCACTTAATTCCAGCTACAACAGTATTGCATATTGCGTTGCATTAGCAATGTGATGTGCAAGGGCGGATTATCAATACATTATCTCAATGTGCATATCGAGTTAGGGTAGGGCTAGATTTACTAAAGCAAGCACTATTCTAGAGGTTTATTGTTAAATATAAGGTAAGACTGTTTCGGCAAAGTAATGAAGTTGTTGCCAGGCGTATTTTGGTGGAAAGCCAGAAATTAGGGGGTGCAAACACACATTTCCCTGTTCACCTCGTTCTCGAGCATAGGCTATGGCCTCCTCCGGCCTTAGTATTGGATAGAGGTCTGTGTTCTTCAGGGCGCGAACATCATCGATTTCAATATATTGTCCATCAGAGCCTGCTTTCTGCTGCCATCGGCCATAGGAGTTGCATTCGTGTAAGATGAAAGGAGCCATGCGTTTCCATTCGGAGTCTGGGTTATCCGCTACCGCTAAAAAGCCTGTTCCGATGTCACTCCATGGGCCCGGATCACGCCCAAGTTTTATTGCCTCTTCGCGGAACACCTTGTATAGCGATTCATCAGGGGTATAAAAGTTGTCTGCGAGCCGCGCCGCACGGCGAGCCGCTACTTTGCTGCTGCCGCCCAACCAAAGTGGTGGCCTGGGTTGTTGCACTGGACGAGGAAGAACGAGTGCTTTTCTGCCTTGGTATTGAAAGGGCTTGCCACGCCACGCCTCAGTAATAGTGCTGATGCCCTCTTCCATTAACGCCCCGCGCTGCTTAGGGTCGACGCCAAACATTTCAAACTCCTCTGGCACATAACCCCCGCCGAACACCACTTCAATGCGACCATTGCTTATAACATCGAGAACCGCCAGATCTTCAGCAAGTTTCAATGGGTTGTTTAGCGGCAAAATAATTAGGGAAAAACGAAGGCGTATCCGCTTCGTTCGCGCCATCATCGCGGAAGCCAGTACTATCGGTGAGGGGAGATAACCATCACTGCTGCAGTGGTGTTCGCTTATCTGCAGAATGTCAAAACCCTGCTCCTCTGCCCACACCGCCATATCGAGAGCGGCGTCATAAAGTGCTTGTGTTGAGGCTCCGAAATCAGGGTTTCTCATATCAAAACGCATGATTAGATTAGGCATAGGGCTCTCAGGGATAGCTGGGTTTTGCAGCAGTCTACAACTGTCAAAACATTTGTCAATAAATGTAATTTTGTGGGTGTGCCTACACGCCTAGTAGGCTTAGGGAGTGCTCGTGTGCTCAGCTGGAACTGATACAAGGGCTAGGCTGTTAGTTGATAGGAAAAGGGAACTGGAACAGAGCCCTTAGAAACAGACTCTGAACCCTAGCCTAGGTACTATAGACGCTGTGCTACAGCGTTGCCCTCAGCTGTTGCTTTAACAATCAAGCCGAGTCCGGTGACATCGCCCACCGCATGGCATGAGAAGCCTGCATTTATCAGTTCATTATAGAGAGTGCTGTCTGCCACGGGCTCTCCGGCCAAGAGGATGCTGTCAGCGGGAATGAGTCGTATATCACCATTGTCTAAGCTTATCTCGACCCCAGATTCGGTGATCGCGGAATAGTTGACCCGAGTGTTAATACGCACAGCCAGTTTTTCGAGTCGCTTTTCATGCTCAAAGCGTCTTTTGGGGCCGATTTCAGCGGCTATCAAGGGCCCTTTTTCCAGCAGGTGGACGTCGCGCTTTCTGGCGGCCAAAAATTCGGCCAACTCAATGGCTGCCAAATCTCCACCGATAATCACCACTTTTTTTCCTAAGGGAAGCCACCAATCGGCCAGTTTACGCAGGCGAGATGGACTCAGGTGCCGATCAATAATGGGGCCGGAGAGGGCAAGGCCAAATCTCAACCAGCTGGGCAGTGAGGCTGCTTCTGAGCTGATTTCACCGTTGGCTAAGTCGCGTAATAAACTTCCAGTCAATACATTTTTGGAAGTGATGCCTGGGATATCGTCGTACTGAAGCTTTGCTCCTGTGGCTACGATGACCTCATCGGGATTTAAGGTCTGAACTGTATTGAGGTTTACAGCTTCGCCTAAGCGAATATCAATATCTAAATGACGGACTTGGTGTTTGAGGTAATTGAGGAATCGCTCGTTATCACTGTGTACGGTAGAAGCCAGAACCAGTGAGCCACCGAGTCGACGGCGCTTATCCATTAAAGTCACACGATGGCCTCTCAGGGCGGCAACTCTGGCGGCTTCCATCCCAGCAGGACCAGCGCCAATCACAAGTATGTGTTTCTTGTGCGCTGCTACTTGGTAGTTAAGCTCGCGCTCACGTCCTGTGGCCGCATTGACGGCACAATTCATTTTCGCATCCATCGGCCAGAGAAACATTGAGTCGATACAGTTCTGACAAGAGATACAGCGGCGAATACTGTCGAACTCCTTGCGAGCGACTTTATTTGGAAGCTCAGGGTCGGCTAAAAAGGGCCGCCCCATAACGATCATATCGACATTACTGTTTTGCAGGGTATGTTCCGCAAACTCCGGGTCCAGAAAACGGCCGACAACCATCACCGGAACATTAACCACCTGTTTGATGGCCTCGGCTTCAGGTAGATTGTAGCCGTATTGATATTCGGGGCCACAGATCATCTGGGAGACCATTGGGTCGCTGATACCGCCTGAAACGTGGAATGCATCCACACCAGCGCGCTCAAGAATCGGTGCTAGCACGGCGCTGTCGTAGGAGTCGCGACCGCCGGGCACACGCTCGAAACCGGAGATTCGCAGGGTGATGGGGAAGTCTTGCCCCGCCACGGCCTTTATTCGATGAATTACCCGCAGCAAGAGTCGGGTGCGGTTTTCAACAGTGTCCGCGCCGTAGTCATCGGCGCGTTTGTTTTTAAGTGGGGAGAGGAAGCAGCCAAGGAGCATGTAAGCGTGAGCAGCGTGGAGCTCAATGCCATCGTAGCCTGCTTCGCGCGCCCGCCGGCTAGCCTGTGCATAGGACTCCACGATGTCATCAAACTCTTCTATAGCGAGCTCTCTGGCGGGCATTCCGTGGCAGGCGGCTACTCCATGGCTCGGCCCTACTGACATTTCCCCGTGATAGACGGAAATCATTGATTCAGGGCCCGGGTGAGTAATTTGGGGCTGTACCTTCGCGCCATATTGATGGATAGCGTCGGTCAGTTGGCGATGTGCTGCAATAAATTCATCGCTGCCTAGGGACATTGATTGAGGCTGATATTTTTGCCGCACATCGACCGTGCAGACTTCGACTGTAATGAGTCCAACACCGCCTTTGGCACGCTGTACTAAGTAATCTTGTAATCTTGCAGAGGGTGATTGATCCTCATTCGCATAGTTAGTGGTCATAGCTGCCATAACCATACGGTTCTTGATCTGCATCCTGCCAATATTAATCGCTTCGAGAAGTTTCAAGGCTCTAAACCACCTAAATTAATATTCTAGCCACTCACCAGCTATTTATTTGCTGTTTGTGTGCTGAGGGTGTACTGCGCTGCGAGCAGTCAATTTAGTGGCGCATTACACATAGCCATCACCTGCTCATTAAAAAGCAGATGAGAGTGTCGGCATTGTATGGCGAGCTGCTTGAGAAATGCAAAAAACATTTCAGTGATAATTTTTTTATTGTTAGACGTAATAGTCAATGAGACTTATGTTGTGGCTTTTGTCAGCACGTAATCCGCCGATGCTATAAAAGCTCGGTGCCTAGCTGAAAGCAGCATCTCTGGGATTAAGCTTATTCCCAGGTCTATAGGACGACCTGACATTGCACGCTTATCTAGCAGCAAGCTACTGCTGTAACACAGAGCATATAGAGCGAGTTGTTCTAAGCTTGCAGCAGCCTTGGGGGCTAACTCATGGCGCTAGGTAAATTATGATAAGCAGTCCAGCTGATAGTGCTGCAATAAAGCAGCGAAGCACGACGCCTTTATCAACCTTTGATAGCTCAGCTAAGGGTTCACGACTCAAGCGCGTGCGATAAAGCACTGGCCATTCAATCAGTGAGGCGTTGATGAAGCTGGCAATAGCGGCAGATTGGAGTGCGACTCGCCCCCAGCTATTGCTGGGAATGCCATGCCATAGCAGTACTACGGCTAAGGCGCCACCTACACTGCCAGCGATACTCATCATAAAAAATTGCGAGACACTGTTGTTACTGAAGTTCCAATTGAATAAAAACAGACCGCTATGCTTGGCGATGTCGTAATCGCCTTTGCTGGCATAAGCTCCCAGCAAGTGGAACCACTCGTGAATGAGTGTCGCCAGGGTGATGCCAGCGATAATGCCCGTAACGACACTGAGGCCAGAGGCTAGAGCCAGACCGGTGACAGCCTGCCAGCTGTCGGCCGCAGCAAACAGCGATAGCGTTAGGATTGCCAGTAAGGCCTGCATTCCCCAGAGTCGGGCCAGCTGCGCCTTAGAGGAGGGTTGCGGCGTGGGTTTCTGGGTTTTTTGAGAAGCGGCGCTCTCATTCATTTCTTCACTGCGCTCAACAGTGCTTTTGTTGTTCACAAGATGCTTTCCTAATTATTGACTGTGCTGCGCCACTGAGGCGTAGTCGGATAGGGCTATTTATGTCATGAAACATGCTAAGAGGTCTAATGTTTAGTGATAATTTACTGCTCCTGCGCTCAGGAAAGGTGTTTGAATCTGCAGCGTCTCTTGACCCGATAGCCAGCAGTATATGGATCTAAGCTTGGTTTTTCGCCAATACGAGTTTACCTTGGATACTATGAACATAAGCGACTTTCTAGCCAAAGTAAGATAGATAAAATTTTTCACTGACCATCGAGACTTGTGCTGCTACCATTAAAGATAAAATAACCTAAATTTATATAGCAGGAGAGCTGCCCGTGAAAAAAGCACCCGCACGCCTCACGCCCTTCCCTAGGGGTCCTTTGATAGCCGCGCTAGCCGCAGCTAGTTTATCCGCACCCGCTTCGGCTTTGACTTTTGAGCTCGGGCCCTTTGAGGGAAACCTATCTACCAACCTCTCGGTGGGTGCCAGTTGGCGCACGGAAGCGCCGGATAATGGTGTGCTGGCACCAGGTAACACCAATGGCCGAGGTAGTGCCTCATCAAGTACTGCCGATGATGGCAACCTGAACTATGACCGCGGTGACCTATTCTCACTGCAGTTTCGCGGGATTCATGACTTAGAGCTGGCCGCAGATAACTACGGCATTTTCACCCGACTAAAATACTGGTACGACTATGAGCAGGGCCACGGTGAGGTGCCTCATGGCCACATCGCGAATGGTTACAGGCCAAATCGTAAGCTGGACACCTCTGGCTTTGAACGTTTGGCACGTTATCGTGGCATCGAGTTCCTCGATTACTATGCATATGGAAGTTTTGAGGTAGCTGAGCGTCCGCTGGAGCTACGTGCAGGTAATATGGTGCTGAGCTGGGGCGAAAGCACCTTCATCCAAAATGGCATCAACGTTGTTAACCCCTTCGATGTCACCGCGCTGCGCAAGCCCGGTTCAGAGATCAAAGAGGCTCTGTTACCGGTGGGCATGGTTTACGCAAATTACGGCCTCACCTATGACCTCAGCGTGGAAGGTTTTGTGCAGTACGACTGGCAGCGAACGGTCCTAGACGAATGCGGTACCTATTGGAGCGCGGCCGACCCCTACGGGGGTGGCTGTGATATCTTGACTGTGTCCAATGCTGTGCACGATCGCGATGCAGAGGCCGAAGGCTTTGTGGTGAGGCGCAGCTCTGATGTTGAGGCCTCTGATTCAGGTCAGTGGGGGCTCGCCTTGCGCTACTACGTCGAGGCTCTGAATGCGACTGAGTTTGGTCTCTACTACATGAACTACCACAGTCGCACGCCAATCCTCAGTGCCACAAACGCTACCCAGGCCTTTGGCTTGCCAATTAATTTTGGTGCTAACCCCGAGTACTTTTTTGAGTTCCCAGAGGATATTGAACTCTGGGGTCTGACCTTTGCCACCAACCTTGGTGATTGGGCTGTGTCTGGCGAGCTGAGTCATCGCCCTGACTTCCCCTTGCAGATTAACACCACGGATATTTTGCAGACTATTGCCCTTGGTAGCGCAGCTGAGTGGTCGCGGATGCTGCCCCGGTCCTTAGCGCAGGGTCCCGGTGCTTACTTAGCAGGTTATGACGATGTGTCATATACCCAGTTCCAAATGACCTTTATCAAGTTCTTTGAGCAGGTTTTGGGTGCTCAACGCTTGTCGTTTGCCAGTGAAATCGGTGCCGTCTGGCTCGGTGGGATGAACAAAAATATTAATTATGGCCGTTCTCCCGCTTATGGGGTTGGCGATTTTGCTCCCTTTGCCAGTGAGTTTGCGCTTTGGCCTGGTTCACCCATTGCCTGTGACTCACATCCGGCTGCCGAGGCCTTTGCTGGCATTAGTCCCAACAGTAACCCCGATTATTGCACCAAGGACGGTTTCACTGACGACTTTTCTTGGGGTTACCGAATTCGGGCAGGTCTTGAGTACAGCGATGCCTTTGCAGGTATTAACTTGACGCCCAATATTGCCTGGTCTCATGACGTCAAAGGCACATCACCGGCGCCCAACTTTGTTGAAGACCGGATTGCGCTGAGCTTGGGCGTAACCGCGGACTACCTCAATATGTACCGTGCAGAATTGTCCTATACCAGCTTCTTTGGGGCAGATTATGATGAGCTAAAGGATCGTGACTTTGTTTCCCTGAGCTTCTCGGTAGCCTTTTAGAATAATTGAATCATAGGAGTTACATATGAATAAGACCTTAATGTCTATTGGCCTTGCGTCTCTCTTGGGCCTAGGTAGTGGCCTAGCGCTAGCCAAGGCGACACCAGAGCAGGCCGCGCGCCTGGGGGGTAGTGAGCTGACACCGATGGGCGCCGAGCGAGCTGGCAACGCCGAGGGCACTATTCCACCTTGGGAGGGTGGGATTAGCGAGCTGCCCGCGGCCTACAAGAAAGGCGAGCGGCTGGTTGATCCCTTTGCTGACGACAAAGTGCGATTCACCATTACTGCTCAAAACGTCGACCAGTACGCCGACAAACTTTCACCCGGGCAAATCGCCATGTTTAAGCGCTACCCGGACACTTATGCCATGCCTGTTTACCCGACTCGCCGCAGTGCAGGCCTGCCCGAGAGTGAGTATCAGTTGATTAAGGATGGCGCCACTGAAACTGAGCTCGTTGCTGGTGGCAATGGCCTAGTTAATTTTAAGGCCAACGTGCCTTTTCCGATTCCTGCCAGCGGTGTTGAGGTGATCTGGAACCACATCACTCGCTACCGCACTCCGCTCGGTGTAAAGCGACGCTATATCCAGGCCCCAGTGCAAACGAATGGTGCTTTCTCGCCAGTACTGTTTGAAGAAGAGGCGATCTTTGCTAACCGTTTCCCCGACAACCCAATGCCAAATCGCTTGTTCGTCTTCCTGCAGCGTATTCTGGCTCCTGCACGTCTCGAGGGTGATGTGTTGCTGGTACACGAAAATGTGGACCAAGTAAAAGAACCGCGTTCGGCATGGGTCTACAACTCTGGGCAGCGCCGGGTCCGCCGGGCTCCTAACATTGCCTATGACGGCCCAGGTGTGGCCTCTGACGGTTTGCGCACAGCAGATGACTTAGACCTGTTCAACGGTGCCCCCGATCGCTACGACTGGGAGTTGGTGGGCAAGCGTGAGCTGTACATTCCTTATAACGCTTATGATCTGCGCCGTGGCGACCTAAAGTACCAAGACATTATCAAGCCAGGTCACATGAACCCTGAGTACTTGCGCTACGAGCTGCACCGAGTATGGGTGGTTGAAGCCACGCTAAAAGAGGGTGCTCGTCACATCTATGCGCGTCGAACCTTCTATGTGGACGAAGATAGCTGGCAGATCGCCGTGGTTGATCACTACGATGGTCGCGGCGAGTTGTGGAAGATGAAAGAGGGCCACATGGTGCAGCACTATCAAGTGTCAGTACCTTGGATTTCTGCGGAGTCTCTGCACGACTTAATCTCCGGTCGCTATGTAGTGATTGGCTTGGATAATGAAGAGCGCGGTTACCAGTATGACTTTGATTATGTCGGCGATTTCAAAGATTTCACGCCAGCGGCATTGCGCCGTGCCGGTCGCCGCTAGGTCGAGCGTCATGATGGCGCGCAGTAATGCTGCCTGCCGACCATTCCTCGCAGTAGTGCTGCTGGCGCTGCTGACTTTTGCCCAGCCCGGCAGCACTGCTGAAGATTTTGTGTTTCTTCCCGCCCTCAGAGTGGATGAGCCAGAGCAGATGCAGCTGCTGGACATCGCTCGCGCGGGAGAACGCTTGGTAGCGGTGGGTGAGCGGGGGGTGATTATCCTCAGTGATGATCACGGTCGCAGCTGGCGCCAGGCCGAGGTGCCGGTCAGTACAACACTAACCGCAGTCCACTTCCCTGAGCCCGATTCGGGCTGGGCTGTGGGGCATGCCGGAGCTATTTTGCACAGCGCCGATGGTGGCGACACTTGGGAGCTGCAATTTGATGGCCGCGAGGCCAATCGTCAGTATTTGGCCTGGGCGCAAGCCAGGGCTGCAAGCTTGGAGGCAGAGCTCGCTGCAAGCGAGGATGCGGAGCAATTGGGTGCTCTGGAAGAGGCGCTTGATGAGGCGCAGTTCGCTGCCGAGGATGCCGCTGATGCGATTGATACTGGGCCAGCTGACCCTTTTCTGGATGTGCTTTTCACCGATGCCAAGTCGGGCTTTGCGATAGGTGCTTATGGCATGTTGTATCGCACTGATAACGGTGGCGATGATTGGCGGATAGCCATTGACGGTATAGCCAACCCTTATCGCTACCACTACTACGCAATAGCTCAGGATAGCGCCGGAGGCCTATATCTGAGTGGTGAAGCCGGCCTACTGTATCACTCTGAAGATGCTGGTAGCACTTGGCGGCGGGTAGAAGATCTCTACGATGGCTCCTTGTTTGGGCTCATTGTGTCCGGCGAAAGGGTCTACGCCTATGGGCTGCGTGGCCACATATTTAAGGCTTCTACAGCAAGCGCAGACTGGGCTGAATTTACGAATAATAATGGGACCAGTCTATACGGCGGTGTGCGGCTTGCTGATGGCCAGGCTTTGATGGTTGGCGCTGGCGGTCTAGCACTAGCCATTAGCGAGAATGGTACACAGCAAGCTTGGCGGCACCCCTCGCGCGCCAGTTTGTCCTCAGCTGTGCAAGCGGCCAATGGCGACGTGTGGCTGGTAGGTATGTCTGGTCTGATGGCATTGAGTGAGGCAAATTCTCTGTGACTAAGCACGAAAGTACTACCCTCAGCGCAGAGGATGGTCGCCTGCGGCCTCTTCTGGGCACTCTCATGATGCGTGCACGAGTGCCTTTGATCGCGTTATTTGCTATAGCTACATTGTTCTTTGGCTGGCAGGCCAGCCAGCTCAAGCCAGATGCTAGCTTCGAAAAAATGCTGCCCACCTTACACCCCTACATCCTGAACTTCCTCGAACGACAAGATGAGCTAAAGGGTTTAGGAAACTCAGTGCGCATCATCGTCGAGAGTCGTCAGGGCGATATTTTTACCAAGGAATATCAGCAGCTGCTGCAAGAGATCACTGATGAAGTGTTCTACGTCAACGGGGTTGACCGATCCGCTATGCAGTCGCTGTGGACCCCCAATACTCGCTGGATGGAAGTCACCGAAGAGGGTTTTGTGGGTGGTGCGGTCATTCCCGACGACTACGATGGCAGCGAGCGCACTCTGGTTAAGTTGCGTGAGAACGTGCTCAAGTCGGGCCAGATTGGCCGCATCGTGGCCAATGATTTTAAATCCACGATTATTGTTGCACCTTTGGTCGAGATCGACCCCAACACCGGTGAGCGCCTAGATTACGCAAAATTTTCTCAGGACCTTGAAACGATGGTGCGTAACAAGTACCAGTCGGAAAAGGTCAGCATCCGTATTACTGGCTTTGCCAAGCTAATTGGTGATCTGATTGATGGGGCAACCCTAGTAGGCCTATTTTTCTTAGTGGCCTTTGGTATTACAGCCGTGATGCTGTTTTTGTATTCACGCTGCGTCTGGCTGACTGGGGCGGCACTATTGTGCTCGACAGTTGCCGTAGTGTGGCAGATGGGCTTGCTGAAGTTAATGGGGCTGGGGCTGGACCCTTACTCCATGTTGGTTCCTTTCCTGGTTTTTGCTGTGGGGGTGAGTCATTCGGTCCAAATTATTAACCGCTTTGGCACGTTGATTTATCTTGAGATGCCGCGCATTGAAGCGGCAAAGCTGACCTTTATTCGCTTGTCCAAGCCAGGCTTTGTGGCCCTGTTAAGTGACGGTGTGGGCTTCTTTACTCTGCGTGTTATCGATATTCCGGTTATTCAGGAGCTGGCGCTAGTGGCAGCTACCGGTATTGCTGTGCTGGTACTGACCAATTTACTGCTGCTGCCCTTAGTACTGACCTTCACTGGTATTTCCAGTCGCTGCGTGAGCTACCGAGTAGAAAAAGAAAATAGCAACTTCCGTCATTGGCGCATACTCTCTGGTGTTGCCCAGCGTGGCCCTGCACTGAGTGTGCTCGCTGTCTGCACGGTGCTATTTGCGGTCGGCATTTACTTCGGGAAGTTCCAAAAAATAGGTGACCTCGACCCCGGGGCGCCAGAACTGCGTCCAGACTCACGCTACAATCAGGACAACGCCTTCTTGACCAATAATTACAGCACCAGTACCGATGTCTTTGTCGTTATGGCCAGCACGGATGTGCAGCAGTGTGGTAGCTACGAATTTATCTCCGCGGTGAATTACTTCCAAGGCGTGATGGAAACCGTGCCCGGTGTACAGTCGGCAATGTCGCTGGTGGATGTGTCCAAGCTAGCTATTCAAGGTATGAACGAGGGCAGCCCCAAGTGGCACGAAACAAGCCGCAACCGCTATATCCTCAACAACTCCTTAAGTAGCGCGCCGAGCACACTGCGTAACACTGACTGCTCCATGGCTCCGGTTATTCTATTTTTAGATGACCACAAGGCAGATACCTTAGATGGCGTGGTCCAAGCAGTTACCGAGTTTGCCGAGCAGCACAATAGTGACAGCCTGCAATTTGATCTGGCGGCGGGCAATGCTGGCGTGGAAGCTGCGACCAACATCGTTATTCGCAATGCCCAGAACAAAATGCTGTGGTGGGTGTATGGCGTGGTGATCGCTCTGTGCTTGATTAACTTCCGCTCATTGCGTATTACCGCCTGTATTATTATCCCACTGGTGCTGACCTCGGTGCTGGGGCAGGCCCTGATGGCGGCACTGGGCATCGGCGTGAAAGTGGCCACTTTGCCGGTAATCGCCCTTGGTGTGGGTATTGGTGTGGACTATGGGATCTATATCTACTCCGCCTTACAGAGCCATTTAGCTAAGGGAGAAGGGCTGCAAGAAGCCTATTTCCACGCGCTGAAATCCAGTGGTACGGCGGTGGCTTTCACTGGCCTGACGCTCGCAGTGGGCGTAGGCACTTGGATATTCTCACCGATTAAGTTCCAGGCTGATATGGGCATTATGCTGACCTTCATGTTCTTCTGGAACATGATCGGAGCGCTGTTGTTCTTGCCGGCACTCGCTTGGCTGCTGACTTCGTCTAAGAAGGCCAGCGACTGAAGCAGTGCTGAGAACACTTAGCCGACTGTGGCAATCAGCTATTGCCACAGTCAGCGCTTAACTGGCGCTGTAGTCGGATGGGAGGTGCAATGCGGTATTCTATACTGGCTTCTATAATTATCCTGAGCGATTGACAGAGCCCAGTGATTTTGTGAGTGTGATAATCATAATTATATAAAGCAAAGGCATCACTTATGACTAAGGTTAATGCCATCTGTCGCTCTTGCGCGGCTATGTGTCCGCTAGTGGTTGAGCTTGATAACAATCGCCCAGTTAACATCATCGGCGACAAAGATAATCCCGTTTTTCACGGCTACAGCTGTATCAAAGGCCGTGAAATGGTCAATACGCTGCATCATCCCGATCGTCTGTATAAGAGCATGAAGCGCTTGCCTAATGGCGAGTTTGTCGAAATAGGCTCTGAACAGGCGCTCGATGAGATTGCTGAGCGTCTGCAGGCAATTATTGCTGAACACGGCCCACGCGCTGTGGCGACCTACGCCGGCACATTTATTTTCACTTATCCGGCAACACAGCCAGTTCAGCATGCATGGATGGATGCGCTGGGCACCCCAATGCGTTTCACCGCTGCTTCCATCGACCAGCCAGGCAAGGCGATTGCACCTGCTTTACATGGTAGCTGGCAGGCTGGCGCACAGGTATTTGACGATGCCGATACCTGGATGTTGGTCGGTGTTAATCCGCTGGTTGCTAAGTCCGGCGGTGTGCCGAACCAGAATCCGGCCAAGCGCTTGAAAGATGCTGTAGAAAAAAACGGGATGCAATTAGTGGTTATCGACCCGCGTCGAAGCGAGTGCGCCAAGTGGGCGGCGGTGCACCTGCAGCCTCGGCCGGGTGAGGACCCGACAGTACTGGCCGGTATCATCCGTGTGATTATTGAAGAGCAACTCTATGACCAAGACTTTGTGGCTGAAAATGCCGAAGGCTTTGAACAGTTGCGAGCTCAGGTGGCTGGATACAGCCCTGAGTATGTGGCCGAACGCGCCGGTATAGCGGCGGCAGATTTGATTCAGGCGGCGCATCTATTTGCTGGGGCAAAGCGCGGTGGCTGCACGGCCGGCACCGGCTCGAATATGGCCGGTCGCGGCAATCTCACCGAATACTTGTTGATGTGTTTAATGACCCTTTGCGGGCGCTGGCTGAAGGCCGGTGAACGAGTGCCAAACCCCGGTGTGATGGGGCCAAAATTTAATCCCAAAGCACAGGCTAGCCCGCCCCACAAAGGCTGGGGCTTAAGTGAAAAGCTGCGTGTTCGAGGTCTTACTGATACCGCGGTTGGTTTGCCTACCTCGGCACTGGCCGACGAAATCTTGCTTGAGGGTGAGGGGCAGATTAAAGCGCTGATCTGTATCAGTGGTAACCCGCTGCTGGCTTGGCCAGACCAGGAAAAAACCCTGGCAGCGCTGAAGAAACTTGATTTATTTGTCTGTCTGGATATTCAGATGGCAAATAACAGCTGTCACCTGGCAGATTACACGATGGCCTGTAAGCATTCACTGGAGTCGCCGGCGATCACCCTGCCCAATGAAATGCTGTCCTACTTTGGCACCGGCTTTGGTTTTAGTGTGCCTTATGGGCAGTATGCTGCGGCCACCGTGGAGGTGCCAGAAGACTCTGATCTGATCGAAGAGTGGGAGTTTTTCTACGGCTTGGCTCAGCGCATGAACTTGCCAATAGAGTTCGAAGTCGCCTACAGCTGGGCAGTCACTGGCCAAGCACCGCCCAAGGTCAGTTTGGATATGAAAAACAAGCCCACAACAGATGAATTATATGAGCGTTTAACCGAGCAAGCGAGGGTGCCGCTGGATAGGGTAAAGCAGTATCCAGGTGGCCATATTTTTGATGATGAGGCGGTCTATGTCGCTGATAAAGAGCCCGGTTGGAGCGCGCGCCTGCAACTAGCCGACCCAACCATGATGGCTGAACTGGAGGAGGTGCTCGCTGAGCAGCCGGATCATTTGCGCTTTGATGGTTATCCCTTCCGGCTGATCAGTCGGCGTACGCCAGATGTCTTTAATTCAACAGGTCGCAATAATCCCAAGCAACTGCGCAAGTACAAATATAACCCGGCCTTCATGAATCCCAGCGATGCCGCTAACTTGGGTTTTGTCAGCGGAGAGCTGATCCGTATTGAATCACCGCACGCGGACATCAAAGGCATCGTTGAGCTAGAAGAGGGTATTCGTCCCGGAGTTATTTCGATGAGCCACTGCTTTGGTGGTGACCCTGAGCGGGATGAAGATATTCGTGAAAAAGGCTCCGCTATCAACCGTTTGATCAGCGTCGATCGGGAGTATGACCCTTACACCGGTATTCCTCGTATGAGTGCCGTACCGGTGCGAGTGGCCAGTATCAAGGGTGATGAGTCTAAAGCTGTTTAGGCGGCGAAGCTAAGGCAGTGCTTCAGCGGGCTGCTTGCTGCTGTCCCGCTGACTCTGATCCTCTGCAAGAGGTTCAGGGTAGATAACTTCGGCAATCCGCAAAATGTGCTTAGAACTTTCCTCAAATAGCGCGATGATTCGCAATAGCCGTGAAGCGTCAGGTGCGATCATATAACCAGTGGTGATCAGTTCTAGCAGTTCTGTCCGACGTTTGTGCCGCAGGTTTTTAATTAGCTGCAGTTGCTCCGAGCGCTGCTGTAGCGTTAATTGCTTGAGCTCACCACTGCGCATAATGACTAGGAGTGCTTCCGGCAACTGCGAGTCAAGTGCGGCGTTAATATCTGATTGAGTGAACTCCGCAAGTTCTATTATCAGATCCCGCAATTGCAGGGACTCTTCTCGAGCCCAGTTCAGGTTCAGAAAAACCTCCGACAGTCCTTCGGTGAGGTTTTGTGCTCCAATACGGTTACCGTAATCGCCAATGGCAGCAAGCAGCACACCAGTATGAATGGATTCTTCAGGCTGCGACTCGCGATCAATAATCTCGCGCCCGCGAAACAACAGCTGTTTGAATACACGCTTGATCTCTAAGTGCATGGCATTCATACCCATTTCGGGGACTGAGATTACCGTGTCATCGAGGTAACGTAGTCGATCGGAGTTGAGCTCGGGTTGCTTAATCCACTGCTCAACGCGGCGCAGTAACTGGTCTGCGAACAGGGACATGAGTAGCAGTCCAAATAGGTTAAATAATGTGTGAAACAGAGCCAGCCCGGTGCTGATGTTCATGCGCCTGTCAGAGCCTGCAGTAAAGTGCTCGAACAACCACCACAGGGGGCCGAGTAAGAGCAGGGCGATACAGCCAGTGAACAGTTTTTCTGTTACGTGCACTAAAGCCAGGCGACGGGCGTTGGGGGTAGCGCCGATACTGGCTAATAGGCTGGTAGAGGTCGTGCCAATATTCGCACCAATCACTAACGAGGCGCCCAGTAAAGGTGTCAGCACCCCGGTGACAGAGGCGGTGAGGATGATAGCGAGCGCCGCAGAAGAGGATTGGATTAGCGCTGTTAACAGTGCGCCAAATAACACGCCAAGAAGGATGCCGATGGGCCCAGAGGTTCCGAGGCGCTCAATAGGAATCCAGTCAGCGACATCGATAAAGGCATCGCGCAACATGCCCAAGCTTAAAAACAGCAAACCAAAGCCAGCAATTGAGAAACCGATGTGTGCTATACGCCGATTATTGCCAAATAGCTTTAATAGCATTCCGGCCCCAATCAGAGGGAGAGCGAATGCCCCTACGTTTATCTTTAAGCCGATCAAGGCAACAATCCAGGCGGTGATAGTGGTGCCTAAGTTACTGCCAAAAACTACCCAGGCAGCTTGCTTGAGGCGCAGCATGCCAGCATTGGTAAAGCCCAGAGTAGTGACAATGACTGCACCGGAAGACTGCACTAGGGCAGTAATACCAAAACCTGCCAAGGCTGCCCTTAGGCGGGTTTTAGTCGAGCGTTCGAGGAAACCCTGTAAAGATGATCCAGCGGCGGCTTTTAGCCCGTCGGTCATCATGGACATGCCGAGCAGCATCAGGCCGATGCCGCCCAGCGACAGAGTAAATGTCATCCAGCCCATTCTGTGACCTCAGTAGCTTTCGACTTGTGTGCGGAAGTTGTCTGGCACCGGTACCACGCAGCGCTGCTGGTAATCGAAAAACAGCAGGGTAGTGGCAACTCGAGCGACTTCTTGTCCGGAGGGGGCTTTGCTGATGCGATAGACAAATTTAAAGCTCTTGTCTTTGATATCGCAAACCCCTAACTCAACAAGCAGTTTTTCGCCGTAGCTGACTTCTGCAAGGTAGGCTATCTCAGCGTGAGCCATAATCAATTCGGCATCTTCAAAAACAGTCGCTTGGCTGTGGCCGGACTTGCGGATAAAGCGCAGCTGCGTCTCCATGGTGATAGGGAGGATACGGTCAGCGCCTAGGTGGTTAGCTGCATTGATGTCGCTGTAAAGCACGTCATAGTGGATGGAGAACAAAAATGTTTCCGGAAGTTCGATGGTTTTACGCGACATGCACAGTTCCCTAGGGTGGCAGATACTGCTGCGCATTCTAGCGCCAGCGCGAGGGCATTGCATAGCAAAGTAGCTGCTCTAGATCGATAGCCTAGGGCAACTGCGTTAAAACCTTGGCTTGTTCGGGGTGGCGTGCTGGCGGCTTTGACACTTACCTTTAGTCCAACTACCTTCAGGGTTGCCATGTTAAGAAAAGGTAAAATAAGATGAGAGTGACAGCTATCACCTTGGTATTTGTTCTTTTTGGCTTAGGCCTTATTGCCAGCTCAAGTGCTGATCAGCCTAGGGTTGTTAATGTTGGTGAGCAATTGCCAGCAAAACTTCGGGGGCTGTTGATTCAGGAGATGATAAGCATTCTTGCTGCTAGCCAGAAGATTCAGGCTGCCATAGTGCGGGGAGATCACCAAATCGTGGCCCAGCAAGCACAGGCGATTCATGATAGTTTCATCATGGCTCAAGAGATGACAGAAGAAGACGAGCAGGCACTGCTTGCAGCGGTGCCGCAAGGTTTTCTCGAACAAGACGAAGCGCTGCATAAACTCAGCGAGGAACTTGCCGAAGCTGGCCGCGACAAGGACTCGGCTCGACAAGTGCAGCACTTTGCTGAAATGACAGCAGGCTGCGTGGCCTGTCACAGTGAATACGCAAGTGCTCGCTTCCCGGGGCTCTAGCTAGGGGCCTATCTGATATAGCAAAGTTGATAAACCGGATGCTTACACAGGGTTTTTTGAGCTGCATTTAGCACTTTCTGCATTTTTTATCATGCATTTTTTTAATTGTTATCAATGACAAAAATCCGGCACAGGAACTGTGCAAGTAAGGGTTTAGCGGTGGGGCTAGGTATTGGCTTGTGCTTGCCCTGCCGGGCAGGTCTTGGGGATTTGCTAATGCCTGATAAAGCGCCTGATTAAGACGCTGTTGGCTAATGAGATACAGGGCTAATTGAGGTTGGGCAGCGGTTTATATTTTTCGCTGGGCCATCTGCTGCAATGTGTTTTATCACAGCAGATGGCATGGCTTTCTAGTGCAATATTACGGCTAGTTTAACGGCTGTAAGCTCGCATGTTCAGGCCAAAGGCAGCGACAAGATCCCGCATTACTTCGACCACGCCGCCGCCAAAGGTGTTGATCTGACACTGGCGGTACTCAGCCTCAAGCTCGCCGCGAATGGCAGCCCCGGGGCTATCGCGGTGCAGGGTGCTAGCTGGCCCCACGGCGTCCATCAGCAGTCGGTAGACTTCGATCAAGCCCTCGGTGCTAAAGGCTTTCATGGCGGAGGCGTAGGCCACTTCAGGCTCGCCATGCTCCATGCTCCACACCATACGCCAAGTCATCAGGCGCATGGCTTCTAGTCGCGCGTAAGCTTCCGCGAGGGCGCGCTGCACCCAGGGTTTGTCTATTGCTCTCTCTCCACTAGCATCTGTATCGCTGGCCCACTGGAGAACCTGCTGGTAGATGTCATAAGCATAAATGCCAATAGCAGCTAGGCCGACTCGCTCGTGGTTGAGCTGTGAGGTGATCAGCCTCCAGCCCTGGTTCAGTGAGCCACAAATCATATCGTTTGGGCAGGTGACGTCGGTGTAGTAACTGACGTTGGTCCGCACATCGCCCACGGTATGAATCGGTGAATAGCTAAAGCCGGGCTGGTCGGTAGCCACCATAAAGATGGAAATACCCGCGTGAGGTCTCGATGCTTCGAGATCGGTGCGAGCAGCGAGCCAGACGTAATCTGCCGCTTCGGCACTAGAGGTAAAAACCTTGGTGCCATTGATCTTCCAGGTGTCCCCTTCGAGCTGCGCGGTGGTTTTGAGTGACGCCAGATCGGTACCAGCTCCGGGCTCGGAGTAGCCGATAGCAAAATGTAAGTCGCCGGCAGCAATTTTTGGCAGGAAGAACTTTTTGTGCTCTTCAGAACCGTGGGCCATGATCGCCGGAGCGACGGTATTAATGGTCACAAAGGGCAGTGGTGCGTTGGCGAACTGAGCTTCTTCGAAGAAGATCATTTGATCCATGGGGCCGCGGCCTTGGCCGCCGTACTCTTTTGGCCAGCCGAGGGCTAGCCAACCGTCCTGACCAATTTGTCGGATCACCGATTTATAGGCATCGCCCCCTTCGTTGCTGCGGGTCGCCTCGATCAGCTCGGGGGTCATCAGGGAGCGGAAGTAGCTTCGCAGTTCCTGACGCAGTGCTTTCTGTTCTTCAGTATGCTCAATATACACAGCTTAATTTCCTGCCTGCACAGTGTTAGGGGATTATTATTGATCTTGAATCCAAATTCAATAATAATTGCTCCCAATCTAGGGAGGTTGTGATGTCCACAGTCAGCACGCAAAGAGTCGGACGGCGCGCCAAGGGCGAGCTAGCACGGGAGCGTTTAAAGAATGCCGCCATCGCGGTGCTCGATCGTGCGGGTTATCACCAGCTTCGTATTAAGGATGTTACCGCTGAAGCAGGTGTTGCAGCTGGACTCTTTCATCATTATTACAGTGATCTGCGTAGCCTTGTCGAGGAAATACTTGAAGAACATATAGCTAAGGCCGAAGCAACTGAGGTGATTGAGCGGGATGTGAGCAAGGGGGATTGGTTCAACCGCCTGCGCTCTCACTACCGTTTTGCTGTGCGCAACCACGCCGAGCACCCGGGTATCATGCGCTGTATCCACCAGTTTTGTGCCGATGACCCAGACTTTCGGAAGCGTTGGAACGCCTCTTACTACAAGCGTTTAGAGCTGCTGGTTGATGTCTTTCCTTTTGTGTTTCCAGACAGTGAACTGAGCGCCGATGAGGCTCGACTGATTGTTTACGGCCTCAGTGGTATCGGCCAAGATTTACTGCGCGAATACTATATCGAACGAGATTCGCCACTGCTTGCCCTGCAACTTTCCGAAGAAGAGCTCGCAGAATGGCTGGCCGTGCTCCAATATCGGAGTTTGTTTGCCTGTAATCCACCAAAAGAGCAATTGCGTTACGCATCCCGCATACTGACCATCAAGCGTCACTCGTCCTCTCCTGAGCACAGTGACCAAGCCTGCAAGGGAGACTTAGCATGAATTTTTCACTGTCCAGTGATCAAAGCACCATCGCCGACTTGGCGCGCCAGATTTTTCGCGACCAGGTAACCGACAGCTATCACGCGGCGGGGCCGGCGAATCCCGATACTGCGCTGTGGAAAATCCTCGGCGAGTCCGGCCTTATCGGCCTGGGACTCTCAGAGGCAGCGGGTGGTTCAGAGATGGACTTCATTGCTGAGTGTTTGGTCTTGCGTGAAATGGGCGCGGTGTTGGCGCCGATTCCCTTGCGAGAAACTCTGCTTGCCGCTTGGGCGCTAGATGCGGCGGGACAGCATGAGTCACTCGCAGCGGTGGTCGCCGGTGATGCATATTTAGCACTTAATTTAGCTGATGGCCCCCAGCTTTCAGGCGATCAGATCACTGGCACCCTAGCGCAGGTGCCCTATGCCAGTGGCGCCGCACTGATTGTTAGTGCAGCCGGTGATGAGCTGGTTGCTTTTGATCCTGCTGCCTCAGGGGTGACTTTGACAGCAGAGCGCGGCACTAATAGCCGCCCTGCAGCTACGCTAGCGCTCAAAGATGTGCCGGTTATTCGACTTGGTGGCACCGAGCTGGTTGCCCAGCTCAAGCAACGGCTTCAGGTGGCGACTGCGGCAGTGCAGCTCGGTGTGGCCGAAGAGGCCTTGCAGCGCACAGCTACTTACACAACAGAGCGCAAGCAGTTTAATAAGCCCATAGCAGCCTTCCAGGCGGTTTCTCATCGCGCTGCAAATGGCTATATCGATATCGAAGCACTGCGCGCTGTACTAGACGGCGCGATGTGGCGAATCAGTGAAGGCCTCGATGCTACACTTCAGGCTGGAGCAAGTCGCTGGTGGGCCTGTGAGATGTCGCATCGTATTAGTCATACTGCTCAGCATCTACACGGTGGTATCGGCGCTGATCTGGACTATCCAATCCACCGCTTCTTCCTTTGGTCAAAACAGCTGGAGTTTGATCTAGGCGGTGCGGGACAACAGTTGGCTGCAATGGGCGAGTACTTGGCGAAAAACCCAAGTGCAGGTATGACGGTTTAAAGTAGCTGGCATCTCTGCTGGATTATGCAGATAGGCAGATAGATAGAATAAGGAGCATCACCACGTGAACGTACTGAGCTTTAAAAACCTTGAAGATCGACATTTAGGCCGAGCTTTAAGCATGCAGGCTGAACAGCAGCCAGATGCAATTTTTATTATGTTTGGCGAAACGCGCTATACCTTTGCCGAAGCTAATCAGCGAGTCAACGAACTGGCCGCAGGTTTTGCTGAGCTGGGTCTAGAGCAGGAGTCGCGCATAGCTTTCTATATGGGTAGCGCCCCAGAGGTTGTGTTTCTTGCCCTAGCTGCCAATAAGCTAGGCGCTATGTGGGTCCCGATTAACGGGGACTATAAGGGCAGCTGGCTATCTGAGACCATTAACCGAAGTCGCCCGCATATTCTGGTCACTGATGCTGAGCATGCAGCGCGAGTGGCTCAGGTGCGTGATGATTTGGAACTCAAACACTTAGTCGTCCTGGGAGATAATAGCGCCTTGCCCGAGTCGACTCCTTTCGACAGCTTGTATCGGGAAGGTGCTGCTGAACCTGATATGACTGGCATGACTTACGGTGACACCAGTGCTGTGCTGTGGACCTCTGGCACCACTGGTCGCTCCAAAGGTGTGATGCAGAGCCATAACGTTTGGTTCAATGCAGTGGAATCAGGTGACGCACAATTTGGCACGCAAGACGGCGATGTAATTTACTCTGTTCTGCCGATGTATAATTCGGCAGCTTGGGTAACCTCTATTCTGCGATCACTGATCGTTGGAGTGCCGCTCGCGGTAGACCCCGCTTTCTCGGTGAGCAACTTCTGGGAGCGCGTAGATTACTATGGGGCGACACAGAGCTTTACTGTCGGCGCTATGCACATCTTCCTTTGGAATACTCCGGAAAAGCCTGATGACGCTAAGCACAGCCTGCGCAAGCTGATGGCAGTGCCGATGCCGCCGGATATTGCCGAGCCATTCAGTAAGCGTTTTAACCTTGAACTCATGCCTCAGGGCTTAGGTCAGAGTGAGGCGATGCAGCTGGTGGTAACGATGCCGGGGCAAGCGGCGCCCCCGCCAGGTAGTTGCGGTTTGCCCTCACCAGCACTGGAAGCACGTTTAGTCGATGACGATGGCAATGATGTGCCAGACGGTGAGGCCGGAGAGCTCTGGGTTAAGCCTTTGAAGCCCTATGTGATTTTCAGCGGTTACTTTGATGACCCGGAAGCAACGGCAAAGGCTTTTGAGGGTGAGTGGTATAAAACCGGTGATATGCTGCGCAAGAAAGAGGATGGCTATTATTACTTCGCCGATCGGAAGAAGGATGCAGTCCGTCTTAAGGGGCGCAATATCTCCACATTTGAGGTGGAGCTAGTCGCTAAAAAGCACCCGGGGATTGCCGACTGCGCAGCTTTTGGTGTTCCCAGCGATATCCTAGAGTCGGAAACAGAGTTAAAGCTCGATGTGATCCTACGTCCAGGTGTGCAGCTGAGTGAGCAGGAGCTTGCCCAGTACATCAATGACAACGCGCCGTATTTCTTTGTGCCGCGCTTTATTGAGTTTGTTGATGAGCTGCCTTATACGCCCACCAACAAGGTGCAGAAATTCAAACTCAGAGACAAAGGCCTCACGGCGAAGACTTGGGATGCTCAAGCAGCGGGCTTCAAGGCCGAACGTTAAAGGCGCTTTGTTGTGTTTCGGTGCCCCTTTCTGTGGGGCACCGGAGTGTTGCAGTTCTCGATAAAGCTAAGGGCTGCGTCGCTTAGGCGCTTTGCAGCTCGATCGCTGTCTCTGTAGCTAATATAACTGACCTTAAAGGGAGCTAGCACTGCCTTTGAGTTCGGCTATTGCTTTGGCTGCAGCTTCGTCGTCGGCAGGATCGTCGGGGATCGGGAAGGTCAGTGCACTGGCTAGTCCGGCGTAGCGAGTCTGCAATAGCTTAGCTATTTGCTCATAGCGCCCACGGGGCACAAAGGCCTCTAGCATTTTATCGTCTACCACTGCGGCAAGATCTTGCCAGCGCCCCTCGCGTGTTAGCGACAGCAAGTGTTCGCCGCGATCTTGCCAGCCAAATAACTCTAAGCTCGGCCAATAGGCCGGGGTCGAGTAAAGAAATGCCAGCCTTTGGCGCTGCTTTTCCCATTCCCGGGCCACTGTCGCATCGTCGCGACCGGTGGCAAGCAGTGAGCCGAGTATGAGCTGGAAGTCTTCAGTCTTGCGACCCGCTTGGTCAAAACCTGCCTGCAGGCGCGGCAGGCAAACTTCACGGATATAGCGCGGGGGGGTGTTGGTGGGGTGGGTGATCATGCCGCTCGCTGTGCTGCCGACCATGCGTGTCATCAGAGGGCCTACCGCACCGCAGTAGAGTGGTGGCGCTGGATACTCTAGCGGACCGGGATTGAAGAAAGGTTGTAAGCGGGTGAAGCTGTAGTGTTCACCGCGGTAGTCTAGGCGCTCTCCACTTTCGAAGCTGTGAAAGATGGCTTTCAGGGCCTCCAGGTACTCACGCATTTGAGCTACGGGTGCCAGCCATTTTGCAGAGTAGCGCTGCTCAATATTCTGGCGAATCTGGGTGCCTAAGCCGAGTTCGAAGCGCCCTTTGGAAAGACGCTGCAAGTCCCAAGCTGCGACCGCTACGGTCATTGGGCTGCGCGGAAAGGCTACTAGCACCGAGGTGCCAACAATTAGCCGCTCAGTTGCCTGCAGGGCAAGGGTGGCCAGCACTAGGCCATCGTGTACGGCATCTGGTACCTGTAGGCCATCAAAGCCCATCGCCTCAGCGCGCTTGGCGTGCTCGCCAATGGCTTCGGGGCCCATGGTTTCTGGGGTGGTGGCATAGACCTTAAACATTCTTAATCCCCTTGTAACTTGCACTGAGGTTTTTATCGCTTTGTGTAGCGGCTATGGGGGCATAATGGCTGCTGGATAGGGTTCCTGTGAAGGGAGCTCTCGCCTTCGCCAAGATAAGCAAGCTAGCGTTCTTCTCTGCTTGGGCAGAGCATTGCCCAAGCAGTTTGCCGGCACTCCAGCGGCACAGCCATGAAGAAAGCTCGCTTGCCTTGTGAGCTGCTAGCTAGTCTTGGCCGAGAATCAACGCGCCAGTAGGTACGCCAACACCGCTGCTCACTAGGACATGCTCTACATTTTTGGGCTGGTTGGTCGAGCTACCGCGAACTAGACGGGCACCCTCAGCGATATTATTCATGCCGTGGATATAGGCTTCCGAGAGAAGTCCGCCGTGAGTATTGTTGGGCAGGCGGCCGTCGATATCTAGGGCGCCCTCGCGGACCATATCTTTGCCTTCGCCGCGGCCGCAGAAGCCAAAGCTTTCAAGCTGCATGATGATTTCTGAAGTGAAGGCATCATAGAGGCAGGCCGCGTTGATGTCGTCTGGCCCCAAACCACTTTGCTCATAGACTAAGCGAGCCGCCATCTCCATTTCTGGCAGTGAGTCCAGTTCTTCGCGGTAGAAGCTGGTCATCTGCTCCTGACCCTGGGTAGAGGCCTGTACCACGCCGCGAATCACTGCGGGCTTTTGCTTTAGATCGCGAGCGCGTTCGGCACTAGTGATAAGAATGGCGCAACCGCCGTCAGTTTCCTGGCAGAAGTCATAGAGTCGCAGCGGTTCGGCAACCATTTTAGAGGCCATGTATTCTTCCATGGTCAGTGGCTTGCCGTAGCCAAAGGCGCGCGGGTTGTTTTGGGCATAGTTGCGCTGTGATATCGCAACGCGGCCTAAATCTTCGCTGGTGACGCCGTAGTGATGCATGTATTTGTTAGCAATCATGGCAATCCACGAGCCGGGGGTGAGCATGCCGTAGGGCATGTACCAAGACCAGTGAATTAAGTCGGAGCTCACGATTTGACCAGAAATACCCTGGCCCATGCGCTGCCCGGAGCGACCGTTCATTGCCCGGTAGCAAATCACATTGTCGGCCACGCCAGTGGCAACAGCCATCACTGCGTGCAGGATAGTACCGACGGCAGCACCACCACCATAGTTGACCTTAGTGAACAACTTAAGATCATTGGCGCCTACTGTGCGGGCCAGCTCGATCTCGTCTGTGGAGTCCAAGGTATAGCTGACAAAGCCATCGATTTCTGAGGGTGACAGACCGGCATCCTCACAGGCGGCTAAGGTTGCCTGCGCGGCCAGGGAGAGTTCGGACACGCCGGACTTTTTGGAGAACTCGGTTAGGCCAATTCCGGCAATGGCTGTCTTGTCTTTCAAAAAGTGACTCATGAGGCGGCTCCTGTGGCTGGCTGGAACATGGGTAGACGGAAACCGTCTGGATCCTCGTGCATGACCATCTCTACGGCCATGCCAAATTCAACGTCCTCTGGGGCGCAGTTAATCAGCTGGGAGGTGAAGCGTGTGCCTTCCTCAAGGTCCACCAGAATAATGATCAGTGGGTAGTCAAAGCCCGGAAACTGCGGGTGGTGCATAATGGTAAAACTGCAAAGAGTACCGCGGCCAGAAGCGCTGAGATGATCCCACTCTAAGGAGTGACATTTTCCGCACGCTGG
Organism: Sediminihaliea albiluteola; assembly: GCF_014077625.1. Classification (GTDB taxonomy): domain Bacteria; phylum Pseudomonadota; class Gammaproteobacteria; order Pseudomonadales; family Halieaceae; genus Sediminihaliea; species Sediminihaliea albiluteola. The sequence goes on along the minus strand of NZ_JACFXU010000014.1, from coordinate 235,328 downwards.
GCGCGGTGGGTGGCGTAGTGTCTGGCACTGGGTGCAGCGTTGAATAGCCAAGCGGCCCTCAGCGGCCTCTTGCCACCACCAGCCATTGTCTTCCCCCATCGGGGGTTTCATGCGGAACGATTTTGCCATGGTCAGCCTCGTTGTTTGGTGTTCTATGTCATACCCACCCGCAAGGTGATGGGGTGAGTGTGAAACATAATTGAAATTGAATACGAATTCAATTATGTTGAAGCCAATGTCAGCAATGGCCTAAATAACCAACCCTGGAGATGCAGCATGACTACCGAGGATATTGCCGCCTTAGAAGCACAAATTTATGCTTATGTCGGCCGTGAATGTGGTTCTTCCACCGCGCCAGACCCAGTCAACAAGCCGATGATTCGCCATTGGTGTGAAGTGATGGGTAATACTAACCCCAATCATCTTGATGAAGCCGCAGCAAGCGCTGGCAAGCGTGCAGAGCTAGTAGCACCGGCCACCATGCTTTTTGTTTGGAACCAAACTGGTTACGCAGTAGCTAGCACTGGCAGGCCTAAAGATCCCCAAGTGGAGCTGATCGACCTGCTCGATGCCCACGGCTATAACGGCATAGTGGCAACAGACACGACTCAGGAGTATTTTCGTGAGCTGCGCCTAGATGATGTCATCTCTCAGCGCACTGTGATCGACAATATATCTGAGCGAAAAACTACCGGTTTGGGCGAGGGCTATTTCTATGAAACAGTCACCGAGTTCAGCGACCAAAATGGCGAGCCTGTAGGGCGTCAGACCTTTAAGGTCCTCAAGTTTCGCCCCGCGAAAAAAGACCAAGCCTGAGTGGAGACCACGACCATGACACAGAATTTGAAAAGCAGTGATATCAGCGTGGGCCAGACTCTGCCAGAGCGCCCCATTCCCGTAACCAGCTCGCTGGTGACTTGCGCCGCTTTGGCCACCCGAGACTTTGAGAAAGTGCATCACGATAAAGCCTTTGCCCAGGCCAGTGGCATGCCCGATGTTTACATGAATATCTTAACGAGCCAGGGGCTGACGGAAAGCTACTTGCGCGACTGGGTGGGAAATGACGCTGTATTTCGCAAGCTCAGCGTGCGTTTGGGGGCGCCGAATATTCCAGGAACCACGATGACCATGAGCGGCGAGGTGAAGTCGGTAGATGGCAACACCGTGGAAGTGGAAGTGGTCGGTCAGAACGATAAGTGGGGGATGCATGTTAAGGCACTTGCAACCCTAGAGCTGGCTAGCTAATAGAAGCTGAATAAAGCTAGCCGGCTTTAAGCAGCTTAGCGATACCTTTAAAAAAAGCCCGCGGTCAAAATTGTTTTGGCCGCGGGCTTTGTTGTTTGTTAAAGCTTAAGTTGAAGCTTAAAAAGTATGCGTCAGGGCTTTTAAGAAAGCGCTAATCGCAGTAGTTTCTTCCTCACTTAATTCTTTGCCTAGCTGTAGCCAAGCCATTTGCTCAATAGCTTCTTCTAAACTGTTAACCGAGCCGTCATGAAAGTAAGGGGCGGTTCTAGCAACATCTCGCAGCATAGGCGTTTTAAATAGCATTTTGCTAGCCGGCTTGTTGTCTAAATCAAACAAACCTTGATCGCTTTGATTTTCATAGGCATTAACCAAACCCATCTTTTGGAGGTTGTTACCACCTAAAAGTGGGCCATTGTGGCAAGCCGCACAGCCGGTATTGATAAAGGTTTGCAGGCCTTTCTTTTCAAGCGCAGTTAGTGCGTCTTTATCACCCAACATGTAATCATCGAAGCGATCTTTGGTGATTAAAGTGCGCTCAAAGGCAGCTATGGCCTCAGCGATATTGTAGAAGCTCAAGCCGCCATCATCTTTGAATACGCTGTTGAATGCATCTTGGTACTCTGTGATGTCGGCGAGTTTGTCCACCACGGCTTGCTCAGAAGGCATAGCCATTTCGACGGGGTTTAGTATGGGGCCCATGGCTTGCTCAGTTAAGTCGGCTGCACGGCCATCCCAAAACTGAGTACTTTGAAAGCCGGCGTTCCACACAGTGGGTGAGTTGCGTGTCCCAAAGGCGCCTTCTATTGCCCCGGGCGAGAGGGCCTTGTTGTCCACTCCTGTGCCATGATTAGCTACATCGTGACAGCTGTTACAGGATTGACTGTTGTTGACCGATAGGCGCTGGTCGAAATAGAGCTCTTTGCCGAGGGCTATTTTCTCTGCGCTGTCATTTTCACTGCCAGGCATGGTGCTGGGAATGGGGCCAAATAGGGCATTAGCCTGACTTTGCAGCTCCTCACTGAGCGCTGGTTGAGAGCTCAAGGCTAATAATAAAACCGAGATGGGATTTAAAAATAGGTTTCTCACTTATTCACTCCATAAGGCTGAGAGTATAATGATCAAAGTTATAGTGCTGAAAGCAACAAAGGCCGATTAAGCCAATTGTTAAATTCTATTTAGTGGTGAATGTGCAAAAAGCAGATGTCATAATTATCGGGGCGGGCGCATCAGGTTTGATGTGCGCAGCATTGGCAGCCCAGCGTGGGCGCACAGTGCTGATATTGGAAAAATCCAATAAGCCGGGGCGCAAAATATTAATGTCTGGCGGCGGGCGATGCAACTTTACCAACTTGGAAGTTAGCGATAAGAACTTTATTAGTGAGAACCCACACTTTTGTAAATCTGCCTTAAAGCGTTATAGCAATTGGGATTTTATTGGCAAAGTTTTAGAGTACGGTATTCCCTATCATGAGCGAGATCTAGGAAAGCTGTTTTGTGATGATAGCGCTAAAGACATCCTGAACATGTTGCTCAGCGAGTGCGAACAAGCTGGAGCAGTATTAAAAACACAGGTTGATATCAATGCAGTGACAAGGACTGCAGCAGGTTTCAGATTGCAAAGCTCCTGCGCTGAGTTTGACTGTCAGTCCTTAGTCATTGCAACGGGGGGCTTATCCATTCCTACCATGGGCTCATCAGCATTTGCCTACCAAGTCGCAGAACAGTTTGGTTTAAAGACTCTGCCTCGGCGAGCAGGTTTAGTGCCCTTTACCTTTACTGGTGATATTAAAACTATTTGTGAGTCTCTCTCTGGTTTGGCACTCGAGTGTCATGTACAGCTATTGGGCGACAAGGCTGGGCCGGAGAAGCAGCCAAGTTTTACAGAAGCTGTGCTGTTTACTCACCGCGGTTTAAGCGGGCCGGCTATCTTGCAGCTGTCCAATTATTGGCAGCCAGGTCAGACGGTAGCGATCAATTTGCTGCCCTATGAAAATCTCTTTGAATTTTTGTTAGAGAAAAAACAACAGGGTAGCGGCCAATATGTCAGCACCGTGCTGCAGTACTTTTTTTCAAAAAAACTGATTCAGGAGTTTGCCCAGCGATATTGGCCTGAGGAACAGAATAAGGCCATGGCTGATATTAAAAACGAAAGGCTGCAAAGCATCGCCCATAGCTTGCACAACTGGCAGGTAAAGCCCTCTGGCACCGAAGGTTATCGCACGGCAGAAGTTACCCTAGGCGGTGTGTGCACTTCTGAGTTATCGTCCAAAACCTTAGAGGCTAACAAGCAAAAAGGTTTGTATTTTATCGGTGAGGCGGTAGATGTTAGCGGCTGGCTGGGCGGCTTTAACTTTCAGTGGGCTTGGTCTTCAGCAGCGGCTGCTGCGGAGTTTGTGTAGTTGCATGCTGCCTGCAGGCTAGGGCTAGTGGTTTCAGTCGTGCTTACTAAAGGGAACAAGCCAAAGCGTGAAGCAGTGTTGTGATTCACGCTTGGCTGATCATTGTGCTTAGTTAAGCACTAAGCATCAAGACGGCCTTGGCCCCTGCGTTGAAAGCCAAGTAAGGCTAGGCCCAAGCCAAGTAGTAATAGGCTGGTGGGAGTTGGTACTGCATTAGTGGGAGGGTCAACGATAATTGGCACATCGTTAATCGACACCCCTGCAAAAGCAAAAGCTGTATTGAAGGCTTCATCGAGTGCATTGGTTACTCCAAAGCCCAAGGAGTAGGTGCCAGCACTTTGGAATGAATAGCTCATCTGAATCCAACCGGTACTACCACAGCCCTCGGTTGGTCCCAAATAGCAGTCCCCAGAGCTCAATCCTAGAGGGGAGAAGTTAGTGGCCCCTGGGTTGATTGCAGTGCTCGAGGGTGACAAGCTGACCCCTGAGCCCAAGCCGGGTAGGCCGAAACCTGGCACCGTATTGCCACTGGGGGTAGTGCGAGCGGTAAACAGGTATGAATCAAAAGTTGCGCTACTATTAAATAGGCCAGCCCAAGCATATTCAGTGTATTCTTCGCCATCTGAAGTGATGTAGTTAAAGTAGAAATTTAAATTATCTCCGGACGCGACAGTGAACTGGGGCGTAAAAGCCTCTGAGCCGTTGGTCTCTTGGCCTGTATCGCCACTAGGTAATTGACCTTCACCGGTGGGTGCATTGCTGGTTGATATCCACTGGTAGCTACTAAAACCAGGTGCCAAGCTAACATCGCCGTCTGCGGCTGTGTTAGTACCGCAAGTACCTACACAAGACCAACCGCTAGGCAAGGGCAGGGCGAAGGCCTCTAGGGCAAAGCATGCAGCCACCCCAAGGCTGATGGACATGGCGGTTTTAATTGTTTTCATAGACATTGCTCTTTTATGGTTTAGCGATTAAACAGTTTTAATGTAAAGAGCTTAGTTTCCGGCTGCTAGTTACATATGCCTTACAATATGCAATATATAGGCCATGTTTATATTAGAGTGATTTTGTCTAGCATATTCAGTCACTTGTAATCAGTCTTAGTCATAGCAACTAAGCCAAGTGACAGTATTCATAAGCAGTTTGTAAAGTAAGCTGACACTCGCTACGAGCTTATTGGCTACTGTCAGGGAGGTCGCTCATAGTGACAAAGTGACTTTCTGCCCGGGACAGGCGACGCTGCTTCAGGCTGATGAGGATAAGTGGGATAACAATCATGCAGCTACCTAAGACGAACCACAGGTCGGGGACTTCATCAAACCACAGCCAGCCAATCGCCACAGCCCAAATCAAGCCGGTGTATTCAGCACTGGTGACTTGGTTGGCCGCCACTTGTCGGTAGGCCAGTATGACGGTCACGTTGTAAGCTAAAATCAACACTGCTGATCCAATAGCGGTTTTCATGATGAGTGGATTCCAGGGCGCGCCCTCGTAGAGCATCAACAGAAAACTGGCGGGCAAAACCATCAAATAAGTGAGGAATAAAGTGTGCACGGTGGACTGTTGCTTGGGCAGCATGCGCACCATTACCGCGTTGATAGCAAGGGACGCGGCTGAGCCCAAGGCCATAATCGCCGCCCAGTTAAACTCCACAGGTCGCAAAATAACAACGATGCCGGCAAAGCCACAGAACACGGCCAGCAGGCTCAAGCGGGTTAAGGACTCCCGAAAAATAAACACCGAGAGCAGCATGACCAGAATCGGGGCAACATAGAAAATCGCATTAGCGGTAGCCAATGGCAGTGAGCCTAGTGCGATCACCATGCAGGCGATGCCAGCAAGGTGTGCGTGTGCACGGAAAAAATGCACCGCTGCCCCTTCAAATAGCCTAGCGTGGTTGATCTGTTTCCACAGCGGTAAAAGTAGCAGCAAGGTAATGGCACAGCGGATAAAAGCAAACTGGAAGACCGGGGTGTCGCTGCCGAGTAGCTTGATCAGGACATCCGAGACTAGGGCAATGGCATTACCAATAATCAGCAACAAGATGGCGCTATTGACGGTTTTTCCAGTCATGTTTTGAAACTCCTCCCTGGTGGTAGTCGATGGTTAAAGAAACTTGTCGTTTGTCGGGTCTTTAGGCCGCTAAAGGCTGCCTGCGAGAGCAGGACTGGTATTGGCTAAAGCTTTGGCTTGCTGCGCTATTTTTCGCGCTGCCAGATGGTAGAGACAGCAGATGTATGAATCAGTCAGGTCAGACCAATAAGCTAATTATAAGAAAAATGGGGGCTATGCAGTGAGGAATTTATCTGCAGAATTTCACCTATTGCAGCCCTGACTGTGACTTGATGTCTGCTGGCCGCGAAAGAATAAGTGGTGAATACCTTCTAACTGGGGCGGGTCGATGCCTGATATGGTGCTTTAAGGCTTAGAGCTGTTGTTACTAGCTATTAGCTGATGGACTAAAAAAACCCCGCCGAAGCGAGGCTTTGTAGTACGTCAGTGAGTTAAATTAGGCGCGTCGACGGCGACGCCCGGCAAAGCCTAAGCCCGCAAGCCCCAAGCCTAGCAGCGCGAGTGTACCTGGTACTGGTACGTTGTTGCCGCCATCACCAATCACAACCCCGCCCAGCGTAAATATACCGTTCATGTTCTGATTAATTACAGACCATTCCTGGGTGGGGTTGGCAATCGGTACCCAATTAAATTGGTAGTCGCCTGCGCTTAAGCCGGAAAATACAGCGGCTTGCCAGTGATCAACACCGCTACCGCAAGTGTTCGGGGTAGCAACAAGTGCACCTGTGTTACCAAAGCAACCGTTAGGGACATAGAAGTTTGTCACTCCATCTATCAGGCCCGCCGGCTTAGGCGTCCCTCCGAGCCCAACGCCGGCGCCTAGCGTGAATGGGTTGGTGGTTGCTGAATAGGGGTTACCGTTGACCCCGACCAAGCTCATGCTGCCTTCTAGGTGGTGACTGGCTGTGTTGTGGTTATAAGTGCCAAGCCAGACATTAACAATACCTGGACCGCCACCGTTTTCATAGCCAATGGACGTGGCGTGTGCGCTTGCTGTGTTAGGGTGCGTCAGAGCTATAGTGCCCAGCATCATGGCGCCTGTAATTGCTAGTTTGATTTTCATGAGCTTACTCCCTACTTCATAAACAGGCGCCTTAATAGATGCCTTGCCTTTTATAGCGCAATGCCTGTGCCAAAAAATAAAAAATCCTGCGATAACAGGAGCTTAAACACCTTGAGTGAATTTTGGTCTGGTAATATGTAAAAGATGTTGACAAAAATACCCTGCTAGTAAGGCTGTGGAGCTTGCAGAAAGTACTCAGCTTGACGCTTAGCGCAAAGGCAAGCCGATATTATTTTTAACTGCCATCAGACTAAAATTAGATTCAATATTAATGACGCCGGGAAACTTCAATATATGCTGCATGGATAGCTCGGAAAAATGATCCATATTTCTAGCCACAACTTTTAGTAAGTAATCGTGGGAGCCACTCATAGCATGGCACTCTACGATGTGCTCTTCGGCCTCTACCGAAGCCAAAAAAGCGCGCTGCTTTTTATCGTCTTGTTTCTCTAGGGTGATTTGAACGAAAGCGGTAACCTGTAAACCCAGAGCGCGCTGGTTCAACTTGGCCGCGTAGGCCTCGATCAGGCCAGATTCTTCCAGTGCTTTAACCCGCCGAAAACACGGGGATTCAGACAGCCCGACACGTTCAGCTAATTCAACATTAGAAATACGGCCTTGTGTTTGCAGTACCGCGAGAATATCGCGTTCAACTTGATCCAGCTTCATCGGTGTCTTTCACCATATTGAATAGTTTTTCAGCAAGAATCCTCCTACAAATAAACTTTTATAGCTACAAATAGAATAAAAACACCGGCATATCAAAGCTAAGCTCTTTATATCAAACACAAAGTAGTGCTGACTGAGGTTGAGATGAGCGAGCTATTTGCCAACCCGATGGGCTTAGATGGCTTTGAATTCGTGGAGTACGCAGCGGCTGAGCGCGGTATTCTGGAGCCGGTCTTTAGCACCATGGGCTTTAGTCATATTGCTAGGCACCGTTCAAAAGATGTGGATCTATGGCGTCAAGGCGGCATCAACTTTATCGTCAATTACGAGCAGCACTGCCCAGCTTCATACTATGCTGAAGAACATGGGCCTTCCGCTTGCGGTATGGGCTTTCGGGTAAAAAATGCCGCCAAGGCCTATCAGCGAGCACTGGATTTAGGTGCGCAGCCGGTTGAGGTTCACACCGGCCCTATGGAGTTAAAACTGCCGGCGATCCGCGGCATTGGCGGAGCTATCCTATATTTAATTGACCGCTATGATGACGAACTCTCTATCTATGACATCGATTTTGAGTACCTAGCCAACAGCGATATTCACCCCGAAGGCTGTGGTTTTAAAGCCATTGATCATCTCACGCACAATGTGTACCGCGGCCGCATGACTTACTGGGCGAGCTACTACGAAAAGCTGTTTAACTTTCGTGAAATTCGCTACTTCGATATCAAAGGTGAATACACTGGCCTACGTTCTAAGGCGATGTCGGCCCCAGACGGAAAGATCCGCATTCCGCTCAACGAAGAGGCTGGCGGAGAAGGGCAAATAGAAGAATATCTGATGGCATACAACGGCGAAGGCATACAGCACATCGCTTTTTCTTGCGCAGACCTGTACGAGGCCTGGGATAAACTCAAAGCCAATGGCATGTCATTTATGAGCGCTCCGCCTGACACCTACTACGAGATGTTAGAGCAGCGCTTACCGGGCCACGGTGAGCCGCTAGATGAATTACAGTCTCGTGGTATTTTGTTAGATGGCTCTACCGCCGGCGACAGCCCGCGGCTGCTGCTGCAGATATTTTCCGAGACCCTCATAGGCCCGATTTTCTTTGAATTTATTCAGCGCAAAAAAGATGAAGGCTTTGGTGAGGGCAATTTCCAAGCGCTGTTTGAATCTATAGAGCGCGATCAATTGCGGCGCGGGGTCATTAGCGCTGGCGATAAAGTCAGCTGAGGAGTGCTTATGCAGCTCAAGCGAATTCACCACGTCGCCTATCGATGTCACGATGCGAAGGAGACCGTAGCGTTTTATCAGCGGGTACTGAACATGGACTTTGTGCTGGCTATTGCTGAAGACAGAGTACCTTCAACAGGTGCAGCGGATCCTTACATGCATGTATTTATGGATGCGGGTATGGGCAATGTCTTGGCCTTTTTTGAACTGCCTAACTCCGCCCCCATGGGCTTCGATAGCAACACGCCAGATTGGGTTCAGCATATCGCTTTTGAAGTCGCTGATATGAATGCCTTGAATGCTGCCAAAGAATCCCTCCTTGCACAGGGTTTGGAGGTCATTGGCCCGACCAATCACGGCATATTTCACTCTATTTATTTTCGCGACCCCAATGGTCACCGCTTGGAGTTGGTTGCCAATACTGCCACTGAGCAAGAGCTACAACAGTTACGCGATGTGGCACCGGCTATGCTTGAGGAGTGGAGCAAAACCAAAAAAGCGCCCCGTCATGCAGCTTGGCTGCACGACTCATCCCTCCATGGAGAGACTTTGTGAAACTAGCGAGCTTAAAATCAGGCCGCGATGGCCAGCTTATTGTGGTGTCTAAGGACTTAGGTCGAGCAGTGTCAGCTGCGAAAGTTGCCACTACGCTGCAACAGGCCTTAGACGACTGGCACAACATTGAAGCGGCTTTGTGCAGTCTTTACGAGCAATTGAATAAAGGCGTTTTGACAGAGAGCTTTGCCTTCAATCCAAGCCAGTGTGCAGCGCCACTCCCGCGGGCCTATCACTGGGTGGATGGCAGCGCCTATGTCAGCCATGTCGAGCTGGTACGCAAAGCCCGAGGCGCTGAACTGCCTGAGTCTTTCTGGCACGACCCACTGGTTTACATGGGAGCCTCGGATGCTTTTATTGGTCCCTGTGATGACATAGAAGTGGCCTGTGAAGAATGGGGTATAGATTTTGAAGCGGAAGTGGTGGTGGTGACTGATGATGTGCCCGCCGGTACCAGCAGAGAAGCAGCAAAGGGCCATATCAAACTGCTTGGCTTAGTGAATGATGTCTCTTTGCGCAATCTTATTGCCGGTGAGCTGGCTAAACAATTTGGTTTCTATCAGTCCAAACCCTGGACTAGTTTTAGCCCAGTATTGGTCACGCCCGATGAGCTGGGGGAGGCTTGGGATGGTTGCAAACTCAGCTTACCCTTGCGCGCAACCCTCAATGGCAGATTAATTGGTGCACCCAATGCCGGTGTGGATATGACCTTTGATTTCCCTACGTTGATAGAGCACTGTGCAAAGACTCGCTCTTTGATGACCGGGACAGTGATTGGTTCGGGCACCGTGTCAAACGTAGGCAGTAAGGAGGGCTCCTGCTGTCTGGCAGAACTGCGCTGTTTGGAAACCATTGCTCAGGGAAAACCCAGCACCCCGTTTATGTCATTTGGCGACCGTATCGAGATTGAAATGCTCGATGCGGCGGGGGAGAGTATTTTTGGCAAAATTGATCAGCGGGTGGTTCAAAGCATATTGTAGCGCTTTCCAGCGTTATTCCTGTTCAGGCTGGAATGACCATTATGCTGCACCCGCCAAGGCTCTGACATGAAGCTTTACTCTTACTATCGCTCATCCGCCGCTTACCGAGTGAGAATTGCGCTCAATCTCAAACAATTGGATTACGATTATGTGCCCATTAACCTGCTGGAGCAGTCTAATAAGGGCGACGCTTATTTAGCGCTTAACCCGCAGGGCTTAGTGCCCGCACTCGAGTTAGGTTCCGGCGAGGTCCTGGCACAAAGTATGGCCATTATTGAGTGGCTAGAAGAAAGCTACCCGCAGCCTCCCTTACTACCGGTGGAACCCTTGCAGCGCGCTCGCATACGCTCGCTGGTCAACAACATCACTTGCGATTTGCATCCACTGTGTAATATCTCAGTTAGCAATTACCTGCGCCAACAGCACGCATTGAATGACATAGACCTGCAGCAGTGGATGAAGCAGTGGATGCAGCGCAGCTTTAAGGCCGTTGAACAGATGCTGGCAGCGAACAACAGCCACTATAGTTTTTCGGATAGCCCCTGCATGGCTGATATAGTACTTGTGCCACAACTGTATAACGCGAGGCGCTTTAACATCGCACTCGATGACTTTCCCCATATGGTCCGTGTGGTTGAGAACTGTGAACGCTTGCCTGCGTTTATAGATGCCCAACCCAGCAGACAAGTCGACAGCAAGTAGTAGATACCACCATGAGAGCAAGCACTCCATTACCAGAGCTGCCTAGTCACTTAAGACCCTTTGTCGTGACACAGGATTATCATCGCTACAGTGCAGAAGATCATGAAGTATGGTGCTGTGCGATGAAGCAGCTCACAGAAAGTCTTAAAGATACTGCCCACCCTATGTACTTGGAGGGCCTCAAGCGAACAGGGATTGCACTGGATCATATTCCCTCGATTGATGAAATGAATGTTTGCTTACAAGAATTTGGCTGGAGCGCAGTGGCCGTAGACGGCTTTATTCCGCCCTCAATTTTTATGGAATTCCAAGCACTTAAAATTTTGCCCATTGCTCAAAGTATGCGCAGTAAAGCGCAAATCCATTACACACCAGCACCAGATATTCTGCATGAATCTGCTGGGCACGCGCCTTTTATTGTGGATATTGATTACGCCGAATTCCTACAGCGCTTTGGCGAGGTAGGCATGAAAGCCATTGCCAACAGCCATGATATGGCCCTTTATGAAGCAGTGCGCAGACTCTCCATTCTCAAAGAAAGTAGCCACAGTAGTGCAGCAGATATTGATGCGGCAGTTGCAGGGCTACAGCAGCTTGGCGATGCAGAAATACTGCCCTCCGAAGCGGCGCTGTTGTCGCGACTACATTGGTGGACCGTGGAATACGGTTTAGTCGGAGATGTCGAAGATTACAAAATTTTCGGTGCAGGGCTGCTGTCTTCCATTGCCGAAAGCCAGCGTTGTCTCGATAACGAGGCAGTGAAGAAAATCCCTCTGACCGTCAATGCCGTGCTGACCCCCTATGATATAAGCAACCAGCAGCCCCAGTTATTTGTCACTCACAGTTGTAAGCACCTGAGCCAAGTACTAGAGGAGTTTGCAGCAGCCATGTGTTATCGCAAAGGCGGTGCCGAGTCACTTGCCACTGCCATAGAGGCCCAGACAATTTGCAGCGCTGTTTACGACACGGGCCTACAAGTGAGCGGCCAGTTCTGTGAAGTGCTGTGCGATGCAGTCGACAAGGCGATTTACCTGCGCACCACGGGCCCGACTCAACTGGCCTATCAAGATCAACAGCTCACTGGCCATGGAGGCGATTATCACAGTGGCGGTTTTGGCTCGCCCATAGGCTTATTGCAAGGCTTTAGTCGCTGTTTATCTGAATACAGTATGGATGAGTTAAAAGCCCAAGGGCTTGAAGTGGGCAAAGGCTGCACGCTGCAGTATTTGTCAGGAATTACGGTGACGGGGCGCTTAGAGAATGTATATCGACAAGCCCATCGCAACCTCTTACTAAGCTTTAGTGAGTGTAGGGTGACAGACTTGAGCGGCAGGGTGCTGTTCAGTCCTGAGTGGGGAATCTACGACATGGCGGTAGGTGCGGAGATCGTCTCGGTGTTCGGCGGAGTTGCCGACCGCGAAGCCATGCCGTTGTATCAGCCGGCAGCAGTGGCGGAGTAAGGCTGCTAGGTGGACACTCTTAGGCTAGTTGCTTCACCAAGCATTCGTAGGAGCTTGGCTGAATCAACTCGTCAAGATGAGTACGGTCTAGCGAATGTGCTCGGATAGATGGAGTAGCTGGTCAGCATATCTTGTGATCAGCTCTACATAAGTGATTTGCTCAATCCACTGAGCTGGTATCCCCTCGACTCCATAGTAGGCTCCAGCAAGCTGTGCATATATTGCACCCGTGGTATCGGCGTCATCGCCTAGATTGACGGCTAGCAGAGCACCTTCTTTGAAACTATTTGAATTGTGGAAGGCCCATAAGGCCGCCTCTAGAGCATCTACAACATAGCCTGTGCCTCGAATATTAGGAGGCATTTTTAGTTGATAAGAACCTCTAGCAATTTTTTGTATATCCGAGCATGCGTCGTCGAGCAAGAGAGAGGGCGGTAGATTTTTGGGGTTTAGTATCTCTGCTTTACTTAGGCCATTAAATGCTCGAACGATAAGTTCGCTATACAGGCCGCAGGCATCTAAGCAGGCTCTAGCACCATGGGTTGTGGCCGAAGACTTAGATGCGTACTGCCACAGGCCTTCATGCTGGCGACGGTAGGCCATCGGGATCGGCGCCAGACGCATTAGTGAACCGTTGCCTGCTGATCTCTCATGAGTGGAGCCGGAGTATGGATTGCCCGAGGCCTGGAAATTCTGCAGGGCGGCCGAAACCGTGTAGCCGATATCAAAGCAAGTGCCGATGCTACTTAAATGCCCCTCTTGCCACCAGCGAACATAGCGCTCCATCTGATCACTGGGATTGAAAGCCTGCATCTGAATTAGGCTTTCAGCAAGGCAAAGCGCCATTGAGGTGTCATCGGTCCACTGGCCGGGTTCAAGCTGGAAGGGTCCGCCGCCGACCATATCCTCAATAGGCTCAAAAGTGCCGGGTGTTTTGAATTCTAAAGTGGTCCCGAGGGCATCTCCCACCGCCAAGCCCAGCAAGGCTCCCCGGTATCTGTTTGTTAGCTCCATTGGGCTGGCATCCATCAGATAGTTCTAGTCGCTTATTACAGAGTTGATTTTAGCTGCGCGAGGGCGGTGCTGGTATCGGAGTCATTCAGAAATGATTTTCATCCCCAGCGAGTGCATAGGGCCTTGCTCATTTGAGTGCCAAGCGATGTAGCTTAGGGCTTCCCTAGGCAATAGCGCCGAGGGAAGCCCAATACCTTATCGCCATACTTAATCGGAATAAAACGTGCCTGTACAGCTTGCGTCTTAGCGCTTGATGGCCTCAATTTGAATATCGAGCCGGACTTCTTTAGCCATGCCCACTTCAACATACTTATCTATGCCCCATTTGCTGCGGTCTATGGTGGTAGTGAAATCGCCGCCACAGACTTGCTTCTCAACAACAGCACTAAAGTAGCAATTAAACTTAGTCGCTGTAAGAGTGATAGGGTGGGTCTTGCCAAGTAGGCTTAGCTCGCCATCTATCTTGGTGGGCACCAGGTTAGCGGAATCATCTAGCCCTTCCTGATCATTTGCTTCTGTTGTCTGGGCCTGGTCTTTCTCTGGGGCATCGACAGCAAAATGCCACTTGGTAGAGTCAAAGCGTGCTATTGGATAGTTCTCTACATTAAAGAAGTCGCTGCTTTTAAGGTGCTCGTCAAACCGGCTATTGCCGGTGTTGATAGTATCCATGGGGATTACAACAGACACCGAGCCCTCTTGTGATTCTGGCTTATATATCACTTCACCAATGAGATTATAAAAGCCTCCGGTATTGGTCGAAGTATTAAAGTGATCGATTGAAAAGCGCGCATTGGCATGGTCTGGGTCAATCTCATAGCTGTCGGCAAAGCTAAAGCTGCTCACCGTTGCCAATAAGGCAAGTCCTAGCGGCTTGCTTATAACTCCTTTCATCGCACTGCTAAACTGACTTAGAGATGACTTACGCGAAATACTCTTATTCATAAATAATCCTCTGTTTAACAAGTGATCTTTGGTGCTGCTGCTGAAGCTGTGAACTGCATAGTTGTCCGTGGCTCAAGCCCATTTTTTGAGCAAGGCTCAGTTGGGGAGTCGAGTCCTGTATTCCTAGCTTGTGCAGTATTTATAGACTACATTGCAGCTTTTTGTAATACGAGTATTGAATGAGATCTCGCCGCTTCAGGACCTCAGCATGAGTACTGGCACTAGAGGCAGCAGGCTTTGAACTTCCTGCCGCTACCGCAAGGGCAGGCTTCATTGCGGCCGGGTTTCAAGGTCCCTTGCTGTGTTTGGCCCTGAAGGTAGTACCAGCGGCTGCCCTCCCGCACAAACTCTGAGTTTTCTTGTAAGTATCCCCACTGAGATGCTTGGCGGTAAATCGCCTGAAACTGCACTTGGCCTACTTGTTTTGCTACTTCGCTAGCAAAGATTTGCAGGGCTAGCCATTGCGTCGAGTCGTCCAAGTCCAGTGTCGAAGGCCGTGTGCTGGGGTGCCAAGTGGCGCGCAGATAGTCTGCTAATTGGAGCGAGAACGCGCTGAAGCGCGAGCGCATCAAAGCCTCTGGTGATGGAGCGTCCTCGCCATTGTGATAGCGCCCGCAGCAATCTAGGTAGGGCTTCAGGCTACCGCAGGGGCAGTCTGCGACCAGCTGTTGGGTTTTAATCACTAGGACTCATCTGCATCGGGATTAAAGGTGATTGCTACACCCTGCTCGGCAAATACTTCTTGAGCCACTTGCATGGCTGTGAGCACCCGTGGGAAACCCACGTATGGAATCAGGTGCACCAGGCAGGCGGCGATTTCGTCGGCACTTAAACCCACATTCAGACCAGTGACTACGTGCATGCCAATCTGTGGCGTGCCCTGTGCAACTAAAGCGGAGATAGTGGCCAGAACTTTCTGCTTATTATCGAGGCCTGGGCGAGCGTAGATATCGCCAAAGGCAAACTCCACCACCAGCCGAGTTAAATCTGGGGCAATATCTTTAAAACTCTCGCCAATTTCCATGTGGCCAGTAGGACTATTGGGATCCGCTATGGTCAGCTCTTTCAGCTTGTCCATACCCTTTTGAAAACGCTCGCTTGACAACTCAGTCTCCTTTTTAATCACTGTGAGCTCTCAGTATACCAGCCTGATACTGAGGCCTCTAAGGTGACCAGCCTTAGTGTGGGTGGCTACAAGCACTCTTCCTAGGGAGCTGAGAAACAGAGAACCTGAAGTACATGCTGAGTTGAAAAGTACCACGGCATATCTTTGCTCCCGATAGGGTACTTATAAGCTACTAGTTAAGCGGCCTGGCGCAGCCAGGTCCGCTGAGCATTACTGCATCTAGTCCGGGTCAGAGTAGTTCGAATTGAAACAGTTATTTGCGCTCGAACGCGTCCAAGCCGAGTCGCATCCAACGTAGCGCCATATCGTCGCGGTCGGTGAGCATGTCTCACAGGGTGTCTTCGCTGGTGATGCAGTATTCGCCGTTGTTGCATTCGATCGGCACACGCTTGGCATGGTCCTCGCGCCACTGTGCGCTCTGGTAGTAAGCGTGAAGCTCGCGGAGAAGTCCCTCCGCCTCGAGCCACTCTGCTTGCGCCTGCTCCTGTTTCCGCTGCAGTTCGCGCCAGCGCTCGTACTTCTGCTGCAGTGTTTGGGGGTCGTATTGGGACATGTTGGGCTCGGCTTTTCCTGTTTGTCACGATAGCTCATAGAGGCCTAACAGCTATCTATGGACTCTCCCCGTTTTGCAACAACGAATAGGATGTTTTTTGGTTGTCGACTGCGGCTATCTATTCGGCCTAGAGTCTTGCCCTGGCCCTGATGACATCTGCGCACGGATTCCTCTCTAATTACTCGGCCTATGATCCGGCCTTAGCTGTTATCAGGTTTTATCCATGCACGGTCGAACCGTTTTCCATCCTACACTTTGTGCAATCGCGAAAGAGTACCTCCTTGGTTACCGTGCTTTAGTTAACAGTTGATGGCTGGCGTTCGCCCACCATGACAGCCCACGCTATTCTTGCTTGTTTTGCCGCCATGGCAACCGCCACCACATTCTCAGGTCGGCGCTCTCTTAGCGATTCAATCCATACATGATGCATGCCTTTCCCTTTAGAAGACATCAGCAATACTGTCCTGGCGCCATGGACCAGTAGCTTTCTCAGATATCGGTCGCCTCTCTTCGTAATCCCGCCCAGCTTGCTTTTACCTCCCGATGAATATTGACTCGGCACTAAACCAAGCCAGGCCGCAAACTGCCGACCGTTTTTAAAGGAGGAGCCGTTTCCCGCCGTGGCTACCAGCGCGGATGCCGTCAAGGGGCCAATGCCTTCCAGCTTCATCAGCCTAGAAGCGGCTTCATCTTGCCGCACCCAACACGCTATTTTCACGTCGAGGTCAGTCACCTGATCATCAAGCCGAGCTAACCGAGCCAGCATGTCATGTAGCATCTCAAATACCATCTTCGGTAGGCTATCATCCGCGAACACATCCACAATAGTACGCTGGAATTGTCTTCTTCCCACTGGCAGCACGACACCAAACTCCATTAAATGGCCGCGAACCTGATTGATAAGTGAAGTCCTGTCAGACACGAGCTGATCACGAACACGATGCACCATCAGTATCGATTGTTGCGATTCTGATTTAACTGCCACGAAGTTCATGCCTGGACGACTGATTGCCTCACAAATAGCTTCAGCATCGTTTGCATCATTTTTCCCCTTACGACGATACGGCGTCGCTAAATGCGGCGATATGAGTTTGACTGAGTGGGAAAGTTTGCCTAGTTCTCGCGCCCAATAGTGGCTGCCACCACACGACTCAATACCAATCACTGTTTTAGGTGTTTGAGCAAAGAAATCAAGCACGTCGGCTCGCCTAAGCTTCTTTCTCAGCACAGTATTCCCTTGTGCATCAACGCCGTGTACCAAAAATACTTGCTTCGCAATGTCCATCCCAACTCGCGCAACCTGGTTCATAGCCCTGTCCTCTTTTTTCGATAAACACAACTAGAGGTATAGTCGATAGGAGGGGAGAGTCCATGTCATTAAGTATATAGATCGGTCTAAAAAATACTCGGGCTCAGTATGTAAAAAAATAATGTGAGAGCGTTGGTTGAAAGCCCTTTGTTATCATTAGTTTAAACGGGGGTAACCAAAGTTAGTAGGATACAATCGTTATGCTTCAAGCTCCTTGGACATCATATTCGTCCAGAGGAGGGCACGAGATTCTGTCAATATATTTATAATAATCAATGGTATACGCATTGATAATATAGTGACTGGTATTGCCGGGTGAGTTCAGTGCAGAACAGCTGTTCTTCTAAACCGTTCATTCCAGTTGCCGTCATTCTCATTGCGACAGTTTTCTTCACTATCAAAACGGACATGTCTACGCAGATCTGTCAGTTTTATGCTGATGGATAACAGTTTGTCATTGATCAGAGTAATCACTTCATCGACATTTGTTGTTATCAGCTGCTCATTAGTATTGTAAATGCAGACAATCGACAAAGAGTGGGGGAAGTTTCGGTAGTCCGCGAAATGGGTCAGCCATTCGAAGCCAGGATGTTGCTGCTGTGCTATTTCGCAGACCTCGGTCAGCACCTTAATTAGTGCCTTATCTATTTTTTTGTCAGTTTTTTTCATTTCGTTTGCAGCGCTACTGCGCTGTATCCTCAGTTGCGACAGTGTGCCCAATCAGAGCGCTTTAAGCTAAAGAAAAAGTTGATATAAGAGGTTTTTAGCTTTGCCGCCGGCAGAGCCATCTGAGACAGTTCCAGCGCTGTCGACTTATGGGTTGCTACTTTGCATGCTGGGCTTGCAACACCGAGCCTGCATCGTTGCTGTTAGTACTGTTTAGTGGTTTTAGTCGCCACGTAATAGCCCCGCTAGAGCCTGTGCATGGGCCCTGGCTTCCACTCCTGCATTAGTGAGGTATCCGCCGTCACTCTGGCTCACAAGCCCTTTCTCGAACAAAACTAGGCAGGCCTCGATAAGCTCTCTGCGGGTGTTGGAATGGACTTTAAGGCCGCGGTCCAGACTGCTGCTGTCGAACTGCAACAGCAGGTTGAGTTGATCTATTGTTTGCGCTGTAAATGACAAGCTGCTGTCCTCACTAGTAGTGACTGCCCCTGGGTGCGGCTATTTTTAGTGCCAAGGCCCCTGGACATTGATGAGTTTCTTTGCCCTGTCAGCATACCCCCAAGGCAGCCGCCTTCATAGATAAGACAGAGAATTCACCAGCGCTTGAAGATCAGCAGCTCGAAGCCGCGGATGAAGTCGCTCAGAGGGATGCGCTGGGTAAGCAATCGTTCTATTAAGGGACCGTGTCCAGTTCAGGTCTCTCACTCTGGCCCTTGCTTCGGGGGTAGAGCGCTCAGGTGCTACTGCGCTGGATACTTGAAGCTTCAGCCAGTTGGCTCTGGCAGCTGTTTTTCTATGCCGACAAGCACTGAAGCAGTATGGTGATTGCGCGCTACTAACTTCGCCCTGTTCTTAATGTTTTGTCTATGCTTCTATTGTGGTGCCTTGCCTTACCTGATTTTTCCTATGGGTAAATCTGGCGCTTCGCAAGCGGGCTTAGGGAGCTAAAATGTCGACAAACGATGGTTGGTACCGGCTGACACCTCGACTAAAAATAGCAGCTATGGTCACTGGCCTTTTTTCTCTGATTCTGGCCGCTATGATCTTTGCCGTTGCCATTGTTCAGCTGCAATCTGCTGGTACTGCCTACGCTTTAGGCGAGAGCATTTGGTCTAGAGCACAATTGTCCGCAGTCATCTATTTTGAACGCTATGCTCACTCTGGTGACCCTCTGGATTTAGAGCAGGCTAGAAACTGGCTTGCTGTTCCGCTCTCTCAACAGCGGGCACGTGAATTAATGGAGGCGGAATCTCTGGATGTAGATAAAGTTAAAGCAGCGATGATTGCGGGTCGTAATCATCCCGATGGCCTAGACGGCATGATCTGGCTGTTTCGGCATTTATCCGGCGTTCAAGGTTTTCAACGGGCTGTTGTCGCTTGGAGAGATACTGATCAAGATTTGTTTAAACTCAGTGAAATAGGGGATGCCCTGGAAAGGGAGTGGTCAGCAGCGAGGCCAGATCGACAGACAATGCTAATGCTGCGGCAACAACTGAGCACCGCAAGCAATAATCTGGAAATGAATTCCTTGCGCTTTCGCAAGGCCATTGGGAGTGTATCTAGGTGGACAACGAGCGTTCTGTCTATTGTCAGTGCAGCTGTCCTGCTGCTCCTGGCATTCGCAGCCTGGAGTATCAGTGTGCGCATGACACGATCTGCGTGGCGCACTGCTCAGAACTTCCGTGCGATTTTCGAACAGGCTGCTGTTGGCATCGCCAAGGTCAATAGTCAGGGTTATGCTCTGGATGTAAATGATGCTCTGTGCATGATACTGGGCTATTCAAAACCTCAGCTGCTCGCTATGCATTATAAAGACCTACTGTTCCCTGAAGATAAGCAGTCGGGACGATTAGAGCAACAAGCTGTAGTGGCGGGCACTGCTAACAGTCACACCTTTCAGCAGCGTTTGATGAATGCCAGTGGTGAAGCGCTCTGGGCGAGGGTTACTGTATCCCTGGGCTATTCTCAAAAGGACCACAGCACCCATTATATCGTTGTGCTGGAAGATATTTCTGAATCCTATCGTATGTCAAAGGAGCTGAGTTATCAGGCAAATCACGATGAACTGACGGGGCTGCTGAATCGGCGGGCATTCGAGCGTCACCTGGAAGAGGTGCTGAGTGAGGCACAGAGTGAACACAGTAGTCACGCCTTGTGCTTTATTGATCTGGATCAGTTTAAGGTTGTTAACGATACATCCGGCCACTTGGCCGGAGATGAACTGTTGCGGCAAGTCGCGGCGATTGCTCGACTGTCATTGCGCAAAAGCGATGTGCTCGCCCGTCTTGGTGGTGACGAATTTGGCATTATTCTGCGTAACCTCTCGACGGATGTGGCAGCGGACATCGTTGAAAAGTTGCGCGCCGCATTAGAAGACATGACCTTCATCTGGGAGGGTCGAAGCCACAATGTGGGTGGTAGCATTGGTGTTGTGCCGATAACGGCGGAAAGCTCAGATGTCAGTGCTCTGATGCGTGCAGTTGATATAGCTTGCTATGTGGCCAAGCACAAGGGGCGCAATCAAGCTTACTTGTCTGTTGCTGATGATTGGCAGATACATGAATACCGTATTGAAATGGAGTGGGTAAACCGCATTCAGGAGGCCCTGCAACAAAACCGCTTCTATCTCGATGCTCAGTTAATCGTACCCTCGCTTACAAAAGGCCGCGGCTTGAGATATGAGGTTTTGGTCCGACTGAGGGATGAGGAGGGTCAGACGGTCCCCCCCGGTGCTTTTCTACCCGCCGCAGAGCGCTTTGGTATCGCGCCCAAGATCGACCGCTGGGTGATCGAAGAAGTGTTTCGCCAACTGCTACTACATAAAAACCATCTGAACACCCTGGATGCTTGCCATATTAATCTCTCTGGTCGCTCCTTCGATCAACCAGGGTTCGCTGACTTTGTGGTCGAGCGGCTGCAGCATTACGGTATTCCTGGCCACAAAATCTGCTTTGAGCTGACCGAAACCGCTACTATGCACAACCTTGCTGATGCTCAGGAGTTCATGACACGCCTGAGAGCCTCTGAATGTAGTTTTGCGCTGGATGACTTCGGCACAGGTCTATCATCTTTTAGCTACCTCCGTCGTCTACCGGTAGATTATTTAAAAATAGACGGGGTTTTCGTGCGGGATATAGTGGCTGATAAAACAGACCTAGCGATGGTTCGAGCAATCAATGACATTGGCAGGACGCTTGGGAAAAAAACCATTGCCGAATTTGTCGAAAATGACGAAACACTGGCCTTGCTTAAAGAAATGGGGGTGGATTATGTGCAGGGATATGGGCTCCATTACCCCTGTGGATTCCAGGATATACTTAGCGGTAATTAGGGGTGCAGCAGATGAAGGATGGTAGCTACGGGTGGACTTGAACCACCGACCCCAGCATTATGAATGCTGTGCTCTAACCAGCTGAGCTACGTAGCCATGAACACGTCAACTAGGGACTGCTGTCCCGAAGAGGCGCGCATTTTCCCTACTTTCTGGGGGCAAGTCAAGCCCTTTGCGCATTCTAATCTAAGAAGCTGAGGTGGCGGCTTTAAGTGCTCACTGAGGCGGAACAGAATGTGCCAAGGCACTTTGTTTAATAATGCCAAACGGCGCCTTTTGTTGTACTGCCTTTGCCTTGTGGGGCTTTGCAGCCACTTCCAAAGCTTTAGGCAGCAGGTAGAATGAGTCAATCAAGTTCATTTAACTGATGGAGATAATAATGAAAGACTTTGGAGTGGGCACCACTATCGGTTTGTTGCGGCGCACCGCGCCGTTTTTAGTCTTTAGGTTTTTAATCTATTTTGGCATCACTTTGGGCTATGTCTTGGTCACTGGCATCGGTGCCGGTGTGGGCTACGGTGCGGGGTTCGTCTTTGGGGATGCAGCTACTGGTGGGGCCTATGGTGGTCTGGCAGGTTTTGGTATCGCCGGCGCTATTATGTACTTCCTGCGAGAGTACTTGCTGTATATGGTCAAGGCTGGCCATATTGCGGTGCTAGTAGAGGTCATGGAAGGTGGCGAGATTCCAGGAGGGCGCGGGCAGATTGCCCACGCACAAGCCGTTGTTAAGGAGCGCTTTGCTGAGTCTTCGGTGCTATTTGGTATTGATCAGCTGATTAAGGGCATACTCAAAGCCTTTAACAGGGCCTTCTTTACCTTGGCGACAATTATTCCAATCCCTGGTATCGAGGGCTTAGTTAAGTTCCTCAATACGATTATCCGCTTGTCACTGACCTATTTGGATGAGGTGATTTTGGCCTACAACATCCGTACTCGCTCGGATAACCCTTGGGCTTCGAGTCGCAGCGCGCTGGTGCTCTATGCGCAGAACTACAAGAGCTTCTTCAAGAATGCGCTGTTCTTAGCCTTTATTATATGGGGCTTAACATTCGCAGTGTTTTTGCTAATTTTGGCGCCAGTTACGGCCTTGGTGGCGCTGTTTCCAGGTACTGCTGGACCAGTTACTTTTGCTATCGCGGTGGTTTTTGCCTGGGGCGTTAAGCAGGCTGTGATCGAGCCATTTGCGATGACGGCTCTTATGCAGGTGTTCTTTAAGGTGACTGAGGGCCAGCAGCCTGATCCAGAGTGGGAGCAAAAGCTGGATTCGGTCTCTAGTAAATTTGGTGAGCTGAAAACGAAAGCAAATACTTGGGTAAGTGGCAAAAAACAGGCAGAAGTTACTGCTCCAAGCACAAGCCAAGAAGCTGGGCTCTAAGGGCAGGTTAGGCAGTTGATCGCCTCTGCGCGAGCTCGATATAGCGATAAGTAACGCTAGGACTTGAAAACAACAGGGCCAGCTAGAGCTGGCCCGAATAAAAAAGAACTAAGCGCTTAATTATGGGAGCCTGAGGGCTCCCATATCATTTAGACGTTAAAGCGGAAGTGGATGATGTCGCCATCCTGAACCACGTAGTCTTTGCCTTCTAGGCGCCAGCGGCCAGCATCTTTAGCACCTTGCTCACCATTGTAAGTAATAAAGTCTTCATAGCTGATGACTTCCGCACGAATAAAACCCTTTTGGAAGTCGGTGTGGATAACGCCAGCGGCTTCTGGCGCAGTGGCGCCGACTTTAACGGTCCAAGCGCGCACTTCTTTGACTCCGGCGGTGAAGTAGGTCTGTAAATTCAACAGCTCGTAGCCAGCGCGGATCACGCGGTCTAGGCCGGGCTCTTCCATGCCTAAATCATTAAGAAACTCGAGGCGCTCATCATCGTCGAGTTCAGCGATTTCTGATTCGAGTTTGCTGCAAATGGCCACCACGGCAGCACCTTCTGCTTCAGCAATACTGCGCACCGTATCCAGCAGCGGGTTGTCATCAAAGCCCTGCTCGTCCACGTTAGCGATATACATGGTGGGTTTTACCGTGAGTAAGTGTAGGGTCTTTACCAGTGCGAGCTCATTTTCGTCGAGCTTTAATGAGCGAATAGGCAGAGCTTCGTTCAGCTGGGGCAGGAGTTTGTTTTCCAGCAGGGCCTTCATGGCAATGGCTTCTTTATCGCCGCCTTTGGCGGTGCGTGTCACTTTTTGGAGCTGTTTTTCGCAGCTTTCCAAGTCGGCCAGCGCCAGCTCGGTGTTGATTATCTCGATATCTGCCTTGGGGTCTACTCGGTTGGCAACGTGAATGACGTTGTCGTCATTGAAGCAGCGCACCACATGGGCAATAGCATCCGTTTCGCGGATGTTGGCCAAAAATTGGTTGCCCAGTCCTTCACCTTTGGAGGCGCCAGCGACTAGGCCAGCGATATCGACAAACTCCATGGTGGTGGCAAGCTCACGCTGTGGCTTTACAATTTCGGAGATCTTGCGCTGTCGTAAATCGGGTACTGGAACGGTACCGGCATTAGGCTCGATGGTGCAGAAGGGAAAGTTCTCCGCATCGATGCCCGCTTTAGTGAGCGCGTTAAACAGAGTGGACTTACCAACGTTGGGTAAACCAACGATGCCGCATTTAATACCCATGTGTAATTCCTGTCATTATTGACTTAGGGCTGCTATAGCAAGCGCCTAGGTGGCTTTGAAACTGTGAAGTCGGGTCATGGCCCGAGTTGGGTCGCCGTCCAGTAGTAGGGGAAGGGCGGCAATCGCTTCATCGATGCTGTCATCAATGCGCGCGCGATCGTCGCTGCTGGGTCTGCCCAACACATAGCCGGTCACTTTTGATGCATGTCCGGGGTGGCCGATGCCAATCCGCAAGCGCTGAAAGTTCTTGCTGTTGCCAATTGCTGGAATGATATCGCGCAAGCCGTTGTGGCCACCGTGACCACCGCCCTGTTTAAAGCGGGCCTGTCCGGCAGGGATATCAAGCTCGTCGTGAGCAACTAAGATTTCTTCGGGCGTAATTTTGTAAAAACTTGCCAGGGCCGCTACTGCTTGGCCGCTGCGGTTCATAAAAGTTGTGGGGATGAGCAGGCGTAAATCGTGTCCTGCGAATAAGCTGCGTGCAGTGAAACCGAAGAATTTACTTTCGCTTTGTAGGTTGGCAGCACTGCGCTGTGCTAGCGCCTCGACAAAATCGGCGCCCACATTGTGGCGTGTGCCCCGGTATTCACTACCGGGGTTGCCAAGACCAACAATCAGTTTGATGTTTGCTGTCAATGCGGGTGCCGCTTGCAGCGAGAAAGTTACTTCTCGCTGTCGTCCTCGTCGTCTTGAGCTGATGGTACTTCATCGGCTTCAGGTGCATCTGTATCTTCTTCTTCATCGTCGCTGCCGCCACGTGGGGCAACAACAGAAGCGATGGCCAAGTCGTGATCTTCACCCAGGGCCAAGGCAACGGAAGTCACGCCTTCTGGTAGCTTCAGTTCAGACAGGTGCACGATGTCGCCTATATTCATGTCTTTCATATCGAGTTCGATATAGTCAGGAATATCAGCCGGCAGACAGAGTACTTCGATTTCTGTCTCGTGGTACTGGACCATACCGCCTTCGAGTTTCACGCCGGGGCAGCTCTCTTCATTGAGGAAGTGAATCTGTACGAAGATCTTCAGTTCAACGTCGTCTTCGATGCGCATAAAGTCAACGTGTGTCACGTCGTTGCGAGCAGGGTGACGCTGCAGATCCTTGAGGATTGCTTTCTCTTTCTTTTTGCCGATGTTAATCGTCAGTACTTGGGTGTAGAAGATTTCATCTTCCAGCTGCTTCTCCAGGTCCTTGCGAATGATGCTCAAGGGCAATGGCTCTTTGTTTCCGCCATAAATAATGGCCGGAATCTGGTTGGCGAGACGACGAAGGCGGCGGCTCGCACCTTTCCCCAAGTCTTCTCGCAGTTCTGCGTTGATCTCAAATTGGTCAGACATTGTCTGGACTCCTTTGAATAGACACTGCTGTGCTTGCGACCGGCACGGCGGTGTGTGGTGGTTTGCGCTGTCCTTATTTGAACAGCGCGCTGATGGATTCCTCGTTGGACACCCGGCGAATCGACTCTGCCAGGAGGCCCGAAATGGTCAGCTGGCGAATTTTACCAGTTGCTCTTGCTGCGTCACTCAGGGGAATCGTGTCTGTGACTATCAGCTCATCGAGCTGAGAGTTTTGTAAGTTATCTAATGCGCGGCCAGACAATACGGCGTGCGTACAGTAGGCCACTACTTTAGTTGCGCCGCGCTCTTTCAGTGCATCGGCAGCCTTGCACAGTGTGCCGGCAGTATCGACCATGTCATCTACTAGCAGGCAAGTTCGGCCGTTTACTTCACCGATTAGGTTCATCACCTGGGCTTCATTGGCCTGTGGGCGACGCTTGTCGATGATGGCCAAGTCGGCGTCATCTAGTTGTTTGGCAATTGCTCGCGCTCGCACAACACCACCAATGTCCGGTGATACAACGATGAGGTTTTCGTAATTGCAGCGCTGAATGTCTTCGTTGAGTATTGGCGAGCCGTAGATGTTATCTACCGGGCAGCCAAAGAAGCCCTGGATCTGTTCAGCGTGTAAATCGACGGTAAGTACCCGGTCGACACCAACGCTAACCATCATGTCGGCGACAACTTTTGCTGTGATGGGCACCCGTGCCGAGCGCACTCGGCGATCCTGACGCGCGTAGCCAAAGTAGGGCACGACTGCGGTGATGCGAGCAGCTGAGGCACGACGCAAGGCGTCGATCATTACCAGCAGTTCCATCAGGTTGTCGTTAGTCGGTGCGCAGGTAGACTGCACTACGAACACATCTTTGCCGCGTACGTTTTCGTTCAGTTCTACGGCGATCTCACCATCACTGAACTTGCCAACATCGGCTTTGCCTAGTGAAAGATACAGTCTGTTGGCAACGAGTCGCGCCAATTCCGGGTTGGCGTTTCCAGTGAAGACCATCATTTTAGAGGACACGGCGTTTTACCTCTGGTCGGAGTGGAGTCGAGCTGTTTACACATTGATTGTTGCTGGTGCCCGTCTATCGTGAGCTGCAGTACATCCTGCACATAAAAATAGTGCCAGACACTTACCAGTGAATGGCACTATTTAATATGGCTGGGGTGGCAGGATTCGAACCTGCGAATGCCGGGATCAAAACCCGGTGCCTTGCCACTTGGCGACACCCCAATAAATGGGTCTTTTCAGGGCAGTGCCGATAGTACAGGGGATTGTTTAACTCCCCGGGCTACGAATCCGGCCCATTGTACAGGTAACTGCTGGAGGACCGCTAGGGCTTCTCCTTCAGAATCGAAGCTTGCGAATACGCAGGCGCCGGTTCCGGTTAATCTGGGCTCTCCGAATTTTGTCAGCCAGTCTATCGCTTCTGCTACCGCGGGGTAGTTCGCGATCACTAGGTCCTGACAATCGTTCCGGGATGCTCCCTGAAAAAAGGCGGCCATTGTGATCGGCAGACTGTCTCTTGTCAATCGCTCTTCGGAAAATATTTTTGCCGTAGAGATATGGCAGCCCGGATGGACGACAAGATACCACAATTGTGGCAATTCTACTCGCTGGAGTAGCTCGCCGGTGCCTTCTGCCCAAGCGCTGTGTCCGGCGACGAAGACTGGCACATCGGCGCCGAGTGAATTGCCGAGTTGTTGCAGGGCGCTGTTGCTGTAGCCGCAGTGCCACAAATGGTTAAGTGCCAATAGGGTGCTAGCTGCATTGGAGCTGCCGCCGCCAAGGCCGCCGCCGGTGGGAATGCGCTTGCTCACTTCAATGTCGACTCCGAGATCATCTCGTTGAAGTAATTTTGCGGCCCGGGTAATGAGGTTTTGTTCAGGGGCTAGATCCAGTGTGTCGCCACTGATGCGTATCTGCCCGCTGTGGTTGGCCTTAAAGACTAAGGTGTCCCCGTAATCGAGCAGTTGAAACAGAGTCTGTAGATTGTGATAGCCGTCGGCGCGCCGACCGGTTATGTGTAAAAACAGGTTCAATTTAGCCGGTGAGAGAAGCTCAAGGTGCTGCGTCACAGTTCATCTCCAGTGAGCCAATGACGGATAACTAAACGGGCGCTGGTTGCGCCCCGCTTTACTTGCAGGCGGGTGGGTAGGGTGTAAGTGCCAAAAGTGGCGTAGCCTTGAAATTCCACTTGCCAGCCATCTTGTTGCAAAGAACGCAGTAGCTCTTGTTCGATTTGCAGCTCGCCTGGTGCTGCACCCGGCTGTGGAATACCGCGAAGCCAATAGGGTAGCGCGGCCAGTGGTAGGTCCCAACCGGTATTAAGCTGAATAGCATGAGGGCTAGAGATATCCATCTGTTGGTGCTCGTTGCCGCGCTGTATGTCTAGGGTTTTGCCATCGCTGGTAATGCGGGTGGCGGCCATGCCGAGTGGGCCGCTCAGTTGTAGCTCGCTGTGTTTGCCGCGCTGGCGCCACAGCAGGTTGGCTGATTCCGCCTGCCCGGCATTGCGCAGGGCTAACTTGCCTTCAGCTTGCCAGTTCTGCAGTTGTGCGAGGCGCAGGCTGCGCTGCCCCCAAGAGCTTTGAGCACTGTCGGTGGCTGTGGGGCTAGAGGCGCAGCCAGCTAGCAGAGCCAGAACAGTGAGTAGGGTGACAGTCAGTGAGCGTGTCATCAGGGAGAAACTTGCAGCAGGCCAACATCAAAGCGCTGGATGGTGCTCAGCAGGACCTCGTGCTGGGGCGCCTTCTGCAGAGCTTTGCGCCAGATGCTGCGGGCGCGATCCTTATCGCCGCTCATCCACAGCGCTTCCCCCAAGTGGGCCGCTACCTCGGGGTCGGGAAATGCTGCAAAAGCGCGCTCTAGGAAAGACAGGGCCTCGCTATAGCGCGCTTGGCGGTAAAGTACCCAGCCCATGCTATCGAGAATGGCGGGCTCACCCGGCTGCAGAGCTAGGGCTTGCGCGATGAGTTGCTCGGCTTCCCCCAGGCGCTTGTTGCGATTGGCCAGTGAGTAGCCCAATGCGTTGAGTGCGGTGGCGTTGTCTGGCTCGCGTTCGAGTATGGTCCGCAGATCGGATTCCATCAGTGCGAGGTCGCCTTGCCGTTCGGCTAAAATAGCCCGGCTGTAGCGCAGTGGGCTGGAGTTGGGCTGCTCGTCTAGGGCTCGATTGAGCAGCTGCAGGCTCTCTCGAGAGTGGCCAGCACGCATGAATAATTCGGATTCAAGGACATACAGGCGCTCGGCCGAGTTCGGGTGTTGCTGGCGTAGCTCGTCAAACAGGCTTTTGGCCTCAGCCATGCGCTGACTGTTCAGCAAGATGTGGCCGAGGCGGCCTTTGGCGCGGAAAAAATCAGGGCTGTCGGCTTCCTCCAATGCCATGTAAGAGGCTATCGCTTCTTTGGTGTGGCCCTCTTGCTCCGCGATGCGCCCGAGGTAGTAATGCGCCTCATCGACGCGCTGCCCCAAGGCGAGTAGTTGTCTCAGATAAGCTTTAGCGGCGAGATTGTCATCAATCTCGTGGTTAATCAGCGCCAGCGAGAACAGTAAGTTGCCATCGCGTGGGGAGTTTGCCGACAGGATTTCAAACTGCTTGCGAGCGGCGCTCATGTCACCTCGAGTGAGTAAGCGCGCGTACTTTAAGCGCAAATTATCGTCGTCGGGAGCGCTGTTCAGTGCGCTTTCGATATGAGCGAAAGGTTCTTTGGCATTCTGCTCTAGTAATAGTTTGGCCTCTAGCAGTAAGCCCTGGTGGTGATTGGGCTCCAGCGCAAAAAGCTGCTCCAAGATCTGCAGCGTTTGTTGGGGCCTCTCCAGTGAGTCGTGTGCTAGCGCGCGAGTCAGCAATAGTGAAGTGTTGCTGGGAATTTCAGCAGATAAGGCATCCATCTCAGCGACAAGGGATTGCTGCTCGGCGGCTGACAGCGCTCGAAAGCGGTTGAGCAGCATCGGGAAGTTGGCCTGCTCGCCCTGGCGTGCAATGACCGCCAAGTGCGGCAAGGCCTCTGCTGTGCGGCCAGCTCTGGCCAGCAAAGTGGCCAGCGTATCGTTCGCTTCTAGGCTGTCGGGCTCGAGTTCTGCCCACAGTTGTACTGCCTGTAAGGCCTCGGCCTCGCGCTGCATAAATTGAGCGATATGCGTGGTGTGGGCACTGACGCCGCGGTCCTGCAGTGCTTGTGACTGCTCAAGATATTGCTCCAGGGCGATGTCGTAGGCCTTCCGGCGCAAGGCGAATTCAGCGAGGAGTAAGGGGTAGACAGACTCCCCGGGTATGGCGCGCTCCGGTGCTGCTGCGGGCTTGGGCGTGGCGCTTTGTGGTGCTGCGCTGCTCGGTGGATCTGAGACAGCTGGGCTCGGCGCGGAGGTGCAGGCTCCAAGTAGGGCAACTAAAGTGGCAGCAGTGAACAAACGGAACATAGTAGGGAGAGGTCCAGATATTGGTAGTACAATCACGCTAATCATGACACAAGCAATGAGTGAAACCTACTGCACCATTACCCGCCCTAGGCCCATGCCTAGTGGCTTTTCCCGTGATTATTTGCCTAGTAACTTGTTAGAATCGCAGGAAAATTTCTGTGAATATGCTATGGTGCGCGCCCATTCGCCAGAAGAAACCAATTAAGCAGTCGGCTCTGCTGACCCTAGCTAAATACTCATGAATTTCCTTGTCCTTGGCATTAATCACACCACCGCAGCTGTCGATGTGCGCGAGCGCGTGGCTTTTGCGCCCGAACAGGTGCCAGAGGCCCTCGAGGCCTTATGCGGCCTGTCGAGTGTAGAAAATGCGGTCATTCTTTCCACTTGCAACCGCACAGAAGTTTATGTGACAAGCTGTGGCGACTACGCTTTGTCTGAGCAGGTGACTCGGATTGCTGAGTGGCTGGCAAACTACCATCACCTGTCGGTGGACGAGCTGCGCACAGCGGCCTATCACTTTCAGGCAGAACATGCTCTGGAGCATGTGGTGCGAGTGGCCAGTGGCTTAGATTCCATGGTGCTGGGCGAACCCCAAATCTTCGGGCAATTGAAGTCAGCTTTCGCAGTCAGTGTGAATACTGGCGTCGTGGGGGCGGAGCTCAATCGCCTGTTTCAGCGTATTTTTGCCTTAGCTAAGCGTGTGCGCACTGATACCGCCATTGGCGAAAATCCGGTGTCGGTGGCCTATGCAGCGGTTGATCTGGCCGGCCATATTTTCACCGATCTCGGTACTTGCCATGCACTCTTAGTCGGCGCTGGAGAGACCATTGAGTTGGTTACCCGGCACCTCATTGAAGCGGGGGTGGAGCGCATTACCATTGCCAACCGCACCTTGGATCGCGCCCGAGAATTGGCACAAAAGTTTGGTGCCGATGCGGTGTTGCTGGCAGATATCCCCGAGCAATTACAGCATGCGGATATCGTCATTAGCTCTACGGCCAGTCAACTTCCCATTTTGGGTAAGGGAGCTGTTGAGCGGGCCTTGAAGAAGCGCAAGCACCGTCCTATTTTGATGGTGGATATTGCCGTGCCGCGCGATATAGAGCCCGAGGTGGGTGATCTTCGCGATGTGTATCTGTACAGCGTTGATGACTTGCACGATATCGTCGATAAAAACTTGCGTAATCGCCACAGTGAGGCGCGCAAGGCTGACCTAATGATTGCCGAGGGAGTACAGGCTTACCTCGAAGAATTACGCAGCATGGCGGCGGTGGACTCGGTTCGCGAATACCGCCGTATGGCGGAGCAATTGCGGCAGCAGGAGCTAGACCGAGCCCTGCGCGCCCTGAGCCGCGGGGATGACCCGCAGGTGGTGGTAGCCCATCTCGCTAGGGGTATCACCAATAAATTAATTCATGCGCCGACCGCAGGGCTTAAACAAGCCAGCATCGCAGGCCGTCAAGACCTGCTGCTCAATGCTCGGCGCCTGCTTGGTCTAGAACAAGCAGAAAGCGATACTCGCCGCCCAGCAAAGCCGGCTGCAACGAAGGCCGCTGTTGAGGCACCAGCTAGCGCCGCAGATAAAGAGCGGCCCACTTCCTCCACATCCACATCGAGACGCACGCTGCAATGAAAGCTTCCCTGCTAACCAAACTCGACACCCTGACCGACCGTCACGAAGAAGTTTCTGCGCTACTTGGTGACAGTGAAACAATTTCTGATCAGGACCGCTTTCGCGAGTTATCGCGAGAGTATTCTGAGCTGGAAACAGTGGTGCAGTGTTATCGCCGTTACTGCGCGGTTAAAGAGGACATTGAAGAGGCCAAGGCGATGCTCGATGAAAGCGATCCAGAGATGGTCGCTATGGCCGAGGATGAAATCGCCACTGGCAGTGAGCAACTTGAAGCTCTGCGATTGGAATTGCAAACGCTGCTACTGCCGCGCGACCCACGCGACTCCCACAACGTGTTTTTGGAAATCCGCGCTGGCACTGGTGGCGATGAGGCGGCAATTTTTTCTGGCGATCTGTTTCGGATGTATTCTCGCTACGCTGAGCAGATGGGTTGGCGCATGGAAGTGTTGTCCGAGCGCGCTGGCGAGCACGGCGGTTTTAAAGAAATTATTGCGCGGGTCGAGGGGCGTGATGTTTACGCTCAGCTTAAGTTTGAGTCGGGCGCCCATCGGGTACAGCGGGTGCCGGAGACTGAGTCGCAAGGGCGCATTCATACCTCGGCCTGCACGGTGGCGGTAATGGCTGAGGCCGAGTCGGTAGACGAGATTGATATCAACAAAGGCGACCTGCGGATCGATACCTATCGCGCTTCCGGTGCCGGTGGTCAGCACGTTAACAAAACGGATTCAGCGGTGCGCATCACCCACTTGCCATCGGGTATTGTGGTGGAGTGTCAGGATGAGCGCTCGCAGCATAAAAACCGAGCCCGTGCGATGTCGCTGTTGCAGGCCAAGTTGCTCAACAGTGCGCAGGACAAGCAAGCGGCAGAGCAAGCTGAGGAACGGCGCAACTTGGTGGGCACCGGTGATCGCTCCGATCGTATTCGCACCTATAACTTTCCCCAAGGGCGAATTACCGACCACCGTATCAACCTGACCCTCTACAAATTGGATGAGGTGATGGAAGGCGATATGGACGCGATTATTGGGCCCTTGCGACAGGAATACCAAGCCGATCAATTGGCCGCTTTGGCCGACGGTTGATGACAGTGTTGCGCTGATGGCTTCTGTTCGCGAGTTGTTAGCTTTATCGGCGGAGCTGGAATCTGATAGTCCCGGGCGCGATGTTGAAATCCTTTTATGCCACTGCCTCGATAAGCCTCGCAGCTGGTTATATACCTGGCCGGAGAAGGAGCTTCCGGCAGCCGTTGAACAGCGCTTTCGGCACTTGTTCAGTGAGCGAGTTAAAGGTCGGCCAGTAGCGCATTTAATCGGCTGGCGCGGATTTTGGACCTTGGATTTAGAGGTTTCCGCTGACACCCTGATTCCCCGGCCTGACACCGAGACACTGGTCGCTTGGGCCTTAGAGTTGCCATTGCCGGAGCGCGCTGCGGTAGTGGATCTGGGTACGGGCAGTGGCGCGATTGCCTGCGCTCTGGCAGTGGAGCGTCCCGCTTGGCAGGTGACAGCCACTGATATGAGTGAGGCCGCCTTGGCTGTAGCTCAAAGGAATAACGAGCGGCTCTGCGCGGGGCGCTTGCGCTTACTGCAGGGCTCTTGGTTCGCGCCGCTGGCTGCAGAGCGCTTCGATCTCATCGTCAGCAACCCCCCTTATATTGAAAATCAGGATCCACATTTATCCCAAGGTGATCTGCGCTTCGAGCCTCGCTCTGCCCTAGTGTCGGGTGCTGATGGGCTAGATGATCTGCGCCATATTGTCAGTGGCGCCGCAAAACAGCTGACAGAGGGTGGTTACCTCTTGGTGGAGCACGGTTTTCAGCAGGGTCCCGCGCTGCGTGAGATCTTGCGCAGCGCGGGATTTAGCGAGATCGCCACGCGCTGTGATTTAGAGGGGCAGGATCGCATAAGCGGAGGGCGCTGGAATGCTCAGTGACAGTGACTTAGAGCGCTATAGTCGCCAAATCTTGTTGCCGGGCTTTGACATCGCGGGGCAAGAGCGGCTGCGCAACAGCACAGTATTGATCTTGGGCTTGGGGGGCCTCGGTAGCCCCGCAGCGCTATATTTGGCCGCCGCTGGTGTCGGTTGTCTGCGTCTGGCCGATGGTGACGCGGTGAAATTGAGTAATCTGCAGCGCCAATTCATTCATAGAGAGGCGGATTTGGGGCGCAACAAAGCTGAGTCAGCAGCAGCTGCAATAGCTGAGCGCAACCCAGCTGTTGTCGTTGACTTACTCGCTCGGCGACTGGATGAAGCGGCGCTAGAGGAGGCCATGCAGGGAGT
This sequence comes from Sediminihaliea albiluteola, assembly GCF_014077625.1. Taxonomy (GTDB): domain Bacteria; phylum Pseudomonadota; class Gammaproteobacteria; order Pseudomonadales; family Halieaceae; genus Sediminihaliea; species Sediminihaliea albiluteola. Next base: position 201,719 of record NZ_JACFXU010000014.1, on the reverse strand, counting down.
GGATGTGGTGCTCGACTGCAGTGACAATTACCCGATCCGCTACGCCCTTAATCGAGTCTGTCTCAAGCACGGTATTCCGCTGATATCGGCAGCGGCAGTTCGCAGCGAGGGGCAGTTGGCGGTCTTTGATCCGCGAAGTGGCGGCGCTTGCTACCGCTGTCTATACCCTGAAGCGGGTGCAGAGAGTGCCTTGAGCTGTAGTCAAAGTGGAGTGCTTGGGCCGGTGGTCGGTGTGCTGGGAAGTTTGCAGGCCCTAGAGGCGATCAAATTACTCAGTGCTTATGGCCAGGTTTTGCGCGCTGAGCTGTTGCTGATGGACTTAGCAACATTAGATATTCAGCGAGTTGGCCTCAGCGCGCGCCCCGCTTGTCCAGATTGCTCTGCCTATAGATAAATCCGCTAGTACAAAGCAATAGCGCTGCGAGGGAAAACTTTCCCCTCGCAGTGTTGTCTCAGCAAGTGGGAGTAATATTGTGGACCAACTATGAACGCCCTTGTTAAGGCATATTACGCACTGCACAACAGCCTACTTACGCCGCTGCGGCACCTAGATGGCTTGGCCCCTCTGGCTATACGGCTCTATCTGGCGCCAGTTTTTTTGCTCGCTGGTAGCGGTAAAATTGCCAATATGGACAATACCATCGAGTGGTTTGGCAACAGCGAATGGGGCCTGGCTTTACCCTTTCCAGAGTTGCTCGCGCCGCTGGCGGCTTATACTGAGTTTATTGGCGCCTTATTCTTGTTGGCCGGTTTGGCGGTGCGCTGGGTCAGCATACCCTTGATGGTGACGATGCTGGTGGCTGCTATAACCGTGCACTGGGGCAATGGTTGGGCGGCAATAGCTGACTCGAGCGCTCAGGATGTGGCGCTGCGTTTAGGGGAGGCCAAGGAGATTTTGCGTGAGCACGGCAATTATCACTGGCTTACCGAAAAGGGTAATTTTGTGATCCTGAACAACGGTATCGAGTTTGCTGCAACCTACTTTATTATGTTACTGGCCTTATTGTGTATGGGCGGCGGCCGCTACCTGAGTGCTGATTACTTTATATCGCGCCTCTACCCACCGCCAAGTAAGCCCTCCCTTTAAAAGGCCGCTATAGTGTTGCAAGCCTAGCTGTAATGCAGGGGCTGTCTCGAGAGGAAAGGCGCCGCTGGCTCAATAAAAGGTGCTAGACTGGTGCGTTTTTTGAACAGTGACAGGAATCTTTAGTGATTAAACGTTTAGTAAGCCGCATCGTAGGCAAGGGGCAACCCAAGCCTAAGTCGGCATCGGCGGCAGAAGATGGCGCCAAGGCTGCACAGCCCAGTAGTAGTCCAGCTGAAACAGCCAAAACCTCCAAGCGACAAGCGCCCAATAGTGCCAAGCGCGGCGCCAAGCGTCAGCGCAAAGCTAAAAAACAGGCTCCAGCCAAGCCCTGGTCACTGGATGATTTTCCGGTAGAGCCCCAGGAAGGGCAGACTCGTTTCCACGATTTAGGGCTGCAAGTTGAGCTGATGCATGGCATTGCTGACTTGGGCTTCAAATACTGCTCCCCCATTCAGGCGGCAGTTTTACCGCACACCTTGCAAGGGCACGATGCCATCGGTAAGGCGCAGACGGGTACCGGTAAAACAGCGGCCTTTTTGGTTACGATTTTCAATGACTTGCTGAGCCATCCAGTAGAGGGCGAGCGCTTTACTGGTGAGCCTCGCGCTTTAGTCATTGCCCCAACTCGAGAGTTGGTTATGCAGATTGCCGCCGATGCCGAAGATTTAGCGCGTCATACGGGCTTGCAAACCGCTACGCTGATCGGCGGCATGGACTATCAGAAGCAGCTCAATCGCTTGAGTCGCAGCGTGGTTGACTTGGTGGTGGCCACCCCTGGTCGCTTATTGGACTTTATGGGTCGGCGCGATCTATTCCTCGATCAGATAGAGATCCTAGTGCTCGATGAAGCTGATCGAATGCTCGATATGGGCTTTATCCCCCAGGTCAAACGTATTGTCCGAGCGACGCCGCGCAAGGAGGATCGTCAAACCCTGCTGTTCTCCGCCACCTTTACGCAAGATATTCTCAATTTGTCCGAGCAGTGGACCTATGAGCCGGTTACCGTAGAAATTGAGCCAGATCATGTGGCCACGGATACCGTTGATCAGAAAGTTTACTTGGTCAGCAGCCAGCAGCGCTATAAGGTCTTGGCCAATCTCTTACGCAGCCCCGAAGCGAGCTCTGTGATTGTCTTTGCCAACCGGAGAGATCAGGTGCGCAAGTTACATGAACGCCTGCGAAAAGCGGGCGTGGCGGCGGGTATTTTGTCCGGCGAAGTACCACAGGCCAAGCGCACCCGTACTTTGGAGCAGTTCAAGCAAGGCGAGATAAAAGTCCTAGTGGCGACTGATGTGGCGGGTCGCGGTATCCACGTGGATGGTGTCAGTCACGTGGTTAACTACAACTTGCCGGAAGATCCCGAGGATTACGTGCATCGCATTGGTCGTACTGGTCGCGCGGGGGCTACAGGCACTTCTATTAGCTTTGCTAGTGAAGACGATGCTTTTCTGCTGCCTGATATTGAAGTTTTGCTGGGTAGCCCCTTGGAGTGTACCCACCCGCCGGCCGAACTTTTGAGCTAAGGCTAGCTAGGTTTTAGCTAGTCTGGCCTGTGCATAGCGAGTATTTGGCTCAGCTGTTGCTGTGGCTCGTATTAGCCCGCTATTGTTCGACCTATTGGCGCCCGCAGTTCTGCTGGCGCCAGTTCCTTGCTCCACAGCAGCGTGGCGCCGACAATCGCTGATGGCACCACGAAAAAGTTTAGCAGCGGAATGCCTGTGCACAGCGCAACTAAGCCGCCAAAGCCCATGCTGCTGAGACGTCGTGAGCGCACCGCATCTTTGACATCGGCAAAGCTCAGCTTGTGGTTATCCATGGGGTAGTCGACGTACTGAATACTCATCATCCAGGCTCCCAGTAAGAACCATAAGAAGGGTGCTAAAGCGTTGATCAGCGGAAGAAAGCTGATTAATAAAACGAAAGCTGCCATCGGCAGGTAGTACATCAGTTTAAAAATTTCCCTCACAATACTGCGTGGCACTTCCATTAAGGCGGCAGCAAAGCCCTCCAGTGCGTCTACTTGTCGACCGGTAATAAGTTCCTCGGCTTTTTCCGCGAGCAGAGAGTTGAAGGGCGAAGCAATAATCAGCGCCACGGCGGTAAAGACATAGCCAGCTAGTAAGCTAAACACGATGACTAGTACAGGCCAGATAATCCACTCAATGAAGGTCAGCCACTGGGGAATAGCGTTCATCCAGCCATCGATAGTGCGGCCTAGGTAGGCGTAACTTATGCCAAAGAGGGATGCGAATATGACGATGTTCACCAGCAATGGAATAATGACAAACAGCCGTAGGCGTGGATGTTTAAGTAGGCTGGCTCCCTGCAGTAAATAGCGGGCTCCCTGTATGGCATTACCTTTCATACTTTACTCCTTGGGGACTTCCACATTGCGGGCACAGGCACTGGCGACCCTTGGCGCTAGCTGGAATACGCGATAGGGCTTGGCTGGAAATGCTGCTGCTCTGGCACCAGCAGTGCTCAATACTTTGACCTGCACTTAAGGCGCATTGGTTGTCCTTATTGCACAGTGGGCAGAGCTTGGTGCTTGCGGGTTTGTGGTGACTGTCGTTCACAGCGGCTTACTCAATGACAATGAAGCGCTATAATATCGGAGTTATGGCAGGTGATGTAAATGGCTGACAACGAACGCGAACTGTTTGAGCAAGAGATGTCTGATGTGGTGCCGCTGAAACGTGAACCACGTGTCATATCTGGCATAGCTAAGGATGACCGCGACCGATCGCTGGAGCACCGGCGTCGCGCGGCGGTCACCGATAGCAATCTAGACGGCAACCCCCTGAGCGATCGAGAGATTGTCCCTCTGGACCCTTGGTATGTGCTGGAGTTTAAGCGACCAGGGGTGCAAAGCGGAGTGTTTCGCAAGTTAAAACAAGGTCGCTACGATTACGAGGCGCGCCTTGATATGCACCGTATGACCGTGGCGGTAGCTCGGCGCGAGCTTTTTGACTTCATTAGCGAGTGTCACCAACTGGGTTTGCGCAGCATCATGTTGATTCACGGTAAGGGTGAACGAAAGCCAGAGCGCGAAAAAAGCGCTATCTTAAAAGCTTATGTCGATATCTGGTTGCGTGATTTAGAGGTCGTGCAGGCTTTTCACAGTGCTCGTCCACAGCATGGGGGGACCGGGGCAGTGTATATCTTGTTGCGCAAAAGTGAGGACAGTAAACGCGCTAACCGGGAGCGCTTTAATAAAGGGCGTTTGTCCGGCACCACCTAGTGTGTGTGACGCCGGGAGTTGCGAGCTTGGGCTACTGCGCGCCGGCCGCTCGTAGAGTATCTGCGTAGTCACTGCCGTGGCGGTGTTCGCTGACAATCTCAAGCACACTGCGGCCATCGGTGCCGGTGGCGTTTATATTGCGCTTCTCTTCACAAAAGAATTGTACGAATAATTCGAAATCCGAGGCGCGCATGCTTTGATAGGCCTTCAATAGCATGTGGAAGTCCTCGTCCCTAGAGTCGTGGGGGCGGACATTGAGGAAGCTGCGTACGCGATCCTCTGTCCAGACTTCGTCGATTACCTTTTCTTTGTCTTTTTTCATGGTGCTGTATTCTACCTCTGAATATAGCTGAGCTGCTGGGCAGCTGCCCAGCAGCAAAATAGTTTTAGGGAGCGCTTAGACCAACTTTTTAGCTAGTAGTTGGTTAACCATTTGTGGGTTGGCTTGGCCTTTGGACAGCTTCATCACCTGCCCGACAAAAAAGCCAACTAACTTCTTGCGCTTGTTTTCATCAGCGGCCAGGTATTGCTCCACTTGAGCTTGGTTGTCAGCGATCACGCTATCGACCATGGCTTCTAATGCGCCACTGTCACTGACCTGCTTCAGGCCGCGCGCTTCGATGATGCTGTCGGCATCGCCCTCTCCACTCCACATTGCATCAAATACTTGCTTGGCAATCTTGCCCGAGATGCTGTTGTCGAGAATCCGCTGAATAAGTTGCGCTAGGTTTTCAGCTGGCACGGGGCAGTCGCTGATTTCTAGTTCGTCTCGATTGAGGCGCCCTAGCAGTTCGCCCTGTACCCAGTTGGCTGCGATTTTGGCATCGCCTGCTTTACTGGCAGTTGTTTCGAAGTAATCAGCTAGTGCGCGATGCGCTGATAATACACCGGCATCATAAGGACTCAACTCGTACTGAGTGATAAAGCGCTCACGTTTTTCTCGCGGTAATTCTGGCAAAGCTTCGCGCAGTGCTTCGATATAGTCCTCATCCAGCACAATGGGTAACAAGTCGGGCTCGGGGAAGTAGCGGTAGTCGTTGGCGACTTCTTTGCTGCGCATGGAGCGTGTTTCATTGCGGTCAGCATCGTAGAGCCGTGTTTCCTGCACGATTTGTCCGCCGTCTTCGAGAATATCCGACTGTCGTTCAATTTCGTATTGGATCGCCTTTTCTACGAAGCGGAAGGAGTTTACGTTCTTAATTTCAGCGCGTGTGCCTAAAGTTGTGGAGCCCGCGGGGCGCAGCGAAATATTGATATCGCAGCGCATCGAACCTTCAGCCATGTTGCCATCGGAGATTTCTAGGTAAGTCACTAAGCTGTGCAGGGCTTTGAGGTAGGCCACCGCTTCCTCGGCGCTGCGGATGTCTGGCTCGGAAACAATTTCCAGTAGCGGTGTGCCAGCGCGGTTTAAGTCGATACCGGTCTGGTCGTGGAAATCCTCGTGTAGCGACTTGCCGGCGTCCTCCTCTAGGTGGGCGCGAGTAATGCCGATAGTGCGGCTGCTGCCGTCTTCTAGCTGAATCTCAAAGCTGCCCTCACCGACGATGGGGTCGGAGAACTGGCTGATCTGGTAGCCTTTGGGCAGGTCGGGATAAAAGTAGTTTTTGCGATCAAACACTGAGCGGCGGCCAATTTTGGCGCCGATCCCTAAGCCAAACATTACCGCGTAGCGCACCGCTTGCTCATTCAGCACTGGCAGCATGCCGGGCATCGCTAAGTCGACCGCAGAGGCTTGCGTGTTGGCCTCGGCGCCAAAGGTAGTGGCCGAGCCAGAGAAGATTTTCGATTTAGTGGCCAGCTGCAAATGCACTTCTAGGCCAATAACAGTTTCCCACTGCATCAGAGATCAGCTCCTGTGATCGAGTCGGGGGTGAGGTTGTGCCAATTGGTCGCCTGCTGGAAGCGGTGCGCTACATTCAATAGGCGCGATTCGTCAAAGTGTTGCCCGATCAGCTGTAAACCGACCGGTTTGCCCTCTACTAGTCCCGCCGGCAGTGACATGGCAGGTAAGCCTGCCAAGTTGACCGCTAGGGTATAGATGTCTTCGAGATACATCGACACCGGATCATTGTTTTTACTGCCTAAAGCAAAGGCTGGGCCGGGGGTGGTGGGGCCAGCGATGATGTCGACCTGCTGAAAAGAGTTCATAAAGTCGTCTTTGATCAGCCGTCTGGCCTGCTGCGCTTTGCGGTAGTAGGCCTCGTAGTAGCCAGCAGAGAGGGCATAAGTGCCCACTAAGATGCGCAGTTTGACCTCATCGCCAAAGCCTTCTTCGCGACTGCGGGTGTATAGGTCGTCGAGGTCGCTAGGCGCGTCGCAGCGGTGACCGTAGCGCACACCGTCAAAGCGCGATAGGTTGGTGGAGGCTTCCGCGGGAGCCACAATATAGTAGGTAGGGATGGTCAAATTCGCGTGCGCCAATGACACTTCCACCAGCGTGGCGCCCTGTTGCTCTAGTTCTTTGAGAGCGCTTTCGATGCAAGCGGCTGTGGTACTGTCTAGGCCATCGCCAAAGTATTCTTTAGGCAGCCCGATACGCAGACCTTCCAGCGGACGGTTTAAATCGGCGCAGTAATCCGGCACCGCCCGTGCTGCTGAGGTGGAGTCCAGCGGGTCATGGCCGGCCATGGCATTGAGCAATAGTGCACAGTCTTCGGCGCTGCGTGCCATTGGCCCCGCTTGGTCCAAGCTCGATGCGTAGGCCACCATACCTAAGCGGGACACGCGCCCGTAGGTCGGCTTGAGGCCTGTGATGCCACAAAAAGCCGCCGGTTGGCGGATGGAGCCGCCAGTGTCGGTGCCTGTAGCAGCGGGGGTGAGGCCCGCGGCAATAGCAGCGGCAGAGCCGCCAGAAGAGCCGCCAGGGACTAAAGTGCTGCCCCAGGGGTTGCTAACCGCGCCGTAATAGCTGCTTTCATTGGATGAGCCCATCGCAAACTCGTCCATATTGGTTTTGCCCAGCATGACGGTGCCGGCCTCATTGAGTTGGCGTACAACGGTGGCGTCGTAGGGCGGAATAAAATTGTCCAGCATGCGCGATGCACAGCTAGTGCGGACGCCCTGGGTGCAAAAAACATCTTTGTGGGCAATGGGTATGCCGGTGAGTGGGCCGGCATTGCCGCTGGCGAGCTGGGCATCAGCCGCTTTTGCCATGGCTAAAGCTTGATCCTTAGACACGGTCAAGAAGCTATTGTATTGGCCGTCCAGCTGCTCGATGCGCTGCAATAGGCTGCTGGTCAGCTCTTGGCTGGAGAATTGTTTGTCACGTAGCCCACGCATGAGTTGGGCAACTGTTTGCTTATGCATGAATACTTCCTAGAAGTTGAGTTCGGCTTATTCGATGACTTTGGGCACGAGGTATAAGCCGTTCTCGACGGCGGGGGCAATGGTCTGGAAGGCCTCCCGGCGGTTAATTTCAGTCACTTCGTCGGCGCGCAGTGGCTGCACTGCGTCGAGTGGATTGGCCATGGGCTCAACGCCTTCGGTGTCGGCGGCCTGTAGCGTGTCCATCATGGCCAGAATATTTCGCAGGCGCTCGGTGACACCGGGTAGCTGCTCGTCTTTGATCCGGATGCGCGCTAGCGCGGCTATTTTTTCGATTTCATCCTGGTCTATAGGCATGGAATTTAGCTTGCTCTCCAACAGCGGTGGACGGGAGCTGCGAACGGCAGCTGGGGGCGTAAAGTTATCACATTTGCGCCTTGCCCAAAATCCCTGTGATTGATACAGTTAGCGACTTATCATAGGCTGCATAATGTCGATGCGCCGTCTCGAATTTTAGGCCGGTCCTCGGCTGGGATGTAGTCGGTAGGGCGCTTGTTAGCTGAAGCCCATAAAACCGGGCCTCCCGTTGTACTCACAAGGTAGTAAAATTTAATGCTGAAAAAACTGCGCGGAGTGTTCTCTAATGATCTCTCGATAGATCTGGGCACTGCTAACACTCTTATTTACGTGCGCGACAAAGGAATTGTTCTCGACGAACCCTCGGTGGTTGCGATCCGTATTCACAACGGGCAAAAGACCATTGAAGCTGTGGGTACTGAAGCCAAGCGCATGCTGGGAAGGACGCCCGGCAATATTACCGCCATTCGCCCCCTAAAAGACGGTGTAATTGCCGATTTTCAGGTTACTGAAAAAATGTTGCAGCACTTTATTGCCAAAGTGCACGAAAGCCGCTTCATTCGCCCCAGTCCCCGAGTGCTAGTCTGTGTGCCCTGCATGTCCACGCAAGTGGAGCGTCGCGCCATTCGTGAGTCCGCGCTGAGCGCGGGTGCCCGGGAAGTGCGCTTGATTGAAGAGCCCATGGCGGCGGCAATAGGCGCCGGTCTTGAAGTTGAAGATGCCACCGGGTGCATGGTGGTGGATGTCGGTGGTGGCACCACTGAAATTGCCATTATTTCGCTAAACGGCGTGGTCTATCGCGACTCTGTACGCCTGGGCGGCGATCGCTTTGACGAGGCCATTGTATCCCACGTGCGCCGCCGCTATGGCAGCCTTATTGGCGATGCTACCGCAGAGCGTATTAAGCAAGAAGTTGGCTGTGCTTTTGCCGGCAGCGAGCTGCGTGAAATCGATGTGCGAGGCCGTAACTTAGCTGAAGGTGTACCGCGGAGCTTTACGCTCAATAGCGACGAGATCCTTTCGGCGCTGCAAGATCCGCTGTCATCTATCGTGCAGGCGGTCAAATTGGCACTGGAGCAGTCTCCGCCTGAACTTGCGGCAGATATCGCAGAAAGCGGTATTGTGCTCACTGGGGGCGGTGCCTTGCTGCGCGACTTGGATCGCCTGATTTCTGAAGAGACTGGTTTGCCGGTCATCGTAGCCGATGATCCGCTAACTTGTGTCGCTCGTGGTGGAGGTCGCGCGATGGAGCGTATGGATCGCCACACCATCGACCTGCTCTCCACGGAATAATCCACTGCAAGATAGGGTGCATTGCTTCAATGCTTAGTTGTTTGCGGCAGGCTTAGGGAGCTGACATCAAGCCCTTATTCGTCAAAGAGTCCCATCTGGGGCTGCGGATCCTGATCACTGTCTTAGTGGTCGTAGGACTGATCACTGCCGATTTGCGTTTCAACGGCCTACAGCGTACCCGTGCACTCATAGATACCTTAGTGCTACCGGTCTACTGGGTGGCCGATATTCCTAGCCGCATCGGTGACTGGAAAGAGACTCATTTTGTGTCTCGGACTACGCTGCAGGAAGAGAGCGAGCGTCTGCGACGAGAAAACCTGATTCTAGAGGGGCGCACTCAGCAGATGGCCTCCTTGCAGGCGGAGAATGTGCGCCTGCGAGCTCTGCTCAATTCAAGCGCACTGTTGCGTGACGACGTGCTAGTGGCCGAGTTGATTGGCGTATCGCCAGATCCCGTGCGGCAGCAGGTAGTGCTGAATAAGGGCGCTAGAGATGGGGTCTACGTGGGGCAACCATTGATAGATGCCAGCGGCCTAATGGGACAAGTGGTGGATGTCAGTGAGTTCAGCTCGCGGGTCTTGCTGATTACCGATGTCACTCACTCCGTGCCGGTGCAGGTCAACCGCAATGGGGTGCGGGCCATTGCCGAGGGCAGCGGCAGCCTCTCCGCCCTCGAAATACATCATGTCTCTGCGACCACAGATATCCGAGTTGGTGACCTGCTCGTTAGCTCCGGCCTCGGCGGGCGCTTTCCGGTAGGTTACCCAGTGGCAGAGGTCGTTTCAGTAGAGCGTGACCCCGGCCAGCCCTTTGCTCAAATTTTAGCTCGCCCCAGCGCTGCGCTAGACCGCTCTCGTCATGTCTTATTGGTCTTTACTGCCGGACAGGCTGAGGAGTCCTGAGTCATGAATCAGCGCGCCCAGGGTTATTGGGTGGTGATGGCCAGTTTGTTCGTCGCGGCAGTACTTGCGGTGCTGCCCTTGCCTCCGTGGCTGGCTTGGGGGCGACCCGAGTGGCTGGCCCTAGTGCTGATTTACTGGTGCATTGCCTTGCCTCAGCGCATTGGCGTCGTAGTGGCACTGCTGAGCGGTCTCGCCATGGATGTGCTGGAAGGGGCGGTACTAGGGCAAAATGCCTTTGCTCTGTCGGTGTTGGCCCTGTTGTCAGTGGCTCTGTACCAGCGTTTACGAGTATTTAGTTTGTGGCAGCAAGCCGGCATTGTGTTCTTATTGATTGGCATCCATCAATTGATCTGTCAGTGGGTGCAAAACCTCCAGGGCATCGGTGAGCGCTCTCTGCTGTTTTTATTGCCTGCTTTAACAAGCGCCTTACTCTGGCCACTCGTGTTATTCCTATTGCGCGGACTGCGGCGTCATTTTAGAGTGGCCTGATATGCCGCAACTAATTCTCGCTTCTGCCTCTCCTCGACGTCGTGAGTTGCTTGCTCAGCTCGGCCTGAGTTGCCAAGTGCAAGCCGCTGATATCGATGAAACACCCGACATCGCTGAAAGCCCTGAACATTATGTCAGCCGGATGGCCTTTGAAAAAGCTGCGCTAGTGGCTGCGTCAGCGCCCGCTGGGGCAGTGGTGCTGGCTGCAGATACCAGCGTGGTGATTGATGGTGATGTCTTGGGTAAACCGCGCGATCAGCTCCATGGGCTGGCCATGCTGGCGCGTTTGAGCGGGCGCAGCCATCAGGTGATGACGGCGATTTGTCTGCTGGCGGATGAGCGCAAGGCAGAGGACTTGGTGGTCACCGAGGTGACTTTTAGCCGTTTAGATCGCAATCTCTGTGAAGCCTATCTAGCCACCGATGAGCCATGGGATAAAGCCGGGGCTTATGGCATTCAGGGCCTCGGCGGCGCATTGGTTGAATCGATTAAAGGCAGCTATAGCAATGTTGTCGGGCTGCCACTGGCCCAGACTTGGCGATTGCTGGCTCAGTTTGGTGTCACAACAGCTTTGGGGGTGCCGCCGTGAGTGAAGAGATATTAGTCAACGTGACGCCGATGGAAACGCGGGTAGCGGTAGTGGAGAACGGCGCCACGCAAGACATTCATATTGAGCGCAGTACCAGCCGCGGCATTGTTGGCAATATCTATGCTGGGAAAGTGGTGCGTGTGCTGCCGGGGATGCAGGCAGCTTTTGTCGATATCGGCACTGAGAAGGCCAGTTTTATCCATGTGGCAGATATCGTGCCACTCGATAGCAATGGTCGCGAAGATCGCTCGCGACAGAGCAGCGCGATTCGCGATCACCTTCATGAGGGGCAGAAAGTGATTGTGCAGGTGACCAAGGAGCCCTTGGGTACCAAAGGTGCACGCCTCAGCACGCAGCTGTCTGTTTCATCCCGCTATTTAGTCTTTATGCCACAGGTCGATCACGTGGGGGTATCACAGCGTATTGATGACCCGGAAGAGCGGCAGCGTCTGCAAATGGTTTTGGCTCAGGCCCTTGAGCAGGAAGAGATGCTTGGCAGCGGCGGTTATATCCTGCGCACTGCAGCAGAGGGTGTCGGGACCGAAGAGATCGCCGCCGATTTGCGATTCCTAAAGCGCTTGTGGGCAGCCGTCAGCCGTCGAGCCAAGGCTGCAGTGAAGGCTGAGTTGCTCTATGAGGACCTGCCGCTGCACTTGCGCACAGTGCGCGATTTAGCGCGGCCCGGGGTTGAGCGAATTCGCATCGATTCGCGCGAAAGCTTTAGCGCGCTGCAAGCCTTCTGTGAAGACTATGTGCCAGAAGTGGCGGGCTTGCTGGAGTGCTACAGTGGCGAGCGACCGCTGTTTGATCTGCACGGTGTAGAAGACGAAATGCAGCGCGCCTTAGCACGCAAGGTCGAATTGAAGTCTGGCGGCTATCTGATAATTGATCAGACCGAGGCAATGACTACTATCGATGTGAATACCGGCTCTTTTGTCGGTCGCCGCAACCTTGAGGAGACCATATTCAAAACAAACCTCGAGGCAGCAACGGCGCTGGCTCGACAGCTGCGCTTACGCAACCTGGGCGGCATTATTATCATCGATTTTATCGACATGAAAAATGCTGAACATCGACGGCAAGTGCAGCGTGCACTGGATAAGGCGATGCAGCGCGATCCGGCCCGCAATAAAATCACCGGCGTGTCCGAGCTTGGCTTGGTGGAAATGACCCGCAAACGCACCCGCGAGAGTCTTGAGCACATACTTTGCGAGGACTGCCCCGTATGTGGAGGGCGTGGCGTATTAAAAACTGCCGAAACCGTCTGCTATGAGATTTTTCGGGAAATTTTGCGCGATGCACGGGCTTATGAAAATGACCGACTCGCGGTACTAGCAGGGCAGTCGGTGGTGGACCGCTTGTTGGATGAAGAGTCCGCCAATGTGGCTGACTTAGAAGAATTTACCGGTAAAACGATTAGTTTTCGGGTGGAGCCCAACTACAGTCAAGAACACTTTGATATCGTACTGCTTTAATAGGGCATATCTGCAGCATGCTGCGATAGCCTTCCATCCCTAGAGCGAACGCAGGACGAGAGTGGAGCACGCTTTTCTACATAAACTGGCCACATACCTGTGGCGGACACTGGTGACAGCGACGGTGCTGCTTGCACTCTATGTCGCTGTGGGGCGTGTATTGGTCGGCTCTGTCGGGGCCTATCGCCTTGCTATTCTCGAGCAGATTAACAGCCGTGTTCCTTTCACAATTGAGGCGCAGCAGGTCAGTGGCGCATGGCGCTCATTTAGTCCTGAGCTGGTACTGAGTGCTTTGCAGCTTCGCCTCGATGAACAACCCGATATTGTGTTTAATTTGCGTGAAGGGCGGGTGCGGCTCGACCTCTTAGGCAGCTTGCTGTCGGCTAATTTGCGGCTCAGTCATTTACAGCTGGATGGCTTACAACTGCCTTTGGCGATGAGTGCAGATGGTCGCTTGCACTTGGCCGGCTTTAGTCCTAGTGATAGTGAACTCGGTGATTGGGTAGAGCAGCTGGTGCTTAAAATTGAGCACTTCAGCCTGTCGGATAACCAGCTAGCCATTAGCCTGCCAAACGGTGAGCAACATTCGCTAACGCTGAATTTGAGTCTCTCTCGCGACGGCAGTTTGCGGCAGGTGCAGGGCAGCCTGTATGAGGCGGTATCAGATACTACGGTGGACTTGGCGGCCCGTACGCTGGGTAACCCCTTTGCACTGGATACACTGGAAGCTGAGCTCTATATGCGGGCAGATCAGCTGCAGCTGGATAGACTCAGTGCTTGGTTTCCGGCTTGGCAGGCACCGGCAGCTGTATCCGGTCGCGTGCATTTGGAAACCTGGCTCAATTGGCGTGCCGGCGAGCCCCATGTAGAAACGCGACTCAGGGGGCGTGAGCTGAGTGTTTGGGCAGTGGATCATCGCTGGCAGTTTCCTTTAGACCGGCTTGAGTTTTCTGCCACGCTACAGCGACAAGAATCCAGCTGGACAGTCTTTACTCGCGAATTGGCTTTGCAGCGGGGCGCTATCGAGCTCGATGTACCAAGTTTGCAGCTAGATGTTTGGGGCGATTCGCTGCGCTTGCGTGGTAAGCAGGTTTCGCTGGCGCCAATCAGTGCTTTGTTGGCCGACTTTGAGAAGACCCCCACAGGTTTAGCTGATGCTTTGCGAGTACTCGATGCCAGCGCTCAACTAAGGCGGGTGGAGTTCAGTTTGGATGATGTGCAGGCTCCGGGGCGGGCTTGGCATTTGAGCGCCAATTTCAGTGATTTCAATGCCACTTCTTGGCACGGTGCACCGGGTATCCGCTCAGCCGAGGGCTATGTATCGCTGCGGCCCGGTCAGGGGCAGGTCATATTGGATAGCCAGCGCTTCGCGATGTATTTCCCCACCGTATACGATCACCCGCTGGAATATAACGACCTTGCTGGCAGCATAGATATCAGCTGGGATGAGCAGGGCTTACAGTTAAACAGCGGCTTAATTTCAGCTCAGGCGGAAGAAGGCATGTCTAGGGCGCTGTTTGCCCTGAATGTACCTTTTACTAAAACAGATGCCGGCATTGAAATGGATTTGCTGGTCGGCTTGCAAGACTCCGAAGCGGGCTACCGGCACAAATATCTGCCCTCAGTGCTCAACCCACAGTTGCTGGCCTGGCTGCGCGACAGTTTAGGTGAAGGTGCCGTGCAGCAAGGCGCCTTTCTGTGGCGCGGCAGCTTAAAACCAAGCGCTCATGAGTTGCGCACCCTACAGTTGTTTTTTGACGTCAATGACACGGCTCTGAGTTATCACTCGGACTGGCCAGCCCTAGATGATCTGCAAGGTCTTATACTGATTGACGATAGCAATGTCAGTGTTTGGGCTGACAGCGCAAAACTTTATCAATCTGAGCTCAGCGATATTTCGGCAGAGGCCTGGATGAGCCCCGAGAGCGGAATGCAACTGGCAGTCTCTGCCACTATGCAAGGCTCCACCGAAGATGCTTTGCGCCTGGTGAAATCTTCCCCGCTGGCGGCGATGACGGGACATGTCTTTGACAACTGGTCGGGAGCGGGGCAGCTAGCGACCGATCTGGCCTTAGAGCTCGCACTTAATGACAAGAATGTAGCACCACTGGTCGCGGTCAAAGTAGCGCTGCAGCAGAGCGAGCTGAATATGCAGCCCTTAAAGTTGCAGCTGGACAATATTCAGGGCGAAGTGTCCTACCACTCCCAGCGCGGCTTCAGTTCTCAGGACCTGAGTGCTCAACTGTGGCAGCAAGCGATAAGCGCCAACTTCAGTTCGCCCTCTCTGAAGCCTGATGCGCAGCCACTTGCTGAGGGCTTAGCGTCTTCCTTGCGCATTGATTTTAAGGGCCAATTACCCGCGCAGCCCCTGCAGCATTGGCTGGGTTTAGAGGCGGCATCTTTGGCTTCTGGAAGCAGCCCTGCCACTGCCTCACTGGAGGTAATTCCCGGTCGTAGGGCTCAGTTTCGCTTGGCCTCTGAGCTACAGGGTTGGACAGTGAAATTGCCGCCCCCTCTGAGCAAAGCTAAGGATGAGGCTTTAGCTTTGCAAGTGGACTTAGATTTGACCGCGCTACCCTATAGCCTTGAGATCGAGCTAGAGCGGCGTCTCCACGCAACATTGTTAGTTGGCGCTAAGGGAGCTCTCAGTGGTGGGCATATCGCCCTGCAAGATCGTGCGCCGCTGCCCAGTGCTGGTTTATTTGAGTTGTCGGGGCAGCTTGCTTATCTCGACCCGCTGGCCTGGCGGGATTTATTGCTGCCCCTGTGGCCGGCTAAAAAAGAAGTGGCGGCTGAAGCAAACAATGTTGGCTTGCTGTTTGAGGTGGATGATTTGCTGGCGGAAACACTGCTAGTGGAGGGCATGGAGCTCAGTCAAGTGATGCTTAACGCGCGCATCGAGCCAAGTGGCGAATGGACAGTAGCGGCTGAAACTGACTGGCTGCAAGGTAGCTTACAGCTCGAGGCGGGCTTAGACCGCGGTAGCTTAGTGCTCGATTATCTAGAGCTCGATGGTCTCAGTGGCTTGTCTGGAGACCGGGAGTCGGCAGCTGAAGCAGTGGAGCTGCCTGAGCTGAGTGTCAGCGTGGCTGAGCTTTTAAAGGGAGGGCGGTCACTGGGGCACCTGCAGTTTCAGCTCAATAGCAGCGCGGGGACTTTGCGGGCTGCAACCATCACCGGGGTAATTGCTGGGCTGACGCTGGCCAAAGAGAGGCCAGGCGAGCTGGAGTGGCAGCAAGGAGCAGCTGGGCTGACTAAGCTGGTGGCTCCTTTACAGTTTGATGATTTGGGTGTAGTGCTGGATGAGTTGGGTTACGAGCGCATCTTGGAGACAGAACTCGGCCGGATGGATTTGGCCCTTGAGTGGAGTGGTGGGCCCCAGGACTTTTCCTTGCTGGTGGTGGATGGCGACTTGGATTTGGCGATTGATAGCGGTCGTTTTTTGGATGCGCCAGCCAGTGCCTCAGGCACCCTGCGGGTGGTGAGCATCCTCAACCTGAGCCAAATTCTGCAGCGCCTGAGTCTGACCCAAGTGTTCGAGTCGGGCATTCCTTTTGATCGGGTCAGGGGGGAGGTGCTATTTCGCCACGGGACCATTGTGGTGCCCTCGATAACTGTTGAAGGTGCTGCCAGTCACTTCCTCTTTAGTGGCGAGAGTCCGCTTAAAGAGCGCACACTAGATGGGGAGCTAGTGGCCACGCTGCTAGTGGCTAGTAACCTACCTTGGGTGGCCGCTTTAACAGCGGGTTTGCCAGTAGCAGCCGGTGTTTATGTAGTGAGTAGAGTTTTTGAGAAGCAAATGAACCGCATGTCGAGTGCGGTCTATCGACTAGAGGGTAGTTGGGATGAGCCACAACTGAGCTTGAGTCGTATCTTTGACAGCGGTGGTAGGGCAGAAGAGCAAAAAGAACAGCGTGAGCAGAGCGAGGAGCAAGATAAGTTAGAACAGGGGCCGGCAGAGCAAGATCGGAGCGAGCAAGATAAGCTGCGGCAGGATCGGGCAGAGTCGGCGCTTGAGAGCGAATCAGCAGAGCCCGAGCAACAGATACCAGCACCGCAAGTGCTGGAGTCAGAGACCGGCCAGGCTCAGTGAGCGCTGTTTTCCTGTAGCTCCCGCAGGTAGCGAAACAGCTTGCGGCTAGCCGCCGCTGCTTTGCCACGCGCTAACTCACGCTGATGTTGTAGCACCAGTTGCCGCAAGTGCTGACGGTCTGCATTGGGCCACTGGGTGAGCACTTGCTCGATACCTTTTACACCTCGAGCTAATACTTCATCGCGCAGAGCTTCGATTTGTTGGAAGCGCTGGCTGTTTTTGCCGCGCTCGTTATGTAGCTTGTCGAGCGCCTCTTGGATGGGCAATGGGTCGATATTGCGCATCAGCTTGCCGATGTACTGGAAATGCCGTCGGCGGGCGCTATTGGAGCGAATGTTCTGTGCTTCAGCAATCGCCTCCAATAGCTGGGCGTCATCTAAGGGCACTGTCGCCAGCTGCTTGGCACTGAGCGCTGCGAGGGTTTCACCGAGCTCTTGCAAAGCGCTCATGCGCCGTTTCATCTCACTCTTACTGAGAACCTCGTCGTCGTTATTACTGTGATTGAGCGTGTTGTCGTTAGCCATAGAACCAAGTCGCCAAGCCGAGGAATGAAACAAAGCCTACTACATCGGTGACAGTGGTGAGTACCACGCCCCCAGCCAGAGCTGGATCAATGTCGATACGCTTCAAAAGTAGTGGCAGCATGGCGCCAGTCAGACAGGCGGTGACCAGGTTGATCACCATCGCTGCAGCGATAATTAAACCCAGGTGCCAGTCATCAAACCATGCCGAGGCCGCGAGCCCGACCACACAGGCCCAAAGCATACCATTGAGTATGCCTACAGCCACTTCGCGGTTAATCAGCCACCAGCCATTTTTTGGGGTGACATGCCCCAGTGCGATACCTCGCACTAACACGGTGAGAGTTTGGGTCCCGGCGATGCCGCCCATAGAGGCCACAATGGGCATCAGTACTGCCAGGGCGACGACTTTTTCAATAGTACCCTGGAAAATGTTGATCACAGAAGAGGCGAGGAAAGCCGTCAGTAGATTGATGCCCAGCCAGATGGCACGGCGTGAGGCAGTGCGGAACACTGGGGCGAAAGTGTCTAAGTCTTCTTCGAGGCCGGCCATTGAGGTCAGTGAATGGTCGGCATCTTCGCGGATCACATCCACCACGTCATCGATGGTAATACGGCCGACCAACTGACCGCTATCGCCTATGACCGGAGCAGATACCCAGTCGTTGCCCTCAAAGAGTCGGGCTACCTGGTCGTCGGGCATGTAGGCTGGGATGGCTTCAATATTGGTATCCATCATTTCCCGCACCGTGGCCGAGGCATCCGATACCAGTAGCGTGCGCAGTGGTAATAGCCCAATAAACTGGTCGTTGCGGTTAACCACAAACAAGCTGTCAGTCATTTTGGGGATTTCTTCGTGCCGACGTAGGTAGCGCAGCACCACGTCGAGCGTTAGGCTCGGCCGGACGGTGATGGTGTCGGTGTTCATCAGGCCGCCGGCAGTGTCGTCGGGGTACTGTAAAACCCGTTCTATGCGAGCGCGGTCGTGATGGTCCATCGCCTCGAGGACTTCACGGGTAACCGCATCAGGCAGCTGCTGCAGAATATCGGCGACATCGTCATCTTCGAGGTGCTCGGTAATATGAGCAACCTCACTGGCGTTCATATCACTGAGGAAGTGCACCCGGAGCTCATCGTTGAGCTCGTTAATGACTTCCCCCTCATTTTCTCGATCGACCATTCGCCAGAGGGTGTGGCGGAATTTTGGAGGGGAGGATTCGAGTAGGTGGGCTACATCGTGGGCGGGCAGCCCGTTGAGCATGCGTTTTACATCAACGAAGGTGCCACTTTCCAGAGCCGCGGATAGCCGGTCGAGTTGCTGCTGGGATTTTGGCGTCTTCACTAAAGCCATAGAAGAGTTCCGCTGTCGATTCCCAGCGGTGGTGCCGGGCGGGCTAATTATCCGTGAAAGTGAGAACTACAACAATGTGAAGTGAGGGACTGAAGCTAAAACTGGGATTATTCCGCTTCTTCAAAACGGTTGCTGACCAAGGCGCACAGGGCGTCATTGGCGGCTTCCTCGTCGTCTCCATCAATATGCAGGTCCAGCACGCTACCTTTGCCTGCAGCCAGCATCATCACCGACATAATGCTTTTACCGTCAACCATTTTATCGTCTTTGCCGAGCTGCACGTCGCTGGAGTAGGCGGAAGCACAGCTCACAAATTTAGCTGCCGCCCGCGCATGCAGGCCAAGTTTGTTGACGATGATGACTTGCGTTTTGATCACGGTTTGTGCTGCTGTAGTTCTCTGTGCCTGAGATGGACTTGCGGAAACAGATGTTGGTAACGCTGGAACAGTCGTTCTGAGAAGTATACTGAACGATGTTGGCCGCCGGTACAACCTATGGATACCGTCATATAGCTGCGATTACTCTTTGCGTATTGCGGTAGCCAGAGGTCTAAGTAGCTGCTGATGCTATCGAATAATTCGCTCGTCATGGGCTGCGCATTAAGAAAATCCTGCACGGGCTGGTCTAGCCCACTTTGCATGCGCAGCTCAGCGACCCAGTGGGGGTTGGGTAACACTCTGACATCGAATACCAGATCGGCATCGATGGGCACGCCGCGTTTGAAACCAAATGACTGAATTAACAGTGACATACTGCCGTCATTGGAGCCAAGCAAGCGCTGTTTGATGGCGTCTCGCAGTTCATAGATGGTCAGTTGTGTTGTATCAAGGACCAGTGTTGCGGCGCTGGCAATGGACTCTAACAAAACGCGTTCGCGCTCAATGGCTTCGGCCAAAGGCGTGCTGCTACTGCTCAGCGGGTGCTTGCGACGCGTCTCGCTGAAGCGCTTGATCAGGGCGCTATCTTGAGCGTCAAGAAACAGAATTTGGCTGTTAATTTCCTCGGGTAGCGAGGCCAAGATAGCGTTGAAATTCTGTAAATCCTTCCACGCATTACGGGCATCAATACAAACCGCAGCACCGCGGAAGTGGGCGAACTCTGAGCGATTGGTTTCATTGACTAGTGCCGGCAGCAGGCCAATAGGCAAGTTATCGATGCAGTAATAACCCTCGTCCTCTAACTGGTGAAGGGCAGTACTTTTACCGGAGCCAGAGCGGCCACTGATGATCACAAGTTCCATTGTTATCTTACTCTAGGCAGCCCAATTGGTTGCGATCTGGAATAGGCTCGTCGTATCTTCTGCTTGGCGTAATGCGCTGCAAAAAGCCTCTTGGCTAAATAGGCTGGCGATATGAGACAGAATGTCTAAGTGTTGTTGATGTGCCTCGTCGGGCACCAGCAACACAAAAAGTAGATCGACTGGATCGCCATCAGGCGCGTCGAAGTCAATGGGCTCATCCAGTGTCAGCAGACAGCCCAGGGGTTGGGTGCAATTGTTGATCCGACAGTGTGGTATGGCAATCCCTTTGCCAAGGCCGGTGCTGCCCAATTTTTCACGTGCTATTAATTGTGTAAAGACCTCGTTGGCGGGGAGGGAAAGCTGATCGTCGCCGATAAGCTTGGCGATAGTTTCAAACAGTCGTTTTTTACTGCCCCCGGAAACGCGGCAGAGAGTGCGTCCGGGGGTCAGGATCTGGGCTAGGGTGTGCATGGGCTTGTGAGTTAATGACCTCGTGCTTTTTCCTTGTGCTTAATGAGCTGACGGTCGAGTTTGCTCGTCAGGGCGTCGATGGCAGCGTACATGTCATCGGACTCGGCGGCAGCAAAAATTTCCCCGCCGGCGATGAATATTGTCGCTTCCGCTTTTTGGATCAGCTTATCAACAGTCAGAGTCACCTCAGTATTGGTGATCTGGTCATAATGTCGCTGTAGGCGTTCAAATTTCTTGTCCACGAAATCCCGCATGGGAGGCGTGACGTCTACATGGTGACCGCTGACATTTATTTGCATATCTGACTCCTTCTTATTGAAAAACCGGGCTGAACCCGATACCAAGGCGAGCAATACTGCCTCGCCTATCTTTCATTCTAGACTAATCGTTTCCTCTCGTTTGAGGGGGGAATAAACAGTGTGTCACGATATTTGGCAATGGTACGTCTGGCAACTTGGATGCCTTGTTCTTCAAGCAGCTGAGCAATCTTATTGTCGCTCAGGGGCTTGCGTGGGTCTTCTGCTGCAACCAGTTTTTTAATTAGCGCTCGGATAGCAGTCGAAGAGCATTCTCCGCCACTGCTGGTACTGACGTGGCTGGAGAAAAAATACTTAAGCTCAAAAATCCCTCTTGGGGTGTGCATGTACTTGCGGGTGGTCACCCGGGAGATGGTGGACTCGTGCATCTCGATCGCTTCGGCAATATCATGCAGTACCAGCGGCTTCATGGCTTCCTCGCCATATTCGAAAAAGCTGCGCTGATGTTCAACAATTTTGCTGGCCACCTTCATCAAAGTCTCATTGCGGCTTTCTAAGCTCTTCAAAAACCAACGTGCTTCCTGCAAGTTGTCCTTTAAGTAGGTATTGTCGGCGCTGTTGTCAGCCCGTTTGATCAGGCTGGCATAGTCACTGTTGATGCGCAAGCGCGGAGCAATATCTGGATTCAACTCTACAACCCAGCGGCTTTGTTTTTTACTGACAAATACATCGGGTACAACGTACTCCGTGTCATCGGCCTCTACGCTTAGACCAGGGTTCGGATCGAGAGTTCGAATAAGCCCTAAGGCTTCTTTTAGTTCGTCTTCGCTGATGCGCAGGCGCCGTGTGATCTGACTGTAATCACCGCTGCCGACCTGCTTTAAATAGCGCGAAATAATAATGGTGGCCAGTTCCAAGTGGGGCGTCTCTGGGGGCAGCTGCCTTAGCTGCACTAAGAGACACTCCTGCAGATCGCGGGTGCAAACACCGGCTGGCTCAAACTGCTGTAAGCAGTGCAGCACTGCGAGCACTTCGTCCAGTTCAATATCCAGCTCAGGGCGCAGTGACTCTAGCAAGTCTTCAAGGCTAAGGCTTAGGCGACCGCTCGGATCAGTGGCATCGATGATGGCTAGGGCGATAATACGGTCGATATCGGATAGCCGAGTTAAATTAAGTTGCCAGCGCAATTGGTCTTGCAGCGACTCGCTGCTGGCATTGCGAGAATCGTAGTCGGGGTCAAGATGGTCGCTGCTGGCATTGCTCATGGGCGCAGAGGCGGAAGGCAACAGGTCGTCCCACTGGGTATCGACAGGCAGCTCATCTGGTATGTTGCTAGGCCAATCCTCCTGAGTGTTGTTGGAGTCGCCACCTTCGTTACTGTGCTCGAGGTTTTCTAGAGGCCCATCGCTGGAGGAAGAACTTTGTTCTTGATGGCGCTGATCGTTGTCGACTGGCGCGCTCTGCTCATGCTCATCTTCAGCAAGTTCTAGCAGCGGGTTGCTATCGAGCACCTGCTGAATTTCTTGCTGTAGATCGAGCGTACTGAGTTGCAGCAACTTGATGGCCTGCTGCAACTGGGGGGTCATGGTAAGTTGCTGGCCTAGCTTGAGCTGTAGCGACTGTTTCATGACTGGATTTTACACACGCGATTTACCACTCGAAGTGCATTTCCACTTATGGGAGAGTTATCTCAGTGTAGCCCTGACGGCAGCGCATTGACAACTCATGGCGCGAAAATTGCTTGTCGTATCGATGCGAGCTGGGAAGAAGCCTCATTTAGAGGCGGAACTGATCGCCTAAATAGACCCGGCGGACATTGTCATTGGACAGGATGGCGTCGGTGTTACCTTCGGCAATAATATGTCCTTCGCCGACAATAAAGGCATTTTCACAAATGTCCAAAGTGTCGCGAACGTTATGGTCGGTGATTAAAACGCCGATACCTCGGTCGCGCAACTGGCGGATGATCTGCTTGATGTCGTTGACCGAAATGGGGTCGACACCGGCAAAGGGCTCGTCCAGTAGGATGAAGTCCGGTTCGGTTGCTAGCGCGCGGGCAATCTCTACCCGCCGGCGCTCACCGCCGGATAGGGACTGGCCGAGACTGTCGCGCAGATGCCCGATGTGAAACTCGTCTAGCAGAGCATCACAGCGCTCATTGCGCTGCTGCCGGTTCAGGTCGGGTCGCGTCTCAAGAATAGCGAGGATATTATTAGCCACGCTCAGTTTGCGGAAGATAGAGGCCTCTTGGGGCAGGTAGCCAATGCCGCGACGCGCGCGCTCGTGCATCGGCAGTGCAGTGATGTCTTCTCCGTTGAGCGTAATGGTGCCTTTGTCAGCATGAATAATGCCCACAATCATATAAAAACAGGTGGTTTTCCCCGCCCCATTGGGGCCTAGTAGGCCAACGATACTGCCGCTTTCCAAGTGCAGTGAAACATCTTGTACCACAGCTCTACTGCGATAGGCTTTGGCCAGATTACTGGCGATCAGCTGAGCCACTGTCATCCTCTTGTTCTAGTGTCGATGCTGGAATGACTACCTGCACCCGTTTAGTGTTTTCGCTGCCCGCCTCGGAAGCTGAGTCGGAATCAGCCTTGATCAGTTGTTTAGCAATAAAGTACTCGATGGACTCACCGGCCACTCGAGAGCCGTCTTGTTCAAGACTGGCGTTGCGCCGCAGCATGACACGCTCTTCGGCCTTATAGTATTCAATAATATTAGCGCGGGCATGCACGAGCCCTTTGTCGGGGCCAGGCCGTTGCTGGAGGTGTGCTGGGCTGCCCTCGGCCACGATGCGATCAGCTTCCTCCACTTGGTGGTAGACGGTCACTTTGCCGGCGGTGATTTTTAGGCTGCCCTGGCTCATTTGAACCTTGCCTTGATACACGGTATAGCCCTGCTTGTCGTCGCGTATAGCTTGGTCAGCGCTGATATGTATTGGTTGCTTGCGGTCTTCAGGCAATGCCACAGCGCCAGCAGCCATGCCCAGCAAGAGTAAGGCGCTACAGCAGGCCAATGCTGAGCGCCAGCAGCGGACAGCGGCTCTGATTGCCTTAGGGCTGCGCTTGGACATAAATGCTCTCCACATTGGGGCTCATAACAATTCGTTCTCGGTTGAGGTCGGCTACCATACCATCTGCGCGTATGTTGCTGTCACCCTGAGTGATAGTGACGGGTACTTTAGAGCGGGCGGTATTGTTGTTAACGTTGAGGGTCATGGCCGCGGATTCCAGTGTGCCGCCGGTCTGATCGTTGTGTAGTACCACCGAGTCCTGCAGGTTCAATATGCCAGCGGCGTGGCGATAGCGGCCCCATTCGGCAGAGGCAGACCAGCTGCGGTCATTGCCATCGTGGGAGTAGAAGCGAGGTTGCTCTAGCTCCGACACATTGCGGCGTTTAAAAAACTCCGCTCGCTGGGCTTCCAGTATCTGTGACAGCTCGCCGCTGTCGCTGTACTCCCAGCTGCGCGTCTCCTCAAGATAAGTTTGGGCTAGTGCCATCTGGCGTTTCATGACCGCTGGGTCGGCGCTGGGGTCGGCGCCGGGCGTCCAATAGAGGCCGGCAGCGAGTAAAGCCGCGATAGCAAGCAAGAGCTGTAACACAGTTTTTTGCATTAGCTTGGCCCGGCGTTAAGCTATACCTGCTTGTAGCAGGCTCATCAGATGTATCACACCAACAACTCGGCCGTCATCGATGACCACCAGTGAGGTAATTTTGTTTTCTTCCATGATGCGCAGTGCCTCAGCGGCCAGCATACCTGGTTTGGCTGTTTTGGGTCCGCGGGTCATCAGTGTGGCGATCTTGGTTTGGTTGATATCGACCTGTAAATCAATAGCGCGGCGCAAGTCACCGTCAGTGAAGATGCCGGCCAGTTGGCCATCCCGGTCAATGACCGTCGTCATCCCCAGGCCCTTGTTGCTGATCTCCAGCAGGGCCTGAGCCAGCGGCGTGTCACTGCTCACCTGAGGAATGCGCTCGCCGCTGTGCATCACATCGCCCACTTTTAATAAAAGCTTCTTACCTAGAGTCCCGCCGGGATGTGAAAAGGCGAAGTCTTCCGCGGTAAAGCCACGGGCTTCTAAGAGCGCAATGGCTAAAGCATCCCCCATGACCAGCGCTGTGGTGGTGCTGGAGGTTGGCGCGAGATCTAGGGGGCAGGCCTCGGTGGCAACGCCGGTATTTAAGTGGGCGTCGCTGGCCAGTCCCAAGGTCGAGTTGGGGTTGCCGGTCATGCTGATCAAAGGGACTCCCAAGCGCTTGAACATGGGTAACAAGGTAATGACCTCAGGTACGTTACCGCTGTTAGACAAGGCGATGATGGCATCGTTCGCTGTGATCATACCCATATCGCCGTGGCTGGCCTCGCCGGGGTGGACAAAGTGTGCGGGAGTGCCGGTACTGGCAAACGTAGCGGCGATTTTGCGCGCGATATGACCGGATTTACCCATGCCGGTCACAATGACTCGGCCGCTAGTGGCCAGTAGCAATTCACAGGCGCGGTCAAAGTCGTCGGTGATGCGCTCAGCAAGCGCAGCGACCGCCTCGGCTTCCATGCGGATGGTGCGCAGGGCCGAATTGCGAAAGGGCTTCATCGGTTCGTTGGGCATGGGAGGGTCTCTAGCGGGTTTGGTACAACCAGTAATAATACAGCGCGTAGATACTTACGAACAGTATGCCGGCCGAGCGACCGACATAACTCTGTCCCGCGACCACTTGTTTGCTACCTCGGCCCAGATAAAGCGCCAGCGCCAACAACAGCGTCATTGCGGTCATGGTGCTGTAGTCGCGAGGCAGGAGCTGACTGTCGAGCTGCTCTGTCTCAAACAAGCCCGGGATAGCCATCACCGCCAACAGGTTAAATAGATTGGAGCCTAAGATATTGCCCACAGCGATATCGCTGTGGCCTCGCAGAGCGCTAGCAACGGTGGCGGCAAGCTCGGGCAGAGAGGTGCCGATGGCAACCACAGTTAGGCCAATCAGTAACTGTGAAACACCTAAAAAGAGTGCGATTTCGCTCGCTCCCCAAACCAGCAGCCGCGAACTGGCGACCAGCAACAGCAGACCGGCGGTGAAACTCAGCCAGGCACGCAGAGGGCTTAAATGAGCGGGGTTTTCATCGCCGAGAAGCTCGCTGACTTGATCTTGAAAACGCCACATGAGGTAGAGCACAACAGCCAGTGCGCCCAGCATGAGAAGGCCGTCAAAACGCGATAGTTCTCCATCTAATAGCAGCGCGCCGCAGCCGAAGGTCACTAGCAGTAAGACGGGGAGCTCTTTGCGGATAGTGGCGCGATTGATGCACAGGGGCGCAATTAGCACCGTAATCCCCAGTACTAAGCCAATATTGGCGATATTGGAGCCGATGGCATTGCCAATAGCCAACTCGCCGACGCCGGAGAGGGCAGCGGTGATTGACACCAAAATTTCAGGGGCAGAAGTGCCGATTGATACAATCGTCAGGCCGATCATGATTTGCGACAGGCCCATATTTTCGGCAATAGAGGCTGCGCCAGCAACAAATAGATCGGCGCTCCAGATGAGAATAATAAAACCGAGCAAAGTGGCAGCGGCGGCTAACAGCATAAAAACAGCTTTCCTGTTACAGTGGGCGCCGCCCAGAACTCGGGGAACTGTGGAGGAGCCAACGTTGTCATAGTTGGTGTATCGCGGTTTCGTTCACATTATGGCATGGCCATGCTTGTGAAAACCGGGCGGCAAGTATACAGACCATTAGCTCACAGAAAAGAGTAGTAGGAGCAAAGCAAGTGAATCCAGTTACCCGAATAGTTTTTTCATGGTTGGCCGCTGTTGGCCTGCTCGTATCAACGGCAGCTTTTGCTGAACAGAAGACAGCCCATGAGGTGGTGCGCAGTGCTACGGAGGCTGTCATGGAGGTGGTCGAAGAAGCCCAGAACGCCCAGGGTGCCGACACCGAAGGCTATTATGACAAGGTGCAAGAGTTGCTCGACCCAGTGGTCGATTTTCGCGGCTTTGCACGCGGTGTGATGGGGCCCTATGCCAGTAGCTCGCGTTACCGCTCATTAGATGAAGCAGGCCGTGCAGAATTGGCCTCACAGTTAGATCGCTTCACAGAGACCATGCGCAGCGGTTTGGTGCGCACCTACAGCAAAGGCTTGCTGGCTTTTGGTGGCTCACGGATTGAAGTGAAAGAGCCCGATGCCGCCGATGACAACAGCCGTCGCGCCTCCGTGCAACAGCTGATTTACAAAGATGGCTCAGAGCCTTACGTGGTGTTTTACCAAATGGGTAAAGATCGTGAGGGGCAGTGGAAGCTGCGCAATATGATCATTGAGAATGTCAATTTGGGTGAAATTTATCGCAGCCAATTTGAAAGTGCTGCGCGTAAATACGACGGTGACCTCGATAAGGTGATCGAAAGTTGGTCAGCCGTCGAACTCGAGGGCTAAGTGGCTTAGACATCGGCTCTCAGTGGCCCGAGCGGGCCAGCCAACGCGGCTGGCCTCGCTATCCCGACTGATATCTCATAAAATGCGCGCTTTTTGGTGCGACTAAACGCTTGTCTGTACCCCCTGAATGAGAGAATGATTATGGACGCTGCCACAGTGAAATCTCTGCTGCAGGCCAAATTAGAAGGCTGTGAAATCTTCGTGGAAGGTGAGGGTGATCGCTATAACATCACCGTTGTCGGTGAGTTATTTGCCGATATGCGGCCAGTAAAAAAGCAGCAGTTAGTGTACGCCGGTTTGGCAGATCAAATTGCCGCTGGCAGCATCCACGCTGTCAATATTAGAACATTTACCCCCGAGCAGTGGCAGGCCTTAGCCTAGGCCCCGACCTCAAGCGCAAGCGGAGACAGAGTGGAAAAATTAGTTATTAAGGGCGGCAAGCAGCTGCACGGCGAACTACGTATATCGGGCGCCAAAAATGCGGCTCTGCCGATCCTTGCCGCAGCACTGCTCAGTAATGAGCCGGTAACCATACGCAACCTGCCACACCTGCACGATATCACTACCATGATTGAGTTGCTCGGCTGCATGGGGGTAGAGCTAACAGTTGACGAAAAGCTCAGCATAGAAGTCAACGCCAATACGATTAGCGATTTCTCCGCACCCTACGAGTTGGTTAAAACCATGCGGGCCTCGATTCTGGTATTGGGGCCAATGGTGGCGCGTTTTGGCAAAGCCCATGTGTCCTTCCCCGGAGGCTGTGCGATTGGCAGTCGGCCAGTGGACTTGCACCTCAAAGGCCTAGAGGCGATGGGGGCCACCATTACAGTGGAAGGTGGCTACATCAATGCTGAAGTAGAGGGGCGCCTTAAGGGGGCTCGCATCTTGATGGAAACGGTCACCGTTGGCGGCACTGAAAACCTGATGATGGCCGCCACTTTGGCAGAGGGGCGAACAATCTTGGAAAATGCCGCTCGTGAGCCCGAAGTAGTGGATTTGGCTCAGTGCTTGATCGCCATGGGCGCTAAGATCAGTGGTCACGGCAGCGATACAATTGTCATTGATGGCGTAGAAGCGCTCCATGGCTGCACTTACGATGTGATGCCTGATCGCATTGAAACAGGCACCTACTTAGTAGCGGCGGCAGCGACCCGCGGCAGCATTACGCTGCGCGATACCTGCCCGGAATATTTAGAAGTGGTGCTACAAAAGTTGGAAGAAGCCGGCGCCAAGCTCGAAGTGGGCGAGGATTGGATCACTCTGGACATGGAGGGTCGACGGCCCAAAGCGGTGAGCATCAAAACGGCCCCGTACCCCGGTTTCCCAACAGACATGCAGGCCCAGTTTACTGCGATGAACGTGGTGGCCGAAGGCACGAGCACGGTGACAGAGACTGTGTTCGAAAACCGCTTGATACAGACCCATGAGATGAATCGCATGGGCGCGGATATTGTCATCGAGGGCAACACGGCGATTATTACCGGGCAAGAGAAGCTAGAAGGGGCGCCGGTGATGGCCTCTGATCTGCGTGCTTCAGCCAGTCTGGTGATTGCTGGTCTGGTGGCTAGGGGTGAAACCCGCGTCGATCGCATTTACCACATCGACCGCGGTTACGAATGTATCGAAGAAAAACTGCAACAACTGGGGGCGGATATCCGTCGCCAAGCCGACTGACACCAGAAGCGATAGCCCAAGCATGAATAAGCCCCTAACACTGGCCTTGACTAAGGGCCGCATTCTAAAGGAGACGCTGCCGCTGCTAGCGCAGGCCGGCATTGAGCCCTTAGAGGATGTGGCGCAGAGTCGTAAACTAATTTTCGCCACCACTGAGCCTGGCTTACAGCTAGTCATTATTCGCGGCACTGATGTGCCCACCTACGTCCGCCATGGTGCGGCTGACTTTGGCGTGGTGGGCAAAGACATTCTGCTCGAGCACGGTGCGGAGGGCTTGTATGAGCCTCTGGATCTAGGTATTGCCCGCTGTCGTTTGATGACCGCAGGCCCAGTGGGCTGGCAGCCCAACGGCGCGCGGGTGCGCGTGGCAACCAAGTTTGCCAATATAGCCCGCCGCTACTTTGCTCAGCAGGGAGTTCACGCCGATGTGATCAAGCTCTATGGAGCGATGGAGCTGGCGCCGATGATGGACTTAGCTGACCTGATCGTAGATATCGTTGATACCGGCAATACGCTGCGCGCCAACGATATGGAGCCGCTGGAAGAAATTGCCTCTATCAGCTCCCGGCTGGTAGTTAACAAGGCCTCCATGCGCGCGCGATACGGCAACATTCAGGCGATAGTTGATCGCCTGGCTGATGTTGTTGCCCAGCAGAGCTGATATGCGACGTTTAGATAGCCGTCAATCTGACTTTGATCTTGAACTGAAGCGCCTGACCGAGTGGGATGACGCCTTAGATCGCGAAGTTGATGCCGCCGTGGCTGAAATATTGCGCGATGTTCGGCAGCGGGGAGATCAAGCGGTGCTCGATTACACCGCGCGTTTTGACCGTTTGCCAGCTGCCAGCATGGCCGAGCTGGAAGTTAGCGAAGAGCGTCTTGATGCAGCACTGGCAGCGATTAGCCCGGCACAGCGCAGTGCGCTGGAGCAGGCAGCTGAGCGAGTGCGCAGTTATCACCAGCACCAGCGACAGGAGAGCTGGTTCTACCACGATGAACTCGGCAACCGCCTGGGGCAAAAAGTTAGTCCGCTGGAGCGCGCGGGGGTCTATGTGCCGGGTGGCAAGGCGAGTTATCCCTCTTCGGTGCTGATGAATACCTTGCCGGCGAAGGTGGCTGGCGTCGCGGAAGTGATTATGGTGGTGCCGGCGCCAGATGGTGAGCTAAGCGATATGGTACTGGCGGCAGCTCGCATTGCTGGGGTCGACCGCGTGTTTACCATTGGCGGCGCGCAGGCCGTGGCGGCGCTGGCCTACGGCACCGAAACTGTACCCGCGGTAGATAAGATAGTCGGTCCAGGTAATATTTACGTGGCTACGGCTAAGCGGCAGGTATTTGGCCGTGTGGGTATCGACATGATCGCTGGACCCTCAGAGATTCTAGTCATTTGCGATGGTGGCACCGACCCAGATTGGGTGGCGATGGATTTGTTCTCCCAAGCCGAGCACGATGAAAATGCCCAGTCCTTGTTACTCTGTCCTGATGCCGCTTATCTCGATCGGGTGGCGGAAAGTATTGAGCGTTTGTTGCCGACCATGGAGCGGCAGGCGATTATCCGCGCTTCTTTAAGTGCTCGAGGTGCGATGATCTTGACGCGCGACCTCGACGAAGCGGTAGCGATTAGTAATCGCTTAGCCCCTGAGCACTTGGAATTGTCGGTGCAAGACCCGGAGGCTTTGTTGCCAGCAGTGCAGCACGCCGGCGCTATATTTATGGGGCCCTACACCACAGAAACCCTTGGCGACTATTGCGCCGGCCCCAATCACGTGCTGCCAACCTCGGCTACTGCACGCTTCTCATCACCGCTTGGGGTCTATGATTTTCAGAAGCGCAGTTCGGTGATTTACTGCAGCGAGCAAGGGGTGCAGAGTTTGGGCCGTATCGCCTCGGAGCTAGCTCGAGGCGAGCAGCTAAGTGCCCACGCCCGCAGTGCTGAGATGCGCCTGATAGAAGACTAGCCCTGGGCAAGTAGGCTAGGGCTTATGGTTATTGCAGGCTGGGCGAATATCGCAGAGTGCCAACGATGGCCTGTAGGTCCAGCGACTGCTTGTCGCGTAGCACCGTTACATCAATGCCGTCACCGGGGCGCAACATGGCTATTCGGTGCATGGTTTGACGTCCATCGCGAATCGCTTCGCCGTCGATGTGAGTAATGATATCGCCCAGCTGGATGCCGGCCCGTTGGGCGGGGCTGCCTTCGGTAATGGCTTCAACCGCTAGTGCTTGACCGGTGGGTGAGCCGTTAATGAGGCGCCTTACTGGCTCGACACTCACACCGAGCCAGCCGCGAATCACCTCGCCGTAGTCCACCAGATCTTGCATGACAAACACAGCGAGATTGACGGGAATAGCCAAGCTGATACCGATGCCGGTGGGTGAAGCGGCACGGCCCTGGTCGCCAGCCGTGTAAATCAGTGTGTTGATGCCAAGCAAGCGGCCCTGAGTGTCGATCAGTGCCCCGCCCGAGTTACCCAGGTGAATGATGGCATCAGTTTGAATGTAGTCTTCGTAGGTGTTGCTGCGGCCCTGTTGTGGGAAGTAGCGGCCCAGTGCCGAGACGATGCCTTGGGTGACCGAGTTACCAAAGCCCAAGGGGTTGCCGATCGCGAGCACCACATCGCCCACCCGGGTGTTATCGGAGTTGCCAAGCTCTATCGGTTGCAGGTCGGGCAAGTCGATTTTGAGCACTGCCAAATCGGTGGCGGTATCGGTGCCGATGACTCGGGCTTTAGCTAGGCGACCGTCGTGCAGTAGAACTTGGATTGCATCGACTTGGTTAATCACATGATTGTTGGTCAGAATGTGACCCTCTTGGGTCATGATGACGCCCGAGCCGAGGGATTGCTCAATTCTCTGGCGGCGCTCCTGATGTAGATTTTGGCGCCCAGGAAATAAGCCGCTCATTGGCTGGCTGCGTTCGGCTACAAGGCGTGCGGTATATATGTTAACAACCGCTGGGCTGGCGCTGCGTACAGCTGCTGCGTAGCTCACGGTCTCTGCTGTGGCTGGGCTGTTGCCTGGGCTGCTGGGCAAAACATAGCGATCTAGAATCAGCAGAGCTGCAAATAGGCCGGCCAAAGTCGGCCAAGTAATAAATTTGAGGGTGTCTTTCATAGCGCCGTTACATGTCGTTTAGCGGGCGCATTGTATATGATGCGCCCTTCCGGTGTCCTGTGCCTTGATATGCTGGCGCTAGCTGGGAGCCGGATGAGAGCTATTCAAACACATCATAGTCGGGGGTTAAAAGCGTGTCTGTATCACTGCGGGAGCTTCAACTGGAATTGGATCGGGTGCTGCAACCGCAGCTATTTAGAGATTACTGCCCGAATGGCTTGCAGGTAGAGGGGCGCAGCGAAGTGCGACGCTTGGTCACTGGTGTGACTGCCAACCAAGCTCTGCTCGATGCCGCCTTGGAGTGGGAGGCTGATGCGATATTGGTCCACCATGGCTATTTTTGGAAGGGTGAGCCCGAAGTAATTACTGGTATGAAGCGCCGGCGTTTGGCGACTCTGCTAGCTAATGATATTAGTCTCTTGGCTTATCACTTGCCCCTCGATGCCCACCCAGAGCTCGGTAATAACGCCTGCTTGGGGCGGCTCTTAGAGTTTGACGATAATGAGAGCTTGTTTCCCGGGCGCAGTGACGCAGTGGGTAATGTGGCAAGCTTGTCTGTGCCGCGCTCGGCGTCTGAGTTGGTGGCGCAATTGCGCGAGCTAACAGGTCGTGAGCCACTGCATATCGGTGATCCAGAGCAGCAGGTACAGCGCGTGGCTTGGTGTACGGGTGCGGCGCAATCTTACATCGATGCGGCACTCGCAGCAGGAGCGGAGTTGTTTATAAGCGGCGAGGCTTCAGAGCAAACTGTCCACACTGCCCGGGAAGAGGGGATTGGCTTTATTGCTGCCGGTCACCACGCAACGGAGCGCTATGGGGTGCAGGCGGTGGGTGCGGCAATGGCGAGTTTGTTTGATTTAGAGCACCGCTACATCGATATCGATAACCCGGTGTAGCGGTGCCTGCCAAGCAAGTAGGCTAGGGTTTAGAGCTTGGCAGCGCTTTCTTCTTTGTGCTCCACGGCGGGGGCGCGCGGCTTTTCGTTCTCCAAGCCGAATTCTTCGTTCAGCATGCCCTTTTCTTCAGGTGAAGATTTGGGCGCATAGTCCAGCGGTGGCTGAATGCTGGCCAAGTGGGCGGGAATTTCAGCGTCATCGCCGGCCCGTTCTAGGCGGTCCATAGAGATCGGGCCTTGTCCTTGGCACAGGGTGGCGGCGCCATTGGCTAGGTGGTTATGCACATCGCGATAGCTATCGGTGAGCGAATTGAGCAGCTTAGCGGTTTTGCCAAAGTGCTCCACAACCTCATCTTCATAAGCGCGCTTGTCTTGAATGACTTGATCTAGTTTGCGTTCGACCTCGCGGTATTTCTTACCATCTGCTGAGCTCCGTCGGCCTAGCAGCAGACCGATGCCCAAACCGACAAGTAGGGCGATGGCAACTGAAATGGCGACGATGGTTATGCTATACACAGGCAAATCCTCACAGGGCGGGAAAAACAGGTCGGCTAGTATACCCGAATATAGGGCGGACAAAAGGTTTGCGCTAGCCATTGTCGTTGCCAATAGCCTGCGCGGTCGTTAAAGTGGCGCCTTCCGGAAATCCACCTGAAATAAGCAGCTACTCGAGCCGTCTCGAATTGACTTCAATTACACAAACACCACTGCAACGCTATCAAGCTGATCTACAGCGTGAGGGCTTTAGCTACGATGCCTCCCAAGAGCATGCTGTGCGCCTGCTCGATGACCTCTATCAGCGCTTATTGGCTCGCAAACGAAACAACAAGGGCTTTGGGGCGCTGTGGCGGAGATTGAAAAAAGAGCGGCAGGAGCCCGAGATTGGGCTATATTTTTGGGGTGGCGTAGGCCGCGGCAAGACCTATTTGGTCGATACCTTTTATGAGTGCTTGCCATTTAAGGACAAAATGCGGGTGCATTTTCATCGCTTTATGCAGCGCGTACACGCTGAGCTCACTGCGCTCGATGGTGAAAAGAACCCCCTAAACTTGGTGGCAGATCGCTTGGCCAGCGAGGCCTGTATTATTTGTTTCGATGAGTTTTTTGTCAGCGATATTGCCGATGCGATGATTTTAGGCGCTTTGATGGAGGCCCTCTTTGAGCGCGGCGTAAGCTTGGTGGCCACTTCAAATATCGTGCCTTCGAAGCTCTATGAGAACGGTCTGCAGCGACAGCGCTTTTTGCCGGCCATAGCCCTGATCGAGCGCTATACCCAAGTCGTTAATGTGGATGCGGGGGTGGACTATCGTCTGCGCACACTGCAGCAGGCAGAGCTCTACCATTACCCCTTGGGCGAGGCGGCTGATAACAGTTTGGAGCGTAGCTTTGAGCAGCTGGCGTCGGAGCCTGGCAAACACTGGGAGCGGCTGCTGGTGAATGGTCGCTACCTGACTTGTCGGCGATTGACCGAAGATGTCGCCTGGTTTGACTTTGATGAGCTCTGCGATGGGCCGAGGTCGCAGAATGACTATATCGAGTTAGCGCGTATTTTTAATACTGTGCTGATATCTGGGGTGCCGGCGATGGGCCGTGCCAATGATGATGCGGCGCGCCGTTTCATCAATTTAGTCGATGAATTTTACGATCGTAACGTAAAGCTGGTTTTAGCGGCAGACAAACCACTTTTAGAGCTGTATAGTAGCGGCCGCCTGGAGTTCGAGTTCCAGCGCACCGTATCGCGGCTGCAAGAGATGCAGTCTACGGAGTATTTAGCTCGCGAGCACCGCCCCTGAAACCACGGAGCACGCAGCAGATAGGTTGGTCGCAGATGCAGATGTCGACAGGCCGGGCCACAGAGCCCCAATAGCGATTCGGCTAAATTAAATGTAAGTAGCGAATATTCTTTTACTTTTCGCTTGAAAAGGCGTGGGCGCGGCGGTAGTATTCGCGCTCTCGAAATTGGAGCCCTCCAAGAGGCGGTTATTGATGAAAACTTTTAGTGCCAAAGCTGAAGAAGTGTCCCGCGACTGGTTCGTGGTCGACGCGTCTGACAAGACTCTGGGGCGCCTGGCCAGTGAGATTGCTCACCGTTTGCGTGGCAAGCACAAGCCCGAATACACACCTCACGTCGACACCGGCGATTATATCGTGGTGATCAACGCCGAGAAAATCCGTGTGACCGGTGCCAAGGCGACCGACAAAATGTACCACCACCACACGGGTTATCCCGGTGGTCTGAAATCTATGTCTTTCGAGAAGTTGATCGAAAAGGCACCTGAGCGTGTGCTTCAGGGTGCTGTGAAAGGCATGCTGCCGCGCAACCCGCTCGGCCGCGCTATGTTCAAGAAACTGAAAGTCTATGCAGGTACTGAGCATCCGCACGCCGCGCAGCAGCCGCAAGAATTGAATATCTAACGGAAATCACCTATGTCAGCTACCCAATACTACGGAACAGGTCGTCGCAAGACTTCCACCGCGCGTGTGTTTATCCAAAGCGGTGAAGGTGCGATCACAGTAAACAAGCGTCCACTGGACCAGTACTTCGGTCGCGAAGTGGCACGTATGATCGTGCGTCAGCCGCTGGAGTTGGTTGAACTGAGTGACAAGTTCGACATCAACGTGACAGTGGAAGGCGGCGGCAGCTTCGGCCAAGCCGGTGCGATTCGTCACGGTATTACGCGCGCACTCATGGAATACGATGAGTCTCTGCGTGGCACCCTGCGTGGCGCAGGCTATGTGACACGTGATGCCCGTGCGGTTGAGCGGAAGAAAGTGGGCCTGCGCAAAGCGCGCAAGCGTCCCCAGTTCTCCAAGCGTTAATTGGCTTCAGGTGCGGGCTCAGCTCGGCACCTATCAGGCCAAGCTCAAGACAAAACGTCCGGTCTGCACGCAGGTCGGGCGTTTTTTTGTGTCTGGAGAGTCCTTTTGTGGGGCTGCTGTGTTGGCCCCTAAGAGTCGGCTATGTCGGGCTTTTTCCTTGTCAGAACCGGCTAAAATCATTACTATTTGCAACATTTTCGCAAAGCGGTCCCGGTGGTCTGGTAATCTCTGCCAACGAGCCGATGATTAGGGGAGAGAAGCATGAGTAGCGATGGCGTAAACACCGGCAGGAGGCGTTTCCTAACGGCCGCCACCAGTGCGGTGGGTGTTGCCGGTGCGGTAGGAATTGCTGTGCCATTTCTGGGTTCTTGGAACCCATCTGCCAAGGCGAAGGCCGCCGGTGCGCCGGTCAAAGCCGATATCAGTAAGTTAGAGCCGGGCCAGATGGTGGTCGTGGAGTGGCGTGGTCAGCCGGTTTATGTGGTGTACCGCACGCCGGAAATGCTCGCCGCACTGTCGTCGCTAGACGGTAGCCTGAAAGATCCCGCGTCCGAAATTTCTGAGCAGCCAGACTACGTGACCGGTGAAGGTCGCGCGATTCGCCCCGAAATATTTGTGGCGGTTGGTCTGTGCACCCACCTCGGTTGTGCGCCTAAATATCGTCCTGAAGTCGGCGCTGCTGATCTGGGTGGCGATGCTTGGGTGGGCGGCTTTTTCTGTCCCTGCCACGGCTCTAAGTTCGACCTTGCTGGCCGCGTGTACAATGGTGTGCCGGCTTCAGCTAACTTGGTGGTGCCGCCGTACTCCTACGAAGGCGACAACGTTCTGGTGATTGGCGTGGATACGGAGGCAGCCTGATGATCAATATGCTAGTAGGTTTGCGAGACTGGGTAGATGAGCGTCTGCCCATCATGCGTGCGTGGAATACGCACATGGCCAAGTACTACGCGCCGAAAAACTTTAACTTCTGGTATTACTTTGGTGTGCTATCGCTGTTAGTGCTGGTTAATCAGCTACTGACAGGTATCTGGCTGACTATGAGCTACACACCGAGTGCCGAAAATGCTTTCGCATCGGTCGAGTACATCATGCGCGATGTCGACTACGGCTGGATTCTGCGCTACATGCACTCCACGGGGGCCTCGGCCTTCTTTGTGGTGGTGTATTTGCACATGTTCCGCGCCTTGATTTATGGCTCTTACAAGAAGCCCCGCGAGTTGATTTGGATCTTCGGTATGTTGATCTTCGTGGTGCTAATGGCCGAGGCCTTCGTTGGCTACGTATTGCCTTGGGGGCAGATGTCCTACTGGGGCGCCCAGGTGATTATCTCCCTGTTTGGTGCGATTCCCGTGGTCGGGGAAGATCTGGTGACTTGGATTCGCGGTGACTACCTGATTTCCGGTGCCACTCTGAACCGCTTCTTCGCGCTGCACGTAGTTGCCCTGCCAATCGTGTTGTTGGCGCTGGTGGTGCTGCACTTGCTGGCTCTGCACGAAGTGGGCTCAAATAACCCCGATGGTGTGGAGATCAAAAAGAATAAAGGGCCAGATGGCGTGCCGCTAGATGGCGTGGCCTTCCACCCTTACTACACAGTGCACGATTTACAGGCGATCGCTGTGTTCCTGTTTGTGTTCTGTGCGGTGATTTTCTTTATGCCAGAGATGGGCGGCTTCTTCTTAGAATACGCCAACTTTGAACAGGCAGATGGCTTGAAGACGCCTGAGCATATTGCGCCCGTATGGTACTTCACACCCTTCTACTCGGTGCTGCGTGCTGTACCGGATAAGTTCTGGGGTTTTGTGGCCTTTGCCGCCTCGGTAGCGATTCCCTTTATCTTGCCCTGGTTGGATCGCAACCCGGTGAAGTCTTGGCGCTATCGCGGCAACCTGAATAAGGTCATGCTGGTGCTGTTTGTGGCCTGCTTCCTGATTCTGGGTGTGCTGGGTGTTAAATCGCCGACTCCTGAGCGTACTTTCTTGGCGCAGATTTGCTCGATATTCTACTTCGCCTTTTTCCTGCTGATGCCTATTTGGTCTAAGATGGACAAGACCAAGCCAGTACCCGAGCGTGTTACTATGGATGGCGGCATTGGTTTCTGGGGCAGCTTGGCGGGTTTGGCGCTGATTCTTGCGCTGACTATTTTGCCGCTCAAAGCAGTGGGAGCCGAGTCAGGTTTCAACTGCGGCACTGTGCCCTGTGATGAGTTTACTGCCGATGCATCGGACAAGGCTTCCTTGCAAAATGGTGCCAAGCTCTATATGAACTACTGTATGGGCTGTCACTCCTTGCAGTACTCTCGTTACAACCGCGTAGCGGCTGACCTAGGCATTCCAGAGGACCTTTTCGAGGCCAACCTGATTTTTGACCCCAGTGTCAAAATCGGCGAGCTGATGAACAATTCTATGTCAGTGAAGGATGCTAAAGTATGGTTTGGTGCTGCACCGCCAGATTTGACGCTGATCTCGCGGGCTCGCCAGCCAGAGTGGCTGTATACCTACCTGCGCACTTTCTACAAGGATGAGAGTCGTCCTTGGGGAGTGAACAATAAGGTCTTTAAGGATGTGGGTATGCCCCATGTCTTGTTGGAGCTGCAGGGCATGCAGGAGTGTGCACTGGGGCCAGCAAGAGCTGCTAACGGCGGAGTGAAGCGTGATCCGCTGACCGGCGAGGACATCATGGAAGTGCCTTGTGGTCGCTTGGTGGTGACTGAAGAGGGATCGATGTCGCCTGAAGAGTTCGACACGGCAATGTACGACCTGACCAACTTTCTGGCCTACACATCAGAGCCGATGGCGAATGATCGCAAGCGCATCGGTACTTTTGTGCTGCTCTTTGTAGCCCTGTTCTTTGTATTCGCCTGGTTGCTCAATCGCGAATATTGGAAAGACATACACTAAGACTCGCAAGAGTCGCTGCCGCCGCGCGCTTAAACCCGCGTCGGCGGCATTATTTTTTCTTGATAAGCTGAGGATACCCCCATGGGCGTTGTGGCAAAGCGGTCTTCAATGACCTTTTTTTCCGACAGTACTAGTCATTACAGTCACCGGGTACGCATTGTTCTTGCCGAAAAAGGCGTAACGGTAGATTTGATCGAAGCGGACGGCGCGCATCCCCCGGCTGAGTTGGCAGACCTAAACCCCTACAACTCTCTGCCGACCTTGGTTGACCGCGATTTAGTGCTCTATGAGTCTAAGGTAATGATGGAGTACTTGGATGAGCGCTTCCCGCACCCACCACTGTTGCCGGTATATCCTGTGGCACGCGCTGAAAGCCGCCTTTACATCCACCGGATTGAAAAGGATTGGTGTTCGCTGGTCGACTCCATTTTGACTTCACGCAGCGACAATGTGGTGAGCAAAGCCACTAAGGAACTCCGTGAGAGCATTACCGGCATTGCACCTATCTTTGCCGAAAAACCTTTCTTTATGAGCGATGAATTCACCTTGGTCGACTGCGTGATTGCGCCTATTTTGTGGCGCTTGCCTTCGCTGGGCGTGGACATCCGCTCTACCAAGCAAACTAAGCCGCTGTTGGCTTATATGGATTCCCTGTTCAGCCGTGAATCCTTCCAGGAAAGCCTGTCTGAGCAGGAAAAGGAAATGCGCCTTTAAGGCGCATTTCGCACTGGAGCCGGAGCATCTATGACCCCTAGCCGTCCCTACATAATGCGTGCACTCTACGAGTGGATTGTCGATAACAACTGCACGCCTTATTTACTCGTTGACGCCTCGATTCGCGGTGTTGAAGTGCCGGAGCAGTACGTCAAAGACGGCCAAATAGTGCTGAATATCTCACCGAGCGCGGTGGTTGAGCTCAATATGGCCAATGATGTGGTGACCTTTAATGGTCGTTTTGGCGGGGTAGCCACCGACATTATGGTCCCTGTTTCTGCGGTGATCGGTATCTACGCTCGAGAAAACGGTCAGGGCATGGTGTTTGAAGCCGAGCAGCCGCCGGAAGATCCCGATGATGATCCCAAGCCACCGAGCCCCGCGGATAAGCCGCAGAGTCGTGGTGAGGGTCGGCCCTCGCTAAAAATCGTCAAATAACGATGACTTTGCAGTGCCTCGGGTTATCGGCACTGCAAAGTTTTTCATCGCTGCCACTTAGCCTGGCACTATCTCAAATAAACGCACCACGCGCTGCACACCTGAAATGTTGGCAGCCACGTCGGTCACGCGTTGTCCTTCGGCTTCCGTGGCCAAACCCATCAAGTAGACCACGCCGTTTTCAGTGAGTACTTTAATGCGCATACCTGGAGTACTGGGTGTGCCGAGTATCCATGATTTAACTTTAGCCGTGATCCAAGTATCACTGGTGCGGGTCATGGCAGAGCTAGGAGCGGAAACCTCCAGCTCATTGTAAATACGTCTGACCCCGTGGATTTTACGCACTACCTCGGCCGCTTGGTTTTTTAGCGCCGCAGTGGGCACTTGGCCAGCGAGCAGTACAAAGCCGTTATAGCTAACAATTTCTAAATGTGAATTGGCGAAGCCTTCGTCGGATACTCTGATATTGACCATGGCTTTGGTTTCAATGCTTTCATCTTCGAGCTTTTGCCCTAGGGTGCGTTTTACAGGCTCATCTTCAATTGGATTGGCTTTTACAGCAGCTATCATGCTGCCGCAGCCGCTGAGGGCTAAGCTGGATAAAAGGACGGTGGCGATAAGCAAGCGGGTCATGAGGGGGTTCCTGTGTAACTGCCAAAAATGGTTGAATCGATTAGTTCGCATAAGTTTTGGATAATAACGGTATGTAACTCCAGAGCACGAGCTGGAATAGCCACATTGACCGCTATTTGCACATCGCTGGCGGCCAGTGTGGCCTGCAGCATATTATCTTGGGCTTTAGATAGTGCAACTACGCTCATGCTGCGCTCGTGGGCGGCGTCGATAGCCTGTAGAACGCTAGGATCGGCGTCGCTACTGGCGATGCATAATAGAACGTCTCCAGGCTGACCAAGTGCTCTAAGTTGGCGGGCGTAGAGTTCAGATTGGCCGCTGTGGCCGGCAATTGCTGCCAGTGTCGCGCCATCGGCGGTTAGCGTCATCGCGGGTAAGGCGGGGCGCTCCTGTTGGAACTGGCTCTGCATCTGAACGACAAATAACTGAGCCAGTGTGGCGTCAGCGCCACTGCCGCAAGTCAGTACTTTGCGCTCGCCCAGTAGGGCCCCGGTAATGAGGCCGACCGCGGCGGCTAATGGCTCTGCCACTGCATCCACAGTCATTGCCAGTCCTTCGATAGTCGCCTGGCAGTTAGCGGCCAAGCTCGGGTAAATATCCATGCGTTGTGGCTCAAATTGTCGTGGTTAATAGTTAGTGATGACGGGTGATCAACGGCCAGTGTCG
This sequence comes from Sediminihaliea albiluteola, assembly GCF_014077625.1. Lineage (GTDB taxonomy): Bacteria > Pseudomonadota > Gammaproteobacteria > Pseudomonadales > Halieaceae > Sediminihaliea > Sediminihaliea albiluteola. The sequence continues at coordinate 160,807 of NZ_JACFXU010000014.1, read as the reverse complement.
CGCTTTGAGCGTCAAGCTGTGAACGCAGCCCGTATCCAAATGGGCTCGAAGCTGGCGAGAGATTGTCGCGGCTCGAAGGCGATCACGTCAAATCGGCAGGCTCTATTTGCCCATTGCGGATGCCGCTGCAGGAAGCTTGCCGCGGCCCATAGCAGTCGCTGTTGCTTGCGCTTATCGACCGATTCAGTGGCGCTAGGGTAGCGTGGATTGCTGCGTTTACGCACCTCAACAAACACTAGCTGCTGCTGGTCGAGTGCGACAATATCTAGCTCGCCGCTGCGAAATCGCACATTGCGATACAGTATTTTCCAACCTCGCTGCTCTAGCCATTGGGCGGCATGTTCCTCGTACTCTGCCCCTGCTGCTGTCATCTTGGCCACCGTTTATCGTCGAGTGGCCAGTTTACCTAGAGTGCTTTCAGCGCGCCGCCATCAAATGTGGCGGGCTGTGGCTCCCTGATAATTCTCAACTGTGGGTCCATGCTCAGCAAACCTGTATCGCCGCGCAGCAGAGCGTCGGCGCCACCCTGCAGTTGTAGAAAACGGCTTTGCACAAGGTAGGCATCCGCTCCCAAGGCGTTGAGCCGTGGATAGCTATCACTCCCGGTGTCGCCGGCGGTAATGGCTACGCGCAGTGCGGGGTTGCTACCTAAGAGCCAGGGCAGCTCAACTAAGTGTATGCCGTTGAGGTCGCGGTCCCGCTCATTGGGCATGCCGCTATAGATGCTAGAGGGCGCATAGATCGGTAAATTGCCAGCATAGTGGAAAACCAGCAGGGGTTTGATTGAGCGCGCTTCATCGGCACTGCCGCTGAGCAGGAAGATAGCGTCGATGTCCTGCCGCCGCCGCGCGTTGCTTTCAATGTTGGTCGCCAGCATGCTGCGGATGCTGCGCGCGCGCTCTTCACTGGCCGCTAGGTTGAGAGACTGTTTGATACTGTCTGAGTAGCTCTCTGCTTTGCTGTACACCGCGCTGGCATTTATTTGCCCGCCCATGGCCTGCCAATAAGGCCGCAGCGCCGCTTCCATTTTGTCACCCCAAGCACCGGCGGGGCGCACGATCAGGGCGCGTCTGGCACCTGCACCATAGGCCAGCTCAGCCAGGCGCTCGGCTTCATCTTCGGGAGCTAAAGCCATTTGTACCAGTGCGGTACTGCTAGGCGCTAGCGTTTCATCCACGCGGTTTAAGGCCAATATGGGTACCGGGCGCTCGGGCTGTGCAGCTAGCTGTGATACCGCTTCTTTGCTCAGTGGACCCACCACGAGGTTGGCACCGCGCTGTACAGCTTCTTGGTAGGCTGCGAGTGCGCCACCTTCGCTGGACTGGGTGTCGAAAATCAGCAATTGTCGCTGCCCTAGGATAGCTTCACTGTCAGCATAAAAGCGGGCGAGATAGCCATCTCTGACTGCTTTGGCTGCGGGTGCTAGGCGGCCGCTCAGCGGCAGCAGTAGGGCGACTCGCTGCACCCCGAGGGCTTGGTCGACAAAAGGCTCCAGTCCACCGGGCAGTGCCTTGGCTGCTGGGTGGGCGGCATTGTCCTGGCGCCACTGGTTGATGGCTTGGTGCAGGGAGTTAGCGTCTGTGGTGCTGGCACTAATAGTGGCGAGCTCAAGCCAACCACGCCATATCGGATCTTCAGTGTCGCCGGCGCTCTGCAAGGCTTCCGCAGGTAAGTGCTCCAGGTCGCGCCACAGACTGCGCTTGAGGGCTGTGCTGGTAACTGGGTCGGGAGTAATGTCCAGCAAGCGCTGGGCCAGCTCGGCGCTGCCTAAATAGTCACCGGCCATTCGCACCATGTAGCGCTGAAAGTTAAGTACTTTGCTGCTCAGTGCGGGAGCAGTGTCAGCCTTTGGCAAGTCTTGTAGCAGTTGTGTCGCTACTGCCGTCTGGCCGCGCAAATAGGCGATGCGGGCGCGCAGGTAATCACGGTAAACGCGATCATTGCTGTTAAGGGCATCACTCAGGGTGTTTAAGCTGGCCTCTGCCGCCACCCACTCAAATCGAGCTAGAGCGGCTTCTGCGCGTTCAAAAACCGCCGCGTAGTCGCTAGCCGGCAAGGAGTGAGGCTGGCCAATTAACTCGGAAACATCGCCTCCCTCGGTGGCTAAGGGGCCCTCGCTGCTGCCGCTGGGTTTGGTCGGCTCAGTGCTACAGCTGCTGACTAACAAGGTCATAGCGATCAATAGCACTTTGCTGAGGGATTGAGAGCTGCTGTAGCGCAAGGTGGATTGGTATTTACTCATGCTATCCTTCGTGGCTAATGGGTCGGCAGGGCACTAGCCGACATGGATGTGCGTACTATTATAAGGGACAGAGTGTGGAATCAGGACTATATGTTGTCGCGACACCTATCGGCAACCTCGGGGATATCTCAGCTCGAGCGCTGGAGGTGCTAGCCGCTGTTGATTTGATTGCAGCTGAGGATACCCGCCACAGCGCTCAGTTACTACAGCACTATGCTATCGACAACACGGTGCTGGCCTACCATGAGCACAGTGATCAGCGTGCCGCACAGCGCGTTATGCAGTGTTTGGCTGAGGGTGGTGCAGTGGCATTGGTGTCTGATGCTGGCACTCCGCTGATCTCGGACCCGGGCTACCGTCTGGTGCGCGAGGCCCAGGACCTTGGCTATCGGGTAATCCCCCTGCCAGGGCCCTGTGCTGCAGTGGCAGCATTAAGTGTTTCAGGTCTGCCAACTGATCGCTTTATGTTTGAGGGTTTTCTCCCCAATAAATCTGGCACTCGCAGTAACCGGCTGCGGGAATTGCAACAGCGTGAAGAGACACTGATCTTCTACGAGGCGCCACATCGCATTGAAGATTGTTTGGCTGATTTAGTGGCTGTGTTTGGCGCGGATCGCGAAGCGCTGTTGGCTAGGGAGATCACCAAGACTTTTGAAACTGTGCGCCGTGCGCCCTTGGGCGAGCTGCTGGCATTTGTTCAAGGAGACAGTAATCAGCAGCGGGGGGAAATTGTCTTGGTAGTGGCTGGGCTGCGACAGCGCAGTAGCGAAGTTGACCCAGAGACGGCGCGATTGCTGCAGCGTCTCGCACAGGATTTGCCCGGCAAGAAAGCGGCGGCAATAGTGGCGGAGCTCAGTGGCCTGCGTAAGAAGTTACTCTATGACTATCTCTTGGCGCACCCGTCGAGCTGATAATCCGCTAGACAAAATATGGCCCCCCGCGTAGTCTTGCCGGCGAGTCGGTCAGGCGATCGCTCTGTTGCCACCTCGCGTGTCGGCAGGGAGGAAAGTCCGGGCTCCATAGGGCAGAGTGCCAGGTAACTCCTGGGGGGCGTGAGCCTACGGAAAGTGCAGCAGAAAGGATACCGCCCGCTCACTTCGGTGTACGGGTAAGGGTGAAAAGGTGCGGTAAGAGCGCACCGCGCGGCTGGTAACAGGCGTGGCGATGGTAAACCCCACTCGGAGCAAGACCAAATAGGAATCCGTATGCCGTGGCCCACGGTGGATTCGGGTAGGTCGCTACAGGCAGGCGGCGACGCCTGTCGCAGATGAATGATCGTCCACGACAGAACCCGGCTTATCGACCGACTCGTTTTTTATCAGGCTGCAGTCCCTCTTATAGCTTTTTGGCCTAAATCAGGCTCATTCCTAGAAAAAATAAACTGAAACTTAAAGTAAGTTCTTAGCATGCGCGTTTACATGCATGTTTTACGTGATTTTTTATTTATTTGCTCCCCGCAATGGCCTGAGCCTAGTCTTTAGAATCGGCGCTAATTCACTGAAATTACAACGTTTTTTTAAAATTGCCTGCTTGACACCCCGTTCGGCACCCACCTATAGTGTTGCAAAGTGGGAATAAGTGGATAAATCTGGCTTTTTGTGGAAAACCGAGTCGGATGAGTGGGGAAAACTGGCGTGTTTCGCGGAGTACAGCACATCAATATGGACGCCAAGGGGCGACTGGCCATGCCAGCACGCCAGCGCGAGCCATTGCTGGAACAGTGCGCAGGCCAAATCGTTGTCACTATTGATACCCAAGCGCGTTGCCTGGCGGTTTATCCGCTGCCCGAGTGGGAGCGCATTGAGAAAGATATTCAAGGCTTACCAGCGCTCAACCCCGCGGTTAAGCGTTTTCAGCGCTTAGTGCTGGGTTATGCCACTGATGTGGAATTGGACGGCAATGGCCGCATGCTGTTGCCGCAGCCGCTGCGAGATTATGCCCATTTGGAGAAGAAGCTGGTGCTGGTAGGGCAGGGCAATAAGCTGGAGTTATGGTCTGAAGACTTGTGGATTGAAGAGCGTGATCAGGCCCTGCTGGATTCTGGGCCAGACGCAGAATTACCCGATGAACTTATGTCGCTGACCCTATAGGTGAGTGAATTGCATCAAACGGTGATGTTGCAAGAAGCGGTCGAGGCTCTACTGACGACGAGCAGCGGCATTTATGTGGACGGCACTTTTGGTCGCGGTGGGCACAGTCGTGCGATTTTGAAAGCGCTGGATACTAATGGCCAGTTGATAGGGGTGGATAAAGACCCCACGGCAGTAGCGGCTGCCAAAGAGTTAGCAGGGAGCGATGCCCGCTTTGGGTTTTATCACGGGTCATTCGCTCTGCTTCCCCATCAACTGCGTGGGATGGGGATCGACGCAGTTGATGGCATTTTACTTGATCTAGGTGTTTCTAGCCCTCAGCTGGACGACGCCGAGCGCGGCTTCAGCTTTCAGAATGATGGCCCGCTGGATATGCGCATGGACACCAGCCGTGGTGAAACAGCAGCCCAGTGGCTGGCGCGGGCAGAAGAAGTGGATATCGCCGATGTGCTCTATGAATACGGCGAAGAGCGTTTTTCGCGCCGTATAGCTAGGGCAATTGTTAATGAGCGGAGCAAAGAGCCGATTGTGACCACAGCTCGCCTGTCGCAAATAGTGACAGATGCCAACCCGCGCTGGGAGAAACATAAGCATCCGGCTACCCGGGCTTTTCAGGGCATACGTATCTATATCAACCGCGAACTGGATGATCTCAAAGACTTGCTCGGCAATGCGCTGGACTTGCTCCGCCCAGGTGGTCGCTTAGTGGTAATCAGTTTTCACTCGCTCGAAGATCGCTTGGTTAAGCGCTATATGCGCGATATGGCGCGAGGCGAGCAGTTGCCGGCCGGCGTGCCGGTACAGGACGTCGAGCTCAATCGCCGTATGAAGCTGGTGGGTAAGGCACTGCGGGCTAGTAAAGAAGAAGTCGCAGCTAACACGCGCTCACGCAGCGCGATTATGCGCGTAGCGGAGAAATTACACTGATGGTGGGCAGAGCTGACAACAGACCAGCGCGCAGCGCGGCGGATACACCGTCGCCTAGCGGCTTGCTGCGTGTGCAGCGAGTGTTTGCCTCTATCTTGATGCTGACGGTGGTGGGCAGTGCCTTTGCGGTGATCCACTCGTCTCATGCTTGCCGTCAGCTGTACGCCGAACTGCAGGGCTTGGAAGCCGATCAGTGGTACCTGCAGGAAGACTATAGCCGCCTGCTCTTGGAGCAAAGCACTTGGGCCTCACATTACCGAGTCGAGAAGGTCGCGACCTCTGAGTTGTCGATGCAGCCGCCGGTAATTGAAGAACAGAAAGTGGTGTCTCCATGAGGGCTAGGGCGCGCAAAACGAAAACCGTAGTGGCCGTGGCTCCCTGGCGCTTCTATCTGGTGGCGACTGTGCTGGTGGCCCTGCTGGTTGTATTGCTGGGGCGGGTGCTCTCGCTGCAGGTGCTCAACACCGATAAAGGCTACGCCTTTTTGCAAAATCAGGGTGAAATTCGCTCGGTGCGCACAGCCGAAATTCCCGCCTATCGCGGCGTGATTACCGACCGTCGGGGTGAACCTTTGGCGGTTAGTACGCCGGTGATTTCTATTTGGGCCGACCCGGCACAATTGAGTGGTTCAGAGCACTTGGCGAAACTGGCTGGCCTTCTGGGGCAGCCTCTACCTGAGTTAGAGGCGAAGTTGGAGCGCTTTGCCGGTAAGCGCTTTATGTATTTGCAGCGCCACCGGGTGCCGGCTGAAGCGCGTGAAATCTTGGCTCATAAAATCCCTGGGGTATACGGTGAGCGTGAATATCAACGCTACTACCCGGCCGGTGAAGTGGCCGCACAGTTGGTGGGTATCACTAATGTGGATGACGGCGGCATTGCCGGCCTAGAGCTGTCTTACGACGAGTGGTTGCGCGGTATTCCAGGTAAAAAACAGTACATCAAAGATTTGCACGGCGATGCGGTGCGCGATATCGGCGTTCTTGAGCCGGCCCGTCCCGGTCGTGACCTCAAGCTGAGTATCGATCTGCGCTTACAGTTTCTGCAGCACCGCGAATTGCAGCGGGCTATCGCTCAAACTGGCTCAGACTCCGGCACCATCGTCACTCTCGATGCCCATACCGGTGAAGTTCTGGCGATGGTCAACCACCCGGTATTTAACCCCAATAGCCGCAAGAGTTTTAAACCGGGCAATACTCGCAACCTAGCGATGGCGGATGAGTACGAGCCCGGCTCGACCATGAAGTCACTCACATTGGTGGCGGCCTTGGAAAGCGGTCGCTACACCACCGACACCGTCATTGATACCACGCCGGGTCGCATTCGGGTGGGTAGAAAGACCTTACAGGACCCGCGCAACTACGGCGAAATGACGCTCTCTAACGTGATTGAAAAGTCGAGTCAGGTGGGTGTCACTAAGATCGCACTGGATCTTGGCCACGAGCCGATCTGGGATGTGTTTCAGCGTTTAGGAATTGGTCAGCCCCTCGGTACAGGCTTCCCAGGAGAAGGTGCCGGTCGCCTGCCCAACCGTCCCCGCTGGCGCCAAATTGAAGAGGTTACTTTAGCCTTTGGTTATGGCCTGACGGTGACGCCTCTGCAGTTGGCCCGGGCTTATACAGCCTTTGCCAATAATGGCGTGCTGTTGCCAGTGTCGCTGTTGTCACTGGATGGCGAGGTGCCCCATGGCGAGCAAGTCATGGCTCCAGAAATTGCCGCTGAAGTATTAAAAGTCTTACACCGAGTGACCGGTAGCAACGGCACGGCCCGTCGAGCCAAGGTGGCGGGTTACGAAGTGGGTGGGAAAACTGGCACAGTGCACCAAGTGGGTGCCCAGGGCTATATCGATAACAAATATCGAGCTCTGTTTGCCGGCGTAGCGCCAGCCAAAGATCCGCGCATTGTCACCGTTGTTGTGCTCAACGGCCCTAAGGGTGATGCTTATGGCGGCGGCGCGGTAGCGGCGCCAGTCTTTTCGCGGGTAGCCCAGGGCGCTTTGCGCTTGCTTAACGTCGCACCAGAGGCAGCAGTTCCTGATGCCGCTACTATTGCAGCCCTAGAAAACCAGCGCGGGGCGGGGGTGTGATGATGGCCGCCGTTCAGCATACTAGCGCCAGCCGCTCACTTGCAGCGCTACTTGATAGAGAGTTGGCGCAGGACCTGCCGATCACTGGTCTGAGCCTTGATAGCCGTCAGGTGCAGCCCGGTGATTTGTTTTTAGCGATGGCCGGCGAGCTGCACGACGGGCGCCAGTTTATGGAGCAGGCGGTTGCCGCAGGCGCGGTGGCGGTCGCTGCTGATGCGCCGGCCAGTGGTTTTGTCGAAGCGCTGCCGGTGCCTCTGATTGAAATCCCCGAGTTAGCCCAAGAGGCGGGTCTTATTGCCGCGCGTTTTTATGGCCAGCCAAGTAGCTCAATGCGAGTCATTGGTGTCACTGGAACCAATGGCAAAACCACTGTCACCCGTTTGTTGGCGCAGCTGCTGCGCGCACTCAAACAGCCCAGCGGCGTCATTGGCACTTTGGGCGCCTCTTTAGGCGATGAGCTGAGTGAAGCCCGCAATACCACACCTGATGCACTCGCCCTACAGCAGTGTTTGGCTCAGTGGCGTGATCAAAATGTGGCTGCAGTGGCGATGGAAGTCTCATCCCATGCGCTGGTGCAAGGTCGCGTCAATGGCCTGCACTTTGATACCGCGGTGTTTACTAACTTGTCGCGAGACCACTTGGATTACCACCTCTCCATGGCAGCTTACGCGCGGGCTAAAGCCACGCTATTTGCCTGGGAGGGGCTGCGCCATGCGCTGATCAACAGTGATGATCCCTACGGAGCCACACTGGCAACGAGCGCTGCAGCTAACACTCAGGTGCTGCGTTACTCAGCAGCTGGTGACCCTGCAGCAGAGCTGCGGGCCAGCAATTTGCACTTCCATTCAGGGGGTGTCAAAGGGTTGATAAGCACGCCTTGGGGTGAGGGCGAGTTTAGTTCGCCACTGCCCGGTGATTTCAATGTCGCCAACTTACTTGCTGCCATTGGCTGTGCGCTGCTGGGAGGCCACGCCTTGCAAGATGTCTTGGCCGCAGTGTCGAATTTGCAGCCAGTGCCAGGCCGCTTGCAAAGCATTGCCAATGAGCTTGGCATTCAGGTCTTGGTGGATTACGCCCACACACCCGATGCGCTCGAGCAGGTGCTGCGAGCGATTAAACCCCATCTCGAGGGGCAACTGATTACTGTATTTGGTTGCGGTGGCGACCGAGATGCCGGCAAGCGCTCAGTGATGGGCCGTATAGCCTGTGAGATCTCCGATCGAGTCATCGTCACCAGTGATAACCCGCGCACTGAAAACCCACAAGCCATCCTGCAGGATATCGCAGTGGCTTGCACCGGTGACTTTAGCTTGCAGGTCGACAGAGCTCTGGCCATTGCTGAAGCCATTGCCAGCGCGGCCCCCGGTGACTGTGTACTGATTGCCGGTAAAGGACACGAGGATTATCAGATTATCGAAGGCCAGCGCTTACACTTTAGCGATGCGGAGCAGGCACAGGCTGCACTAAACAAGAGGGCCGCCTCATGATGCGGCCACTGTTGCTAAGCGAATTGGCCCCTGCGTTGGGGGCCAAGTTGCACGGAGCTGATGCACATTTTAGCGAGGTCTCGACCGATACTCGCCAAGCACTGCAGGGCAAGCTCTTTGTGGCCCTGCAAGGTGAGAACTTTGACGGGCATGATTATGTGCAGGCGGCCGCGGACTCGGCTGCGGTCGCTGCCCTAGTCAGCCGTCAGTTAGATATCGCCTTGCCCCAATTGGAGGTTGCCGATACCCAGCAGGCTTTAGGTAGGTTGGGAGCTTTTAACCGCTCGCTGTACAAAAATCCGCTGGTGGCGATTACCGGTAGCAGTGGTAAAACCACAGTAAAAACACTGGTCCACGCGCTGTTGTCCAAGCGCGGTGCAGCGCTGGCCACTGAGGGGAATCTCAACAATGAAATTGGCTTGCCGCTAACACTGCTGCAGCTGGCCCCGGAGCATGACTTTGCCGTAGTGGAAATGGGCGCGGCTAAAGCTGGTGATATTGCTTGGCTGTGTGAGCTGGCGCAGCCCAATGTGGCGGTCTTATTAAATGCCATGCCGGCACACTTGCAGGGCTTTGGTAGTGTGGCAGCAGTGGCCGAGGCTAAGGGGGAAATTTACCAGGGCTTAGGCGCTTCCGATATCGCGATCATCAATGCCGATCAGCCCTATGCGCGGCGCTGGCGCAGCCGAGCTTCTGCCGCCACAATCTTAGATTTTGCCGTGCACCAGCCCGCTGCTATTAGCGCCTCTAACATCAGCTCACGGGGAACGGCGGGTATCAGCTTTGTCGCTAGTACCCCCGCCGGTGACGTGCCGGTAACGCTAAAATTGCCGGGCTTGCACAATGTCTCTAACGCCCTGGCCGCCATCGCGGTTGGCCTAGCCTGCAAACTGACACTATCTGAAATTGCCGCTGGCTTGGCCTCAGTCAAGCCCGTCAGTGGCCGACTTGCCGTGGGCCGTGGTCTGGGCGGCTGCACAGTCATTGATGACTGCTATAACGCTAATCCTGGTTCGGTGCGTGCCGCGATCGATGTCTTGGCCGGCAGTAAAGGGCGCCGAACATTGATTCTTGGCGCGATGCGGGAGCTGGGTGATGAGTCCGCGAACTTGCATCGCGAAATAGGTGAGTACGCTCGGAAGTGTGGCATTGAACGCTTCTGGGGAGTCGGCCCAGAGCTGGCGCCAGCCGTAGCGGCTTTTGGCAACGGCCTGCTATTTAAACACCGAGACGAGGCTATCGAGGCCTTGGCCGGTGAGTTCAATGAAGATGACACCGTATTGGTTAAAGGGTCCCGTGGCGCGCACATGGAGCACCTCTTAGCTGTTCTTAGTAACCAACAGATGGAGGCAGAGCGCTAACCATGCTGTTGTTCCTTGCTGAATATCTCACCCAATTCCACACCGGCTTTCAGGTGTTCCAGTACTTGACTCTGCGCGGCATTCTCGCGGCGGGGACAGCGCTGGTAATTTCGCTGCTGGTCGGGCCGACCATGATTCGCCGCTTGAATTATTATCAGGTTGGCCAGGCAGTGCGCGACGATGGACCGCAGTCTCATCTGAGCAAGTCAGGCACGCCCACCATGGGGGGAGCCCTTATTCTGGTGGCCATCGCGATCAGCACGCTGCTCTGGGGCGACCTGCGCAACGATTATATTTGGATCACGCTACTGGTCACCGCAGTATTTGGCGCAGTGGGCTGGGTAGATGACTATCGCAAAGTGGTGGAGAAAGATTCGCGCGGACTTCCCGCTCGCTGGAAGTATCTATGGCAGTCGGTGGCCGGCTTAGCTGCTGCGCTCTACCTCTATTTCAATTTCACTACGCCGGTGACCACCGAGCTGTACATACCCTTCTTTAAAGACTTTGCCTGGAGCATGGGCCCGCTGTTTATCCTGCTGACTTACTTCGTCATTGTCGGTTCGAGTAATGCGGTCAACTTGACCGACGGCTTAGATGGGCTAGCAATCCTGCCCACTGTCATGGTCGGCAGCGCTTTGGGCATTATTGCCTACCTCACCGGTCACGTGGACTTTGCTCAGTACCTACATATTCCCTATGTGGCCGGCAGTGGCGAGTTGGCGGTGTTCTGTGGCGCTATCGCCGGATCAGGTCTCGGTTTCCTCTGGTTTAACACCTATCCGGCGCAGGTATTTATGGGTGACGTCGGTGCCCTGGCACTGGGCGCAGCACTGGGCACCGTGGCGGTGATTACCCGCCACGAAATTGTATTTTTCATCATGGGCGGCATCTTCGTCATGGAGACCGTGTCGGTCATTTTACAGGTGGCTTCCTTCAAGATGACGGGCAAGCGCATTTTCCGTATGGCGCCGATTCATCATCATTTTGAGCTCAAGGGCTGGCCCGAGCCGCGGGTGATTGTCCGCTTTTGGATTATCACGGTGATGCTGGTGTTGTTTGGCTTGGCCACCTTGAAATTGCGCTAGGACTAAAAACTAAGGAATGAATGTGGCAGTGACACAGGACATGATTGCAAGCAGTGACAACTGGGTCGTTTTCGGCCTAGGCGTTACCGGCTTGTCCTGTGCGCGCTATCTGCATCGTTTGGGGCAGTCCTTTACGGTGGTGGACACTCGCAGTGAACCGTCAGGCCTAGCTCAACTACAAGAAGAGATGCCAGAAGTTTCGCTATTTGCTGGTGATATCCCTTTAGCGGTACTGGAAAGTGCATCGCAAGTGGTTGTTAGTCCCGGTGTCGCGCTGGATGAGCCATTGGTGCGTGCTGCGCTTGAAGCGGGCGCTGAGTTACTCGGTGATATCGATCTCTTTGTGCGCGAAGCCAAAGCGCCCGTAGTTGGTATTACCGGTTCTAACGCTAAGTCGACAGTGACTGAGTTAGTGGGAGCTATGGCGCGTAAAGCGGGTATCACCGTCGCCGTTGGTGGCAACTTGGGCACCCCTGCGCTGGAACTGCTGTCCGACAGCGTTGAGCTCTACGTCTTGGAGCTGTCCAGTTTTCAGCTAGAGCGGGCCGGGGTGCTGAATTTAGCAGTGGCGACTGTACTGAATATTAGCGCAGACCACCTCGATCGCCACGGTGACTTGCCGCGCTATCACCAGGCCAAGCATCGCATTTTCCGCGGTTGCCGCAAGGTGGTGCTGCAGCGCGATGATCGCTTGACTGTACCGCTAGTAGCTGAGGATGTGGCCCAGATAAGTTGGCGTATGCGCGAGCCGGAATTGCAGGGTTTTGGGCTGCGTACAGAGGCTGGGGTCGAGTCGATTTACCATGGCTTTGAGCGCTTGCTGCCAGTGAGCGACTTAGCTCTCAGTGGACGCCATAACCTTGCCAATGTGCTGGCCGCTCTGGCTCTAGGTCATGCGGCTGGTTTAGCCATGCCAGCGATGCTCGAAGCTCTGCGCGAGTTTCGCGGCCTGCCACACCGCTGTCAGTTAGTGGCACAGTTGCAGGGCGTGTCCTATGTCAATGATTCCAAGGGCACCAACATTGGCGCCACCGAAGCAGCCTTGAAAGGCCTTGGTGGCAAAGGCAATGTCCTGTTAATCGCCGGCGGCCAAGGCAAGGGCGCCGATTTCAGGCAGCTGCGCGAAGCGGTGCAAGAGCATTGCCGTCACCTCCTGCTGATGGGCGAGGCGAATGAAGCCCTGCGCACTGCGCTGCAGGATCTGGTGCCAGTGAGCTCTGTGGCAAACATGCAGGAAGCCCTGCAAGTGGCAGCCGCAAAAGCTATAGCAGGCGATGTGGTGCTGCTCTCTCCAGCCTGTGCCTCCTTTGATATGTTCAGCGGCTACGCCGCTCGAGGCGAGGCCTTTGTAGCAGCTGTTAAGCAGTTGCAGGAGAGTGGCGCATGAGGATCGGGGCGCTGAGTATGCGATGGCCAAGCCTGGATCCGCTGCTGGCACTACTAGGGCTGGCCCTGTTGGTGGTGGGCCTGGTGGCCATTAGTTCCGCTTCTATTGAATACGCTGAGTTTAACTACAACAGCCCTTGGTTCCACACCAAGCGGCACTTGATGTATATCGCCATCGCAGTTACAGCGGGCTTTGTGGTCTATCAAGTGCCCAGCTCCATCTGGTTGAAAACCGGCTGGGCTTGGTTGTTCGCCGCCTTGATTTTGTTAATTCTGGTGTTGCTGCCTGGAGTGGGTAAAGACGTGAATGGCAGTCAGCGCTGGTTGCCGCTTGGGCCCTTTACCCTGCAGCCATCGGAGTTCGCCAAAATGGCGATGGTGGTGTACTTGGCCGGTTACTTGGATCGCCAGGCAGACGCCGTGCGCAATAGCTGGCAAGGTTTCATGCTGCCGGTGGTCGTTGTAGCTTGCTTCGCTTTACTCTTGATGGTGGAGCCGGACTTTGGCGCTACTGTCATTGTCGCGGCCACCGCATTTGGTCTGATGTTCTTAGCCGGTGTGCGCTTGATGTACTTCATTGTCGTGCTGGGTCTTAGCGTCGCCGGGCTGGTGGCTTTGATCTTTAGTGCGCCCTATCGGGTACAGCGGCTAACGGCCTATACCGACCCCTGGGCAGATCCTTTTGGCAGCGGTTTTCAGTTGGTCCAGTCCTTGATCGCTTTTGGCCGCGGTGAGTGGCTGGGCGTCGGTTTGGGGAATAGCGTGCAAAAGCTGTTCTACCTTCCCGAGGCGCACACCGACTTTGTCTTTTCAATCTGGGCTGAAGAGACCGGCTTTCTCGGCGCGAGTGTGGTAATCCTACTCTATGCCGCCTTGATTGGCCGTATTTTATGGGTGGGGCGCAAAGCCTCTCTCGCTAGCCGAGATTTTAGTGCCTATATCTGCTACGGCGTAGCGTTAGTTTTTTCCGGTCAAGCCTTTGTCAATATGGGTGTCAGCTCCGGCTTGCTGCCGACAAAAGGCCTGACCTTGCCTTTCATTAGCTACGGCGGCACCAGCTTGATTGTCTGCTGCAGTATGCTGGCCATGGTCCTGCGCATTCAACAGGAATTGCGACAGCCCCAGCCGAAGTCAGCTAGGCGGGTGCTGTGATGCGCAGGCCGATGAAAGTATTAATGATGGCCGGCGGCACCGGCGGACACGTCTACCCAGCGCTAGCAGTAGCCCGTGAGCTTATTCAGCGCGGCCACCAGGTCGAGTGGGTAGGCACCCGTCACGGTATGGAGTCGCGGGTTGTGCCGGCAGCTGGGATTGCTTTGCACTACCTCGCGGTGCGCGGCGTGCGCGGCAAGAATCTGCTGCAGACAGTGCTGGGCTTACTGCGTTTATTGTGGGCCTGTGTTCAGGCGCTGGCATTAGTGTGGCGCCGCGCCCCAGATTGCGTGATCGGCATGGGTGGCTACGCGGCCGGCCCGGCCGGTTTTGCCGCTTGGCTGCTGCGTAAGCCCTTGCTGATTCACGAACAAAATGCCGTGGCAGGGACCACCAACCGATTATTGGCACCACTGGCTCGGCGTGTGGTGTCAGGTTTTCCTGCTGCCTTCAAAGGGCGCCAAGATGTATTGGTCTTAGGTAATCCGGTGCGGGCAGAGTTGCTCAGCACTGCACAGCAGGCCCCCTGGCAGTTTGATGGATCGCGGCCGCTGCGCTTACTGGTAGTCGGGGGCAGCCTCGGCGCCCAGGCGATTAATGATGTCCTGCCAGCCACGCTAGCGCGACTGCAAGCGGAGCTCGGGGCAGGGCAAATCGAAGTGTGGCACCAAAGTGGTGAAGCCAATATAGCCGCGGTGAGTGAAGCCTATCGCAAGCAAGGTGGTCTAGAGGTCAAGCTCAGCCCCTTTATTGAAGATATGGCGGCTGCTTATGCCTGGGCGGACTTGGTGCTGTGCCGAGCCGGTGCACTGACGGTGGCAGAGCTGGCCATTATGGGACGGCCGGCAATCTTAGTGCCTTTACCCCATGCGATTGATAACCATCAGCTGTGGAATGCCCGCGCTTTGACCGATCAAGGAGGCGGCCTACTGCTGGAGCAGAAAGACATGACGGTCGATTCACTAGCCAGTGCCTTGAGTGCGCTGATACAGGAGCCCTCGCGTTTGGCAGCTATGGCCAGCGCCGCCTTATCACTGGCACAGCCAGAGGCAACGGCTGCGGTAGCGGATTGCTGTGAGGAGATGGTCGATGAGTGAGCTCAGCGTGTACAGCGTGCCAGAAATGCGTCGCATTCGTCGCATCCATATGATCGGTATCGGTGGTACCGGAATGAGCGGTATTGCCGAGGTGCTGGTTAACCTTGGTTATGAGGTGGCGGGTTCGGATATCCGTCGCAGCTCGGTGACTGATCGCTTAGAGGCCCTCGGGATCAAATTATACTTTGGGCACGCCGCGGACAATATTGATCGGGCCAATGTAGTGGTCAGTTCCAGCGCTGTCAGTGACGACAATCCAGAAGTCGTCGCCGCTCGTGCAGCGCGAATTCCGGTGGTACCACGGGCCGAGATGCTGGCCGAGTTAATGCGCTATCGCCACGGCATAGCGGTGGCCGGCACCCATGGCAAAACCACTACCACCAGCCTGATAGCGGCGCTCTTTGGTGAGGCGGGATTAGATCCCACTTTTGTCATCGGTGGTCTGGTTAACAGCGTGGGCAGTAACGCCCAGCTAGGTGCTAGCCGCTACTTAGTGGCTGAGGCTGACGAAAGCGACGCTTCTTTCTTGCACCTGCAGCCAATGGTCGCAGTGGTCACTAATATCGAAGCGGACCACATGGAGACCTATGGCGGTGACTTCTCGGTGTTGCGCAGCACCTTCTTAGATTTCTTACACAACCTGCCCTTCTACGGCTTGGCGGTATTGTGTATCGATGACCCAGTTGTCGCTGGTTTGATTCCTGATCTCACCCGTCAGGTACTGACCTATGGCTTTAATGCCGATGCTGATTACCGTATCGATAACATGCTCAAGCAGGG
Source organism: Sediminihaliea albiluteola (assembly GCF_014077625.1). Lineage (GTDB taxonomy): Bacteria > Pseudomonadota > Gammaproteobacteria > Pseudomonadales > Halieaceae > Sediminihaliea > Sediminihaliea albiluteola. The sequence goes on along the minus strand of NZ_JACFXU010000014.1, from coordinate 145,117 downwards.
CCTATCGACCAGTTTTACAGTGCACCGCCCCGGCCTGCAAACCTCGCTAGAGGTAACGCTCAACATGCCCGGCACTCACAACGTACTCAATGCCGCAGCGGCGATTGCCGTGGCCAGTGATGAGGGCTTAGACGACGCAGCGATAATTCGAGGTCTGGCCAATTTTGCTGGTGTTGGGCGGCGTTTCAGCCGACTCGGTGAGCTGAGCTTCAAGGGGGGTAAGGCGCAGTTAGTTGATGATTACGGACACCACCCGACTGAAGTGCGCGCCACCCTCGAGTCAGCTCGGCAGGCCTGGCCCGAGCGGCGGGTGGTGATGATTTATCAGCCACATCGTTATTCGCGCACTCGTGACCTTTATGAAGACTTTGTCGCGGTTCTGTCGCGCTGTGATGTGCTGGTGCTACTGGAAGTGTATCCAGCGGGCGAGGCCCCGATTCCTGGAGCCGATAGCCGCAGCTTAAGCCGCAGCATTCGTCAGCGGGGTTTGATTGAGCCCATTTTTGTTGAAACACCCGATGAAGTGCCAGGGGTGCTGGCGGGGATTTTACGTGATGGCGATATCGTGGTGGCACAGGGCGCCGGCAATATCGGCCGTTTAGCACAGGATCTCAAAGCGATAGAGATGTTGGAGGTAGAGCTATGACCTGGGAGCAGATTAGCGCAGCTCCCGTGGCAGTCTTGCTAGGGGGGGGGTCGGCCGAGCGAGAGGTCTCGCTAAAAAGTGGTGCCACCGTGCTCTCTGCACTTAAGTCTCTGGGCTGTGAGACCCGCGCTGTTGACCCAGCTGATGAGCATTGGCTTGAGCAATTGCAGGGCGTGAGCTGCGTGTTTAATGCCTTGCATGGCCCAGGCGGTGAAGACGGCGTGATGCAAGGTGCGCTGGAGTCCCTGGGTATTACTTACAGCGGCTCCTCGGTGTTGGGCTCAGCGCTGGCCATGGATAAGCAGCGCAGCAAGCAGCTGTGGCAGGGCATTGGTATTGCCACCGCTGGCTTTGAATTATTGCAGTCAGACACTGACTGGCAGGCGGTGATTGAGCGTTTTGGCAAAGTCTTTGTGAAGCCTGCCTGTGAGGGCTCGAGTATTGGCATGGCACCGGCGAGCGATGCGCAGCAACTGCGTGCGGCCTATCAAAATGCTGCGGCTTATGGCACGGCGGTAATCGCGGAAAAGTTTATTAATGGCCCGGAGTACACCGTAGCCATATTGGGTGATGAGGCGCTGCCCTCTATCCGCATGGAAACCGATAACGAGTTTTACGATTACGAAGCCAAGTACATTTCCAATGCCACGCGCTATCACTGCCCATCGGACTTAAATGCCGAAGAAGAAGCAGCGGCAGCGGCGCTGGCCTTGGCTGCTTTCAAATCCCTGGGCTGTGAGGTTTGGGGTCGCGTGGATTTAATGCGCGACAGCGATGGCCGTTTTTATGTCTTGGAGGTCAACACCATTCCTGGCATGACTTCACACAGTTTGGTGCCAATGGCAGCCAAAGTCGCCGGCCTGGATATCGCCGCGCTGGTGCGACGCATCCTTGAGCTGAGCTGGGCAGCGCGAGGTGCTGAGCAATGAGTCGCAAAGTGCAGCGCAGCAATAAAGGCAATCATCGCGGAGCAACCCGCCAGCAACAGGCGGCGCAGCGCGAATCTCGGCAGTGGTCATTCTCTTGGCTCAATCGCTTGCTGATCTTAGTCGGCAGTGGCGTGGTGGTCGCTGCGGGTTTGCAGGCTTATATCACCCTGCAAGCGATACCGGTGGAGCAGGTGACCGTGACCGGCAAGTTGCGCCACACCCAGACAGCGGCGGTGCAGGATATGGTTCAGCCGGCCTTGATCGGTGGTTTTCTCGGTGCCGATTTGGAAAAAATACGCGCCCAACTGGAAGAGCTGCCGTGGATTTATGAAGCCTCAGTGCGGCGCCGCTGGCCCAATTCCCTGGAGATCCATGTGATCGAACAGTTGCCTATTGCGCGCTGGGGTGAGGGCGGCTTCCTCAACCATGAGGGACAGGTGTTTCACTCAGACAATGCCGAGCTGTGGAGCGACCTGCCCAGCTTGCAGGGCCCCGCCGGTAGTGAACGCCAGCTGATGGCCAACTACCAGCGCTTGGAAGAGCTGCTTGATGAGGTGGCGCTGGGCGTCAAGCACTTAGAAATGGATGCCCGCGGGCAGATCCAGGCAGTGTTAACGGGTGATCTGACACTGGTCTTGGGCGGCAAACAATTTTTAGAGCGGGTGCAGCGTTTTATGTCGGTTTATCGCAGTGAGTTAGCTAGCCGAGCGGTTGAGGTACAGCGCGTCGACATGCGCTACGAGAGCGGTTTAGCCGTTAAATTTAATGAGCCCGCCCAGGTGGCTGGGCTGGCAGCAGAGTAACAGTACGGGGAGACACACTGCCATGGGCAGCGGACAGGATAAAAGAATGATCGTCGGACTGGATATCGGTACTTCAAAAGTGGTGGCCATTGTCGGAGAAGTCGGCGTGGACGGTGATATCGAGATCGTCGGTATCGGCTCCCACCCCTCCAAGGGCATGAAGAAAGGTGTCGTGGTGAATATTGAGTCCACGGTGCAGTCGATTCAGCGCGCCGTCGAGGAAGCCGAGCTGATGGCCGGCTGCCAGATTCATTCGGTGTATGTCGGTATTGCCGGTAGCCACATTCGCAGCCTTAACTCCCACGGCATAGTGGCAATCCGAGACCGCGAGGTCTACGCGCTAGATCTGGAGCGAGTGATCGATGCCGCACAAGCCGTGGCAATTCCCGCGGATCAGAAAATACTGCACATCCTGCCCCAAGAGTATGTGATTGATAACCAAGAGGGCATTAAAGAGCCCTTGGGAATGTCAGGCGTGCGCCTTGAAGCCAAAGTGCATTTAGTGACTTGCGCAGTCAATGCTGCCCAGAACATTGAGAAGTGTATTCGCCGCTGCGGCCTGGAAGTGGAAGAAATTATTCTGGAGCAGCTGGCTTCGAGCTATTCCGTACTGACTGACGATGAGCGCGAACTGGGGGTCTGCTTAGTCGACATTGGTGGAGGCACCACCGATATCGCCATCTTTACCGAGGGCTCTATTCGCCACACCGGAGTGATTCCAATTGCCGGTGATCAAGTCACTAACGATATTGCCATGGCTCTGCGCACGCCTACTCAGCATGCCGAAGAGATCAAGATTAAGTACGCCTGTGCGCTGACTCAACTGGCCGGTCCTGACGAGACCATCAAAGTGCCTAGCGTGGGTGAGCGTGCGCCGCGGGATTTGTCGCGCCAAGCGCTGGCTGAAGTGGTGGAGCCGCGTTACGACGAGCTCTTCACCTTGGTGCAGGCTGAAGTGCGGCGCAGTGGTTATGAAGAGATGATTCCAGCCGGCATCGTGCTCACCGGTGGCACCTCAAAAATGGAAGGTGTGGTGGAGTTGGCCGAGGAAATTTTCCACATGCCGGTGCGGGTAGGTTACCCACAGTCGGCGAAGGGTTTGAGCGATATTGTGCGCAACCCCATTTATTCCACCGGCGTAGGCCTGCTGCAATACGGCATCAGCCAGCTGGATGCCAGCGGCGCTGCTGGTTCAGCACGTAACGCTAACGAGGATCAGGGCCTGCTGTCGCGGATGAAGGCCTGGATGCAAAGCAATTTTTAAATTTGGCTTCGAGAGGAGCCGAATGTTGTAAACCGCCGCAGTTAATGCGGCAAACCAAGCAAGGGGAGAAATAACATGTTTGAACTAATCGATAATGTACCTCAAAACGCGGTCATTAAAGTCATCGGCATCGGTGGCGGCGGCGGTAACGCCGTTAAGCACATGATCGAAAATTCAGTCGAGGGTGTAGATTTTATCTGCGCTAATACCGACGCTCAGGCGCTGTCGGATATCACCTCTAAAACCGTGCTGCAATTGGGCGGTGAAATTACCAAAGGGCTCGGCGCGGGTGCTAACCCTGAGATTGGTCGGGCGGCGGCGATGGAAGATCGCGAGCGTATTGCCGATGCGATTCGTGGCTCCGACATGGTCTTTATCACCGCTGGCATGGGTGGTGGCACCGGTACAGGTGGTGCGCCAGTAGTGGCAGAAGTGGCGCGGGAAATGGGCATTTTGACTGTTGCGGTAGTGACCCGTCCCTTCCCCTTTGAAGGGAAAAAACGCATAGCAATCGCTAGCGAAGGCCTGCGTGAGCTGCAGCAAAATGTGGACTCTTTGATCACCATTCCCAACGAAAAGTTGCTGGAAGTGTTGGGAAAAAATACCAGTTTATTGGATGCATTTAAGGAAGCCAATGATGTATTGTTGGGCGCAGTTCAGGGTATCGCCGACCTGATTATCCGCCCCGGTATGATTAACGTGGACTTTGCGGACGTTAGAACGGTGATGTCCGAAATGGGTATGGCGATGATGGGTACTGGTAGCGCCAAAGGTGAAAACCGTGCTCGCGAAGCTGCAGAGCGCGCCATTAACAGCCCACTGCTGGATGATATCGACTTGCAGGGTGCACGCGGCATATTGGTGAATATCACTGCCGGTTTGGACCTGACCCTCGGTGAGTTTTCCGAAGTTGGCGACACGATCGAAGAGTTTGCATCGGATGATGCAACAGTCGTTGTCGGTACAGTCATCGACCCTGAAATGACAGATGAGCTCAAAGTCACCGTGGTTGCCACGGGCTTGGGCAGTGAGGCCGCCAAGGCGCCCTTGCAGGTAGTGGAAAGCACGCCCAAAGCGGTGGATATGTCAGTAGAGCCTAATTACAAGGACTTTGACCGTCCCCCGAGCATGCGCAAGGCACGACACAGCGTAGGTGGGCAAGCAGCTGTTGCAGCGGATGCTGGCGCTGAGGAGTATTTCGATATTCCTGCTTTCTTACGCCGCCAGGCAGACTAGCAGGGCAAGGCGCTCGACCGATACCGTTTCGGCATGGCCTTGCAGCTTTTGGTAAGGCACAAGTTACGGTTGGGAGTATTATGATTCGACAGCGTACATTGCGGAATGCAATTAAGGCGACAGGCGTAGGCCTGCACACGGGTGAAAAGGTCTATCTGACCCTGAGTCCGGCGCCGATAGACACAGGTATTGTGTTCCGTCGCGTAGACCTCGATCCAGTGGTGGAAATTCCCGCTCGGGCCGAGAACGTTGGCGATACCACGCTTTCAACCACGCTGATTGCCGATGGCGAACGGGTGTCGACTGTTGAGCATCTATTGTCCGCGATGGCGGGCTTAGGCATTGATAACGCTTTTGTCGATGTCAGTGCGCCAGAAGTGCCGATCATGGACGGCAGTGCGGGGCCTTTTGTGTTCTTGATCCAGTCTGCTGGTATCGAAGAGCAGGATGCGGCCAAGAAGTTTATTCGTGTAAAGCGCCCGGTCACGGTGGAAGACGGAGACAAGAAAGCCAGCTTTCTCCCCTTTGAAGGCTTTAAAGTCTCCTTCACTATCGAGTTTGACCACCCGGTGTTTCGCGACCGCTCTGCGCATGCCGAGATCGACTTCTCGGCCACTTCTTTTGTCAAGGAAGTGAGCCGCGCCAGAACCTTTGGTTTTATGCATGAAATTGAGTACCTGCGCTCCCAGGGTTTGGCGCGCGGGGGCTCAGTCGACAACGCGATCGTGGTCGACGAATACCGCATCCTCAATCAAGACGGCCTGCGCTATGACGATGAGTTCGTTAAGCACAAGATCCTCGACGCGATTGGCGACGTGTACCTGCTGGGTTATAGCTTGATTGGCGAGTTCCGCGCCCATAAATCTGGGCACGCTCTCAATAACGCCTCCTTGCGCGCACTCATTGCTCAGCCAGACGCCTGGGAAATGGTGACCTTCGAAGATCAGGAGAGCGCTCCGATTTCCTACGCGACCAACCCCGTACCGGCGCTTTGAGCCTGAACGGCTGCTGCAGGCGGGGGCTTCCTGTGGCATGGCATAATGCTGAATCTTGTGGCATAGTTCGCAGCCGTTTTTTGCAAAATCGCCCATGAAAATTATTCTCGTCAACCGCAAGCACGCTGCGTCGCGCTCTTTTGAGCTCGGTCGCTGGTCCCGTGCCCTCTTGTCCCTGTGCTGCCTCGGCTTGCCACTAGGCATGGTTGCGCTTGGCTATCAGGTAGGTTTGGAGCACGGCGCCAGCGCTCTGCGTGGGCAATCCATGGATGCCCTGCAGGATGAGCTGGCTCAGCAATCAAGCGATCTCGAGGCCATTCGCGACGAAGTCCAATTAAAGCTGCAAGCCCTCACTTTGAGCTTGGCCGAGTTACAGGCTCGTATGACCCGGCTCGATGCGCTCGGTGAGCACCTCACTGCGATGGCCGATTTGGAAGATGGCGAATTCGATTTCAGCCAACCACCGGCCCTAGGTGGTCCTCTAGCCGGCGAGTTCTCTGTCGATTACAGCAGTATGGGCCTTTCAGCTGAGCTAGATGATTTTGGCCAGCGCCTGAGCGATCGCGAGCAGCAGCTGGGCATTCTTGAATCCCTGTTGAGCAACCGTAAGCTGCAAGAGCAGAGCAATCTTTCTGGCCGGCCGCTCGAGAAAGGCTGGATATCTTCCCGTTACGGTAAGCGCACCGATCCCTTTACTGGCAAGCAAAGCTATCACCACGGAATTGATTTTGCCGGTAAGGCCGGCTCAAACGTGTTGGCGGTCGCCGGTGGGGTGGTTACTTGGGTGGGCAAACGCAGCGGCTATGGCCGCATGGTAGAGATTTCCCACGGCGACGGTTTAGTATCGCGCTATGCCCACAACCAAGAAAACCTAGTCGCTCCTGGCGATGTAGTACGCAAGGGTGAGCCAATTGCCCTAGTGGGCTCCAGTGGGCGCTCCACCGGTGCTCATGTGCACTTTGAAGTCTATAAAAATGGCCGCTCGGTCGACCCCTCCAGTTACGTTCGCCGCACTCGGCGCTGACCGAAGAGTTCCTCACTCTGTTTAGTCCGCTCCTGCTATTGGGGGCGCCTGTCTCGCGTTATTGAGTAGCAAACACCATGTTAAGCAAAGCACTAAAAAAAGTTTTTGGCACCCGCAACGATCGTGAATTGAAGCGGATGCGCAAGGTTGTCAAGCAAATCAATGGGCTGGAAGAGTCCATGCAGGCCCTCAGCGATGAGCAGCTGCAGGCCAAAACAGAAGAGTTTCGGCAGCGTTTTAGCGACGGCGAGTCCCTTGACCGTTTGCTGCCTGAAGCCTTTGCTGTAGCCCGTGAGGCGAGCGTCCGGGTGATGGGCATGCGTCACTTTGATGTGCAGCTCATCGGCGGTATGGCGCTGCATGAAGGCAAGATCGCCGAGATGCGCACCGGTGAAGGTAAAACCCTGGTGGCGACCCTACCGGCCTATTTGAACTCCCTATCCGGTAAAAGTGTGCACCTCATTACGGTGAATGATTACCTCGCTACCCGTGACGCTAGCTGGATGGGCCCGCTCTACAAGTTCCTCGGTGTGCAAGTCCGGGCAGTGTATTCCGGCCAGCCCCAGGAAGAGAAGCGCGAGGCCTACCGCGCCAGCATCATTTACGGCACCAACAACGAGTTCGGCTTTGATTACCTGCGTGACAACATGGCCTTCAGCATGGACGACAAGGTGCAGGGCGACCTGAGCTTTGCCATTGTCGACGAAGTTGACTCGATCCTGATCGATGAGGCGCGTACGCCGCTGATTATTTCTGGTGCCTCAGAGGACAGCTCTGAGCTCTATCGCCATATCAACAAGTTGGTCCCCCTGCTGAAGAAAGACAGCGAGGAAGAGCCCGGCCACTACACCGTGGATGAAAAGCAGCGCCAGGTTGAGCTGACCGAAGAAGGCCACGAGTTTATTGAAGAGATTTTGACCCGCGAGAAGCTGCTAGACGAGGGCGACAGCCTCTATGCCGCGACCAACTTAGGCTTGTTGGGCCACGTCTATTCTGGCCTGCGGGCTCATGTGCTATTCCACCGCGATGTGGAATATATGGTGCAAGATAACGAGGTCATTCTCATCGACGAGCACACCGGCCGTACCATGCCCGGTCGCCGTCTGTCGGAAGGTCTGCATCAGGCGATCGAAGCCAAAGAAGGGGTGTCGATCCAAAGTGAAAGCCAGACGCTGGCTTCTACCACGTTCCAGAACTTCTTCCGGCTCTACGAAAAGCTCTCGGGTATGACCGGTACCGCTGATACCGAGGCTTTTGAATTCCGCCAAATCTATGGCCTGGAAGTATTGGTGATCCCGACCAATAAGCCGGCTCAGCGCAAAGACCTCAACGACTTGGTCTACCTGACTCGAGACGAGAAGTTCGATGCCATTGTGGAAGATGTCAAAGAGCTGATGGCCAAGGGCGCGCCGATTCTGGTGGGTACTGCCTCAGTGGAAACCTCGGAAGAGGTATCTCAGCGCTTCCGCAAAGCCAAGATCGAACACAAAGTACTGAACGCCAAATACCACGAGCAGGAAGCTGACATTATCGCTCAGGCGGGTCGCCCGGGTATGGTAACCATCGCCACTAACATGGCCGGTCGCGGTACCGATATCGTGCTTGGCGGTAATCTAGAAGCCGAGTTAGAAGCCGCTGGCGAAGGCATTACAGACGCTCAGCGCGAAGAAATTAAAGCCGCCTGGCAACAGCGCCACGAGCAGGTACTAGAAGCGGGTGGCCTGCATATCTTAGGTACTGAGCGTCACGAATCGCGTCGTATTGATAACCAGTTGCGCGGTCGTGCTGGACGTCAGGGTGACCCCGGTGTGTCGCGATTCTACCTATCGCTAGAAGATGGCTTGATGCGTATTTTCGCCTCTGACCGGGTGAAAAACTTCATGCAGGCCCTCGGTATGGAGAAGGGCGAAGCGATTGAGCACCGCATGGTGAGCAATGCGATTGAAAAAGCCCAGCGCAAGGTGGAAGGTCGCAACTTCGATATCCGCAAGCAACTGCTGGAATACGATGATGTAGCCAACGATCAGCGTCAAATTATCTATGAGCAGCGCAACGACCTGCTCGGCGAGGCGGATATTGCCGATACCATCACTGCGATTCGCGAAGATGTGGTGAACGAGGCCATCGATAGCTTCATTCCGCCGATGAGCGTTGAAGAGCAGTGGGATATCCCCGGCCTAGAGCGCCAGCTAGAAGCTGAGTTTAGTATCAGCTTGCCGATTCAACAGTGGCTAGAAGGCGATGAGCGGCTCTATGAAGAGGCGCTGCGTGAGCGTATCTGCAAGGAAATACAGGCAGCCTACGACAGCAAGAGTGCTGAAGTTGGCCCGGATATGCGTAAGATTGAAAAGCAGATCATGCTGCAGGTGCTCGACACCCTGTGGAAGGATCATCTGGCCACCATGGATCAACTGCGCCAGGGTATTCACCTGCGGGCTTACGCACAAAAGAACCCTAAGCAGGAATACAAACGGGAGTCCTTTGCCCTGTTTGAAGACCTGCTGAAGAGCCTCAAATATGAGGTGGTGAAGTTCTTGAGCCACGTGCAAATTCAGCGCCCCGATGAAGCCGCACTGATTGAAGCTCAGCGCCGTGAAGCGGCCGAGCGCGAGCAGCTGGCTTTCCAGCACGCTCAAGCAAGCGGTATGGCTGAGGAGACGCCAGCTGAATCGCCAGAGGCGCAATCAGCTGCCTCAGCGCAGCCCTTTACCCGTGAGCAGCCCAAGGTGGGCCGCAACGAGCCCTGTCCCTGCGGCAGCGGTAAGAAATACAAGCAGTGTCACGGCAAGCTCTAATGATGCTGCGAGCCACTGCGGGCAGCGCCCGTAGTGGCGCACTTCAACCCTAACTATTCACCTGCCTGGAGACGCTGAACGTGGCTGTTGGCAACGATGTTTTACCTACTTTGTATCCAGTTCCCGGGCTGCGTTTGGCCACTGTATCGGCCGGCATTAAAAAGCCCGGCCGCCAGGATCTGGTGCTAATTGAGGCCGCCCCTGGCAGCAATTGCGCCGCCGTATTTACCCAAAATGCTTTTTGCGCAGCGCCGATCACTGTCGCCCGTGAGCACTGGCAAGCCTGTGGCCGCCAGCCGCGTTATCTGCTGGTGAACACTGGCAATGCCAATGCCGGTACCGGCAAGCAGGGTATTGCTGACGCCCGCGCCACTAGCGAGGCTGTAGCGGCGCTGGCCGAAGTGACAGCCGAGCAGGTACTGCCCTTTTCGACTGGGGTGATCGGTGAGCCATTGCCCATCGATAAAATCACTGCCGTGCTGCCCGCTGCGCTTGAAGCGCTGAGCCCCGAGGGCTGGGCCGATGCGGCTAGCGGCATCATGACCACCGACACTCGCCCTAAAGCCTCTTCAAAGCGTTTCTCTGTGGCCGGCCGCGATTACGTGGTCACTGGTATTGCCAAGGGTGCCGGTATGATTCGGCCCAATATGGCCACTATGCTGGCCTACTTGGGCACTGACATGGCAGTGGCGCCGGAGCTATTGCAAAGCGCTTTAAGTGAAGCGGTCAATATCTCCTTTAACCGCATCACTATTGATGGCGATACCTCAACGAATGATGCCTGTGCTTTAGTGGCAACTGGCGCCGCAGCTAATGAGCTAGTTAGCCAGCAAGATAGCCCTGAGTATCAGGCCCTGCTTAGCAGCCTGCAGGAAGTCTGTGTCGATCTCGCCCAAGGCTTAGTGCGCGATGGTGAAGGCGCCAGTAAGTTTGTCACCGTACAAGTAGCGGGTGGCCGCCAGGAGCAGGAGTGCCTAGACGTGGCATTTACCATTGCCCACTCACCCCTAGTAAAAACCGCTTTATTTGCCTCGGATCCCAACTGGGGCCGCTTGCTAGCAGCGATTGGCCGTGCGGGGGTTGAAGACTTGGACGTTAATCAAGTCGCGCTCTACCTCAATGAGGTGCTGATAGCTGAGCGTGGTTGTCGTGCTCAGTCTTACACCGAAGAGCAGGGCCAGCAGGCTATGGCGCCAGAGAACATCGTGATACGGGTTGAGCTGAACCGCGGCGCAGCGGAAGCTGCGGTGTGGACTAGCGACTTCTCCTACGATTACGTGCGTATCAACGCCGAGTACCGCAGCTAAAGATGGCCTTGCAGGTGGCGGTGGGCGTGGTCCTTAACTCGCGCCGCGAGATTTTGCTGACCCGGCGCGCTGTTGAGGTTCACCAAGGTGGCTTGTGGGAATTTCCCGGCGGTAAGCTGGAGCCGGGTGAGACAGTACTTGAGGCCCTAGGGCGAGAGCTTAGGGAAGAGCTGGGTATTGAAGTGACTAAGAGCACGCCCTTGTTGGAAGTGCGCCATGACTATGCTGAGGGCTCAGTACTTTTAGATGTCCACATCGTCTGGGCTTTTGAGGGCTCGCCCCAGGCCCTTGAAGGTCAGCCAATGGCTTGGGTCCGCCAAGAAGCGTTGGATGACTACGCTTTCCCCGCCGCCAATATGCCGATCATTGCCGCGCTGCGCGAGCAGCTCGCTGACAGTGAGCTCTCTCGCAGTGACCAAGGCGCATAGGGTTCACTGAAGCGACCTAGGCCTCGGCCTTGGCTTTTTCTAGCAGGCGCTGATGTAAGGCCTCGGCTTGCTGTTCTAAGTCTTCCAGCGTGCCACTGTTATCAATCACTATGTCAGCCTTAGCTAAGCGTGCTTGGCGATCGAGTTGCGCAGCCATAATGCGCTTTACTTGGGCCTCATCATTGTTGTCCCGTGCCATGGTGCGCTCTAGCTGCAGCTCCGGGGGCACATCGACGACGACCACTAGCTCAGTGAGTAATGCCTGACTGCCCTCAAGCAATAAGGGCGAACTCAGCACGGTATAAGCTGAGCGAGAGGCCGCGAGCTGCGCTTGTATCGCTGCGCCAATCAGTGGATGCGTTAATTCTTCCAGCCAGCGCCGCTGCGCCGGATCGGCAAAAACCTTTTGCCGTAGGGCGGCGCGATCGAGAGTGCCATCCGCTTGTAAAATAGCTTGGCCAAAATGTTCGGCAATCGCGGCTAGTGCAGGCTGGCCGGGTTCGACGACTTCTCGTGCCACCACGTCGGCATCCACCACAGTGATTCCCCGTGCTTCTAAGTAGCGGGTTAGGGCGGATTTGCCGCTGCCAATACCACCGGTGACGCCTACGATCAGAGCCATTACTGTATTCCTGAAGCTTGTAGATAAAAACCAATAAGTTGATCACCCCAGACCAGCGCCAACCAACCCGCCATGGCCAAATAGGGTCCAAAGGGAATCGGCACCTCTTTGCCGCGACGCTTAATCAGCATCAGCGCGATCCCCGCGACAGCACCCACGAGTGAGGATAAGAGAATAATCATCGGTAGCGCCTGCCAGCCCAGCCAGGCGCCCAAGGCGGCTAAGAGCTTAAAGTCGCCATAGCCCATACCCTCTTTGCCAGTGAGCAGTTTAAACAGCCAGTACACCGACCATAGGCTCAAGTAGCCCGCAATAGCGCCAATCACCGCATCTTGCAGGGGCACATAGCCGCCACTGAGGTTAAATAGCAGCCCGGCCCAGAGTAGGGGCAGGGTGATGCTATCTGGCAGTAAATGGTGGTCGAAATCGATCAGCGTTAGGCTAATTAAGGACCAAGTGAGCAAGACCGCCCCGAGCATGGCTAGGCTGGGGCCAAAGTGCAGTGCTAGGAACATGCTCGCTAAAGCGCTGCTCAGTTCAACAAGGGGGTAGCGCAGAGAGATCCCCGCTTTGCAGTTAGCGCACTTGCCGCGCAGCAAGAGGTAGCTGAGTACTGGGATATTGTGCCAGGGCTTAATCGGCGCTTCGCAGTGGGGGCAGTGGGAGTTCGGGCTGGCAAGACTGAGGCGCCGTTCTGGGGCGGGCTGTTCACTGCCGAGTAAACTCGCGCACTCTTGGCGCCAACCGGCTTCCATCATTAGGGGCAGGCGATAAATCACTACATTCAGGAAGCTGCCGACCACTAGGCCCAGAGCCAAGAGCATCAAAGGGAGCAGCCAGCTGTGCTCGCTAAAAACTTGTAACATAAGGCTATCTCGCCGTTTGTGGCTGCACGCAAGGGGGCAGCGCTATGCTTTAGATCACCGAGCCCAGCATAAAGATCGGCAGGTACATGGCGATCATCAAGCCGCCCACTAATACTCCTAGCACCGACATGATGATGGGTTCCATCAGAGAGCTGAGACTGTCTACTGCGTTGTCGACCAGTTCTTCATAGTGGCCGGCGACTTTGTCGAGCATGTCATCCAGGGCGCCGGATTGCTCGCCAATCGACACCATTTGCAGCAGCATATTGGGGAATAGCCCCGTCGCCCTAATCGCCTGATAGAGGGTGGTGCCGGTGGTGACATCGTCTCGTATCTGGCGAATAGCTTGGGCGTACACGGCATTGCCAGCGGCACCAGCAGTAGAGTTAAGCGCCTCAACTAAAGGCACACCGGCGGCAAAGGTGGTCGCCAAGGTACGGGAGAAGCGCGCCACCACTGCATCGTGCACAATGGTACCCACTACGGGTAAGCGCAGGGCGAGTTGATCGATAGTTGCCGCAAAGCGGCTTGAGCGCAACCGAGCCTCTCGAAAGGCAAATATCAACGCGACAACCCCAGCTAAGATGATATACCACCAGTCCTGTACAAAGTTGGAGATGTTCAATACCAATAAAGTAAATGCTGGCAGGTCGGAGCCAAAGCTACGGAAGGTTTCAGCAAACTGCGGCACCACTTTAATCAACAAAATACCGGTGACTATGAGCGCAACCACCACCACTGCGGTGGGGTAGGTCATGGCTTTTCTAATTTTAGCTTTTAACTGTTCGGTTTTTTCTTTGTAAGTCGCGACGCGCTCCAGCATCACCTCAAGGGTACCGGAAGCCTCGCCCGAGGCGACCAGACTACAGAGTAAGTCATCAAACAAGCGCGGGTGTTTGGCTAAGCTGGGCGCTAAGCTGGTACCAGAAGCGACATCATTTTTAATGCTTTGGACGAGATCGCGCATGCGTTCGTTTGCTAAGCCCTCGGCGACAATGTCGAAGCACTGTACTAGCGGTACACCGGCTTTCATCATCGTGGCCAGTTGGCGAGTGAATACCGCAATATCCGCTGGCTTGATGCTCCTGCCAATGCTGAATAAGGGTTTGGGCTTTCGTTTGACTGACTTTGGCTCTACACCCTTGCGCCGCAGCAGGGCCCTGGCCATGGATGAGCTAGGCGCATTAATTTCGCCCTTAGCGTTCATACCGTGTTTATCAGTGCCATGCCAGACAAAGATATTGTTTCGTCTTATGCTGCTAGCCATGATGATGAGTGCCCCAAATTAAAGGTAGTGTGCTGACTAATCCGTGGTGATTCTGTTGATCTCTTCTAGGCTGGTAACTCCCCGAGCTACCTTCCACAGAGCCGAGCTGCGCAGGTCATTAAAGCCCTCGGCACGAGCCTGCTGATGAATTTCCATCGCATTACCGTTATCCATTATGATGCGGGCCAGTTCAGGTGTCACGCGGACCACTTCATAGACCCCTATGCGGCCTTTGTAGCCATCTTTGCACTCACTGCAGCCCACCGGGCGCATTATCTTAGCCTCGGCTAGCATCTCTTCAGTGAAGCCTTCTTTTAGCCACACCTCCCGCGCGACATCAGCCGCCGGCTGCGCGCAAATCTTACACAGGCGCCGCGCTAGGCGCTGGGCGATAATCAAGTTTAGAGAGGTGGCGAGGTTAAAGGCAGGCACGCCCATGTTAAGCATGCGAGTGATTGTTTCCGCGGCGCTGTTGGTGTGCAGCGTGGACAGCACTAAGTGACCCGTTTGCGCCGCCTTGATGGCAATCTCCGCCGTTTCTAGGTCGCGGATCTCACCGACCATGATCACGTCTGGGTCTTGACGCAGGAAGGAGCGCAAAGCTTCGGCAAAGTTCAGGCCCACCTTGGGGTTAACGTGAACTTGGTTAATGCCTTCCATATTGATTTCAACCGGGTCCTCAGCGGTAGAAATATTCCGCTCTGGCTCATTGAGCATGTTAAGGCCGGTATAGAGTGACACCGTCTTACCCGAACCGGTGGGGCCGGTGACCAGAATCATGCCCTGGGGCTGACTGAGGGCTTTAAGGTAGAGCTCTTTTTGATCTTCTTCATAGCCCAGGGCATCAATGCCCATTTGAGCGCTGCTGGGATCCAGAATACGCAGCACAATTTTCTCGCCAAACAAGGTCGGTAGCGAACTCACCCGGAAGTCGATGGTGCGCTTGCGCGACAATCGCATTTGGATTCGCCCATCCTGGGGCATACGGCGCTCCGAGATGTCCATCTGCGCCATTACCTTGAGACGCGCGGCCAGCCTTGCGGAGAGATTGCGCGGTGGTCGCACCACTTCGCGCAAGATACCATCGGTTCGAAAGCGCACGCGGTACACGTTTTCATAGGGCTCGAAGTGAATATCCGAAGCGCCTTGTCTGATCGCATCAATCAACACTTTCTTGACGAAGCGCACCACCGGCGTCTCATCAATGGCTGTGCTGCTTTCTTCAGCATCCCCTTGATCAGGGGCATGCAGATCAAGGTTTTCTAGGTCTTCTGCGACCATATCGTCCAAGCCGGCAGCTAAGTTATCGTAGGCTTCCACCCACTTATTGATAGCTTTGCTCAGCGCTTTTTCTTCCACCAGTACGGCATCGGTGTTAATACCGGTGTGGAACTTTATTTCATCCAGAGCGGCTAAGTTAGTCGGGTCCGATACCGCAATAAACAGGCGGTTGCCGCGATGTAGTAGCGGCAAAGCGTGGTGCTTGATCACCAAGTTAATATCGACCAAGTTGTTCGGCATGTACTCGGTCTTGAAGGAGCTGATGTCAAATAGCGGCACCCCAAACTCCAATGAGGCAATCTCTGCCAGCCGGTGGCTATCAAGCTGCAGGTTTTCCACCAGATACTGCACCAGCGGCCGGCGCTCTAAAACCGCCTGCTTTTGTGCTTCTCTGGCCTGCTCAATTGACAGCATGCCCTCTGCGGCGAGTCGACCTACCAGGCCGCTCAGTTGCCTTGTTGCCCTATCGTTCATACACCACCCGAAAGATTAGCGAGCCCTTTTGCACAGGGCTTTGTTAGCGCTCGAGTATATGAAATCGAGCTCTTGCTATACAGCCCAGTGGGCCCTAATAGGATGATTTTCTGTGGTTTTTGTCAGTTTTGTGGCAAGTGATGACAATTAACTGTGTATTACGAGTGCCAAAATGTGACAAAAAACGTCACATGCTCGCATATAATGGCAGCTGTGTAGCTAATGGTGCTTTGTGTAAGAGCTTGTTAAATGTCAGACAAATAGAGCTAAGTGATTGAAATTTAAGGAGTTGTATTAATGGTGTTTTTAATAATTGCTAATCTGGCACGTAATTTGCTATTACTTATGCGTCGGAGTCTCGTTAGCTCGAGAGTCGATCTAAACAACTCCCTATCAAGGGAAAGGAGAAACAAATGAAATTGAAGCAACAAGCACAACAGGGTTTCACCCTGATTGAACTGATGATCGTCATTGCGATCGTCGGTATTTTGGCGGCGATTGCACTGCCGGCTTATCAGGATTACACCGTCCGGGCGAAGATGTCTGAGCCGATGGCTAAACTATCGGCAGCAAAAACGGCAGTTACTGAGTACCATGCTACTATGGGTAAATTGCCAACAAGTGGTGCTGAAGCAGGTGTTGCTATACTTGCTTCAGGTAATACTATGTCTGATATTATTGACGTGCTTACATATACAGGAGGTGGCTCATCAAACCCTTTGATCGCGGTCACTGTTAAAGCGGATCATGTTCCTAGTGGGGGGGCATCCTTCCAGCTATCAGGTTCGACGCAAAATGATGGCACTATTAAGTGGAAGTGCAAGCCAGGTGATAAAGACGGTGATGACGAGATGAGCGATAAATACCTGCCAGCCAACTGCCGCGGCTAATAGTTAGCTCGTCGCTCTTTTTGATCCGCCCAGCCATTTGGTGGCTGGGCGGATCTTTATTGATAGTCCGTTTAATAGTTGATGATTATGCATCGCCTGACTTTGCTAATGGGTTTATGACCATAATCGCTCTCAACGATAGCTAGCGTCTTGATGCTGTCTCTAAGTGAAGCAAAACACTTATTTAAAGAGTCTGCTTGTCAAGCAATTCTTGCTCTTTTTCTTCTGGTATTCGCCTGTTTTATTTGGGGCCTTTCTGGTCCTTGGCTCCTCGATGACCACTCCAATATCGTCAACAACCGCTTACTATATTTCGATGCAAGTGATTTAGAAGCCTGGCGCGTCGCGGCTTTTAGCTCTGATGCAGGCCCACTGCACCGTCCGCTCTCCATGCTGAGTTTTGCAGTGAATGCCAGCTTTTCTGGTGTCGAAATTCCTTACTATTTTAAGTTAGTCAATGTGCTGCTGCACTGCGCGATTGCTTGGCTTATCTTTCGGTTACTGACCGCGCTTATTCCCTACATGTTGCCCCATTGGGAGGAGCTGCATCAGCGCCGCTTAATACTCTTGGCTACGGCCCTGTGGCTCTTGCATCCCTTGCACGTTTCGACCGTGTTGTATGCCGTACAAAGGATGACGCAGCTTTCGACGTTTTTTATTCTGCTGGGCTTGGTGCTATACGCAGAGTCTCGCAGTGTATGGGCTGAGAGGGGCGCGAGCACGGGGCAGCTTATCCGTAGCAGCTTGTACATCGGATTATGTTTGCTGCTAGCACTGTATTCCAAGGAGAATGGCGTCTTACTCCTTTGGCTGATCCCTGTGTTAGAGCTTGCCGCTTTTAAAGGGCGCTGGGCAGCGAAGGAAGTACCTATGTTCAAGCGTTTGGCATGGTTGGGTTTACTTGTTCCTCTGCTATTGATTGCTTGTATCGCTATTTTTCACCCGGATTTTATTCTGGGTGGCTATCAAAGTCGCCCATTTACCATTGAGCAGCGGGTGCTGACGCAGCTTAGGTTATTGTGGACTTATATTACTTGGATAGCCCTGCCAATGAATGATGTCTATGGCTTGTTTCATGACGATATAAAACTCTCACAAAGTTGGTGGCAGCCCGCGACGACTTGGCTCTCGGGGCTTGCTTGGCTCGTAGTGATTGCTGTTGCTATTTCGATGCGGCAGCGACTGCCTTTGTTGTTTTTCGCTGTTCTGTTTTTTCTGATCGCACACAGCATGGAGTCGAGCATATTTGCTTTAGAGCCTGTGTTTGAGCACCGCAACTACTTAGCTGCCTTGGCTGTATCAGTGCTATTGGCGGCTTCCTGCATTTGTTTTACGAGAGGCTGGTCAAAACGCCACCTGCGACTGGTTTTTGTTCTAGTCCTAATGCCTTTTGTGTTGCAGCTGGCCTTGCGTGCTTATATTTGGGCGGATGAGGATCGCTTGGCTCTAAGCACCTACTTGAATCATCCTGAGTCGACTCGATCGCATTTTATGTATGCCAACAACCTTGTACGCAGAGCAAATGATGAAAGTGGCTTGCAGGCTGATGCCTCCAAAGCTGAGGCCTTGTTGATTGCTGCCCGTAATGAATACGAGCTCATTGTGCAGAAAGAGCCAATGCATTTGCCATCTCTAGTGATGCTCTACCGCCTAGATAGTAAAAATTTCAGCTTTCTGAATTCTCGGGAGCTGTGGCTAGAGCGAATATTGCAGGCCCTCACTGAAAAGCGCTTGCAAACCACAGACTATGGCGCTCTGTCGAGTTTCGTAACTTGTGCAGGTGACCCGCAATGCACTGTGCCTGCTACCTCAATGGAGCGAGTTTTCGACTTGGCACGACAAAAGAATGGTGACTCTCTACGAATTGCTTTGCTTGAGTACGAGTATATGCGGGCTCTCAATGCTTCGGCACAGGATCGAGTTGGGTTTTTAAATCAGCTTGCAGCCCGCTTTCCCAACTCTCAGGCGCTACATAGAAAGCTATTAGAGGAGTACGCGGCGGCGGGTGAGCAAGGCCAAATGTACTTAGCGCTGGCTCAAATAATGGCTATGGATTCGCTGCGGCGTTACAGCGTTTTAAGATTCGAACATGACACCTCAGACTGAGCTAGCTAAACACTCCCCGCTGACTAGACAGCTGTGCTTTTATTTATCTTTGTTGTGTTTGCTGGCCTTTAGTGCTTGGTGCTATTTGCCCGGTGATACTGGCCCGGTGATGCTGGATGATCACTCCAGTCTGCAAAAATTATCAGTTGTTACTGCAGAGCCGGAGCTTGCTCGGGAGCTGATCTTTGGCGAGGTTTCTGGCCCTCTTGGTCGCCCTGTGTCCATGGCTAGCTTTGTCTATGAGAAGCTGATTTGGGGAGATTCCCCGCAGATAAGTAAACGGGTCAATATTGCGCTACACGCGCTGAATGGCTTGTTAGTTGGGCTCTTGCTACTTCGGCTGTTTAGCTTTATCAGCTTCCCGAGGGCTGCTGGCCTTGCTGTAGTGTTAACAGCTTTGTGGCTCTTAGCGCCCATCTTGGTGAGTACCGTCTTGTACAGCGTTCAGCGCATGACCATTTTGTCATGCTTATTTATGTTGCTGGCTGTTCATGCTTATATTTTTACCCGTGAGTCCTGGGGCAATGTCTGGCGCTGTCTGTTTTGGCTTGTTTTGCTGCTGACATTTTTCGCAGCGGGCATGTTTGCCAAGGAAAACACCGCAGTTGTACTGCCTATTATTCTCTTAATGGAGTTAATGTGGTTTCAGTTTAAAGATCGTGCGGGAAATCAAATTGATAGCCTGCGACGTTTAAGCTACCTCTTAGTCGCAGCAGGTGCTGTCGGGCTTCTGCTCATCATAAGTATTAAAATACCGAGCTATATCAATGGTTACGGTCATCGGCCCTTTGACTTGGGCGAGCGCTTGATGACTGAGATGCGAATTGTTTGGGATTACATTGCACAAACCTTTTGGCCCGATATTAAGCGACTGGGTTTGTATCATGATGACTACCCCATCTCCACTTCTTTTACTGAGCCCTTGAGCACCTTGTGGTCGGCTTTAGGCTGGCTTGCAGTATTGGGGGCCATAGGACTTGCTTACTTAAGTGAGTGGGGGCGCCGCTTAGCTTTTGGTTTAATCTGGTTTCTTGTTGGTCACAGTCTTGAGTCGACTTTTCTGCCGCTGGAACTGTATTTTGAGCATCGAAATTATTTTCCCAATATTGCTTGGTGTCTTGTTATTGGCACTGTGGTGATCATGATGCAAAGGCGCTGGTCAGAGATGTACACTGCGCTACTAAGTTGCCTCGCTTTTTATATCCTCATCATGACAATGAATACGCTGTCATTAGCAAAAATTTGGGGCAGTAGGGAATTGCTGACCTTGCATCAGGTGGTAGGTCATCCCAACTCATTCCGCGCCAATAGCGATATGGCGATTCTCTTGGCCAGTGTCGGTGATGCCAATGCCTCAGCGCACTATGCGGCTAAAGCCCATGATAGCTCCTTGCAAAAACGTGATGGAGATAGGATTGTTCGAGAAATCGCTCTCGCCTGTATGGCGGGAGAGTCTGTTCCAATACAGACCATCGAGTCGCTAGGGAAAAAAGATGCTAAGCGCCCGATCTCATCTGTATCCTCACTGCTTACGCTAGTCAGGTTAATCCAGGACGGCAAGTGTCCTAGCTTAAATGCGGAGCTGCTGGCGGATCAGTTTGCCGAAATTTACTTGCCGCTAGGGCAGAGCGCAACGGCAGCCGCTGAAGTTTATTTTAGCTTGGCTGTGCTCGAGAATGCGCTTGCTAGATATGATAAGGCCTACCAATATAGTCTGGCTCACTTGGCATTAAAGCCTCGAAATGTGAGAAGCTTGCTAATGAATTTACACTTTGTCTCAGCGTTAGAGCTAAATGAAGAGAAGCACAAGCTCTTGCAGACATTGTCAGAAATGTCAGAGCAAGGTTTGCTGTCTCTATCGCAGCAACAGACGCTAGAGTTATACACGGAGCAATAATGCAAGATTTCTCCATCGTCATCCCGGCTAAAAACGAAGAGCTTGGCCTAGCGCGCTTGCTGCCAGAGCTGCGGGCGGCTTATCCGGAGCAGCAGATTATTGTGGTGGACGATGGTTCGACGGATGCGACGGTTGAGTGCTGCCATCAGCATCAGGTTGAGGTGATCTCTCACCCTTATTCCAAAGGCAATGGCGCGGCAATTAAAACCGGCGCTCGAGCAGCCAGTGCCAAGTATATTGTCTTTATGGACGGCGACGGCCAGCACGCTAGTGAAGATATTAATCGGCTGTTGTTGCGCCTTGATGAGGGCTACGACATGGTGGTGGGTGCCCGTTCGGTGCTTTCTGATCAGGCCAGTGTGGCGCGCTGGGGGGCGAATACATTTTATAATCGCCTAGCCAGCTGGATGGTAAACCGTAAAATCGACGATCTGACATCTGGTTTTCGAGTGGTGGATCGCAAGAAGTTTTTGGGACTGTTGTATTTACTGCCCAATGGCTTTAGTTATCCCACCACCTCTACCATGGCTTTTTTTCGCGCCGGCTATTCAGTGGGTTTTGTGCCGATTAATACTGCGCCGCGCTTGGGCGATAGCCATATCAGTCTATTGCGCGATGGCGTGCGCTTCTTTCTTATTATCTTCAAAATCGGCACTTTGTATTCCCCGCTGAAGGTCTACTTCCCTGTGTCTTTAGGCCTCTCCGGGCTCGGTTTGCTGAACTATTTGCTGACTGCTGTAGCCTCGGGCTCCTTCCGTTTTACCAATATGAGCACTTTGCTCTTCCTCTCCGGTATGACGGTGTTTTTGATGGGCTTGCTTTCGGAGCAGCTGACTAACCTCCAGTATAAAGACAGCACTGACGACGATGAATAGTGGCAGCAGAATGCTGACCTGCCTATTTGATTCCCAGCTACTAGAGGCTCAGCCTGTCAGCAGTCTAAGAGTACAGTAGGCTTCGAATAGGATGGGCTAGTTTTTGAAAGATTGATGTATCAGTTTTGTACACATAGGGCTGAATCATTAATTTATAAAACCAACAGTTATTGCTTGTTAAAGCTTTATAAAAAAAGATACTTCAGGATATTACATGACAATTTCCTTGAGCCGTATGCGTGCCTCAGGGATTAAGCTGCGAACGAAAGAGTCTGTCAGGTGTTGGCTATCCCTAAAAACTATAACGCCATCTTTTGATATCGCTCCACAAATATTATTTGGGCATACAAGAGCGTTTAGATTAATAAGAGATACGCCTTTTATGTTTGCTATGGCAGTGTCAAGGTATTTCTCGACAGTGGAGGCAGGGGAGTCAGACTTTTTTGTCTGACAGGCCCCTATTAAATTCTCAACGGTGGGCAAGGAGTTATTTGCGCTAAGTGCTCTTTCGAGGCAGCTTGGGCCATCGAAGGCGAGCTTTGGTGTCCCAGCAATGACTACAATATTGTCGCTAGCTAGAGTTAGTTTTTCAAAAATACGTCTGCTGCCGTCAATCCACTGATTTTTGTTAAAGCTATTTGATGCGGCACTCCCAAGTACAATTAAATCTGGCGAGATGTCCTTTAAATACTCTATAGCCTTTTGTCTCCAGTTACTGCAAACAGTATAAGTAGCCCCGATTCTCGGGTAGAAAAAGTCTACATCAATCATTGGGCAGGCAGATTTAGTCAACACAATAACCCTCCACTCAGGAGGTGGATAAACTTCGGCAAAGAGAGAGAACCACTGAGCTAAAATACTATCCCCAATTAATACAATGGTTTTTGAATAGCCTTCACCTTTAAATTCGCAAGGTGTTAGCTCATCACTGTGATACCAAAGATCGCATTGATATCTGTAAATAATAGGGACGTCAGATCTAGATATTGTCAACTGTCCTGCGAGCTCATTCAGGTCAGTAGATTGTTCACCCTTTAATGAGAACAGTCCGAAATTAATAGAAATTAGTATGACAATGACTGATCCAGCTAACACTCTCCCGGTGGAGAAGTGGCTGAGTTGACCTTTCCAGAAAGGTTTTTCAACCACTTTGTATGAAATTGAGGCTAGCCCAATAGAAATCGCAATCAGTACTAAAGTTCCAGTCGGGCCTTGCAGTGCATTGTGAGCCTTAGCAATGACAAATATTGGCCAATGCCATAAATACCAAGAATATGATCTGTCCCCCAACCAAATAAAAACAGGGTTGGAGAGAAGGAGGGAGTGCTGGTTTTTAGTAATAAAAGCTAAAATTAATGCGGCGCCTAAGGACGGGATAAGTGCCCAGAGTCCTGGATAAGGCTTGTTTGTATCTATTATTAGTGTAGCCAGAACGATAAATAATAAGCCTAGATATAATGCGGTATTTCGAAGAGATTGTGATGCTTGTTTTTTATCTAATAATCGCGATATAGGCACTAGGCTAGCCCCAAGAGAAAACTGCCATATTCGCGAAGGTGTTAGATAGTAAGCCCATATTGGGTTGGTCTGCATCCAATAGTTAGAGAGTGTCCAGCTGATGAGCCCGACTAAGGAAAAACTAAATAGTAAGTAATTTAGGGGTGACCTTATTTTTGTGTGTTTTAGTATTGTATAGAGCACCAGCAAGAATAAGGGCCAAAAGATATAAAACTGCTCTTCTACGCCAAGTGACCATGTGTGTAAATAAATGTCTAATGACTCAAGTTCATTGAAATAGTTAATGTTGCGAAAGGCAAAAAATAGATTACTAGTCCATGAGCTCGCAAAAATAAAAGAACGCGTTAGAGACAATACATCGGAATTAGATAGTAGTAACTTGCTTGCCACAAGCGTAGCGATCAGCATCGCAATCAGTGCGGGTAAGAGGCGCTTGAATCTTCTTGCGTAGAAATTAAGTAGGCTTATTTTCCCTGTTTGCTCTAGTTCTCGCAGAAGTAACTGAGTGATTAGATAACCTGATAATACAAAAAATACGTCAACGCCAACAAAGCCCCCTTGTAGCTTTGGAATACCAGCATGTGCTAACACAACGATTGTAATCGCTACTGCGCGTAGGCCTTGAATATCACTAAAATAGGGGGGGGTTGATGTAGCAGTTTTTGATTTCATCGATTGCTCTATGGTGGCACTTCAATTTATTCAGCGTGGAAAATCACTTGCTACGCTAGTGGGCCATTATATCCGACAGTGCGATTCCTTAGGCAAGGGGGTGTCTGGTTTGTGTCTTATGCCTGCAGATGAAATCTGCTGGTACTCGAAAAGTCTGTATTTTCTTTGTTTGGATCTAGTTAATGAACAGATGTGTGCTCTAGGAATTCAGTAAGCCGTGTGCAGAGGTGGTGTCTAGCAGTTTGTTTTTTCATCTAATTGTTAAGAGCTTTTTCAAATCAAGTGGCCTTGGCTATTTGGGTAGTCATATGAAAGTAGCGTTAATGCTGCGAGACCGTTTCTTGAAACCTTGCATGTAGGCAGCTGTTGTCTCCGGCTGGGTGCTGATCTGCTGAGGTTTAGTCTCCTTGATTGAAAGATTTAAGCGTCAAAACCCACTTATCTATCTTAAAGACAGTGATATTGCTGTCTTTAAGTGGATAAAATAGCCGGTTTATGCCTTGCGCTGCTGACTGAGCCTTGCGCGGCACAAATCATTGAGGAGAGCATTATGTTGGTCGGGGTACCGAGGGAAGTCAAAAGTCATGAAAACCGTGTTGGCCTGACCCCCGCCGGTGTAAAAGAGCTAGTTCAGCAAGGCCATACTGTGCTTTTGGAGCGTGATGCCGGGGCTGCGGTGGGCTTTGATAACGCCCAGTATCAGGCAGCTGGGGCTGAGGTCGTTGACAGCGCTGCTGAATTATTTGCTCAGGCCGAGATGATTCTCAAGGTCAAAGAGCTACAGCCCGATGAGTGTGAGTTGCTGCGCCCGGGGCAGCTGCTTTTTGCTTACCTACACTTGGCCCCAGACCCAGAGCAAACACGTCGGCTCTTGGATTCAGGCGCGGCCTGTATTGCCTACGAAACGGTTACCTCAGATGGTGCCGGCTTGCCTTTGCTGGCGCCCATGAGCGAAGTGGCGGGGCGCATGTCGGTACAGGCCGGCGCTCATCACTTAGAGAGTGCTCAGGGTGGTAACGGCATGTTGCTGGGCGGGGTGGCAGGTGTCGCGCCGGCCAAGGTGCTCGTCATCGGCGGTGGTGTGGTTGGTATCAATGCGGCGCGAGTGGCCATGGGCATGGGCGCTGATGTGACTTTGCTGGATCGTGACTTAGAGCGACTGAAAGAGCTGGATGTGATTTTCGCAGGTCGCCTAAAGACGGTGTATTCCACTGCTGATGCAGTAGAGCGTTATGCCCTTGAGGCCGACTTGGTCATTGGCGCGGTACTCATCCCTGGCGCGGCGGCGCCTAAGCTGATTACTCGTGACATGGTGCGGCGGATGAAAAATGGCTCGGTGATGGTGGATGTTGCCATCGATCAAGGCGGCTGTTTTGAAACCAGCCGGCCCACGACCCATCAAGATCCTACTTATGTCTTAGATGGGGTAGTGCACTACTGCGTGTCCAATATGCCAGGTGGTGTAGCGCGCACTTCAACCATTGCGCTGACTAATGCCACTTTGCCCTATGTCTCGCGCTTGGCGAAATGGGGCGTGGCTGCTGCGGTGCAGGAGGATCAGCACCTGCGTAAAGGCTTGAATATCTACGCCGGCAAGGTGACCCATGCGGCCGTCGCTGAGGCTCTGGGCTACGAGTATGTCGAGCCACTGGTGGCACTAGGCTTAGCCTAGTGCCACCTCGTTTTCAGCTATTGGCCGTATTTGGCCTTCGCTTCTCGGCGGCGCCGGTGTAGTACCGGCTCGGTGTAACCATTGGGTTGTGCGCAGCCCTCAAACACCAGCTCGCATGCGGCTTGAAAAGCGATGCTCTGGTCAAAATTTGGGGCCATCTGGCGATAGTTTGGGTCGTCGGCATTCTGGGTATCGACTACCGCCGCCATGCGCTCTAAGGTTTCGCGTACCTGCTCTTCTGAGCAGACACCGTGTCGCAGCCAGTTGGCGATATGCTGACTGGAGATGCGCAGCGTGGCGCGGTCTTCCATCAGGCCGACGTTGTTGATATCGGGCACTTTGGAGCAGCCTATGCCCTGATCAATCCAACGTACCACGTAGCCCAGAATGCCCTGAGCGTTGTTGTCTAGCTCGCGTTGGATTTCATCGGCACTGAGCCCTTCGCTACCTTTTAAGGGAATGCTAAGAATGTCGTCCAGCGAGGCTTTTGCTCGCGCTTTCAGTGACTGCTGGCGCTCGGCGACATTCACCGCATGGTAATGGGTGGCGTGCAGTGTGGCGGCAGTGGGTGAGGGCACCCAGGCGGTGTTGGCACCGGCTTGGGGGTGGGCGATTTTGGCGCTCAGCATATCCGCCATGAGGTCTGGCATGGCCCACATGCCTTTGCCAATTTGTGCTTTGCCCTGCAGGCCGCACGCCAGTCCGGTGTCGACGTTAAAGTCTTCGTAAGCCTGAATCCAGGCTTCCTGCTTCATGGCCCCTTTGGGGCTAATGGCAGCGGCTTCCATGCTGGTGTGTATTTCATCGCCGGTACGATCGAGAAAGCCGGTATTGATAAACACCACGCGTTCTTTAGCGCGGCGAATACACTCTTTGAGATTGACCGTAGTGCGGCGCTCTTCGTCCATGATGCCAAGCTTCAGGGTGTTGCGAGCCATGCCGAGCGCGTCTTCGATGCGCTCGAATAAGTCACAGCTAAAGCTCACTTCCTCTGGGCCGTGCATTTTGGGTTTGACGATATATACGCTGCCTTTGCGGGAATTGCGCTGCTTGGCTTGGCCTTTGATGTCGTGCAGGGCAATCAGGGCGGTGAATAGGCCGTCCATAATGCCTTCGGGAATCTCTTGGCCATCTTTATCCAGAATGGCTTCGTTGGTCATCAGGTGGCCAACGTTGCGCACAAACATCAAGCTGCGGCCTGGCAGTCGCAGCTCGCTACCGTCGGGGGCGGTGAACAGGCGATCTGGATTGAGGGCGCGGACGGTCGTTTTGCCGCCTTTGCTGAAAGACTCCTGCAGATCGCCTCGCATCAAGCCAAGCCAATTGCGGTACACCAGCACTTTATCTTCAGCATCTACCGCAGCAATGGAGTCTTCGCAGTCCTGAATCGTGGTCAGGGCAGATTCCAAAACAAGGTCTTTAATGCCAGCACTGTCAGTGGCGCCAATGGGGCTAGTGGGGTCAATTTGCAGGTCGATGTGTAAGCCGTTGTGACGCAAAATCACGTTGGTAGGCGCGTTGGGCTCACCGGCATAGCCGCGAAATTGTTCGGGCTCTGCTAAAGAAGCAATTTGGCCACCCTGTAAAACGATCTGCAGCGCGCCGCGCACTACGGTATAGGCTTTGGCTTGGCTGTGATCGCCGATGGAGAGCGGGCAGTAGCGATTGAGGAAGTCCCGCGCCCAGGCAATCACGCGCTCACCGCGCACTGGGTTATAGGCGCCAGCGCGCTCCGCACCCTGCTCTTCGGAGATGGCGTCGCTGCCGTAGAGTGCGTCGTAGAGGCTACCCCAACGGGCATTGGCAGCGTTTAATGCGTAGCGGGCATTCATCACCGGCACCACTAACTGTGGGCCGGCGAGTGTGGCGACTTCTTCATCGACATTGCTGGTGCTGATGTCGAAGTCTTCGCCCTCAGGTAGCAGGTAGCCGATGGACTGCAAAAACTGTTTATAGGCCGCCGGATCGTAGTCTGCGCCGGGGTTGTCGCGGTGCCACTGATCAATCTGCTGCTGCATACTATCGCGCTGCGCCAGTAGCTCTCGGTTACGCGGCGCAAGTTCGGTGACGATATCTTCCAGCGCGGTCCAAAATGCAGCAGGCTCTATGCCTGTGCCCGGAGTGATCTCCTGTTCTAGAAGCCTGTGCAAAACCCTGGCTACTTGCAGGCCTCCTTGCTGGATACGGTCGGTCATGATCTCTATCCCTTCAAAAAACAACGCGGTGTGGCGCGAGTGATAGCGCCTATAGTGTGAAGGAAAGTCTAGGGTGCCATGTTGAATTTAGCTAATTTATCGTTTTTATCGCCGCCATAATGTTTGTGAATAGTGCCTGAGCGATCTATGGCCGGCTGATCAAGTCCGCGCTCTAGGGCAAGGGGTCTTTGTTATCGAGTTCCCTTGCCGTGTTGGCAATGAGTTTGCGCAACCACTGGTTGGCAGCATTGTGTTGCAGTAAGGGGCTCCAGGCCATTTTTAATTCTAGAGCGGGAATATCAAAGGGCGGCTCACGCAGTACGACTCGGGGGTTGTTCTGTTTAAGAGCGGCGGCGCGGCTGGGCAGGGTCACGATCAAGTCATTTTGTTCCGCCAGTGTCATAGCCGCTTGGTAATGGCGAGTGAAGACCCGAATTTGGCGTTTCTTACCCAGCTTAGTGAGGGCGGCATCTACCCAGCCAAGTCGCTGCACGTCATCTGGGTCTACGCCCACGCCCACACCCATGCCAGTTTTGCTCACCCATATGTGGTTTGCCTGAAGATAGTTCTCTAGGCTGAAGTCATTGAGGACGGGGTTTTCGGGGCTGAGTAGGCAGGCGAAGCTGTCATTCCAGAGGTGTATTTGATGGAAGGACTGGGGCATGGAGTCAAAGCGGTTGATGACCATGTCGACTTTACCGCGCTCAACATCTAAGAAGCTAACATCCGAAGGGGTCATGATGTCCAGTGTCAGCCCTGGCGCTTGGTTGCGCAGCTTAGCCAGTACCGCCGGCAGTAGGGTCGACTCAGCATAGTCACTGGCCATAATGCGAAACACGCGAGTGGCGCTCTCGGGGTCGAAGGCCGAGCGCGGTTGTATGGCCTGATCAATATGACTCAATACTTCGCGCACAATCGGTTCCAGTTCGAGTGCGCGCTCGGTGGGTGTCATGCCATCGGAGGTGCGGACCAGTAAAGGGTCATCGAATAAGTTGCGCAGGCGGCGCAAGCCATTGCTCATCGCTGGCTGCGATAGGTTCAGCTGGTTGGCGGCCTGGGTGACATTGCGCTCGCGCAATAGCGCGTCTAGATATACCAGTAGATTGAGGTCGACGCGGTTTAGGTTCACAGGGTGCTCCGCTATGAAAGATGACTGAGATCCACTGGCTCTATTTGCTCGGTGAATGCTGAGCTCGAGGTGGATAGTCTAGGTAAATTATACCCGCATCAGGCTAATTGCAATTGAGCAATACTGCGCACTCAACCCCCTACCTCAGTGTTTCGCTCAATAGTTGGCTGAGACGCTTTAGTGCCTTGCCTTTGTTGCTGATCTTCCAGGCGATATAACACTCCTGGTCCTCGGTGGTGGGCTGCTTGCTGGTCACTTGCGCCAGCGCGCCACTGTCCAAGTGCGCTTGAACCATTTTTCGCGGTACGTGGCCGACGCCTAAGCCGGCCAGCAATGCCTGAATTTTCTGTTCCATGGTTTGTACGTAGAGCACCTGTTTGCCGCTTATCAGGCCCGCTTTGCGGGTGACGTTATGCCGAGCGGTATCACGGGTCACGATGCGTCGGTGGGAAGGTAGTTCCTGGGCAATGCTTTTGGGGTCTTTGGCGGAGCGGCCCAGTGGGTGATTGGCGGCCGCTACCAGCAACATATTGGCGGGAGGGATGACCACTGCGCGAAAGCCCTTTTGCAGCGGCACCGGTGCGGGCGCCCCGACCAATAAGTCGATGCGGTCCATTTCCAGGGCTTCCCAGCCACCGCTCAGAACACACTCTTGGATATCGAGTTCAAGCTGGGGCTGCTCTTCCAGCAGTGTAGCCAAGGCCTTAAAGATGGGCTCTGGCTCGCTTGTGGACTCTAGGCCTAGGCGCAATCTCGGCTCCCAGCCGGTAGCCAGCTCTTTGACTTGGTCTGCCAGATAACCTGTGGCGCCGAGAATTTTGCGGCCTTCGTCGAGCAGTAGCCTGCCGCTGGCGGTTAGCACCGAGCGTCGCCCCTGTCGTTGATAGAGCGTTACTCCCAGCTGTTCTTCAAGCTTCTGCACGCTATAGGAGACGGCCGAGGTTGCCTTATTCAGCTCTTCGGCGGCTTTGGCAAAACTCCCGCGCCGATCAATAGCATCGAGGGTTCGCAGTGCCTCAAGGGTGATGGCGGAGTGCTTCATGCTCCCTTCCTTTGTGGGGCTAATAGTATTGTTCTAAATATTAGATCGTTATGGACAATAAACAAGCCTTACTAACTAGGAAATGCTTAACTATACTGTTTTCATCACTTCGACAAATCACTTCAATAAAGTAAGGAGATAGCTATGACTACATTACTGCAACGTGCCACTGCTTCAACAGCTGGTTATGACACTCTGCCTCTGCGTCTAGGTGCCGGTGTGATCTTTGCCGCTCATGGCGCACAAAAACTGTTCGGCTGGTTTGGTGGCCATGGTTTGGAGGGCACTGCTGCTTGGATGGCCTCGATCGGTTTGGAGCCAGGTGTACTGATGGCAGCCTTGGCAGGTAGTGCTGAGTTCTTTGGTGGCCTAGCGCTGATCATAGGTTTGCTGGTGCGTCCGGCAGCGGTGGTGCTGGCTCTAACCATGCTGGTTGCTATTTTCACCGTCCATATCGGCAATGGCCTGTTTATGGCCAATAACGGTTATGAGTTTGGCTTAGCCTTGCTGGTGATTAGCATCGGCCTAGCAATTCGAGGTGCTGGCAGTGCCAGTATCGACCAGAAACTCAGTGCCAAAACTACTCAATAGTCCGCTGAGCTAAGTCGCTGCATTTGATAATGCAGCGACTCAACTGACAGTGGGCTCAAGCATCGCAATAAGCGCTGCCTGAAATGCTTGGGCGGCCAAGGGATTGGCTGCCCGGCAAAACAGAGTAAAGGACAGGAGTTTTATCATGGGTTTGTTACAAAATGGTCAGTGGGTTGATCAGTGGTATGACACAGATAGTAGCGGTGGTGAATTTAAGCGTCAGGACAGCCGCTTTCGCAGCTGGGTTAGCGCTGATGGCAGTGCTGGGCCTACCGGTAGTGCAGGCTTTAAAGCAGAGCCCGGGCGCTATCACTTATATGTGTCATTAGCCTGTCCATGGGCCCACCGCACGCTGATTTTTCGCCAGCTTAAAGGCCTGCAGGACATGATCGATGTCACGGTGGTTAAGCCCTTGATGCTGAGCAATGGCTGGGAATTGAGCGATGACCAATACGGCCTTGATTACATGTATCAGCTCTATTTAAAGGCTGACCCGAATTACGAAGGCCGAGTGACGGTACCGGTGCTTTGGGATAAACAAACTAAGACTATTGTCAGCAATGAGTCGGCAGATATTATTCGCATGCTCAACAGCGCCTTTAACGGGCTGACCGGTAATGACAGCGATTATTATCCTGAACATTTGCAGGCAAAGATTGATCCCATTAATGAGCGAGTTTACGAGTTAATCAATAACGGCGTTTACCGAGCCGGCTTTGCGACTTCTCAAGAGGCCTATGAAGAGGCTTACTACAAACTCTTTGATGCCTTGGATTGGGTAGAGGGTATCTTAAGTCAGCAGCGTTATCTGGCCGGCTCTACGCTGACTGAGGCGGACTGGCGGCTGTTTACTACCTTGATTCGTTTTGATGCGGTCTATCACGGGCACTTTAAAGCCAATCGCCAGCGTATCGCGGACTATCCTGCCATCAGCAATTATCTGCGTGAGTTGTATCAGCTGCCGGGGATTGCGCAGACCGTTGACTTTACTCATATCAAACAGCATTACTACGGGAGCCACGACAGCATTAACCCAACAGGAATTGTGCCCTTGGGACCGGAGCAATATTTCACTGCGCCGCATAATCGGAGCCAGTTCAACTGAGCAAGATCGGCTGGTCAGTGTAGGAGTTTCACTATGAGCAGAAAATTATTTCAGATATATCAGGCGCAACCCTCTCGCGATGGTGCTGGGGTAAAAATTAACCGAATAGCCGGTAAAGAAATGAACCGGGTGCTCGACCCCTTCCTGATGATTGACGAGATCAATGCGGATTCGGCCGCGGATTACATCGGTGGTTTTCCAGAGCACCCACACCGCGGTTTTGAAACGATCACCTACATGAAGGCCGGCCGCATGCGCCACCGCGATCACATGGGCAACGAAGGGGTGATCGAGCCGGGTGACGTGCAGTGGATGACAGCCGGGCGAGGTGTCTTGCACTCCGAGATGCCGGAGCAGGAAGAGGGGCTGATGCATGGCTTTCAGCTCTGGTTGAACCTGCCGGCTAAAGACAAGCTGAAGCCGGCTGCCTATCGCGATATTCGCGCTGCTGAGATTGCCTCTTATCGCGACGACAATGGCAGCGAAGTGCGCGTAATTGCTGGTGAAGTAGGTATTGATGGCCAGCGCTTAAAGGGCTGTTTGCCGGCCATGCCTACTCGCCCATTGTTGTTGGATGTATCCGTGGCTGCCGGCGAGGAGTTTAGTCTCTCGCTGGGCGATTACGAGCGAGTCTTGGTGTTTGTTTATGCAGGAGGCAGTACTGAGCTGAGCAGCAAACAGCTGGCGGTCTACGGCAAGGGCGATAAGCTGAGTCTGCAAGCTGGGCCCCAGGGGCTTGGCGCGCTGGTACTATCGGGTGAGCCTTTGCGAGAGCCTATAGCTCAATATGGCCCTTTTGTGATGAATCAGCCTGAGGAAATTGAGCAAGCCATTCGTGACTTTCAAGCGGGGACTTTGCTTAGCCCAGCCTGAAAGCCCACTAAAGATAGTGCCCGAAGGGCTGCTGTAATAGCTTTTAAGCAAGATGCAAGCACTTGATACAGAGCCGCCTAGCGTACACTAGGCGGCTCTTGTCTGTGGGGCACGCCTTTTCAGCGCGCTGTGATTCGCTATACTGGTTGTCCTTTTTTACCACAGCAGTGGACAGACTATGGCCAATTACCGCGCTCCTTTAGACGATATGAGCTTTCTGATCGACGAAGTGCTGGATGCTGGTACGCAGCTCGGCCAGCTACCGGCCTTCGCTGAGCTCGGTGTGGGTTCAGAGCTGACTTCAGCCCTGCTAAGTGAAGCGGCGAAGCTGGCTGGCGATGTGTTCTCGCCCTTGCGGCGGGTTGCCGACCAACAGCCGGCAAGCTGCAGCGATGGTAAAGTGAGTATTACTCCTGGTTATGCCGAAGCACTGCAGCAGTTGGGCCAAGGCGGTTGGTTAGGTATTACCGCCGATCCCGCTTACCAGGGGCAGGGCCTGCCGGAACTCTATGGCACAGCTGCTTCTGAGATGTGGAATAGCGCTGATATGGCGCTGGCCTTGGCGCCGATACTCAGCAGTGGCGCCGCACTGACCATTGCTGCCCATGGCACAGAGGAGCAGAAACAGCGCTATCTACCCAAAATGCACAGCGGTGAGTGGTCGGGCACCATGAACCTCACTGAAGCGGGTGCCGGTTCGGATTTGGGTGTGATGCAGGCCCGAGCAGTACCAGAGGGTGACCACTACCGCCTCTACGGGCAAAAAATATTTATTACCTGGGGCGATCACGAGGCCTGCGACAACATCATCCACCTAGTCTTGGCTAAATTACCCGACGCCCCTGAGGGCAGCCGAGGGATTTCTTTATTTATCGTGCCCAAGTATTTAGTCAATGCCGATGGCAGCTTAGCTGAGCGCAACGATGTGTTCCCTGTGTCATGCGAGCACAAACTCGGTATTCATGGTAGCCCTACCTGTGTCATGGCTTTTGGTGAGAGCGAGGGTGCCATTGGCTACTTGTTGGGTGAAGAAAACCGCGGTTTAGCTTGCATGTTCACCATGATGAATGAAGCGCGGCTCAAGATCGGCCTGCAGGGGCTAAGTATCGGGCAGGGGGCTTACCAGCAGGCGCTGGAATACGCTCGCGAGCGCGTACAGGGTGGGGTGCCCATTGTTCAGCATCCGGATGTTCGGCGCATGCTTTTAACCATGAAATCGCTGATCGAAGCGATGCGAGCTCTGCTCTACAGCGAATCACTCACGCTAGATTTAGCCCACTCCGGCCCCGAGGCGGATCGCCCAGCGCAGCAAGCGCGTATCGATTTAATGATCCCGATCATTAAGGGCTGGCTGACTGAAGTGGGCCAGGAGCTGGCCTCGCTCGGTCTGCAAGTGCACGGCGGCATGGGTTATATCGAAGAAACTGGCGCCGCGCAGTATTTGCGGGATGTGCGTATCTCAGCGATTTATGAAGGCACCAATGGTATTCAGGCGGCAGACTTAGTGAGCCGCAAGTTAGGCCGAGATAGCGGTGCCACGATGGCTAAGGTTTTGGCAGCGGTGGCCGCTACTGTTGCTGAATTAGCGCAGTCTGACAATGACTCGCTGCTTGCGGTGGGCAGGGCTTTGAGCGCTACCCTGGAGCAGTTTCAGGGCAGCACAGAGCAGCTGCTCAAAGCTTTGCAAGAAAACCCCGATATCGCTTTGGGAAGCTCCTTTGACTACATGATGCAGGCGGGTTACTTATTGGGCGGCTGGCAGCTGGCCCGTGCCGCTCAAGTCGCCCAGCAGCGTTTAGCCGAAGGCGCCGATAATGATTTCTATCGCCAGAAGCTGGCCACAATGAGTTTCTATGCCGAGCAAATTTTACCGCGCTGTGCCGGCCACGCCGGAGCTGTTGCCACTGCCGCAGGCATGTTGCATCAATATCCCGAAGATTGGCTGTAGAGGTTAATCTTGGCCCCCTCTCTCGCCCAGGAGAGAGGGACCTCAATAAATTCAGAGTGCGCGCTAGATTAGTCGCATCGACAAGTCCAAAGCCTTGCAGTCCTTGGTCAATGCCCCGATGGAAATGTAGTCAACGCCGGTCTCTGCTATTGGCAGCAAGGTTTTATCGGTGATGTTGCCTGAGGCCTCCAGCTCTACTTTGCCCTTGGCTAGCGAAACAGCCTGACGCAGGTTCTCTAAGCTGAAATTGTCCAGCATCACCCGGTCACTGCCGGCATTTAGTGCCTGATCCAGTTCTTCCAGTGTTTCCACTTCCACCTCAACGGGTTTGCCCGGCGCGATCTGGCGTGCACTGCTTACGGCGTTGGCAATGCCACCGCAAGCTTTGATGTGGTTTTCCTTGATTAAGAAGGCGTCAAATAGGCCGATGCGATGGTTGTGACAGCCACCGCAGCTGACGGCGTATTTTTGTGCCACCCGCAAACCGGGTATGGTTTTGCGGGTGTCGAGCAGCTTCACATCAGTGCCCGCGACGTGGTCGGCGTAGCGCCGGCATAGACTAGCGGTGCCAGAGAGTAATTGCAGGAAGTTAAGTGCGCTGCGCTCGCCGGTTAGTAAGGCGCGGGCCGGGCCAGTAAAGCTAAACAGGGTGTCTTCAGCGACTATGGCATCGCCGTCTTGAAAGTGCCACTCGATAGCTATGCTCGAATCAACGGCGGCAAAGACTTCATCGACCCAGTCCTGACCACAGAGAATGCCTGCTTCCCGGGTGATCACTCGGCCTTTGGCCTGAGTGTCTGGGGCAATGAGCTGCGCGGTGATGTCGCCGCTGCCAACATCTTCGGCCAGAGCAGCCTGTACATTGAGTTTGACGATTTCCGGTGAAGGCCTAGACATGGGGTGATCTCGGTATAAAACAGGGAGCGAAATTCTAGCAGTTTGCAGCCGGACTCGTCAGTCCCCTGTGACTTGGAAAGGCGCTATCATCATGGCTATCTGAGCTATTTATAAGAGAGTGCTATGAATAACAGCCTAGAGCAAGGTTGGATTGAGCAGGCGCGACGGGTGCCATCACCCAACTTTGGCCCCCGCCCGGCGGGTGTTCAACCTGACTTATTGGTGATTCACAATATTTCACTGCCCCCTGGAGAGTTTGGCAATAACTGCGTAGAACAGCTCTTTAGCAACTGCTTAGACTGGGATGCCCATCCCTATTTCCAAGAAATTAGAGGATTAGAAGTCTCCTCGCACTTGTTTATCCGCCGCTGTGGAGAGCTGCTGCAGTTTGTCAGTTTGCTGGATCGGGCTTGGCATGCCGGGCAATCCTGCTTTGAGGGACGGGACAATTGTAATGATTTTAGTATTGGCATTGAGTTAGAGGGGACTGACGATCTTCCCTACAGTGATGCGCAATATGCTTCTTTAGTGGCGGTGACCCGGCAGATCCTGCATGCCTTTCCCGGCATTAACCCAAGCCGTATTACGGGCCACAGCGATATAGCGCCGGGGCGAAAAACAGATCCCGGCCCAGCCTTTGACTGGTCGCGCTATCTGAACGCGCTGGTATAAGCTGGTCTCCTTAGCTGGCTGACTAAGGGAGGTATTTGCTCTGGCAGCTTTTTATCTGCCTGCTAGACTACAAAACAAACAGCCAGTAATTGGACAAAGTGGCAGAATAATATGGTTCCAAGCACTCGCAAGGATGCGACACTACCCTCAGTGGTAGCAAAGCTCGGCGCTGAGCACGCTACTACAGCACTAAGTCTAACCCTTCTATTCCACCCCGATCCAGAGCGCATAGGCGCTAGTTGGGAGCAGCGTGTCAGCGCTACTAAAAAAGTATTGGAACTTGGCCGACATCAGCCTGAATTCTGCTTACAGCCCGAAGGTCAATTACTGGCTGGACTTGAAGATCGGCACATTTCCCGCCAAGCACTGCGCTTGGAGTTTAGTGCTAAAGGCCTCCTCTTGCACAAGTACCCTGCTGCCTGTCGCTGCAAATTACAGGGCGAGGACATTAGCGAAGATATAAAACTCGATGCGGAGCAGTTGCAGCGCGGGCTTAGTCTGCAGTTAGGGCATAGTGTAGTGCTCTGGCTGCGTCTGGGGCCGGCGCGCGCTATGCCGCCGCCCGATGCCGCCCTCGGGCAGCTGGCCTTGCGAGGCCGCAGCGTGTGCTTACAGCGCTTACGTCAACAGATCGCCCGCGCCGCTATGACCGATTTAGATGTGCTGGTACAAGGTGAAACTGGCACCGGTAAAGAGCTGGCAGCTGTGGCCCTTCATCAATCGAGCCATCGCTCAGGCGGGCCATTTGTGCCGATCAATATGGCAGCCATACCCGAAAGCTTAGCCTCGGCACTGCTTTTTGGCAGTGCGCAGGGTGCTTATACCGGTGCAGCGAAGGCTACTAAGGGTTATTTCCAGCAGGCCCACCGGGGCACTTTATTTCTGGATGAGGTGGGCGACACCCCTGTTGATATCCAGCCTTTATTATTGCGTGCACTGCAGCAGCGTCAGGTGCAGGTAGTAGGAGGCGCAGTGGAATCGGTGGATTTGCGGGTCATTGCTGCGACCGATGCGCAACTAGACGGCGAAGGCTGCAATTTCAGTGCGGCCTTGCGCCACCGTCTGGGCAGTATTGAAATCCGCGTGCCAGCCTTGCGCGAGCACCCTGAAGATATCGGCGAACTGTTATTGCACTTTTTGCGTGAAGCCGCCGCAATGATGGACTGTGAGCGACTGTTACCCTCAGCTGATGACGATGAAATTCGCAGTGCCTTGTGGGCCGAGGTCTTTGCGCTTTTTGCTCGCTACTCTTGGCCGGGCAATGTGCGGGAATTAGCCAATGCGGCGCGGCAGTTACTGGTCGCCAGTGAGCGGGAAGTGCAAGTGCCTGCACACCTCTTGCAGCGCATGCAGCAGGATAGCTCTGCTGAGCCGAGTCATGGGAGCCTGCGACCTATGGCGCAAGTCGATGCTGAGCAGTTTCGCGCCGCTTTTGTCAGCCACGATTACGAAGTGGCTGCCACTGCTCGAGCGCTGGGGGTGTCACGACAATCAATCTATCGCCGCCTCGAGGAAATCCCCGATTTGCGTTTGGCCTCTGAAGTGTCCGATAGTGAGTTACAGCAGGCGCTTGCGGCAGCCGATGGCGATACGCGCGAGGCCGCTAGAGCTTTGTCAGTTTCTTATAAGGGTCTGCGTGTCCGTTTGCGCAGCGGTACGAGGCTATGAGTCGAGCTGGTCGGATAGGCCCCTACCGTATACTGCGATTGATCCGCCAAGGTGGTCAGGGTTCGGTCTACCTCGGGTATGACTCCCGTTTGCAACGCCGCGTGGCAGTGAAACTGTATCGCTTGCCAAGTGAGCGCCCAGCACGCCGGCAAATAGTCGCTGAAGCACGTTTAGTGGCCAGTATTAATAGCCCCCGAGTGGTGAAGCTTTATGACGTGATCAGTAGTACAGAAAACCTCGCCCTGATTATGGAGTATGTGCCGGGTGTTGATTTGGAGGAGCTGCTAGAGCAGGGCCACTTATCATTAAGCGCGATACTTCACCTAGCTATCGATATTTCTTCGGCGCTGGCTTCCGCGCGACAGCGGCGCATTGTGCACGGTGACCTAAAAGCCAGTAATGTATTGATCGACGCTCAGGGCCGGGCTTTGCTGAGTGATTTTGGCATTGCCCGGGGCGCCAGCAGCAAAGGTTTATCGCAGCATTGCCCCGGCAGTATTACGGCGATCTCGCCCGAGCAGTATCAAGGAAAAGTACTGGATGTGCGCTCAGATTTATTCGCCTTAGGTTGCCTGCTCTATCGCTTGCTGTCCGGCAAGCATCCCTTTGTATTTGATGATGAGCTTGATGTGAAGCGTTTGCTCACAGAAGAGCCCGAGCCTCTGCCAGAGACCTTGGCGGATGGCAGCTTAATACCGCCCGGCATGCGTGACTTGGTGCAGCGCTTATTACAAAAAGATGTGGCGGATCGGCCAGACAATACCCACCGTGTTCGGCAGATATTGCGTGAGCTGCTGCGACATGAGCCGCAGTCAATGCGGCAGATGCCTTTAGCGGGCGTAAAGTCCTTGCGCCGGCAGGAGTCGGAGGGTGAGTTCCCGCCACATATTCCCCGCGAATTGAGTAAACGGGGGCGCTCGCAACTGGCCGAATGGCGAGGCTTTGCTGAGCTCACTCCAGCGTCAGTACTGAGGTATCTCGGCAAACCGCGCATTCAGGCAGCGGTTTTAGCTCTATTGTTAGGCTCTGCTGCCATCCTTTATCTGGCACTGCCTAAGCCATACCGTATTGCCTTGTTGGAGCCTGAGGTGGCTTTGGCGGGAGCTGTAACTTTGCCGGATGGCGTGACCCTGGATTGGTTGAGTGAGCGTGTTTGCACCGTGATCTCGGAGCTCGATAAGCAATTGTTGTTTTACCATGCGCCAGCATCCTGCCCCGAGGGCAGCCGGGGTTTTGCCGATAATTTGCCATTACCCGCAGCGGATGAAGAGTTGCAGTTGGCTCTGCGCTGTAGCAGTGATTTGTGCCTGCTGGGGCTGACTCGGCAGCGTGATGCCGAGCCCGAGTATCGTCAAGCACTGTTGTTAACGGGAATGCCAGCTTCACAGTGGGCAGCTGTGACTGCGGAGCTGGCTGAGACCCTATATCGCGATCGTTTTTGAGGTCGCGAGACTTAAGCGCCGGCTGAGAATTTAGCGCTGCGATTTAATCTGTACTTGCCTAGGGGAAGCGGGCTTGCTCGAGCTGCCGCAGCGCCTCAAGTAATTCCCGATTCAACGGTGCCTCTACAGCAAATTGTCTGGCGCAGCGATCGGCATAGCCGTTGATGTAATCGATCTCGGTACGCCGTCCGGCTGTAATATCCTGCAGCATTGATGAGCGGTTCGCTGCCGTTGCTTTTATCACTTCAAATACCTTGTGCTCTAAACCGCTCACAGCTGCGCACTGGCCAGCAGCTTGCCCGATCAAAGTCATTTCAGCACAGAGTTCACGCACTTTCGCAGCGAGAGCGGGCTTACTGGCCAGTTCGCCATTGCGGCAACCCTCTAAAGCGCTGAGAGGGTTAATCGCACAGTTAATAGCCAGTTTGCGCCACTGCGCCGCGCTGATTTGTCTATCCCAGTGGCAGTCAGAAAGACTGCTGCGCCAGTCCTCAAACCAGGCCGGAGTTGCTGTGGTGGCCGCTTGGCCGATGCGGGTACTGCCGAGTCCAGCGTGTTGTATTTGCCAGGGGCCGCGGCGAAAAGCGCCCTCGGTCGTGGTGCCAAGCGCGAGCTGTAACTGTGGGTGATTGCGCTGTATTTGCTCGGCAAAGCCGATGCCATTAGACAGCAATAGTATGACACTCTGAGGGCTTAAACGCTGGACTACGGAAGTCACTGCTGGGAGCACGTCGTAAGCTTTAGTCATAACAAGCAGATAATCGATCTGCCCCTTGGCGGAGCAAGCCTGTACCGCAAGCTGGTGTTGGCTGGCGCCGCTAACACCCTCTATGTCGAGAGTAATTTCAGACTGATTCTCTTTCGTTGAGCGCAGCAGTAGCGTTAGCGGAATTTTTTGACGGTCCAGCTGCGCGGCGAACAGGCAGCCCATAGCGCCTGCTCCAAGTATATGCCAGTGCATGTTTAACTACTCAGAAGATCGGGCTGGGGGATTGTAAACTGCAAGCAGCGCA
The DNA here is from genome assembly GCF_014077625.1 of Sediminihaliea albiluteola. Classification (GTDB taxonomy): domain Bacteria; phylum Pseudomonadota; class Gammaproteobacteria; order Pseudomonadales; family Halieaceae; genus Sediminihaliea; species Sediminihaliea albiluteola. The sequence continues at coordinate 104,975 of NZ_JACFXU010000014.1, read as the reverse complement.
CTACTATGTGCTCCTTCATTTCATTGCGGCTGGAGTTTTGCACTATGCCATCTTTTGACGTGGTATCGGAAGTGGATCTGCATCAATTAACGAATGCGGTTGACCAGGCATCCCGGGTGGTAAAGAACCGTTTCGACTTTAAAGGCGTTAATGCCACCTTTGAGCGTGAGGAGCGCAGTGTCACCCTCACTGCGGAAGCTGAGTTTCAGCTCACACAAATGGAAGATATCTTGCGCAGTGCCTTGATCAAGTGTGACATAGATCCCGCTGCTATGGACTGTGCTGAGCCCGTGGCCTCGGGTAAGTTGGTCCGCCAGACAGTGACTTTGCGTCATGGACTCGATAGTCAGCAATGTAAGACGCTGGTCAAAAAGATCAAAGATGCCAAGCTCAAAGTGCAGGCACAAATTCAAGGCGATCAAGTGCGGGTCAGTGCTAAAAAGCGCGATGACTTACAGCAGGTCATCGCACTATTGCGCGCTGCGGATTTCGAGCAGCCTCTGCAGTTTACTAACTTTAGGGATTGAGCGTCTGAGACACCTTATAAGGTGTCGAACTCTTTAATTAGCGCCGCCAGTTTGCTCTGCCAGTCAAGGCTGTCGGGACTTAAGCTGGCGTGCCACAGCAATTCCAAATAGCGGTACAGCACGCGGTAGCGCGCAAGGCTTTGCTGCTCTCGGCCAGTGGCGGCTCTGCCGAGGTATAGCTGTAGTAGCTCCTCGCTAGCGGGTAGCCCAAGTTCATCACCGCAAGATAGCGCGGCCAAATCAAAGAGAGGGTCGCCCATGGCGCAGTATTCCCAGTCTAGCGCCCATAAGCGGCCGCCACTGTAGAGGCGGTTCGCGGCTAGCAAATCATTGTGGCAGACATGCAAAGTTCCAAGTTGCGCTTCACAGATCTGGATAACACTCTGCACTTGCAATGTGAGTGGACTGAGTTCGCCGAGTTTTTCAGGGGCGTTTTTTGCGCAAAGATCTTCGTAGTGGGCGATACGTTTGCCTAGATCAAGTCGTTGATGCAGGGCGGGCAGTTGGTGAATGCGGCGCAGCAGTCCGGCAATATCAGCCAGTGAGCTGGGCGGGTCGGGGTCTGGTTTTAAATAGTCGCAGACTAGAGCGCCGAGCTCAGGGTTAAAGTATCGTGGCGTCGGTGCCAGGCCTTGTGCTGAGGCGGCCTGCAACACGTGCCACTCGCTTTGCCGATTGAGTCTATTGATGGCGGGCTGAAAGCCATCCAAGCGGATGACCCAAGCGGCGTCGCCACTTTTAGCCAAGAAGTTAATGTTACTGAGGCCAGCCCCCAGCCTGTAGGCAAGACGCGGGCGCTCGCTGGCAGTTGTGGCCCAGTGCTGCCACTGGGCCAGTACTTGTTCCAGTCTCTTCAAGCTAGACTGCTGCGATAACTTTGCAGCCACTGCAAGAATCCCGCTACTACAATGACTAAATACACCGCAAAGAGTAGTGCAAAGAGGTATAGCTCACGATCCATATACAAATAGATCGAAGCGCCATCTATGACTAACCAGTAGAGCCAGTTTTCCAAGACTTTGCGTGCCACCATCCAAGTGGTGACAATGGCACCCCAAGTGGTAAATGAGTCCAGATAGGGCATGGCAGCTTGGCTGTGCTCAGCTAGCAGCGTACCGCTGATGGCACTGAGTGTGAGTACCACCGCGAGGGCGTAACAATGTTGCTGCCAGCCCCAGCGAGAAATCGGCAGGGTGTCGCTTGCGCTATTCTCTTGGCTGGCGGAGTGGCTGTTTTGCTGCCACTGCCACCAGCCGTAGACTGCCATCACTAAATAGTAAATTTGCAGCGCCGATTCCATTAATAGCCCTACCTGCCAAAACACGTAGAGGGAGATGGCTGTGCCAAAAAAAGCCGCGTACCAACACCACAAACTTTCTTTGACTGCCAGCAATAGATAGGCGACACCCAAGACTACCGCCGCCACTTCCCAGCCGGAAAGGGCGGCCCAGGCTTGAGCGAGCTGCTCTGCCACTTGCTCCTGAGTCATCGCTTGGCAGCCAATTTATCAGGAATGAACTTGCTTACCATGGCTAGGTCTCTCACTAAAAGTGGTAATCGGCGCTGATTCCTACCTGGCGCGGCTCGCCGTATTGGTAGTAAGGCTCCACGATATATTCTTTGCGCGGGTCGTTACCAAAGCTGCCAAAGCCACGTACTGCGTACTTCTTGTCGCCGAGGTTGCGGCCCCAAAGTGCCAGCGACCACTGCTCGCTGGCGTAGCCTAGGCGCATGTGCACAAGATTAAAGGAGGGCGCCTGCAGTTCGTGGCGGTCGGAAAAGTAGAACTTGTCCTTACCCTCTATATCTAGGCGTGCAAAGAAACCTGCTCCCAGGTCATAGCGGCCACCAATGGCATATTGATAGGACGGTGCATGGGCTTGGTCGCGTCCAGAAAGGTCTCGGCCATCAGAGTTGATGTAGTCATCAAAGCGAGTTTCGAGCAGTCCTAAGTGAGCGTAGACCTGCAGCGAGTCGGTGGCTAACCAGTCGAGCTCTAACTCTAAACCATAGTTGTTACCTGAGGCGGCGTTGTTGGTGTGATCGATAAAGTCGGTGCTGCCATTGGGCCGCGGGATCACTAGGGAGCCTTTAACTTGCTGGTCTTTTCGATCCATGTAGAACAGTGCCAGACGGGTACTCAGACGCTTGTCTAAAAAGCTCGCTTTAAAACCAGCCTCGTAGTTGAGCAGCGATTCGTCGTCGTAGCGCTGAACCCGCTCCAGCAAGCCGAGAACAGCTGGATCGTTATAAGCTTCCATGCTGGCCAGCACACCGGCATTAATGCCATTGGCGCGATAACCGCGAGACAGGCCGGCATAAAGCATGCTGTCGTCTGACAATTGGTACTCCAGTGTCAGGCGCCCGCCCCAGAGGTTTTTCTTGGGATCGCTAGCAACGCCGTTATTGTCGTAATAATCAGTTCGGCGCTGCTCTACACGCAGACCGCTCAGCAGGCTCAAACGCTCGCTCAGTTGCGTGTCAAGCTGAGTGAATAGCGCCAGGGTATCGGTATCGTAAGTGCTGCGGAAGTCTTGTGTCAGGTAGGTATAGCGACGCACAAGGTCCTCGCGATCGGCGAGATAATAAAGACCGACCACCCAGTCACCGCGATCATTAATCAGCCTAGAGCTCTCATTTGAGAGCAGGCGCAGTTCGGCGCTGTAGCTGTCGCGGTCGCGCAGGAACTGGTCAAAGGAAGAGTATTCCAGCTCCGGTGCAATGCCGACGTAGGCCCAGTCTTCGTCAAAGCTATAATCGCTCTCAGAACTCGCCCAGCTTACTCTGGCTTCTAAGTCCGCAGCACTAAGTGACTGCTGCCAGTCAAAGGCTAGGGCGGAGGATTTCTGCTTATCGCTGCCGGGCTCGTCAGACAGCGTGCGGCGTGTATTGTCGAGTGAGAAGACATCGTAGCCATTGTCGACATCGGCGTAGAAGGCTGTCACATCAAGGGTCGCTGTGTCGCTAGCCAGCCAGCGCAGTTTGGCGCGAGCCATGGTTTCATCGCGATTGGCGGTATCGTCACGCTTAAGGTAGGTGTTCTTGCTAAAGCCGTCGCTGCGGTATTCCTGCACGGCGAGGCGAAATAGCAGGGTGTCCTTGATCAGCGGGCCTGTACCGACAAGGCCTAAACTCCAGGTGTCGTAGTTGGCAGCGCTGGCAGATATTGACAGTCCTGGCTCATTTTTAGGTGCAGCACTGCGCACGTTGATTAAACCCGCCAGCGCGTTGGCGCCGTGTAAGGTGCCCTGCGGCCCACGAAGCACTTCCACTTGGTCGACATCAAATAGGCCGCCCACTGTGCCAAGGCCACTGAAGTCAATACCGTCGATAATAAAACCGATAGAGGGGTTCAAAGGTTCTTGAAACTGACTGCGCTCGCCAATGCCGCGGATCTGGTAAAAGCGAGCGCGCGAGCTGCCACCGGCGTAGTTTACGTTTGGTGCTAGGTTGAGCACTTCTTCTAAATGCTGTGCGGCGCGCTCTTTTATCTCAAATTGCGACACCACGCTGGTGCTATTGGGTTGATCGAGTAGGCGGGTGGGGCGAAACTCTGCGGTGACCAGAATCTCTTCGAGTTCGGCCGCTTGGCCTGTGCAGGCTAGGCTTAAACCGAGCGCAATAAGCGTTTTGCGGAAGAAAAAAGATGCTTTGTTGCAAGGCAACATTTGTGGCTCTCCTATAATAAGTACAGCGTATTAAGAGAACCGGTTTAACTAGCGGATTGGATCAGGAGGACTGCTGTCAGGCAACTGATAAGCTGCCGATCAGTGGCGCAATCGTAGTACCTATCCCTACGCCGGTTCTAACCGGATCAGGTTCAAAGGGTCCACTATTTAAGTGTCTCAGGCCGAAGCCTCCCCCAGGTTTGCAAGCGCATTATAGGCCGCATAAGCTAGGATTCCAATAACATTGACCCTGATGTCGATCCCACTTGATTCTTTTAAGGCAGATCAAGCCTGCAGTGATGGCTTTTACTTGAGCTAGACGCAGGTGCTCTGTTAGCTATTGCACAGAGTCAGCATTAAGGCCAGCGAGCTGAAAGTGCTCGGAGTTCACTGGTGCGGGCTTGTACAATTGTCATCCATGGCGCTGAAAAATGGGTTAAAATTAGCTGCCTCAGCATACTGACGCTGCGGGCGCAGACTGGATCAAATAGGAGGATTAGAGAGTGAGTGGCGTTGATAAACTGTTTGAGAAAAACCGCTCTTGGGCCGAAAGCATTAAGACCAGTGACCCTGATTTTTTTGAAAAGCTGGCAAACCAGCAGAGCCCAGAGTACCTCTGGATAGGCTGTTCGGACAGCCGGGTGCCCGCCAACCAGATCATCGGCTTGATGCCCGGCGAGGTCTTTGTGCACCGCAATGTGGCCAATATGGTGGTACATACCGACTTCAATTGTCTCACTGTGTTGCAGTACGCAGTCGATGTGCTCAAGGTTAAGCACATTCTGGTGGTGGGGCACTATAATTGCGGTGGTGTGCGTGCCGCCTATGAGGACCAAGATAATGGCTTGATTGATAACTGGCTGCGCAATATTAAAGATGTGCAGCACAATCATCAGAGTCGCTTTGATGCTTTGGAGAATGACCCTGACGCTGCTATCGACTTGCTCTGTGAGCTCAATGTGATGAGCCAGGTATCAAACGTCTGTCACACCACTATCCTGCAGAATGCTTGGTCTCGAGGGCATGAGATTTCCGTTCACGGCTGGGTGTATAGCTTGAAAGATGGCTTGGTAAAAGATCTGCAATGTTCGGTTTCATCGCTGGATCAAGTGTCCAAGATCTATCGAGTGATGTGTGACGACAATGGCTCAGCCTAAACATAGTTCGTATGGGTGGTTGCTCTGTAGCCGTTCTGGCTTAGACTTAGGGTCTTGATAAGGCTCATAAGGAATAGGTAATGGCACTTGATCCAGTAGATATTCGCGCTAAGAAAATTTTAATCACTGGTCCTACCGGACAGGTTGCTGAGCCGGTAGTGGCGGCTTGGGCAGGTGTTGCAGAGGTTTACGCCCTTGCTCGCTTTTCTAAGCCCGAAGATCGGGCGCGCATGGAGGCCTTAGGTGCAAAGTGCATACAGGCCGATCTGGCGCAGACCGATGGTCTAGCGGGCGTGCCGGATGATTTTGACTATGTCGTTAATTTTGCGGTAGTTAAAAGCGGCGACTTTGAATACGACCTTGCCGCCAACGCCGAAGGGGTGGGCCGTTTAATGATGCATTGCCGCAAGGTGAAAGCCTTTCTGCACATGTCTTCCACGGCAGTTTATGAGTACGCTGGGCATCAAGCACTGGCGGAAAATGCGCCCTTGGGCGATAACCACCGGGTGATGTTTCCAACCTACAGCATCAGTAAAATTGCGGCAGAAACCGTGTGTCGTTTTGTTGCCCACCAGTTCGGTATTCCCACCACTATTGCCCGGCTCAGTGTGCCCTATGGCGATAACGGCGGTTGGCCTTGGTACCATTTGTTAATGATGGAGCAGGGTATGCCTATCGAGCTGCACCCTGAAGGCCCCAATGAGTATCACCTGCTGCATGTGGATGACTATCTGGAGAAGTTGCCCCGTCTCTTGGCTGCGGCGACACCGGAGGTTACCACCTTGAACTTTGGTGGCTCCCAAAAAACTAGCATTGAAGAGTGGTGCGCTTATATGACTGAGCTCACTGGTTTGGAGCCCGTGTTTAAGGAAAACCCGAAAGCCTTTGGCAGCTTGAGTATCGATACTACCCGCATGCACGAGTTGATTGGCCCCACTCAGGTCGACTGGCGCGAGGGAGTGCGGCGTATGGTGGAAAAACTGTCGCCACAGCTGCTTAAATAGTGACTGCCAAGTGAGGGTTGCGGTGCTAATTGCTGGTCTGCAAAGAAATGAATAATCTTTTCTTGCTACTGCTGTTGGTTTTTGCCGGCGTGGCGCTGATGGTGGTGCTTGGCGGGCGTTTTGCTAAGCCCGCCAATCCGGAGCAGATGGCCCGTTTGCGGCGCTGGATTATCCCTCTGGTAGGAATAATGCTGCTACTGTCGGCCATCGATTTTTACTGGTAAGTCAAACCACCCGTTAGGGTGATGTATGTTTCATTGAGCTTTGCGATACTGCCTGTCCTAAATTAGGAGGACTGGATCTCATGGCGCAATTATCACCGGAAGAAAAGCTGCTCAGCGGAGAGCTTTGGAACGAGTTCTGCGATGCACTGAAGCAGGCAGGCAGTCAGGTTTTGGCAGCTGGTGTGCCCACTGACCCACTAAGCCAAGCGGAGGGTTATCGCTATTTGACACGCCTTTTGCGACTCAGCCTGGAAAAGCAGGTTGAGTTCAGTGACCCGCAGTACCCTCAGTTTTATTCTCTGTCGCACGAAACTGCGAAAATCGGCAACGATAACCCCGATAACTTTTATCAAAATTGCGCGATTGACGGCCGTCATGAGTACCGTATCCGCGGGCATCGCGGCAGCGTGGATTACTTGAGTATCGAAACCAAGGCGGGCTCTTACGCGGGTGGCGGCGAGATGGCGCCCACTGGCCATGTCGAGCTCGAAGAGCTGGATATAGGTAGTGATGGCTATTTTGAGTTGATTGTGTCGGCTAAAGAGCATCCCGGCAATTGGCTGCCGATGACCGAGGCCTCTGATAGCTTGCTGGTGCGTCAAACCTTTCGCGACCGCTCAAAAGAACAGGTTGCCAAGTTGAGTATTGAGTGCCTTGACCCGCAAGATAGCCCGGTCCTGGATCCGGCTAAGTTTGCCCAGCAACTCGAGACAGTAGTGCCTTTTGTCAGTGGCACTGCAGGTTTATTTCACCAGTGGATGCAGAGTTTTTCGGAGCATATCAACCAGCTACCCCCCAATGACCAGGAAGTCTGTCTGCGAGCCGGCGGTGATCCCGCAATTTATTATCACAACAGCTACTGGGAGCTGGAGGCAGATCAGGCCTTGGTCGTAGAGTTCACGCCGCCTAAAGAGTGTCGCACTTGGAACTTACAGCTATCTAATTACTGGATGGAGTCGCTGGACTACCGCTACCACCGGATACACATCAACAAACACAGCGCGGTGCTTGCTGACGATGGTACAGTCTGCATTGTGATCAGTGGCCAAAACCCGGGCACCAGCTACCCCAATTGGCTGGATACTGCCGGTCATCGCTGCGGTGCCATGCTGCTGCGCTATGTGGAAGCCAGCGATAAGCCGCCGATTCGCTGCCGTGTCGTCAAGCTTTCCGATTTACAGCAATAAGAGTCGTAGCAATGAGTGATCAACTGAGTTTTGCCCCTGAAGATATTATTGCCGCTGCCAAAGCAGTGGATGGTCTAGAAGATTTTGGTGATCAGTCCCATGAGGAGCCACTGCGCCGCCTGCTGTGGTCATTGGAGCACGAGGCTGATCTGAACGAGATGGGTCGACATGCCATGCACCAGCGCATGGTCGATATTTTAGCGACTCGCCTGAGAGTGCAGGCTTGGCTGAGTCGTTACCCAGAAATTCTTGATGAGGTGATTGAATCGCCCTTGGTGATTGTCGGCCTGCCGCGAACTGGCACTACCATGCTACATCGCACGATTGCCGCTGACCGAAGAATGTACGCGCCACTGTGGTATGAAGTGCGCTTCCCCTGTCCGGACCTGGATTGGGACTTCACTCTTGAGGGCGATCGGCGCATCAGCGAAGCCAAGGCGGAAGTACAGGCCATGGTGGATGCCAACCCCGATTTGCTGGCGATTCATCCCATGGATGCCATGGGGCCAGACGAAGATATCATGCTGCTAGAACAGTCGTTCTACAGCTTCAACTGTCAGGCTTTGGTCAATATCCCTAGCTTTGATGCTTGGATTGAAGCGCAGGATCACACGCCGGGCTACGAATATCTGAAGCTGATGTTGCAGTTTCTGCAGTGGCAAAAAAAGCGCAGCGGTCAGCAGGCTCAGCGCTGGACGCTGAAGGCGCCCCACCACCTGCATTATATGGATCTGGTTTTCAAAGTGTTTCCTGATGCAAAGGTGGTACAATCCCATCGCGATCCTGTCGAGACCATTCCCTCGCTGGCCAGCCTGATTGCAGGTGTCTGGGTCATCTACTCAGATTCCGCTGATCCCAAGGTGGTGGGAGAGCAGTGGGCTCGTAAATTTGCCAATGGCATGCGCAAGACCATGGCTGTTCGCCAAGAACTCGGTGACGAGGCTTTTCTCGACCTGTGGTTTAAAGACACTGTCAGTCAGCCGCTGGTAGAAATCGAAAAGGTCTATCAATTTCTCGGCATGGACCTGACTGATGAAGCCCGCAGCGAGATGGCGAAATGGCAGGATTTTAACCGTCGCGAATTACGCCCGCCCCACGCTTATACGCTGGAGCAGTTTGGCTTCACCGAAGACGGTTTAAAGCAGCAGTTTCAGGAATACCGCGCAGCCTTTATTGAGCGCTAACGGGCCTCCGTTAGCGAGCGCCTCCATTCTAGGGCCCAGCAGCGATTAGCGTCGCTGCCTGCTGAGACTCTGCCTGTGCCTGTATTTAGGCATAGGCGGCAGAGGCGGGCCTTGTTTTTGACAATTAACGATACAGTGAGAGTTGAACGATGGTAAAACAGAAAGCGACAAACGTGACTTGGCACGAAGGTGATATCACTGCTGAACACCGCGCTAAATTACTCGGCCACAAAGGTGCTACCTTGTGGTTCACCGGCCTGTCTGGCAGTGGTAAAAGCACGGTTGCAGTAGAGCTGGAAGGGCGTCTGCACGAGATGGGCATCTTGTCATACCGTCTCGACGGCGACAACGTGCGCTTGGGGATTAACAAAAACTTAGGCTTTTCTGCCGAAGATCGCACCGAAAACATTCGCCGTGTTGGTGAAGTGGCAAAACTGTTTGCCGATACCGGTGTGATTGCGCTGTCCAGTTTTATCAGCCCCTATACCGCCGATCGCGATCAAGTCCGTGCCCTGCACGATGCAGCGGGTATGGATTTCATCGAAGTGTTTGTCGATTGCTCACTGGCCGCAGCGGAAGAGCGCGACCCGAAGGGTTTGTACAAGAAAGCCCGCGCCGGCGAGATCAAAAACTTTACTGGGATTGATGACCCCTATGAGGCGCCGTCCAACCCGGAAGTACACCTGCATTCCGATCGGCAAACGCTGGATGAAGAAGTGGAAGAAATTCTGACTGTGCTGCGCAAGCGCGGCATCATCCCAGCATAAGTAGCTTGAGTCGCCTTGCTGTTAAGCAGAACCCTATTGAACAACGGAGAATGTCATGATTAAACCCCACGGTTCCAATGAACTGAAGCCTCTTTATGTAGCGGATGATGCGGCTCGTGCAGCACTTGCTGCAGAGGCTGAAAAGCTACCTTCTTTGCTGCTTAACTCAGCGGCGGCAGCCAATGCTGTGATGCTGGGCGCCGGTTACTTTAACCCCTTGACTGGCTATATGAATTTGGCCGACAGCCTCAGCGTAGCGGAAAAGCTGCAGACTGTTGATGGTTTGTTCTGGCCGGTGCCTATTGTCAATATGACTAATGAGAGCGGCATTGAAGCGGGCAGCCGCATTGCCTTGCGCGACCCTAACGTAGAAGGCAATCCAGTACTGGCAGTGATGGATGTTGAAGCGGTTGAGTCGGTAAGCGAAGAGCAGATGGACTTTATGGCGGAGAAAATTTTCCGCACCCTCGATCCTGAGCACCCCGGTGTGGCGACCTTCAAGTCGCTGGGTCGCACTTTGTTGTCTGGGTCGATTCAAGTATTGGGCTTTTCTTATTTTAAGGCAGATTTCCCCGACACTTTCCGCACCGCTTATCAGATTCGCGATGAAATTGCCGAGCGCGGCTGGGAAAAAGTGGTTGCTTTCCAAACTCGCAACCCCATGCACCGCGCCCACGAAGAGCTGTGCCGCATGGCGATGAATGACCTGAAGGCTGACGGTATTCTGATTCACATGCTGTTGGGCAAGCTGAAGCCGGGTGATATTCCTGCTGATGTGCGCGACGCTGCGATTCGCAAGATGGTGGATGTGTACTTCCCGGCTAACACGGTCATGATCACCGGTTACGGCTTTGACATGCTCTACGCTGGTCCACGTGAGGCGGTATTGCACGCAGTATTCCGTCAGAACAGTGGCTGCACCCACTTGATTGTCGGTCGTGACCACGCTGGCGTTGGCGATTATTACGGTGGTTTTGATGCCCAGACCATCTTCGATGAAGAAGTGCCTGCTGACGCGCTAGAGCTGCAAATTTACCGTGCTGATCACACCGCTTACAGCAAAAAACTGGATCGCGTGGTGATGATGCGTGATGCGCCCGATCACAGCAAAGATGACTTCGTTTTGCTCTCTGGCACCAAGGTGCGTGAGATGTTGGGCAATGGGATTGCGCCACCGCCTGAGTTCTCCCGTCCTGAAGTGGCACAGATTCTGATGGATTACTATCAGTCGCTGTAAACTCAGCGTTCACAGAATGTGCTTACAAGGCCCCGTTTTACGGGGCCTTGTTCGTTTTGGGGCGCTTAAAACACAAGTTAATTGCCCAGCTTAGAGCGGGCTAAGCCATGAAGGTTTTATCTTTAGAGCCGGCACCCTATAATCCTTAGAGACTGGCTGGGTGAAAGCACCCGGTGGTGCAATATGGGGAGTGCGCTTTGCCAGCCCAAAGGCTAGAACAATTAACAAATATCGTCGAGCGCACCGCGGCGATCTTGCAACAAGCTATCCTTGGCTTGGCGCAAGCGGAGCGTATTAAACGCATCCGGCAAGTGCTGTTGCTAGTGCTGTTAGTATGGGCCGTATTCGCTTTGGCTCAGTTGCTCTGGGCCCTGTGGCCACAGCCTCAGTCTGTGGCCCTGCCAAGCCATATCCTCAATCCCGTCGCTCGCAGTCAAGCACCCGCATTGACACAGACAGTGGATATGGAAGCTCTTAAATCCTGGCAATTGTTTGGTGAGGCAGGTGAGGAGGCCAGTGCTGCAGCACTAATGGCTGCTCAAAATGCCAGTCCTGTGGCGCGCGAGGGGATAGAAGAGGGCGCCCGAGAAACTCGGCTTGATCTTATCTTACGGGGTATTGTGGCTTCCAGTGATAGTGGCCTGGGCCACGCTATTATTGAGTATCGCAACCAGCAAGCTGTTTATGCTGTAGATGATGAGCTACCGGTATCAAGTGGCGTAAAACTGGCTAAGGTGATGCCAGGTCAAGTGGTGATTGATAACAGTGGCACCTATGAGCTGCTGAGCCTGTTTGAGCAAAACGATTTTGATCGTCAGCTAAATGCTAGCCGCGGAGCCTTAGCGCCAGCGGCGGCTAACCGCCCAAGTCCACCCAGTGTGCAGATTGAGCAGCGCGCTGATACCGAAACCACTCAATTAGCTTTGGCTTATCGCAGGCAGCTTTACCAAGACCCCCAGTCACTGGCTTCACTAGTGCGTATTAGCGCGGTGCGCGAAGATGGCAAGTTACGTGGTTATCGCGTTGCCCCGGGCCGCGATGCCGCGGCATTTGAGCGCTTTGGTTTTAAGGCTGGTGACCTAGTCACTAGCGTCAATGGCATTGCCCTAGACAACCCAGCTAACACAGTGCAGCTTTACCACGCCATGCGTGAAGCAAGTGAGGCGGTGTTTGAGCTAGAGCGTCAGGGCCAGCCACTCTCATTGAGCGTGGATCTTGGTGCCGCTGCGGGTGAACAGTGATAGAGTCAGACAAGGATAATAAGAGGATCTCTGTGCTAGTGAAACACCTGCGAATTAAGCCCTTGGCCATGGCCTTGCTGATCGTGTTATCAGCGCTGGGGATGAACACCCCAACGCTGGCTCAAGAATATATGGTCAATTTGAAAGAGACCGATATTCAGGAGCTGATCAAGTTTGTGGCCGAGGCCACTGAAACCACCATCGTGGTTGACCCTGCCGTAAAGGGCAAAGTGAAGGTGGTGTCCTCCAAGCCGGTGAGTCGCAGCGAGCTCTACGATCTTTTTCTGTCCATCCTAGAAGTTCATGGTTATACCGCGGTGCGCTCCGGTGGGGTGGTGCGGGTGATTCAGAGCAAGGATGCGCGTTCGGCGCCAGTAGCGGTGCGTGCTATTGCGGCTCGTGGCGGCAATGACGAGTACGTGACCCAAGTGATGAAGTTGGAGAATATTTCCGCGGCGAAGTTGATTCCAGTGTTGCGTCCTTTGGTACCACAGCAGGCACATATGGCTGCCTATGCCCCTAGTAACGCGATTATTATCTCTGATATTGCTTCAAATATTGATCGCATCAGCGAGATTATCCAGCGCATGGATCGCTCGGCTGTGCAGGAAACAAATATCATTAAGCTGAAATACGGGGTGGCCGAGGACGTTGTGCGGATGCTCAATCAGCTGAGTGAGTCCGAGGCCAAAAAGAACGGGGGTGCTGATTCGGAAGTTTTGCTGGTAGCCGATGCCCGGACCAATAGTGTGCTAATTAGCGCGGATGAGTTAGAGAGCGCTAGATTGCGCCGTTTGATCAATCACTTGGATACGCCGCTAGAGCAGAGCGGCAATGTAAAAGTGGTGTATTTGGAGTACGCCAAGGCCGATGAAATTGCCGAAGTGCTTAGCCGCGTCATGCAAAATATTGGCCGCTTAGACGCGGAGGGTAAAAACGCTCAGCAGGCTGCTGGCAGTTCGACGATTGAAGCAGATCCGGGCACTAACGCCTTGATTATTACTGCCGCTAACGATGAGATGGCCGCTTTAGAGGCGGTGATTCGGCGCCTCGATATTCGCCGTGCCCAGGTCTTGGTAGAGGCCATCATTGTGGAGATGGAGGTCAAAGATGCGGAAGACCTCGGCTTGCAGTGGCTGTTCGCCAACGACGATGGCGCCTTTGGCGGCAATGTCACCAAGGGTGATGGCCGTTTAAGCAATATCGGCGGAGCTATTCTAAACCCCAACAATGAAGTTGATAACTCGAGCACTACTGGTGATTTTAATGTGGGTGCTTTGGCGGGTGCGCTGGCCGGAACTGACGGTGTGACCATGGGTTGGGGCACGATCAGCAACAACTTGTCGATGACGGTGATTCTCAATGCATTGAAGGAGCAATCCAACGCCAACATTCTGTCCACGCCGAGCCTGCTGACCCTGGATAACCAAGAGGCCTATATTACTGTGGGTCAGAGCGTGCCTTTTGTCACTGGCTCGTATTCTAATACCGGTGGCGGTGGTAACGGTGCGCAGAACCCCTTCCAGACTATTGAGCGTGAGAACGTGGGCATCACCTTGAAAGTGACCCCGCATATTAATGAAGGCGATTCCGTGGTGTTGGATATCTCTCAGGAAGTATCCAGTTTGAGTAATTCTGCGGCGACCCTGCGGGCATCGGATCTCATTACCAACGAGCGTAAATTGCAGACTAAGGTGTTGGCGACAAACAATCGGGTGGTGGTGCTTGGTGGTTTGATTAAAGACAATGTGCAAGATGGTACGCAAAAAGTGCCGCTACTAGGCGATATACCGATTTTGGGCCGCCTATTTCGCTCCGATGCAGTATCCGTGGTTAAGACCAATCTATTGATTTTTATTCGTCCGACCATTATCCGTGATGACCGGGAGTTGGCTGGCGCCACGGCGGATAAATACCGTTTTATCCGCGAGCAGCAGCAGGCCCGAAAAGATCGCGGGCTGATGTTCCTCGACGATGAATACGTGCCGGTACTACCGCAGTGGGAAGAGCAGATTCAACAACTGGAGGAGATCCGAGCGCAGAGCGCAGCGACAGTGGAGGGCGAATAATGGTGAGGCCCGATCTAGAGCTAGAAGCAGTACTAGAGAGTGACGCAGAGGCCCTTGTCGTGCCAGAGAGCGAAGCAGGAAAAGGCCTACCCTTTAGCTTTGCCAAGCTCCACGGAGTGTTGTTGGATCGGGAAGACGAGCCGCCGGCAGTTTACTGTCAGGCAGAGCCGCCACTGCAAGTAATGATTGAGCTGCAGCGCTTTTTAGCAGGTGGTTTTACCCTCAAAACGGTCAGTGCTGGTGAGTTCCAGCGCCGCCTAACGCTCGCTTACCAGCGGGGTAACAACGAGGCGCTGCAGATGGCTGAGGATATCAGCAGCGATGTGGATCTCAGTCGTTTAGCGGATGAAATTCCCGAGGCTGGGGATCTGATGGACGCTGAAGATGACGCGCCCATCATTCGTTTGATTAACGCCATACTTTCCCAAGCCGTACGTGAGAAAGCTTCGGACATTCACGTCGAGACCTTTGAGGACCGACTCAGTGTGCGCTACCGTATTGATGGCGTGTTGTCAGAGGTTCTATCACCAAAGCGTATGCTCGCTCCACTGCTGGTGTCGCGTTTGAAAGTAATGGCTAAGCTGGACATCGCAGAGAAGCGAGTCCCTCAAGATGGACGTATTTCAGTGCGACTGGCCGGCCACGCGGTTGATATTCGGATGTCGACCATTCCATCGGCTCACGGTGAGCGAGTGGTGCTGCGCCTGTTAGATAAGCAGGCGGGGCAATTGCAGTTAGAGCAGCTGGCGATGAATCCCCAGGTGCTGGGTGCCTACCAAAAGTCTCTGCGTAGCCCGCACGGTATTATTTTAGTTACTGGGCCAACGGGCTCAGGTAAAACCACCACGCTCTATGCCGGCTTGTCCCATATTAATCAGACCACGCGCAATATCCTCACCATTGAAGACCCCATTGAGTACATGCTGCCAGGTGTTGGACAGACCCAAGTGAATACCAAGGTAGATATGACCTTTGCTCGGGGTTTGCGCGCCATTCTGCGGCAGGACCCCGATGTGGTGATGGTGGGGGAAATTCGCGACCTAGAGACCGCCGAGATTGCGGTGCAGGCATCACTCACCGGCCACCTAGTACTGTCAACACTGCATACCAATACGGCTATTGGCGCAGTGACGCGCCTGCAAGACATGGGTATTGAGCCCTTCTTACTGTCCTCAAGTCTGCTGGCAGTTATGGCTCAGCGTTTGGTGCGTCTCCTGTGCCCAGATTGTAAGGAAAGCTACCAGCCAGGGTCCTCGGAACTGCAATTGCTGAACTTGTCAGCAGCAGAGTCCAAGGATTTGCTGCTCTACCGCGGGCAGGGCTGTGAGCGCTGTAATTTCAGTGGTTATCGCGGCCGCACCGGGATCTACGAACTGATTGAAGTCGATGATGTCCTGCGCCTAATGATTCACGAGGGAGCCAGCGAGCAGCGCATGCTAGCCGAGGCTCGCAAGCATTATCCCGGCATTGAGTTCGATGGTCGCAGCCGAATATTGGCCGGTGATACCAGTCTTGAAGAAGTGCTGCGGGTGACCACGGTCAATTAGTGTTTATCCCATGCCACAACAACAGCTAACAACTACGCTATCTACAGCGAGCGCTGGACGCAGCTCTACTATTGCTACTGAGCATTGTAATCTACAGCGCCCCTGGCCAAGAGCCTCAGATGGGGAGAGTTTAAGGCCATGACCGCCTATCGCTATAAAGCACTAAACGCTACAGGCAAGCTGGTTAAAGGCGTTTTAGAGGGAGATTCTGAGCGTCAGATTCGCAGCCAGCTGCGGGCTCAAAAACTTCGCCCGGTAGAGGTAGCTGTCGCCAACCGCCAAACTGCAGGTAATCAGCCGCGCTGGCAGCTGGCGCTGTTTAAGCCGCGCATTAGCGTGGCAGAACTGGCCATGGTGACGCGGCAGTTAGCCACCCTAGTACAATCTGGTTTGCCGCTGGATGAGTGTCTGCAAGCTGCCGCCGAGCAAAGCCGCAAAGCGCGTACTAAAGCACTGCTATTGCAGCTGCGCTCGCGAGTATCTGAAGGGCATACCTTGGCCTATGCTATGGCTGAGTTTCCGCTGGTCTTTAACGACATGTATCGAGCCATGGTCAAGGCCGGTGAGCATGCGGGTTTCCTCGGCCCAGTCCTAGAGCAGCTGGCAGATTATAACGAGCAGCGTCAATACACTGCACAAAAGCTTAAGATGGCGATGATCTATCCGCTGATCTTAATTGCGGTGGCGGTGGCCGTGGTGGTGGCCTTAATGGTGTTTGTGGTGCCGGAGCTGGTTGGCATTTTTTCTCACTCAAAGCGTGAGTTACCGCTCTTAACCCGTGCACTGATTAGTACCTCGGATTTTTTCCGTGATTATGTATTGTGGTTAATCGCGCTGTTGATTGCGCTGTTTATCGCGCTGCGGCATGTTCTACGTAAGCCCGCGCGGCGCAAAGGCTGGCACAGGCTGTTGCTGCGTATGCCGGGTATTTCTCGGCTTCTTACGGCCATGGATACAGCTCGCTTTGCCTCTACCTTGAGTATCTTGATGGCCAGTGGCGTGCCGCTTTTAGAGGCACTGAGGATTGCTGGGCAAGTACTGACTAATTTAGTCCTGCGTGAGGATAGCGGCGTGGTGGCAGATCGGGTACAGGAAGGTAGTAGCCTCAATCGTGCCTTGCGCGAAAGTGGCCGCTTTCCTCCCATGATGGTGCACATGGTCGCTAGTGGTGAAACCAGTGGCGAACTGGAAACGATGCTGCAGCGCTCGGCGAACAACCAAGAGCGCGAGTTAGAGATGACGCTGGGCACGATGATGAGTCTGCTGGAGCCACTGTTGGTGGTGTTTATGGGGGTGATGGTATTGAGTATTGTGCTGGCCATTCTATTGCCGATTTTCGATTTAAATACGATGGTGAGATAGCTTTATGAAAACAGCAGGGCTGCAAGCTGCGCACAGGGGTTTTTCCTTAGTGGAAATCCTTGTGGTGCTGGTGATTATGGGACTTTTAATCAGCGTGGTAGCACCGACAGTGCTCAATCGTGCCGATGAGGCGCGGGTACAAAAAGTCTACGCCGACTTCAAATCAATCGAGACCGCGCTGAAGATTTACCGCCTCGATAATTACGTCTACCCCACAACAGAACAGGGCTTAAGTGCACTGGTAGAGCCAAGCACCTTGGCTCCTGAGCCACGCAATTTCAAACAGGGTGGTTATCTCGCGGAAGTGCCCCATGATCCCTGGGGGCGGCCCTACCTGTATATGAGCCCAGGTGAGCACGGTGAGGTGGATATCTATTCCCTGGGTGCCGATGGCCTGTCAGGTGGCGAAGGTCAAAACGCAGATCTAGGTAACTGGAAGGCGCAGGACTAAGGCGATGCTGCTGCGCCAGCGGGGTTTCAGTTTACTGGAGTTATTGGTGGCGCTGTTTGTGGTGGTTTTGGTCACTTCGCTGGCGACGCTTAATGTCGGTTCTGGTGGCCAAGATCTACAGCTGGAATCGCAGCTGCGATCACTGGCTGACATCAATACTCTTGCCGCCGACGAGGCGCAGATGAGCGGTCGCGATTACGGCCTGCTGTTACAACAGCTAAACCTTAGGGGAGAGCGAGTGTATCGCTACAGCTGGCGCGAGCGCCGCGAGGAGGCTTGGCGTCAGCCCAGCAGTGGCCATGAGGTATTCGCTGAGCGAGATTTACCTCCGACAGTAGATCTCGAGTTGTCGCTGGAAGGGCAACTCGATAGTGAATTCCACCTCGGCGAGGATGTCGGCCAAGCGAAACCGCAAGTGATCTTTTATGCCAGTGGTGAGGTGAGCCCCGGTGTACTGACTGTCCGTCAGCGCAGTGATGCCGCTGTGCTGTGGCGTCTGAAGTGGGACTTGTTAGGGCGCAGTGAGCTACTGCCTAGGGGCGAAGCTCTCGATCCTTCAGAGTCAAGCGCTAGCGCGCAATTTCGACGAGGCCAGAGGGATGGCTAGGCAGAACTATGCTCAATAAGAGGGGAGCAGGCTTTACATTAGTCGAGGTGATGGTGGCGCTAGCGGTAGTTGCTATTGCCCTGCCGGCCCTAGTGATGTCACTTTATTATCAAGTTGACGGCACGGAGCACTTGCGCGACAAGGCCTTGGCGCAAATGGTGGCGTCCAATAAGTTGGCTGAATTACGTCTCTTATCTCAAGCCCGTCAGAGCTTGCTAAAAGGCAGTGATAACGGCCAGGCCACACTGGCGGGTCGTCAGTGGTCTTGGCGTATTGAGAGTAGTGAAACCCCTGTTGAGGCCTTCTTCCGAGTGGAGATTACAGTTCGCGCTGGAGAAAATGTGGAGCAGGGGCCGGCACTGTACTCTTTAGTGGCCTTTATGGGGGCGGATCTCGACTCTGAAATAGGGCGCCAAGTGCCCGCGGAGGCAGGCAGTGCTGGCAGTTAAACGCGCCCCTGCAGCAGGCTTCACTCTGGTAGAAGTACTGGTGGCCTTAGCACTGACCGCGGTGATCGCTGCCGCAGCCTATACCGGTTTGTCGACAGTGATCAGCGGCGTCGAGAGTACGCGGGCAGTGGCGCAGCGCAGTTGGGAGCTCAACCGGGCGCTTATGTTCATTTCACGAGATTTGCGGCAGTTTAGTCAGCGCCCGATACGGGATGAGTTCGGTGAGTTCGAGCCAGCGCTACAGGGCGGCGCGGCGGCGCGATTTTTATTAAGCTTAACCCGCAGTGGTTGGCACAATCCCAATGGGCATCCGCGCAGTGCTCTGCAGCGAGTGAATTATCTTGTGGAAGATGATGCGCTGTGGCGTGAAAGCTATCCGGTGCTAGACCGCGCTGCCGATACTCAGCCACAACGGGTGCTGCTGCTTGATCAGGTACTTGACTTGCAGCTGCGTTTTTTAGCAGACCTTGGCCAGCTTCAGTCATCGAGTACTGCGACCGAAGTTGATACTCGTGATTGGCCTGATTCCTGGGTGGCAAATCCGGGGGAGCCCGCGGCGCAGTTAGCAGCGCCGCTTGCCCTAGAGTTGCGTTTGGAGCTGGCAGACTGGGGTGAGGTGAAGCGTTTGTATGTCTTACCGCCGCTGTAAACAGGCCAGGGGCTGTTCTCCCCGGCGCCAAGGTGGTGCGGCGCTGGTCATCGCGCTGCTCATTTTTGGCCTCTGCGCCGCCTTGATGGTGGCGATGAAAAGTGAATTTGAGTTGTTTTACCAGCGCAGCTCAAATACTTTGTTAGCTGAACAGAGCCTTGCTTATTTGCGTGGCGCGGAAGAGTTGGCAGCACTGGCTCTAAAGCTAGATTACGATATTGATAATAATCGCCAGCGGCCCCGTGATGACCTCGGTGAGCTTTGGGCGCAGCCCAGCACGCCCTACCCCCTTGATGAGGGGGGCATGCTGCAAGGTCATCTAGAGGATTTACAGGGGCGATTTAATCTCAACAACCTGCAAGGTAATGCGCCGGGGGAGAAGGACGATGATGGCCGTGCCAGCCTTCGTTTTACGCCACAGCAGGCCCAGTTTGTACGTTTGTTGCAGAGTTTCGAGGAGCCGGCGCTGAGTCGGCAAGAAGCGATTATGGTGACTCAGTCCCTGCGGGACTGGCTCGACGCCGACAGTGTGCCCCAAGCCTATGGTGCTGAAGACGATTATTACTATGCCCAGACACCGTCCTACCGCGCCGCTAACCGCGCTTTGGCGAGTGTCAGCGAGCTGCGCGCTGTAGCGCATGTGACTCCTGAATTATATTTAGCTCTACGTCCCTGGGTCACAGTGCTGCCGCCGGGCACGAAACTGAACATTCATACCGCTCCGGCGCAGCTGTTGCGCTCATTGGGTAGCGCTGATGATTTACTGCCACTGCCAGCAGATGAAGTGCAGGCCTTGGTCGAGCTGCGACAGGAAGTGGGTTTTAGTGACCTCAATGATTTTCTTGATCAGCCCCTGTTTGACTCAAAGGCACGAGAGGAACTCAAGACATTACTGGGCGAGCAGTCCTCCTATTTTCTACTCACTGCGGTGGTGGAAGTTGCCGACCGCACAACGCGATTGTACAGTGTGCTGCATCGTAATCAGCGCCGTGTGGAGGTGCTGGCGCGCTCGACGGGTGAGTTATAGGGGCTTAACAGTCTGGATTCCCCAGCGGCTGTTAATTAACTGGGATTGGAGAAGCGCTTTTGCACAACTTTGCCGTGATACGGCTAATTGATGAAGAGTTGGTTTGGTACCCGCCCGGAGCGGGGAATGAGTGCCGTCCCCTCGATAGCCCAGAAGCGCTGCAAGCCTTGCGCGATCTTGTCGCACAGCAGCGGCTAACACTGTGTTTTGCAGCTCCAGCACGGTCGCTCCGTTTGCTCGAAATGGATATCAGCGCTGAGGAAAAAAAGCACTTCAATCAATCCTTGCCCTTTATGCTAGAAGAACAGGTTGCCGAGGACATCGATGGCCTGCATTTTGCTGCCGCGCCTCTCGATGGTCTGCGCTATGGCGTTGCGCTTTGTCGGCGCGAGGCGATGGACACTTGGCAGCAGCTGTTAGCTGATTTGGGCCTAGTTAATCAGTGGCTGCCAGAGCCTCTATTATTGCCCCGAAAAACTGGTGAATGGTGTCTCCTATTAGAAGCTGAGCAGGCGATACTGCGCAGCGGCGACTGCCAGGGCTTTGGCTGTGAGCGGCAGCAACTGCCGATGTTACTTGAGGCCGCAGTACGGGAGTCTGCCCCTGAGTCATTGATTGTTTATGGCAGTGATCAAGCGGCTGATTGCGCTTTAATACCCAGTGAACTGCATGACAAGCTGCAGTGGCGCCGCGGGAATTTGTGCAGTGCATTGCTGTTGGTAAAAAATCTTCCGACTTTAAACTTGCGTCAAGGTGACTATGCAGCACGCCTGCCTTTGCAGCGCTGGTGGCGTGAATGGCGCTTGATAGCCAGTGTTTTTGCCGCGGTATTCTGTTTACAGCTATTGGCCACTTATATGGAGTATCGCGCAGCCAGTGCAGAGAACTTAGCTTTGCGCAGTGCCCGGGAAGCTAGCTATCGCCAAGCTTACCCCCAGGGCGCAATTGTCGACCCCGAAAAACAACTGCAACGACAGTTAGATAGTATGCGTGGCAGCAGTCACAGTGGCGGTTTTGTGACGCTGATGGAGCGCGTGGGGAAAGTGTTAAGTCAGGAAACTGGCACGCTGTTGGGGAGTATCAATTATAACGATCGCAGTGCCGAAATGCGGATGAATATTGTCGCCCAAGACTTTCAAAGCGTAGAGCGAGTGCGCGCGGCGCTCAATGCGAATGGCTTAGTGGCGACGATGGAAAGCAGCAGTGCTCAAAGTGACGGCGTGCGGGCTCGGATTCGAGTGGGTACGCGGGGATGAAGACTTGGTTTGAACGCCTCAAGCCACGGGAGCAGCTGAGTTTGCTGCTACTGGCGCTAGTGCTGCTGTTGTACTTCTCCTATTACTTACTCTGGTCGCCCTTGGCTGATAAACGAGCACAGATGGAAGCGCGCAATGCCTCCGTGGCAGTGTCCCTGCAACGGGTTGACGCCATGGTTTCTGAAATCATGCAGCTGCGCAGCAATGGCGACCTGGGTAATACGCGTCGCAACCTGACTTCCGTGGTGAATCAGAGTACTGCCGCTGCCGGGCTCTCGGTCAGCCGTATGCAACCTAATAGTCGCGGTGAAATTCAAGTGCGCTTGGAAGGCGCGCCCTTTGGCGCCCTGATGAGCTGGTTACACGATATTGAGTACACTCAGTCACTGTTGCTACGTGAAGTATCGATTACTCAGGCTGGTGCCGGTGGTCGAGTAAATGCCACCGTTCGTATTGCTCAAGGGGCCTAAAGAGTGCGGCGCTACTTTCCCATTACCGTCGCTCTACTGTTGTTTTTATTAGTGCTGCTAGTGCTCAAAGCACCAGCTCGCCTACTGCCAGCACTACTGCCAAGCGAGCAAGTGATTTTACAGGGCCTAAGTGGCAGCGTATGGCGGGGGCAATCTAGTCGTAGTTTATTGCGTATTGGCAATAATGCTTATGTACAATTGGGCCACCTGCAGTGGCGATTACGGCCTTGGTCCTTGCTGCTCCTATCGCCGACTGTTGAACTTGAGAGTCGCTGGGGTGAGCAGCGCATCAGCGCTAATGTGGCAATACACTCTGGCGAGGACTTTGAGTTGCAGGCTCTTGATGCCAATATCAATGCCGAGTTGCTGAAGCACTTGGCACCGCTTGCGCTCGATGGCCGGCTGTCATTGCAGATTGCTCAGCTTCGCCTACAGCAGGGATGGCCAGCAGGTGGAGAGGGACGCTTGGTATGGCAGCAGGCTGTCTGGTCTGCCCCCCGAGGGCGCTTACCCTTGGGCAGTTATGTGCTGGAGTTTAAGCAGGCTGACGCAGATGCTGCGCTCAGTGCTGAAGTCTTAACCCTCAGCGGTCCGCTGCAAGCAGAGGGCAGCATGACGCTAAAACAGCAGATCTATGCGCTGGACCTGAATATTACAGCTGAGGGTGGTTTAGACCCCAGTCTGCGAGATGCGCTCTCGCTGGTGGCGACGCCACAGGCTGAGGGCTTTCATTTGAAAATAAATGGTGCCTTAGCGGCACTGAAGTAAACAGCTGCCGCAGGGTGAGAGCTTGTGCGGCTGCCTATATCAATAAAACAGGGGGCTCTACTATGTCCAATGATAATTTTCGTCAGTATGAATGCGTTATCTGTGGCCTTATTTATGATGAGGCCGAGGGTATACCCGATGCTGGGATTGCCGCGGGAACTCGCTGGGAGGATATTCCTGAGGACTGGGAGTGTCCGGATTGCGGCATTGGCAAAGAAGATTTTGATCTGCTTGAAGCCTGAGAATGGTCACAAGCTAAGCCGTGAGCTGTGTGCGCGCTTTGATGTAGACTGGCCCAGAGTCGCGGCTTTCAGTTCCAAATAAGAAATATCGCTGGAGTATAATTAGATGGCAGTAGCGAGCGGAGAACATTGGTCCTCCCGATTTACCTTCCTTATGGCTTCGGTGGGTTTTGCCGTTGGTCTGGGCAATATTTGGCGATTTCCCTATGTGACAGGTGAAAATGGCGGAGCGGCCTTTGTGATCGTTTACCTCGCCTGTGCTTTTTTCATTGGGGTCCCTGTTTTAATTGCTGAGTTAATGATTGGGCGCCGCGGGCAGGGTAGTCCACCGCAGGCGATGGCGGCTGTTGCAAAGGAGAGCCAGCGCAGTCGCAGATGGCGCTGGGTAGGTGGCATGGGGCTGCTGGCCGCATTTACCATTGAGATTGTTTATGCCGGCGTTGTGGGCTGGGTATTGTGGTACCTCTATAAAGCGATAAGCACTGGCTTTGTGGGTATCGATGGCGCTCTTGCTAATGCGGAATTTGCCAGTGTCTTAGATGACAACTTAGGGATGTTATTTTGGACCCTGGTCGGATTAGCGATCACCGGGTTGATCATCTTTTCTGGCGTTAAAAGCGGTATTGAGCGCGCTGTCAGCATCATGATGCCTCTAATGTTTATGCTGCTGCTGGGCTTGGCAGGCTATAACTACTTAGCGGGCGGCTTTGATCAAGCCTTAGAGTATTTGTTTACCCCCGATTTCAGCAAGATTGGCCCCAGTGCAGTACTGGCAGCTATAGGCCAAGCCTTTTTCTCAATCAGTGTGGCGATGGGGGGCATGATGGTTTATGGCTCCTATTTGCCGCGCTCAGTGTCCATTAGCCAGTCAGCTCTAATCGTTGTTTGCGCTGATATGTTGGTGGCGCTGCTGGCGGGCTTAGTCATTTTTCCCGCGGTATTTAATTATGGCCTAGACCCAGCGGCTGGTGCCGGCCTGATCTTTCAGACCTTGCCGGTAGCTTTTGCTCAAATGCCGGGTGGGCACCTGTTCAGTATTCTGTTCTTCCTAATGCTGTCCGTGGCAGGTATTACTTCCATGGTCGGACTGATCGAGTGTGTAAACTCTTGGGTTGAAGGACGCTTTGGTTTTGGCCGTCATCGCAGCTCAATGATTGTGGTTGGCGCGGTAGCAGCCCTTAGTGTGCTGAGCATCCTGTCCTACAACATACTCAGTAGCTTTAATGTTTGTGGACGTAACTTTAATGACAGCATGGACTTTTTCTCCAATCAGATTTTACTGCCCCTTGGCGGCTTGGCGATAGCGGTCTTTGTCGGCTGGGCGATGAAACGCTCAGCCAGTCGCGATGAGCTAAGTGGACTGAATTCATCAACCTTCGGTGTTTGGTATTTTCTGATTCGATTTGTCGTGCCGCCGGCCCTGGCTATTATTTTTGTACTAGGTATCAGCGAGAGTCTTACTGGATCAATTTGCTAAGGCGCTAATAATACTCAACGAGGAATATAGCGATGCTGGCAACACTGAATGATCTGCTGTGGGGGCAGGTGTTGATCGTGGCGCTGATCGGCGTGGGCTTGCTCTATAGCATTGCTTCTCGGGGACTGCAGTTTCGTTACTTTGGCCGTATGTTCGGTGTGTTGCGGGGTGGCTTCAAGCACCAGCCAGGGCATGTTAGCTCTTTTCAGGCCTTGGTAGTTAGCTTGGCCGGTCGGGTTGGCAGCGGCAATATTGCCGGCGTGGCCGTAGCGATAACCTTGGGTGGCCCGGGGGCGGTTTTTTGGATGTGGGTCATTGGCCTCATGGGCATGGCCACCAGCTTCTTTGAGTGCTCACTCGCTCAATTATTCAAGCGGCGTAAAACAGACGGCAGCTATCGCGGTGGACCGGCTTATTACCTTGTCTATGGGGTTAGGCAGCGCTGGTTGGCGGTGATCTACTCCATCTTGCTATTAATTACTTTTGGTTTTGGCTTTAACGCTCTGCAGTCCTACGTTGTCGCAACTTCAGTAGAAGCCTCTTTTGGCGTACCCACTTGGATCACTGGCCTGGTGATGGTCACTTTGCTGGCCGGCGTGATCTTTGGCGGAATACAGCGCATTGCAGTGGTTTCTGAGATTGTCGTGCCCTTTATGGCACTGAGCTATCTAGTCGCTGCTTTGGTGGTGCTAGCTTTAAACTTTTCTCAGATCCCAGCGACACTATGGCACATTGTACAAAGTGCTTTTGGTTTCAGTTCCGTTGTCGGTGGCGGTTTAGGGCTGGCCCTAATGCAGGGCGTGCAGCGCGGTTTGTTTAGCAATGAGGCGGGTCTTGGCAGTGCGCCGAACGTGGCTGCTGTGGCTCAGGTACCTCATCCAGCAAACCAAGGTATTGTGCAGTCTTTCAGTGTGTTTATCGACACCGTAGTGATGTGCACCTGTACCGCCCTGATTATTTTGCTATCGGATATTTATCAGCCGGGTGCCGAGAACGTGGCGGGGGTGGCTCTCACCCAAAGTGCTTTAGCGAGTCACGTAGGCGAGTGGGGTACTAATTTTGTGGCTATAGCCTTAGTGCTATTTGGCTTTAGCTCAGTGCTCTACAACTACTACCTTGGTGAAAATAGTTTGAACTTCTTTAGTTCTGAGAACCAATGGCTGTTCAATGTGTTTCGCTGCATGGTATTGGGCCTTATTTTGTGGGGCTCCATGCAGGACCTAGCCACAGTGTTTGGCTTTGCTGATCTGACGATGGGACTTTTGGGCTTAGTGAACTTAGTCGGTTTAGTGTGGATGTTCCGTATCGGTATGCGTTTACTGCGGGACTATGATCGGCAGCTGGCCACTGGTATTGAACCCCGTTTGAATCCAGATGATTACATTGATTTGAATATCGATCCTAGCGCTTGGCGAGACTAATACTAGCGCTTTTGTAGCACAGGGCAGCGCGGCACTACACTTGCAATTAGAAGGGTGCTTACAGCAGAGGGGAGAATAGGCGGGCGATGCCCATACCTAAGTAGAAAAAGATCGACTTGTTGGCAATTTCCTCGCTGGTCACCTGACGGGATTTTTCGACGTCGTTTTCTAGCATTGTTTGCACTTGCTCACAGAAGGACTCGCAGTGGACCAGCAAGGTGATTTCGAAATTTAGCCGGAAGGAGCGGTTGTCAAAGTTGGCAGTTCCCACGCCGGCGATCTTGTTGTCCATCAGTAAGACTTTCTGGTGCATGAAGCCGCCTTGGTAACGATAGACCTTCACCCCAGCGGGCAGCAGCTCACGGGTAAAGGCCCAGTTGGCCATTGCTACCACAGGGCCATCTGGCTCGTCGGGGATAATCAGACGCACATCGACTCCACGCAGAGCGGCTAATTGCAGTGCCGACACAATACCCCGGTCTGGTACGAAATAGGGACTGGCAATCCAGATTCGAGTGCGCGCCTCCACAATCACTTGATGAAACATCAAGCTCGCTTCTTCCAAGGTGCTGACCGGGTCAGAGGCAAATACCAGTACTTTACTGTCACCGCAATGGCGCGGCTCAAGACGGTGTTCAAGTTGCAGTGGCGAGCGTGTGGCCCAGCGCCAGTCGGTGGCAAAAGTCAGCTCTGCGCCGCTGACCGCGGGACCCTCTAAGCGCGCATGAGTATCTCTCCAGAAGCCGCGTTTTTTGGTGTAGCCAAGGTATTCGTCAGCAATGTTGTGACCACCAACCCAGGCTTGCTCGCCGTCCACAACAACAATTTTGCGGTGATTACGAAAATTGAGCTGAAAGCGATTGCGAAAGCCCTGAGTGGTGTTGAAAGCCACTGCATTGACGCCAGCTTTACGCAATTTTTTGAACATCTTCGAACGCTGAAAGTTGCGGCTACCAATCTCATCAAAGAGTAGGAAAACCGCCACACCCTGTTGCGCCTTTCGCGTAAGCACGTCGGTAAAACGGCCGCCTAAGCCATCATCGCGAATAATGTAAAACTCAATAAGCACGTAGTGCTTAGCCGCTTCAATACCGGACAAGATACTGTTAAAGGTAGCCTCGCCATCAATGAGTAGCTCGACATGGTTGCCGCGAGTGGCGGGGGTGCGACTTAGATTGTAGAGGCTGTTGTAGAGTGGCAGTTCGTCGGAATAGCCAACGATAAACTGATCCATCGCATTGTGTGCTTGTTTTAATAGCTGCGAAGTTTGATCGCGAATCGCTTCTCTTTTTTCTAGGTAACCGGCAAATTTATTGCGTCCAAAGACCAAGTAAAAAGGCAGTGCGAGGTAGGGGATGGTGAGTAATGAAATTGCCCATGCGATTGCACCTTGGGCAGTGCGCACATTCATAGTGGCATCAATAGCCGAGGCAATCGCCATCAGGTAAAGCAACAGGGCGATTAAGGCGATCAGTTCACTGTACAGTTCCAAGTTCATACTAGCTACAGTTTAGCCTTTCTAGCACAGGAGCACACCCGCCATAGGCCTTGGATTGCTAAGGCTGTTCAGCTGGAACTTGTGCAGCTTGCTCTGGCGGTTCCGAGGGAATAAATTGGATAACCGCAAAGATGATGACTATGACTGCAAAGAGGGCTTGGAGAATTCGCTTCTTCATTCGCATCCGCATCGGGTAGTTTGACGGCGCTGTGGCGCCGTCAAAGAGCTTTAGCCTTGCTCGACGTTCTCAGGGCCCCAGTAGGCTTTCATCTTGACCACTTTGCCTTCATCGTTGAACTCAAAGACATCGATCACTTCAATGCTCATGCTCGGTCCATTAACCCTGAAAGGGAAGGCCACGGCATTGCCGGCGCAGCGGGGAGTGCCGCTCAGGGTCAGCTTGATGCCGGCACCGAGCGCTCCTTCATAAAATTTGCAGATCGCCTCCAGCCCGTGGTGCGGATCAGTACCGACAGGGTCTTCAACCACTGCGTTGTCGGCATAGAGTGAGCGAATAATGTCTAGGTCGCCTTTCTCAAATGCTTCTACGTAGCGATCTACAGCGGCCAATTTTTGTTTAGCATCCATAGCGTAAGCCTTATATATTTATTGAATTGTAGTGCTTAGGTCTAGAAGCCGCAGAGGCTAGCGTAGCGGTCCTGATGGAAACCACTGTCGCCAAGTATCTGCATTGCTACCCGAGCACGCTTTAAGAACAGGCCAATTTCTAGTTCGTCGGTGACACCAATACCACCGTGCATTTGCACAGCCTCGTTGGTAACTCGCTTAACCAGATCGTTGAGTCGAGTTTTGGCTAAGCTGGCCATTAAAGGAAGCTGCTCGGGGCTGTCATCAACACTTGATAGTGCCTGTAGGACTACCGAATGAGCCAGCTCGAGCTCGGCTTGCATGTCGGCAGCGCGATGCTGCAGGCCCTGGAAGGTACCGATGAGGACCCCAAACTGAACGCGCTCTTTGAGATAGGCGATGGTGCGCTCAAATGATTCGCGGGCTAGGCCCAGCATTTCAGCGGCCATGGCTACACGGCCGCGGTCTAGCACCTGCTCCAGTACCGGCCAAGCAGCGCCCAGCTCACCGATCACTGCGTCGGCCTCAAGGGCAACATTGTCAAATACCACATTGGCGGCATTGCGACTGTCGGCCATGATTGTGCGCTGGCACTTAAGTCCCGCAGCATCGCGCGCCACTAAGACCATAGTGAGGCCTTCAGGGTCGTTTATTTCACCAGAAGAGCGTGCGATAACCAGCAAGTGATCTGCGCTATGGCCGTCGAGCACGAAGCACTTGCTACCATTTAATAGGTAGCCGCCTTCATTGGCTGTGAGGCGTGTCTCGATGTGATGGGGTTTGTGGTGATTGCTCTCTTCTAAGGCGAGGGCCAAGGTGGTTTCACCGGCAGCAATTGCTGGCAGTAGCCGCTCTTTTTGTGCCTCGCTGGCACCGAGTAAGAGCGCTGAGGCGCCAAGCACTGCCGTGGCAAATAGGGGCGAGGCGCAAAGGGTGCGGCCTGTTTCTTCCAACACGGTGCCAAGGCCAAGAAAACCGAATTCTAAGCCGCCGTATTGCTCTGGCAGAATAATGCTCGACCAACCGAGCTCAACCATTTCTTGCCACAGCTCTGGGCTGTAGCCTAGTTCGTCGCGTTCATCGCGTAGTTTACGCAGTTCTGAAACGGGGGCGCGCTTGTTGAGGAACTCCCGTGCGGTGTCCTGTAGAAAGCGCTGTTCTTCATTTAATACCAATGCCATGATTGCTTCCTTGGGCCTTGTTAAGACTGGGGGAGTTCTAAAGCGTTTTTAGCGATAACGTTCAGCTGTACTTCTGAGGTGCCACCGGCAATCGTCAGAGTTTTTGATCCAGCCCAGAGTCGCAGTGTGTCCAGCTCTTCGGTAGTGAAGCCTTCCCCTTCCCAGCCCAAGCCCTGGCTGCCAAGAATAGCCAGTAGCAGTTCGCTCTTGACTTTCTCGGCTTCGGTGCCGAGGTATTTCATGACCAAGCCTGCGGCACTGCGAATGCCCGCGCTGCGCTCTTCAAAGCCGCGCATATGGGTGAGGCCAATAGCGTGCATTTGCATTTGATAGCGAGTTAAAGCACGGCGCAGTTCGGGGTCGGCAATTTTACCCTGGTCAAAGTCGAGATACTCGCGCGCAGCGGCTACGGGGTCGAGTACTTTGCGGGGCGATTCGCTGCCCAGCTCAGACATCAGCTTGCGCTCGTGTACTAGCAGAGCTTTAGCGATAGACCAGCCCTTGTTGAGCTCGCCAACGAGGTTCTCTTTGGGTACTTTTACGTTGTCGAAGAAGGTCTGGCAGAATTCTGATTCGCCGCTGATCAGCTCGATCGGTGTGGTGCTAACACCCTCTGTAGCCATATCGATCAGCAGGAAGCTAATGCCTTTTTGCTTTTTGGCACTGGGGTCGGTGCGCACTAAGCAGAAAATCCAATCGGATTTATCCGCAGAAGTGGTCCAGATTTTGCTGCCATTGACTAAAAAGTGATCGCCCTTGTCTTCGGCGCGGGTTTGTAGGCTGGCTAGGTCAGAGCCAGAACCGGGCTCTGAGTAACCCTGGCACCAGCGAATTTCGCCATTGACGATGGCTCGTAAGTGTTTTTGCTTCTGTTCTTCATTGCCGTACTCAAGCAGAGCAGGGCCGAGCATCCACAAGCCGAGGCTGTAGAGGGGAGGACGAGCACCAATCTGGTTCATTTCGTCTTTTAGAGCGCGGGCCTGTTGTGCTGACAGACCGCCACCGCCATAGGCTTCGGGCCATTCTGGAGCAGTCCAGCCGCGATCACGCATGCGTTCGAACCACAGGCGGGCATCTTCACTAGCAAAGCTGGCCTGGCGGCCTCCCCAGTACTGTTCATCGGGCGTGGCCGGCGTGCGCTGGCTTTCAGGGCAGTTAGCCTCGAGCCATGCTCTTACGTCGGCACGAAAGTCCTCCAAATCGTCCACTTGCTATCTCCTAGTCATTCGGGCACAAGTTTTGCCGCGCTGTAGCCCGTAGATAAAGGGCTGCAGCTTAATAGCCGAAAAATATACGGGCAAGAACCTTATCAGTCACCCGCGTTGACAGAACAGCACAGCGTAGCATATTTAGCTAATCATTGGCTCTCGGTACAGTGCTGCGAACCGCTCTGCGTTGACCGCTTTTGCCAGGCTAGTCATGCTGTTTTATGACTCATACAAAGAAAAAGGAGCTAGGCATGCAGCGTTTTGAAAATAAAGTGGTACTGGTCACCGGTGCTGGCAGTGGTATCGGTAAGGGCAGTGCGCTGCGCATTGCCGCAGAGGGCGGTGCAATCTTCTGTGTCGACCTCAACCTAGCGGCTGCCGAAGAGACCGCTAAAGAGATTAGTGCCGCTGGCGGCACAGCGCTGGCCCAGGCTTGCGATGTTTCCAGTGAGCAGCAGGTTATCGATTGTGTGGCGGCCTGTGTAGAGCAACTAGGTAGCCTTTACGCGGTGATTAATATGGCCGGCATGCTGCGCTTTGATGACAGCCGCGAATTAGAGTTGGCCAAATGGCAGCAAATACTAGATATCAACCTGACTGGCACGATGTTGATGTGCCGTGAAGCTTTGCCGCACTTGATCAAGTCGGGGGGCAGTATTGTGAATGCCGCGTCGACCGCGGCCCTAAGTGGCCTGCCTTGTGGTGCGGCCTACTCCGCCAGCAAGGGCGGTGTTTTAGCTATGACTCGCAGTATTGCGGTGGACTATGCCAAACAGGGAGTGCGGGCTAACTGTGTTTGTCCTGGTGATATCAACTCGGGCATGACGCAGGGTATCGATTGGCCGAAGACCATGGATTTCGATTTAATGCCGCGAATTATGTCAATTAGTGGTCCCAAAAACCCCGAGGCAATTGCGGGTGTGATCGCCATGTTAGCCTCGGAGGACGCCACGCATATCACTGGCGAAGATATCAGAGTGGATGGGGGCATGCTGTCATAGCTAGTGTCTCTGGCCTCTAGTGTGAGTCGGCTAAGGTGACAGTCGCTAGGCGCTTATCGCGTCCTCGGCGCAGCTCTAGTGTCAGGCTGTCGCCGGGCTCATGCTGTTCTAGTACGCTGAGAAAGTCGTCATTGCTGCGAATCTCCCGATCGCCAATACGGGTGATCACGTCGCCGAGCATGATTTCACCGCGGGCATTGCGGTAGGCGCCGCGGATTCCCGCTGCCGCAGCTGGTGAGCCGGGGAAAACTCGTACCACGGGTAGACCTTGGATGCGGTTGCGACGAATCCAGCGGTCGCTGGCCCGCTCTATGCCCAAGCTGGGCCGCAAAATCTTGCCGTAGGCAATAAGCTGTGGCACCACATCGCGCACAGTATTGACTGGGATGGCGAAGCCGATGCCAGCGCTGGCACCGCTGGGGCTATAAATTGCCGTATTGACGCCGACCAGTTGTCCCAGGGAGTTAAGCAGAGGGCCGCCGGAGTTGCCCGGGTTGATCGCCGCATCGGTCTGAATCACCCCGCGAATCGTGCGGTTGCTAGGTGCCTTGATTTCCCGGCCGAGGGCACTGACCACGCCTGTGGTCAGGGTGGTGTCTAGGCCAAAAGGGTTGCCAATTGCCAGTACTTTGCGGCCCACGTTGAGCTCCGATGAGTCGCCAATTGGCAGCGTTACCAAATCTTTAGGCGGTTCGCTGATGCGCAGCACAGCGAGATCTTTTTCTGGTGCAATACCGACCACTTCGGCGGCGTACTCTTGTTGGTCGTGTAAGGTCACCGTGACCCGGTGAGCGCCAGCGATAACATGGAAGTTAGTCACAATCAGCCCGCTTTTATCCCACACGAAACCGCTGCCATTACCGCGGGGGATTTCGTGAATATCCAGTGAAAAGAAATCCTGTCGCAGAGTTTTATTGGTCACAAAGACCACCGCAGGGCTGGCTTTACTGAAAATCTCAGTACTATTGGCTTCGTCCTCAGTGGCAAAGCTCAGATAGTCCGCTGCAGCTGTGGCTGCAGTGCAGAGTAGGCTCAGTAGACCGGCTAGAAAGATAGTCGCTGGGGCGGGGATCAATCGCACTGCTTATTACTCCTGTTGTGAAAATTGTTCGATAAAGGCGCGAATACGCTTGGCATTAGCGCCCATATCCCCCACGCCCACGCGAGATACTGAGCGCAGGTCGATATCGCTGCCGCCGCCTGCTGCTGCTTGCAAGCGAATAACAATATCGTCTTTAAAACCCATAATGGGGGTGCTTGCGACGGCCTCAAGCTGGCCTTGCTCGGCATCCATATAGACAACTTCCCAGCCCAGAGTTTCGGCCGTTTGCCCTGCGCGCTGGTAAGCGGCCTCCACTGCTAATTGGCTGTGCACTGTGCCAATGTCGGGGTAGGCTCGGCGCTGCTGCTGGTGATTAGCCGGGTCAATTGTCAGCGGGTTGGAATCACTGCCGCGTAACAGCGGGGCATTGGTAAATACAGGGGGCTGTACTAAGTCTGTGCTGATATCGTGTATCGCTGGTCTGTCACCTTGGCCGGCCAGTGTGATCGCAAGTAGCAGGCTGCCTGGCAGGGCGCATAGCGCAGTTATTGCGAGATGTTTGCGCAGCGGCCGCAGTCGCGGCACTAGGCTCAGCGCGATGCTTAGAGCTAACAGGACTGCCGCCAACAGGCAGGCAATAGCGTAGAGCAGTAGGCCGCTTTGCCACCAACCTAGACGTACAATGACTACCGCAACAGGCAGTGCCAATGCGGCAGCGAAGCACAGTTTGCGCAGGATAATAAAACCTGGGGCTATTGCTTGAGTTGAGCTCAGCATCGATGACTCCATAGATACAACGGGAATAGCAGAGTACCGCAAGCGGGGCTGCTGGAGTAGTTCAACAGGGTAGTCATCGCCTTAGCGCAGGACTGTACTCGATTGAGCTTTGTTTGTGCATCTGCTTAACTTCCTGAGCGCAGTGCTTGGGGCTACTCAAGGCAAAACCATCATAATGACATTAGGAAGCGACACCAAGTCGCGCCGGCTTTCCCTAAACGAGGTAATACAATGGAAAAAATAATCTATCCGATGTGGCTGGCAGAGGACAGCGATAAGGATCAGTGGCGCGACCGGATGCTAGCCAATACGCTACCAGCACTGCTAGAGCATTTGGACCTGCGAGCTGCTCGGCTAACGGTGGCGGATAGTGCGGTTGACCCAGCCGCGAAAAAACGTCTGGCACGCCGTGAGCCCCTGCCTGACGCGGTGCTGTCGCTGTGGCTCGATAACGCTGGCGAACGACAGAAGTATGAAGCGCTATTGACTGATCTTTGCGAGCGCTTTGAAGCGCTGTTGGTGACCGAGTCAGAGCCCCTTCGCAATCGAGAGCAGCAGCCGGCAGCAGATGGTCGTTTGCCAGGTTTTTGCCAAGTGGTATTCCTGCAAACGCCACCGCGTTTGAGTCGCGATGAATGGCTGAGCATTTGGCAGGGTAGCCACACCTCGATAGCGATTGAAACCCAGTCGACCTTTGCCTACCGGCAAAACGTCGTAGCGCGGGTGCTAGAGACGAATGACGCTGAGTTTGCGCCGGATGCGATGATCGAGGAAAATTTTTCGGATGCGGCAATGACTTCAGATATGGTTTTTTATGCCGCCGCTGACGAAGCGGAGTTGGCGCGGCACAGCAAGATGATGATGGATAGCTGTGCGCGCTTTATCGATTTTGATCGAATCGATGTGATTCCTATGAGCGAGTATGTTTTCGGTGAGCTATTGCAGCCCTCAGCAAGTTGAGGGCTGCTGTCTATTAGGCCTTTAAGCTTAGCGCCCGGCCCCTTGCTGCAAAGCTCTGATTCGGTCCTCTAGGGGAGGGTGAGAGCTAAATAGTGCTGAAAAGCCCTGTTTGAGTTGCTCGTTGATGCCAAAGGCGGTCATTTCTGCGGGCAAATCTTGAGGCAATCCTTGTTCGGCGCGCAGGCGTTGCAGGGCTGCAATCATGGCTGCACTACCAGCGAGTCGGGCGCCTGCCGCATCAGCGCGGTACTCTCTCCAGCGAGAAAATTTGAAGACGATCATGCTGGCTAGGAAACCTAAAAGTAACTCAGCCGCTATGCTCACGACATAGTAAGCGATGCCAAAGCCCCGCTCGGTTTTAAACACCACTCGATCGACTGTATGCCCGATCACACGAGCTAAAAACATAACGAAGGTGTTCACAACGCCCTGAATGAGGGTCAGAGTAATCATATCCCCGTTGGCAACGTGGCCAATTTCGTGAGCCAAAACTGCGCGCACTTCCGCTGGTTTGAAACGCTGCAATAAACCGCTGCTCACAGCTACTAGGGCTTCATTTCTGTTCCATCCAGTGGCGAAAGCGTTGGCCGCCTCGGAGGGAAATATACCGACCTCAGGCATCCCTACACCAGCTTCTTGGGCTAACTCTGCGACGGTGTTCAGTAGCCATTGCTCTTCTCTGCTGTGCGCCTGTTCAATAATGTGAGTACCAGTGCTGCGCTTGGCCATCCATTTGGATAAGAACAGCGAAATTAACGAGCCGCCAAAGCCGAATACCGCACAAAAAATCAGTAGTGAGCTGAGGTTCAGGTCGACACCGTTTTGTGCCAAAAAGCCCTCTAGTCCAAATAGTTTGAAGATCACACTGGCCAGAATCATTACGGCCATGTTGGTCGCTAGGAAAAGCAGAATTCTCATGGTTTAGTCTCGGTCTTAAGTGGCCACAGTGTGGCGTGACAAGGTTTAACTAACGCTAGGGGATATGGCGTCAAAAAAGCTTTTTTCAAGTGCTTCTCAGGCTTAGCTAGGTGGGTATTTAGGCCTGCTCAAGTTCGCTTGTCTCAGTGGCCTCGGGCAGCTCAGGTAGCGGTATATCACTAATAGTCAGTTGTGGCTCGCTTTTTTCGTTCAGCGTGGCAGCCACCACTTCACCGCGCAAGTCGACATCTTTTGTGCTGAGCTCTACCAAACTATTAACGGCTTCATCGTGATGCTTGAGTCGCATAACACTGCGCGGGTCTGAGCT
This sequence comes from Sediminihaliea albiluteola, assembly GCF_014077625.1. Lineage (GTDB taxonomy): Bacteria > Pseudomonadota > Gammaproteobacteria > Pseudomonadales > Halieaceae > Sediminihaliea > Sediminihaliea albiluteola. The sequence goes on along the minus strand of NZ_JACFXU010000014.1, from coordinate 69,483 downwards.
AGTGACCCACGCTTTGCTTTTAGCCCAGTAGTGACCGTTTTGGTTGCGGATGACAAATACTTCACTCATGTGCCAGTGTGATCTCCGATAGCTTCAGGCTGTGTAAACCGTCTATTTTAAGCGCCCTTAGACGCTTCGGCTAGCGCAGTAAATAGTCTTTAGCCGCATTGATTTTCGCCGCTAGATAATCACTGCCGCCGCGATCGGGGTGCAATTTCTGCATCAGGGTTCGGTGAGCTTTGATGACATCTTCTTCCACCGCATCTTCGCCCAGGCCCAATATCGACAGTGCTTCACTGCGTGTCATGGCTGAGGATTGGTCTTTTTGTGTGTCATCCGAATCCGCTTGCTGATCTCCCCCGGGGAAACGTTGGTCTAGATAGCCCTGCAATAGTTGGGCCGAGTCTTCATCCTGCTGTCGGCAAAACTGCATCAGTTCATCGAGCTGGGGGCGCTCGAGTTCGTCTAGATACCAACCTTGAAAGCGGCCCTGTAAGACCTCGCCACTCAGATTGCCGCTCTCGTGGTCTAAGTGCATGCGCAATAGTGCAGACTCCACGGTGGACTGCTGTGCGCCTTGAGAACTATTGGACTTTAATGAGGCCAGTGCAGGGAAGTAGCGCAGCAATAGGGGAAGTAACTGCCGGCCGATAACTAATAAGCCGGTCAGGGCAGCGCCTACCCAATGCATTCTGCCAGTGACAGTCAAGACGATCACTAGGGCCACTGCAACCACTAAGCCCAGCTTTATATACTCTGCACGACGTTTGTGCGGTGCTTGGTTACGCGCGCGTTGGTAGAGGATGTAGACGATGGCGGCTAGCGCCAGAATTAGTAGAAGACGGGGCATCGTATCTCAGGGTTTGAGTTGTTGAAGCAACAGTTTAGCACCCTCAGATGGGTTATTCTTCAGTGCTCTTCGCCCTCCGGTGACAAAGCCTGCCACCGCTTTGAGTAGCTCAGCTAGCACATCGGCGCTGGCGGCATCGAAGCGCGCCCAGGCCCCCCCAGATAGTTTGGCCATGCGCTGGAAGATTTGTTGCACTTGTGGGTTGTGACCTTCCTGGAATAGGAATAGCGGGACTTTGCGCAGGCCGCACTGGCCGGCCAGTTGGCACAGCGTTTCGCTCTGTTCTTCTATTGCATCACCAATGAATACAGCCGCGCGCAGACTATTGCGCTGGTGCTCGCTTAGGATATGTCGCAGCAATCGTGCAATCTGAGTGTGGCCGCCTTCGCAGTATACTCGTGCCATTTGTTGCGCTAGAGCATTGCTGTCATATAGCCAGGGGCTGGCGTAAAACTCGTGTAAGCCACGATAGTAGCATAGCTGAACGCTAAGGGTGACCTCCCGATTGACGGCTTGAAACATTTGCTGCTGTATATGGCAGGCAGTATCCCAAGTAGGTTGGCGACTGGCTGTTGCATCTATGGCAAACAGCAGTCGTGGTCGGCGCTGGTTGACCGCGCTAATGGCTTTGCTGGTACCGAGAAAGCGTGAAATCTCAGTTGAGGATGCGCGGCGCGAAGGAGGGCGGGCCATATCAGCAGTACTCTAGGTGGTTCTCATGTGCCCGCTACTTGCGGGTCTTGCTTAGCTTAACCCGCCATTAATGAAAAGGGAAAGGGCGGTTGGCCTTCGAATTGCGGCCCCTGAAGAGCAGGGCCCTCCTCGGCTTCCCACAGTGGCAGCTGGAACTTAGCACGATAAGAAACTGGGGGGGCTTGCTCAAAGTCCTGTTGAACTTCTGCCACTGCTACCAGTGAGAGCTGCAGATCGGTCGCGCTGAAAGTAGCCAAGCCATAGCCGTTGGCCGTGCTGTCAGCAAAGAGTAAGCCGGGATTAGTCCGATTCGGTCCCAGCCACTGCGCCAGCCTTGTACTGCCAAGACGCTCAAAGCTATAGGCCGATAACACGCCTTGCAGCAGCGTCATGTTCCAATTAGGGAAGTACTCGCCGCGATGCTTAGCCTCCACTAAGGCAGCAAAGTCCGGATGATCGTCTTTGGCAACGGCCAAGACGCTGTCAAATAAGGGGGTGGAGCTAATACCTGCACAGCTAAAGTCTACTGCTACAGGCTGGGATTCCGGCGCATCAAAGTCAGCGCGAATGGCGGCGGCCCCATGCATGTGATGGTCACCAGATAATGACACAAGGCCACTCACTCCGGCAGTTTGTAAACCCCCTAAAATAGTATTGCGTTCATGGGGGTAACCCATCCATGCGTCAATATTGAACACACTGTGCTCGTAGCTGCTAAAGGGAATGCTGCCAAGGTCCAAATGTAAGGGCAGCAGTGGTAGTGGGTTAGCCCACAGCTTCCAAGTGGCTGTTGAGCTGCGCAAGCTGTCGAGTAGCCATTGGCGCTGTTCCTCACCCAGGCAGCTACCGGCCGCTCTTTCTTTAAAAGGGTTGGGCGCTGGCGGTGAGCCGTAGGGCAAAGTGGCGGGGGGCTTGCCCTTGTTGTATTCGCGGCCGGCATCGGCAATGGCCACTAAGTCTTTGCTGTTCATCTGCAGGCCAAGTGACTCGGCAAAGCCCTCTGGTAAGCAAGGGGGGCTGCGATAGCTGCGTGCATCCGTTAGGACAATATCGACATGCTTGCCCCAGCGCAGCCGGCGATAGATACATAGACTATCTCTAGCCTTTTGATTATCGCTAGCAGGATCACCGCTTAGCTGGGGCTTGCGCAAATCGTGGGCAGCCTGCCCTGCTAGTTGGTTGAGCGTGCAGGGAATATATTCAAACCAAGCTTGGTTAGCGTTGAGCTTGCGCCAGGCTTCAAGCTTTGGGTTCGGGCCATAGTGGCTGTAGCTCTGATAGTTGTCGTCGCTAAATTCGTGGTCGTCCCAAGTGCAGATAAAAGGCCAGCGTGCTCGAGCTTCCTGTAGCCAGGGGTCGGAGAGGTAATGGCGATATATATGTCGATAGTCTGCCAAGCTCTTAGCGTAGCGGCTGTCGCCGCGGGCCTCCCCCTCAGGCAAAGGCGCTAGCTGACGTGATAAAGCGCTTCCGTCTTGGCGTGCCTGCCAGCTCCGCTCATAAATAAAGTCACCAAGGTGTAGCACCAGTTGAACGCGCTGCTCCTCGGGCAGAGTTTGGTCATCGGCAATCATCCGAGCCCAGGCACCGTAGTAGCCCTGCTCAAAATTTTGGCAACTGACAAAAGCCATGTTGAGTGTTTTAGCTTGTTCCGGATCGGGAGCGGTGCGAGTTTGTCCCAGCCGCGAGACGCTGTTATTTGCACCTAAGAAGCGGTAAAAATAAGCCTTATCTGCTTGCAGCTGGTCGACATAAGCGCGAACAGTGTAATCAGATTCTGCGCTGCACATCAGCAGTGCTTCAGCGACGGGTAGCTCAAAGTCTGGCGTGGTGCACACTTGCAGTAAGACCGCTGCCTCGCTTGCTCCATTTTGCGGCACCGCGCGGGTCCACAGCATCACTGCAGTGGGGCTGGGATCACCAGAGGCTACACCCTGGGGGAAGTCTAAGGCCACTGCAGGGCTGTTTTTAGCTGCCGGAGCAGTGGCAAAGCTGCCCGCGCTGAGCAGGAAAGTACTACTGGACAAGAGCCTCACTAGGTCTCGGCGTGTCAGTGGCATAGTTATGCATCCAAAGCTAAAACAAGCTTACTGTAGTCTAGCAAGGCTAAATAAGAAACGTATTGGCAGTTCAGCTGGCTTGTAGTGGCGGAACGATTTGGTTCTAATAGCTGTGCTACTGGGGCATGCAGTAGATATTGGGCTTTACATAATAATAAATGAGGTGTGTTATGGCAGTTATTCATCATCGTAGGGCTCTGTACCCTTGGGCACTAGCAGTATCTTGCGCCACTCTCTTTCAGGTTGCGCCGGTAGTGGCGCAAAATACAGTTTTAGAAGAAGTCGTAGTTACCGCCCGAAAACGAGCCGAAAGTTTACAGGAAGCGCCATTAGCGGTAACGGCACTTGATGCGTCTGCTTTGCGTGAAGCGGGAGTTCATAATTTAGCTGATTTAAATTACTTGGCGCCAAGTATCGAAGTTGATGCAGGCAGTGGTAGTGCGCCTTTGGCTAATATTTATATCCGCGGTGTAGGGCAGCGCAACACGGGGGCGAATATCGATTCGGGAGTAGGGATCTATATTGACGACGTCTATGTCGGTAGGCCCGATGGCGCCCTGTTGGACCTCAATGATATTCAATCTCTGCAAATCTTGCGCGGGCCGCAGGGTACGCTATTTGGTAAGAATACGACCGGTGGCGCCTTAGTATTTACCACCAATAAACCCAGCGATGAATTTGAAGGTTCGCTAGGCTTGCGGGTAGGTAACTACGACAGGTTGGATGCTGACTTTGTACTTAACGTAGCGCTGACAGATGCACTGTGGATGCGCTTATCTGGGGTGACACGAAGCCGAGATGGCTATATCAAAAACCTCTATGACGGCAAAGACTACATGGATGAAGACCGTCAAAGCTTAATCTGGCAGACTCGCTGGGTGCCCAATGATGCGCTGACTTTAGACCTCAATGTGAACTGGGCCGAAACCAAGCAATTGATGCGCCCGATGAAATGCGTGCCAGTTCCAGGCGTAAAGGGCTGGCAAGCGGAGTTGTTTAATACCTTGGCTATTGTTCCATCAAGGGGTAAAACAATGGACGATTTTTGTGCCGAATCCGCCGCTGCCGGTAGAGGCGATGGCCACGTGGTTATCTCTGATTTAGGGGGTGATTACTACGCTAAAAACCAAGGTAGCTCCTTGACTGCAGAGTGGGTCATCAGTGAAGACATGAGCCTTAAAAGTGTTAGCGCTTGGCGCTACACCGAGGCTGCACAAAACGACGAGCTCGACCATACGGGCATTCCTTTCCTACACCGCACCAACTCGGCTCACCCAGTGCTGCGCAGCCCTGCTGAAACGGATCAATACAGCCAAGAAATTCAGCTGATGGGAAGCGCCTTTAATGATCGCTTACAGTATGTGACCGGCCTGTTTTGGTTTCAGGAAAAAACAGATGGGCGCTTTGATATGACCTACCTTGGCCCCTTTGATCCGGCTTTGGCTAATCTGTTTTTCCTCAACACCAATGGCTCGGTTATGAAGGCCGATAATACGGCTATTGCGGCTTTCTCGCAGTTAGAATGGGAGTTTAATGAAAACTGGCGCACTACAGTGGGTTTGCGTTATACCGATGAAGAGCGCAAAGTTCGACGCAGTCTTTATGAAGTTATGCCCGACTCCTTAGATGCTAATGGTGGGCCCGTTACACCTTTAGGTGGTGGACTCTATATGGTGCAGCGCCCCAGCTTTGAGTACAACCCAGCCTTTAGCATGCCACTGTCTGATGTCTTGTCGGATAAAACCAATGACAGCGCTGTGACCCCCATGGCCAGTATTCAGTATCTACTGAGTCACTCGAAATGGATTGATCAGGGCAGTTTTTATCTGAGTTACAGTGAAGGTTTCTTATCTGGAGGCTTGTCTGAAGCACCCAGTGGCCAGTTAGAAGAATTCAAACCAGAGGAGGTGGAGAACTGGGAGTTTGGCTTTAAGCTCGACTTGCTCGATCGCCGTTTGCGGCTCAATGGTGCAGTGTTTTATTCAGATTATAAAAATCGTCAGCTAACCACCCTAGTGATTAACTCTGAGGCCAGTTCACCTGCGCCCGGCACCATTAATGCTCCGAGTTCTACGATTAAGGGTTTTGAATTAGAAAGCACCTGGCTGGCGACCGACAACCTTATGCTGAGCTTTAACATGACTTTGGCCGATGCAGATATCAAGGAGTTTGAGGATACCGCAATCTCCATCGCTGATGTCTCGCTGCCGCCTGGCCCTGCTTGTGAGCGTGCTGACTTAACGGTGTTGCAGGTTGATGCTTGCCAAGTGGATCGCTCTAAGGAAAACCTACCGCGCCTTGCGGAGCAGAGTTATTTGTTGGCAGCTCAGTACACAATGCAAACGGCCATGGGAACTTTTATGCCGCGCTTACAGGCGAGCTGGAAGCTGGACTTGGAGTTCTGTTTTGATCCCGCCAGTTGTGAAACTGGGCTGTGGCAAGAAGATGAGCAGTTCGAGCTCAGCGCTCGATTGAGCTGGATCTCCCCCAGTGAGCGTTGGATTGGATCACTTTACGGCAGCAACCTGACTGATGAGCAATATATGTCTGGTGGAGCACCTCTAGTGGGCTCTCAGGGCGTTGGGTCAAAGGTGTTTGCGGCGCCTAGAATGTATGGCGCAGAGCTGCAATATCGCTTCTAGTAGCTGTTAACTCTAAATTTGGAAGGATAATGAAGGAACTTACTGGGTCGCTAGCAAGCGGCCCAGTATGGCTGAAATTGCGTTTTCTACCCGTAGTATTCGCGGGCCAAGGGTGACCTGCTGCATACCTGCTGCCCTAAAGTGCTCGACTTCGTAGGGAATAAAACCGCCTTCGGGGCCAATGGCGAGCACTGTTGGCTGGCGCGACTCTGCTTTGGGCAAAGGAGCGTGTTCACTGGGGTGTGCCACTAAGCCTAAACGGCCCTCAAGCAATGCCGGTAAGCGGTCTTCGACAAAGGGCTTAAAGCGTTTTTCTAAGTGCACTGTGGGCAGCATGGTGTCGCGCGATTGCGCCAGCCCCTGCAATAAGCACTCTTCAATACTGTCGCCACTTAACACGGGGCTTTGCCAGTAGCTTTTTTCTACGCGGTAACTGTTGATCAGGTAGAGTTCGGCTACGCCAAATTCGGCGACAGAGCGCAGAATACGGCGCAGCATTTTAGGGCGCGGTAAAGCCACAATGAGTGTGACGGGTAGTTTATCGGGTGCTGGACAATCCAGACTAAAGTCGATGATCGCTCGCTCTGGGCCTAGCTCAATAATAGTGCCGAATCCCATCTCGCCATGAATTTCGCCGACCCGCACTGTGTCACCGACAGTGGCGCGATGCACTTGCAGCAGGTGCTGCAGGCGCTGATCATCAACGCAGAGGCGAGTGGGACTAAGTAAGTCTGCGGCCTTAAAAAGTAGCAGGTTCAAGCCCGATTTATCCCGCCCATAGGTCGTATTCATCAGCCCCGGTGACTTCGGCTTCAACGAAGTCGCCGGGCTGCAGTCCGCTGACGCCCTCTAGATACACTTTGCCATCGATCTCAGGGGCGTCGGCAGTTGAGCGGCCAACGGCGCCTTCGGCATCGACTTCATCAATGAGTATCTCAATGGTTTTGCCAAGCTTGGCTTGCAGTTTATCGGCGCTGATTTTTTGCTGCAGTGCCATAAAGCGTTCCCAGCGTTCTTGCTTAAGTGCCTCAGGAACTTGATCGGGCAGCTCGTTGGCAGCGGCTCCGGCAACCGCTGAGTACTGAAAACAGCCCACGCGGTCGAGCTGCGCTTCTTGCAAAAAGTCTAGCAGTAGATCGAAGTCCTGGTCGCTTTCTCCGGGGAAGCCCACAATAAAGGTGCTGCGCAAAGTGATGTCGGGGCAGGTGCTGCGCCACTTGGCAATGCGCTCCAAAGATTTTTCTGCGGCGGCGGGGCGCTTCATTCGTTTTAATACCGAAGGGCTGCCGTGTTGGAAGGGGATATCCAGATAGGGCAGAATTTTGCCTTCGGCCATTAAGGGAATGATATTGTCGACGTGCGGATAGGGGTATACATAGTGCAGGCGAACCCAAATTCCGAACTGGCCTAGGGCTTCACACAACTCCTGCATGCGGGTTTTTATTGGCCGGCCCTGCCAAAAACCAGTGCGGTATTTGATGTCGATCCCGTAGGCGCTGGTGTCCTGAGAGATTACCAGTAACTCACGCACACCAGCCTTGACCAAGCGCTCTGCTTCTTCCATGACATCGCCAATGGGGCGGCTGACTAAGTCACCGCGCATGCTGGGAATGATGCAAAAACTGCAGCGATGGTTACAACCTTCAGAGATTTTTAAGTAAGCGTAGTGACGCGGTGTCAGTTTAATACCTTGGGGTGGCACCAGATCAATATAGGGGTCGTGTACGGGGCTGTGAGGCACGTATTGGTGCACCGCACTGACCACCTCTTCGTAAGCTGCCGGGCCAGTAACACTCAGTACTTTGGGGTGCAGGTCGCGGATTGACTGAGCGTCATCACCTTTGCCCATGCAACCTGTTACGATCACTTTGCCGTTTTCGCTAATGGCCTCGCCAATAGCGTCAAGTGATTCTTGTTTGGCACTGTCGATAAAGCCGCAGGTATTTACCACTACTAATTCGGCATCTTGATAGTTGGCTACGATGTCATAGCCGTCTAATTTCAGCTGAGTCAAAATGCGCTCGGAATCGACTAGCGCCTTGGGGCAGCCCAAACTCACAAAGCCGATGTTCTTGTTGTCTGTATTACTCATAAATAACGCCAGTGTCTGCCCCTTGCTTGCCTTAAACGCGGCCCTCTACCTAGTTGGAGAGGGGCCATGAGAGTGCCACTTAGGGGGATAAAAGTGGCGCGATAATACCTGATAAGGTCAGTCTTATGCAGAGCAAATCGGGTAAAAAATGACCAAGTTAGCAAGTCCTTGGGTTTCTAGCGGCTTTGAGAGATCTGCCTTAAGTATTTGGGCCGCATCCCCGCGGTCGATACTAGGGATAGTTGCGCTTGTGTTCGGCTGTGTTGATGTAGCTAGTATAAGAAATTAGTCCTTTACTTTTTCCATAAAAATAGCATTGAATGGGCAGTGCCCTAGGCCTTTTTGAGTAAAGGTACTAGTAAATATCGATGCAATAATATTATAAGCAGATCGAGCTTTAGTGCTACATCACTGGCGCTGTATTCATACGCCCTAATGCACTCCGTGGTGTCAGTAAGAACAGCTGTCCTGCTCACATTAAAACAGTGAGGAAGTACAATGCGTTATTCAGACCCCCGCAAATCGCCTATTAACCGCCTGTCGGCAGCCGTACTGCTAGCTAGTCTCTCAGCTGGCACTTTAGCCCAATCTTCAGGTGCTCTGGAGGAGATTGTGGTCACCGCACAGAAACGCGAGCAGTCGCTGCAGGACACGCCGATCGCTATCACTGCTTTTGGGGCGAGTGAGTTAGAGCAGAGAGGCATCAAAGACCTCACCGACATCGGCACCACTGTACCCAACGTGAAGATTGCCACGCTGCCTTCTAACACGCTTAAGGCCACTATTGCGATTCGTGGTTCGGTGACTTCTAACCCTTCGATTACCTGGGAACCTACGGTAGGCATGTACTTGGATGGCGTGTTTGTCGGAAAGTTCTCCGGTAACGTTTTTAAGGTGGCGGAGCTGGAGCGTATCGAAGTGCTGCGCGGCCCCCAAGGCACCTTGTACGGTAAAAACACCACTGGTGGTGCGGTTAATATGATTACCCATCGACCCAGCGGCGAGCTCGGTGGCAAGCTGCGAGCGGGCCTGGGTAACTTTGGTTTTTGGGAAACTTACGGCAGTCTGGATCTTCCAGCCCTAGAACTTGGTGGCGCGGGTGAGCTGATGGCCAAAGTGACATTATCTAAAGAAGAGCGCGATGGTTTCTACGATAACAAAGACACCCAGTTAGGGTCTATTTCTCACCCTTTTACCGGCCAGCCGGTGCAGCCAAATCCCTCTAGCAAGATTGATTTTAATGCAGTCGATAGTGAAGTGGGCCGCTTAGACCTGCTGTGGGATGTGAACGAGCGCTTGGCGGCGCGCTATACCATTGATAAGGCTAAAGTGCGCAATACGCCATCGAAGCCCCAGTTTACTGATATCAACACGAGCAACCTCGCTTTTGGCTTCCCATTTCCTCAAGACCTAGATCAGTATCTGTTGCCAGAAGACAAGAATAAGCGCTCGATCAGTAACGATGCCGATATGTACGAAGGTTTCGACTCCACCAGCCAGTCGCTGTTTGTGGACTACGACTTTGGTAAGGTCGGCGCTATGGGTGATCTGAGTGTGAAGTATACTGGCAATACTCGTAAGCTCGACTTCGAACAGGCACTCGATAATGACGGTACACCCTTTTCGCTCTACCATACGGCCATTGATACAGATTACACTCAGGATTCCCACGAGCTCCAGTTTACCGGCTCCACAGAGCGCTTGGAGTACGTCTTAGGCTTGTTCTACTTTGAAGAGGAGGCGGATGTAAAGAACCCTCAGTTGCCTTTAGTCGACTTTTTCGGCCCCTCTGTGCTGAACAACGCCTACGGCTATGATGGCAAGCAAAAGGCGGTATACGGTCAGCTAGAATGGACCCCAGCTCTGGCCGCACTGCAGGATCGCCTGACGCTCACCTTCGGTCTGCGCTGGACTGAAGAGGAAAAAGACGCCTACATCAGCCACCCAGCGCCAAACCGCCCAGCCTTTGACAGCTTGGGCAGTGACAAGTGGACCAATACCACGCCCAGCTTTATTGTCGCTTACGATCTGTCTGAGAACGTCAATATCTATGCCAAATACTCGGAAGGTTTTAAGGCCGGTGGTTTTAACGGTGAGTCAGGTGACCCCGTTGCATTCAGTGATGGCTATGATCCAGAAACCGTTAAAGCCTACGAACTAGGCCTTAAATCGCGATTGCTCGACAATAGGCTGCAGGTTAACCTAGCCGGCTTTGTCAACAAAGAGAGCGATTTACAGCTGACGGTATTTACCAGTGGCTCATCGGCATCATCCACCGTAGACAACGTCGGTAAAGCGACCAAACAGGGCTTTGAGGTAGAGGTGATTTACCAGCCCATCGCTGATCTTATGCTGACCGCTAACCTCGGTTACCTAGACTCAGAATACGATGAGTACCTAGAGTTCGATCCGGCAGTAGGCGCGGTGGTTGATAAGAGAAACATTAAGGCTAACCAGTACGCTCCTGAGCTGACCTATAACCTCGGCGCGGAGTACACAGTAGCCAGTGCCGGTTGGGGCGAGGTCATTGCGCGGCTGGATTACACCTATAGTGATGACTATGTGGGCTATATCAACCCCGAGCAAAACCGTCCGCTGCAACTCGACAGCTACGGCTTGCTCAGCGGTCGCTTGAGTGTGGCTGATATTCGTGTTGCTGGTGATACACGCCTGAATGTGGCTTTGTGGGGGAAAAACCTCACCAATGAGGACTACCGCCTCAACGGTATTCCCTTTGGCCCCTTTGCGGTGAGTTACTTTGGCAACCCCCGCACTTATGGCGTCGAAGCGACACTCAGTTTCTAATCACTTAGCTGACCCCATAGCGCGCATAAGTTAGCGTGTTTTTGCAATCCCCCATTATCGGCCGGCTAAGTCCCGGCCGATAAGCTTTCAGCGACCACCACTTGTGTGACGCTTATTAGTAGAGCTGTTATGCTTTTGACCTTCTGTTCTTATTCCTGAGGGCCTTTTAACTGTGGTCTTCAGTAGAGGTGTCGGTCTTGAGTTTGGTTATGACTGCTTTTCGTTTGCTCGGCGCAGTGCTTATGCCTTTATTGCTAGTGGCATGCGCCGGAGCAAGTTCAACGCTTGGCGGTTTGGTGAGTGCGACAGCCACAAGTGCTAAGAAAGACGGTCTGCAGTGTCAGCGGGTGCCAGTGAATGGTACCCGGATGACTGAGAAGGTCTGCACCACGGCTGCCCAGCGTGAGGCTAGTACTCAGGTCGCCACAGATGCACAGTCCGAGCTCGATATGGGGACACAGCAAGTGAGCGACCCTGAGGGCGCTTGAGCCGAGAAGTAACTATTGCAATGGAGACAGTGCTGATGAGTGTAGAGTCTAATAGGCGAGCCGCACTAGTGGCAGCCAATGATACGGAGGCACTGGCAGCAGCAATTGTGATCGATTGCCGCTATTCACTGGCTGATCCTAAAGCGGGGCGGGCAGACTATGAAGCAGGCCATATACCCGGTGCTTTCTATCTTGATCTGGCCGAAGATCTGTCGGGCCCTAAGGGGCAGCATGGCGGCCGACACCCCTTGCCAGATCCGACTGTGTTTGCCGAGACGCTAGCCGCATTGGGAGTGCATCGCGGTAGCGAGGTGATTGCTTATGACGATCACGGTTTCGCCTTTGCGGCGCGCCTGTGGTGGATGATGCGCAGCTTAGGCTATCGGCCGCCGCGCCTGCTCGATGGTGGCTACGCTGCCTGGTTGGCAGCTGGCGGAGAGCCCGACACAGCACTGCCAGAAGCTCACCCCTGTGAGGCACCCGATGTGGGCTCCTATACCGGGCTCTACAATTACGAGGCTTTGCAGCCTGCGCAGCAAGACGGAGCACTGTTGATCGACTCGCGGGAGTCACGGCGCTACCAGGGTCTAGAAGAACCGGTGGATCCCGTGGCTGGGCATATTCCAGGTGCTCGCAATAAGCCCTGGCAGGAGGTCACCACAGACTCTGCTCAACTGCGCGATGACCAAGCACTGCAGCAGCACTGGGGCGAAGTGCTGGAAGAGGAGCATTTGGTGCTGTACTGCGGCTCTGGCGTCACCGCATGTGTCAACCTTTTTGCACTGTCGGTGCTGGGGCGTGACGATGCGATACTCTATGCCGGTAGCTGGTCGGATTGGTGTAGCTACTTAGCAGAAAGCCGCGAGCAGTAGCGGTGCTTAGAAATCTGCTTCGCTGAGGCCTTCTATATACTCCCCACTTACGGGGTGCTCGAAGCCAAGTCGGGTGGCGTGCAACAGCATACGATTCGACATAGCCAAAGCCTCTGGGTGAGCGTACATGTCGCAGCCTAATATCGGGTGGCCTAGTTCGCGCATGTGAATGCGCAGCTGATGTGAGCGGCCGGTGACCGGACTTAATAAGAGCCGTGAGCGCTCCCCCTGCCTGTCGATAACTCGGTAGCGGGTGAGGGCACTTTTACCGCGCTCATGGCAGATCATCTGCAGTGGGCGATTGGCCCAATCAGTTGCAATGGGTAAAGCAATTTCGCCACTATCTTGCTCGGGCTCACCCCAAACCACAGCGGTATAGCTTTTATCTACCAAGCGCTGTTGAAACTGCCGGCTGATGTGGGCATGACAGGCTTTGTTGAGCGGGATCACCATGATGCCCGAGGTGTCTAGGTCTAAGCGGTGCACAATAGTGGCACTGGGATAGTCTTGCTGTAGGCGGGTGATCAGGCAGTCTTTGTTAAGCGGGTGACGGCCGGGAACGCTGAGCAGTAAATGAGGCTTGCGAACTAGTAAGAGGTGTTCATCGGCATAGATAATGTCGATGGCTTCCTGAGAGTGTGGTACTAGGTATGGAGGTGCTTGTTCTGTCATGTTAGAGCGAGCCCCGAGTTTTCAAGCTGCCCTGGCAGCTTGAGAACATTGAGCACTAGCAACATTGCGCTAGCTTTTCGGGTGCAGACCTTGCCCCCACTTGAATAGTTCAAAGAAACTATATGAAGGGTCTTCCTGGCCGGGTTTGCCGATGCGTGAGCCTTCAATCATGGGGTGCTCTAGGTTCACGGTACTGGGGTTGTCGACTTTAACCCAGTCTGCAACCACTGCGCGATGGCTGTATTTCCAGATGCCATTGCGCTTTTCGTATTTATCGAAGTAGCGACCGCCGATCAATACATCAATCAAGCCTTCATCTGTGGCCACCTGGTGAAAAGCGATAATGTAAATTTCACCCTCGGCGCGGTCGCCATCGAGAGTAATATTTATGGTGCTTACACTGTGGTGCAAGATCCGCATGTTTTCCTGAATGCTCGGCAGGGTATCGATAAAGGCCATTGCCGAACCCTCAAAGAACTGGCCGTGTTCGTCGATCGCATCCTCGTGGTAGAGGCTGCGCATTTTTTCATTGTCGTGGCGATCAGCAGCATTGCAGTAGGCGTACACCAAATCGGTGATAGCCTGCTTGTCGAGCATGGCTTCGAGACGGGGGTCGAGAGCAGTGTTGGACATAGTCAAAGAGCCTTATCAAATAGTGGAGGACGCCAGTATGCCAGAGCTGATTAAGCAGGGCGGGCGTCGGATTAGTTTTTCCCCAGTGCGCGCTGGTAGGCGGCTACGGTATTTGCCAGCCCCATTCGCAGGGCATCGACAGTCAGTGCGTGGCCGATGGAGACTTCCAGCAAACCTGGCACTGTGGCAGCAAAGTGTGGCAGGTTATCCAGATTGAGATCGTGGCCAGCATTGAGGCCTAAGCCTTCTTCGGCAGCGACCTCTGCGGCGCGGACAAACTGTTTATGTATGGTATCGAGATCGCCCTGACCGGCAAAGGCGCGGGCGTAACTCTCGGTATAGAGCTCTATACGGTCAGTGCCAGTTTGTGCCGCTAGCCGGATTTGCTCTTCATCGGGATCCATAAATAGGCTGGTTCGAATGCCTAGGCTCTTTAGTTCTGCCAGCAGGGGAGCAACTTTGTCACCATCGCGCTTGAGGTCGAAGCCGTGGTCCGAGGTCAGCTGATCATCGCCGTCGGGAACCAGGGTGCACTGGGCCGGACGGATAGCTCTGACTAGCTCCATAAAGCCCGGATAATCGTCCACGCCGTCGCGCTCACTTTTGCGCGGCCCGGCCATGGGGTTACCTTCTATATTGAACTCCACCTGTAGCATGGCAGCGAGATCAAAACAGTCGCTGGCACGGATATGGCGCTGGTCAGGTCGCGGGTGCACGGTGATACCATCGGCCCCAGCATCTATGCACATTTGCGCATGCAGGGGAATGTCCGGGTTAGTGGTGTCGCGTGAATTGCGGATCAGCGCAATTTTATTGAGGTTAACACTCAGGGCAATCACAGTAGGCTCTTTCGTACGATTTCTTTGATTAGGATCGGCTGGCTCGGAACATTTTCGTGTGGCCCGACGCTCTGTACCGGTGATGAGGCCATGTAGTCGACGGTATTCATACCCTCGGTGACCTCTCCAAATACAGTGTAGCCAGGTTTGCCCGGTGCCCAGTCCAACTGCAGGTTAGTGCGCTGGTTGATAAAGAATTGGGCAGTGGCAGAGTCTGGGTCATTGGTGCGGGCCATCGCGAGGGTGCCGCGAATGTTGTGCAGGCGGTTTTTAGATTCGTTGACGATAGGGTCGCCGGTTTCTTTTTCGCTCATGTCTGGTAGGAAGCCGCCACCCTGCACCATGAAGTTGGGGATGACACGGTGAAAGATGGTGCCGTTGTAATGGCCGCTGTCCACATAACTAAGGAAGTTCGCCACCGTCACGGGTGACTTATCGCGAAATAGTCGCACGGTGATATTTCCCTGGTTGGTTTTAATCACTACTTGAGGGTTGGGTAAGCCACTGTCGGCGCTAAAGCTCTGGCTAGCGAAGAGTAGGGAGCAGACAAAAAACAGCTGTTTGAGCATGATGTGTTCCTTAAGATATTAAGCCCAACTTGAGCTACTGCGGCGCTTGGGCCACAGGCGGGGCACAACCAAGGTGATAATGACGCCAAGTAGTACTGCCAAAGCGCCGTCGATAAAGGCACTACTTTGCAGTTTATCCTGTAGGCGCTGGTTCTCTGCCACTAGGGTGTCAACTTCTGAGCGCAATGTCTCGGAAACCTCTACCAAGCGGCGGTTCTCACTATCGAGTTGCACGGACTTGCCTGAAATTTGCTTTAGCTGGGCCAGCTCCTCAGAGACCTTGGCCAAGGTGCTATCGCTGTCCATCACCTGACTGCTTAATTCACTGCGTTCGCTCTGCAGCTGGCTAAGCTCTTCTTGTAGTTCGGTGTTTTTTTGCAGCAAGTCTTGGTTTTTCTGCTCGATGCTTTGCAGGCGGTTCTCGGCCGGGATCTCTTTCATGAGGTACTGTGCCCGCAGCCAACCCGTGGTCCCGCCGGCTGTGCTGATCTCGGCCCAATCGCCATCGTCACTGTAACTTTTTACCGTCAGCTCAGTGCCAGAGGGCAGACCGCGGTGCACGATGCGGTAATTGCCGCCGGCACCACTGCGCAGCGGAATATACTGCTTGTCGCTGATGTAGCGAGTGTCTTGAGCGTGAGAGGGAGCGCTGCTGAGGCTGGCGAGTGCTGCCAGCGACAGCATAAGGGTCAGTTTACGTAGCAAAACAGTTTCCTTGCTTAATCAGATAAGGGTTTTGTAAAGCGGCCGTTAGAATAACACGGCCCCGCTGATGTCGTGCAGCTTGCTGTGCTCAGGGCAAGACCCGCTTGTAGGGTTTTACCACCACCTTGCTAAACACGCCGGCATCCACATAGGGGTCTGAGTCTGCCCATGCAGTGGCAGCTTCTAGGCTGTCAAACTCGGCAATAACTAAGCTACCGGTAAAGCCGGCTTCACCGGGCTCTTCAGTGTCTAGGGCAGGGTGGGGGCCGGCCACTAATAGGCGGCCTTCATCAACGAGCTGTTGCAGGCGAGCGAGGTGAGCGGGCCGCGCTTGTTGGCGCAGTGCTAAGCTGTCTTTCACGTCTTCGCACAAGATTGCGTAGTACATAATATTAAGTCCTATTGATCACTGGCTTCTGGTTCTTTCATGTGTGGGCCAATCATAAGCGCGGTCAGGATGGTCAACACCAAGGTAAAGCCAATGGCAGAGTAAAGTTTGTAGTCGACCCAAGCTTCTTCGCTGAAGCTATAGGCCACCACTAAGTTCAGTGCCCCAACAATGACGAAATTTGCTACCCACAACAAATTGAGGCGAGTCCATACGGCGCGGGGTAAGTGCAGTTGAGTGCCAAGAGTGCGCTCCATGAGATTCTTATCGCCAATAAATTGAGAAGCGCCAAAAATCACTGCCAGCACCCAGTTGAAAATCGTCGGCTTCCACTGAATAAACATCTGGTTGCGAAACACCAGTGTGGCAGCGCCGAATAGGCAGACGGCCAGTAGTAGCCAGATGAGGCGTCGCTCCAAGGTCCGAGTGATCAGCCAAGTGATGCCCACTTGCAGGGTGGTGGCAATCATCAAAACGGCTGTAGCGGAAAAAATACCGTCGAAGGTATAGCTCCAGCCGCCTATGTTTAGCGTGTCCCCATTGAGCTGATAAACAACAAAAAATAGAACGATAGGTAGAAATTCGGCGAGTTGTTTCATAGCGTTGTACTGGGCTCCGGCATGGTACTATGGGCAAGTGATCACCGGGTTGTGCCGAGTTCACGGCTGCCCCCTGAAAATCAGAAACTGAATCTGGAGCGAGAGTTTAAAGTCTGTGCTGATTGACTTCCATACCCATTCTACCGCTTCTGACGGTGAATTGACGCCCCTGGCATTGTTGGAGCGGGCCTGTGAGCGCAATATTGAGTGCTTTGCGATCACTGATCACGATACAGTTGCGGGTTATCTGTCGGTGCGTGAAGCCAGTCAGGCTATGGCTTTGACCTTGATTTCGGGGGTGGAGTTTTCCTGTCAATGGTCCGGTGTCACAGTCCATATTGTCGGCTTAAACATGGATGTGGAGCATCCTGCAATGCGGCAGGGCTTAGATCGCCTCATGCAGGCCAGATTAGATCGCGGGGCAAAAATAGCCTCTCGTCTTCACAAGTTGGGCTTTCCCGCTGCACTCGAAGGTGCTGTAGCAGAGGCTGGCAGCAGTCAGTTAGGGCGACCCCACTTTGCCAGCTGGATGCTGCAGCAGGCTCATGTAGCAACTATCAGTGAAGCCTTTGATAAATACCTAGGGCAGGGCAAGCCAGGGGATGTCAAAGCTTTTTGGCCTGAACTGGCCGAGGTCACGGCTTGGATCGTGGCAGCAGGTGGTACAGCCGTTATCGCTCACCCGCTAAAATACAAGCTCACCCGCAGTAAGTTGCGCCGCTTAGTCGCTGACTTCAAAATGGCAGGTGGTTCAGCGGTCGAGCTGATCAATGGCCGCCAAACGGCCGACCAGACCGCAGTGTTGCGCCGTTTAGCCCAAGAATGTGATCTTGCTATCTCGGCAGGTAGTGATTTTCATCGTGATACGGTTTACGGTGCCGACTTAGGTGTTGAGCTACGCGTGCCTGAGGGGCTGAAAAGCGTGTGGCAAGATTTCGCAGACAGTTCCGGTCGGCGTGTGAGTTCACAAAGATAACAGCGCGAGGCAACAAGGTGAGTCAGTTCTTTCAAATACATCCCGATAACCCTCAAGCTCGGCTGATTGGCCAGGCTGCAGACATTATCCGCAATGGAGGCGTGGTGGTTTATCCCACCGACTCGGCCTATGCACTCGGTTGCCACATCGGTGATAAGCAGGCCCTCGACCGCATCCGGCGTTTGCGTAAGCTTGATGCCAAGCACAACTTTACTTTGGTGTGCCGGGATTTATCCGACATCGCCAACTATGCGCGGGTCGACAACACGGTGTATCGCTTGCTCAAATTAGCTACGCCTGGGCCTTTCACCTTTATCTTGCGAGCAACCTCGGAGGTGCCGCGTCGACTCATGCAGGCCAAGCGCAAGACCGTGGGGCTGCGAGTTCCGGACAATGCCATTGCCCAGGCCCTGTTGGCAGAGCTGGGGCAGCCTATGATGAGCGTTACCCTAATTATGCCGGGTGATGAGTTCCCCTTGATCGACCCCTATGATATTCGCCAGACCCTAGAGCACGACGTGGACTTAGTGATTGATGGCGGCTTTTGCGGCTTAGAACCTACTACCGTTATTGATCTGGTGGATGAGGTTCCAGTGGTGACTCGTAGCGGTAAGGGTGACCCTGGACCTTTCCTGGCCTAGTTTTCAGCTCTAAATAATGCCTAGTGAGGCGGTATTAGTCCCGCGCCAAGCGGCTTGCTCTCAGGTATACTGGCCCGCTATATGGCTGAGAATCACGTGAACGAAAACAAAACCCAGCAATCTGCAGAGGACACGGTGGCTCCAGAAGCCCTTGAGCAGCTGAGCGTAGCGCTCAGCGAGGCGCGTTCGAGCGCTCCCCAGCAAGGTGAAATGCCCTTTGCAGTGGTACTCGGTAAAGCCATGACCGAGTTGCCCAAGGATCTGTATATCCCGCCACAGGCCCTGGAAGTGTTTTTGGAGGCTTTCGAGGGGCCGCTAGACTTATTGCTATATCTGATTCGCCGCCAAAACCTCGATATTCTTGAGATCGACGTCTCTGCGATCACCGAACAGTACATGCGTTACGTGGAGTTAATGGACGCCATACAGTTTGAACTGGCGGCTGAATATCTATTGATGGCGGCGGTGTTAGCTGAGATTAAATCTCGCATGTTGTTGCCCCGAGCGGCTGAGCTAGAGGATGAAGAGGAAGACCCTCGAGCCCAGCTTATTCGTCGCTTGCAAGAGTATGAGCGCTTTAAAAAGGCGGCGGAAGATATCGAGGAAATGCCCCGTTTGGAGCGCGATATCTGGATTGGTAGCGCAAACCCACCAGAGCTCGATCGCACACGTCCCGACCCGGATGTGGATATGCGCGAGTTGTTGTTGGCCTTGGGAGAGGTACTTAAGCGTGCGGATATGTTTGAGAGCCACCAGGTTCAGCGTGAAGCACTGTCGACTCGCGAGCGCATGTCTGAAGTGCTAGAGCGCCTAACAGGCCAGCAGTTTGTGCCTTTTGTGTCGCTTTTTACCGCCAGTGAGGGGCGCCTTGGCGTGGTGGTGACTTTTCTTGCCATTATGGAGTTGATTAAAGAGTCCTTGGTAGAGATCGTACAGAGCGAGCCTTTTGGCCCAATTCACGTAAAAGCGCGGTCAGAGTAGGCCGGGACAGAGTAGAACAGAAGCATGTCAGAAATCAGTCTGCTACAGATTATCGAAGGCGCTTTGTTGGCCGCGGGGCGGCCCTTGACCGTAGCCCAGCTTGCCGAGCTGTTTGAGGAGCATGAGCGCCCCAGTAATGCCGAAATCCGCGAAGCCCTCGATGAAGTCGCCCAGCGCTGTGACGAGCGCGGTTTTGAGCTGCAGGAAGTGGCCAGTGGCTTCCGCTATCAGGTGCGTCAGAACCTGGCGCCTTGGGTTGCGAGGCTGTGGACTGAGCGGCCGCAGAAGTATTCCCGTGCGCTGCTGGAAACCCTGTCCCTGATTGCCTATCGTCAGCCCATTACCCGCGGTGAGATTGAAGAGATTCGCGGTGTGGCGGTGAGCTCCAATATCATCAAAACACTGCATGAGCGAGAATGGGTCCGTATTGTGGGGCATCGAGATGTCCCAGGTCGGCCTGCAATGTACGCCACTACCCGGCAGTTTTTGGATTACTTTAATCTGAAAAACTTGGATGAGTTGCCGGCGCTGGCTGAAATTCGCGACCTAGAAACGCTTAATGCTGAGCTCGGCTTTAGTGAGCCCTTGCCAGCAGATACCACCGAGGACGCTGAAGCCAAAGCACTTGAGGACGGCGATGAAGGGGCCGAAGACGCTGAGTTTGGCGATAAGCAGGCCGGCTTGGCTCTGGTCGGTGGCACCGAATACGAAACAACAGAACAGTCAGGAGAGCGCGGCGAAGATGCTGCAGAGTCCGGCGCACACGATAACGAATCACCGCAAGGCGATGACCACAGCGAGTCAGATAAGCACGCATGAGCGAACAGGAAGATACACTAACACCAGCACCCAAAGCAGGTGAGAAATTACAGAAAGTTTTGGCCCGCACAGGGCTAGGGTCGCGCCGTGAGATGGAGCGCTGGATCGAAGATCGCCGTGTGTCCGTGAATGGTAAGCCCGCCAAGTTGGGCGACCGGGTGGACGATAGTGCGCGCATCGCGATTGACGGCAAGCCTATAGAGCGCGCCCCAGCGGAGGAAACCCGCTGCATTCTCTATCACAAGCCGACTGGAGAAGTGTGTAGCCGCAAAGACCCGCAGAAGCGGCGCACGGTGTTTCAGCGCCTGCCTGCCCTTAAAAGTGGCCGCTGGATTTCTATCGGTCGCTTGGACTTCAATACTTCCGGCCTATTGTTGTTTACCACTGACGGTGAGCTTGCTAACGCACTGATGCACCCCTCGTCCAATATCGAGCGAGAATACATGGTGCGAGTGATGGGCGATGTTAAAAAAGAGCATCTGCAAGCGCTGCTCGATGGGGTCATGCTGGATGATGGGGTGGCCCGCTTTACCGATATACAAGAGGGCGGTGGTGACGGCATCAACCGCTGGTATTACGTTGTTATCATGGAAGGCCGCAACCGCGAAGTGCGCCGATTGTGGGAATCTCAAGGTCTGACCGTATCGCGCCTCAAGCGGGTGCGTTACGGTGACGTATTCATCCCTTCCAAGGTAAAGCAGGGCCAGTGGGCCGAGCTGGAAACCAAAGAAGTTAAAAGCTTGTACCGTCTAGCGGGCCTCTCACTTAAGAAAGTGCGCAAAGGCTCAATTAAAGAGCGCGAGAAAATGGAGCGCCAATTTGGCAAGCGCGATGGTCGCGGTGTTGCCAAAAAGGGTCCTAAACGCAACAGCGGCAAGCCTTCAAGCAGGCGCTAGGCTTTTAGCCCTGAGCGTTGAAAGCTTGCCCGGTAACGCCGGCGCTATCCTCGCCCATTAGGTAGAGGTAGAGCGGCATGATTTCCGCCGGCGTGGGGTTGTCCGTAGGTGTTTCCGCTGGGTAGGCGGCGCGGCGCATGGCGGTGTTGGTGGCGCCAGGGTTGATCGTGTTTACCCGTACCTTCGAGGTGTTTTCCAGCTCGCTCGCCAGTACCTGCATAAAACCTTCCGTAGCGAATTTCGATACCGCGTAAGCACCCCAATAAGCTTTGCCGCGACGACCAACCCCGGAAGAGGTAAAAATAATCGACGCACTGGCAGCCTGTTGCAGTAGGGGCAGCAGGTAGCGAGTCAGCAAAAACTGGCTATTCACGTTGACCTGCATGACCTCCTGCCAAGCTTTGTAGCTGGCACTTTCGATGGGCCGGCGCTCACCGAGCACACTGGCATTGTGTAGCAGGCCATCTAGTTGGCCAAAATTCTGTTCTAAAGCTTCGGCCAGTTCTTGGCACTGTTGTTCAGTCGCGCTGGCTAAATCCAGCGGGAAGATAGCTGGCTGTGCGCCACTGGCAGCCTCGATGGCATCGTAAACGGCTTCCAGTTTGGCCACGGTTCGTCCCACTAAAATGATGGTGGCGCCGTGAGCGGCGTAGCTTTCAGCGGCAGCGCGGCCGATGCCGTCGCCGGCGCCGGTGACCAGAATCGTTTTGCCCTCCAGCAAGTTGCTAGCTGGCTGATACTGCTCTGGGATAAATGTTTGTGACATAACGAATTACCTTAAGCCGGCGGCGTTTGGCTCCGCCTTTTGCAAATAAATTGAATCAGCGCTGTCAGTTAGAGGATCAGGCCCTGTAAGTCGCGACTGCTGTGGACAGCGTGGTCAGCACCCCAGCTGCTGGGGTCGTCGTCAGCTTCGATATAGCCATATAGCGCAGCAATGGTTTTCATGCCGGCTCGACGCCCGGCTTCAATATCGCGCCGGTGATCGCCGATATAGATGGCCTGGGTGGGCTCACAGCCCAGGTGCTTGCAGTTGAGGTACAGGGACTCTGGGTGCGGCTTGCGCTCGCTGACATCGTCTGGGCAGACCACGCTGCCAGCCGAAGGTGAGAGGGCCAGGCGTTCGAGTAAGGGGATGGTATAGGCGCGGGGCTTGTTAGTGGAAATACCCCAGCGAATACCGCGCTCATCGAGTGCGCCGAGCAGCTCAGTAATACCCGGGTAGGGTGTTGCGGAACTACCTAGTACATCGCTGTACAGCTCTAACAAGCGCAGGCGCTTGCTTTCAAATTCGGGCGCTTGTTCGTCGATGTCGAGGGCTAATTTAACCAGTGCTCGGGCACCATTGGATACTGAAGCGCGGATCAGCTTCTCGTCGGTCGGGGCTAGGCCATGCTCCTCGCGCAGGGCCTGCACTACGATGACGAATTCGCTGGCGGTGTCGATCAGCGTGCCGTCAAGGTCAAATAGAACAGCTTGTAGATTTTGTGCTTGAGTACTCATAGACTTTTTTCAGCTCGCAGCATGTAGTTCACTGATACGTCTCGTGGATTGAGACGGTACTGTTGGGTTAAAGGGTTGTAGGTCAGGCCGGTCATCTCTCGCAGTGTCAGTCCCGCATCTCGGATCCAGCTGGCAAGTTCCGAGGGCTTAATAAACTTGCTGTACTCATGTGTGCCGGTGGGCAGAAGTTTTAATATGTACTCGGCACCGACGATAGCAAAGGTAAATGCTTTTGGGTTGCGGTTGATCGTAGAGAAGTAGAGGTTGCCACCCGGGCGCGCCATTTTGGCGCAGGCGGCGACTACCGAAGCGGGGTCGGGTACGTGCTCCAGCATTTCCAAACAGCACACCACGTCAAAACTAGCCGCTTCGCTGCTGGCCAGCTCCTCGGCGGTGCTTTGGCGATAATCGATATCTAAGCCTGACTCTAGTTGGTGAATGCGGGCTACTGACAGGGGCGCTTCGCCCATATCGATGCCGACCACATCGGCGCCGCGCTGGGCCATGGCTTCAGCGAGAATGCCGCCGCCACAGCCGACATCGACTAAGCGCTTGCCCGCTACCGGTGACAGCTCATCGATAAAGTTGGCACGTAAAGGGTTGATTTCGTGCAGCGGGCGGAATTCGCTATTGCGATCCCACCAGCGCGAGGCCAGCGCTTCAAATTTGGCAATTTCCTGCGGGTCGACGTTTGGTCTGGCTTTTTGTTGGGATGCTGTACTGTCGCTCATGCTCGTTAAATCCTGTGTGCTGCAATCTGCTGCTGCCAGTACTGGGTACGGGCAGCTAATGCGTCGGTGTCGATGGTGTTTAAGCGGTATGCTTCCAGTACTGGGCGCCCGGCAATCCAGCTGTGGCTCACCTGGCTGCCATTGCAAGCATAGACCAGTTGCGACTGGGGGTTATATACAGGTTGAGTGGCGGCCTCGGCAAGGTCGACAGCGATCAGGTCGGCCTGTTTGCCCACTTCAAGGCTGCCGATTTGATCCTCTAGGCCCATGGCTCGGGCGCCGCCTAAAGTGGCCATTTTTAGCACCTGGTACGCTGGTAGCGCCGCGGCATCGCTGCTATTGAGTTTGGCCAACAGCGCGGCGCTGTGCATTTCGCTGAATAGGTTGAGGCTGTTGTTGCTGGCCGCGCCGTCAGTGCCTAACGCCAAGTTAACCCCCGCCGCTAGCAGTTCATGGCTAGGGCAGGCCCCCGCGGCCAGTTTCATATTGGATTGGGGGCAGTGCACGACATGTGCGCCAGATTGAACCAGTAATTCAAGGTCCTGCTTATTGAGCTGAGTCATATGGACGCACTGGGTGCGCGGCCCTAAAAGCCCGAGCCGCTGGAGGGTGTTCAGCGGGCGCTCGCCATGAGTTTTGAGTGCCTGCGCAACTTCTCCCGCTGTCTCATGCAGGTGAATGTGAATACCGAGGTCGAGTTCGGCAGCCAGCGTGGCGATTTTGCTCAAGCTTTCTGGCGAAACCGTGTAGGGTGCGTGGGGGCCGAATATTACCGATATCAGCCCGTCGTGCTTGAGGTCGTCGCGCAGCCTGAGGCCTTTGCTGATGTAATCATCAGCATCTCGCCCCCAGGCTGAAGGGTGATCAAACACGGGGAAGGTAATCTGGCAGCGCATGCCAGCCCTGCGGGCAGCGCTGGCGCTGGCGTTGGGGAAGAAATACATGTCGGAGTAGGTGGTGGTGCCACTGCGCAACATCTCGGCGATAGCCAGCGTGCTGCCGTCGTAGACAAACTCTTCGCTGATGTGGCGCTGCTCGGCCGGCCAGATGTGCTGTTCTAGCCAGGGCATGAGGGCCTGGTCATCAGCATAGCCACGCAGCAGGCTCATAGCGGCGTGGCCATGGGCGTTGACCAAGCCCGGCATGAGCACGTGGTTGGGCAACTCCAGTTCTTTTGTGGCTTGCCAGTGGCGGCTATCTTCCCGCGGCATGAGGCCGACAATGAGTTCATCGCGGATCGCTAGGCTATAGCCACAGAGAGTCTCTGCGCTGGGGGCTATGGGCACAATCCAGCCCGGGTGAATGAGCAGGTCCGCTGACTCAGCTGGCGAATTCATCGATGGGGTAGTCTCAGTTGGGGTTCCAAAATAGGTCGCGGCGGCGGCCCAGCACTAATCGCGCGTCAGTATAACCGCAAATTGACAGCTCTTGCCTGAACGTGCGCCATAATCTGCAAAAACATGGCGGTTAGGGGGGTTCTCCCGTATAATCAATGGTTTGTGTTGGGGGGCGCGCAGCGCCGCCGAGACCGCGGTCGCAGGACCGTTTGGGCCCGGTCTTGGATAGAATAAGACCCTCGCTTTCGTTGAAGGAAACCGTCGTACATGGGTGAGTTAGCCAAAGAAATTTCTCTCGTTAATATCGAGGATGAGCTGAAACAGTCGTACCTTGACTACGCCATGAGTGTCATCGTTGGGCGCGCTTTGCCCGATGTTCGCGATGGGCTCAAGCCAGTGCATCGGCGGGTTCTGTTCGCCATGAACGAGCTGAACAACGATTGGAATAAGGCCTACAAAAAGTCAGCGCGTGTGGTGGGTGACGTTATCGGTAAATACCACCCACATGGTGACTCTGCGGTCTACGACACCATTGTGCGAATGGCTCAGCCTTTCTCCATGCGCTACATGTTAGTGGATGGCCAGGGTAACTTTGGTTCGATTGATGGCGACAACGCTGCGGCCATGCGCTACACCGAAATCCGCATGCGTAAAATCTCGCACGCGATATTGGCCGATCTAGACAAAGAAACGGTCGATTTTGTCGACAACTACGACGGCACTGAGCGCATCCCAGAAGTGATGCCCACGCGGGTGCCTAACCTGCTTATCAACGGCTCTTCAGGTATTGCAGTGGGTATGGCTACTAACATACCACCGCACAACCTGCGCGAGGTGGTAAGTGGCTGTCTGGCCCTGATGAACAACCCCGAGCTGACAGTCGATGAGCTGATGGAGCATATTCCCGGCCCGGATTTCCCTACCGGAGCCATTATTAACGGTCGCGCGGGCATTATTCAGGCTTATCGCACCGGCCGTGGCCGCATCTATGTGCGGGCTAAAGCGGAAGTGGTAACGGATGAGAAGCGAGGTAGAGATACCATCCTGATCCACGAAATACCCTATCAAATCAACAAGGCGCGCCTGATTGAGCGCATTGCCGAGCTGGTTAAAGAGAAGAAAATCGAAGGCATTACCGAGCTGCGTGACGAGTCCGATAAAGACGGCTTGCGAGTGGTTATCGAGCTGCGCCGCGGCGAGATCGGCGATGTCGTACTGAACAACCTCTACGCACAGACCCAGCTGCAGTCAGTGTTTGGTATCAACATGGTGGCGCTGGTTGATGGCCAGCCGAAGCTGCTGAACCTGAAGCAGGTGATTGAAGCCTTTATTCGTCACCGACGTGAGGTGGTCACGCGCCGCACGGTCTACCTGTTGCGCAAAGCGCGTGAGCGCGGCCATATCCTGGAAGGCCTGGCTATTGCGCTGGCCAATATCGACCCAATTATCGAGCTGATCAAGTCCTCTCCCAACTCCGCCGAAGCCAAAGAAAAGCTGCTGGCG
The DNA here is from genome assembly GCF_014077625.1 of Sediminihaliea albiluteola. GTDB lineage: Bacteria > Pseudomonadota > Gammaproteobacteria > Pseudomonadales > Halieaceae > Sediminihaliea > Sediminihaliea albiluteola. The sequence continues at coordinate 43,189 of NZ_JACFXU010000014.1, read as the reverse complement.
CAGCCCTGGGTGCCCGGTGATGTGATGGCTATGCTGGAGCGAGCGGGCGATGACGCTTGCCGCCCCGATGAGCTGGAGCCACAGTTCGGTCTACACGATGGTCAGTACCACCTGTCGCCGAACCAGGCCCAGGCAATTTTGGATTTGCGTCTGCATCGCCTGACCGGCCTAGAGCACGAAAAACTGCTCAATGAATACTCAGAGAAGCTGGCTGAAATCGCTGATTACCTAGAGATATTACGCGATTCTGATCGCTTGAAGATGGTAATCCGTGAAGAGCTGGAAGAGATTGTTACTGAGTACGGCGATGAGCGTCTGACCGAAATCAGTGCTTCTCAGCACGACCTGACGGTAGAAGATCTGATCACCGAAGAAGACCGGGTGGTGACTATTTCCCATGGCGGCTACGCTAAAACCCAGCCGCTGTCTGATTATCAAGCCCAGCGCCGCGGTGGCATGGGTAAAACTGCCACCTCAGTAAAAGATGAAGATTTTGTCGAGCACTTATTGATTGCCAGTACTCACGCCAATATTTTGTGCTTCTCTAATATGGGCAAAGTCTACTGGCTCAAGGTGTATCAGATTCCGCTAGCGGGAAGGAACTCTCGCGGCCGCCCAATGGTTAACTTGCTGCCACTGGAAGAGGGCGAGCGCGTGACCTCGATTCTGCCAGTGAATGAGTACACCGAGGGCTATTACATCTTTATGGCCACTGCCAATGGCACAGTGAAGAAGACTTCACTGCCCGATTTTGCCCGGCCCCGCAGTGTCGGCCTGCGCGCTCTGGAGTTGGAAGAGGGCGACGTGCTGGTGGGCACAGCGATTACCAACGGCACTGACGATGTCATGCTGTTTTCTACCGAAGGCAAGGCGGCGCGCTTTAATGAGCAAGATTTGCGCCCGATGGGCCGTACTGCCAAGGGTGTGCGCGGTATCCGTTTGGCGGAAGGTCATAGCATGATCTCGCTGATTATCCCCGAAGAAAATGGTCGGGTACTGACGGTCAGTGAGCACGGCTATGGCAAACGCACCGATGTGGGAGAGTTCCCCACTAAAGGCCGCGGTAACAAAGGTGTTATCGCCATGGCGACTAGCGAGCGCAACGGTCGCCTGGTAGGCGCTACGCAGGTGTTTGATGGCGATGAGCTGATGCTGATCTCCAACTTGGGTACCTTGGTGCGCACTCGCGCCGATGAGGTCTCTATCCTGAGTCGCAACACTCAGGGTGTGCGTGTGATTCGCACGAAAGAAGGCGAGTTCCTAGTGGGGCTGGAACGTATCGACGAGCCAGAGGCCGAGCCAGAGCTAGATGAAGATGGCGCGACTGTGACTGAGGATCCGGCTGCTACCGACTCACAAACTGAAGCTGATGACCCCTCCGAGGAGTCGGACGAGGACTAAGTTCCTCGCCGCTCTTGGATCTTTAAGGAAGTTCCTGAATGACCCGTTTGTACAATTTTTGTGCCGGCCCGGCTGCACTCCCTGAGTCGGTCCTAGAAATCGCTCGTGACGAACTGCTCAACTGGCACGGCGCTGGCCTGTCGTTAATGGAAATGAGTCACCGCAGCCCGGAAGTGGTAGGGGTGGCTGAGCGCGCCGAAGCCGATTTGCGCGAGCTGCTGTCAGTGCCAGACGATTACGCTGTATTGTTCCTGCAAGGTGGTGCCAGCACGCAGTTTTCTGCGGTGCCTTTGAACCTCTTGGGTGACAAGAAAAGCGCTGATTATGTCAATACCGGACAGTGGTCGAAGAAGGCCCTAGCTGAGGCCAAGCGCTACGCCGAGGTGAACGTGGTGGCGAGCTCTGAAGACACCAACTTCGCCACGATTCCTCCACAAGAACAGTGGCAGTTAGGCAGCGACCCCGCTTATTTACACTACACTCCCAACGAAACCATTGGCGGTGTTGAATACTTTTGGACGCCTGAGGTCTCAGTGCCACTAGTAGCGGATATGTCCTCTACTATTTTGTCGCGGCCAATTGATGTCTCGGCTTTCGGGGTTATCTATGCTGGTGCACAGAAGAACATCGGCCCCGCTGGTTTGACCTTGGTGATCGTTCGACGCGACCTGCTCGGCCGTGCTTCAGAGCTGTGTCCCGCGATGCTGAACTGGCAGATTGCCGCCGATAACGACTCTATGTACAACACCCCGCCCACTTACTCGCTGTACTTAGCTGGCTTGGTGTTCGAGTGGCTGAAGAAGCAGGGCGGTCTGACAGCGATGGAAGCGCTCAACCGTCGCAAAGCTGAAAAACTCTACAAAGCGATCGATGACAGCAGCTTCTATAGCAACCCAGTAGAGCTGGCTAGTCGCTCCTTGATGAACGTGCCCTTTACTTTGGCCGATGATTCACTGGATAAGGCATTTTTGGCAGAGTCCGAGGCAGCAGGTCTGCTGAACCTGAAAGGGCATCGCTCAGTGGGTGGTATGCGAGCGAGTCTCTACAATGCTGTAACAGAAGAAGCGGTTGATGCGCTGATTGCGTTCATGCAGGACTTTGAACGCCGCAACGGGTAAATAGCTATGACTGATACGCGAACTCTTGATCAAGTCAGGGCGGACATCGACGCCATTGATCAAGAGATTCAGGCTCTTATATCTCGCCGCGCCAATTGTGCCCTCCGCGTAGCAGATATTAAGTTGGAACAGGTGCAGGCTGCCCGCGAGCGCGGGGAGCCTGATGCCGAGGTTGTCTATTATCGTCCTGAGCGAGAGGCACAAGTTCTCCAGCGCATTATGGAGCGCAATACGGGGCCCTTGCAGAGTGAAAATGTAGCCCATATCTTTCGCGAGATTATGTCGGCCTGTTTGGCGCTTGAGCGGCCACTACAAGTGGCCTACTTAGGCCCGGAAGGCACCTTTACTCAAGCGGCTGCCATTAAGCACTTTGGTCACGCGGCGATTCCGGTACCACAAAATACCATCGATGGCGTGTTTTCCCAGGTGGAATCTGGTGAGTGTAATTACGGCGTGGTGCCCGTTGAGAACTCCACTGAAGGCATGGTCAGTCACACCCTCGACAACTTTATGGATTCACCTCTGAAAATCTCCGGTGAAGTCGAGATGCCGATTGTGCACCACCTCTTGGTGGCGCCTGAAGTTGAGCGAGAGTCAATCGTCAAAATTTGTGCTCACCAGCAAGCCTTGGCCCAGTGCCGCAATTGGCTCGATTTGCACTGGCCTAGCGTAGAGCGCGAGGCGGTCAGCAGCAATGGTGAAGCGGCCCGTATAGCAGCCACAGCCCCTGGCGTGGCTGCGGTCGCTGGCGATATGGCGGCCGAGCTTTACGGCCTAGATAAGCTAGCTAAAGGCATTGAAGACTATCCAGATAACACCACTCGCTTTTTGGTGGTAGGCCGTGAAGAAGTACCCCCTAGCGGCCGTGATAAAACTTCTATCATTGTCTCGAGCCGCAACAAGCCCGGTGCGCTTTTCACCCTCCTAGATCCTTTCCGGCGGGCGGGTGTTAGCTTGACCCGCATCGACACTCGGCCCTCGCGAACAGAGAAATGGGCTTATGTCTTCTTTATTGAATTCGAAGGCCATTTGCAGGACCAGAATATCCGTGAGATTGTTGCTGAGCTGGAAGAGCAATCTATTTTAATGAAACCTCTCGGTTCATATCCCCGTGCCGTACTTTAAGCCTCGCCTATTAAAGTTATGACAGCGCGTATTGATACCACTCTGATTATCGGACTTGGTCTGATCGGCGGTTCTTTGGCTAGAGCCTTGCGCAGCAGCGGCTTTAGCCGACGGGTGCTGGGCTTTGGTCACCGAGAGGCCTCGCTCGCGCGTGGTGTGGAGCTGGGTGTCATTGATGATTACAGCCTCGACCTTGAACAGGCGCTGGCAGCAGCCGACTTGGTTGTCATTGCCACGCCGACGCTAGTTGCCGCACAAATGTTGGAGCGTGTTCTGCCGCTGCTTAAAGCGCGCGATAGCATGCCGATTGTCACCGATGTGGCCAGTGTGAAAGGCAATCTGCAACAAGCAGCAGTGGCTACCTGGGGGGCGATGCCGCCCCGGCTAATCCTCGGACACCCGATTGCCGGCTCTGAGCGCAGTGGCGTCGAGGCATCGCGGGCTGACTTGTTTGTCAGTCACCGAGTTATCCTAACGCCAGTGCCTGAAAATGATCTGGAGGCGCTCAGCTTAGTGCGCGACATGTGGCACCGGACCGGAGCTGAAGTTGTGGATATGTCGGTTGCTGCCCACGATGCGGTGTTGGCGGCGACCAGTCATTTGCCGCATATGCTCGCCTATGCCTTAGTAGATGCCTTGGCGCAAAGTCCGCTAGGTGATGATATCTTTCGTTTTGCCGCAGGTGGCTTTCGCGACTTTACCCGCATTGCCTCCTCCGACCCGGTCATGTGGCGAGATATCGCTATCGCTAACCGCAGTGCGCTACTGAAAGCTATTGATCAATTTTCTGAACACTTGGCCCAGTTGCGCGATGCGGTTGCCACTGAAGATGCCGAGAGTATGCTGCAAACATTTAGCCGCGCTAAGCAGGCCCGGGATGAGTTCGCAACGATGTTGCAGGCCCGTTCCCAGGCTGCCGATCAACACTTAGCTGAGCCCAAATAAACCCGCTATAGCCGGGTTGTTAGAAGAGGAAGATATGGAATTCAAATTGATGCCAGGTGGCACAATCAATGGCGAAGCAAGGGTTCCGGGCGACAAGTCCATTTCCCATCGAGCCATTATGCTAGGTGCACTAGCTGAGGGCACCACGCGGGTGACCGGCTTTCTTGAGGGCGAAGATGCCCTAGCTACCGTGGCAGCATTTCGTAGTATGGGGGTGAAGATTGATGGCCCCGAAGACGGTGAAGTAGAAATCCATGGGGTGGGCCTACATGGACTGAAAGCTCCCGGTCACACCTTAGATGTGGGTAACTCTGGCACTACGATTCGCCTGCTGTCAGGCTTGCTGGCGGGGCAGAGTTTTGATGTAGAGTTAACGGGTGATGTGTCCCTGCAGCAACGTCCAATGGGGCGAGTGATCGATCCTTTGACGCGCATGGGGGCAGACATTTCCGGTCCTGATAGCAAACCGCCACTGCGAATTCGCGGCTCGAAGAACCTGCAGGGTATTCACTACGACCTGCCGATGGCCTCAGCCCAAGTGAAATCATGCGTGTTGTTGGCGGGCTTGTATGCCGAAGGCTGCACATCAGTGACTGAGCCGGCTCCAACCCGTGATCACACCGAGCGGATGCTGCGTGGCTTTGCTTATAAAGTGAAGCAGAATAACGGAGTGATCAGCCTGTCCGGCGGCGGCACATTAAAGGCTACTGACATTGATGTACCGGCCGATATTTCCTCAGCTGCCTTCTTCCTAGTTGCGGCATGTATCGCGCCGGGCTCTGATCTCTTGTTAACTCATGTGGGGATTAACCCAACACGCATGGGGGTATTAAACATCTTGAGTTTGATGGGCGCCGATATCACGCTCAAAAACGAGCGCGAAGTGGGTGGCGAGCCAGTGGCCGATATCCACGTGCGCTATGCACCCTTAAAGGGCATTGAGATACCGCCGGACCAGGTGCCGCTAGCGATTGATGAGTTCCCTGCCTTATTTATTGCTGCTGCCTGTGCTGAAGGCCGCACCATTCTGCGCGGCGCGGAAGAATTGCGGGTCAAAGAGAGCGACCGTATCGCTGCGATGGCGGAAGGGCTCAACACTTTAGGTGTTAAGAACGAAGTGCTTGAGGACGGTATTATTATTGAAGGTGGCGGCACGATCGGTGGCGGTGTTATTCACACCTATCACGATCACCGTATCGCCATGTCTTTTGCCATAGCCGCGCTGCGGGCTGAGCAGGAAATTCGCATACTCGACTGCGATCATGTGGCAACTTCTTTCCCCGGCTTTGATGCCTTGGCCCGGGGTTTGGGTTTGCAAATATCGACACGGGCGGGTTGATGCCAGCGCCAGTTATCACGGTCGATGGCCCCAGTGGTGCCGGCAAAGGCACCATTAGCCACATGTTGTCAGAGCACTTAGCTTGGCGCTTTCTAGACAGCGGGGCTCTGTATCGTGTGACTGGTCAAGCTTGTCTGCTGGAAGGGGTCGCCTTGGCAGATAGCGCTGCGGTGACACAAGTAGCGCGACACCTTGATGTTGATTTCAAAGCTGATCCTCAAGGTGAAATTTTGGTGTTCTATAAAGGCCAAGATGTGAGCCGTGCTATTCGCAGCGAAGAGGGCGGCCGCGCCGCCTCAAAAGTGGCCGCTATTGCCAGCGTGCGCGAGGCCTTATTGCAGCGCCAGCGCGACTTTCGTCAGCTGCCTGGTCTGGTCGCGGATGGCCGCGATATGGGCACCGTGGTGTTCCCCGATGCCACATTGAAATTCTTCCTAACAGCCTCGGCAGCAGAGCGCGCCGAGCGTCGCTATCGCCAGTTGCTTGCCAAGGGAGAAAATGTTAGTCTCCCGCGCCTTCTCGAGGATATCAAGGAGAGGGATGCACGCGACAGTAGTCGCAGCGTGGCACCCTTACTGCCTGCCGAAGACGCTATTGTTATCGATAGCACAGCGACTCCAATCGCTGCGGTGTTTGAGCAGGTGATGAAGGAAGTGACGGCAAAAGGTCTTAAATAGCAGCTGCTATACTAGTACTTGTCACGATCTATCTTCTGTATTGCTAAAAGCTGTAAGCAAGACCGGTCCAGAAGTGGCTTGTTTGCAGATATTTTCAAATGACCCGGGTCTGCTGGAGGCGCGGTTAGGTGCTTAGTCACCGTAATCACAATTTACAGGTAATGTGTAATGAGCGAATCCTTCGCTGAACTCTTTGAAGAAAGTCTGAAAACTGTCGACATGGAGCCCGGTTCGATTGTAACCGGCGTGGTGATCGACATAGATAACGAGTGGGTCACCGTCCATGCGGGCTTGAAGTCCGAAGGCGTGATTCCTCGTGCCCAGTTCAACGATGCAGCAGGTGAGTGCCACCTGAGCATTGGTGATGAAGTACAGGTTGCACTGGAATCCGTCGAAGACGGTTTCGGTGAAACTAAACTGTCTCGTGAAAAAGCTAAGCGCGCAGAGGCCTGGAAAGACCTCGAAGCGGCTCATGAGGCGGATGAAGTGGTTACTGGTGTTATCAACGGTAAGGTCAAAGGTGGCTTCACTGTCGATATCAACACAATCCGTGCGTTCTTGCCTGGTTCTCTGGTAGACGTTCGCCCTGTGCGCGAAACCGTTCACCTAGAAGGCAAAGAGCTTGAGTTTAAAGTGATCAAGCTGGACCAGAAGCGCAACAACGTCGTGGTATCTCGCCGCGCGGTGATGGAAGCTGCCAACAGCGTCGAGCGTGACGCACTGCTGGAATCTCTGCAGGAAGGCATGACCATCAAGGGTATTGTGAAGAACCTGACCGATTACGGTGCTTTCGTTGATCTGGGTGGCGTAGACGGCCTCCTGCACATTACCGACATGGCTTGGAAGCGCATCAAGCATCCTTCTGAAATCGTTGAAGTCGGCCAAGAAATCGACGTTAAGGTTCTGAAGTTTGATCGCGAGCGCAACCGTGTATCACTGGGTCTCAAGCAGCTGGGTGAAGATCCTTGGGTCGAAATCACCAACCGCTACCCCGAAGGCAGCCGCGTTCAGGCGCGTGTTACCAACCTCACCGACTACGGTTGCTTTGCCGAGCTGGAAGAGGGTGTGGAAGGTCTGGTGCACGTCTCCGAAATGGATTGGACCAACAAGAACGTACACCCCTCCAAGATTGTCCAGCTGGGCGACGAGGTAGAGGTGATGGTACTGGATATCGACGAAGAGCGTCGTCGTATCTCTCTGGGTATCAAGCAGTGTCAGCAAAACCCTTGGGACGCTTTTGCCGCTCAGTACGCCAAAGGCGACAAGATTTCTGGCAGCATCAAGTCGATCACAGACTTCGGTATCTTTATCGGTCTAGAAGGCAACATCGATGGCTTGGTACACCTGTCGGACATCAGCTGGAACGAAGCTGGCGAAGAAGCTGTTCGCAACTACAAGAAAGGCGACGAGATCGAGACAGTTATTTTGTCTATCGATCCAGAGCGCGAGCGTATCTCTCTGGGCATCAAGCAGCTTGAGGGCGACGCCTTCTCTGACTACGTGGCCGAGAATGATCGCGGCTCAATCGTAACTGGCGAAGTTGTTGAAGTTGAAGCTAAGGCAGTTACCGTTAAGCTGGCGGACGAAGTTGAAGGCATTCTGAAAGCTTCTGACATCGCCCGTGAGCGCGTTGAAGATGCTCGCAGCCAATTTAAAGTTGGCGACAGCGTAGAAGCGAAAATCATCTCAGTGGATCGTAAGAACCGCGCTTTGGCTCTGTCTATCAAAGCCAAGGACTACGATGATGAGCAGGAAGCAGTTAAGTCGCTGAAAGTTCAGGACGAAGTTGCATCACCAGGTACTATCGGTGACCTGATCAAGGCGCAGATGAACGAAAAGTCCTAAGCCTGCGATCAATGGCGCTGAGCTAGCTCAGGCGCCACTCGTATAAAAGGGTCCTTCGGGGCCCTTTTTTCGTTATAAAATAACAACTTGCGCAAAGTGCTTCAGGCGTTCAAAATACTCATCACTTATGCCTCAGCCCATAAGAATCCACTGTTAATGGGGGCACGATGACCAAAAGCGAATTGATAGAGACTATTGCGGCAAAGCAGGCTCAGTTATCTTCAAAAGATGTCGAGCTGGCTGTGAAAACTATTCTTGAGCACATGTCTCAAACTTTGTCGGTCGGCGAGCGAATCGAGATCCGAGGTTTTGGCAGTTTTTCTCTGCACTACCGGGAACCGCGCCGTGGCCGCAACCCGAAAACCGGTGATACCGTTGAGCTCAGCGGTAAATATGTACCACACTTCAAGCCAGGCAAAGAGTTGCGCGAGCGCGTCAACCTTGGCTTGCAAGCGGGTCTTTGAGTTTGTTGCAATGACACTTGGCGGTATGATCATTCATGGTCATACCGCTTTTTCATTCTGGACGCCTATTTATGAGACTACTTCTCAAACTGATTACCCTTCTATTACTGCTTGCGATGCTGGCCGCAGGTGTACTATTTGCGGTACAGAATAAAGAGCCGGTGCCGCTGGATCTGCTGGTTTACACCTTTACACCTCGCAGCCTTGCGTTGTGGATCTTATCTGCCTTTACCATCGGCGGTATAGCGGGCATGTTGGCTTCTAGTGCTGTCATTTTGCGATTGCGCGCCGCCGGTGCTAGTAGTAAACGTCAACTACAAAAAGCTAATCACGAGATAGATCGCCTGCGCACTGCAGGGCTAAAAGACGGTGAATGATTTACTGATCTTTGCCCTGCTATTTGTGGCGACGGGCTTGGGTTGGTATCTAGGAAGCAGCAGCGCCAAGGCTCGCACTAGCGTCAAACGAGATTTGCCCAGCCAGTATTATCGAGGCTTAAACTATCTACTCGATGGCCGTCCCGATGGTGCGGTGGATGCTTTTATTGACGCCCTTGAGGTCAATAGTGAAACGCTAGAAACGCATATTGCCCTGGGTAACTTGCTGCGTAAACGCGGTGAAGTCGATCGCGCCATACGTATTCATCAAAACCTACTGGCCAGGCCTAGCCTACCTCAAGCTCAGGTGCATCAGGCGCACCTGGAGCTAGCGCGGGACTATATCAGTGCTGGCTTGCTTGACCGCGCTGAGCGCCTGCTGCTGGATCTAATCAAAGAGTCAGCGGAGCAGCGACGTCCCAGCCAACGTTATTTGCTGGAGATATATCAAAGCCAGCGAGAATGGTCTGAGGCTATTGCGCTAGCTAAGCAATTATTGCCGCGCAAGTCCTTGTTGGGCAGCTCTACAGTCGTGGCGCAGGATAGTGCCCAAGGACAGCCGGTAAGCCTTGTATTGGCACATTACTACTGTGAGCTGGCCAGCGATAAACAAGCCGCTGGTGAGTTGCTCGAGGCAGCCAAATTGCTGCAACAGGCGCTGAACCATGATAAGCACTGCGTGCGGGCCTCCATTATGCAAGGCGAGCTTGAGCAGGCCGCTGGCAACTCGAAACAAGCGATTAAGGCGCTGCGCCGAGTCAAGCAGCAGGACCCCGATTATATTCCTGAGACCATTGCGACTCTGCGCAGTAGTTATGCAGCAGTGGATGATCTGGCCGCCTTTCGTAGCTATCTAGATGAGTGCCTTGAGGAGCACCCATCGGTGCCCTTGATGATGGCGGTAGCAGAAGATTTACGCGCCGCTGACGGTAGTGACGCCGCGGCGGGTTTTTTGACTGAGCAGTTGACGCAGCAGCCATCCCTGCGCGGTCTGGCTCGTTTAATTCACTTACAGATTGACGATGCCCAGGGCAAAGTGCGCGATGACTTAGCGCTACTGCAGGTCGTAATCGATCGCTTAATTGAAGAGCGCCCTGCATACCGCTGTGGTAAGTGTGGCTTTTCTGGTCGTCAGCTGCATTGGTACTGCCCAGGTTGCAAATGCTGGGGCACTATTAAAGCAATTCGTGGCGCGCGGGCAGACTGATCCGCTGTGACCCCATCCCGAGAGGATATTCTATGACATCTCCCGTTTTAATTGCGCTGGATTATGCAAGTGAGGCAGCAGCATTGGCATTAGCCGAGCAACTTTCACCCGAGCTATGCCGCCTGAAGGTGGGTAAAGAACTATTTACCCGCAGCGGTCCCCAGCTTGTTGAGAAGCTGCAGGGCATGGGCTACGAAATATTTTTGGACTTAAAGTTTCACGATATTCCCAACACAGTGGCGGGCGCTGTGCGCGCAGCGGCTGACTTGGGCGTATGGATGGTCAATGTGCATGCCAGCGGGGGGCGGCGAATGATGGAAGCCGCTGCCGATGTGCTGCAGTCTTACTCCCAGCCGCCTTTGCTGATTGCGGTAACGGTGTTGACCAGTATGTCTGAGGCTGACTTGCAAGAGTTAGGTTATAGCGAGAGTCCGGCCCAGCGTGTGCAGCGTTTAGCCGCCCTGGCGGATGACAGTGGCATGGATGGGGTGGTGTGCTCGGCCTTGGAGGCGCCGCAGCTGCGCGCCGAAAGGCGAGAGGGCTTTTGTTTGGTTACCCCAGGGATTCGCCTCGCGGGTGATAGCGCCGGTGATCAGCGACGAGTCGTCACACCGGCTGAGGCCTTGGCCAAAGGGTCCGATTATTTAGTGATTGGCCGCTCGGTTACTGCGGCAGCTGAACCACTAAAGGCACTGAAGCAGGTGCAGGCTGAAATTGCGTAAGATCATATTCGAGCGCAGTCCCTCCAATAGTTAGTGGCAGTGCTAAGCTCTTCATTGATACGGATGTCTGCATGGAAGCAGCCTTGTCAATGGAGATTACATCATGACACTACCAACTTTCGTTTCGAATCTGAGCTCAACCCACTTTAAATCCGCGCTATCGCTAGCGTCAGCGCGGGAGGCGATAAAAGCAACTTTTTTGGCTCTGGCCTTGGTACTTACTGCGCCTCTAGTGCTGACTCAAGCGGCGCAGGCGCAGGACTTAGCACAAGCAGAGCTGCAGGCAGCAGAGCCCACTGCGGTTAACATTAACCAAGCCGATGCTGCGAGTTTGGCTAGTGCGCTGCAGGGCGTTGGCTTGACCCGCGCTGAGGATATTATTCGCTATAGAGAAACCTATGGTCCGTTTAAGACTATTGAGGAGCTCGCTGATGTCAAGGGCATCGGTCCAGCGACTCTGGATAAAAACCGCGCTCGAATAACACTGGAATAGCACTCGCGCATCCGTATCATGGGGGCTTCGGCCCCTTTTTATTTGCTTGGTGAATACCGCATATGTTGGAAGAGGGCTGCATTGACCATGGACTAAGGGCTTGAGCAGGTGAGGGCACAGTGAAGGTGTTGGTTACAGGCGCCACGGGATTTATTGGTGCAGCATTGTGCGAAGCCTTGCATGCTCAGGGCTTGTCATTTGTCGCATTGAGCAAACAGGGGGCGCCGCTGCCTGATGGCAGTCCCAGCCATGCGGTAAACCTCAGTGACTCGGTGGCCCTGGCAAAACATTTGCAGGGTGTTACTAGTGTCTGTCACTTGGCTGGTATTGCTCATCAAAACGCAGCCGCACAGGCTTATGAACAGCTCAATGTTCAATCTTCAAAGCTGCTTGCTGAGGCTGCATTAGCCGCGGGCGTAAAACAATTTATTTATCTTAGTAGTGTCAAAGCCATGGGGCCCGCGAAAGTTAAGACCGCCCGAAGTGAAAGCATGCTCAGTGCCACGGTGGATGCTTACGGAAGCTCGAAGTATCGCGCAGAACAAGAGCTCAAGGCGCTGTGTGCGAAAGGCGATATGGGGCTGGTGATACTGCGGCCAAGTTTGGTCTATGGGCCTTCAGCCAAAGGTAATTTGCGCCTATTGGCACTAGCGGCCCGCTGGGGGCTGCCGCGACCGCCAAGCGGGGGCGCGCGTTCGATGATTGGCCGAGATGATCTAGTCAAGCTAATACTTACCCTGCTAGAGCAGCCCCAGGAAGGGCAGCAGCTGTGGATTGTCAGTGACGGTGTGAACTACAGCGCATGCGATATCTATGATGCCATGAGGGCTGCCTTGGGCCGTGGGCCAGGTTTGGCATGGCTGCCAAAGCCTTGTTGGAAGCTGGCCTGTACAGTGCTTGATCTGCTGCGCAGACAGCCTGTAGAAGGCGCTTATCAAAAGCTCTTTGGCACAGAGCTTTATGACAGCAGTGCTATACAGCAAAGCTTGGCTTGGCGTCCGCAGCAACGCTTTGCTGATGTCGCTGAAGAGATTGTGCAATCCCTATGAGCTGGTTTTTTCTCTTAGCTATAGCATTTGTGCTGTCTGTATTACTTTGTGGCGTCTATCTGCAATTGGCCCGCCGCTGGCAGTTTCTGGATCATCCCAACCAACGTAGTTCCCACTCGAGGCCGACCCCCCACGGTGGCGGTGCGCCGACCTTGCTCAGTTTTGCTCTTATGGTGGGTCTAGCGGCGCTATGCTTTGTGTCCTGGCAAGCAGCGTACCTTTGGATGTTGGCTTTAGGCTTGAGCTTGATGGCTCTGGGAGTAGTTGATGATGCCGTGCAGCTTTCGGTGCCTCTCAGGTTCTCAATTTACTCTCTCTGCTGCCTGTTGCTGAGCTGGCTGTTTCTGTCTTCCGTCTCAAGCGGAACCTGGCTAGTGCTGCCCATTGCTCTGGCGTTGTTGTGGCTTCTGAACCTGTATAACTTTATGGACGGTATTGATGGTATTGCCGCTATTCAGGGTTTTATTGCCAGTTGTACGGCGGGCTTGCTCGCTGTCGTTTATCAGGGGGCCTTTGACTACGCCTTATTTTGCTTTCTTTTGGGCTTTAGTTTGCTGGGTTTTTTGGCTTGGAATTTGCCGCCGGCAAAATTGTTTATGGGGGATGCTGGCAGTGTGCCCTTGGGCTTTCTGCTGGGGGCTTTGGCCTTGTTTGGAGAGGTTTCGGGGGCTCTGCCGGCTGCCTGCTGGTTAATTCTACTGGCGGCTTTTATTACGGATGCCACTTGGACCTTGTTGAGCCGCTTACTCAGAGGTGAAAAGGTGACCGAGGCACACCGAGAGCACCTTTACCAGCGCTTAAGCCGTCGCTGGGGCTCGCACTGGAGGGTAGATATGGCTCTGCTGGCAGTGCTGGCATTTTGGTTGTTTCCGATGGCACTGGCTGCTCAGACGTATCAGCAGTACCAATTATTCCATGTAATTTTGGCATATTTTCCCTTGTTGCTTTGCATGGCGAAAATGCGTCATTTGCCGTAATATGCGGTGCATGGGTCTGGGCGCGAGATTTGTTCTACCGAGACTGAAAAATCATATTTAGTGTGGGGAGGAAGTTTGCGCCATAGGCTCGTAAACTACGTGCTGCAAGCTGCATCCGGAGTGCTCGGAAGCTTGCGTGACGCCCTGGAGAAACTGATCGAGCTTCCTCGCAACATGAAGCAGACTTTTTTGCTGCTCCTCGATATGGTCTTTGTGGCTGTCGCTATTTGGGCGGCAGTGGCATTCCCCTTTGGCCGTACCGACTTTACTATCGGTGCGGTAGAAATCTTTTGTGCCGTATTTACCATTCTCGCCAGTGCCGTAGTCTTCTTGCGCCTAGGCCTTTACCGGGCTGTGATTCGCTTTATGGGGCAGCAGGCCATTTGGGCGGTCATTACGGCAGTGAGTTATTCCACGCTTATCCTTGGCGCTAGTGTGTTTTTTACGCGCGCCGATACCCCGCGTTCTATGCCGTTTTTCTATTGGTGTTTAGCGCTTTTGTTAATTGGCGGAACGCGCTTGACCGTCCGAGCTTATTACCAGGCCAAGCTGCGCTCGATGTCAAAGAACGTCATTATCTACGGTGCCGGCGAGTCAGGACGACAGTTGCTGACCGCACTGCATCACGGTGATCAGTACCGCGCTGTAGTATTTGTCGATGATGACACTTGCCTACAGCGTTCGGTTATTAACGGCCTGCAAGTGGCACGCCCAGAAGATATCGCTCAGCTCATTGACGAGCACAACATCACCCAAGTTTTGCTGGCTATTCCCTCGGCCTCGCAGGAGCGTCGGCGGGAGATTATTGACTCCTTGGTTGGCCTGCCAGTGCACGTGCGCACGGTACCCAAGATCAATGAATTAGTGGCAGGTCGAGCCAGTGTCAACCAAATTCAGGATATCGACCTCGATGATTTGCTAGGTCGTGATCCGGTGCCACCCTATCCTGAGCTCATTGATCGCTGCATCACCAACAAGGTGGTGATGGTGACCGGGGCGGGCGGCTCTATTGGTTCCGAGTTGTGTCGGCAGATACTGATGTCTGGCCCAAGCGAGCTCCTGCTGCTGGATAATTCAGAGTACGCGCTGTACCAAATCCAGCGCGAGCTCAATCAGATGATGCAGGAGAATAATCTCGATGTAGAAATGATTGTTCTGCTGGGCTCGGTACAGGATCAGCGACGCTTAGAAACAATTTACCGCACTTTTGATGTGCAAACCGTTTACCACGCAGCGGCCTACAAGCATGTACCCATGGTGGAGTACAACATTGCCGAGGGCGTTGCCAACAATGTTTTTGGCACTTGGTATGCTGCGGAGGCGGCTCGCAAATCAGGTGTGGAAACCTTTGTCTTGGTCTCAACCGATAAAGCCGTGCGCCCGACTAATATTATGGGTGCCTCTAAACGCTTTGCTGAGATGCTTCTGCAGGGCTTAGCGCAGCGTAATACTAAAACGCGTTTTTGCATGGTACGCTTTGGCAATGTCTTGGGTTCCTCCGGTTCAGTGGTGCCCTTGTTCCGTGAGCAGATAGAGGCTGGCGGCCCTGTGACCGTGACGCACCCTGAAGTATCCCGTTACTTTATGAGCATCCAAGAAGCGGCGCAATTAGTGCTGCAAGCGGGGGCGATGGGCACTGGCGGTGATGTTTTTGTCTTGGATATGGGCGAGCCAGTAAGGATCATTGATTTGGCGCGTCGTATGATCCGTCTCAGTGGCTATGAAATGCAACTGGATGCCCGTTTGGCAGATCATATTGATATTGAATTTATTGGCTTGCGCCCCGGTGAAAAGTTGCACGAAGAGTTGTTGTTAGGCAGTAGCGTGACCGGAACTGGGCACCCTATGATTATGCGCGCCGAAGAAGAATGCTTGCCCTACAGCCAAATGCAACGCCACTTGGTCGAATTGATGCGCTATTGCGATGTGATGGATTGCGATGGTATTACTTCCGTATTGAACGCTGCGGTTAGTGGCTTTGGTGGCCATGAGGCACGGCATGATTATCTTTGGCGCAAACAGGGTAAAGTGGCCCGTAAAAAAAGCATCGCTAAAGTGATTCCAGCAACTGCACCAGCGTCCAACGTGCAGGAACTGTTCCCTGATAAGTCTTAAGCTGTAGCCACTCGCTGTAGCTTCTTGTTCTCCGTCTATATTTAGGTTGTCTAATAATGAAACATTTCGACGTATTTAATGGCGACGCAGATGGTCTGTGTGCCTTAGTTCAACTACGTAATGCTAGCCCGAGAGAGGCTACCTTAGTCACTGGCGTAAAACGTGATATTAAGTTGCTAGATCGAGTTGAGGCTGGCCCCGACTCACTGGTAACGGTGCTTGATGTGTCGATGGATAAAAACAGCAGTGGGCTGCAGCGAGTGCTAGAAGCTGGAGCTGAAGTGTTTTATTGCGATCATCATTTCGCAGGGGATATTCCGCAGCATGCTAATTTGGAAGCACTGATCAATACTGCACCTGATGTCTGCACTAGTTTATTGATTAACAATCATCTGCAGGGAGCCTATCTGGGCTGGGCAGTGGTTGGTACTTTCGGGGATAACCTCAAGGACAGTGCGAGGCGCATTGCCAAGCCATTGTCGCTCAATGAGGAGCAACTGCAGCAACTGGAAAACCTAGGCATTTATATTAATTACAATGGCTATGGCTCGCAGCTGGAGGATCTTCATTTTAATCCCGATGAGCTTTACCGTGTGATTAGCGCCTATGCCGATCCTTTTGCATTTATGCAGGATGGTCGGCAGTACTTCGAGAAACTTGAGACCGGTTACCGCGAAGATATGGCCGCTGCAGAATCCTTATTACCAGAGTACAAAGATGCGGCAGCAGCGGTATTCATTTTGCCTGATGAACCTTGGGCGCGACGAGTGAGTGGTGTTTATAGTAACGACCTAGCCAATAGCGACCCAGCTCGTGCCCATGCCGTGCTCACGCCAAAAGCGAACGGTTGTTACTTGGTGAGCGTCCGCGCTCCGCTCAATAACAAAACCGGAGCCGATGAGCTGGTTATGCGCTTTCCAACAGGTGGAGGCCGCAAAGCTGCTGCCGGTATTAATGATCTACCTGCAGATATGCTGCCAGAGTTTATCGATGCTCTGGCGAGCTTTTACGCCGCCTAAGGTGCTTGCCACCCAGCTCCTCTGCTTAACAAAAGCTTAGGGGCTGGGCGTCGATGAGGGTTAAGTTTTTTGTATGCCGCCGGTGAGGGCGATACGCATGGCTTCTTCAACGCTGATATCTAGGCGCTTAAGTCGGCTAGATTCTACGTATAGTGTATAACCGCCAACTTGATAACTCATTGGTAAATAGACACCAAGCATTTCTTGCTCAGACTCAGGAAACAGTTCACCGGCTATTTTACGACCAGTTATAAAGCCCAGTAAGTGGGCATTTTCCTGAATTTCTACCAACACCACAGACTCCGCCTCTCGGTTATCACCGAGGCTGAATACCCGCATAAAATCTTTAATAGCACCAAAAACAGACTTAATTAAAGGAATGCGGGCCAGTAGTGATTCGCCAGCGCGTATGATGTAGCGGACGACATAGGCTTTGACCAAAATACCAATGGCCACGAGTAGCAAAAAGCCGGATATCACTCCAAGGCCTTGAAAATAATATTCGTCAGCTATGACTAGCCTAATGACAGAGCCGGCAATGCTTTCCATTTTCAGCAATAACCAGTAAACCAGATAAACAGTTAATGCTACTGGTAGTACAGCGGCTAAGCCCTGCAGGGCTAAACTAAAAATACGCTTCATTGTTATAAGTCCCGAGTGCTTTTTGCTTTTAGTGTAGCCTGTTGCTTCAGTGGCTTCTAAGCAATTTGTGACAATCTGAGCCGGCCCTGCAGCCCTGAATGTGGGGCTGCAGAGGGAATCATATTGTGGGGGTGTGTATGTCTTAGCTGATGCAGATAAGTCTGTTTAAGGACTAGTCTTCCACATCATCTACGTCAATCTGACCTGTCAGGCGCTTGCGTACATGTGACCAGGACATGCCAGTGGCGAGGATTAATGATGTGAGTATAAGTGCAAGCCAGCTTAGGGCGCCGGTTGACTCAAGTGTCATCCAGCCCAAATCAACAAACAACCAGATAATGCAGGCGAATAAAGCGCTGCCTAATATAACACCTAGCCAGCCCATCGACATAAAAGTGGCCCGGACGTATATGATCCAACCGGTAAGCAGTATGAGTCCTAGTATTGCAATGAGGGGGGTAAAGCTTCTTTCGGATAGGACCCAGCTGATATAGGAGTAATCGCTAGGGTTATAGGTGCTGATTACCAGTACAGCGGCAAAGACCCAGCGTAGAAAAAAGCTAGCTGCAGTAAAGTTATTGGCCATAAGTAATACCTGTGTCTTTAGTGGCGCCTAAATTAGTGTAATTAATGCAATGAGGCAAGCGATCAGGATGAAGGTTGTGCTCTATTATGAGCAGTAGTTAAACAGATGCTTGCCAACAGACTGGCTCATCAAGATAAGGCAGACACAGGATGATACTATTCATCATCGCCGCTAGGGTGGGACTGAGTTAAATGAGGCCCCACCTCAGAGCAGTGAGATCTACTCTCTGTTTTTGTGTGCTGGGAGATTAGTGAGTAGCAGTCTGATTGCAAAGATTATGATGACAAGAAAAATGCCAAATAGGCCTGCTTTATATAAAGCTTGGGAGTTGGCACCAGACTGCCATGCAAAGAATAGACCTCCTAAAATCCCTAATGCATAGATGAGAGAAACTTTGTAATTGTTCATCGTAGGCTGCAAATTTGTGAAAGATAGTAAGCGCTTCGTAACTACTCAGTACTTTTCTTTTTAGATGTGGTTTTCGTAAATATTATTCGGCCTAAGAATATAAGTATTACAAGAAATGAGCAGGTAATAGCGGCTTTAAGAAGGGCTATGTTGTTAACCCCCTGCATTTTAGCGAAATACAGGCCGCAAATAATGCATACGATGTACCAGGCAGAAATAGCATAATTAGTCATTTTCATACCTATATTTAGGGTAAAGCTAATTTAAAAGTCAGGAAGTGGTACTCACCTAGTTGGGTCAGTTGGTAAGTACCACTGATTAATTAATGGTTATCAATATTTGGGTTGTCTCCTCTTGAATAGGATCCCCCGTAGGCGGTACCTAGAGAATAAGCCGAGGAGCCCAAGCTCAAGCCCGATAAAGCATGCCTAAAGAATGCGGTTCTGACGCCACCAAGACCGATATGAGTAGCCAAGCTAATTGCAAATCCTATTGCAGGTGCAATACCGCCACTAACTTTATCAATCTCGTCCTCGCTAACTTGGCGGATTGTTAAGTCACGCTGCTTTGAAGTCATAGTGTTCATAATAAAGTCCCTTTTTTACTTAGTAAGCCCACCTTCCTGATGGGATTCGCAGGCTCTGCGAATTAGGCTTCTGCATTAAGTGCTAAGCGTGAGAAAAAGTACTCAGCGATTGAATTGCACCATGAATAAATGTTTATTGATAAAGCTCCGCAGTAATGTTTAAAAATAATAACCTTGTACTATGTGCTTAACGGCTCCGGTGATGAAGTAGTGATCGGCCACAAGAAAAGGTTATAAATAGACTAGCAAACCATGCGATAGTAGGGGGCCAAATCGCTGTGTTTTGATTGATAAAGGCCATAATTAGCAGACTAAGGAAGTATGCAGAGAGGCCTATAGGTAAAATGCTCGACCAGTGATTATATGCGATATAAAGAGTGCTATTTCTTTTATGCTCAAGTTGTGGCTGCGAATAGCCATAGAGCATGGCGGCACAGTAGAGTACTAAAGTCCCTAAGAAAGACACTAAAAACACTGAATTAAGCGTTATGGGCTTAGTGCTTAAACAGAGCCAAACAGAAGGGATTAAAGCGATTAGTGCTGCGGATAAAATTATTAAGTAGCGTTTTTTCATTATTCTGCCCTTTCTTTTAAGCTATTTAAATAATCGCTCTACTTGATTGGGGTAACGTTTTACCAGGTAAAAACTGACTATCGCAAAGATCAGACTGAATACAACAACAGGAATTAGGTCATTAGGTATTTCAAATCGGCCATCCTGTAAAGCTAATGTAGTGAAAGCGAAGCCTATAGGGAAAGAGGTATTAAAAGAAAGCCAAAATATTTTTTGATTTTTAGTCACGCTGACTGCTCCTTTATATCCCGTCTATCAGATATGTAGATCAAAAATGCTAAGTATGCCAGTCGAGATATACCAGATATCGCATTGCCGAGAAAATAAGGCTGACTTTAATAATTAAAGCCAGCCTTGTTGATCGATCAATGGTGGTTGTAATTATTCGACGCTAAATAGTATCCGCCACTAATAGCTCCGCTAACTACAAATCCCGCTAGGCCGCCAAAAATAGCACCACGTGCTCCGCCAATGATCACGCCGGTAGCAAAACCCGCCACCGTTCCTGCCCAGCTTCCCGCTACATTCATTGCCAGATTTCCACCCGATACCTCCAGTAGCTCTTGCTCATTAAGCACATAGCAGTCCAAGCTGTTCTTCTGATTTACTTCAGTTATAGTCTTCATAGTGCGCTCTCCTTGCGTTGAAGCCACCTTATGATGGCTTTCCTTAAACCCTGTAGATTGCTTTAGAAGTTCTACTTTTTGCATTAACCGACTTCCACTACTACATCAGCCGTCTCAATCAACTTGGATTGATGAGAGATGACCACTTTGCTGATTCGCATGGTTTTCAGTGTTTGTTCAATTTTAGTAGCCAACGCGCTGTCTAGATTGTTGGTGGCCTCATCGAGAAATAAAATAGTGGGCCGTTTATAGAGTGCTCTAGCAAGAGCAATGCGCTGTTGCTGACCGCTACTAAGCGGTGTTTGGGATTGACCTATCATCGTGTTGTACTGCATGGGTAAGGCAATGATCTCATCGTGGATATAGCATAGCTTACTGCACTCAATGATCCTTTCTAGGCTGGGCTGCTCGTCAAAACATGCGATGTTTTCTGCTATTGAACCAGGTAACAGCGCGATGTCTTGCATCACTGATGCGCTAATGTCTCGGAAGTTACTGAGGCTATTTAGCGATTTGTTATCAATCAGTATTTCACCACTTGCTGGGCTTAAGATACCCATGAGACACTTCATGAGCGTGGTTTTACCTGCTCCACTAGGGCCGGTGATTGCTAGTGTTTGGCCGGCTTGTAGAGAAAATGAAAGACCGTCAAATAGCGCTTTAGTCGTATTGTCATAGCGAAATGTTAGGTCTTTAACTTCTAGCTTTCCCTGAGCTTCTAAGAGTTCCACTTTGTCGCCTTGATCAGCGTAATGGCTTTCCTGTTTTACAAAGGCTATATCTGCTAGCCGCTCAAGGTGTAGGCTGATCATCTTGAGCTCAATACATTGATCGACAAAGGTGTCCATGGCGGAAATAAAGTGGCGCTTAAAGCTCATAAACGCAAAGAGCATACCAAGAGTAATACTGCCCTTAATCACTGAGCTGGCGGCAAAGTAAACTATTAAAATATTTCCGCCACTGAGTAAGAAGCGGTTTCCTAGCTCATAGATAATTTGCAGTTTAGCGATGTCGATATCTACGTTGATGCAATCGACCAGGCGCTTTTGCCAATGGTTATGGCGAACACGTTCACCGCCGAATAGTTTGATAGTTTGGATTGCTCTAGCGGATTCGATAAAGCTGCTGTCTTTATGTGCTTTTGCGACAAGACTCTCTTCTGAGAGCAGTCGTAGAGGGCGGTAAAGCACAGTCCGAAAAACAATATAAAGAACTAAGCTTGCTAGGGTGAGGCTTGCAAGCTGTGCGTTGTACCAATACATAGCAGCCAAAGTTGATATGGCGAGAACGCCATCAACTATAGCGCCTACTAGACCGGTGCTAAGAGTTTGTCTTACAGCGTCTAAAGAGCCAAAGCGAGAGACAAGATCGCCAATATGACGCTTGTCAAAGAACTCTAAAGGTAGGCGAAGTAGGTGGTGGAATAAAGCTGTCGCCAGGTTTAGATTCATACGACTGGCTAGACGAATCAGAATCAGCTGCCTTAATAGCGATACAGCCATCTCAATCAGTAGAAGTAGAGCAAAGGCGAGTGCGACAACTAGTAGTAAATTCCAGTCTTCACGCAGTACTACGTCATCAACCACAATCTGCATATACAGCGGAGACAAGAGTAAAAATAATTGCAGCACAATGGAGCAAAATAGAATTTGTGCAAAGGACTTAGCGATACCTGGTAGTCCTTGCCAGAAGCTTCTTAGAGGGAGTTTTTGTGTTTTCTTGGCCGGCTTGAAATCTGCAGCAGGCCACAGCTCAAGTGCTACGCCGGTGAAGTGCTTAGCGAGGTCTTGAACACTATAGCTGCGTCGTCCTGTGGCTGGATCATGAACAATAATAGTCTTCCTGCCCACTGATTTAAGCACCACAAAGTGATTCATATCCCAGTGCAAGATACAGGGCGTTGCAAGGTGCTTTAAAGCCTCTACTTCAAGCCGAACTGCTCTGCTATCTAGCTTTAAGGCCGCGGCAATATTTATCAGACTTTTGAGTGTTACGCCTTGGTTTGATATAGAAAAACAACGGCGCATCTGATGGTTGTCTGTTATATAGCCATGGTAGCTTGCGATCATAGCTAGGCAAGTGAGCCCGCATTCGGCCACTTCGCTTTGCAGCAAAACCGGTAGGCGCCCTCGAAGGCGCTTCTCGCCTTGTTCCCAAGTCACTTTTGCCACGCTTGCTGTGGCCATCAGAGTCGCCCTCTTAAGCTGAGTAGGGGTTCTAATAACCATTCAAAAACTGAGCGCTGCTCGAGCGTAATATCAGCAGCAAGGGTCATACCTGGCCGCAGTGGTACTAACTTTCCATAAGCGGAAACACTATTCGAAGCGAGGCTGGCGTAGACCTTGTAAGCAGGTGCTGAAATCGCAGTTTTAGGGTGATGAATTTCCGAAGGCAGAAGTACCGCTGCAGATATACTTTCAATCTTTCCTTCATAAGTGCCAAATTTTTGGTAGGGGAAGGCATCAAAGCGGAAGGAAAGCTTCTGACCTTGGCTAATAAAGCCCGAGGCTGCCACGGGCACTATGAGTTGGACCTGCAGTTGTTCATTTTCAGGCGTCAATGTCATCAGCGGCATGTTTTTGAGTGCCTGCTGACCTTCACTGATTTGAATATTGGAGACGCGGCCCGCTCTACTTGCTTTTAATACATAGGCTTGATGCCCGTGCAGCTCGGCAATCTTTTGGGATATTTCACTCAGTGAGTAGCTGATTGCATCGAGTCCGTCTTGGCTTTCCTCGGCAAGTAACTTTTTCTCTACTGCATTACTTTGTAGTTTTAATAGTTGTTCTTCGCGTTTTTGAGCTAGCGAAAGATCTTGCAGCTTCAAGTTGAGAGCACGCTCCTTAAGCACTTCTAGTTTTGTGCTGGCGACATGTCCTGCTTGGGCAAGCTTGTCATGACGCTGTATTTGTATATCAACTATGGCTTGCTGTTGCGAAATAGTGCTTTCTTGCTCTCTCAGTCGGCCGAGAGAGTCGCGTATAGCCTGAGACTCTTGATTGAGTTTGTTTTGACGCTCTAGAGCAATTTTACGACTGCGACCTAGCCTGCGGGTCAGTACGTCTTTTTGTGCTTCGTACTCCTCAAGAAGGAGTGTTTCTAAATGTTCACCGCTAGAGAGAATGCGGTCCCCATTGATAAGCAGGAGCGCTTGTCCAGCTTCGACGAGTTCACCTTCGCTGACGAATAGCTTAGTAAGCTTGCCCTCTCTTGTGGCATAAACTCGGATTACTCCGCCGATGGGTTCTAGCCATCCGGTCACGGTCTCTTTACGAGCGTAGTTAGTAGATGAAAGCAGATAAGCGCAGGCCGCAAGCCAAACAAACAGTGCTGCACAAGCCGCGCTGTGAGATAGCTTGGGGCTTAACAAAGCCTCCCCAGAGCCGGGCTTGGCTGCTTCTGCAACTGCTTGTGCGCGAAATAAGCTCATGTCCTTGATGATCTTCCTTGATCCTCGAGGGGGCTGTTCCGACCTGCTCTTCCAGTGCTGGTCTCGAACTAACTGTAGACCAAACACGAAGCTTTGCTATGTGCTCTCTTTCTTCAAATTTGGGCTGTGAAGCAAGACAGGGTGTTTCTGTACTTTTTAGGACGAAGGGGGAGGGGGAATTTGGAGAAATAAAAAATGGGTAGCATTGCTGCTACCCCTTTCTATATTTGGCTCCGCCTGCTGGGCTCGAACCAGCGACCCATTGATTAACAGTCAATTGCTCTACCAACTGAGCTAAGGCGGAATGGCGTTAACCAGTGGGCGCGTATATTAATGATGGACAGGCACTTGGTCAACACCCTTTGCATCTTTTATCTCACTTTCTTTGAAATAAGCCTCTGCGGCTGCAATTTATCCCTATGTAGAAGATAATTAAGGTCAATTTTTTGCTTGTGGGGCCGATCGGCTTATGTCCAAAGCCTTTAAAGTGCACTCTTCATACTCGCCCGCTGGGGACCAGCCCAAGGCTATTACTCAGCTGGTGGAGGGCGTTAATGCGGGCCTCGCCTCGCAGATCCTGCTGG
The DNA here is from genome assembly GCF_014077625.1 of Sediminihaliea albiluteola. Classification (GTDB taxonomy): domain Bacteria; phylum Pseudomonadota; class Gammaproteobacteria; order Pseudomonadales; family Halieaceae; genus Sediminihaliea; species Sediminihaliea albiluteola. Next base: position 18,880 of record NZ_JACFXU010000014.1, on the reverse strand, counting down.
GTGTGACTGGCTCGGGTAAAACTTTCACTATGGCGCATGTGGTGGAGCAACTGCAGCGACCCACCATCGTGATGGCGCATAACAAGACCCTTGCTGCGCAGCTATATGGCGAATTTAAAGAATACTTCCCCGATAACGCCGTGGAGTATTTTGTCTCCTATTACGATTACTATCAGCCGGAAGCCTATGTCCCGTCCTCGGATACCTTTATTGAGAAAGATGCATCGGTAAACGAGCACATTGAGCAGATGCGTCTCTCGGCCACTAAGGCTTTGATGGAGCGTGAAGATGTACTGGTGGTTGCTACTGTGTCGGCTATTTACGGCCTAGGTGACCCCAAGTCCTACTTTAAGATGGTAATGCATCTGTCCCGTGGCGAAATTATCGATCAACGCAGTGTGCTCCGGCAGTTGGCGGAGCTGCAATACACCCGCAACGATATCGACTTTCAGCGTGGCACTTACCGAGTTCGCGGTGATGTGATCGATATTTTTCCGGCAGATTCTGAGCAGGAGGCGGTGCGCATCGAGTTGTTCGATGAAGAGATCGACAATATCACTTTGTTCGACCCGCTGACTGGCGCGGTAGAGAGCAAGGTGCCGCGCATAACCATCTTCCCTAAGAGTCACTATGTCACGCCGCGCAATGTGATGCTCAATGCGGTCACTAAGATTGAGGCAGAGCTGGAGCAGCGCCTAAAGCAGCTCAAAGAAAACGATAAGTTGGTGGAGGCGCAGCGATTGGCGCAGCGGACTCAGTACGATATGGAGATGATTCGCGAGCTGGGCTACTGCAACGGCGTGGAGAACTACTCGCGCTATTTGTCCGGCCGTGGCCCCGGTGAGCCGCCGCCAACACTGTTCGAGTATCTGCCGGATAACGCACTGGTGATTGTCGATGAGTCACATGCCAGTATTCCTCAAATAGGCGCTATGTATCGCGGTGACCGCTCACGTAAGGAAACGCTGGTTGAATATGGTTTTCGTTTGCCATCAGCGCTGGATAACCGGCCCTTGCGCTTCGAAGAGTGGGAGCGACTTATTCCGCAGGCATTGTTTGTCTCGGCAACACCAGGTCCCTATGAGCTGGAGCATGCTGGTCGCACAGTGGAGCAGGTGGTGCGGCCAACGGGCTTGGTCGATCCACCGGTTGAGGTGCGTCCGGCAAGCACTCAGGTGGACGATCTGCTAGAGGAAATCCGCTTGGTAGTGAGCCAGGGTGATCGGGTTTTGGTGACCACTTTAACCAAGCGCATGTCGGAAGATTTGACTGAGTATTTGGCCGAGCACGATGTGCGTGTGCGCTATCTGCATTCGGATATCGATACTGTAGAGCGGGTCGAAATTATCCGCGACCTGCGCTTGGGTGAGTTTGATGTGCTGGTTGGCATTAACTTGCTGCGTGAGGGCCTTGATATGCCCGAGGTCTCGTTGGTGGCTATTTTAGATGCCGACAAGGAAGGCTTTTTACGCTCTGACCGATCGATTATTCAGACCATTGGTCGGGCAGCCCGAAACCTCAACGGTCGAGCGATACTCTATGCCGATAAGATGACTGGTTCCATGGAGCGAGCCATGGCGGAAACTGCTCGCCGAAGAGAAAAGCAACTAGCGTATAACTTAGAGCACGGCATTACGCCTAAAGGTGTGATGAAGTCGGTACAAGACATTATGGAGGGCGCGCGCCGAATGCCCACTCGGGCGAAAACTAAAAGCCAGAAGGTGGCAGAGGAATCATTGGCTTATAGTACCGATCTGCTCAAGCTCTCTCCGGCAGCGCTGGCTCGCAAGCTGCAGCAGCTGGAAAACCAGATGCTGGAGCACGCTAAAAACCTGGAGTTCGAAGCAGCTGCGGCACTGCGCGATCAGGTGGCCGAGATCAAGCAGCTGGCCTTTATTAGCTGAGGGCTAGTTGAGTTAGCAGGGGGTTCGTTTTTTGGCAGCATTAGCTGCACTACAACACCAGACTCATCTTTGCGGTTGTCAGCGCGCACTTCGCCGCCGAAGTAGTCGACAATTAATTTGACGATATATAGCCCTAAACCGAGATGCACGCCGCTCTTGCTAGTTGAGCTTGTGCGCATTGACACCATGGCTTCAAATAGTTGCCTCTGCATAGCAGCCGGTAGTGTTGGGCCATCGTTACTGACGCTGAGCTTCCAGTGCTGTTCACTGGCGCTCAGTCCGATGATGATATGGCCATCCTCAGGGCAAAATGAAGCGGCGTTATCAATCAATTTATCCAGTGCCTGTACTAGCAGATCAGCTGAGGCGAGTATCCAGGCCTGCTCAGGCTCGAACTTTAAGCTCAGTTGCTGCTCTGGGTAGGCTCCTTGGTATGCTGGCAAAACTTCATTCAGTAAGGGCACTAAATCTAGTGCTGCGAGAGCTTCGCCGCGCACGCTGTCCTCAACATGGCTAGCCTCTGTCATCGCTGTGAGAATGCGATTTAAACGACCCAGGCCGCCGCGCGCGCGATCGATATAAACAGCACTTTGATCACTTGTTAGCTCATGCTCTAAGTTGTCCAGAGACGATTGGATGACAGCGAGCGGGGTACGCAATTCGTGGGAAAGCTTGCGGCTTAAGGTTCGCAGGTATTCGTTATATCTTTGCAGCTCCACAAGTAAGCTGGCGTAGCGGCGGGAGAGTTCACCCACTTCGTCCCGGGCGCGGCTGTGAGGGAAGTCGTCCATCACAATCTTGCCTTTGCGCACAACATTGCTCGCGGCGCGACTCAGGCGACCGATGCGCCAGGATAAGATGCTCGCGTAGGCCAGTAGCCCCAGTGCGGCCACGGCGATGGCCAGCAAGCTATAGGCTAGTAAGCGGCTGAAGGCTTGATCGGTCAGGGATAAGTATTCTTCGCTACTTTGACGTACGAGTACGGCGCCAATGACTCTGCCATCGGCCTCGATTGGCGCGGCAGCAGAGAGGCTCGTACGACGGGTATTGGAAGAGTCGCGATACCAGTAGACGTCTGGTTGCCCTTCTAGGGCGCGGCTTAATTCAGGGCTTTGCAGGCGCCCATCAGCGCCAGCGCGTGGCAGTATGCTTAAGTCGCTCTGGGTCAGAATGCGGCGGTAGAGTAAGCGCAATAGCCAGAATGGACGCTCTTGGCTCACTGTCTGCTGAATTCGACTGGGCACTTCGTCCTCAGTGTTAAAGCCAGCGATTTTCCAGCCAGTGGTATCAAATAAACTGACATTGCGGCCCGCGTTCTGAAAAGGTTCTAGCGCGCGGCGCAGCGGCTCGGGAGAAAATATCAGCCAGGGCGGCGGGGCTTGATCCAGGGTGCTGATATTGCCGGCGCTTAGGCTTTGTCCCGATTGGCTGGGGCTGATATTGATCACTTGCAGGCCGAGGCGGCCGCCAGTCATGGCCAGGGGCATCTCCAGTTCCAAAGTGTAGCCTTGGCTGGTGTCTTGCCAGTAACCCCGAATACGACTGGCCTGCGCCTGTGGGTGACGGCGGCCGGCGTAGCGAGCGCGGACACTGCCTGGTGCCGCAGTGGCAATAACATATTCTTGGCGTTTGCCGTCGAGCCAGGTGCGCAATAGCAGGCGGTCACCATTGGGCTCAGGAGACAGGCCGGGGTTGTCGTAGACCAGTTCTGAGTCCTCTACCTGCAGCAGCAAATAAAGTTGCTCATTGCGGGTTGCCGCTTGGTAATTGAAGGCAATGCTGTTGTCGGCAGTGCTGTGGTCAAATCTGCCTGACCATTGCTCAGGCCAGCCATCGGCATAGCCATCTACCAAAATAGGAGCCGGCGCTACGCGAGCGTAAAGTGAGTGGCTGGGGTCAGGCACTGCATTGAGGCGCTCTGGGTAGGGATAGAGCAGGTCAGCTTTATCAGCAAAGCTGGCGGCGATTGCTTGGGCGGTAGCTTGCAGCGCCTGAGCTTGACCTTGGCGCAGAGTGCTTTCAATTTCACGCACAAACTGACAGCCAGCCCAAGGCAGTGCCAGCAGAAGCAGGCTGACTAGTATCAGTTGCCGGCGCAGGTTCACTGGCTGTGGCCTGCCCAGCGGTAGCCCATGCCGTAAGCTGTTTCGACTGCGTTAAAGTTTGGGTCAACGGCTTGAAATTTGCGTCGAATACGCTTGATATGGGAGGTGATACTGTTGTCATCGAGCACGACATTAGCGGCATCCATTAGCTGTTGCCGGTTTTTAACATGCCCTGCGTGGCGTGCCAGCGCGTGCACTATCCACAGTTCGGTGACCGTCAGGTCAATGGCCTGTCCTTGCCAAAAGGCGGTCATGCGCTCCAAGTTCAGTGTCAGCGGGCCCCGTTCAATCATATGTTCACTGGCCTCGGGAGCGCGCAGCGCTTTAACTCGACGCAGCAGTGCCACGATTCGGGCCAGCATGTGGGCTTGGCTGATGTCTTTAGTCAGGTAGTCATCTGCGCCAAGTCGCAGACCTGAGATAATGTCTAATTCAGAATCGCGTGCGGTAAGGAACACAATGGGCAGCTCTGGTGCTCGGCTACGCAAGTCGCGACACAGTTCAAAACCTCCCTCAATATCATCGCCCAAGCCCACATCAATAATGGCCAGATCAGGTAATTGTTGTTCAAAGGCCTGAGTAGCGGCGCGACGGTTGTCGTAAATTGCCACGCTGAAACCCTGTCGTTCAAGAGCATCGCGATAATTCGCGGCTAGCGCGGCTTCATCTTCGACAATGGCGATATGTTGGGACATTTGTTTTCCGATAACAGTCTTTGGCTGGCGACAACATAGTTTCAGAAAGCTTTGAGTAGCTCAAGCGGCTGCCATAATTCGCCACAATTGATCACTGCTTTAACACTTTCGCTGCATGGTGTTGCCAGATTGCCCTGCTGTAATCCTCATAAACCAACAACAAGGGGATGATAGCAGTGGCTGAATACATGGATAACACAACTTGGCAGAGGCCAGCGGGTGCCTATTGGTTTGTCTTGCCTGCACTGCCCACTTTGATCGGGGCGGTTTTGGCCCTGCTGGTAATCTCTGCCAGCCCAGCCCGAGCGGTGCCGGCGGCAGAGATTGGGGCTGGTCATATGCAATGGCACAGTGATGGCAGTGACAGCTATCAGGCGGCGCTCACTCAGCACAGCAAGCTGAGTGTGACAATAGCCGGCATGGTCGCGGTGGTTCAGCTAGAGCAGCGCTTTGAGAACAGCACCGATAGCTGGCAAGAGGGGATTTACAGCTTCCCTTTGCCCCCAGAGGCAGCTGTGCGCCAGCTTGAAATGCAAGTGGGAGAGCGGCGTGTGCTTGGTAAGGTACGAGAGCGTCAGCAAGCCAAGAAGCTCTATCAAGAGGCTCGGGTAGCTGGCAAAAAGGCCGCATTGGTAGAGCAGCAACGAGCCAACTTATTTACTAACCGCATTGCCAATATCGCGCCCGGTGAGCAGGTGACCGTGCGCCTGGAGTATGTGCAGCCAGCGAGCTATGTTGATGGTGAGTTTGCACTGCGTATCCCGACTACTCTAACGCCGCGTTACATTCCTGGTGTCAGTGCGCTAAGAGGGCTAGAGGATCAGACTGGGGCTCAAGCAGCGAGCCTGTCGGTAGATCAGTACCTGGGTTGGGCAAAGCCAACTATTCGGGTTCCAGACGCCGATGCGGTGACGCCGCTACTCTATCCCCAAACCGGCTCTGATTTTGCGCCACTTAACCCAATGAGCATTGATGTGGACTTAGATGCTGGCATGCCCTTGGCGGAGGTGCAGGCTCTATACCATGAGATGGCCTTATCGCGCCGCGGTGACCGCTATCAGCTGACATTGCTTAATGGCATCAGTGAAATGGATCGCGACTTTGAGTTGCGCTGGCGTCCAGTCACCGGCGCAGCCCCGCAGGCGGCGTTTTTTACTGAGCAGGTTGCTGGACAGTATTACGGCCTATTGATGGTGGTACCGCCCGCTTTGGTTCAAGAGGATGAGATACTGCCACGTGAGCAGATTTTCGTCATTGATACCTCGGGCTCAATGGCCGGGGAGCCTATTGAGCAAGCAAGGCAAAGCCTAAAGCTGGCTTTGGCTCAATTGCGCCCACAGGACTATTTCAACGTAATTGCCTTCGACAGCGATACTCGAGCTTTATTCAATCAAGCTATGCCGGCTAATCGGCACTATGTGGCACAAGCATCAGAGTTTGTACGACACCTCTACGCCGGCGGCGGCACAGAAATGCTGCCAGCCCTAGAGCGAGCCTTCCGCAATGAGTCGAGCAAGGAAGAGCAAGGGGCGCAGCGTTTACGGCAGGTGATTTTTATTACCGATGGTGCAGTGGCCAACGAGCAGGAACTGTTTGATGCTATTCAAGCACAGCTTGGTCACAGTCGCTTATTTACCGTAGGTATTGGCTCTGCGCCAAACCAGTGGTTCATGCAAGGTGCGGCAGATGCGGGGCGGGGCTTTAGTGTTCAAGTTAGTAAAATCGACCAAGTGTCGGCGCAGATGGGGCAGTTGTTTGAGCGTATTGCAGCGCCACTGGCGGCAGACTTGTCCGTGTCGTGGCCGCAGCAGGTAGAAGCCTGGCCTAGTCGGGTGGCAGACTTATATCGCGGCGAGCCATTACTGCAGAGCGTACATTTCGGGGATGCCTTACCTGCGGGAGAGCTGCTTGTCAGTGGACAGTTGGCAGGTAAGTTTTGGCAGCAGCGCATTGCTCTGGCGCCTCAGCCAGGGGGTGCTGAGCAGCCCGGTGTGGCGAGCTTATGGGCTAAGCGCAAAATTGCCTCTTTGCTAAGCCAGCTTGCCATATCAGCATCAGAAGAAGACATTCGCCCTGCTGTGCTGGACGTGGCGCTGACTCACCAGCTCCTGAGCCCCTATACCAGTTTTGTGGCCATTGAAGAAAAGATCTCTAGAGACGTCAATGCGCCACTTCGCTCAAATGCGCTCCCTAACACCCGGCCCCGAGGTCAAGGTGCACAGCCCTATGCCTACCCCAATACAGCAACGACTGGTCCAGCCAATGCCTTCTTAGGTTGCTTTGCACTGTTTATTGCCCTGCTAATTTATGTCATGCGCCGCCCGGAGGAAGATCATGTTTCGAAGGATTCTTGAGCAACCTCGTCACTGGCTGCTGGTGGTGGCGCTAGTTGTGGCAGTTCAGCAGCTATTAAGTGCAGCACTGGTTTACAGTAAAGCGGCTTTGGCACCGGTATTGATGGAGCGTGCCTGGCAGTTAACCTTGGCTGATGGTGGGCGATCTCATAAGCCCTGGCCTTGGGCAGATACTTGGCCGGTAGCTCGCTTACAGGTGCCCGCCCTGGGTATCGATCAATTCGTACTGGCTGGTGCGAGTGGTAATGCGCTGGCCTTTGGCCCCGGCTTGGATGCCGCAGGTAGGAGCCCCGGTGAGCCTGGCACCGCAGTCATTGCTGGGCACCGTGATACTCATTTTCGTTTTCTGCAGCACTTGCAGCCAGCCATGACCCTGCAGCTTGAGCTGCCAGATGGGCGCATGTTGCGTTACCGAGTCGCAGGGGCAGAAGTGGTGGACTCGCGCGATGTTGTTGAGGCGCCGGCGCAGTTTGGTCCTGCCCAACTCGAGCTGGTGACTTGCTTTCCTTTCGATGCGCTGCGTGCCGGTGGGCCCTTGCGCTATGTGGTGCGGGCGGAGCCGGGAGCCTTTGTTAATACCGAGCTAGAGCGCCGTGCTGCTGTCAACAATGGAGTCTTAGAGCTATGAACGCTTTCGTACAATTTGATAATTTAGTGGTTTATCAAGCGCTGTGCCCCGAGCAGTTCAGCGCCTTGCGTCGCGGTTGTTGGCGCCGGATTGAATCGGGCCGGGATGGCGAGCGCTTTTGCTATCTCAAGTTGCAACAGCATTACGCCGAGATGGTCGCGAGGCGGCGCTTGTTGCCAGTGCACGGCGCCGGCTTCGTGGTGCGTTTACACTTGCCGCGCCGAGTGCTGGATCAGTACAAACTAGAAACCGTGGCCTATGATGAGCACCTAGAGTATCGAGTCCCAGTAGTGGACTTGCCGCGAGTACAGGCGCATCTGGTCTCTGATGTTAAGTTGGTGGCCTCATTTAGGGAGTCGCAGCACTTTCATCTGCCAAGAGCGGCGGCGCCGCTGGCCGCTTTAATGGGCTAGTATTCTAGCTGATGGTGTTTGCTGGCTTATAGGGCTGCTCCAGACGGCGGGAATTCCCAGTAACTATCGACTGTGCTACCATGCGCGCCCTCGTTTATCTCGGTTCGGGATAAGGTAGCTCAGCCCCCGATCTCTGATTGAAGCTGACTCACGTGGCCTTTTGTAGGGGTCACCACTGGATAAAGGAAAGCTCATGCCTGTTATTACACTGCCAGACGGTAGCCAACGTACATTTGACGCTCCAGTCACCGTTCACGCTGTGGCCGCTGATATCGGCCCGGGTCTTGCTAAAGCAGCCCTTGCCGGCGTGGTCAATGGCCGTGAAGTGGATACCTCATACCTTATTGAAGAGGATGCCGAGCTAGCAATCATTACTGAGCGTGATGATGCTGGCTTGGAAGTCATTCGTCACTCCACCGCCCACCTGCTGGCGATGGCGACTCAAGAGTTGTTCCCCGGTACCCAGGTGACCATTGGTCCTGTTATCGATGATGGCTTTTATTACGATTTTGCCACTGGCCATAGTTTTACACCTGAAGATCTGGAAAGGATCGAGCAGCGTATGGAGGAGATTGCCGCGGCAGACCTCCCTGTAGAGCGCGTGGTGATGAGTCGAGAGCGGGCTGTAGAGCTGTTCCGCAATATGGGCGAGCACTATAAAGTACAAATTATTGAAGCCTTGCCTGAGGGTGAAGAGCTGTCAATTTATCAGCAGGGTCCGTGGATGGACCTGTGCCGAGGCCCCCATGTGCCCAGCACTGGCAAGCTGAAAGCCTTCAAGCTGACTAAAGTAGCTGGTGCTTACTGGCGCGGAGACTCTAACAACGAGATGCTGCAGCGCATCTACGGTACGGCTTGGGCGAACAAAAAGCAGCTCAAGCAGCATTTAAACCGTATTGCCGAAGCTGAAAAGCGCGACCACCGTAAGTTGGGTAAAAAGCTAGACCTGTTTCATATCCAGGAAGAGGCTCCGGGTATGGTGTTCTGGCACCCTGCTGGCTGGACAATCTATCAGGCCATTGAGCAGTACATGCGCAAGGCGCAAATTGAGCATGGATACCAGGAAATCAAAACCCCGCAGCTGGTGGATTTGTCGCTGTGGGAAAGGTCTGGTCATGCCGATAAGTTCAGCGATGACATGTTCATGCTCAAGAGCGACGAGCGGGATTTTGCGGTCAAGCCAATGAACTGCCCCTGCCATGTGCAGGTGTTTAACCAGGGTCTTAAGTCCTACCGCGACCTGCCTCTGCGTTTGGCTGAGTTTGGCAGCTGCCACCGCAATGAGCCTTCTGGTTCGCTACACGGTATCATGCGGGTGCGAGGCTTCACTCAGGATGATGCGCACATCTTTTGTACCGAAGAGCAGATTCAGTCAGAAGTGGCGAGCTTTATTGATTTCCTCCACGGCGTCTACGAAGACTTTGGCTTCACCGAAGTCATTTATCGCCTATCCACAAGACCTGAGCAGCGTGTGGGCTCAGATTCGGATTGGGATCGCGCAGAAAAAGCTTTGGCTGAAGCGCTTGATGCCCATGGCCTCCCATGGCAGGAGTTGCCCGGAGAGGGCGCCTTCTACGGTCCGAAGATTGAGTTTTCGCTAAAAGATTGCATTGGCAGGGTGTGGCAGTTGGGAACCATTCAAGTGGATTTCTCTATGCCAAATCGCCTCGACGCACAGTACGTTGCCGAAGATGGCTCGCGCAAAGTGCCAGTTATGTTGCACCGTGCGATACTAGGTTCGTTCGAACGTTTTATCGGTATTTTGATCGAGCACTACGAAGGAGTATTCCCCACTTGGTTGGCGCCAACACAAGCAGTTGTGTTGAATATTACCGACAAACATGCCGAATACGCCAAAAAGGTGGAAGATTCCTTGAAAAACAAGGGCTTTCGGGTCATTTCAGACTTGAGAAATGAAAAGATCGGCTTTAAAATCCGAGAGCACACAATTCAGAAGGTTCCCTACCTCTTAGTGGTAGGGGACAAAGAAGTAGAAACACAGACCGTGGCCGTGCGGGCTCGTCGTGGTGAGGATCTGGGGTCGATGGATCTCCAAGCGTTTGAAACGCACCTGACTGACGATGTGGCGCGACGCGGCCGTCTTGCTATGTAATGGAGAATTAGCATTAAGAAAGATAGTGGCAAAGGCGGCTCTAAGAAAGCCCTAATCAATGAACAAATTACCTTTGATCCCGTACGCCTAGTCGGCGCCGAAGGCGAGCAGGTAGGCATTGTGCCCTTGAGCGAGGCCTTGGCGGCCGCAGAAGCGGCAAATATGGATCTCGTATTAATCGCTGATTCTGACCCTGCAGTCTGCAAGGTGATGGATTACGGTAAGCATGTGTTCGAAGCCAAGAAACAAAAGAATGCTCAGAAGAAGAAGCAGAAGCGAACACAAGTTAAAGAAATGAAATTTCGTCCAGGGACGGACGCCGGTGACTACCAGGTAAAACTACGCAACCTGGTACGTTTCCTCGAGCAAGGCGATAAGGCCAAAGTCACACTGCGTTTTCGCGGTCGTGAAATGGCTCACCAGGAACTCGGCATGGACTTACTCAAACGAGTAGAAGCCGATCTGGCCGAGTGGGGTTCAGTCGAGCAATTTCCAAAAATGGAAGGTCGACAACTCACTATGGTAATCGCCCCCAAGAAGAAGGGTTAGGGCCCGTGAATGCCTTTTCTCTTCGTTTTATTAATTGTGCAATGCGGAGTATCTGACTATGCCTAAAGCAAAAATTCACAGCGGGGCTGCCAAGCGTTTCAAGAAAACTGCTGGTGGTTACAAGCGCAAAAGCGCTAACAAAAGCCACATCCTGACCAAGATGACAACCAAGCGTAAGCGCCAGTTGCGTGGAACCTCAATGGTTCATGCCCACGATAAAGTGCTTGTCGACCGCCTTCTGCGGGCGCGTTAATCGCTTAACCATTCGAGATTAGGAGAAGACTATGGCCCGCGTAAAACGTGGTGTGGTGGCGCATCGTCGTCACAAGAAAATTTTAAAGCAGGCTAAGGGCTACTATGGCGCCCGCAGCCGTGTGTTCCGTGTTGCTAAGCAAGCTGTTACTAAGGCTGGCCAGTATGCATACCGTGACCGTCGTCAGCGTAAGCGTCAGTTCCGCGCGCTGTGGATCACGCGTATCAATGCCCAGTCACGTGCTAATGGCCTGAGCTACAGCCGTTTGATCAATGGTCTGAAGAAAGCCAATATCGATTTGGACCGTCGTGTTCTGTCTGATCTGGCAGTTCATGATAAGCCGGCTTTTGCAGCGATTGTGGAGCAAGCGAAGGCCGCGTTGGCCTAAGCCCATCCCTAACTGTTGCAGCTGAGATCAGCTGCACGGTTCGCTGGCTACACTGTAAGACAAAAAGGGAAAGGGCGATGCTCTTTCCCTTTTTTATTGCCTGCTCTGTGCTTCGTCAGTGAGAGCACTTGTTAAGTGCTCGGGCGGAAATATGCCAAGCTTGGAGTATTGAAATTACTGTGTTGATTGCACTTGCAGCTCGCTTGACCAGCCAAGCCACTGTGCTGTGCGCTGCGAGATAGATTAGAGCTATTCATACAAACTACACTCGAGATATACCCAATGGAAAACCTCGAACCACTGGCGCAAGAAGCCAGATCGAAAATTGAAGCAGCCGATGATGGGGCCACACTGGAACAGCTGCGTGTGGACTACCTAGGTAAAAAAGGCCAAATTACTGCCTTGCTAAAAGGTCTTGGCAAGCTGTCTGCCGAAGAGCGGCCGGCGGCTGGTGCACAGATTAACGTAGTCAAACAAGAGCTACAGGCGCTGATTGGCGAGCGCAAGCAGGCACTCGAATCAGCCGCTGTGGAAGCTAAGCTGGCGGCTGAGACCATCGACGTAAGTTTACCTGGTCGCGGGCAGAGCACCGGCGGAATACATCCGGTGACGCGTACCATCGAGCGCATCGAGGACTTCTTTTCCGGCATTGGTTTTGATGTAGTTGAAGGTCCTGAAATCGAAGATGACTATCATAACTTTGAGGCCCTCAATATCCCCGCGCATCACCCCGCGCGTGCGATGCACGACACCTTCTATGTTGATGAAACAACAGTATTGCGCACCCATACCTCGCCGGTGCAGGTGCGAGTTATGGAGACAGAGGAGCCACCACTGCGGGTGATTTGCCCGGGGCGTGTCTATCGCTGTGATTCGGACCTGACCCACACACCGATGTTCCACCAAGTGGAAGGCTTGTTGATCGATGACCACTCCAGCTTTGCTGATCTTAAAGGAGTGGTAGAAGAGTTTTTACGCGTGTTCTTTGAAAAAGAGCTGCAGGTGCGTTTTCGCCCGTCTTATTTTCCCTTTACTGAGCCCTCTGCTGAGGTCGATATCCAGTGCGTTAACTGCGCCGGTGAAGGCTGCCGCGTCTGCAGTCAAACAGGTTGGCTCGAAGTGATGGGCTGCGGCATGGTACACCCAAGGGTGTTTGAGCACTCGAAGATTGACCCAGAGAAGTATTCTGGTTTTGCATTTGGTATGGGGGTGGAGCGTCTCGCCATGCTGCGTTACGGCGTGAATGATCTGCGTCTGTTTTTCGATAACGACTTGCGTTTCCTTGAACAGTTTTAAGTCCCCAGACCACGGAGAGTATTTGAATGAATATTAGTGAACAGTGGCTGCGGGAATGGGTGAACCCTGAGCTGACAACAGAAGAGCTGGCCCACCAAATTACTATGGCCGGGCTCGAAGTCGATGCGATTGAGCCAGTAGCTGGGAAATTTAATGGCGTGGTGGTAGCGGAAATCATCAGTGCCGAGCAGCACCCGGACGCGGATAAATTGCGCGTCTGCCAAGTCAATGCGGGTGATGAAACTGTACAGATTGTCTGCGGAGCGCCTAACGCTCGCGCTGGATTAAAAGCGCCTCTGGCCAAAGTCGCTGCGGTATTACCCGGCGACTTTAAAATTAAAAAGGCCAAGTTGCGCGGCGTGGAATCCTTCGGCATGTTGTGTGCCGAGCAGGAGCTGGGCTTATCGGAAGCTTCTGATGGCTTGATGGAGTTGCCCGCAGATGCCCCCGTGGGTGCAGATATCCGCGAGTACCTGCAGCTAGATGATAACTTAATTGAAATTGGTTTGACCCCAAACCGAGCGGACTGCCTGGGAATCAGCGGTATAGCGCGTGAAGTGGGGCTGTTAAACCAAATAGCCGTGACAGCGCCCAGCTTTGATAAAGTGAATGCATCGATTAAAGACGAGCTAAGTGTGGAGCTGCTCGACGCTGATCGCTGCCCGCGTTATCTCGGTCGCGTTATTCGGGGTGTAGATCTAAGCCAGCCAAGTCCGCTATGGATGCAAGAAAAGCTGCGTCGTTGCGGTGTGCGCAGTATCGATGCTGCAGTAGATGTCACCAACTACGTGTTGCTAGAGCTTGGTCAGCCTATGCACGCCTTTGACCTAGATAAGCTGCAGGGTGGCATTGTAGTGCGCTGCGCTAAGCAAGGTGAATCCCTAGAGTTGCTCGATGGGCAGAAGGTAGAACTTAACAGCGACACGCTAGTGATTGCCGATCACAGTGGACCGCTAGCCATGGCTGGCGTTATGGGCGGTGAGCCCAGCTCGGTCAGTGACACAACCCGTAATATCTTTTTGGAAGCAGCCTTTTTTACCCCAGATCTACTTGCGGGTAAGGCGCGAGGCTATGGCTTGCATACCGATTCATCGCACCGCTTTGAGCGGGGGGTAGATTTTGAGCTGCAAAGACATGCCATGGAGCGTGCAACGCAGCTTTTACTCGACATAGTCGGCGGTGAGGCCGGGCCGATCACTGAAGCCGTAGTTGAAGCCGAGTTGCCGCAGAGGCCAGATGTTGGCCTGCGCGCTGCACGCATAAAAAAGATGCTGGGTTTTGAACTCCCCGCCAGCGATGTCGAGCGCATCCTTAGCGGTCTTGGTTTAGGTGTCAGATCCACTGCGGATGGCTGGCTGTGTAGTGTGCCAAGCTGGCGTTTTGATATCAGTATCGAAGCTGACCTGCTGGAAGAGTTGGCGCGTGTTTATGGCTACAACAATTTGCCAGTGACTCGCATTAACGCTGAGTTAGTAATGCCAGCTCATAAAGAGTCAAAGCTGCCACTGCGCTTCCTGCGTCGTCACTTGAGTGCCCGAGGCTATCGTGAGGCTATTACCTATAGCTTTGTTGAACCACAGCTACAGAAAATCTTTGATCCTGAGTTGACGCCGGTAGCTCTGGCGAACCCTATTTCGGCAGACATGGCAGTGATGCGCAGCAGTTTGCTGCCAGGCCTAGTCAACGCGGTGTTGCGTAATACTAAGCGGCAGCAGCCACGGGCGAGATTATTTGAGACGGGGCTGCGCTTTGTGCCGGGCAGCAAGCCGGGTTTGGAAAACCTGCAGCAGATACCCACCTTAGCGATGGTCGCAACCGGTCAGCGCTTTGCCGAGTCTTGGGCAGTAAAAACTGAGGCCTTGGATTTCTACGACCTTAAGGGCGACCTAGAGAGTTTGCTGGCCTTGCTTCGCAGCGCGGCAGACTTTGATTTTAGGCCCGGTACTCACCCAGCTATGCACCCCGGCCAAACTGCTCGCATCACCCGTAAGGGGCAGGACGTTGGCTATATCGGTGCTCTGCACCCTACGGTGCAGGCTGAGCTTGGCCTCAATGCGCCACTCTTCGCTTGTGAGATCGACTTAGAGACTGTCTTGGATGCGCAACTGCCACAGTTCACAGAGCTGTCTAAGTTCCCTGAAGTGCGTCGTGACCTTGCCGTGGTGGTCGATAGGAGCGTAGCAGCTGCTGAGCTGTTAGCGAATGTTCGAAGTGCCGCAGGGGCTTACCTCAAAGACTTAAGGCTGTTTGATGTCTATGAGGGCAAAGGTATTGATCCTAAACAGAAAAGTCTGGCTCTTGGTTTGACATTCAGAGATCAATCACGCACTCTTAGCGATGATGATGTCAATCTAGCCATCAAGCAAGTTGTTGATTCGCTGGAAAAAAATTACAACGCTGAACTCAGGAACTAGGTAACGGACGATCATGGCCGCGCTCACAAAATCCGAAATGGCTGAACGCCTGTTTGAAGAGCTAGGGCTCAACAAACGGGAAGCCAAGGAAATTGTTGAGCTTTTCTTTGAGGAAATCCGTATTTGCCTAGAGAACAACGAGCAGGTCAAGTTGTCAGGCTTTGGCAACTTCGACCTGCGCGATAAAAGTCAGCGTCCAGGTCGCAATCCCAAAACGGGTGAAGAAATCCCCATCTCTGCCCGCCGAGTAGTGACCTTCCGGCCCGGCCAGAAGCTTAAAGCGCGAGTAGAGGAATATGCTGGAACCGACCCACAATAACGAGTTGCCGGTTATTCCCGGTAAGCGCTACTTCACCATTGGCGAAGTCAGCGAGCTCTGCGCCGTTAA
This sequence comes from Sediminihaliea albiluteola, assembly GCF_014077625.1. Classification (GTDB taxonomy): domain Bacteria; phylum Pseudomonadota; class Gammaproteobacteria; order Pseudomonadales; family Halieaceae; genus Sediminihaliea; species Sediminihaliea albiluteola. The sequence goes on along the minus strand of NZ_JACFXU010000014.1, from coordinate 3,380 downwards.
GCCTCATGTGCTGCGTTATTGGGAGCAAGAGTTTCCTCAACTTAAACCGGTCAAGCGCCGCGGTAATCGCCGTTACTACCAGCGCGATGATGTACTAACTATTCGCCAAATTCGCAGTTTACTATACGATCAGGGCTACACCATTGGTGGTGCACGGCAGCGTATGACCGACGATGATGGGGATGTTACGCCGGTAGAGCTACAGGAAGTGATCAAAGAAACTATTGAAGAGCTTGAACACGTACTACAGGTCTTAAAACTCGATAAATAGGCTTTGAGTTGGCGCTGTGATTGAGTATAATGCCGCCCTCGCTGAGTTGATCAAGCATCAGCAAATCTCGGGGCGTAGCGCAGTCTGGTAGCGCACCACACTGGGGGTGTGGTGGTCGTAGGTTCAAATCCTGCCGTCCCGACCAAATTTTCGTTTAAAAACAACGACTTAAAGAGCCTGGGCTCCCTGAAACATTGGCTTTTGGCATTTTCCTGGCTCTACCCAATTAACGGGGGCTGGCTTTTTTATATCTGTAATGTAAGTCCATATCAAGTCCCACAGCGTTAAGTTAATACCTGATTCAAAAGGCTCTACGGCTCTACCCAATTACCGGCGGCTAATATCTCTGCCAGTGGTCCAATGGTTTAGTAAAGCGCAATTGTGCTTTAATCAACCAGCAGTCTAAGGAGAGTGATCACTAGCTATTAAAGTGTACCTCAGATGAATAAAGGACTAATAATTAGAAAGCCTCAGCTTCATATTTATGCAATAGCTGTACTACTTGCAGCTAGTTATATCGCCACATTGCCATTGCTACCGTACCCTGCTTATTTTTTGGTCAAGGCGCTGCCTTGTAGCGTATTAGCACTGGCTGCCTATTGGTTTTTGCAGGGCCGTATTAGAACAATTATGATCTTAGCCTTATTGTTTTCAGCCTTTGCTGATGCGGCCATAGAGTTTGAGTTTCTGGCAGGCTTAGCGGCCTTCCTTGTAGTGCAGCTTCTGTACTGTGTCGCATATTACCCAAGGAAGAAATTCAGTAGTGGTCGCTCGCTAGGCTTGCTTGCGATAGCGCTGTTCTTGATCGGCGCTTGCTATCTAATACTTCCGGCGGCGGCTGAGTTGGCTGTTCCCGTTGCTATGTACATGATAGTTATCGGCAGCATGGGGCTGTTGGCTGTTCTCTATAATGGCTCGCCTTTGGTGTTAATTGGCTCGGTACTTTTTATTCTTTCTGACACCCTCATTGCGATAAATCGCTTTTTACTGCCCTTTGATACATCAAGCTACTTTATTTTAACTAGCTATTTTTCCGCCCAGATTTTGATTCTTGCCGGCATAGTTAGGACAGAGAAAACAAGTGCTGCAGGGTGATTGGTACTAAGTTAGCTTGGCTTAAATGCTAAGCCAGTACGGTATGTGATTGGCAAAGGCGAGCAGTGATAGCGTTAGCGCTAGCTCGACTAAAAGGCCAAGCCTAGGCTTGGCCTTTTTATAAGAGTTGCAGTTAAGGCTCCATAAAGCCTGAAAATTTTATACCAGAGAGTAGCGCCATTTCTCGATGCCAGGTTGCAAGGTCATTCTTATTAAACGAGCTCAAGGAGTCGTGGCCGCAGGCTCTAGCCATAACTTTCATTAGCTCAACTGAAGCTTCTAAGAAGTTACTTAGTTGCTTTGCCGACTTTTCAACATTTAGCCGCTGCCGCAAGTCTGCTTTTTGTGTTGCTATGCCAGCAGGGCAATTATTCGTGTTGCACATTCGCGCCGCCACACAGCCGATGGCTTGCATCGCACTATTTGAGATGGCGACACCATCAGCCCCGAGGGCCATGGCTTTTACAAAATCCATCGGCGTGCGCAGCCCGCCGGTAATAATCAGGCTTACCTGATCACTAACGCCTTGCTCATCTAGGTACCGGCGAGCGCGAGCGAGGGCCGGTATCGTCGGAACACTAATGTGATCGCGGAACATCTCTGGTGCTGCGCCGGTGCCGCCGCCTCGACCATCCAAAATGATGTAGTCGGCACTTGCATCCAAGGCAAACTGGATATCCGCTTCAATATGGTTTGCGCTGAGTTTAAAGCCAATAGGAATACCACCAGTAATTTCACGTACACGATCGGCAAATTGCCTGTAATCCTCAGCTGTATGTAAGTTGGTAAATGTTGGAGGAGAAATTGCTGCTTGTCCCTCCGGAATGCCGCGCACTTGAGAAATTTTACCTACATTTTTTGTGCCGGGCAGGTGGCCTCCTGTCCCTGTTTTTGCTCCTTGGCCACCTTTAAAATGAAAGGCCTGAACGTTTTTTAATTCCCGGATTCAACTGGCTAGTGCAACGGGCGGGTTAATGCCGAAAAATACCTGATTCGGTGTTTTCATGCCAAGGCACTTCCTCGGACGATTGTTTAGTTTTTCCATGACGTGCTCAATATCCTGTTCAGTAATGTCAGTGAAGTCGCTGCCCTTTGGGAAGTATTGGCGGATTAAGCCGTTGGTGTTTTCGTTCAGTCCGCGCTCCCACGAAGCGTAGGGATGAGCAAAGTAGAAGTCTGCGGCGAGCGCTTCGGCTATGATCTGATGGCAGGCGAACTCTTTGCCATTGTCCGAGGTAATGGTATGGACGTGAGCTGACAGCGGCCCGAGCAGCTCAATTACCGCGTCCTTGACACCCTCGGCCTCTTTGCTGGAAACCTTGGAAATAAGTGCCAGCCGTGATTTTCGCTCAGTCAGTGAAACGATCGCCTGCTTGTGATGTTTGCCTATGATAGTGTCGAGCTCCCAATCACCCAGGCGGGCTCGTTCGCTCACAATGCTAGGTCGCTTCTCGATAGAGACTCGATTGGGAATTTGACCGCGGCGATCATAACTACCGTAGCGCTTTCTCCGCGGCTTCTGGCAGCGCAGACGGAGGTGTAGCTGACCGCCCCGGCGCTTGTCCTCCAGAATGTACTGGTAGATCCACTCGTGGCTGATGGATATCTGCTCTTCCTGTGCCAACCAGAGACTGACCTGCTCAGGGCTCCAATCCTCGCACAGCAGCTCCTCAACCCGGCTCCAATGGCCTGGGGCAATACGAGGCTGTACCTTGCACTGACGGCGCTGTAGAGCTAACTGTTGAGCCTGTTTGGGCCGATAGCCCTTCAGGCCGCGATTGCGCCGCATCTCCCGACTCACGGTGGACTTGTGAACGCCGACGATGCTGGCGATCTCTGTCTGGCTATGGCCTGCTTTCATCAGGGCGTAAATTTGATATCGTTGCTCTTGGGTTAGCTGTGCGTAGTGTCTCATCTGTGCTTCTCATTCTTGCCGGAACGATGAGCCGAGATGCTACCGCAGCTCGCCCTCCATTCCGACTTATTGAGTTGCACTTACGAGTTGAATCCGGGA
>NZ_JACFXU010000013.1 GCF_014077625.1 Sediminihaliea albiluteola | reverse complement strand
TTTAACAAGAAGACGAAGACAGATGTGTGGGCACTTGTTGAGATGGTAGTCACGACTATTATCAGACACAACAAGTGACTCATTGATTCATTATGAATTCTTGATTTTTCGATAATTGTGTCTGAGCCGAGATTTGGTCGTTGCCGTGGGGTAACCACGTAAATGACCCCTCTTGTTGGCAGGTATTGCGACAGAGGTAAAAGATTAAACTGAAGAGTTTGATCATGGCTCAGATTGAACGCTGGCGGCAGGCCTAACACATGCAAGTCGAGCGCGAAAGCACTTCGGTGTGAGTAGAGCGGCGGACGGGTGAGTAATGCGCAGGAATCTACCTAGTAGTGGGGGATAACAGCTGGAAACAGCTGCTAATACCGCATACGCCCTACGGGGGAAAGCGGGGGACCTTAGGGCCTCGCGCTATTAGACGAGCCTGCGTTGGATTAGCTTGTTGGTGAGGTAAAGGCTCACCAAGGCGACGATCCATAGCTGGTCTGAGAGGATGATCAGCCACACCGGGACTGAGACACGGCCCGGACTCCTACGGGAGGCAGCAGTGGGGAATATTGCGCAATGGGCGAAAGCCTGACGCAGCCATGCCGCGTGTGTGAAGAAGGCCCTAGGGTTGTAAAGCACTTTCAATTGGGAAGAAAGGTTGTGTGTTAATAGCACTCAACTGTGACATTACCTTTAGAAGAAGCACCGGCTAACTCCGTGCCAGCAGCCGCGGTAATACGGAGGGTGCAAGCGTTAATCGGAATTACTGGGCGTAAAGCGCGCGTAGGCGGTTTGTTAAGTCGGATGTGAAAGCCCTGGGCTCAACCTGGGACCTGCATCCGATACTGGCCGACTAGAGTACGAGAGAGGGAGGTAGAATTCCACGTGTAGCGGTGAAATGCGTAGATATGTGGGGGAATACCGGTGGCGAAGGCGGCCTCCTGGCTCGATACTGACGCTGAGGTGCGAAAGCGTGGGGAGCAAACAGGATTAGATACCCTGGTAGTCCACGCCGTAAACGATGTCTACTAGCCGTTGGGGAACTTGATTCCTTGGTGGCGCAGCTAACGCACTAAGTAGACCGCCTGGGGAGTACGGCCGCAAGGTTAAAACTCAAATGAATTGACGGGGGCCCGCACAAGCGGTGGAGCATGTGGTTTAATTCGATGCAACGCGAAGAACCTTACCAGGTCTTGACATCCTGCGAATTTTCTAGAGATAGATTAGTGCCTTCGGGAACGCAGTGACAGGTGCTGCATGGCTGTCGTCAGCTCGTGTCGTGAGATGTTGGGTTAAGTCCCGTAACGAGCGCAACCCTTGTCCTTAGTTGCCAGCACGTAATGGTGGGAACTCTAAGGAGACTGCCGGTGACAAACCGGAGGAAGGTGGGGACGACGTCAAGTCATCATGGCCCTTACGACCTGGGCTACACACGTGCTACAATGGAGCGTACAGAGGGCTGCTAACCCGCGAGGGGGAGCGAATCCCACAAAACGTTTCGTAGTCCGGATTGGAGTCTGCAACTCGACTCCATGAAGTCGGAATCGCTAGTAATCGTGGATCAGAATGCCACGGTGAATACGTTCCCGGGCCTTGTACACACCGCCCGTCACACCATGGGAGTGGGTTGCAAAAGAAGTGGGTAGACTAACCTTCGGGAGGTCGCTCACCACTTTGTGATTCATGACTGGGGTGAAGTCGTAACAAGGTAGCCCTAGGGGAACCTGGGGCTGGATCACCTCCTTAAACGATAGTGACACGTCTTGATAAGTGTTCACACATTTGTCTTCGTCTTGAACGGTTGATGCGACAGTAATCATGAGCTTCGCTGTGCCTTTTTTTAGGCCTGTAGCTCAGTTGGTTAGAGCGCACCCCTGATAAGGGTGAGGTCGGCAGTTCAAATCTGCCCAGGCCTACCAAATCACTCCTGATCTTCGTCGTGAAGTCACTTGCATAGCAGTATGCGATGCCCTTCGCAGCGCGATCAGCACAGTTTGGTGAACTTGGCAGGTATTGTGATTGCTGCTGGTACACTTTTACTTGGGGCTATAGCTCAGCTGGGAGAGCGCCTGCCTTGCACGCAGGAGGTCTGCGGTTCGATCCCGCATAGCTCCACCACTTCTCGCAAGCTTGTAAGTTATGAGTTTGTTAGGATGGGATCCCCACGCATCGATTGGAATTCAGAAAGAAGCACATTGTCAACAATACTGATGAGTGTGTTTGTTTCTGGTTTTCACAACCGGACAGTTCTTTAACAAGGTAAATTAAGCTGAGTCTTTGGATTCAAGCAAGGCACCAACCCTCGGGTTCGGTGAATTGAAGAATCCTTAGATAATTGTTCTTGATAGCGGGTATCAATTCCCCGCTATCGAAACGAGTTGTTTTAAACAACACTGTGACTTAAGCGTCACAACATCCGGCGGGCAAGAACTTTGATCGGTTCTTGTCTACTAAGTACCTGGCCTGTGTTAAGGGGGTCAGGGAACTGTCTACTTGAACACTGCTTTTGTTGTTAAAAAGCGGTGGATCTCTTGTGCTAACAAGAGAACAGATAACTTCGGTTATATGGTCAAGTGACTAAGCGCATACGGTGGATGCCTTGGCAGTCAGAGGCGATGAAGGACGTTGTAGCCTGCGAAAAGCTTCGGGGAGTCGGCAAACAGACTTTGATCCGGAGATGTCCGAATGGGGAAACCCGCCCAATGTAAGTTGGGTATCCTGCACTGAATACATAGGTGTAGGAGGCGAACGAGGGGAACTGAAACATCTAAGTACCCTTAGGAAGAGAAATCAATTGAGATTCCCTCAGTAGCGGCGAGCGAACGGGGAACAGCCTGCAAGTGATAGCAGAAGGGTTAGTGGAACGGTCTGGAAAGTCCGGCGATAGAGGGTGATAGCCCCGTACACGAAAACGCTTTTGTGGTACTAAGCTTGCGATAAGTAGGACGGGACACGTGTTATCTTGTCTGAAGATGGGGGGACCATCCTCCAAGGCTAAATACTCCTGACTGACCGATAGTGAACCAGTACCGTGAGGGAAAGGCGAAAAGAACCCCGGAGAGGGGAGTGAAATAGAACCTGAAACCGTATGCGTACAAGCAGTGGGAGCACCTTCGTGGTGTGACTGCGTACCTTTTGTATAATGGGTCAGCGACTTATTGTCTGTAGCAAGCTTAACCGCATAGGGGAGGCGTAGGGAAACCGAGTCTTAATAGGGCGCATAGTTGCAGGCAGTAGACCCGAAACCGGGCGATCTATCCATGGCCAGAGTGAAGGTTAGGTAACACTGACTGGAGGCTCGAACCCACTTATGTTGAAAAATGAGGGGATGAGCTGTGGATCGGAGTGAAAGGCTAATCAAGCCCGGAGATAGCTGGTTCTCCTCGAAATCTATTTAGGTAGAGCGTCATGTCTTACCCTAGGGGGTAGAGCACTGTTTCGGCTAGGGGGTCATCCCGACTTACCAACCCGATGCAAACTCCGAATACCTAGGAGTACAATCATGGCAGAAAGACAGCGGGTGCTAACGTCCGTTGTCGAGAGGGCAACAACCCAGACCGCCAGCTAAGGTCCCCAATACCAGTTAAGTGGGAAACGATGTGGGAAGGCTTAGACAGCTAGGAGGTTGGCTTAGAAGCAGCCATCCTTTAAAGAAAGCGTAATAGCTCACTAGTCGAGTCGGCCTGCGCGGAAGATTTAACGGGGCTAAACTGGTAACCGAAGCTGCGGATGCATATTTATATGCATGGTAGAGGAGCGTTCTGTAAGCCGTTGAAGGTGAACCGGGAGGTTTGCTGGAGGTATCAGAAGTGCGAATGCTGACATGAGTAACGATAAGGGGGGTGAAAAACCTCCCCGCCGGAAGATCAAGGTTTCCTGCGCAACGCTAATCGGCGCAGGGTGAGTCGGCCCCTAAGGCGAGGGCGAAAGCCGTAGTCGATGGGAAACGGGTTAATATTCCCGTACTTCTTCATATTGCGATGGAGGGACGGAGTAGGCTAGGTCATCAGGGCGATGGTTGTCCCTGTTTAAGGCTGTAGGCTGACTGCTTAGGTAAATCCGGGCGGTTAAGGCTGAGAGTTGATGACGAGCTCTTTCGAAAGATCGAGCGAAGTGATTGATGCCATGCTTCCAGGAAAAGCTTCTAAGCTTCAGATATGAAGGAACCGTACTGTAAACCGACACAGGTGATCAGGTAGAGAATACCAAGGCGCTTGAGAGAACTCGGGTGAAGGAACTAGGCAAAATGGTACCGTAACTTCGGGAGAAGGTACGCCGGTTTTGGTGATGGGACTTGCTCCCTAAGCTGAGGCTGGCCGAAGTGACCAGGTGGCTGCGACTGTTTATTAAAAACATAGCACTGTGCAAACACGAAAGTGGACGTATACGGTGTGACGCCTGCCCGGTGCCGGAAGGTTAATTGATGGGGTTAGCTTCGGCGAAGCTCTTGATCGAAGCCCCGGTAAACGGCGGCCGTAACTATAACGGTCCTAAGGTAGCGAAATTCCTTGTCGGGTAAGTTCCGACCTGCACGAATGGCGTAACGATGGCCACACTGTCTCCACCCGAGACTCAGTGAAATTGAATTTGCGGTTAAGATGCCGTATACCCGCGGCTAGACGGAAAGACCCCGTGAACCTTTACTATAGCTTCACAGTGGACTTTGACTTTATTTGTGTAGGATAGCTGGGAGGCTTTGAAGCAATGGCGCTAGCTGTTGTGGAGCCAACCTTGAAATACCAGCCTGGTAAAGTTGAGGTTCTAACTTAGGTCCATTATCTGGATCGAGGACATTGTGTGGTGGGTAGTTTGACTGGGGCGGTCTCCTCCCAAAGAGTAACGGAGGAGCACGAAGGTGCGCTAATCATGGTCGGAAATCATGAGGTTAGTGTAAAGGCACAAGCGCGCTTGACTGCGAGACTGACAAGTCGAGCAGGTACGAAAGTAGGTCTTAGTGATCCGGTGGTTCTGTATGGAAGGGCCATCGCTCAACGGATAAAAGGTACTCCGGGGATAACAGGCTGATACCGCCCAAGAGTTCACATCGACGGCGGTGTTTGGCACCTCGATGTCGGCTCATCACATCCTGGGGCTGAAGCCGGTCCCAAGGGTATGGCTGTTCGCCATTTAAAGTGGTACGCGAGCTGGGTTTAGAACGTCGTGAGACAGTTCGGTCCCTATCTGCCGTGGGCGTTGGAGAATTGAGGGAAGCTGCTCCTAGTACGAGAGGACCGGAGTGGACGAACCACTGGTGTTCGGGTTGTGTCGCCAGACGCATTGCCCGGTAGCTACGTTCGGACAGGATAACCGCTGAAAGCATCTAAGCGGGAAGCCCCTCCCAAGATGAGTTCTCCCTGGGAATTTAATTCCCCTAAAGGGCCGTTGAAGACTACAACGTTGATAGGCTGGGTGTGGAAGCGCTGTAAGGCGTTGAGCTAACCAGTACTAATTGCCCGTGAGGCTTGACCATATAATCCAAGTTATTTGCTTGCCGCAAGGCGAGTATGAGTAGACAGCGGATGTTGTGATTAAGTCCAGAGTTGCTAGGCAACTCAGAAAGAACAGACAGCTTAATTTACCGCCTTATTTGGATCAAAGTAGGCCGCACCTACAGTGCCTAAGACCGAAATATCCAAGCCAGTTTGCCTGGCGACAATAGAGCGTTGGAACCACCTGAATCCTTTCCGAACTCAGAAGTGAAACGACGTATCGCCGATGGTAGTGTGGGGTCTCCCCATGTGAGAGTAGGTCATCGCCAGGCTTTAAAAAAAGAAAACCCCCGTAGCATTTGCTGCGGGGGTTTTGTTTTTTTGGATGCGATGATTACTGTCCCGCCCTGATGCAGCCACCGGCTGCCATGTGACAAGGCCTGCACCGCACAGGTGCGGCTTTGCAGCGCCGTAGGCGTCCCGCAGGGATAGCGAGCAGTAGCTCGCTACTGACAGTAGGTCAGCCTTACAGTTGCCCCCGTAGCATTTGCTGTGGGGTTTTGTTTTTTGGGTGTGGTGAATACTGTCCCGCCACGCAGTCACCTGCTGCCATGTGACTTTGCTTAACGTGGTCAGTGAAAAGGCTGAAGCAGTTGCCGATAGTCTAGCTGAAGCTGTCCAAGGGAAGGCTTTGGACTATGGTCTGGTGATGAAGAGCTTCGCTGCACCATCAGTATTGGTCTCGCCCAGTTTGGTCCTGATGGTATAAGTTTGCATTGATTATGGCCGCCGCAGATAGACGTTTATATCTGGCTAACGACAGGGGGCGAAATCAGGTGCTGGGATGTTCTTCTAGGGGGGCTGCTAAATTGACAGAAGTAAGCATTTAGCTAGCGCCGAATATCCTATCAAAGATAGCCGAGCTCACGCTGCATTTATAGTCAGCTCCAGTGACACTGAGCTTAGCTGAGCATGAAGTCTTGCCAGTGAAACTTAGTAATAGAACTCGGCATAGGCGAGCAGCTCGTTTTGGGCTGAGCTCAATTCCACCCGCCAGCGGCCGCTCATTTTTCGGTTCAGTAATTTACTAGAGCTACTGCGCCAGCTATCTGATCCGATATCTACTCGTACCTTGGCGATTTGTTTCTCATTGCGTAGCCAACGGTAGTAGACCGGACTGCCGGCAAGGTCCTTGATATCTGAGAAGGCGTATACTGCTACTGCAGGATCGTCGTCCCCTCCAATTCGTATATCAGCGATCGTCCCTAGCGGCTCTCTGGATTGCATTGCCTTGGACAATACAAAGCGCGCTACCTTTTCAGACAGAATCTTGGTTTCACCAGGGATAAGAGAGGACTCGGTTTGTTGATTGTTAGGCTTAAGCGCAGTGCTGGTACTTTTGGAGTGATCCAAACTGGATTTAGTGCTAGATTCCTTGTCACTGCTATGGGCCTTTTTGAGCACTGAGCTATGATTTGTGGCGCTAATTAAATGCTCAGTACTTTGACTGGCAGTGTTTTCAGCTTCTCCCAATCGCTCAGTTATTTCGATGCTCTGATCTTTTGTTGCCCCATCATCAAAATCTTTATCGACGGCGATTGCCTTATTCGACGCTGGCGCCGTAGTCTGTGTAATTGCAGGCTGCTCTGCTATGGGAGCGACTTCTTCCGTCACGCCCCCTAAGAACCAGGTAATCATAGCGCCAAGAGCAATTACAAGCGCTATAGCAATTAGAATGCGGTCCCAGCGGTAGCCTTGGTAGCTCACTTCCTCAGACTGCGGAGCTGTATTGTTCAGAACGACACGTACTTTGAGTGTATTACTGTCTTGCGTCATTGGATTATTAAAACTTTTCCGGTCATGGGAAGTCAGTGGCGAGGTATTAGGCCCTTTTATCTATAGAGCTTAACACGAGGTACAGCGCTCAGATGAGCTTTGCTAGTTTGCGAAGTGCTTGTTGAAAACGATCACTGCGGTGCCGAGTTTTGCACCGCAGTGAAACAGAGGACAGTAATTAGCCTTCGAAAGGCTTACGTCCAGTGGCTGGGCCTTCTGATTCAGTACCCTTTAGGTATGCCATCATTGTATCAGCATCAGATACTTCAAAGGGATCTACTGGGCAGAGGTCACCAAATTCTGGTTCGACAAAAATCTTTTCGATCTTACCGTCATCAACCAGCATTGAGTAGCGCCATGAGCGCATGCCAAAACCTAGGTCAGATTTGTCGACTAGCATGCCCATTTTACGGGTAAACTCGCCGTTTCCGTCGGGTAATAGGAAAATGTTCTTGTTGTTTTGTTGCTTACCCCACTGAAACATCACAAAAGCATCATTAACTGAGAGGCAGATGACTTCGTCAATGCCCTGGGCCTTAAACTCATCGTAGAGTTCGTCATAGCGGGGCAGATGCGAAGATGAGCAAGTGGGAGTAAATGCACCCGGCAATGAGAACAAAACGACTTTCTTACCAGCAAAAATATCTTCAGTCGTCTTATCTTCCCAGCGGAAAGGGTTAGGGCCCTCAACGCTTTCGTCCCTGACTCGAGTCTTAAATACTGCGTGTGGAACACGTCCTTCAATGACCATATAAACCTCCAGTGGTAGGGTAGTAAAATAGTCCTGCACTCTATCAATAGGCGTCTTGCAATCAAGCGCCCGAACAATAGAAGATTAGACTTTAACATCGCTTGAATGGAGCATAAACCTAATTATGCAGTCCAAGCTATGGCAACTATAGTAATGAGGCCTCAAATGAGCAGTAATGATTGGAACGACCTTAGTCCAGAAGAGCACTATGTGATTGTAGAAAAAGGCACTGAAGCTCCATTCACTGGCAAGTATAACGATTATTTTGAAGGTGGGCTTTACGTCTGTAAGCGCTGCCAGGCGCCACTTTATCGATCTGAGCATAAGTTTCCCTCACATTGCGGCTGGCCAAGTTTTGACGATGAGATTGCCGGCGCAATCAAACGTGAGCCCGATGCTGATGGCAGGCGTACAGAAATACTCTGTGCCAATTGCGACGGCCACTTAGGCCATGTTTTTGAAGGTGAAATGCTCACCGCTAATAATATTCGCCATTGCGTTAACTCCCTGTCGATGGATTTCGTCAGTCATGAAGAGCAACTGGCCACAGCTGGCAAAACCTTGCAAAAAGCCTATTTTGCTGGTGGCTGCTTCTGGGGGGTCGAGCACCTAATGAGACAGCAAGAAGGTGTTCAGGATGTTGTTTCAGGTTTTATGGGGGGGCATACAGAGAACCCGACTTATCGTGAAGTCTGTGAGCAGCCGACCGGACACTTAGAAGCAGTTGAAGTGAGCTACGATCCTTCGATAGTCAGCTTTGAAACCCTGACCAAGCTGTTCTTTGAAATTCACGACCCGACCCAAGTCAATGGGCAGGGGCCAGATATTGGCCCGCAATATGCGTCAGCGATTTTTGTTAGGGATGACTCAGAGCGTCAAAACGCCGAGCAGCTGATCGAGGTATTACGCCAAAAAGGCCTTCATGTAGCGACCCGTATCTTGCCCGCTAGCCGTTTTTGGAAGGCAGAGGAATATCACCAGAACTACTATGCCAAGACGGGTAAGACGCCTTACTGCCATGTTTATACGAAGCGCTTTTGATTAGAGACTTAATAAAGTGCGATAGGATGTAACTTATCGACCAAGTCAGGCAGTATTGAATTGTTCCAACTTAACTAAAAGGCCACGTAATTACTTACATGGCCTTTATTTTGTGATTGCTTTTACCCCAACTGACAACTGAGTGGAGTGGTGGTCTTCTTTAACCGCCAGGGCTAGTTGTTAAGTCTGAGTCAGTTGGTGGTGCATTAGACTGGCAGCCAAAGCTTTCAGTGTAAGGTGCACCATCTTTAGGGTTGAGAGTAATAATAACGTTACCCCGTTCGCCATTACCACCAGTCTCCAGGGGGAAGCCAAAGGCCCCGTAACTGGCGGTGCTTGGGACTGTAAATTGGGTCGGGCTGATAATTTCACAACCGCCGCTAGTGCTGATAGTTATTGTAGAGCCCGCGGGTGGCTTGTTGTTAAAGGCATCAGACACGTAGACCATGTACTGACTACCTTCTTGAGTTCCCTGCATGACGCTTCTTCCACGTGTTAATAAGAAGTCCCAGCCGTAGCTGTCGCCGCCGGAGAGAATGAGATAGGTTTGCGCCCTGACATTGACTAGCTCTCGACTACACCAGATCCCATCTCCTTCGCGGGGACATAGCAAACCATTATAGAGCGCTGGGTTGTTGTTTTTGTTGTACTTCTGGTCATTGTTGAAATCGACAAATGTTTCTTCGTTGCCTGATATACAGGCCAGGGCCTGAGGATTGTTGGCGCAAAAAGGTTCCGCAGGGTTGAAAATGCCATCTTCGTTATGATCGATGAAGGCTTCTGGTAAGTTTTCAAAAAGGTCCCTTTCTGCTTCATCCATAATGCCGTTGCCGTTGCGGTCAACAAATGACTCTTCACCAATGGCTGTCACTAGGATAGTAGAGCGACCGCCGCGCACAGGGCCTAGGTCATCCGGACAGGGGCCTGTTCTGCCATTATGGCTCTTACAACTGTAACCGTTGGGATCATTGATTCTACGGATACTGTTCAGGCTGCTACTCAAGGTCGGGAACCTTGGCTCACCACTGGTCCATAAAACGCTACAGCTACCGGGATTTGGTCCGCCACAGCTTCCAGCTCGCTCACCGTTGCGCGTACCCGTAGAGCACGAAGGGTCAATGGTGCCGTACTCGGTGGTGAAGATGGCGCTAGTGCCGTCTATTACCGGGTTATTGAACTTGTCAGCCATGCGCACAGTGATACAGCGTTCGACGCCGTCCACGGTTAAGCCATTTTCCACTACGAAGCCATCTTGTACTGATAGGCTGATTGAATTTTGATCGGGAAGGCCTGTGCTAACGGTTAGTATGTTTGAAACGGTGGATAGGCTAGTTCCTGAGCCATCACCAGCATTCACAGATGCGATCACCCGAACGACGGTTGAAACATCACCGGAAAACAAAGTCACTTTGACGAGGCCGTCGCTATCGCTAATAGCTGAAGAGGGGGTTAATGATAAACCTCCAATGCTTGTGGTCAGAGAGAAATCGACTTTAACATTAGGTAAGGGGTTATTGTTTGAGTTGATCACTTGGAAAGTCACTAAAGAAGACTCTGGGCGTTCGTTACCTCCGCCAGTGCCTTTAAGAACGATCAGCTCAGGCTCGGCACTGACAAACAACAAGCTATTGGCTCGAGGGGAGGCAATATTCAGAGTCCCGAACGCCACGCCGTCGCCGTCCATAATGCGGGCTGTAATTTCATCATCGCCACTGCAGCGGCTAGCCTTATAGGTGGTACGGATATAGCCGGTAGTGGTACTTATAGGGGCACTGGGGTCAAGCGAAGCGTCACTCTTAGCTAGGCAGGTGCTATTGAAGGTGACAGTTTCTTCTGTTGTGACTGGGCTGCCATCTTCATCCACTATAGCCAGAGAAAGCTCAGCTGCACCCTGGTAGACAAGGCTGGACTCTGGATTGATGCCGATTTCATTTTCAATGAATACGCCGTCTTTAAAGTGACCTAAACGAAGGCCTGCCGTGTCAACTTGGTAGTTGATAGCGGCCTCGGTTGGTACATTGTCCGTATTTGTGACACTCACCGTGACAGACCCTGCACCTAAGGTAGCACCCGCTTCCAGAGTGAAGGTAGCAAAGCCGTTGGCGTCACTCAGGGCGGTAGCAGGTGCCACATTACCTAAGTCTGTTGCAGCACTGACCACCACATCAGGGATGGCTTTGCCGTTGGGGCCTTTGTTGGTCACTCGCACTGAGAGGGTGGCTGGCTTGGTTGTCGTGACAGTGCTGGTTGGCTCACCAGTGGCATCCAGTAGCTCCAAGGTAAGGAAGTAGGGCGCTGCGTTACTGCCATCGCCGCCACCACCGATAAAGCCGCCGCCATCGCTGCCTCCGCCTCCGCCTCCGCATGCCGTGACGATAAATAGTGTGGCAATTAATGCCGTAAGACGGTTAGTCAGTGTGGCAAACCGAGTGATCATTTATTTCCCCTTACATACCCGCTGCTCATAGCGGTGTTATTGGTCTTGTGGCCCTAGCTATTTTATATCTGGTGGTTGACAGAGTTGGCTGCCCTCCAAGGCTAAAAGTAAGGTTATCACGGCTTATTGATAAAAACGCCCTGTAGAACCTTGCGATAGGGACTATTTATGACAACTTTCGCCGTATGGGTAGTGATTATAAAAAGACAGCTTCATTCTGTCATTGGTAGTGCAAGTTGTGCTTTTTAAAACGACACTACCAGTAGTGTTCGTGCCTGAGTCAATGAGCAACGATTGTCGTTCTACGTGCCTTTTTAGATTAGGCCAGCAACTTGCAATAACTTGACCGCCCCCAAACCCAGAGCGACCAGCACCACAAATGCTCCGAGGGTGTTGGCCACTGGACCGTTGACATGCTCGCCAAGACGCTGGCGCTGGTTCATAACTACCAGTAGAAAAATCGCCACGATAGGCAGTAAAAAGCCATTGGCGACTTGGGCAAATAAAATCGCGGCCAGTGGCTGACTACCTAGAGCGGCAAATACCGTACCGGTAGCGAGCACGAACAGCCACACTAAGCGAAAGCCTGGTGCTGAGAGCTCACTGCGCCAGCCAAGTGCTCCGCAGACCGCAAAGGCGGCGGCCAGCGGAGCGGTAATTGCGCTAGTTAGGCCACCGGCAAATAGGCCAGCGGCAAATACATAGCGCGAAGAGGGGCCCAGTAGCGGTTCAAGCTGTAAGGCGATGGAGTCGCCGCTAAAGGCTAAGCCGGTTTGGAAGAAAGCGGCAGCGGCAGTGCTGAGGATGGCTAGCGTGACTAAGCCTCCAAGGCTAATCGAAAGGCCAGTGTCGAGCCGGGACTCCTTTAGGGACTGCTCAAGATCTAGGGTGGCTGGCCATTTTTCCCGTACCGCGTTGGCATGCAAAAATAAGTTGTAGGGCACTACGGTGGTTCCGATAAGTGCTATTACCGTCATCACCGAGCCCTCGGGCAAGCGGGGCCGAAACATGCCATCGAGTATGGCTATGGGGGAGGGGGCAACCATCCAAGCCGTCAGTAAAAAGACCGTGCTCATAACCAGTACTAAAAGCACTAAGGCAGATTCCAGAATTCGGTAGCGGCCACTAAACAATAATATTCCCGCGCTGATACCAATAAGCGTGGCCCAGAAGCCACTGCCTAATGGACTTACTAACTCCAATGCCAGTGCCGCCCCAGCAATGTTGCCGGCCTCGTAGGCAGCGTTGCCGGCGCCAACCGCGGCAATGACTAAGAGCACAGCAGCTCGGCCAAACAGGGGGTTTTGAGAATAGGCGCGCATTGCTTCGGCCAGACCTTCGCGAGTGACAAGGCCTAAACGAGCCGCCATTTCCTGCAAAATAATGGTCGCAAAGAGTGAGAACAACAAGGCCCACAGTAAAGCAAAACCAAAATTGGCCCCCGCACTACTAGCGGTAGTAATGGTGCCAGGACCTATGAAAGCAGCGGTGACCAGTAAGCCGGGGCCGAATTTACGCATGAATGCGGAGGACATGCTGTATTCCTTGCGGTGATTTCAGCGCTGATATTACCAGTGGCGGAGCCGGCTGAGCAGTCTAGCCAGCTGTCTTTGTCAGTTTTTATGATCTGCTCAGCAGTTCGCTTACTTGCCCAAGCTGAGCTGCTATTATGCGCGCCATGCCATCGACTGCCGACAATCGCCTGACTCTTTCTATCTCCTTAGTGCTTTATCACAGCTCATTGGAGCTGTTATCGCGCACCTTGCGTAGCCTTGAGCTCGCTTTGTATCACGCTCGCGAAAGTGGGCGCCTTGCACAGGCGAGCCTGCAGATTGTGGATAATACTGGGTCAATCGGGTATCAAAGCCAATTGGAAAAGCTGTTAGCTGACTTAGCTATTGCCCAGGAGCTGCTGGTCGTCAACTATGCTCAGGCCAAGAGTAATGAGGGGTATGGAGCAGGACATAATCAGGCACTGTCACAGGCTAACAGCGATATCCACTTAATCCTGAATCCGGATGTGGAGCTAGCAGAGACAGCCCTGTCGGAAGGGCTCGCTACCTTCGCTAAGTTACCGCAGGTTAGCTTAGTGGGGGCTGCAGCTACTGGAGAGGGTGGCGAAGCGGAGTATCTTTGTAAGCGCTATCCATCGATTTTAGTGTTGTTTTTGCGTGCTTTGGGCTGGTCCTGGTTACAGGCGCCTTTCAAGCGCCGGTTGCACCACTATGAGATGCGCGAGCTAGCTGATGCCACAGAAGAAACTGAGGTCTTGTTAGTCTCGGGCTGTTTTATGTTGGTTAAAACAGCCCACTTAAAAGCACTGTCGGGCTTTGATGAGCGTTACTTTCTTTATTTTGAAGACTTTGACTTGTCCTTGCGGCTGGCTAATTTTGGCTCGGTGGTTTTTAATCCAGCGCTGCGCATTGTGCACCACGGTGGCTACGCCGCGCGTAAGGGCTGGCAACACCGGCGACTTTTTATACGTTCTGCAGGACGCTTCTTCAATCAATATGGCTGGTGTTGGCTGTAAGGCATAAGGCAAAACCTGCTAGACTGCGCTCCTGAATTCTTTTTTGATATCCAGCATGTTAACAAGCCGAGCTCTCCAACATAGCGCCTACCTAGAAGCCCTGGGTATCGAGCAGTACGTGTCTCGCTGGGATCTTGCTGGGGCTGCGCCAAGCCAGCGCATAGCCGTAGCCATAGCGCAGGCGCCTGCCGAGGCAGAGCCCCCTGCGGAAGCGCTCTCTGCTAAAGAAGTATCGCCGCATAAGCGGGCCTCGCTAGAAGAGCGCCCAGTAGCGCGAGCAGAAATTCTAGCGCGCCCTACAGTAGCTAAGAGCGATGTTAAAAGTGCAGTTAAGAAGCCAACTACGACTGAAGTACTGCGCTTTAATTTTGCTCTTATTACAGTGGGCCCATTTCTTTGGTTGGATAATGCAGCGGGCGGGGTGCTTGAGCAGCGGCAAATGAATTTGATCATGGCGATGGCCCGTGCCCTTGCTGCGCCAGCTAATCGACCGCAGGTCGAGCAGTTTCAGTGGCCACTCAATAATAATCGACAGCTTGATCACGGTGCTGAGGCCGCACGCGCCGCACTGGAGGGCTTTCTATTGCGCAGAGTGGAGCTTCAGCAATGTCGTGCAGTGATTGTTTTGGGAGAGCTAGGGAAAAGCTTGTTAGCCGACTGGGCACCGCTGGACGTTCCTGTTGTCACAACCTTAAGCAGCGCTGAGATGATGTCAGATCCGATGCTTAAGAAAGAGGTGTGGCAGGACTTACGCAAGCTGCGTCTTCCCCTTCAGTGACTTACTTGATTCGAAGGGCCTGTGCCCGCGATGCCGCAGCGATGTCGGCTATCGATGGCAGGGTTTCACTGACAGCCTGGTCGGAAGGTCAGTTTAGGGCGGCCTGCGCTGAAAGTTCTGATCTTCAACAGCATAGAGAATACGCCTTGGTTGCTGAGCATGATGAGCAAGTCCAGGGCTTTGTGGTATGCCAAGTTGTGTTCGATGAACTGAGCATTCTTAATGTGGCGGTTAGCCCAGCAAAACAGCGCCAAGGCATAGCCCGAGCTCTGCTTAATCAAGTTTTGGCGACAGCTCCTACAGGAGTGCTGCGCTGCTTACTTGATGTGCGTGAGTCAAATGTCGCCGCCCGAGCTCTGTACCGTAAAATGGGTTTTGATGAAGATGGTTTGCGGCGCAACTACTACACGCGGCCCGAGGGCCGAGAAGACGCAGTGTTGATGTCCTTACAAGTGCCTGATAGAGATTCAAAGGGGATATGATGAACGTGCTTGAAACCGAGTGGTGGAGCATGGTGGTGCCACCAGAGTGGTGGGCCGAAGAAGAGGATGACAGCATCCTCGTGGGCGACCTCGATGATGTTGGCTGCATCGAGATTAGTACCTTGCATAAGGAGTCGGGTGACTTCAGTGCTGAGGAATTATTAGCAATCGCTGAGAGTGAGCTCTCACAAAAGGTCCAGTGGAAATCGCTGACACGCGGCGATTTTGAAGGCTGGACCGCGAGTTTTAGTGAGGAAGGAGCAGCTATTCGAGAGTGGTACTTAGCTGCTGGTGCAATGCTCTTATTCGTGACCTACAGTTGCGATCTGGATAACCGCGGGATGGACGATGCAGCGGTGGACGAAATCCTCGATACGCTGTTGTTATTGTCCTCGGACTAAGCTTTTCATACAGACTCCGGTCATATGATAGCTGGCTGCGGGGCTTAGCTGCCCCGCCACTAACTAATAGTACCGGTGACCCTGACTCGTTTTGAGCCTACCACGGGCTCTGCTTTATGCGCATCCTGCCGCCGTTTGATTTGTGCGTCGATCAGGTTTTTACCTGCGATCAGCAAGCCGGTAAAAATAAATGCTCCCGGTGGCAAGATCGCTAATAAAAAGGCTTGGTAGTCTTCTATCAAGACCAGCTTCCAGTCCGCCGCCATCGATCCAAACAGTAGGTCCATATCGGCAAATAATGCGCCGGTGCCAGCGAGTTCGCGCAGAGCACCGAGTAACACCAAAATCACGCCAAAGCCCAAGCCCATCATCAAACCATCATACATGGCTGGGGCCAGTGAGTTTTTACTGGCGAAGGCATCAGCCCGTCCCAAAATCACACAGTTAGTCGTAATCAGTGGCAGAAAAATGCCGAGAATTTGATACAGCTCATAGGCAAAGGCCTGCATGATTAATTCGGTACAGGTGACAGCGGCGGCGATGATCATCACAAACACTGGTAGGCGCACTGCATCGGACACAATGTTGCGGATAATTGACACTGCAGTGTTAGAGCAGAGTAATACCAATGTGGTTGCGGCAGCGAGACCGAGGGCGTTGACCACGCTGCCGGTTACGGCCAATAAGGGGCATAGGCCCAACAATTGTACGATGGCTGGGTTGTTCTTCCACAAGCCGTTTAGAGATAGATCTTTGTAGCTGGCTGATGCCATTACAGTGCTCCGGGCCCACTGTTGGAAGCAGGCTCTGCTTTATCGTTTGTGGTAGCGCTGTCCGGCTTAGTTGAGGAGCCGAACAAGTAGTCGTGATGTGTCTGAGCGTACTCTAGGGCGCGTCGCGTTGCAGCGACAACAGCACGGGGCGTGATAGTGGCACCAGTAAACTGATCGAATACGCCGTGATCTTTTTTGACGGCCCACTGCTCTACTGAGGGCTCGGTCAGTGAGCGGCCATTGAAGCTGAGAACCCAATCAGACTTTGCCAGATCTACTTTATCGCCCAGGCCCGGTGTTTCACGGTGGTTTAGTACTCGCACACCAGCCACTCTGCCATCGCGCTTAACACCGACGATTAATTCAATGTCGCCGGAGTAGCCATCTGGGGCAATGACAGGAAGTATCACGGCATGGGCTTGCCCGGCTTGGCGTGCAACATAAATGGTTTTGTCTTCACGCAGACCAAGCCCAGTCTTGCCTGCTTTCGCCACTAGGGTGTCATCTAGCATATTGTTGTCATGCAGTCGGGCAGGGACAATTTCTAGCAGAGCTTTTTCTTCTGCTTTGCGGCGCTCTTGAGCAATTGTGTCTTTGGTGAGCAAGTAAGTGCCGGCAATGAGTAGCGTAGTCACTACGGCAAATAACGCTAGCAACAGGCTATTGCGGGTGATCGACTGGCCGAGCATTAGTGCTGCTCCGTTTTTTTACGGTGACCATAGGTCGGTGGCTGGGTGTAGTGATCGATAAAGGGTGCGGCAAAGTTCATGATCAAAACTGCAAAGGCGATGGCATCTGGATAGTTACCGCTGACCCGGATGATATACACCAGCATGCCAATTAATGCGCCGTAGATAAGGCGGCCTCGCAGAGATACGGCTGATGTGACCGGGTCAGTGACGATAAAGAAAGCTCCAAACATGGTGGCGCCACTGAGCAGGTGGAATAGGGGGGAGCCGCCGCTGGCGGAGCTGCCGCCATCATAAAAAATGGCCGATAGCAGCGCTATGCTGAGAAGCATGGCGACGGGGGCATGCCAGGTAAAAATGCGACGGTACAACAACCAGGCGCCGCCAGCTAAAAATGCGAGGTTGGCCCACTCCCAGCCCAGCCCAGCCCAACGGCCAAAGATTGGGTTGTCCTCCCACAGCTGTTCAATTAATAAGCTATTGTTTTGTTTGAGTACATCCAGAGGAGTTGCTTGGGTCACGCCATCGTAGAGCGCAGGTAAAAAACAAGCCTGCAAGGCATCTAATAAGCCCGGAACTTCCCCCACGCCACGAGGCGCGGTCCAAGCAGTCATCTGGACAGGGAAGGAAATCAGCAGGACAACATAGCCCACCATGGCTGGGTTGAAAGGGTTGTAACCTAGACCACCATAGAGGTGTTTGGCCAATATGATGGCCGAGGCGATGCCCACTGCGATTAACCACCAGGGCGCGTAAGGCGGCATCGCAATGCCCAGCAATGTGGCTGTGACAAGTGCGCTGTAATCTTTCAGGTAAAAGCCGATGTCGCGGCCGCGGAGTTTGAGAGCTAGCGCTTCAAAGCTCAGGGCTAACAAGCTGCCCCAAAGAATATTCACTAGGGTGCCAAAGCCAAAAAAGTAGGTCAGCACCACAATGCCCGGCAGCGCAGCTAATAACACCTGCTGCATAACCCGCTGGGTACTCATTGGACCGTGGGCGTGGGGTGATGTAATACGCAATAAAGCCATATTAAGAGGCCTCCATCGCGTTGAACTTGGCTAGTTCTTGCTCAGCTTCTGCAAGTTTACTTTGCAGACGTTGTTCGGTGGCCTCAAGGGCATCCACTATTTTTGCTTCCTCACCGGCACTGCGGCTTTCTGCCAGGCGCTGACTGGTTTTTTCCAATCTTTGGCGCAGGTTATCGACCTGTTTTTGTAGTTTTTCTTGGGGACTCATGTCGCCAGCAGCTGCCCGGGCAGCCTTAGCTTTGGCAATAGCGGCCTGGGCGGCATCACCCGTATCGTGACTGCCTTCTGTTGCCTGGGGCTGCTTGGCTTGGTATTCAGCCAGCGCCTTCTCGGCTTGCTCGAGTTTTACTTGGGTTTTATCGACACCTTTTTGCAGTGCCTCGACCAGCTCTGAGCCTTCTTCTTGGGCTTGTTTGAGCTTGCTGCTGGCCGTTTCGAGACGCTTGCGCGTGCTGGCCACGGCTTTTTCTAACTTTTCTAGCTCACTTTCAGTGGCAGCGCTCTGTTGCTGGCTCGCCTTTTTGGCTTTGGCCCGCTCAATCGCCGCTTGGATTGGGTCCTCAACGCTGTCGCTGTCAGCTGCTTGTTGAGCACGCAGTTCGGCGGCTTTTTTACGTGCGGCACGCTTCGCTGCTTTTTCTTCCTCTTCACGCGCCAAACGCTCTTGCCGTGCCTCAAAACGCAGCCGCGATTGCTCGGACTTTTCGTGATCACGGCGCTGCTGCAAAATATCTGCCTTGGATGCGCGGTAGTACTGCACTAACGGGATGTTGCTCGGGCAGACGTAAGAGCAGGCACCGCACTCAATACAATCAAAGAGATTGTGCTGCTCTAGTTTTTCGTACTCTTTACCCTGAGAAAACCAGAATAATTGCTGCGGCAAGAGGCTGGCAGGGCAGGCTTCTGCACAGAGACCGCAGCGAATGCAAGCCTGAGCTGGCGGGGGTGCGGGTAGTTCTGATTCGCTCGGCGCCAGTAAGCAGTTAGTGGTCTTAACCACCGGCACGTTTAGGTCCGTTAAGGTAAAGCCCATCATCGGCCCGCCCATAATCAGGCGCTTGTTGCGTGTGCTGTCATAGCCCGCTAGTTCAAGCAGGTGGCTCATTGGCGTTCCCAGCAAGACTTCAAAGTTGCCGGGTTGATCGACCGCCTCACCGGTGACAGTAGTAATCCGTGAAATCAGTGGCCGGCCTTGCAGTACCGCTTGCTGCACAGCCACAGTGGTGCCTAGGTTTTGGCAGACGATGCCAATATCGGCGGGTAATCCGCCACTCGGTACTTGCTTGCCGGTGAGGATTTCGATCAGCTGTTTTTCACCACCAGAGGGGTACTTAGTTGGAAATTCAACCACCTCAATATCGCTGCCTTGGGCTGCCTCACGCAGTGCGACAATGCCCTCGGGCTTATTGTCCTCAACACCAATGAGGGTTTCCGTTGGCTTGACGATGTGCTGCAGAATTTTAACCCCAGTTATAATATCCTCGGCTCGCTCTCGCATGAGGGCGTCGTCGGCGGTGATGTAGGGCTCGCACTCAGTGCCGTTAATAATTAGGGTTTGGATCTGTGATTCAGGTTTGCCCTTAAGTTTTACCGCTGCTGGGAAGCCGGCACCGCCCATGCCGGCAATGCCCGCTTCGCGGATCAGATCAAGCAGTTCTTCAGGGCTGCGCTCGCTGTAATTGGCTAGGCCCTGCAGCGGTAGCCATTCATCCTTTCCGTCACACTCAATAACGATGCAGGGTGCGTGAAAACCAGAGGGGTGTGGTATGGCACGGTCCTCAATGGCGATGACTGTACCTGAGCTTGGTGCATGCTGTGGCACACTGACAAAGCCACCGGCTTCGGCAATGACCTGGCCTTTGAGCACTCGCTCCCCAATGGTCACCAATGGTTTGGAGGCCGCCCCTATGTGCTGAGATAGCGGTACTGTCAGTTGCTTGGGGATGCCTGCACTGCGGATGGGGCCGCCGAGGGACTGCTGTTTGTTTTCCGGCGGGTGAATACCGCCGTGGAAATCATATATCTTCCTCATGCCACGTTCCCCTTGTCAGCGTCGCTAGCGATGATGTCGAGGTTGCGGCGGCCCAGCTCCGGCAGTTTCCAGTGCCAGGTTTGTAGGTTTTCTTCCTGGGGAATCATATCGATACAGTCAACTGGGCAGGGTTCTACGCAGAGGTCACAGCCGGTGCATTCGCTGCTAATAACTGTGTGCATTTGCTTGGCTGCGCCGAGGATGGCATCGACCGGGCAAGCTTGGATACACTTAGTGCAGCCGATGCATTCATCCTCGCGGATATAAGCAACGGCGGTAATATTTTCTTCGCCGTGCTCTGCATCCAGAGGGATGGCTTCCACGTCGAGTAAGTCTGCTAGTGCTTGAATTGTCGCCTCGCCACCGGGAGGGCACTTGTTGATCGCTGCGCCGCCGGCGATGGCCTCAGCGTAGGGCCGGCAACCAGGGTGTCCGCACTGGCCACACTGGGTTTGCGGGAGTAGCTCGTTAATTTGGTCGGCAATAGGGTTGCCTTCGGTTTTAAAGCGCACAGCGGCAAAACCGAGTAGGGCGCCGAATATCGCGCCAAGGCTTACTAGAGCTGCTAAGGCTGCTAGTAGTGGATACTGTGCAATAAGTTCAAACATCTACGGTCACACTAGCCCCGCAAATCCCATGAAGGCCAGCGACATTAAGCCCGCTGTGACCATGCCGATTGCCGCGCCTTTGAATGGTTGTGGGACATCGGCCACGGCGAGTCGCTCGCGCATTGCGGCAAAGAGCACCAGCACTAAAGAGAAGCCCGCGGCGGCGCCAAAGCCATAGAACAGCGACTGTAAGAAGTTGTGATCCTTGTTGATATTGAGCAAGGCAACGCCTAGTACCGCGCAATTGGTGGTAATCAGCGGCAGGTAAACACCCAATACACGGTGCAGCAAGGGGCTGCTTTTGCGCACTACCATCTCAGTGAACTGCACCACTACGGCAATCACCAAAATAAAGGAAATGGTTTTGAGGTAAGCCAGCCCCAAGGGCTCTAAGAGGTAGTTGTAAGTGAGGTAGCTGCAGGCCGAGGCAAGCGTAAGCACAAAAGTGGTGGCCATCGACATGCCCATCGCGGTTTCGAGTTTGTTTGACACACCCATGAACGGGCACAGTCCTAGGAACTGTACCAGTACAAAGTTGTTGACCAGAATGGCGCCAATCAACAGGATAGAGTAGTCAGCCAACATGCGTGGGTCTCGAGTCTGCGATAAAGATTTCTGGGCGGTGATCTGTAATCAGCATTGATGCTGATCAAGCCACTAATGGTAAGTAGTTATTTCCCCTCAAACAATAGTCATCATGGCATAAGCTAATAACCAGCTCCGCTAGGGCAGTATCTTGCACTGCCCGTAGCAGAAGCCGTGTTACTTAACCTGCATCCCTGGCTGCGCGCCTTGGTGGGGCTCTAAGAGGTAAATATCTTTGCCACCGGGGCCTGCTGCTAACACCATGCCCTCTGAAACGCCAAAGCGCATCTTGCGCGGTGCCAAGTTGGCCACCATGACAGTGTGCTTGCCAACCAGATCTTCAGGCTGGTAGGCCGACTTAATGCCCGCGAACACTTGGCGCTGCTCTCCATCTCCTAAACTCAAAGTCAAGCGCAAGAGCTTGTCGGCCCCTTCGACGTGATCTGCGGCGACAATTTCTACGACACGCAAGTCAACTTTGGCAAAGTCGTCAAACTCAATATACGCGTTTTCTGCGCTGTCCTGGGCAGCAGGTTTAAGGCCTGCTGAGCTACTAGCGGCGGCTGCGGTTTCAGGGGCCTGTTCGCGACTGGCCTCAAGCATCGCTTCAATTTGCTTCGCCTCAATTCGTGTCATCAGCGGTTTGAAGTTGTTTAATTGGTGTCCTAGCAGCGGGCCTTTGAGGGCAGTCCAATCCAGTGAGTGGTTCAGAAAAGCTTCGGATTTTTCTGCCATTGCAGGTAGCACTGGCTTGAGATAGCTCATCAACACGCGAAATAGATTGATGCCAACACTACAAACATCGTGAACTTCTTGCTCGCTTCCTTCCTGTTTGGCAAGTACCCAAGGTTTTTTCTCGTCGATATATTGGTTGGCGCGGTCCGCCAGCGAGATAATCTCGCGAATTGCTTTATTGAACTCTCGGCCTTCGTAGAGAGTAGCAATGTGCTCTCCGCGCTCAATAAATGACTGGACTAGCTCGGGTTCTGAGCACTGCACAGTTAAGGTATTGTCAAAGCGCTTGCGCAGAAAGCCTGCGCAGCGGCTGGCAATATTGACCACTTTGCCCACGACATCGGCGTTAACTCGTTTGGCAAAATCTTCCAAGTTTAGGTCAATGTCGTCGACTGATGCGCTGAGTTTGGCGGCAAAATAGTAGCGCAAATACTCGGCCTCTAGGTGCTCTAAATAGGTGCTGGCCTTAATAAAGGTACCGCGGCTTTTAGACATCTTAGTGCCATTGACTGTCAGGAAGCCGTGCGCATAAATTGCTGTGGGCGTACGCAGCTTGGCGGAGTGCAGCATGGCGGGCCAGAACAGACCGTGGAAATTGATGATGTCCTTGCCGATAAAGTGGTAGAGCTCGGTGTCACCTCCGGGCTGCCAATAACGGTCAAAGTCCAGGTCTTCGCGTTCGCAGAGATTTTGGAATGAGGCCATATAGCCAATCGGAGCATCAAGCCACACGTAGAAGTATTTGCCGGGTTCCCCGGGAATTTCAAAACCGAAGTAGGGGGCATCGCGGCTAATATCCCACTCTTGCAGGCCGGCATCGGTCCATTCGCGCAGTTTATTGGCGATTTGCGGTTGCAGCGTGCCGGAGTCAATCCACTCCTTGAGCATGTCGCTGAACACCGGCAGGGTAAAAAAGAAGTGCTCTGATTCTTTCTCGATCGGTGTGGCGCCAGAGAGTGCTGAAACCGGGTTAATCAGGTCGGTGGGGCTATAGGTCGCGCCACAGGCTTCACAGTTGTCGCCGTATTGGTCCTCTGCTTTGCAGCTCGGGCAACTGCCCTTGATGAAGCGGTCTGCTAGGAACAGCTCCTTTTCTGGGTCAAAGGCCTGGGTAATAGCACGGCTCACAATATGACCATTGGCCTTCAGTCGCCGATAGATTTCCTCACTCCAAGCGCGGTTCTCTGGTGAGTGAGTGCTGTAGTAGTTGTCAAAACCGATCAAAAAACCGGCTGTGTCACGCTCGTGCTCGGCTTGGACGCGCTTGATTTGCTCTTCAGGACTGATTCCTAATTTTTCGGCGGTCAGCATAATAGCTGTGCCGTGGGCATCATCGGCGCAGACATAGCGGCACTGGTGCCCGCGAGATTTCTGGAAGCGTACCCAGATATCGGTTTGCACCATCTCCAATAAATGCCCTAAATGTAAAGAGCCATTGGCGTAGGGAAGTGCGCTGGTTACCAAGATGTCTCGGGTAGTGCTATCAGCCATTGTGAGTCTGTGTCCGTTGGGTGAAAAGGGGCGTCACTATAGCCTTTTTGGGCCCTTGTTTCATCCGCCAAAGTATCAATCACGGGCTCGGTGCTGGCTTTTGGGGATGGTGTTGGCAGCGGTGGTGGATTGTTGGCGCAGGGGTGTCAGCGTATACTGCCCTGCTCTTGTGAGAGGGCCCAGCGTCCGCTCTACGACTAGCAGTACAACCGGATAGCAGTTCTCATGAATCAGATTAAGCACATTATTGCCATCGCCTCCGGTAAGGGCGGCGTTGGCAAATCCACCACAGCAGTCAACCTCGCACTGGCTTTAAAGGCGGATGGGGCGGCTGTTGGCCTGCTCGATGCCGATATATACGGACCCAGCCAACAGCATATGCTAGGCATCCCCGAGGGCACCAAGCCGGAACAGCAGGGCGGACAATATCTCTTTCCCATCGAGGCCCACGGGCTGAAAACGATGTCGATGGGCTACTTGGCCGGTGAGCGTACTCCCATGGTGTGGCGCGGCCCTATGGCTGGCAGTGCCCTCGTTCAAATGTTGGAGCAAACCCTCTGGGGTGAACTGGACTACCTAGTGATTGATATGCCGCCGGGAACTGGGGATATTCAGTTGACGCTGTCGCAAAAAGCGACGGTAGCTGGGGCGGTTATTGTCACCACGCCGCAGGATATCGCGCTGCTCGACGCCCGCAAAGGTATCGAGATGTTCCGCAAGGTCGATGTACCGATACTGGGCATCATTGAAAATATGGCGGTGCATGTCTGTACCCAGTGTGGCCATAGTGAACATATCTTTGGCGCTGAGGGCGGCCGACGCGTGGCGGCAGATTATGGCGTGCCACTACTGGCGAGCTTGCCGCTGGCACTATCAATTCGTGAACAGACAGACGCGGGGAAACCTACCGTGGTCTCGGCGCCAGACTCCGCTGAGGCGGCCAGCTATTTTGCCGCAGCGCGGGCGATTGAGGCAGCTTTGGCTAAGCAGGGCACTGCTGCTGTGCAGCAGTTCCCCAACATCAGTATTAGCGACGACTAATTATAGGGAGCGATCAGTACGTGAGTATTAAGGCAGATAAGTGGATTCGCCGTATGGCAGAGGAACAGGGCATGATCGAGCCTTTTGAGCCGGGCCAAGTGCGCACTGATGGCGACCGGCGGCTGATTTCCTATGGCACTTCAAGCTACGGTTACGATGTGCGTTGCTCTCGGCAATTCAAAGTGTTCACAAACATCAACTCCGCCACTGTGGACCCCAAAAACTTTGATGAAAATAGTTTTGTCGACATAGAAGGTGATGTCTGCGTTATTCCGCCCAACTCATTCGCACTAGCAAGTACCGTGGAGTACTTCCGTATTCCACGCAATGTGCTGACCATTTGTCTGGGCAAGTCCACCTATGCACGCTGCGGCATCATCGTTAACGTGACTCCGCTCGAGCCAGAGTGGGAAGGGCATGTCACGCTGGAGTTCTCTAACACGACCACGCTGCCGGCTAAAATATATGCCAATGAAGGCGTGGCGCAGATGCTGTTTTTTGAGTCTGATGAGGTTTGTGAGACTAGCTACAAAGACCGCGGTGGTAAGTACCAAGGGCAGCGTGGAGTGACACTGCCCAAGGCCTGATTAAAAGCAAGTTAGCACTTGTTCTGGCGCTGCTGAGGAGCTCGGTTGTTATTCTTCCTGCTCAGCAGCCTCAGTTTCAGATGGTGCTTCAGAGGCAGCGCTGCTTAAGCTTTTCAGCGATATACCGTCGATGCTGCCACCGGTGAGCACAACTTCGACCGGTTTATCGTCTTCAATGTGCACTGTTTTTACCAAGAGGTAATCCCAGGCGGGAGCGACCCAGAAGTCTGACTTGCGCTCGGGGTCATCGTGCTGGCGCTCGAAATGCAGGGTGTGCACTGATCCTAGGGCAGTTTCTAGGGTTTCTTCACCGACAAAGTTAAGGGTGTAGTCCTTTATTCTGCGGCCATCAGCAACGCGGATAGTGAGGTCATCTCGGTGCTCGGGCTTGTTCAGCAAGAGTAGGCGCATGTATTCCAGCTGGCTCATGCGATCTAGTGTGCCGGGCTCATTTGGCAGCTCGTGCCACTCCCCTTTGTAGAGACTGCGCACGGTGTCCGCGCCGGGGCTGAAGTGTACCTCTCGTCGACGGTTGATCAGCCCTGTGCCCTGATAAACATAGGACTTGGGGGTAATCTGGCCATCTTGGATAGAAAATACGCTGACCTCGTGAAAGCCTACGACCAAAATCTTACCGCCATTGGTCAGTGTGTAGCCGCCTTCGCCGTCAGTTTTCAGTTCACGCTTAAGCGTGAGGTTCATGCCTAAGGCGCTGGTGTCGTACTTGGCTTGGTAGGGCCGTAAGTCATTTGTGGCCATAGCGGGGGCTTGCAGCATGCTCAGTAGGGCGCCAGCCGTTAGAGCGAGTGCGGCTTTGAATGTTTGGGACCTGCGCCGTGCTTCAGGCTGTGTCCGGTTGATAGGGGATACCCGTTTCTGGGATGTTCTCGCCATCGAGATACGCTCCTTCCTCGGTCAAGGTTAGCCGGCCCTGGATAAACCAGTTCGCGGCCAGGGGATAGATTTTGTGTTCCAGCAGAATGACTCGCTGTGCCAGGCTATCTGCGGTATCACCGGCCTCCACCGGTACTCGTGCCTGAATAATTGGGGGACCACCATCTAGCTCTTCGGTGACAAAGTGTACTGTCACACCGGCTTCAGAATCGCCGGCATCGATTGCCCGCTGGTGGGTGTTGAGCCCCGGATACTTGGGCAACAAAGATGGGTGAATGTTCAATAAGCGGCCCTGAAATGCGGAAATAAACACCGAAGTCAGGATGCGCATAAAGCCAGCGAGGATAACCAGATCGGTTGCCGCCTCTTCAAGCTGGCGCACTAGCGCGGCGTCAAACTCTTCGCGCGAGGCGTAGTCTCGGTGATTGATCACCGCAGTAGCTATGCCCGCCTCTGCGGCTCGCTGCAGTCCAGCCGCATCGGGGTTGTTGCTCAGTACTAGAGTAATATCCGCGGCTAAGTGGCCTGCTGCGCAGGCTTCAATGAAAGCCTGCATGTTTGAGCCGCGACCTGAAATCAGGATTGCAATACGAGGTCTTGCTTGGCTCATGAGCCGCTTAACTCCACCTCGGAGTTGCCGGCGACAATGCTGCCAATTTGCCAGGCTTGGTGTCCCGCAGCAGTGAGTGACTCAATCGCGGTGGCAGCGTGCTCAGGAGCGAGGCATAAGACCATGCCAACGCCGCAGTTAAAGGTGCGATACATCTCACGCAGCTCGACATTGCCATTTTTTTGTAGCCACTGGAAAACTTCTGGCCACTGCCAGCTGTCGGTGTCGATGCGCGCACTGCAATCTTTGGGAAGCACGCGGGGCAAGTTTTCCAATAGGCCGCCGCCGGTGATGTGTGACAGAGCTTTAACAGGTACCTGCTTAAACAGCTCTAGCAGCGCTTTTACATAGATTGTGGTCGGCTCCAGCAGTGCGGCGCCGAGTGTGGTGTCGCCGAGTGGCTGCTGGAGATCTGCGCCACTGACTTCGAGTATCTTGCGAATCAGCGAATAGCCATTGGAGTGAGGGCCGCTACTGGCCAAGCCAATCAGTACATCGCCATTGGCTACAGAGCTGCCATCGATAATTTCGGACTTTTCCACTACGCCTACGCAGAAGCCGGCGAGATCGTAGTCGTCACCTTCATACATGCCGGGCATTTCGGCGGTTTCTCCACCCACTAGGGCGCAGCCGGCCAATTCACAGCCGCGGCCGATGCCTGTCACTACGTCGACAGCGGTGTCTACATTTAATGCACCAGTCGCGTAATAGTCTAGAAATAGTAGCGGTTCAGCCCCTGCTACTACGAGGTCGTTGACGCACATGGCCACCAAATCAATACCAATAGTGTCATGAACACCCATGTCCATAGCGAGGCGCAATTTGGTCCCCACGCCATCGGTGCCGGAGACCAGTACTGGCTCACGGTAGCCCTTGGGCAGCTCACAGAGCGCTCCGAAGCCGCCTAGGCCGCCCATTACCTCGGGGCGACTGGTGCGTTTTGAGACGCTTTTAATGCGCTCTACCAATGCGTTGCCAGCGTCGATATTGACGCCTGCGTCTTTGTAGCTCAGGGATGGGGCCCCGTTGTCAGTGCTCATACGGTACGGATCCGGTCTGCAGGTTGGGAAATTGAGAGGAGGCGGCTATTCTAGCGGTAATCAAAGGGCTGTACACCCCAGAGCGGAATTGTTCACACAACTGTTGTTGAATCGCAGTGCTGTTACAATAGTCAACTTGAAAACACCGCCGAGGGAAGAGGGTGATTAATCCGAGAACGCGCAGCTGCCTAGCAGTCATGCTGGCAGCTGTTTTATCGATAGCCATGGCGGCGCAGGCCACGACTGTGCGGGATTTGTACATGGGGCAGGTCGCGGTTGAGGACCGCAGCCAATCGGAGCTGTCCCGGGCAGCCAGCGATGCCCTGTCACAAGTGTTGGTGAAGGTGTCGGGTAGCACTGAAGTGCTGGCATTGCCCGAGGTGCTTTCTGCTTTGCCCGAGGCGATGTCACAGGTGCAGCAGTTTTCCTACGCCCTAACAGGTAACGAGGAGCAGCCACTGGCAGCGCGCTTTGAGTTTGATCGGCGCTGGGTGTCGCAGTTGCTGAGGCAGGCTGGTGCCCCGCTGTGGACTGCTAACCGGCCAGAGGTCTTACTATGGCTGGTGCAGGATGGGCCCGAGGGTCGGCAGTTTGTGAACGTTGAAACCGCCCCAGAGCTGGTGGCGGCCCTTGAGGCCGGTTTTGCTCGGCGCGGCGTGCCACTGCGCTTTCCCTTGCTGGACTTGACTGACGCGGCGGCCTTGTCAGCTGAGCAAGCTTGGAATCTGAATGCGACAGTATTGCAGCAGGCTTCGAGTCGCTATCGGGTGAACGAGATTTTAGCGGGGCGTGTGACAGCTCTAGGCAGTGGTGACTGGCTTGGGGATTGGCTCTATTTGTTTGCTGATGGCCGCCTGGAGCGCAGCGTTGAGCCGCAGTCGATCGACAGTTTTCTGGCCCGAGGGGTGGACATGGTGGCTGAGAATATGGCCGACCGCTACGCTGTATCAGCCGCTAGTGAATCGACTGGCGGTGTCTCGATGACCGTCAGCAATGTCATGCATTATGCCGATTATGCCGCCATTGTGTCTTGGCTTGAGGGGCTGGAGCCCATTGAGCAGGCAAATATTGAAGAAATCAGTGGTGATCGACTCTTGTTGCGCTTACAGGCTAGGGCCGATGCATCGGCTTTAAAAGCGATCATTGAATTGAATCAAGCTTTGGTGCCGCTGGCTCACAGCGCAGCTTCACCAAGCTCAGAGTTAAATTACCAATGGCAGAATTAGATGAGCTAGCACCGATCGGTCGCAACCGCTGGCCCTGGTTTTTGGTTGTCCTAGTGCTGATTGGCTTGGCGTTCTACGCCCTGCAGCCGATTTTGTTGCCCTTTGTTTTAGGGGCCTTAGTTGCCTACTTAGGGGACCCGGTGGTGGACGCCATGGAGCGGCGAGGGATGGGCCGCACCCTGGGGGTGTGCATTGTGTTTTTGGGTTTGACGAGTTTGCTGGTGCTCAGTGTCTTAGTGACCTTGCCGGCCCTGATCCACCAGCTCAATGCCCTGATCAGCAAGATACCGGCCATGTACGCTTGGGTCACAGAGACACTACTCCCTTGGGTTCAGCAGCGCCTGAGTCTCTCAGAGGCGCAGTTGCCGGCATTTGATTGGAGCGCGCAGCTGGCGGATAACTGGCAATCTCTGGGCAAGGTGACGGCCAAAACGCTGCGCGACATCACTGGTTCCGGTGCTGGTATCTTGCTGTGGCTGTTTAACTTGGCCTTAGCGCCGGTGGTGGCTTTTTATCTGATGCGCGATTGGGATATTTTGGTAGCGAAGTTATTGCGCATGATGCCGCGTGCTTGGCAGGATAACACGGTGAGCATGGTGGGCGAGGCCGATGAAGTGTTGGGTGCTTTTATTCGCGGTCAGCTCTTGGTGATGCTTTCACTGGGGATCATTTATAGCTTGGGCCTGTGGGCGGTGGGGGTGCAGCTGGCACTGGTGTTGGGAATGATAGCCGGCTTGGCCAGTATCGTGCCGTATTTGGGTTTTATTGTCGGTATTCTCAGCTCTTTGCTGGTCGCTTACGCACAGTTTCAAGACTGGAGCATGCTCCTTTTAGTGGCTTTGGTTTTTGCTGTGGGGCAGGTCTTAGAGTCTGTTGTGTTAACGCCTGTACTGGTGGGTGATCGCATTGGCTTGCACCCGGTGGCGGTAATCTTTGCCTTGATGGCCGGCGGCCAGATTGCTGGCTTCGTGGGGGTCTTGGTGGCTCTGCCGGTATCGGCGGTGGTCATGGTATTCCTGCGCCATGGGGTGGCCCATTATCGCGCCAGTGATTTGTATCAGGGGCAATAGATAGTGGCCACGCTTAAACAAGATAGCGGTTTGCAGCTGGCGCTTAATGTCCAGTTGCGCGATGAGGCCACGTTGAGCAACTTTTTGGTGCTGTCGGAGGCCCTGCAGGTTCTGATGCCCCTGCTGGAGCGGCAGCTTGAGCCAGATGGCGAGCAAGTGATTTTTCTGCACGGGCCAGCAGATTCCGGCAAGTCACACTTGCTGCAGGCTTCATGCCACAGGGCGGGCTCGGCAGCTTTATATCTGCCACTTGCCGAATTGCGTACTTATGCCGCAGAAGCGGTGCTGGCCGATATGGAGCACATGGCATTAGTGTGCCTCGATGATGTGCAGGCTGTGCTGGGGGATGAAAGCTGGGAGCAGGCACTATTCCATTTCTTCAATCGTGCCCGGGCGACAGGCTGTCGCTTGTTACTCAGTGCAGATGCCGCACCGCGAGCTTTGGCAGTACAGTTGGCTGATCTTGGTTCGCGTCTGTCATGGGGCTTGGTGTATCATCTGCCGAGTTACAATGACGAGCAAAAGATAGCTTTGCTGCGTTTTCGAGCTGAGCGGCGCGGTTTACAGCTGCCGCTTGAGGCAGCTCGATACCTGGTTAACCGGGCGCCGCGCGCCTTAAGTGAGCTCTGGCAGCTGCTAGAGCAGCTTGATCGCCAGTCATTGGCGGAGCAAAGGGCCCTGACAGTGCCTTTTATAAAGCGCACTATGGGCTGGTAAAGAGGCTTCGCACTGTATAAATGAAACGGTTATGCGTAAAATGCACGTAATAATTACAGCACAACTTTGTTAGTAACTTAGCAATTCACTGCTATGCTTACCTTAATGTTAGGCCGCATGGCCCGGGGGTGGGTGTGCGTTTTTTAATTAGGAGATGTTAAACAATGAAAACACGAATTCTTTCCTTAGCGGCTGGTGTGGTGGCGCTAGCCTCCGTACTTGCAGCACCTGTTAATGCTGAAGTTCCAATTACTATCAACGCCGGTATCGGCCAGTGGTACTTTGATAACGACCGCAACCTCGACGACACAGCAACGCCTTGGGTGAGCCTTGAGTACGCCTTTGACGACAACTGGGCTGCGGAATTGTTTTATGCTGAAGATAAAACAAACTACCGCGGTGGCGCTGACGCCGACGTTTCTACTTGGCAGCTAGATATGCTGTACTACGGCGGCAGCTACGTTGGTGGCCCTAACCGTGTGCGCCCTTATGTTGCTTTCGGTATGGGTGAGATTGATATCGATTCTTCAACTTTCGACACCGTTGAAACCACAGCCAACCTTGGCGCAGGTCTGCGTTGGATGCTGACTCCACGCTTTGGTGCGCGTATTGAAGCCCGTGTACTGCACAGCTTTGATGAGCACCACAACGATATCCTGATGACAGCTGGTCTGAACTATTACTTCGGTAAAGTTTCAGCTGATGCTGCGCCGGCTGTTGCTGCAGCTCCTGTTGATTCAGATGGTGATGGTGTAACTGATGACCGTGATCAGTGCCCAGGCACTCCTGCTGGCACTCGCGTTGATGCCAATGGCTGCCCACTGCCTGTTGAGCGTGTAGCTTCAATCAAACTGAAAGTGAACTTTGCTTTTGACTCTGCCAATGTTCAGGAGCGTTACTTCTCCGATATTAAAGAACTGGCTGAGTTCCTGAAGCGTTTTGACGACGTAGATCTGTCTGTTGAAGGTCACACTGATAGCACTGGCCCAGAGTCTTACAACCAGAAGCTGTCTCAGCGTCGTGCGCAAGCAGTTGTTGACGTGCTAGTTAATCAGCATGGTATCGACCGCAGCCGTCTGGTAGCTAAAGGTTTCGGTGAGAGCCGCCCTGTTGCTAGCAACGACACTAAAGAAGGCCGTGCAGAAAACCGTCGCACAATGGCTACTCTGGAAGTGAAATACGCTGAATAAGCTGTTTACAGCAGGCTGCTACTCACAGTGGTAGCAACCTGCTGATGAAGTAGTTAAAAGTCCAAGTAGAAGCTATCTGCATCTAAGTGGCTGGGGAAACTCTCCCTGTAGTTAAGCAAATCGGCAGCGCTCAGTTCAGTACTGGCGCTGCCGTTTTCGTTTCTGAGATCCAGTAAACTGCGGCCATCAGCGCCAAAAGCCATACTGTCTCCGCTATAAGTCAAACCCTTCGCATCACTACCCACTCTGTTGACACCCACCACATAGGCGGAGTTCTCAATCGCCCGAGCTTGCAGCAGGCAGCGCCAGTGGCTGCGCCTTGCAGCTGGCCAGTTGGCGACATAGAGGGCTAGGTCATAGTCTTGTCGGTTGCGACTGAAGACGGGAAAGCGCAGGTCGTAACAGACCTGTTGGAGGATGCGCCATCCGCGCCACTCCACAATTTTGCGATCCTTGCCGGCAGCGTAGCGTTGATGCTCTCCGGCCATTCGAAATAGATGTCGCTTATCGTAATAGTGGCAGCCTTGAGCTGTGGCAAATAGCATGCGGTTGTAGACCGAGTCGCCGACTTTCACTGCGATACTGCCGCTAATGGCGCAGTCATGCTCTTGAGCCTGCTGTTGTAACCACTGCTCTGTATCGCCCCCTGGTGCTTCGGCATTGGCTAGGGCACGCATGGAAAAGCCAGTGGTGAACATTTCAGGTAATACGATCAGGTCGCTCTTACTATCGATGGTGCTGAGAAGCTCGGTAAATTGCCGGCGGTTGTCTGCGGGTGCCTCCCAAGCGAGTTGGCATTGAACTAGGGTGACCGTCAGGTTCTGCATGCTCTCTCCAGGACTGTATCTACAGTAATCAGGCCGAGTGTATTCATAGCTGGGTATCTAAGGGTAATTGCGTTGTATTTTTTATTTCGGTGACCGCCATGTGGGAGTGTAGTTCTCGGATAGCAGGGCTGGTGGTAAGGGTGTTTCTGACAAAGTCTTCGTAGTGACGGATATCGCGTGTCACTATTTTTAGCATGTAGTCCCAGATGCCTGTCATGGTATAGCACTCCACCACTTCTGGGTGACGTTTGATGTCGCTTTCAAAACTTTCCAGGTTTTGGCGCCCGCTTGAAGTGAGGTTGATAGTAGAAAAAACCACTATATCCATGCCCAAAGCAGCCCGGTTTAATAGCGCTACTCGGCCGTGGATTAGGCCATCTTGTTCAAGCTTGTGGATGCGCCGCCAACAGGGTGACTGTGACATGTTGAGCTGCTGGGCAATTTCTCCGGTGCTCAGGCTGGCATCTCGCTGCAGTATCTTGAGAATGTCTAAATCTTGTTTAGTCAGCTGCATAGCATAATTTTCCCAAAAGAGCGGAGTATAGCGTCTTATTTATTCATCTTAGACGGGATTCACTGGACATATCAAATAACAATACCTATA
Source organism: Sediminihaliea albiluteola (assembly GCF_014077625.1). GTDB lineage: Bacteria > Pseudomonadota > Gammaproteobacteria > Pseudomonadales > Halieaceae > Sediminihaliea > Sediminihaliea albiluteola. The sequence continues at coordinate 1,269,957 of NZ_JACFXU010000013.1, read as the reverse complement.
CCTTTGAGCGACACTGTCATGACAAGCGAGGTGATTTGATCATGGCTAAAGAGAATGCAGGGCAGTTCCGCAAGATCTCACTAGATGATAAATACGCGCTAGATACGACCCGCGCCTACATGACGGGCATTGAAGCCTTGGTCCGTTTACCGATGCTACAGCATCAGCGCGATCAGCAGCGAGGCTTAAATACCGCGGCCTATATATCCGGTTACCGCGGCTCTCCCTTGGGGGGAGTCGATATGGCTATGTGGCAGGCAAAGCCCTGGCTAGACAAGCACAAGGTGCATTTCCAGAGCGGTATCAATGAGGACTTAGCGGCCACCGCGGTCTGGGGCAGCCAGCAAACCAACCTGTTTCAGGGGGCCAAGTACGATGGCGTGTTTGCCATGTGGTACGGCAAAGGTCCCGGCGTGGATCGCAGTATGGATGTGATCAAGCATGCCAATGCTTTTGGAACCTCTAAGTATGGTGGTGTGCTGGCAGTTGCCGGCGATGATCACGCCTGTAAGTCTTCAACACTGCCCCATCAATCTGAGCACATGTTTATCGGGGCTTCGGTACCTGTATTGAGTCCATCTAATGTGCAGGAAGTGCTCGATCTTGGCATCTATGGTTGGGAATTATCCCGTTACAGCGGTTGCTGGGTGGCCTTAAAGGCCATTACAGAGACCATGGATTCGGCCATATCTGCCGCTGTCGATCCCACTCGAATCGAGATTGTTATTCCCCAAGACTTTGAGTTGCCTGCTGACGGTGTTCACGCGCGCTGGCCTGATAAACCCCTAGAGCAAGAACTGCGGCTCAATAAGTACAAAATTTATGCTGCCAGAGAGTTTGCTCGCGTCAATGCCTTGAACCGCATTGTGATTGATAGCCCAGCAGCCCGATTCGGGATTATCACCAGTGGTAAAGCGTATTTGGATGTGATGCAGGCCCTAGAGGACATGGGCATTGACAGTGCAGTGGCTGCGGAATTGGGCTTGAGGGTTTATAAGGTCGGTATGCCCTGGCCCCTAGAACCCCGCATGACACATCAGTTCGCAGAGGGGCTGGAAGAGATCTTAGTGGTAGAAGAAAAGCGCTCTATCATCGAGGATCAAATTACTAGCCAGCTATACAATAATCCGGTGGCTGCTCGGCCGAGGGTTTACGGTGAGTTTGATGATCAAGGCAATGACTTATTGCCTAACCTAGGTGAATTGACACCGGCCATGGTCGCAGTGGCGATCCACAGCCGAGTGAAACGCTACTTTGCCTCGGATCTGATGGAGCAGCGGGTTGAGTGGCTTAAGCGTAAGGAACTGTCACTGGCAAAACCGCGTGAGATCATTGAGCGGGTGCCGCACTACTGCTCGGGCTGTCCGCACAATATATCGACCAAGGTACCTGAGGGAAGTCGCGCTCTAGGTGGCATAGGCTGCCACTATATGGCGACCTGGATGCCCGATCGGGAGACCCACACCTTTACCCAAATGGGTGGTGAGGGCGCGACTTGGATTGGACAGGCGCCGTTTACCGAAACTCGCCATGTATTTCAAAACTTGGGCGATGGCACCTATTTTCACAGCGGCTTATTGGCAATCCGTGCGGCGGTTTCTGCAGGGGTCAATATCACCTACAAGATACTCTATAACGACGCGGTAGCAATGACCGGTGGTCAGCCCATAGATGGCAAGTTGAGTGTTGGCGATCTGATCCGGCAAGTCAGCGCTGAAGGGGTCAATCGAATTGCCTTGGTGAGCGATGCGCCAGAAGCGTGGCGCGGTGAGTTTCACGGGACCGTTGGCTACAGCTTGCATCACCGGGACGAGCTCGATGCACTGCAACAAGAGTTGCGCGAATACGAGGGCACCTCAGTTATCGTTTATGTGCAGACCTGTGCCGCAGAAAAGCGCCGCCGGCGTAAAAAGGGCAGCTTAGTAGATCCGAATCGCCGTATCTTTATCAATGATGCGGTCTGTGAAGGCTGTGGTGACTGCAGCGTAAAATCGAATTGTCTATCGGTAATACCAAAAGAAACTGAACTGGGGCGCAAGCGCCAAATCGACCAGAGTGCCTGTAACAAGGATTACAGCTGCGTTAATGGTTTTTGCCCCAGTTTTGTCTCGGTTATAGGTGGTAGCTTGCGCCGGCCAGAAGGGGCGGGTGACGATACTCAAGTGCTGTTTGAGCCACTCCCTGAGCCTGTGCTGCCGACGCTAGAGAAGCCTTGGAACGCTGTGGTGACAGGCGTGGGTGGTACCGGGGTGTTGACGATTACTGCTCTGGTCGCGATGGCTGCTCATATTGAAGGTAAAGGCTGCGCCACCATGAACCAGACCGGTTTGGCACAAAAGTTTGGCGCGGTGGTCAGTCACGTCCGTGTGAGCCAAAAGCAAGAGGATATCAAAGCAGTTCGGATTCCCGCGGGAGAGGCCGATTTACTACTGGGCTGTGATCTTGTGGTGACCGCAGCTTACGAGGCATTAGGTAAAGTAGCTCATGGCCGCACTCATGCGGTTATCAACGATGCGGAAGTGGCGACTGCCGCATTTGTACTCGACCCGGACGCCCCATTTCCCAGCGAGTCCATGAAGGATAAGATTTGCTCAGAAGTGGGCGTAGAAGACACTTACTTCATTAACTCGGCGCGGCTTGCCAGCCAGTTATTGGGTGATTCCATTGCATCGAATCTTTTTCTGCTGGGCTACGCTTGGCAGCGCGGTATGGTGCCAGTGTCTGCAGAAGCCCTACAGCAGGCGATAGAGCTAAACAATGTGGCGGTCGAGTTTAATTTGCAGGCGTTTTTATGGGGCCGCCGCTGCGCCGATCAACCGAGCAAGGTTTTGGCGCTGGTAGAAAAGATGGCGCCAAGCCCCAAGCCACTGCTGCAGCAAGTCGATGAGATTATTGAAGATCGCGCAGAGCGTCTCGTTGCCTATCAGAACGCAGCTTATGCAGAGCGTTACAGGCAGTGCTTAGATAAGGTTAGGAAGGCTGATATGTACGCCGAGCAGCCGGACTCTATCAGTGTGGCAGTAGCGCGCAATCTCTATAAGCTGATGGCTTATAAAGATGAGTATGAAGTTGCTCGGCTCTACAGTGATGGGGAGTTCCAGCGTAAGCTACAGCAGCAGTTTGAAGGGGACTATGAATTACGCTTTCATATGGCGCCTCCTTTGTTCAGCAAGCGCGATCCGAATACCGGGCATCCAATAAAGCAAGAGTTCGGCCCTTGGATGCTGCGAGCTTTTGCCTTGTTAGCGCGCTGTCGCAGTTTGCGGGGTAGTCGTTTTGATATTTTTGGCTATAGCGACGAACGTCGTCAGGAACGCGCTGACATCCTAGACTACGAGGAGATTTTAGAGCTGGTGGTAGCTGAGCTGCGGGCCGATAATTACCAAGTGGCATTGACGCTAGCCCGTTTGCCGGCTCAATTACGTGGTTTTGGCCATATTAAAGAGCGTAACCGAGAGCAGTATCAATTGCATAAACAATCACTCATCGCGCAGCTGCGCGGTGAGTCAGACATAACAGCCGTCAAAATCGTGGATACGGCCTGACGGCGTTATCGCTTTACCGAGGATTAGCCATGAGCGTGTTTTCAGCCCCAGCTTTTGATCAGCATGAGCTGGTGTCGTTTTGTTCGGATCGCGATAGTGGTTTGCGAGCCATTATTGCAGTGCATGACACTACTTTGGGGCCCGGTGTGGGGGGCTGTCGCATGTTCCCCTATGCCTCAGACGAGGATGCCTTGCATGATGTGCTGCGTCTGTCCCGTGGCATGACCTATAAGTCGGCTTTGGCTGGCTTGCCGCTAGGGGGGGGCAAGTCAGTGATTATTGGCGATCCCCGCCAAGATAAGACTCCGGCGCTATTTCGCGCCATGGGTGACTTTGTGCAGTCCCAGAGTGGCCGCTATGTGGCGGCAGAAGACTCTGGAACCAGTGCGGCAGATATGCGCCTTATCGCTGAGCGAACAGCTTGGGTTAGCGGTATCGATGATAATGAATACGGTGGCGACCCATCGCCGAATACTGCCTTAGGCTTATATCTGGGAATGCGCTGCGCGGTGCGTCACCGTTTGGGAGTGGACTCCCTAGAGGGCTTACAGGTAGCGATTCAAGGGCTGGGGCATGTCGGCTACTGCTTAGCGGCCTATCTGCGTAACAATGGGGCGCAGGTCTACGCTGCAGACGTCAATGCAGCTAACGTACAGCGAGCGGTCGATGACTTAGGTGTTATAGCGCTTGATGTGGCAGATATTCTCAGCCAGAAAGTCGATATCTTGGCGCCTTGTGCAATGGGCGCGGTACTTAACGAGCAAAGTATCCCTAAGCTGCGGGCTGGTATTGTCTGTGGTGCTGCCAATAATCAGCTGGCCACAGCCGAAAATGGTGCTCAGTTGCAAGATCTGGGTATCCTTTATTGCCCCGATTTCCTAGTGAATGCTGGCGGTATCATTGATGTCCACCACCAGCGCTTAGGTTCGGCCGAGAGCGTTAAGCAGGAGCATATTGGCCGCATTGAAACCACCTTGGCAGAAGTGCTGCGCCGCGCCGATGAAAGCCGGCGCTCTACCCATGCTATTGCCGAGGAGCTAGCTCGAGAGTACCTACAAGCAGGGCAGTCCCAGCTGCAGGCCTTGGCCGCGTCAAATTAAGCTGTCGCAGTGCTTGGGGTTCTTTCCGTGTCGTTAGGAATTGCGTATTCGGAGGGCCCCAAGTGCAAGTAGCGTCGCAGGTAGTGCACGGCTAGATAAAAAGGCCCGGTATCCAAGAGTGCCACAGTGGCCTTGAACAAGTAGTTGCTACCAATCAACACTAACATCGCCTTGAAAGCGATATCCCCCCGTAAAAAAGCGGCGCCAAAAGTCACTGTAATAACCATCACCGAGTCGACCATTTGGCTCATCAGTGTGCTGAAGTTATTGCGCACCCAGAGGTACTTTCCTTTGGTGACCCGTTTCCAGAAGTGAAAGAGCTGAACGTCGCAATACTGTGCCGTAATATAGGCCAGCATTGAGGCGAATACTGCCCCAGAGGTGGTGGCATAGATCAGTTGATAAAACTCGACACTGCCTTCAACAATATCCCCATTAGGTAAGGCTACCGGCTCGGCTAGCTGCAGTACTTGCCAGGGCGGCATTTGCTCAGGGGCTACTGCTGGTATGGCGCCGCCGAGAAATAGCACTAGCAAAATAAGGAAGTTGAGCCCTAAACCAACGCTGACCAGAAAGTTAGCCCGCGCCTTGCCATATAGCTCGCAAATCAGGTCAGTGCACAAGAAGGTCAGCGGGTAGGGTAGTACGCCTACGGCTAGGGCCATGGGCCCGATATGAATAAAGCGGGTGATGCCAATCACGTTCAGTAGGGTCATGGCGGCTAAGAACGTACCAGCAAGAATTAGAAAGACGCGCTCCCGCCGCTCCTGTAAAACTGCGCTCACCTTTAGTATTCCCGCTGACCAAGATTGGCGTGCAATACGGCACCGTTCACAACCGGGTTGTGATGGGCCCAGTGCAGTAGCTCGGCGATTTCGCCCGGTTCTATTAGTCGGGAAAAACTGTTGCCAGCAGCGATGGTATTGATGAGTTCTAGATCATTACCAAGATGAGTGCGCAGCATCTCTGTGTCGGTAAAGCCCGGACATACGAGTGCCGTATGGATGCCCCGGCCCATGAGATCTTGGCAGCTGGCGCGCATCATGCCCAGTTGAGCGTGTTTGCTCAGTACGTAACTAAAGGAACCCGGCACCGCTTTTTCAGAGAGGGTAGAGCCGACATAGATCACACTGGAGCCTTTGGGCAGCAAACCTAATAGAGAGCGGTTGAGGCTGTTGATGGCCACGACGTTAACCTCTAGCACTGCGCGCAAATCCTCGCTGTCACAGTCGTCGGTGCTGTCTTTGTGCATTTGACTGGCGTTGTGGATCAGCGCCACCGAAGAGCTTTTTTCAATAACAGGGGCTAGCTTGGCGCAGGCTTGGGCAATAGACGCATCGGAACTGAGGTCGCAGTAAAGGTTATTCACGCCCGCTTCTGGGCAGGCGCGGCGCGCTAGATTGAACACCTGATAGTCGTCAGCAAGAAAGCGGGCGGCGGTGGCCTGTCCAATGCCGACACTGGCACCGGTGATAATGGCGGTTTTCATCGATCAATCCTGTATTAGTTTTCGAGGCATTGCCACCGCATGATTCATTTCTCAGCAATGACAATAACTACTGATCTCGGCGATTAGCCAGTTAATCGCAAAATCATAACTCAGCTGAACTTTTTCTGCAGGATTGTGATGGCTTGCCTATTAGCAGCACAGCCGTAACAATACTGGGCCGAATCTGTTGAAGCTGATGATTATGGAGCGTTTGACCACACTATATATCGATAAAGAAGCGCACAAGTTTTCCGCCGCCCACTACACCATTTTTAGTGCAACTGAGCGGGAGCGACTACACGGTCACAACTACTCCGTGTCGGTGCGCATTGTGGCGCCGATGGGCAATAATGGCTTTTCTGCGGATTACAATGTTTATAAACGCCGCATTGAGCAGCTTTGCGAGCAATGGGACGAATATGTCTTGTTGGCTAATTTGTCACCCTATCAACGCATTTGTGAAGACGGCCCTTACTACCGGGTAAGCTTCACTGGTGAGGATATGCTCTTTTTAAAAAGTGACACACTGCTGTTGCCGATCGCCAATGCCACAGTCGAGGAGTTCTCGCACTGTCTTTTAATGCAGCTGTTGGAACTCTCAGCAGGTGATGACCTCAGGGAGATCGAGTTGTGTGTGGCTTCAGGCCCAGGCCAAAAAGGTTGTGCTAGTTGGACTGCTGAGCCCTGACTGTTGGCTCTGGTCTATCATTTGGCTAGCCACTGCGTGATCTACTGATGCTGTCATCGTGCGCCAGTAGCTCGCTGAGCTGTTTCTGTTGAGCGACTCTTTGCCACCACTGTCAGTCTGAGGCAGTGGTGGCAAAGTACTGTTTAAGCTGCCTTGATGCCACTGTGTCGCAGTAGCGCCTCAACCTTTGGCTCTCTGCCGCGGAAGGCGACAAACATGGCCATAGGGTCTTGCGAGCCGCCAACGGCTAATATTTTGTCGCGGAATTCGGCGCCAGTATTGGGGTTAAAAATACCGTCTTCCTCAAAGCGTGAAAAAGCGTCTGCCGATAGCACTTCGGCCCATTTGTAGCTGTAGTAACCCGCGGCATAACCGCCAGCAAAAATATGTGCAAAGCTATGTTGGAAACGGTTGAATTGCGGTGGGATTATCACTGCCACTTCCTGTCTTACCTGATCGAGCAGCGCTTGCACCGGCTGCGCATTCGCGCTGCCCCACTGTTGGTGGAGCTTGAAGTCAAACAGAGCAAATTCAAGCTGCCTGACCATCATCATCGCCGACTGAAAGTTTTTCGCCGCCAGCATCTTTTCCAGCAGTTCCTGGGGCAGGCTCTGGCCAGTTTCAAAGTGCCCGGTGATAAAGGCCAAAGCTTCGGGTTCATAGCACCAGTTTTCGAGAAACTGGCTCGGCAGCTCCACCGCATCCCAGGCTACGCCATTAATACCAGATACGGCTGCCACGTCCTGCTGAGTCAGCATGTGGTGCAAACCGTGACCAAACTCGTGGAACAGTGTGGTGAGTTCGTCCTCAGTCAGTAAGGCGGCTTTATCGCCTACTGGTGGGTTAAAGTTGCAGACTAAAAATGCCACGGGTAGTTGCAGCTGACTATCGCGTAAGCGTCGTACGCGGCAATCTGCCATCCAAGCACCGCCGCGCTTTCCAGAGCGAGCATAGAGGTCGAGATAAAACTGTGCCTGCAGTCGGCCATCGCGTCGTATTTCAAATAACCTGAGATCTGGGTGGTAGCTATCGAAGCTTTCTATTTCCACTATCTCAATGCCAAAAAGTTTGTGGCTCAGTGCAAACAGGCCATTGAGCACAGTATCCAGAGGGAGATAGGGCCGGATTTCTTCCTGTGACACTTGGTAGCGGGATTGTTTAAGTTTTTCACCATAGTAGGCGACGTCCCAGGCCTGCAGTTCATGGTGCTTAAACTCAGTGGCGGCAAATTCACTCAGTGCCTGCCACTCTTGTTGCGCTTGAGGACGGGAGCGCTCAGCGAGCTGCTCTAAGAAATCGAGGACTTGCTCTGGGCTCTCAGCCATCTTGGTGGCTAAAGACAGCTCGCTGTAGTTTTCAAAACCCAGTAACTGCGCTAGTTCTAAGCGCAAATCTAGGATTTCGTCGATTAGCTCGCTATTGTCCCACTGACCGGCCTGTGGACCCTGATCTGAGGCGCGAGTGACATTGGCGGTATAGACTTCTTGACGCAGTGCCGCATTGTCGCAGTAGGTCAATACCGGCAGTAGCGAGGGGAAGTCCAGAGTGAGTAAGTAGCCTTCTTGCCCGGCATCAAGAGCGGCTTGTCGAGCGCTCTCTAAAGCCGACTCAGGCAGCCCCGATAGCTCTTCCAGAGTGACATTTTTGGTCCAGGCACGGGTGGCATCAAGCAGGTTTTCATTAAAGCTGCTGCCCAATGTCGCCAGCCGCTGCTTTAGCTCACCGTAGCGCTGCTGCTCAGCCGGCGGTAGGTCGATGCCAGCTAGGCGAAAGTCGCGCAGTGCATTGTTGACTGCCTGACGTTGTGCGGCATCAAGGTCTGAGAACTCCGCGCTATCGGCGATGTTTTTATAGGCCGCGAAGAGCTCAGCGTTTTGGCCGATCCAAGTGCTATAATCCGACAGCAGTGATAGGCAGCGATTGTAAGCATCTCGCAATTCATCATTGTTCATCACGCCGTTCAGATGAGATACCGGCGCCCAGCATCGCTCGAGTTCATCGCCGAGATCTTCAATCTTGCGCAGTAACTCGGTCGCATCTAGAGCTTCTGCCTTGGCTAGCAAATCGCTGATAGCGGCTTTGTTGCCCTCGATGAGTTGGCTGACTGCAGGCTCTACATGCTCAGGTAAAATTCGTGAAAAAGGTGGTAGATGGTGATCTTCCAGCAGTGGATTGGACATAATCATTCCCGATAAGTCTGGCTCGAAATTGGTCGCCATGGTAACTGAAATTGTCAGGGGGAAGGAATGCACACACTAAGTAAGCTTCTATTACGGCTATTGTTGCCGGGTTTGTCGGCACTATTGCTGAGCATCTCGGTGAGTGCCAAGCCCTTATTTAGCGCTGAGGATGTGTTTCAGCTGTACTACGTGAGTAAGCCCTTAGTAGATAGTCAGGGTCGTCAGGTATTGTACTTGCGGCACTCGATGGACATCATGAAAGACCGCTCGCGCTCCAACTTATGGTTGCTAGATCGCAAAAGCGGTGAGCAGCGGCCTATTACCACCGGACCTAATAGCATCACTAATCCGGTATTGTCGCCGGATGACAAACGGGTAGCGTATATCACTAAGGATGATGTGGGCTCACAATTGTTTGTCAGTTGGCTGGATAATTCGCGGCTGGCCCAGTTGACGCGCTTGCCACACAAGCCGAAGAACCTTGCCTGGTCAGCTGACGGCCAATGGTTGGCTTTTAGTATGCTGGTTGAAGCTGACCAACCGACGATGGGAAAGCTTCCTCGAAAACCCCAAGCTGCCGAGTGGGCTGCTCCGCCAGTGGTCGTTGAGCGCAGTGTGTACCGGCATGATGGCAGCGGCGATAAAGCCCATGGCTATGAGCAAGTATTTGTTATCTCGGCCGATGGGGGCAGCATGCGCCAGGTCACCAGTGGTGACTTCCATCACCAGGGCAGTATCGGCTGGGCCAGGGATGGCAAAGCGCTCTATCTCTCAGCAAACCGCAATGGGGACTGGGCAAAAGATGTATCCAACAGCGATATCTATCGCATTGATCTTGGCACAGGAGCGATTGCAGCACTGACTGATCGCAAGGGCCCCGATGACAGCCTCAGCGTGTCTCCCGATGGCAAGCGTATCGCTTTTACCGGTTGGGACGACCAGCGCATGGGCTATCACCGCAAACGTTTATATGTGATGAACACTGACGGTAGTGGCCGCAAAGAATTACTGCCAGATCTTGATCGCAGCATTGTTAATCCGCAGTGGTCCGATGATGGACGCTATATCTACTTTCAGTATGACGATAAAGGCGACACGCTCTTAGCTGCGGTGAAGCTGTCGGGCGATATGGATATCTTAGCCCGCAATCTCGGTGGTACAGCATTAGGGCGGCCCTATACCGCTGCCGATTTTTCGGTGGGCGGTAATGGCGTTTACGCCTATACCTCTGGTAGCCCTGCTTTTCCGGCGGAGTTATCGGTTGGGGAGCGCGGTCAAAAACCGCAGCAAGTGACTCGGCTTAATCAAAATTTATTAGCACACCGGGAATTGGCGCAGCTTGAGGAGTTGTGGCTTAAGTCGAGTGCCGATCAGCGTGACATTCAAGCGTGGATAGCTAAGCCGCCTGGTTTTGACCCGAGTAAAAAATACCCCTTAATTTTGGAAATACACGGTGGGCCCTTCGCCGCCTATGGTCCACACTTTGCTGCTGAGGTTCAGCTCTACGCCGCCGCTGGCTATGTGGTGCTCTATGTCAATCCAAGGGGCAGCACCAGCTATGGCGAAGAGTTCGCCAACCTCATCCACCACAATTATCCCAGCCAAGATTTTGACGACCTCATGTCAGCTGTGGATGCAACGATTGCTAAAGGCTATGTCGACCCTGAGCAACTCTATGTAACCGGCGGTTCTGGCGGCGGCGTGCTCACCGCGTGGATTGTAGGCACTACCGATCGTTTCCGCGCAGCTGTCGTGGCCAAACCCGTTATCAACTGGACTAGCTTTGTGTTGACTGCGGATATGTCGCCATACTTTGCTCGCTACTGGTTTGACAAGCTGCCCTGGGAAGATCAGGAAAACTACTGGCGACGCTCGCCCTTATCGCGGGTTGGCAATGTCACGACGCCGACCATGTTGTTGACTGGCGAGGCCGATTTACGCACGCCGATGTCGGAGACGGAGCAATATTACCAGGCACTCAAATTGGCAGGTGTAGACAGCGCCATGGTCAGAATGCCCGGCGCCTCACACAGTATTTATAAGCGTCCCAGTCAGTTGCTGGGCAAGGTAGCTGCGATCCTGGAGTGGTTCGAGCGTTATTCAGGCCGGAGCGATGACTAATATTACAGCTCGATAAGCGACTCGCCCCAAGTCGAGCTGACAATTAAAGGGCTGCTGTAGGCAGATTAATCTTTCGGTGGCAGGCGTTTCTTTTTCATTAAGGGCGCGGTGCCATCGTTAGGTGCTGCCGAGCGGCGGCCTGCGGGCTTGCCCTTATTTTTCAGGTCACGGGCCCGCTGTTTAGCTTTTGGCTGTTTTTTCGATGACTTTTTCTTCGAGCTGGCCGCTTTGCCAGAGCTCTTGAGCTTTTTGGGGCCACTGTACTTCGCTTTGAGTCCCGGCAAGCTGCGCGCTTCAAATTCGGTATTGAGGTAGCGCTGAATGCTACTCATGAGGTTCCATTGGCTAGCGTCCACTAAGGATATGGCCAGGCCGCTAGCGCCCGCGCGGCCAGTGCGGCCGGTGCGGTGTAGATAGTCGTCGCCACTGCGCGGCAGATCGTAGTTGATCACGCTGTCGATATTGGGCACATCTAGGCCTCGAGCGGCGAGGTCTGAGGCGCAGAGCACCTGAATTTTGCCCTCGCTAAAGGCTGTCATGACTCGCTTGCGATCCTCGGTGCTCATGTCGCCATGCAGGCAGTCGGCCTTGATGCCACGCTGGCTGACCAAGCCTGCCAGACGTGTTGCTGTACTGCGCTTGTTGGCAAAAACTAAGCTGCGCCGCTCTGTTTGCTGCTCTAGCAGGGCCAGTAGTAAATTGTCTTTGTGCTCTTGACTGTCGGCCAAGATGCGCTGGTGGTGAATATTGCTATGGGCTTGCCGAATTTCACCCACGGCGATAGTTTCAGGTTCCGACAAAAGCATGGCAGAGAGTTCGCTTAAGCCTTTCATGCGCAGCGTTGCGGATAGAAATAGGGCCTGGCGATCAGCGGCGCAGTACTCATTGATTTTAAGTACATCTTCTCGAAAGCCCATTTCCAACATGCGGTCCGCCTCATCCAAGACCAGACAAAGCAGCGCGGAGAGGTCGGCACTGCGGCTTTCGCAGTGTTCCAATATGCGACCGGGGGTGGCAATGATAATTTCAGGGTTCTCGCGCAGCACAGATTTTTGATATTTGAAATCGGCACCGCCTGTTATAGCGGCGGCCCGCAAGTGAGTTTTTTCTATCAGCTTGCGGCTTTGCTTCAGCACTTGCCGGGCCAGTTCACGAGTGGGCACCAGTATGAGTATGAGGGTGCCGGCATGGCGCGGTAGTTGATCGCAGCTCAGTAAGCGCTGTACTACCGGAAGCAAGTAAGCAAGTGTCTTGCCACTGCCGGTTTCGGCCGAGGCCTTGATGTCGCGGCCACTGAGGGCGACGGGAATAAACTGTTGTTGAATTGGAGTGGCATGCTCCAGTTGTAAACTGTCGATGGCGAGCCGTAAGCGGCGATCCAAGTCAATATGGTCTAGCACAGTCGGTATTCCGGATGGTAGAGGGCTGATACTGCATTCTAACGCAATTGCTTTGATACTGCGTCCTACTATGACCTAGCATAGTGCTATAAAGCAGATAGGGGGAGAGGGGTAAAAGCGCTTAAGGCTTAGCGCAGCAAGGCTAAGTGCAGTGATTTGTCGCTGGCACAGCAGCGGTATAAGCTGAGCTACTCGGGCCTCAGTTGAGGCCTCGATCATCTTCAATCAATAGCAAGGCAGAGGTTTATGGTTAAGGTAGTGCAGATTGCCCAGCACGGTGGCCCGGAAGTTATGCAGCTGAAAGAGGTGGAGCTTGCAGCGCCGGGGCCGGGAATGGCGCAGGTTGAAAACCGTGCAATAGGGCTTAACTTTATTGATACCTATCACCGCAGTGGCCTCTATCCACTGGAGCTGCCAGCCAGCTTAGGCCTTGAGGGCGCCGGTGTTGTGACTGCGGTAGGCGAGGGGGTGGATCTTGCAGTAGGCGATCGCGTTGCCTATTGCTCAGCGGGCTTTGGCAGTTATGCTGAGGCCGTCAACTTGATCGCTGATCGCTTGGTCAAGATACCCGATAGCATCGACTTTGAAACCGCAGCCGCTGTTTTGCTAAAAGGCCAAACCACTGAATATTTAATCCAGCGCTGCTTTGAATTACAGGCCGGGCAGACCTGCCTGTTTCATGCCGCTGCGGGTGGTGTTGGTCTGTTGTTCGGCCAGTGGGCTAAGGCCTTAGGTGCCACTGTCATTGGCACTGTCGGCAGTGCCGCCAAAGCTGAGCTGGCCCTATCCCACGGCTACACTCATGTCATAAATTATCGTGAGCAAGATGTGACTGAAGCAGTGCGTGAGTTGACCGCTGGCCAGGGCGTGCCGGTGGTATACGATGGTGTGGGGCGCGACACCTTTGATAGTTCACTGGCTTGCCTGCAAGCACGCGGGTTATTAGTGAGCTTCGGTAATGCTTCGGGCGCACCTGAAGCACTGGATCTACAGCGCTTGTCGACTGGTGGTTCGCTCTATGTCACCCGGCCCACTATGATGACATACACGCAGAGTAAGGCAGAGCTAGAGGCATCGAGTGCCGCCGTGTTTGAACGGGTCGCTGATGGGCGTATACGCGTAGAGATAAATCAGCGCTATGCTTTAGATGATGTTGTACAGGCCCACCGCGATCTGGAGTCGCGCCAGACCACCGGTTCGACAATTATTCTGCCCTAGTGGAGCAGGAGGCTCACCAGTTTATGCTCAGTGGGCCTCCTTGTTACAAAGCGGCTATTGTAAGAGTTCTTTATCGGTGAAAAAGCCTTCAAATAGCGGGCCGCTCAAATAGCGCTCACCTGAGTCCGGCAAAATCGCGACAATGGTTTTTCCGCTGTTTTCCGCTCGCTTAGCAACCCGGTCAGCAACGGCCATCGCTGCGCCGCTCGAAATGCCTGCCAAAATGCCTTCCTGCTGCATCAGTTTGTGCGCCCACTCCATCGCCTCTTCGTTGCTCACTTGCTCAACTTGGTCCACCTGAGATAAATCGAGGTTGCGCGGCAGGATTCCGGCGCCAATACCTTGGATTTTGTGTGGGCCGTGACTTGGTTCTGTGCCGGCTTTGGCGGCGCTGATGATTGTGGAGCTGGAAGGCTCCACAGCAATGGTGGTGATGGCCTTGCCGCAGCTGTTTTTAATGTAGCGAGAAACTCCGGTCAGGGTGCCGCCTGTGCCAACCCCCGCGACTAAGATGTCAATCTGGCCGTCGCTGTCATGCCAGATTTCGGGGCCGGTGGTCGACTCGTGGATGGCCGGATTGGCGGGGTTTTCAAACTGGCGCGGTCCCCAGTACTTCGTGGCATCAGAGGCCAAAATTTCTTCCGCCTTGGCAATGGAGCCGGGAATCCCCTTGGCCCCTTCGGTGAGAATCACTTCCGCGCCAAGCGCTTTCATCAGTTTGCGCCGTTCCAGGCTCATGCTGTCGGGCATGACGAGAATGCAGCCATAGCCCCGAGCTGCTGCCACGAAGGCCAGAGCGATACCCGTATTGCCACTGGTAGGCTCGACAATCGTCATACCTGCTTTGAGGCTGCCTTCTTGCTCAGCGGCATTGACCATATTTGCACCAATACGGCATTTGACCGACATGGCCGGATTGCGGCTTTCTAGCTTAACGAGAATATTGCCCTCACTGATGCGCTTAATTTGGACCAGTGGTGTAGCGCCGATGGTTTCCGCATTATCACTAAAAACTGTCGCCATATTATAAAACTCTCCCCTAAAAAATATTTTCTAATAGATGGAACCCATGCCCTAGAGCTGGGTCATATTAATCAGTTGTATCAGGTAGTGCTGCCCTTCGGGCTCCCAACCAGGTCCTCATACCCCCCCCTGTGGAGCATTCTCCTGCAGATTGAGCAGTTGAGAAGATCCAGCCGGCCCCCGCCTATTTGCAGGGGCCGGTTTTTTTTGTTCGCTGTTTAGTGCTTATCGATTGCAGCCAGCAAACTGGCTTCTGTCTGTGGCCCCACTAAAGTGTGCAGTAGTTCGCCCTGAGGGTTTAGGACGAGAGTCGTGGGTAACACTACTGGCCGGGTTGTACCTAGTTGAGCGGCGGGATCTTCACTCAGAGTTTGAAATGTAATACCCAGGGCCGCTTCTTGTTCTGCTAACTGCTCAGCGCTAGCGCCATCGTAATTCACGCCCAAAACAGTAATGTGGTCATGCTCACTATTGAGGCGGTTGAGCTCGGGGATTTCTTCAATACAGGGTTTGCACCATTGAGCCCAGTAGTTGATAAATACCCATTGGCCACGCAGAGATTCGGCAGAGAAAGTAGCCGAGGTGGGTTGTGGCTGACAAGCAGTCAGTGCCGCGAGCACGACAAAAAATATAATTCTCATTGTTTAAATAAATCCGCGATAGTGATGGCGAGAGCTTGGCGTTGATCTGTGCGCTGCTCAAGTAGCATAGCGTAAGCCTGTTGTTGCCAAGCCAGTTGGGCGACCACATCAGATTGATCTAGCTTGGCCTCTGAGTTGATCCACTCTTTGAGTTGCCAAAACGTAATGGTGTGCAGGTCGCGGCTCAGAAAATAGTGGCCACGATGATCCTGAGCGATAATTTTGCGCTTAATAAAAATATCTCGCAGGTCGCGCCAGGTTTCACTGTCGATGCCTTGCACAATATTGATCTTGCCGCTGAGTAGCTCAATTTCTCGCACAGGCAGACCGCTTTGCTGGCGCTTCCAGAACAGATAGAGAACGTCTAGGGCCTTGAGAACGTTGGGCCTAGCTGCCTGCTCAGAGGTTTGATAAGACGATAGGCTGTGGACTAGGACTCCGCCCATCAGCACAATATTCCAAGATAAGAATATCCACAGCAGAAATAGCGGTACTGCGGCGAATGCGCCATAAATAAAGGTGATACTGGAGCCTTGTACCAGCACTGTAAATAGGCCCCGGGCCAAGTTGAAGGCCACTGCAGCGGTCGCGCCGCCAATCAATGCGTGCCGGATCGGTACCTGGCAGTTAGGTACCGCCACGTAAAGTAAGGTGAAACCAGCGCCAGTGAGCAGTAGGGGGGCAAGTTTTAGTAGCATGGCCCCAGCACCAATTATGTCGTAGTCCTCCACCACCACGGCGAGTGCGGTGACCACGCCGCTGATGCCTAAAGCTAAGCCGATAGTCAGTGGAGCTAAGCTTAATACTGCCCAGTATATTAGGAAGCTCG
The DNA here is from genome assembly GCF_014077625.1 of Sediminihaliea albiluteola. Lineage (GTDB taxonomy): Bacteria > Pseudomonadota > Gammaproteobacteria > Pseudomonadales > Halieaceae > Sediminihaliea > Sediminihaliea albiluteola. The sequence goes on along the minus strand of NZ_JACFXU010000013.1, from coordinate 1,253,723 downwards.
ATACCGGGCTGCGGTTTTCGCGGGTACGCCATATTAGGTTGAAGGCTTTCTCGATGTTGCGCAGCATCAACACGGCGGTCACCACCAGAAACACAATACCGAAGCCGGTGAGGTTTTTAGCCTGGCGAGAAAAATCACTGAGATAACTCTCTAAGTCGGCGCTGGTTTCGGGCAGCATATGCTGGAACATCAGCTCCTGCATTTTCACTTCTAGCCCCTGAAATGCAGGAATTGCCGAGGCCATGGTGTAGAGCACGGTAAGCAGTGGCACCAGTGCGAACAAGCTCATGTAAGTTAAGGCTGCGGCGTTGTCGGAGCAGCGGTCGGCGGCAAATCGACCTAAGAGGTACAGACTGCGCCGCTTGAGGCTCTGTATGATGTCAGCTAGAGAATCCATGACGAGTATTATGGCATGAGGCCTGCGTTGAGTACGAGAGTCCGGCGTCCGGCTTTGCTATAATACGAGGTCTTGTCTATTTGGGGGTTTACCATGAGTGATTACACCATTTACCACAATCCGCGCTGTTCTAAATCACGTGCGACCTTGGCACTGTTAGAGGAAAATGGCGTTGAGCCAACGGTTGTTCGCTACTTAGAGGCGCCCTTGGATAAAGCGCAGTTACAGGAGTTACTGCTGAAACTAGGCATCAGCCCAGCTGAGTTGCTGCGCCGCGGTGAAGCCGAATATAAAGAGCTCGGCCTCAATGCGCAAAGTAGCGACCAAGAGGTTTTGCAGGCCATGAGTAATCATCCGAAATTGATCGAGCGCCCCATTGTAGTTCGTGGTGATAGGGCGGTTTTAGGGCGTCCCCCCGAAAACGTGCTTGAACTGCTGGACTAAACGATGAGTCAAGCCTACATACTGGTGCTGTATTACTCGCGCCATGGTGCGGTAGCAGAGATGGCTCGGCATCTTGCTCGAGGAGTGGCACTAGTTGATGGGATGGAAGCCCGTTTGCGCACCGTGCCGCCTGTGTCAGCAAACACTGAACAAAGCGCCGATGAAATACCCGAAGAGGGGCCGCTGTACTGCGAAATGGATGACCTGCGTCACTGTTCGGGCTTATTGTTAGGTAGTCCAACCCGCTTTGGCAATATGGCGGCGCCTTTGAAGTATTTTATCGATCAGAGCTCAGGGCTGTGGCTTAGCGGTGCAATGATCGATAAGCCTGCAGCCGTGTTTACCTCTAGCTCTAGCTTGCACGGAGGACAGGAAAGTACTTTGCTCAGCATGATCTTGCCCCTCTTACATCACGGCATGTTGATCACTGGCTTGCCTTACAGCGAGCCGGGCTTAATGAGCACCGAGTCTGGCGGTACGCCTTATGGCGCTTCACACTGGGCTGGGCCCGACAACAGCCGTCCAGTGGACGAACAGGAGGCTGCTTTGTGTCGTGCACTGGGTAGGAGGGTGGCAAAAATTGCTGCTGGCTTGAGCCGATGATTGCTCGTGCAGGGAGTAGTTTATTGCTCTGGCTGCTGTGCTGGCTTAGTTGGCTGCTGCTGTTGGCGCAACAGAGCGCCGATGCCTATCTACAGGGCTTGCCATGGGTGTTTTGGTTGGCGAAGTTGCTGCCCTTGTTAATTTTTTTACCCGGTATGCTGCGCGATAACTTGCGCAGTTATATCTGGCTTTGCTTTGTCACTCTGCTTTATTTTATTGCTTTGGTAGAGCGCTTATTTGCTCTGCCAGGTAATGGGCTTGCAATAGTCGGCATGGTGGCTGTGGTGACACTGTTTTGTGCCGCCATGATCTATGTGCGCTCGCGGGCTCGTGAGTTGCGCTTTGCGGCTGTCGAAGCTGAACAAACAATGGAGACTAGTGATGAGTAAAGCTTCGCCACTGCGGCGGTTTTTTGGTGCTTTGTGGAGGGGCATAACGCGGCTACGCTTGGCCTTATCAAACATTCTTTTCCTGCTGGTTTTAGTGCTGATCTATAAGTTGTTCAGCAGCGGCAGTCCGGCGCCGCTACCCAATAAAGCCGCGCTGCTGTTAAACCCGATGGGTATGGTAGTTGACCAGCGCAGTCCGGTAGATCCACTGCAAGCAATTTTCTCAGAGTCTAGCCCGGCCAGTCATGAAGTCGCTTTGCAAGACCTCCTTGATGCCATTTACTACGCCGCCGATGATCCAGCGATTAACTCACTAGTGCTGGAGCTCGATAGCTTACTCTCTGTCGGAATTAGTAAAACCACAGAAATCACTGAAGCACTGGAAGTATTTCGTCTCACCGGTAAGCCCATCCTTGCTCGCGGAGATTACTTCACCCAGGATCAGTATTTACTGGCCAGTCAGGCCGACACAGTGATTCTTCACCCCTATGGGGCGGTTGCGCTGGAGGGCTTTAGTAGTTACCGCAACTACTACCAAGAGGCCTTAGAGAAGCTCTCAGTGAATGTTCACGTGTTTAAAGCCGGTGAGCATAAATCGATAGCGGAGCCTTTTTTGCGCAATGATATGTCTGAAGACGAGCAAGCCATCACTTTGCGTTGGCTCGATCAATTGTGGGGGCAGTTTACAGAGATTGTGGAGCAGCGTCGTCAGCTCACCAAAGGCGCGGTTACAGCTTATGTTAATGAATACGCCCAGCGTTTGGCAGAGCAGGGTGGGGATGCAGCACAGGCCGCTTTGCAAGCGGGCCTAGTTGACCAGCTCTTGAACCACCAGGCATCAAATGATTACTTGGCCGAAGTGGTAGGGGCGCGCAACAATGAGCAGCAGTATGAGGCGGTGCCTTTTGAGCACTATCTAGCGCGTAAACGCCCTATGCAGCTGAGCCCCTCGACCGCTGAGCGAGTGGCAGTGCTGATGGCTGAGGGCAATATTGTGCCAGGTGAACAGCCGCCGGGTACGATTGGCGGTGACTCGCTAGCAGCAATGATTCGTCACAGTGCCAAGCGAGAAGGGGTCAAAGCTCTCGTGCTGCGAATCAATAGTGGCGGTGGCAGTGTGTTTGCCTCGGAGGTGATCCGCCAGGCTGTGTTGTCAGTGCAAGCCGATGGTATGCCTGTGGTCGTTTCCATGGGCTCAGTGGCTGCTTCTGGTGGCTACTATGTGGCGGCTAGTGCGGACCGAATTTTTGCCACGCCGGCAACGATTACCGGCAGTATTGGCGTGTTTGCTGCCATTCCCACCTTTGAAAACTTAATGGCTCGCCTCGGAGTGCACACTGATGGCGTGGGCACTACAGACTTGGCCGGTTCGCTGCGTGTCGATCGTGCTCTGAATGAGCAATTGGCTGAGGCACTGACGAGCTCAGTACGTTTTACCTACAACAATTTCCTAGCACTGGTTGCAGAAGGCCGGGATATGAGCGTTGAGCAGGTGGATAGAATTGCTCAAGGGCGAGTGTGGAGCGCCAGTGATGCGCTGGAGCGGGGGCTAATTGATGACTTGGGTTCGCTTAAAGACGCTGTGGCCACAGCGGGCGAGCTGGCTGGTCTGGAGGACTTTGAAGTGGAGTATGTGCGACAAGCACTGTCAGCTCGCGAGATGCTGCTCCAGCAATTGACCCAAAACATTCGCTTACCCCTGGGTTCTGGCTCCACTGGAATGCCAGCAATAGAACTTTTACTGCGGCCACTCAATCAAGCCGCAGCCCTGCTTGATGCTTTGCGAGATCCGGCCCATCTGTATATGCACTGTGTGGCTTGTAGCGCATCACAGTAGCGGCTTACGCGCTGTTTCGTGCCAGCTGGCTAGCTGCGCGAAATAGGGGCTTAGGCTTGCTTGAAGAGGCTAGGAAGTAGCGTAGCTATTGGCTGCTAGTGAGTCCGGCGGAGAGCCTCTTGGGCTAGCCGCCGGTACTCGATGGGGCAGGGTTTAAGCTGCCTTCTCTGATGAGTCTTTCGGTGCCTCTGGGCTTGATTGCTGATGCATGTGCACATCCATTTGTGGGTAGGGGATGCTGATGCCTTCCGCGTCGAAGCGGGTTTTGACGGCTTCGGTAGTGGCCCATAAGAGCGGCCAATAATCGCTGGACTTGACCCAGGGGCGCACTAGGAAGTTGACCGACGAGCTGCCCAGTTCGCTCAGCACAATCACCGGCGCGGGCTCTGGCAGTACGCGTTCGTCGGCAGCGATGATCTCTTGCAGTATCTGCTTAGCTTTGCGGATGTCGTCATCGTAGGAAATGCTAAAGGTCATATCCACTCGGCGTGTGGGGCGAGCAGAGTAGTTGGTGATATTGTTAGAGATGATCGCTCCGTTAGGCACCGTCACTTCTTTGTTGTCGGTAGTGGTCATGGTAGTGGTGAAAATACCGATGCTGTCGATCACGCCCATAGCGCCACCGGCCTCGACAAAGTTGCCCTTGGTAAATGGGCGGAAAATAATGAGCAATACGCCTGCGGCAAAGTTGGACAGTGAGCCTTGCAGTGCCAAGCCAACAGCGAGGCCAGCAGCACCGACTACGGCAATCAGCGAGGTAGTGTCTATACCCAACTGACTGAGGGCAGCAATTATTACAAATAGCAGCAAGATCCAGCGCATGATAGAGGTTATAAAGCGGACCAGTACCTCATCCACGCCGCGTTTGCGCATCAGGTTCTCGACCATGCCAACCAAGGCTCTAACAACCACGCGACCGATCACGAAGATCAGCAGTGCGATGATGACCTTGACCCCCCAGGGGATGATGTAGTTCTCGAGGATCATGGGAAAATTCTCCATAAGTTTTCTCCGATCAAAAGTTTTGGTGACTAACCCGCCACTATAACGAAATCAGTTTCTGCTGCCTACCGCGGAGGCCTTTGCGTTTCAAGTGATGGTTGCCTTAGCAGTGCTTTTAGCTGCCCTGGCGGCGCTGTTTCCCTTAGCTTCAGGTGAAGCGGCTAGTGGTGGAAAGAGTTAAACCGCGCAAGCTGCTGGCATGGGTGCGGAGTGTTATAGTCTGTTCGATTATCATTGACTCGAAACTTGGACTGAGATTATGACGACAACCTTTAAATCACCTGCGGATTTGCTTGGCTCTGAAGGCCGCCACCTTGGCTACAGTGAGTGGTTGGAAATTAGCCAAGAGCGTATCAACCTATTTGCCGATGCCACTGGTGACCACCAGTGGATTCACGTAGACCCCGTCAAAGCAGCTGAGGGCCCCTTCGGCGGCACCATTGCCCACGGCTATTTGACGCTGTCGCTGGCCAATCAGTTCTTGCCGGAAGTTTTGCAGGTTGAGAATTTCTCGATGGGCGTGAACTACGGCTGTGAGAAAGTGCGTTTTCCCGCTCCGGTCCCGGTGGGCAGCCGTTTGCGTGGCGCCGGTGAGGTGATTAGTGCTGAAGAAGTTAAAGGCGGCGTGCAGGTGGTCGTGCGCATGACCATCGAGATAGAGGGAGCGGATCGTCCAGCCTGTGTGGTGGACACCATTAGCCGTTTTTTCCCCTGAGGCCAGCTAAATGATCAAGCTTAGTGGCTCAGTAGAACCGATTTACCCCTCCGCTACGGTTATTTTGATGCGCGATGCGCACAGTGGCCCTGAAGTGCTGCTGGTTCAGCGCAGTACCGCTGTCAAGCACATGGGCGGTATGTGGGTGTTTCCGGGCGGGCGGGTTGATCCGGCCGATGATCCCGGTGATGGCGACCCCTTGCGGACTGCGATGAATGCTGCGATCCGTGAGACCGAAGAAGAAGCTGGCTTAAAAATCACTGAAGATCAGCTGGAGTACTTGTCACACTGGACCACACCAGAAGGTGCCAAAAAACGCTTCTCTACTTGGTTTTTCTTAGCCATTCTTGAAGATGACCAAGAAGTACAAGTCGATGGTGGCGAAATTGCCTTCCACCGCTGGCTCTCGCCTCGTGTCGCTTTCGAGGAAATACGAGATCCCAATAACCCTTTCCGCCTAATGCCGCCAACCTATGTCAGCCTGGTCGATTTAGCTGACTACTCAGATTGCCAAGCCGCTCGCGAGGCGATTGCCAAGCGAGAGCCAATTAGCTATGTGCCTAATATGGTTTTTATTGAGGGAGGCATTTGTTTCTTATACGAAGAAGATGCTGGCTATGTCGAGGGAGATGAGCAGGCAGAGGGCCCGCGCCATCGAAGCTATATGCTTGGTGATCACTTGGAATATATCTGCCAGTACTAACACGCCGCACGAGGAACACTGTGGATAAAAAGCAGGAACAAAATAACAAACTGATCAAATCAACTAGTGCAATAGGGCGCAGACAGCTACTAGCCGGTATGGGAGCACTTGCTGGTGCCGGCCTTGGCGCTTCACTAGCAAGTGCTAGCTCGTCTCAGCAGTCAATTATCCAAAGCTCGGAACTGCGCAGCTGGGATATCACTACCGATGTGCTGGTGGCCGGTTCTGGCGCAGCGGGCGTCAGCGCGGCTATTGAAGCGAAAACAAAAGATGTCGATGTGCTGTTAATTGAGTCACTGCCTAAGCTGGGTGGCTCCTCGGCAATGTCCGGAGGTGTGGTGTACGCGGGGGGTGGTACTTCCTTGCAGCGTGCATTAAAGATCGAAGACAGCAGCGAGGCCATGTATGACTTCATCGTCAGTGGTAGTAAGCACCCGCAGTTAGACAAGATTCAGCTCTACTGTGAGTCCAGCCCTGCTCATTTTGATTGGTTGGTGGCGCAGGGCGTGCCCTATAAGGAAAGCTTTACTAAAGCTAAGGGCCTGCCTTTTGGTGATGAGTCGCTGTATTACTCTGGCAATGAACTGGCCTGGCCTTCCCGGGAGCACTCGCGACCTGCCCCTCGGGGTCATGTCCCTGGCGTGCCGGGGATGAACGGCGGCCGCAGCTTGATGGAGGCGCTACTAGCCCGTTTGCCAGCACTGGGCGTCAAAGTTCGCAGGGGCCTCTCCGGTCAGCGTCTGGTAGTTGAAAGTGATGGCCGAGTGGTGGGCATGGTAGTCCAGAGCAGCCAGGGCAGGCTGAATATACGCGCGCGACGTGGCATTGTACTGGCCTGTGGCGGCTTTATTCACAATCGCGATATGTTGCAGCGCTATGCGCCGGAGTTGTTTGATTGTTCAGTGCCTTGGGGTAACGCCGGCGACTTAGGAGCGGGTATTAATATGGGTATTGCTGCAGGTGCTGAGGCACTGCGCATGCACCACGGCTTTGCTGTCGTGCCGATCTACCCCCCTGAAAATGTGCTGTCTGGTATCGTTGTAAACGCCTCGGGCCAGCGCTTTATTTCTGAGGAGTCCTACCACGGCGTACTGGGCGATGCCATTGCCTTCCACCAGCAGGGTAAAGCTTGGTTAATTACCGATAGCCAGAGCAGTTATGCCATGGCGCAGGATAACTTCCCCTTGGTGGCGCGTAGTAGCACTGTCGGTGATCTGGCCGAACAGGTCGGTTTTCCTCAGGGCGCTCTGCAGCACACAGTGGCCTACTACAACCGCTTTGCTGAAAACGGTGTCGATCCGCTGTTTCAAAAAAGCACTGACTTTTTACGGCCCTTACAAGGTGGGCCTTACAGTGCTTGGGACCTGTCAGTGGACCAAGCTTTCTTCCCAGCCCATACCTTTGGCGGACTGCACACAGATATTGACGGCCAGGTGATCAATAGCTTTGGTGAGGCCATTCCCGGGCTTTATGCGGCGGGACGTACAGTGGCAGGTTTGCCCACAGCGCCTTATATCGCCAGCGGTTTGTCAGTGGGAGATTGTACATTTTTTGGTCGGCGTGCCGGATTGGCTGCGGCACAGGAGGCAGTGCAGTGAAAATAAAAACCTTAGTCTGCTTGGCGCTCTTGCCACTGGCTAGTATCGCCCAGGTTGATAATACCGAACTTGAGATGCGCGAAGGCTCGGCTGAAAGAGGGCGTTTGGTGTTTGGGCAGTGTCGCACTTGTCATTACCCTGAAGCTGCCCTAGGGCACAATAATGGCCCTAATTTGCATCGTATTTTTGGCAAGGTGGCTGGTAAGCAAGAGGGCTTTGAATACTACTCAGAAACCTTCAAACAAGCAGAATTTGTGTGGACCCCTGAGCTGCTTTATTTGTGGCTGGCCGATCCTTTAGCAATGTTTCCAGATACCACGATGATGAGTTTGGGGGTGCCTGACGCTCAGCAGCGAGCTGATTTAATTGCCTATTTAAAAGAGGCTTCTGTCCGAGGCGCTGTCGAGGAAAGCACCAGCGATGAGTGATAAGCCACTGCGCTCAGTTCTTTATATGCCCGCTTCTAATCAGCGTGCCATGGATAAAGCCCGCAGCTTAGCGGCAGATGCAATTGTGTTCGACTTAGAGGACGCAGTGGCTCCCGCTAGTAAGGAAACGGCCCGTGCATCGCTAATAGAGCAGTTGGCAGCGGGAGGTTACGGACAGCGGCAGCTGGTGGCACGTTGTAACAGCCTAGCTACGCCCTGGGGACGAGATGATTTGCAAGTCTTAGCCGGCAGTGCTGATCTAGCAGTGATCTGTCTGCCCAAGGTGGAGAGCGCTACTGAGCTAGACCGGGTGATGGACGTGCTAGCTGATGCCGGTCGTCAAGATATTGCGCTGTGGGCAATGTTGGAGACTCCCGCTGGTATAGCTCATGCTGCTGAGATTGCACAGCACCCCGCAGTGAGTGTTTTAGTGATGGGTACGACCGACCTAGCTTCAGAGTTGCGCGTTCCCCATCGGCCCGATCGCTTAGGTTTGCAGTGGTCGCTCAGTCAAGCTGTGCTGGCTGCGCGTCTGGCTGGTATTGCGGTGCTCGATGGCGTCTATCTAGAGCTCGACAATCCCTCGGGTTTTCAGGCAATTTGTGAGCAGGGCAGAGCCTTAGGTTTTGATGGCAAAACTTTGATCCATCCCTCCCAGCTAGATGCGGCTAACACTGTGTTTGGTCCCTCGGCAGAGGGTGTGCAGTGGGCTAAGCGAGTGATTGCTGCTTGGCAAGTCGCCCAGGAGCAGGGCCTAGGGCTTGCCGTACTCGATGGCAAGCTGGTGGAAACTATGCATGTTGATGAGGCGCGAAGAACACTGGCGACTGCTCGTTATATTGCCGAGCAGTCGCAGCATTGAGCGTCTTTTAGGCTTTTACAATGACTGAGCTGCCGTGGCCGAATAGCCCTTGGTTGGCAGTGATGCCGACCTTGGCGCCTTCAACCTGACGCTCGCCAGCTTGACCACGCAATTGCCATGTCAGTTCGCAGATCTGAGCAATAGCTTGTGCGGGGACCGCTTCACCAAAGCAGGCTAGTCCGCCGGATGTGTTGACGGGAATGCGACCACCAATGGCGGTATCACCTCGGCGCAAGAGCTGAGCGGCTTCGCCGCGCGGCGCTAACTGCAGGTCTTCAATCCAATCGAGTTCCAGCGCAGTCGACAGGTCGTAGACTTCAGCGATATTGACGTCTTCTGGGCCGATGCCTGCTTCCTCGTAGGCTTTGATCGGCAGAGAGGCGCGGTAGCTGTGGGCGTCGATGCCTACAGCGGCTGCTGAGTCGGTAGCAATATCTGGCATTTCCACGACACCACTAGCAAAGGTGGGGGTGACAGTAGAAATTGCTGCGACCCGTGGGGCGTCACCTTTGCCGATGCGCTTAGCGTAGTCGACACTAGACACAATCAGAGCTGCACCGCCATCACTGGTGGCGCAAATATCCATCAAGCGCAGGGGGTCTGCGACCATGGCGGAAGCGGCGACGTCCTCAGGGGTGAAGCACTTGCGGTAGCGGGCCAGGGGGTTCTTGCTGCCAGCAGCGGCGTTTTTCACTTTTACCGCAGCAAAGTCTTCCAAGGTATCGCCGTACAAGTCCATCCGGCGTCTGGCGTACAGGGCGAAGTAGGTGGGGTTAGTAATGCCTAGGTAAAAGCGAACCCAGTCTGGGTCCTCGGGGCGGTAACCACCGGCAGGTGCCAGAAAGCCTTTGGGGGTGGTATCTGCGCCGACAACTAGGGCAACTTCGCACTCACCAGCCAAAATTTTGTTGCGTGCCGCGGCCAAGGCCTGGGAGCCCGAAGCACAGGCGGCATAGGAGGTGTTCACTTCGGCGCCTTGCCAACCCAGTGCTTGAGCGAAGGTGGCACCGGCAACATAGCCGGGGTAGCCGCAGCGCATCGTGGCGCCGCCAGAGACAAAGCGCACATCGCGCCAAGGGACACCGGCATCACTTAGGGCTGCTCGTGCGGCGGCAACGCCGTACTGCACAAAGTTGTGACCCCATTTGCCCCAGGGGTGCATGCCTGCCCCTAGGATTGCAATCTCATTGGACATACTGCTTACTCCATCTATCGTGACGGTTGTTAACCCTAAGGGTTAAGCCGTAACGGGTTTCCATTTCCAGGTCACTTTAATTTCGTCGTCGGTCTCGTGCAGAGTTTCTAGCACCAGCTCCATCGGCATCCCGATTTTGAGCTGCTCTACACCAATACCACCGGCGACCTGTCCCAGAACGGTCATTTGCTCCTTTTCAAGCTGCACCGCAGCAATCGCAAAGGGCTCGAAAGGGTCGGCGGCGACAAAGGGAGCCGGCGGCTTGTAGCTAGCATTAGTGTAGCTCCACAGCTCACCACTGCGGCTTAGCTCGACCTCTTCAAATTCGCTGCTGTCGCAGTCTGGGTTTTTGCAGTAGTCGTTTTGCTTAGGAAAGAAATAGGTCCCGCAATCACAACAGCGGGTGCCGATCAGTCGCGGCTGATCGCCCATGGTGTGCCATCCCTCGATGGCAGGGGCGAGGGCTTTATTACTCATAGAGTACCTCCAGATTAGAAGCTATAGGGTACTACTCCGCCTAGAATGTGAGCAAGGTATCTCGGCTAGGCGCTAGCTTCGGGGTTTACTAATACAGACCTGCATTGTTTCAATCTTAGCCTCTTTGTGCGGTGCAGGTCTGATACTTTGCTCATTACTCGAGTTGCGCTGTGTTTGCCCTAGGCTGTGGTGACTGCCAATACTTGTAAAAATACATTATTGAGCAATCCGAAGCACAAGATATATGAGCAGTTAATGATTGTTTGTGCTTTGGCCTTGCGGCATTATTTCGAGTTCTAGTTATGAGTTTTGCTCAGTAATAAGACCAACAAATTTTCACAGGGGAAAGTCATGCCAGATTCTAGGCAGTCAAAGTGGCCATCTAGGCTGATGATTACTGCGATAGCGGCGAGTCTTTATACTGCTCAGAGTGGTTTTGCTCAGGGCTTAGAAGAAGTGCTCGTGACTGCTCAGAAGCGCGAAGAGGGTCTGCAGAACGTTCCTATTTCAGTGGAAGCCTTTGGCGAGCAGCAAATTGATAACTTGGCGGCTCAAGATATTTCGGATCTTGGCACCTTCACCCCTAACGTCGATATCGGCAAGGCGACCAATCAGCCGCGCTATGCAATCCGTGGTATTGGCACAGATGATTTTGGCGTCGGGGCAGATCCTGCAGTAGGTGTCTACGTCGATGGTGTGTATATCGGGCGCTCCGGCGGTTCTAAAGTTGCCTTCAACGACATCGCTCGCATTGAAATTCTAAATGGTCCGCAAGGTACTTTGTTTGGGCGCAACGCCGCTGCAGGTGCCATTCAATATGTCACTAATAAGGCCACGGATGAGCAGGGTGGCTGGCTGAAGGCAACATTGGGTAACTACGACCGCAGGCAGTTTGAAGGTGTTTTCAATACGCCAATTAGCGATAACTTATATTTTCGCAGCGGCATGCTATATAACAAGCGCGATGGCTGGGTGAAGAATGTATTTACCGGCGATGACCTATCGCGTGAGTACAACAAATCGATAAATGCTCAGCTGCGCTGGCTGCCCAGCGATCGGCTCGATATCACTTTACGTGCGGAGTATGACGAGGTCGATCAGGATTCTCGCCCTGCTTCCTCTGCGGTCATCGGGCCGCGGCATAAAAAAGGTGCTTTTACCAAGGTAGAAAACGATGAGTTACTGCCTGAGCGGCGCTACTTGTTTGGCAGTTCGCTGAACGTTGCCTATGACCTGGACTTTGCTTCACTGACCTCAATCTCTTCTTGGCGCACTTATAATTCGCGCAACCCAGAAGAAAAGGACGGCTCAGCTGATCCACTGTATCGTTTTAATGATCTCAATGCTGAGAAAAACAAACAGTTTGGTCAGGAGTTCCGCTTAGACGGAGAGTATGGTGAGCGCCTCCGTTGGACAGCTGGTGCGAGCTATTATTGGGAGCACGCTAAACAACAAAGTGGCATTATTCTCAGCCCACAGTCACTGGATAAGTTAGTGGCAGAGCGGGAAATTGGCGTACCCTACAGCGCTCTAGCGCCTGGCCAGGCGCTAGATGTTGCTTTCCTCGTTATTCCTGACCCCTATGGACGCCGCGCTTTTAGCAGTGGTGCCCAGGCGCTTAATTCTGGCATCGATTTCAGCGAAAATATTTTTATTGATGGTGAATACGAATCAACAGGCGTCTTCGTCGACCTAAGCTACGATATTCTCGATAACTTATCGCTCACCGCTGGTGTGCGCTATACCGAAGATGACAAGACCTTCGGTCGCTATGTTGAGTTCAATGAATACGTGCTGGCTTTTGGTTTTCCAACAGAAACCCGCTTAGATGGGCAGGGGAATTATGATCCCAATGGTGCACTGGGGTATTTAGAGTCAGACAAAAGCTGGTCGCAAGTAACGCCGCGGCTAGTGCTAGACTGGAATGTCACGGATGATGTACTGCTTTATGCCTCCTATTCTGAGGGTTACAAAGCGGGTGGCTTTAATAGCGCAGGTGAAGTTTTAGCGCCGGCATTTGATCCTGAGGAGGTCACTAACTACGAGTTGGGGATGAAGTCCTCATGGCTAGATAACACTTTGCGTGTTAATGGGGCGCTGTTTAATTATGAATACGACAATCTTCAGCAGTTAGAGTTTATCGAGTCGGCATGTCTGTCCAATAGCAGCACAGGCGCATACCTCTTTGAAACATCTGATGTCAAAGGCAAGGGCATGGAGCTCAGTGTTAACTGGCTGCCCATTCCCGCCTTGGAGTTGTTTTTTAATACCGGTTTGCTCGACGCCGAATACACCCGCCGACAAGAGCGCAAAGTGGTCGACGGTGTCTGTCAGAGCATTGATCGCTCCGGAGATGACTTTGCTGAATCACCCGATCTTAACTACAGCCTTGGCGGTACCTATACCTTAGATTTCGCTAATGGCGGAGAGCTGAGTTTTTCTGCAGCTTATAACTTCAGCGAAGGCGTGTCCCAGAGCAGCTGTACTTATGTGGTGAACAACAGTGCGCTGGGCCGGCCTTCCGATGTGTATAAGCTGGCCAAGATAGATGGCAAGCTGGTCATTTCTGATGGCTCAGCTACCGGCGATCTGACAGAGGCGCCATTCAATTCTTGTCCTGATACCGGCGATCGGGAGCAGCTTAATGCCCGGGTCGCTTATTTGAGTCCCGCTGGCGACTGGGAAATTGCCGCATATGTCACTAACGCCACCAACTGGAAACCGAGGAATAAAAACCCCGGTGGTTTGGGCGGTGAGCTGGCTTCGCAGTTTTCCGATGGCTCCCCGGCTTATGATCGACGAGATGAGCCGCGGATGTATGGCATGGAGCTGCGCTACAACTTCTGATCATAGATAGCTGTCCGCCTTATTTACTATCTATCCTTTGGAGTGGGCTTCCCGGGGGCGGCCTGCTGTCTTCGAGGACTGAGTTCCCTTGTCGCTGGCCATGGATGGCTAGCACCCAGTTTATAATGAGCTAGCTGCTGCGCCCGTCGTAGCAGCTCTCGCCGATAGCTGCCCGGTTATATAGAGATCAATAAGCCTCGGTTTTAGCTCATTTTGCTGCCAGGCTGCGCAATTATTTATAGAGTTTCAACAGATCGAGTTTGACTCTCGGGCAAATTAAGTAACAATCGACGACCTGTATTTAGTAACTAAGGAAAGTAATATGGCTTTATACGCAATGACTGGTGGCGCCACCGGTATTGGTGCAGAACTGCGCCAGCAACTCACCGCGCGCGGCGACCAGGTGATTTCCGTCGATATCAAAGAGGGCGATGTCATCGCCGACCTATCTACGGCCGAAGGCAGAGCTGCTGCGGTGGCTGGGGTGACGGAATTGGCACCCGATGGTCTTGATGGTTTTATTGCCTGTGCTGGCTTGCCGCCGATAGCCAGACCGCTGTCACTGATTGCTCAAGTAAACTACTTCGCGGTAGTGGCTACAGTGGAGGGTTTAAAAGATCTAGTGGCTAAGCGCCGTGGTAGCGTATTGATTGTGTCATCGAACTCGGCGCCTATGATGTCGGCCGATGATCCTTTCGTGACAGCCTGCTTAGCGGGCGATGAAGCGGCGGCCTGTGCCGCAGTGGAAGAGCGGGATGGCCATGTGGCTTATGCCGGGTCAAAGCGAGCCATTGTCGCCTGGATGCGTCGCAACGTAGTGGCCTATGCCAAAGCTGGGGTGCGGATGAATGCCGTGGCGCCTGGCATCACCCAGACCCCGCTCGCCGAAAGTGTGTTTGAAGATGAAGAGCTCGGTCAGTCAATGCGCGATTTCCAGGCCAGTGTACCCTGGGGCGGTATGGCCAAGCCTGCGCATATCGCCAATGTAATGCGCTTCATGCTAAGTGAAGAAGCGGATTTTGTGTGTGGCTCGGTATTTTTTGTCGATGGCGGCTCGGACGCCATGATGCGCAACGATCAGTTTTAACTTTTAACTTTTAACTAGTCTAAGCTCTGCGCTACTTAGCTGAGCTTAGACTAAGACTCAATTCCTGAAGCCATATCACTGGCTATGCTGTCGGCAATATCTTGGCTTAGCTGCTCTAGTAAGAGGCTGTAGCTCTCAGACATGGCCGCACCATCAGCACCCTTAACAGCGCTTTTGTAATGGCCGATGCGGCGCAGAACTTCGCTTCCGCTGTGCGGTTTGTTAAGGCGCCACTCAGCAAGCAAAACAGCTTCACTGGCTGTCATGTCCAAGCTAAGAATCCACACTTGGATGCCGTAATCAGGTGTTTCACTGCGCGACCAGGGGTAGCGGCGGATATTCTGGGTGTCCAGAAAACCTGCCAGATTCAGGCTCATGACACGGCTTATGCCTTCTTCTAGCGGCTCTGCCCAGCGCTGAAAGTTGGCAATGTGTAGCTGGTTGTCGCCGCGCTTGAATACCATGGCGTTGCGATTGAGATACTCAGGAATTTTTATTGGCCCAATGCCCAGTGCCGGGTGATTGCTTTCGCCGCCACCAGCCTTACTGCTAAGGTGGTAGTAGCTACTTTGTGGGGTGCTGCCGCAGGCGGCCAGTAGCAGCGTGAGACCAAGCAGGCCAAGGCGTGCTAGTTGCTTCATAGTGAATCCTCGCTTTTACCCCGGAGCAGCGCTTCGGGCTGCTCTTCTAATGTTTTGGCTAATAACTGCATCGCGCGCCCTGCTAGGGCGAGTTCACGCAGGGCTTTGTTCAATTCGTAGGTGGTGGGTGAGTCTTCTCTGACCAGGTTATTGACCTCGCCAAGTGTTTTTTCAAAAGCCTGCATGCTGCCTGCCAGTACCTCGAGATTTTGCTCTACCATATTGGCTATACGGGGTAGCTGTTCATTGGCTGTGGCGGCAGTGGCGGCGGTGTTGTCTAGCACTAGATCTAATTTGGGGCCGCTGTTAGCTAAGCTGGCCCTGAGTTCCTCGCTGAGCTGGCTAAGAGAGAGAGCAGCGGATTCGATTTGTCCTGGCAGTGCTTGGAATTTGTCCCCGGTAATAATTGTTTTTAAGCCGCTGGCGATTTCGCGCAAATCGATGGCGACTTGTGCTGCGTCTATTTCTTCGAGCTGTCGACTAAGCTTTTGCAGCTCGGTGGGAATAGTGGGAACTTGCAGATAAGGGCTATCTAAGTCGGCCAGCTGTACTGGTGAGTTCGGGTGAAAGTCTAGCTGTACATAGAGCAAACCCGTTAGCAGGCTCTGGGTGTTGAGCTGGGCGCGCATCCCCCGGGCAATCAGTTCCTCGGTCAGTTCATCTTTACTGTTGCCCCGGCGCTGGACATTTTTATCATCTAAGTCAGCGGTCACCAGCATGATCAGGTTGTCGCGGTCACCTTCTAGGATCAGGTTGATATCAACGACCTGTCCAATCTGCACTCCGCGCAGGGCGACGGGTGCGCCGACGGACAGCCCTTTGATTGAGCCGTCAAAGACCATGACGACTCGCTCTTTGCTACTGCCCAAGCCACTGCCGACAATGAACACCGCAATACTGATAATGATCAGTAGGGCGCCGATGATAAACGCGCCGATAGCGACACTATGGCTGTTCTCGCTCATGGTACTGAATCTCCCTTAGTAGCGTTGATTCCCCTGGTCAGGAACTGACGCACAATAGCCTGCTCACTGTGGTCGCGTAAGTATTTGGGATCGCCGTAGCCAATCATAGTTTTACTGTTGGCATCGAGATAAACCGAGTTGGTGGCAATGTCGAAAATGCTGGCCAGTTCGTGCGTCACCATCACCACAGTGGAGCCTATAGACTCTTTTAATTCTACAATGAGTTCGTCCAGCATGCGTGAGCTGATCGGGTCTAGGCCGGCGGAGGGTTCGTCAAAAAATAACACCTCCGGATCGAGAGCAATGGCGCGAGATAGTGCCGCGCGCTTGAGCATCCCGCCACTGACCTCGGAAGGGTAGTAGCTCTCGTAGCCCCCAAGGCCGACCAGTGACAGTTTGTAGGACACGACATCAGCGATTTCAGCGCGACTGTAGTTGGTGTAGAGCTGTAGGGGAAGGCTGACGTTTTCTCCCAGGCTCATAGAACTAATCAGGGCACCTGACTGATAGGTGACGCCCCAGCTCTGCCGCATGGCATCGCGGGTGGCGGCGTCGGCTTGAGTGAAGCTGCGTCCCGCGTAGAGAATATCGCCTTGCGCCGGCGAAATTAGGCCTAGCATGTGTTTTAGTAGGGTGCTCTTGCCACAGCCACTGCCGCCCATAATGACGAAAATATCGCCGCGATTAACTTTGAAATTGAGCTCGCGCTGGATGACTCGGGCACCGTAGGCCATAGTCAGATCGCGGACCTCGATATGAGCTTCTTGGGCTGAGCTTGCTAGCTTGGCGCTGTCAGAGGCGGCAGTCATATCAGATCTCCAGTTGTTGGAAAATGATATTGATTGCTGCATCGGCCACGATCAAATAAACCAAAGCGGTGACCACGGCCTCTGTCGCAGCATTGCCCACTGCGGCTGAGCCGCGTCCGCTTTGGATGCCGGAGCGGCAGCCTGCCACAGCGATCAGTACAGCGAATACAAAACTTTTGCTGAGCCCAACCAGAAAGTGGGTTGATGAGAACGCCTGCTCAATTTGGCTGAAATACTGCAACCAGCCAATGCCCATGCCGCCGGCGACGATTGTGCCGCCAATCACGCCTAAAAGGTCGGCATAGATAGTTAGCAGGGGTAGCATTACTAACAGTGCAAGCACCCGCGGTACGACCAAAAACTCCATGGGGGATACGCCCATGGTAGTGATAGCGTCTATTTCTTCATTGGTTTGCATCGTGCCAAGCTGGGCAGCGTAAGCCGCGCCAGTGCGTCCGGCCATGACCACTGCCGTCATCAGTACGCCCATTTCGCGCAACATCCCGATCAGCACTAAATCGGCGACATAAATTTCCGCGCCGAACATCTTCAACTGCACTGCGCCCAGGTAAGCTAAGATCATGCCCACCAGCACGCTGGTCAGACTGATAATCGCTAAAGCGTCGGGACCGGTCTGGAAGCAAAAATCGCGAAAGTCGCTGAGACGGGTGTTGGATTTGCCCATAATCAAGCGCAAGAGTGCGATGACCAAGTCGCCGATAAAGGCCATTGAACCAGCCAGCTCATGGCCTAGATTGCGCAGCATGCGCAGCGGGTTGAGTCGGGTTAGCAGTGCTTGCCGACTCTCGTTGTGGCGTTCGTGAGCTGGCACGGCGGTGGCCAGTTGCAGCAAACTGTTAGCGCTGTCTGGTAGCTTCCGCTGTTCAAAGGCGATGCCTTCGGCGCGACAATGATTGAAGCACTTGAGCAAGAAGGCCACCAGCAGTGAATCCCAGCGGCCTAGCTCTGAGCCATCCACGATCAACTTGAGCGGCGCGGCGGCGACGAGTTCGGCGCGCAGTGCTTCGAAATCAGCCATCTGCTGGCCCTGCACCCAGTTGCCACGGAGCTGTAGGACTATCGCCTGTGGCGAGTCTTCATCGAGCTGGAACTCGGGGGCTTGCTGGCTCATTAACTATGGACAGGAGTTCAAGGGGGCCGCTCAGTCTACTGCTTGGCGCTGGCTTGTGGCAACCGTCTACTGGAAAGGCAGCTTGGTTTGAGTGGCCGCCATAATGTCGTAGGCCTTGCGGTAAATAACTGCCACGGCTGTGTTGCTGCCAGCCTCTTGGCGCCTAGATATCATAGTCATAGGAAACAAAAAGTTGTCAGTATTGCCATCGCGAAGTGCGCGGCTGCGACCTAGTTTGTCCTCGTAGATCACCCAGTGCAGCTTTAGTTCAGCGGCCAATAAGTCACCCAGGATCATGCCCATAGCTTGCAGCTCGCGGGTTTGACTGGGTTTGACCAGCCGCTGGTCCAGTAGGCTTTGCAGAAGCTGCAAGTCGCTATCAGTATCGCCGCTAAAACCACGGCCAAAATGGCGCCGGGTAATGTCTTCCAAGAGAGTCCGCTGCTGCTCCATGTACTGGTGGTCCAAAAGGGACAGCTCACTGATTCTGGCTTCGCTTTGGGCGGCAACGGGCTGGGTCGCCATTAAGCCCAGTAGGCAGAGCAGCAGTGCTGGTAGGATGAAACGTGTAATAACCAAGGTGACCTCCCTCGCTTGATGATAGGCTCAGCCCTAAGGGGCAAGATTAAGGCTACTTTAACCTATTCAGGTTGTCATCCGAGCCCTTACATGGATAATTGCCCACTTTCCTTTGGGCGTCTAGATCTGAGCGCCTGAGACCGCAATCTGGAGAACCTCAATGATAACCGGCAGTATTGTCGCCTTAGTAACCCCCATGCAGCCCGATGGCAGTTTGGACTGGAAACGGCTGGAAAATATCCTCGATATGCATATTGAGGCGGGTACAAATGGCATAGCAG
Organism: Sediminihaliea albiluteola; assembly: GCF_014077625.1. Lineage (GTDB taxonomy): Bacteria > Pseudomonadota > Gammaproteobacteria > Pseudomonadales > Halieaceae > Sediminihaliea > Sediminihaliea albiluteola. Next base: position 1,234,732 of record NZ_JACFXU010000013.1, on the reverse strand, counting down.
CTGTCGGTACCACAGGTGAGAGCGCGACACTGAGCGTGCCAGAGCACTGTGAGGTGATTCGCCACTGTGTGCGCTATGTGAATGGCCGTATACCGATTATTGCCGGAACCGGGGCCAACTCGACTAGCGAAGCGATAGAGTTAACAGTCACGGCTGCTGAAAATGGCGCCGATGCTTGCTTGCTAGTGACACCCTATTATAACCGCCCGACACAGCGAGGCCTTTATCTGCACTATAAAGCCGTGGCCGAGGCAGTGGCTATTCCGCAAATCCTGTATAACGTGCCAGGGCGCACGGCAGTCGATATGCACAACGATACAGTGGTGGCTCTGTCCGCGATTGATAATATCGTTGGCATAAAAGATGCCACTGGCGATTTAGACCGAGTTCCCGACCTCAAGGCGCGTTGCCGAGAAGGCTTTGCTATCTACTCTGGAGACGATGCTACCGCACTAGAGTTGATCCTAGAAGGTGGTCACGGCAATATCTCTGTCACAGCTAATGTGGCTCCGCGGCAGATGGCGAACATGTGCCGCTTAGCATTGGCGGGTAATCGTGAGGCTGCAGCACAGATTGATGCCAGCTTGAGTGCACTGAATACCGCCTTGTTTTTAGAGGCCAATCCTATTCCAGTAAAGTGGGCCATGCAGTATCGTGGTTATGTGCAGTCAGGTATTCGCCTGCCTTTAACCGAATTGGATGAGCAGTACCATGCAAGAGTGATCGCGGCCCTCGAGGCGGCAGGAGTCTGATGAGCAATTTTATGAAATGTGCCGCGCGCGTCGGCATTTGCACTACGCTGCTGGCAAGCACAGCTGGCTGTGGCTATCTATTTAGTGATGATGGCGTGTTTCGCGACACCTCTGAAGACTATAAAAAAGCCCCAGAAACGGCAGTGATTAAAGTCCCTGAAGGCAAGCAGGTTTCAGCCCTAGAGGAAATTTATCCTATACCAGCGGTGCAAGATCAGTTGCTGATGGCTGGTGAGTTTGAAGTGCCACGCCCGACTCCCTTGGTTGGGGGAGCTGCTGATGAGGTGGTGCGTATCCAGTCGCTGGGTGACGAAAGCTGGGCTTTGGTGGCGATAGCACCGGGGCAGCTTTGGCCGCAAGTTCGCGGCTTCCTCGCCGCCGCAGGTATCCAGGTAGGGCGCTTGGATGCCCGGGCCGGTATTATGGAGACCAATTGGCTGCAATTAGATGGGCAGGATATGTCCTCCCGCTTCCGTTTCCGTATTGAACAAGGTGTTCAGCGTGGCAGTAGTGAGCTACATGTCTTACAGATGAACCAGGCTGGAGACATTAATCGCTGGCCCAAACAGTCAGATAATCTCGCTCAAGAAGGCGAAATGCTTAAGGCTGTAGCGCAGTTTATCGCCAACAGTGCCGATACTGCTCCAGTGTCGATGATTGCTGAGCAGGCTATGAGTGCCGTGGGTAAGGTTTCCATGCAGGAAGCCCCCGAGGGTTATACCTACATTAGTCTTGGTTTACCTTTTGGACGGGCATGGGCCTCGCTAGCTAAGGCTTTGGAGGATTCAAGCTTTGAGATCGAAGACCGCGATCGCAGTGCCGGAACCTACTACGTCCGCTATCTTGGGCCATCTGAGCAAGAAGAAGGGGGTTGGTTCTCTTGGCTGTTTGGCTCTGATGAGCACCCCTTAAAGAACAAAAGCTTTGAGCTACTGGTGACTGAAGACACGGCAGAGCAGGTGGCGATACGTCTGCGATCTTCGGATCCAGCCTATGACAAGCGTCAAGAGCAGGCCCTCTTAGCTATCATCAAAGGCAATATCCGCTAGCGGGACTGCACAATGCGTTTTGCCTCTTTGGGCAGCGGGAGCAAGGGTAATGCCACCCTTGTGAGTGCTGGGGATACTCTGCTAATGGTCGATTGTGGCTTCTCGGTGAGAGAGACTGAGCGTCGCATGGCGGCGCTAGGTGTTGCTCCTGCAGCGGTGGACGCTATTCTGGTCACGCACGAGCATAGCGATCACAGTGCCGGCGTGGCGCGTTTTTCTCGGCGCTATAAAACCCCTGTATACACCAGCCACGGCACCTTCGCGAGCGGCCGGATAGAAGACTGTCATGAGCTAGAGCTGTTCAACAGCGATCAGAGTTTTAACCTGGGGGATGTTCACGTTCAAACGGTTGCTGTGCCCCACGATGCTCGCGAACCCTGTCAGTACCGCTTCACTTACGATGGCCTATCTTTGGGGGTGCTGACTGATTTGGGAAGTATTACAGCGCATGTGCTGCGCCACTACCGCGGCTGTGATGCTTTGCTGCTTGAGTTCAATCACGATTTGGAAATGCTGCTCAATGGGCCCTATCCACAGAGTTTGAAGCAGCGAGTCTCTAGTGACTGGGGGCATCTGAATAACCAGCAGGCTGCAGCCTTGTTGCAGGACATAGGCTGCGATCAGTTGCGCTACTTAGTGGTCGCTCATATCAGTGAGAACAATAACTGTAAAACACTAGCCGCCGAAGCGCTCTCTGCAGTCTATGGCGAGCTGGATGAGCGGGTGATATGGGCTGAGCAGGGCGATGGTTTTGCTTGGTTGGATCTCAAGCGAGCTTAGCATCTAGGATTTATTACTGCGCGCTTCTTCTTTGGCACGGTCGCGTTTCCAGCGACGATTGCTCCACAACCAGCTCTCGGGTTCATTGCGAATAGCGGCTTCGGCTGCTTTGATATAGGCATCGATAATGTTGTGGCTGCCCTTCTCGTAAGGGGGGCTGGCCAAGTGATGGAATTCCATTTCGTAATAGCCGGTGCGAACTCGGTGGCACTGAACGAAGGCGACTGGGAACTGGGTCATTTGCGCTATGCTTTCAGCACCTAAATAAAAAGCTGCCTCCTGATTCATAAAGCTGCTCCAGTAACCCCGCTCATTGCGTATCGGTGACTGGTCCGCGACCATGACAAAGAGTCGAAACTCACGGCGTCGGCGTAAAATATCCCGTGCTGCGTCGGCCATGGCCAGAGGGCGGCCGCCAAAGCGTCGGCGGATATCGTAGATGAGACGGTCAGTCGTGGGGTTGTGCAGGGGCTTGTAAACAGGGTCAATCGGGATACCTAAGCTAGTGGAGGCCCCGTGCAGCATCCACTCCCAGTTGCCTTGGTGCACGGTGAGGATAATAGCTGAGCGCGTAAAGTTTTCTGTCAGCTGCTCGATAAACTCTGGGTTGCGGACCACCATGCGCTCAGCAAAATCGGCTTCAGTCATCCGACGTGCTTTGACGATCTCTAAGGCAACTTGAGTAAAACGGCGATAAAACTGTTTGCTAAGCGCGCTAATTTCAGTCGAAGATTTTTCTGGAAAAGCGCGACTGAGATTCTGCTTAACAACAGACTTACGGTAGCCTACGACATAGTAGAGCAGTAAGTAGGCCAGCCAAGCTAGGGCATAGAGCAGCGGAAAGGGCAGTCGGCTGATCAGTCGGTACAGAATCACAGGGGCGCTATCCTCAAAGAGTATTTGCTAGCGGGGCTAGGCTAGCCACAGTGCCGGGGCAGCTGTAAGCGTCCAACACGCAATAGCGTTTGCCGATTGGGACAGCGCAGGCTTTTGTTGGCGGAAAGGTCAAGGCTGTCTAGGGCTGGTAAGTCAGTCAGGGGCGAGGGATCGAGGATCTGGTTAGCTGTTAAATAAAGCTCGCTCAGGCTACCGATGGCGGCGAGTTCGCTGATATCGACGATAGAGTTGTCACTGAGGTCGAGCTCTTGCAAAGCGGTAAAAGCTGCGAGGCCCTCTAAGCTTTCAATGCCTGCGCTGCGACAGGACAGCTCTTTGAGCTGTGTCATCTGGGTGATTTTTCGGTCTTTGATAGTTTTCTCAATGCATTGCTGTAAGGCAGGATCTGCCGCGGCAAAGTCGCTAAATAATGGGTGAGGGGTATAGACGACTTTGTCATTCACAGAGAAGTCATATTGTTGGCAGGCACTCAGTAATAGCAGTGCCAGCAGCGAGGCAGATAGTCGTGACAGCATGTGGGTACTCATTTTGGTCAGTGTCGCCTGCACTCATAGCGCTAATGCCCGCCATAGCGGCTACAGTGACTCATCTTGGTGCAGGCTAAGAGTTATAATGCTAGCCTGTCAGGCGATTAATTACGAGCACCCTATGGTTGAGTTTCACCCCAATAAGGCAAAAGCTAAGCCATCTTTGGATGAGCTGCCCGCGATCAGCCTAGAGCAGCGCGCTAACCTCAAGTCACTTGAGCTCACTCTGCGTAAGCAGTGGCGTATGGGGCAAAATATCGTGCTGTGCTGGAGTTCTGATGAGCGCGGCTTGTTGCTTATCTGGGTGCCACATTATTTTCTTGGTAATTACTGTGCTCAGCCTAGTGATAGCGCAAGTGAAAATGAGCAATTTATTCGCCGCTTGATTTCAGGGACTCGGCGTAAAAAGCGCGAAGAGCTATTTGCCATTGCCAGTCGCCTAGATGTGGCACCAAGCTTTATCAGGCTCCCATCAGCACTGTCTGAGGGTCCGGAAGTCTTGGCTGCGGTTGAGGAATTGATCAAACGCTACGGGCTGGGCTATGTCGAATCCCGGGCAGTTTTACTGTTCGACATAGCAGAGTTCTCTTTGTTTACGCCTTTTGAGCAAGCAAGCCAGTTAAATAGTTTGTCTTACTCAATGAACTCAGCCTATACCAAGCTACTCTCTCAAGGTATTCGCATCAACTTCTCTCGTACGACTACGGGCGATGGTTACTATGTTTGGAACCGTGATGTCAGCGAGTCCTGCTGCCAAGACCTGTTTATGTTTTTACTCTTGGTGGTGGCCGATAATGCGGTAGCTAGGGAGGTATCTGTAGGCAATACGGTGCCGGTGATTCGCAGTGCCTATCACGTGGGTAGCCACTATGAGCTCTACCAAGCTGAAGGCGTTAATCCGACGGTGTTTAGCTATATTGTGGGTGATGTCACCATTGACTTAGCGCGCATGCTAGAGAAGGCGATGCGCCACCAAATTTTGGTCGGTGACTTTAGGGCGGCAGCTTACCGAGAGAGCGGCGGGCATGAAGTACTTAGCACAGCGCAATTTGTAGAGCACTGCAACAGCCGCTTGGCCCTTATGCGCGGTATTCAATTGTCCGGTCGTACCATCCTTGGTATGCACTGTGACCTCACTAGGCAGCATGACGGCATTGACCACAGTGTTGCACAGCGGATTAAAATCACTGATAAACATGGGGTGCAGCGCCTGGCTTACAATTTGCAATTGAGTATTGAGTTTGAAGAGCAGAGTCTAGAGCTGGGCATCGCCGAAATAGATCAGAGCGCCAACTCAATTGAAGATTGCTCTATAGAGCGCCTTGCTCCTGAGTCACTGCACAGCAGTGACATTGCCTGCGTCGAGTGATTTTTTGTAGATGACTGCCACCGCCATTGCACTGCTTGCTAGTGCCGCTACCGACCGCAAACTGGCGCTAGAAATGGCCCGGCATCTAGGGCTCGAATTACTCACCACAACTGACATCGCGGCTGTAAACAGTGATCTTAAGGCGCTGGTAGTGATGGACGGCAAGCGGCTGTCACTGCAAGAGCTAGGAGCTAAAGCGCCCGGGCCGGTGGCGGTTGATTTTGGCGCTGCCGGTATGCGACACCGGCGTAAGGGCGGCCAGAATGAACTGCTCGGCAAGGCTGTGGGTGTGCTGCGCAAACCGGGTTTGACGGTCTTAGATGCGACAGCCGGCTTGGGGCGAGATAGTTTTGTACTCGCTGACTTGGGTTGTCAGGTGAGGCTTTGCGAACGAGAGCTGCTCATTGCCGCGCTCTTGGAGTCCGGCCTGAACCGTGCTGCAGGTGGCGATAGTTGGTTGCGCGATGTGACCCAGCGCATGCGCTTGCATATAGGAGATGCCAGGCAACTCACAGCGGCACAGCTGCAGACTTGCGATGTGATTTATTTAGACCCCATGTTTCCTCAGCGAGGTAAAAGCGCCGCTGTTAAAAAGGATATGGCGCTTTTTCAGCGTTTATTAGCTCCTGTTGGCAATGAGGAAGACAGCGAACGTTTGTTGCAATGGGCGCTAAGCCAAGATGTAGCAAGGGTCGTGGTCAAACGACCTTTAAAGGCCGCCTACCTCGCAGACCGGCGCCCCTCGCACTCAATTAGCGGCAAAGCAGTGCGCTTTGATGTGCATGTTTTAAGAGCATTGAATTAAATATCATTTCGAAGGAGACAATTGCATGTCAAAAACCATTGCTTTGGTTACCGGCGCCTCATCGGGCTTGGGGGAGCAGTTTTGCCGCGCACTCGCGGGACGCTGTGATCGCATTATTGCTGTGGCACGGCGTGCCGAGCGCTTGACTGCCTTGGCAGAAGAGCTGTCTGCAGAAGTCGAGTTAGTGCCGGTGGTTGCCGACTTGGCGACGCTTGAAGGTGTCGCCAGAACAGTGGAGGCCCTGCGTCAAAAAGGGCCGGTGACGATACTTATTAACAATGCCGGCTTCAGTACTTTTGGTGCTTTTGCAGAATCCAATATCGAGCAGGAGCATAAGATGATGCGGGTTCACATGGATGCAGCGGTGAGCCTGTGTCGTGCAGCCTTGCCTTTTATGCGCGAGCAGCAGCGCGGTTATGTGATTAACGTGTCCTCGGTCGGCTCATTTCTGCCCTTGAAATTAAGCGCGGTCTACGGTGCTTGCAAGGCCTTCCTCAATAGCTTTTCGATCTCATTGCAGGAAGAAGAAGCTGCCAATGGTATTCGTGTCCAGTGCCTTTGCCCTGGGCTGACCCGCACCGAAATTCACGATACAGAAAGTTTTGCCGGTTTTGATAAGAGTCTTATGCCCGAGGAGATGTGGATGGAACCGGCCGATGTGGTCGATGCCAGTTTAGCTGCGCTGGACTCCGAGCAGGTGTTTCTGGTGCCGGGCGCCATCAATCAATCCTTGGTACGCCAGGGGCTCGAAGGGCAACTGCAGTCAATCGCAGAGTAAGCGGAGCAAAATACCTTTATACATTGCCGCTAGCCGCGGCAGGTCAGCAGCCAGTACATTCTCATTGAGTTGGTGGATACTGGCGTTGATCGGTCCTAGCTCAAGTACTTGGGCGCCGGTGGGCGCGATAAAGCGGCCATCGGAGGTGCCCCCAGCAGTGGATAGCTCGGTGTCGATTCCGGCCACGGCGCGAATACTGTCCACCGCAGCGTCAACTAACTCGCCACTGGGGGTGAGAAAAGCCTGTCCACTGAGGTTCCACTCCAGTTCATAGTCCAGGTCGTGTGCATCAAGGATAGCTTGGGTGCGGCCTCGTAGATCAGCGTCGCTCACTTCGGTGGAGAAACGGAAGTTGAACAGTAAATGTAACTCTCCCGGAATCACATTGGTGGCTCCTGTGCCAGCGTTGATATTAGAGATTTGCATGGTAGTGGGAGGGAAGGACTCGTTACCTCTATCCCAAACCTCGTCAGTCAGTGCCTGCAATGCGGGCAAGGCGCGGTGGATGGGGTTATCAGCCAAGTGCGGATAGGCGATATGTCCCTGCACTCCCTTGATGGTCAGCTTGGCCCCCAAGGAGCCGCGGCGCCCGTTTTTTACTACATCGCCAAGCTGCGCTGTACTAGAGGGCTCTCCTATCAGGCACCAGTCAATGCTTTTGCCCTGCTGTGCCAGGGCTTCCATAACTTTCACCGTACCGTTGACTGCCGGGCCCTCCTCATCTGAAGTGATCAAAAAGCCGATTCGGCCTTTGTGATCGGGGTGCTCGGCGACAAACTCTTCGCAGGCAATAATCATGGCAGCAAGACTGCCTTTCATATCGGCAGCTCCGCGGCCGTATAACACACCATCGCGCAAGGTGGGTTCAAAAGGCGGCGTTTGCCACTGTGTTAGCGGCCCCGTGGGTACCACATCAGTATGGCCGGCAAAGACCAAAATTGGGCCACTGTCACCGCGTTCAGCCCAGAGGTTGTCAACCTCAGCAAAGGGCATTGCTTGGCATTCAAAGCCGATAGCCGAGAGCCGCTCGGCAATTAATGCTTGGCAGCCAGCATCATCGGGAGTGATTGATTGACGGGAGATTAGCTCGCAACATAGGGCCAGCGTTTTTTCCATGGGCAGAGCTCCGGTCGAATCAGTTGTGGGCATGTAGTTCGCTATTTAATTCCACTGCCGAGTGATTACTAAGGCATTCTACGGCGCCGCTGATGGAGTTGCGGCGAAACAGTAAATCGGCTTTATTCGCCAGCTCGCGAGCGCTGACAACCTCCAGGACTTGGCCTTGGCTATCAAGCACGCTGACTTTTGTGCCGGCGGTCACAAACAGGCCGGCTTCCACAGTGCAGCGATCTCCAAGGGGGATGCCAATGCCGGCATTGGCGCCGATCAGACATTCCCTGCCGACCGAGATAACAATATTGCCACCGCCGGACAGGGTGCCGATAGTGGAGCAGCCACCGCCTAAGTCTGAGCCGCTACCGACACGCACGCCGGCGGAAATGCGCCCTTCGATCATGCCTGGCCCGTCGGTGCCGGCGTTAAAGTTGACAAAGCCTTCGTGCATGACAGTGGTGCCTTCACCTAAATAAGCACCCAGGCGTACGCGTGCAGTGTGCGCGATTCTTACTCCGGCGGGCACGACGTAATTAGTCATTTTGGGCAGCTTATCGACGCTGCTGACTTCCAGCGTGTCGCCGCGCAGTCGCGCCGCTAACTGGCGCTCGGGCAATTCATCGATGGCGATAGCGCCCTCACTGGTCCATGCGACATTGGGTAAAACGGCAAACAGGCCATCCAGTACGCTGCCATGGGGTGTGACTAAGCGATGTGATAGCAGGTGCAACTTAAGATAAGCCTCTGGGACCGTCTTTGGGGCGCTGTCCTCGCGCAGCAAGACCGCTACTACAGGCGCTTCACTGTCGAGCAATGCCGCGACTAAGACCGCTTCAGAGGCCTCGCCTGCTGCTTCGAGTGTCTGGTGCAGGGCCGATAGTTTGTTGCGGTTAAGGCTGCTTTGGTTATCGCAATTGCCCAGTGCTTGTTGCAGAGCTCGAGAGGGGCTTAGCAACGGCTGTGGGAAGTAGACTTCAAGCCATTCGCCCCGGTTGTTTTGAGTACCAATGCCGATCCCGTAAGCGAAAGCGCTTTGTGTCATGGTCTTACCTTTTGCCGTGCTTGATTGGTGGGCCGCCGGCCAGCCGCTCGCTAAAGCGTATGCTGACTGAAGAGTTGTTGGTAGCGCTCCGCTGAAAAGCCACAGCTGCGCGCTTTACCGGTATCTAGTAGCGGGCGCTTAATCAGCGTGGGTTGTTGCATAATCGCGCTCAGCGCTTTGTTTTGGTCCATGCTGTCGCGGGTAGCTTGATCAAGAGCCTTCCAGCTGCTGCTGCGCTTGTTAAGCAGCGTTTCCCAGCCTAGCTCATCGAGCCAGGCCGCTACTTGCGCTTGCTCTAAGCCATCTTCTCTGAAGTCATGGAAGCGGAATTCAATGCCCTTGTCGTCTAGCCAGCGACGTGCCTTTTTTACGCTGTCGCAGTTTTTGATGCCGTAGAGAGTAAGCACTTCGTAGTCCTGTCATGCGTGGAAAGTTTGTAGACGCTCAGCATAGCAAGAAGACGGTTTTAATTACAGCGAGGCTGAGTTTGCCTTATGCTAGGCTGGCTTGATCAGCTGGAGTGCTGATGACTAACAATGGATAAAAAAGGTGATAAAAAATGACTTTTTCTGCTCAAGGTTTGGCTCTGCCCTTGTTGGCAATGATGCTGCTAACGTTTTTGGTCTGGCTAGTGATGTTTGTGCGGCGCATCGCATATATGAGTTCGAGCAATGTTGATTCCGAGCAATTGCTCACACCGGCGGATGTTGAGCGCATATTGCCTGCTCAGATACAGGCCCCAGCTAATAACTTGCGTAACTTGGTTGAGTTGCCCGTTATTTTTTATACGATCTCGATCTATTTGATGATGTTTGCTCAGGTCGATGGCTTTTACGTGGGCTGTGCTTGGGTGTTTGTCGTGTTTCGTTACTTACACAGTTTCGTGCACTGTACTTACAACCGCGTGATGCACCGCTTCTTAGTCTACCTGATTGCCTCGCTGGCTCTCTGGGTCATGGTGTTGCGGGCGGTGTTTTACGCACTGTTTTAAGCAGCTGCTCAATCCGGGCATAAATCGATTGATGCCTAGCCTGCACTCACTGAGCAGATGCTTATGCCGCTGCAGCTAGTTGGGCAGCGGCCCTCGCTGGCAATAAACTTATGGCTTGTGCGTTTTTTTAGGGTGCTTGCGGTTGGGGTAGCAGGTGCGACAGATTTCACACACACGGCCATCGCAGCCTCTGGCACTGCAAAACTCCCGGCCATAAAAAATAATTTGCAGGTGGAGTCGGTTCCAGTTTTCCTTGGGGAACAGGCGTTTTAGGTCGCGCTCGGTTTGTAGCACACTGCGGCCGTTGCTCAGGCCCCAGCGCTGAGCTAAGCGATGAATATGCGTGTCCACAGGAAAGGCCGGTACGCCAAAGGCCTGGGCCATAACCACCGAGGCGGTTTTGTGGCCGACACCCGGTAAGCGCTCGAGTGCTTCCATATCAGCCGGTACTTGGCCCTGGTGCTCCTCCAATAGTATTTCACTGAGTTTCTTGATTGCCTTGGATTTTTGCGGAGACAAACCGCAAGGCCGGATAATGCTGCGAATTTCTTCGACATCAAGCGCGGCCATATCCTTGGGGTTGTCAGCTCGAGCAAATAGCGCAGGAGTCACCTGGTTGACTCGTTCATCCGTGCATTGGGCGCTGAGCAATACCGCGATCAACAGGGTGTAGGGATCGCTGTGATCTAGCGGAATTGGAGTTTCTGGGTACAGTTCTTGTAAGCGCCGCTGTATAAATTCAACGCGCTCGGCTTTTTTCAACATTTATAAATTCCTAACACAATCGACTATGCGTTGAGCAGCTTCGACACAGTCGGCCTGCTCCGCTACTAGGGCCATGCGTATGCGTCCTTGGCCGGGGTTGCCTTGCGGAGTATCTCTGGCGAGATAGCGCCCGGGGAGCACGGTCACATTATAATCCGCCAATAAAGCACGGGCGAAATCAGTATCTGCTATAGGTGTTGCCGGCCACAGGTAAAAGCCTGCGTCAGGTAGCTGTGTGGGTAGTGCCGGGTTAAGGATCTCCCGTACGGCACGAAACTTTTCTCGGTAGCGACGCCGGTTCTCGGCCACATGTTGTTCGTCACTCCAAGCGGCGATGCTAGCCATTTGGTGATGTACTGGCATAGCGCAGCCATGATAGGTGCGGTAGCGTAAAAACTGGCTTAAGACATCGGCGTCTCCGGCCACAAAGCCCGAACGTAAGCCTGGTAAATTGGAGCGCTTCGATAGACTGTGGAATACCACGCAGCGCTCAAAGCTGTCGTTTCCGAGTGCCGCACAGGCTTGTAATAGGCCCGGTGGTGCATCGTCTTCATCAAAATAAATTTCCGAGTAACACTCGTCACTCGCAATCACAAAATCGTATTGCTGAGCTAGCTGGATCAGCTCTTGCAGTGTGTCCAGTGGCAGCACTGCGCCACTGGGGTTACCGGGGCTGCAGATGTATAGCAGCTGACAGTCTTGCCACTGCTGTGGGCTGACACTATCGAAATCGGGTAAGAAACGGTTTTCTTCACTGCAATTGATAAATTGTGGGCTAGCACCGGCCAGCAGGGCGGCACCTTCATAGATTTGATAAAAGGGATTGGGGCACAGTACGCTGGCATTTTGTTCTGCTGAAATGAGCGCCTGAGCAAAGGAAAATAAGGCTTCACGGGTGCCGTTGACTGGCAGTATCTGTGTATTTGGGTTGATGGCATTTAAGTCAAAACGGCGGCTCAACCACTTCGCGATGCTCTCTCTTAAGGCTTCACTGCCTCGTGTGCTGGGGTACTTGGAGAGGCTGCTCAAGTGACTGGCTAAAGTATCGAGTACGAATTGTGGTGCAGGGTGCTTGGGCTCACCGATGGATAGCGCAATGGGGCTGTGCGCCGAACTGGGCTCTATGTCGGCAAACAGCTCGCCTAGTTTTTCAAAGGGATAGGGGTGGAGCAGCTTAAGCTGTGGGTTCATAGTATCGGGGCCTGTTTAAATCTGCTTGTCGAGGCGGTCGCAGATAGCTTGTTGAATGGCGTCGCAGTGCGCGGGATCAGTGATAGGTTGGGCCTTGAGGTCGGTGATAAAAAAGACGTCTTCCACCCGCTCACCCAAGGTTTGAATTTTCGCTGCCTGTAACAAAACTTCCTGCTCCACAAACACTTGGCCGATCCGTGCCAGCAGGCCGGGGCGGTCGGGGGAGGCCACTTCCAGGACGCTGACCTGCTTGATTTCGTCAATAGACATGCGGGTCTCTGTGGGGGTGGGGAAGGACTTCATTTGTCGCGGGGTCAGGCGCTGCATAAATACTGGCTGATCAATGTTTTGACCCAGTGCTTCGGTGAGGTGTGTTTTGATCTGTCTCAACCTAGCGCCATCTTCAGCGATTGAGTTGCCATTTGAATCCAGGACAAAAAAAGTGTCCAGGGTCATATTGTCACTAGCGCTGTAAATTCTGGCATCGTGCACACTGAGGTCGAGCTGCTCTAGCTCGGCACAGACGCGAGAAAATAGGTGGGCGTGACTGCGCGCGTGAATAAAAATTTGCGTGGCGTTGGCGACGCTGGAGTCAGAAGAGTTGCGCACTAGTACCAGCGGCTGCGTTTTGTCATAGTGTCCGGCGATGGCTTCAGTGTGCCAGACAATATCTTCGGGCTGCTCGCGCAAAAAGTAATCTTCGCCGCGTTCGCGCCACAGCTCTTCCAGTTCTTGCACCGTGAAGCCGCGACACTCAAGTAAATCGATAGCGTTTTGTCGGGTGTTATTGATCCAAGCCTGTTTGTCGATGGGGTTTTCCAAGCCGCGCCGCAGGGCTCGTTTGGTTTCGGTGTACAGCTGACGCAGAAGGCTAGCGCGCCAGGCATTCCACAGGGTGGGATTGGTGCCATTGATATCAGCTACGGTCAGCGCTAACAGATAGTCTAGACGGTCTTCATCGCCCACGTGCTGGGCAAATTGCTGAATGACTTCAGGGTCAGAGATGTCTTTGCGCTGTGATACTGCCGACATGGTTAAGTGATTGCGCACCAGCCATACCACTAGCTCTGTGTCGCGCTGCAGCAGGCCGTGTTGTTGGCAAAAGCGCTCGGCGTCGACCGCGCCCAGCTCTGAATGATCGCCACCTCGACCTTTGCCGATATCGTGATAGAGGCCGGCGATATAAAGCAATTCGATTTGCGGTAGGCGTCGTGTAACCCGGCTAGAGATTGGGAAGCGCTCTTCAAATTCAGGTCTCAGAAAGCGCCGCATGTTTTGGATCACTTGCAAAGTGTGGGCATCCACGGTGTAGCTGTGGAATAGGTCGTGCTGCATTTGCCCAACAATGCGGCCAAACTCTGGTAAATAGTTGCCTAGGATGCCATAGCGAGTCATTCGCCGTAGCTGACGAGTTACTTTGTAGGGCGCTTTTAAAATATCTAGGAATAGTTTGTGGTTGCGTGGATCGGCGCGGAAGTGGTCATCAATCAGATGGCGGTTGTCGCGCAGTAAGCGAATGGTCGGAGCTCCCACGCCGATAATGTCTTGGTCGCTAGCGCAGAGTAAAAAGACCTCTAACAGCGCCGAGGGGTAATGCTGGAACAGCATCTCGTCTTGTACTTCGAGATAGCCATTGCGGCTGACAAAGCGATCGTTGATTTGGCGCAGCTCATCCTTGCCGGTAGCGTGCAAAATAGCCTGATCAAAATTCTGCACGAGCACTTCGTTAAGTTGCCCTAGGGAAATTGCCGAGCGGTAATAGAGTTGCATGAACTGCTCGACGGCAAGCTTGTCCCCGTCTTCAAAGCCCCACATTTTGGCCAGTTCACGCTGGTGGTCAAACAGTAAACGGTTTTCTTCGCGGCCGGTAATTATGTGGAGGGCATAGCGCACCCGCCACATAAACTCACGACCGCTATCGAGAATGCGGCGTTCATCGGGTGTGAGAAAGTCATTGCTGGGCAAGTCGTCCAGTGTTTTGACGCCAAAATGACGCATCGCAATCCAGCCGATGATCTGCAGGTCGCGCAGGCCTCCCGGAGAGCTTTTTACGTTCGGCTCTAAATTGTATTCAGTGTCTGCGTATTTGTTGTGGCGCGCTTGTTGCTCGGCCAGTTTGGCACGAAAAAACTCACCGCTGGGCCACATCTGCTCTGGGGCAGTGGCTTCGTGAACGGCCTGCATCAGTGCCGCGTCGCCGCGAATGACCCGCGCTTCCATCAGGTTGGTAAGAATGATGATGTCGCGGGCTGCTCTTCGGCGGCACTCGTTCACTGTGCGTACACTGTGGCCTATCGTCAGGCCGGTATCCCACAGCAGGGTGAGAAAAATCTCAATGTGCCGGTGGCTGTTCTCATCATCGGCTTCGTGGCCGGTGATGATCAGAATGTCGATATCAGAATGGGGGTGCAACTCGCCCCGGCCATAGCCACCGACAGCCACTAAGGCAATGTCAGTTGACGGCCATTGCTGGCTGTCCCAGAGGATGCCCAGCATAGAGTCCATAAAGGCAGCGCGCAGTCGAATCAGTGGGCCAGCTTCAACACCGGCATAAAACTGTTCTTCAAAATATGCGGCGGCGCGGTTGAGCGCCGCTTTGGCATGCTTGGCAGGACTGCCCGACGCCAGTGCCTTAGTGAACACCGCCGGGTCAAACACGGCCTGTGGTAGCGTGTGGTCGGCGGGGTTCATGTGTACCTCAGAAGGTTTCGTTGCTGCGACGGGTGAAAATTTCACAGCCGTCTTCGGTCACTCCAATACTATGTTCCCACTGAGCCGACAGACGGCCATCTTTAGTAGAAACCGTCCAGCCGTCTTTCTTATTGAGTTTGGTGTGGCGACGTCCCGCGTTAATCATCGGTTCGATAGTGATGGTCATGCCCGGTTCTAGTATGAGTCCGGTACCTTTTTTACCGTAGTGCAGCACCTGAGGGTCTTCGTGAAAGCCCTGGCCAATCCCGTGGCCACAGTACTCTCGGACCACTGAATAATAGTTTTTCTCAGCATGCTGCTGAATGATGGCTCCGATGTCACCTAGCCGCGTACCGGGGCGCACAATATCCAGGGCCTTATAAAGGCACTCTTGGGCTACGCGCACCAAGCGTTTAGCGTGGTCTGGGGCGTCGCCGACCAGCACCATGATACTGGTATCGCCGTGGTAGCCGTCCTTGATCACGGTGACGTCAATATTGATGATATCGCCGTCTTTGAGCTTTTTGGTATCCGAGGGGATGCCGTGACAGATCACCTCGTTTACCGAGGTGCAGATCGACTTGGGGAAGCCGTGGTAATTGAGACAGGCAGGGATCACCCCCTGTACTTCTGTCATATACTCGTGGCAGATGCGATCGATTTCACCGGTGGTCATGCCAGGTTCGACCAGCGGCTCGATCATTTCGAGCACTTCGGCAGCCAGTCGGCCTGCTGCTCGCATTTTTTCAAATTCTTCAGCTGTCTTAATTAATACCGCCATACTGTCCTGTGAGCACCTAAACTGGTTAATAGAGTGGGGTGTTACTTGGCTTCAGATGGATATTGCTCAATCTGGAGCTAGATAATGGTGGCTATTCTACCGCAAGCATGGCTCAAAAGCCTGCCCTGGGCCGAAGACTGAGAAAAGTGCTTGCTGAGAGTTCTGCTTTAATCAGGTGGGCTTATGTGGTATAAAGCGCGGCTTCCTGACAAAACCTTACGACTAAGGTTCGGCTTCAGTTGGGAGGAAACCCTAATGACACACACATATCGCAACCTGGTCCAGGGTGCCGGCACGCCGGTTTGGAGCATGGGATATGTGGAGGATTAACCCAATACAAGGTATTTAATATGTCGCAAGTAAGCATGCGTGACCTGCTTCAAGCAGGTGCACACTTTGGTCACCAGACCCGTTACTGGAACCCCAAGATGGGCAAGTACATCTTTGGTGCCCGTAATAAAATCCACATTATTAACCTCGAGCACACCGTGCCGGCGTTTGAAGACGCTTTGACCATGGTGAAAAAGCTGGCTGCTTCCAAAAATAAGATTTTGTTTGTTGGTACTAAGCGTGCCGCTGGCAAGATCATTAAGGAGCAGGCGGAGCGAGCTGGCATGCCTTACGTCAGCCATCGCTGGTTGGGTGGTATGCTGACCAACTACAAAACAATCCGTGCCTCGATCAAGCGTCTGCGTGAGCTCGAAGCCCAGCAAAGTGACGGTACTTTTGATCACTTGACCAAGAAAGAGGCGCTGATGCGTACTCGCGATATGGAAAAGCTGGAGCGTAGTATCGGCGGTATCAAGGATATGGGCGGACTGCCTGATGCGCTGTTCGTTATCGACGTTGATCACGAGCGCATTGCCATCACCGAAGCGAACAAGCTGGGCATCCCCGTGATCGGCGTGGTGGACACCAACTCTAACCCAGACGGTGTGGACTACGTGATCCCCGGTAACGATGACGCCATTCGCGCTATCAAGTTGTATGTGACAGCAGTGGCTGATGCCTGCCTAGCTGGCCGTGCTGAATCCGGCGAAGCTGTCGTCAATAAAGACGAGTTTGTCGAAGAAGCCGCAGCCGAGTAAGAACACTCACCCGGTGACAGGCTTGTGACTGGGTTTGGCAATAATCCCCGGCGGTGCTATTCGCTGCTGGGGAATTCCGTATTAAAAATTTTCCCCTATGGGACTAGCAGGAGGACAGTATGTCTGCAGTACTGGTCAAAGAACTTCGTGAGCGCACCGGACTGGGTTTGTTGGAGTGTAAAAAGGCTCTGGCAGCTGCCGGTGGCGATATAGATCAGGCAATTGAAGATCTGCGTAAATCAAGCGGCATGAAGGCTGCTAAGAAAGCCGGTCGTACCGCAGCTGACGGTGTTGTTGCAACACGTCTTGCCGAAGATGGCAGCTACGGCGTTGTGTTAGAAGTAAATAGCGAAACTGACTTTGTTGCTCGTGACGCTGGCTTTTTGGCCTTTGTTGATAAGGTCTTAGGCGCAGCATTCGAAAATAAGCAGTCCGACGTGGCTGCCTTGATGGCTGGCGAACTAGAAGCTGATCGCGAAGCACTGGTACAGAAAATTGGCGAAAACATCACTGTGCGTCGCGCTCAGATTGTTACAGCTGACGCCGGTGTAGTGGGTGCTTATGTGCACGGCAATAACCGCATCGCAGTATTGGTTGAGCTCAAAGGCGGCGACCAGGATCTGGCTAAAGATGTTGCAATGCACGTTGCTGCGGTTAACCCACAGGTGGTATCACCAGCCGACATGCCAGAAGAGGTGATTGCCAAAGAAAAGGAAATCTACAGTGCGCAGGCTCAAGAGTCTGGTAAGCCAGCAGAGATTATCGAGAAGATGATTGACGGTCGCGTGAAGAAGTTCCTGTCTGAAAACAGCCTGACCGAGCAAGCTTTTGTTAAAGACCCTGACACCACAGTTGGTAAGTTGGTGTCTGCTGCCGGTGCTGAGGTAGTGTCTTTTGCTCGCTTTGAAGTGGGTGAAGGCATTGAAGTTGAGAAAGTCGACTTTGCAGATGAAGTGGCTGCTCAGCTGAAAGGCTAAGTACTGCGAGTGATATCACTTAACGGGACCTCAAGGGGTCCCGTTTTTTTTGTCTAAAGTTTCTTGCTGTGCCTAATATTGTGGACTGGCTAGAAAATAACAGCAGGCGCTGCTAGCTCAATGTTTTTGCTGCAGAGAATAGTCACTGCTTGCTGGGCCCTGATCTTCGGTGGAGTGCTTGACCGGGCCCCGGGGCCCTATTCGGGCCGAGAGTGGCTAGCTATGACTAAAATGCACTGGGGTGTTAGGAAGATGTCCTGTAATATACGCCCCCAGCTTAGGAGACTAAATCATGCCGCAAAACACAGCTGAAAAAAAATATAAGCGCATCTTACTGAAACTCAGTGGAGAGGCGCTGACAGGGTCCGAAAAATTCGGCATCGACCCCAAAGTACTCGACCGCATGGCGCTGGAAGTGGGCCAGCTAGTTGGTATTGGTGTTCAGGTTGGTCTGGTCGTGGGCGGGGGTAACCTGTTCCGCGGCGCTGCTCTACAGAAAGCCGGTCTAGATCGAGTCACTGGCGATCATATGGGCATGTTGGCGACAGTGATGAATGCACTGGCTCTGCGCGATGCCCTGGAGCGCTCCAATATAGCCACTCAGGTTATGTCATCCATTCCCATGAGCGGAGTGGTCGACCACTATGATCGGCGTAAAGCGATACGGGCCTTAAGTAATGGCGATGTAGTGATATTCAGTGCCGGCACTGGCAACCCCTTCTTTACCACTGACTCATCCGCCTGTTTACGCGGTATTGAGGTGGGCGCAGAGTTGGTGCTAAAAGCGACCAAGGTTGACGGCGTTTATTCGGCAGATCCCTTTAAGCATCCTGAGGCGCAGAAATATGAGCGACTCAGTTACGATGAGGTGTTGGACAAAAAGCTGGAAGTGATGGATTTGACCGCTATTTGCTTGTGTCGCGATCACAATATGCCAGTACGGGTTTTTGAAATGGAAAAACCAGGTGCCTTACTTAACATTGTTCGAGGCGGCCAGGATGGCACCTTGATCGAGCAGGCGTCTGAGTAAAAGGAGAGAAGAGACGTGATTAACGATATCAAATCGGATGCATCTGGCCGCATGGAGAAAACTCTTGAGGCACTGACGCACAACTTCAACAAAATCCGCACCGGCCGGGCTCACCCTAGCCTATTGGACGGTATTCGAGTGAATTATTACGGTGCTGATACGCCCTTAAACCAGATGGCGAATATAAACGTTGAAGATGCTCGGACTCTGTCGCTGGTTCCTTTCGACAAAACGATGGTGCCTGAAATTGAGCGTGCCATCATGAAGTCTGACTTAGGGCTCAACCCCGCTACTGCAGGTGAGGTAATTCGCATCCCGATGCCGATGCTGACTGAAGAAACCCGCAAAGGCTATATCAAGCAGGCTCGCTCAGAGGCAGAGGCAGCAAGGGTATCAGTACGAAATGCACGTCGTGACGCCATGGCGCTGCTGAAAGATCTGGTCAAAGATAAAGAGATTAGTGAAGACGAAGAGCGTCGCGGCCAAGATACCATCCAAAAACTCACCGACAGCTTTGTGGCGCGAGTAGATGAAATGCTCAGCGTCAAAGAAGCGGACTTGATGGAAATCTAAGTCATCGAGCTGAGATCAACAACTGGGGGCGCTGCTTCGCAGGGTAGTGATTTTGTCGCGGCAGTGCCGCGGCATGTTGCTATTATCATGGACGGCAACAATCGCTGGGCCAAGCTGAAGGGCCTGTCTGGTCCGGCAGGTCATCGTGCTGGCGTGGAGGCGGTGCGTGGTGTGTTGCGTGCCTGTCGAGATCAGGGCGTAGAAGTTCTGACTCTCTTTGCCTTTTCCAGTGAAAATTGGGGACGGCCTCGGCGCGAGGTTCGAGCCTTGTTAGCCTTGTTGTTGATTTACTTGCGCAATGAGGTGCGTCAGCTGCATAAGGATGGCGTTCGACTGCGCTTTATCGGGCAGAGGGAGCGCTTCAGTGAACGTTTGCAGCGCCGCATGTTGCAGGCGGAGCAGCTGACTGAGGCGAATCAGGCCGCTACATTAGTCATTGCTGTTGATTATGGTGGCCAATGGGATATCGCTCAGGCGGCCCGCTCGCTGGCTATGGAGGTGCAGGCAGGACGCTTGCAGCCCGAAGCTATTACTCCTGAGGTGATGGCACCCTATCTCTCCGCTAGCGATCTGCCGCCACCTGATCTGTGCATACGCACGGGCGGTGATGCACGCATTAGTAATTTCATGTTGTGGCAATTTGCCTACAGCGAGTTCTATTTCACCCCGATCTTGTGGCCTGATTTCGGCGAGCTGGAGTTTGTTCGAGCGCTGGCCGATTATGGCCGTCGTGAGCGGCGCTTTGGTCTGCGCGTAGCTGATAAAATAAAAATTGGGAACTCCGATGCTTAAGCAGCGTATATTCACTGCCCTGGCGATGGCCGCTTTGTTTCTCTCTGCCGTGGCTTTTTTGCCCCTACTCGGGCTGGCCATAGCTTTTGCCCTGGTGGTTGCCTTAGGCTCCTGGGAGTGGGCGCTGATGGCTGGCTGGCGTCATCTGATAGCGCGGCTACTCTACGTGTTATCGATAGTTGCGGCGATGTTGGCCTTGTATTTGTACTGCGATCTGGGTGATAGACCACTGCGGGAGCAGGTACAACCGATCTTAGGTTTAGCGTGTTTGTGGTGGTCTTTTGCCCTGTTGTGGGTGAAGAGCTACCCCACTAGTGCGGTATTTTGGGGTAGCGTGCTCGCTCGCAGTGTCATGGGCTTCCTTATTATGGTCTTGGCTTGGGTGGCGGCAGTGTATTTGTTGAGCTTCCCCCGGGGTGGCTTGCTCATGGTCTGCATGATCCTGATTGTGGCCACGGCCGATATTGGGGCCTATTTTTCGGGTAAGCGCTTTGGCCGTCACAAGCTCGCCGAAGATGTGAGCCCAGCTAAGACCTGGGAGGGTTTTTGGGGCGGCATGCTTGCTGTGCTACTGCTGGCCTTGCTGTTTTGGTCCTTATTGCCGCCGCAGATGGCCCACGTGAGCTTAGCGGCTGTCGTGGCAGTGACCCTGGCCACGGCATTGGCTTCGGTGGTTGGCGATTTGACCGTCAGTATGGTGAAGCGACATAGCAAAGTGAAAGATAGTGGTTCGCTGCTACCAGGACACGGTGGCATTCTCGATCGACTCGACAGTATTTGCGCTGCGGCGCCGGTATTTGTTCTCGGTTTACTCTTGGCCGGCTGGTAACACAATGGCATATCAATCGCAGCAGGCAATCAGCGTTCTGGGCTCTACGGGCTCCATTGGGGTGAGCACCCTAGATGTTATCGCGCGCCACCCAGAGCGCTATCGTGTCTACGCCCTTGCGGCCAATACCTCTGTGGCGAAGATGCTAGAGCAGTGCCTTGCACACCAACCAGTGTACGCGATTATGATGTGTCCTGAGGCCGCCGAAAACTTGCGTTTGGCGATGCCCAAAGAATTGGGCACTCAAGTGTTGCAGGGCGAAGAGGGGCTGCGTCGGGCCGCCACTGACCCCGAGGTCGATGCAGTAATGGCGGCAGTAGTGGGGGCGGCTGGCTTGCCGTCGACGCTGGCTGCAGCCCAGGCCGGCAAGCGGGTACTGCTTGCTAATAAAGAATCACTGGTTATGGCTGGACATCTATTGATGGATGCGGTGCGGACTTCGGCGGCGCTGCTGTTGCCCATTGATAGCGAGCACAACGCAATTTTTCAATGTCTGCCGGTAGATCGCAGCGGTAAAATAGAGCACGGCGGGTTGAGCAAAGTGCTGCTGACCGCTTCCGGTGGGCCTTTTCGCACTTGGACCGCGGCGCAAATGGCCGCAGCGACTCCAGATCAGGCTTGTGCCCATCCCAACTGGGAAATGGGGCGAAAGATTTCGGTAGACTCTGCAACACTGATGAATAAAGGTCTGGAGTTTATTGAAGCTTGCTGGCTGTTTGACCTGTCGCCAGAGCAAATAGAAGTCGTGGTGCACCCGCAAAGTATCGTGCATTCCATGGTGCAGTATTGCGATGGCTCGGTATTGGCGCAGCTGGGCAACCCAGATATGCGTACGCCAATTGCTTATGGCTTAGCTTGGCCGGAGCGTCTTGATTCAGGCGTGCAGCCGCTGGATTTGGTGGCGATTGCACAGCTCGATTTCGAAGCGCCTGATGAGGGGCGTTTTCCTTGCCTGCGTTTGGCTCGCGAAGCTGTTAGCGCCGGGGGGACTGCTATGGCAGTATGCAATGCTGCCAATGAAGTCGCTGTGGCAGCATTTCTAGAGGGACGTATAGGCTTTACTGCTATAGCATCGATCATTGAGCAGACCTTGGGGCGCTCAGCGATCATTGAACCGACTTCACTGGCTGTGGTCGAAACAGCTGACCTAGAAGCAAGGCACACTGCCGAGGTGCTTATTAGCCAAGTCGCGGGACGCCGTTCTGCAGGCTTGGGAGCAAAATAATGGATTTGATTTACACCATTTTAATTACACTGGCGACTTTGGGAATCTTGGTGGCGGTGCACGAGTACGGCCATTTTTGGGTGGCTAGGCGCTGCGGTGTGAAGGTGCTGCGCTTTTCAATCGGCTTTGGCAAGTCGCTCTATAGCTGGCGCGATAAACAGGGTACTGAATACAGCATTGCGGCTATCCCTTTGGGTGGCTATGTGAAGATGCTGGATGAGCGTGAAGCTGAAGTGGCAGCAGAAGATCAGCACCAAGCCTTTAACCGCAAACCGGTGTTACAGCGGATTGCTGTGGTGGCTGCAGGGCCTCTGGCTAATTTCTTGCTGGCGATCCTGGCCTATTGGTGTTTATTCATGGCTGGGGAAACTGGCTATGCACCGCTGGTAGGCAAGGTGGAGGCTGGCTCCATTGCTGAGGTGGCGGGCCTAGAAGTCGGCCAGGAAATTGTCGCAGTGGATGGTAAGCCAACGCCTACTTGGCAGGCCTTGAGTTTTCAATTGCTAGACCGAATAGGCGACTCCGGAACCATTCATTTTACGGTGAAATACCCCGAATCCGACGTGCTCTATGAATCTGAAGCCGTGGTGAACGAATGGCTGTCGGAGCAGGAGCAGCCGGATTTGTTCGGTGGGCTTGGTTTGAGCCTTTATACCCCTGAAATTTTGCCGCAAGTCGGTGAGATTAGCCCGGGCAGTCCAGCTCAGCTGGCGGGACTGGAGAGCGGTGATATGGTGCTTTCAGCAGATGGCATCGCCATGCCGCTATGGCAGGACTGGGTTGAGTATGTCCGCGCCCGCCCTGGCCAAGAAATTACTTTGCAACTGCGCCGTGGTGAGCAAGAATTACAACTTGCTATCGTGCCGGAGCGAGTCGTCTCGGATGAGGGTGAGGCCATTGGGCGAGTAGGTGTTGCTGTGGTGATTCCTGAAATGCCGCCAGAGCTGCTGCGCAGCTTCCCTCGGGGTCCGGTAGAGGCTTTGGTCGCTGGGGTAGACCGGACTGGTGAGTTAGTTGTGTTTACGCTCAGCTCAATCAAGAAGATGATACAGGGCCTGATCTCACCAAAAAACTTGAGTGGCCCCATTACCATTGCTAAAGTGGCCTCCGCTTCCGCTAAGTCGGGGCTGGAGTCGT
Source organism: Sediminihaliea albiluteola (assembly GCF_014077625.1). GTDB lineage: Bacteria > Pseudomonadota > Gammaproteobacteria > Pseudomonadales > Halieaceae > Sediminihaliea > Sediminihaliea albiluteola. Next base: position 1,211,550 of record NZ_JACFXU010000013.1, on the reverse strand, counting down.
ATATCAGCTTTCTGGCTTTACTCAGTGTCAGTTTGGGGGTTCTCAATCTCTTGCCGATACCGGTATTAGATGGGGGGCATCTGCTGTATTACACAGTGGAGCTGCTGGCGGGGCGGCCCGTACCTGAGAAAATACAGGCTTTTGGGTACCAATTGGGCTTGTTCCTGGTTCTAGGAATCATGGCACTGGCCCTCTATAACGATTTCGCACGCCTGTAGCCGAGTGTGTCGGGAATAAATCAAATCAATCAACATGACTTGCTGGCAGGCCTTATTCGGTGTTTAAAAGTACTTTGATCTCGCGATTACCCTCATGGTTAGTGCTAAGTTTGGCGCTCTTTGCACCCTTAGCTTCCGCCCAATCATTTATTATCAGTGACATTCGAGTGGAAGGGCTGCAGCGCATTTCCGCCGGCAGTGTCTTTGCTGCCATGCCTCTGCAAGTAGGTGACTTAGTCGGTGAAGAGGCGATTCAGGCTGCGGCTCGCAGTTTGTTTGCCAGCGGCAACTTTGACGATATTCGCATTGGCCGCGACGGCAACGTCTTGGTGGTCATCGTCGCCGAGCGGCCGAGCATCAGCGAAATCAAAATTGAAGGTAACAAAGCGATTGAGACCGAGGCGCTGCTCGATGGCCTAAAAGGGGCTGGTTTGGCAGTAGGGCAGGTCTTCCAGCGCTCTACGCTTGAGGGTATGCAGCTAGAGCTGCAACGTCAGTACGTCCAGCAGGGGCGCTACGATGCCAATATTGAAACCGAGGTGCTGCCGGAACCACGTAACCGAGTATCGATTAACATTGATGTAGACGAGGGTACGGTAGCATCGATCAAGCACATCAACATAGTGGGCAATGAGGTCTTTAGTGACGAAGAGCTCAGCGATTTGTTCGCTCTGAAGACTACGGGCTGGTTTTCATTCTTTACTAACAACGATAAGTATTCACGAGAGAAACTGACCGGGGATCTGGAGACGCTGAGTTCATACTACATGGACCGTGGCTATCTGCAGTTCACCATCGATTCCACTCAGGTATCGGTCTCGCCTAACAAAGAAGAAGTCTACATCACTGCCAACGTTAGCGAAGGCAAGAAGTTTACTGTCAGTACGGTCGATTTGTCTGGCGATCTAGTACTGCCTGAATCTGATTTACGTCGCTTTTTACTGATTGCTGAAGGGCAGACCTTCTCGCAGCAGTTGGTCACCGCGACGGAAGAGTATCTCACCCGACGCCTGGGCAACGAAGGCTATAACTTTGCCAAAGTCACTGGTATACCAGAGCTGGATGAAGAAAACTCTACGGTATCAATGAAGTTCTTTGTTGACCCTGGCAAGCGTACGTATGTGCGCCGGGTAAACTTCCAAGGCAACAAGAAAACTGCCGATGATGTACTGCGCCGGGAAATGCGGCAAATGGAAGGTGCGCCGGCCTCTGCCGCGGCTATTGAACAATCGCGCGTGCGTTTAGAGCGCTTGGGTTACTTTAGTCGAGCTACTGTTGAAACACCGGAAGTGCCGGGCCACGATGACCTTATCGATGTTGATTTCAGCGTCGAAGAGCAGTCCTCTGGTAGCATCGGCGCTAGCTTTGGTTACGCACAAGATGCGGGCCTCATTCTGGGTCTTAACCTACAGCAAGATAACTTCCTCGGTACGGGGCGTCGCGTGGGTATCTCCATGAACAGCTCCCGTTATCAGGATTTATATAACTTCAGTTATACCAACCCCTATTACACCGAAGATGGTGTCAGCCGCGGCTTTAATATCTACTATCGCTCAACCGACTTGTCAGAGGTCAACGTGGCGAGCTACACCACTGATACGCTCGGTGCCTCTCTGAACTTTGGTTACCCGATTAGCGAGACCGAGCGTTTAGGCTTTAGTTTTGGCGTATCTAATACCGAGATTACTGCGGGTCGCTTCGCAGTACAGGAAATTAAGGCTAGTCCGCGACTACAAAACGGTATCGACTTTTACTACGACAGCACCTTTGATCAAACCACGCAGAGTTATCTCGATGTTGAGCAGCTGATGCCAATGGATGTGCTGCTGCCAGAGGCCTTGACCATTCCCACAGATAAGGGCTTCCTAGATCTTCACGACAACGAGTATCTCAACTGGACAGTGACCTCTAGCTGGAGTCAGTCGACTTTGAACCGCGGTCGTCTGGCAACACGCGGTGCCGCTCAGTCAGTGGCTCTGGAGCTGTCAGTGCCAGGGTCTGACCTTGAGTTCTATAAGCTGACTTATCGCGGTGAAGTATTCTACCCAATTGCCAATGAGTGGACCCTGCGCTTCCGCACTGAGTTGGGTTATGGCGATGGCTACGGTGACACCAGCCTGCTGCCTTTCTACGAGCACTTCTTCGCTGGTGGTTTTGGTTCAGTGCGGGGCTATGAGAGTAATACCTTGGGGCCGCGCAGTACGCCAGCAGAGCTCTACGAAATTGACCGCCCAGTTACTAAGCTAGACGAAGAAGGCGCCGTTGTAGAGCGTGGCGGCCCTGATGGTAGAGGTTTTGGCTATGTGCGCGATCCTGTGACAGGCAAGTTGCGTTACTCGACAGTGCGCGATGACCCAGATCCCTTCGGTGGTAACGTATTGATTGAAGGTAGTGTGGAACTTCTTTTTCCATTGCCTTTCTTAAAAGATCGCAGCAAATTGCGTTCAGCCTTCTTTGTGGATGCAGGGAACGTGTTTAATACCCGTTGTAGCTCTAAACAGCTCAACTGCTTTGATGTGGATGTCGATGAACTGCGCTACTCAGTAGGTGTGGGTGTCAGCTGGATTACAGGTTTTGGTCCGATGACTTTCAGCCTTGCCAAGCCTCTTAACGCCGGTCCGGATGATGAGGAAGAGGTATTCCAGTTCACCCTTGGCCGTGGCTTCTAATTTTTTTGTAACCCAGTAATGGAGATAATAGTGTCTAGAATGATGAAAATTGCACTGACTGTCGCAGCTTTGCTATTGCCGACAATCGCTTTGGCCCAAGGCAAGATCGCAGTCGTTAACTTGGAGCAGGCGATTCTGCAAACCGATTACGCGCAAAAGCGTCTCGATGAAGTTCGCTCGCAGTCCGATTACAAATCTGACAAGGCTGAGTTTGACAAATTGAAAAATGAGTTCGATAAGTTGCTCAAGGACTACCAGAAAGATGCAGCGGTAATGAGCCAGGAGCAGCAACTATCAGCGCGTAAAAAGATTCAGAGCAAGCAGTCTGACTTAGAGCACGTCACCGGTAAGCTACAGCAAGCTGAACAGTCCGCTGGGCAGGCTTTACTGCAGGAAATGTCACCCAAGGTCCAAGAAGTATTGCGCGACCTGATCAGCAGCGAAGGCATTGGCTTATTGCTGCAGCGCACTTCGGTTATCCACGCTGACGCCGGTTATAGCATCACCGCGAAAGTAACCGATAAGCTGAACCAAAGCGCAGCGAAGTAAGCGCATGTATACGCTCGAGGAGCTCTCAGACTTTCTGGGTATAGCCTTCTCGGGGAAGGCTGGGCGCCGCATTAGCGGGCTTGCATCACTCAGTGCCGCGGGCCCGGATCAGCTCGCATTTCTGGCTAGCCGGAAGTATGAAGAGCAGCTCTTGAGCACTACCGCTGGTGCTGTGATTGTAGCTCCAGCTCTGGCTGATCGATGCCCGGTGGATCACCTGATCGCCGAGGACCCTTACCTGTGCTTCGCGCGGGTCAGCGGCCTGTTTAGCAAAGCGCCAGAGCCAGCGCCGGGAATTCACCCCGCTGCTACGGTTGACAACGCAGCTGATGTTCACAGCAGCGCCTCTATCGCCGCCAATGCAGTGATTGAGGCTGGTGTGGTGATTGCCGCGGATGTGGTCATTGGTGCTAACGTTTATATTGGCCACGGCTGCCGGATTGGTGAGGGCTCGCGAATTTACCCCAATGCAGTATTGAACCACGGAGTGACGGTCGGCAAGTACTGTACCATTCACTCCCAAGCTGTTTTGGGAGCAGATGGTTTTGGCTTTGCCCCGGGGCCCGCTGGCTGGGAAAAAATACACCAGCTCGGTGGCGTCACCTTAGGTGATAGAGTTGAGATTGGGGCCTGCTCCACGGTTGATCGCGGTGCTATTGATGATACCGTCGTTGAAGATGGCGCGATCATCGATAACCTCGTACAAATAGCGCATAACTGCCGGATCGGAAAAAATACCGCGATCGCAGGTTGCGCTGGCTTGGCCGGAAGCACGATTATAGGGGCTAATTGCACGCTCGCCGGCGGCGTGGGTGTAGTTGGCCATGTTGAGATCTGTGACAACGTTCATGTGACCGGCATGACCATGGTAACTAAATCCATTACCGAGCCCGGCTCATACTCTTCCGGTACCCCGATGACCGCCACTCGGGACTGGAAGCGCAACGCAGTACGCTTTGCGCAGCTTGACTCAATTCAACGGCGCCTGACACGTCTCGAAAAACAGCGGGACGAATAATACGGAGGGATAGTTGTCCTATGATGGACATCGCCGAAATACGCAAACATTTACCTCACCGCTACCCCTTCCTGCTAGTTGATCGGGTAGTTGAGATGAAGCTGGGCGAATCGATCGTCGCCTATAAGAACCTGAGTATCAATGAGCCTTTCTTTAATGGGCACTTTCCAGACAAGCCGGTTTTTCCCGGTGTGCTTTTGCTGGAAGCTATGGCTCAAGCAGCGGGTATTCTCGGATTTAAGACGATGAATAAAACACCTGCTGACGGCTCAATTTATTATTTTGTTGGTGCTGATAAGCTGCGCTTCAAGCGTCCCTGTGTACCGGGTGACCGAGTCATGCTGCGCGCATCGATTGTTTCTGATCGCCGCGGTGTGTGGAAGTTTGATGTTAGTTCCGATGTCGATGGCGAGCTTGCCGCATCGGCCACCATTCTTTGTGCCGACCGCTAAAATATGATCCACGAGTCAGCCATTATTGATCCAAAGGCCAAGGTGGCGGATAACGTCACCATTGGGCCATGGAGCTTGATAGGTCCCGAAGTGGAAATCGGGGCGGGTACTATCATTGAGTCCCATGTGGTGATCAAAGGTCCGACTCGCATTGGCGAGAACAACCACATTTATCAGTTCTCAACAGTAGGTGAGGCGACCCCTGATTTGAAATATCGGGATGAGCCCACGCGTCTGGTTATTGGCGATAACAACATCATTCGCGAGAATGTCACCATTCATCGCGGCACAGTGCAGGACCGCTCTGAGACCACTATTGGCAACCACAACCTGATCATGGCTTATGTGCATATTGGCCACGACAGTATTTTGGGTGACCACACTATTTTGGTCAATAACACAGCCCTAGCGGGGCATGTGCGAGTCGGTGACTGGGCTATTCTGAGCGGCTATACACTGGTCCACCAGTTCTGCAAAATCGGTGAACACAGCTTCAGTGGCATGGGCACGGCAATAGGCAAGGATGTGCCAGCTTATGTGACTGTCAGTGGTGCGCCAGCAGAGGCCAAAACAATTAATATTGAAGGCCTGCGTCGCCGAGGTTTCTCTTCTGAAGCGATCAGTCAGCTGCGCCGAGCTTTCAAAATCCTTTACCGTCAGGGCCTGACCCTTGAGCTGGCGCTGCAGCGTTTGGAAACTATGCTGCGCGATACGCCGGAGGTGCAAGTGCTGATCGACTCTGTACGGGCCTCGGAACGCGGTATCGTCCGTTAACAAGCTATGCGCATAGGCATTTTGGCCGGGGAGGCCTCCGGCGATATCCTCGGCTCTCGGGTTTTGGCTGCTCTGCGTGAAAGAGTACCCGAGCTGCAAGTAGAAGGCATTGGAGGGCCCTTAATGGAGGCCCAGGGTCTGCAGAGCATGTTCCCTATGGAGCGGCTCTCGGTGATGGGTTTCGTCGAGCCACTGAAGCGTTTGCCAGAACTGCTGCGTATCCGCCGAGCCCTGTACCGGCATTTTCGTGATAACCCTCCTGACTTATTCCTCGGCATTGATTCCCCCGACTTCAATCTCCGCTTGGAGCGCAAATTGCGCGAAGTGGGAGTTAAGACTGCTCATTTAGTTAGTCCCACGGTCTGGGCTTGGCGCCAGGGACGCATTAAAGGCATTCGCCGTGCCGTTGATCGGGTCCTGTGTTTGTTTCCTTTTGAGTTGCCGATCTACCAGCAGCACAATGTGGCCGCCAGTTTTGTCGGCCACCCGCTGGCTGACGAGATTCCCCGCCAAGTGGACACGCCTGCGGCCAGAGCGGCGCTTGGACTGCCGGTGGATGGCAAAGTGCTGGCGCTGTTACCGGGTTCCCGTGGCGCTGAAGTTAGCCAGCTAGCTCCCTTATTTTTTGAAGCGGCTAGGGCCTTGTGCAGTCGCTTACCTAACTTGCATGTGGTGCTGCCAGCTGCCAATCCAGCGCGTCGCCAACAGCTGGAATTGCTGCTGGCCTCTTACCCGGATTTGCCACTGACGCTGGTCGACGGTCAGTCTCGTGAGATTATGGCTGCCGCCGACGCCGTATTGTTGGCCTCGGGCACTGCCACACTTGAGGCGATGCTGCTAAAGCGACCAATGGTGGTGGCCTATCGAATGTCGCCGATGTCATGGGCCTTGGTATCGCGCCTGGTCAAGACTCCATGGGCCTCGCTGCCTAATATTTTAGCGGGTCGAGCACTGGTGCCAGAGCTGATTCAGAACGATGCTAGCGCCAGCGCGATGTGCGATGCGCTACTGCCCTTGCTGCAGGGCGCAGGAGCGGCGCAAGAGCAGGAGCAGGCCTTTGATGCGATTCATCAGGAGCTTGCACTGGGCTTTGCCCAGCATACGGCCGAGGCCTTACTCGACATGCTCGCCGAAGGTAAGTCTTGATGCAGGATCTATTCACGGTTGATTTTGAAGGGCCCGGTCTCGCGGGTGTCGATGAAGTGGGGCGCGGCCCCCTAGCAGGTGACGTCGTAGCAGCTGCGGTCATATTGGACCCTAAGCGAAGCATTGAGGGCCTGCGCGACTCTAAGAAGCTCAGCCAGCGAAAGCGCGAAGCGCTAGCTGATCAAATCAAACAACAGTCCCTTTGCTGGGCGCTAGCTCGAGCCTCAGTGGCAGAGATTGATTCACTCAATATTCTACAAGCATCCCTGCTGGCTATGCAGCGCGCAGTAGATGCTCTGTCAGTCACCCCGAGCTATGTATTGGTAGATGGCAACCGTCTGCCGCGCTGGGACTACCCCTCCGAACCGGTAGTGAAAGGTGACGACCGGGTGCCTGCTATTGCCGCAGCTTCCATCTTGGCCAAAGTACAGCGCGATCAAGAACTGGTGGCGCTCGATGCAGTCTACCCCGGTTACGGTTTTGCTAAACACAAAGGGTATCCAACAGCGGCACACCTGGCCGCCTTGCAGGAACTGGGCGTGACAGCTGTACATCGGCGCAGTTTTGCTCCAGTTCGGGATATGCTTGAGCCAAAGCCTTAGACAATTCGATTGTCATTGCCGAGCCCCGCGAAGCAGCTGAGCACTCCCTAGCGGATAGCCGCTCTGCGCGCAGTAGCACTGATTAATTAAGCCTCAAAAATCTACTCACACAGTGAAAAGCACAGCTCTTGCTAGCTTGCCCTGAGTGCCAGCGGTAAACTCTCTACCATGACTGAATTCGTACACCTCCGCCTCCATACTGAATACTCCCTTGTCGATGGCATCGTTCGGGTTAAACCCCTGATAGAGCGTAGCGCGAGCCTTGGGATGCCGGCTGTAGCGGTCACTGATGTGGCCAACTTTTACGCCTTAGTGAAAATTTATAAGGCCGCTTTCGCTAAGGGTGTAAAACCCCTATTTGGCGTTGATCTCTACGTCCGCGACAGCGATGAAGAAGAGCGCAGCTTTCTAATCTGTCTGCTAGCAATGAATGATGCAGGCTATCGGAACCTGACCGAGCTGATTTCCAGAGCTTATCTTGAAGGGCAGTATTTAGGGCAGCCCTATGTCAGCAAAGAGTGGCTAGCTGAGCACTCGGAGGGGGTGATCGCGCTGTCTTGTGGCGCGGCAGGTGATGTCGGGCAGGCCTTGCTCGGCGGCAAAGACGATTTAGCAGAGGCGCGGGCCAGACACTGGATGTCAGTTTACCCGGGCCGCTATTACCTCGAGTTGCACCGCACTGGGCGCGAGGGTGATGAGGCCCATCTACACGCCGCTGTAGCTTTAGCTGAGCGCTTGCACTGTCCGGTCGTGGCGACCAACGATGTGCGTTTCCTCGATAGCGATGAGTTCGAAGCGCATGAGGCAAGAGTCTGTATTCGGGAAGGGCGGACACTGGATGATCCGCGGCGTAGCCGTGCTTATACCGAGCAGCAGTATCTGCGGAGTCCGCAGGAGATGGCTGAGCTATTCTCAGATCTACCTGAAGCGCTGGCTAATACCGTAGCTATTGCACGGCGCTGTAATGTCACGCTGGAGCTCGGTAAGCCTTACTTGCCGGACTACCCAGTGCCTGAAGGCCTGAGCATGGAGGAGTACTTCGCACAGCTATCTCACGAGGGTTTGAGTGCGCGTTTAGCGGTGTTGTTTGATACCAGCGCGCCTGATTTTGCCCACACTGAGCAGCGCTATCGCGAGCGCTTGGATTTTGAGCTCAACACAATCAATGAGATGGGCTTTCCAGGCTACTTCTTGATTGTGATGGACTTTATCCGCTGGGCTAAGCAGCACGATATTCCCGTTGGCCCCGGTCGAGGTTCAGGTGCTGGATCACTAGTGGCTTATGCCCTGGAAATTACCGATATCGATCCGCTGCAATACGATCTACTGTTTGAGCGCTTCCTGAACCCTGAGCGGGTATCGATGCCAGACTTTGACGTCGACTTCTGTATGGAGAAGCGCGACCGGGTTATTGAGTACGTCGCTGATACTTATGGCCGCGATGCGGTATCGCAAATCATCACCTTTGGCACCATGGCAGCTAAGGCTGTGGTGCGCGATGTCGCCCGGGTGCAAGGAAAGGCCTATGGCCTGGCCGATAAGCTATCAAAAATGATTCCATTCGAAGTGGGCATGACACTGTCCAAGGCGATCGAGCAGGAAGAAACACTGCGGGACTTTTTAGATGAGGACAGCCAGGCTCAGGAAATCTGGGATATGGCGGTGCAACTCGAAGGCATCACCCGCAACGTCGGTAAGCACGCTGGGGGGGTGGTTATTGCGCCCTCTCGCCTGACCGACTTTTCACCCCTCTACTGTGATGAGACCGGCAGTGGACTAGTCACCCAGTACGATAAGGGTGATGTAGAAGATGCCGGGCTGGTCAAATTTGACTTCTTAGGGCTGCGGACCCTGACCATTATTCACTGGGCCTTGAAAATGGTCGATGAAGTGCGTGCCGCGGCCGGGGAAGAGCCGCTAGATATTACGCAACTGCCCTTAGATGATGCCGCCAGTTTCCAGTTGCTGCAGTCGGCTGAAACTACCGCGGTGTTCCAGCTTGAATCTCGGGGCATGAAAGACCTAATTAAGCGCCTGCGACCGGATAGCTTTGAAGACATCATCGCCCTTGTGGCCTTATTTCGGCCAGGGCCTTTGCAGTCTGGCATGGTAGATAACTTCATCAACCGTAAGCACGGGCGTGAGGCGATTTCTTACCCTGATGCCCAATATCAGCACGAGTGGCTGGAGCCTATTCTAAAGCCTACCTACGGCATCATCCTGTATCAGGAGCAGGTGATGCAGATCGCACAGGAATTGGCCGGCTATACCCTTGGTGGTGCGGACATGCTGCGCCGTGCGATGGGTAAGAAAAAACCCGAAGAGATGGCCAAACAGCGCAGTATTTTTGCTGAGGGTGCAGCAAGTAAAGGCGTTGATGCCGAGCTGGCGATGAAGATATTTGACCTTGTGGAAAAGTTTGCTGGCTACGGTTTTAACAAGTCGCACTCGGCAGCTTATGCACTGGTCTCTTATCAAACCGCCTGGTTGAAGGCGCACTATCCAGCGCCCTTTATGGCGGCGGTGATGAGCTCAGAACTAGACAACACCGACAAGATTGTGGTGTTTGTCGAAGAGTGTCGGCGTATGGATTTGTCCCTCAAGTTGCCCGATGTGAACGAGGGGCAGTATATGTTCACCGTCAATCCGGCGATGGACATCATCTATGGCCTGGGAGCCATTAAAGGACTGGGTGAAGGGCCGATCGAGAATATACTCAAGGCGCGGGAAGAGGGTGGCCCTTTCACTGATCTTTTTGATTTTTGTGCCCGTACCGATCCGCGCAAGGTCAATCGTCGCGCTATAGAGGCACTGATTCGCTCGGGAGCTTTTGACTCGCTGGGCGTCGAGCGCTGGATTTTGATGAGCAGTGTCGATGATGCGCTTAAAGCTGCCGAACAGAGTGCTAGCAACCGCGACAGCGGTATGGCAGACCTCTTTGGTGAAGTACTGGCAGGCCCAGTGGATAGCGGTGATGATGTCTATGCGGCGTTTCGCGAAGTGCGGCCATGGACAGGTAAAGAGCGCCTCGGCGGAGAGAAGGATACTCTAGGCTTGTATGTCACCGGCCACCCGATCGATGATTACGAATCCGAAGTGCGGATGTTTGCTCCAACTCGAATTGCTGACCTGCGTGCTGACAAGCAAGGTAGCCAAGTACTGGCCGGCTTGATTGTCGCTACCCGCACGATGAAGACTAAGCGCGGCGATACGATGGCCATTCTGCAATTGGATGACCGCAGTGCTAGGATTGAAGTAACCGTTTACGCAGAGGCATATAACGCCCACCGCGATCTACTGGTAAAAGACAGCATTGTGATTGTAGAGGGAGCCGTTGCCCACGATGACTACTCCGGTGGTCTGGCAATGCGGGTGCGCGAAGTGCGGAGTCTGTTACAGGCGCGACAAGATTACGCCTCAGAGCTGCGCCTTGAAATTCATCGGGACATGGTCGATGAGCACTTTGCTGATTGGTTGGCACAGACCTTAAGTAGCGCTGCTGGCGGAAGCTGTCCCGTTGCACTGTCTTATTCTCAGCCTGATAACCGCGCGCGGGTGAGGTTGGGTGAGCGCTGGCAAGTGCTGCCTTCGGATGAGCTCATTGAAGCATTGCGCGAGCGTATAGGCAGTGAGCGTGTGGCACTGCAATATGCCTGATTTACCTTGAGGTCAAGGCCTGCTAGATAGCTCACCCTTTCGGGTGGTGTATCAGCTATGCAAAGCTGTCATTGTCTAGGGCACTCAGCCGCGCTTTGCGCAGATTTTTGCTGCTATAGTGGCAGCGCTTTTCTAGTGATAAAAAAAACTCGGAGCACAAAAAGATGTTATTGAAAGACAAGGTTGTGATTGTCTCAGGTATCGGTCCCGGCCTCGGTCAGGAGTTATCGACACTGGCCGCCAAAGAAGGTGCCGCAGCAGTTGTCTTAGCGGCTCGAACTGAAGCCAAACTAGATGCTGCTGAGCAGGAAATTCGAGATTTAGGCTTGGACACAAAGGTTTTAAAGGTCCCCACTGATATTAGCGATGTCGCTCAGTGTCAAAATCTTGCAGATAAAACGACAGAAGCTTTTGGTCGCATCGATGTGTTGTTTAATAGCGCCTACGATGCCGGTAACTTTGAACCGATCGCCGAGGCCGACCTCGATGGCTGGCGGCGCAGCATGGAAGTGAACTTCTTTGGCAGTATGCAGCTCACACAGGCCTGTGTGCCCGCTATGCGTAAAGCCGGTGGTGGGGCCATTGTCATGATTGCGACCATGGTAGAGCACAAGCCACTGGCGACCCAAGGTGGTTACGGTGCCTCTAAGGCAGCCCTGCGCAATGCCACTAAGCACTTGGCCTTAGAGCTAGGGGCTGACAATATTCGCGTTAACAGCGCCCACATGGGGTGGATGTGGGGCCCCTCAGTGGAAGGCTATTTTGATTGGCAGGTGCAAGAAACTGGCCGCTCGAAAGAAGAAATGATTGCCGAAGTGACGCGTAATATTCCTCTGGGCATTATCCCCGACGACGCCGATTGCGCCAAAGCGGCAGTGTTCCTTGCCTCCGATTATGCAGCGGTAGTTACCGGAGCGGCGCTGGATGTTAACGGCGGCGAGTATATGCCCGTCTAAAACCGGCAAGATGGGCTTGGTCTGGGCTGGGTACTGCGCGATCTAGCCCTCGCCTTTATAGCCCGAGCACATTTTCAGGGTATTTGACCCTGTGCGCTGCAACTCCGACAATATGCCCATTTACTGGGATCTGTCCACGTGACTCGCAGCTACACAATTTCTGAGCCAATGAACGCACTGCTACTGGCCCTGTCCCGTGGGCCGGTGGCGGATCCGCCGTGGGAAGAGTTTTTGCGTTTGTTGGGAGAAGCACTCGACGCCGACTATGTGACACTTATTCTGCGCGCCCCTCGAGAGGGGGATGCCGGTGTGGTGATTAATTCTGTGGAGTTGTCATCTGAAATCTACGACTCCTACAACGAAACTTATTTCGCCATAGACCCCTTTGTTAACTTGCCGGCTGGGGAAGTGTTTACCATTGAAGAGTTTATGTCTGCTGAGGCTTATTACGCTTCAGATTACTATCAGCAGTATGTAAAGAGCACCGGAATTCGCTATTTGATGGGCGCTGATCTAGGTGATGATTTAGGGAACAGTGCGCGTCTACGCTTTGCCAGGCTGGCGGCCAAAGAGAATTTTTCTACATATCAGCAGGCGCTGTGCCGACAGCTCTTACCCCATATCCAGCAGACTCTGCGTTTGCAAGCAAGGATCGCACGAGTCGAGAGTGAGCGCGCATTATTCGCCACTGCGGTTGACCGGATGGCGATGGCCGCTTTTATTTTGGATCAAAATGCTCGCATCCGACACAGTAATCGCGCCGCCGAAGCACTGTTGGCTCAGAAGGGTTGGATGCAGTCCGAAGATGGACAGCTGCGATTAGTTGACCGCCGTGACAATGCCGCCTTTCGCGCCTGCCTCGATGATGTGATGCAGGCCCATTTACGCGGCGAACCATCTTTTATCAGGGCCCTGCGCTTGGGTACAGCGGGTGGCCCTGGGATTGGCATGCTAATGCGTCCGCTGCCACTAGCAGCAGCGCCAGATGGCAGCCGCAACCCCTCGGTAGCGATTTTTGTGTCAGACCCCGCTCAGCCTCGCGAAACACAATCGGACATACTGATGACCTTATTCGGCTTTACTCCTGCCGAAGCTAAGCTTGCTTTACAGTTGGCCAATGGCGCTAGCTTGGACGAGGCTTGTAGGGCGCTGAATATATCGCGCAACACAGCTAAGTCGCATTTGAGTGCGGTATTTGCCAAGACTGGTGTGACTCGACAAACAGGCTTAGTGCAACTGATCTTAAGAAGTGTCGCACATCTGGGGGATTGAGGGGCTTAGTTAAGCGCTCTAGAAGCACATGTTCTAAAACACAGTTAAATATCAATGGATTAGGAGAGTAGAGTGTCAAATAGTGAAGCAATTGAAGCAGCAGCCTTCCGTCGTTTACTGCAGCACCTCGATAGCCGCAAAGATGTGCAGAACATCGATTTGATGGAGCTCGCAGGCTTTTGCCGTAACTGCTTAGCCAAGTGGTATATGGCAGCGGCGGAAGAGGCGGGGCAGGAGATCGATTATGATGCCGCTCGGGAGCGGGTCTATGGTATGCCTTATAGCGAATGGAAGGAAAAGTATCAGAAGTAGCTAAGCAAGCTGGACGGTAAGCTTTTGATCGCTGATAAGGTGGAGCAAAGCTTTGAGAGGCATCTGCCCCTCAAAGCTAAATTTTCTGTACTAGTTAGGGGCCCGAGGTAAGCGGGCCCCATTGGCCTTAGGCGGCCTGCTGCTTGTCAGTGGCTTTGCTTTCAGCAGTGCTACTATCGTGCTCTAAGGCATCATCGCCCTTGCTAATAGCAATTCGGCGGGGCTTCATAGCTTCTGGTATCTGCTTAAGCAGCTGGATAGTTAGCAAGCCGTGCTCCAATGTGGCTCCCCTAACTTCCACGTGCTCAGCCAAATTAAACTTGCGCTCAAAAGCGCGGTTAGCGATACCGCGATGTAGGTACTTGCGCTCAGCTTCCTCTTCTTTGCGGCCGCTAACAGTGAGTACTCCGCCTTCAACATGGATGTCGAGTTCACTGAGCTTAAAGCCTGCAACGGCTAGGGTAATGGCATAACGCGAATCGTCCAGCGACTCAATATTATAAGGCGGGTAGCCAGAGCCGGCAGTGTCGTTACGAAAAGCGGCATCTAAGAGTGAGGCCATGCGGTCAAAGCCGACGCTGTTACGGTATAAAGGGCTAAAATCGATTGTGTTCATTACATATTCTCCTAAAGAAGCAACACGTTTTAATCATTGAACTGGTCGAAGGTCGCTCTGTGTAAGACACGCCCCGACACTTATATAGATGGGACTTAATTGTTGAAATTCAAGTCCTAGCAAGCGCCCTTAACTAGGATGTTTGGGTATTTTCCTAAAACTGTGCCACAGTGGGGGCTAGCACTAGCTTTGCTTTAATCCTCAAGGAGGACTCCATGCTGATCACTCTTTTGCTTGCTGTCGCTGTATTAGCGGCTTTGTTGTACTACCGAGTTAGTCTTGTCGCTAGCTCAATCACTATGGTGTTGAGCGTATTCGTGCTGACATTGTTTGAGTCGGCTATGTGGTGGCTACTGTGGCCAGTGCTGGCGCTTGTGCTAGTACTAAACTACGCGCCTCTGCGGCTGAAACTACTCAGTCGTCCAGTCTACAATTTGCTGGCCAAGGCCATGCCCCCGATGAGCACTACCGAGAGAGAGGCGCTAGAAGCCGGTACCACGTGGTGGGAAAAGGATCTGTTTAGTGGCCAGCCCGACTGGTCAAAGTTCAGCGCTATTACATCACCCACATTGAGCGAGCAGGAGCAGTCTTTTCTCGATAATGAGGTGGAGACGCTCTGTGGCATGATCGATGAGTGGGAAGTTCATAAAAAACAGGATCTAAGTGAAGAGACTTGGGCCTACCTGAAAAAGGCGGGTTTTTTGGGCCTGATCATTCCCGAAGAATATGGTGGCCGAAATTTTAGTGCTTATGCGCAAAGTCGGATTATGAGCAAAATCGCCAGCCGTTCGATTACCGGCGCCGTGACAGCGATGGTGCCTAACTCATTGGGGCCAGGCGAGCTACTGATGAAGTACGGTACGCAAGAGCAAAAACAACGCTGGCTGCCAGGGCTTGCCAGCGGCGATGAAATCCCCTGCTTTGGCTTAACCGGGCCAGAGGTTGGCTCTGATGCCGGGGCGATACCAGACCTGGGCATTGTTTGTCGCGGTGAACACGAGGGGCAGGAAGTGCTGGGCCTGCGCCTCACGTTTCGCAAGCGCTGGATCACCTTGGCGCCAGTGGCTACGGTGGTCGGCTTGGCTTTCAAGCTAGAAGACCCCGAGGGCCTGTTAGGTGACACTGCCAAAGTAGATTACGGAATTACCTGTGCCCTGCTGCCAGCTGACCATCCAGGGGTGGAAATAGGCACGCGGCACAATCCCGGCACACCTTTTATGAACGGGCCGATCCGCGGCGAGGATGTCTTCATTCCGATCGACTGGATTATTGGTGGCGCTGAAATGGCCGGTAAAGGCTGGCGTATGCTGATCGAGTGTCTGGGTATAGGGCGGGGTATTTCCCTGCCGGCATTGGCCACAGCGAGCGGTGAAATGAACTACCTGACTGTGGGAGCCTTCTCCCGCATACGCCGTCAATTCAATATCGAAATTGGCAAGTTTGAAGGCGTGCAGGAAGCTACAGCTGACATAGCCGCCACAGCCTTCACTCTGGAGGCAATGCGTGAATTAGTGACTCGCGGCTTGGCTGATGGCGCCCCATCGGTGGTCACTGCCATGGCTAAATATCACGCCACGGAGTTAATGCGTAGCAGCGTCAATCACGGTATGGATGTAGTGGCTGGCCGAGCAATCCAGATGGGGCCGCGCAATTTCATGGCTTTTGCCTATCGCGGTATTCCAGTTGCCATTACCGTAGAGGGCGCCAATATATTGACCCGCTCGTTAATGATTTTCGGCCAGGGTGCAATGCGTTGCCACCCTTATCTATACGATGAAATGCAAACCCTTGAGGCCTCTGACCCTGAAGCGGGGGTGCGGGCTTTTGATCCCTTGCTGATGCGACACTTGGCCCATGTGTTCTCCAATATTGCGCGACTTAGCCTATTCGGCCTGAGCGCTTCACGCTTTAGCCCTACCCCCACTGAGGTGGATGAATTTGGCAAGCGCTGGTATCAGCATATTAATCATATGAGTGCCGCATTGGCGGTATGCTCCGATATGGCACTAGCTGTGCTGGGGGGTGAGCTCAAACGTCGCGAGTTACTGTCGGCGCGTCTTGGCGATGTCCACAGCCAGCTGTTTATCGCCTGTAGTTTGCTCAAGTTTCGCGAGAGCCAGTCTCCGAGTGAGGCTGTGGATATCCACGCCGATTTTGCACTGACTCAGGCACTGTATCGAGCGCAGACGGCATTGCTGGTGTTTCTGGAGAACTTCCCCCAGCGCTGGCTCGCTTGCTTGTTGCGCGTCATCTGCCTGCCTCTTGGGCGTATACACCGCCAGCCTAGTGATGATCAGATACGTCGCTTAGGTGACTTAATTATGCAGCCTAGCTCAGTGCGGTCACTCCTGCTCTCGAAGGTCTACATGCCTGAGGATGCTGAGGATGCTGTGGGGCGTGTTGAGCGCACTTATCAGACGCTGCTGCAGGTAGATGACACTTGGCAGCGCTTTAATCAAGCTTGGAGAAAAGGCCAAGTCTCTGGAGTAGATTTACAGACTGCCTTGAACGATGCGGTGGCCAAAGAAGTGATTAGTGAAGAAGCGGCTGCGGGTATTGCGCACTATGATGCACTGCGCTTTGACTGTGTGCTGACAGATGACTTTGAGCAGCTGTAGGCATATATGCCTACAGCTGCCTGAGAGCGTTTAGTTGCTGGCGGCTGCTGAGCTCGCCGGCATTTTCAAACGGAATAGTATCAGCGCCGAAACAACCAGTAGGCCACAGTAGAGCCAAAAGGCGTTGCTGTAACTGCCAGTGAGATCGTGGATGTAACCTGTGATCACGAAGCTGGGCATTACCAGCAGTGTAATCAATGGGTTCATCAGGCCCATAACCTTACCGTAACTAGCTACACCGAATACTACCGCTAGCATTGCCCCCCAGACTGGCAGCATGCCACCGGATGCGAGGCCTATCACGGCACAGGCGACTACGGTGAGAGCGTAAGATGGCTCTAAGAGCAGGATTCCAAGCCCAACTAAGATTAACACGATAGCTATCCAAAGCCCCAGTCGCAGGCTGATTTTATCTGCTGCCATGCCAAAAATAATCTTACCCGCCAGGCCAAAACCGGCAATCACTCCCATTAACAGGCTGGCAGCTTCTAAGGTAATGCCAGTGTCTTCAGCATAGGGTACTAAGTTGGCCATTAAGGCCGAGTAGACGCTGAATATCAGGCCAATGGAAAGGCCGATAGTCCAGTAGGCTGGGTGGCGCAAGATCGCTTTTAGGTCAATGGCCGGTACCGCACTTTCGTTAGAGTCGTTGGTCTCTGCACCATCTGGATACATGCCCAGCTCTGATGGGTGGCTTCTAATCACTAGAATCATTAGGGGTAGCACGAAAAGCATAACTACATAGGACAGGTAGAGTAGTGCGTTGCGCCAGCCGGCTTCTGCAATCCAGTCACCAATAACCACCGGTAATAGCAAGCCGCCCACGGAGGTTCCAACAGCCGCTATACCAAGGGCTTGGCCTCTTTTTTTACTAAACCAGCGGGAAACAGTGGTCGAGCCTGTGAGTGGTCCCAACAATAAACTACCGAAACTTACCGAAATGCCAAATATCACCACAAAGTGCCAGATACTTTGACTTAAGGACATACCATAGAGTCCGGCGGCAAATATGATTGCTCCAGCGGTCATTAAAACTCGGATCGACATGCGATCAACCAAAGAGCCGATCACTGGCGATAGTATTAAGCCAGCGACGGTGACTGCAGTCATGCCGAGATTGACTTGGGCTCTGCTGGCGCCGAACTCTTCTTGTAGCGGAACCATGAAGAGGCCGAAGGAATAGGTCATAAAACCAATGATAAAAAGCTGGGCGATGAAGACGCCGCTGACGATACGCCAACCGTAGAACATAGTACTCACTATCCATATTAAAAGTATTTGGCACACTATATCGTAGTCTGATGCGAGTGGCTTCCCCAAAATACAGTTTGTAAAGAAGATGCTAGGACTGGTTTAAAACTGTCAGCTTCTTTAACACTATGCACATTTTGTCCTTCCGCTGTTTTTGTAAGATTCTGATTTATATTGTTTTTATGATATTTGGCATTGAGCTTGCTTTATCTATTGTGAAGGATGATCTCGCTCATTCGAACGAGGCAGGTTAAGGAAGACAGGGTTGCTGGGCGCTACGCGCAACAGTTACCCAAAATATAATGGAGAAGGATTATGAAACTTACTTTTGCTAAAGCAGTCGCCGTTGGCTCGGCGCTAGCATTATCAGCGCAGGCTAACGCAGCGCTGGTTACCGATTGGGACTGGGCTCTTCTCTCTATGTGGGAAAACGCCTTGCTTGTGAATGGCAATCCAGTCCCAACTCAGGAAGGACCAATGGTGGTCAACCCAGCAAACTTTGGTGGCGTAGAGGGCTACTCAAAAATCGCCTGGGGTAACGAAGCAAACCAGAGCGCGCTCAGTATTACAAATGGTGCAATGGGCTCAATCGAAGCAGCTGATGGCGATACAGTGGCTGTTGAAGGTGCCAACACCACAACCTTTGATGGGATGCGTACCCAGTTTGCACTGACCGATCAGGGCGGTGGTCTGTATGCCGATATTGTTGGCGGCAGTACTTACACTCATGACAACTTCCCTATTACCGGTTCAACACTCGATACCGTTACATTGACTCAGTGGTTCGGGCTCGCTCAAGCCAATGCAGCGAACGACTTCACTAGCTTGACAGTTAACCCTCCAGTTAACCCGAGTCTGATCAACATTGACTTTTTTGAGACGCCTAACCAAGGCGGGTGTTTCGACGCCTCTGTCTCAGAATGCGATGATGTGTTCTTGGTGCTGAACCCAGAGCAGTTATCATTTAGCTTTGTTCAAGCTGGTTATAAGTACACCTTCGAGGTGCTACTGGACGGTAACGGTCTCATGCCACTGCCTGCCAGTGCTTGTGCGCAAGTGGGTGTCGGCCCCGGTTGTATCGGTTTGCAGACTCAGGAGAATCAATCCAACGAGTTTCACTTTGACATGAAGCTTTCAGCTCGAGAAGTTGCCGAGCCCTCAATCCTTGCACTGATGGGGCTAGGCTTACTAGGTGTAGGTTTTACACGCCGCCGTCGCGGTCAGTCTAAAGCCTAAGCTTTAGTACTAACTTCCACTTGGCTTAGGCCGAGTGAAATACTAAAACCACCCCTCTGGGTGGTTTTTTATTCTCAGCAATAAATTTATAGCTTTAGCGTGATGCTGGCATATTGTTAATACATGTATTGGCCATGATTAGGCTGGGGGTGAAAGTTTGATGCGAGTGATTGTCCTATTGAGCATTCTGCTCGGTGCAGCAGTCCCAAGTAGTTTGCAGGCTCAGGAAATAGATGAGCTTGTAGCTAGAGTAGCATCATCAGTAGTGGGCATCGGCGCGCTCACTAAAAGTTTGCCGCAGCGGGGAAGCCAAGGCCCGGTACGTTTTTTTGGCAGCGGCTTTGTACTGGAAGGTGGTGGGCGGGTCGCCAGCAGTTGGCACGTAGTTGATAATGAGCTTGGGCCAACAGAGACGCTGGTGGTTTTTGCTGGTCAAGGTCAGGAGGTGCGCGCATACGCAGCTCAGCTAGCCCAGGTAGACCGCAGCCATGATCTGGCAATATTAGAGCTTGTCGGCGCTGGCAATTTACATGGTCTGAGTCTAGCTGATGGAGCCTTATTGGCGCCGGGTCGCTCAGTGGCCTTTACCGGCTTTCCAACAGGTATCTTGGGAGGGATCTATCCCGTGACCCACCGCGGTATGGTATCTGCGATAGTGCCTGCAGCACGCCCCGTGCGCTCGGCTGAAAATTTATCGGCGATGCAGCTACGCGCGCGCAAATCAGGTTATATGACTTATCAGTTGGATGCTGAGGTGTTACCGGGGCAGAGCGGCAGTCCAGTGTATGACATTGAAAAGGGTAAAGTGGTGGCGGTGGTGCAGGGCAGTCTCAGTGCAAGTAGTCCCTTGTCGGATAGCAAGTTGCCGTCCCGCATTAGTTTTGCTGTACCGGTGCGTTATTTAAACGCCTTGCTGGAGCCCTAAGCTAATGCAATTTTTTCAAAGAGCTAAGTGGCTGTTTTTCCCTGCTAAGTGCAGTGTCATGTTTGTATGCAAGGCGAATCTCTGCCGCTCACCTATGGCGCAGGGCATGCTTCAGCACTACTTGCGAGTGCGGGGCTTAAGTTCAGTGATACGAGTCGAGTCGGCGGGGACCGAGGTGTCGATGTCGGGCCGAGCGCCAGATCCGCGCGCTGTGCGGGCCTTGGCAGGCAGGGCTATTGATATTGCAGGCTTGCGCTCTCGTCCCCTCGCAGCAAGCGACTTTATGTACTTCGACTATGTGCTGGCTTTAGATGAGGCGGTACTCACAGAACTGCAAAAGAGCTGTCCTAGTTCCGCTCAGGCAGAAGTTAAAGCCTTGCTATCTTTTGTGCCAGGAGCTGAGTCTTTGGATGTGCCTGACCCATACTTTGGTGCGCAAGCTGGTTTTGAGGTGGTTTATCAGTCATTAATTCCCGCGATCGAAAATCTTGCCGACGATATTGTTGCCAGGCTTCGGACTCGGTGAGTATTTTCTTTACGCTAATGCTCTGCGGGACTAGTCTTAAGCGGAGCAGCTGCACGATTATTAGCTTCGGCAGGTATGCCAAGCTTGGAGGGCGGTACTATGTCTGAGGGCAAAACTTTATTAGTTGATGATTTTCGTCGCTTCTTTGCCGTCAGTATCGCAAGTAGTGCTGAAGATATTCAACGTTGCTTTCACATTCGCTACCGGGTGTATTGTGAGGAGTTTGGCTACGAGCCGAAATCTCGCTTTGCTGATGAATTTGAAAGCGATAGCTTTGATAGTGCTTCTCACCACTGTTTGATCACCCACAGGTCTACGGGGCGAGCTGCAGGCTGTGTGCGTTTAGTTGAAACCACCCCGGGGCGGCCACTGCCGCTGGAAACGTTCTGTGGGCAAGCACTGGATGCCTCGGCGCTGGCCTTACTCGATGACAACCGCAATAGATCCTGTGAGATTTCTCGTTTGGCTGTAGATAGTGACTTTCGTCGGCGTGCAGGGGAGGACCAAACTCGTTTTGGTGAACCTTCGGGAATTGACTATAGCTTGCGAGAGAAACGCAGCTTCTCGCTGATTGCCGTTGCGGCCTATCTTTCGGCTACAGCGCTGGCCGAATTGACAGGGAGAAATCGCGTGTTTGCCATGATGGAGCCTTTCTTGCCTCGCCTGTTATCGCGCTCAGGTATTCATTTTGTGGCTGCGGGTAGCGAAATCGATTATCACGGTTGGCGCGCACCTTATACAATTGACTCAGCTGATGTGGTGGCTCACATGGCCCCTGAGTTAAGTGCTTTATATCAGGCAATCCACGCTGATTTTAGCGAGAGTTGGTCGGCGTCCAAGTTATTAAAAGAAAGGGCTGAGCTTGAGAGCCTAAGGCGACAGCCTCGTTTGGGCTTGCAAGCCCTGTTTGGCACTTGGGGCCTAAGTCATGCTTGATTTCGATTATAGCGAAGCATTCTCTCGCAATTTGGGCTGGGTAACTGAAGACGAGCAGCGACGCTTGCAAAGCAGCCGTGTCGCCATCGCAGGTATGGGTGGGGTGGGTGGCAGTCATCTGCTGACACTGGCCCGCCTTGGTGTTGGTCAGTTTCATATTGCGGACATGGACCAGTATGAGTTGGCCAACTTTAATCGCCAGGCAGGGGCCACAGTTGCAAGCTTGGGGCGCAACAAGCTTGAGGTGATGGCAGAGTTAGCTCGAGGCGTCAATCCGGGTTTACATTTGACCGAGTTTCCTCATGGCGTTCAGCAAAGCAATATTGATAAGTTTCTTGAAGGGGTCGATTTGTATGTCGACGCTTTAGATTTTTTTGTGCTGGATGTGCGTCGCGCCGTTTTTGCTGCCTGTGAGGCTAAGGGGATACCAGCCATTACAGCGGCACCGCTTGGTATGGGGGTGGCATTTTTGGCCTTTGCCCCAGGTGGAATGAGTTTTGAGGATTACTTTCAATTAGAGGGTCAGAGTCCAGAAGAGCAAGCCATCCGTTTTCTCTTAGGCTTGTCCCCGCGCATGCTCCAGATGAAATACTTGGCAGATCCCGAGCGGGTCAATTTTGCTGAGCAGCGCGGACCTTCAACCGCGATGGCTTGTGAGCTTTGTGCTGGGATGGCGGCTACTCAAGGCTTGAAGTTGCTGCTGGGACGTGGGCGAGTGCCGCTTGCTCCCCGTGGCTTGCACTTTGATGCCTACCGCAACCGCTTAGTGAATACTTGGCGTCCCGGAGGCAACAACAACCTATTGCAGCGACTCTTATTAGCGATAGCGCGGCGCAAACTAGGTATTAGCGCTTGAGTCGAAAACTGCTTTTAATGGCAGTCGTTGGGAGAGGACTGCCCCTTGTTTTGGATAGCCCACCCGTAACAGCATGTGTAGAGTCGTGTTTTCACTTAAGTTGAAAAGCTTGTCACAGCTGCGTTGCAGTTCAGTGGCTTTCCTCTGCAAGTGCAGAGCTAAGTGTTGATTTTTGTGTTGGTGCAGCTGATCCGATATGACATAGTTCGGGTGTACAGCAATACCCTGTACGTTCAGTTCAGTCCAGATCCTTGTCACTAAGCGTCCGGCATCAAAAGCGCCGCGCTTATCATTAGTGCCAGTAATGGCTATTAAGGCAGGTCCTTTAGCGACAGGCGCTGCGTCAATGCTGGCGAGCAAGCGAAACAAACCGAAGCGGTTTAGGTAGGTCATACGCTGCCAGTTTGCAATTGCTTTTAGAAACAGTCCCCCCCCGGGCGGCAGGCCTAGGGTGGCGAGGTCTAGACCATCGCCAGTGGCTGCTTCTGCAGGGCTTAAGCGAATACTGTCAATGAGCATGCGGTGAGCATCCTGCCGCTGAAAACGTATCTGTGTCGCAAGCTTGACCAGTTTGCTAGCTTCTCTAATCGTCTCAGGGTGTTCTATTATTTGGCATTGCGCTTGTCCTTCAGTCATTTGGGCAAGCTGGCTTAAGAGTTGTGCCGCCAATGCTGTCGAGTGGTAAGCGCAGCGGTTAGTGTGGCGCTGGTAGCAATTGTGCTGTTCAGCAGAGACTTCATGCTGGCTGTTATTAGAAATGCGGATCCAAGCGTAGTTGCCGCTCTGATCTGGTTGTTCCTCAGGTAGCCGGAGTTGTGGTTCCATGCCCCAATCACTAGCTCCTTGCATGCCATGCTCAACGGCAGCGCCTATCGCCAATAAAGTTGCCGGGTGATCGGCAGCAAAGGTTTTTCCAGCAACGCGGGCACTATCGTAGGATAGCCGCAAGTCCTGCGACTCATGGCTGATTTTCCAAGGTTGGCTATTGTCCGCAGATGGTGCTCGAGCGATCAGTTTGACAAGTTCAGCTAAGGCCTGCTTTGTAGGCATAGTGTGTCCTTTGAGCGAATAATCGCTAGCTATTGAGCAAACTGTGACCCAGTGCACACTGGGCTTGCTGCTCGGGCTTCTTTTTGTGTGCACAACTGCGTAAATTGG
This sequence comes from Sediminihaliea albiluteola, assembly GCF_014077625.1. Classification (GTDB taxonomy): domain Bacteria; phylum Pseudomonadota; class Gammaproteobacteria; order Pseudomonadales; family Halieaceae; genus Sediminihaliea; species Sediminihaliea albiluteola. Next base: position 1,187,803 of record NZ_JACFXU010000013.1, on the reverse strand, counting down.
TTAGTAATTAAGCAGAGAGAGTATGCGTCGCTTAGTCATAGTGTTTGCTACAAAGGTGAGCGCATTCACCAATAGATAATAGCAGTAATTCACCTTGGTACAGGGTCGAAAAGGAAGTAACAATGAGCTATAAGCGATCGGCTTCAGCAGCCTTAATGATAGTGTTTGTTTTATCTTTGCTTGCTTGCTCAAGCGATATTTCAGATGCCGAGTATCTTGAACGGGCAGGTCAGAATTTGTCTGCAGGTGACAGTGCGGCTGCTGTTATCCAACTAAAAAATGCAGTGCGTCAAAACCCATCGAATATGGAGGCTAGGCTGCTGCTCGGTGAGCTGCACTTCCAGGCCGGTGATTTAGAGGCGGCGGAAAAAGAATTAGGTCGGGTTATCGATCGAGCAAGTGACGAGCAGCGTGATCGCGTACTGCCTCTGCTTGCTCAAGCCTGGGTTTCTTTAGGGCGCTTACAAGATGTGCAGGCGATCGAGTTAGAGGGGCTCTCCGATAGTAGCCGTGGGGCAGTGTTAGCCGCCAAAGCTATGGCTGAGATGCAGCAGGGACAGTTGGCTGTCGCTCAGCGGCGCCTAGCAACTTCCTTGGCTTTAGCGCCTGATAGCACTTACGTAAAGTATGTGGAAGCTATGCTAGCTGCTCGCAATGGCGAGCTAGCGACGGCACGTGATCATTTACTCGCCTTGACTGAGCAAGCCCCGGACTATGGGTTGGCCTGGGCTCTACTGGGTGATGTAGTACAGTCCAGTAATCCCGCAGACGCAGCTAATTATTATAGCCGTGCGATTGAGCTCAACCCTGAGTTGTTGGGATATCGTCTTAAGCGAGTTTTTGTCAATATTCAGCAGCAAGCCTTTGATGCCGCGCGCAATGACCTGAAAGTACTACTAAATAATGTACCCCAGTCCCCTCGAGTTAATTATGCTCTAGGGCTCGTGGAGTTTTATGCGGGTAATTACCCAGAGGCATTATCGGCGCTGTTAATTGCCGAGCCAATAAAGTTTGATATTCCGGGCGTGTTACTTTACATGGGCTTAACTCAGGCTCAGCTCGGTGATCATAACTTGGCTTACCGTCACATCAAAGATTTCTACGAGCTTGATAACAGCAACCCTATCGGTAATCGCTTCATGGCCGAGATGTGGGTTAGGTTCGGCGAGGCGGACAAGGCTGAACAGCTGGTTCGCCAGATGCTCGAAGAGACGCCAGGCAACAGTGACCTGTTAAATATTCTTGCCAACTCACTGGTCAGTCAACAGCGCATGGATGAGGCGCTGGATGTCTTATCCGAGGTAGCGCGTTTAGAGCCTGGCTCGGCCTCGGCTCAAATGCGTTTAGGGGCTGGCTACCTCAGCGCTGGACGTGAGCAGGAAGGATTTAATCTCTTAGAGCAGGCCATTGAAATGGCACCGGAGTCGGGTAGTGCTGATGCTGTTCTGGTGGCTGCATTGCTGCAAGAGGGCGAGAATAAAAAAGCCCTTGAGGCGGCGCAGGCTTACCGTGACCGCGCGCCAGAACAGCCTGAACCGTGGCTGTTAATTGGCCGTTCGCAGTTTGCATTGAGAGATAAAGCATCGGCCAAGCAAGCATTTGAAAGGGCGGATGTGTTAGAGCCGGGCAACCCCTCTGCTAACCACGCGCTGGCGACGCTGGCCTTTGCTGAGCAGGACTATGCTGCCGCTAAACGCTATTACGAAGTGGTGCTGGCAGAACACCGGGACTTTGTGCCAAGTTTGATGGCACACGCAGCAGTGAGCGCATACCAAGGTGATTTTGAGACTATGCTCACTTTCCTTGAGCGGGCACGTAGTGCTAAGCCGCAATACTTACAAGCGCGCTTGTTGATAGCTCGATATTACTTGAGTAATCAACAGGTCGAGAATGTGGCTAGTGCCTTCACTGGTCTGGAACCACAGTATATGGATAACCCAGCAGTGCTCAGGACCATGGCTTTGGCAAGATTGCAGCAGGGTGAGTTGGAGCAAGCTAAGCAGCAGCTGCAAAAACTCTTCAAGTTGATCGACCAACCTCGTGTGGCTGACTATCGAGTGTTAGCTGCGGTATCAGAGGGCTTGGGTGATAAAGAAGGGATGGTCAGTGCATTAAATAGTGCCTTAGAACTCAATCCTGAAGATCCAGGCCTGCAGTTATCGATGGCCCGCTACGCATACACTCAAGCTGATCGCGAAAGTTTCAATCAACATCTTACGGAGGCCTTGCGGCTGGCGCCGGGGAGTCCGCAGGTATTGCAGTTACAAGCAGCCGCCGCGAACTTAGATGGTAAGTCGGGTGAAGCACTCAGTATTTTGCAACAAATGCATGCGGATCAGCCCAGTGTCAGCACGCTGATGAATTTGGTACAGCAGCATCTGCTGATGCGTAATGAAAGCCTAGCAAAAGACACTTTAGAGTCTTGGGTTGATCAGCATCCAGCTGACGTGGCTCCGCGCTTGCTCTTAGCTGAACGCTTCCGCTTAGCGGGAAGCGCTGGAGATGCTATGGAGCAGTTTAGCGCGGTGCTTAATGTAGACAGCAATAATGTGGTGGCCTTAAATAACTTGGCTTGGATGCTGCGTGACGAGCAACCGGCGCGCGCCCTGGAATATGCGCGTGCTGCAGTTCAGCAAACTGAGGGTAAGTCTGCTGCCGTGCAGGATACCTTGGCCATGGTGCTGAGCAGCAATGGAAAGTATGGAGAAGCTAGGTCTATATTTTCTAAGTTGCTGGCAGAGTCTCCAGAGGTTCCTGAGTTTCAGTATCACAGTGCACAAGTAGAGCTCGCTGCCGGGGATGAAGTGACTGCACGTGAACTACTTAAAAAGCTACTTGCTAGCGATAAAGAGTTCTCTGAGCGCGCAGCAGCTGAGGCCTTATATGCAAAATTAGCTGCAGCAGATTGAACTCTGCTGCATTGGAGGGGTAAGGGTTAGCCTTCAGTTTTTAAGCTGATACCTTTCCAATAAGTTATACAAAGTGGGGCGGGTGATGCCAAGCAGGCTTGCCGTGTCCGATATGTTATCCCCGCAGTGACTTAAGGCGCGTAAGATGGCCTTGCGCTCCGCGTCCTCCCGGACCTGCTTTAGGTTCAAGGGCAAATCTTGCCCAGTGGCCACACTTTCTAATTCTAAGTCTTCGCTAGAGAGGCTTGTTCCTTCGGCGAGAATCACAGCACGTTTTACCCGACTTTCGAGTTCGCGCACATTGCCGGGCCAGTGATAGCTTTCAATCGCTTTGCGTGCCTCTGTGTCGAATGATTTAATATTGCGGCCCATTTCCCGAGCAAAGCGGTCGAGAAAGACAGTCGCTAATACCAGCGCATCACCGTCCCGCTCTCGCAGTGGTGGAATAGTGATGCTTAGCTCACTCACTCGATAATAGAGGTCTTCCCGGAAGCGGCCGTCGGCGATGCGGGCTTCTAAGTCTTGATGGGTGGCGCAGATAATGCGTACGTCGACCGGGATTTCCTTGCGCCCGCCAACTCGCTCAACCACCCGCTCTTGCAGGAAGCGCAAGAGCTTGGCTTGTAGCTCCATGGGTAGATCGCCGATTTCATCTAAGAACAGCGTGCCGCCATCTGCATATTCAATTTTTCCGGGTGTGGTTTGAGAGGCACCCGTAAAAGCGCCTTTTTCATATCCGAATAGTTCGCTCTCCAATAGGTTCTCAGGAATCGCGGCACAGTTAATAGCGATCATTTTGCCCTTGGAGCGATGGCTTAATTCGTGCAAAGCTTGAGCAATGCGCTCTTTTCCAGTGCCACTGGCACCAAGGATTAAAGTTGTGACATCGGTAGGTGCGACTTTTTCAACGGTCCGGCATACACGAAGCATTTGCGGACTAGTTGCAATAATGCCTTTGAGAGGCATTTTGTCTTCAAACTGGCTGAGCCGATAGTTCTCCCGCTCGAGTTCAAAGACACGGTAGGCGCGGTCCACAATCATATTGAGTAACTGTGGATCAACCGGCTTCTGGTAGAAATCATACGCGCCGCGGCCGACGGCATTTACCGCATTAGCGCGGTCGCTGTCGCCGGTTACCACTACAATTTTGGTTTCCGGTGCAAGGGATAGAATGTCACTGAGTGTAGCCAGACCTTCGCTCACGCCCCCAGGGTCTGGCGGCAGGCCTAAGTCGAGAATCACCACACCGGGTTCGTAGCGGCGCAGTTGAGCGATAGCCTCCTCACGGTCACCAGCAATGGCCACTTCAAAATCTTCAAAGGCCCACTTTAGCTGGTTTTGAAGGCCTTTATCGTCTTCAACAACCAGCAAATGTTTTTTTGTTACAGCCACATCGCTACTCCTTCCTTGCCGCTGTTAGGCGGCGCCTTACTCGTTATTATCGGGCGCTGGAATAAACACCCAGAATGTCGAGCCAGAGCCCTCTTGGCTATCAACGCGGATATCGCCACCAATACTGCGAATATACTCTCTGCTCTCAAAGGCACCAATGCCCATACCTGTTAAGCCTTTAGTACTGTCAAAAGGTGTAAAAAGTCGTTTGCTGATAAACTCTGGACTCATGCCCTGACCGTTGTCACGAACGCTGGTCACCCATAGTCTATCCTGAGCGTGCAAACGCAGACTGACCTCGCCGTGCTTGCCACAGGCATCCTGTGCATTTTGAACTAAGTGTGTAAATACAGTGGCTAGGCGCTCAGGGTCTGCCTGCATCGGAAAGGGGCCAGCTTCAACTTGCAGGCTAGGGCAGGGCTTTCCAGAAGAGCGATTGGCGACAACTCGGCCCAATAACTCCGCAAGGTCAAAGTGTTGAAGTTCTGCTTCGCGCAAGCCGCTGCGCATCTGCTCCATCAAGCGCGTCATGCGCTCCACCGAGTTGTGTATGGTATCAATCATATCATCGATAAACTCTGGGTTATGCTTATGTTTTTCAGCATTAGCGACGATTAAGGATTGCTGTGCGAGGATGTTTTTCAGGTCGTGAATAACATAGGCGGAGAGACGGTTAAAGGCGTCAAATTGGCGCGCTTCTACTAGCGCCTTGCGGGCTAAAAACTGAGCCAAGTGGCTGGCGGCCTGACGCGCGGCGGTTTTGATGAGGTCGCGTTCTTCCCAGTGAATGCTCTGCTGTAAATCGGAGCGTCGTATTAGCAAAATACCAGGGAGGCGGTTGCCAAACATCAAAGGCACTATTAGCCAGGGCTGCGATACTCGCTGAACCCAGTTGGGGAGGATCAGCTGAGGGTAGCTACTAGGCTGCTGCTGGAACTCATCAATATCAATTACCCAGCCGCTTTGGCTAAGCCAGTGAGCTAGGTTGCCCATGCCAAGCTCACCTTCCGGTGGCGGCATCTGGTAATTAGCCAGCAAAGTGTAGCGGCCACCTTCTTCTGCAAAGAGTAAGCCTGCTTGGCTGCCCACTAAGGGCACCATGGCTCGCACGATACCCTCCGGTACATCGTCATCGTCAATCTCGGCGAGGGAGCGGGTGAAGTTTAGCCATTCTTCACGGTAGTCATATTGGTAACTGAAAAAGTGTTTGCTGAGAAATACCCGAGTTTTAGCACGAAACTTGTCTGATAGCAGAAGTACCAATAGAAAAGCGCCTGCGGCAACCATGAAGGAGGTTTGCAGCACGCCGCCCCAAGTGGTGTCCAGCATTCGAATAAGGTATCCGACAGCTGACATGGCCATCAGGTAGCAACCAGCGGCAATAATAGTCACCGAGTGGAACACAACATGGCGCGATACATGCAAGCTGAGTTGCCAGTCTGAATTGCGAGCAATAGCCACAGCCAGCAGCGGTGCGGCTACTGTTGAAACAAGACCCCGCGCTTGCCATAGATTGGCGTCTAGCTTTAGAAATAACAGACCCTCTGCGTAGAGGAAAAAATCATAGCCAAACAGGCAGCATAGGCCCAGGCCTAGGTACTTGATTGACCAGCGTTCACTGTCAGATGCATTGCGAATTAACTGTTCTATCAAGACTAGTGCAATGATCGAAACTGCCAGCCAGGTAAGCGGTGTGATTGTGCTGCTACTTTTAGCTATTGCTGGGGCGATGCCGCTCAGGGCATTAGGTAGAAATAGCAGCGTTGTTACAAGCAACAGGCCCGCACAAAACACTGATATCCAGCGCTGTCCAGCTAAAAGCCAGTATTGGTCTGCAAATTGACTACTTGTTAGGCGTAATAAGAGGAAAATCCACGCGGCATTACGGCATAATTCTGTTACTTGTATTAGCACTAGCGGTGGCTGCTGTGCGAGGGTACCGATACCAATCGTGCCGGCCCAGACCGCGGTAAGTAAGTTGGCAATAATCAGTAGCGCAGCATAGGGGCGCTTGCGCCAAGAGACCAACAGCAACAAGCTAAGCGCCCCAAATACAAAGCAGGCAGCTAGGTAGCTATAAAGTCCCACATTATCCGGCATATGAATACCTGTATGCTCCAGCAGAGCGGTAGCGCGTCAAGATAGAGAGGCGTGATTTAGCTTTATCGTGCTTTGCAGTACTTATAGACACTATACTCTAGCTTTAAAGCTGTAAATGCTGAGCACCTTGATTTGAGACTCAGTACACAGTAGAAAGCAGCATTTTATATTTAGGGAGAGTGGTAGATGACGAGCCAGCAAAGACTCAATGATGAATTACAGCAGCAACAGTACAAATGGCTGGTAACTGGGGCGGCGGGCTTCATTGGCTCTCACCTTGTAGAAGAGTTATTAAAGCAAGGTCAGCGTGTTGTTGGCTTAGATAATTTCTCAACGGGTCGCCAAGAAAACTTAGATGATGTGCGACGCATAGTAGGCGAAGCGCGCTGGGAGTTGTTTGACTTCCAAGAAGGCGATATTTGTCAGCTCGAGGATTGTCAGCGTGCCGTGGTGGACGCAGACTTTGTATTGCATCAAGCTGCACTGGGCTCTGTTCCGCGCTCCATAAAAGATCCTCTGTTAACAAACCACAACAATATCAACGGCTTTCTTAATGTTTTGGTTGCAGCCCGGGACGCCGGAGTGCGACGGGTTGTTTATGCCGCGTCTTCGTCTACTTACGGAGATCACCCTGACCTGCCTAAACAAGAGGAGCGTATTGGCAAGCCTTTATCACCTTATGCTGTGACTAAGTATGTCAATGAACTCTATGCTGAGGTGTTCGCGCGCACTTACGGAATGGACTGTATCGGCTTGCGCTATTTCAACGTATTTGGTCCTAGGCAGGATCCACAGGGCGCTTATGCTGCGGTGATTCCTCGTTGGATCGAGTCGCAAATACAAGGTAAAGCCTGTCGAATTAACGGCGATGGCAAAACTTCACGGGACTTTTGCTTTGTAAGCAATGCAGTGCAGGCAAATTTACTAGCTGCAACAGCCACTGACCCTGGAGCAGCTAATCAAGTGTTTAATGTTGCTGTTGGTGGGCGCACCAGCCTCAATGAATTATTCGCTTTAATTCGTGACTTACTGATTAAGGCTGGTGTAACAGTGACAATCCCTGAGCCTGAGTATGCTGATTTTCGCGAAGGTGATGTGCGCCACTCACAAGCCGATATCAGTAAGGCCTCGCGTTTACTGGCTTACCAGCCAGAATTCGACGTCGCTAAAGGCTTGGAGCTAAGCACACGCTGGTATTTAGAGCAGCAATAAGCACTCAAGGGATTAAATCTATGACTGATAAAATTGCAATTGTTGGCCTAGGCTACGTTGGCTTGCCACTGGCAGTGGCCTTTGCACGCCTGCGACCCACGCTTGGTTTTGACCTCAATGAATCAAAGTTGGCGCACTATCGACAGCACTATGACCCCAGTGGTGAGGTTAGCAAGGAGGCACTGCAGGCCGCGGAGTACTTGGAGCTGAGCAGTGACCCAAGTCGTTTACAAGAGGCAGCAATCATCATAGTGGTAGTGCCCACGCCAATTGATGATGCTCAGCGGCCAGATTTAAGACCATTGGAGGCTGCTTGCCGGACGGTAGGACAGCATTTGCAGGCCGGAGCCACGGTGATTTTTGAGTCCACGGTCTATCCCGGCTGCACTGAGGAGGTTTGTGTGCCAATTCTCGAGCGTGAATCGGGGCTCGAGTGGACTCCTGACAGTGAGCAAGGCTTTCGCGTGGGCTATTCGCCTGAGCGTATTAACCCCGGCGATACCGCACACAAACTAGAAACCATTATTAAAGTCGTTTCTGGTGACTCTCAAGCAACTCTAGAACGAGTCGCTAAGCTTTATGAAAGTGTCGTGCTAGCCGGAGTGCACCGAGCCGCAAGTATCAAAGTCGCAGAGGCTGCTAAGGTCATTGAAAACACCCAGCGTGATTTAAACATAGCGCTGATGAACGAGCTTGCGATGATCTTTAATCGTTTAGGAATCGATACATTGGACGTACTGGAAGCTGCCGGTACCAAGTGGAATTTTCTCCCATTTCGCCCCGGCTTAGTGGGAGGGCACTGTATTGGTGTTGATCCCTATTATCTTACTTATAAAGCCCAGAGTGTCGGTTTCCATCCACAGGTGGTCTTAGGTGGTAGGCAGACCAATGACGGTATGGGTAAGTACATTGCCGAGCAGACGGTCAAGCAATTAGTCCGTGCTGGGCACCCAGTCAGCGGTGCCCGAGTGGCTGTGCTAGGGCTGACTTTTAAGGAAAATTGCCCAGACCTGCGCAATTCAAGAGTGGTGGATATCATCCGTGAACTGCAAGACTACTGCTGTGATGTGAGGGTGCACGACCCTTTGGCCAGTGCCGATGAGGCGCGCTTGGAGTATGGCTTGGAGTTGCAGCCGCTAACGGAGTTAGTCAATGCCCAGGCTGTGGTGTTGGCGGTCCCGCATAAAGAATATTTACAAGGTGGCCTAGATGCCATCAGTCGGCTGCTAAGTGAGCGGGGGGTGGTCATTGATGTGAAGTCAGTTTTGGAGCGCAGAGAAACAGCTCCAGGCGCTATGCCGCCTTGGCGTCTATAATAGGCATTGTAATACTAGGTATGACTGTCAGCTTTTTTTACAGTTCTACCAAGGTTTTGTCGCTTGGATAGGAAGTGGCTAAAAATTACCTTTATAATCAATGACTAAGAAGTTTGGCACGTTATGTGCTTCATTTTTATATTAGCCGCTGCCCAAGCTAATAGAAGTGGATTCATAGCAGCTTAGCTACAAGGACAGGTTGTGAGAATGGATAGTGAAGCAAATAAGGATCTCGATAAAGCAGAACGCTCGGAAGCTATAAGTGCTGAGGGACAGTCCCAGCCAAGTGGAATGTCCAACTCGCGACGCCAGTTCGCTCGTGGTGCAGCTGTAGGAGGTGTTGTACTTTTGTCCTTGGGTAACCGTTCGGCTTGGGGAGTGATGACCAGCACTGATAAAGTCTGCTTTTCTAAAGCACTTTTAGAGTCCTTCGCAATGAATGGGCTTGCTTCCATGGCCCCTGGTACTGAGCGTGAGTCTGAGATTCAGCGCTTTTTGAGCTACGAGCAAATGCACCCTAATGCAGTGGCAAGTGAAGAGGTGGTTGGTTCGGAGCTCAAGGTCTGTTTCACTGAACCAGACATTCAATAAAACGCTGCCTGAGCGCTAACTGCTTTTTGTTGGCGAGCAAGCTTTTACATTAATAGCTTGTAGGCTGTGCGATAAGCTATAGTTATCCGACATAATCCTCCCTTAATAACAAACAATATTACTGTGGGGTGTTCCGCGTGTGGCGTTTAACAGGGCCGGCCAGATTCTACGATCGATCCGAATCAGCTTTTGTGTATTATCAAGTGGATAGTGGTGATACACATTTACTGAGTGAGACTGTGTTCCCAATACTGAAAGCGCTTGCCGAGAAGCAGCGCAGTACCACTGAATTACTGGACCATTTATGTCAAAGTGATGGCCTTGGATCGGGGGTGACAGAGGAACAGCTAGTCCAGCAACTTCAGTCCTTATCGGCTGCAGCTATTGTGACGCAAGATTGACTAGCCAAACCTTAGCATCATTAGATGATACAGAACTTAGCCGTTACCTCGAGGGCTCCGGCTTACGTTTTTGCGTTGGACCTTATACCTATGCCTTGCGCAGCCCTTTGCCGATTATTCGCTATGGTTTGGCGCGGCTCTATGCTGATCACCCTCTTGCTGCCAATGATGGCTTTGCCGACTTTCACTTAAGCTTTAGGGCAAATGGCCTACTCGACTTCCTGCGTGGCCATATTCACTTTCAAGTCGATGAGCAGAGCCCTTTTGCTGCTATACCCAAAGCCCAAGCCTACGCTTTTCTTGAGTGGGGTATGAACTGGTGTGTGTCGGTTACCTTGCATGAATACCTGAAGTTGCATGCCGCCGTGGTGGCGAAAAATGGTGTGGCAGTTGTATTGCCGGGCTTGCCTGGTGCTGGCAAAAGTACCTTGAGCGCGGCACTCGCTCTGCGTGGTTGGCGTTTATTATCGGACGAACACGCTATGCTTGAACCCGGCAGCAATAAGCTTGTCCCTTTGCCGCGTCCGGTTAGCCTTAAAAATGACTCCATTGAGCTAATTCAGGCTTTTGAGCCCTCAGCGATTATGGGGCCTGTATCTGAAGATACTCATAAAGGTAGTGTGGCGCACCTCAAGGCTGATCTTGCCTCTGATAGCCATGATTTGGCTCGTTTGCCAGCGAGGTTTTTAGTTTTTCCACGCTATCAAGCAGGGGCTAAATTGCGACTTAGTCCTAAAGGTCGAGCAGAAAGCTTTATGTTTGCTGCACACCACTCCTTCAATTATAGCCTGCTAGGGGAGTCAGGTTTTGACTCCATGTCCCGCTTCATCGATAACCTTGAGTGTTTTGATTTGCACTATGGGAGTATTGATCAGGCTCATAGCGCGATGGAGTCTTTATTGCACGGGCGGTATGGTGCATGAGGCCAAGTGTTGCCGATTTATTGCGTAATCCCGGTACAGCTTTTTCTCTGAGCTTGTCTGATTGGGATCTGCTGGTTCCACAGCTGCGACAAACACGCTTATTAGGCACTTTGCGCAGCCTCTTGGCGGCTCAGTCGGATGATGATAGGAAAATCCCTCAAGAGGTCTGGCGTCACTTAGATGCAGGTTGGCTACTGCATCAGAAGCAGCGCCACAGTTTAGACTACGAGTTACAGCACCTTGTCAGTGCCTTAGCAGAAGTTGATGAGCCGGTACTGCTGCTCAAAGGGGCGGCGTACTTGTGTGGAGACTTAGCGCCAGCAGCAGGTCGCTTGATTTCCGATATCGACATTTTGGTACATGCTAACAAACTCCCCCGAATTGAGAATGTTTTGTCTAGCTATGGCTGGAGCGCGGGTGCGATTGATCCATACAATGAGCGCTACTATCGACGCTGGATGCACGAAATACCGCCCTTGGGGCATGTTGAGCGAGGCTCAACACTCGATGTACATCATACCTTGCTGCCGCCGACCTGTGATGTTGCTATTGATCCATCGACCTTATGGGCTGAAGCTCGTGAATTACAGCCTGGGGTCAAGGTTCTGTGTCCAGTAGATATGGTGATACACAGCGCGGCCCACCTTTTTCACGAGGGGGAGTTTGATCACGGTTTAAGAGACCTCTGGGATCTCGATTGTCTGCTCAGGCATTTTGTCAAAACAGAAGGCGCTGATTTTTATCCGCAGCTGCTACAGCGGGCAAGTGATATGAAGCTCTTAAGACCGCTGTATTACGCTTTGCGCTATGCCAGCAGCTTCTTCGCTACGCCAGTGGATCTGGCGGCTCTGCAATCGATGGGATTACAACAACCCTCGTCAGCACAAATAAAGCTGATGGATTTCTTGTTTGTTCGAGCGTTTACACCAAAGCATAGCGCCTGCCGACTGAGCGGTACTGGTCTGGCCGAATTTTCCCTCTATCTGCGTTCACATTATTTGCGTATGCCGCTGCGTTTACTGCTTCCCCACCTTATACGCAAAGCTTGGATGGATTGCTTTCCAGCTGCTGCCAGTTCAAAAAACTGAAGCAACACAGCAGGTGAGGCGGTTTTAATAAAGCCAGCTATTTTATATTTTGAGCTTCAAAGTCATGTTTAGGGTTTAGGGGCCCGCTTGCAATGTTCAAGCTGGTCTGCAAAGCTTGATTGATAAGCCGCAGGGCGGTAAAGGGATTAGAAAAGCCGATGTATGAACGGATATTCAAGCTCAGCGCGGAACCATTTCGGCTAAGTCCGGATCACCATTTTTGTTATGAACATGAGGCTTACGCCAAAGCTCGCGCTTATATGGCCTACGCCTACATGCGTGCTGAAGGCTTTGCCATGATTACCGGCCGCCCCGGTACCGGTAAGACTACGCTGATAGGTGACTTAGTGGACAGTCTGGCCGACGAGTCGGTCAATACAGCTCACTTAGTATGTACCCAGCTTGAAGCTAACGATCTTCTCAAGATGGTGGCTTATAATTTTGGTATTAGCTCTAAAGTGGTAGAGAAAGGTGAGCTATTACAGCAGCTTACTGAGTTACTGCATCGCTGGAATAGGGAAGGGCGTCGCGCACTACTAATTGTTGACGAGGCGCAGGACCTCAGTGTGTCAGCGATGGAAGAGCTCCGTTTGCTAACTAATATCCAGAGTAAGGGCAATCCATTACTGCAGATATTTTTGCTGGGCCAGCCAGAGTTGCGAGAGTTGGTACTGCGGCCAGAAATGGAGCAAGTGCATCAGCGCATAGTTGCGGCCAGCCACCTTAAAGCGCTGGAGGAAAGGGAGACAGAGGCCTACATACGTCATCGGCTTGAGCGGGTGGGTTGGCAAGGGGACCCCCAGATAAGTAAAGCTGTTTACCCTCTAGTCTATAAGTTCAGCGAAGGGGTGCCACGACGTATTAATTTAATTTGTAGTCGTCTATTACTGCATTGCGCGGTGGAACAGCGCCATCAGCTGTTGGTCGCTGATGTAAAAGAGGTTATCACCGAACTGCAGGGCGAGCATTTAGCCGCGGGCACAACATTCTCCGATCAAGATTTCGAGGCCCCCGATCACTTTGATGAGCCAGAGCCACAGTCCGAAGGCGAAGCGGCCGATAGTCTGGAAAATAGCACTTCAAAACCAGCAGCTGAGGTCGATGCCGAGCAAAAAAAAAAGCTGAAACTGCCTTAGACCAAGGTGGTCATGCAGATATTTTTCCCGAACCCGAACCCGAACCCGAACCCGAACCCGAACCCGAACTAGGCAGAGATCAGCTTGCGAGCTTCTGGCAGAAGCATTCGATAAAGCTCATTGTGATCCTAGTGCTGCTTTATCTCATGTTCGTTTATTAACAGGGCGCGATTAGCGGCCAAGATCCCTAGTGGCATAAATTAATTTTATGGCACTTGATTACTTTGCCGACTTAAAAACCCCTCTTAGCTTCCATTTTCTCGAACTAGACTTTTTGCCGTGTGACCCTCTTCACATTAGTTAGAGATAAATCATGTGCTTTTGACTTGACGTGCTATGCTGAAATCAATCACTTCCTAGCATAAATAACCTTGGGTTATAGGAGATAACGATGTCGGCTTGTTATAAAAACAATAGGGCGGTAAGCCTTAAAAGCTGGATCCGCAGCGCTGCGCTCTTAGTTATGGCCTTTGTTGTAGCTGCCTGTGCAGGGTCTTACCCGCCTGTTCCTCAGTCTGACCGTCTGGCTGCTCCAGACTTCGATTATGTGATTGGTCCCGGAGATACCTTAGAAATTTTTGTGTGGGGTAATGAGGAGCTCTCTTCCGCAGGCATCGTACGCCCCGATGGTAAGTTTACCACTCGCTTAGTGGAGGATTTACAAGCGAGTGGTAAAACCTCGACTCAGCTGGCGCGTGATATTGAGAAATCTTACGGTGATTACGTACGCCAACCAGTGGTCAGCGTCATCGTTAACGGTTTTGTCGGTGTGCCACAGCAGCAGGTCAGGGTGGTTGGCGAGGCGACCCAGCCGGCGAGTATTCCATATCGCAGGCATATGACCTTGCTTGACCTGATGATTGCCGTTGGCGGCATGACCGAATTTGCCTCAGGTAACAGCTCAGTGCTAGTGCGTATGGAAGGGGGAGTCCAGAAATCCTATGGTCTGCGTTTGGACGACTTGCTCAAGGATGGTGATATCTCAGCTAACTTGGCCCTAATGCCCGGGGATATTGTGATTATTTCTGAGTCGTGGTTTTAAACTGTCCCGGTCAATAGGCAAGGTAATATGCAAGATACAATAGCGCAGCTCTGGTCTTATGTGCTGGGCATATGGCGACACCGCTGGTTGGTGTTGATAGTAGCATGGGTGGTTTGTATGGCTGGTTGGATGTGGGTTTGGCGATTACCCGAGGCCTATGTAGCGACGGCCCGAGTATACGTTGATAGCAATAGTGTCTTGCGCCCATTGCTAAAAGGCTTAACGATTCAGCCTAATATAGACCAGCGTATTGCGATGATGAGTCGCACTCTGTTGAGTCGGCCTAATTTAGAAAAGCTCATGCGTATGACCGACTTGGACTTGGACGTTAATACGGAAATGGAGCGTGAGGAGATGGTTGCCCGATTAAGGAAGGCCATTTCACTATCTGGTGATCGCGCTAATTCATCGCTCTATTCAATTTCTGTTATGGACTCCAATAGAGATACGGCGAAACGCTTAGCACAATCATTGATCACTGTGTTCATAGAGAGTTCACGTACTGAAAGGCGCGATGGTGGCTCGGGTGCTCAGGATTTTCTCGATGATCAAATAGCGGATTATGAGAAGCGTTTAATAGCCGCTGAGGCTCGCCTAGCAGAATTCAAACAGAGCAATGTGGATATGCTGCCGGGCAGTGGTGGCGATTACTATAGCCGTTTGCAGGCTTCCCGAGCGCAGCTCGACGAGGCTCTGCTGCAGCTGCGTGAGGCGGAAAACCGTAGACGTGAATTAGAGCGACAATTACTCGGTGAGGAGCCAGTGTTTCTTGCCAGTGGTGGTGGAGGGTCCCCGATGGATGCCCGTATACAATCACTACAGCTCAAGCTTGATACTCTGCGCTCACGCTACACGGAAAAACATCCAGAAGTTAGGCAGGTACAGGGTTTACTCGATGAGCTAGAGGAGGAGAGAGCCTCTCAGTTGGCTGTTGCCGGGCCAAGCGCCTACGGTTTATCTGCCAGTCCGGTGTATCAGGGCATGCGCGGCATGTTAGCGGAAACAGAGGCCAGGGTAGCTGAACTTCGAGTCCGAGTGGCTGAGTATGAGAGCAGAGTTGTTGAGCTAGAAAATAAAGTTAATAGCATTCCTGAGGTTGAAGGACAGTTAAAACAACTGGACCGGGACTACAGTGTCCTAGTGTCTCAGCACCAGCAGTTATTGCAGCGCCGCGAATCGGCTAAGTTATCAGAGGATGTGGAGCAAAAAACCTCAGAAGTAACCTTCCGCGTGATTGACCCTCCTTTTGTGCCTATAAAGCCAAACGAACCGAACAAGGTGCTGCTAAACGCGGGTGTACTACTTCTGGGTATCGGTGGTGGCACGATGGTGGGACTCTTACTGTCAATTTTGTCGCCTATCGTTAGCGATTCTCGTACCTTGGTTAATGTCACGGGCTTACCTTTGCTGGGAACCGTTACCTTAGCGCAATCGGCATATGAAAGGCGCAAAGAACTTTACGCTACTCTCACTTACGCATCGCTTGTGGTAGCGCTTTTCCTAGTCTATGCCGGCCTTAGTCTCAAGCAGAGTTCATTAATAGGGTAGAGACTATGACACAATTTAGGGTCGCCAAATAATGAGTATCATTGAAAAAGCAGTAGGGAAACTGGGCTCTAGCCCTAAGCCGGAACAGCCGCAGCCTACAAGTATTGAGAGCGCGGATGAAAGGTCGGGGCGCTCATCACAGGATAAAGTCTCGCATTCATCTCGAGCTGCAGAGGGCACAGTTAAGCTGCGAACAATTGAAATTC
This sequence comes from Sediminihaliea albiluteola, assembly GCF_014077625.1. GTDB lineage: Bacteria > Pseudomonadota > Gammaproteobacteria > Pseudomonadales > Halieaceae > Sediminihaliea > Sediminihaliea albiluteola. The sequence continues at coordinate 1,171,939 of NZ_JACFXU010000013.1, read as the reverse complement.
CCTTCGACAACCTGCACCAACGGGGTATGTTAACCCCTGCTGTACCGCGAAGTTTAATTGCGGAAGAGTATCGCAGTATCAAGCGCCCCATTTTGAAAAATATTGATGGTAAGACAGCCAGTGAGTTGCGCTTTGCTAACTTGGTTATGGTAACTAGTGCACTAGAAGGGGATGGAAAAACATTCTCCTCGATTAACCTCGCCATTAGTATCGCCATGGAAATGGACCGGACGGTGCTATTTGTCGATGCAGATGTTGCTAAAGCTACGGCCGGCAGTTTGTTAGGCGTACCGCGCAATAGCCCTGGCTTGATCGATGTTCTAGAGGGTAATGGAACTCAGATTGGTGATGTAATTTGCCGTACTAACATGGACAAGCTGAGTATATTGCCTGCGGGGCGGTCACACGAAAAATCTAACGAATTGCTAGCCAGTGAGGGCATGAGCAGATTGATGGGTGAGCTCTCGCAACGATATTCCGACCGCGTTATCGTCTTCGACTCGCCGCCCCTCTTGCTCACCACCGAGGCAGGTGTTTTGGCTAGCTTCGTTGGCCAGATCGTGTTTGTGGTTAGTGCTGATCGAACCCCTCAGCAAGCAGTAGTGGAAGCGATTGAACATATCAGCGAAGACAAAATGGTTGGCATGGTTCTGAATCGCGCTAGACGACGCAAGTTCATTGGTTTTGGCTACGGCTATGGCTTAGGTTACGGCTATGGTTATGCTGAGAATAATCCGGAGGCGCCGGCACCAAGACAGTCTGCGGTGTCGTCATAATGAGAAAAACCCCAAGTGCAGGCCTGTGGCGCTACATCATTGTATTTCCTATGACTGCGGTGCTGTCCTGCTCTAGCTTAGTTTCAGCGGCTGAGTGGGAGCGCTCAGCTGGCCTGTCATTGGGGGCGATTTATTCAGATAACCTTTGCCTGAGTAAGGAAAATAAAGAGAGTGATGTCATTGCTACAGCGACGCCAAATGTACGCTTAAAGGCGACAGGTGCTCGTGCACGTATTGATCTCTATGCCGCAGCTCAATTCAGTACTATTGAAAATAGTGATATTGATTGTGGGGTCGGTGGTAGCAATTCGATCTCACCTGCACCGCGAATTCGCTTTAATGGCAATGCTGAGTTGTTAGAAAACTGGTTGTATCTTGATACCACTGCTTTCGCTGATCAGAATCGGATAAACCCCTTTGCCGCTGGTGGCGAAGACGCACTGGACGGGCGCAATAACCTCAATACTAGCTATCAATATAGCGTGTCACCTTTTGTTTCGCGAAGGTTGACGCCTAGCAGCCGCCTCTTTCTTCGCTATCGATATAGTGAAGAGTTCAACTCTGAAAATCAGGTCAATGATAATCAGCGGCAGGAGGTCGATTTCGACATTGGGACATCTCCGGAGTTAACGCGGCTTAGTGTTGGCATCAGTGCTAAGTATAGTGATATAGACTACGACAACCGTGAGGGTGGAGGCGACTTTTTTAATAGCCAGCTCTCATCTGCCCAGCTGCGCTCAGCTTGGCAAATTAATCGCACTTGGCAAATTAATGCTTATGTAGGTGAGGAGTGGAATGATTACGTCACGGTATTCCAGGATTCCGATGGTGGCTTCTGGGATGTCGGAGTAACTTGGACACCCAGCACTCGTGTGACGGTACAGGCAGGTACTGGAGAGCGCTTTTTTGGCAGCGCCCCGAGGGCTTCCGTAGAGTATCGACACAAGCGCAGTGCATTACGCGCAAGCTACTTTCGCGATTTGACTTACGATCGATCACTCCGCGGTCAAGATCTTTTTGCCAATAATATCGATGACTTGCTTGACGGCGGGCTGCCGGGACAGGATGAAATTTTTGGGCCGGAAGGTCAGCAGACCACGGTGAGCAACAGCCCTATCTTAAGAGAGCAGTTTTTGCTGTCCTATCACTTTGGGGCACAGCGCACTTCATTCACAGTAAATGCCTCTCACTCAGAGCAAACTCGCGCTGTCGATGGCTACAAAGATAGCTTTATCTACGCTGGAGTCGGAGCTACCAGACAACTTAGCTCCAAGTTAAGCGCCTATACACACTTGTCCTGGAACCGCCGTAAGCCTGATGAGGCTCGCAGTGCTGTTGACAGAGAGTCCGATGTGGCGCGCTTTATCCTTGGCCTCAATCGCAAAATTGGCCAAAGGACATCGCTGGCTTTGAGCTATCAATACTCTGAACGAAGCTCGAAGAGTGCATTGAATGAATACGAGGAAAATCGCATCGTTTTCCAATTCAGATATCAGCTTTAAGGTGGTCTAAAATGGTACTTGGTACGGCGTCTGGGCATATACTCTGTGTAGTGGGCGCTAGGCCTAATTTTATGAAGATAGCGCCTGTTATTCGCGCCTTTAAGGAAATTTCGCCTGCCATAACTTATCGTTTATTGCATACTGGTCAGCATTACGATGCGGCCATGAAGCAGTCCTTTTTCGATCAGTTGGGAATTCCCGAGCCGGATATTGATTTGGGTGTTGGCTCTGGGTCCCACGCGGTACAGACCGCGGAAATCATGAAGCGCTTTGAGCCAGAGCTCGATAACAACCCACCTCGTGCAGTATTGGTTGTAGGAGATGTGAATTCTACTATTGCTTGCTCACTGGTGGCTGTCAAAAAAGGTATCCCGGTTATTCATGTCGAAGCCGGGCTTCGAAGTGGCGATCGGAGCATGCCGGAGGAAATCAACCGCATCCTCACTGATCAGTTGTCAGATCTTTTGTTCACTACTGAGCGAGATGCAGAAAGCAACCTTGTGCGCGAAGGCATAGATAGGGAGCGGGTGCATTTTGTTGGTAATGTGATGATAGATAGTCTTCATCACAATTTAGATAAAGCCATTCCAGCTGCCCAAACTTTAAATGAGATAGCAAGTACTCCAAGGAAGCTCAAAGAATACGGTCTACTGACGTTGCATAGGCCGTCGAATGTCGATGACCCGAAAACACTACGAGCTTTGTTGCAGGTCCTCAGTGAAATTAGTGCAGACTTGCCACTGATTTTTCCACTTCATCCGCGTACAGAAAACCGAATTAAGCAAGCTGGATTGGAGCAGCTGATTGCCAGCTCGAACATAAGCCTTTGCCCACCTTTCAATTACTTACAAATGTTAGGGATATTAAAAGACAGCCAGTTAGTGCTTACGGATTCTGGCGGTATCCAGGAAGAAACCACCGCACTTGGAATTCCCTGCATTACCTTACGTGAGAGCACAGAACGTCCAATCACGGTAACTCAGGGCACTAATACGATTGTCGGCACTGATGCAGAACAGATTCGTAGTGTATTTCGGCAGACTCGAGAAACAGGTGGTAAAGCCGGCTGTATCCCAGAGTATTGGGATGGGCAAGCGGCGCCACGTATCGCCGCAAAAATAGCTAGCTGGCTAGACCAACATTGATCTTCAGGGGCAGTTTAAGATGCGCAGGCTAAAAAATGCTATGACGGTTGATGTGGAGGACTATTATCAAGTCTCTGCATTTGAGTCGCATGTTGAAAAATCCCAATGGGCATCAATGCCGAGCCGTGTTGAGGCTAATGTTGAGAAAATTCTGCAGCTATTTGACGATGCTGAAGTGAAGGGCACTTTTTTTACCCTGGGCTGTGTTGCCAATAGCCATCCCTCTATGGTTCGCAAGATTGTTGCTCAGGGACATGAGCTTGCCAGTCATGGCTGGGAGCATATTCGTGTTACGCAACAGGATCGAGGCGCCTTCCGGGAGGATATTTCTCGGACGCGCAGTTTACTTGAGGATATTTCTGGTACAGCCGTGCTGGGCTATCGCGCAGCAAGTTATTCGATCGGCGCAGATAATTTATGGGCGCTGGATGAATTGGCCGAGGCGGGTTATCAATACAGTTCCAGTATCGTGCCGATCCATCATGATCACTATGGTATGCCCGATGCGCCACGCTTTGCTTTTCCAGCAGCCGGAGGACGTTTGCTGGAAATTCCAATAAGTACTTTGAGTATTGCTGGAAGAAATTTTAATTGCGGGGGTGGAGGTTGGTTTCGTCTTTACCCCTATGCTTTTTCTCGATGGGCCTTAAAGCGCCTTAATACTGGGGAGTCACAATCGGGCATTTTCTACTTTCATCCTTGGGAAATTGATGCCGATCAGCCGCGTATTTCGGGCCTTGGCTTGAAAACTCGATTTAGACATTATCTGAATCTTGGACGTATGCACTCGCGAGTGAAGAGCTTGTTGTCAGATTTTGAGTGGGATCGAGTCGATCGGGTCTTTCCAGTGAATGAGTATGGACAATGATGCTTGTAGAGCAGGACATCACTGTTAGGCGGGCGGTGGAGGGCGATGCCAAAGAGTGGGACCGCTATGTGTTTAACAGTGCTAAAAGCACTTTTTGTCATCGCTTTGGCTGGTCACGTGTGCTGCACAAAGCCTTCGGTCACCGACCGCATTTTTTGCTGGCACTGAGTCAGGACAAAATTGTAGGTGTATTGCCTCTAGCTGAAGTAAAAAGTCGGCTTTTTGGACACAGCCTGATAAGCCTGCCGTTCTGTGTTTACGGCGGTATTTTGGCTGATAGCGCAGCGATAGAGAACACCCTGCGAGAGACGGCCTGCAAGCTGGCCGAAGATATCAATGTGGATAATATGGAGCTTCGCTTCACCCGAGACAGTGGTAGCGGTTGGCCCACCAAAGACTTGTATTACACTTTTCGCACAGTGTTAGACAGTGATCATGAGGTCAATTTAAAAGCTATTCCTAATCGCCAAAGAGCGATGATACGTAAGGGTATAAAAAGCGCATTGATCAGCGAGGAGACTAATGATCTGAAGCGTCTTTATAGCGTGTACTCGGAAAGTGTCCGGAACCTTGGTACTCCAGTTTTTTCTATTCGCTATTTAGAGTGCTTGCGAGAAGAGTTTGGTCAAGACTGCCGAATCTTGATGATTAGCGACGGTCAGTCTGATGTTGCAGGGGTGATGAGTTTTTATTTTCGCGGGGAGGTGCTGCCCTATTACGGTGGCAGCGTGTCACGAGCTAGAACCATTAAAGGTTGCAATCACTTTATGTATTGGGAGCTCATGCGACGCTCAGTTGAGCAAGGTGTTTTGGGCTTTGATTTTGGTCGCAGTAAGAAAGATACGGGGCCTTTTAGCTTCAAAAAGAACTGGGGTTTTGAGCCGCAGCCGCTGCCTTATGAGTACTACCTAGTTAAGCGCGATGAACTGCCCAATCTCAGCCCCAGCAACCCGAAGTATCAGTCGCTGATTCGCATTTGGCAGCGCTTACCTTTGCCGCTGGCTAATGCCATAGGGCCGTTAGTCGCTGGAAGTCTGGGCTAATATGGCGATACAGCAACCAGGCAATGATCTGCGTGAGCCGCTTCTACTGCTGTGTCACCGGATACCCTATCCGCCGGATAAGGGTGACAAAATCCGCTCGTTTCATCTGCTCAATTACCTCAGCGAGCAATATGCAGTGTGCTTGGCGACCTTCGTAGATGACCCTAATGACTGGCAGTATCAAGAAGTAGTGGAGAGCTACTGTCATCGTAGCTTGATCTTGCCTCGGCGCGGGCTGCCGCATTTATCAGCCCTGTTGGCAGCCTTATATGGCAATCAACCTTTAACATTACCATTGTACTTTCGTCGTGACCTAGCGAATTGGATTACTTCAGTAGTGACCGAGCTAGGTATTACTCGGGCACTGATTTATTCATCTGGAATGGGACAGTATCTGAAGCTGCCTGCACTGTCAGAGCTGCATGCGGTGGTTGATTTTGTTGATGTGGACTCTGATAAATGGCGGCAGTATGCTGAGACCAAAGTTTGGCCACTGTCTTGGCTTTACCGGCGCGAGGCGCGAACCTTACTAGAGTTTGAAAAGTCTTTGAATCGTCGCAGTGCAGCAAGTTTGTTTGTGTCAGCGGCGGAGGCAGAGATGTTTCGCTCCCTGCAAGTTCCCGAAGCTAAGCGTGTGAGTCATTATAATAATGGCGTCGATGGCAGATATTTTTGTCCGGACGACAGGCTGCCAAACCCCTTCAAGCCAGACCAAGCTGCTTTGGTATTCACCGGCGCGATGGATTATTGGCCGAATATAGATGCTGTAGTTGGCTTTGCCAAAGAAGTGTTTCCAGTCTTATTAAAACAGCACCCTGAGTTACTTTTCTATATCGTTGGCAGTAATCCAGATCGCAGTGTCAAGCAGTTAGCAGTGCTGCCAAACGTTTTTGTGACGGGACGGGTACCTGATGTGCGTCCTTATCTGCAGCATTCATTGGCAGCTGTAGCACCTCTGCGTGTTGCGAGGGGGATACAGAATAAGGTGCTCGAAGCGATGGCTATGGCTCGTCCGGTTTTGGTCAGTCCAGCGGGACTGGAAGGGATTCCAGCCATTGATGGTCAGCATGTATTACTGGCCGGTTCTGCTGAAGTGATCTCACAACGTGTTGCTGAGCTAATTGAGGGTGATTGGCAGAACCTTGGGCTCAATGGACGCGAGTTAGTGCTGGAGCAATTCAGCTGGAGTGCGAGCTTACCACTAGTCGATAAGCTGCTGCAGCGTGGTGCTGAGATTAAGCTAATGGACGAAAAGCGAGCCTTACATGACTACTAACGTACCTTCCTCGCTCAGTAGCACTGCTACAGTTAATGGCTGGGGGCTAGCAAGTATTTTAGTAGCACTTTATTGGTGTGCAGTCTTTATTATGTTCGCTGAGACAGCATTGTCCATTCAGGCTATCTGGGCGCGATCGGATACTTTTGCCCATGGCTATCTCATTTTACCGATCTCTATCTGGCTGGTTTATCGCAAGAAGGAGGAGTTGCGTCTTTGCCGTCCTCAGGGCAGCTTCCTCGCAGTCTTGTTTCTTGTCCCCTCGCTGCTGCTGTGGTTAGCCGCTTCTCTGGTGCAGGTGCTGGTAGTCCAGCAGCTGGCACTGGTGGCCATGCTGGTAGCAGGTACTTGGGCGATACTGGGTAATAGCGTAGCTCGCATAATAGTTTTTCCCTTGGGCTTCCTGTTTCTTGCGGTTCCCATGGGGCTGGGTTTAATTCCACCTATGCAGGAGTTTACTGCGACTGCGACAGTGAGAATGGTCGAGTGGTCAGGCGTACCGGTATTTCGTGATGGTATGTATTTTAGTTTGCCAACGGGAAACTGGCGCGTAGTGGAAGCCTGTAGTGGGGTGCGTTATCTCATTGCTTCATTCACTCTGGGTGTGCTGTATGCCTATCTGAGCTATTCAAGGCTTTGGAAGCAGTTGTTGTTTATTGCTCTCTCTCTATTTGTGCCTATTCTTGCCAATGCCTTGAGAGCCTATTTTATAGTGATGTTGGGGCACTTAAGCAGCGGCAAGCTGGCCGCTGGTGTTGACCACCTCGTTTATGGCTGGGTGTTCTTTGGCCTGGTGATGCTGCTGTTATTCTGGATTGGGTCTTTCTGGGCTGAAGCAGTGAGTAATGATAGCCCTTCACTAAGGGCTAGTACGGAAGCCAGAGGGCCCCGGTCTTTCAAGCTGCTTGGGGCCTTCCTTGCTTCTGTAGCGCTGCTCTGGTCTGGCCAGAGCCTATTTAAGCAAATTGGGCTGAATACCGCAGAATTGCAAGCGCAAGCCATGACAGTACCCCCAGCTAGCACTAAAGATTGGCAACAATCAGATGCAGCGACACCTTGGTTGCCTCTAGAAGCTGGGGCACAGCGGGTCACTGAGCAAGCATACACACAGGGTGAGCAGCAATTGTTTCTTGTTCTTCAGTTGCACTACGGAGGTCAGATTGCTGGGGCAGAAGCCATCATAGACTTTAAGCGTCTGCTAGGAAATCAGGGGCAGTGGCGTGTTATTAGCTCAGGCCGGCGGCAGCTTAGCTTGAACGATCGTAAGTTTACGCTTATTGAGTCACATATCGACAGCGGTACTCAGCGCCTGAAAGTGTGGTATTGGTTCAAGGTCGGGCCACATGTGACTGCTAACCATTACATGGCGAAGTTATTTGAGTTATGGCAGCAGCTTAGGGAAGGCCAGAGCCAATCTGAACGTGTATTACTATTCAGTGTCGACGCGCTAGAGCGGGACTCTGGCGCTGACATGGAGCACTTTTTACAACAACATCAGTGGCTGGTTGGGCAGCATGTCAGGTAGCGATACAAGACCGCCATTGGTGCTGCACATAATCTATGCCTTGGGCACTGGTGGCCTGGAAAATGGCCTTGTTCATTTAATTAATGGCACGCCGAAAGAGCGCTATCGACACGCTATCGTCTGTCTTACGCAGGCAGATGCATTTGGCCAGCGAATTACAGCGCCAGGTGTAGAGGTCTATGAATTAAATATGCGAGCTGGGCGGGATTGGTCAGCCTACAGGCGCCTGTGGAAGCTGTTGCGCCAACTTCGGCCAGCTATTGTCCATAGCCGCAACCTGGCGGCACTAGAGGCCCAATTAGTAACTCTTTTTGGTCCCAAGCTTAGACGGGTCCATGGTGAGCATGGTCGCGATATGAGTGACCTAGAGGGGACAAATTACAAGTATCGACTGCTGCGTAAAGCTATGCGCTACTTGATTCATCGCTATATTGCAGTTAGCAGAGACCTTTCTACTTGGCTTGTTGATTACATTGGTGTTCGTCCGGATCGCCTGCGACAAATCTACAATGGTGTGGATCAGTCGCGATTCCATCCCTTGCTTGCTGATCAGAATAGAGAGTCACTATTTCCAAAAGACTTTTTGGCACACAAGCGCTCGCTCATAGTGGGTGCGGTGGGGCGCTTGGCAGAGGTCAAAAATCAGCGCTCTCTGCTGCAGGCTCTAGCGCGTATCCTTGAGATTAATCCGGACTTGCGCGACACCCTAAGGTTAGTGATTGTTGGCGAGGGGCCAATGCGACATTCGCTGCAATCACTAGCCGAAGAGTTGAATATTGCCCAACTGCTATTCTTAACAGGTGATCGCAGTGATGTGGCGGAACTGCTGCGAGCTATGGATGTATTTGTGCTGCCTTCGCTAGCCGAAGGGGTATCTAATACTTTACTGGAAGCAATGGCCAGCGGCTTGCCGGTTATTGCAACTCGGGTCGGCGGAAACCCGGAATTAGTCAGTGACGAAGACAATGGCTTGTTGGTGCCGGTGGATGACTCTGAAGCCTTAGCTCAGGCGATCTTACGCCTTATCGACTCAGCGCAGTTGCGGCAGCAGATGGGGCAGAGCGGCACTCGATTTGTTCGTGAAAACTTTTCTTGGCCACAAACCGTCGCTCAGTATTTAGCACTTTATGATGAGCTTCTAGCCGTGGGCTAGGGGAAACTCAACGAGTTAGTGATGATGAACGATGTAAACACCTAAGTAACAGGATAAAACTATGTGTGGTATAGCAGGCGTATTTGATCTACGGGGCAGAGCCCCAGTTGATGCAGAATTGCTTGCAGCTATGAACCGGGTACAGACGCACCGAGGCCCTGATGAGGATGGTTTCTTTCGAGAACCGGGTTTAGGTTTAGCACATCGTCGCTTGTCGATTATTGATCTGTCCTCAGGCCAGCAGCCCATGTCCAGTGCCGATGGTAATACCTGCTTGGTGTATAACGGTGAAATCTATAACCACCGTGAGCTGGCCGCAGAGTTACAGGCTTTGGGCTACCAGTTTCGCACCCGCTGTGACACTGAAGTCATACTCTACGCATGGCAGGCATGGGGTGAGTCCTGCGTCAATCGCTTTCGAGGTATGTTTGCCTTTGCTCTCTATGACCGCAGGGCCCAGAGTCTATTTTTGGCTAGGGACCGTTTCGGCATTAAACCACTGTTTTACAGTCTGCTAGCGGATGGGAAGTTATTATTTGGCTCTGAGTTGAAGGTGCTCAAAGCCCACAGTCACTTGCCGCGTCGCCTAGATCCACAGGCGGTAGAGGATTACTTTGCTCTAGGTTATATACCCGAACCGAAAACCATCTATCGTGACGTCCATAAGCTCTGCCCTGGGCACACACTGCTGGTTAAGCGCGGTGCAGCGATGCCGGCTCAAAAGCAATATTGGGATATTCCATTTACACCCATTGCGCTAGCCTCTGAGGCGGATCTGCGTGAAGAACTGCAGCAGCGAATTCGTGAGGCAGTAAAGATCCGCATGGTGGCTGATGTGCCTCTTGGAGCATTCCTCTCGGGTGGTGTTGATTCCAGCGCGGTGGTTGCGATGATGGCGCAGGAGCAGCAGGCAGCGGTAAATACCTGTGCCATTGGCTTTGACGTCAAGCAGTACGACGAAACGAGCTACGCGCGGCTGGTGGCTGAGCGTTATAAAACCAATCATTCGGAGCACTCGGTAAGTAGCGAGGATTTCTCCCTCTTGGATACTTTGGCTCAGCTCTATGATGAGCCCTTTGCTGATAGCTCTGCACTACCCACATACCGAGTTTGCCAGCTCGCGAGACAACATGTGACCGTTGCCCTCAGCGGTGATGGCGGGGATGAAAACTTTGCCGGATACCGCCGTTATCGCTGGCACATGAATGAAGAGCGCTTACGCAGTTCCTTGCCACTGGGCTTGCGGCGTGCGGTGTTTGCACCGCTGGGGCGTCTCTATCCGAAAGCTGATTGGGCACCTCGCGTGTTCAGAGCTAAAACGACTCTTCAGGCCCTGGCTCGGGATTCGGTGTCCGCATATTTGCATTCGGTGTCCCTAAGCTCTAGTGAACAGCGATCAAATATGTTCAGCCCTGCACTCAAAAGTGAGCTGCAGGGTTATTCCGTACAGTCGGTTTTTGATCATCATGCGGCTCGCTGCCCTTCGGATGACCCTTTGTCCATGATCCAATACCTCGATATGAAAACCTATCTAGTAGGCGACATTCTTACCAAAGTAGACCGTGCCAGTATGGCACATTCACTCGAGGTGCGAGTGCCACTGCTAGATCATGAGTTGTCAGAATGGGTGTCTGGTCTAGCGCCAGATCTGAAATTGCGCGGACAAGAAGGGAAGTACTTGCTCAAGACCTCGATGGAGCCCTATTTGCCGAAGGATGTTTTATATCGTCCTAAAATGGGCTTTGGGGTGCCACTGGGGGACTGGTTTCGAGGTCCTTTGAAACAGCGCTTGCAGTCAGATTTGCTTGAGGGGGGGCTAGCTGATAGCGGTTTATTCAATGTCGATTATCTACGAAGGCTAGTCAGCGACCATCAATCTGGACGGCGCGAATACAGTGCTCCGCTGTGGTCGCTGCTGATGTTTCAGGCCGCGACGCGCAATGATGATCTGGGCTTGTGAGTATGAAGAGCCCTCACATCCTTCATGTACTTGATCATTCGATACCAATGCACAGTGGTTATACTTTTCGCACCCGCAGCATTTTGCAGGCGCAGCGTGAGCTTGGCTGGACGACTAGCCAAGTGACGGGCTTAAAGCACAGCGCAGTGGGCCCGATGGTGGAAGAGGTGGATGGCTTTACCTTCTACCGTACAGCGCCGGGGAGCCGCCTTGTCGCTCAAACTCCTATTCTGAAGCAGTGGCAGGTTGTGACCAGCCTTGAAGCTCGTTTGAATCAACTAGTAGAGGAACTGCGCCCAGATATTTTGCACGCCCATTCACCGGCACTTAATGGCCTAGCGGCACTGCGAGTGGGGCGCAAATATAGTTTACCGGTGGTCTATGAGTGTCGTGCTTTCTGGGAAGATGCGGCCGTTGATCACGGCACTAGTCGTGAGGGAGGGCCGAGATACAGCGTGACCCGCGCGCTGGAAACTCGCGTTTTTCAAGGCGCTGATGCAGTTACTACGATTTGCGAGGGTCTGCGTGCTGACATAGTTAAGCGTGGCATAGCTCCAGAGCGAGTTACGGTGATTCCCAATGCGGTCAATGCAGAGGCTTTTGCTAGCGGTAGGGCCCCTGATGCAGCGCTGCTATCGGAGTTGGGGCTGTCCGACAAAATAGTCTTGGGTTTTATCGGATCTTTCTACGCCTACGAGGGCTTGCCAATATTGTTGGATGCTCTGGCACAGATACGCAAACAGCGGGCCGATGTGGTGCTATTGCTGGTTGGCGGAGGGCCGCAGGAGGCGCTTGTGAAGCAGCGTATTGTCGACCTTGGATTGGAGCAAAGTGTAGTCTATGTAGGGCGTGTTCCACATGCAGAAGTACAGCGCTATTACAGCTTGGTCGATGTGTTCGTGTATCCGCGGGAGTCGATGCGCCTGACAGAGCTTGTAACGCCTTTAAAGCCGCTAGAGGCGATGGCAGAGGGCAAGCTGGTGGTGGCATCTGATGTTGGCGGACACCGGGAGCTGATCCGCCATGGTGAAAATGGCCTGTTATTTGAGGCTGGGAACCCAGTGGCGCTTGCCACGGCCATAGATAAGTTGCTTCAACAGCGAGCCTTGTGGCCTGTCATGCAAAGCGCGGGACGTGACTATGTTGAATGCGAGCGCAATTGGCCGACCAGTGTGGCGCGTTATGCGGATGTTTACCGGAGTGTAATGTGAAGCTGGGCTTGGTGGGGCCCATTCCGCCACCGAGCGGGGGCATGGCGATGCAGACTCAGCAGTTAGCTCGTCTTCTAAAAGAAGAGGGTATAGAAGTCGAGTTGTTAGCCACTAATGCTGCATATCGCCCGCGCTGGGTAGAGCGGCTGCGCGGCTTGCGGGCCATCTGTCGCTTGTTGCCTTTTATTTGGAGTACCTGGCGTCTAGCAGGGCGTGTTGATGTCATTCATCTGATGGCTAATTCTGGTTGGTCTTGGCAATTGTTTGCGGCGCCGGTGATTTGGCTTGCTGGTTTGCGCGGCACCCCGGTGATCGTCAATTATCGTGGCGGAGACGCAGCCAGTTATATGGCCAGATCAGCTTCCCGCGTCTTGCCGAGTTTGCGCAGGGTAGCCGCAGTGGTAGTCCCTTCAGGGTTTTTACAGGAGGTGTTTGCCAACTATGGTGTTGACTGTGTGATTGTCCCCAATGTGGTGGATGTGCAGCGCTTCACGGCGCGGCCGGCCCAGAGCATTGAAGGCCCTCTAAACTTGTTTGTAGCCCGCAATTTAGAATCGATTTATGGCCTCGATATCGCTATTCGGGCCCTGGCCCTAATTGCTGACGAGGTCGATGAGCTCAGTCTCACTATCGCCGGTAGTGGCCCCTTGCTCAGTGAGTTGCAGTCTTTAGCTGAATCTCTGGGGGTAGCCGCTCAGGTCCAGTTTGTTGGTCGACTCAATCCCGAGGAGATGGCGGCAGCTTATGCCACAAGCGATATTATGCTGAACCCCGCGCGAGTGGATAACATGCCCAACTCGATTCTAGAGGCGCTAGCCTGCTCTGTAGCAGTGGTATCAAGTGACGTTGGTGGTGTTCCCTTTATGGTTGAGCATGAGAAAACGGCTTTGTTGGTAGCTGTTGATGATGCCCAAGCGATGGCCAATGCCGTGCTGCGTTTATATAAGGATCAAGCGCTGTACTGGCGTATGCGTGAGGCAGGCCTGCAGCTGGTACAGAACTATACTTGGCCAGTAGTGCGGCCACAGTGGCTGAGTTTATATCAAGGTCACTTGGAGTCAGGGACATGAGTGTCTATACGCAGTTGGTAGCTAAAGTGTTATTTCCTTTACACGAATACGCCAAGGGGCACGGCACTGTGGCTATTCGCCGTGAGATGGAGCGCAACCAGTGGCGCCGGCCAGAACAAATCAGCGCACGCCAAGTGCAGCGCTTGCGAGTATTTTTAAAGGATATTGGCAGGCATGTACCCTATTACCGCGATCTGTTTGAACAGCTCGAATTCGATCCCGAAAGCGTTTCTGACCTGTCAGCGCTAAATGCACTACCTTTGCTCGATAAAACGACCATTCGTAGTAACAGCGATTTGCTGCGTGCAGACAATGCCTCTTCGCTGCAATCTTTTAACACTGGCGGTTCCAGTGGTGAACCTTTGGTGTTTCAACTTGGCAAGGAGCGGATCAGTCACGATGTCGCGGCCAAGTGGCGCGCCACCCGCTGGTGGAATGTAGATATTGGCGACTCAGAACTGGTACTGTGGGGCTCCCCCATTGAGTTGGGCTCCCAAGATCGACTGCGTTTGATTCGCGATAAATTGTTTCGCAGTCGTTTACTGTCAGCATTTGAGTTGTCGGCAGCAAAGATAGCTGAGTATTTAGATTTGATCGCTGCCAAGCGACCGGCAATGTTATTTGGCTACCCCTCTGCTTTTAGTTTGTTAGCGGAGCACGCTAGGCGCAGTGGGAAGCGGATGGATAACCTGGGTATCAAGGTTGTATTTGTCACCTCCGAACGGCTTTATGATCATCAGCGTCAATTGATAGAACAGACCTTCGCTTGTCCGGTGGCCAATGGTTACGGAGGTCGAGATGCCGGCTTTATCGCCCACCAGTGTCCCCAAGGCAGCCTACATATAACGGCGGATGATATTGTGGTCGAAATCCTTGATGAAGCCGGTCGTGCAGTCCCCCAAGGCACTAGTGGCGAGATTGTTGTCACCCATATGGCTACCCGAGACTTTCCCTTTGTAAGGTATCGTACAGGGGATGTTGGCGCGCTTTCTGCTTCATCCTGCAGCTGTGGCAGAGGTCTGCCTGTGCTCGCAAGTGTAGAAGGGCGCAGCACCGATTTCGTTGTTGCAGCAGATGGCACGCGTATTCATGGCTTAGCGCTTATTTATATTCTGCGCGAGATGCCTGAGGTATCAATGTTTCGTATTGAACAGCAAAGCATAAGCTTAACTAAGGTCAGTATTGTTGCAGCCAATGGCTTTGATGAGGCGAGTGCTGAGCGTATTGAGCAGGGTTTTCGCCAGCGATTGGGTAATGAGGTGAGTGTGGAAATCGACTTGGTTGATTCAATTAGTGCGGAAAAATCAGGTAAGTTTCGTTATGTGGTCAGTCGAGTAACTACTTGATGAGGGGTGACTAAAACTATGGGACTACGGGATATTCTGGTAACTCTGCTTGTGTTTGGCAGTTTGCCGCTAATTTTATGGCGGCCATATACTGGGATATTGGTGTGGTCCTGGATTAGTTATATGAACCCGCACAGGCTCGCATATGGTTTCGCATACTCCATGCCCTTCGCGCAAATTGTTGCCTTAACCTTGATGTTGGCTATGGTATTTAGTCAAGAAAAGAAAACATTTCCCTTTAATAGCACAACGGCTATGTGGCTGTGTTTTTTAGTTTGGATGTGTTTCACCACGGCACTGGCCGTCTATCCTGAAGCTGCAATGCTACAGTTGGTCAATATCCTGAAAATTCAGCTTGTTGCGCTGTTTACCTTAGTGTTAATAAACGATCGCGAGCGTTTACAACAATTGATTTGGGTCATTGTCGCTTCTATCGGTTTTTACAGTGTAAAAGGTGGTGTTTTTACGATACTAACGGGTGGCGCCTTTATAGTTTGGGGACCAGATAGTAGCTATATTCGAGAGAATAATGCGCTGGCAGTTGCAATCCTGATGACCATTCCCTTAATGATTTATCTTTATATGTGTTACCGAGAGCAGCGATGGATCAGGTGGTTATTGGGGCTTTCAATCACTCTCAGTTTAGTTTCAGTCATTGGCTCACAGTCCCGTGGTGCGATAGTGTCAATTTTAGCTGTGGGCGGCTTCTTTTGGTTAAAGTCACATTCAAAGTTGATCACTGGGCCAGCTATTATTATTTTGGCAGCACTAGTGTTTAATTTTATGCCAACAAGTTGGCATGAGCGAATGGGCACTATAGAAAATTATCAAGAAGACAACTCGGCATTGCAGAGGCTAAATTCTTGGCAGTACTCGCTCAATGTGGCTAATGAGTCTATTGTAGGTGCTGGTTTCTCCTCGTGGAGTCAGGAGATGTTTCAGCGTTACGCACCGAGGCCAGAGTGGGTATTTGTTGCGCATAGTATTTACTTTCACCCGCTTGCTGAGCACGGCTGGCCGGGCCTACTGCTGTTTTTACTGATACTTGCTACCACCTGGCGAAACTTGTCGCGGGTTATAAAAAACAAGCACAAGTTGTATCATGAACAGGACATACTTTTGGCGCGTATGTTGCAGGTCAGCTTAGTTGCTTATATGTCTGGAGGCGCATTCCTGAGCCTCACTTACTTCGACTTACCTTGGCACTTGGTTGGTATCACTATTATTTTATGGTCCTTCGGCAAGCCTGAGCTACAGCCAGATACTCCTAAACTGCGTCGTTTGGCATGATGTATAAACCTTGTCATGCTGTTTTTTCTGAGATGGGTGAAGCGTGAAACAGCTGATTCTAGGCCTAGCGCGAATCATCGGCCTGTTTAAACTTGCGCAGTGGCTTACCCGTGATCGTCTCCGTATCTTGGCGTATCACGGTATATGGGAGGGAGATGGTCATTTTGGTAACTTTCTCTTTATGAAGCCGGCAACCTTTGAGTCGCGAATGCGCTTCTTAAATGAGTGGGGCGCGACTGTATTACCTCTGTCAAAAGCGCTGGAACTATTGAGTGAAAAGCGTCTCCCAGAAAAAGCAGTAGTGATTACTATTGATGACGGTTGGCAGAGTTCATGCAAGCATATGTCTGAAATTCTCTGTGCAGCGGGCTACCCAGCGACTTTATATGTGAGTAGCTACTATGCTGACAAACAAAGTCCAGTATTTGATGTGGCCTTGGCTTATCTATTTCAGTTGGCTGAGGAGAGCAAACAAGCCGTTTGCATTCAGTTAAATGCAGCAGGCACTACTTCAAAGGCTCCTCAGGTAGTGACGCTATCTCAGCTTCAGGACTATGCAAGAAGTCTTGATAGTGATGAACAGCGTCAGTCTTTGTTAGCTGCAGTGGCAGAGAGTATCGGGGAAAGCTATGAGTCCTTGTGCGCATCTCGCACTTTTCATCTTGCGAACAGCTCTGAACTTGCTTCAATGTCATCGCGTGGAATAGACCTACAGCTCCATACGCATCGTCATCGCACTCGTAGTGCTACGGAAAGCAGTCTCGCAAGCGAAATAAGTGAAAATCGACAGTGGCTGGAGCAGCTAACGAGTAAGCCCTTGGTCCACTTTTGCTACCCAAGTGGCCTAAATGAGCCAGAGGATTGGCCGGTGTTAAAAGAGCTCGGTATAGAAAGTGCTACAACAACGGATTCGGGTTTGGCACGAGAGAGCTCGAATATTTATTGCTTGCCGAGAATTTTAGATGGAGAGAATCTTAGTAATCTAGAACTTGAGGCGGAAATGTCTGGCTTCCTTGAGCTAGTTCGCCAAGTTATTAGTTTTAGCAGATTAACTAATAGGTCAAGTCCATGAGTCAAGGTCTATTTACTTATCTAGCCTTAGCGCGGCGACTGGCTATTGAAAGTACGAATAAGTCTGTAGGGCGCCAAGTTATGGAGTGGTGTTTGTTGTATCTGCGTTCTAGGCTAGGTCCTGGCTTTTATAATTTGGGTCGGATGTACCAACGCGACTTTCCCTTATTTCACTTACTCGGTTATTGGAGTAGTCGGCAATACGCTCAACGTGTCTATGAATGGAATGAGCGCCTTTACCATCGCACATCACAAAACAAAATCGTAGAGAAGGCGATACTTTCAACTTATGGCGTGCCGACTCCGGAGTTACTTGGTTGTTTTCATCCCTTCCGAGGTCTAGACCGAGAAGGCCGAGAACTAAGGAGCTCAAGAGACTTGCAGCGCTTATTGGAAACACTGAGCCCTGGTGAGAAAGTTTGTTTCAAGTTGACAGAAGCATGGGGAGGGGTAGGTTTTCATGCTGCAGAGTACTTAGGCGGTGATCAACTTTGTTTTCTAGATGAGGATAGCCCTATCACAGTTAGTGAGCTAACTGAGCGGCTCAGAGTGTCAGGTCGGGATGGGGTATTGGTAGAGCGTTACCTGGAACAGCACGCAGAGTTTGCGGCCTTTAATCCTAGTTCTGTTAATACCTTGCGATGTGTGGTTCGACAGGTAGCTGAGGACCGTGTGGAATGTTTATTAGTTTTTCTGCGTGTAGGCGCTGCGGGCTCCTTGGTTGACAATGCGACATCAGGTGGCGTCATTTATCCCGTTGATATTGAACGCGGTGTTTTGTTATCTGGCTTCATGAAGGCGAAGCCATACGAGTTGTATACGCATAACCCTGTTACGGGTGAGCAAATGCAGGGCCGAGCAGTAGCTTTTTTAGAGGAGTCGATTGAGCTGGCCAAATCGTCATTGTTTGCATTTCCAAGTATTCGCTTTTCGGGTACCGATATCGCTATCTCTAGAGAGGGGCCCTTAGTACTAGAATTGAATATTTTTCCTGATTACGGTGGCTTTGCATACAACCAGGTACCATCAAGGTCGGTGCTACCAAAACTAACAGCAAATAATCGTCGGCAATAAGACCTTAGTTTGTCGCTCGGAGAATAGATAATGAATGACAGACAATCTGTGCGTATTAGTGGCTTGCGAGTAGAGTCAGGGTCGAAGCAAAACCGATTAAGTGCTGAGGTTGATGGTGAGGAAATATTTATTGCTGTGCCTTCCCGCTATACTTTATACCCGCGTGTAGAACCCTTTCTTGCTGTGGCGATGCTTGAGGCTATGATTTCTGGCTTGCCAATTGTGATAGATGACGATATCCCCGTTTCAGCGGCCGTCGCTGGGCGTTTTGCAGAGGTTCAGTCGATCTTTGCCAACTGGAATCGTGATCTAACGCGGGTCCCTCTCATCGCGCAGACTACAGTTATTGAACCGACGTCGAGTCACGTTGCTTGTTTTTTTTCCGGTGGCATCGATAGTTCTCATGCGCTACTTCACAAGCTCGACACAGTGACCCATCTTGTCGTTTCCTGGGGCTTTGACAGCGGACATACGGAAAAAAGCTGGGCAGAGATGGTTGAGCGCTATTGTAAATTTGCAAACTCCATCAGCAAACAGCTCATCCCTATCCGTACTAATATTCGCGAGTGGACTGATAAACGACGTTTGACTTGGCGTTTTGGTCACGGCCTGTATTTGTCGACAGTAGGAGGTGCTCTCGGGATGGCTAGGGTATATGTACCCTCTTCCCATAATTACGACGAATTATTTCCATGGGGAACACATCCATTGCTTGACCCTATGTGGAGTACTGAGGCAAGCGAGGTGATTCATTATGGTGCTGGTTGTAGTCGCAGTGAAAAAGTCAGAGATGTGATAGAGCACGACTGGCTTTCGAATAATCTGCAAGTCTGTTGGCGCGGAATCGGAAGTAACTGTGGTGCCTGCCCCAAGTGTGTCCGCACTATGGTGGCGATTGAATTGCTTGGCGGAAGCTGTGCTGCCTTGCCGCGATTGGATGACCTTAGACTACTTAAGTACTTAAAGCCAAAAGATGAAGGAGTTGCTGCTTCTTTGGAAGAGTTAATTTTTTTGGCCAAGACTAAGGGTAATGAGGCATTCTATCGAAAGATGCGGAAATATTATTATGGCTTTCAAAGAAAACAGTTAATTGGACAAATAGATCGTTATTTTTTTGGAGGTATTATGCGCCGCTTATATCGTCGCAGTGTCAAGCCAGACTGGTTGGATTGGCGCGTAACACGCCGTGGAAAGGGGCGCTGGGATATCTAAAGAAAGAGCATTCACAACATATAACTATTATAAAAAGAATTACCTTTGAAACGTAAACTGAATGATAAAATCGCTAGGTTACAGTACTATATTCAATGCATGCGGCAGGTGAAACAGTCCCACAGAAAATCAGCCATTACCCAGATCAAAGAAATTTTTCAGTAGTATAAACTGAACCCCACATGCTCGGTGCAGGATTATTACCAACTTGGTATATATGCAATTGATGAGAATATCGCTGAGTACTATTGCTCTTTTCAAGGTAGTGGCGTAGCAGCAGAGACAAGCTTGGCGTTAAATCCTCGCAGTGCAGTTAGTCCGGCCTGGGATAAATTGGTCTTTGAGATACTTGCCAAGTCTTTTAATCTTCCTATTGCGGAAACCCGAGCCTTCTATCGACCTTGCGGTTCTTTCCCCAGCCATGTGCAGTCACAATTGAAAAGTGTTGAAGCTCTTCGTGATTATCTAACGGAAAGTGAGAGCTTGCCAGTGTTCATGAAGCCAGTACATACTCAAAAAGGTATCGGTGGGGTGTTAGTTAATAGTTATGATCCGGTACTCAAACAGTTTGATGTGATAGGGCTAGGTAGACTTACTTTCAATGAGTTGATTCTTAATGCTATAGATAATCCGAATCGAGAATTTTATCGACCTGAAGCAGGCTACCTTGTTCAGTCCGTAATTCGTCAGCACCACGAGCTCACAGAATTTACTGGCACCGAAGTGCCTTCTGGGTTACGAATCGTGGTTCAAAATGGTCAGGGTTCTGGTCCTGTTATACATCGCTGTATTTGGAAGCTTGTTCGTCCAGGTAATCACGGAGATAATTTTGTACGTGGTACTAGTGGTACTAGTGGTACTAGTGGTACTAGTGGTACTAGTGGTACTAGTGGTACTAGTGGTACTAGTGGTACTAGTGGTACTAGTGGTACTAGTGGTAATATGGTGTGTGCTATTGATAATCATACAGGAGAGGTTTCTCCTGCCGTCACTGCATTTTGGCCTGGTTCGCAGTGGTTAGAGGCACACCCCGTTTGTGGTCAACGCTTTGACAAATTTAAAATTCCTTTTTGGGATACCATACGCGCTGAAGTATTGCGTGCATCAATTGCCTTTAGCCCCATGCAGCTGCTGCACTGGGATGTGATAGTTAGCGATAGTGGCCCCGTATTCTTAGAGTTAAATGACCTTGGAGGTCTTGATTTTTTACAGCTCCACGGACGGGGTATACTTGACTCAAGTATGCGCGAATTTATTAAGAACTACGGAAGTTTGAAGCAGGCTCCTCGGCTAGCCAAGCTTCTACGGAAGGCGTAGATTATTTAGTCTTGCTGCGCTTTTAGTACTCTTTTAAGCAAGCGACTGATCGGCAGAGTGCTGGCCGAGTCCAGATACGCGTATAAATAACCGGCGTGTACTCACCGCGTTCAAATAGGATTCGGCGAGTCGGACTGCGATTGATAGCACCAGAATTGCCCGTTGTGTCTGGTCCTACGTAGAACAGTTGTGCTCCAGAGGCTATCGTCTGCTCGCGGAGATAAGCTAGTCGAGGGCTGATACGCTCTAATTGTGGATCTAAAAACCAGCTACTGCTAAACACACCGGGAAGATTAGGGTTGTGCTGTAGTAATTTGGCTAACCTCTTGAGGCAAAGAGTCCAACCTTCTGGGTTAAAGTCATCTAGGTAGTGTGGATGCGCATGCAGTTCTAAAAAGCCACTAAGTTGACCTTTTTGACGGATCATAAAGGCCCCGAAGCGACAGAACTGTTTTGCTCCCCCGCTTATTAAGAGTCGTCTAGGAATGCCTGCGTTGACTTGGGCAAACTCTGCGCCAAGTGGTATCAGTCGACCTGTCGCAATAGCTAAATCCTTCCGAAAGCTATCATTGTGAAGTGTAAAGTGATCAGTAGAGCCTTGCTCGCAGCTATTGTTGAGCCGTTTTATTTGAGCGTCGAACAATTCTTTGATCGACTCAGTGAGTATGAGCGGGCAGCGGCTGGGGTGAAATTCGCTTAGCAAATAGGCCAATAAAAAACGGTTATAGGCTTCGACTAAGCGGGGATCTGCTTGCGACAATTGTGTCTCTGCCTTTAGTAGTACACTAGGCAAGGTGCTGTAACTGCTATGGCTGGGGTGATAGAGGCGTAGATACTGCTGAGGACTTGGTATCTCAGATGGGGGATGTAAGGCTTCGATGGCCGCTAGGCAGGCATCCCTCGTCATAATGAAAAGCCCTTAGAGTCAGTATCGCTTTTCCTATGGTAATTAAGCATTAATCGTAGCAAAAAGCGGCTGGGAGTTTTATCCCAGGGCGTAAAGCGAGGGAGTTGATAGGGGTCGCTGTCTGCTCTGGCCACTCCCCACTGGGTGCTCACTGCGGCAAGGAAGCCGGCCTTTGCTACCATCTTGCAGTGCTGCTGCAGGTAGTCAATGTTCGCTTTGCCGTTTGGGTAGGCAAACAAGCGTGTAGGCAGCCCAGTAATGGCCTCTAGATCACTTTTGGAACGCGTAATCTCCTTCAGGGCAAGGTTATCATCAAGGCTGGCTAAAATCGGGTGGGAAACGGTATGGGCCCCTAACTGAATGTCCCTTGTGCTAAGTTCTTTGAGCTGAGCCTCGTTCATCATCAAATCGTGTGGGAGGAGGGGCTGCGTGCATGCTATGAGTTGATCCACGAGTGATTGCCGCTCTGCCACAGGCAGGTGCTTAATTTCTCGGATCAATGCTCCCGCTTTTAGTCGACGTATGTCGTAACCGGCTGCCTCCGGTATCGATAGCTCAAACTTGCCTGCATGGTAAGTGCCGGCTGCAGCAATCCGAGCGAACTCCATAATAGTATCATTCCACATCAGCCCACCATTGATAAAGCCAGTGGCCACGAATATTGTGGCTGGAATATTTAGTGCCTCGAGTATTGGGGCAGCAACTTCGGCATTGTCAGCATAGCCGTCATCAAAAGTGACACATACGGCACGCTCTGGAAGAGAGCCTTGTGAGAGTCGAATGACGGCTTCCTCAAGCCCGACTGGGTGAAAGTAATCCGCCAGTAGTTTCATCTGCCAGCGAAATGTTGCTGAGTCTGGCTCATCCGGGCGCATT
Organism: Sediminihaliea albiluteola; assembly: GCF_014077625.1. Taxonomy (GTDB): domain Bacteria; phylum Pseudomonadota; class Gammaproteobacteria; order Pseudomonadales; family Halieaceae; genus Sediminihaliea; species Sediminihaliea albiluteola. Next base: position 1,149,317 of record NZ_JACFXU010000013.1, on the reverse strand, counting down.
GGGTCTGGCTCAGCGAGTACACGGTGATAGTTTAGGATCGACAGACTTTGGCGGCCACGCAGTGCTAGGAATGCAGGTAAAGTAGCTGCCAGCAGCTTGTTCGGTCCTCGCATTAGAATACGCGCTCTTCAGGGGTGCTTATGCGCAGTTTAAAACTTGAGCAGATCACCGTGATGCCAGCCATAGTTCCAGATAGGTGAGTATCCAAAGTAGTTCGCCATAATAGCTGGCGTGCCCTTCACGGTGCAGCTTGACAGATTCATCGAGAAAGGCCGGTTGAATAATGTTTCTCTGACGCAGCTCGGCGATACTATCGTAGACAAGTTCCTGCAAAGGTCGGTGCTCTCGCATCCACACACCAAAGGGCAGGCCGAAACCCTGTTTAGTTTTTTTGAGGGTGGCATCTGGCAGCCAACCCTTGAGCCCCGCTTTGTAAAATGCTCTGAGACGGCCTTTTTTCAAGCGAATCTCATCCGGTATGTGGATCGAAAAGTCTGCAAGGTCGGTATCGAGCATTGGATAGGCGACATGCACGCCGGCCATGCGACAGGCGAAATACACCTTTCTCAGATCATTGTCTGCCAAAGTAACCTGCCAATCGTGATAAAGCATGCGGTCGAGCTCGCTACCGTGCAAGGGGCGTTGATAAAGCTCGCGTAGCAACGCGCTGGGGTGTTCGGTATCTACAGCACTGAGAAAGCTTGGCTGAAACATCTGCGCAAGGTCAAAGCGGTGCAGAAAGTTGTAAGTTTGTAGTCGCTCAGGCAGGGGAGTTTTGGCTTGCTTCACATAGCTGGCTAGTTTGTTGATAAGTGGCATGGAGGCCGGTACCCGATCTGCTAGCGGCTCGATGACATTGTGACGGATAGCGCGTGGTAATTTCCCATAAGGACGAAAGACCCGCTGGTGTAGATAGCGCTCGTTACCGGCAAATAATTCATCACCGCCATCTCCGGCAAGCATGACATCAACACCGTCACGCTCTGCCATGCGGGCACAGTAGTAGGCCGGCAATAAGGATGAGTTACCAAAGGGCTCTTGTGTGTTGCGAGCGAGTAATGGCAAAGAGTCGACGATATCCTCAGGAGTCAGGTAGTACTCATTGAGCTTTACACCAAAATGCTCGGCCGCTAGTCGCGCGTAGGGCATTTCATCATAACCATCGGCGTCAAAACCGATGGTGTAGGCTTGGCCCTCGCTACCGTTTTCGGCCATCATGCCCACGACAGTGGATGAGTCCAATCCACCACTTAGGAAGGCGCCTGGCTTTTCAGCAGCTACTAAGCAGCGTTGTACTGAGTTGCGCAGGAGGTCTTGCAGTTCATGCTGTTTGTTTGCCGTGGCTTCTGGGGATAGCTTGCGATTAAAGTCGGGAGTCCAATAGGGGCTGACTTGCCTTGCGCCATTTGCCCACAGCAACTGGTGGGCAGCTGGCAACTTGCTAGTTTCGGGTATGATTGAAAGGGGAGCAGGAACCACATGAAAGTAGCAGTAGTCGAAGATCGCTTGAGGCGAGACCTCAACTTCTGCACCTTCCGGCGCTATATCTTGTAGGTCGGTAGCTACAAAAACACGCTGCCCGTCACTGCGATAAAACACTGGTATAGTGCCAAAGCGGTCGGTCGCGGCGAGAATGCGTTGCTGTTGAAAATCTACCAGCACTAGTGCAAATGAGCCGCGTAGACTGCCTACCATCCCCAGGCCTTCAGTTCGATAGGCTTCGGCCAGAGCTGCGCCAACCCCCGACTGCTTGGCGACTTGGGCTAGATTCTCGCTTTGCCATAGAAAACTACCACATGCAGCAATGCTGAAGTGATGGTCAGCGTCGTCGTAGAAAATATCCGATGAGCTGACTGAGCCAGAATCCTTCGAGCTATGGTGCGGCCAGACTGTTGTTTTCACTGCCTCTGATGGCGCACTTACTGTAAATGAGAGCGTGGCAACAAAGCCTGGTTGGGGCCTTTTTTTTTCTTGCATGGCTGGGGCAGCCTGATCAGCTTGAATGTCCATTTCCCTCTAATCCATTATGGCGACAAGTCACTTACTAGCGAAAACTTGAATATTAAGTGTGGCTTTTTAGGAGCTGAAGCACAAGTTGTTAGACATAAGCAATGCTTAGCATTTCATAGCGTCCGATAGATTACTTGCCTGAGTCTTGGTAGCGCCAGCGATTGTGATCTATTTGCTTTGTCAGGTAGATACTGAGTCCAAACACTCGCCCCTCTACCGAATACTTAAGTGGCCATGATTCAATCTTTTGGCTTTATTCGCGTGGCGCCAGAGTCAATCCAGTGGGCTAGAATTCTCAGCTCATCCTCTGTGATGTCGGTCGGGTGCGAGGGACCGAAGTCAATGTCGTTGGCGTAGGTTTGGTCAGTTCTGCCATCGCTGCGTTGGTTTGCAGCTTTCCAGTACAGCAAGCTCTCGCGTGCGAACATGCTATTTATGTATTTACTGGTATAGGGGCGCTGTAAGCCGTACTTTCGTCTTGGGTTGTTGGAGTTACTGACTTGGATTCTGCGATCTTCAGGGATGCTTGCTTGGAAGGGATCCCAAACAAGCTTGTCATAGTCCATTAAGGGCACATCGCTGACGTGACAAGTAATACAGTGGCGCTCAAAAATAGGCTTTATATAGCGCTCATAAGTTGGTACCGGGCGTGCAGTTAATAATGGTATGGCCTCTGAGCCGAAAGCGAGCGACTTCTCATAATGCCGACCTTTACGGGAGTGCAGGTGACAGCCGCTGCATACACGCTTTTCACCTGGGCGGAGTGATTGTGGGACTTGATCGCGCTTGATAACTCTTCCTTTAGCATCGATACCTGCCATGATGAAAGCTGTGTCGCAGGGTAGGGCGACCTTGAACGATTTGTCGGCAAGTAGGGGCACTAAGCCCAAGTCTCGCAAACGGTTGCCGCTTATGTTGGTGAAGGTTTTAGTGGGGCTGTTAGGCAACACTTCCCAAAAGCGAATTCCAGCAAGTTCACTCTGTGCTAGGCCGTCAATTTCGCCGCCGTTATTGGCTGATACCGCATAATTATGATTGAACCTATAAGCTTTGTAAGGCGCAGTTTCTGAGTCTGCAGCATTGCTGCTGGCGAGCTGGCAAGAGCCGTCTGATGTGTCTAAAACCGGCGGTTGTTCGACCTGTCTAGGGGCTATGACCCTAGCCCCAAACTCATGCCACTCGGCTCTGTCGACCACTTTGGCTAAATCGTCGATCGATTTGGAGGGAATTTGAGTAGTTAAGTAGATCCCCGTATCGCAGGCCAGCTTATTGGGTTGCTCAGCAACGTCCTCCTGGAAGCTCTTTAGACTACCTGACACCTGGGTGCAGTAGCCTCGTCCCAAGGTTAGTAATAGTTGATTGTTGTCAGCGCCTTCCGGATAGCCAATTTTACCTTGGTATATGCCATTCACGCGCCTAGATGCCTGATCATTGGATACAGACCAATCTGCAACATTGTAGATATTTCTTGGTAGAAAGCGTGGTAGCTGCCCTTCGATGCCATTGGGCTCAGGGGGCCAGCATAGCACGTCACCGAGCCCCAAGTTGTTGCCGCGATAGTAGTTAGCGACACAGATATCACCGTTAGCTCGCTGGCCTAAAAAATGTAGGGCTTTCATGGTTTTCCTGCGGCCCGTTGAGGTTTTTAAGCTCGTACGATGTGCACCTAACAAGGCGTTCATATCACCACCTCGAGAGTCAATATCCATAACGACCCACATGTTATCTTGAGTGCCCGGCCAGTTAATGCCCCCGTTGGTGTGGATATAAGCCAAGTTATGGCTGAGCCATTGCGAACCGTAGACAATTCGCCCGCTGCGCAGGACGTATGGATGCATCGCTGAGCTGACTTCATGTGGAGTGATATTTACCGCACTTGTAGCATCAGCATCAGCAATATAGAGCTGTGGGTCAGGACGGTTGTTGGGGCTAATACGATCTAGAAATGGCTCTCGGCCACCTTGCCGATCAGAAGCAAACATAATCCGTCCATCGGGCAACCAAGCTGGACTGATATCCATCGTGCCTGGTGTGTGAGCTAATGCACTTACGCTCCCGCTGGACAGATCGACAACATGTAATCGTGCGCTTGTGGCCTTTCCAAGGCGTTTATTGGGCAGGGTGGTGCCTGACCATTTAGCCTGGACGAGCTTGTTTGAGCTATAAACAGAAAATAGAACTTTTTGTCCATCAAGAGACACAGCTGGGTCAAGAGGGACACAGGGCTGTTTAAGTTTAAAACAGTCGAAAAGGATTTTTTCTGTGCCGTCTGCCCTGTGGAGAATGAGTTGCCCCGGGGCGTTAAAACCATCAAAGACATGCCTTGTGTCTGGCAGGCGATCCCAGATATCAGGGCTGGCAAGGGTGTAAGTACTGCCATCTTTTAGTGTGACCTCGTGACTGCCATGCGTTCTGGGGACGCGAGTGTAGATGATGTCCTGTGATGTTTGGCCAGTATTGTTAAATTGCGCACTAGACTGTGATTCAGGCGCTGCTGTGAATGGCCCAGTCCGCTGTTGATTCTGTAAAAATGAGTTTAGCCGAGAGCTAGTATCTTGCCGGGAGTTTATGGTCGCAGATTCGGAGAGGGGCTCGATTTGTCCACGTTTTATGCGGATAAACTCCGCCCAAACCTCTGCGCTCACATTTGTGTAGTCGACAGTGTTGCTTTGAGCGTAGACAAGCCCGCTTGGGATGATTAGCCCAAAATACAGTAGCCATCTCAGACAGGTGGGGAAGCTTAGGAGGTCACACATATGACAGCTTATATCTCGAAGTCGCTGGGTTCAGGCGCGCGGTTGCGAGCCATAGGAGCAACATTAGTAGTGTAGTCTATTTTTTGGTGATTGATGGCAAGGATTTCGCTATTTTGCATGGCTTCCTCGGGGTCTTTTTAGGTGTAAACTGGTCCGGTGGTCTAAAAACCTATCTTATCTAGCTAGGATGCTAAGAAACGCATTTGCAATGCCCGACAGGACCCTAAATACTGTGCTTAGCCTTGCTAACTGGAATTGATAATAAATGTTACCCCCATTTGAGCATCGGCCAGCATGACAACCCCAGTTTATAGTGTGGTTATAGCTACACGAAACCGGCCGAAAGATTTGCTGCGCGCAGTAGAGTCTGTTCTAGCCCAGACCATGAGAAGTTTTGAACTGCTTGTTGTTGATGACGGCTCCGAGCAGGAAGTCACTGAGCTAATTGCCCATTCACTGGAGAGTTTATCTCAGCAGACAGACATAGAAATACGCTACCTGCGCCTTGGTTGTTATCCGCGAGGTCGCGGTCCAGCATATGCTCGAAATGTTGGGAGCTGGTGTAGTTCTGGTCAGTACCTTGCATTTTTAGATGATGATGATTTGTGGACAGATCAGGGCTTTTTATCTAAAGCCTATCAGGTGATTGGTGAGCAAGCAGAGATCGACCTGTTATACGCCAACCAAATGGCGGTTCCTGAAGGTGGCGGGCTAGAGCAGCCACTGTGGCTTCATGGCTTAGCTAAGCAGCTGCAACAACAAGGGCGGGAATTCAAAGATGGCTGCTATCGCATCTTTGCTGAAGATCTGATGGCTTACCAAGGCTTTAATCACCTGAACACGACCCTTGTGCGACGAGAGTTCTTTGTAGACTTAGGCGGCTTTAATGAGTATCTACGCTACGAAGAAGATTTGGATTTTTATCTGCGCTGTGTAGACCAAGCTCAGGTTATTTTACACCTGCCCGAGTTTGTTGCTCAGCATCATATACCTGATGCATCATCAGGGGAGAGTGCATCTCTATCCCTAAGCCGTGTTCAGCGTTTGCAAATACGTCGCCACCTCTTGTCGTGTAATTATGTGGCGGCCGAAAAAACTGTGGTGCGCAACAAATGCCGTCAACACTTGCTTGTCACTTGTAAGCGGTTAAGCCATTTGTTGGTAGATAATGGTGAGTTTGGGCCTGCTTATGTGAGTGCGAAGGAAGCTTTGGTCTATGGCATGTCCTTGCGATGGTTCGCATATACTATTTACTTGGGCGGGCGACTTTTAATGTTGAGGGCTCGCTATGTTGTGCAGAGAAGCTTTTAAAACCGATTTAGTGCAGTTGTTTTTAAGCTATATGCAAAAGCATCTAATAACTTTCTAACTTGGATACCTTAAATATGGATGCATTGACTTTAACTCGGCATATACTGCAGACAAATCTGCAGCTAGATGCCGTTTCAAGCTTCCAGCGGGATACAGCCTTACTCGGAGCCATACCTGAGTTCAATTCCCTGACGATTACCTCAATTCTTGCTTCTATTGAAGATGAGACTGGCTGTGAAATCTACGATGACGAAATTTCGGGAGAAATATTTGAATCTGTAGGTTCATTGGCAGATTTTATCGAAGCCAAAATGTCTTGAGCGGCATAGCGCATTGAAAACTTCAGCCCAATTCATCGGGGCGACTGGGCAGCAAATTTTTACTCTGTCTTTTCAGCCAGAAAGCGCAGCAAAAGCCCAATTTGTTTATGTGCCTCCCTTTGCCGAGGAAATGAACCGCTGTCGATCATGGGTGGCTGGCCAGTCAAGGCAGCTCGCTCAGCGTGGTTACGGCTGCACCTTATTCGACTTTCGTGGTACAGGTGACAGTGATGGGGAGTTAATAAATTCAAGCCTAGCAAGCTGGTTTGACGATATGGCTCTGGCAGTCACTACTGTTGAAGATGCTTTTCAGCAGCCGGTGATATTATGGGGGCTGCGCAGCGGAGCACTTTTAGCTTGGCATTATACTGTTCGGCACCCTGCGAAGGTTGACCAGTTATTGTTATGGCAGCCAGTCTTATCCGGCCAGAATTTCGTGCGTCAACTGATTAGACAGAGAATCGCTGCAGGCCTTGGACGTGAGAGGGCAGCTGAAAGCAGTGATCAGATAAAAGCTCAGTGGCTAGCCGGCCAAGCTGTTGAAATTGCTGGTTACCCCCTCGGTGGTGAGCTGATGGTTGAGCTTCAATCACTTGAAATTACTCCCAATCCGGCTAGCACACAGATCCCTGTGACATGGTTAGAGCATGTTAGTGAGCAGAGTCGGCCTTTTCCTATTCCAACGGCAAAATTGCTAGATAAATTGAAGGTTGCTGGGCACTCAGTGAATGCCCAGCCTTTCTGTGGGCCGGCAATTTGGCAGTTAAATGAACGGGATGAGAACTTCGAAATATTCAAGTTGATGGGCGATATCTACTCATGAATATAAAGGCAGCAAAGGTCGAGCCCGTCGTTTTTGAATGCTGCCAAGAGCAGCTGATTGGTGTGATACATCATGCGCCAATACCAAGCCGAATCGGAGTGCTTACCGTTGTTGCCGGTGGGCCTCAATATCGCGCAGGTGTTGGACGCGGGTTAGTTAAGATGGCGCGAGAACTTGCTGCCAAAGGCTTTGCTGTGATGCGCTTTGACTATCGTGGGATGGGCGATAGCAGTGGCGAGTTTTTGGGCTTTGAAGAGATTGGGGATGATTTAGCTAGTGCTGTAGATAGGTTTAGAAGGGCAGTTCCTGAGCTGGAACATATCGTCCTCTGGGGGGGCTGTGATGCCGCTTCGGGGATTATGATACACGCTCATGCTTTGCCTTTGGTTGACAGTCTAGTGATCGGTAACCCCTGGGTCAGTACTCGTGAAACACAGGCGGTAGTAGTACGACAGCATTATCTGCAACGTCTAAAAGAAAAGTCATTTTGGCTTAAGCTACTTCGTATGGAGTATGACTTGCTGGGCTATGCTCGTGGAGCACTAACTAGCCTGCTGCGTCGCTCTCAAACGCGCCTAGGTCTTGGGCAGTCTGCTAGCTCAGTTACTGAGAAGCGACATTTTATCGACCGCATGTTGCATGGCCTATGTGAATTTGACGGCGAGTTGTTGTTGCTAATGAGCGGCCGCAGCATAGTCAGCCGAGAGTTTGATGAGCTCCTGCATCGGGATAAAGCTTGGGCTCATGAATTGTCAAAAAAGATGATTCAGCGTATTGATTTACCGGAGGCAGATCAGGCCTTTTCTAGCTCTGCAGATCGTCAACAGGTTAATCGGATACTCCTAGAGAGGCTAGAAATCTTGCACAGCAAGTGAGTTAGCGGCGCTTGTTAGACATGGTTATTCCAAGTGTGCTGTCTCAGGCAGTTTGCACTCTCCTTTTAAGCTGTAACCCACTCTATTGGCGCATAGCTCTAGCTCAGGAGAAACACGCCTGGGCACTGGGCGCCAGAATTTTCGACGATCATTGCGCCAAGACTCGAAGTAACGCTGATTAACAAGTGGGGATATTTCACGATCTAAGTTTTGTTTTTCCAAGCCTAGAAACTCGAAGATTTGGTCAACAATCTCTTGTGGTCTTTCTACAAAATCTTCGTAATAGACTAGGTGGCAATTAGCCAAATACGATCGATCCTCAAAAAATATTTCATAAGCCCTTAAGGTATGGTCAATCAGCGAGTTGATCGATGTTTTACTCCATTTTTGTGTGGCATAAGCTACAGCTACAGGATGGCGAAGAATGATCAGAAAGTGTGAGTTTGGAAATAAGGCTTGAAGAAAGCGAGTGCGAATGATGTTTGGCGGGGACTTTTCAACTAAAATAGGCTTTCTCAGATCCCAGTATTGACTCCACTCACCAAAGAGGCGCTGGGCATTGTCAGCGGAAACTAGAGGGTGTGTTTCTGTCATGTGTGCTGAGCTTTCAAAGGCAAATCGCCCAGGCCCACCAAACTCTTCCCCGCGTGGATATACAGACTGTAAAAATTGGCCCTCATCTTCCATATAAGCGGGTGTATCCCGAAAGCCACTAATTGCCGGGTGTTCACGCAGTATTTCGTGGATAAGCGAGGTGCCGCTGCGGTGGGTTCCGGCAATAAAAAGATGTGAGTGTCGGAGGGCGCTGTCGATCATTTGTTAGAGCTCCTTGGTAAAGTGGAAGTATCAGTAGAAGTTGGCAGTACCTGGAGTTTAAGCAAGAACTGTTCAGTTGCCTTTGTAGTTTCATGCAACCAGGGTTCCTTATTGAAGAAGCCATGACCGACCCCTGGCCAGCGCATGATTTGCATTGCTGGAGTGTGCTCTGAGGTTTTGGCACATAAACCTTGTTCAGCTTGAGCTAACAAAGGGTCCTCCATGCCATAGATAATTAATGTTGGTGGGAGCTTTTTGCAAGGCTGTGTAGCTGGTGAAAACTGGTGTATTTCCTCTCTTGTCATGTTTGCTAATAGAGCTAGCTCACCCTCTGAGAAACCTAGCTCGGGACTAGCAGCTCTCAAGTCAGTTACTGGGTTGTATAAGATCAGCGCCACTGGCTTGGTAGAGAGTCCCCTGCCATTGCAGTTTAAAGCGCTACAGAGTGCTAAGTGACCACCGGAGGAGCCGCCAGCGATAATGATCTTATTGGGGTCTATGCTGAGCTTTGTCGCATGATGGCTGACCCAATCGAAAGCATCCTGGGCGTCATCCAAAGCGTCAAGGGGGGTGGTTTGGTGTCTGCTAAATACACGATAATCAACTAGTATGCTCACCATTCCTTGATCTGCAAAATATTCAGCTTGAGTCTGGAATTGCTCCCTGTGGCCGCTAAGCCAGCCGCCACCGAAGAGGTAAAGTATCGCCGGGCGGCGCTGTTGAGCCTCTGGTTTTCGTGAGTAGATATCGAGTACAAGAGTGCCTTGAGGACTGTGTTTATATTCGATAGTTGTCTTGTGTAATGTGCTTTCCATCACTTTAAACATAGCGACAGCTGCTAGAGCAATGAGTAGAACAAGCCCAAGGCAGCGCAAGCTTAAGCACTCGTTTTACTGACTGGAGATTTCGAGCTGTTCCAGGTTACAAGCAGAGACTCGACGCAGTGCTTAATCTGATTATATACAGCGCTATAGATCTCCTTCGATTGGTTGTAAGGGTCAGGAATCTCGCGCGCGCGACATCGTGCATGCTTGGTACCACCAAGTAATACTACCGGTGTAGCGCTGCTTATCGAGTAAACCTGTTGTACCTGGCTACACTCCATCACTAATACAAGGTCAGCCCACTCGATTAACTCGGGGGTCAATACTGAGGACAAAGAGTTGTCTAGCTTGATATTGTCTGCTGCAGCCAATGCCACCATTCGATCATCGGCCGGCCGACCTGGTTCAGAGTGGAAACCTGCAGATCTGCATTCTGGCCTGAGGTTGTAGTTTGGTAATTGCTCACACAAGGCTTGCGCTACTGCACTGCGATTGATATTGCCGTAGCAGACAAAGAGCAAGCGCCGAGCATTCACTAAGTGTTGCGCAACTTTTTTTTCATTGCTAGCGCGAGTAATGCGCCACTGGTGCCTCTTGTCGATTAAGGCACTACTGAGTCGTTTTCTATAGTTAGCAAGAATACGGCCAATATCTACGATCCCCGGAAGCGGATCACTGAAGCTCTGAGCGTCAAAGCGCTCTTTTGGTAATAACATCCCTAGGGTTTCCTGTATTGCCTGCCTACGGGAAGGAATAGGGACTAGTCGGGTATCACCCTCTTGTCGCAGTACAGCTTCTAGCCAGTGTAAGTCACTGGAAAGTTTGCGGCAGCGCAAGGCACGTTTGTATTGAGCTAACTCAGGCAGTGGCAGCTTATGGTGCAAAGCCCAGAGTAGGCGGGGGAAGTCTGCTCCGGCCGCTGTAGCAAGCGGTAGTGAGCCCCAGAACCGCCCGTTTATCTCAACCAGAATAAACTCCCCAGAGTCCGGATTCTGCTTGAACTCGACCATTGCTACGCCATTCCAGTTTAGTTTTGCCATGAGTGTTTTGCTGGCCTTTAGCAATGGTGGGTGGATATCTTCACTGATTCGCAAGCTGCTGCCGCCCCCGCTCAGTGGGACTTCGTGCAGCCGACGATGCTGAAAGGCATACTCAACGACACCATTTCTAGCAAGAACCTCAACACCGACTCCCTCACCGCGAAAATACTCCTGTAAAATTAAGTGAGTATGTTTGAGCATAGTGTTGACTATGTTCCTGAGCCCTACAGCGGAGTGGGCATATTTAACGGTCAATGGCTGGCGCTGTTCGCCTTCTGGGATTGAACGAGCGGGTTTGACCACTAGCGGGAATACCAGCTGAGGCAGGAGTCGCTCGAGATCCTCAATCTTGTGTAGCGTCCAGCTGCGCGGTTGAGGAATATCACAAGATTGTGCGAGTTTAGAGGTTTGTGATTTATCGAGCACTTGCTCCAATGCTCTGTGTGCCGGCATTGCAAAAAACTGACGCTGCCCAGGTGATTGAAAGTGCCTTGATAGTGGGACCATAGTGCGCTCGGTCGCGGGTACTACCATTACTGGCGCTGAGCTGGAAGCAATCTGGGCAGAGACCCACTCTAAAAAATCAGGTTCTTGAGTCAGTGGCGATGGGTACTGCAAGGACTCGGCGGCATATCGTGAATAGCTAGTGATAGGTTTTTCAGTATGAGACGCAGCTTGGACATGGAGTCCGAGTTTTCCGAGAGAGCGCACGATTGCTAGGGCCGGCAGTGTGTCAGCATCAAGGACTAATACGCGTTGCGGCTGGGTTTCAGAGTTCGACATAGCGAGACAAGCTCTCTGGCAGGGCATAGGAACGCCCTGTCATTTCAGTAATGAAAGTATTCAGCATTTCTAGCTGCAGATCTGCAGGCAGAGGCTGTCTTTGTTTCTGGTGACTTCGTTGATGACTGTGGAGCTGTGTAAGGCTTTCGGGGTCTATACCCTTGACTACAATGCCTAACTCGCTAAACAGTCTCTTAAGTTCAGTCGCAGATGAAAAGTCCTCTGTATAGAAAGTAACGACTGGTGTCTGTGGCAAATGTTTTTTCCAATAGGCCGTTCGCGCTTCTAGCTCAAACCAATACCAGAGACACTTAAAGTAGGGATTGGAAAACCTAGGGGAGTTTTCCAATAATTCAGCTATGTTGATGAGGTTCGACGGTGCTCGATAATCAAGCCACCAACGGTTGCCAGCCTCGGTTCCGGGTTCATCATGCAAGCAGTAAATTGAACTTGCCACTGCCATCGGGTTTCGTACTAGGTGAATAATACGCAGGCGATCGCCAAAGTCTTGTGAGGTTTGCTCAACAAAGGTTTTTATAAACAAATGATTGGCTTCAAGATAGTATCGAGCGCCCGAAGCAGCCCGGCGAATATTGACTGATTTTCGTTCCTTGTAAAATCGCGTCACAGTATCCTTACGTCCATAGTTGGCATCGTGAAGGATAGAGCCGTTCATGACTGGATAGGGTTCATGTACTGCCAAGCAATCAGGGATCTGGCTAAAGATGTCGACTAAAGTCAGGGTGCCACTGCGACCTGTTGTAGCTACAAATATCACGCTCTCTAATTTTCGGTTGCCGAGTCTGTAGTATAAATTTGCTAGTCGCGTGACTATAGGGTGATACTTTATGGCTGCATGCCATTTAGAGAGTGGGTTGTTGTTCATTTCGCTCGCATTCCAGAAAGTTTACTGCTTATTGCAAACAACTCTGCGGTGAAAGGGTGCTTGCTGAGCAGTAAGCCACTCAGCCATCCAATGGCTGCAATGCAGACAATTATGCTTATATGCAGAAGTTCGTTTTTTTCTAGCCATGCAGCAGCCCAGTAATCAGCTAGAACTACCGGGATAATGGAGAGGATTAGGCAAGGTAGAGTCTGACAGAAAACCTTTAATAATGGTTTAAAACGTAGTGCTAAGCTGCTCCATAAGTAACTGATAGAGAGCAGTAGTTTTAGTAAAAAGAAGATTACTATTGCGATACAGACGGCTTTTAAACTGAATTGACAGGCTATAGCTACCATCCCTAGCTTTGCTAAGTTCGCGACCATTCTGATTTTTAAAGTGATATCAGGGCGACCCAAGGCAATAAACAAGTTATCACTGAACAATATGGGAGGAACCAAAAAGCCCGCTACACAAAGGATTTTAACTAGTACTACAGCCTCTCCCCATTGAGGCCCATACAGCACTAGCATTATTTCACTAGTAAATAGATAAAGGATGGCAAAAAATGGCCAGGCGAATATAAGCGAATAACTTAAAGCCTTAAGATAATTGTTTCGCATGGCAGTGATATTGTCATTTTCGCGTGAGAATAAGGGTAAAATTGTGCTGCTGATGCTACTGGTGAATAGTTGGTCAAATAGTGAGTAAGTGCCAAAAGCGCGGGAGTAAAAACCCAAGGCGCTCATACCTAGAAACTTGGCAATTAGTGCATCAGAGCCAGAGATTGATAGTCGGTGGACGATATTGCCAACTCCAACAATAGAGCCAAATTTCAGTATTTTTTTGGCGCCATATAAGCTCAGCCCTAAGCGCGCATCTTTAGGTCGGTAAAGCTGGGAGAGTAGTACCATGGCGGCACTTTCCGTGACTGCACCATAAGCTAGGCAGAAGTAACGTGCGCCATCAAGTGCCGTTACTATGGATACAGCGACGCCACAAGCTGATGCTATTACAGCAATCGATGATGTGATTTGAAATTTTAAGGCTTTGCGCAATAAAGCTAAGGTGATTGAGCCAATGGGGATTATAAAAAAGTTGATCGATAGTAGCTGGACGAGCCCTTGGATATCTTCTTCGCCAAAGAAGCGAGCGGCCATTCCACCGCTTAAATAAACTACTATTCCCAGGCTCCAGGAAATCAGCAGCGTAAGGGTAAATGCCGTAACGATGCTTTCTCGACTCAGGTTCCGTTCTTGGATTAGGTATTGGTTTAAGCCGAAGTCGCGAAATAGGTGCGCGAGTGCAACGATCGAAAAGCCAGCACTATAAATACCGATATCTTCAGGCGTCAGCAATCTAGCCAGCACCATCATCGCGGCGAACTGGACTAGTAAGCTGATATATCTGGCAGCAACGCTAAAAGCTATGGCCTTTCGGGTAGTGAATATCATCGGGTATTTGAGTGTTGAGTCGCAGGTAGTTGGGTTGACTTGCTTTTAGCCAAGATCTTCTTTTGGGCGTATCGCGCCTTGATCACTCCTGCTGCTTCAGTCCTCTTGAGTCCTCCGGCCAGTGGCCTGTGCTGCGTAGTTTGTTGCGCAGTCCTGGCATGGGAAAGCCTTTATCGTACACTTCTTGGGCATAGCGGCTGGCCTCAGTGTATTCTCTACGGTCGACCAGTAATAAGCCAAGGTTATATTTTATTTGGAGGTTGTTCGGGTCTATTTTCTCTGCCGCAAGGTAATACTTTAAGGCCGCATCATGTTTTCCTTTGCTCTGTAGAAATATCCCATAGAGCATTTTTGCACTGCTATCATTGGGGCTAAAGTTGATGGCTCTTTGCAGGAAGCACTCAACGGGTGTGCCTTTGTGTTGACCAATATCTCTGTCTGTTAGCCCCTGGGCACGGATCATTGCGTAGAGGGCTCGGTGGTGATTGGGCCATGCCCTCAGTGTATAGCGAATGTTCGGAACTGTACTGCTACCGGCGATGAGCTGCTCCATTGCAGGGGTGAAATGGTGTTTTTCAACAATGCGTAACTGCTTGGGCAGTAGGTTTCGTTGCAGGTAGTCGAAGGGGCCATAATTCATATCTGAGCCTCTGCAGGGTGCTCCCTGCAGTGTTTCACCGACCCAGGGCGCAACTTTGTTTGCAGCTGCCGCGTAAGCCGGGGTAAGGCATAGCAGAACTATCACTGCGAGTCTGTTATAGGTCGTAATATACATTCTAATTACCTAGCCTACTGTGCCTTGAAAGCGCACTAATAATTGTGATTTTGGCTATCTGCAGCTATACCATTCAACAACATATTCAATCAATTGCAAGCAGTGTTTACTATTAGTTTTAGCCCTCTCTGATCTTATAGGTTTTGCCCTTCCTGCTTCACTAGCATGAGTCTAAACACCCTCTGAGCTTCATCTTTCTACCTGAGTTTTCGCTTTTAGTTGTGTCAGCCCTGCAAATAATAAAAAGTAAAATAGCCAGGCAGCTCTTGGCGAAAGAAGGCTATTGGTACTAAAGCCAAGCAGGCAGACCCCACTAACGGCAGCAATATAAACAGGTAGTAAGGAGTCCCTGTCATGCTCATTAAGAGAGTTTATGAGTAGCTGAGCCACAAGGTAAGCAAGTAAGAGCACTGCCAGCATTCCTGATTGTTGGGCTAAATTGACGAAAAGATTAGCCGTATTATCGCTAGCTGCGCGATCTTTAGAGTAATAGTGCAGCCAGTGATCAAGACCGTTGGAGAATGAGCTATTGCGTACCTTATTGATTTCACTGTGGCTTACAGCAATAGAGTCAACTTCGATGGTAGCTTCGGGGCTTGGATTGTGGAGCAGCAAGACTATCGGTAAATGTGGTCGTAAGTTCCCTCTAGCTTTTTGTGGCAGCTCAAGCTCGACTTTTAGCTTTCGAAATTCTCCGTAAGGAGCCTCGTAAGCTAGACTGGTTTTTGCACACTGTGCTAATAGCTTAGGGGATAATGTTGTAGTGGTTTCACAAATACGAATATCGAGACTCGCCGGCCCGTTAGAGCGTGCGCGTACGATTAGGGAGTAATCGTGAGTATATTTTAGTTGGATTTTCTGGCCCAGTAGTAGCTTTGGTCTAGGGCTTGGGGAGGGTGATAGCATTAACAAGCTGCCGTTTGAGCCATCAGTTATACGAATATCTTCCATACCGCGCTGTTGTTCTTGGCGATCCTTGCCCGCCAAATCCCCTATTAACCACCGAATGAGCTTTGACTCTCCATACTGTTTAGCCTCTGTCCCTTCCTCTAAAAGTTTAAGCCCTTGTTCGCCGAGCACTGCGAAAGCGAAAAGACTTAGGGCTATGCTAAGGGCGGCCCATTTCTTGTGCTTCACTAGGCTGTTTGTATTGTTTTTGCGTATTAATAAGTAATACTCAAGGCTGAAGTACAGCAAGCTTAGAACGCATAAAGCCCAAAGCGAGACATAGAGCTGAGTGCTAATTAACACCAGTATAAGGCCGATTAAAGCAATTCCTGCGAGTAGCTTAACTCGCACTTTAAAATGATTTATTGCGTACAGGAGAAAAGGCGCGAATAGCAGGCAGAGGGTGTTCAGTGTGGCCGCATGTACCCCCGTGTCTGAAAGGTAGGCAGAGGGATGGTAGTTATCAACGACATCTTTGCCACCTAGGGTTCCGGCAAGGGCAAGGTGCTCCCAGCCCACAAGAAGACAGATGGCAAGAGCCGCGGCCAACATCCCTAGCACTAAGTCACGGGTAGTCTTTATTTTATTTCGTTGTATCGCGTGCCCGTACATGGGGAGTAACAGAATTCCCCAAATCAGCGCTTTGAGCACTGTATAGCCATAATCCTGACTCTCTAAGGCTGGACTTAAGAGTGCGCCTGGTGGCGAAAGCAAGTTGTGCCAAAGGCCAACACTTAGCAATACCACCAGAAGGTATATTTCAATCGCAACGATTGCGGTGCTCGGTGCTAAAACGCCAATCTTATAGCGGTTAAACATCAAACCGCCCGATATAGTCAGCAAAAAGACTAAGTCATATAGGTTGAATAAGGGCCGACCAGTTATGGTGGAAAAGTCTAAAAGTACCGTAGCTAGAGGAAGTACATACAGCCAGGCCCTGGGTAAAAAGTAGAGTATTGCGAGATAAAGCACTGCAAGCAGATAGGGCAATGCTCCAAGTAATGGGAAGTGGAGAAATGGCGCTAGCGATAGGGACAGAGTCGCCCAGCCGAGAATAAAGTAAGTGACCGGCACAGGCGCAGGTTTGAAGGCGCTTCGTCGACGCCAGCGTGCAACATCCGATTTGCTGATCACTGAAGCTATACACCTCCGGTTTTTGTAACTTTACCGAGATTTTGGCTTAGAGACCGTGCCTGGTTCACAGTTTAGACTAGTCGAGCACTCCCGCACTCTAGCTTTACGGTACTTATATATTGCTTAAGTGTTTTGTTTGTTACTGTAAGCTTTGGCTTCAATGAATATGAGTGCGGTAGAAGATGGCGTATTTGTTACATCAACTGATTGAGAAGCAGGCGCAACAGAGACCGCAGCATATTGCTTTGCTGTATCGTGACCAAGCCCTCGACTACCAAACACTTTGGACTGAGTGCTTAGCATTTGCAGCGGGATTGAGGCGCAAGGGACTCAGTGCTGGTGAGCGTGTTGCCATCTGGCTCCCTAAGCAACTTGAAGCGGTGGTCGCTATATTTGGTAGCTCTGCTGCTACTGCGACATTCGTGCCAGTAAATCCGCTACTTAAGCCTAAACAACTGCTCTATATCTTGCAGCACTGCAAGGTTCGTGTGTTAGTGACCTCAAGGCAGCGTTTGGCGTCTCTTCAAGCCCTGTTGGCAAGCTGCCCCGACCTCAAGTTGAGCATTGTGGTTGATGAAATGTCAGCCGAAGACTGCGAAGCCTATCCCATTCCAGTCATGCTCTGGTCAAAGTTTCTTGATAGTTATTGTGACGTAGCTTACCAGCAGGCTATTGATGCAGACATAGCGGCCATATTCTATACCTCTGGTAGCACTGGTGCGCCTAAAGGGGTCGTGCTATCCCATAGGAATCTGATTGTAGGGGCGGAAAGTGTTTCGAACTACCTTGAAAATAGCCCAGATGATCGCGTTTTAGCTCTGTTACCCTTAAGCTTTGATGCTGGTTTCAGCCAGCTTAGCACGATGTTCCTGGTGGGCGGGACGGCAGTGCTAATGGACTACTTGCTGCCCAGAGACGTATTGCGTGCACTGGCTAAATACGAAATCACGGGCTTAGCTGCTGTCCCAGTGATTTGGAATCATTTAGCCAACTTAGATTGGCCAGCGGATGCTTCGCGTCCACTGCGCTATATTACTAACACGGGCGGGGCTATGCCCACGGCAACAACGAAAGCTCTTGCGAAGCACTTGCCTGCCTGCCGCATCTTCCTTATGTATGGGCTGACAGAGGCATTTCGCTCGACCTACCTGCCGCCTGAACAAGTGGCAATCCGACCGGACTCCATCGGTAAGGCCATACCCAATGCCCAGATCATGGTCGTTAATGCCGATGGCGAGGAGTGTGCCCCGGGCGAGGTGGGGGAATTGGTTCATCGGGGTGCCTTGGTTTCTTTAGGCTATTGGAATGACCCAGAGACTACGGCCTTGCGTTTTCGGCCGTCACCGGGACAGCCTGCTGAATTATGTACAGCTGAACTGGCGGTATGGTCTGGGGATCAAGTACGCAAAGATAGTGAGGGTTATCTATATTTCGTCAGCCGCAAAGATGACATGATCAAAACCTCTGGCTACCGTGTCAGCCCAAGTGAAGTAGAGGAGGTGATCTATACTGTTGGCGGGGTAGTTCAAGCGCTTGCCTTGGGGCTTCCGCACTCCGCACTGGGCCAGGCCATTTTGGCGCTTGTTACCATCGAGTCGAACAGGGAGTCATCTCAAATGAAAGAAGCTATACAGCTACACTGTCGGCAGGAGCTACCTAATTTTATGGTACCACTGGATATCCTTGTACTTGAGCAGCTGCCAGCTAACCCAAATGGCAAGTTGGACCGCAAGTCTTTAGCTGCTCAGTACAGCAGTTATTTTCAGGAGCTCCAATGACAGTAAAGTCGGCACCACGTCACGCTGAGATGAGGCAGTTTTCACAGCGTGATAATGAGTTAATAGTGGGTGATCTGAGCCTTAGCACTCTGGCGGCAAGAGTGGGTAGTACGCCATTTTACGCTTATGATCGGGCGCTAGTGGAAGCTCGCGTAGCCACTTTTCGTCAACTAATGCCAGCCTCACTGCAGTTGCATTATGCGGTGAAAGCTAACCCTATGCCCGCAGTGATCCAGTGTCTTGCTGGCCTGACAGACGGCTTGGACGTGGCCTCGGCAGGAGAGATGCAGCTTGCGCTGGATTGTGGTCTTGCTCCTGAGCGAATTAGTTTTGCTGGTCCGGGCAAGTCAGATTCCGAGCTCCGAAGAGCTGCAGCGGCGGGTGTCGTGATTAACCTGGAGTCCGAGGGCGAGCTGCGACGTCTGGCTGTGCTTGCTGAAGAGCTCGGCTGCAACCCAAAGGTGGCGGTTCGCGTCAATCCCGCTTTTGAATTGAAGGCTTCGGGCATGCAGATGGGGGGGGGACCAAAACCCTTTGGAGTCGATCAAGAGCGGGTCCCAGCTATGCTTGAAGAGCTGGGACAAATAGGGCTCGACTTTCAGGGCTTTCATATTTTTAGTGGCTCGCAGAATCTTCGGGCAGAGGCCATCATTGAATCTCAAAACAAAACCCTAGAGCTGGCCATAAACTTGGCTGAGTACGCACCTAGCAAGCTGCGTACTTTGAATATCGGTGGTGGGCTTGGGGTTCCCTATTTCCCAGGGGAGCTTCCGCTGGAGCTGGACAGGATTGCTGAAAACTTAGATCAATTAATCGCATTAGCTAAAAGTGCCTTGCCGGGGACCGAATTAATTATGGAGCTAGGGCGCTATTTGGTGGCGGAAGCCGGCATTTATGTTGCTGAAGTGATTGATCGTAAAGAGTCTCGTGGAACAACCTATCTAGTGACAAACGGAGGGCTTCATCATCACTTGGCCGCGTCAGGAAATTTTGGTCAGGTGATACGTAAGAACTACCCTGTGTGCTTAGGGAATCGCCTTGCGAGTGAGGAGCTTGAAGAGGTGACAATAGTGGGGCCTCTGTGCACCCCTCTAGATATCTTAGCTAGTAAAGTCATCTTGCCTAAAGCGCAGCCAGGGGACTTGGTGGTGGTGTATCAGTCGGGGGCTTATGGCTACAGTGCAAGCCCTCACTTATTTCTCGGTCACCCTGCGCCACAGCAGGTGCTAGTTTGAACAAGCAGAGAGAGTCTTGTGAGACTGAGACCGAAGTGGTTTTAGGGGGCTCCAGTGCGAACGATAAAACTATTTAACCATTACATACACAAAGCGCACTATTTGTTAGTACTAGTTGAAACACTATTGTGTTTTTGTGCGTTTTACTTGGGCACTTATTTCTACTTTTTTCAACAGCAGGCCGTGGTTTCGGACCACCTAGGCGCTATCTGGCCACGCGCTTTAGTATTTTCCCTAGTAACTGTCGTCTCTATGACAGCAATGGGCTTGTATAAACCTCAGCTACGGGACGGCCCCTCCGGTATTTTATTGCGGCTGTTGAGTGCTTTTGTCATTAGTGTTTTGGGCATGTCATTGTTGTTTTATTTGCTGCCTAACTTGCATTTGTGGCGCGGCGCCTTTGTACAGATACTTTTGACCGCTTTTGTCCTCATTTTGCTGAGCCGTTGGTGCTTTCAACGGCTAATAAATATTGAGGAACTTAAATCCAGAGTCTTAGTGCTAGGTGCTGGCCAAAAGGCAGCTACAGCACTCAGTTGGTTGCGGCGTAAGAGCGATCGCAGCGGTTTCACTTTTGTTGGTTTTGTGCGCATAACTGAAGAAAGGGTACAAGTGGAGGGGGAGCAGGTTTTAAACAGTGATCAGTCGCTGCTGGATCTTGTCTTAGCTAAAAAGGTGGATCAGATAGTTGTAGCAGTGGATGACCGCCGAAAAGTGCTGCCAGTGGAGGATCTATTAGCCTGCCGTATGGCAGGAGTGCAGGTTCAGGGCTTGGCTAGCTTCTTTGAGCGCGAATCGAGTAGGATTATGCTCGAATTCATCGATCCTAGTTGGTTGGCTTTTTCCGATGGCTTTGGCCGCGGCAGCCAAAAACTATTGAACAAACGACTGTTTGATATTACGACCAGTCTGTTGCTGCTAATGATGACTTGGCCCCTGATGCTCTTGGCGGTGGTTGCGATCTGGATCGAAGACGGCTTTGGCGCGCCGGTGCTATATCGGCAGCAGCGAGTGGGTATGAATGGCGATCTGTTCGACCTTCTGAAATTGCGCAGTATGAGCGTGGATGCAGAGGGTGATGGTAAGGCTCGTTGGGCGGAAAAAAATGATCAGCGAGTGACTCGGGTCGGGTCGGTGATAAGACGTTTGAGGATTGATGAGCTGCCTCAAATCTTGAATATACTCTATGGCGAAATGTCCTTGGTCGGCCCACGACCAGAGCGACCAGAGTTCGTGTCCGAACTAGCTGAAAAAATTCCCTACTACAACAGCCGCCATTTGGTTAAGCCGGGGATTGCCGGTTGGGCCCAGCTTCACTACCCCTACGGGGCGAGTGAAGAGGATGCCCGAAAGAAGCTGCAATACGAATTGTATTACGTTAAAAACCAAAGCCTTTTTCTAGACTTCATGATTATTCTCAGTACCACCGAAATTGTTCTGTTCGGCGAAGGTGTGCGCTGAGAAAGTAAAACCGCAGTGCTCTAAGGTTTTGATTTTTCTAATCAGCTGCGAGCTCAGCAATTTCGTTTTATTTGTTTGTCCCTCCCTTGTCAGAATCTTTGACAGTGAAGTGCTGTCTAGCCTTTGTAAACCAATAGTTGTCTAGTAAGTCTTTGTTTTATTAATGGGTTTTATTTTTGGCGCGCAACTTGCTTGTAAGCTGGATATGCGGGACACACTGCTCTGAACCCTCTGAGCTAGGGGCCCTGCTCCAACTCTAAACAAGGTGCTGTGATGGAGCCTATCATGTACGTTTTGGGCGCTGTGGGGCTTATTACGCTTTTGCTTGCAGTTTTTGTATTTTCTGCGGCTGCTCGTAAGTATATATCCGGCGGTGATAAAGACCCAGATAAGAAGAATGGTGAGCCTTAAAGCTTGGCGATATAGCGCTAGTCCTAAGTGGCAGGGCGGCTGATCGTTTGCGACACTTTAGTGGTGGGGCGCAAGTTTCCTTTAGTCTCGGCAAAAATACCTACTCTGAACTATGCTAGTTATTGTCATAAAGCAGAATGAGAACTTAAGTAGACGTATTGATGTAGAGGTGAAGTAGTTGTGAAAAGTGTTAGTGGAGTTATTCCCCGTTCGACTTCTGATCAGCTTGAAGTTTCAGCTAAAGGTAGTTTTATTCGTCCTGTGCTTGTAGCTCTGCTCTTACTAGTGATCTGCGCAGTGCTTGCCTGGCTGCCCCTGGCAGAAACTGAAAGCACTTCAATCTTCGGTAGCGTTTTGCTGCTTTTTTGGTGTTTTGGTGGCTTTAGTACCTTAGCTTTATTAGCTTTTGCGGGGCGCAAGGCTTGATAGGCTCTGTAATTGCCCTTAACTGTCCGCAGCTTCACCTTTTGACGCTGATCCAAAGGCTTGGTATTTGCTCTTAGGGCTGCTCGGCCATATCATGGCCGCTGTTTTTGACTGTGCCAGCCAGCGACAATAAAACCTAGTGGGCTCTGTGTGCTCTTGGTCGCGCTGATTGAACCAGTGGCAAGCTGATCCCCCCTTGCCTATATCACTAGGTTCAAAAGGCATAGAATCAATCCAATCCAAACTTTTACTGTATATAACATCCCCTAGTTGCCCGCGCTACAGGCAGGCCAAAAAAGGAGCTACTCTTCATGTCTGATGTTTTGTTTTCCCCAACCACTTTAGGCTCGATTAAATTGAGTAACCGCATTGCCATGGGGCCGATGACACGCGCCCGTACACCAAATACCGTACCGAACTCATCCAATGCGACCTATTATGCTCAACGGGCAAGTGCTGGTCTTATTATTACTGAAGCAACCCAAGTGTCGATTCAGGGGACAGGGACTATTAATACCCCGGGGATCTACACGCCTGAGCAGGTTGCAGGTTGGAAAGCAGTTACCGATGCAGTTCATGCAGCAGGGGGGCGTATCGTCTGTCAAATTTGGCACTCTGGGCGAGTATCTCATAGCTGTTTTCAGGAAAATGGCCAAGCGCCGGTTTCATCCTCAGCGGTGCGCGGTGACATTCGCACCTTTACGCCAGATGGCTTTCAGCCGACTTCCCAGCCTCGGGCGCTTGACTTGGAGGAGATAGCCGGCGTTGTCGAGCAGTATCGCTTGGGCGCGCGCAATGCTATTGAGGCTGGTTTTGACGGAGTGGAAATCCACGCAGCTAACGGCTACCTGATCGATCAGTTTTTGCGCGATGGGGTCAACCAACGCGATGATGAGTATGGTGGCTCGGTCGCTAACCGCTGCCGTTTCTTGCTGGAAGTGACCGATGCGGTGATCGCTGAGATAGGCGCAGAACGCACGGGTGTACGTTTGTCGCCATTCTCTTCTACTTGGGATTGCCACGACAGTGACCCTAGAACACTCTATCTCCATGCTGTGTCCGAGCTTAATAGTCGCAATTTGGCCTTCTTAGAACTGGTCGAGGAAATCAACGAATCAGAAGTGTCCAAAAGTACTGCGGAGGCACCGGCTGATTTCAGTACAGAGGACTTACTTCCTTTATACAAAGGGCAGTTGATCCTCAATGGGGGCTACAATAAACAGAGGGCACAAGCAGCACTTGTCAACCCTCAGGTAGCTGCTATTTCCATTGCCCGACCCTATATGTGTAACCCAGATTTGGTTGAGCGCTTTGCCAACGATGCTGAGTTGGCACCCATGGGCGACCCTGCACTGGTCTACGGGGGTGGTGACGAAGGCTATATTGACTTCCCAAGCCTTGAGGAAGTGAGTGCCTGATTAGCCACTCAAATGCTGCATTAGCACTTCAGCAGCTGTCCCAGCTGGAGTATATACTTGGTGCCACTAAGCTGTGGCACCAGTTTTGAGGACTCAGGATTGCAGGAAGAGAGAACACACTATCTACGTGTGATCGACCAATTGATTGCCCGAACATTAAACGAGGTGACAGATCCGCTAGCGCGTGAGCGTTTAGTGCAGAAACTGGAGGAAAATACCCACTCACAGGCCGGAGTTGAAGACGAGGTCGCACTGCTACTGCGGGCACTTTGGAAGACCACTGAGGATGAGTTTTTTGGGCTCAGCCCAGAAAAGATGCGTCGCGGTACTTGGGCCTTAGCTTGCGATTATATGCTTGATGGTCGCACTTTGCAGGAAGCACTGCTCAGGGGCCAGCGTATTTTTGCTTTCCTGCCGCCTCAGTCCATGGCGGTGGAACTGTGCCGCGAAGGTAACCTGGCGGTAGTAAAGCACTCTTGTTATGAGGGGGAGGGGGATCCAGAGCACTTTTTAGTGGAGTTTTACACCATGCTGTGGCATCGCTTTCTTTGCTGGGCGATTGATCAGCAGATACCGCTATCAATAGTACGCTTTTCCCACGCCAAGCCTGAGCATCACGCGGTCTGCAGTCGGCTACTCGATTCGCCAATCGAGTATGAATCTGAGAGCAGCTGTTTTGCCTTTTCGGCCAGCTTTTTGCAAAGCCAGTTGAGGCGCAGTAAGCCCGAGTTGACCAGTTGGTTAAAGGACTCACCGGTGGACGTCGTGCGCGTGATGGACGATCAGGTGAGCCTCAAAGGGCAGCTTCGCAAAGTGCTGTCCGAACAGTTGCAGGAGCAGGGTGCTTTGCCAAGCTATGATGAGCTTTGTAAAAGCCTGGGCCTTGGGCCGCAGACCCTCAGGCGCCAGCTCAAACTGGCGGGTACTTCTTATCAAGCTATTAAAGATGAGCTGATGAAAAATATTGTCGCAGAGTTGCTGAAAGACCCGCGTCACTCCCTAGAGGATGTGGTGCAGTCCAGTGGGTACAGCGATGGCGCCAGCCTTACGCGGGCTTGTAAGCGATGGTTTGGCATGACTCCTGGCCAATATCGCTTGATAGTTGAGACGCAACAAGCCTGATTGAGGGCTTGAGGCAGGCTAGCAGGAGCACATGCATGACGCTTAGGGCAAGTACTCCTGTGGGTGGTTTTGGTCGCGGCCAGGGCTTTGGCACGCCGGCTTACCGACATTTTGTTCTAGTTACGCTCACCTTGGTCTACACCCTCAATTTTATTGACCGGGTGTTAATCGGCGTGGTGGCGCAGCCCATCATTGAAGAGTTTCGCTTACAGGACTGGCAGTTTGGCCTGCTGTCCGGTTTTGGCTTTGCCCTGATGTATACCCTTGCGGGTATTCCACTCGCGCGTTTGTCAGAGCGTTATAATCGCGTTCGGATCATTGCGGCTAGTGTCGTTGTTTGGTCAGCG
Organism: Sediminihaliea albiluteola; assembly: GCF_014077625.1. Classification (GTDB taxonomy): domain Bacteria; phylum Pseudomonadota; class Gammaproteobacteria; order Pseudomonadales; family Halieaceae; genus Sediminihaliea; species Sediminihaliea albiluteola. The sequence goes on along the minus strand of NZ_JACFXU010000013.1, from coordinate 1,124,367 downwards.
ATGACCGCGCTCTGCGGTCTGGCTGGCAGCTTTGCCGCGCTGCTGATTTTTCGCATCGGAGTAGGCATCGGTGAGGCTGGCTGCACACCGCCGGCTAATTCATTGATAGCCGATTACTTTCCACCCCGTAGCCGCGCCCGAGCGCTGGCAACTTATACACTGGGTATCACTATTGGTGGTGTATTAGCCAATGCTTTTGGCGGGCCTTTAGCAGAAATGTTTTCCTGGCGAGAGGCCTTTCTGGTCTTGGGTGTCCCGGGCATTTTAATCGGCATTGCGGTCCTATTTATTGTGCGTGAACCCCCGCGTGGTTATGCCGACCCGCCAGGCACTCCAGTGCTAGAAGACTTGGGTTTTCGTGCAAGTTTAGCGGAGCTGGCCGCTAAGCGGAGTTACTGGCTCAATGCCATCGCGGCTTCTACGGTCTCTTTTGCCGGCTATGGCATGCTGAATTTTCAAGCGGCTTTCTTTCAGCGCTCTCATGATCTGAGTGTGGCTGAAGTGGCGACGCAAGTAGCCGTGCCCTTGGGCCTAACGGCTTCCTTAGGTGCTTTTGGTGCTGGCTATCTCACTGAGCGCATCAGCGCTCGCTATCCCAATGCTGTGGCCTGGATCCCTGGCTATGGTTTGCTGCTGGCGGCGCCAATTTACTTTTTAGCCTTTAGTGCGGAGAGTCTGGGCTCTGCCGTGGCTTTCATGCTGCTTGGCAGTATCTTGCACTACTCTTTCTTGGGTGCTCAGTACACCATATGCCAAGGCGTGGTCAGCATGCGTTCGCGCGCCACTGCGGTGGCTTTGTTGTTGTTTATCATTAATTTGCTCGGTTATGGTTTGGGGCCATTGGCTGTAGGTTTGCTCAGTGATTGGTTGATGAGTGCTGAGTTGGCGAGCTCTCCTTTTTCTGCAGAGTTGAGCGTAGAGGCCTGTAAGGCTAGCGAGTCTGCACTCATAGTAGCAATGGGGCAGCTGAAGGCTCAAGTTTGTTTAAGCGCTAGTGCCTCCGGCTTGCGCCAGTCTCTCTCTTGGGTGGTGTTTGTTATGGCCATAGCCGGCGCGCTCTACCTTTATATTGCGCGGCATTTACAGCGGGATTTGCTCGCTAAGATGAATTGATCTTGGTATGGAGCAAGTGTCGGGCTAGAGGCCTAGGGATTGATCTGCTGCAGAGCTGCTCTAGGCTGAGTAAAATGTCTCAAGTGCTCTGTTACTTATCACTTGGAATGATTCACTGGATATTGACCATGTCATTAGATTTAGCTTGGCAGCCGCTATGCTGCCTTTGTTTCCTGCCAGTCTCGTCAGGCGAGGCTAGGCTACAAGGATATCAGTGATAGTGAGTACCACTGAGCATCAATATTGGATGCAGCGAGCACTAGAGCTAGCTGATCGCGCTGCGGAGCTCGGTGAGGTGCCTGTGGGAGCGGTGCTGGTGCGTGACGGTGAGTTACTTGGAGAGGGTTTTAACCAGGTCATTTCCTCAGCTGACCCTAGTGCCCATGCAGAAATTGTCGCCTTGCGGGCAGCAGCACGGCATGTTGGCAATTACCGTTTGCCCGGTGCCCTGCTGTACGTCACCTTGGAGCCCTGCACGATGTGTGCCGGCGCCATTGTTCACGCCCGAGTAGCGCATTTAGTATTTGCTGCTACTGAGCCCCGGGCCGGGGTGATTTGCAGTCAGGCCTCGCAGCTAGAGCAGTCTTGGTATAACCACCGTGTGACTTGGCAGGGAGGAGTGCTGGCCGAGCAGAGCAGTGAGCGCCTGCGAGCCTTCTTCCGGGCTCGGCGCTGAATTGAGGTATTACAGGGCTTTGAGCTGAATATGCCGCAGTGCTTGGGGTAAATGTTGGTCAGTGTTTTGTGGTGGTGTTAACTGGTCAACTGGGCTCGCTTGCCACTGTAAGATACTGTAGTAGTGGCGTATGTTTTGCACATAGGTTGCGGCTTCTTGTCCCCTTGCGTAGCCGTAGCGCAGGGTCCGGTAAAACTCTCTTTTTTGTAGTAGCGGCAAGCGCTCCATCACCTCGCTCCAGAGATGCGGGTCGCCTCCTTGGCGCTCGGTCAGCACACGTGCATCCTCAAGGTGAGCTAGGCCAATATTATAGGCAGCGAGTGCCATCCAGGTGCGGTCGGGTTCTTCGATGTCGGAGGGCAGTCTGCGCTGTATGTTTTTCAGGTAGCGAGCCCCACCGCGTAGGCTCTGGCGTGCATCAAGACGGTCTTTGACCCCCATTTCGCGGGCTGTCGGGTAGGTCAGCATCATCATGCCTCGCACTCCAGTGGGAGAGGTGGCTTTGGGGTCCCAGTGGGACTCTTGATAGGCCACCGCTGCCAGTAAGTGCCAGTCGAGCTGGTATTCATCGGCAACTGCACGGATCAGCGCTTCATAGCGCGGCAGCGTAGAGTTCATGTTGCGTGAAAAGGTATGGGAGCCTATTCGGGAAAGTACCGAGGCGTGGCCAAAGTGTTGTTCGCGCATCCTCTCTAAGCGGCCGTCGCCGCGCAGCTTATTGATAAACTCATTGACCGCTAGTTGTAGGCTTTGACTGTCATCGCCGGCGGGCATATACCACACCATGTCCTCTTCTGCGCCTAGGTCGAAGGCTTTGGCTACCCGTGGGTAGAGACTTTGCTGCACGCTAAATTCGCTGGAGTCGATCAGGGCTAACTCGCTCTCTTGGCTCGCTACCCGCTCCAGTAGCTCCATTGAGTCGGCCTCTTCAAGTTCCTGCCATTCGATATCGGGAAAGTCGCTAGCCTGCAGCTCCCGCAGCGTCTCGGCATGGCTGCTGTCTCGCAACACGAGCAGCGTTCGGCCCTCAATATCACTGAGCTTGCGTGGCCGTTTGTGGCCTGTCTTATAAATAATGATCGGGGTTAGCGTGGCGTAAGGCACTGAAGCTAAAAACTGTGCATCGCGATGTGCCGAGCGGCTGAGGCCCGCAGCAGCGATATCAGCTTCTCCTCTGCGCAGGCGCGTAAAAAGCGCATCGAGGGTGAAGGCGGGCTGCATGATAAGCTCTACACCTAGCTCTTCGGCAAATAATTGCGCTAAATCATACTCAAAGCCGGCCGCTCCGTTTTTATCTAAATAGTAGGTGGTAGGGCTGTTTCGACTGACCACCACCAGCGTACCGCGCTCTTTGATATTCGCAAGGCGGTCGTCATTGGAGCAAGCCACTAGCAGAATAGACAAAGAAAGGGCTAGTAGCAGGGAAATGAAGGTTTTGGCAGGGTGGCGATACATGGGCTTATTCTATACTTATCCGCCTCTTGCCTGACAGTGACAATTACCGTCATAGCAGAGGGTAATACCGGTTAACGCCGGCAAGCCAATACAGTACAATGTGCGCCTTCCTATAAACCTCCTTTGGAGTCATTCCCAGCATGTTGATCCTGCGTGGTGCACCGGCCCTGTCAGCCTTTCGGCGAGACAAACTGGAAGCTCGGCTTTTCGACCTTCATCCGGACCTAAAACTATTGCACAGTGAGTTTGTCCATTTCACTCATCTTAGTGCAAGCTTAAGTGCGGAGCGCGAAGCGGTGTTGGCAAAGCTGCTGGACTATGGTCCGCAAGCACAGCAAGACACTGCGCCGGTGGCCTCAGAAGCCGAGTTACTCCTGGTTGTGCCACGACCAGGCACTATTTCGCCCTGGTCCAGCAAGGCCACTGATATCGCCCGTAACTGTGGCCTGGATGAGGTCAAGCGCTTAGAGCGCGGGGTGGCTTACTATCTCCAGATACCAGCGGGCTTGAGTGGCGCGCAGCGGCGCGAAGTGGAGCAATTACTGCACGATCGTATGACGGAAAGCGTGCTGCCTTCACTTGAAGCTGCTGCAGTGCTGTTTAAAGAAGCCCAACCGGCACCGCTGGCGCTGATTGATGTGCTCGATGGTGGGCGTCAGGCCTTAGTCACGGCTGATACTGAACTGGGCTTGGCCTTGGCCGATGACGAAATTGACTACTTGGTTGATAGTTTCCACGGTCTAGGGCGCAACCCGACCGACGTCGAGCTGATGATGTTCGCTCAGGCCAACTCCGAGCACTGTCGCCACAAAATTTTCAATGCCAGCTGGAGTATTGACGGTGTTGAGCAAGAGCACAGCCTGTTCGGCATGATCCGCAACACCTATAAGTGTGGTGGAGAGAATGTTCTCTCTGCCTATTCGGACAATGCGGCGGTCGTGGTAGGGCACCATGCAGGGCGTTTTTACCCGGATCCGGAAAGCTGCCATTACCGTTTTACACAAGAAAATATCCACCTTCTGATGAAGGTAGAAACCCATAACCACCCTACGGCTATTGCCCCCTTTGCCGGTGCCGGTACCGGTGCTGGCGGTGAGATTCGAGATGAGGGCGCGGTAGGACGCGGTTCTAAGCCCAAAGTCGGCTTGACGGGCTTCTCGGTGTCAAACCTCAATATCCCTGGTTATCAGCAGCCTTGGGAGCAAGCCTACGGCAAGCCAGAGCGCATTGTTTCAGCACTGGATATTATGCTGGAAGGACCGATAGGCGGGGCCGCATTTAACAACGAATTTGGTCGCCCCAATCTCTGCGGCTATTTCCGTAGCTATGAGTGTGAGGTGCTTGGCGTTAATGGCCGCGAGGTGCGTGGCTACCACAAGCCCATTATGATCGCCGGTGGCTACGGTAACGTTCGCGAAGAGCATGTTCAGAAAGGTGAGTTTTCCGCCGGTGCGCATTTGATTGTGCTCGGTGGCCCTGCCATGTTGATTGGCTTGGGCGGCGGCGCGGCCTCATCCATGGCCAGTGGTAGTAGCGCCGAAGACCTCGATTTTGCTTCAGTGCAGCGGCAGAACCCAGAGATGGAGCGGCGTTGCCAAGAGGTTATTGACCGCTGCTGGCAGCTCGGTGAAGACAACCCAATTGCTTTTATTCACGATGTGGGCGCAGGTGGCTTATCTAATGCCTTACCTGAATTGGTCAAAGATGGTGGCCGGGGTGGACGCTTTAAACTGCGTGAGATCCCCAATGATGAACCCGGCATGTCACCTCTGGAAATTTGGTGCAACGAGTCTCAAGAGCGCTATGTTATGGCGGTTGAGCCAGCCAATTTGGCGCGTTTCGAGGCCATTTGCCAGCGTGAGCGCTGCCCCTTTGCCGTGGTAGGCGAAGCCAGCGATGAGCTCTTGCTCGAGGTCAGCGATAAAGAGTTTGGCAATTTACCAGTCGATCTGCCAATGTCGGTTTTGTTTGGCAAGCCGCCTCGCATGCACCGAGAAATTACCCGTCAGAGCGTGGAGCAGCCTGCGCTGCAGATCAGCGCAAGCATTGCTGAAGCTACCGAGCGCGTGCTGCAATTGCCAGCTGTGGCGAGTAAAAGCTTTTTGATTACGATTGGTGACCGCAGTGTCACCGGCATGGTTGCTCGGGATCAAATGGTCGGACCCTGGCAGGTGCCAGTGGCAGACTGCGCGGTAACCACGGTCTCTTACGATAGTACGGCTGGTGAAGCCATGGCTATGGGAGAGCGCACGCCGCTGGCGCTTGTTAATGGCCCCGCCTCCGGGCGTATGGCTGTAGCAGAAGCGATTACCAATATCTGCGCCGCTTCTATCGGCAAGCTGGAAGACATCAAGCTCTCCGCTAACTGGATGTGCGCGGCGGGCTATGGCGCAGAAGATGAGATTCTCTACGATACCGTGCGAGCGGTAGGCATGGAATTGTGCCCAGAGCTGGGGATTACCATTCCGGTGGGTAAAGACTCCATGTCGATGCGCACTACCTGGGATGATCAGGGCACTGAAAAGTCGGTGACCGCGCCGATGTCGCTAGTTATTTCAGCCTTTGCTCCGGTCATCGACGTGCGCCGGACAGTGACTCCACAATTGCAAGTGCGTCAGGATGCTAGCTTGGTGTTGCTGGATCTAGGGCGCGGTGCTAACCGCCTAGGTGCTTCGGCCTTGGCCCAAGTCTATAACCAGCTTGGTGACGCGGTAGCCGATCTCGATAGTGCCGCCGACTTGAAGGCTCTGTTCCAGTTGGTGCAAAGCCAGCTTGCCGCAGGTACTGTGCTGGCTTATCACGACCGTTCTGACGGTGGCTTATTGGTCAGTTTGCTGGAAATGGCTTTTGCCGCTCGCTGTGGTTTGCGTGTCGATGTAGGCAGCTTGCCAGGTGAATCAATGGGCAAACTCTTTGCCGAAGAGGTGGGTGTTGTATTACAGCTTGCTGATAGTGATCTGGCGGCTTTCCAATCCCAGGCTGCGACGCTGGGGCTAGCTGACTGTCTGCATGTAATTGGTCGTGCTCAGAGCGGTGATGAGATTGAAATCCACAGCGCTGACGAGCTGCTCTTGCGTGGCAGCCGAGCACGGCTGCAGTCCCTGTGGGCGCGTACCAGCTATGAGCTCCAGGCACTGCGCGACAACCCAGACTGTGCCCGAGAAGAGTTTCAGCGAATCGGGGCTGACGATCCCGGCTTATCCGTCAGTCTGAGCTATGACCCCGCCGAAGATATTGCCGCTCCCTTTATTAATAAAGGGGCGCGTCCCGAGGTGGCCATTTTGCGCGAGCAAGGGGTCAATGGCCATGTTGAGATGGCAGCGGCCTTCCATCGAGCAGGTTTTGCCCCAGTCGATGTGCATATGAGTGACCTCCTCAACGGCAGGCGTGGGCTCGAGGGCTTCAAAGGCTTAGTGGCCTGCGGTGGCTTTTCTTACGGTGACGTACTTGGTGCTGGTGAAGGCTGGGCTAAGAGTATTTTGTTCAATCCAGTGTTGCGCCAACAGTTCAGTGACTTCTTCCAGCGTGAAGACAGTTTCACCCTCGGCGTGTGTAATGGCTGCCAAATGGTGTCGACCCTAAAAGAGTTGATCCCGGGCGCGGAGCACTGGCCGCGTTTTGTACGCAACCGTTCCGAACAGTTTGAAGCGCGCTACGCCTTGGTGCGGGTAGAGCAGAGCCCCTCAGTATTGATGTCGGATATGGCGGGCTCCTACTTGCCTATTGTCGTGGCACACGGTGAAGGGCGAGCAGAGTTCCAAAGTGCAGCACAGCAACAGCGCTGTGAAGACAGCGGCACCATTGCGTTGCGCTTCTTAGAAAATGACCTGAGCGTAGCCAGTGACTATCCTGCTAACCCGAACGGCTCACCTGCCGGTATTACTGGTCTGAGTAGTTTGGATGGGCGGGCTACCATCATGATGCCACATCCCGAGCGGGTATATCGCACGGTACAGTGTTCCTGGGCACCGCAAGAGTGGCGTGAAGATGCTGGCTGGTTGCGCTTATTCTGCAATGCTCGCGCTTGGTTGGGCTAAATGCGTCCAAGGCCGTCACTTGTGACTGCTAGCTGATAATTTATAATGGCGCTTTTGCCAAATCCGGGGGTCTTGATGGCCCCCGATATCTTTTCCTCTGTTAGAGCAATACTATGCTAAATAAGTACCCGCTGTGGAAATATCTGATCGTGCTCTTTGTGATCACGATCGGCTTAGTCTATGCAGCCCCCAACCTATTTGCCCCCGATCCGGCCCTGCAGATTACCGGTGAAAACAGTGCCCAGGTTATTGACGAGGCAATCTTGTCGCGGGCTACACGGGCACTGGAAGAGGCCGGCATCGAGCATTTTGATGAGCTAATCGATGAAAATGGCCGCAATGCCCTGATTAGACTGCGCAGCGCCGAGCAGCAGTTGACTGCTCAGGCTCGGGTGCAGCGGGCCTTAGGCGACGGTTTTATCATCGCTTTGAACTTGGCCCCGACCACGCCGAGTTGGCTCAGTGCTCTCGGGGCGCAGCCAATGAAGTTGGGCTTGGACCTCAGCGGAGGTGTGCACTTTAAGCTAGAGGTAGATGTCGAGGCGGCCACCGAGCGGCGGCAAGAATATTACCTCAACGCTGTGAAGCGTGCTTTGCGTGAAAAACGTATCCGCGGCATGGTCAGTATGGATAAACAGGGCCGTGTAGTCGCCCGTTTCCGCTCTGAGAGCCAGCGCGAGGAGGCTCGCTCGCTGATCGCTGAGAATCACCCAGAACTGACCCTTGAGCGCTTAGATGAGGGTGATAACTTCTCGGTGAGGGCGGCGATGACTGAGCAAACACGCAGTGAAATAGCCGATTACGCCGTAAGTCAGAACCTTACCACCATCCGCAATCGAGTGAATGAGTTGGGCGTCTCTGAGCCGCTAGTACAGCGGCAGGGCAAAAATCGTATCGTGGTCGAGTTGCCAGGTATTCAAGACACCGCTGAAGCTAAACGGATCTTGGGTAAAGTGGCCAACCTCGAGTTCCGCTTAGTCGCCAATATGGATGCCCCAGCGAGTGACAAGCAGCAGTTTGAATACCGCAGTGCCGATCGCGCTGGAATGAAAGAGTGGTTGGAGCGCGACGTCATTATCACCGGCGAGCGGGTGTCGAATGCGCAGGCTAGTTTTGATCAAAACGGCCGACCCAATGTGCAAATTAGCTTGGATAGTGAAGGCGGTAGCCTGATGTCGCGCGCCACGCGCAATAACGTCAAGCGGCGTATGGGGGTGCTCTTTATTGAGCGTAAATACCGCACCCGCTACGAACAGCAGGCCGATGGCACGGAGGTGGCTGTTAAGATTCCCTATGACGAGCGCAAACTACTGACTGCGCCAGTCATTCAGTCGGCCCTAGGCGCACAGTTTCAGATCACTGGTTTGGATAGCCCCTTGGAGTCATCTGAACTGGCACTGATGCTGCGAGCGGGTGCTCTTGCTGCCCCTATTAGCTTTGTGGAAGAGCGAACGATTGGTCCTTCATTGGGGGCCGAGAATATTCGCCTCGGGGTTAAGTCAGTGCAGTATGGCTTAGCTTTGGTCGTGCTATTTATGGTTCTCTACTACCGTGTATTTGGTGTTTTTGCGGTGGTGGCGTTGAGCTTTAACCTGGTATTGCTACTGGCCTTTATGTCATTGTTGGGCGCTACCTTAACCCTGCCGGGTATTGCCGGTATCGTGCTGACGGTGGGGATGGCGGTGGACGCCAACGTGCTAATCTTCTCTCGAATACGGGAGGAAATACGCGATGGTAGGTCGCCGCAAATGGCGATCCATTCTGGCTATGATGCGGCGCTGTCGACTATTCTCGATGCCAACATCACCACGCTGATTGTGGCGGTTATTCTGTATGCAGTAGGCACTGGGCCGATTAAAGGCTTTGCTGTCACGCTGTCAGTCGGTATTGTGACCTCGATGTTTACTGCAATCGTGGGTACCCGTGCCATGGTCAACCTGTTCTATGGTGGCCGTAAAGTGAAATCCTTGGCTATTGGGGGGCCCAAGTCATGAAAATTATAAACTTTATGGGTCAGCGTAAGCTGGCAATGGCTTTTTCTGCCATCTTGCTCATTGTGGCCATCGGTTCATTGGTGACTAAGCAGCTCAACTGGGGGCTGGATTTTACTGGCGGCACCTTAGTGGAGGTGCACTACAGTGAGACTGCCAATTTGACTGAGATTCGCGGCTTGCTGGAGGGCGGTACTTTCGATGGCGCCATCGTCGTTAGCTTTGGTAGTGACCAGGATGTTTTGATTCGGCTGCCACAGGGGCACTCCGATAAATCAGGCCCAGCATTGGTTGAGCTATTGCAGGATAATTTTGCCGGAACTGTCGAACTGCGCCGTATTGAGTTCGTTGGCCCGCAGGTAGGTGATGAGCTGCGCGAGCAGGGCGGCTTGGCCATGCTTTTAGCCTTGGGCCTAGTGATGGTGTATATCGCCTTTCGCTTTCAGTTTAAGTTCGCTGTGGGCGCCGTGTCGGGCTTGGTGCACGACGTCATCGTGACCTTGGGCTTCTTCTCTGTTATCGGCCTTGAGTTTGACCTGACGGTGCTGGCGGCTTTACTCGCGGTGATCGGTTATTCGCTGAACGACACCATTGTTGTGGCCGACCGCATCCGGGAAAATTTCCGCAAATTGCGCCGCTCTGATCCGGTGGAGATTATTAATATCTCGCTGACTGAGACCTTGAGCCGGACCTTGGTGACCTCTCTGACCACCTTGCTGGTACTTATTTCACTGGCAGTTTTTGGCGGAGAGATGATCAACGGCTTTGCTCTTGCGCTGATTGTTGGTGTGGCTATCGGTACTTATTCGTCTATCTATGTCTCTGCCAGCACATTGTTGCTGCTAAAGGTGAACAAGGAAGACTTGATGATTCCAGTCAAGGAAGGGGCAGAGCAAGAGGAAGTGTTGCCCTAAGTATTGGCTCTGCTGTCTGAGTACTATTTAGCTACTCAGACAGCATAAGAAGCTGCATTGTTGTTAGTGTTAAAGTCCCGCGCAAGGCGGGACATTGACTTGTGCTGCTGCCTGAGCTGCTCTTAGCCGAGTAAGGGCTTAGTCACTTGCAGTACCGACTTGAAGCATTTCGGGTTGCCGCAAACAATGTCGCCACTTTCAAAGTGCTTGTCGGCGCCATTGAAGTCGGCCACCAAGCCACCTGCCTCGCGTACCAGCAGGGTACCGGCGGCAATATCCCAAATGGACAGCCCTTTTTCCCAAAATGCATCCAGGCGACCTGCCGCCACGTAGGCCAAGTCCAGCGATGCTGCGCCTGCGCGCCGGATGCCGGCGGTTTGTCCAGCCAGTATTTCTAAGCTTTTGCTGTAGCCACGTAGGGCGTCGTCGCAGTGGTTTTTAAAGGGGATACCAGTACCTAAGAGTGCGCCGTCGAGAGATTGACGCTTGCTCACTCGTATGCGGCGGCCATTCAAACGCGCGCCGCGACCGCGGGAGGCGGTAAATTCTTCACGGCGAACGGGGTCGAGTACTACCGCATGCTCGACCTTGCCTTTGTAGAAGCAGGCAATCGAAATGCCGTAGTGCGGAATGCCGCGCAAAAAATTAGTGGTGCCGTCTAAGGGGTCGATGACCCAGCGATAGTCTGCGTCTTCGTCGCCCTGTAGGCCGCCTTCTTCACCCAAAAAGGCGTGATCGGGGTAGGCTTTTTGTAACTGGTAGATGATCTCGCGTTCTGCTGCTCGGTCCACTTCTGAGACGAAATCGTTGTGCCCTTTGGCCACAACTTCAACACGCTCCAAGTCGTCGGAGGCGCGCACAATCTGCTCGCCAGCTTTGCGGGCGGCACGTAGTGCGATGTTGACCATCGGTTCCATAGTGTTTGATCCTAGGTGATTTGCTGTGGGCGCGGGATTATAGCAGCGAAATGGGACCAGATCACAGTGTAAAACCTGCTATAATACCGCCCTCGCTGGCGCCTCACGCCCGCATCATGAGTCTTGTGCTTGCGTCATTCAATCGCAGAAATTGCCCATATTGACAGACTAGGCCCCCAACATTCGGCAGCTAATGAATCTCGACAATATTCGTATCGTATTGGTCAATACATCTCATCCCGGTAACATCGGCGCTGTGGCACGTGCCATGAAAAATATGGGATTGAAAAATTTATACTTAGTGGAACCACGCCAGTTTCCCGATGAGCAGGCCCAGTGGCGCGCGGCTGCGGCCAGCGATGTGCTGGATCGAGCAGTGCTTAGCTCGAGCTTGGCTGAGGCAGTTGCCGATTGTCAGTTTGTGGTGGGAACCAGTGCGCGCGGTCGCCGTATACCTTGGCCGTTGCTCGATCCCCGTCACTGCGCCCAGCGGATGGCAGAGGCCTCTAGTCGCGAACAGGTGGCAGTGGTTTTTGGTCGCGAAGATCGGGGGCTCACTAATGATGAGCTGCAGCTGTGTAACTTGCACCTCAATATTCCTACTTCTGCGGATTACAGTTCCCTAAATTTAGCCATGGCGGTACAAATTGTGTGTTATGAGCTGCGCATGCTGTTGGAGGCAGATACGCTGCCACAGCGTGAGGACGAGCAGTGGGATACGCCCTTTAGCAGCAGTGAAAACATGGAGCGCTTTTATCAGCACTTAGAGCAGACGCTGGTGGATATTGAGTTTCTCGATCCCGCTGCGCCGCGGCAGCTAATGTCGCGTCTGCGGCGTTTATATGGCCGCGTTCGCCTAGATGAAATGGAGCTCAATATTTTGCGGGGGATTTTGACCGAGACCCAGAAGTTTGTGCCCCGACCGGTAGCCGAGGGAGAGTAAGCATGTCAGGACCTATTTATCTTGATTATCTAGCGACCACACCGGTTGATCCACGGGTCGCTGAAAAAATGTGCCAATGCCTGACAATTGACGGTAATTTTGGCAATCCGGCCTCGCGCTCGCATATGTTTGGCTGGCGCGCAGAGGCCGCCGTTGAGGAGGCGCGCCGACAAGTGGCTGATCTGATTGGCGCTGATCCGCGGGAGATTGTGTGGACCTCTGGGGCCACAGAGTCGAATAACTTGGCAATTAAGGGTGCTGCGCATTTTTACCGTGAACGTGGCCAGCATATTGTTACCTCGAGTATCGAACACAAAGCTGTGCTTGATACTTGCGCGCAGCTTGAGAGCGAGGGCTTTGAGGTGACTTATCTGGCGCCCTCTGCCACGGGGCTAATTGCGCCTGAGGCGGTAGCTGCAGCTCTGCGGCCAGATACGGTGCTAGTGAGTATCATGCACGCCAACAATGAAATAGGCACCATCAACGATATTGCGGCAATTGCCGAGATTACCCGCCAAGCTGGGGTATTGCTGCACGTCGATGCGGCTCAGAGCGCCGGTAAAATCGACATTGATCTGGCGCGCTGGCCAGTGGATTTGCTGTCCATGTCGGCGCATAAAATGTATGGCCCAAAAGGCATGGGTGCGCTCTATGTGAGACGTAATCCAGCGGTTCGCTTGCAAGCCCAGATCCACGGTGGCGGCCACGAGCGAGGCATGCGCTCAGGAACCTTGGCGACACATCAAATTGTCGGTATGGGCGAGGCGGCTGCGATTGCCAGGCAGGAGATGGCCGCAGAAGCTGAGCGGATCCGCGAGTTGCGCGATACTTTTTGGCAAGCGCTTGAGGATGTGCCGGAATTGCTAGTCAATGGCGGCGGCGCAGAGCGCTTGCCGGGGGCGATTAATATCGCTTTCTCTTACGTCGAAGGCGAGTCACTGCTGATGGCGCTGAAGGATTTGGCTATTTCCAGTGGTTCGGCCTGCACCTCGGCCAGTCTTGAGCCCTCCTATGTGTTGCGGGCCTTGGGGTTGGATGACGCCACAGCCCACAGCTCGCTGCGTTTCAGTTTCGGTCGCTTTAGCAGCTTAGATGAGGCCCAGCGAGCCGCGGAGTTGCTGCGTAAAACAGTTTCACAACTGCGGCAGCGTAACCCTCGCTGGCAGCAGCGCAATGCCGCCGATGGCGCCACTTGAGTCCCAGGCGCTTAGTGAAATTTTCGCTTTTCTAAAGGTTCTGCTTAAGTTGCTGATTTAAAAGAAAAAGAATATCAGCTTGCGGCTAAGTCTAGGGTGAAACTGGGGCCCAAAGTCCGTATAATTGCGCGGCTTTAAACGCGCCTCGGTGAAACCGGCCGCTTTGACACATTGTTGCTCGATGCCCGCTGGGTCGCCGCGCGCCCCACATCACCTACCGGAGACAAACTCATGGCAGTAGAACGCACTTTTTCCATCGTAAAACCCGATGCAGTTGGCAAAAACGTCATTGGCAAAATTTATTCACGCTTTGAAGAGAATGGCCTGCGCATCGTCGCCGCCAAAATGCTTCAGTTGAGCGAAGAAGTGGCTGGTGGTTTCTATGCAGAGCACCGCGAGCGTCCTTTCTTCCCGGCACTGATTGAGTTTATGACCTCTGGCCCAGTACTCGTGCAGGTGCTTGAAGGTGAGAACGCCATTGCAAAAAACCGCGAGTTGATGGGTGCAACCAACCCTCAAGAAGCTGATGCGGGCACTATCCGTGCTGACTTTGCCGAGTCTATCGATGCCAACGCAGTTCACGGTTCAGATTCACCGGCTTCAGCGGCCCGTGAAATAGCTTACTTTTTCGCTGCTAGCGAGATTTGCGACCGCGCCTAAGGCGCAGGGATACCGGCATGACATCCGCCACTGTAACAAGTGACAAAATAGCTACAGACGCGACACCTGATAAGGTGAACCTGCTGGGCTTAACTCGGGATCAAATGGAAGCATTTTTTCTCGAGCTGGGAGAGAAGAAGTTCCGCGCCCAGCAAGTGCTGAAGTGGATACACCATGCCGGTGTCACTCAGATTGAAGATATGTCTAACCTCGGCAAAGCGCTGCGTGAAAAACTGCAGCGGGTAGCCGAGGTGCGGCCACCGGAAATTGTCAGCCAAAAAGACTCTAGTGATGGCACCCGGAAGTGGGCCATTCGCGTTGATGGTGGCGGCTTAGTTGAAGCTGTGTTAATTCCCGAGGGCGGCCGTGCCACTTTGTGCGTTTCCTCCCAAGTGGGCTGCAGCTTGGATTGCAGCTTCTGCTCCACTGGCAAGCAGGGTTTCCAGCGCGATTTAAGCGCGGCGGAAATTATTGGGCAAGTATGGCTGGCGATTAACTCCTATGATGCCTTCAAGCCCGGTAGTCCTCGGGTGGTCACTAATGTGGTGATGATGGGTATGGGCGAGCCACTGATGAATTTTGATAATGTGGTCTCAGCCATGGATTTAATGATGGAGGATCTCGCCTACGGTATTTCCAAGCGGCGGGTCACTCTAAGCACCTCGGGCGTGGTGCCGGCGCTGGATAAGTTGGCGCAAGTCAGTGAAGTATCACTGGCAGTGTCTCTGCATGCGCCCAACGATGCGCTGCGCAATCAATTGGTGCCCATTAATCGCAAGTATCCGATCGCACAGTTGCTGCGATCTGCAGCTAATTACATTGATGCCCAGCGTGATACCAAGCGGGTAGTGACTATCGAATATACCTTGATCGCGGGCGTCAATGATCAGGTAGAGCAGGCCCAAGAGCTGGCCGAACTACTGCGGGACTTTCCCTGTAAAATTAATTTAATCCCTTTTAACACCTTTGATCAGTCCGATTACCGCCGCCCCAGTGGCAATGCCGTGTCGCGATTCTGGCAAGTGCTGGTGGATGCGGGCTATATTGTCACGGTGCGGACCACCCGCGGCGACGATATTGATGCAGCTTGTGGTCAGCTAGTGGGCCAGGTTGTGGACCGCACTCGCCGCAGTGAGCGATACCGCAACGCGGCACAATCGCAGCTTAATCAAGGGGGATGAATGCATTGGCCTTTATAGCACCAAGTCGAGTCGGGCTGCTGAAGTACACAGCGCTAGTGACTCTCTTGTTATTGCACAGCGCCTGTGTGACTCACACTGAGAGCGTTTATACCGACCCTCCTTCACCGCAAGTCGCTCTGGAAAAGCGAGTTGCTTTAGCACGGCAATATATTGGCGAGGGAAATTGGGATGATGCCAAGCGCAATCTCAAAGCCGCAGCGCATATTGATCCAAACAATGCCGAGGTACACGAGGCTTTTGCGCTGGTATTTCAAAGCACTGGCGAGCCAGAGTTAGCCGAAGAGAGCTTCAAAAAAGCCATTCGTCTAGACCGCAAGCTCTCACGAGCGCGCAATAACTACGCGGCCTTTCTGTTTTCTCAGTCGCGCTTTGAAGAAGCAGAGAAGCAGTTGGAGCAGGTGATAAAGGATCCGCTCTATAGCGCTCGTCCCCAGGCCTTCATCAATTTGGGTTTATGCCGTCTACAATTAGCAGATAGACGAGGGGCTCAGCAGGCATTTGAACGGGCTCTTTTAATGGAGCGAAATAGTCGTATCGCACTGTTAGAGTTGGCCATATTACGTTTTGAGGACGGCGACTATCAGGCCGCAGAAGC
Organism: Sediminihaliea albiluteola; assembly: GCF_014077625.1. GTDB lineage: Bacteria > Pseudomonadota > Gammaproteobacteria > Pseudomonadales > Halieaceae > Sediminihaliea > Sediminihaliea albiluteola. Next base: position 1,108,668 of record NZ_JACFXU010000013.1, on the reverse strand, counting down.
GTATTACGCGAATTATCGCCGCGAGGTGCGTCAGCAGTCAGCACGTGGCCTGTGGCTGGGTATTCGCTTAGCGCAACACAGTGGTGATCATGATGCCGAGAGCAGCTATGTGCTGGCATTAAGTAATATTTATCCTAAATCAGCTGAATATCAAGCTTATAAGCGAGTGCAAAGTGGAGAATAAAGAGCTGGGAGTAGCACCGGATTCACCAGGTGCTATGTTGCGTGCGGCGCGTGAAGCTCAGGGTTTGAGTCAGCGCGAAGTGGCCGAGCGTTTGTTTTGGCTGCCGTCTTATATCGGCATTATTGAAAACAATGACTACGCTGCGCTGCGTTCGCCCTTGTTGGCGCGCGGCTACATCAGAGCCTACGGGCGGATGCTGGAAATCGATACGCAGCCATTACTAGATGCCTTTGACAGCGCCGCTGAAGAGGTGAGTGAAAGTACAGAGGCCCGCCGCAAGCCCGTTGCGGCTTTGCCAGCACAAAAAGTAGGCCTAGCTATCGGACTTTGCCTGGCAATACTTTTGGTGTTGGTATTTGTTCTTTGGTGGGGGCGCAGTGATGCCGATGTTCCGGCAGAACCTGCGCCAGCCACCTTAAATCAGCAGCACAATTCGGCAGCAGGTGAGCTATGAAAGAGTCTCCAATTAAACGCCGTGTCAGTCGCCAAATACATGTCGGCTCGGTGCCAGTGGGCGGTGATGCACCGATCAGTGTGCAGAGCATGACCAACACAGAAACCTGCGATGTGGATGCCACCGTTGCGCAGGTGCAAGCTATTGCCGACGCTGGGGCAGACATCGTTCGCATCTCAGTGCCCAGTATGGATGCAGCGGAAGCTTTTCGAGCTATTCGTGCCCGAGTCACAGTACCGCTGGTAGCAGATATCCATTTTGACCATAAAATTGCTCTCAAGGTCGCTGAGTACGGGGTGGATTGCCTGCGGATTAACCCAGGTAACATAGGGCGTGACGACAAAGTGCGCGAGGTCATCGACAGTGCGCGCGACAAAGGCATACCTATTCGCATTGGCGTGAATGCCGGCTCGCTAGGTAAAGAGCTACAGCGCAAATACGGCGAACCATGCGCTGAGGCGCTGGTAGAATCGGCTCTGCACCATGTGGACATCCTAGACAAATTTAACTACCAAGACTTCAAAGTGAGCGTAAAAGCCTCCGATGTATTTATGGCTGTGGAGGCATATCGACTGCTAGCTAAGCAGATAGAGCAGCCGCTGCACTTGGGCATTACCGAGGCCGGGGGCTTGCGCGGGGGCACGGTCAAGTCCTCTGTGGGCTTGGGTATGCTGTTGATGGATGGCATAGGTGACACGATCCGCATCTCGCTGGCAGCAGACCCGGTTGAAGAGGTAAAAGTTGGCTTTGATATCTTAAAAAGCCTGAAGCTGCGAGCCAACGGAATCAATTTTATTGCCTGCCCGAGTTGCTCGCGGCAAAACTTCGATGTCATAGGGACTATGAATAGTCTCGAACAGCGCTTGGAAGATATTCGCACGCCTATGGATGTCGCTGTGATTGGCTGTATTGTTAATGGTCCCGGTGAGGCCCGCGAAGCCGATGTTGGCTTGACTGGCGCAACGCCCAATAACCTGATTTACATTGCTGGTGAACCAGATCATAAAGTCAGCAACCAAGACTTTATCGATCATCTAGAACAAGTGATTCGGGAAAAAGCCCGTGCACTTGAAGCTGAGCGTGCTCGGCAAGAACAAAACCTGATTAGTAAAACAAGCGCCTAACTAGGGTCGCGGATTTGGAGAAGTAGTGAGTAACATACGTGCGATCCGGGGTATGAATGATATTCTGCCGGATGAAACCCCTTCTTGGCAGGCGCTCGAACAGAGCGTGCGCAGCCTTCTATCTAGTTACGGCTACGGCGAAATTCGCTTGCCCATTGTGGAGCGAACCGAGCTCTTTAAGCGCTCTATCGGTGAAGTGACTGATATTGTCGAAAAAGAGATGTATACCTTTGATGATCGCAATGCTGAAAGCCTGACACTGCGCCCTGAGGGCACAGCTGGTTGCGTGAGAGCGGTTATTCAGCAGGGCTTACTCGGCACGCCACAGCGGCTGTGGTACAGCGGCCCGATGTTCCGCTATGAGCGCCCACAAAAAGGACGGCAGCGCCAGTTTCATCAAATAGGGGTTGAAGCCTTTGGTATCGCCAGCCCAGATATCGACGCCGAGCTCATATTGTTGACTGCCCGCCTGTGGCGAAGCCTCGGTTTGGCTGACAGTGTTGAGCTAGAGCTCAATACCATTGGCAATAGCGCCTCGCGTCAAGCTTACCGCGAAGCTCTGGTGGCCTATTTGCAGCAGCGCGAGGAGCAACTGGACGAGGACAGTCAGCGCCGTTTACACAGTAACCCACTGCGAATCCTCGACAGTAAAAATCCCGCCACTCAAGCTTTGCTTAATGATGCGCCGGCCCTGTCAGATTATTTGGATGATGAGTCGAAACAAGACTTTTCTTCCCTCTGCGGCTTTCTCGATGCAGCAGGTCTGAGTTATCGTGTGAACCCGCGCTTGGTCAGAGGCCTGGATTACTACAACAAAACTGTATTTGAGTGGGTTACAGATCGTCTAGGTGCTCAAGGCACAGTTTGTGCTGGTGGCCGTTATGATGGCTTGGTCGAGCAGCTGGGTGGTAAAGCGACGCCCGGAATTGGCTTTGCAATGGGCATGGAACGTTTAGTGCTACTGCTGTCTGAAGTAGCTCAGTCGCAGCCTGCAAGTAGCGCTGCTGATATCTATGTGGTGGCGGCTGGGGACGAGGCTACGCGCGTGGCGCTAGCTGCTGTGGAGCCGCTGCGAGATGCCTTGCCAAAGCATCGAATAGTACAGCACTTAGGCGGTGGCAGCTTTAAAAGCCAACTGAAAAAAGCCGACAAGAGTGGTGCAGAGCTGGCCTTGATCTGGGGTGACGATGAGGTTTTGGCAGGTAACTGTACCGTGAAATTCCTGCGTACAGCGGGCGATCAACACACTGTCGCAGTGGCCGAGTTAGCTGCATTTGTCAGCGCCGCACTGGCGTAAACTGAATTAGAAAGTTAAGGAATAGACGTGGAATCATATCGCACAGAAGAAGAACAGGTAGAAGCGCTGCGCCGTTGGTGGGACGAAAACGGTCGCTCGACCATTGTCGGTATCGGACTGGCCTTGCTAGCCGTTTTTGGTTGGCAGGGTTGGCAGCAGTATCAACAGCAGCAGCGCGAGCAGGCTTCAGATATCTACCAGCAACTGCTTAATTCTGCGTCTCAAGCTGAGCTGACACCTGCTCGTCAGGGTGAGATCGAACGTTTGGCAGGGTCACTGAAAGACGACTACTCAGGCACAACTTATGCCCAGTTCGCCAGTTTGCAACTCGCTCGCTTAGCGGTTGCCGATGGTGACTTAGAGCGGGCCGAAAGCGAGTTGCGTTGGGTCTTATCCGCTGCGGATAGAAGCAGCGATATCGCCTTGGTAGCGCGCCAGCGTTTAGCTCGTGTGCTGGCTTCTAATGGCGATACAGAGGCGGCGCTCGACTTACTCAAAGTAACCAGCAGTAATCCTTATGTGGCGTCCTATCAAGTAGCGCGAGGTGATACTTTGCTGGCCGCGGGTCGTCGCGCTGAGGCGCTCGAAGCCTATCAGTTAGCCTGGCAGTTAGAGAGTGAGAACCCAGGCCAGTTAAACACCGTGACTTTGCAGCAGAAGCTGAGCAGTCTGAACCCTGTGGCACCAACGGATGTTGAATTGAGCCAGGATGCTGGCAGCGCGATAGAGGCAGGATCAGACTCAGAGCTGCAAGGAGAGGGAGCATGAGCTCGCTAATGATGCGCTGGCTCACAGTGCTAGGCTTAGTGCTGTCGCTGAGTGCCTGCAGTACCGTCAAAGGCTGGTTTCAAATTGACGATGATGAAGATCCTACCCAGCCAGCTGCACTGCAGGATATTGCCAAAACAGTGGACATTAAGCGGCTCTGGTCGACCAGCGTCGGCAAAGGTCAGGGCAAAGGCCTTTATCGCATTGTGCCGGCCATGCAGGGCGACAGCTTGTATGTGGCTTCTAGTGATGGTCAGGTCATGGCCCTTAAGCGAAAGAATGGCAAGAAGCGCTGGCAGAAGAAGCTCGAAACAGCGGTTTCAGGTGGTGTAGGCGTCCATGAGAATAGTCTGTTTTTAGGCGGCGCTGATGGTTCGGTGATGCGCCTCGACGCCAGCGATGGTTCGCTCATTTGGAAAACTGGGGTGAGCGGCGAAGTACTGGCGCCACCGCAGGGTGATGGCGAGGTTGTTGTCGCGCAAAGCTACGACGGCAAGTTACAGGGCTTTGATTACAAGAGTGGTAAAAAACTCTGGACCTATGATAGTAACGTGCCTGTTTTAACGCTGAGAGGTACCAGCACTCCCATTTTAAAGGACGGCATCGTTTACGCTGCTTTTGCTAACGGACGCGTGCAGGCCTTTAAAGCTAAGACCGGTGGTATTGTCTGGGAGGTTCGAGTGGCTATCGCTCAAGGTCGTTCTGAAATTGAGCGCATTGTCGATATCGATGGCAGTATGGAGCTGGTAGGCCAAGAGCTCTACGCAGCTAGCTATCAGGGGCGAATTGCGGCCATCGACGCCAGCAGTGGTCGCAAGTTGTGGCAGCAAAATGTGTCCTCTTTCTCAGGTGTTTCACAGGGTTTTGGCAACGTTTATGTGGCCGATGAAGATGGCAGCTTGAACGCTTATCTACGCGGTGGTCAGGGCATACGCTGGACTCAGACAGCGCTTGCTTATCGCGGTTTGTCGCGACCGACGCCAGTCAGTAGTTATATAGCAGTGGCTGACTTTGAAGGTATCGTACATATTCTTTCGCAAGTGGATGGTGAGTTTGCCGGCCGCTTTAAAGCAGACGGCGACGGCGCTCGGGCAGATATGCTCAGCGACGGCAATGTGCTCTACGTTTACGGTAATAGTGGCCGCTTGGCCGCCTACCAGATTACTCCCCTGGAGGAGTAAACATGATCCCGGTAATTGCTTTGGTCGGTCGCCCTAATGTGGGTAAATCGACGCTATTTAATCAGCTAACGCGTAGTCGCGATGCGCTGGTCGCTGATTTTTCGGGCTTGACCCGGGATCGAAAGTACGGTGAAGCCAAAGTGGGCTCGCAGGCCTTTGTGGTGATTGACACTGGTGGAATCAGTGGCGATGAAGAGGGCATTGATGAGCAGATGGCGGAGCAGTCACTAGTCGCCATTGAAGAGTCCGATGCAGTACTGTTTTTAGTGGATGCTCGCGCTGGACTCAATCCCGCTGATCAAGCTTTGGCTCGACATTTGAGGCAGCGAAATAAGTCATTTTTCCTGATCGTAAATAAAATCGACGGGCTGAATGAATCGCTCGCCTTAAGTGATTTCTACGCCCTTGGGGTAGATAAAATGTTTGGTATCGCGGCCAGTCATGGCCGCGGTGTGAACAGCATGATAGAGCAGGTGCTGGCTGAATTTCCGCCACAGGAAGCGCGCCCCGAAGCACAGCTTTACGACAGCATTCGTGTGGCAATTGTCGGTCGGCCCAACGTGGGTAAGTCGACCTTGGTCAATCGCCTGCTGGGTGAAGAGCGGGTGGTGGTGTATGACGAGCCTGGTACCACGCGCGATAGTATTTACATCGATTTCGAGCGCAATGATCAGAAATATACCCTGATTGATACCGCCGGTGTACGCCGGCGTAAAAATGTCCGCTTATCAGTGGAGAAGTTCTCCATTGTCAAAACCTTAAAAGCGATCGATGACGCCCATGTGGTGGTGCTGGTGATGGATGCCCATGAAGGTTTGGTAGATCAGGACATGCACTTACTGGGCCACTGTATTGAAGCCGGTCGAGGCTTGGTACTGGCAGTCAATAAGTGGGATGGTGTCGAAGCTGATCAGCGCGACTGGATTAAGAGCGAGTTGAACCGCCGATTACAATTTGCTGATTATGCGGACACCCATTTTATCTCTGCTTTGCACGGTACTGGTGTCGGTCATCTCTACAAGTCAATTGACGCTGCTTATGACAGCGCAACGAGAAAGCTTAGCACCAACGCGCTCACGCGTATTCTGGAAGGGGCGGTATTTGATCACCCACCGCCAATGATTAATGGGCGCCGCATTAAATTACGCTATGCCCATGCGGGTGGACAGAATCCACCCTTAATTATTGTGCACGGTAACCAGACCGGTAAAGTACCAGCGAGTTACCAGCGTTATCTAGAAAATGTCTATCGACGTGAACTCAAGTTCGTCGGCACCCCAGTGCGGGTCGAGTTTCGAGCGGGTGAAAACCCCTACGCTGACAAGCAGAATAAGCTTAGCCAGCGGCAGGTGCAGCGCAAGCGCCGGATGATGGCGCATGTTAAAAAGAACAAGAAAAAACGCTGAGCTAAGAGAAGAGATATCTGAGCTAGAGGTCTTCACTTAATATGTCAGCTACGCCCACCGAAAAAGTAGATTTAGACTCTCGCGACAATATAGAGCGCTTCGTGGAGAGCTTTTATGCGCGTATGCTAAAGGATGAGCAACTAGCGCCGATTTTCTGGGACGTTGCCCAAATCGACCTCGACGTACACCTTCCTCACATCAAGGATTACTGGTGTAAGCTGCTCTTGGGGGAGACTAAGTATCAGCGACACACCATGAATATTCACCGTCAACTGAACGACAAGCGCAGCTTGCTGCCCGCGGATTTTGAACGTTGGCTGGCGCTATTTATGCAGAGCCTTGAGGCTGATTTTAGTGGCCCGAAAACAGAGCGGGCCAAGCGTGTGGCTACTAGCATTGCGAAGAATATGCAGAACAGCCTCAGTCCTTGAGGCTAGCTAAAGGTCGCCGGACTCTCGACGACTATTTCCGCTTGAGATCATTTAGACCGCCTGCAGAGGTCCTTTTTTGGAGCCTTTGCGGGCGGAACTTTTGCCTGCTTTTGCTTTTGATGCAGCCGCTTGTTTAGATTTTTTAAACGATTCAGTGCTCGGTGCACTTTGCAACCAGTGGGCCTGTTCTACATCGTAGTGATGCATAATATTGTCTAGGGTCCTGCCGATCCGCGTAGTGGTGGCAATAGCGGCTATCTTCGGCCAAGTTCCGCGTTCACCAGCATGAATAATAGCGGTCATTTCCTCTTCGCTAAGAACTTTTAAAAGATTGCGCAGACTGCCAAGCCCGTAGGAAGGGAAAATATTAATATCACCACTGAACTGTTGGTCTATTAATCCGTTTACGGCATTAAGTACGGTGCCGGCGCGGGGGCCGACGCTAAAGTAGCGTTGGGCAGCGGTGAGACTGCCGCGCATAAATTGTTTGGTCGCAGCGATCCATGCATCTGACAAGATCTCGTAAAGGCCTGGTCTGCTAGCCCTGCTGCGCCCGAGCCCGGGCATGACTTGGCTGACAATAAAGTGATTCACACCGTACATACGGGCCAGTCGTTTGGCCGGTAGGTCCTGAGAAAACGAGCCATCAATCCAGCGTAAGCGTGGCAGGTAGGGCTGCACTTTGCCATGGTCATCTTTGGCTTCAAGCTGCGCGGCAGGGAAGACGCCAGGCAGCGCAGAGCTCGCAAGGACAGCCGAGCGTATGGTGACATTAGGAGATGCTATGTGGTTGAGTAGTCGAGATTCCTGATTAGCTTGTGCGGGTGAAATTGTGATATTGATACTACGCCCAGTTTTTTTATAGGCCTCTAAAAAGGTCAGATCGGGTATTAATTTTGCCATTTCTGCCCGTACCGCAGGCATATCAATTTCCTCGTCCATGCCCAGGCCGATTTTTAAATTGCCACGGTTTTCAGTCATAGCTCGGGCGAGGAAATTGTTTTCAAATAGCGATAGATACTCAGTGTCGCTGCGGGTTCCCACAATAGCTGCCACAAAAGCGCCGGCACTGGCACCTGAAATCACTACCGGACACAGCTCTTGCTCGATGAGTGCTTTGAGTACACCAAAATGAAAGTATCCCAGTGTGCCGCCACCGCTTAGCATCAGGGCCGAGCGGCCGTAGCAGTGGCTGGCGCGGCGGAAAAACTCAAGGCGTTTTACCTGTGAAATATTGGAGCTGGCGTGGAAGGCAAGGTGCTCTAGGGATTCACTGATGGCCTCGACATAGTTTTCAATGAGTAGCTTGGTGCCACAGAGTGCTCGCTCGTGTAGATTGGCGCGGCCCATACCGGCCATGTTGCCATGAATGCCTTCGTTAAGAGCGAATAACAGACCTGGGTCGTTTTTTTCCCGGCGTAATTTTTGCAGACGATCGAGCCGGTTGCGAATACTGGTGTGGTTATAAGCGCGGGATTCAGGGCGACGACGCCATATGGTAGCGCCGCTTAACTCATCGTGCTGTTCGGCCAGAGACAGCCAGTCCTGATAGCTAGTAGCTTCGGCTAGAGCATTGTTTAGTTCCTCAATGCGGCGGTCTTCACGCTTGCGCAGCAGCTTAGTCATTAACTTGTTTGTCTCTATTGGAGTTTATTCACGGGCGAGACGGCCCGCAGCGCGAGCTGAAATCTGGCCCTTGCGCAATAGCGAAATCAGCGCTTCGCGCATTGTGTCTTCCAGTGGCCTGAACGCTAGATCCAAGCACTGGCTCGTAAAAGAATCGTCCATTATGACCCACTCAGTGGCATACTGCATACCCTCGGCTGAGAAAGGTGTTTCAATCGGTAGGTATGGGGAGATTTTATCCATTAATTTCCCCGCTGCTAAGGGTAGGTAAGGCGGTACCCACAGCGGCATAAAATAGCGCCCGGTGATTTTGCCTAATAGGCGGCCGTGGTCTCGCCAAGGCAGGTAAGTACCGCCTAGCGGAAAGCGGCGGGCTTCGGGGCCCCGTTCCAGTATGCGCAGGTGCGCTTGAGCCACATCGCGTACATCAATGTATTGATTGCCTGTCGGCATCAGCGGGGCGAGGCCGCTCTGCAGAAAAGATGCCAGTCCTTTGTGGGGGTCGGTCAGGCCCGGGTCATCTGGGCCAATGACTGAGCCTGGGTAGGTGCTATAGATGGCTTCCCCAGCATCCTGCAGGCTGCGCACATAGTGCTCACAAGTGATTTTTGAGCGGCCATAACCGCTCTGGGCGATGCCCCTGCCGGGCGGCGAGTCCTGATCAAGGTACTGCGCTGTTGGCTCATATAGGGCGGTGATACTTGAGACATAGATGACACGGGACACGCCGCTGTCCAGAGCCCCGCCAATCACTTGGCGGGCGCCCTCGACATTGGCTTGATAGACCTGCTCAGCATTGTCGCTAGAGGTGTTTACCACTGCGGCGCAGTGCACTACGGCATCGCAGCCATCGAGGGCGCGCTTAACTCGCTTGGCATCGTTGAAGTCACCCCGGACACTGCTGTGGATGACGTCCTCACCAAATAAGCCCAACATTTTGTCAACGCTGCGTACTAGTAGGCTCAGTTCATGCCCAGCCGCAAGCAATGCCTTGGCAGTGTGATAGCCAACAAAGCCGGTGGCGCCAGTCATCATAATCCGCATCTTATGTACTCGTCCTAGCGCTTGCTTTGGCTGGGCCTTTACTGCGAGCCTTGGCGGCGGGCTTTTTGGCAGCTGCTTTTTTCTTAGCGGTGCTTGCTTTGCCTTTGCCGGTAGACTGCCCTTGTCCTTTAGTTAGTAGGCTCTGGCACATCTCGTCGAAAGAGTCTTGCAGGCACTGGGCGTAGACCTCGGGGTCTGGCAGCATTTCTCGGCAGGCCGTAAATGACAGCGTGATCGCGCCTTGTTTTTTCTGCACACTCGAATACACGATGTGAAATAGGCCGATATTGGGTAACAGGGGACCGAGGCTGAAACTCTTGATCAACTCGGCACCACACAAATACTGAGAGTAGGGTGCTCCAGGCACGTTAGTGACGACTGTATTGGCCATGACGTTGGATTCACTCAGACCGGTGATAGCGGCGGTGCGCACAGCTACCGCGAGTACCCCGCCGGGCAGCAGGTCGGTAATATCGACCGCTATCCGCGGCCCGAGAGCTTCGGCATAGGCCTTGGCCTCAGTGGATTTACGCTGAATTGCCGCCAAGCGCTTTGCAGGGTCTTTGATGTCAGAGCACAGCGATACAGACATAAAGCCAACCATGTTACCGCCAGTGGCACGTTCCTCTGGCGAGCGCACATCAATAGGGCAACCGGTGACAAGGCTTTGACTGGGTAACTCGTTCTTTTGTTCGAGGTAGAGCCGCATGGCGCCAGAGACAATAGCTAGCATTGCATCGTTGATAGTGGCGCCAGCTACAGCATTTTTCAGCTCGCGGACAGTAGCAAAATCGAAGGTGCGGGCATCGACTACTCGGTGAGGAGACACTTTGCCTTGGAAACGGGTGCGGGGTATGTCTCCGGTTTTCTCAAATTTTTTCTCGGCATAGCCGCGTCGCAGGCGTCGGTAGGTAGGCACTGCATCGCGTAGCATGCGGACCGCGCGGCCAGGCGTGCGCAAGGCGTCTAGGTAGGCCCGCGTTAGCATGGCCAGTGTTGAGGGCTGCTCGATGATCCAGGGCGGCGCTTCGGGCGGCTCTTCTACCACGGGGGTCATATCGTGCATCAGGCTCATAAAGTGGGCGCCGGTAGGTCCATCCATAGCTGAGTGGTGAACTTTTAACAGCAAGGCGAAGCAGCCAGGTGGGATGCCCTCGACATTGTCCAAGCCTTCGATGATGTACATCTCCCATAGTGGCTTGTCTCGGGCCAGGGGAATAGCGTGGATTCGAGCCGCTTGGATACAAAGTTGTCGCCAGTCGCCGGGTTGCGGCAGGGCGATATGGCGGACATGGTATTCCAGGTCGAAGTTGGGGTCCTCAGTCCAGTAGGGTTGGCCAAGACCCAGTGGAACCGGGGCCAATTTGCGGCGAAAAATAGGTGAAAGGTGCACCCGGGATCTGAGCATTGCTAGGATTTGTTTGAAACGGACAATGCCATTTTCAGCAGTAGCCGGGTTATAGATTGTCACGCCGCCAATGTGTTGTGGGAGCCCTTTAATCTCAGCGTGGATGAACATAGCGTCCTGGCCGCTCAACTGTTCCATTCGTCACCTCCGGTTCAATTATCATTATTAATATAGAGACTAGGTGATTTTTGCGCTCGGTGGAATAGCTCAACTATTTTTCTATCCTCAGCCGCTAGCAGTTACTAGGATAATTATTCATCCCGCATTATCGGCTGCTTTTTTGTTCCCTAAAAGGAGTGCTTGAACTATGCCCCCTGCATGGCAAGGCGCTTTTTTTGGACTTATCAAGACATCTTGCTGGCGGAGAAATATAAATATCTCATTCATCTAGTGAATGGCAAAAATACTTATCATTTATTTTATTTATGCCAAAGCCCTAACTAAGATACTTGTACTTCATTCATTGGGGCGCTCCAGCGGCCTACTCATAGCACTTGCAGGCATCGAGGTACTCGTCATGACCAATTACCAAAATACTATTGAAACATTTGCTGCACTGCGCAAAGCGCAGGGTGGTTCCTGGGATCACATTAACCCTGAGTACGCTACGCGTATGAAACTCCAAAACCGTTTTCGCACGGGTTTGGATATTGCTCGCTATACCGCTGATATTATGCGCAAGGATATGGCTGAGTACGACGCCGACTCCAGTCAGTACACTCAATCTCTAGGTTGCTGGCATGGCTTTATTGGCCAGCAGAAAATGATTGCGATCAAGAAGCACCACGGTACCACTAGTAAGCGCTATCTCTACCTCTCGGGCTGGATGATCGCGGCTTTGCGCAGTGAGTTTGGGCCACTGCCCGACCAGTCCATGCACGAAAAAACAAGCGTGCCGGACTTGATTGAGGAGCTCTACACTTTTCTGCGTCAGGCAGATGCTAGAGAGCTAAATGATTTGTATCGTGAACTAGATGCCGCTCGTGAAAGTGGTGACCAAGCGAAGGAAAAGGCGGCACTAGAGGCCATTGATAACTTCGAAACACACGTCGTGCCTATTATTGCTGATATTGACGCTGGTTTTGGCAACGAAGAGGCAACCTACTTGTTAGCCAAGCGCATGATTGAAGCCGGCGCCTGTGCCATTCAGATTGAGAACCAGGTATCAGATGCTAAGCAGTGTGGCCACCAAGATGGCAAAGTCACCGTACCCCACGAAGACTTCCTAGCTAAAATCAATGCAGTGCGCTATGCCTTTTTGGAGTTGGGTGTAGATAACGGTGTGATTGTGGCGCGTACTGACTCTTTGGGTGCCGGTCTGACCCAGAAGATACCCGTGTCTCGCAGCACTGGTGACTTGGCTCACAAATACAATGCCTTCTTAGAAACTGAAACGGTTGCAAGCGCTGAAGATGTGCGAGAAGGCGATGTGGTGATCAAGCAAGATGGCAAGCTTGTGCGTCCGGTACGCTTGCCCAATGGCTTATATCGCTTTAAAGCGGGCACTGGCGAAGAGCGCTGCGTGCTGGATTGTGTGACCAGCCTGCAAAATGGCGCAGATCTTTTGTGGATCGAAACCGAGAAGCCACACGTGGGTCAAATTGGTGGCATGGTGGATGCGATTCGCAAACAAGTACCCAATGCAAAACTGGTCTATAACAACTCGCCCTCATTCAACTGGACCCTGAATTTTCGCCAACAGGTCTTCGATGCTTGGAGCGAAGCAGGTAAGGATGTTTCCGCATATGAGCGCGATCAGCTAATGAGCGTTGACTACGATACTACCGACTTGGCCATTGAGGCAGACCAGTGGATTCAGTCTTTCCAGGCTGATGCTGCACGTGAAGCGGGTATCTTCCACCACTTGATTACACTGCCGACCTATCACACGGCAGCCTTGTCCACCGACAACCTTGCTAAAGGTTACTTCGGCGAGGAAGGTATGCTCGCTTATGTGACCGGTGTGCAGCGCAAAGAGATTCGTCAAGGCATCGCCTGTGTTAAGCACCAAGATATGGCTGGCTCCAATATTGGCGATGACCACAAAGAATACTTTGCTGGTGAAGCGGCATTGAAGGCCGGTGGTAAAGACAACACAATGAATCAATTTGGCTGATCGTAAACGGCGCTGGGCACTGCCTTGCGCCCCAGCTTGAACAATTAGTGGGGAGTTGGCCTGTGCCAGCTCCCCATTTTTTTAGCGACTGACAGGTGTTGAGGCCGAGGCCACAACTCGCCACTTATCACCTTCGTGTTCCCAGAGGTGCATGCTGTAATGGGGATCCGCTCCCTGAGTGCTGTGCACCATGATTGCCAGCTCGTCATTGATAAATGTGACGTGGTAGTCACTGGGTTCGTAGGGACCATCGGCTGCGTTGGGGCCTGTTTCACTGGCGATTTGTTGGGCGCGGTTGACAACACCATCGGGGCTGATGGCAATGAGTCGCGGATCGAGTAACTGTTCCAGTGTGGCAGTATCCATTTTTGCACCCCAAGACTTGTCGAGGGCGATGAGTTTTTCTCGATCCGCAGACTGATCTGCGATCGCAGGCACTGTGACAAAAGTCGCACAGACTAGGAGGGTGCTAAGGCTGAGTCGTTTCATGGTGAGCTCCGCATTCTGGGAAAATCCCAGACTATCCATTTAGGCTAGTTGATGATGGACATTCCCGCCAACAATAGAGCTGGGCAGAGGGAGCTCACTCGCGCGTCACTGAGGCGCTCTGCTCTAGGTCTGCGCGGAGCGAGGGCTGCTTCTACAGCCATATAGCTTGTGGCCTAGTTTGTCTTGGGCGGCGGAGCCCCCTTAGCTGCCGAGGCCAAAGGGGTCATCGATGGAAGGGGAGGGTAGAGTAAACCAGTGAGGGCCCTCTTCACTCATATAAAAATGATCTTCCAGCCGCACGCCAAACTCCCCCGGTACACAAATCATTGGCTCGTTAGAGAAGGTCATGCCAGGTGCTAGTGCTGTGCTTGTGCCACGCACAAGGTAGGGCCACTCATGGATATCAAGGCCAATGCCGTGGCCGGTGCGGTGCGGAGTTCCCGGCAGTTGATAATCTGGGCCCAGACCGTGGGCTACCAGGACTTCTCTTGCGGCATCGTCTACAGCACCACAAGGTCTGCCAATTTGTGCTGCTTCAAAAGCAGCCAGTTGAGCCGCCTGCTCGATATTCCAGATTTCCCGTTGCCGAGCAGTGGGCTGGCCAAAGACATAGCTGCGAGTAATATCTGAAATATAGCGCTGCAGCTCGCAGCCGGTATCGATCAGAACCATGTCGCCTTTTTCCAGGGTTTTAGGCTGAGCAACCCCGTGGGGGAAGGCCGTGTCGGGGCCAAATAGCACGATACAGAAATAGGAACCTTGGGCTGCACCAACCGCTCGGTGGGCGCGGTCGATAAACTCGCTCACTTCGGTGGTTGAAATGCCCTCGTAGAGAATACTGGCTGCTGCCTGATGCACCGCTAGAGTCATGTCTTTAGCGCGTTGCATCAGTGCTAACTCGGCTGTGGATTTGTGCATCCGACAACCGGCAGTGACCTTTGTGGCGCTGACAAATTCAATCTTTGGCGCTGCTTGGCGCAGGCCATCAAAGATAAAAAATGGGGTCGCTTCATCAATACCGACATTGCCGGAGCTAATGCCCAAATCTTGCAAGATATCGCTACATAAACGATAGGGGCTCTCATGCTCCTCCCAGCAGTGCACTTCGCCGGGTATTTTGATAAAGCTCTCTAAAGTGCCCAATTCGAAGGCAGGTGCGATATAGTGTAACTCGCCCTGGGCCGGAATTATGGCTCCCACCATGCGCTCGCTGGCGCCAAAGGGCGTGCCGCTGAAGTAATAGAGGTTGGTACCGGCATTGACGTAGATGGCTGCTAAGCCCTGATCTTGCATCAAAGCTTGAGCCTTGCGCAGACGCGCTCTGAATTCAGCGTCCTCAATGGCAGAGACGCCAGCGCTCATATCTGATAAACGTGCTAATGCCTCTGCGGTGGTCGCACCGCCAATACCAAGCGTCATACAATTACCTCAATAGAGAAAATTCTAGGTTGTGATAGATTTTAGCCCAATAGCGGTAATAATTGTGTGCTGAATACCATGAGTCAGGAGATAACATGCGCTGGACAGATATCGACAAACAAGTTTGCTCAGTAGCGCGGGCCCTGTCAGTGGTGGGTGAGCGCTGGACGCTGTTGATTCTGCGCGATGCCTTTCTAGGTACCCGCCGTTTTGATCAGTTTCAGGGCAACTTGGGCATTACTCGACACCGTCTTTCGGAGCGCTTATCTAAGTTGGTTGAGCAGGGAGTGCTGGTGAAAGTGCCCTACCAAGACCGCCCCGTACGCTATGAGTATCGGCTGACTCGCAAAGGTCTCGGGCTTTACCCAGTGTTGATGAGCTTGGCCAGCTGGGGGGATGAATGGATGGCTGATGATCAAGGCGCCCCCTTAGAATATTTGCACCAAGGCTGTGGTAAAAAAACCATCCCGATTATGGGCTGCAGCGAATGCGGTGAAGTGCTGCGACCTGAAGGTGTCAAACCAACGATTGGCCCAGCTCTGCAGGCACTGGCCGACGAGTTAGAAGCGGCAGATGGCAGCTTGCCTCCGATTCCCGAAGTGATTCGTCGCTCAATGCCAGAAGGCCTGACTTAGGCTGTTAAATCCTCTCCGTGCAATACATCACGGCAGCAATAAAATACAATAGCTGTCGAATAGATTATCGCTGGGGAAGTGCTCAATGAATTCATTCAAGCTGGGCTTGGTGCCGCAGATACTGATTGGCGTAGTGCTCGGAGCCCTACTGGGCCTGTTGCTGCCGAATGTGGCGGAGCCGCTGGGCTTATTGGGACGTCTTTTTGTCGAGATGCTAAAGGCTGTTGCGCCATTATTGGTGATGCTTTTGGTCATGTCTGCTATTGCCAACCGACACGAGAGTGGTAGTGATGGAAAAAAATCACTGCTGACCTTGGCCTTGTATCTATTAGGTACCGTTAGTGCCGCAGTGGTGGCGCTGTTGATGAGTCAAGTCTTTCCACAGAGCATTGCACTGACTGATGTCGCTGAAGGTAGCCCGCCAGTGGCGGTTACAGCGGTCTTGGCCGATGTATTATTTAAACTGATCGACAACCCTATCAATGCCATTCTGAGCGGAAACTTTCTCGGCTGCTTATCATGGGCAATTCTATTGGGCATTAGTTTTCGCCGAGCTAGTGCCGTGTTTAAAGAGCATCTGCAAACCTTAGCAAATGGAGTCAGCGATATCGTCATCTATGTGATTCGCTTGGCCCCGCTGGGCATTTTCGGCTTGGTGGCCGTTACTGTGGCTACCACTGGGCTAGAAGCCCTGGCAGGCTATGCTAGCCTTGCCGGCTTACTGGTAGCCTGTATGTTAATCGTGGCCTTGCTGGTCAACCCCTTGATTGTCTTTCTGGTGACCAGACGCAATCCCTTTCCGGTGGTGTTTACCTGTCTCAAAGAGTCTGGCATTACTGCGTTTTTTACTCGTAGTTCGGCTGCCAATATCCCAGTCAATCTCAACTTGGCGCGCAAGCTGGGTATCAGTGAAGAGTTGTACTCGGTCACTATTCCAGTAGGAGCAACAGTAAACATGGCTGGTGCTGCGATCACTATCACCGTGTTGACACTCGCTGCGGCCAACACCTTGGGCATTGAAGTGTCCTTTGTCACTGCCTTGGTCTTGTGTGTTATTGCTGCGCTGTCAGCTTGTGGCGCTAGTGGTGTGCCCTCGGGAAGTTTGTTACTGGTGCCATTGGCCTGTTCTTTGTTTGGCATTCCGATCGATGTCGCTATGCAGGTTGTGGCAGTAGGTTTCATTATCAGTGTGATACAGGATTCGGCTGAGACAGCCCTGAACTCCAGTACTGATGTGGTGTATACCTATGCGATTGATAATTACCCCTTATCGAAAGTGGAGCAGTAATGATGACTGATGCGCTGCTAGAGGCGCCATTTGTCACCTTGCAGGTCACGGTACCCTCGCAGTGGATTGACATTAATGGCCATATGAATGCCACCCATTACGGTTTGGTGATTTATGATGCCCATGTAAAGCTCACTGAAATACTTGGCTTGGGCGAGGATTACGTCAACGCGAGCCATTGCAGCAAGGCGGTGCTGGAATCGCATTTGATTTATGAGCGCGAAGTCAGCGAAGGCGATCAACTTGAGGTACATTCGTGGTTGTTAGCGATTGACCACAAGCGGCTGCATTTTTTTCATGAGCTGTTTAATCTGAGCAAAGGTTTTCGGGCGGCAGCCTCGGAGCAGGTCGATGTGCATATGGATTTGAAGGCGCGTCGCTCTAGTCCAATACCAGATAACTTACAGCAGTCTCTGCGCAAGATCGTTAAAGCGCATCTAGCACAGCCCCGTCCCGAGGGCGTGGGAAGCACCATCCGCCCACCGAAAAATACTTGGCTTAAGCCATAAAGCCGTAAGGACTTTTCGTTAGTGCGACACTTACGATATAGGCAGCGGTAAATAGCGCCAGCAGGTAAGCAAAGCTCCGCTGTCTGCGAGTTTTCCCAAAACGCAGAGCCAGCATGCCAAGCCCTATATAGAATAAGAGGGCGATGATTTTCGCTGTTAGCCAGCTAGTGGCAAAGGGTGACAGCTTAAGCTGATATAACATGCCCAAAGCAGCTGCCAGTAACAGTGAATCAATAATGTGTGGCAGGGTTTTGGTAATCCGTCCTTGTACTGGTCGCTGCAGACAGAGTATCCAGTATCCGCGCAGACAGAAGCCTGCGATTGAAGTCAGCGCAAAAATTGTGTGGGCCAGTTTTAGCTTGTCATAGCTGAGCATGAGCCTCGCCCTTTAGTCTTCAATACGTACTTTGATTGGCTCTAGCGCTTTTAATTCACTACCAGCCCAGCGTTCGGCAATGGCTATAAAGTCTTTGACCGTCACAGTGCCGCCACTGTCGGCCAATTCTTTGGCGATATTATCTAGGCCCACTTTGCCATCAGACTTCTGTTTTAGCTCAAGGTCTAAGTGATGCAATAAGGTAACTGCTCGAGCAGTGGTGGCGCCAGAGGAGCTGCCAGTCAGTAGCTCTTCGGATTCTTCCCCCCACTTGGCCAGAGCACTGAGTGCCTGCTCGTATCGATAGTTACTGATACCTCCAGTGCGCCGCAATATTTGCACAGCGTAGTACTCGGCGATACCTTCGACTATCCAGTCGCTGTATTGAGTGCCGTGGATGGAGGTGCCCACGTGCACTAGTTCGTGAATCAGACTACTGGTGCGGTTGCCACTGATTAAAGGCCGGTCGCCGTGCATGAAGAGTGAGTTGGGAGCTGATAAGCCACCGCGCCACATCGGATCCGGCGCACTTACAATCAGTAGGTGGGATGGGATCTGAGGAAATAGTTTTTTGATGGCCGGTAAGGTCCAGTTGATGAAAGCCAAAGTATCCTGCAGGCGAATATCCTGTCCACGGGGTGCGGCAACACGTACATTAGTGCCGGCGATAATGTCCTGGCGGCTAGCAATTTCCCCTAAAATCAACCAGCCTTTGGGGCGCAGAAAGCGCCGTCCCGGATCGTGGATACGATAGTGATTATCCTGCTCTTGCAGGGCTTCATAGGGGGCCGCAGATGACCAGCTGTCGGGCATTTTAAATAGCAGGGTGGCGCGTGATTTGAGGCCGCTTTTGGCTTTCGCTGCAATAGGGGGGATCAACTTGTCGCTGCGCAGTACTGCCCAATCCGCAGTGATCATGGAGTCGTAACTGTCGCGGCCTTTTTTGTTATCGATAACAAAGTCGTAACGCAGTTTTGAAGTAGGCGCTTGTGGACGCCAGACAAGCTCATCATCATCGCTTTCAAAAGGCTGTTCGCTGGCAAAATTGAGGTGGCGCTGCGGATCAATATGCAAAGTTAGCCGAGAGGGCAGCTCCTTACCAGTCAAGGCCACTGTGACCTGTGCCAGGCCGGACTGCGGGTCTACTGATACTTGGTAATCAATATCATAGGGGGCAGCAGCTGCCGCTTGTGTCACCAGTATTATTGTCAGCCAAATAAAAGGTATTAGCTTCAATGGACTCTCCCGTTATATGCCCTTGAATTGCGGCGTCTAGGATAGCAGCCAAAGTCTTAGACTGCAGTCCCCGCGAGAGATAGTAGGGATTAGGCACAGTGCTAGAGTTGATGCTCGGTAATGGCCGCTATGTCTAAGGTCTTAAGTTTGTCATAGACTAGCACTTGGGTGGCCGCAAAAAGCGGCAGTCAAGGATGATCATAGAGTGATATACAGGGAGCATTGTTATGGATGAGCACAAACAACAGCCAGAGGCAGATCAAACCTTTGATGTAGAGAAAGTTATTGCCCAGGCGAAAATGGTTTTAAGCAACCCGCGAGGGTTTTATCAGACTATGCCGCGCAGTGGTGGCTTCGCTAACCCTGTCATTTTTGTTGCAGCAATGGCACTTGTCACAGGTCTAGTGACAGCCTTCCTATCGCTGTTCTCAGGGAGCTTTGCTATTGGTTTAGGCAGTATTATTTTCTATCCGATTGCTGCCGTGATTGTTGGGTTTATTGCTTCGGCAGTATTGTTTGTGATCTGGAAGTTAATGGGCTCACAACAAAATTATGAAAGCGCATTTCGTTGTTGGTCAGCGACTACCGCGCTTTATCCAATTGCGGCGATCTTGTCGATCTTTCCCTACATTGGCGCCATTGTCAGTATTCTTTGGAGTACTTACTTAATCATTGAAGCCAGTGTCTCTGTGCATGAGCGTAAACGAAAAACTGCGCAAATAGTTTTTGGCATCCTGGCGGTCTTTTTCTTGATCTCCAATATCGGCAGTCAGTATGCCAGTCGCCAAGCGGCAGACCGTTTTTCTGAGATGAGTAAGCAGTTTGAGGATTTTGATCAGATGAGCCCAGAGGAAGCCGGACGTAAAATGGGCGAATTCTTAAAGGGTTTTGAGCAGGGCAGCTCAGCCATCAAACAGAATGGAGAAAGTGAGTAAGTTGTTTAACTGCGCAGTCGCTCTGGACTCCAGAGCGACTGCGCTAATAGCGCCAATAGCCAATCTACTGGCTTACTGAGCTAGGGTAGCGAGTTGTTCACAGAGTTGCTGGGCGCCTTGTAGTAGACGCATAGTGGGTCGTTGCAGCAAGTCTGGGTGAATGAAGAATAGCGCTTCATTTTTTACCGCCTCGATGCTTGGATAGGCACGCCACTCATCCAGCCATTCGGGGCGCGCGGCGTCCATACCGCTGGCTACAATGACATCGGGGTTGCGCTCTAGTACAGACTCCAGACTCACTCGGGGCGCCAGTTGCGCTGCATCAAAAAAGAGGTTCTGGCCTCCGCACAAAGCAATGACATCACTGATCATATGCTCACCGCTCAAGGTTTGTAGCGGGCTATTCCATACTTGGTAAAACACTTTTAGCTGATGTTGCCGGCGGTAAGTGGATTTAAGTGAGGCGAGGGTCTGCTCAAATTCTTGTGCACTGCGTTCGCTGGCTTCGACTGTATCAGCCAGAGTGCCAATGGCGCGCAGTGTGCGAGGAATGTCCTGCAGTGTGCGTAACTCACTGATGTACACAGTGATGCCCAGACGTTCCAGAGCAGGTAGAGACTCTAAGCTATTGCCTGAGCCCCACATCAGCACGAGATCGGGCTGCTGGGCAATAATGCTTTCGATACTCCAAGATTGATAGCTGCCAACGCGTGGCACATTGCGTGCAGCTTCGGGGTAGTCACTGTAAGAGACAGCCCCGACTAGTTTGGCGCCCGCTCCGGCACTGAACACGTTTTCCACGCTATGGGGCGACAGCGCCACAATACGCTCAGCGGCTTGCTTGAGCTGTACTTTGCGCCCGGTGGAGTCGCTCACTTCAATGGCAGTGGCTAAGGCATTGCAGTGATAGCAAGTTAAAAGAGCCAGAAAGGGGATGAAGCGTTTAAGTATTTTCACTGATAGCTGCCTGAGCGAAAGTTGCCATTTGGCTGTGTAATTGCAGCGCCGATTGGAGTAACGGGGTGGCCACCATGGCGCCACTACCCTCACCGAGGCGCAGACCTAAATCCAAGAGTGGTTGCAACTGCAGGGCACGCAGGCCTAGCTCATGGGCCGCTTCACTGGAGCGATGGGAGGCCATCAACCAAGGGCGCAGACTGGGGTTGATATCTACAGCGAGTAAAGCTGCCGCGCTGGCAATAAAGCCGTCGATGAGAACAGGTATAGCGCGCTGGCCACAGCGGATATAAGCACCGCAAATGGCGGCAATTTCTAAGCCACCTAGGCAGCGTAAAATGCCTAGTGCGGAGTCAAGCTGGTCGGCATGCAATGCCAGGGCCTGATCGATCAGAGCGATTTTCTTCGCTAAGCTCGCGTCATCAATGCCGGTGCCACGACCCGTGACATCAATGCCCTGCAGACCTAAATGAGCGGCGTAAATGGCGGCGGCGGCAGTGGTGTTGCCAATACCCATTTCACCGGCGACAAATAGCTGGCAATCGAGCCCGTCGACCTGTGCTTGGCCAGCCGCAAGGCAGGCTTCTACTAACTCAGGACTCAGGGCCGGGGCGCTGCTGAGGTCAGCGGAGCCCGCGGCGAGCTGTAAGTTATAGACTTTGGGAGAGGCTACAGCAGCGCTGAAGGTGCCCATATTGACCACTGCAAAATCGGCTTGTTGGGCGGCGCTCAGCACATTAATTGCCGCACCGCCATTGGCAAAGTTAGCGATCATCTGGGTAGTGACTTCCGGCGGGTAGGCAGAGACACCACGCCGACTGATACCGTGATCGGCAGCAAATACGCGCACGGCAATACGCGATAACTCAGGCAGGGCAGTGGCCTGCCATCCAGCAAAATCTACGGCAATTTCTTCCAGGCGGCCTAGTGAGCCGAGTGGTTTAGTGAGTTCTGTTTGTCGTTGCTGCGCTAGCTGTCGGTGCACAGCACTTGGCGCTGGGCAGGCCTGGTGGTACCAGTTCATGGCGTTGCTGCTTCCTTTAAGGTTTGCGCAAGTCCCGCTGTCACTAGAGTGACCTTGTCACAGTGTGCAGCGAGGCTTTGGTGTAGGCGTCCGCTCTCGTCGACAAAGCGACGATTAAGCTCGCCAAGGGGAACCATGCCGTGGCCCACTTCATTGCTGACTAGAATAATATCGCTTGACTGTCTGTCCAGCGCGCTAAGAAATGCTTCGCGCATAGTCTCCCAGTTGTTTAGCAGCAAGCAATTACTGAGCCAGAGGGTGAGGCAGTCTATTAATATACAGGCCTCACTGTGATTCATTGTGGCGAGGGCTTCGTGCAGAGCGACCGGCTCTTCTATTAATTGCCAGTGGCTGCTGCGGGACTGGCGATGATGGGCGATACGCTCGCTCATTTCTTGATCACCCGCTTGTGCTGTAGCAAGGTAAAAGAGTGTTTTACCTGTGGCTTCGGCGCAGCTCTCGGCATAGCGACTTTTGCCACTGCGAGCACCGCCAAGAACTAAATGCTTCATAATTGAACCACCATAGGCGAGCCCTGTACTGGATGTTTGCCTAGTACGACTTCTACCTTAAATACATCGCGGAACATTGACTCGCTAAATACTTCTGCGGGCCTGCCGTAATAGCTCTGATGACCTGCTTCGAGCACTAAAATATGCTGAGACAGGCGCGCTGCGAGATTAAAGTCGTGGGCCACCATGACCACGGCACAGCCCTGAGCACTCAGTTGTCGCACGGAGTTTATGAGCAGCTGTTGATGCTCTAAGTCCAAGCCTGTAGTGGGCTCATCTAAGAGTAAGAGTCGCACATCACTATCCTGTGCTCGCCAGAGTTGGGCTAATACGCGAGCCAGTTGCACACGCTGTCGTTCTCCGCCGGATAACTGGGTATAGAGGCGTTGCCGTAAAGACAGGGTGTCAGTGAGCTGCATGACCTCTTCTATCACTCTTTGATCTTCGGCCTGGCCTGATTGGTGTGGGTGGCGGCCCAGTTGGATGACCTCTTCGACAAGGAATGGAAAATTAAGTGTGGACTGCTGTGACAGCATCGCAATTGCCCGGGCACGAGCTAGCCTCGGCCACTCCAACACAGGGCGATCTTGTAAGAGAATCTGGCCTTCACTCAGGGCAATGCCGCCTGCCAAGCTGTGTAAGAGCGTGGATTTTCCAGCGCCATTAGGGCCTAGTATGCTCAGTATGCTGCCAGCACTGAGCGTAAAATTGATGTCGCTCAGTAGGGGTTTCCCCCAGGGCGCGGCGCTTGCATTGTGAACAGATAGTAGCGCCATTTATTGCATACCGTAGTGTGAACGCTGTCGTAAAAGAGAGATGAAAAAAGGCACACCTATAAGTGCCGTTACAATACCCACCGGCAACTCAGTCGGTGCAATCACCACCCGGGCAAGCATGTCAGCAACAATCAGTAACAGCGCACCAGCAAGGGCTGAGGCTGGCAATAAGCTGCGGTGATCAGGGCCGGTGATCATGCGCATAATATGTGGCACCACCAGTCCGACAAAGGCAATGCTACCGGCAAGGGCCACCGAGGCGCCAACGCCAATGGCAACAATAACAACTAGCAAGGCCTTGCTACGCTCTACGTTAATGCCCAGATAGCGCGCTTCAGATTCACCGAGCAAGAGCGCATTCAGTTGTACGGCAAATAACGGTAGCGTTCCCAGCACGAATAGGCAGATCACGGCAGCAAAGGCTAGGCGCGTTAGGTCGGCACCGTCTAAGCCCCCCATACGCCACAGACTAATACGACGCAGAACTTCACTGTCAGCATGGAACTCGAGCAAATTGCCGATAGCGCCCGTTAGCGCTGTGATAGCAATACCTGCCAGTAGCATTGTGGCAACCGAGGTACCGTTAGCGGAGGAGGCCAAGCGGTAGACTAGGATGACCGCCAATAAGCCCCCGACAAATGCGCCAGCAGAGACTAGGGTGATAGCGCTAAAGCCCTGTAGACCCATGCCAACAGAGACGATAACCAGACTGGCGCCTAGTGAGGCGCCGGCGGTAACGCCGATCAAGGAAGGATCTGCCAGTGGGTTGCGGAACAAGCCCTGCATCGCGGCACCACTAGTGGCCAAAATCGCTCCAACCAAGCCTGCTAGAAGCACTCTGGGCAAACGAATCTGCATGATAATCAGGCCGGCTTGGCTGGGTTCATTGTGCCACCAGCTTTGCATGCCTTTGAAGATAGCGCTTGCTGATAAGCTGACGGCGCCGCTGCCGATCGCGATGATGGCGCTCAGCGGTAACAAACAGCACAGCAGCAAGATGACTTTCTTTGCAGAGGAGTTCACGGCAGCTTAAGGTAAGTCATCATGCAATTTAGTCATCGTAGTTAGTAATCAACACCGCGCCGTGCTTTGATACCGGCGCGAAAAGCGTGCTTAACTTCTTTGACTTCGGAAACAGTGTCCATCACCGCTTGTAGGGCAGAGCCACCACCGCGGCCCGTGACCACCACACTTTGTTCTCTAGGGCGATTGGCAATCGCATCAATGATGTCCTGCTCAGGCAGGTAATCAAAGGCGATCATATAGGTTAATTCGTCTAACACCACGAGATCATAGCTGGGGTCTTCCAGCATCGGACGGGCTTTTTCCCAAGTGGCCAGAGCCGCAGCGATATCGCCACTGCGGTCCTGTGTATCCCAAGTGAAGCCGGTCCCCATCTGGTGGAAATCAATGTCTGGCAGCTTGTCGCGCAGGTAGATTTCTTCACCTGAGAGTTGTTCACCCTTGATAAACTGCACGACGCCAACTTTCATCCCGTAGCCGAGGGCGCGCAATACCATGCCGAAGGCCGAGCTGGATTTGCCCTTGCCGTTGCCGGTAATGAGAACAGCGACGCCGCGCTCGGTATCTGCCGCTTCGATGTTGGCATCCACTTTGGATTTCTGTTTCTCCATAGCCGCCTTGTGTTTGGCGTCCTTGCGTTGTGTTTGCTCGTCGCTGTTGCTCATCGTGTTATTGCTCCACTTTGTTTCAGAATGAATAGCGAACGCCGGCATAGAGCGCTCTAGCGCTGGTATTGTAAGTGGGGACTTCTTGGTAGCCCTCATCTAACAAGTTTTCAATGCGCCCGAAGACCTGCAAGCTGGGCAGTAGCTGGTAGCTGGCATTGAGGTCGAAGACTTCATAGTTGTCTAATTTAGCACCATTGATATCTACAGTATCCCGGGCCACACGCAAGTGCAGGCCGAGCATTAGATCATCGGATAAGGCGCGCCAATTGAAGCTTAGGTTACCTAAGTGTCGCGGGCGACGCACGCGAGTCGAACCTTCGGCATCTTCGGTATCGTTATAGGTATAGTTTGCTGCCAGCTCGAGTGATTCAGTCAAAGGGACTTCGCTAATCAACTCAAGACCGCGAGATTTGCTTTTGTCACCGTCTTGTAAGTAGCCAGAGTAAGTCGCTAGATCGTAATAGATTTCGTCTTCGATTTTCTGGTCGAAGTAGTTAGCCTCTAGGTAGAGTCCGTTTTTTGACAGCCAAACTACGCCAAGATCAAAGCCAGCGCTTTCCTCTGCATCGAGCGATACCTCTGCTGCGGGTGCATAGGCAAAGGGCCCTGTGTTGTAGGCGATTTCATAGAGGCTAGGAGCGCGGAAACCAGTGCCATAAGCCGACTTAAATTTCAGCTCACCATGATCCAAGTTGATGAGATAGGCAGCACTGAGACGGTAGGTGGTATAAGAGCCAAAGTCGTCATTGTCGTCGTAGCGAGCTCCAGCGGTAAAGAATAGTTGATCAGCAAAGCCACCTTGATATTCAACAAAGTAACCCTGTTGATCTCGCTCGTGATCAAAGCTGCCATCATCTATGGACTCAGTGAGTTTTTCTGCACCATAAATTAAGCGCAGCTTGTCGCCACTGACAAAGTTACCTAGGTAAGCCCATTTTTCTAGACTGCCATCTGCGCCAAAGCTGGCGATTTTTTCGGAGTAGTCCTGACGCTCTGTATTGTTGCCACTGTAAGACACTCGGTGCCCAAACTGCCCCTCTTGATAGTTTACTGAGGCTAGCCAAGCATCCTGTTGGTAGTCGCTAGTACAGCGATCGGTGGGCGCGAAAGTATCGCTGGTCATGCAGCCATCATATTCGCTGTCGCTGTCAGTGCTGCGAGCCACTAGCTCAAAACGTAACTTTTCGCTGGCATTGAAACCTAAGCGGCCATGTAAAGTCCTGTTGTTGTAGCCATCGTCATCGCGCAGCTTAGTGTCAGTGCTGCGAGTATTGAAACCATCCGTTTCATACTCTGTAGCTGACACCGCGAAATCGACCTGCTCGTTACCGCCACTGACATCGGCGGCCAATTGAGATGTGCCAAAACGTCCGCCTTGGGCACTGACTTGGCCCTTAAGACCGGGCTCTGCCGGACGGGTGGAGATGTTGACGATGCCGCCTGCATCGGCGCCATACATGAGCCCCTGAGGGCCGCGTAAGACTTCTACACGCTGTATGCCAGCACTGAGAATTTGCTCAAAATTAGGGCTGGATTGAGTGCCAGTGGTATCGGAAATATCGATGCCGTCTAGGTAGACACGAGTGCGGAAGCCCTCCTCACCACGAATTCGTAGGGCGCTCGCTTTACCCATACCGCCGGTGTTACTGACTGCGATCCCAGCCTGGCTGCGCAGAATTTCGAACAGAGAATTGAAACCTTTATTTTCGATTTCTTGCTCAGTTATTACCGATACAGAAGTACCTATTTGGCGCAGCGGCATGGGTACTCGAGACGAGGTCACCACAGTTTCTTCCATGCTGTATTCTGAGCGGTTTGCTGTGTCAGTGGACTGCGCTGCCTCAAGGGCTGCATGGGTCGCTGGCGCTAGGGCCAGTGCGGTAAGGGGGACTAGGTATTTCATTGATATTCCTCAATTGCCAAAACAGGGTGGCGATTGAGGGAGGGGATCTAGGGAACGCAGCATCGGGTGGTAGATAGTGATGCTAGGCAACCTTTTCTGAAGCCCTCCGCTCCATCGTTGCTACTATCAGGCAGGTTTCGGGCTAGCAGCCTAAGCTGATTACCGTTGCGGGGGCAGCGGAGTTTTATGACTCTTTTGCAGGAGTCATGTCCTCACTTCCCATTTAACCTACCCAGCAATTCCATGAGAAAGAAAAGCGGCAGGCACCTGATAAGGGCGCGAACTGTAAATTGAAGGCGCGGTCCTGTCAAATAACTTTGTTTGGGCGCTGATTGAGCAACTGCAGTGGAGCGCAGTGATGAAATTGATACTCGAACATGGATTCTGCAGCTAGACCCTGCAACAAACAGGACAGCGCGCGCAGCGATCCAGCGTGAGCGACTACCACTGTGTTGGCATCAAGTAAGTGGCGCTGCTCTAGATACCACTGCTGCACCCGTGCAAATAGCTGGCGGCCACTTTCTCCTCCAGGTGGCGGGCTGTCTAGCCAATGTTGTCCCCAGTGCTCCAGTTGCTCAGGGTTTTCTCGGTATAAGTTATCCCAAGTTTGGCCCTGCCACTGGCCCAGGCTGATTTCCCGCAAACGCGGGTCATAGATGGTCGTGCTATCAGGCCGCCGCGGTAGAGCGGCTGCGGTGTCGCGAGCACGCACTAGATCACTACTAAAAATCCGCTTTGGTGCTGGGCCGACCCAGCGTGAGGAGATACTCGATGCGCAGGCTCTGCCGCTGGCGTCTAGGGGCAGATCCATTTGCCCGGTGCATTGTCCGGCAGGCTCGACAGTGCTGGCATGCCGCAATAGGACGGGGCCGCTTACAGTCATGGCGCTAATGTCGCTGCCAGGCAGAGGTAGATGGACAGCTCTACCATTTGATTGGCAGCGCCTAGGGTGTCGCCGTTAATACCACCAAGTTGGCGCAGGCAGTGCCGGCGCCAGAGAAACAGTAAAATGGCTACGACAGTGAGCAAAAGCCAGAAGGATTCGCTTTGCAGCAGCAGTATGGCACCGAATGAGAAGCCAGTGGCAAGCCATAAGCGAGTCTGTTGCTGGTCTTGCAGCAGCGCTGTACCGGAGGCTTCTGAGCCGCCTAAATACGGCGTTGAATACAGCAGGGGCAGAGTCGACCAACGCCCTACAATATGAGCCGTTAACAGCGCGGCAGGAACTAGCTCGTGGGGCAAGCTACTTAGCAGCGTAAACTTCAGTAACAGCGACATAACTAGAGCTAGTGCGCCGTAAGTCCCCAGACGGCTATCTTTCATGATCCGCAGCTTGTCAGCCCTTTGCCAGCCGCCGCCAAGCCCGTCGGCACTGTCGGCTAAGCCGTCTTCGTGAAAGCCGCCAGTGAGTAAGATAGTGGTCGCCATGGCGAGCACTACCGCCACACTCTGAGACCATAGAGTCAGAGCAAAGTAATACATCGCGATAGCTGGGAGCGCGACGAGTAGGCCGACGAGCGGAAAGTATAAAATAGCTCGGCCTTGGCTTTGTTGATCATATTGAAAACCGGGAAGCGGAATGCGAGTCAGAAAAGTTATCGCGCTAGCGAGGCTATGCAGCTCTCGCTGCAAGACGGAGGGCTTGGGGCCGGACATGGTGTTCACTCTACAGCTGGCGTAAAATTGGGCGCCACTTTAGCAGTAGAGCACAACACCGTGAAGCCGAATGCAACACAGATCGCCCATATTACTGAACTGCTAGGTCGAGAGCCGAGGGGCTTAGAGGCGGTGGCGGTGAGCGATGCTCAGGGGGCACCGCTGGTGCTGCGGGTCGCTTCACTGGTAGATGATAAACCTTTTCCGACCTTATTTTGGTTGCTTGATCCCGATTTGATATACCGCATCGATCGCGCTGAAGGGAAGGGCTTAATCGCTGAATTTCAACTGCGCATCGATCAGGATCAGAGTCTTCAGCAGTCAATGCGCGCTGATCACCAGGCTCATATTGCACTGCGTGACAGTTACCTTAGTGAGCCCCTACGGGAGCGTTTAGGGCGGCTCGGTTTTACTGAGGTACTGGCGCGCCGTGGTATAGGCGGCATTGAAGACTTTAAGCGTATTCGCTGCCTTCATACTTGGTATGCGGCTCACCTTGTGGTGCCCAATACCGTGGGTAGCATGCTGGATCAGTATTGGTCGAGCTGAACATGGAACGATACTGAAAGGAGATGGTGTAAGACGATGTCCTATGAGGTGCCTGCAGGTAGCTGGGAGGTTGAGCATCTGGTTAAAAAAAGCCGTTTCATCGCGCGGATTTTACCTATTCAGAGCCGTGCCGATGTTCAGCCGGCACTGAGTGCGGCACAGGCAGATTACCCCGATGCTCGTCATTACTGTTGGGCCTATTTACTTGGTAAGCCGCAGGATGCCGGTAGTGCGGGGATGAGCGATGATGGCGAACCTGCGGGAACCGCTGGCAGACCCATTCTTAACGTGCTTCAGCATGGCCATCTAGGCGATGTGTTGATTATCGTGATCCGCTATTTTGGTGGCATCAAATTGGGCGCTGGGGGCTTGGTTCGGGCTTACAGTGCAGCGGCACAGCTGGCCGTGGATCAAGCCCCTAGCCAGCGGCTTGTGGCTTACGATTACTGGCGAGCTTGCGGTGACTTTTCTTGCGAGCAGCCCCTGCGTCACTGGTTAGCTGAGCAGGGGGGCGAGGTTGACGAGGTGCACTACAGTGAGCAGGTCTGTGTCGACTTACACTTGCCAGTTGAACTATCAGAGCAATTGACCCAGTGGTGCGCTGCTCACCAAGTCGTATTAACAGACTTATCCTAAGCCCTAGCCCTGTATAACTATCCTTGGCAGGGCAGGTCCTGAGTCCAGACAACATTGAGATTCCTTGAAGTATAGCGGAAGCGCCCCTCCACATTCTCAATCACATCCTGATAGCGAATACCCATATCCAATTTGCGCGTTACGCCATCGCGCTCGTAAATATGAGCGGCCACGGACCATGTTTCGCCAGTATAAATTTCGTTGTGCCATTCACCCACTTGATTGCCAACAAGGTGAAAAGTGGCCGAGTAATCTTTGAGTAACTCCAGGTTGTCGATGAACTCTTGCAAACTGTTGGAGCCAAAGCCAGGCCCTGTTTGAGTAAAGTCATCGGACATGATTTCAGCCATCCGGGAGAAGGTTCTGTCATCGGCGAATTGAGCATATTTGGCTGCTAGCAGGCGGGGAATATCTGAATCCATTTTATTGTTTCCTTTTATTGCAGATGCTTCTGCATCAGTTTAAAAATCCGGCGGTATTGGTCCAGCCAAGATTCGGGATTGCTAAAACCATGACCCTCTAGCGGGTAGATGGCGATTTCAAAATCCGGCTTTTTGAGTTCCAGCAAGCGCTGCACCATCAGCACTGAGTCTTGGAAAAACACGTTGTCATCCTGCATGCCAGAAGTGATTAATAAAGGCTTCTCCAGACCGGCTGCATGATTGATTGGTGAACTGCGCTGGTAGGCTTCAGGGTCTATTAAGGGAGTATTAAGAATACGTTGAGTATAGTCATTTTCATAGTGCATCCAGTCGACGACGGGGCGTAGGGCGGCACCTGCAGCGAAGGCCTCAGGTGCTTTAAATAGCGCCATAAAAGTCATAAAGCCACCGTAAGAACCGCCATAAATGCCAACTCGGTGGCGCTCGACACCCTGCTGTTCTACTAGGTAGTCAATGCCATCAAGGAAGTCTTCCAGTTCTGGCTGACCCATGTTGCGATAGATCGAGGTACGCCAGTCGCGACCGTAGCCCTGTGAGGCGCGGTAATCCATATCCAGTACCACGTAACCCGCATTACTCAGTACTGTGTGAAACATGAATTCACGGAAGTAATAAGGCCAACCGAAATGAGCGTTTTGGGTATAACCGGCGCCGTGCACAAACATCAGCGCAGGGTAGCGCTTATTGGGGTCGTGGTCGGCGGGTAAATAGAGCTTTGAGTAAATAGGCCGCTCACTATGTGAAGAGGGCACTTCAACAATCTTGGGTATGATCCAGTCAATCTCACGGTAGCGCGCTGAGACGGTGTCGGTCAGGCGCTTAAGCCCTTGGCTACCATCACTGGCGCCAAGGTATAAATCCTCGTGTCTATCGAACCATGAGCGCGATATAAGTAACTGCTCGCTATTGGGGGACAGCACAAAGCTACTGACGCCGTCTAAATCGCTAACTTGCTCAAGGGCGCCACCGCTTAGCGGCACCCGGTAGACATGGTAGTTGCCAGGATGCGCTCGGTTGGCCACTAGGTATGCATAATCTTCAGCAGGAGCAATAGCTGGCTCACGCACCACAAACTGCCCAGAGCTTAGAGCAGTGGCGCGCTTTTCGTCAAAGGCTTTGCGGTAGAGATGGGAATAGCCTGACTCTTCCGATAAAAACCACAGGCTTCGGCTGTCACTCAACCAGCCAAAATCATTGTATTCCCAGTTGATCCAGGCTTCATCACTGAGCCGGTGCTGCAGCTTGAGCTGGGCTCCTGCTGCAGCGGGAGAGTAGCTGACTAGCCAGCGGTCTTTAAAGTCATTTGCTAATAATTGCAGGGCTAAGTGCTGGCCATTGGGGCTCCATTTGAGCTGAGTCACACTCAGCCCACGTTGCTCAGGGGCTGTCAGTGCTTGTTTTACTTCGGCTTCATTAGCGCCCTGCTCAAGGTGCCATTTCAGTGCCGAGAGACGCAGCTTGGCCAGAGGATCTTGGTCGATACCAGGCAAGCTAGACCAATCTACTTTGCTTATTTTGTTGCTGCTTAAATCCACTATCAATAGATCTTGTGCTCGCTCAGTATTGCGACCGACTCTGCTGCGCACCTCGCGGACAGTGACATAGCCGTCGGCTGTCAGGTAGTTTGGCATGCTGCCTGCTCGGCCTGTGTCGTCTGAGGCATCACTTACCACCAGGGCTAGCTGCTCACCATTAGGCGATAAGCTGCGCGCTAAAACTCGGATGTTTTTGCCTAGGTACAGAGCCTTCGGATGCTGGGCACGGAGCTGTTCGGCGGCTTCTCGTCGCTCGCTGCGCTGTGCTGATTCTACCAGGCTGCGATAAGTGCGAGCCTGCTGTGCGCGCAGCACATCAAAGCGAGCTTGTTCTGCTTTTGGGTCATCGCTTAGTCTGATATCAGTAAGCTGTCGCAGGCTGCCGCGCTGCAAGTCAAAACTGAAAAACTGCTCGTCACGTAAGAACTGCAGGGAATTGTCATCGGCACTGAATTGCAAGTGGCTTTCATCGCTGACGGTGGCCGTAATTCGTTGGCTTTGCTTACTCTTTAAGTCTTTAAGAAAGATGTCTCCTCGCTCTAACCAGGCCACTGCGGAGCGATCTGAGTTGTATATTTTGTCTCGGCCGCTATCGGCGGGGCTGCGACTTTCATCAACTGCTAATGTTTCGCCACCGGGCAGTGTCAGCCGAAACAGTTGGCTAAAATCTTCGCCGACTTGTTTTTGAGAGTAGTAAATACTGTCGCCTGAATCCGACCAATAGGGTGATTGTGGCGCATTCCCGATCCAGTCTGGATCGGACATGATCAGTTCGAGGCTCGGTTGCTCGGCTGCAGTGGCCAAGCCGGCGGCCAAGATCAGGCCGAAAGCGACAAATTTTGATTTCACAGCTGTTCTCCGCATAGCTCTTGAGACCCTGCATTGCAGGACGGCCGATGGTATATTAGTCAGTTATTCCGCGCTAAGCGTATAGTATTCGCTCTCTTACACTCAAGGTTTCCACAACATGACTACTAGCACCGATGACCTGCGTATTCTGAAAACCAATGAATTGATTTCACCTGAAAAACTGATTAGTGATATCCCTGTTTCCAATGCTGCGGCACAGACCGTGGAGCATGCTCGGCGGGGTATTCACAATATCCTTAGTGGTGAAGATGATCGCTTATTGGCGGTAGTCGGCCCCTGTTCAATTCACGATCCTGCAGCGGCCAGAGAGTATGCGACTCAGCTGAAAGAGCTGGCTACGGAGCTGGCCGACGATTTATTGATCGTGATGCGGGTATATTTTGAAAAGCCCCGTACCACGGTAGGCTGGAAAGGCTTAATTAATGATCCGGACTTGAACAATACCTTCCAGATTAATAAGGGCCTCAACCTGGCGCGACAGTTGCTGTTAGATATGGCTGAGCTGGGACTGCCTACAGGAACCGAGTACTTAGACCTCATTAGCCCTCAGTATCTGGCAGATCTAGTGAGCTGGGGGGCGATTGGTGCGCGAACCACTGAAAGTCAGACGCATCGAGAGCTTGCTTCGGGCCTGTCCTGTCCGGTGGGTTTCAAAAACGCTACAGATGGCGATGTACAGGTGGCTATTGATGCCATTAAATCCGCTTCACAACCCCACAATTTTTTATCGGTAACTAAACAGGGCCGTTCGGCAATTTTCCAAACTGCTGGCAATGACGACTGCCATGTGATTTTGCGCGGTGGCAAGCATCCTAACTACGATATGTTCTCGGTCGATGACGCCAGCGCTATGCTGGCCAAAAGTGGGTTGCCAGCACGTATCATGATCGATGCTAGTCACGCGAATAGCCGAAAAATACCCGCCCGCCAAATCGATGTGTTGCAAAATATTGCGACTCAGGTGGCTCGCGGTAGTCAGAGTATTTTTGGCGTAATGATTGAGAGTAATTTGATCGAAGGTCGCCAAGACGTGGTGCCTGGTCAGCCCTTGATTTACGGTCAGAGCATTACCGATCCCTGTATCAAGTGGGAGGATACAGAGCAGGTTCTACAAGAATTGGCCACTGCGGTGCGCAAGCGTCGCGAGTGATTATTAGTGCGGTGCTGTATTTAACTACGCTGTCAGGCTCATTAATCTGAACCAAGCCAGTCGCTGGTGCTGTCATTGTGGCGTATCTGATTCTGTGAGGGTACATTCAGAGTTAACTTACTCAATAAAGAGGACGGCTTAATGCACTTAGGTTTTAGCTCAATGAATACCGCCGATGACCCGGCGCCGGAAATACTGGCCAAAACACTGGAAGAGGCTGGTTTTGAATCACTGTGGTATGGCGAGCACAGCCATATCCCGGTGTGCCGCAGCAGCCCATATCCTGCCGGTGGTGAATTGCCTGAACCCTATAAGAAAATGATGGACCCCTATGTCTCCTTGATGGCAGCAGCGGCAGCGACCGAAAAGCTCAAGTTAGGAACTGGCATTGCACTGCTGCTGGAGCGGGAGTTGTTTTCTCAAGCCAAAACCATTGCTACTTTAGATCGCCTCAGCAATGGCCGAGTGATTATCGGCTGTGGTGTAGGTTGGAACGAAGAAGAGTTCAACAACGCCACTAACTTACCCTGGAATCGCCGCTACTTGGCTATGAGAGAGTTGGTTGAAGCGCAGCGCACCTTGTATACAGAGTCAGAGCCAGAGTACCACGGTGAATTAATTGATTTTGATCCAGTTTGGTTTGAGCCCAAGCCACTTCAGGCTGGTGGGCCCGCGGTAACCTTTGGCGCCATGGGGCCACTGGGTGTTAAGCATGCGGCGGCCTGGGCTGATGGCTGGATGCCAGTGGATGTGGCAATGCCTGATGTCAAGCAAGGTATTGCTGACTTCCGTAAATTAGTTCAGGAGGCAGGGCGCAATCCAGATGATGTTGAGATTACGCTAGTGGTGATGTCGCCAGTTACTGCAGATTTGTTGAAATCTTATCGCGATTTGGGCGTGCACCGCTGCAATATCGGCGTTGGCGTGGAAAACTGGGATCGCCCAGAAATTATCATGCCAATGATTGAAGAATTCTCTGCCTTAATTCCCGCACTTAAATAAACCTTCCTCCAAGCTGGCTCGGTATGTCCATTGCTGGGCCAGCTTTTCGCCAAATTAAAACGCCAGATATGCTTGGAGTGACTTGAGTTAGCCCAGCGTAGCAGTAGTTAATACGTCGACTGTTAGCTCGAGCAAAGTATTAGTTTTTGAACTGAGTTGAGGCAATTCATAGCTTGTCTGGGTCTTTGCCTATGACAGTCTAAGGTTTCAATTGAATGACTGCTCTGGCCTGAGTAGTCTGCCTACAAAAGCAGAGCAGCGGAGTTGAGCGTGCTAGATAAGAATAAGATGTTGGCGGCGGCCCAAGAACAAACGGGCTTGGGGGATTTTGGCGATGAGGCATTTCATGAGCCGCTAGAGCGATTAATACACGCGCTTAATAGCGAAGCTAAGCTCAACGATTTTGGTCAGCTGCGAGCTCAAATGACTATTGACTCGGGTTTGGTGAACCGGCTAAAAATCGTCGATTATCTTAAGCAGAATCCGGATGTGGAGCAGCAGGAAATTAGTCGTCCGGTGTTTATTGTTGGCCTGCCGCGCACTGGTACCACTGCCTTGCACCACATGCTCAACCAGGATGAAACAAATCGGACTTTGCGCTTGTGGGAGGCTCAGTCCCCGGTGCCGCCCCCAGAGACTGCGACTTACCATTGCGACCCGCGCATCGCGCAGCAGGTTGAGAGCGTGGCTCTTACCGAGACCTTTTTGCCCGGTTTTTTAAACAGGCATTTGATTGATGCCGAAGCTCCCGACGAGTGCTATATGCTATTTAACCGCGAGTTTATGTCGGTTGAGTATTCGGCAATGTTTCATATACCCAGCTATGCCAATTGGCTCTATGAGCAGCTGGGTCTGCGTGACTGCTATCGTAGTCACCGGCGGCAATTACAATTACTGCAGTACCGACACCCCGGGAGCTGGGTACTGAAGGCACCTTTTCATCAGCTCGGTTTGCGGCAAATTCTGCACTACTACCCCGATGCCATTATTGTACAGACCCATCGGGCGCCGCTTTCCTTTGTGGCCTCTGGCTGTAGTTTTAGTGAGTTTTTGCGGCGCAGTAGCTCAGACGCCGTTGATCGGCAGCAGATTGGCCGAGACTGGATGGCGATGCTGGCAATTTACACCCGCACATTTGAAGCGGATCGCGCAGCGCTTGAGAGCACTTATCCGGGGCAATTTTTAGATATAAAACACGATGACTTTGTCGCTGACCCCTGGCCGGCGATTGAGGCAATTTATGCCGCTCGGGGAAGGCCACTGAGCCATTCCGGCCGAGCTGCTATGACTAGATGGCTTGAGCAGAACCCTAAGGGTAAGCACGGTCGTCACCAGTACCGCTTGGAAGATTATGGTATCAGCCAGACTGAAGTGGCTGATTTATTTGGCGATTACATCCTGCGTTACGAGCTTAGTCTAGGCTAAGGCGCAGCGATGATAAGGAATCACTATGAATAATAATGACAGCACTGCGCGAGTAATGGATGGTCGCGCTTGGGATGATTTTTGTGATGGCTTAAAAGAGGCGGGGCAGTTGGTTTTTTCTCCCAATGCACCGGCCACAGCTCTCGATCGTGCCGAGGGCTATCGCTATCTCACGCGTATGTTGCGCGCTGGTTTAGAGAGTTTTGTCGAAGGCGGAGATGCTGCTTTTCCTGTGTTGCGCTGCCCAGCCCATGAGACGATTAAATTAGGTGCCGATAACCCGGATAATTACTACCAGACTGCAGCCTTGAATCCTGACTATGATTACCGGCTAAAAGGTAGTCGTGGCACAGTGGACTATTTGGGCTTTGCTACGGTGATTAACCGCTACAGCAGTGGCGGTGGTATGAAGACCGACGGTTTCTTAGACTCCAGAGATATGCTGGTCAATGAAGATGGTAGTTTTGAGCTAATTATTAGTCAGCGCGAGCAGCCCGGTAATTGGCTCCCTATGGGGCCTGACACCAACTCCTTGAATGTTCGTCAAACCTTTCAGGATAGACAGAGTGAAACCCGCGCCGAGATCGTCTTAGAGCGTATCGGCGCTGAACATGAGCGCCCTGAAGCACTGACAGCTGAAAAACTTGACCGCGGTCTGCAGGGGGCGATTCAGTTTCTTAAAAACACAACAGCTCTGTTTGACAACTGGGCCTCAAGTTTCTTGCCCACGACCAACCAAGTGGCTCCTGCCGACCAAGCTTACTGTCAGGCTATAGGCGGTGATCCCAATATTTATTATTTTCATAGCGCTTGGGACTTAGCTGATGATGAGGCCCTAGTAGTCGAGGCGGCTACAGTGCCGAATTGTCAGACTTGGAATTTCGTGTTGCAAAACTGGTGGATGGAGTCTTTGGATTATCGCTACCACAGGATTCATTTCAACAAGCATAGCGCGCATTATGAGGCGGACGGATCGCTTAAAATTATTGTGTCGCACAGTAAGCCAAACCATCCTAACTGGCTTGAAACTGCTGGCCACAATCGGGGCACGATGTGCTGGCGCTGGATTGGTGCTAGCGAGCATCCGCCCATTGCGGCAAAAGTCGTTAAATTTACTGATCTATAGTAGGAAAAAATTGCATGCCGGAATGGGTGGAACTGCTGCCTTTAATTTTTGCCATGTTACTGACTGGCGTCATCGGCGGTATATTGGCTGGCTTACTCGGGGTAGGTGGCGGTATTGTGATCGTGCCGATGCTGGATATCGCCTTGAGTCGCGCGGGGGTTGACCCTTCCCTCACGCTGCATATCGCAGTGGCAACTTCACTGGCAACGATTGTACCCACCTCGCTCTCTTCAGTGCGGGCCCATCATAGCCGCGGCGCAGTAGATTTTGCTCTGGCGCGTTCCTGGGGAGTCTATATTTTACTGGGTTCTGTCGCGGGCACCTTGCTGGCCAGTCGAGTTGATAGCACCGTGTTATCGCTGCTGTTTGCCGCTGTGGCCTTGTTGGTGGCGGTCAAGATGGCCTTGCCTCTAACTAATCTCCGCTTGAGTGATGGCCCGCCAGCTGGGTTGCTTGGCAAGCTGCCAGCAGTTGCGATTGGCGCACTGTCGAGCATGATTGGTATTGGCGGTGGCACCCTGAGTGTGCCGACCTTGACGATGATGAGTACCCCCATGCATCGCGCTGTGGGGACCTCGGCCCTGTTTGGCTTGTTGATCAGCTTGCCTGGAGCCTTAGCCTATGTCCTTACCGGCTGGAATGATCCGCGTGTGCCCTTTGGCAACTTGGGCTACGTCAGCGTGATAGGCTTGGCTCTAATCGCGCCAATGACTGTTTTAACAGCGCCTTTGGGGGCAAAGTTCTCCCACAGATTATCGCAACAGCATTTGTCTTTCGCCTTTGGTGTGTTCTTAGTGTTGATTGCCGGACGCATGATTTATCGCGCACTGGCTTAGTAAGGCTGGCCCAATCAGGGCCAGCCCTTCAGGAGCATTGACTGTTCAGCCTAGATGTCGCGACTTTAAAGGGCTGACAATCGCTCTTTAGCTTGCTGATATTCACGCTTTAGTCGAGCTATCAGCTCAGCGGCGGGGACCACTGCTTTGACTGCCCCGATACCTTGTCCGCAGCCCCAGATATCGCGCCAGGCCTTGGTCGCCGAGGCACCGCCAGAACCAAAATTCATCGCCGAAGGATCGCTCTCTGGGAGCTTATCGGGGTCTAACCCCGCCGCCTCAATCGAGGGGCGTAGATAGTTGCCGTGGACCCCAGTGAAGAGATTGGTATAGACGATGTCTTTGGAGAAGTTGTCTACGATAGCCTGCTTATAGGCCTGCTCGGCATTGGCTTCCTCGGTAGCGATAAACGCCGAACCGATATAGCCCAAATCAGCGCCCATGGCCTGTGCTGCCAAGATGCCATCACCGGTAGCGATTGAGCCGGAAAGTAGCAGCGGGCCGTCAAACCACTCTCTAATTTCTTGTATTAAGGCAAAGGGGGAGATGGCGCTGGCATGCCCTCCGGCACCTGCTGCCACCGCAATCAAGCCATCGGCACCTTTTTCAATAGCTTTGCGCGCAAAACGGTCGTTGATGACGTCGTGAAGCACTATGCCACCGTAGGAGTGCACCGCATCGTTGACAAACTCTTGCGCACCGAGGGAAGTGATGACGATGGGCACCTTGTACTTTACGCAGAGCTCCAGGTCGTGCTGCAGCCGATCATTGGATTTGTGCACTATCTGATTGACCGCGAAAGGTGCGGCGGGGCTATCAGGATTCTGCTTATTGTACTGTTCAAGTTCTGTGGTGATTTTTATCAGCCAATTTTCCAGCTCTTCAGCTGGACGCGCGTTGAGAGCGGGAAAAGAACCGACGATCCCCGCTTTGCACTGGGCCAGAACCAGTTCAGGGTTAGACACAATAAACATTGGTGCGCCGATTACTGGTAGTTGCAGGCTGTGCTTTAGAGAGTCAGGTAGGGCCATAAGGAGCTCCTTGTGGGTTGAGCTGATGAAATATAAATAGATTAGGTTATGCAACTTATTGCATGATTGCTCTATATGCAAGTTTTTGTATATGAGGGCTCGTCAGGCTATGCTTGCCGCAGGTTTGGAATAGGAATATCTCATGGCATTGTCTCACGCCATTATGACCGCTCTGTTAGAAGACGACATGTCTGGCTATGAGTTGGCGAAAGCTTTCGATGTGTCTTTGGGTTTTTTTTGGCATGCCAGCCATCAGCAAATTTATCAGCAGTTGCATAAGTTGGCCGAGCAGGGCTTGCTGGACAAAGAAACCGTTGTGCAGCGCAGTCGGCCCGATAAAATCCTCTATCGCCTGACTGAGGCGGGACGAGAGGAATTGGCGCAGTGGGTCTTTGGTCCCAGCCGTGTGCAAGAAGCTAAAGATGACCTGTGGGTCAAGCTTTATAACTTGAGTGAGGCCAACTTGGCTCATCTCAGCGGCGAGCTGCGGCAGCGCCGCGATGAAATGATGCAGCGACTTTATCTCTATGAAAAAATCAGGCGGCGCCATTACGCTGAGCCCGATAGCTTACCGCTGCGCCGCAAAGGCGTTTACTTGGCCCTGCTGGCCGGCATTAGGCAGGGAGAGCAGTTTCTGGCTTGGTGCGATGAGGCTCTTAGTATGCTCTCAAATATTGATAGCCCTTCATCGCCATAGCCGCGAGGCAGTGCCTTGGGCATAATGTCATCTCTTTGCGGGGCAAACATAGGCCAGTATGTATCATCAATATTTTGGGCTTAAGGAAGCGCCATTTTCTATCGCGGTGAACCCGCGGTATCTTTTTATGAGCGCGCGCCACCGAGATGCACTGGCCCACTTACTCTATGGTGTGGCCGGTAGCGGTGGTTTTATTCTGCTGACAGGTGAAGTCGGTACCGGTAAGACCACTATCAATCGCTGTCTGTTGGAGCAGTTGCCCGACAGCACAGACATCGCAATCATTCTCAATCCCGCGCTGAATGCTTTAGAGCTCTTGGCCAGTGCTTGCGATGAGCTGGGTATCGACTATGACCCGGATAACACCAGTCTGAAAACGCTGACTGATAAGCTGCAGCGTTTTTTATTGGACAATCACGCCCGCGGCCGCAAAACCGTCCTGCTGATCGATGAAGCGCAGCACTTAGATTTTGAGGTGCTAGAGCAGATACGCTTACTGACAAACTTAGAAACTAATAGCGAAAAGTTACTGCAAATTATCCTTATTGGTCAGCCGGAGCTGGCGGCCTTATTACAGCGCCCTGAGCTGCGTCAATTAAATCAGCGAATTACAGCGCGCTACAATCTAGAGCCACTTAATTTAGCAGAAACGCGGGCCTATATTCGCCACCGTTTACAGGTGGCTGGTCTAGCCCCGGACCGGGAGCTCTTTCCCGATGCGGTAGTGCGGCGTATTCATCGGCGTACCCGGGGTATTCCGCGATTGATTAATGTTTTATGTGATCGTGTGTTACTCGGCGCCTATGGCCGCAATAAGGCGCGAGCTGATCGCGCCATGGTAGAAGTTGCCGCCCGGGAAGTCATGGGCGAGAGGCCGGCGGCCAAAGTTTGGCCCTGGTTGTTGCTGCCACTGTGCTTGCTGCTGATTGCCGGCTTGCTGCTATGGTTTTATTGGCCACAACAGCCTGTACTCAGTGAGCACTCAAGTCCCGCTGCTGTGGCTGCAGTGAGCGAGCGACACAACTTGCCGGTAGTTACGCTGCAACAAGGCGAGCAAGAGGAGGCCGTATCAGCACTGGCAGCAGCTGGGCCTCCAGCGCTTAATCGCAGCTGGTTATTGCCGCCAAGGCAAGCTGGGGAGTATTTGTGGGCTTTGCATTCCGCCATTACAGTGCCCGCTGAGGTCTGCAGTACTCAAGTACAGGAGGGACTGCTTTGCTATCGCGAGCGGGTGCAAACATGGGATGCACTGCAGGCTTATGACCGTCCACTGGTGCTAGAGCTGGTTACGGAGGAGCGTTTTAGCGCCGCTGCGCTATTGATTGCAGTGCAGGGGCAAGAGGCCGTGTTGGCGAGCTCTCAAGGATTGGTCAATGTGCCGCTGACGCATTTGGCCAAACTCTGGCAGGGTGAGTTTTATCTATTGTGGCGCCCCCCTGAGGGTTTTGCTAAGCCGCTTTCTATAGGGGATAAAAGTCCTGTAGTGGCACAAGTCGCTCAAATGCTAGCAGAGCTGGATGGGCAGGAAAGACCCTTGGCGACCACAGGTTTTAGCGCGACCCTGGAAACGCGGGTGCGCTTGTTCCAGCAGGCGAATCATTTGGAGGCCGACGGAGTAGTAGGGCTGCAGACCCTGCTAAAGTTAAACGAGCAGCTCGGTATCGACCCCACCCGCGCCCAGGCCAAGACACTGCTTTTAGGCCGTGCTAATGACTGACTTAGGAGTACTCGTAGACGGTGTTCAGGTCTAGCAGAGGTTTGCGCTATGTCGCTAATTTTAGACGCGATTAATCGCTCCAATCGTGAGCGCGCCAATCCCGGCGAGGTGCCAGGTATTGCCACTCAGCATTACAGTGATAGCGCTGTGCCGGCAGCAAGTTCTTGGTCTCAAGGCTTGCTGGCTTTGGCGCTGGTGCTGGCTTTGACGCTGATCGCTTGGTTGTTGCTGGCGCCCAAGGCTGCTAGTCCAGTAAACACTAGCCCCCTTGATGTAGCGCCTGTGGCTTCTATAGCGAATAGCGCGACCTCGAGCCCCGCGCTTAAGCCTGCGGCACAGCCAGTGGTGCTCGAATCATCCCATCGTGTTGCTGCACCAGAGCTGAGACCGGCGTTGATCGACAGCACAAATGCGAAGCCCCAGCCACCCGCTGAAGTGGCTGCTTTGTATACTCAAGGCTCCATGTCTGAAAGCGCTGAGCTGTCGCTCGATGAGCCTGCAGAAGCTGAGCCGCTTCGCTCGAGTGCTAGCCAGCAGGTGGAGGCTCAGCAAAGCAATACTGAGGGGCAAGAACAGACGGTGCTTGATGTCGACGCCCTGCTGCGTCAAGCGCAGTCGCAGATGCAGCAGGCTAAAGCAGTAGAACACGCGGCGCCTTTTCTTGCGGATTTGTCTCAGCAGCAAAAGGACGCCATTCCCACTGTCTTGTACAGCGCTCATGACTATCATGCAGATGCCACTCGCTCAAAGGTGTTGATCAATGGTCAGAGCGCAAGTGCAGGCAGCAGTATTGGTAAAGGCCTGCGCGTTGAAGAGATTTTGCCGGACTCAGTAGTACTGAGCTTCGCCGGTCAGTCTTTTCGTCTGCCGGCGCTCAGCAGTTGGGTCAATCTCTAAGTTCTACCTCAGGCTTTAAGCCTAAGTAATCGCGCATAATGTTGAATAGATCACTTTGTTGGATAAAAGCTGGCACATAGGCTTGGGCTTCACTGTTGCCAAATAAGGGCACGTTAGCACCAGTATGTTCCTCGTAGGGGTAGTTGTTAGTAGCATAGTTAACGCCCATGATGGCACCTTCGGGAGTAACAATTCGCGCTACCATACCCGGCGAATACACCGGTATGTTGTAGTCCTTGTACATACTTCCATCGGGTACCAGCTGTGCCGCTTGAGCGTGATCGGCAGTAACTAAGATCAGCGTATCGGGCTGGTTTTCGGCAAAGGCCATTGCAGTGGCCAAGACTTCTTCGAGTTGCTCCATTTCGCCAATCGAGCCACAGGGCTTGCGTTCATGGGCCTGCTTATCAATCGAGGCTGATTCGACCATCAAAAAGAAGCCTGTGGGGTTATCGCGCGATAAATATTCCAGAGCGACTTCGGTCATGGCCTTAAGTGTGGGAATGCCTTCAGCCTGTGGATTAGCTTCGCAGCGCATGACATCCGGGTAGCTCACGCTCCCTAGGTAGGGGTGTAATCGATTAAGCAAGCTGGGCTTTGCGGCCTCGGCGCTGCGCTGCCCCTCGCCCTGGAGGCGCACGGGCAAGGTGCCCGGTGCGAAAAGGCCAAGCAGACGTGCATCAGCTGGGGCATTGTGTAGTTGCTCTAGGTTGTGTACGAGGGTAAAGCCATTAGCTTGGGCAGCTTCGGCCACGCTGATATTGCCACCTTCAATCTCTGGGCTGAAATGTTTGCTGCCGCCGCCAAGCAAGATATCTAAGGATGATGCTGCAAGTTGTTCGGCGATAGACCCGGGCCCGCCTGCGGCTTTTAGGTCTTGCTTACAGTTGCCTAAGGGAATCCCGCGATAATTGATATCTAGCATCTTGTTCGGGTTTTCACACAGTCGTA
The DNA here is from genome assembly GCF_014077625.1 of Sediminihaliea albiluteola. Classification (GTDB taxonomy): domain Bacteria; phylum Pseudomonadota; class Gammaproteobacteria; order Pseudomonadales; family Halieaceae; genus Sediminihaliea; species Sediminihaliea albiluteola. The sequence goes on along the minus strand of NZ_JACFXU010000013.1, from coordinate 1,065,358 downwards.
GGCTGACATGAGCAGCAAAAGCAGCTGGTGTAGCATCAGTAACGCTGGCGCTGGTCACGATACCGCTGCGCAGGCCCGCTGCGCTGGCTAACTCGGCAATGGTTGGCAGGTCTTCATCACTGCCTGCAGCAGTGCTAATACGCCCGCGGCTGGTGACAACGCCGGTGGCGAGGGTGGTAGCAGTATTGGCGGAGTCGGCGACATAGACCGGTTTATGCTCAGTGCTATCTTCGACGGTGAGGATCTGGACCGCTGCTCGCAGTGGCATGTCATCGAGTAGTAAACGACCTTGAGCGCCTTTGAGGTAGTTGCGGGCGATACTAATTTGATGGTCATCCATACCATCGCCAATAATAAGAATCACATTGGCGGCATGGAGCATATTGCTGCAAAGGCCCAGAATAAGTGCCAACATAAGTGTTTTGAAACGAAACATAAAAAAAGCTCCGAGCAAAAAATGTTAGTGAAGCATGATAGTGTGAACTTGACTAGCCTGCATTCTACAGGCCCCTCTTGAGATACTGTATCTGTTCAATGTATCAGGCCTGCAGCTTGTATCTGCTTGTGGCAGGATGGCCCTAGGCTTTATGAGTTATGAGGAAGTCGCTTATGCAATGGCAACACCACCACGCCAAGATTAATGGCATCAACATGCACTACGTAGAGCAGGGCAGTGGCCTGCCGATCGTGCTCTGCCATGGATTTCCCCACCTCTGGTTTAGTTGGCACCGACAAATTACCGCACTGGCTAATGCGGGTTATCGAGTGATCGCACCGGATATGCGGGGTATGGGTCAGACTGACGCACCAGCTGAGGTAAAGGCCTATGATATCGATCACATCACTGGGGATTTAGTCGGCCTATTAGATCATCTGGGCTTGCAGCGAGCAGTGTTCGCCGGCTTAGATTTTGGTGCCTTTGCTATTTACGACTTAGCTCTGCGGCATCCGGAGCGGGTGATTGCAGTGATCGGTTTGGAAAACCCTGCGGCACCCCACAACCCGGATGAGCCGCCTTTGACTGAGTACCGCCGAATCGCTGAGCAGCACTTTTTGCATATTGAGTACTTTCGCGAGCCGCCGCGGGCCGATCGCGAGTTAGCAGCGCAGCCCCGACTTTTCTTACATAAAGTGTTTTACACCCTCAGCGGCGACTGTGACTTCTTTAAGATGTTTAACTACCCACCCGGAACTTCTTATCTCGATGCTATGGAAGAGCCGCCAGCGCTGCCTTGGCCCTGGTTGTCAGAGCTGGAGCTAGAGTTTTTTGTCAGTGAATACAGTCGCACCGGCTTTACCGGTGGGCTCAACTGGTACCGCTCATTCGATTTAAAGTGGGAGCAGCGTCGCCCTTATGAAGGTGTGCAGAGCGCTGTGCCGGCCTACTTTATCGGCAGTGAAAACGATGTCGACTTAGAGGGTTTTCACGGCGATGATCCAATAGCACAAATGCGGGCTATTTTTCCCGATTTGCGCCGTGTTGAGATGATTCCCGGTGCTGGACATATGGTGCAGCTAGAAGCTTCTGATCAGGTGAATAGTCTGATGCTGGCCTATCTTGAGGAGATTAGCCAAGCAGAGTCTGAGCGCGATTGAGTTAGTGAATTAGCAGGCTAAAATCCTGCTTTTGCAGCAGCTTTTGCTCCTGCTCAAGCTCCCAAGTGGTCAGTGGGTGCTGATCTAACCATTCATCAGGGAAGCTTAAGTGCAGTGAGCGCTGTTCGACTTCAATAGCAAACTCTGGCAACAGTTCCTGCTGTTCCACGTGCTTAAAAAGAAAGGCTAGGCGCAGCAGGATGATCAGGCGTAAGAGAGCTAAACTTTCGCTGTCGTTCTGCTCATTAAATTGCTGTTCATCGAATTTACCGCGGTGGTAGCGCGCTAGTAACGCTAGCTGCTCCTGTTCTTCTTGGGAAAACCCAGGCAGGTCAGCATTTTTTAATAGATAGGCTGAGTGGCGGTTGTAGTGTTTGTGAGAAATCGCCATGCCTATATCAAGGGTGCAGCTAGCTCGGTGCAGCAGGTCCCAGTCAGCACTATTGAGTAGCCATTTATCGCGCGTGGCCTCAAACAGCATGCGCGCTCGTTTCTCAACAATGACTGCAGCTTGATCGTCGACGTTGTAGCGCTGCATCAGTGCATTGATAGTGCGCTCTCGTACATCCTCATGAAAAAGGCGGCCGTCTAAGTCGTAAATAACGCCCTCGCGCAGTGCGCCTTTAGAAATGCGCATTTGATCGATACCCAGTACATCAAATACAGCACGACTCAGCGCCACCCCGCTGACAATGACGCTGCGGCGCTGCTCGGATAAACCCTCGACTTGGATTTGATCGAAGTCGCTAAACTCGAGCAATGTTTGCTCTAGTCTTTGTAGTCCAGCAGCACAAATCCCTGCCTTGCTCCAGCCATTTTGCAGCAGGATACTTTCAATCGCTCGCAAGGTTCCAGAGGAACCCACACATTCTTCCCAGTGTCTGTGATGGTAGTGGTGGCGCAGGTATGAAAGCTCCAAGCGTGCTCGATTATAGGCTCGCTGGTAGCGTTCCTGAGTGATCTGGGCGTCGGGAAAAAACTCATGGCTATAGGTCACACAGCCCATTTGTAAACTATCGAGCCGCTGTGCCTCAAAGCGCTGGCCGATAATCAACTCAGTGCTGCCACCTCCTATATCCACCACTAATCGCGAATGCGCGTCATCTGCAAGGCTGTGAGCCACACCTAGATACACTAAGCGAGCTTCTTCTCGGCCATAGATTACATCCACTGGGCTACCTAAGAGGGCTTTTGCTGGCCGGGTGAATTCGCGGCGGTTTTTGGCTGCTCGCAGTGCCTGAGTGCCGACGATACGCAAGCGGTCGGGTTTGAGAGTATCGAGTAATTGTTTGAAGCGAGCGAGACAGTCGAGACCGCGCAGCATGGCTTCAGTGCTCAATAGCTCATCTTCAAAGCCGGCGCCGAGCTGTACTTTTTCGGCCAGTGTTTCGACTGGCCGGATTTCACCGTGCTCTACACGGGCAATGACCAGGTGAAAGGAGTTACTGCCCAGATCGATGGCAGCCAGTAAGCTCCCCTCGGCTATTGGTTCCAGTGCTTGGGTATCCAAAAGCGTATTGTTCCTGAGTGCTTAGTGGCAGTTTATAGTACTGGTTTTTTGACTTGATGCCAGATCAATCCCACGCTGAATGTTATAACAATATTGCTCAAGTAACCGCGCCATAAGTCTGACGCTAGGCTGCTTGCTGTTGGGCGTTTTAAGATTCAGATGGATAGAGGGGCGCTTGGGGACGCGTGGCGTCCCAGGTGGGTCAAATCTTACTTCTTGTTTTGGCTAGAGCGGGCATAATAACCTCCTTGCTGGCCGCTGATACCAGATTGAATCTGATCAACTTTGCCACCTGAGGCCAAAAAGGCCGCGGTTTGTTCTTCAATGGAAGAGGATGTTTCTACTGCTGCTGGCTGTTTCTTTTTAGCTGGAGCGCGATGCGGTTTAGCGGCCATTCCTTTATTCCTTTGCTATTTATGGCCATACAGTATAGCCGATCTGGCAATTAATTGTTCGGCGCCCCTGTTGTGCTAGAGCCGGTGACAACTCGGGGGGTTCTCAGCGGCATGCGGGTGAGGAGTTCATAGCCAATGGTGGCGGCGTGTTCGGCAACCTCCGCAATCGGCAGGCCTTCACCCCAGAGGGTGACGGGGTCACCAATGTTTACAGCATCAATATCGCTGACGTCAACAGTAATCATATCCATAGACACCCGTCCAGCCAGCGCTGCACGCTGGCCTTTCACTAATACCGGCGTGCCATTCATTGCGTTGCGCGGGTAGCCATCTCCATAGCCAATGGCCACTGTGGCAATACGAGAGGGGCGCTGTGCCACCCAGGAGCCGCCGTAGCCAACAGCACTGCCGCTGGGGACATCGCGCAGCGAGATAATGGCCGACTCTAAGGTCATTACCGGACGCAATTGATCGGCATTGACCTGTGAGCGGCTGCCAAAGGGTGAGTTACCCCACAGCATATAACCCGGGCGAACCCACTCGTAGTGTGACTGGGGCCAGGCGAGTAAGCCCGGTGAATTGGCGGCGCTGCGCTCTGCCTTGAGCCCAGCGCAAGCTGATGCAAAGCAGGCCAGTTGCTGCTCGGTGCCGCGGGGATCCACTTCGTCGGCAGAGGCAAAGTGCGTGCAGAGTACTGGGCTGCCACGGTGCTGTGGCATATTGCTTAAGTGGTGGAAAAGCTCGGCGCAGCGTTGTGGTGCAAAACCCAGCCGGTGCATGCCAGTGTCTATTTTCAGCCAGCAATGCAGGGCTGCTGTTAAGCGTGCCTGTTCTAGCCACTTGAGTTGTCGCTCATTGTCGATCATCAGCCAAAAGTTATTGGCCGCGGCAACAGCTAATTCTGCCGGCTCGAATGGACCCTCTAGCAACAGCAGTGGTGCCTTGATCCCAGACTCTCTGAGCTCTAGTGCTTCTTCAATACAAGCGACAGCCATGGCGTCACTGTAGGGCTCCAGCGCGCTGGCCATTGCCAGCGCGCCGTGGCCGTAAGCGTTGGCTTTAACGACAGCCATTAAGCGGGACTGCGGCGCCAATGACTGTGCCAGCTTGACATTATGGCGCAGTGCATCGAGATTCAGCCGCGCTTGAGTGGGGCGCGCCATTAGTAGTCGTAGCGGTGTTTGACGAACAGGCTTTGAGCTGCGAGCCATACATCGCCGACCTTACCATCACCCACTGGGGCACCGTCGATTTCGACTACCGGCGCTAGCTCTTTACTGGAGCTCGACAGCCACACTTCGTCGGCATCGCGTAATTCTGCCAAGCTCACTGTGCGCTCCTCAACTGGGATGTTGCCATCGCGGCGCAGGATGTCGATAGCCATAAAACGCGTGATGCCGGGCAGTTTCTGATAGTCCAAGTCGGGCGTGGCAACTACCCCGTCCTTGACCACAAACACGTTGCAGGCAGCTGCTTCGGTTAGCTCTTTTTGGGCATTGTAGAGAATGGTTTCGTTGTGGCCATTGGCGTAGCCCTGCTGATAGTGCATCACGTTGCCAAGCAGTGCTGTGGATTTGATATTGCAGCGTTTCCAGCGCAGATCTTCGGTGGTGGATACTTTGTAAGTGCTGGCTAGCGCTTTGTCGGCTTGTGGCGCGGGTGGGATCTCAAAAGCAAAAGCGAAGAGGGTCGGTGCAATATTTTCCGGGTAAGCGTGGTGGCGCCGTGAGTCGGCGCCGCGGCTAATGTGTAGGTAGATTCCGAGGTTGCCGCCACCGTTACGCTCTATTAATTGCTGGCTGATGTCGCGCCAGTGATCCTGATCTATCTGCACTTGGATTTCCAGGGCATCCAGACCGTCTTGCATGCGTGTCATATGGGGCCCAAAACCCACCAGTTTGCCGCCATAAGAGGGGATAACCTCGTAGATGCCATCGCCAAATAAAAAGCCACGATCCATGGGAGATATTTTGGCTTCTGCCATCGGCATAAAACTGCCGTTTAAATAGACTGTGCTCATGGGGGTTACCTTAAAATCACTATTGGTGAGTGGAGCAATAAAAGTATAAAGCTCTGCTTTAGCTACTAGCAAAGCCTGTTAATTGGCGCAGTTGTTCAATGACTTCGCAGCCTGTGGAAGCAGCCAAGCCATCTTCGGTGGGGGTGTTTTCTCGGGTCACCCCATCGACGCTGCCGCGAATTGATAGATAGTCGAGGATGATCTTGGGGGAAACTTGTCCCAGAAGGTCCTTGCGCGCCCAGAGCCCGAGGAAGGCGATCAGGCCATAAGCTCCCCAGTTAGACACATCCGCAACGAGTAGTTCATCACAGCTAGTGACCGATACACGAATATCCAGTGAACTGATGGCCTGGGCGATTTTACCCATACCAATTTCATTGCCGCCATCGCCAATGGCAATAGTCGGGCACTGAGCGAGCTCAACAAAGGGATCGAAAATGCCGCAGCGGGCACTGATGTCTTCGCCGCGCATATTGTAGTAACGGCCATCGGCACAGAGCCCGGGGCGCTCGATAGAAATGACCGCATTCGGTGCTAATGAAGACAGCGCGTCGAACGCATCTTGACGTGCTTGGGGCAATGAGCGGGCACTTAAGCTGTGCACTCTGAAATCCTTTTCTAAGGCAGTGGCTAAGGGCGGGGCACACACCAGTATCGGTTCTGCTCCCAGTGCCGAGAGGGCTTCGTAGAGGGCAATAGCGCCGACTGGGCCATCTGTTTCAAAGGTGTCAGCTACCGGAAAACCCGTGCCGATCAATACACAGCCATCGCAAGCGCGCAAGACTTGTGCGGCTCGTAGGTAATAGCCGGGTTGCAGGGCGGCTTGGGCCAGCTGCATATGGCGCAGGTTGCGTGAGACCAGCAAATTTTCTATATCAATACTCAGGTGCAATTCGCTCATGCTTGTCCCTCCAGTAGGGGCAGGTGCTGCAGTCGATAGTGCTCCAAGTGCAGCGCATTGTGTGCCGCATAACTTGTGATGGCTTCAAAGTTAAGGGTTGCACCGGGAGTCAACTGGGCCAGTCGCGCGACATCTAGGGACAGAGCAGAGCCTATTTTAGGATAACCACCAATAGTTTGCCGATCGTTTAGTAACACGATGGGCTGCCCGTCTGCGGGAATTTGTATGGCGCCAAAGCAGATACCCTCAGATAAAATACCGTCTAAACTGCAGTGTATAGCAGCACCCTTTAGACGGTAGCCCATGCGATCACAGCGCTCGCTGACCTGGTATTGGCTGCTGAAAAAACGCCGTTGCTGCAAAGGGCTAAAATGCTTCTGTTGATATCCCAGAATCACTCGCACGGTGATGTCGCGTGCATACTTGGGTATCCAAGCCTCGGGTAAGTAACGCAGTGTTCTATGATGGTGGGTAGGGCAGGGCAGCAGGTCGCCGGCTTGGAGCTTGTCACCCTCTAGTCCGCCGACCTTTTCACGGCTGACAGTTGAGGTGCTGCCAAACTGCTCGGGGATGCTAAAGCCATCGGCTACGCCGAGATAAGCGCGGCAACCTGATACGGCAAAGCCCAGCTTAATCTCATCACCTTCACAGACTTTGTGTACCTGCCACAGCGCTGCCTCTCGGCCGTTGATTTGCAGCGGCAGTTCGGCGCCGGTGACGCAAATGTAGGTATTAACCTTGGATTGTAGGACCAAACCACCAAAGCTAACTTCAATCAAAGTCGCCTTGGCCTCATTGCCCAGCAAGCGGTTACACAGCGTAAAAGCCTCGGGATCCAGTGGGCCGCCGGTAGTGAGGCCAATTCTTTGCTGACCGAAGCGTCCAGTATCTTGTAATAGGCTTAGCAAACCGGGCTGTAAAACTTCCATGCTCATTCGAGTTCACCTCCCAATGCAAGATAACGCTCTCGAGTGATCGCTTCAAAGCGCACTCGGTCGCCGACTGCAACGGGCATGGTGGGCTCGGCTTGAGGGTTGAACATGGGCGTGGGGCAGCGACCGATAAGGTTCCAGCCACCAGGGGAGACTGCTGGGTAAACTGCTGTTTGGCGATCGGCGATTGCCACTGCGCCGCGCGGTACACGCTGCCTGGGCGTCGCCTTGCGAGGGGCGGCAATGCGGGCGTCAACTTCGCCTAAGTAGGCAAAGCCCGGCGCAAAGCCAATGGCGTAGACGCGGTACTCGCACTGGCTGTGCAGTTTGATTACATCCTCGACCGAAAGGCCTGCATTTTGGGCCAGGGCTTCTAAATCCGCGCCAACCTCGGGGTGATAATACACCGGCAAAACCACAGTTTTGTGGCTATCTTCTGCGCCAGTATCTAGTTGGGCGGTGGCTCTTAGGATGGCTTTGCGCACAGCGAGATGATCTGTTCTCAGTGGGTTATAAATAACCAGCAAGGAGGCATAAGAAGGCACTAGGTCAACCAAGTCCTCGCCGAGAGCCTTTGACAGCGCCTCAGCTGCGGCTTGCACCTGGGCCGAGACTGCAGGGCTGGTGCTGCTACCAAGATAGAGTATCAGGGCATTTTCCCCGGCTGTGACGAGCTCCATGACCCTAGGCGACCTCGACGATCTGGCGGAGCGCTGCGATGATGTTGACCGCTTCGAGGTTGTCGCCATGGACGCAGAGTGTGTCGGCTTGCAAGTGTAGCTCTTGGCCACTGACAGTGGTGACGCTGCCTTTGCGGCTCAGTTGGGTGACCTGGGCAAGGGTTTGCTCTTGGTTGAGCACTGCGCCGGCTTGCCGACGGGATAACAGCGCCCCCTTATCGTCGTAACAGCGGTCGGCAAAGGCCTCGAATAATAGGCCGCTGAGTCCAGCCGCTGCAGCTTCATCGCGGTGGCTTTGGGCTTGGGGGGTGGCCAGTAGCATCAGCTTGAGTGGTCGGTGATAGCTGGCTAGTGCAGCCATTACTGCTGCACGGACTTCAGTCTTGGCCATCATGTCGTTGTAGAGCGCACCGTGGGGTTTGACGTAAGTCAGTTGTAGACCTTCACTGGCGGCCATGCCATCGAGTGCGGCTATTTGGTAGAGCAAAGTGGCGATGATTTCTTCGCTACTTAAATCCATGGAGCGCCGGCCAAAGCCCACTAAGTCGGGGTAGGCTGGGTGGGCACCCACTGCCACGCCATGTTCAGCTGCTAGTGCCAGAGTTTTGCGGATAGTGAGAGGGTCGCCGCCGTGAAAACCGCAGGCTATGTTGGCCTGATGAATATGGGGCATGACGGCGGCGTCCATACCCATGGTCCAGCTGCCATAACTTTCGCCAAGATCACAGTTCAATTGCATGCTAGGTACTCGCGATGTAGAACATTTTACATGATAGCCAGTTGGCTATTGCGCAGGTCAGTAACCAGCATACAGCCAGGGCTATGGGTGATAGCAAAGGGTGGGCGGGCCTTCTCCAGAGCTACTTGGGGAGTGACGCCACAGGCCCAAAATACTGGCACTTCCTCTTGCTTAATGCTAACTGGGTCACCGTAATCCGGCTGCTCGAGGTCTTTTATGCCAATGATTCTGGGGTCGCCGAAATGTATCGGGGCGCCGTGTACTGAGGGGAAGCGGGTGCAGATTTGTATCGCCCGGATGGCGTCAGCTGCCTTAAAAGGTCGCATGCTTACCACCATGTTGCCGGCAAAGTCTCCGGCACTTTGGCAGGGAATATTGCTGCGGTACATGGGGACGTTAACACCTTCGCTGACGTTGCGTACATCTAGGCCATCTGCCAGCAGTGCCTCCTCAAATGAGAATGAGCAGCCCAGGGCAAAGGTGACCAAATCATCGCGCCATAAGCTACGGATATCAGCCACTTCATCTTCGAGTTGGCCATGGCGAAATATTCGGTAGCTAGATACGTCGCTGCGGATGTCAATGTCCCCCAGAGAGGGCAAGCTGATATCGCCGGGGCTGTTGGCCATGGCAATTAGGGGGCAGGGCCGCGGATTGAGCTGACAAAAACGCAAAAAGTCGCCGGCCCAATCCGCCGGCAGAATAGTCAGGTTGCACTGTACGTAGCCTTGGGCCAGCCCTGAGGTGTGGCCAGTATATAGACCACTCCGAATGCGCTGGCGCAGTTGCGCGGGGCTGAGTAGTTGTGGCATCGGACATACCTCTAGTGATGGTGGGGGCCAATTAGCTGTGCCGACAAGCAATAAAAATGCTTTCTAGCATCGCGACGCTTGGCCGAGCGGCGTGAATTCGGATAATGTATCGGTAACACATTCTAGTAGATAGCCCCTATGCTTAACCAGTTACTCGATGTCTTATCACCCGTACAGCAAGCGGATCAATCCTTTCTTGCTCAGAATATGCACCCGCGGGCGATGCGAGTTTACGGTGGCCAAGTGCTGGGGCAGGCGCTGCGAGTAGCGGCAGCAACCGTAGACAAGGATCGACCAGTACACTCTCAGCATGCCTATTTTCTGCGGCCGGGTAACCCGCGTGAAGAGATCGTGTTTGAAGTGGAGCATGCACTTGATGGCGGGAGCTTGAGTTCTCGGCGAGTGGTCGCTCTACAGCAAGGCAAGCCGATTTTAGTGTGCTCGGTATCGTTTATGCTAGATGGCGAGGGCGAGCGCTTTCAGCAAGCGATGCCGGATATTCCCCCACCTGAGTCTTTACCTAACGAGCGTGAGCGCAGTATCGCGGATAACAGCTTTAACGAAGACTTTATGATCCTGACCGGAGAGGATCTCGATGTGCGCTTGCTCGACCCGGTGGATTGGAAACAGCCTGTTGCCAGAAAACCGGTGTTCCATGCCTGGCTCAAGACGCGGGGTCCGATTGAGGATCAGCCCGGCTTGCACGAGGCGCTATTGGCCTATATGTCGGATTCACTACTGATAGATGCCTGCCTCATTGCCAACGGACAGTCTTTTTTGCAGGATGATCTACAGGTTGCCAGTCTCGATCATGCGCTGTGGTTTCATCAAGCATTTCGCGCTGACGAGTGGCTATTGCACACGGTAGAGGCTGAGTGTGTGATGGGTGGCCGCGGTCTCTCGAGGGGGCGCTTTTTTACTCGCAGTGGCGAGTTAGTGGCTTCTTCTGTACAGCAGGGGCTGATGCGTTATCGTTAAGATTGCTAATGCCTTAGCCTGAGCACTATAGTATATTTTTTATAACATAATCATAAATGCAGCCCATATGCTGCACAGCGTCTTTACGGAGGATTTACCTTATGCCCCACCCCAGCATTACCGCTCAAACCTACCCCCACAAGCCCGCCATTATTATGGCCAACAGTGGTGAGATAGTGACCTATGGACAACTGGATGAGCGCAGTAATCAAGGTGCGCACTTATTCCGCTCTCTGGGGCTGAAAAAGGGCGATCACATCGGCATGATGATGGAGAACAATCGGCAGTTTTTGGAGATATGCTGGGCAGCTCAGCGGGCCGGGATCATCTTTACGCCAATCAGTACCCATCTGCAACAGGCTGAAACCGCCTATATTCTTGAAAACTGTGGCGCGCGCTTATTTATTGGCAGCTATAACTTGCGCAATGTGGCGAGCAAATTGTTATCAGAAGCTAAGGCTGTCGAGCATTTTCTTATGGTCGGCGGGATTTGCGAAGGGTTTGAGTCTTGGGAAGAAGCGGTAGACCGACAGCCCAAGGAGCCGATCGAAGACCAGGCCAATGGCGTAGCAATGCTCTACTCATCGGGCACTACAGGTAAGCCCAAAGGGATCTTTATACCTCCGCCTAGTGATGATGTATTAGCCCCGATGGGCTTGGCTGAAAGTCTGGGCGCATTTTTTGGTTTTGGCGAGGAAACCGTCTACTTATCAACGGCCCCGCTATATCATGCGGCTCCGCTGCACTACAACATGATGACGTTGTATCAGGCCGGCACTACCGTAGTGATGGAAAAGTTTGATCCCGAGCGCGCCTTGCAGTTGATTGAGGAGCATCGCGTGACCCACAGTCAGTGGGTGCCGATTATGTTTATTCGCATGCTCAAGCTCCCTGATGAAGTCCGCAAGCGCTACGATATCAGTAGTATGCAGTTTGCTCTTCATGCAGCTGCGCCCTGCCCAGTAGATGTCAAAGAGAAAATGATTGAGTGGTGGGGCGAAGTTATCGTCGAATATTACGCCGCCAGTGAAGGTATTGGCATCACCATTATCGACTCTGCCGCTTGGCTGACGCACAAAGGCTCGGTAGGGCCAGCAGTAATGGGGCAAATCCATATTGTGGATGACGATGGCAATGAGCTGCCCCCGGGCGAGATTGGGACAGTCTACTTCTCGGGTGATCACACCGGCTTTGAGTATCACGGCGAACCAGCTAAAACCGCCGAGGCATTTAACGACCGGGGTTGGGCTACCACTGGCGATGTCGGCTATGTGGATGAAGAGGGCTTCTTGTACCTGACTGATCGCAAGAATTTCATGATTATTTCTGGCGGGGTGAATATCTACCCACAGGAAATTGAGAATCTGCTGATTTCTCATGACAAGGTGGCAGATGTCGCCGTCTTTGGCATTCCTAATGAGGAGTTTGGCGAAGAAGTCAAAGCCGTTGTAGAGCCGATGAACTGGGCTGATGCCACTGATGAAGTGGCTTTTGAGCTACTCGAGTGGCTGCGAGAGCGGCTGTCGCATATCAAAGTGCCGCGTTCGCTGGATTTTGACCCAAAATTACCACGGATGGACAATGGCAAGTTGTATAAAAAGCAACTGGTTGAAAAGTACAAAAGCCAAGTAAAAGACCAGTAAGTCTTCCAGCGGGGCCCGATAAGGGCCCCGATTGATTCTGGAGATGGGCTGTGCGTAGAGCCGTAGATGTTTTATCCTAGTGGCCTGTCCCTGAGTGAAAGGAATCCGAGTGAGGAAATCTCGCAAGCTCCGCCAGCTTGAAAAAGCGATGGATACCAGTACGTCATACGAGGAGTGGTGTGAAGCCGCTCAGCAGCATGATGAGCTTTCGGGTGAGAAGCGTTGGCGCGAAGTCGACCAGAGTAATCAGTATGACTACGCCCAAATCCGTCTGCGCCTCGATCGATTGCGCAGTCTGCGTTCTCGCCACGACTATCAGGGCTTATTGTTTGCCCTCAATGAAGGCATACACGGCAATATGGGGGGTATGGGGCGCAGCACGCTGTACCGCCGAGCTAAATTTGGCACCAAGCGCCTGATTGAACAGTATATCGATGAGGTTGATGACGCGCTGCGCTTTCTAGCCGACCTCAAATGCAAAGAAATTAGCACCCAAGACAAGCTAGACTTTTTCTACCGCTCTAACATCTGCTTCGGACGCTCAGCCTTGATGCTTAGCGGTGGTGGTGTGTTGGGTTTTTATCATATGGGGGTGGTTAAAACCTTATTACACCAAGGGATTTTACCGCCGGTCATTTCAGGCTCTAGTGCCGGCTCTTTGGTGGCCGGCGTCGTCGGTTGCCATAGCGATACCGAACTGGAACGTTTTTTTGAGCCATCTAGCCTGTTATTTGAAGCTGAGCGGGAAGCTAGTGTGTTTTCTCGCATGTTTTTTGGCCGCAATCCGCAGATTGATGTGCGAGACCTGGAAAAAATTATCGAGCGCTTAATACCCGATATGACTTTCCAGGAAGCCTACGAGAAAACTGGTCGGCAAATTAGCATCACCGTCGCTCCGGCAGAAACACATCAGCGCTCACGGCTACTGAACGCTATCACTTCCCCGAATGTTTATGTGCGATCTGCCGTGATGGCATCTTGTGCCGTGCCAGGGGTCTTCCCACCGGTGATGCTGATGGCGCAAAACGTTCACGGTGAAAAGCAGCCTTACCTTCCCACCCGAAAGTGGGTCGATGGCTCTATTGCTGACGACCTGCCAGCTAAGCGCCTGTCTCGGCTTTACAGCACTAATCATTTCATAGTCAGCATGGTCAATCCAATTGCTACGCCTTTCCTGAATCGAGATGGCAAGCGCGGCAAGTTGAGCTCCTCACTAGGCGGTTTGGGGATTGGTATGGGGCGCGAAGTACTCAATTTCTATCGCAGCCTAGCTCAAAAGAAAAATGAGAATTGGCCTCGATTAAATCTTGTCTTGAACAGCATTCATAGCCTGATGGATCAGGAGTACAGCGGAGATATTAATATTGTGCCGTCCTTTGGTTGGTTTAATCCAACTAAGATTTTGTCCCATCTAAGTGAAAAGGAGCTCATGGAACTGACCGATGCAGGTGTGCGCTCCACTTACCCACACGTCGAATCGATTAGGATTTGCACTAAAATCAGCCGCACGATGGAAGAGATTTTGCAGCGCTTTGAATACGGCGATCTGCGTCCAACCGAGGCTGAATACCGCCGCCCGCGCAGTTCTCGTCGGCGCCCAACAGCCACTCGCTCTGACCGTCTAGCCCTGCGTGAGCATGCGGTAAAGGTTCCCCAGCGCAAAACTAGCCAGAGCAAAGCGGCGGCTAAAAAAACCGTGGCGAGCACTAACAGCAAAGTGGATGATAAAAAGGGTGGCAGGACTGAGGCAGCTTAAATAGTGACTGCTGCGCGGTATTGAAAGTATCCCGTTATTTGGCTAGCTGAATGCCCAGATATAGTGCTAGCTGATCTGTTGCAGATGTCTCCGCTAGCCTGTGAGAGCCCCTTAGCTCTGTATCGATACAGTGTAAGGGGCTCGCAAGGGATGGCTGCTGCTCTATCAATGCAAAGCCCCAGTCCCTTTGTTCTGCCTAGGCTTTTATTACTTACTTAGATTTATTTGCCAGTCCATTGGGGTTTGCGTTTTTCAGCAAATGCAGTGGCACCTTCTATGGCGTCGGCACTGCTGAAAATTGGCATAACTAACTCCTGTTGTTTTTGCCACATTTCTTGCTGCGACCAATCAGCTGACTCTTGTATGACTTGTTTACTGACGGCCACTGCTAGTGGACCGTTGGCAGAAATAGTGGCCGCCAATTCACGGGCGGCCTGCAAGGCTTCTCCGGCAGGTACGATACGGTTAATCAGCCCGCACTCCAAAGCTCGCGCGGCGTCAATTGGGTCGCCAGTCAGGGCTAACTCCATGGCTAGGCGCGGCGGAATTTGCTGTGGCAGCTTCATCAGGCCACCAGCGGCGGCAGCTAAGCCGCGCTTAGCTTCTGGGATGCCATATTGGGCATTATCAGCTGACACAATGAGGTCACAAGAAATTGCCACCTCTAAGCCGCCAGCTAGAGCGTAGCCTTCTACTGCAGCAATTATAGGTTTGCGCGGAGAGCGCTCAGTGAGTCCAAGTAAGCCGCGGCCTTCAACAATAGGAAGTTCGCCACTGACAAAGGCTTTAAGGTCCATGCCGGCACAGAAAGTGCCGCCAGATCCGGTGATTATGGCAACTAAAATTTCATCGTTGCTATCCAGTTCATCGAGTGCTGCGGCGACGCCATCAGCCATTGCTTTATTGGCGGCGTTTTTGGCTTTGGGGCGGTTTAGTGTGATGGTCATGATGCCTTCGTTAACATCGACCAATACGGCTTGTTCTGCTTCAGACATGTTTAGCTCCTGTTGAGCGCTTCTAGAGGCGCTTAAATTAAATTGACAGCCATTTCGGCTAGTGGGTGTACGAGGTTGCCACGGGAGTCTGCTTCGTCGCTGGAGGCGGTGCCGATTTCTACACGCTTGCGAATACCTTGTACGATAGCCGCCAAACGAAAGAGTGAGAACACTAGATAAAAATCCCAGTTATCAATACCGTCGCGGCCGGTACGCTCACAGTAGCGGGCAATATATTCTTCATCACTGGGAATGCCGAGTGACTTGCGATCGACCCCCGCTAAGCCCTTCATACTGCTGTCCCGGGGTAGCATCCAAGCCATGCATTGATTGGCGAGGTCGGCCAGAGGATGGCCTAGGGTGGAGAGCTCCCAATCCAATAGGGCCAGCACGCGTGCTTCGCTGGGGTGAAACATTATATTGTCTAGGCGATAGTCGCCGTGTACTAGGCTAAGCGTGCCATCATCCTGGGGCATGTTCGCAGGCAACCACTGCAGCAGAGTTTCCATGTTTTCAATACGCTCGGTTTCCGAAGCGCGGTACTGCTTCGTCCAGCGAGCTAGTTGACGCTCAAAATAGTTGCCGGGTTTGCCGTAATCGGCCAAGCCAACAGCATTGACGTCGACCTTATGTAGGGCGGCCAGAGTTTCATTCATGGCGTCGTAATAAGCGGCGCGCTCAGCCTTGCTTTTGGCTTCAGGGAGCAGGGGGTCCCAAAGGATGCGGCCTTCAAGGTGCTCCATCACATAAAACATCGAGCCGATGATGCTATCGTCTTCGCAGAGTAAATAGGTTTTGGGTACTGGAACAGCGGTATCAGCTAATGCAGAAATCACCCGATATTCTCGATCGACGGCATGAGCTGAAGGCAGCAGCTTACCGGGTGGCTTGCGGCGCAATACATAGGACTTACCATTGGCGCTTAGTTTGAAAGTCGGGTTGGACTGACCGCCGGCAAATTTTTCAGCTTGTAAGTCGCCTGCAAAGCCTGGTAGATGTTCTTGTAAATACTCTGCTAAGCGAGTGGTGTCGAGTTGTTGGATACTCATGACTATTCCTGTATAGGATGCTGCTGCTAGTAGCGCAGCTCAGTGTGTGGGCTCTAGTGTGCTTGGGCAATGACGGCACCGGACAAAAAAATTGACCTTAAGTGACAGTCTTTTGTCATTCATTGAGTGCCACTGAAACACAGGTTATGCTGCTTAGACCTAAATATAAATAAACTATAACAGGTGTGGCCGGTGTATCAGGAACTTAAGCAAGCTTGGCAGGAATTAACTTCGCCCGGACAAATGTTCGACGTGGAAACCGTGCAGGTCAATGGCGCTCCAGTACGTAGCTATGTGCATGCACCACCTTCTCTGCGTGAAATTTGGCTGTCCTCGGCTGGGCATGATCAGGCCGACTACCTAGTCTACGACGACGAGCGTTACAGCTATGCTGAGGCTCATCAGCGGGTGGCTGCAATTGCTCAGTGGTTACATCGCCAAGGAGTGAAACAGGGCGATCGCGTGGCTATTGCTATGCGCAACTATCCCGAGTGGATGCTGAGTTATTGGGCAGTGACATCGATGGGCGCGGTAGCGATCGGTATGAATGCTTGGTGGGTCGCCAAGGAAATGCACTATGCCCTGGCAGATTCTGCGCCCAAAGCACTGATCTGTGATGAGGAGCGATTAAATACCTTCGCCAGTATTCGATCAGACTTTTCGCAGCTTTGTGTTAGCGCTGTTCGCCTAGAGCAAGCTGCGCCGGATTGGGTCACAGAGTGGAGTGAGGTGTTGGCCACAAGCGCTGAACTGCCCGAAGTGAGCATTGCGCCAGATGATGATGCCTGTATCTTTTATACTTCAGGCACTACCGGGCGGCCTAAAGGTGCGCGCCTGACACACCGCGGATGTGTCAACAATCTGCTCAATGTCGCTTTTATCAATACTGTTCAACAACTAGCCCTGTCTCGGGCCGGCAACATTGACGCCACTGAGGCACAGTCCTCGCCGCCCTCGTCGCTAGTGGTGACGCCCCTGTTTCATGTCACTGCGAATAATTGTGTTGCTCAGGCCACAACCTTGGCTGGTGGCAAATTGGTGCATATGTATAAATGGGATGCAGAGCGTGCGATGCAGCTGATTGAGCGCGAGCAGGTAACAACTTTCAATGCGGTGCCAATGATGGTCCGTGAGATGCTGATCCACCCTAAAGTAGCGGACTATGACCTCTCATCAATCAAAACTCTCGGTGGCGGTGGTGCTGCCGTTCAACCTGACTTGGTTGATAAAATCAACCAGATGGATGGCGCCGCCAGTCCCAATACAGGCTACGGCTTGACTGAAACCTGCGGCATTATTGCGGCGCTGTCTTCGGTGTTTTTCAGTAATAAACCAGAGAGTGTCGGGCCAGCTTTACCTACTTTTGAGGCAAAATGCGTCGATCCTTTAGGTGAGGCCCTGGCTCCGGGGGAAATTGGTGAGCTCTGGGTGCGCGGTGCACCGGTTATTAAGGGCTACCTGAACCGTCCTGAGGCCACTGCAGAGGCCATTACCGAAGGCTGGTTGCACACTGGCGATATTGCCTACATGGATGAGGATGGTTTTATATTTTTAGTCGATCGCGCTAAGGATATGGTGCTGCGTGGGGGCGAAAACGTCTACTGCAGCGAAGTAGAAAATGCCTTGTTTGAACACGACGCGGTCGCTGAGTGTGCGGTGTTTGCTGTGCCCGATGAGCGCCTTGGCGAGGAAGTCGGTGCTGCGCTGTATCTCAAGCCTGGCCAGGAGCTGAGTGCGCAGCAACTGCGAGATCACTGCGCGCTCCGATTGGCTGCTTACAAAGTACCGCGTTATCTATGGCTCTTAGAGGAGCCTTTGCCGCGCAATGCCAGCGGCAAGTTTCTCAAGCGCCAATTGCGTGAGTCACTCGCCGTGGCAGAGGCCTGTTGATTACGTTGAGGCCGCTTAGCTCTCGACAAAGGCCCGCTCTATAACGTAGTGGGCTTGCTTGCCGTGACGTGATTCTTTGAAGCCGCGCTCGTCGAGTAATGTGCAGATATCTTTGAGCATGCTTGGGCTGCCGCAAATCATAAAGCGGTCGTGTTCCGGATCTATTGCATCTAAACCCACATCACTGGGTAGTTTGCCACTGGCTAGCAAGTCGGTTAGGCGCCCATTGTTGCGAAATTTCTCGCGCGTAACGCTGGGGTAATAGACTAGCTTTTCCCGTACATCTTCACCGAGATATTCATGCTGTGGGAGCTCCTCGGTAATGAACTCTTGGTAGGCGAGTTCTTCAATAAAACGGCAGCCATGAGTTAATACGATGCGATCAAAGTTTTCGTAGATTTCCGGGTCTTTGATAATGCTCATAAAGGGCGCCAGGCCGGTGCCTGTAGCTATGAGGTAGAGGTTGCGACCAGGCAGTAGGTTGTCCATCACCAGAGTGCCGGTGGCCTTACTGTTGATCAACAGCTGGTCACCAATTTCAATGTTCTGTAACTCTGAGGTCAGTGGGCCATCGGGTACTTTGATGCTGAAGAACTCCAGCTCATCTTCGTAGTTGGCGCTGACCAAGCTGTATGCACGCAGCAAAGGCTTACCCTCGCGCTCTAAACCGATCATAGTGAAATGACCGTTTTTAAAGCGAAAGCCTTGGTCGCGAGTAGTTTTGAAGCTGAACAAGCTATCAGTCCAGTGATGAACTTCAGTGACCTGCTCGGTAAGCAGCCTAGCCATATTACTAATCTCCTGATGGAATGAATGAGTGACAGCTTATGCCCTATCTATATATTGGTAAATCAGTAATTATGGATATATTATATCGGAAAAACCGATAAGGTATTGTCTATGCGCTATAGTCTTCGTCAGTTAGAGGTCTTTTTAGCCGCAGCTCGTCATCAAAATATCAGTCGTGCAGCTGATGATTTAGCGATGTCTCAGTCGGCGGCTAGCGGAGCCTTGAAACAACTGGAAAGCCAGTTTTCGGTACAGCTCTTTGATCGTGTCGGCAAGCGGCTTCATCTGAATGAGCTCGGAGCACAGCTGCGGCCACGGGCTGAAAATCTTTTGGCCCAAGCGCGGGAACTGGAGGAGGCTCTAGCGGGGCGCGAGGTTGCGGGTCGACTGAATATTGGCGCCACACTGACCATCGGTAACTATCTGGCAGTCAGAATGATTGCCGATTTCCGCCGCCAGTATCCAGCGACTGATGTCGCTCTTTCTGTGGCCAACACAGAAAATATTGCGGAGCGAGTAGCGAGTTTTACCCTGGATATGGGACTTATTGAAGGTGAGTTAAATCATCCAGATCTGGAAACGCGTCATTGGCGCTCTGATGAGCTGCAGGTGTTTGTCGCGCCCAGTCACCCACTGGCAGCTAAAGGGCTACTGGACGATAGCGACTTATTGGCCATGCAGTGGATCCTTCGAGAGCCGGGTTCGGGCACCCGTCAAACCTTCGATCGAGCACTGCGCGGCATCCTGGCGGATATTCACATCGCCATGGAGTTGCAACATACAGAAGCGATTAAGCGCGCGGTAGAGGCGGGTTTGGGCGTGGGCTGTTTGTCGCGAATTAGTTTGGTAGAGGCCTTTCAGCGCGGATCCTTGGTGCCCCTGCAGGTGCCGGGGCGGGACTTTCGCCGGCAATTAAACCTTATTATCCACCGACGAAAATTCCATAGTGCGGCTTTGTCGCAGTGGTTGCGGCTGTGTGAGGAGAGCTGGTCCGATATACTGCCCGCCCAAAGCAGTGCCACTTAGAGGTTAGAGTTGCAAGAAGTTGAGCCAATTGGAGCGCAGCAGCGTGAGCAGGTCATTGCTGCGACAGCAGAGTATATTGCGCTTGCTGAGCAGCATTGGCAGCGCCCTTTTGAAACCATTCCAGTGAGCTTTGATCTCAGTGGTCGCAGTGCTGGTATGTTTCGCGTCGCCGGACAGCGCCGCTGGATTCGCTACAACCCTTGGATTTTTAGTAAATTCTTTGAGGAGAATCTCGCTAACACGGTTCCTCACGAAGTGGCGCATTATATTGTAGATGTGCTCTACACTCGGCATCGCATTAGGCCCCATGGTCCCCAGTGGCGGGAGGTGATGCGGGTCTTTGGGGCGGAGCCAGAGGTGACCTTCAGTCTAGACCTGAGTGGAGTACCCCAGCGCCGTCAGCAGCGACACCACTATCACTGTGGCTGCCAGGACCACGCCCTATCCACCACTCGACACCACCGGGTACTCAAGGGCCTCGGGCGCTATCACTGTCGCCGCTGCCGAGGCCTCTTGGTTTATCAAGCTAGCGAATAACTAGGGGCAACTCAGGTATCAACTGACATTTCCACCCCACTGAAGCTATTGTTTTGATTCATCGGGTCGCTTGGTTCAATGACCGCCCGGTCAGCAGCAATGCCGCCCTCGGTGACCAGAAAGCGTTTAGTGCTGGCAGCGCGCTCTTCAGCTAAAGCTTTCAGGGCTGCACTTGGCACGTTGATCTGCTCTTGCACTTTACGTGCTTGCACCGTGGCGGAGGGGCTGGTGACGTCTTGCTGATCGCTTTCGCTGTTAGAGTTGCTGGCTAAGGCTGCGAAACGTTTGGCAATGGCGGCGGCCCAAGCTTCACTTTTGCCGTCGATCTCAGCTGCGCTCAGGCCCGCCGCGATTAGTTCGGCACGCAGTAGCTCCTGCTGTAACTTGGCGCGATCGGTCTGGGGTTCAATACGACCTTTAATGACCAATTTCAGTGCCGGTCGTTGTTGTAGTGCCTGAGCTAGCTCTAAGAGCTTTTCCTGAGAATGCTCATCGAGTACCTTGCTGCCAGCAGCGTAGCGAATTTGCTGCAGATCATCCTTAGTGCCGACTAGCTTGGCTAATAGAGTGAATGGCGAGCTAATGGCTTTAGTGATCAGGTTGGCAAAGGCGCCGAAGATCACGCTGCCAAGGCCAAATTCGGGGTCCTTGACGTTGCCACTGACAGGCACATCTAGATCAATCACCCCATTGGCATCAGTCAGTAGTGCTAGGCCCAGTTGTAAGGGAATGTTTAGCGCCTTGTCACTATCGACTTTCTTGCCCAACTTAAGCTGCTTGATCAGGACCTTGTTGTCGCCCTGTAGGCGTTCATCTTCTAGGCTGTATTTTAAATCCAGATTGAGGATACCGCGGTCGATAGCATAGCCGGCATAAGTGCCGGAGTAGGGTGTTAGACGAGCTAAGTCGACACCCTGAAAATTAAGCGCCAGATCCAGTATAGGAGGTTGGTGTAGCGGGGATGCGCTGCCTTTTAATACTACTGGGGCGTAGCCGTCCACAGAGCCCTTGATGTCCACGCTCAGGCTTTTATCCGGGTCGCTATCGAGGCCAATAATCGAGCCACTTAGGTCGCCAATGATAGTGCGAAAACGAATAGGAAGTGACTCATCCATAAAGTCCACTTCGCTGTTACTAAGATGAATTGCGGGGGCTGCGAAGCTCCAGCCGGAGTTGGCTTCGCTATCTGCTGCCTGTTCAGCTGAGGCGGCAGTGTGCTGCTCGCTCGCTTCCTCGGTGTTTGAGGCTTGGGCTTGTTCACTGATTAGATGCTGCAGATTTAGGCTGCCGTCTTCACGAATGTGAATGCGGCCGGCATAGCCATCGAGATGTAGTTGCGCTAAATCAATCCGCTGCGAGGGCAGGTCGAGCACCAGCTCCTTCCATTCCAGCATGTCCCAACTGGTCACAGACTGCTCTGCATCATCTATGGCAATGGCTAAGTCTTGCAACTGACCATCGACTTGGATTTTTTGGGGAGTAAAGGCTTGCAAACTCAGTGCGCCATTCAGGGCTGCTGAGCCACTGCTGAGTCGTGCGGTAAATTGCGCGGGGATATTGGGTGCAAACCAAGGTATTGGCAAATCCTTAAGATTAAAGCTTAGCTCGCCGTCGCCACTAGCTAAATTGATATTGCCGAGTACTTCGCTGCTAAATTCTTCGTTGATCTGGAGATCTAGGCTCAGATGACTGTCGGCTTGAGCCGGCCAATGAATGGCATCAACTTTGATGTTGAGCGGCGCAACATGAAGTCGCTCGGGGCTGGTGTAGGCTGAGCGCCAGAAGATTTCTGCCTCTTCGATAGCGGCTGTTTGCACTGCGAACTGCCAAGTACTGGGACTATCCTCACTATCGCTGTCGTTCTCCGTAGTTGCAAAGAAGCGAGTATTAAACATCGTCATGAGGCTGAGCTGCTGTTCTTCGAGCCAGCCTGAGACGCTCAAGCCATTGAGTGATGCCCGGGCGATATTGAGCAGCTCTTGGCTACTGTTGACGCTGATCTCATCGAGTTTTAGGCTGCTAAATGATACTGCGGTATCAGGCAGTTGCGCTGCATCCTTGGGCTCTAAGTTCAGTTGCTTGAGTTCGAGACTGCCTTGATCGATGTTGAAACGCAGTGCTTCGGACCAGTTCAAGTCATAATCTGCACTGAGATAGAGCTGGCCGCTGTTCAGTTCAAAGTCGAGCTGTTCGCGCACATAGCGCCAGAAAGGTTGTAAAGCGACCCCAGAGAGTGTGATGCGACCGCTGCTGTGGGCTGCTGGTAGTGAGAGCTCGCCATGCCACTTGAGGCTACCGCCGCTCTCATCTTGAAGTTCTATTTGATAGGGCTCATCCGCTACGGCGACCGTTGACAAGTGTTTGGCTCGAATATGCAGTGCATCCCAGTAGGTGGAGTAGGGAGTCTGCCGCTGGGCATCGCTAAGCCGTATACGCTCGGCGGATAGCTCTAAGAGCTCAATGCTAAGGCCAGGTATGGCAGAGGGGTCTTCTTGTTGGGCGGAAGGGGCATCTTGCTCCGCTGGCTGGGGCAGAAAATCATCGATATTGAGTTTACCTGAGGTATAGCGCTGCAGATGAAGATTGAGACCGAGTAGGGAGAGCTCATCTAAGACCCAACCTTCCCGCCATAAGCCACTGGTGGATAGGTTAAGGCTGAGGCGATCGATACTGGCGAAGTCGCCGCCATCGGCTTCATCTAGCTTAGCTTTATGGACTTCCAGTGACAGCTTAAAGGGGTTGAAAATAACGAGTTCGCTGCTGAAGTCGCGCTGGTATTGTTGTTTGATAAACCAATGCGGCAAAGTGTTGAGCAGTGGCATGATGAGTAAAATGCTCAAGGCAAGATAGACTAGGTACAAAGCGGCGATAATGCGCAACGCAGTTTTCACTAACAACCTCTCGATAATCAAATAAAATATACTGCTTACACTATAGCTAAGTTGGCAGTTTTACGAAGGGCTCGATTAAATGCCTTTGCGATAACTGTAAGGAGTCACTCCTGTCCAGCTCTTGAAAGCGCGAATAAAGGCGCTCGATTCAGAAAAGCCCGCGCGGTGAGCGATTTCCTCAATACTTAAACCCTGTTTGCCGAGATAGTGTAGCGCTGTGTCGCGCCGCAGTTGGTTCTTAAGTTCCTTAAAAGTGGTGCCTTCACCAGACAGTCGCCGGCGCAAGGTCTGGGGGTGCAATTCTAGCTGAGCGGCGACCTCGGGCAGCTCGGGCATACTGAGCATATTGCGCAGCAGCAGTGTTTTGACTTTGCTGGTCCAACTGCTTCGGGCGTAGTTCTGGGTGAGCATCAGTAATGCGGGGTGGCGTAAAAAGTGCCGCAGTGATTGCTCGTTTTGGACGATGCTTTTGTCCAGTAATGCGCTGGGCATTACCACCGCGCATTCGTCCTGATTGAAAGCGACGGGGTGGCCCAGAAACATATGGCGGTAATCGCTGGCCGCCGTTGCCATTGCATAGCTCAAGTGGACCGTTTGAATTGATAGGTGTTCCTGCACTAGCCAGCTACCTAAGCGGTGAGCATTAAATAGGAACAGCTCGGCCATATAGGGTTCGATTGTTGCACTTTGGCGCTGTTGTCGCAGACGCAGAGTGGCCCTGTCTTGGCTCACATCAAGCTCGGGTTCTAGCTCAAGGTCGAACATTTGATAAAAGCGACAATAACGGTGCAAGGCCTGCCCTAAGGTGTCACTGCCGATAAGGGCATAGCACATCATTGACCAACAGCCTAGAGGGAGGCGGCGACTGGCATAGCCCAGTGATTCATCGTCCATGTCGCGCATAGTGCTAACCTGTAGATCGGCAAAACGCTCGATAGAGATACGGGCATTCTCTTCCTGTAATAAACGGGGAGATATGCGGTTGCGACGCAATATTTCAGCTGGGTCCAGGCCGACCTTGACGGTGTTTTTCAATACGGCCCGAGCAAAATGTACAGAGATCGATTGGTTTCGCATAGTGCTTAAGACGCTAGCTTGTTTTTGCTGTCAGTTTGAGTCAATTTTATTGTCGGCACAGGTCATTGCTGGACTTTTACTTACTCACCATACTGGTTTGCCCTTAAGGCTGGGGCTCGGCTGCAGCACTTCCTGCCACATGATCTGCAACGGTGGTGGCGAAGAAGGCAAGCTTGCAGCGCTCTATGCGGTAGAGATTGTGCCACAGATGGGCGCTGTGAGGCAGGAGGCAATCGCTTGAGCACTTATCGTGCTCATCAGGTCTTACAGAGAATTGAACTTAGCAACAAGCACGCTTTAAAAATATATTGGAGAATAATTATGGATCTAGCAGGAAAAGTTGCAATTGTTACTGGTGGTGCTTCTGGGCTCGGGCGGGCGACGGTTGAAGCCTACGTAGCTAAAGGCGCCAAAGTCGCCATCTTTGACCTCAATGAAGGTAACGCCAAAGAGGTCATCGGACAGCTGGGTCAAGATAAAGTGGCTTTTTGGAGCGTCAACGTAGCAGATGAAGAGCAGGTTAAAAATGCGGTGGCTGAGGTAGTTGCAAAATTTGGCGCACTACATATTTGTAATAACTATGCCGGTATCGGCAATGCGGTGAAAACACTCAGTAAAAAAGGCGTGTTTCCGCTGGACCAGTACATGGCAGTGATCAATATCAACTTGGTTGGTACCTTTAACGTATCTCGCTATGCGGCTGAGCAAATGGCCAATAACGAGCCGATCAATGATGATGGTGGTCGCGGTGTGATCATTAATACATCTTCTGTAGCGGCCTATGAAGGCCAGGTCGGGCAGTTGGCTTACAGTGCCAGTAAGGGCGGGGTGGTTGGCATGACATTGCCTATGGCCCGCGATTTGGCTAGCTATGGCATCCGCGTCAATACGATTGTGCCGGGTCTAATCCATACGCCGCTGTTCAATATGATCCCAGAAGAAGCTTATAACTCACTAAAAAACAGCGTGTGCTACCCCAGACGGCTCGGTCAGCCTGAAGAAATTGCTCACCTGTCCGTATTTATAGCAGAAAACGATTACCTCAATGGCGAGTGCATCCGCTTAGATGGCGCCATTCGTATGCAGCCGCGTTAAGAGTTAAGGGAGATAATAGTATGGGACCACTGAACGGCTTTACGGTGATAGAACTGGCGGGTATTGGCCCCGCCCCGATGGCGGGCATGATTCTCGCTGACATGGGGGCAGAAGTGATTCGGATTGAGCGGGCTAATGCCCCCGACCCGCGTCAGATGAAAGACGTCAGCTTTCGCGGTAAAAAGTCTGTGGTATTGAACCTCAAAGACTCGGCGGGCGTTGAGGCATTGTTGAGGATGGTGGAGAATGCCGATGTCTTAATTGACCCCTATCGTCCTGGGGTCTGTGAAAAGCTCGGCATTGGCCCAGAGCAGTGTATGGCGCGCAATCCACGTCTGATTTTTTCACGTATGACCGGCTGGGGCCAAGATGGCCCACTGGCCCACGCGGCGGGGCACGACATCAACTATATTTCACTGACAGGGGCGCTTTATGCCACTGGTCGTGCGGGTGAAAAACCGGTGCCCCCGCTCAACTTAGTGGGCGATATGGGCGGTGGCGGTATGCTGCTAGTCAACGGCATCTTGGCCGCTCTGCTAGAGACCGCAAGCTCCGGCAAGGGGCAGGTTATCGATGCAGCGATGGTCGATGGCGCGGCACAGTTGATGTGGATGTTCCATGGCTTTGAAGCTTTGGGGGTGTGGGACGCGAGCCAGCGTGGCGCGAATATATTGGACGGCGCCGCACATTTTTACGACACTTACGAGTGTGCTGACGGCGAGTACATTTCGATCGGTTCTATTGAGCCGCAGTTCTACGCGCAGCTGCGAGAGCTGGCGGAGCTTCCAGAAGAATTTGCCGAGCAGCACGACCAAAGCCAGTGGCCGGCACTGACCACTAAGCTGGCCGAGATCTTTAAGCAGAAAACTCGTGCCCAGTGGTGTGAGCTGATGGAGGGCAGTGATGTATGTTTTGCACCGGTGCTGTCTATGCTCGAAGCTCCCTCGCACCCAGCTAATGTGGCTCGCAAAACTTATTTTGAGCTCGATGGCGTGACCCAACCGGCACCTGCGCCGCGCTTTAGTCGCACGCCGAGTGAGGTGCGTCACGGTGCTCGAGGCATCGGTGAAGATACCGACGCAGTACTGTCGGCAATGGGCTTTGCTGAGCAGGAAATCGAACAGCTCCGAGCGGCTGGCAGTATTGCCTGAGTCGCTCGGGATTATTTACTCACAAGGAAACAACTATGTCCGACTATGAAACCGTGCTGCTGGAGCGCCGCGATGGCGTGGCACTGCTCACCCTCAATCGCCCCGATAGCTTGAATGCATTCAGTGCTGAGCTGCGCCGTGATCTGGGTTTGGCGGTGGCTGAGGTCAATGCCGACGACAGCCTGCGCGTGGCAGTTCTAACAGGTAGTGGCCGAGCCTTTTGCGCCGGTGCCGACCTCTTGGAAGTGCAGGGTGATGACTTTGATGTGCGCCGCCAGTTACTGGAAGAGTACAAGCCCGTATTGAGCGCTATCAACGAGTCCAGCAAGCCTTGGATCAGTGCGGTGAATGGTGCTGCGGCGGGTATTGGCAGTGCTTTTGCTATGGTCTGCGATTTGACGGTCATGGCGGAGAATGCTTTTCTTTATCAAGCCTTTACTGCCATTGGCTTGGTGCCAGATGGCGGGGCTACTTGGCACTTGGCTCGAACAATCGGCCGTAAACGCGCTTACGAGATGATTGTAACGGGGGAGAAGCTGCGTGCCGAAAGGTGTTTGGAGCTGGGCTTATGTAATCGAGTGGTCCCTAGTGATGAGCTGCTTAGCGCCACGATGGACTGGGCGAAAGAGTTAGCCGGCAAGGCGCCTTTGTCCCTGCGCTACGCTAAGCAGGCACTTAACAGCGCTATGGAAGAGAGTGTGGCCGATACCATTTCCAGTGAAGCAGAGCTACAACATATCTGCATTAATAGCGCAGATGCCAAAGAGGGTGTGACTGCCTTCGTCGAAAAGCGCGAGCCTAAGTGGCAGGGTAAATAAAGCCAGTTTTGCTCAATCCGGTGCCTGCCCGCTGCAACTCTACAGGGGCAGAGCGCCGGATGAATCTCGCGCTGATTGCCTAGCTATTAGGTAGTTAGGATTAGTCTCAAAGCTTGGAGCTGCAAGCTCGCGTGGCGAATATGTACGGCACACTCGTCGATCTGGTAGTCCAAGTGATCTAACTCTTCCTGTCGAATAGCAGGGTTCACTGCGCGCAGGGCCTGTAAGCGCTCTCGTTCAGCCCCTAGTGTCTCTCTCATGGTCTTTTCAGCGCTGCTGAGTATGTCATCTAGGCGCGCCTGGGCTTGCCTTGTTGCCTCGAGCATTTTGGCGTCAACTTCTTCCTGCACCTGTTTAATAATAGCCAAGGCGACCGGTTTTTTAACATGCTGCACCAGCGTATTGAGGCGCTCGTGAGGCACCAAGTGGGCTAGGTCTTTACCCCGTGCGTCGATCAGCAGGCGGGTGGGCGACAGGGGTAGAAAGCGCTCCACCTGAAGCTCGCGCGGGGCCACGCAATTAATGGTGAAGACACTTTCTAAGAGCATCGTCCCCGGGGCGATACCCTTGAGCTTGATAGTGCCAATGGCGGCATTACCCAACTCTGTGGAAAGCACCATATCCATTGCCTCTACCAGCATGGGGTGCTCCCAAGTAAGAAACAGCATATCTTCTCGAGATAGGGCCTTATCGCGATTGAAGGTCACGGTGGTGCCTTCCTCGCGAAGATAGGGGAAGTGACCAGTGAGCATATGCTCAGTAGGGCGCAAGATCAGCGCGCCTTCCGAGTGGTATTCTTGGTCCACACCAAAAGCATCACAGAGCGCTTCTAGATAGGGTTGAAGCGCTTCACTGTTTTCGCGCTGGCCGATTTCTTGGATTAATGCCTGAGCGACAGCTGGCTTGCAAGAGTTGCGCTCTAGCAGGCGATCGCGACCTTCACGCAGCTCGCGGCGGGTGGCCTGAGTAAACTCGGCGGTGTCGGATACTAAGTCTTCAAACTCAGCTCCGCGCTGCTCTAGTTGCGCCAATAAACGATCGCGGAATTGCTCAAAAATCATATAGCCGGCGGAGCAACTATTACTGAAGGCATCGAGGCCATGCTCATACCAGTCAAGTAGAGTTTCCTGCGCACTGCCCTCTAGGTAGGGCACATGTATTTGTACGTCTTGCTGCTGGCCGATGCGGTCCAATCGGCCAATACGCTGTTCTAGCAAGTCGGGATTAAGCGGCAGGTCGAAGAGAATCAGGTGCTGAGCAAACTGGAAGTTGCGTCCTTCGCTACCAATTTCGGAGCACACCAAGGTTTGGGCGCCATTTATTTCGTCGGCAAAGTAGGCCGCGGCGCGATCGCGCTCAATAATAGATAGGCCTTCATAAAAAGCCGCTGAGCGAATACCGGCGCGCAGATGCAGGTAGTGCTCCAGGGCCACTGCGGTATCGGCATGGGCACAAATGACCAAGGCTTTAGCAGGGCGCAGCTGCTTAAGGATGCTCTCGAGCCACTTCACGCGGGGATCGAAAGATAGCCAGCTGTCATCGATATAGGGCAATTCTGGGTGCAAGCTAGACTGCAGGTCTAAACTGGCAAAACGATACTCATCTGGTGTAGGCAGCGGGTGGCGCTGAAGCTTGCGTAGAGGAAAGCCAGTGATCGCGGCGCGGGTGTTGCGAAACAGTACCCGTCCAGTGCCGTGACGGTCGAGTATCTGTTCGATTAACTGTTCCGCAGGGGCCTCGGGGTCCAAGCCCTCAGGTAAATCATCGGGGATCTCGCCAGCCTCCAGCTGCAGCGCCATATCACTCCAGCGGCGGTACTGCTGTTCCTCTTCCACAAACTGCTCAAGGGAGTGAAAGCGCGAGGCGTCCAGCAGGCGCAGGCGAGCAAAGTGACTGGCCTGGCCAATTTGCTCCGGCGTAGCGGTCAGTAGGAGTAGGCCAGCACTGACCTTCGACAGCGCCTCCACCAGCAGATAATCTTCCCCCGGGTCTTGTTCGCTCCAGTGCAAGTGGTGAGCTTCGTCCACCACAACCATATCCCACTCGGCAGCCAAGAGTTGCTGCTGTCGCTCAGGCTGTCCGATGAAAAGGTCGGTGCTGCAGAGCACTAACTGCTCGCTTTCAAAGGGGTTGTCGGCGTCGATCTCGGCCAGTCTTTCGCTATCAAATAAGGAGAAGTGGAGGTTAAAACGCCGCAGCATTTCCACTAGCCATTGGTGTAGCAAGCTTTCTGGCACCATCACCAAGACCCGCTTAGCGCGGCCGCTCAACAATTGCTGATGCAGGATCATACCCGCCTCAATCGTCTTGCCTAGGCCAACTTCATCGGCCAGTAATACACGAGGCGCAAAGCGTTGTCCGACTTCATTGGCGATGTACACTTGATGTTCCAGCAAGCTAGTGCGCGAACCGATCAAGCCCTGTACCGGTGAGCACTGTTGCTGGTTTAGATGTTCTAGGGTGGCAACACGCAAGGCGAATGCAGCATTGCGGTCGAAGTGGCCATTCAACAAGCGTTGCTGCGGAGTGGTCAACTGCACAAAGGCATCTAGCTCCAGCTCGGAAACCGTGACTTCCTCGTCGTGGTGATCAGTGCCGGTGTAGAGGAGTAGGCCGTGCTGCTCTGCAATGCTGCTGACCACCAGTTCCACGCCATTGACGGTGGAGATGTGGTCACCTTCCTGAAAGCGCAGTCGAGTTAGTGGGGCCCCATCGGTTGCGTAAGTACGCTCCTCTCCAACAGCTGGAAAGTTGACGGTTACACGGCGTGGTTCGATTTCTACAATCACCCCTAAGCCCAATTGAGCATCGGCATGACTGACCCAGCGTTGTCCTACAATGTACTCCATAACTACCTTTTGTCGGATCGAGCCGGCCTGCTGCCGGCAGAAAAGTCGCGTAGTTTAACATCGAATGGCCGCATGTTTAGTGCCGTATTGAAATCACTTGGCAGATCCGAATTCGATGACTCGCTGTGCTGCTACTCACTTTGCCTGGAAGAACAGTTTCATGCTGTTTTCTCTGGCTTGGCGGAGCAGTGTTTCTACCTCTAGCTGCTTAACCTCGGCGACTTTTTCTGCCACAAAGGGGAGGTAGTAAGGCGCGTTAGTTTTGCCTCGGTAGGGCACCGGGGTGAGATAGGGAGAGTCGGTTTCTAGTAAAAGTTGCTCTACCGGGGTGTGCGCGATGATCTCGCGAACATTATCGGCGCGATTAAAGGTACTGATGCCATTAAAGCCGAGCATGAAGCCTTCTGATAGACAGTATTCCGCCAGAGGCAAGCCCGAGGTGAAACTGTGGATGACTCCTTGACCCGCCAGTGAGGAGCTAAAGTTAGCCAATATGGCGCGAGTGTCTTCATCGGCCTCGCGGGTATGAATTACCACAGGTAAGTCCAATTCGACAGCTAGTGCCAGTTGCGCTTCAAATACTTGTCGTTGCACCGCGCGATCAGCGTGATCATAAAAATAATCCAAGCCAATTTCACCGATTGCCACAATCCGCTCATCGGACGCCCGTTGCCGAATAATATCGGCCAGCGCTTCGTCGTAGTCCTCGGCTTCATGCGGGTGCAGGCCTTGAGTACCCCAGATATCCTCTGCGCTATGTGCGAGTTGCCAGACCTTATCTAGGTTGTCGGCTGAGACAGCGATGGTAATGATGCGCTCAATGCCTACTTCCCGACTGCGCTGTAGCGTTTGCTCTAGCTGTTCTTGATCGAGATAGTCAAGGTGGCAATGGGTCTCGATGAGTGGGGTTTGGTATTGGGGAATGTCGCGTCGCTTGCGCTTACTCATAGTATCCTGATGCTGATAATGGCTGGCTGTGCTATGGGTTTTTGCACACGGGGGCTAAGCATAGTGCAGCTGAGTTTGTGGGAAAAGGGTACACCTTTTCCTTAGTTTACTCGACCTGCTCAAGTACTGACAGAGTGTCTAGGATTTGCTGCCAGAGCCAATGATGTAGCGGTGAGTTAGCGCAGCGCTGGTGCATGACGAGCATATAGTTCATGTTGTCTCTGGCGTCACCGGGAATTGGTAGCGCGACAATGCCTGATGCCGCAGTGGCATTGCGCAACATATAAGCGGGGCCGGGCAAAAAATAATCCGTATTGCGCAGCACTTCCAGAGCCGTCAGTAGGTGCGAGGTTTCCAGCGAACTCTGTTGCGGATTTCGCATCCGAGTAAAGGCATCTGAGCTGCGAGTCAGTTCGGCTTGATCGAGATCGGAAACGTACAAGCGGATCACCGGGTAGCTGCTGAGCCGTTCCCAGCTAAACTCACCCTCTGTTAGCGGGTGACCTTCGCGCACCAATATAGCCGGTGGTGAGCCGCCCAGCGCTTGAACTTGGAAATCTTCTGGGTAGTGGGCTTGGGCAATATGAATAGCAAAGTCCAGGTTGCCGACAGCGAGTTGCTCAAGTTGGTTGTCGACGCGGGTAATCGTGCGAATCGATAGATGGGGCGCCTGTTTATGTAGGCGTTGAATCAATGGAGGGAGTAGGGTTACTCCCACATACTCTGATAGCGCCAACACCACTTCACCGCTGTAGCGCATAGGATCAAAGCGTGTTCCTGCCAGCAGTCTTGTGATATCGGCCAGCGTCGCCTGTAGGGTCAGTTCAAGCTCTTGAGCGCGAGGCGTGGGTTGCATACCACGATGACTGCGGGTGAACAGAGGGTCTTTGAATGCTTCGCGTAAACGAGACAGGGTTTTACTCATGGCTGGCTGAGTAATATGCAGGCGAGCTGCAGCACGTGACACACTGCGCTCTTCTAGCAGTACCTGTAGTGCGACCAATAAATTGAGGTCGGTTTTGTAGAGCTGGCGATCGTCGCTAGGTGGCATAAGCAAATCCGCAGGTAATATGAATAATATTCATGTTACCTATGATAAGAGTACATTGGAGGTATATTAATGAAATGTATTAAAATTGCTGCAACTCAATTTGTTGCGCCCTCGATGAGCCTAGTTGGGGGTGTAAGCGGCTATTCGCATGCCGTGATGGAAACCCATCCAGGTCCACTAGAGTTATTTTTTAAAACCCGCCTTTTGGCGGGTTTTTTTTTGCGCTAAGCATAGCGCATAGCATCTTGAGGGGCGCTGTTCTAAATTATCACAAACATTCGCTCTACCTGTGATTAACAAGCCCTGCTACTATTCTCTATAAAAGATGGTGTTTCTGCGCGCAGCTCTGCTTTATAGCACCCGGCAGAGCAACGCCAAGAAGTAAAAAGTACGGCTTTAGCGCCCTAAACAATCCGCTCCAAGATTTGGATAATATAAGAAATGAATATTGCTTTACAGCAATAGAAAAGCCTTTTTAACAGGGTAATGGTCGCTTCACGGCCGTTACTACGATAACTATTAAAATAGTAGAACCGTAAAATGGAGATTTTAGTCATGGCATACCACCGAGTTGTTCGACTACCGCGCCACCTGAAACCACTACTTTTATCTACTGCGGTATTGGCTGCCAGCCAAGCCCAAGCCCAACTAGAAGAAGTGATAGTAACCGCGCAAAAACGTGAACAGAGCCTGCAGGATGCGCCCATCGCTATTACGGCCTTTGGCCAGCATGCCCTTGAGCAAAAAGGTGTGCGCGACCTGGTCGATCTCGGCACCTTCGCGCCCAACGTCAAGGTGGCGCCACTACCTTCCAACACTGCTAAAGCGACGGTGGCGATTCGCGGCTCGGTCACTTCCAACCCAGGTATTTATTGGGAGCCCACCGTGGGTATCTATCTGGATGGGGCCTATGTCGGAAAGTTTTCCGGTAACGTGTTCAAGTTGGCAGAGGTAGAGCGCATCGAAATCTTGCGAGGCCCCCAGGGCACCCTGTTCGGTCGCAATACCTCCGGTGGAGCCATTAACGTGATTACCCAGGTGCCTACCGGCGAGCTGGGTGGCAAACTGCGCGCTGGAGTGGGCAACTTTGGCTACCGCGAACTGTCGGGCACACTGGATCTCCCGGCTTTGCAGCTCGGTGAGGCGGGTAGCTTGGCGGCGAAACTCAGTTTGAGCACTGACGAACGCGATGGCTTCTATGATAATGTCGATCCAGCTCCGGGCACGACGATTACGCACCCCTTCACTGGCCAGCCGATCCCGGCCAACCCTGCCTCAAGAAAAGATAGCAATGCTGCGGACAGCACTATCGGTCGAATTGACCTGATGTGGGACGTCAGTGACCGCCTCTCCATTCGCTATGCTTATGACGATGTCGACGTAGACAACACGCCGGCTAAGCCACAGTTTACCCACTTGGACACCACAAACCTGACCTTTGGTTTCCCCCTACCGGCAGATCTGGCGCAATTTATTAGCAGTGAGAGCAAAAACCTCAGCAAAAACTCGCTGGATGCCGATATTTGGGAAAAGTTTGAGTCCAAAAGCCATACGCTTACTGCAGAGTACGGCTTAGGTGAACTCGGTTTCATGGGTGACGTTTCATTAAAATACATTTTCAATGACCGCGACCTAGACTTCACTTTTGGCTTGGATAATGATGGCACGCCCTTCCATATTTACCACTCAAGTATCTTCGAGGACTACAGCCAGCGCTCCCACGAATTACAGTGGACTGGCAACTTGGACCGAGTCGACTATGTAATGGGGCTGTACTATTTTGAAGAGCAAGCGGATGTCGAGAACCCACTGCGCCCGTTGAACAGTTTCTTTGGTCCCCTGCTCAATGACAATAGATATGGCCTGGAGTCCGATCAGGTCGCGGCCTACGCTCAGGCAAACTGGACACCAGCGATGCTAGAAGACCGTCTCACTCTGACCGCAGGATTGCGCTGGACTGACGAAGAGAAGTCGGTCTATATCGATCACCCCGGCGACAACCCCCCGTTCAAGGGCAAGAACAAAAAAAGCTTTAGCAATGTCTCGCCGACTGTCATCGTAGCCTACGACTTCAGCGACCAACTAAATGCCTACGCCAAATACGCTCAGGGCTGGAAATCTGGCGGCTTTTCTGGCGAAGCGGTCAGTCTTGAAGCTTTCAACGAAGGTTATACTGCTGAGGAAATTGACTCCTGGGAAATCGGCATTAAGAGCCGCTGGCTAAACAGTACACTGCAAATTAACGCTGCCGCCTTTTTCAATGACGAAAAAGACATCCAGCTGACGGTGTTCGTACCCGACGCTTCTGGCGGGACATCCTCGGTGGTCAAAAACGCCGGTAGTGCTGAGAAAAAAGGGGCCGAAGTAGAGGTGGTCTATGCCCCTACTGCTGACCTGATGCTGAGCGCCAACTATGGTTACTTGGACTCCAAGTTTAAGGAGTTTATGGAGTTTGACCCAGTGCTGGGCAGGTCCGTTAACGTCGCCGACCAGCGTTACACTCAGTACACGCCTAGACATACGGTCAACTTGGGGATCGACTACACACTGCTACGCGCGGATTTCGGTGAGCTTAACGCCCATGTAGACTACAGCTACAATGATGACTATACCCCTTACGTAAAACCCGATCAGAGAGCTGTATCCAAAGTTGATGGTTACGGACTCTTCAACGCACGGTTGACGCTGTCAAATATCCCAGTGGGTGACAACCAGCTGCAGCTGTCCCTGTGGGGTAAGAATCTGCGCGATGAGGAATACCGCCTAAACACAATCCCCTTCGGCCCGATGACCACCAGTTTCTTCGGCAACCCGCGCACCTACGGATTGGAAGCGCAGTTCAGCTTCTGATTGCTCAGAAGTCGCTGATACTTAAGGGGCCCTCAGGGGCCCCTTGTTGAAGCTATGGCTGTAAATGCGACAGGCTAAGAGGGAAGTTCAGGCGGCATTTTGCCGGCTTTGTCATTAAGCGTTTTCAATAACCATGATCGCGCCGCGGGCTTCCATGCTACCGCGAGCCTTCCATTCGATCAGGTCGGCGCAGTGCTTATCGATACAGCGCTCAGCCATTTCCAGAAAGGTGCTACGCTCTGGGTCGGCAATATAGATGTGTTTGACACCGGCTTTAACCGCGCGATTGACCATATTGAACACCGGTTTAACTAGTTCGTCCCAGAAACAGATATCTGCGGCAATTAATACATCGTAGTCAGACAGCATTTTGGTACTTAATTGATCAAAGCGCTTAACGAGGGGCTCTGTGCTGACCTTGTTGAGTTTCGCAACCTCAGTCAAAAAGGGGAAGACATCTGGGTCGGCGTCGACAGATGTCACAGAAGAGCCCAGTTTACTGGCACACCAGATACCGCCAATCCCCCAGCCACAGCCGACATCAATCACTTTGCCGTGGTGTTCGGGTGGATTTTTTTCTAAGTAATCGATAAGCAAGGCGCTGGATTTCCACAGTTTGTTACCGTGAATTGAGGGGTAGTTGCCCTCGCGTTTGACCCGGCGAATTGCAGGGTGACTTGCTGTCGGCATGCTCACTCCGCGAAAGCGCCGTGTCAGTCGTGGCTTCTGGCTCAAGTTCTGTCCTTAATCAATTTTGTAGGCTCGGCTATATTGTGACATTTTGGCCCTGACTGTGGCCAGTTGAACTAGCAATAGCAAGGTTTAGCATCTGCGGAGGGGGCGTTTTGGGTGTGATCAGTGTAGGCCGAGCGCCGCTCGGCCTACAGGGGGAGTGTTACTGTGGTGCGGGGCTAGTTACTAATCTAAAGCTTCTACATCCTCAGCCTGAGGCCCTTTTTCGCTGTCGGCGACTTCGAAAGTAACGCGTTGGCCGTCACGTAAGCTGCGTCGACCCTCACCGCGAATTGAGCGAAAGTGAACAAAGATCTCCTCGCCATCGTCTTTGGTAATGAAGCCAAAACCTTTTGATACATTGAACCACTTCACCGTACCGTCTTCGCGATTCGCGCTTGATAGGGCTGTCGTGCTGCTGCGTTTGCTGTCCTGTCGCTCGCCCTGCACCGCAGTGGATGATTTGGCTGTGGGGATGGACACCAGCCAAGCTGTAGCCAAAGTTGCTACGCAAAAACTGGCAATTAAAGTGAGGTCCGGAATACTGCCGCCCTGTATCAAGGTGGCAGAGGTGGAAGCTACGGCCGCGACTATCAGGCTGATTACAAGCTTTCCGCTAAGGTTCATGCTAATCCTCTTTAGTAAAATATCTACAGTGCCAGCCTTGTAAAATGCCAACACAACAATGGTGACCCCAGGAAAACAGTGGGGACAAACTGCTAAAACACCCGGCAACAGCATACTCTGCCATTACAGGAAGGGCGTTATTTACAGCGATTGAAACACCGTGGAGGTGTTGGGAAGCTGCTCGCTGCGGTGCTTCCCAAGGCGAGAGCTCTTAGAGCTTCAGTACTTCCTCAGCCTGTAGGCCTTTGGGCCCTTTGACGAGGTTGAACTCCACTACCTGCCCCTCATTGAGGGTGCGATAGCCTTCGCCCTGAATGGAGCGAAAGTGCACGAATATGTCATCGTCACCTTCTTCACGGGTGATAAAGCCAAACCCTTTGGCGTTGTTGAACCACTTTACCGTGCCATTAACACGTTCACTCATACCACTATCCTCGGTTTACCACTGCACTTTTTATTATCCGCTGCCGCTGTTTATAGCGGCAGCTTGTTAAACCTTTACTACCGAGTCTTACATTAGCTCAATACGCTGTTTTTGTTCTCGCAGCTTGGCTAATGCCTGCTGTTGTGCCTGCAGTTTACTGCGCTCTTTGGCTACTACGGCCTCTGGCGCCTTATCGACAAAGGCCGGATTATTCAGTTTGCCTTCAATACGCTGCAGTTCTTTTTCCAGCTTTTCAACTTCTTTAGCGAGGCGCTGTAGTTCGGCATTCTTATCAATTAAATCCGCCATGGGCACCAAGATTTCTAATTCGCCCACTAGCGCTGTAGCCGCTATCGGTGCTTCTTCGCCATCTGCCAGCAGCCGGATAGATTCCAGCTTAGCCAGCTTTTTCAGAGACGCGGCATTTTTTTCCAATCTGGATTTATCGCTTTCGCCAGCGTTCCTCAGTAATACACTGAGTGACTTGCCCGGCGCAATATTCATTTCACCACGAATGTTACGCAGGCCTTCAATCACTCCTTTTAGCCATTCTATATCTGCATTTGCAGCACTGTCCACGCCTTTGTCGTCGTAGAGTGGATAGGGCTGCAGCATAATAGTGGCCCCAGATTGCCCAGCCAATGGCGCCACTGTTTGCCAGATTTCTTCAGTGATATAGGGCATAAAAGGGTGCAGCAAGCGCAGCGTCGACTCCAGCACGCGGATTAGGGTTCGCCGGGTACCGCGCTTGGCCGCCTCTGATGCCTCATCATCCCACAGCACAGGTTTTGATAGTTCCAAGTACCAGTCGCAGTACTGGTTCCAGACAAATTCATACAGCGCCTGGGAAGCATGATCAAAGCGATAACTGGCCATAGCTTTGGCGACAGCGGCTTTAGTTTGCTGCAGTTCGCTGATAATCCAGCGGTCGGCGAGGCTCAGTTCCACCTCGCCTGCGCCATTGGCATCACAATCTTGGCCTTCACAATTCATCAGCACATAGCGAGCGGCGTTCCAGATTTTATTGCAGAAATTGCGGAAACCTTCGATGCGGCCAATATCAAAACGAATGTCGCGGCCGGTGGAAGCCAGTGAGTAGTAGGTGAAACGCAGCGCATCGGTACCATAGGCATTAATGCCTTCGGGGTAGTGTTTGCGAGTGGCTTTTTCAATCTTGGCCGCCAGCTGTGGCTGCATCATGCCAGCGGTGCGTTTATCGACTAAGCTCTCCAAATCGATGCCATCGATCAGGTCGATGGGGTCGAGCACGTTGCCCTTGGATTTGGACATTTTTTGGCCTTCCGCATCGCGTACTAGGCCGTGAACATAGACGGTGTGGAACGGCACTTCTTTGCGGAAATGCAGGGTCATCATGATCATCCGGGCAACCCAGAAGAAAATGATATCAAAGCCGGTGACTAACACAGAGCTAGGGTGGAAGGTGGCCAGTTCTTCGGTGTTATCGGGCCAGCCTAGGGTTGAAAAAGTCCACAGAGCAGAGGAGAACCAGGTGTCGAGCACGTCCTCATCTTGGCGCAGCGTCAAGCTCTCTGGCAGTTTGTTCTGGGCGCGTACTTGGGCCTCGTCCTTGCCCACGTAGATGTTGCCAGCATCGTCATACCAGGCGGGGATGCGGTGCCCCCACCAAAGCTGGCGGCTGATGCACCAGTCTTGGATGTCCCGCATCCATGAGAAATAGGTGTTTTCCCACTGCTTTGGCACGAATTGGATGTCGCCGTTTTCGACCGCCTCAATAGCTGGGCCGGCCAGTGACTTAGCATCCACGTACCACTGCTGGGTCAAGTAGGGCTCGATCACCACCCCAGAGCGGTCGCCGCGGGGCACTTTTAGCGTATGAGGCTCGATTTTGTCGAGTAGGCCCAGTTGCTCCAAGTCTGCAACAATGCGTGTGCGGGCTTCAAAGCGATCAAGACCGACGTAGGCTGCAGGTGCTTGCTCATTGATGGCGGCGTTGTCGTCGAGGATGTTGATCATCTCTAGGCCGTGACGCTGGCCCATTTCGTAGTCATTGAAATCGTGTGCCGGAGTGATTTTTACACAGCCGGTGCCGAACTCTGGATCGACATAGTCATCGGCGATGATGGGGATTTCACGTCCGCTTAAGGGCAGAGTGATGCTCTGGCCGACCAGGTGAGCGTAGCGTTCGTCTTCTGGATGTACGGCAACGGCCGTGTCTCCGAGCATTGTTTCAGGGCGAGTCGTGGCCACGATCAAGTGGCCCTCACCACTGCTCAAGGGGTATTTAAAGTGCCATAGATGGCCTTGCTCCTCCTCTGACAGCACCTCCAGGTCAGATACCGCTGTGTGTAAGGCTGGGTCCCAGTTAACCAAGCGCTGACCGCGGTAGATCAAACCTTCTTCGTAGAGGCGGATAAAGACTTCCTGTACCGCTTTGCTGAGGCCCTCATCCATAGTGAAGCGTTCGCGGGACCAATCAAGGGATGCGCCTAAACGGCGCAACTGGCGGGTAATGTTGCCACCGGATTGCTCTTTCCACTCCCAGATTTTTTCGACGAATTTTTCGCGACCTAAGTCGTGGCGACTGAGGCCTTCAGCTTCTAGTTGGCGCTCAACCACCATCTGTGTGGCAATACCGGCGTGATCGGTGCCAGGTTGCCACAGGGTATTGAAGCCAGACATGCGGTGATAGCGAATCAGGGCGTCCATAATGGCTTCCTGAAAGCCGTGGCCCATATGCAGGCTGCCGGTGACGTTGGGCGGTGGGATCATGATGCTATAGGCTTGATCACCACCTTGTGGTTGAAAGTAGCCACGATTTTCCCATTCTTGGTACCAGCGGGTTTCGATTGCGGCGGGTTGGAAGGTTTTATCCATTACAGTGTTAGTCCGAGGGGCAGCTGCCTAAAAAAGGGCGCGATTATACGCGTTATAGGTCGTGTTTTTCCAATTGATAGCCCCGTTCTTTATAGAAGCGCCAGGATTGTCTCAATGCGCTCAGGCTAGTGGGGTCCTGGGTGACCACTTCGGCCACTCGCTGAAAGCGACTAAAGAAGGGCGGAATTTCTAATTGGAGGTTAATTAGTAAATCGTCGTGGCCATGAGGTTCTTGTCCCCAGCCGATGGCGATTTGATCACTATCGGTCTCACCGTTCAGGCCATGAGGTAGGAAGCTATCGGGGCGAAAACTCCACAGCAGAGTGTCGAGCTCGCGCGCTTGAGCTTCACTATTAGCATTGAGATAAACGCGGTGGCCGCGCTGGAAAGCCTTATTAGTAAGGCGTGCAGCCACCTGTAGGCGCTGGCTTTCACCAGCGGCCTGTACGACATAGAAACCGACGCGGGTCATTGCTGTTCCGCGCGCTCCTGCAGATATCGAGTCAACAGGGCAACAGGTCTGCCGGTGGCGCCTTTAGGGCTGCTATCCCAGGCTGAGCCAGCAATATCGAGGTGTGCCCAATCGTATTTCTCGGTGAAGCGCGCTAAGAAGCAGGCTGCAGTAATGCTGCCGCCGCCGGGTCCGCCTATGTTGGCGATATCAGCGAAGTTGCTTGATAGTTGCTTCTGGTAGTCATCCCACAGGGGCATACGCCAAGCGCGGTCATGAGTATATTGGCCAGCCGCAAGAAGCTGCTCGGCTAACTCATCCTTGTTGGCATAGAGTCCCGAGGCATGCGAACCCAGTGCCACGACACAGGCTCCTGTCAGTGTGGCTATATCAACCACAGCGCTGGGCTTATAGCGCTCGGCGTAGGTCAAGGCATCGCACAGTACCAGACGCCCTTCGGCATCCGTGTTAAGTATTTCAATGGTTTTGCCTGACATGCTCGTTACCACGTCACCTGGCTTGGTAGCTCGGCCACTGGGCATGTTTTCGGCGGCGGCGATAATGGCCACTACGTTCAGTGGTAGCTCCAAATCACGCAGCGCTTGCATGGTGCCAAGGACACTGGCTGCGCCGCCCATGTCGAATTTCATTTCGTCCATTTTGGCGCCGGGTTTAAGTGAGATACCGCCGGTATCAAAGGTGATGCCTTTGCCCACAAGTACATAGGGCTGCTGGCTGGCTTTGCCCCCTTTATACTCAAGGACGATTAGCTTGGCTGGCTCATCGCTGCCTGCTGACACCGACAGCAGTGAGCCCATGCCCAACTCAGCCATCTTTTTCTCATCCAAAATGGTAGCGCTGAGCTTTTTATTGCCGCGGGCGAGCTCGCGAGCCTGCTTGGCGAGGTAGCTAGGGGTGCAGATATTGCCGGGTAGGTTGGCTAAGTTGCGAGCGGTGTTAATCCCCTGGC
The DNA here is from genome assembly GCF_014077625.1 of Sediminihaliea albiluteola. Classification (GTDB taxonomy): domain Bacteria; phylum Pseudomonadota; class Gammaproteobacteria; order Pseudomonadales; family Halieaceae; genus Sediminihaliea; species Sediminihaliea albiluteola. The sequence continues at coordinate 1,024,320 of NZ_JACFXU010000013.1, read as the reverse complement.
CGGTTTTGGCGCCGCTATCCAAGGCCGCTTGAGCCTCCTTGGTCGATAATTGCTCCTTGTCACTGCTGACTAAAAGCTTGCTCAGAGCCAGGGCCTTCTTGGGTTTGGCGACTGTTTCAGTGTAGCGGTAGGCCAGGGCTGTGAGGTTCCGTGCCATTGACTCCAAGACTGTCGCCAGCTCGCCATCTTGCGGCTTGAGTTCGGCAGTGTAGATAAGGGCATCTTTTGCGCTGCTCTTATTAAGGCTGTTATAGAGGGTCTCGGTGAGTTTTCTCGCGGCAGCTAAATCGAACTTTTTCTGTTCTCCGCAGCCTAGTAATAATATGCGCTTGGCGCCACCGGCACCAGGCAGCATGCAGCTTTGCCGAGACTTGCCGCTGAAGTCGCCCAGTGCCATTGTGGCGCTGATGGCACCCGCACTGAGTTCGTCATAGGCTTGCGCCGCCGCAGACAGGGATTTGCCAAATACCGGAACCACTGCGCACTGCGTTTTGGTCTTGCTGGGGTCTACGCTCTGGCGAGCGGTGAAAGTCATTGATGTCATTGGGTTTCCTTGTCCGTTATGCAATGCTCTAGTGTATGATGTCGGGCGCCGAAACTGAACCGACTAAGCGGCCAATTCACTGGCGATCAAATCGATGAAAATTCTTCGCTATCTTACACGAGACATCCTGACCCATATGCTGGCAGTCAGCTTCGTGCTGCTGGTAGTTATTTTTAGCGGCCGCTTCGTCAAATATTTGGCCGAGGCAGCGGTTGGCGATCTGGCTGCCGACATTCTCCTGCCCGTTATGTTCTTCCGGCTGCCGGGCTTTCTGGAGCTGATTGTACCACTGGGCTTGTTTATCGGCATTCTCATGGCCTACGGCCGGCTCTATGTGGAAAGTGAAATGGTGGTCTTGTCAGCTTGCGGCGTGAGCCCCAGCCGCCTGGCCGCCTATACCATGGTTTCAGCTGGCCTAGTGACCTTGCTGGTAGCACTGCTGAGCTTGGTGGTGACGCCCTTAGGTGCTGCGCGCTCGGCCGAGTTACTGCAGGACCCAGCCTCTTCCCAAGGCTTGCAAAGCTTAGCCGCAGGGCGCTTTCAGACCCGGCGGCACAGTGGCATCGTCAGTTATGCCGAAAGTGTTTCACCGGACACCGGCATTATGCACTCGGTGTTTCTCTCCCAGCGCAATGACAGTGCCGATGGCGGCTCCGCTATGGTGGTTACTGTCGCAGAAGAGGGTGAAATAAAAATGGATCCGGAGAGCGGCGCCCGGTATTTGGAGTTGCGCAATGGTTATCGCTACGAGGGCACACCAGGGCGCTTGGATTACCGGGTGGTTCAGTTTGCCCGTTTTGGGGAGTTAATACCCGAACCTCAGGGCGGCATCCGTACCGCTGCGGCGGTCGATGGCCGGCCGACTCGGGAGTTGCTCAACTCCGAACTACCACAGGACATCGCTGCTCTTTACTGGCGCCTATCGCTGCCCATCATGGTGCCGATTGTGGCACTCATTGCCCTGTGCCTAAGCCGCACCGATCACCGGCGCGGCCGCTATATTAAAATGGCCCCAGCGTTCTTAGTTTACTTGCTCTATTTGATGCTTTTAGCCAACGCCCGCTCTGCAGTTGAAGAGGGGGAGAGTGGTGTCTTGGGCGGCTTTATAGGTGTTCATCTGCTGTTTCTGGCGCTGGGCTTGGGCATGCTCCATGGCGGCAATTTAACTGCCCGCTGGAAATACTGGAGGCGTTTGCGTGCGAAAGCTTGATCGCTACATTGGTCGCACAGTGGTCAGTGCGACGGTGCTGGTCTTGCTCATTATTGTGGGCATTGATGCAGTTGCTGCATTTATCGATGAAGCCGGTGATATCAGTGACTCCTATACCGGCATGGAGGTACTGCGTTACATCCTGCTAACGACCCCCGGTCGTCTCTATGAGTTCACGCCTTTTGCCGCATTGATTGGCTGCTTAATTGGTCTCGGTCAGTTGGCTTCAAGCAGTGAATTGGTCGTTATGCGCGCTGCGGGTGTCTCGATTGCCCGTCTCGTTTGGATTGTGATGAAGCCCACCTTGGTGATGGCCTTGCTGGCATTTTTAGTGGGCGAGTATGTGGCTCCTCAAGCCGAGCAGCTGGCCCAGAGTCGGCGCGCTATTGCGCAAAATCCCGGTGAGGGTGTGGCCGGCCGCCACGGCTTGTGGAACCGCGAGGGCAATACCTTCCTCCACTTTAATGCGCTGGAGCCAGGTGGCGTTGTGTATGGGGTAGTTCTGTTGCAATTTGATGAGCGCCGCCGTCTGCAGTCGGCCCTGCGTGCTCAACAGGCCACTTATGCTGGCGATCACTGGATGATGGAGCAGGTAGTGCGGACCAATTTTAGTAGTTGGCAAACGACGCGGGTCCCTTACCAGAGCTTGCGCTGGGATACAGCCATTACGCCACAGTTGTTGACCATGGAAGTCGTTCAGCCAGGGCAGCTGCCACTGAGCGACTTATACCCTTACAGCCGCTATTTATCGCAGCAGGGGCTTGATGCCGATGATTTTGAGTTGGCGCTGTGGCGTAAATTGTTGCAGCCCCTGACGGTGGCGAGTCTGGTGTTAGTGGCAATTTCTTTTATTTTTGGGCCGCTGCGCGATGGCAGTTTGGGCTTTCGCATATTTGCTGGGGTGATTGTGGGGATTGTATTTCGCACCAGTCAGGACCTGCTTGGGCCGGCCAGCATGGTGTTTGGTTTTTCGCCGCTGTACGCGGCCTTGGTTCCGGTTTTAGCCTGTATGCTAGCGGGCCTGCTTATGTTGCGGCGGGCCTAGGGACAAGGGGCGAAGCTGATTAGCGCTTTTTGTCGACTAAGATCAGCTCGGTACCGGATAGGTAGTCGTGCCAGTAGCGTTTGTTAGGGTCAAATAAGCACCACCAATAGCCCGCACCAAAGCACAGTGCTGACAAGGCCGCTCCTAGGCAGCGCCGTATCACATGGCTAGTGTTGGGTACGCTGCCATCAATTCCTACCAACTTGATACGCCAGGCCTGCATGCCCAGAGTTTGGCCGCTTTTAAGCCAGAAAGCCCTAAAAAAGCCAATCAGGGTGAGCAGAGTGATTACTTGCACTAGCCACGGCGCTAAGGGCTCGGCATCAGCGCCGTTTAAGTAACTGTGAATGCCCATACCAATAGCTACGCTGAGCATGATGAGTGGCAGCACCAGAAAAGTGTCATAGAGCATAGCCATCAAGCGTCGTGGCAAGGCGGGGTGGGTCAATTTGGGGGCATCCTTTGGCATGGCGGCGAGTCTATCAAAAAGCGTGCACCGACGGCAGCATTACCGAATTGTAAATTGGGCGCAGCAGCTACGCGTGCTACATTTGCGCCTACACAGGGGAGTAAAAAAATGAATGTTCTGCTGGTAGAAGACGACCCTTCGGTCGGAGAGTTTATCGCCAGTGAGCTGGCTACCGCGGGCTATAACTGTACCCTCAAGTCCGATGGCCTTGAGGGTCTTGAGGCGGCGCTCAGGGGTGATTTCGACATCGTGGTGGTCGATCGCATGCTGCCTAGTTTGGATGGCTTATCCATTGTCAGCCGTCTGCGCGAGGCCGGCCATTTGACACCAGTGCTGGTGCTCAGTGCTCTGGCGGAAGTGGAAGATCGCGTCAAAGGCCTGCACAGCGGCGCTGATGATTATCTGACTAAACCCTTTTCCATGGCTGAGCTTCAGGCCCGGCTTGAAGTGCTATACCGCCGGGCGAATAACCCGAGTGAGACGCAGACTCGGCTGCAGGTCGCCGACTTGGAAATGGACCTACTAAGTCAAGAAGTTCGACGCCAGCAGGACCTGATCAATTTGCAGCCGCGCGAGTACAAATTATTGGAGTTTTTGATGCGACACGCGGGGCAGGTGGTGACTCGGGCCATGCTGCTGGAGCATGTTTGGGGCTACCATTTTGATCCACAGACCAATGTCATCGACGTGCATGTCTCTCGGCTGCGGCAGAAGATTGACCGAGGTTTTGATACCCCGTTACTAACCACCGTGCGTGGTGCGGGTTACCGCTTAGGTTCACCCTAGGGGCTGGACTTCGTCAATGCGTATTTTACAGGTACTCAATAGCCTTACCTTCCGCTTTATTGCACGCTACGTCATTGTGCTAGTGACGACAGTATCTCTAGTGCTGTGTTTGCTCTACGCCTTTTTTAGCTACAACTACTTCAGCGATTTACGCGACAGTGTGGTAGAGGAGTTAGATACATTCGAAGCGGTGTTTCGCGGTCAGTCCCTCGAAGGTGTGAAGCAGTACATCGACGATCAGGGCGCAGTGCCAGCAAGCACAAGCTTTTCTTATCTGGTGACAGATGCGGCGGGTCAGAAACTCGCGGGAGATTTGCCCAGCGCCCCACGCTATCGTGAATTTGTCGGTGGCTGGCTCAGCTTTCAACTATCCCTATTGCAGTCTGAACACGCTAGCGAAGTAGATTTTCTGGCCCGCTCCAGAGAGCTGGATTCGGGGCTCACCGTGATGGTGGCGCGCTCCTTTGCCGATGCCGTGGAAAGTGGTGGCTTAGTCTTCGACACCTTGGTTCGCGCCATGATTGCTACCTTAATGCTGGGCATTATTGGTGGTTTTTTCACTGCCTCTTTTGCCCTGCGACGAATGGAGCAGTTTGGCCAGCGCTTATCCCGCATTGTGCGTGAGAAGGGCGGCACAGAGCGAATGCCCCTTGAAGGTGAAGAGGGCTACCTGCGAGAGCTGACACTGCTTACTAACCGTATGTTGGATCAGATGTCTGTTTTGATGCAGGGCGTCAGGCAGGTCTCTGACAACATAGCCCACGACTTGCGCACGCCTTTGACGCGGATACGCAACCAGCTGGACCAGTTGCGCAGTGGTCTCGACCCGCTGCGACAAGAAGCAGTCGACCGGGTGATTGAAGAGTGCGATGAATTATTATCTTCTTTCAATGCTTTATTGCGTATCTCGGCCCTGGAGTCTGGCAGCAAATCAAGTCCAGATGCAGAGCTTGATTTAGCCGCTTTGCTGGGGGATGTGGCAGAGCTGTATGAGCCCTTAGCCAATGATAAAGGGATTAGCTTGGCCTTCTATAGCCCGGCTCAGCTCAGCTTGTGTGGTGATGGCGATCTGTTATTCCAGATGTTTGCTAATTTGTTAGACAACGCTATTAAATACACTCCCGAGGGTGGTCAGATAGAACTGCGTTTACAGTCTGCTTTGACCGGCGGTGCACGGGTGGAAATCAGTGATACTGGCCGGGGCATACCAGCAGCAGATCGGCAGCATGTGTTCAGGCGCTTTTATCGTTTGGAGAGCAGCCGTGGCAAAGAGCCGGGTCACGGCTTAGGTTTGAGTTTGGTGCAGGCCATTGTGCAGTATCATCAGGGCACCATTAGCTTAGCTAATAACAACCCAGGCCTGCGGGTGGTGGTGTCGCTACCCTAAAATTATCAGGACTCCAGTGTTAGCTGAGAGCTGTCGGGTGGCTTTGGCTTATCTCGGTCCCGGTACTGTGCCTCTAGTAAATCTTCACCAGCAGGACTGATCTCAAATTTCGACAAATCCAGTGCCGGAGCCGCGGGTGGCGCCGTGGCGCAGTCACTAAAGTCGCTCCCTTCTGGCGCCAAGTTTAGGCTATCAGTGTTGGGGCTGAGGGTTTGTGTGTAGCGAGGCAGCGTCGGAATGGTTTCGCCCACCGGGCCAAGGCTTAGATGCTCAGTGTCGGGAGCAGCTGGGGGCGGTGGCGGGACTGGGGATAAGCGCTCAAAGTCGGCACTCAGGGATAGCGCAGAGCAGTCAACATCCACTGGCTCCCGTGTTTGACGTTCCTCTGGCTTAAGCACGTCGCTGCCGGCAGCAGCGAGACTAAGGCCAGTGCTATCTTGCACAGCTGGCGCGGCTTCTCGCTTAGATTTATCTGCCGCGGGCTGCGCTGCTATAGCGGCGATGCGTTGTGCGGCGCTGGGTTTTTTGTTGGTCTGGCTGCGTCTGATCAGCGGGCGGGCACCAGCGCGCTCCATGGCCTGCTTGTATTTCAGCGCGGTCGGTTTATCGCAGTGCTTTTTAAGTAGCTGTGGCTGGCCGCTGAACAGGCGGTCGAGCGTCGCTTGGTCTGCCTTAAATAGCAGGCCAAGTCGGCGACGCACGGCTGCCAATTCTTGCCCCGGCAATAACTCGCCAGAAAAATATACATTGTACTGCCTGTCCATCATCAGCTCCCCGCACCTGCAATGGGCTTGATGCTAAGCAGTATACAGCGATAGCTGTCGGTCACAATGCGAATGGGGGCTTGAGCAGCCGCAGCGGCTGCTCATAAGTCACTGATAGGGATAAGTGATAGGCCCGGGCCTTTTGTTTGGCAAAGCGTTCAGGCCATGCCCTAAGGCTGGTTGAGAGGGCCTGAGCTACGCTATAATCGCCAGCCCTTTTTAGCCGGAGAACAGCATGTTGGTGCAACAGGAAATTGAGACGCAGCTGCAGCAATCATTAGAGCCGCTGTTTCTGGAAGTTACCAATGAAAGCCATATGCACAGCGTGCCGCCTAATTCAGAGACCCACTTTCGAGTGGTTGCGGTGGCAGAGCAGTTTGAAGGGCAGCGCAAAGTGGCCCGACATCAGCGTATCTATCACTTGCTTGCCAGCCAGCTTGAAGGCCCAGTTCACGCATTGGCTCTCCATTTATACACGCCAGCAGAGTGGCAGTCCCGCGAGGCTAGCGCGCGCCCATCCCCAGATTGCATGGGTGGTAGTCAGGCAGATAAGGAGAACAACTAATGGAGGTAGTGGTTGCCGCCCTCTACAAGTTTGTGGCTTTGGAAGATTATCACGATTTGCGCGAGCCCTTGCTAGACCGCTGCATCAATGCCGGTTTGAAAGGCACCTTGCTGCTGGCCTCAGAGGGCATTAACGGCACGGTGGCCGGAACTCGAGAGGGAATTGATGAGTTGCTGGCCTGGCTGCGTGCCGACCCACGTTTTGCAGATATCGACCACAAAGAGTCTTTTGATGATCACATGCCGTTTTACCGCATGAAGGTGAAACTGAAAAAAGAGATCGTCACTATGGGGGTCGAAGGCATTGATCCCAACCAGAGGGTGGGTACCTATGTTAAACCCAAAGATTGGAATGACTTGGTCAATGATCCCGAGGTATTACTGGTCGATACCCGCAACGATTACGAATACGGTATCGGCAGCTTCCGCGGTGCTGTCGATCCGAAAACCACCACCTTTCGCGAGTTTCCCGAGTATGTGCGTCGAGAATTAGACCCCGCTAAGCACAAAAAAGTGGCGATGTTTTGTACAGGCGGTATTCGCTGTGAAAAAGCTTCGGCCTTTATGCTCAATGAGGGTTTCGAGGAGGTCTATCACCTCGAGGGCGGTATTCTCAAATACTTAGAAGAAGTGCCCGAGCAAGACAGTACCTGGCAAGGTGAGTGCTTTGTATTCGACAACCGTGTTGCGGTTAACCACAAACTCGAAAAAGGCCAGTATGACCAGTGCTATGGTTGCCGCCATCCAATAACTGAGCAGGATAAGCAGTCCAAAAAATACGAAAAAGGTGTCTGCTGCCCAGGCTGTTACGACAGCCTGAGCGATGATCAAAAACGACGCTTTGCTGAGCGGCAGAAGCAGATTGAATTGGCGGCACAGCGCGGAGAAGTCCACGTTGGTGCAGCGCCGCCCGCTCGTCAGGAAGCTAAACCGGAAGGCAGCGGGGCTGGCTAACCACTTGTTTCTGTACTTCAGTACAGATGGCTCAGTAGGCTTTGTCTAAACACGGCCAGTGGAATGAAACGGCTCAGGTCGTCGCCATTGCCCTGTGAGATGACACCTGAGAGCATCGGTTCGCCGCCCGTCGATAGCTGGATGACGGCGCCGCCAGAGGCTCCTTTGTAGGCCTTGCAGTCACTATCGGAGTAGCGCGAGTACTGCTTGGTGATGAAGCAACTAGGGTCGTAGCTCAGTCTGTTTCCGAAGTCGCCGCGGCCAGCATCTCTAGAGTAGCCCGCCATCAGCAGCGGGCTCTGTGGGTCTGGTCGACCAGGCTGAAGTTTGAGTACCGGAATTAAGTGGAGTGGTAGACTGCGCTGCAGGCGCAGAACTGCCCAATCAGCCTCGATGTCACCGCCCTTGGCAAGTTGTGTCGCCGGCGTTTCGATTCGTTCGCCGGCGGCGGTTTCCACAGTGAACAGAATTTGCTGACTCAGGTCTTCGTAATACTCCAGGCAATGCCAGGCCGTCACAATAATATCGGCGGAGCTGCTTGGACCGCTGCTGACTAAGCTTGCACTGCAACGTTCGGTGTGATGTTTAGGGTAGCCATTGTGGTAGCGAATGCCTGGTACTACTAATTTTCCCACCGCCCGGAGCCAGCTTGGTGACTGGCCTTCTCGGTACACAGATCGGGGGTCAACTGAGCTAAGTTGTTGACTCGGTTGAGCATTTGGCGCTGCAGCTAAAATAACGCTGAGTAGCAAGCTGGCGATAATAGAGAGAGTTTGGGGCAAAGTTTTCCCTAGCTGGCACAACATATTGGCCCCTCACCCGCGGCGGTTGCTTGGCCCATGCGGGCAGGGTCAGTAGCATGGTCAATGATATTAATGCAGTGCTCAGCTAGGGTAAAGCTTAGCACTGTTTGAGCAGAAAAATGATGCAAAGGGTATGGAGTAGATATGAGCAGTAAACAGAGAGTGGCGGTGGTCACTGGTGCCAGTCGCGGTGCAGGAAAAGGTATCGCTGAAGCACTTGGTGCAACGGGGGCCATTGTTTATGTCACTGGCCGAACAGTGGAAGAGGGAGCAGCGCCACTGCCTGGCACGGTTGCTGCCACAGCTGAGGCAGTGACAGCAGCAGGTGGCCAGGGTATTGCGGTCGCTTGCGATCACAGTGATGACGCCCAGGTTAAGGCATTGTTTGATCGCGTGCGCGAAGAGCAAGGGCATCTCGATATACTCGTTAACAACGCCACCACTATTCACGATGCCTTAGTGGATGCTGGTCCGTTTTGGGAAAAGCCACTGGAGCTGACTGAGATTTGGAACGTCGGCATGCGCTCCCACTATGTAGCGAGCTGGTACGCTGCGCCTTTACTGCTCAAAAGTGAGGCTGGCCTGGTTGTTAACACCAGCTCCTTTGGCGGCCGAATCTATATGCACGGCCCTGCCTATGGCGCAGGGAAGGCGGCGGTTGATAAAATGGCCCATGACATGGCGGTCGATTTCCGCCCCCACAATGTGGCAGTGGTGTCCTTGTGGATGGGGCTGCTGATGACCGAGCGTACCCAGCGGGTATTTGATAGTGAGCCGGAGAAATACGCTGAATTAGCAGCGGCAACAGAGAGCCCTGTGTTTACCGGGCGTGTTATCGCAGCCTTGGCGCAGGACCCAGAGCGCATGCAAAAATCCGGCAAGGTGCACATTGGTGCGGAGCTTGCACAGGAATATGGGATCAGCGATAAAGACGGTAAGCAGCCACCTTCACACCGCGCCTTTTTTGGCGCACCAACTGAATTTGGCGATGCCGTGGTTGAATAGGGCGCTAGTGACAATACCCTAAATAGAGGATGTGGCCCTTGAGTTTAAGGTCTTTAATAAGACACTCAAGGGTCATGTTGACCCGGTAGGAGTGAACCGATGACGGCACACGAAACAATGACACAAGGTAATGCCATGAATAACTACGGACTTGAATCGCCCAGAGCACAGGAACTGATCGCCGCTGCAAAAGCAATGGCGCCGGCGCTGCGACAGCGTGCCGACCAATGTCGAACACAAGGCAAGGTGCCTGATGCCACAATCAAAGAGTTTCACGAAGCCGGTTTTTTCAAGATTCTGCAGCCAGAGAAGTGGGGTGGCTATGCCATGGACCCGCAAGTCTTTTACTGCGTAGGTCTGGAAATTGCCCAGCACTGTATGTCTAGCGCCTGGGTACTAGGCGTTGTTGCAGTACACAACTGGCAGTTAGCGGTATTTGATGACCAAGCTGCACAAGATGTGTGGGGGGATGACCCGAGCGTATTGATCTCCTCTTCTTACGCGCCAGTGGGCAAGGTAAAAGTTGTCGATGGCGGCTATGAACTGAGCGGCCAGTGGGGCTTCTCATCGGGCTCAGAGCACTGTGATTGGGCTTTCTTGGGCGCCGTTGTACCGACTCCCGAAGCGCCATTTGATATGGCCAATTACCGAACATTTTTGGTGCCCCGCAGCGATTATGAAATTGTCGATAACTGGGACGTTGTTGGTTTGCAGGGTACTGGCAGTCACGACATCCGTGTCGACACAGTGTTTGTGCCAGAGCATCGCACACACAAATCGATGGATGGTTTCTTGTGCGACAACCCAGGTAATAAGGTCAACACAGCGCCCTTGTATCGCATGCCCTTTATGCAGGTCTTTGTGCGCGCCGTATGTAATGCCAGCCTCGGTGCACTAGAAGGTTCACTGCAAGCCTTTATTGAAGTGGCCAAAACCCGTCGGGTAGGACCCAACAAAATGAGCGACGATCCCTTTGCTCGTAAGCTCGCCGCTGAAGTGCGAACTGAGATCGAAGATATGAAGCGCACTATGCTGTATAACTTCGAGGCGATGATGGCCTGTACCCGCGCTGGTCAGCCAATTCCAGTAGAGGATCGCGTGCGCTATCGCTATGACTCAGCGATTGTCGCTGATCGCTGCTTGGCACTTTCTAGCAAGATGCTTAAAGCCTCTGGCAGCAGTGGTATCCGCCACGGCAGTGAGCTGCTTTGGCGTCATCTGGATATCCTCGCCAGTCAGGCGCACGTGGCCAACCATTCCATCCCATTTGCTAACAATATGGGTGGCATAATGTTTGGCGAAGAGAACCAGGACTTTGCGATCTAAAGGCCTAACTATTAGTTGAAAAGGAAGTAAGTATGACAATGATCGGGCGCCTTCCCGAAGGCAAATACGCAGACTGTGCCAATGGTCACCGAATTCATTATCTGGATGAGGGGCAGGGCGAAGTTGTGGTGTTTTTGCATGGCTCCGGCCCAGGTGCTAGCGGCTATAGTAACTTTAAAGGTAACTATCCCTCGCTAGTAGCAGCTGGCTATCGCTGCATTGTGCCCGATCACATTGGCTATGGCTTTTCCGACAAGCCTGACGATATTGATCACCCCCTGTCACTATTTGTGGAGTGCATCAAGCAAACGCTCGATGTGGCTGGTGTGACGCGCTGTACCTTGGTGGGTAACTCCCTCGGTGGCGCGGTGGCTTTGGGACTGGCGCTGGAGCATCCAGAGCTGGTTGAGAAGCTGATCTTGATGGCCCCCGGCGGTCTCAGTGAGCTGCCTGAATACCAGCTAATGCCCGGTATGCAGAAAGTATTCAAGGTCTTTGGTTCCGGTGAGCCGGTGACCGCTGCGGTGATGAAAGACCTTTTTGCCACTGGCTTGATGTATGATGCGCGCCACGCCACCGATGAGTTGGTGGAAGAGCGTATGCAGATCATGGAGATCATGAACGGCCACGTGATGGCGACCATGCAAGTGCCGGTGCTCACCGATCGCCTGTCTGAGTTACAGTGCCCTGTGCTGGGTTTTTGGGGTATGGACGAGCAGATGATGCCAGAAAATGGCATCATGGCGATGGCCAAAAACATTAAACAACTGCGCCTTATCCTAGTGACCGAGTGTGGCCACTGGGTGATGGTTGAGCACGAAGAAATGTTCAACCGGGCCTGTCTGGACTTTTTGCAACATGGATAAACAGCGTATCGAGGAGCTCGCAGAGGAGCTCTACCAAGCACTGCGTTCTGGCACCACGGTCAAACCGCTGACAGATCGCGAAGCAGACATTACTATTGAAGATGCCTACCACATTAGCTTGCACATGGTTAATCAGCGCATAGCGCGTGATGGTGAGCGTATTGTGGGTAAAAAAATCGGAGTTACCAGTGCGCCGGTGCAGGAGATGCTGGGTGTTTTTCAGCCCGACTTTGGCTTTTTGACCGATGCCATGGTTTTCCCTGACGGAGGCGACATCCCGGTGGCGGGGCACTTGATTGCTCCGCGTGCAGAAGGTGAGATTGCCTTCCGCCTGAAAAAGGATTTGCAGGGTCCGGGAGTGACCGAGCAGGATGTTCTGGACGCAACAGAATCTATCATGCCCTGCTTTGAGATTGTTGATTCACGTATTGACGACTGGCAGATCAAGATTCAGGACACTGTGGCTGACAATGCTTCCTGTGGTGTCTATGTCCTTGGCACTAATGAAGTAGATCCCCGCGATTTTGATTTGCCATCTCTGAAGATGAAAATCTTTAAAAATGGCGAGTTTCACAGTGAGGGTGAAGGTCGAGCAGTACAGGGTAACCCATTGACTGCAGTTGCCTGGTTGGCCAACACCTTGGGCGAATTTGGCATACCCTTCAAAGCTGGGGAAGTGATATTGTCCGGCTCTTTGGCCCCCCTCATTCCGGTGGTGGCAGGTGATGAAATGTCGCTGGAAATTGAAGGTATTGGTGGCTGTTCCTGTCGCTTTGTATAAAGCGCTTGCAGCAGTGTTGCTAGCAAACCCTACAGATTGAGTGAGAAGAGAAGATCATGAGTCAAAAAATTAAAGCCGCTATTATAGGCCCCGGCAACATCGGCACCGACTTGCTGATGAAAGCTTTGCGCAGCGATGTCATCGAGCCAGTGTGGATGGTGGGTGTGGTGCCCGATTCCCCCGGTTTGGCGCGCGCTAAAGAGCTGGGTCTTAAAACAACTGCTGAAGGTGTCGACGGCATGCTGCCGCAAATGAAAGCCGACGGCGTGCAAATTTGTTTTGATGCGACTTCGGCCTATGTGCACGAGGAAAATAGCCGCAAAGTGAATGCCGAAGGCGCGGTGATGATTGACTTGACCCCCGCGGCAATCGGTCCCTTCTGTGTACCTCCGGTGAACTTGGCTCAGGCCGTAGAGCAGCAAGCCATGAACGTGAATATGGTGACTTGCGGCGGTCAGGCTACCATTCCACTGGTCGCAGCGGTTAGTCGTGTGCAGCCGGTATCCTATGGCGAAATTGTAGCGACTGTGAGCAGTAAGTCTGCCGGGCCTGGCACGCGTAAAAACATCGATGAGTTTACCCGCACCACAGCCCTTGGTATTGAAAAAGTTGGCGGTGCTGAAAAAGGTAAAGCGATTATTATCATTAACCCCGCTGAGCCACCGTTGATCATGCGCGATACGGTTCACTGTCTGACTGTGGATGAGCCAGACCAAGAGGCAATCACCAAGTCGATACACGATATGATTGCTGAAGTGCAAAAGTACGTACCTGGTTACACCTTGAAGAATGGCCCAGTATTCGATGGCAAGCGTGTATCGATTTACATGGAAGTAGAAGGCTTGGGAGATTTCTTACCTAAGTATGCCGGTAACCTAGATATCATGACCGCCGCCGGTCTGCGTACAGCAGAGATGTATGCCGAGGAAATTTTGGCAGGAAACTTTGTGCCTAAGGCGAGTTAAGCAAGCCGATGTGAGGGCAATTGCCGTGCACATCGAAGCCAATGAGTTACCGAGACAGATATAGAGAGACAAGACATGGATCTGAAAGGCAAAAAAATTACCGTTCACGACATGTGCCTGCGTGATGGGATGCACCCCAAGCAGCACCAAATCACTGTGGATGAAATGGTTACTGTGGCAAAAGCCATGGATGAAGCTGGCATTCCGATGATCGAAGTCACCCATGGCGATGGCCTTGGTGGCGCGTCGGTGAACTATGGCTTCCCCGCTAATAGCGATGAAGAGTATCTGACTGCAGTATGTGGTGCTGTGAAGCAGACCAAAGTATCGGCACTCCTGCTGCCTGGTATCGGTACTGTTGACCATCTTAAAATGGCGGTGGACTGCGGTATTTCATGCATTCGAGTGGCTACTCACTGCACTGAGGCCGATGTCTCAGAGCAGCACATCACTATGGCAGCCAAGTATGACAAGCTCGATACAGTAGGCTTTTTGATGATGGCCCACATGATTGAGCCGGAAGCATTGGTTGAGCAGCTCAAGTTGATGGAAGGCTACGGTGCGAACTGTGTCTACATCACTGACTCAGCAGGCTACATGCTGCCTGATGATGTCACGGCTCGGGTGGCGCTGGCCCGTGAGAAGTTGGACCCCGCGACCGAAATCGGCTTCCACGGCCACCACAATATGGGCATGGGCATTGCTAACTCATTGGCCGCCGTAGAAGCCGGTGCGAGCCGTATCGATGGCTCACTGGCAGGTTTGGGTGCCGGTGCTGGTAACACTCCACTGGAGGTGTTCTTGGCAGTCTGTGATCGCATGGGTGTGGAAACAGGTGTCGACCTGTTCAAGGCCATGGACGTCGCTGAAGACTTGATCCTGCCGATGATGGATCACATGGTGCGAGTAGACCGAGATTCACTGACTCTGGGTTGGGCTGGTGTGTACTCTTCCTTCCTGCTCTTCGCCAAGCGCAGCGCTGCTAAATATAACCTGTCATCTCGAGATATTTTGGTTGAGCTGGGGCGCCGTGGCACAGTCGGCGGTCAAGAAGACATGATCGAAGACTTGGCATTGGATATGGCCCGTCAGCGGGATGCTGAAAAGGCTTAATGCCCTCCGAGACCGGGCGCAGCTCGCGCCCGGTTGACACCTTCCTTGTATCGAGCCTGTTAACTATCGCCCAGCTTTCACAGTACGATAGTCCGTCTTAAGTGTTTCTTTTAGCCCTTGCTTTAGTAATCGTTCAAGCGATTGAGGCCATTGTGCGCTGCGATACGGTAGGCTTCCGCCATAGTCGGATAGTTGAAGGTCGTGGTGATAAAGTATTTTAGCGTGTTGCCTTCGCCTTTCTGGTTCATGATGGCTTGGCCAATGTGAATGATCTCGGTGGCTTCTGCGCCAAAGCAGTGAATGCCAAGTATTGCTAGCGAATCTGGGCAAAATAGTATCTTCAGCATGCCCACATCTTCACCAGATATTTGGCCGCGAGCGGTATCTTTAAAAAAGGCTCGGCCGACTTCAAAAGGAATCTTGGCGTCGGTGAGCTCCCGTTCGGTTTTACCCACGGAACTGATTTCCGGAATGGTATAGATACCTGTGGGCACATCGTCCACATAGCGCACAGTTTCTTTGCCCCGGGAGGCCGCAGCAGCAGAGCGCCCCTGGTCATATCCGGCACTTGCTAGGCTAGGCCAGCCGATCACGTCACCGACTGCATAAATATTGGGGGTGCTGGTCTGATAGTTGCGGTTAACCTGTAGATGACCGCGCTGATCTGCTTCTAAATTGACTGCTTCAAGATTGAGGCCGTCGGTGTTGCCGGTGCGGCCATTGCACCAGAGCAAAGCATCTCCGCGTAAGCGTTTGCCTGACTTTAGGTGCAGCTCCACCCCTGAACTACTCGCCTCTAAATGATCGTATTCTTCGCGGTGGCGCACCATGACGCCCATATCGCGCAGGTGATAGTTGAGGGCTACTGAAATCTCATCGTCCAAAAAAGCCAAAAGATAATCGAAGCTGTTAATCAGCTCGACCTTGATCCCCAGACCACTGAAAATCGAAGCGTATTCACAGCCAATCACGCCGGCACCGTAAACCAAAATTTTACGAGGGGTGTTTTTCAGGTCGAGAATGGTGTCGCTGTCGTAGACGCGTGGGTGATCGAAGTCGACGTCGGCGGGACGGTAGGGGCGTGAGCCGGTGGCAATGACAATGTCCCCTGCGGTAATTTTTTCGATAATGCCATCGGCTTGGCGAACGGCGAGTGTATGCTCGTTGACGAAGCAGGCCTGGCCAATGTGCAAATCAATATTATTGCGAGCGTAGAACTTGCTGCGCATCTCCACTTGTTTCTCTATTACGCCACTGGCTACCGACAGCGCTGTTGGGTAGGGGATTTGACGACTGTGGCCAATTTCCCGGAATAGGCGACCGGTGTTGAAACGCATGAGCTGTTTTACAGCGTGACGCAGTGCTTTAGAGGGGATAGTGCCGCGGTGAGTGCAGCCGCCGCCGACCATAGATCGGTCTTCGATGACGCCGGCGCGTTGGTGGTGCTTTGCAGCGTTCAAAGCGGCGCTTTCACCTGCGGGGCCGCTGCCGATTACCAGTACATCGTAATCGTAACTTGTCATGGCATATCTTCCCTTGGCGCCGAGTATTGCGGCTGGTCTAAATAGGCCTATTGTAAACCTGCTGCAAAGCTAGGTAAATTCTCAGCTGTGGCACTTAGTTATGTTTATCCCCACCAAAGGTGTCATTGCGCTCAGGTGCAGCGTTTTGGCGGTCTAGCATGCCAATGTCCAGCACTGGTGAGGCATCAATATGCTCAGCGTCCATCATCTGGGCGATCCGCTGCAGAGATGAAATGATCATCGTCTGCTCCCATTCTTGCAGGTCACCAAATTGACGGGCGAATTGTGCTTGTAAAGGTATCGGCGCGCTTTTGAGTACCTCGGTGGCGCGTTCGGTCAGGTGGGCGTGTACTTTACGCTTATCTGTTTTAGAGCGTTCGCGGTAAACCAGTTCGCGCTTTTCCAGTCGATCTAATATAGAAGTTACAGTCGCTTGGCTGAGGCTGATGTCGCTGGCTAGTTCGCCGATGGTGGCCTCTTCCCCGCGGTCACGAATGGTTTGCAGCAGCAATATTTGCGGTGCTGTTAAACCAGTGGTTTTAGCTAAGTGCTTAGAGTGAAGGTCTGTGGCGCGAATCACGCGACGCAAAGCTACCAATACTTCGTCAATGCGGCCCAAGAGAGACTCCTGCTCAGAAAACATAAAGCCAAGATTATAGCGGGTCAGTTCAGATTGGCCTAAACCCACGAGCGATTCTGCTGTTGCTTGCTTCTGCTTAGTGCTGTGGTTTTTCTGGGGCATAACCGAATAAACCTCAATAAATTCATTAGTGTCCAATACATATTTTCTTCGTGATATTTCACCATTCTCCATGAAATAGCTCAAAATGTGAACAATTAATGGAAAATAAGGGTTAATAATTAGATTTAGTCCCTTTATAATATCGTGCACTAAACATTTGAACAGAAACAAATTGGAGTGATTGCATGGATTCTGAGCTCACATTGCGAGTCCCGACACGGGAAGATGGCAATGCTGTATATAAATTGATTGAACGTTGCCCGCCGCTGGATGTGAACTCCATGTATTGCAATTTGCTGCAGTGCTCTCATTTTGCCGAGACCTCTGTAGCCGCCCTTCTTAATGGAGAATTGGTTGGTTTTGTGTCGGGCTATATCGTGCCAGGCAAGGAAGATACGCTCTTTATCTGGCAGGTCGCTGTAGGGGAGCAGGCCCGAGGCCGAGGCCTGGCCGGCAAGATGCTGGCAGCTATCGTCGACCGTGAGGGCTGTAGCTCAGTAAACAATATGCAGACCACAATCACTGAAGATAACGAGGCTTCCTGGGCTTTGTTCCGCGGTTTTGCCGAGCGCCGCAGGGCCCCTTTGAGCCATGAGCTTATGTTTGATGAGAAAAAGCATTTTGGTGGTGCTCACGCATCCGAGATGCTGGTCAAGATTGGTCCCTTTGGTGCTCTGGCTTCAGCATAACTAGCTGGTTGAGCAGCATTTTCTAAGACAGCACATTTTTAATTCATTCACGCAGAGGAACTGCAATGAAAATTTTTGAAGAAATCGAATCCGAAGTACAAAGCTATGCGCGCTCTTTTCCGCGAGTTTTTCACCGCGCAAAAGGCGAGTTTCTGTATGACGAAGACGGCAACGAATATATCGACTTCCTGGCCGGCGCTGGCACTTTAAACTACGGTCATAACAACCCTGTATTTAAAGAGAAGCTGCTGGAATACATCCACAGCGACGGTATTACTCACGGACTCGATTTACATACCCGCGCTAAAGGCGAGTTCTTGGAAGCCTTTAATGAAATTATCCTCAAGCCGCGCAAACTTGAGTACATGATGCAGTTCACTGGCCCTACTGGTACCAACGCTGTAGAAGCGGCGCTGAAGCTAGCGCGCAACGTCACCGGCCGTGAAAACGTGATTTCCTTTACCAATGGTTTCCATGGCGTGAGCTTGGGTTCGCTGGCCACAACCGGTAACTCTCATCATCGCGGCGCAGCAGGCGTAAGCTTGAGTGGCAGCAGCCGTATGCCTTTTGACGGTTACCTAGGTGAAGACGTCGATACCACTGCCTACCTGGATAAAGTCCTGTCGGACTCCAGTAGCGGTGTGGACCTTCCAGCGGCAGTGATTGCGGAAACTGTACAAGGTGAAGGCGGGATCAATGCCGCTAGCTTCGACTGGTTACGTAACCTAGAAGCTGTTTGCCGCAAGCACGACGTATTGCTGATTGTTGACGACATCCAGGCAGGTTGTGGTCGTAGCGGTACTTTCTTTAGTTTTGAAGAAGCCGGTATTTCACCTGACATCGTGACACTGTCGAAGTCACTCGGTGGCTATGGTCTGCCCTTTGCCGTGGTATTGATTCGTCCCGACTTGGACCAGTGGAAGCCCGGTGAGCACAACGGTACTTTCCGCGGTAATAACTTTGCATTTGTGACTGCTACTGCAGCCTTGAATGAATACTGGACGAATGATGAGTTTGCCAAAAATATTCGCAAGAAAGGTGACTACATCGCTAAGCGCCTTGATCAGTTTGTGGAGAAGTATGGTGAAGGCAACTTCAACACCTGTGGTCGGGGTATGTTCCGCGGTATTAACTGCGTGAACGGTGATATCGCTGGAAAAATCACCCACAGTGCTTTCGGTAAAGGACTGATTATTGAAACCAGTGGCGCAGATGATCAGGTGGTCAAGATTTTATGTCCGCTGGTGATCAGCGAGGAAAACCTCAAGCGCGGTATGGATATTTTGGAACAAGCCATTGCCGAGGTTTGTGATAAAGAAGACTTTATCCCGGAAACCGTTGACTATTTCGAAGACGATTACCAGACCGACGTAGGCGTAAAGCAGGCTAGTTAATAGTCAACTAGGCAAGCCTTAATTCAATATTACAGCAGGGTCTGCGGACTCTGCTAAGTAGATAGGAGTAAAAATATGATTGTAAGAGATATGGAAAGTGCCGCTGCTGCAGGGCGTAAAATTGTTTCTCCTGATGGCAACTGGGATAGCACTCGTCTGTTGTTGAAAGACGACAATATGGGTTTCTCGTTTCACATCACAACCATTTATGAAGGTGCAGACTTTGGCATGCACTACCAGAATCACCTGGAGTCGGTGTACTGCATGTCCGGTGAAGGTGAAGTAGAAACCGTCGCCGATGGCAAAAAATACCCCATCAAGCCAGGCACCATTTACATTCTAGACAAACACGACAAGCATATTTTGCGCGCCTTCAAAGAAATGAAAATGGCCTGCGTGTTTAATCCACCACTGCACGGTAAAGAAGTGCATAACAAGGAAGGGGCTTACGAGTTAACAGCGGAAGCGGTGACAGACTAATCCTCAGGTTTCCCCTCTCGCTCTCGGCGCAGCTATATAGCGATATAGCTGCTTGCCGAGCAAGGCCATTAAGGAATTCCAGACAGGACCCAGTATAAACATGAGTTTGCACAGTGTAGAAAAAATCGGCGGCACCTCGATGAGTAATTACGATGCGGTGCGCGATAGTATTATTTTTGCCCAAGCCAATGCTGATACCCTCTATCAGCGGGTGTTTGTGGTATCGGCATACGGCGGCATGACCAACCAATTGCTGGAGGATAAGAAAGATGGTTCTCCCGGGGTCTACGCTTATTTTGCCGGCGCTTTTAGAGATAACAGCTGGGCCGAAGCTTTGGATCGCGTGCGCAAGAGTATGTTTGACAAAAATGCCGCACTGTTTAGTGACCCTGCTGCGCTAAAAGCCGCTAATAGCTTTATTGGTGAGCGCCTCGATAATGCGCAACAAGTCTTGGAAGACCTGCAAAGCCTCTGTCGCCATGGGCATTTCTCAGTAGAAGATCACCTGGCTACTGTGCGCGAAATGTTGGCCAGTGTCGGTGAAGCGCATTCGGCTTGGAACACGGCACATTTGCTACAAGCAGATGGGGTCAATGCTTGCTTTGTCGATCTGACAGGTTGGAAGTCTCTCGAACATATCTCTCTCGATGAGCGTATTGTAAAGGCTTTTGCCGATATCGATCTGAGTAAGCAGATGCCGATTGTCACCGGTTATGCGCACAGTGAAGATGGCCTGATTACCAGTTTTGACCGTGGCTACAGTGAGATGACCTTTAGTCGTTTAGCTGTTTTGACCAATGCGCGCGAAGCCATTATTCATAAAGAGTTCCACTTAAGTAGTGCCGATCCCGGTTTGGTAGGCGAAGAAAATGCGGTGCCGATTGGTCGAACCAACTACGATGTAGCAGACCAATTAGCCAACTTGGGGATGGAAGCCATTCACCCTAAGGCCGCTAAAGGTTTGCGCCAGAATGGTATCCCGCTGCGGGTGAAGAATACCTTTGAACCAGAACATACCGGCACCTTGATCACCAGTGATTATGTGAGTGATACAGCTTGCGTAGAAATCATTGCCGGTTGCCCTGGGGTCTACGCACTGGAACTCTTTGACCAGGATATGGCGGGGAAAGTCGCCGACTACGACATGGAAATCCTTAAGACATTACAGCGCTTTAAGGCTCACAATGTGGCTAAGGATATCAATGCCAATACCGTGACAAACTATTTGTCGACCAACCTTAAAACCGTCAAGCGAGTTAAAAAGGTACTTCAGGAGAAGTTTCCTGAAGCTGAGATCCGAGAGCAAAAAGTGGCGATCGTGTCAGCGATTGGCAGTGACATGCAGGTGCCAGGCATCCTAGCCAAAACTGTTGGCGCACTGTCGCAGCACAATATCAGCGTGCTGGCTATTCATCAGTCGATGCGCCAGGTTGATATGCAATTTGTGGTCAATGAAGAAGACTACGAGATGGCGATTAAGAGCCTACACGAAGGTCTCGTTGAGCCCCACGACCATGGACGCGCTATCTGCTTAGCCTCTTAAACGAGCCTATTGCAGGCACCCTCGTTGAGTGATTGTTTCTTGGCGAGGGTGCGCCTATCAGTGGTGGCTGTGATGGCCACTACTTGTTTGATCGGCCTGAGTTTGCTGCAGTAGGTGATCACTGTGAGAGGCGGTGATATATAAAGTCCAAGCGCCGGATATCACCAATAAGGCAGCAATGACTTGTTTTAAACCTCTGCGTCTGAGTAGCTGCTGTAGCTTCGCGGCCCCTAAACTGCTGCTTAACATCGCCGGTAGTGTGCCAATACCAAAAGCCAGCATCATCAAGCCAGAGCCTAGTGGCTCTTGTCGAGTTGCTGCTAGAGCTAGGGCGCTATAAATCAAACCGCAGGGCATCATGCCCCAGCACAAACCTAAAGCCAGTGCCTGTCGCATGTTGCGCACTGGGATCCAGTTTTTTGCTAAGCCTTGAATGGGTTTCCACAGATGCGCGCCAGCGCGCTCCAGCCACTGTAAGCCACGCCACCAGTCGGCAATATAAAGCCCCATAGCAATGAGTAGAACAGCGGCTAAGTAGCGTAGGGTGATGGTCCATGCCGCAATATCGATGCCGCTGGCAGCAAAGCCAAGGGCGGCACCAAGTAGGCTGTAACTGCTCAGACGCCCGGCGTGATAGGCCAAGGTCAGCCGCTTAGTGTTGACGCCACTGAGGCTGAGTGCAGCTGCAATACCGCCGCACATGCCAAGACAGTGTCCGGCTCCGGCGATACCAACGAGAAAGGCTGCTAATAGTGCACTATCCATCCTGGGGTTTTTCCTTGATGTTGATGGATTGCTCTAGCGAGCTTGGCTTTTTTGTTGCTGGTTCTTCGTCGAGCAGAACACGCCAGGCTTCTTTGTCGAGATCGTCATATTGGCCATTGCCAATAGCCCACAACAGTAAACGAATTGCGATGATACAAAAAATCAAGGCGATAGGAATTAAGAGGTAAAGGCTGGCCATAGTGATCTCTCTTAGGCGCTTACTTGCGCTGTTAGTGGCGAGCGCAAGCCGCGGGTTAAACGCAATGAGTTTAACACCACCAGTAGTGAGCTAGCCGACATGCCAATAGCCGCAGCCCAAGGGGGAATGTAGCCCATCGCCGCAAGGGGAATAGCGCAGATATTATAGCCCAGTGCCCAGCACAGGTTCTGCCGGATAATACTCCGGCAGCGCAGCGCCATCTGCCAGCTTAAGTCGACGGCATTAAGATTGCCGTTGTTGATCACGAAATCTGCCTGTGCACGAGCTAGGTCGGTGGCATCGGTCACCGCAAAGGAGGCATTGGCCATGCCTAATAAGGGCGCGTCATTCAGTCCATCGCCCACTGCGGTCACCGTAAAGCCCTCAGCTTGAAGTGCCTCTACGCGTGCCATTTTTTGCTCGGGGCTTTGCCCACCTAGGGCTTTGCTTATGCCTAGCGCCGCGGCAGCCTCGGCGACTCGCTCCGGCGTATCACCAGAGAGAATTTCCGGGGTCACTCCGCGCTCTTGCAGACGCTTTATTAGTGCGCCAGCTTCGCTGCGGATTGGGTCTTGAAAACCATACCAGGCCAGGGGCTGTTGATCGCGAACCAGAGCTACCCAGTACAGAGAGTGGCTAGGTGGCGCCGCTAGGCTAGGGGCCAACTCTCGGCAGTAGGCCAGGCTGCCCATGCGGTACTCTTGGCCATCCAGCACACCGCTGACGCCAGCACCTACTTGGTAATGGAGCTCGCTGACGCCCGGGGCGGATTGCTCATGCTCAAACACTTTGGCAATCGGGTGTCGCGAACTCTGCTGTAAAGCAGCAGCAATAGTTGTCAGCTTGTCTTGGCTCAGCGGCCCAAGTAGTTCTAATCGATTGAGCGTTAATCGCCCCTCTGTGAGCGTACCGGTTTTATCCAAGATTAATCGCGTGCTGCGCGACAGTGCTTCAAGGGCATTTTCACCATGCACTAGCACGCCGCGATGACGCAGGGCGCTTGCCGCGCTGGTCAGGGCCACCGGCGTGGCCAAGGCCAAAGCGCAGGGGCAGCTGATGACAAGTACCGATAAGCTAATCCACAGTGCTTGGGAGGGATCAATCTGGCTCCAAATTAAGGCCGTGCCACCGGTTGTGACTAAAATCAGTAGCACAAACCAAGCGGCGATTTTATCGGCTAAATTCGCTAGGCGCGGCTTGCCGGTGTTGGCACGGCCCACAGATTCCTGCAGCGCTGCTAGACGAGATTCATTGTAGCTGCCAGCTGCTTTTACCTCTAAAGCAGCCTCTAGATTGAGCGTACCGGTAAAGACACTGTCGTTCAGTCCCACCGGGCGTGGATCTTGCTCGCCGTTAAAAGTGTCTTCGCGCACTGAACTGCGACCTTTAATAACACTGCCGTCAATTGGCACTGTGCTGCCGGCGGGTACCAGTACGATATCGTCTTTGTTAATAGCGATACGGGGCACGGTTAGCCAAGTGCCCTGTTCAAAGCGCTGTACAGCTTGGGGGAGGGTGTTTTCAATTTGGAACCAGTTGAGCTGAAAACGGCGGCGTACGCGCTGTTCAAGAAAGCGCCCCAGCAATAGAAAGAAGGTAAACATCACCACTGAGTCAAAATAGACCTGTCCGCTGCCGCTTATGGTGGCCCACGCACTGGCCAACCAAGCCAGACCAATGGCAATAGCAACAGGTAGATCCATGACCAGCATGCCAGCCTTAAGGTGACGCCAGGCGGTACTGAAAAACACTCGCGAGGAGAATAGCACTACAATGGTCGCGATAATCAGGCTAACCCAGCGCATCAGGCCTTGGTGTTCACTGGCAATGCCTTGTAAGTCGCCGGCATGCAGAGCGATGCCAAACATACCCACCTGCATCATTCCTAAGCCAGCTATGGCCAAGCGCTGCAAGCTCAAGCGATACTCTGCTTGTGCCTGTTCGCGCTGGGCTCCGGCATAGAAGGGTTGGGCCTTATAACCGAGTGCTTCGATTTGAGCGAAGATGGCCGAGAGTGGCTGTAGTGAGCTGTCAAAACGAATGTCTAAGCGCTGATGCTGTAGGCTAACATTGGCTTGCTTGACGCCCTTAAGACGCAGCAGGCTGTGTTCAATTAGCCAAGTACAGGCGGCGCAATGAATGCCGCTGATCAGCAGGCGCGCTTCCCATTCATCGCCAGTGATGTCACAAAACTGAGCGGCCACCTCAGGGTCGTCATAAATCAGGAGAGCCTCTTGGGCGATGTTTGAGGGCTCATCGGGTCTTTCGCCAAAGGCGCTACGCCGCTCGTAATAGGCGGACATACCGCTGTCATAGATCAGGCTGGCAACACTGCGACAGCCGGGGCAACACATCGGCCGATGCTCACCGTTAATCGCAAAACCAAAGTCCTGACCTGAGTCAAGCCTTTCACCGCAGTGGTAGCAATCTAGATTTTCACTTGGCGCTACGGGACTGTTGAGGGCAAGCTTAGAGAGAGTTGGCATGGCTGAAGTCACTGGCAGTGAAAGCGCCATCTAGGCGCCAACTGCTACCACTGTCTAATGCTTCTTCGAGCACCCAGTGCCAGCGGGGCGCTGGAGTGCTCGGCATTCTCGCCCGATATTCGCTGGCGCTACTACGCTGTAGCGTGACGCTGAAATCCTTGTTGGCCTCAATGGGGTGAGACAGCAATAAACGCAAGCGGGGAGGGTGAAGATCGCCTGTCAGTTTTAACAGAACCTCATCGCCGCGAATCTGTATATCAGCTTGCATATTGGCACTGCTGGCATTGTGCTTTTTATCCAACTGCCGATTGATGGCTAGTCCGTCTTTATAGTATTCGTCGACCACGAGATCATCTGAACCCGTGTAAGCGATAAATACAGTCCACAGGCTTGCAACAACCGCGCAGGCGGGAAGTCCAAACAGGAGCCAGGCATAAGAATGCTTGTACCAAGGCGATGAGGCTTCGCGATAAGTGGCTTTATTACTCATTTGAAAGGCATCATAAAACGTGATTCGGAGGTGGCGCGGATGCTGTCATCATCCGTGGCGTAAATTTCAAACTCCACCGGTGTGCTGGGCTTGCTAAGCGTCTCTGGCGGCATCCGTAGTCGCAGGGAGATCTCGCGGACTTCACCACCGTTAAGTGTGTAGCTGCGCTCGCCAATAAGCTCAACGTTGTCTAGCCCGCTGACATTGACCTCAAACTCGTGCATTTGTTCGTCCATATTGGCAATGTTTAAGGTATAAATATTGTCGATATCACCTTGGCCGGATGTCACATAGAGTTGATTACGGTCACGGGAGACACTGAGCTCCAGCGGAATACGGCTGAAGATGGTATAGCTAAATACGCCTAGCATGAGGCTCAGTACGACTACATAGCCAATCATGCGTGGCCGTACCCAGTCGGTAGTACCGCCCTCTAACTGGTGTTCACTAGTGTAGCTGATGAGCCCGCGCGGGTACTCCATCTTGTCCATGACTGAGTTACAGGCATCGATGCACAGGGCACAGCCAATACACTCGTATTGTAGGCCGTCGCGGATGTCGATACCGGTGGGGCAGACCTGTACACAGAGCTCACAGTCGATGCAGTCACCAAGCCCCTGGGCTTTGTAGTCGGCACCGCGTTTGCGTGAGCCGCGTGCCTCGCCGCGCTTGGGGTCGTAGGAGACGATCAGCGTATCTTGGTCAAACATCACCGATTGGAAGCGGGCGTAGGGGCAGATATGGGTACAGACCTGTTCGCGTAACCAGCCGGCATTGATATAGGTCGCAAGGGTAAAGAACAGGGTCCAAGACCACTGCCAAAACCCGGTAGAAAAGGTCAGCAGCTCGGGTACCAACTGCCGCACGGGGTAAAAATACGCAACAAAGGTGATGCCGGTGATTAGAGACACAATCATCCAGCCGCAATATTTGGAGAATTTACGCAGAAACTTTTCAGTCGTCCAAGGTGCCTTGTCCAGCTTAATGCGCTGGTTGCGGCTGCCTTCAGTGCGCTGTTCAATCCACATAAAAATACTGGTCCACACGGTTTGCGGGCAGGTATAGCCACACCAAACCCGGCCGGCGAACACCGTAATAGCAAACAGGGCAAAAGCAGCAATAATCAGCAGAAAGGCCAGCAAGGGGAAGTCCTGCGGCCACAAAGTCAGTCCCAGAATGTGGAACTTTCGTGCCGGCAGGTCAAATAGAATCGCTTGGCGGTCACCCCAGTTTACCCAGGGCAAAAGAAAGTAAGCTAGTAGTAGCGGCCAGCCGGTATACACCCGGATGCGCTGATAAAAGCCTTTAATTTTGCGAGTGTAAATTTTTTCGCGCTGCTGATACAGGTCGAGCTCGCCAAATTCGGAGGGCTCAATCTGCTTAACGTCGATCTTGTTACTATCTTGCATGTCAGGATCCCATGGATAACGCTGGGAGAGGGCGCCCTAAGCGGAAGCTAGGGCGCAGTGGAGGAGCTTAATTTTGTGCGCTGTTGCGTAAGCCGTATACGTAAGCTGCAAGAATATGGATCTTTTCAGGCCCAAGTGTGTCCTTGAAGCTTGGCATAACGCCGTTGCGACCTGCGCGAATACTGTGCGCAATTTCGCTTTCCGAACCGCCGTAGAGCCAGATACCGTTGGTCAGGTTAGGTGCACCCAGAGCGATGTTGCCCTTGGCATCGGGGCCGTGACAGACCGCACAATAGGTCTGGAACACGCCTTGACCTGCCTTGGCCAATTCTGCATCGGGATTGCGATGGTTCAGTTCCAGTAGATAAGCAGTGACTTGCTCAACGCCCTGATCGCCAATCACGCTGCCCCAAGCGGGCATAGCTGCCTGTCGACCCTGGGTGATAGTTGTTTCAATCTGCTCTGGTTCACCGCCATAAATCCAGTCGTCATCGGTCAAGTTAGGGAAGCCGTAACCACCGCGAGCATCTGCACCGTGGCACTGAGCGCAGTCGTTACCGAACATGCGCATACCCATGCGGCGGACTACTGGATCATCGGCAATTTCTTCAATCGGCATAGCGAGATAGCGATCGTACATAGCGCGGTGCCGTTCTTCTGCGGCGCCGACGCGCTCTTCATACTGAGCGATTTGGGTCCAGCCGATCAGGCCGGGGTAGTTGCCCATGCCGGGGTAGACGATCAGGTAGCCGACTGCCCAGACGATAGTAATGACGAACATGTAGAACCACCACACCGGCAGTGGGTTGTCATACTCTTCAATACCGTCGTAGACATGATCGGTAGCCTGATCTTCTTTTTTTGCACCTAACTTGCGGTTGCCCAAGAGGATCCAAGTAATACCAATCAGCGTGATGCTAGTGAGGATAATAATCCATAGACTCCAGAAACTAGTCATTGCTGACTTCCTCCCGCATGCTGCGTTTGTTCATTTCATCATCGGCAAAGGGCAATTGTGCCGCCTGATTGAAGCTCTCGCGCTGTTTTCCACTGTAAGCCCAGATACATAGGCCAATAAAAGACAGCATTAAGAATAGGGTGCTTAAACCCCTGAGATCATTAATATCCATGTTTAACGCCTTATTTGCAGCAGTGTGCCGAGCTGTTGCAGGTAGGCGATCAAGGCATCAATCTCTTTTTTGCCCGCCACGGCCTCTTGGGCTCCGGCAATGTCTTCGTCGGTGTAGGGTACGCCCACGGTGCGCAGTGCACTCATCTTGCGGCCAGTTTTTTCGCCGCTGAGAGTATTGTCAAATAGCCAGGGGTAAGACGGCATGATTGACTCAGGAACTACGTCCCGTGGGTTATACATGTGAGCTCGGTGCCAGTCGTCACTATAGCGACCGCCAACTCGCGCCAAGTCTGGTCCGGTGCGCTTGGATCCCCACAAGAAGGGGTGGTTGTAAACCAATTCACCCGCAACAGTGTAGTGACCGTAACGCTCGGTTTCAGCGCGCAGGGGCCGGATCATCTGCGAGTGACAGACGTGGCAGCCCTCACGGATATAGATGTCGCGCCCTTCAAGGGCTAGAGCTGGCAGGGGTTTCAAGCCATCTATAGGTTCTTTTACCTGCTGGCCAAAAACCAGCGGAGCGAGCTCAACCAAGGTGCCGAAACTAATCGCCACGATAGTGAGAACGATCATCAGGTTGACGTTCGTCTCAATTTTGCTGTGTTTACTTAAGGACATGCTTTGCTTGCTCCTTACGCCGTGCCGGTGGCCGCAGGGGCCGCCTCAGTCGCTGTAACATCTCTGCGACTGGTCATGTAAAGGTTGTAGGCCATCACCAACATACCGCCAAAGAAGATCGCTCCACCTGCTAAGCGCACCAGGTAGCCAGGGTGGCTGGCGACCATCGACTCAATAAAGGTGTAGGTCAAGGTGCCGTCCTGGTTGTAGGCGCGCCACATCAAGCCTTGCATGATCCCGTTGACCCACATGGAGGCGATGTACAGAACCGTACCGATGGTGGCCATCCAGAAGTGGACGTTGATCAGGTCAACACTGTGCATACGCTCTTTGCCATAGAGAATGGGAATGAGGTGATACACACTGCCGATGGAAATCATGGCAACCCAGCCCAAAGCGCCAGAGTGTACGTGGCCGATAGTCCAGTCGGTGTAATGCGATAGCGAGTTTACGGTCTTGATAGCCATCATCGGGCCTTCGAAAGTCGACATGCCGTAGAACGACAGGCTGACCACGAGGAAGCGCAAAATCGGGTCGGTGCGCAGTTTGTGCCATGCACCGGATAGCGTCATCATGCCGTTGATCATACCGCCCCAAGAGGGTGCCAGTAGGATGATGGACATCACCATACCCAGGCTCTGAGCCCAGTCTGGCAGAGCAGTGTAGTGAAGGTGGTGAGGGCCAGCCCAGATATACACAGCAATCAGTGCCCAGAAGTGCACGATACTCAAGCGATAGGAGTAGATCGGACGCTCGGCTTGCTTGGGCACAAAGTAATACATCATGCCAAGGAAGCCCGCTGTGAGGAAAAAGCCCACTGCGTTATGGCCATACCACCACTGCACCATGGCATCAACGGTACCCGCATAAGCCGAATAAGATTTGGTCAAATCTACTGGCACTGCCATGCTGTTGATGATGTGCAGTACCGCAACGGTTAAAATAAAACCGCCATAGAACCAGTTGGCAACATAGATATGACTGGTTTTACGCTGGCCGATAGTGCCAAAGAACACAAAGGCGTAAGTTATCCAGACCAAGCCGATGAGAATATCGATCGGCCACTCGAGCTCGGCGTACTCTTTGGTAGAGGTCATGCCAAGTGGCAGAGTAATAATCGCCAAGACAATCACTGCCTGCCAACCCCAGAAGGTAAAGGCAGCTAGCTTGTCGGATATCAGCCGGACTTGGCAGGTTCGCTGTACCACATAGTAAGATGTGGCGAACAGGGCGCTGCCGCCGAAGGCGAAGATCACTGCGTTGGTGTGCAGGGGCCGCAGGCGTCCAAAGCTGATCCAAGGTAAATCAAAGTTTAGAGCCGGCCAAGCGAGTTGGGCGGCGATCCACACGCCAATCAGCATCCCTACAATACCCCAGACTACAGTCATCACTGTAAACTGGCGCACTACCTTGTAGTTGTATGTTGGGTGCTCCAAGGCGGAGTTAAGTTCGCTCATGGTTTGCTTCCATTCATGAGAGGGTTAAAGGTCCCGTGCCAGTGCACGGCTAATCTGTAAAGGCGGGTGCGGCGCCCATATCCCAAAGAATCACTGAGGTCACCATAAGGCCAATCAAAATGACCAGGCCGATTGCAACGACAGCGCTGGAAAAAAGAAATCCACGCTCTTCAGGGATGCCCATGACAATCGGTATGCCAAGATACAGCAGGTAAATGGACCAGCTGATCGCAACAACACCGATGAGTAGGTCTACCCATAGCACCGGGTAAAAGCCGACTAGGCCGGCAATAAACAATGGTGTAGCGGTAAGTCCGGCCACCACGATACCTTTGGCAAAACTGGAATCAGCACCATAGGTGCGCGACATCCAGTGCACAAAGTAGCCAATGGCCAGCACACAAGCGACCATGCCCAGATAGAAGAGAATGCTGATTTGTCGTGCACTCTCCATGGTGAGTTTAATAGCCTGTCCCCCATCACCCACTGACCAGCCGATGCGACTGGTGCCGTAGTACCAGGCAATCGCTGGCAGTAAAGCCATTAAGCAAGGATAGAGAATCAGAGTATTAAACGATGGTGTTGGTAGTTTGGCGATTGTACGCCACTGAGCACTGGGTTTTACCAGCAGGCCAAAGGTATGTTGGATCATAGTGTTTGCTTCTCCCCCAAGGTTATAGCCGCCGGGATGGCAGTCATATGCCCTGATTATAAGATGCCCGAAAAAGAGTCTTTCGAGCCGGATTCTGTGTCTCGAGCACAGGCTCCGAGACGATCCTGTTGGGCGGCATCAACACCACTTATGCCGCCGCGCTATTGTAGCGCAATTCACTGCGCTTACCAATTCAACAGCCGTGTTTTAGCCCAATGATGCGACACTTTTTAATACTAGTCGCACCAGCTCAGCTTGGCGAGACACGCCGGTCTTGGCAAAAATTGACTTAAGTTGTGCCCGGGCGGTGTGTTGGGAGATGTGCTGTGACTCGGAAACCTCAGCCAAACTCAGGCCCCGAGATAACAAGATGGCTAAATTGGCCTCAGCTGGTGTCAGGCTGAACAGCTCGCTCAGGGTTTGCTGGGAGGCGGTTTCGCGTAGGTCTGGGTCGCTGATAAATACCGCGGCGCAGGGGCTGCCTTGGCCTTCCCCCCATTCCGAGCTTGGAATGGGGCGTATTACCAGCCCTAAATCTGAGCGACCGCCATCCCGGGGGATGCGCAGAGCTCGGATCACAGAGGTTTCGCCGCGCTGCTGGGCACTAATCACAGTGCTCAAAGCAGCTTGTAACTCGCGATTTTGCTCTCTGCCACCGACATGCAGGTGCTCATCTTTCAAGCCCAGCCCACGGCGATCATCGAGTAGCGCCTTGGCTAAGGCATTGGTGTTGAGCAGGCGCCCCTGCTGATCAAGGATAATGGTGGCCACGGCGAGTTGATCCACGGCGCCAGAATAGAGATCGCGCTCGGAAGTGGTGCGGCTCAGCTTGGCAAAGATGTGAATAGCGCGTTGAAGGTGGCTCGATATGCGCGCTAGTAAGTCTCTCTGGGACTGCTTGAAATTACCCTCTTCACGACGCCGCGAGAAACGCAGGCGCGCCACCATGCCGTCGGGTTCGGCGGTATCGACACCCAGAATATAAAATAGATTGACCGGTTGGAGATAGTGACGGTAGTAGTCAGATGCTTCTAGCTCCTCGTCACTCAGTAGATCTTGCAGGGTCACCACTTTATTCAGTGGCAGGTTGATAAATGGATCCAGAGCGAAGAACTGCTCGCGATAGGTGGTGACCTGCCAGTCGTTGGGATCTGCCAGTGTGTTGTCACTGCGCGTTGAATTACCTCGCACGCTATTGAGGATTACGCCGCGGTCACCTTCTGCCGGTGGACGCAGCACCAGTGAGGCAGCCTCAGCATCAAACAATTCACGCAGGTAGGGCAGGGCGCTTTGCCAGGGCCTAGCTTCCAGCGGCCCCTGGTAAATGAGGCTGATTAAGTGGTCGTATTCAGCGTCTTGATTTAACTGACTCGTTTTGTCGGTCGCGAGACTCATCGTTGTGCTGCTCACACTCTGATTACTTTTGGAGGCTTTGAAGCTGCCCCACTATGTCTGTTAGCGGCTCAGGGTGGCCAATGCCCCAGCCCTGAAGGTAGTCCACGCCAATTTCGTGTAGGCGGGCAATAGTTCGTTCGTTTTCCACCGACTCTGCAATGGTTTCCTGGCCTAAAAAGTGCGCTAAGTCATTGATTGACCTGGCCATCGTGTAATCATTGGGATTATCGTTGATTCCGGTGATAAAAGCGCCGTCAATTTTGACATAGTCTACAGATAACTCGCGCAGGTAGTTGTGGCTGCTCAAGCCAGTGCCAAAGTTATCCAGGGAAAATTTGCAGCCAATATTGCGAAAAGCGCGAATAAAGTCAGCAGACTTCACTAGATTGGTCATAGTGGCGGCTTCAGTAACCTCAAAGCACAGACGGCTGGTGCCGACGCCGAACTCAGATATCTGCTCGAAGAGGTATTCCATAAAAGCATCGTCAGTGATGCTGGTGCCGGAAAGGTTGATCGACAGGTTGGGCACCACTTTTTGGGCATCCATCAGCTGGCTGATCCATTGGAAGGCTTCGCGGATCACCCAGCGGTCAACTAAGCTCATGTAGCCGTGGCGTTCGGCACTCTTGATAAATTGCTTGGGAGAGCTCAGTGAGCCATCCGTTTCACGCATGCCCAATAGAAGCTCAAAATGTTGGCTCGAGGGTTGTTGGCTGGCCACTGCGTTTTGCACAATGGGCTGGGCGCGCAACACAAAGCGCTCTGTGGTCAGAGCCTGCTCCAAGTTTTGACGGGTTTTGCGGCGATCCTGTTTGTGCCGTGTAATGCTGTTTGCCGCTGCAATATGTTGCTGCACCTGATTGCCACCACCCTGCTTGGCTGCTTGCATAGCCTGTTCTGCAGCCTCGATCACTGAATCGGCGTCGGGGCTGAAGTGACGCAGAGCTGCAACCCCGATTGAAACGCTTAACTGGACAGGCTCTTGCTCGATATCGAAGTTGTTGGCATGGATGTCACTGCGAATACTTTCGGCAACTGCGAGTGCTTCCGACAGTGTATGGTCGGCAAGCAGAATACCGAAATTATCCTCTCCCAAGTGTGCGGAAGAGAATTTTTTGTCATGCAGCTGTGATAATAGCTCGGCAAATTCAGCCAGTACTTGATCCCCTGACACTCGATCGTAAATCTCATTGACTAAGTTGAACTGATCGATATTCAAATAGAGCACTGCATGCTGGGACGATCGACGCTGGGCATGTCGCAAGGCTTTGTTGAGCTGCTCTATAAAGCTTTCGCGATTGAGTAGGCGAGTCACTTTATCGCGATGGCGGGCAAAGCTCAGCGTTTGCTGCACTTGCTCTAGCGTGCCGTACATACTTTGATCGACCAGGGGCATGTTTTCTGCCTGTGATGGCGGTTTGGCGCCGTGACTCAACTGGCGAGCGAGTTGTACAGCGTTGAGCTCTGTGACCTTTTGGCCGTGTTCATTGACAAACATAAATCGATCGCGATCGGCATTGATCCAGGCAAGCTGCATACGCCGCCGTTCGCCATGCCGATCTCTGTAGCTCAGCCAAGCACCTAAGTTGAGCTGGTTGACCCGCTCTATCCAGCGGCGCAGGCGATGGGTTCGCTGTAAGCGCTGTTGGATATTGCTGCTTTCCTGAGCGTTGATCAAAGACTCGCTGTTGAGCTCAGAATTGAGCACGGCTTGCTCGCCGGATAAGACTCTGCGCAGCTCATCAAAGACCGCTTCTATTTCAATATTAGCGGGCCTGACAACAGCGATCTGCTGGGCCAGTAAGTCGATAAAAGGCGCTGCTTCTAAGGCGCGCTGCACGCTGTTAAATTCGTTTTGTTGCTCGGTGAGCCATTCGCCAAGTAATTCCAGCGTCCGCATTTGCTCCTGCCAGCTATCACTGGTCGGGCCCTCCTTTATATAGATAAGAACCAGGGCATCACGCCAGCCTTTGTCGATCAACTCTAGCAAGATTTTGGGGGGCTGAGGTCTTGGCAGAGCAGCGACAATGGCGCGGTCGACTTCCACTCGGGCTTGGCGTAGCCGCTCCTGTCCTTCTTGGGTTTTGACCACTCGTTCAACATTGCGTATATGCGCGCTATTGCGCTGGGCAATTAGTTTGTTGACCTGCTCCAAGGCGCTATTAAATACAGCGCTATCGCGCTCATAGCCTGTCACTATCTCGGCGATAATACTGGACAGCTTTTCTTCCAGTATCCGGTTGGGAAAGTTGTCTGCACTGGCCAGTTGAGAAAGCTTATCCACTAGCTCTCTGGCAGGGTGCTGTTGATCGAAAAAGAAGCCCGGCTCGAGCAGCGCAAGTCGAGCTAGGGGGAGTTGTAATTCCGCGATGGCAGGTTGCAGTTCTGCGCTCAGCTCCCGCTGTGAGTGGATGGTTTGGAATAGGTTGTCCACTAGGTCGAGCTGATTCATGCTGTCAGTATTTAGGGCAGTGATTCCCTCGAGGCCGCTGATACTCTCTGAGTGCTGCTTCAGGTAATCGCGCAGCGAGCCACTTTGTTCGATAAGTTTCCTCGCCTCATCATTCTCTTGTAGTAAAGCAAGGGCATTAACTAGTGTGGCAGTATCGGCGAGCTGCTCTGGCCTGCTCTCATGGCTGCTTGGGGCCTCACTGTGGTGACGGCTGAAATTCAGTGCATCGATCACCGAGCGGTAGAGCATTTCGGGGCTCAGACTCGCGACAGTGCTCGGCTTGTTTGGGGCCTGCTGCTGGGCCTCAGTCTGCTGATCTGGCGCCGGCTCAGGGCTTATTTTCTTGCGCTTTGGGCGGGCTGCGGAAGTCGCCGCTGGGCGCTGTAGCTGTGAACCATGGGTTTTAATGTCCTGCTCTAGGCCAGGACATAGTCCAGCATCTATGAGCAGCTGATTCAGAGGGCGGTAGAGCTGATCGAGCTGACTGAGAAATTGCCCGACAAAATAATCGTAAACGTAAACTGTGGCAGGGTGTTCGATATCATGCTCTTGCAGTGCCTGCTGAAGGCTGCTGCACAATTCGGTCACATGAAAAGGGAGGCGCAGCTCAAGTGGGTCAACGCCAATCGCAGTGGCAAGGCGGATCACTAGGCATTCTAGTGTAAGCTCCTGCGCCTGGCTGCCGGTATTGATCATGCGATCTAGCGCTAGCGACTCTTCAAACTCGTCGAGGTTTACTAAATGCAGGGATTGCCAGGCTATCTCACTGTCACTTTGTTGGTAGCGTTGCTGCCGCGCGGGTGTTAAATCACTACAGCGCTGTTGGATACGAGTAATAAAGTTATCGCCAATAGCTCGCTGATGGTATTGCAGGAGGCGCAGTGCCTCCCTCAGCGCGATAGAGCTGCGCCCGGGGGTGGTAGATTCATCGAATAGGTAAGTGCCGAGCCGCTGAATAAAAAGCCGGAACATCTGATCGAGCGTGCTTAGCCCCAAACTTTCAAAACTAGCTAATAAGTCCTGAGTCTGCCTGAGTTTTGTGTTTTGGCTTTGTTGCCCATCATTAAGCGCAGGCTGGCTACTCAGCGCTTTTAGATAGCGCTTGACTGATGGCGAGTTGTCGGCGCGGGCGAATGTTAATAAAAGCGCGTCTTGGGTAATTTCAGTGATAAAAACTGGGATGCTAGGAACTGTGCCCCGAGTGTCGGTCAGTTCGGGGATGCAAAGGGTAGCTGCCGTGCCCAAAGCCAGTTGTTGCTCTGTGGGGGCGGTATTGGCCCAGTTCAGATCACGCAGCAGCAATTGATTATCGTCTTCCAGCTCAATCAGACCAGACAGCCTGAGCTTGTCAGGCAATTCAAGCACAGCGCTGCGGGGTGTGAGAATACTGAGGTTTATCATGCAATTTCTGCTTAGGTTGCCAAGAAAGAGGACTGTGCACAGTCGCTCTATAGGCTAGATTATTAGCCCTATGATTCAGTATACCCCCTTATTTGTAGTGGACAACTGTACAGGGCCTGAGGCTGCAGGGCGTCAGCCTCAGGTAGGTTTGTCTGCTCAGTCTTCGGGTAGGGCAAAAGCCACGATAGCATCGCCGGGGGCAGACCAGCCGTGGCCACCAGCTGCTATTACGACAAATTGCCGGCCGTTTTTACGCGCGCGGTAGCTCAGCGGTGTTGAGTTGCCGGTGTAGGGGAGGACTGTCCGCCACAACAGCTCTCCGCTACGGCTGTCGAAAGCGCGGAAATAACCGTCGCTAGTTGCGCCGATGAAGGTTAGTTGGCCGGCGGTGGTCAACGGCCCACCAGTATTTGGACTGCCCGTGTTAAACCACAGCGGCCAGGGGGCTTGGCCGCGAGTTGTACCTAAAGGCTTGCGCCACACAACTTCACCGCTGGCCAGGTCAACCGCTGTCAGGCTGCCCCATGGCCGTGGATTGCAAGGTGCACCCAGCGAGGACAGTAGGGGGAAGCGCTTGGCCCCGTAAGGGCTGCCCTCCATCGGGTAGTACTCCAGCGGGTAGTCGATACTGTAATTGCCGGCATCGTATTGATCGCGTGGAATCAGCTGTACTACGCTGGCTAGGTGCATTTGGTTAACCAGCATCAGCCCATTATATGGATCAATGCTGACGCCACCCCAGTTGATGCCACCGGTCGTCGAAGGGTAGAGCACGCTGCCCTGCAGGCTGGGCGGGGTAAACATTCCATCGGAGCGGTATTTAGCTAACTCTCTCTGGCAGCTTTTGCGGTCGAACCAAACAAAACCATCCATATTATCTGCCGTGAGTTGTTCCGGTAGATGCAGTGGCGCTGGGTGGGTAGGAAAAGGTTGAGTCGGCGATAAGTGTTCACCGGCTACGCCACCTTGGGGTACTGGGCGCTCTTCCACTGGGTATAAAGGCTCGCCAGTTTCTCGATCCAGTAAGAAGATGTGGCCCATCTTGGTCGCTTGGGCAAGACCTGGGCGGCCACCGCCAACCTCTGGCAGTTGAAATAGCGTGGGCTGAGAGGCGACATCGTAGTCCCATACGTCGTGATGTACGGTCTGAAAATGCCAGCGAACCTGGCCGCTGGCAGCATCTAGCGCCACCGTCGATGAACCATAGTAGTCGATGCCGTCGCGGTCGCCGCCGTAGAGATCGGGTGAGGGGTTGCCAGTTGGCACATACACTAGGCCGCGCTCGGGGTCGCCAGATATGGGAGCCCAGACGTTGGGTGAGCCAAGGTGATATTGAGTTTGCCCCCTTGCGTCTTGATGACGTTGCCGGTACTCCTCGCTCACTGGCTCCCAAGCCCAGACCAGTTTGCCGCTGCGTACATTAAAGGCGCGCACCACGCCGCTGGGGACATCAACCCGCTCATTATCAGGCACTAAGGCGCCGATAACCGCTATATCTCCCTGAATATAAGGCGGCGAGGTTGGGTAGTACTCCCAGGGCTTGGCCCCAGCGATTTCTTCTTTCAGGGAAATGCGACCCTGGTGGCCAAAGTCGGCACAGGCTTGGCCGTCTTGGGCATCGAGTGCAATCAACTCGGCGTCGCGGGTGCCGTAGATAATTCGCGTAGCGCAGGGTTTGTCACGCTCCCCCTCAGGGGCTTGCCACAAGGCCACGCCGCGGCAAACCGCTGGGTAGATACCGCTTTTTTTGTTTTTTACCTGGGGATCAAACTGCCACAGTTCGCGACCGCTTTCGGCATCTAGTGCAAAAACTCGGCCGAAGGGTGTGCAGTAATAGAGTCGTCCATCACTCACCAAAGGAGTGACCTGCAGTGAGCTAAAACCCCACTCGCCAGTGCCGTCGGAAATGTCGCCAGAGCGATGCTCCCAGGCGACTTCCAGCTGTTTTACATTGCTGACATTGATGTCGGCCAAGGGCGAGAAGCGACTCGCATCTTGCCCTCCGTACATAGTCCATTCGGCGACAGCTTTTTCAGTCTTATTGGCCTGAGCCGCCGCCGCTGGTGTTTCGGCGCCAGTTTCACAGCCCGCTAGCAGGCTGCTCGACAGCAGGGTGAGTAGCAGTGCTGCTGGCTTCATTGCGCCTTGCTGCCGACGTCGGAGTTAGAGGCGTTGAGGAAGGCCGGTTTTTCGCCGCCACCGTGTACTGCGATACTGGCGCCGCTCACGTAAGAGGCTAGTGGCGAAGCGAGGAATAGGCAGGCATCGCCGATATCCTGAGGTACGGCCATGCGCCCCAGTGGAATAGTGTCTCCCACTGCGGCAATGCCCTCTTCGTCACCGTAGTGTAGGTGGGACTGCTCGGTTTGTACCAGTCCGGCAATCACCGCGTTAACGCGAACTTTAGGTGCCCATTCCACCGCTAGCGAGGTGCCTAAGTTGACCAGTCCTGCCTTAGCCGCGCCATAGGCCGCAGTGCCAGGCGAGGGACGGATAGTACTGACGCTGGCAATGTTTACGATGCTGCCACCGCTTTCTTGCTGCTGCATATAGCGGTTGGCCACCTGGCAGAAGTTCAGCGGCGCTATCAAGTTGAGTCGAATAATCGATTCAGAGAAGCGCGGTGATGCCGTTGCGGCCTCAGCGTAGGGAGCGCCGCCGGCATTGTTAACTAGCACGTCGAGTCGGCCAAAGCGTTTTATAGTGGCTTCGACACAGGCTTCTACTTGCTCGAAGTCTCGTACATCGCAGGGGGTAAAGACAGCTTGGCGACCGTCGACTTCGGGCAAAGTCTCCGGTTCGCTGCGACCGCAAATCATAACATCGGCTCCGGCCGCCAAAAAACGTTCGCTAATTCCGCGACCTACACCTTTACCGCCGCCGGTGACCAGTACCACTTTGCCGCTAAAATCCAGGGGTGTGTCCATTTCAGTTTAACTCCTTATGACGAGGCCTCGGAGCGTAGTGTGTAGAGCTCCGGGCTGCCTTGTGATTGTTCAGTGATTTCCATAAGATGCTGTGGTTATGCGCATGCTAACTCAATTATGGGTGGTAGCAAGCGAAGGACCGCAGTGAAGGTTTCGCTGGCTCAGTGAAACGCTACTGGTCGTAAAATCTGAACCCCCCAACTCCATCCAGCCCAATTAGGAATATATTATGACAACAGATACTTTGCCGGTTCTGGCGATACTTGGTGGCACTGGCGATCTCGGCACGGGGCTGGCTCGCCGCTGGGTGCAGGCCGGTTACCGCGTCATTATTGGCTCCCGTACAGAAGAAAAAGCCCAGGCTGCGGTGACAGATTTGCGTGAAGTGATGGCAGAGCGTGGCTTGGCTGATATTGCAGTGGATGCAATGGATAACCTAGCGGCAGCAAGCGCGGCGGATATTGTCACATTGACCGTGCCTTTTAGTCACCAGAGCTCAACACTAGAACTGGTTAAGGATGCCCTGCAAGGTAAAATTCTGATCGATGTGACCGTGCCTTTGGTGCCGCCCCGCGTAGCTCGAGTCCAACTGCCACCGCAAGGTAGCGCCGGCCAGATCGCCCAAGAGCTACTCGGTGAAGATGTTCACGTGGTCTCCGCATTTCAGAATGTGGCGGCGGCGCACCTCCAAGAAGGCAGTGGCTTAGACTGTGATGTTTTGGTTTGTGGCAACAAAAAAGATGCCCGAGCTGAAGTGATTAAGTTGGTTGAGGCAGCGGGAATGCGCGGTTTTCACGCGGGCATGATCAATAATGCTGCCGCAGCCGAAGCGCTGACCTCTGTGCTAATCACTATTAATAAGCAGTATGGCTGTCACGCCGGTATCACTATTTCTGGTTTGGACCGCACTGAATGAAGCCCGGCCTGCAACTATTTGCTTTGCAGGGTTTTCCGCTGGTTGAACCCGGCGATGACCTTGCTGCTTTGATTGGTGATTGTCTGCGGGCTAATCAGCTTGAGTTGCAGCCTGGCGATGTATTGATCGTAGCGCAAAAAGTGGTGTCCAAGGCGGAGGGTCGCTATGTGCGCCTTGCTGATGTGGAGCCCTCGGAGCGCGCTCAGCTGCTCGCTGAACAAGCGGATAAAGACCCGCGTCAAATGGAGTGCATCCTGCGCGAGTCCCGGGAGGTACTGCGGGTGCGCCCAGGTGTGATCATTGTCGAACACCGCTTGGGCTTTGTAATGGCTAATGCTGGTATCGATAAGTCGAATATTAGCCAAAGCGACGGTGACCCGCAGGTCTTGTTGCTGCCTGTTGACCCAGACCGCTCAGCGGAAGAATTACGCCGTGCCCTGCGGCTGTCGCCAAGCAATGCGCCCATGGTGATTATCAATGATAGTGTTGGCCGGGCCTGGCGTAATGGCACGGTCGGTTTAGCGATTGGCACGGCGGGGCTGGACCCTCTTTACAACCAGGTGGGTGAGCGCGACCTGTTCAATAATGTGCTGGAGGTCACCGAAGCTGCAGTGGCCGATGAGCTTGCGGCTGCGGCCTCTCTAGTGCAGGGACAAGCGGCTGAGGCATGCCCAGTGGTGTTGGCGCGAGGCGCTAATTTACGTCCTTCGGTAGGCGGCTCAGCTGCCTTGCTGCGGGACCGCAATATGGATATGTTCCGCTGATGACAGGCACGGCTAAAGTTCTGGCTATTTCCGGTGGTGTAGGTGGCGCCAAGCTAGCCTTGGGCTTAGCTAATGAGCTCGAGCCTGAAGCCTTGGCAGTATTGGTCAATACAGCCGATGATTTTCGCCACTTGGGTTTGCAGATTTGTCCCGACATTGACACTTTGCTTTATACCTTATCGGGTCGCAGCAACCGCAGTTTAGGCTGGGGCTTAGAAGGCGAGAGCTGGCAGGTGATGAAGGCCCTGGAAGAGCTCGGTGGTGAAACTTGGTTTCGCCTTGGCGATAATGACTTGGCCACCCATTTATGGCGCACGGCGCGTCTGGCTGCGGGAGAGAGCTTAAGTTCGGTCACACGGGGCCTTGCTCAGCGCATGGGAGTAAAGGTTGGTATCTTGCCCATGTCAGATGATAGCGTCAGTACTGTGGTGCATAGTGACGAGGGTGACTTAGCCTTCCAGCATTATTTTGTGCGGCGCCAGTGCGAGCCTCAGGTCAGCGGCTTCAGTTTTCGGGGGATTGAGCAGGCCAGCCCCAGTTCAGAGCTGCTGCAGTTGCTTGACTCTGGACAAGTGGCAGCTGTGGTAATCTGTCCTTCCAACCCTTTTGTCAGTGTGGACCCGGTGTTACAGCTGCCCGGCTTGTGGCAAAAAATCGCTGCCCTGCAGGTGCCGGTGGTGGCAGTTTCCCCGATCCTTGCTGGTCAGGCAGTTAAAGGTCCGGCAGCAAAAATGCTGGGCGAGTTGGGTCAGGAGGTCAGCGCCGAAGCAGTGATGCGCCACTATAGTACGCATTACCCAGGCTTTATTGATACCTTCGTCATCGATCAAAGCGATGCTGCTCTAGCAGATCAGGTTGCCGACTTAGGGGTATCTGTGGCGGTTACTGATACACTGATGAAAAGCTTGGACGACAAGCGCCGCTTGGCGCGATTTGTGCTGTCACGGGCAGGGCACTGACTCTGTGGCCCACGCGCTCTTACCCCTAAAGGATTTGGTCGCCGCTAAGACGCGTTTGTCCGGCATTTTGTCGGCATCAGAGCGTCGCGGCCTGATGCAGGCGATGGCGCAAGATGTGCTTGCAGTATTGAGCAATCATCCAGGACTGAGCGCTGTCACCTTAGTGTCTGATGACCCTGGGGCTTCGTTACTGGCAGCTAATTACGCTATTGAGCACCTGCCGGAGCAGGAGCTCGCTGCTGAGGGCTTGAACGCGGTATTGGCAGCAGCCTGTGAGCGAATATCGCCACAGGCTGAAACACAGATCTTAGTATTGCACGCTGATTTACCTTTTTTACAGGGCCATGAAATACAGCTGGCCTTAGAGCGGCAACAGCAAAGCGGCGGTTTAGTGATTGGTACTGACTGCGAGCAGAGCGGTACTAACCTCTTGCTGTTTGCTGCAAATGAGCGCCCCTTATTTCACTTTGGTGTTGATAGTTGTGCTAAGCACCAAGATTGGGCTCGTCAAGCTGGTCTGCCTGCGCAGGTTTTGCAAACATCGGGGGTAGCTCGAGATGTCGATCAACCCCGGGACGTGCTGATGCTTTTGCAGGCCAGTCTGGACCCTAACAGCGCGCTAGGTGCGTCCACCCGGGCCTTTTTGTCTGAGCCTAAGTTGGCGGCGCGTCTACACATTGCACTGGCAGACCTCGATGATGAGCAGGGGTCACCACAAGCTACTTTTTCAGAGGATTATTGCGGCCATGATAAATGAGCGTGCCAAGGCACTAGCGGATCAATTTATCACTAGTTGGGATGGTGGTGAGCTGCCATCGGAGGCTTTAGCGATGACGCTGGCGGACTGTGAAGATACCGCCACTCTTGCTGCAGCAGCGAGTGTGCTGCGAGATATAGGGCACCGCAATGTCATCAGCTATTCGCGCAAGGTGTTTCTGCCGCTGACACATTTGTGCCGCGATGTATGCCACTACTGCACCTTTGCACGTACTCCCAAGCGTGTAGAGCGAGCTTATATGAGTATCGAGGAGGTCTTAGAGCAGTGCCGTGCGGCGGAGTTGGCTGGCTGCCAAGAGGCCTTGCTGACACTTGGAGAGAAGCCCGAGCTGCGCTACAGCACTGCTCGTGAAGCCCTGGCTGAGATGGGCTACAGCACCACTTTAGAGTATGTTCGCGCAGTCGCCGAAGCAATTCTGAGAGAGACCAGCTTACTGCCACACATTAACGCTGGTTGTATGAGCGCAGAGGAAGTGGCTGAGCTGCGCAAGGTGAGCGCTTCCATGGGCATTATGCTGGAGTCGGCTGCCGAGCGTTTGACCGAAAAGGGGATGCCTCACTACGGCTCTCCAGATAAAGAACCGGCGCGCCGCTTGGCGACTATCGAAGAGGCCGGGCGAGCGGGGGTGCCTTTTACCTCCGGCATTCTAATTGGCATTGGTGAAACGCGTGTGGAGCGCATTGAGTCGCTGTTGGCGCTGCGCCGTCTGCATCAAGACTACGGCCATCTGCAGGAAATCATTGTCCAAAATTTCCGGGCTAAGCCTGGCACCTTGATGGCGGAGGCGCCGGAGCCAGACTTAAACGAGTTGCTGTGGAGTATCGCGGTGGCGCGCTTGATCTTTGGCCCGAGCATGAATATTCAGGCGCCGCCGAATCTGAGTCCAGGCGTATTGGAGCAGTTGGTGGCGGCGGGTATCAATGACTGGGGCGGTGTGTCGCCGCTGACCCCAGATTACGTCAACCCAGAAGCGCCGTGGCCGCATCTCGACCGCCTCAGTCGCGAGACCCGTGCGACCGGGAAATACCTAGAGCAGCGCCTGACCATTTATCCAGAGTATGCCCGCGAGGCACAGCGCTGGTTAGATCCAGCCCTGCATGGCCCGGTGATGCGGCAGATGGATGCCAGTGGTTTCGCACGCCGCGATTCTTGGTCACCTGGGACAGAAATGGCCGTTCCCGCAGAGGATGCTTGGCTGTTGCAGCCAGACCGGACATTGGCTCCAGTATCGGCCGATGTGGCCGAGCTGATTGAGCGCTGTCGTTCACAGCAGGCTTTATCGGAACAGGAAGTGACGCGTTTATTTGAAGCCCGCGGTGATGATTATGTCCATATTGTGCGGGCCGCTGATGACTTGCGGCGCAGTCGCTGTGGCGAGACAGTCACTTATGTGGTTAACCGCAATATTAACTACACCAACGTGTGTTATTTTAAGTGCCAGTTTTGTGCCTTCTCTAAAGGCAAGGGCAATGAAGACTTGCGCGGCAAGCCCTACGACATCAGTGGCGAAGAAATAGCACGGCGTTGCACTGAGGCTTGGCAGCGCGGCGCCACCGAGGTCTGCATGCAGGGTGGTATCCACCCTGATTATACAGGGCAGACCTACCTAGATATTCTGCATACGGTACGCACAGCTACCCCAGATATGCATATTCATGCTTTCTCGCCGCTTGAAGTTTGGCAGGGAGCGGCAACCCTGGGCTTAACACCGGAAGCCTTTTTGCAGCAGCTCAAAGAGGCGGGCCTAAATACTTTGCCTGGCACCGCAGCAGAAGTGCTGCACGATGAGGTGCGCGAGATCCTCTGCCCCGACAAGCTAAATACCCAGCAGTGGCTGGAGGTTATGCGAGCTGCTCACCGGGTTGGCTTTAAAACTACCGCCACAATTATGTATGGCCACATTGAGCAGCCGCGCCACTGGGCAAGACACCTCTTAGAAATTCGGCAGCTGCAAGAGCTCGGCGGTGGCTTTACTGAATTCGTGCCACTGCCTTTTGTGCACATGGAAGCGCCGATGTTTCTGCGCGGTAAAGCGCGGCGCGGCCCCAGTTTCCGTGAGGCGCTGTTGATGCACGCCGTGGCTCGCCTAGTGTTCAATGGCCTGATCGATAATATCCAGGCCTCTTGGGTCAAAATGGGGGCAGCAGGGATTGCCCAGTGCCTGCGAGCTGGCGTCAATGATTTGGGCGGCACCTTGATGAATGAAAGCATTACCCGAGCAGCGGGCTCGGCCCATGGCCAAGAGTGGCCGCCATCAATGATGGAGCAGCAAATTCGAGCGGCAGGTCGTGAGCCGCGTCAGCGCAATACGGTTTATGGTGAGGTGTCAGCCGAGCGCAAACAGGCGGCATCGCAGGCCCAAGATCTGTTGGCGATCGACAACCAGCCGGCAGCCAAGCAGCAGCGAGGCAAGCTGATAGTGAGCGAGCAGATGCCGCGCCAAAGCTATCAAGACGATTTGAGCAGCGATCAAGTGGTGATGATAGCGGCCTGTAATTAAGGTGAACTTAGGGCAGCATCCTGTGCAGCTCGAGGCTAGCTGGCTGCGGCATCTGCAGTCTGAGTTTGAGCAGGATTATATGCGTCAGCTGGCTGAGTTTTTGCGTCAGGAGCGGCTAGCTGGCAAGCAGATCTATCCCGCCGAGGGCGATCTATTTCAGGCCTTTGAGCACACCCCACTGCCAGCCGTGAAGGTGGTTATACTCGGCCAAGACCCCTACCATGGTGCCGGACAGGCACATGGCTTGTGTTTTTCGGTAAAGCCAGGAGTGAAGACGCCACCTTCGCTGCAAAATATCTACAAAGAAATTCAGGCTGAATTGGGGCACCCGATCCCCGAGCATGGCTGCCTGAGCACTTGGGCTCAGCAGGGCGTGCTTTTGCTCAACAGTGTTTTGTCGGTGGAGCAGGGCTTGGCAGCCTCCCATCAGGGGCGGGGTTGGGAGCGTTTTACCGATCGGGTGATTGAAGTGATCAATGACCAGCGGCAGGCGGTGGTGTTTTTGTTATGGGGCAGCTACGCCCAGCGCAAAGGTGCGGCCATAGACCAGACTAAGCACTGCGTATTAAAGGCACCCCATCCCTCACCTTTGAGCGCCCACCGCGGCTTTTTCGGCTGTGGTCATTTCACTGCCGCCAATGATTACCTTAGGCAACAGGGTCTGTCGCCGATTGACTGGCGTGTACCGGAATTGCAGAGGCAGTTGCTAGACTAAGCCATTCAGGCTTTTTTAAG
Organism: Sediminihaliea albiluteola; assembly: GCF_014077625.1. GTDB lineage: Bacteria > Pseudomonadota > Gammaproteobacteria > Pseudomonadales > Halieaceae > Sediminihaliea > Sediminihaliea albiluteola. Next base: position 979,332 of record NZ_JACFXU010000013.1, on the reverse strand, counting down.
CATCCTTCTCTAGCGGGTAGGGCGGCGGACTGACACTGAGTACATCGCTTTCACCCATCAGTCGCAGGCTTTTGTCCAGTGCATTCTCTGCAACAGAAACTAGCATGATACTGCCGCCATCAGGCGCTGCAAGGGCGTTGACTACTGTGCCGCAGGCCTGCGTGCCCTGGTCGGCGTTGATTTCTGTTCCGGCTTTGGCTGGCACATTATTGTTACTTTTGGCGATATATAGGCGGCGCTTGGACTTGCCGCGATAATGCAGCCGTGCCACAACCTCTTGTCCGGTGTAGCAGCCCTTTTTGAAGTTGATGTAAGAGAGTAGGTCGTAGTTCAACACCTGTGGTAAAAAGCTCGCCACTGTCGAGTTTTCGATACGCCCAATACCCGCTTCAATTTGCAGTAATTGCCACTGCTCCGCTGGCGCCTGGTTTAGTGAGCTGGCTAGGCTTTGCAGTAAGTCCTCGCCAATACTGCTGTTTACATAGAGCTCAAATTGCTGTCCTTGGCGGTCTATTTGCACTAGGCAAAAGCCTTCACCTGAGACACAGCCGTACTGCTGATCGGGTAGAGCGCCGCAGAGAGTCAGTAAGGCACTAGCGCTGTCTGGACCCCAGCAGGCCAATACTTGCCAGGCGGGATCCTGCTCAATCTCAGCCTTAGAGAACATGATGTATTTGGCGAAAGTGTCCCGAGTCGTATCGGCAATATCAGCGCGTAAACGCAGTCCGTATCGCTCTGATCCCAGTGAGAATAATAAAAAGTCGGCCCACATTCGGCCTTTAGGGTTGCAGTAGGCGCCTGGCTTAGCCGCTTGAGGGTTAACTTGCCGCACGTCGCAGGTGGTTTGTCCCTGGAGGAAAGTCTGGGCATCGGGGCCGTGAATCTGCAGCAGGGTTTCATGGTTCAGCGGGGCATAAAAGGCGGACACTGTAAAAACACTCCTTAAAAATTAGTCGCCCATAATAGGCTCTGAGTCTGATTCTGTCAGCCTTTCTCGGGGTTCGATCACTATTGTATGTATAATGGCGCCTTTTGATCTGCACTGGGAAAGTTTGCTTCGCTATGATTCAGCAAGAAGAGATTAATCGCATGCGTTGGGCCAGTCGGCGCGGCATGCTAGAACTGGATTTATTGTTGGAGCCCTTTGTCAGCTCTTGCTATCGAGAACTGAGTGCTAGGGACCGGGAGCGCTATAAGCGCTTAATGCTCTGTGAAGATCAAGAAATGTTTGCTTGGTTTATGGGGCGTGAGCAACCGGAGGATGCCGATATTGCTGCCATCGTCACACAGATATTGGAGTTCTCGCGAGCTCAATCTAAAACTTAAACGCAGCGCCATTGATGGCAGCCTGCGCTTTCTTTTCGCGCTTGCCTTAGTCACTGCGCTGGCATTGATCTATCAGCGTGGCTACCCCTTACTGGCAGCTGCCTCAGCAGTTTATGCTCTGCTCTGTCTGCTTTGGCGCCGGCCTGTAAAACTCAGGGCCCTGCGCTGCCGGGCCGGACAGTGGCAGGCTGACTTGGCCGCTTATGGCTGGCGAGAGATTACTTTTAAGCAACCTGTTCACTGCCACGCCTACCTAGTGCTTTTGCGGTGGCAGCCAGTCGGATCCTCCACCTGGCACTTGCTCTGCCTGTGGCCCGATAGCGCTGCGCCGGAAGCTTTGCGACAGCTGCGTAAGCGGCTGCGTCTGCAGTCAGCTTAGGGCCGGTTGTCTGGGATTAGCACGGTGTCTTGAGCTACCGGCAGGGTGTCGGGGTAGTCCAGAGTGTAGTGCAAACCTCGACTTTCTTTGCGCGCCATCGCGCAGCGAATCATCAGCTGCGCGACCATGGCCAAATTGCGTAGCTCGAGCAAATCATTGCTGACTTTGTAGTTGCTGTAGTACTCCGCAATTTCCGCCTGCAGCATTTCAACGCGATGTTCGGCGCGCTGCAGACGCTTGTCTGTACGCACAATGCCCACGTAGTCCCACATAAAGCGTCGCAGCTCGTCCCAGTTGTGCGAAATCACCACGTCTTCATCGGAATCTGTGACTTGGCTTTCATCCCATGGCGCAGCAGGGCGCGGGGTCGGTGCCTCGGCAATTGTTTCAGCAATGTGCTTGGCGGCAGATTCGGCGTAAACAATGCACTCCAGTAGTGAGTTGCTGGCCATGCGGTTGGCGCCGTGTAAGCCGGTGCATGATGATTCGCCCACCGCATATAAGCCAGGTAGGTCGGTGCGGCCCCGGGTGTCTACAACAATGCCGCCACAGGTGTAGTGCGCTGCCGGTACCACCGGTATTGGCTGAGTGCTGATATCGATGCCGTACTCAAGGCAGCGTTCAGTGACAGTGGGGAAGTGTTCCTTGAGGAACTCGGGCGACTTATGGGAGATATCTAAAAACACACAATCGAGGCCGAGCCGCTTCATTTCGTGGTCGATAGCCCGCGCTACAACGTCCCTCGGTGCCAGCTCTCCGCGGGGATCAAAGCGCTGCATAAAGGGGCTGCCGTCGGGCAATAATAATTTGCCGCCTTCGCCGCGGATCGCTTCGGTGATTAAAAAAGATTTGGCCTGTGGGTGGTACAGGCAGGTCGGGTGAAACTGGTTAAATTCGAGGTTGGCCACTCGACAGCCGGCGCGCCATGCCATGGCAATACCGTCGCCGCTGGCACCATCGGGATTGCTGGTATAGAGGTAGGCTTTGCTGGCCCCGCCAGTGGCTAGCACCACCGCCCGGGCCTGAAAAAGTTCGACACGACCACTTTTGCGATCGAGTATGTAAGCGCCCTGACAGTGTCTGTCGTTGACCACCAAATCCACCGCCACGCGATGGGTAAAGATATCGATGTTGTCTGCGGCGCGGGCTTTTTCGGTCAAGACCTCCGATATGGCTCGGCCAGTGCGGTCGGCGGCATGGATAATCCGCCGGTGGCTGTGCCCACCTTCCATAGTCAGATGGAACTCATCGCTGTGGTCGGGGCGTAAATCAAAGCCTACCCCCTGCTCAACTAACCACTCAACACAGCGGCGACTGTTCTTGACCGTAAACTCTACCGCCTCGCGACGACACAGCCCGGCACCGGCGGCCAAGGTGTCCTCGACATGAGAGTCAACGCTATCCTTGGTGTCTAGCACTGCTGCCATGCCGCCTTGGGCCCAATAAGTGGAGCCCTGAGTGAGCTCGGCCTTCGATAGTAGTGCTATTCGCAGGTGCTTGGGTAATTGCAGTGCTAGGCTAAGCCCGGCGGCGCCGGCGCCGATAATTAGCACATCGTGTTGTAGTGGGCGGACCATGTGGGTGCTTGCTGCCTTTATGAGTGGCTTATATGATGGATTTAGGGGGCTGCACTAGGCTAAGGTTGCGAGTATATAGCAGGTGGTGCAATAGAAGGAAATGCGATTTTGGGGAACTTATTCTGTTCAGCTGGCTCAGAATTATCATGACACTAAGTGGTGAGCGAACTTTCGTTTACTCGAGTGGTCTATGCTGCAACGCAGTTGGTGTTTTTCAGGCAGGAATGTCGGGGACTAGGGAGGGGAACAGGACGTGACTGCCACAGTGACGGATCAGCAGCTTGTTGCCAAGGTGCAAAAAGGTGATTCGCGCGCATTCGATATGCTGGTGCTCAAGTATCAACACAAGATTCTGGGTTTGATCAGCCGCTACGTACACGATGCAGACGAAGTACAGGATGTGGCTCAAGAAGCCTTTATTAAAGCCTATCGGGCGCTGCCCAACTTTCGCGGCGACAGCGCTTTTTACACCTGGTTGTATCGCATCGCCATCAACACCGCCAAGAACCACTTGGTCTCCCGTTCGCGAAGACCGCCCGGCACGGATGTGGAAGTGGAAGATGCCGAATACTATGAAGGCGGGGCTGCCTTGCGTGATATTGAGTCACCCGAGACCGCGCTCTATGGCGAAGAACTCAAGGCAGTGGTGGAGCGCGCGATTAAAGAATTACCCGAAGATTTACGAACCGCGGTAACTTTACGTGAATTTGAAGGTCTCAGTTATGAAGACATCGCAGAGGTGATGAGCTGCCCTGTCGGTACTGTGCGCTCACGGATATTCAGAGCGCGGGAAGCTATCGACAAGCGGGTCAGGCAACAGATTGAAGGATACGGTTGATGCAAGATTGTTTTAGTGGTGGTTCGCGAAGCGTCGCGGAGGAAGTAATTAATGAGTGAGAGAATGCGTGAGTCCCTATCTGCCTTAATGGACGGGGAAGCGGAGGAGCTGGAGCTGGAGCGAGTGCTACGTCAGATTGGTGACGACAGTGAGTTGCGCCAGACTTGGGTGCGCTACCATGCCGTTGCTGCATCTCGCAGTGGTCAGCCACTGTCTAATTTAAACGTGGATATTTCCTCTCGGGTTCAAGCTGCTATTAGTGCTGAAAAAGCGCATAAGCCTAGCGCGCGTTGGCAGGGTATGTGGCGACCGGTAGCTAGCTTTGCGGTAGCGGCCTCGGTGGCAGCTACGGTGGTGCTGGGCGGACAGCACTTGTCGCAGCTCAGTACCTCAGGTGATAGCAGAGCAGATACTGCGCTAGCTGGTGGAGTCTCTCCAGTGGGCTTAGTCAATAGCTTTGGCGCGACCTCTGTGCAGGCTAGCTATGGCACTTCTTCGGCGCCGGTGTTGCAGCCAGCTGCGCGCACGGCCTATCAAGAACTGGCGCGGCAGCGCATGCAGCAGTTCAGTCAGGAGCATGCCGAACAGGCGGCCTTGAATACTCCTCAGGGTTTGCTGCCCTTTACCCGTGTGCACATGATTCAAGAATGATGTCCGTGCTGCGACCGCAAGTTTTCAGCCCAGCCGCTGTCCATTTAGGGCGGCTAGTCACTGCCTCGTGCCTGCTGCTAGCTGCAGCTCTCAGCTTTCCCGCAGCAGCGCTCGCTGATAGCTGTCCCGCTGCGGATTCGGAGGCTTTAAAATGGCTCGATAAAATGTCTCGCAGTACTCATGGCGCCTATCACGGGGTGGTTACCTTGCAGCGTGGTGACGAGATGCAGGTGATGCAAATCTCGCACTCCGTCTCGGGTGATAAAGCCTCAGAACAATTGACCAAGTTGACTGGGCAGGGTGCTCAGGTGGTGCGCGCCGATCACCCGCTGAACTGTGTGCACACCGGTCATCGACTGTTGCAATTAGGTGAGTCGTTGGGCACGGAGTCTTGTGGAGTTGCTCAATACTATCGCTTTCAAGTCACGCCGGGAGAGCGCATAGCTGGACGGCAGGCGGTTAAAATCCGCGTAGAGCCTTTGGACATGTATCGCTACGGTTATCTCTTAGAGCTGGATCGTGAAACGGGCTTGCTGCTGAAATCCAGTACTCTGGGTCGCGGCGATTTAGTCTTGGAACGTTTTCAATTTGCCAATTTATCTTATGGCTCAGCTCAGCCAGAAGCAGCCGATGTTGATGTGGTGTATCAAGCCTCTCATCCCATCGTCGATGATGAGCAGGCTAGTTCTGCTAAGGCCGAGCTAGAAATGCCCTGGAGTATTACATGGTTACCTCGCGGCTTTGAGCTGACAGATGGTGGCCCTGGTGCTATGGGGCGCCGTACTTACACCGATGGCCTGGCTGCCTTTTCAGTGTTTCTAGAACCCCTTTCACGTGAAATAAGGCCCGGTGAAGGCATTGCCCGCGAGGGCAGTACTACCTCTTACACCCGCGGTCTCCGGCTGAGCGAAGTGCCCGTGCTGGTGACAGTGATTGGCGAAGTGCCGGTCAATACAGCCCGCATGGTGGCTGATTCCATTCGCTGGACTCACTGAGATGCTGATCGAAAGCGGTGAGGTAGTTGCTGTTGACGCGGATGCCCTGTGGGTCGAAACACTGCGTCAGAGCACTTGTGGTACTTGCTCGGCACAAAAGGGCTGCGGTCATGGCTTGCTCAACCGAGTTGGCAGTGGCCGGCGTCATTATATCCGAGTGCTACCGGGGGATATTGCTCTGCAGGATTGCCGTATTGGCGATCAGGTGAGCTTTGCCATCCCCGAGTCAGTGATTTTACGCGGTTCCTTAGTGGTTTATGTGCTGCCCCTGCTTAGCATGCTCGGGGCCGCAGTACTTGGCGCATGGCTGTTTTCGGCGCAGCAGGACCTAGCTGCTTTGCTCGGGGCTGTCATGGGCTTTGTCCTTGGCGCGGTGGTGGTGCGCTGGCACGCCGCTCGCCATCAAGATGATGTGAGCTTTCAGCCCACTCTAGTTAAGCGTCAGCCCTCAATCCTGTCAGCCGTCGAGTTGGCATAAACGTTCCGTTCAATGCTTTGTTAAGGATGTTTGAACCGACTATGAAATCTATTAAACATAGCGTTTTGTTGTTTCTCACTGTCAGTCTTTTATTGAGTTTCAAGGCTGCTGCAGCCTTGCCTGACTTTAGTGATATTGTTAAGAAAAATTCGCCGGCGGTGGTCAAGATCATCGTAGAGCACAGCAGTCCTCGTGCTGATAATCCCTATGAGCAGCAGGAAATTCCTGAGTACTTGCGACGCTTTTTCGGCCCGCAAGCGATGCCGCCCAACCGGGGCCCCAGGATGGGACTTGGCTCGGGTTTTATTCTTTCTGATGACGGCTATGTCGTCACCAACAACCATGTGGTTGACGGGGCCAGCAGTGTACTGGTGCGCTTGAGTGACCGCCGTGAGTTTGAGGCGGAAGTGGTCGGCACTGACCCGCGTTCTGACTTGGCGCTGCTGCGCATCAACGGTGAGAAGCTGCCCACTCTCAGCTTGGCCGCCGATGATGATTTACAGGTAGGGGAGTGGGTGCTCGCCATTGGTTCTCCCTTTGGCTTGGACTATTCGGTTACCGCGGGCATTGTCAGCGCTAAGGGACGCAGTTTGCCGACCGAGCAGAATGAGAACTACGTACCTTTTATCCAGACCGATGTGGCGATCAACCCCGGTAACTCCGGCGGCCCGCTATTTAATTTGAAGGGCGAAGTGGTAGGCGTTAACTCGCAGATATTTACTCGCGGTGGCGGCTCTATCGGGCTGTCCTTTGCCATACCTGTCAGTGTGGTGCACAACGTGGTCGATCAGTTGAAGACCGATGGCCGGGTAACCCGTGGCTGGCTGGGAGTGACTATTCAAGATATCGATAAAACCCTTGCTGAATCCTTTGGCTTGGATCGTCCTCAGGGTGCGCTAGTGGCGCAGGTGGCCCCCGATAGCCCGGCCGATAAAGCGGGTCTTCAGGCGGGTGACGTCATCCTTCGTTTCGACGATAAAGCGATTCCTAGTTCCTCAGATCTGCCGCACGTAGTGGGTTTGATTGCTCCGGGCACGCAGGTTCCAGTGGAGATCATGCGAGAGCAGAAGAAGCGCAAAATTAAGGTCACTGTGGGCGGCTTAGGTGCCGAAGACAGCTTTGCACTGAGTACCGGCCGCGATCAAGATAGCAAAGGTGGCAGGCTCGGTTTAGTGGTCGAAGCAGCCAGCCCTGAAACGCTGGAGCGCTGGGGTATTAATGGCGGTCTGCTGGTGCGTCAGGTGGTGTCAGGTTCGGCGGCAGCTGCTGCGGGCATTGTGCCCGGCGATGTCATTACCCTTATCGGCTCAACGCCGGTTAAAAACATGGAGTCTTTTGAGCGGGTAGTTGCCAAGTTGAAGCCAGGTAGTTCAGTTCCACTGCGCCTCATCAGACGCGGCTCGCCCTTGTTTATTGGCTTGAAGCTCGAGGACTAAGCTCCTAGCTCACTGCTGTGCAGCCCGCTGACTTTTGGCGGGCTGCCTCGGGGCAGCGTAGCGGTGTGGCGCGCATTGCGGTACAATCCCGCGTCTTTTGGCCCCCGGGCTTATATTCTCGGGAACGCCAGCTGCTGGCGTCCTGGGCCCCTCTGGCCGTTTTAATGGCCCACAACTGAGCTTTGACAGAGTGAGTGATCTCCAACACATTCGTAACTTTTCCATCATCGCGCATATCGATCATGGAAAATCGACCCTAGCTGACCGATTTATCCAGCACTGTGGCGGCCTTGCCTCGCGTGAAATGGCCGAGCAAGTACTGGACTCGATGGATATTGAGCGTGAGCGCGGCATAACCATCAAAGCCCAGAGCGTGACGCTCGACTATACGGCCCGCGATGGTCAGGTTTACCAGCTCAACTTTATTGATACTCCAGGCCACGTGGACTTTTCTTATGAAGTATCGCGCTCCTTGTCGGCTTGTGAGGGTGCCTTATTGGTGGTGGATGCGGGGCAGGGCGTAGAAGCGCAGTCTGTTGCTAACTGTTACACCGCTATCGAACAGGGCCTTGAGGTCCTGCCCATTCTCAACAAAATGGACCTGCCCCAAGCCGACCCCGATAAGGTCAAGTTAGAGATTGAAGAGATTATCGGCATTGATGCCAGCGATGCCTGTCCGGTAAGTGCTAAAACCGGCTTGGGTATTGAGGATGCTCTGGAATATCTAGTAGAGAAAATTCCGCCGCCAGAAGGGGATCGGGAGGCACCTTTGCAGGCGCTGATTATCGATAGTTGGTTCGATAACTATCTCGGAGTGGTGTCCCTGGTGCGAGTTAAGCAGGGCGTACTGCGCAAGCGGGATAAGTTTATTATTAAGTCAACGGGCAAGTCGCACCAGGTCGACAGCATTGGCATCTTCACCCCTAAACGCTTAGAAACCGGCTTGCTACAAGCCGGCGAAGTGGGTTTTGTGGTGGCTGGTATTAAGGATATTCAGGGCGCGCCGGTCGGCGACACCCTAGTCAGTGCCCAGCACCTTGATGTGCCAGCTCTACCCGGTTTTAAGCGGGTTAAGCCACAGGTCTATGCCGGCATCTTTACTATTTCCTCGGATGACTATGAGGATTTTCGTGATGCACTGGCCAAACTGACCTTAAATGATGCTTCGCTGTTCTATGAGCCGGAAACATCCGATGCCCTTGGCTTTGGCTTCCGCTGTGGCTTCTTGGGTATGCTCCACATGGAGATTATTCAGGAGCGTTTGGAGCGTGAATACGATCTCGATCTAATCACCACTGCACCGACGGTGATTTATGAAGTACTGAAGAAAAACGGCGAGCTAGTTCAGGTCGACAACCCCTCTTCATTGCCTGATGTGGGCGATATTGAAGAAATGCGAGAGCCAATTGCTCGCTGCAGTATCTTGGTGCCTCAGGATTACTTGGGCAACGTGATTACCCTCTGTGTTGAAAAGCGCGGGGTACAAAAGGATATGCAGTTCCTCGGTGCGCAGGTTTCATTAACTTACGATATCCCTATGGCGGAAGTGGTGCTGGATTTCTTCGATCGTCTGAAATCAGTCAGCCGCGGTTACGCATCACTTGATTATGGCTTTGAGCGTTTTGAAGCCGCTAAGTTGTCGCGCTTGGATGTCTTGATTAACGGTGATCGAGTGGATGCCTTGGCGATTATTGTGCACCATGATCAGGTGCAGTATCGCGGCCGTGCTTTGACTGAAAAAATGAAAGAGCTGATTCCCCGTCAGATGTTTGATGTGGCGATTCAAGCGGCAATTGGCGGCAAGGTCGTGGCGCGTCAAACAGTTAAAGCTCTGCGCAAGAACGTTACTGCCAAATGCTATGGCGGTGACGTCAGCCGTAAACGTAAATTGCTCGAAAAGCAGAAAGCGGGTAAAAAACGCATGAAGCAGGTGGGTAACGTAGAGATTCCACAGTCCGCATTCCTCGCGGTACTCAAGGTTGATAGCTGATAAGGACCTGCTATGACGATTGATTTTCCCCTGATATTAGTCATTCTGGTTTTTAGCAGTGGCTTTATTTGGCTGGCCGATGCCATCTTTTTCGCCCCGGCTCGCAAGCGCCGGCTAGCGGATCTCGAAGCTCACTATCCCAAGCGCAATGAACAGGGCAGTGCCCAAGCTCATGAGTTTGAAGCGCGAGCGAGTCAAGCAGCTAAAGAGCCAACTATCGTCGAGTACGCAAAGTCCTTCTTTCCTGTGCTTTTTGTGGTATTTGTACTGCGCTCCTTCCTGGTCGAGCCCTTTCAGATTCCCTCCTCATCGATGGTGCCAACCCTGCAGGTTGGAGACTATATTTTGGTGAATAAATTTACCTACGGTATCCGTTTGCCGGTAGTGCGCACCAAGGTCTTCGATTTAAACAAGCCCGAGCGTGGCGATGTGATGGTGTTTTTCCCGCCGCACATGAATGATACCTATTACATCAAACGGGTTATCGGCCTGCCGGGGGATACGGTTAGCTACCGCAACAAACGTCTATCAGTGAATGGCGAGCCGGTGAATTGGGAGTCTTTAGCTATTGTGCCTGAGGGCAGTGGTCGTCACGAAGTGGCCCTAGAGCAATTAGGCCAGCGCAACCATCTAACTCAGCTTGACCCAGTCCGTCCGGCGCGTGATTTTACTGTGCTAGTAAAGCCTGAGCACTATTTTATGATGGGCGATAACCGCGACAATAGCAGTGACAGTCGGGTTTGGGGACAGGTGCCGGAGCGCGATATAGTAGGTAAGGCCTTTGCCATCTGGATGCACTGGGATTCCCTGTTTAGTCTCCCAAGTTTCAGTCGTGTTGGTGCCATTGAGTAGCGGCGATAAAAAATAATAATCACTGTGATCCCTTATTGAGGAGCTAGTCATGAAACTACCTCAGCAGCAGTCCGGCCTGTCGATGCTCAGTATGCTGTGCATTGCTTTGATGCTGGGCTTTTTTGCGATGAGCGCCATTAAAATTGCGCCGAGCTATTTTGAGTACCTCACCATTAAAGAAATTATTACTAAGGTATCTAAAGAGCATCGCCCCGATGAGGAAAACATCGCTGACATTAGGCGGCGTATTGCCAGTTTGCTCAACACCAACCAGATCTACGATATCACGCCCAAGGATATCGAGGTTTATCGTAAAGAAGGCAAAACCTACATCGATGCCAATTACGAGGCTCGCTTGCCACTAATTTGGCGTATTGATGCAGTGCTTAAGTTCGATGATCTTAAATTTGAAGCCGGCTCCGCCAGGCCCCTATAGTTGTTTAAATAGTGGATAAACTTTCTCGTCTAGAGCGCCGCCTTGGCTATCAGTTTAAGGATCGCAAATTACTCGAACTGGCCCTGACCCACCGCAGCGCCGGCTCCAAAAATAATGAACGCCTTGAGTTCTTAGGTGATTCAATCGTTAACCACGTAATTGCCGAAAGCCTATATCACCGCTTTCCTAGTATGCGAGAGGGTGATATGAGCCGCCTGCGGGCCTCTTTAGTCAAAGGTGATACCTTGGCTAAGCTGGCTAATGAGCTTGAGTTTGGTGAATGCCTGCAGCTTGGCGCCGGTGAAAAGAAAAGTGGCGGCCATCGCCGCGCTTCGATTTTAGCTGACGCGCTCGAAGCAGTTGCCGGCGCTATTTTACTTGATAGCGATGTTGAAACCTGTCGCGAATGCCTGTTGCGCTGGTTTGACGGTCGCCTGCAGGCGCTACAATCGGGTAGCGCTGCTAAAGATCCTAAGACGCTGTTACAAGAGTTTTTACAAGGGCGGGGCAGGTCACTGCCAAGCTATGAATTACTGAGCGTTGAGGGCGAAGACCATCAACAGTATTTCGAGGTTAGCTGTGTCATCGACAAACCAGCGCTGAAGGTGCAAGGTAGCGGCAGTAGTCGGCGTAAAGCGGAGCAAGCTGCCGCTGCGCTTGCATTAGCGAGGTTGGAAAATCATGCTTGAAGCTAAAGGCCGTTGTGGCTATGTGGCGATTGTCGGCCGCCCTAATGTGGGTAAGTCGACTTTGCTGAATTACTTGCTGGAACAAAAAATTAGCATCACCTCTCGCAAGCCTCAAACTACCCGCCATCAAGTGCTGGGTATCAAAACCGAAGGTGACGATCAGATCATATATGTTGATACACCCGGTTTGCATAAAGCAGAGCCGCGCGCGATTAATCGCCTGATGAACCAGGCCGCTAGCTCTGCTATTAAAGATGTCGATGTGGTGATTTTTGTGGTGGACCGCACTGCGTGGACGGAAGAGGATGAGCTGGTTTTACAGCAGGTCGAGCGAGTGTCGGTGCCGACCATTTTAGTGATCAACAAGGTTGATCTCTTAGAGGATAAGACGGTGCTGCTGCCGCGTTTGCAAGTCCTCTCAGACAAAGGGCGGTTTGCAGCGGTGTTACCGGTTTCTGCACTGCGGCAGCACAACCTTGAGGCACTCGAGCAGGAGGTTTTAAAACACCTGCCGCAAGCCTTGCATCTGTTTCCAGAAGATCAGATCACCGATCGCAGCCAGCGTTTTTTGGCGGCGGAGATTGTGCGTGAAAAAATTATGCGGCAACTAGGTGATGAGATACCTTATTCAGTCACCGTAGAGATAGAGGACTTTTCCCAGGAAGGGGAGTTGCTGCATATCTCGGCGCTGATCTTAGTGGAGCGAAAAAGTCAGAAAAAAATTCTCATCGGCGAAGGTGGCACTCGCATGCGTAGCATAGGAAGCGAAGCCCGCCGAGATATGGAGTTACTCTTTGATAGCAAAGTGATGCTGCGCACTTGGGTGAAAGTGAAGTCGGGTTGGGCCGATGATGAGCGGGCCCTGCGCAGCTTGGGCTATGATGACCGCTGATCGCTATCGGCGCTAAGCGCCACCGGGAGTGATGATCGGCTATGCGCGTTAACTTGCAACCAGCCTTCTTACTGCACAGTCGACCCTATCGCGATAGCAGTCAGCTGTTAGAGGTTTTTACTCCAGAATACGGTCGTTTAAGTTTGGTGGGGCGCGGTGTACACCGCAAAGCCCGTGGTGGTAGTCTGCGTGCAACCTTACAACCTTTCCGGCCTTTGCTACTGTCTTTCTCTGGCCGCAGTGAGCTGCAATCCCTTGTCTCTGCCGAGCCTGCCGGGCTGGCAATTACGCTGCGCGGAGAGCGCCTGTTCAGCGGTCTGTACCTCAATGAGCTCTTATTGCGACTTCTCCACAGTCAGAGCCCCCATCAAGCCCTCTTTGCATATTACGGCGAGACACTGCACAACTTGAGCGGCGAAGCTGCGATCGATACAGTATTGCGCAGCTTTGAATTGCGCTTACTCGATGAGCTCGGTTATGGTTTTGACCCGCTCTGGGATGTGCGTGCCCAGAGCTCCGTAAAAGCGGAGGCTTGGTATGAATACCACCCCGGTTTAGGCTTAGTTGAGTGCCATTCTCAGGCTGTCCCAGAGCACAGTCGCTTTGCCGGTCATGATCTGCAAGCTATCGCAAAAGGTCAGTTCGGTGGCGCTAGATCACAAGTCGCTAAGCGCTTGTTGCGTCAAGTGATAGCAGAGCATCTCGGTGGGCGGCCTCTGCATACTCGTGAGTTATTTCGACAGTTTCGGCAAAAGGCTGTGCAATGATTGCAGTGGGTACTGATATTTTAGAAATTGCCCGTATTGAAGCGGTGGTGGAGCGCCTAGGTGATCGCTTTGTGGCGCGTATACTGACCGCAGAAGAGCAGCGCGAGTATAACAACAGCCAAATGCCCCTGCGCTTGCTAGCCAAACGTTTTGCAGCCAAAGAAGCTATTGCTAAAGCGCTCGGCACTGGTATTGGTCGCGGTGTCAGCTGGCAGCATATGAATATAGTACACGACGACAAGGGTGCGCCAATGGTCGAGCTATCAGGCGGCGCACTGGCAGCAGCTGAGGCGCGCGGTGGCTCCCGTGTGCTGTTGAGCTTAGCTGACGAACAGGCCTATGTGGTCGCTTTTGCGGTACTGGGCGAATAGCCCACAGGCATGCTCGTTTTCGCCCTGTTAGTCCCTGCTAAAGCCGATATACTGGCCATATCAAGATGGTAATGAATTTATGTCCCAATATCCGACGATAGAATCCTTTATAGGCAATACTCCACTGGTGCGCTTGCAGCGCTTGCCCGGGCAGAGCAGTAATACGATTCTGGTTAAACTCGAAGGTAATAATCCCGCAGGCTCGGTCAAGGACCGTCCGGCGCTGGGCATGATTGCCGATGCCGAGGCCCGAGGCGAGATTCGGCCGGGTGACCGTCTGATAGAGGCGACCAGTGGCAATACAGGGATTGCCCTGGCCATGGCCGCGGCCATTAAGGGCTACCCTCTGACTTTGATTATGCCCGACAATATGAGTGCAGAGCGCAAGCAGTCGATGACGGCCTATGGCGCGACGCTGTTAGAAGTGAGTCAGGCAGAGGGCATGGAGGGCGCCCGGGACCTAGCTTTGGCAATGCAATCTCGCGGCGAGGGTCGGGTGCTCGATCAGTTCGCCAATCCCGACAATCCATTGGCACACTATCGTAGTACAGGGCCAGAAATTTGGCATCAGACAGATGGTCAATTGACGCACTTTGTCAGCTCGATGGGTACCACCGGAACCATCATGGGCTGTTCGGCCTACCTCAAAGAGCAAAACCCAGAGATAGAAATTATTGGTTTACAGCCTCAAGATGGCTCGAGCATTCCGGGGATTCGCCGCTGGCCGGAGGCTTATCTGCCAAAAATCTTCGACGCCGCGCGGGTGGATCGAGTGATGGATATCTCGCAAACTGAGTCCGAGCAGACCATGCGTGCACTGGCTTCAAAAGAGGGGATATTCTGCGGCGTTTCCTCGGGTGGGGCAGTTGCCGCTGCCTTGCGACTGTCGCAAGAAGTGGAAAATGCCCTTATCGTCGCCATCATTTGCGACCGAGGCGATCGCTATTTATCGACTGGCGTGTTCGCCGACAGTTGAGTTGGGCTCATTATGGTTCGAGTCAGAGAACAGTCACACCTTAGCCCTGCCGGCACAATCGATGTGCAGCGCTGGCTGGATCAATTGCCGGTGGTGCTGGACGAAGCAGAGCAGCAGCGCTTAGAGCAAGCATTGCAGGTGGCGCAAAACGCAGCGCAGAATCAGGGAGTGGATGTCGCTGATTGGTCCAGCGTATCGGATACCTTTCTCGCGGGCCTAGATATCACCCAAATCCTCGCTGAACTTCATGTCGGCGTGGATGGGCTGCTGGCGGGTTTGCTGTATCGGGCAGTGCGTGAGGAGCGCCTGTCACTGGATGCGGTTGAGGAAAGCTTTGGTGCCGAGGTGCGCTCGCTGATCCTTGGAGTGCTGCGTATGGCGGCTATTAGTGACCTCAAGCGCCCCGCACAAAGCCCCGTTTTGGGGCAGCCCAACGCGCAAAAAGACAATATTCGTCAAATGTTGATCTCGCTAGTGGATGATGTCCGTGTGGCACTGATTAAACTGGCTGAACGTGTCTGTGCCATCCGGGCCGTAAAGTATGATGAACAGCGGCGCATGCCGATCGCCCAAGATGTATTTGATGTCTACGCGCCATTGGCTCACCGATTGGGGATCGGCTATCTCAAGTGGGAGCTGGAAGACCTTTCTTTCCGTTATATTTATGCCGAGGCCTACCGCAAAATCGCGCGTCTACTCGATGGTAAACGGATAGAGCGCGATCAATTTATCAATCAGGTCCGCGATGAATTGAGCCGCGTGTTAAAAAATGCAGGACTCGAGTTCGAAATTTCGGGGCGGGCCAAGCACATTTACAGTATTTGGCGAAAAATGCAGCGCAAGGGCATTGGTTTTTCCCAAGTCTACGACATTCGCGCCATCCGTATACTGGTCCCCGAGGTCAAGGATTGTTACGCCACCCTAGGTTTAGTGCACGGTCTGTGGCGCAATATTCCTAATGAGTTTGATGACTATATCGCCAACCCTAAAGAGAACGGTTATCGCTCACTGCACACCGCGGTAATTGGCCCTCAGGGCAAAGTATTGGAATTGCAGATTCGCACCAAACAGATGCATGAAGAGGCTGAACTGGGGGTTTGTGCACACTGGCGCTACAAGGGTTCTGATGCTGAATCTAGTATGGCCAGTAGCTATGAAGAAAAAATAGCATGGTTGCGACAGGTGTTGGACTGGCATGAAGAAACGGGCGATAGCCAGGGCGTGGCGGAGCAATTCAGCTTCGATGTGGCTCAGGATCGAGTTTATGTCTTTACTCCCGAAGGCGATGTGGTGAATTTAGCTCAAGGCGCTACACCCTTAGATTTTGCCTACCATGTGCATACTGAAGTAGGGCATCGCTGTCGCGGCGCGAAAGTAAACGGCTCCATAGTGCCTTTGAGTTATCGATTGAAGACCGGTGAGCGGGTCGAGATACTGACCAGTAAAGATGGCGTACCTAAACGCGACTGGCTGCAGCCCGGTTTGGGTTACCTGCGCACTTCGCGCGCTCGTGCAAAAGTGCAGCACTGGTTTAGAACCCAAGCCCGAGAAGATAATATCGATGCTGGACGACATCTCTTAGAACGGGATTTCAAACGACTGGCGCTCACTAGCATTGATTACAAACGCATTGCCGCCAAAGTCCAAATGACTACGGTCGAGGATATGTATGCGGCGGTGGGCTCGGGCGAGCTAGCTTCAGCTCAGGTGCTTAATGCAGCTCAGAGTCTGCTTGAAAAAAATACTGAGCCCAAGCTTGAGATTGTCTCTGGCAGCGCAAAAACGCTGTCAAACAAGCAAGTAAAAGTGCAGGGGGTTGGCAATCTCCTGACACAGATGGCGGGATGCTGCTGCCCGATACACGGTGATGATATAACAGGCTTTATAACCCAGGGCCGCGGCGTTAGTATTCATCGCAGTGATTGTGGTCGCTTAGTGCAGCTGCAAGAGTCTTCGCCTGAGCGGATTATCCGCGTGGATTGGGGTGAAACCCCAGGGCAAAGTTACGAGGTTGATATTGCTATAGAAGCTTATGACCGCCAAGGCTTGCTGAGTGATATCACTGGCTTGTTTAGTGCTGCGCGTATTAATGTCTTGTCAATTAACACCCAGACTAACAAAAAGCAGCATACAGCTACCATGCGTTTGCGTGTCGAAGTCCCTAACCTGGGGGCCTTGTCCCGTCTCCTGCAGCGTATTAGTGGTTTGACTAATGTCGTGAGCGCTTCACGCATCAGCGAGTAGTAAAGTCGATGGCTAAAGTGAAATACGCTATGGATGATTTGCTGCGAGTGATGCAGCGTTTACGCGACCCGCAGCATGGCTGCCCCTGGGATTTACAGCAGGACTTTCGCAGT
The DNA here is from genome assembly GCF_014077625.1 of Sediminihaliea albiluteola. Classification (GTDB taxonomy): domain Bacteria; phylum Pseudomonadota; class Gammaproteobacteria; order Pseudomonadales; family Halieaceae; genus Sediminihaliea; species Sediminihaliea albiluteola. Next base: position 962,322 of record NZ_JACFXU010000013.1, on the reverse strand, counting down.
ATCGTCCCCTCAACCTTAGAAGAGTGTTATGAGTTAGCCGAGGCTATTGAGCGCGGTGATTTTGTACATCTGGAGGAAGAGTTGGGCGACCTGCTGTTCCAGGTGATTTTTTACGCCCAATTGGGACGAGAACAAGAGCTCTTTGATTTTGATTCGGTGGTCGATGGGCTAGTTCAAAAGCTGATACGCCGGCATCCCCATGTGTTCGCGGGGGGTGAAATAGAAGGTATAGCCGATCGTTCGGCGGCACTTGAACAAGTTAAGGAAAGTTGGGAGACAATCAAGCAAGAGGAGCGCGATAAGCGCCAAGAGCAGGGTTTGTTAGCGGATATACCGCTGGCCTTACCAGCGCTGCCTCGCGCCCAAAAATTGCAAAAACGCGCAGCGCGAGTCAACTTTGATTGGCCGGAAGCTGAATCGGTGCTGCTCAAGATAGAGGAGGAGCTCGCCGAGCTGCGCGCAGCGATGTCAGAGAGTCATAGCGCTGCGATAGAAGAGGAGATGGGCGACCTGCTTTTTACTTGCGTCAATCTCTCACGTCATCTTGGTCTAGATGCCGAGGCATCTCTTCGTCGTGCTTCAAGTAAGTTTGAGAGCCGCTTTAGCCACATGGAAAGCCAGGCCTTAGCATCGGGTCAAAATTTGGCTAGCTGCAGCGCTACTGAGCTGGACGAGCTCTGGGAAGCGGCCAAAAGACGCTAGCGACGGGACTTGTGCTCGAACCACAGCCTGTGTATGGTAGCTGCCCTTCTTTATATCGTATGACCCACCTTGCGGGCTGCCGTACGCTACGGTTCCAGCAAGGCTACCGAGGAACCACTGAATGCGACTGATTCTGTTGGGCGCTCCTGGTGCCGGCAAAGGCACTCAAGCCCAGTTTATTACTGAAAAATACAATATCCCACAGATCTCAACCGGCGATATGCTTCGCGCCGCGGTTAAGGCGAAAACCGAGTTGGGCTTGAAGGCCAAAGAAGTGATGGACGCCGGTGGTTTGGTGTCTGATGACATTATCATTGGCTTGGTCAAAGAGCGTATCCAAGACGATGATTGTCGTGGCGGCTTTTTGTTCGATGGCTTCCCGCGGACCATTCCGCAAGCAGAAGCGATGGTAGAGGCCGGTGTTGATATCGACCATGTGGTCGAAATTGCGGTCGACGATGAAGAGATCATTTCTCGCTTGAGTGGTCGTCGCGTTCACCCAGGCTCGGGTCGGACCTATCACCTTGTTTATAATCCTCCTAAGCAAGACGGCCTCGATGACGAGACCGGTGAGCCATTGGTACAGCGTGAAGATGACAGCGAAGAAACCGTTCGCAAGCGTCTTGAGATTTATCAATCACAAACCAGTCCTTTGATTGATTTCTATCAGTCAATGAAAGGCGATAAGGCACCGAAATACCACCGCATTGCTGGCGTTGGTACTGTTGAGGAAATTCGCAGTCGAGTGGTCGCTTCGCTCGATAAGTGATTAGCCGTATTTTTCAATAAGGGGAGCTTAGCTCCCCTTTTTTGTGTCCGATGAAAAAACAATAGTATTGCTTAGCCGCTCTATTTTAATGCGATACCTCAGCAGTTGATCATCTGCAACTGCCTAGTAAATATTTAATCTTTCTATAAAAGATAAAATAATAGGCTATAAATAAAGTGTATTTCTTTTCATTAAAAACTTTTTTGAATGATATTAAGCCTACTTAAATGTTGATGCAGGACTTTAAGATCGGGCTGCTTGCTGCTTTCAGTATTGATAAATAAAACAGCCGCATGTTGTACATGATTGGTTTTGTTGGTATTTTTGCAGCGATATACACTTAACGACAGCGGAGATTTGCGTTATGGCAAAAGCCGAGAGAAAAATGAAAGCGAAAACAGCTAAAGCTGTTCGCAAAGCACCAGCTAAAAAAGCAGCGGCAAAAAAAGTTTCGTCTAAAAAGATCACCATTACATCATACGAAACTCCCGCTCTGAAACGAGCTGAAGTGGCTTTGGCAAAGTTGCAAAAGAACTTGGCAACGGAGAGAAAAGCTTCAGCCGATGCAAATGATCGCATTGCTCAGGCAAGAGCTTCGGGTGACAAGCGCGCCATCAAGACCGCCACTACAGCCCAGACCAGAATCAGCGCCAAAGTTAAGACTTTGCGTGAGCGTGTCGCGGAGTCCGAATTGCGCGTCAGAGAACTAAAAGCTGATGCTAGGATTAAAGCAGCTAAAATTATCGCCGAACAAAAACTGGCTGATCGCAAAGCTGAACTGGCAGAAAGAGCTGAGCGCGATAAAGCCAAAGCTTTAGCTGAATATGCCGCAAAGTGGGAAAAGTCCCGCGCCAGAGCCGATGCTAAAAAGCTCGCGACAATGGAGAAAAAGCTCGAGCGTGACAATAAGGCAGCTGAGAAGAAACTAGTGGCCAAGTTGAAAGCCGCTGCTGAGAAAGCTGCAGCTAAAGAGAAGGCCAAAGCTAAAGCGAAAAAGAAAGCGGATGAGAAAACAAGCACTGCAAAAACAAAAGTAGCTAAAGCTAAAACTGCTAGCCCTAAAGCAAAAGCTACAGCATCCAAATCTAAAGCGGCAGCGCGCAAAAAATCAGCAGTTAAAACAGCAGCAGCCGCTAAGCCTAAGGCAGCGAAGAAAACGAAGGCCACTGCTAAAAAAGCAGCGCCAAAGAAAGCAGCGCCAAAGTCTAAGGCTGTCGAGGCCGATAAGTCATAGCCATGCCTAGTCATTAATCGCCGCTGATGTCCCAGCGGCGATTAATATTGTCGGGCTTAAGATTTATCGAATATTTTTCCTGGCCCGCTTATCACTGTGTCAAGTTGTTGTAATTGAAAAAGCTTTCCGCCTGATCAGAAAAATCAATCCGATTGCGCCGCAAGCTCGCGTACCAGCCGCGCACTGAGCGCTGTCCCAGTTCTAAGTAATGATTAACGCTAGGCAGGCAGCGAGTGCGCAGAGCTGCTGCTAGGTATTGTTCACGCTCACCATCAAAGGCCACGCAGACGTCGATCGCCGGGTCTTGTAGTCCTGCCATGAGTCGCTCTCCTAGATCCACTGGTAAGCGCGGGGTGTCACAGGCGCTGATTAATAGGAAAGGTGATTGAATATCTGCGGTAAGCGCGGCAACCGCGGCAATGCCAGCTAAAGGACCTTCAAAGCCTGGCCCTTGATCAACCACCACACGGTCGGCCAGGCTGCCGTAGAACTGCTGGTTGCGATTACAGCTAATCCACAGTTCGCCGACCTGTGGTCGCAGGCGGTAGCAGACATGTTCGGCCAGCTTTGCACCGCGCCAACTTAGCATACCCTTATCCTGCCCGCCGACACGCCGCCCCGCACCGCCGGCAAGTACCAGGCCGGTGTAGGCTCGACGATCATGTAAGGCTACAGTCATAGTGATTTTCTCTTAGCTTGTTCTGGCTTTGCAGGCCTCTGGGATCATGTCAGGCTCAGCTTTGTTGTACAATGTCGAAGTTTTTCAGCCGCATTGTAGATGCAGCTCAGTTTTCTCTCAGCCCCTGCAGTAGCTTAGCAGGCAACTCAATCACAGATCGATGACAGTGACAGCTATGGCTAACTTTTTGGCATTGGATACTTCGACAGATGCCTGCTCGCTAGCGCTTTTGCTAGATCAGCAAATAACCCAGCAGCATGAAATCATTCCTCGGCAGCACAGTCAGCGCCTGTTTGCTATGTTACAGCAACTTCTTCCTCACGGGCGCTTGCGGGAGCTGGGTATTGATGCAGTGGTCTATGGCGTCGGTCCGGGTTCCTTTACTGGTTTGAGGATTTGCGCCAGCGCAGTACAGGGCTTGTGTTTTGCCAATAAACTGCCAGCGATCCCGGTCAGCACCCTATTAGCGCAGGCTTACACGGCTTACCGCGAGGGCCTAATCCACAGTGGTGATTACATTCTCAGTACGGTCGATGCCCATATGGGGGAACTTTATTGGTCGCTATGTCAGGTGCATGATGATCACATTGAAGTGCTGGAGGGGCCACAGGTTTCGCGCCCTGAGTCACTCCCTGTGTCGCTCGATGCAGGCCAGAAGGTAGTGGGGATTGGTTCGGGGCTGTTGCTTGCTGAGCAGATGCCACAAGACTTGCAGCAAAGGCTGCAGGCCTGCTATCCCGAGTTGTTGCCACAGGCACAGGATCTATTTAAACCTGCTGAAATCGCTTGGCGGCAGGGACAGCTGCAGAAAGCAGAGCAAGTGTGCCCAGTCTATGTGCGGGATGAGGTCTCTTGGAAGAAGTTATCGGAACAGGGTAAAGCATCGTGATTGAACCAATACACGCACTTATACTAGCGTTTGTGCAGGGACTTACCGAGTTTTTTCCGATCTCCAGCTCTGCGCACTTAGTGATTCCTTCGCTGGTCTTTGGTTGGCCTGATCAGGGCTTGGCCTTTGATGTTGCGGTGCACGTTGGCACTTTGCTGGCAGTCATGTTGTTTTATCGCCGAGATTTACAGCAGATGCTTTTAGCCTGTCTGCAACCCAGTGCAAGTGGCGATGCTGTCGAGCAGCGGCGATTAGTTTTTCTGTTGTTTGTCGGGACATTGCCTGCAGTGATATTTGGCTTTTTCGGCGCAGACTTTATTGAAGCTGAGCTGCGCAGCCTGCCAGTTATTGCCAGCTCGACTTTAGGCTTTGGTCTCTTATTGGCCTTGGCCGACCGTCGCGCAGTGCCTGCCGGTGAGGGGCTAAAGCTCAGTTTGATGATTGCGCTTTGGGTTGGCTTGGCCCAAGCCTGCGCATTAATCCCAGGTGCTTCACGGTCGGGGGTCACTATTACTGCAGCGCTGCTGCTGGGTTTGTCGCGCCACGACGCAGCACGCTTTTCCTTTTTGCTATCGATTCCGGTCATCGCCGGTGCGGGTTTGCTCAAGTCAATCGACTTGCTACAGAGTGATTTAATGGTCGACTGGGGGCTGTTGGCGACTGCTGCATTGGTAGCCGGGATCACAGCTTACGCTTGTATCAGCTTGTTTATCCGTTTGTTAGAGCAGCTCGGCTTGATGCCCTTTGTTTATTATCGAATAGTGCTGGCGCTAATTCTGTACTATCTCTGGCTAGCCTGAGTTTGGCCTCTGGCAGGGCGGACTGAGTTCTTTGCCAGTCTGTCCTGCAACATTCCCCACCTTTGCTACACTTCTTGAACTATTCAAGGAATGCCGCGGAGGCATTATGTAATGCCCAAGATAGTTGATCATCAAGAACAACGCCTACAGTTGGCAGCAACGGTTGCCGAAGTAGTGGCACAGATTGGCTTAGAGCATACTACCCTGCGTACTGTGGCTGCTCACCATGGCTGCACTAAGGGCATGGTCCAGCACTATTTTTCCGACAAAGAAGCCCTGCTATTATCTGCTATTCATTTTGTAGAACAGCAATCCGCTTTGCGGGTTGAGGCAGCTGCTGAAGGCTTATCAGGCCTTGATCATTTACACAGTCGATTGCTGGCTCAATTGCCATTGACTGCGGCTCTGTTGAATGAGTGGCGGGTTCGCCTATCTTTTATCACGCTCGCCTCGCAGGTCCCTGCAGTACAAAGTTTACTAGAGCAGCGCCAGCAACTAGAGCAATCCCAGGCTATGCGTGCTCTGCGACAGGCGCAGCGTTCGGGTGAGTTGCGTTCAGGTATTACTCTGCTTAAGGTCTATCGGGTTCTGGCTGCCGCGATCTATGGCTTGGCTGCAATTGCTGTGGCCAATGGTGGTCAGTGGAGCCCAATGCTGCAAAAACAGCTGCTAAAGTCGATGATTGACGACTTGCGAAGCTGAGCACCCCACACTACTCTAGCCGCCTGCATAGCGTCCTTCGACGCTCTTATTTTGCAATTTTAGGTAAAGGTAGTCATGTCCCAGACAAGCTCTCAAGATTCTTTTAACACAGCTTTATGCGATTTTTTATCTCGTGCAACCACGCCTTTTCATGCTGTTGATGCGATTGTAAAGCGCCTTGATGCAGCGGGTTTCAGTGCTCTGCGTGACGACAGTAGCTGGTCACTAGAGGCCGGTGGTAAGTATTATTTGACGCGCAATGACAGCGCCATTGTCGCCTTCAGCTTAGGCAGAGACAGTTCCCGCGATAGTGGCATGCGAATGGTGGGGGCTCATACTGACAGCCCTTGCCTGATGGTCAAACCGCAGCCTGAAAAACTTCGCCACGGCTACTTTCAGTTGGGTGTTGAAGTCTATGGGGGGGCTTTGCTCAATCCTTGGTTTGATCGCGATTTATCGCTCGCTGGCCGAGTGAGTTATCACGGCAAAGACGGCCTGCTGAAGACGGCCTTGATCGATTTCCGCCGCGCTATTGCCACCATCCCCAGTCTGGCAATACATCTTGATCGCGAAGTAAATCAGAAACGCAGCATCAACCCTCAAACTGATATATTGCCGATCCTGACTCAGCTCCCTGGTGAAGAAGCACTGGATTTTCGGCGATTGATTGCAGAGCAATTGCGCGCCGAGCATCCTGAGATTGATGTGGCAGAGGTGCTGGATTACGAGCTGTCTTTTTATGATACCCAAGTAGCGGCGCTGCTGGGTCTGGAGGGGGAGTTTATTGCTTCGGCACGCTTGGATAATTTGCTCAGTTGCTACACTGGGCTCGAGGCCTTGCTGCAAGCTGATGGCACACAGAGCACGCTCTTAGTGTGTAATGATCACGAAGAGGTTGGCAGTCTTTCTACCTCGGGCGCCCAGGGGCCCTTGCTGCGCTCTGTTTTGAAACGTATTGCTGGAGATGAGAGCGCCTATCAGGCACTCATCGAGCGCTCGATGATGATCTCCGCAGATAATGCTCACGGCATCCATCCAAACTATGCTGATCGGCACGATGATAATCATGGCCCGCTGCTCAACGCCGGACCGGTGATTAAAATTAATGCCAACCAGCGCTACGCCACCAACAGTGAAACTGCTGGGCTGTTTCGCTTGCTGGCTAAGCAGGAAGCTGTTCCTGTACAGGCTTTTGTGGTGCGCAGTGATATGGCTTGCGGCAGCACGATCGGCCCGATTACCGCCGGTGGCACCGGTATTCGAACACTGGATATTGGTGTGCCAACCTTTGCTATGCACTCAATTCGTGAGTTGGCGGGCAGTAAAGACGCTTTTGATTTAGCCCGTGTGCTGCGGCGCTTTTACGACTTTCCAGGGCCTTTGAGCGCAGGCTGAAGCGGTGCAGGCACTCTTACTATCGGCCTATGATGCCGGTAGTCACGCATATTGGCGGCGGGGTTTAGAGCTGATGCTGCCTGACTTTCAGTGGCGCAGCCTAACTTTGCCGCCGCGGCATTTTAGTTGGCGAGTACGGGGTAATCCCTTGTACTGGGCAATTGAGCAGCGCGCTGTACTAGAGCAGCCGGCAGATTTGCTGGTGGCAACCTCCATGGTGGATTTAGCAACCTTGCGCGGACTTGTTCCCGCACTGTGTCGCTTGCCCACGCTGTTATATTTTCATGAAAACCAGTTTGCCTATCCCCAGGGCCAGTCTCAGCATGGCTTGCTTGAAGCGCAGATGGTTAGTCTTTACAGCGCCTTGGCCGCTGACCGAATAGCCTTTAACTCAGCTTATAACCGCGATAGCTTCTTGGCCGGATGTGATGACTTGCTGCAACGCCTGCCGGATTTTGTGCCCCCGGATGTGACCCGCTCACTGGCGCAGCGCGCTGAAGTGCTAGCCGTACCGCTCTTACCGGAGCGCCAAGCTGTCGATGGGCAAGAGCCCATGTGGCCTGAAGTGGCAGTGCAGGGAGCAGCTCCACTGCGCTTGGTCTGGGTGGGCCGCTTGGAGTATGACAAGGGCGCTGACAACCTTGAGCGAATTTTGCAGCACTTAGAGCGGGCCGGCTTAGATTACCAACTGGCGGTGGTGGGGCAGGAGTTTCGCAATAGACCTGCGGTGTTCTCACGCATAGAGACCGATTATCAGCACCGCCTAGTGCACTTGGGCTGGATAGAGTCTGCGCTTGATTATCAGGCACTGTTACAGCAGGCGGATATGGTTTTGTCGACTGCTCTGCATGAGTTCCAGGGCATTGCAGTACTTGAGGCCGTGCGCAGTGGTTGCCTGCCAGTAGTGCCGCGACGCTTAGCCTATCAGGAACTCTATGAAGCACAGTTTTGTTACAGTTCGCTGCCGGATGATCCGGCGGCAGAAGCCGCGGCCGCTAGCGAGACTATCTTGATCCTCGCCGCAGCTTTGCAGGAGGGTAGGGCGCAGCCACCCGCGGTGAGGGCTTTTAGCCTAGAGTCACTGGCTCCCTGCTATCGACGAACTTTCCAAGCTCTGCTAGCACAGGATGGTCACTGAGCCGGATACCAGCTAAAATTGCTCGTTTTTTACGAGTAAGATTCAGTTCATGACTTCGACTACTGCTCCCCAGCGCGTTCTCACCGGCATTACCACCACCGGCACACCTCATTTGGGCAACTATGTTGGCGCGATACGGCCCGCAGTCGCTGCATCCCGCGACACTTCGATAGAGTCCTTTTTGTTTTTGGCGGATTACCACGCATTGATTAAGTGTAGTGATCCAGAGCAGGTCAGTCAGTCGAGCCGTGAAATTGCCGCCACTTGGCTGGCTCTGGGCTTGGATACCGATAACGCAGTGTTTTATCGACAGTCAGATATCCCTGAAATCACTGAGTTGAATTGGATTTTGACCTGTAATGCGGCCAAGGGATTGATGAATAGAGCCCACGCCTATAAAGCGGTGGTACAGGCTAATGAAGAGTCCGGCGAAGATCCGGATTTTGCCGTGACTATGGGCCTGTTTTGCTATCCGGTTCTGATGGCTGCAGATATTTTGATGTTCAATGCCGATAAAGTGCCTGTGGGCAGAGACCAAGTCCAGCATTTGGAGATGGCTCGAGATATTGCGCAGCGTTTTAATCACAAGTTTGCCGAGCTTTTTAGGCTACCAGAAGCAGTGGTAGAAGATCATGTTGCTTTGCTACAGGGTTTGGATGGTCGCAAGATGAGCAAGAGCTATGGCAACACCATTCCCTTGTTTTTGCCAGAAAAGCAGTTGCGTAAACATATCAATAAAATCAAAACCAACTTGCTTGAACCCGGTGAGCCGAAAGATCCTGATGACTCAACCGTGTTTCAGATCTGGGCGGCTTTCGCTAGCGAGGATGAGGCCGCGCGGATGCGTAAGGACTTTGCCGAAGGCATTGCTTGGGGCGAAGCTAAAAAGCAGCTATTTGAATTAATTAACGCTGAACTAGGCGAAGCCCGCGAGCGTTATAATGAGTTGATGGCTGACCCAGCTTATATCGAGTCGGTGCTGCAGCGCGGCGCCGAGCGCGCTCGTGAATACAGTGTGCCATTACTGGCTAAAGTCCGCGAAGCGGTCGGCATTCGTCGTATGAGCTAAGGCCTATACCGCCGCGCCCCCAGATCAGGAGGCGCGGCCTAAGCGTCCATTAACTCTGGGGTAGGCTGTAGTTGAGTTGCAAGTAGACTCCGCGGCGCTGGCCGACGAAGTAACGGTACTCGCCAAAGCCGACGTCCGCCCGCTCGGCATATTTTTCATTGAGCAGGTTAGTCAGCCTGACACTGGCACTGAGCCCCTTGCTAAGTGACGTGCTTGCCCGCAGGTTGAGTAGCTGGTGACCGTCGTATTTAAAGCGGTTGGTGGGCTCGAGGTAGTACTCATCCATATAGACCCATTCCAGCTCGGCTTGTGACTGCGCACTGCGCCAACCCAGTCGGGCGCTGCCAAAGAGTCGCGGTGCGGTATCAATGTCATTGCCTTTGATACTCTCACTGACTCCCAATAGCGGCGCGTTGCTATCATAGCGATGGCGCGCCCTAGTCAGGTCAAGGCCAGCATACCAGGCATCGTTTAGCTGATAATCTAAGGACAGTTCTAAGCCGTGGTGGCGAGTTTTGGCGCCGCTGACATTATGTCGGTCTGCGTCCTGAAAGATTACATCATCTTTATGCATGCTAAACAGCGATAGGCTGTACAGCAGCTGCTCGGCGAGGGCACCTTTTAGTCCAAGCTCTATGTTGTCAATCCGCTCTGAATCCAGTTTGGCTACTTGCTGGCCCGCCTGTAGGCGGTACAGTTCGGCGGTCTCTGGCGCACGGAAGCCATTGGCAGCGCGCAGGAACAGGTACTGCCCTGCTGAAAACTCATAGCTGCCGCCGAGGTTCAGTGACCAGTTATCAAACTCATCGCGCCGATCTGCTGGGCGGAAGAAGCGGCAGGCACTGGCACCCGGTGCACAGGCAGAGCCATCACCGCTGCGGTTGTCATAGTCGTAACGGGTGTGCTCTAGACGCAATCCGCTATCAATCGTCCAGCGCTCGCTAGCCTGCCAAGTCAGTTGGGCGAAGGTCGCTGCCGAGGTGGCGTTGACCTCGTAGTCGTAATGTACGCCAGCGGGCTGGTTCGGGCTAAAGGGCTCGGGCTGAGTTTCTTTTAGCCAGCCGCGGGTATAGTCGAGGTCAATACCGCTGATCCACTGCAAGCTATCGCTAGCACCGCTGAGTGCTGCGCGCAGGCCGAAACTGTCGTGACCATTTTTTTCTATGGCTTGCCAAGGCAGGAAATGCTGTAGGAACTCCATTGAGTTATTGCGGTAATAGGGGGTTATTTGCAGTACCTTGCCCTCTGCGAGATCAATGGAAGCCTGACTATAGGCACGCAGCGACCAGGCGTCACGATAGGCTTCGGGGTTGGGGTTATTGCGGCGCAGGGCATTATCTTTGTAGGCCTTATAGCCTTCGATGAAACCAGCAGTCTCTTGATTTAAGTTACTGCCTTCAACAACTGACTGCAGTTGCCATTGCCCGCCATCGTAATCGTGGCGCAGGCTCAGTTTTTGTTGGTCGTAACCTGCATCATCAAGATAGCCACCGTCAGTACTGCCATTGAGGCGCAGACTGATACCGTGGCTGCCCTGCTGAGCGGCGTATTGGTAGCTGCCGCGGTAGTAGTCATTGGGGCCTGTTTCAAAGCTGATCGCCTGTGCAGGCAAGGTGTCGGGTGCTGCTGAGAGTACGTTGATCACGCCGTGCATGGCACTGGCACCGTACACCGCAGTGCCGGGTCCCTTGATCACCTCAAGGCGACCGGCTTGTTCAATATTGGCGTCAAATAATTGGTTGACGTTACAAAATCCAGGGGCTCGCAGACTGATATTATCCGCCGCCATCAAGAAAGAGCCGCAGCCCCCAGCGCCGGTTAGCACTGGCGAGCGCAAGGCCGTGAGGCTCTCCTGACCGTTGCCACGGCTGATCCAAGTGCCAGATACTCTCTGCATGAGCTCATTGGGGTGGACCGCGGCGGTGAGGCTCAGCGCATCCTGTTCGAGGCCGGAATAGGACAGCGGCGAGCGCAGGCCGTCTTGGGCACTTCGAGTGGCTGTGACTAAGACATGCTCGGGCGTTGCTGCTGGGCTCGCTAAACTATTAGCTGCTGTGCAAAGCAAGGCGCTAACGCACAGTTTCGAGAATAGAGTTTGTTTCATGGTAGCTCCACTAAATGACAGCCCCGGCCAGCAGCGCGGTACTAAGCTCAAGTGTTGAACACTTGCTGCATTGGCGCTGAAGGAATTGGGGCTATAGGATAATTTGTTTTAAAGCAGATCGGTCAGCGATATTCCGAAGCCGATGCGATTGGTTTTTAGATCGTGGTCGATCAGGCTTTCACCGTAACCGTTAAAGTACTGTATATAGCCTTTAAAGCGAGGGCTCAAGGGGAAGGTCCACTCCAGTTCAATAGCTCCTTTGTTGTCGCTGCGCAGATTGTTACGCAACATGACAGAGAACTCGTGCTGGCGATATTTCCACACCCCGCTGAGGTCTCCGTAGCCGTAGTATTTCAAGATATCCTCGTTGTCATCATCGCTCTCGGGGATTCGGTACCAGGCGCGTGCATTGAGCGTCATGCGTTCACGCTCGAAAGTGGCGCTGCCCATGATGCGGTTCCAGCTCCGCGACAGCTCACCGCCCTGACCATTAGATTGATGGACAAAGCCCAATCTGAGTAAGGTGTTGGTATAGCCGCCAATTTCCCAGTTATTCTTAAAGTTAATAAAGAGCTCTGGTTGATAGTTGATTTCTCTGAAGGGCGAGGACTCATTGTAGACCTGCCACCAGTTAGACTGAGTATAGCCACCCCACAAACTGGTACCGCGCCACAAAATATCATTCCAGATCAGCGCCTTCACGCTGAACTGAAATTTGGCCTCGACATGCTTCATGTCGTCCTCAGGATACTGCTTGTCCCAGGGCGGGCGGTTAACATTGTTGTTGTAGGTAATGGGCAGTAGATAGTTGCGCCGATGTGGCGTCAGGATAAAAGGGTCGAAACCACTAGCCACCTCTTGACGTAAGCGCTCACCTGCCAACAGCTTCTGTCGCGCTCGAGCTTTGTTGTTTTGCACTTCTTGCTCCTCTAGTGCCGGTTCGGAGCTGGCAGATGAGCTTGGAGCTTGGGGCCTGGCTAGTTCATCGTAGCAGGCGAGGCGCTGATCATTGTCATCGATCAGGGCACAGTCGGCTAGGTTTGTGGCTGCGCTGCTGTGAGTGCTAAGCAGAGCTATAGCCACAATCAAAGTTAGCTGAAATCTTCTCAGGATCATTGTCTATGTCATTATCAGGGAGAATGGGCGGCACAATGATAGAGGAAAGCGGGGCTGCCGAACAATCTGAGCTGCTTAGATTGCCTCCTTAAGAGTGTTCCAGGGCGGAGATTTTGCTAAACTTCGCAGCTTTCTAGCCAGTGGCAAGGGCCGGTCCCCGAACATGTGGCTCCTGTTTTAATGAACCAAAACCTTGGATAGCCCCTCTATGAGTCTTGCCAACAGAGTTCTAGCAGTAAATGATGATCTTCCAATACGCAGTGATGCCCCAGTCCACAGCGGTAAAGTACGCTCAGTTTACTGGTTGACTGCCGCTGACAGCGCGCGGCTAATTGCCGAGCGTGGCTATGATGTGGCAGCTGATGCGCCACTGGCTATTATGGTGATTTCCGATCGTATATCGGCTTTTGATTGTATATGGCATGGGGAAGGCGGGATGAACGGCGTGCCCGGTAAAGGCGCCGCGCTCAACGCGATTTCCAACCACTGGTTCGCTCTGTTCAAAGAGCATGGGCTAGCTGACAGTCATATTCTTGAAATACCCCACCCGCTGGTATGGATTGTGCAGAAAGCTAAGCCTGTGATGATTGAGGCAATCGCCAGGCAGTACATAACCGGTTCTATGTGGCGGGCCTATGCCAAGGGCGAGCGCGATTTTTGTGGGATTGCTTTGCCCGATGCTTTACAGCGTGATCAGAAACTTCCTGAGCTCTTAATTACGCCGTCCACTAAAGGCATTTTAGAAGGCATTCCCGGTGTTCCAGCCGTGGATGACGTGAATATCACCCGCGCTGATATTGAAGCGAATTACCAAGCCTTTAACTTCAACACTGCGGCAGATGTCGATCATTACGAAGTACTGCTCAAGCAGGGTTTTGAGGTCATTAGTAATGAGCTGGCAAAACTCGATCAGATATTTGTCGATACCAAGTTTGAGTTTGGCTATGTGAGGGATGCGCAGGGCGAGCAAAAGTTGATTTATATGGATGAGGTCGGGACACCCGATTCATCGCGGATCTGGGATGGTGAGGCTTATCGCCGTGGCGAGATTGTGGAGAACTCTAAAGAGGGCTTCCGCCAGATGCTATTACAGCATTTCCCTGACCCCGATGTGCTGCTGAACAAAGATCGCATGGCAGAGCGTCAAGCGCTGGCGGCTAACAATGCATTGCCGGCAGAGGTTTTGATGGCAGTGTCTAATACCTATGTGAGTATTGCTGAGCGCATCACCGCTTCAAGCTTGACAATCTCTGATAATCCCCGGGCCGAGATTATTGATGTGCTGGCCAATGATTTTGGCCTAATTGATTAGCCTTAACTTGCTCAGCGAAGCACTTTTTTATCTTGTCAGTATCCCGGCGGTAGTGCTCTTTGGCATTGCCAAAGGTGGTTTTGGTGGCGCCATCGCCATGGTTTCGGTACCACTGATGGCCTTGGTCATGTCGCCGACTCAGGCTGCTGCCATTTTACTGCCAATTTTAGTGCTTATGGATGTGCTGGTGGTGAGGTCCTACTGGGGCTTATTCGATGCGCGTGCGCTGCGCATATTACTGCCCGCTGCAGTACTTGGCGTTAGTCTGGGCTACTTCAGTGCCGAGGCCATGAGTGTCGCTTATATGCGGATCTTGATCGGCCTGGTCGCAGTGATTTTTGGTGCACACTATCTTGTGACTCAGTCGAGCCAGAGCGCGCAGCCGCACTCGCTCGCTAAAGGTAGTTTTTTTGGTGCTTTGGCGGGCTTTACCAGTTTTAGTATCCACGCCGGCGGGCCACCGCTGACGGTTTACCTCTTGCCTCGAGGGCTGACGCCTTTAATGTTTGCCGGTACCGCAGGTGTGTTTTTTGCTGTGGTCAATGCGATCAAGCTGATCCCTTATTCATTGCTGGGACAGTTTAGCAGTGAAAACTTGCTCTACTCTTTGATCTTGGCACCCTTTGCGCCAATCGGGGTTTGGCTAGGAAGATTCTTAGTTGAGCGAACAGAGCCAAAGCTCTACTACGGAATAATTAGTTTTTTTCTTGCACTAGTAGGCTGTCGTTTGCTTTGGCAGGGCGCTGCTGAAGTCTACTTGGGCGCTTCCTAGGCACTAAGCCGCGTTTTCGGGCCTAGCTCCAGTCAACAAAGTACGCTCAATTAGGCTATAGTTTGGGCTTCTTTTGCTAGATCCACTTAAAGGAAATACCTATGTCCCTCAACACCTTTATGCCAGCACTTACCTTGCTTGCAACGCTCGTTTTGGGCGCTTGTGTGGCGAGCTCACCAGTGATCACCCACGATGGCTTGCACTCGGTACCGAGCAAGTCTTTCGATGCTATGTATCGCAAGCCTGATGTTGATATCAGCGCTTACCGTGCCATCGGTCTGGCGCCTTGCTCAGTATCCTTTCGCAATAATTGGCTACGGGACCAGAATCGAAGTCGCTTAGATCTGAGCAATCGCGTGACTCAGAAGCATGTTGACCAGATTAAAGAGCATCTAAGTGCAGCTTGCGAGCAGCACTTCCGCAAAGCTTTGTTGAGCGACCCAGCTTACCATCTCGTCGATGATTTTAGTCAGGGAGAGGCCGTGCTGGTGTTGCGCCCATCGATCATTGATCTCGATATCAATGCCCCTGATCTGCGCAGCTCAACGCGCCAAACGACCTACACCACAAGCGCAGGCGAAATGACTCTATCGCTAGATCTTGTCGATGCTACCAGCAATGAGGTACTTGGACGGGTGGTCGACCGCAAAAGGGCAGTGGATCATCATCGCTTGCAGTGGACTAACAGTGTGACTAATTCCGCCGAAGCAAACCGTATGTTGCGCTCTTGGGCATTGCGTCTACGGGCTGCACTCGATGAAGCGCGGAGCCAATGAGTCAGTGGCTATGGCAAGTGCTTTAGCCCTCAAGCCAATTATTTGAGCCGCTAGGAAGCGGTGAGTGAGAAAATATATGATGAAGATTGTTGAGCTGTCTCCCCAAGTGGGCACATCGGCACAAATCACCCCGGAAGATGTACCTGCAATCGCGGCGGCTGGCTACAAACTTATTTTGAACAATCGCCCAGATGGGGAGTCGCCCGGACAGCCCAGTAGTGAAGCGATTGCCGCGGCAGCGGCAGAGCAGGGTCTTGAATACCGCTATGTACCCGTTAACGGAATGAACTTCCCCGGCATTGCCCTAGAAGAGTTAGCCGCTATCTTTGATCAAGGCGGGCGGGTGCTGTCTTTCTGCCGCAGCGGTACACGCTGTGCCAATTTGTGGGTGGTGTCACGCCCTGAGGAGGAGCGTGCAGCAGCTAGAGATCGGGCGCAACAGCTTGGTTATGACCTCTCTCTAGCAGAGCGACTGTTACAAGCGCCAGGTTAATTGCTGCTTTGTCCCTAGCTTGTTAGTCTGAAAAATACGTGTTTTGTTTTGCGTCCTCAGTTCTGTGGCGCAAAGCGCTATAGGAAAAGAAGGAAATTGATATGATGCTCAAGCCACTTAAGACTATCGCTGCTGCCGCTTTTGGCTGCGCCATCGCCTTGCCAACATTGCAGGCAGCAAACTTGAGTGATGCCGTAGCGGCCGATTATCAATCGCATCTTGCACCACTGTTTGATTACTTCCACCGGAACCCTGAATTGTCTGGCATGGAGATCAAAACCGCGGCGCGTTTAGCCAAAGAGTTGCGCGATGCTGGCTTTGAGGTGACTGAGGGCGTTGGTGGTACTGGGGTAGTTGCCATGATGGAAAATGGTCCCGGGCCATTGGTGATGATGCGTGCCGATATGGACGGTCTGCCAGTGGAGGAGAAGTCGGGACTGGAAAATGCCTCGCGAGCCAAACAGATTGATGAAGATGGCAATGAAGTCTTTGTGATGCACGCCTGTGGTCACGATGTGCATATCACCAGTTTAGTCGGTACGGCTCGCGCGATGGCCGAGCGCAAAGATCAGTGGTCCGGGACCCTGATGCTGATCGGTCAGCCCGCTGAGGAGCGGGTGTTCGGGGCCAAAATGATGATGGAGGATAATCTATGGCAGCGTTTTGGTCAGCCTGATTACGCCCTAGCTTTTCATGTCAGTTCCGATCTAGAGGCTGGCAAAATCGCAGTCACTGATGAGTCTCCCTACTCGGGTGCTGACACGGTGGATATTATTGTTCATGGAGTTGGCGCCCATGGGGCGAGTCCACATCGTGGCGTTGATCCGGTGTTGCTTGGCAGCCAAATCGTGGTGGCTTTGCAGAACATCATTAGTCGTGAAAAGGCCCCGCGCTATGCCGGTGTGATTACTGTCGGCTCATTTCATGCTGGCACTAAGCACAATATTATTTCCGATCGAGCCCATTTACAGCTCACCGTGCGCAATGACGATTTAGAGACCCGTCAGCTACTGCTCGATGGCATTAAACGAGTAGCTGAAAATATGGGGCGGGTAGCGGGTTTGCCAGAAGACAAATTACCGGAAGTGATTGTGTCACAAGAGTGGGTGCCACCGACTGTTAACGATGTCCCCTTGACTCAGCGCCTGCGCAAAACCTGGATAGAAAAGCTGGGTGCGGAGGCGCTGGCCTCACCGGAGCGGCGTAAGGGTATGGGCGCTGAAGACTTTCCCTTCTTTACCACCGAGCCCTATATCCCCAGCACCTACTTTAGCGTAGGGGGTACACCAAAAGCTGACTTTGAGCGGGAACAAGCTGGCGGCCCGGCAGTCCCTTCGCATCACTCGCCGCTGTTTAAAATCAGTCCAGAGCCTGCTGTGACTACTGGTGTAGAAGCTACTGTCACCGCCTTGCTTGAGTTACTACAAGCGCCTTGATTTTTGTTGTGCCAGCCTAGCGGAGACTTTTTATGGTGAGCGCCTATAAGCTTTGGGATTGGCCCACACGCCTGTTTCATTGGTCCCTCGTTGTCATCATTGCGCTGTCTTGGTGGACAGCTAAAGAAGGCCACATGGATTGGCACGAACGCTTGGCTTACACCCTCCTGGTGTTATTGCTAACTCGTGTGCTCTGGGGTTTTGTTGGCAGTCATGCCTCCCGTTTCAGTTCCTTTCTGCGCGGCCCCAGGACGGTGCTTGCCTATCTCAAAGGGCAGGTGGGGCCCGGCGCAGGGCACAATCCTCTCGGTGGCTGGTCGGTAATGCTGTTGCTGGCTATGCTTTTTTTGCAAATTGTCAGCGGCTTATTCAATAGCGACGATATCTTGTTTGATGGGCCCTTGTATCACCTTGCCAGCAGTGAATGGCAGGACCGCATGGGACAAGTACACGTAATCGCATTTGATGTATTGCTGGTCATGATCGCAGTGCATATTCTGGCGGTGTTCTACCATCAATGGCGACATAAGCAGCCTTTAATCCAGGCTATGCTGCGCGGTTCTGCGCGAGCTAGGGAGGGTCTTGAGCCGACGCGCCCAGGGTGGTGGGCGATAGTGATTGCTTTGCTGGTGGCTGCAGCTCTGTGGGGGCTATTGGCCTTGGTGCCAGCGCCCGTTAGCTACTGGTGATTTAGCGCACTGCCAGGGCTAGGGCCGCTGGCAGTGCTTTGAGCTTGGGCTTAGTAGAGATAATTTTTCGCTTTGTAATCGTCGTGGCAAGCTTTGCAGCTTTGTCCTGCAGCGCCCACCGCTTGAGCAATCGCTTTGCGCTCAGCGCCACTGTTGACGACTTCGTTTAAGTTCTGAGCCGCGGCCTGTAAGTCGGCAAACTTTTTAGCAAAATCTTCGCTGTTTTCCCAGATTTCCGGCTTAGCACGTGTGGTGCCCTTGTCTGTGCCCGGTGCGAAACCGCGCAATAAATCCAGCTCTGTCAGTGCTGCGAAATCCTGAGCGTAAGCCTTCATCTTGGTGTCGTCCCAGGGCATGTCCCCTTTAACCATGGCGCCGATAGGGCCAAAGTTAAGCGCTACTAAGGTGAAGAAAGACTGCCGGTAGGACTGCATTGGCTCTTTGTCGTCGAGGTGAGAAAGTGCCACAGGAGTCAGGGCGATGCTGGCGATGGTCGCTGAGGCGACCAGCGTGCGGCGAATGAATGAGCGCATATCGGATTCCTTTGTTGCTGCTAAGTAATTAACTGCGCATCTTAGCTAGTGCTGTCGATCTAAGGCAAGAGCGATATATTGCCAATTTAAGTGGCAACTGTTGGACTTAGGTGTCAATAGCGGACAATTTATTAAACCTAAGCCTCTTTCGCGGCCTCAAGCCCGCGGAAAAGGGCAGCGACTAGGATACCATGGCCTTATTAATCTAGTAGAGGTGTTACATGAGCACAGCGCAACAGTGGGATTATAGTTTCGATGTGGTAGTAGTCGGTTCCGGAAATGGCGGGCTAACAGCCGCGCTGTGCAACTATGAGATGGGCACGCGCGATGTCTTGGTGATTGAAAAGTCCGATTTATACGGCGGCACCAGCTCTATTTCTGGAGGCGGCGTGTGGATACCCTGCAACCGCTATGCCAAGGCGGAGGGCGCGCAGGACTCTATTGAAGATGCGCATAAGTATCTCCGTCAGTTGATTACTGAAGAAGAAGTCCCCGAATATCAATTGCAGGCCTTTCTTGAGAACGGGCCGAAAATGGTCGACTTCCTACATGAGCGCACCCAAGTGCGCTATGTATCTTTGGAACACTATCCTGATTATTACACTAACCTCGAAGGGGCCCGTGTTGGTCACCGCTCTATGGAGCCCGAGGTTTTTGCCGCTGATAAGCTGGGTGAAGAGTGGCGACGACTGCGTCGGACTCACCCTATGATGCACCTAGGTGGTCTAATCGGTATCACCCAAGTGGAGGCAGCCCTGCTGATAGGGCAGCAGCCCGGTTGGTGGAAGACTGCCGCCAAACTGGTCTTCGATTACTTGCTGGACATCCCTTGGCGCCTCAAAGACAAGTATCACCGCCGTCTAGCCACCGGTTGTGCCGGTGTCGCTCGCTTAAGGGCCTCGATGCAGGATCGCGATATTCCGCTGTGGCTTAACACCCCAATGACCAAGCTTGTCGATGAAGATGGCAAAGTCGTGGGTGTAGAAGTCACTCGAAATGGCCAGCCCTTGCGCATTCAGGCGCGCAAGGCTGTGATATTGGCAGCCGGTGGTTTTGAGCACAACCAAGAGATGCGCGAGAAGTATCTGCCCAAGCCCACAGACCATCGCTGGAGCGCGGGCTCGCTGGATAATACCGGTGATGCCATCCTAGAAGGGATGCGCTTAGGGGCCAAGATGCACCGCCTGGACGAGGCCTGGTGGTGTAATACTTTGTCTGTGCCAGGCGAAGAGATTCCTCGCTTAAGCATCATGGAAAAATCCTATCCGGGCTCAGCGGTGGTCAACCCAGCCGGTGAGCGTTTTGGTAATGAATCCCAGAACTACATGGCTTTCCAGCAAGAAACTTTCCGCAAGCACAGCGATGAGTATCCCTGTAACCCTTCCTGGCAGATATTTGATGCCAGCTTCCGGGCACGCTATTTCGTTGGGCCGCTGTATAACAGCAAATTCCGCCCAGACTGGCTGTTGCCAGGGCGCTACGAGTCCGAGGGTTTCTTTGCTAAAGCTGACACCGTAGCTGAGCTGGCGCAGAAGATTAATGTGGACCCTGTTGGCCTGCAAAACACCGTCGACAAAATGAATGAGTTTGCCCGCACCGGTGTGGATACAGACTACCAGCGTGGCGACTCAGCTTATGATCGCTACTACGGTGACCCGCGCTTTGAACCAAACCCCTGTTTGGCGTCTATCAACAAGCCGCCTTACTACGCTATCCGTGTAGATCCGGGTGATTTTGGCACCCAAGGTGGCATGGTAATCACTGCTGATGCTCAAGTGATGCACGAAGATGGCTCAGTAATTGAGGGCCTATATGCGATTGGCAACTGCAGTGCACCGACCCTGCCATGTTACCCCGGACCGGGTTCAACACTGGGGCCCGCGATGACCTTTGCTTATCAAGCGGCGAAGTCCATTAACCAGTACCAGGATTAAGTTCTCAGGGTCGTCAGCGCCAGTACTAGTACTGAGCTGGCGACCCCCCATGAGCCGATCACCCTGACCCCAATACGCTGCCAAGGTCTCTGAAGCAGCTCTACCACACCGGCCACCACAATTAGCGCGATTGTCGCGCCTAGCCAGCAGCCAAGCAAAGCTGCGAAAGTTTCTTGTCTCGACAGTCCCTGTACCCCAGAGTCAGCGCCAATAAGCACTCCTAGGCCTGTGCCCAGCACAGCAAACAGGCTCAGTGGCGGTCGCCACTGCAAGGCCACTAATGCGGCGCACAACAAAGCAATGACTAATAAGCCTTGCTCACTGTTAAGCCCTAAGCTGATGTCAAAACCTGCTAGTACCAGTCCGACAGCCAAGCACAGCATGAAAGGCGGATAGCCTAGGCGCATGGCCCGGATGCCACTTTGACCTATTAGTAGGGCAAAAACTGTGAGCGCCAAGGCATGTGCCGGCACCATCAGAGGGTGCAGCAGGCCGCCGTAGAATTGGCCGATACCAGCTATTGGGCTGTGAGACCAAGCGATCTGGGGCAAACTGAGGCCGACAAGTAGCAGAAAGCTGCGCATGCTCACTACCAGGCTTGGATTAAAAACCAAGCGCCGGCAATGGCGATGATGGCGCCACCGGCTCTCACGAGGGCCTGGCCAAGCTGCCATTTAGTCAGCAGACCAAAGGCTATGCCGGCTAGGTGCAGTAGACCAGTGGCAATGACAAAGCCCAAGCTATAGGCCAAAGGGTTAGCCGCCTGAGGCAGTTCGCTACCGTGCGCGTGACCGTGGAAAATGGCAAAGCAGCCGACTACAATCGCCGCGAGCCAAAGGGCAGGGCGCAGGGCTGTTAATACAGCTACACCCAGTACCAGTGCAGATGCTGCAATGCCAACTTCAACGCCCGCTAAAGGTATCCCAGCAAGGCCCAGAGCTCCGCCGACAGCCATGACCAGAGGGAAGGTAATAGGCAGTATCCAGAGTGCCGGATTTTTCAATATAGCCCCCCAGAGCCCGACGGCCACCATCGCGGCAACATGGTCCCAGCCAAGAATAGGGTGCATAAAGCCACTGCTAAAGCCGCCGGCGATATCAGCTGCCTCATGGGCAGATAGTGGAGCGGCGCAGAGTAATAGTGCCATACAGCTTAGTATTCTGATCAGCATGATAGCTTCCCTTCAGGATTGATTGGCATGGTGATAAAAATTAGCAAGGGCGAATCATAGCCAATTCACCAGCTTGGCAACAGGACGGCCACTTGGATGGCTGAGTATCGCGGAGTATTGGGCAGGGATTGATTGGTGAAATTGCGGCTGTACTCTAGAATGCTTTGAGCTTTTCGATTTTGTGAGTCTAGATATGAGCCATATGCCCCAGCAGTCCCAGCGCTATAGCCAAGAGTTCTTGGACGCTCACTGGATGCCTTACACGGGCAATCGCCAGTTTAAGCGGGATCCGCGGATGATTGTAGCTGCCGATGGCTGTTACTTTATTGATGATCGCGGGCGCCGAGTTTTTGATGGCTTGTCGGGGCTATGGTGCAGCGGTGCGGGTCATAACCGCCCAGAGATCACTGCTGCCGTGACGCAGCAATTGCAGACTTTGGATTATGCCCCGGCTTTTCAGTTTGGTCATCCAAGTGCTTTCGAGTTGGCGAATAAAATCAAAGCCCTGACGCCAGAGGGTTTAGATTATGTGTTTTTTACTAACTCCGGTTCTGAGTGTGCCGATACCGCATTAAAAATGGCCCGAGCGTACTGGCGACTAAAGGGGCAGCCGACTAAGACCAAATTAATAGGGCGCAGTAAGGGCTATCACGGGGTTAATTTTGGTGGCATGGCGGTCGGCGGTATCGCTGCTAATCGCAAGCTCTTTGGTCAAGGCCTCGAGGTGGAGCATTTAGCCCACACTTTATTGGCCGAGAATGCTTTCTCTAAAGGGATGCCTGTGAAGGGCGCTGATCTAGCCGATGACTTGTTAGAGCTCATTGCACTGCACGATGCCTCTAACATCGCTGCGGTAATTGTCGAGCCGATGGCGGGCTCAGCAGGGGTGATTCCGCCCCCTGTGGGCTATTTGCAGCGCTTGCGTGAGATCTGCGATGCACAGGATATTTTACTGATCTTCGATGAAGTGATTACTGCTTTTGGCCGCTGTGGCGCCATGAGCGGCGCCGAGGCTTTTGGCGTGGTGCCCGATATCATGAATGTAGCCAAGCAGCTCACCAATGGCGCGATACCCATGGGCGCGGTGATTGCCAAGTCAGATATTTATCAGACTTTTATGGCTCAGGGCGGAGCGGACTATATGTTGGAGTTTCCGCATGGCTACACTTATTCGGCCCACCCAGTGGCCTGCGCGGCGGCGCTTGCCAACTTAAGTATTTTGGAGCAGGAGCAATTGCCGCAGCGGGTGGCACAACTGGCGCCGTACTTTGAGCAGGCTTTGCACGAGTTACACACGGCGCCTTATGTGACGGATATTCGCAATTTTGGATTCGCTGGGGCTCTGCAATTACAGCCCTATCCCGGCGAGCCAGCTCTGCGCCCCTTTGAAGTGGCCATGCGCATGTGGGAAAAGGGTTTTTATCTGCGCTATGGCGGCGACACGCTGCAAATAGGCTTGCCTTTTATCGTTGAGCAAGCGGAGATTGATAGCCTGCTATCAGCCCTGACTGATACGCTGCAGGAGTTGGCATAATCGCTTGCGTCGTTTTATTAATATTTTGTGTTGGCAATGTCTGAGCCGCTAGCACTCATCTTTACTTCATTGTCGGTCAGTGGTCCCACCTTTGCTTGGGTACTGCT
The DNA here is from genome assembly GCF_014077625.1 of Sediminihaliea albiluteola. Lineage (GTDB taxonomy): Bacteria > Pseudomonadota > Gammaproteobacteria > Pseudomonadales > Halieaceae > Sediminihaliea > Sediminihaliea albiluteola. Next base: position 938,968 of record NZ_JACFXU010000013.1, on the reverse strand, counting down.
GGGTGTGTTGCTGCGCCGTGTCGGATTACTCGGGCAGCGCTATATCGACCGCTTCTCAGGTTTTGCCTTTACCGTCGGCATCCCCATTCTATTATTCAGTAGTGCAGCGACAGTAGATTACAGCAAGGTATTTGGCGCCAGCTATCTCTTGGCTGGTGTGTTAGCCACCTTAACAACGCTGTCTTGCAGTGCTCTGTATGCCTATTTGCGACGCTTTCCTCGCCAAGACGCAGGTGTCTTCGTGCAGGCGGCTTTCCGATCCAATTTGGCCATTGTCGGTATCGCGCTCTGTCACGCCGCCTACGGTGATAGTGGTGTGGCTCTAGCTGCACTGCCAGTTGCAGTGATGACCGCGCTGTACAATATTTTGGCTGTGTGGGTGCTGTCCTTAACACATGAGGCCAATCACTCCATTGGCCGGATACTGATTGGTATGGCGCGAAACCCGCTGTTAATTGGCATTCTTTTAGGGGTTTTTGTCGCTTTGTTAAAACTGCCCCTGCCCGCTTTGGTGGGCGATACGGCAGGCTGGTTGTCGACCTATTTCTTGCCTATGACACTTGTTGCTATTGGTGCTTCAATACAGCTCAACACCCTGCATCGTCTCGGTCGCTTGGCTTGGGAGGCAACGGCTTGGCGGCTCTGTGTAGCGCCGGCGCTAGGACTTGCGGTGGCACTACTTTTAGCTGTGGAAGGGCAGGCCCTAGGGGTAATCTTTTTGTTGCTCAGTGCGCCAGTGGCAGCTGCCAGTTTTGTGATGGTAGTGGCGGCCAAGGGTAATGCTACATCAGCGGCTAATGTCATCGTGCTAAGTACACTGCTATCTAGCATCACAGTTACCCTTGGCTTTAGCGTCTTGGTCTACCTCGGACTCGTGGGCGATGTCCAAGGGGTTTCGTCTTAGCCCGCTGCCGCCGCCTCGGGCTGAGCTTTTTTAGCGGCCGAGTATTGAGCGTGCGACTAGCTCACGCATGATTTCAGATGTGCCGCCGTAGATGCGCTGAATGCGAGCATCGGTATAAAAGCGAGAGATTGGATACTCGGTGGTGTAGCCGTAGCCGCCGAAGAGCTGCAGGCATTCATCAATTGTTTTGCACTGCATTTCACAGGAAGCAAGTTTTAGCATCGCCGCTTTATCTGCGCTTAATTCGCCCCTGGTGTACTCAGCAGCACACTGCTCGTAGAGCGCTCGGTTAAGAGCGATTTCGGTGCGCACATCAGCCAGCTTGAAGCGGGTGTTTTGGAAGCTCGCTATCGCTTGGCCGAAAGCTTTGCGCTCCATGACATAGTCGACAGTTAGCGCCATAGCGCCTTCTGCAGAGGCGATCGCTTGGGCTGCGATACCTAGGCGTTCGCGGGGCAATTCTTCCATCATGATGACAAAGCCGCGATTCTCTTCGCCCAATAAGGCATCGGCTGGCAGTCTTACATCCTGGAAAAATAACTCTGCGGTATCGGAGCTGTGCTGGCCAATTTTTTCGATCTTCTTACCCCTCTCAAAACCGGGCAGGCTGGTGTCTACTAAAAATAATGAAGTGCCCTTGGCGCCTTTGCCGGGATCGGTTATTGCGGCGACAATAACGAGGTCGGCGTGAATACCATTGGTAATGAATATTTTGGAGCCATTCAATACCCACTCGTCACCATCGCGCCGCGCCGAGCTGCGTATGGCTTGAACGTCGGAACCTGCTCCTGGCTCAGTCATAGCCAGTGCGCCGACCACTTCACCGCTTACCATCTTGCCCAGCCACTGTTGTTTCTGCTGCTCAGTGCCGTGGCGTTTGATATAGGGGGCGACGATGTTGGAGTGGATGCCAAAACCTGAGGCTATGCCGCCAAAGCCCATGCGCGAAAGTTCTTCGATCAACGCGAGGGTGACCCGAGCAGTAGTTCCAGCGCCGCCATATTCTTCGTCTACATCGGGGCAGAGCAGGCCCGCAGCTCCCAAAGTGTTCCACAGCGTCCGGGGTACAAGGTGTTGTTCTTCCCACTGCTCAAAATGTGCTGCGATCTCTTGCTCGAAGGCTCGACGGGCCATATCGCGAAATAAACTCAATTCTTCATTATCCATTGGCTGATCTCCACTTGGGGCTAGTTATCATTTACCTGACAAAAGTGTGCTCAAGCTCGCCGTCATATTCAACGAGTGATTTTTTTTAGTTGCCACTGCTAGTCTTGTTCTAATAGGGTCCATTAGGCTAGCCCACGCTTTAGTTTAGGGCTGATTATCTTTGTAAATAGTAGTCACAGACTTTCTGGGTGCTACACTGTGCCCTTTTACATAGCATACACGGAGAATAATGATGCGTAATTACACTCAGTTTTATATTGATGGCAAATGGGTTGATCCGATTAGTCCGCGCAGTCTCGAGGTGATTAACCCTGCCACTGAAACTGTTTGTGCCACGATTAGTATTGGTAGCGAAGCGGATGTAGATAAAGCCGTCGCTGCTGCTCGCAAAGCCTTTGAGAGCTATGGGCGCAGCTCTGTTGCTGAGCGGATTGAATTGCTGGAGTCCTGCGTTGCGGCCTATGAAAAGCGCTACAACGACATCGCCGCTGCTATCAGCGAAGAAATGGGCGCACCTAAAACGCTGGCAGTGACTGCCCAAGCTCACGCGGGACTTGGACATCTGCAAGAGGCGCTTAAAGTTTTGCGCACTTTTGAGTTCGAAGAAGATCTCGGAGAACACCGAGTGTTTAAAGAACCGATCGGCGTCTGTGGACTGATTACCCCTTGGAACTGGCCAGTGAACCAAATTGGCTGCAAGGTGGCGCCCGCCTTAGCGGTTGGCTGCACCATGATATTAAAGCCCAGTGAGGTGGCGCCGCTATCCGGTTATATTTGGAGCCAAATCATGGATGAAGCCGGAGTGCCCGCCGGTGTATTCAATATGATAAACGGCGACGGCCCCGGTGTCGGCACCGCGCTCAGTAAGCACCCTGACGTCGATATGATGTCCTTCACCGGCTCTACTCGCGCTGGCAGCCTAGTTGCGCAAAATGCAGCGCCTACTGTTAAGCGTGTAACGCAAGAGCTTGGCGGTAAGTCGCCTAACATCATTCTTTCTGATGCCAATTTAGAAGAGGCGGTTACCCGTGGTGTGATGCACATGTACAACAACTCTGGACAGTCCTGTAATGCGCCCTCGCGCATGCTCGTACCAGCCGATAAGCTCGAGCAAGCCGAAGAAATTGCTAAGGCAGTGACGGCCAATGTTGTAACTGGTGACCCCCAAGACGAAAACACCACCATGGGGCCAGTGGTCTCTGAAGTGCAGTTCAATAAGATTCAGGGCCTGATTGAAAAAGGTATTGCAGAGGGTGCCAAGTTGGTTGTTGGCGGTCCCGGTCGTCCAGAGGGCTTGGAAAAAGGCTACTTTGTACGCCCCACGGTGTTCTCGCAGGCTAATAACGAGATGACCATAGCCCGCGAAGAAATTTTTGGCCCAGTATTAGTCATGATTCCTTATACGACGGAAGAAGAGGCTATTCGCATCGCCAATGACACACCCTATGGCTTGGCCGGCTATGTGCAGAGCGAAAACATCGAGCACGCCCGTGAAGTCGCTTCGCGTATTCGCGCAGGTAATATTCATATCAATGGCGCAAAGGGTGGCTACGATGTACCTTTTGGTGGCTTTAAGCAGTCGGGCAATGGTCGCGAGTGGGGTCATCATGGCTTTAATGACTTCCTTGAAATCAAAGCAGTAGAAGGCTACGGCCTCTAAGTTATGGCTAGTTATGTCCTCGCAATTGATCAGGGTACTACGGGTAGCACCGTTGCCCTGATGGATGATCAGGGCCGTTTATGCGCTAGCGTTAATAACGAGTTCCCGCAGCACTACCCGCAACCTGGCTGGGTAGAGCATGAGGCAGCTGATATCTGGAAGTCGGTAAAAAAAGGTATCGCTAGCATCTTGCGCAAGGGACTATGTAAGCCTACAGATATCGCTGCGATTGGCATCACCAACCAGCGTGAAACCACGCTGCTCTGGGATCGCCGTAGTGGCGAGGCCTTAAATAAGGCCATTGTTTGGCAGTGCCGACGGACCACTGAGTTCTGCGAAAAACTCAAGTCCGACGGTCATGAAAAAATGGTTAAGCGCAAGTCTGGGCTTGTGCTTGACCCTTATTTTTCCGCCAGTAAATTTCGCTGGTTACTGCGCAATACCAAAGGCATCAAGACAGCCTTAAATGCGGGTAGGGTAGCCGGCGGTACAGTCGACAGTTACCTTATTTGGCAGCTCAGCGGCGGTCAGCGCCACGTCAGTGATGTATCCAACGCTTCGCGCACCTCGTTAATGAATCTCGCCACTTTGGATTGGGATAATGAGCTGTTAGAGCTGTTTGATGTTCCCAGAGATATTTTGCCGGAAATCGTGCCCTCGAGTGGCGTATTAGCCACCACCCAAGGGATCAAGGGTTTACCTGATGGCATTCCGATTGCCGGTGTTGCAGGCGATCAGCAGGCTGCACTATTTGGTCAGGCTTGTTTTACCCCAGGCGATGCCAAATGTACTTTTGGTACTGGCTCTTTCATCCTAATGAATACTGGCACAGAGCCCTTGGACTCTCACTCGGGGCTTCTCACCACAGTGGCTTGGCAGCTCGGTTCCAAAAAGCCAGTTTATGCCCTGGAGGGTGGTGCCTTTGTCTGCGGGGCGGCAGTGCAGTGGCTGCGCGATGAGTTGCAGATTATTCGTCGCTCGGCCGAGGTGGAAACACTGGCGCGACAGGTGGATGACCACGGTGGTGTTGAGTTTGTCCCTGCGCTGACGGGATTGGGTGCCCCGCACTGGGCCCCTGAGGCCAGAGGGGTAATCTGCGGCCTGACCCGAGGCAGCGGTCGGGCACATATCGCACGGGCAACACTGGATGCCATGGCTTTGCAAAACGCTGACATCTTGTTAGCGATGGAGCGAGACCTCGGCAAGCGTATGAAACCCCTGCGGGTGGATGGCGGGGCATCGGCTAACGATTTGTTGATGCAGATTCAGGCTGATGTTTTGGGCCGCAAACTGATTCGCCCACAGGTTGTTGAAACCACCGTGGCCGGTGCCTGTTATCTGGCTGGCCTTGGTGTGGGTTTGTGGCAGAAGCCGGCTGACATCCGCAAAATTTGGCAGTCTGATGCGGAGTTTCGGGTCAAGATGAAACCCCAGCAGCGGCGTCAGCGAGTCAGCAGTTGGCAGCGTGCTTTGGATCGTGCCCTGATTCTCTAGGCGGAGCTGCAATGAGCAAGGTTGTTCCTTTTAAAAAACCGAGCGCCCAAGAAAAGCACAAAGGCAAAGTCCTGTGCCGCCACAATCACCACAAATGGTTAGTTGATAAGGCCAAGCAGTTTGATGTGAAGCAGGGCCGATTAGTGACCCGTTATCGCTGTGCCCGTTGCGGTGTGGAAAAGGTTAAGGCCCTGTAGCTAGTACTTGCTTCACGCTGCGGCGGAAGCGCTCGGCAAAAAGATCAATTTCTTGCTCAGTGATCGATAGCGGTGGCGACATAACCATGTGGTCACCCACTGCGCGGCACAACAGCCCGTTATCTAGACAGCGCTGGTGGATCTTTGGTCCCAGTGTTTTCTCGGGGAGTTCAGCGTGATCAAAACTCACCGCCCCAAGTAAACCGTAGTTTCGAATATCAATGACCTGCGGCAGGTCGGACATGGCATGCAGAGTATCGGCCCAGTACTGTCCTTTGGCGCCACTGCCGCAAGTGAATAGTTGTTCAGACTCATAGATATCCAAGGCCGCCAGACCTGCCGCCGCAGCTACCGGTGAGCCGGCGTAGGTATTGCCGTGGAAAAACTCCGGGGCGCTAGTGGAGGCATGATCGAAAATAACCTGCTGAATGCTGTCTTTTAGCAAGACGGCACCCATCGGTACAGTGCCACCATTGATGGCCTTCGCTGCGGTGATCATGTCGGGGGTGACGCCAAACTCATTAGCTGCAAAGGCTGAGCCGGTACGGCCGAAGCCGGTAATGACTTCGTCAAAAATTAACAGAATATCGTGTTTATCACAGAGCTCACGGATTGTTTTGAGGTAGTCGATAGGCGGCGGCAGCATACCCCCAGCCCCTGAGATAGGTTCGATAATCACCGCGCAGATTTTGTCTGCGCCGCGAACTGCGACAATTTCTTCAAAGCTTTTAAGCATCTCTTGGGTGCCGAATTTGGGGCAGCCGCGGCTAAAGGCATTGCGCTCGATATCTAATAGCCCGGGTAGAAAATCGACCTCCGCTAAGACTGGGAAACCCTGGCGATTGTTGGGCAGGCCCTGTAGCGAAGTGCCGCCCACGTTGACCCCGTGATAGCCCTGTTGACGAGAAATAAAGCGGCGCTTCTCAGCTTTGCCTCGGGCGTGTTGATAGGAGTAGGCAATTTTTAAAGCAGTGTCGACCGCTTCAGAACCTGAGTTGGTAAAGAACACCCGGCCGATACCATCGGGGCAGTGTTTGACCAAGCGCTCGGCAAAGCGAAAAGCCGGCGCTGTGCCAAATTGGAAGGGCGGTGCATAATCGAGCTCCATCAGTTGCTGTTGCACCGCATCGGCAATTTCACGGCGCCCGTGACCAAGGTTACAGCACCACAGACCGGCGGTTATATCCAGTACGTCCTGGCCATCGTCACGGTATAAAAAGCTGCCCGCGGCGCGACTGAAGATGCGCGGTTGCTCACGGAATGCCCGCACATTGGTAAAGGGCTGCCACCAGTGCTCAAGATTTAGATCTGACATAAGGCTCTCCAGCGGGATGCTGAGCTAGCGCTCAAGGCCGCCCATCAGTATGTATTTAATTTCAACATATTCGTCAATGCCGTACTTGGAACCTTCGCGGCCACTACCGGATTCCTTGATGCCACCAAATGGCGCCATTTCATTTGAAATAATGCCTTCGTTGATGCCGACAATGCCAAACTCCAAGGCTTCGGCAACACGCCACACGCGGCCTATATCGCGGGTATAAAAATACGAGGCCAAGCCAAACTTGGTATCGTTAGCCATGGCAATGACCTCTGCTTCGTCTGAGAAACGCAGCACTGGGGCCACCGGGCCAAAAATTTCATTGCGAAATACCGCCATCTCTGGCGTCACTTCAGTCAGGATGGTGGGCTGGTAAAAACAGCCGCCAAGTTCATGTACTCCACCACCTAGGGCCACTTTCGCTCCGGCGGAAACAGAAGCCTGAACCAAAGCGTCGACATCGGCGACTGCTTTGCTATTGACTAGTGGGCCGATGTTAATGCCTTCTGTGAGACCGTCTCCGACTTTTAGTTTAGCGGTGGCTTTAACCAGCTTTTCGACAAAGCTCTGGTAGATTGAGTCCTGTACGAATAGGCGATTAGAGCAAACACATGTCTGTCCGCTATTGCGGTATTTTGAGATTAGTGCGCCTTCAACGGCAGCATCTAAGTCCGCATCTTCAAAGACGATGAAAGGTGCGTTGCCGCCGAGCTCCATGGAGGTTTTTTTCATGGTTTCGGCACATTGAGCTTGTAACATTTTGCCTACCGGCGTAGAACCGGTGAAAGTCAGTTTGCGTACAGTGGGGTTGCTGGTCATTTCGCCGCCGATCTCAGCTGCGCTACCGGCTACTACATTAATCACGCCTGCTGGCACGCCCGCGCGCTCGGCTAGCTCGGCCATAGCGAAGGCCGATAGCGGCGTTTCGCTGGCCGGTTTGATGACGATGCTGCAACCCGCAGCAAGGGCGGGAGCAGCCTTGCGAGCGATCATCGCATTGGGGAAGTTCCAGGGGGTAATGGCAGCGACCACGCCAACAGCTTGCTTGATACACACGATACGTTTGTCGCTGGAGGGCGCCGCAATCACATCGCCGTCAATGCGCTTGGCTTGTTCGCCAAACCACTCCATAAAGGCTGCGCCGTAGGCGACTTCGCCGCGGGACTCTTGCAGGACCTTGCCTTGCTCTGCGGTCATGATAATGGCTAGGTCTTCTTGATTGTCCATCATTAGGTCAAACCAGCGACGCAGGATCTGCGCGCGGGATTTGGCAGGGCGGGCTTGCCACTCAAGCATCGCTCGCTCGGCGGCGGCAATGGCCTGAGCTGTTTCGGCGGCGCCGACTTTAGCGACCTTGGCGATCTCTTCACCGTTTACGGGGTTGCTGACGCTAAAGGTGGCGCCATTATTAGCGTCGAGCCATTTACCATCGATGTAGGCGCGGGTCTTCAATAGACTGGGGTCGGTCAATGGCAGCTTCATGCGAGATCCTTTGTTTTTTTAAGGTGCTAGGGGCTGGCTATTAAACCTAGCATAGACTGAGGAGGGTTGTGGGGCTAGCTTTCCTCTCCTGCAGGAGCTTAGTACTAAGGCTTGCGGCGGCTACCGCCGAGTTGGTATTTGCGCACGAGGCCGCGCAGTTGGTCATAACTCAGTCCCAGAGCTTCTGCGGTTTGTCGTTGATTATGTCCGTGCTCATTCAAGGCTTGCTGCAGCAGTTGCTTTTCTATCGTCGCGATTTTACTGGCAAAATCCATGGTCGGCTCACTGCTGTCCTCTAGCGCTGCTTGTTCAGTGCTCTCTGGTTTTTTCACTGTTTTTGAGTAGGGCGATACAAAGGGGTCTATGACCACCTCTGCCAGCTCTGACTCGGGGTCGCCCCAGCGGTGGAGGGAGCGCTCCACCGCATTTTTAAGCTCACGAATATTGCCCGGCCATGAATAGCTTTGCAGGGCTTGCATGGCTTCGCGAGAAAAGCCGGGAAACCATTGCCAACCCAGTTCCGAGCACATTTGCATAGCAAAGTGTTCCGCCAGTTGTGGGATATCTTCAGGGCGTTGTTGCAGGGATGGTAAATGGACGACATCAAAGCTGAGGCGATCTAATAAATCGGCGCGAAATTTACCCTCTTGAGCGAGGTTTGGCAGATCGGCGTTGGTTGCGGCGATGACACGTACATCCACCCGCAGTGTCTCTTGACCACCGAGGCGTTCGAATTCACCGTACTCTACGAGTCGCAGCAGCTTCTCCTGCAGGCGCAGTGACATGCTGCCCAGTTCATCGAGAAATAAACTGCCACCGTCAGCGCGCTCAAAGCGGCCTTTTTGTACGCGGGTGGCGCCGGTAAAGGCCCCGGGTTCATGACCGAATAACTCCGATTCTAGTAGTGTTTCTGCCATCGCAGCACAGTTAACCTTAATCAGCGCTTGGTCCCAGCGTGGCGAGAGAAAGTGCAGGCGCTGGGCAATCAGTTCCTTGCCCGTACCGCGCTCGCCAAGCACCAAGACCGGTCGGTTGATGGGCGCGAGCAGAGAAACATGCTCTAGGGCTAAAGCTAGGGCGGCAGAGTTGCCGATAATACTCGCTGGTGTAGGCATATAGGTTATATTAACCTTCCTGTGGTTTATTTTGCCTACTATTAGGTTAAGAAAGCCTAAAATCAAGCTTTAAGCTTTAGTCTCTTTCGATAAATTCCATTAAGTTGTTGAATTATAAGAATAATTAAAACTTGGCACGATTTCTGTAACAGCTAGGTCCTAGTGACAGTTCGCAAATGCACTGTGCTGCTCAACAGTTGAATGGCTGCTGAGCGACATCGGGCCCGACCAAGGAGAAACACAATGGGTATTTTTTCCCGAATGAGTGACATCATTAACTCAAACATTAATTCCATGCTGGATTCCGCTGAAGACCCGCAAAAGATGATCCGCCTGATTATTCAGGAAATGGAAGATACGCTGGTGGAAGTGCGCAGTTCTTCAGCGCGTGTGTTGGCCGACCGAAAGGCCGCTCTACGTCGCTCTGAGCAGCTACAGCTGGAAGTCGACAGCTGGGAGCAAAAAGCCCGTTTAGCTCTCGCCAAGGGCCGCGAGGATTTAGCTCGCGCTGCACTGCAAGAGAAGCACGTCATCGAAGAAGAGCTGAGTCTAGTGGATGTTGAGCTCAAAGCTCTGGATGAGCACATTGTCCACCTTGGCGATGAGGTGGCGCAGTTACAGCATAAACTGGATGATGCCAAAGCGAAGCAACAGGCTTTGATCATGCGCAGTCAGACAGTGGAATCGCGGATCAAGGTGAAGCGCCAAATGCAGCGAGATGCACTTGATAAAGCATTTTCTCGCTTTGAGCACTTTGAACGCAGAATGGATACACTGGAGAGCCAGTTGGAGTCGATGGATATAGGGCGGGATGTACCGCCGGATCTAGCTGCCGAAATTGATGCCTTACAGGAAGATGAGCGCATCAGCGATGAATTACAGCGTCTGAAAAATGAGCTGAGCGGGCAAGCTGGCAAAGCGGCTTCGGAAAAAGCCTAAGTGACTTGCGCTAACTAAAGATGCTGGCCGCCGGCTTAAAGCCCAGGCAGCCTAAGGAAGAAGCGAATGGAATTTTGGCAATTCATGTTTGTCCCCACCATTTTGTTCATGTTGGTCGTGGCGCCGATCTGGATAACGATGCATTACCGCAGTGTGAATCGTTCATCACGTGGGCTTAGCACTGATGACCGGGAGTCGATAGAACAGATGCTTGAGACGGTCGATAAACTGAGTGAAAGGATTGGCACGCTGGAATCTATTTTGGATGTTGAGCATCCACAGTGGCGTGCACAGACTAGCCGTGAAGCACGGTATAAGGAGTAATACATGGCTCATCGAAATCAGCAGGGTCAGCGATCAGGTCCCTACGCTACAAACGACTACGGTCAACAGCCGCGCCGCGCTAAGTTTCGCCTGCGTAAAAGCGCCGGCTGGGGCATGAACCTCTATCGCAATACTCGCCGCAGTCGAGTGGCTGGTGTGGCAGCAGGACTTGCCGATTACTTAGACGTGGCACACTGGGTAGTGCGGCTGCTGTGGGTCGCTGCATTTCTATTCACCGGTACACTCGCTCTCTGGGCCTATCTTGGTGCTTGGTTATTGTTGGCGCCCCGGCCGGCGAGTCACTGGGGCGATGATGGTTCAGCAATCGCAAATCCGCTGGATGATCCCCAGGTAGAAATGGAGTATGACGAGCGTTATCACAGTTACCGACCACGCAAAGTATTCCAGTACAGTGAGCCGGGCAGTGTTCGCTTGCAGCGCGCTCGCGAGCGTCTTGATGCAGCCCTGCAGCGGGTCGAGGCAATGGAGTCTTACGTCACTTCTCGGCAGTACGAGCTCAACAAAGAGCTGTCTAAACTGTAGTAAATTGCAGCAGCTGCAAAGGCCGAACTTGTTCTCAAGTTCGGCCTTTGGCATTGCCGCTCATGGACTGCCTAGCCAGGCATTTTATTGCCGGCGTAGGTCACCACGTCAACATCGCCAGAGAAGTCTCGCAGCTCGACCCAGCTCACATTGAAGTGGCTGCGAGTGATGCGCCACTGGCCATCAATTTTGCGGTACTCATCACTGTAATGCCCAGCTAGCTGTGTACTGCTTTTATTTTGAGTGTTTAAACTGTGGAAGTGTAGGCCAATGTAGCCGGTGGCGCGGTCGGGCCCCTGTAGTTCAATGATCGGGTTCTGGGCGTGGTGAATATCCACAATATGCTCATGGCAGCCGAGCTCAACAAAGATCGCGACAAAGTCCTCTGCGCTACTGAACTGCCCAATATGGCCAAAGTTGATATCTACCTCTCCCGCTGCAAAACAGCTTAAAACCTCCTCCGGCTGCTTGGCATCGCAGGCATTAAAGTAGCGGTATTTCAGCTGCGTAATAGCAGCTTTATCTTGTATTTCAGTGAGTTGTTGCTGGAGACTTTCAATTTCTTTCATGTCGGGATACCGGTCAGTGATAAAGCAGCTTACTGTAGGGCATTTTCAATGCACTTGTTAAGTTTCGCAGTTTAACTCACTGCGCTGCTGAGCTTTTGGGCGTCCGTGTAATGATGTTGCGCTGTGTTTCATCGAGGTCTAGCACTAATTGCCGGCCCGCGAGAATGCCAGCGCTGATACAGCACAGCAGAATAGCCACTAACAAAACGCTAATCCCGCTGAGGCTAACTTCCCAGTCCAAGAGCAAACCGACGCTAAAGGGCCCCAGTGCGGCCAAGGTATAGCCAAAGCCCTGCGCCATGCCTGATAGCTGCCCGGCGATATTGGGTGTGGCGCTGCGCAATACCAGCAAGGTGAGCGCCAAGCTGAAGCTGCCACCTTGACCAAGGCCTAGCAGTATCATGGCTGGCCAACGTGCTTCGAGTGGTCCGACTAAAGCGAGGACCATGCCACTGCCAGTCAGGCTTAAAAGCACGATCAAAGCGGGTCGTTGATCGCGGCCTAGTCGAGCTATCCAGGGGGCAGCTAGTGCCGAGATGATTTGGGTGAGCACTGAGACGCCTAGCATTAGGCCGGCTTGGGCTTCGGAGATACCGCGTAGCTGCAACAAGGTGGGCAGCCAGCCAAACACAATATAGGCTAGGGAGGACTGAGCTCCCATGAGAATGGTGATCTGCCAAGCCAAAGCATTGCGCAATAAGCCGGGTGGTTTTTCCTGGTTGTCGACCTTGACTGATGTTGGCCAAGGGTGGGGCATAAGCATACGCCAGGCTAGGAGTGCCACTGCTGCTAATAAGGCCCAGCTGGCAATGCCGAGATACCAACTGCCCAAAGCATTGGCTAGGGGCACACTTAAGCCTGCACCTAAGGCGCCCCCGAAACACAGGGCCATAGTGTAAACACCGGTCAAAAGATCGGCATTACCGGGTACTTCTCGCTTTACCAATGCTGGCAGTAAAGTTCCGCCAATACCGATTGCGGCCCCCGACAGCAGGGTGCCGAGGTAGAGTGCCGTACTGTGGGGGTAGCCCCGGGCTAATAGCGCTACGGCCAGTAGCAGCAGCGCTAGTGAGAGGGTGCGCTCCATGCCTAAGTAACGCGACAGCCGTGGCGCCAGCGGCGCAAACAGACCCAGGCACAAAACGGGCAGGGTGGTTAAGGCGCCAATGGCGGCTGCGGATAAACCGAGGCTGTCTTGGACACGTGTTAATACGGGAGCTAGTGACGATAGAGCGGGGCGTAAGTTTATGGCTACTAAAAACATCAGTAGTAAAAACGTGGCGATCCGCAAGCCGGAAAGTGTTCTCACTGTGGCAATGGGTCCTTTAATTGGTTGTGGCGGACTATTTTAGTACGCGGGCGTGAAAGGCAATATGCTCATCGATCTCAACGAAATAGAGCTCCCTTTTAGCTGCTAGCAGAGCAGCATTGATTGAACACACATAAGCAGTGTGCATCGTGGGAAAAACGGGCACATGGTAAGGCTCTGTTATGAGCATAACAAGCATAGCACTCGCGATAGGGCTGCGTTGACAGTTAAACTGAGCTTAGTTACAGAACTATTCAGCCTGTGCTGCGGTGAAAGGCTTTTGCATTGCTTAGCTTTCTATTAGGCTGCCTTGCCATTAGCAGTCGTATTTACTGGCTAGATGGCTTATTTCTGGTCTAAAGGGAGTGACAAACTATCATGAAAGACCGTTTGGAAGCCTTCGGTGGCAGCGGAGAAACTCTTGTCTTTGCTCATGCCAATGGTTATCCGCCCGGTAGTTATCGGCAATTACTTGGGGCTCTGAGCTCTTCTTCGCAAGTGCTTGGCTATCGTCATCGTCCACTATGGAGTGCTGATAAGGCACCGCTGCGAGCTGATTGGCATTTGTTTGCCAAAGATCTGGTGGAGACCCTGGAGCAGCAAAACATGGGGCCGGTATGGATGATGGGGCATTCTTTGGGGGCGGTGGTGTCGATGTTAGCTGCACTGCGCAGACCGGAGTTATTCCGAGGCCTCATTTTGCTTGACCCGGTCTTTCTGAGCACGCGGCAAGCGCTATTGTTACGACTCTCTCCGGCACATGTCTTGCGCAATATGCCGATGGTGCGCAAAACGCTACAGCGCCCAGCTCAGTTTCCTGATCAGGCCGCAGCATTTGATTTTCACCGCGGTAAAAGAGCCTTTGCCGGGATGAGCGATGCGGTGCTATGGGATTATATTCGCGCTGGCACCAAAGCGAATGAGCAGGGCTTTGAGTTAGCTTGGTCGCCGGCTTGGGAGGCATCGGTCTATTCCGTCGTACCTTGGGTCTGGCCGCGCTTAATGCGTTTAAAGCTGCCCACACTGGGTTTACGTGGCGAGACTTCTGATATTTTGACCGCTGCTGCCCTGCGCCGCTGGGCTCGTTTGCAGCCGACTGCCGAATTAGACAGCCTACCCGGTGGCCACCTTTTTCCGCTGGAGCAGCCCGAGGCTACGGCCGCAAGGGTGAAGCAGTTTATTGCCGAGCAGTCGCGCTAATGTTACATCGCATCTGGCTGGGCTTTTTTGTTCTGGCTTTTGTCAGTGGCTTATATCAATGGCTGGTCGGAGGTGATGCTGAAGTATTTCAGCGCATGGTCGCGAGCCTTTTTGAAATGGCTGGCCTGTCGGTGGAGCTGGCGATTGGTTTAATCGGTTTAATGGCGCTATGGCTGGGCATTGTTGCGGTGGGGGAGGCCAGTGGCTTAATTGACAAACTGGCCCGGCTTTTGTCGCCTTTGTTTACGCGCTTGATGCCCGAAGTGCCGGCGGGTCACCCAGCGGTGTCTTCAATGACCCTAAATCTCGCCGCTAATGTGCTGGGGCTCGACAACGCCGCCACTCCTCTGGGCATTAAAGCGATGAAAGATCTGCAGCTGCTCAACCCCTCCCCAAACACAGCTAGCAACGCGCAGATTTTATTTTTAGTTTTGAACACTTCATCGGTCACCTTGTTTCCGGTCACGGTACTACTGTACCGAGCGCAGCTAGGTGCGCCTGACCCCGCGGCAGTTTTTTTACCGATTTTGATTGCCACTTCCTGTTCTACTTTGACCGGCTTGCTGGTCACGGCTTGGGTGCAAAAAATCCGCCTTAGCGACAGCATAGTGCTGGGTAGCTTGGCGCTGGTCTTTGCGGCCCTTTTGTCATTGATCGCTTGGCTTGGCACACTCAGTGCCGAGCAGTTGCAGAGTCAGTCAAGCTTGCTCAGTAATTTATTAATTGTCAGCTTGATTATAGTGTTTTTGCTGGCCGCCCAGCGCCGTGCAGTAAATGTCTATGAGACCTTTATCGAAGGGGCCAAGCAGGGTTTTGAAACCGCGATAGCTATCATTCCCTATTTGCTCGCCATGTTGGTCGCAATCGGCATCTTTCGGGCCAGTGGTGCCTTAGACTTATTGATGGATGCACTGCGCCAGAGCGTAGCAGCCTTTGGTTGGGACACGCGCTGGGTTGATACGATGCCCACTGCCTTGATGAAGCCTCTATCCGGCTCCGGTGCCCGGGCCATGATGATCGATAGCATGAACACTTATGGCGTTGACTCTTTCCAAGGTCGCCTAGCGGCCACTCTGCAAGGCTCAACGGAAACCACCTTCTATGTGCTGGCCGTGTATTTTGGCGCGGTGGGTATTCGCCATGCTCGCCATGCCCTAGCTTGCGGCCTTGCTGCTGACGCCGCTGGTATCCTAGCGGCAATAGCGGTGGCTTATTGGTTTTATACATAAGTGTGGCTTTGCTAAGGCTAGCTCTGTGGCACTATAGGGCTCTATCTAGAACAGAGTTACTCGAGATATTATGCCAGCGGGCTGTTATCAGCTGCGTGTAACACTATAATTACTGTTTTTGACACAACAACGAGGGCAAGTTATGGGTAAATTGCTGATTATCGCCGACGCCGACAAGCGTTGTTCTGCCACGCCGAGAGGCTTAGAGCTAGCACATCGCTTGGGTTACTCCGCTGAGGTGGTGGCTTTTTCCTGGGTTTCCCTCAAAGCCTTGGACCTGAGTCCGCAAGAGCAGGCGGAATTCAAGCAGCGGCTGTTGAATGAGCGTGAGAGTGAACTTGAGAAGCGCATCGAAAAGTTCCAGCACAAAGGTCAAAAAGTCCGCCTTAAAGTGGTTTGGCATAAAGATCTTGTCGAGTGGGTGCTGAAACGCATAGACAGCGGTAGCTACGAAGCCGTGGTGAAAACGGGGCGTCGTACTGAGTCCCTTATCCACACCCCAAGTGACTGGCAGTTGCTGCGCGAAAGTAAGGTGCCAGTATTGATTGTGGCCGAAGAGAAGTGGCAGCGCACTAAACCTGTCCTAGCTGCGGTGGATTTGACCACCCGTAACAGAGACAAGCTCAAGCTCAACGACAAAATATTGACTCAAGCTAAGCAGGTCGCTGATGCCTTAGAGGCCAAGTTGCACGTTATTGCTGCGATTGAGGTGCCTACTTTATTGGCCGATCTGGATATGATTGATCCGGGAACCTACTTTAAAAACCAAAAGGCTGCTGCCGAACCATTAGTTAAGAAGTTGGCTGAGCGCCATGAAATACCAGCGAGCAGCTTCTGCTTAAAGCGGGGCCCAGTCGATAAAGTGATTACCAGTGAGGCGGCTAAAGTGCGTGCCCAACTTGTCGTGATGGGCACTGTGGGTCGCAAAGGGGTTAAAGCTCGGCTGCTGGGCAATACCGCTGAGTCTGTCCTGCAATTGCTGCATACCGACGTCTTGGCTATTAAGCCCTGAGCTGATTTTATTAAGGCCAAGCCACTTGGGGTGAGAAAAATTCCACCCCAAAACTTGTTATTTCTCCAAAGCGGTCTACTTTCATAAGTAGCTGCGATGTTTTATTGCGATACAGCCCCCTTGCCGCTGTTTCTGCCCCGAAACAGGCGGCATTTTTAGCCCGCTATATCTCCCTGATAAGCGGGCCCTTTTTGTATTTTTTTCTCTCTGTCCGCTTTTTATCCGAGTTGCATTTTAGCCCCTAAAAAGGCCTAGCTGAGGCGCTCAGCCTATTGCTAAACAGCTACCACTGGGGCAGGCTAATAGCTGCAAGTTTGACACTTCGCTCAGGTTTAGCTTTGCAGTCCATAATAAAAGCTCTGGTTTAGGAGATAGGATGGAAACTTACAAAAGTATCTTCAGTATTAAACGGCTATGGACCATCCTGATCTCAGGCATGGTTGTTATGTTCGGTATTTTGCTGTTCCTGGGTTCGGAAGTTTATCAGCAGGCACCGCCGATCCCCGAGTCCATCCAAACAAGCTCCGGTGAAGTGCTCTACAGCAAGAGTGACATAGAAACTGGGCAAAATGTTTGGCAGTCGATTGGCGGTATGGAGCAGGGCTCAATCTGGGGCCATGGTGCTTATTTGGCTCCAGACTGGAGTGCTGATTGGCTCAATCGTGAGGCCAAGGCCCTGCTGGCGATTAAAAAATCGCAGCGCCAGATAGCGGGTTTGACTGAGGCTGAGTTGGACGCTCTGGTCAAAGCCTCACTGATCAAGGAAATGCGCAGCAATACCTATGACCCTGACACCGGCATCATCACCATTAGTGATGAGCGTTTACAGGCCATTCGTCAGGTCGAAGCGCATTATCTAGATTTGTATCAGGGTAGCACGCCAGAGGCTTTGGATCTGCGTCGTGATTATGCATTTGCACTCAATGGGGCGATCACTGAGCAGGAAGCGCGCCAACTGTCGGCCTTCTACTTTTGGACTGCTTGGGGCGCTAGTACAGAGCGCCCCGGCAAAGATATTACCTATACAAGCAACTGGCCCCATGAGCCTTTAGTGGCTAACTACCCGACTGCGGGTATGTTGATGTGGAGTATCGCCTCGGTCATCTTGTTGTTGGCTGCAGCCGGTGCACTGATTGCCTTCTACGTGTACCAGTATGATGTTTGGCGCGATGACATGCTCCCCGAAGAGGGCTTGGCGAGAACAGATATTGTCGGCGCTGCCACTATTACCCCATCGATGCGGGCTACGGCCAAATATTTCTGGCTAATTTCCGCCATGTTTCTGGCCCAGGTTTTATTTGGCATCGTCACTGCACACTATGCGGTGGAGGGGCAGGGGCTTTATGGCCTGCCTTTTGCTGAATACTTTCCCTATGCTGTTACTCGCACTTGGCATACCCAGCTAGCGGTGCTTTGGATAGTCACTGCCTTCCTAGCGGGGGGGCTTTATATTGGGCCTTTACTGTCTGGTCGCGACCCCAAGTTTCAGCGTTTAGGGGTGAACATTCTGTTTTTCAGTTTAGTCCTAATCGTTGTGGGCTCTTTTGCGGGGCAGTGGGCGGCTATTCATCGCTTCGTGGAGAACTTAACAACAAACTTCTGGTTTGGACATCAAGGCTATGAATACATCGATCTCGGACGCTTTTGGCAAATCTACCTGACGATCGGTCTGGCGATTTGGGCTGTATTGGTGATACGGGCTATTCTTCCCTACTTAAAAGATAAAATTGAGATGTCACTGACCTACCTCGTGTTGGTGGCCGTCGCAGCGATTGCCTTGTTTTATGTGCCCAGTCTATTTTGGGGACAAAACCCCAACCTTTCGGTCATGGAGTACTGGCGCTGGTGGGTTGCCCACATGTGGCTTGAAGGTATTTTCGAGGTCTTTACCGTGGCCTTGATCTCCTTGCTTTTCGTACATATGGGCTTGCTACGCAAGATGACCGCGACCTTCATGGTGCTGCTGGCGACCATTATCTTCTTATTCGGTGGGGTCTTAGGAACCTTCCATCACTTGTACTTTAGCGGCACACCGGTTTCGGTTATCGCCGTGGGTGCGATGCTTTCCGCACTGGAAGTAGTGCCACTGCTGCTGGTCGGTTTTGAGGCTTATCACCGGGGTAAGACGGAGCGCGTAGAAGATTGGCAGCAGGCTTATCACTGGCCCTTTATGTTTTTTGCCGCGGTGCTGTTTTGGAATTTAATAGGGGCAGGTTTGTTCGGCTTTTTGATCAACACTCCCATAGCTCTCTATTATATTCAGGGCTTTAATACCACAGCTAACCACTCTCACGGTGCGCTATTTGGTGTTTATGGCATGCTGGGTCTGGGGCTGATGCTCTACTGCATGCGCGGCTTGACTGATGTGAGTCAGTGGAATCAGAAGCTGATTAAAACGGCCTTCTGGTGCTTGAATATTGGCTTAGCCATGATGACCTTCCTGTCGCTATTGCCACAAGGGGCCTGGCAGGCCTATATCAGTATTAACGATGGTTATAGCGTGGCACGCTCTGCTGAAGTGATACAAAGCGATATTATGCATGCGCTGGTTTGGGCTAGGGTGCCTGGGGATGTGGTGTTTGGGGTCGGCGTATTTGCCTTTGCCTGGTTTGTGTTTCGGGCTTTTGTACCCAAAAATAAGGCTCTAGGCTAAGCAGTTTAAAAGATTGGCAATAGCAGCTAGTTTGGAGCCGCCTTACTTCAATGCGGCGGCTCCACAACTGAGAGTCAAAATGCGTATTGATAGCCTAGCGTGAGCATTGATTGCATGTCCATCTGAACGCCGTTGACATCCTGGTAGATGGGCGCTTGATACTCGATCGCTAATCGGTGGCCACGGATCAGGCCACTTTGCCCTACCAGATTGACACCCAGTGCTAAGTTGAGAGTTTCAGCGCCATAGTTGTCGGGGTTGGCGCCCTGTACTGGCGCATGTATTTTGGGGTCGGCACCGTCAATCTCATCTTGGTACTGATAATTGAGGCGCAGCGAAGCGCTGATGCCGTCGCGATAGCGATAACTTCCCCAGGCGTTGAGCTCGTGCTTGTCACCTAAGCTGTAGTCTTCATCGTTCTCACCCAGGCGCAGGCTTGCTAGATACTGGCTGCCCCAAGCCCACTGGCCCTGGTAGCCATTATAGGTGATCCCCGGTTGCAGATCGTAGGTGCCTGAGCCCAATTGCATGGCATAGGGCATACGCATTTTCATGCGCATACCCGTGGGCGCGAGTGCGGTGGCAGTTTCATCGATACTGCCGGTGGGCAGGCTAAGCCCTAAGTTGAGATGTAGCTTTGCATGCGGCTGGTCCAGTAGCCCCCAAAGTGCCGATACTTTAGTGTCACCTATGCCTGAGCTACGGGTGCTAAATTTGCCGAGCTTGTCGCTGCCTGACATGCCGGCATAAGTGCTGTGTTGCATGTCTTTGTCTAAGTAATTAAACATCGCCATCAGCGTAAGTTGGTCACTGGGGGCGTACATCAGTCCCAGCATATGCATATCGCTAGTCATCCGTGTCGGCACCACGCGCACTTTCTCAGGCCCGGGAAATGGGTTGTTCAGAGAGTTAATAATTTCTTTAGCGGAGATATCGCTGCTGCCTCGCAAATTGCCTTTCATGCTCATACGCATGAAACGGTAGGACATCATCCACTCGCCTTGTTTGTGACGGTGATCACCCATCACGCCAATCGGTGCATGCGTGTCGGCGAGGATGGCTTGCGGTGCTGATGCTGTGAAGTCGCTGTTGTGGGCCTTGGCGCTAGCACTTGTGAAAGCGCTAATAGTTGCGATGGCAAGCCCAGCGCTAGTAGCTGCTGTGAATAGATGTTTCATCTGCTTGTTTCCGGTATGTAATAGAAAGCGGGGCAGTGCACAATACTTTTGTGACTGCCCCTGAGCTAGTTGGTGTGGGTTTTACTTAGTGAGCTTAGCGTCGCCGGCGTCGACTCTCTTCGGCTTTGCCCTTAAAAGCTTCAATATTGTGCAGGCCAAAGGGCTTTTTAAGCGACTCACTCATGTAGAAATCAGGTTCATAATTAATATCTTTCCACATATAGAAGTCCGGCTTCTCGATACCTTCGTACTCAACCACTAACATCGAGCCGGCACCCTCCTTGCCCGCCGCAGTGGTATTTGCTTCGATATGGTCATGCACCATCCAGATTCCAGGGTTATTCATTTTGACGATCGCGTCATAACGCTCACCAGGTTGAACCGGAACTACGTCAGCATAGTAAGGACTTGCCAGTGGCGAACCATCCTTATGCGTAACCAGAACATCGTGGCCATGGAGGTGAAAGGACATAGGTGACGTGGGTGCAAACAAGCGCAAGCGCAGAACATCACCCTCTTTCACCCGCAGAGGCTGGTTACCTGGGTGTGACTTACCATTGACAGAAGAGTAGTCCAGTATGCGATGGGGCAAACCATTTTCACCGTAGTCCTGAGCGACGGCAGATGCCCATGTGGAGACAAAGATAATCGCATCTTTAGTGACTTCTTTTTCCAGCTCAATCGGCTCTTTTGGCTCGACAATCAGCGGCCCCCACATACCGCGCAAGTCGATATGCTCAGCGGTGTTGACGTGACAGTGGTAGAACAAACTGCCGGCTTTATCGGCCACAAAGCGGTAGGTGAAGCTCTCGCCTGGCTCGATTCCCAGTTGGGTCACATCGGGCACACCGTCCATGCGCCAAGAGTTGGTCTGATAAACACCGTGCCAGTGCACGGTGTGGTTGAGCGTGGTGTTATTGTGCACGACCACCTCGACATCATCCCCTTCCTTAACGTGAAGCAGGGGCCCAGGCACTTGACCGTTGAAGCCCCAAACCTTGGCTTTAAATCCAGGCGCTACTTCCACTTCGACTTCTTCAATAGTCATTTCGAACTGTCGCAGTTCGGCATTGGCGCCGAGGCTGAGCAGTCCCAGAAAAATCCCGGCTAGCCAGGCTTTAATCAACATAATCTTTTACTCCTATTTATCGCAGCAGATATGGCGCAGGTAGGCCACTAGATCGTCTACTTGTTCATCGCTGAGGTTCTTATCCCAAGCGGGCATTAGAACGGATTTATTGACTGCTTTGCCGCCGTGCTTGATGGCTTTAATCAGCTCCTCATCACTGCGGGCAGACATTTCGCTAGTATCGGTATGATCCCGTGGCAAGACCGACATATCGGGAATATTAATTCCCTTACCATCGCCGTTGATGCCGTGACATTGAGTGCAGTAGATTTGGTAGAGCTGCTTGCCAGCTTCTGCATCAGCAGCCCAACTGTGAGCAGAGACTGCCGTCAAAGCGCTAACAGCTAGCGTAACAAGTGCATAGCGCATTATTCGTCCTCCCCATTTACTTTCAGGTAGTCGCTGAGCTTTTGCACCGCTGCTTGGTTTAAATCATTAGCGGGCATTAGAGTGTGTGGATCCCAAGCCACCGGGTCAGTGATAAATGACGCGATGAACTTCGGCTGCAGGCGATCCCAGGCGCTGTAGAGTTCAGGGCCTGATAGGCCGCCGTAGTCCGGTGCATCGCGGTGACAGGCATCGCAACCGTTGAACTTACCGAAGTTAAGATTACCCATACGCCAGCTGATGTTGCCCACTTCGTAGTCAACGGCATCGAGCTTGTCGGTATAGGGCGTGAGTTTCATTAGTGCTGCGCTGGCAAGTTCTGCATCCGCTGCAGAGAGACTTATATGCTCGGGCAGGCTATCGCTGTCAACAACATCCCCATCGGGCCCCGGCACAGTATGTGCAGCAGGAAAATAGCCAGCGGGGCGAATGCGCTCGGGCTTTTGGAGCCATTGCACTAACCACTCAGGGCGGAACTTATTACCGGCATAGTAAAGTGGCGGCGCCTTGCGCTCGGCGCGCTCTTGAACAGTGCTAGATGCGTAGTCCTCCGCCTGTAAAGCATGGCAAGAGGCACATTGTTGCTCCAGTAATTGCTCAGCCATCGCACTTGGGCTGAGTGCAGCTAGCCCAAGTGCGCAGGTGACTATCGCCAGTAGATTTGACTGTTTCATCATCATATTTCCTCTGTTGGCGTGAATCTCAGCGCAGTAGTATTTGATCACCGTGGCCCTTTTCTTTGCTGGCGCCTTTGTAATTCATCAATACTGAGATAGCGCCATTGAGGGCGTGCTTCATGCGGTGGTCGACCAGGGCATTATTGGTGTCGCGGTCTTTGGGGCTAATTAAGTCCAAAACCATGCCGTGGGCCGGAGCAATTTCTACTGTTTGTAGACCCCATGAAACGTTTTTCGGGTTGCCGTTATCCCAAACCTGTTCCCAGATTCCAGCAATGGGGTGGAAAGCCACTGCGTCATTGATCATGGCGTTAACGAAAAAGAAGCGCACTCGCTCACCTGGCTCTGATTCAAGTGTTTGAGTCGCATTGGAATCGTGTACGGGGTCGTAGTGGAATTGTTTGCCATTGATCATGGCGCCAACCCAACCTTCGCCATTTTTACGCTGGTCGGCGGAGGAGCCGGGCTCAAAAACGTCACCCTGTACCAATACGTATTCACGGTCAGGTTTGGGGTAGTCTTCACTGTAGCCTTCCTTGGGGTCGACAATAATCACACCGTACATCCCGCGAGAAATATGTTCGGCCATAGAGTCAGAGCCGCAGTGGTAGATAAATACTCCGGGGTAATCCGCGCTAAAGGTGAAGTCCTTGCTGTGACCTGGCTTGATCGACTCAAACTCGTCCAGCACATCAAAGCGACTGGCATGGAAATCGATTGAGTGACTGTTTTTATTGGTGGCGTCGTTAGTGATACTGAATTCAATCACGTCCCCTTGCTTGACGCGTAACAGGGGGCCGGGTACCTGGCCGTTATAAGTCCACATTGGATGCTTGGTGCCGGCGTTGTCGATCACTAGGTCTTTTTCCACCACATTGAGCTTTACTTCGACAGTTTCTGCGAAGCTGGGGCTTGCGATTAGCGCCGCGCTGGTCAGTAGGGAGGCTGCGATCATTTTTTTCATTGCTTGTTCCTTATCAATAAGCATACTTGGGGTGTATCCAACAATTAGCAATCAAGATTCATGCCAGATTCGTAAATCATTGATAAGATTGAAATAAATAAGATAAGATGTTTTTTTAACACGCTGCTGCGCAGTGACAAAAACACATGAATGAGTGATAAAATGACATCAAACACTGCTTTTGTGGACATGGCAGCCATAGTGGCTGATTTATCTCGCTCTCTGCCGCAGCAGATGCGCTACCAGCGTCTACTGGAGGCTTTTGATCGCAACTTTCCCTGCGATGCGATTGCGCTCTTAGAGTTAAAGGGCGATACCTTAGTACCCCGGGCCACTAAGGGTTTGAGCCCGGGGGTCATGGGGCGGCGTTTTGCCGTGGCCAATCACCCGCGCTTGGCGCGCTTGCTAGCGAGTCGTAAGAGCTTGAGGTTTGCTGCCGACTCGGAGCTGCCAGACCCCTACGACGGTTTGATTGAGCATGCTGATGGACACCTGAATATTCACGACTGTATGGGAGCGGCGCTGCTCGTAGATGAAGTGCCCTGGGGAGTAGTGACTCTGGATACCCTTGATCCGAACGCTTTTGATAACCTCGATATGGAGGTTTTCGAAGCTTTTCTCGGCGTTGCTTCTGCAACGGTGCGGGCCGCCAGTCTGATAGATCAATTGGAGCAAAAGCTAGAGCGCAGAAAAACGATAGAACTCAGCCAAGCGAGCCCTAGCGGCTTTGAAATGATTGCTGAGAGCCCGGAAATGGTCCGTTTGTTAACAGAAATAAAAACTGTGGCTAGCTCGGATTTAACAGTGCTCATACAAGGCGAAACTGGGGTCGGCAAAGAGTTGGTAGCGAAACAAATACATCATCACTCTGCCCGTGCAAGTGAGCCTATGGTGCACGTGAACTGTGCTGCGCTGCCATTATCATTGGCTGAAAGTGAGCTCTTTGGGCACGTTAAAGGTGCCTTTACTGGCGCCGAAGATGATCGACTGGGTAAGTTTCAGCTTGCCGATGAGGCAACTTTATTTCTGGATGAAGTGGGTGAGTTGCCCCTGGAGTTACAGTCAAAGTTACTGCGCACCCTACAGAATGGTGAAATTCAGCGTGTTGGCAGTGACCAACATCAACGCGTCAATGTGCGAGTCATTGCGGCCACTAACCGCGACTTAAAAATAGAGGTGGCGGAGGGGCGTTTTCGCGCCGATCTATATCACCGCTTAAGCGTTTATCCCTTAGTGGTACCGCCTCTGCGCGAGCGGGTTGAGGATATCTTGCCGCTGGCGGGCTACTTCTTAGAGCGCAATCATCGGCGCTTGGGCTTGCGCGGCGTGCGTATGACTGCAGCGGCTAACCGTTGGATGCGTAGCTATGCCTGGCCGGGGAATATTAGAGAGTTAGAACATACGCTTTCGCGCGCCATGATCCGAGCTGTCACTGCCGGGCAGGATACTAAGCAGGTGATTGGCTTGGATGTGGCGCACCTAGAGCAGGGTGCAATTGTGAGTGAGCCGCAGGAGCAAGTGGAGCTGCCGCCCCCTGCGGTGCTTGGCAAGACATTAAGCGAGGCAGTAGATGATTATAAGCGGGATATTATCGCAGAGAGCTTGCGCGAACATGGCAATAATCGCGCAGCTGTTGCCCGTGCCCTAGGACTCGACCGCGGCAATCTTGTGCGCCAGATGCAGCGCCTCGGCCTCAGCTAAATTCTGCTGATCACTAATCACCACACTAAAACTCCCACTTAGCAAAGGGCTTGTTAGCGTCTAATTTTCGAGACAGTGACAGGCCTTAGCTATGCCCTTGTCGCGCTTCTATAAAACCTGCACTGCGCACTAGCTATCAAAGTTTTTGCTCTGGCTTCATGGCTTGCTGTTAACACCGGCGGGCCACTGCCGGCGCGTAGCCCAGATATCTGGCGGACAGTTAAGTGTTTAGTGATTGTTCCGCTAAATCAAAAGTACTTGTCGCTCAATCAAAAGTTTTTTCCTGTGGACACAGGAGAATGCGTGCCGCTAATTAATCGATTTTGGCACTTTGTTTTTAGTTTTGTTCTTTCGGAGGAGGCCTTCTTGAGGACTGTGTTAAAGCGAGCGTCAAACAATAAGGAGACAGTGGGATGAGTAGACAAGTACCAGGCATGCGAAGGCCGAGGCGCCCTATTAGCTTGGCGCTTGGCACCTTTACCTTGGCGGGCATGATGGCCAGCCCCTTGGTGCAGGCGGGCTTCGAAAACGGGAGCTTTCAGACGGGTGATTTAAGTCACTGGACCACCAAAGATTATAAAAGAACTTCGCATACCGCCTCCGTGCCCTTGACGAATATGGGCCAAATGAATTTGACAAAACAAGGCTCTATTGTGGGTGGCAATAACGTCAATCGGGTCAAGGTATTGTCGGGTCCCTCTTTTACCATTCCTAATGCACCAGAACTGTCAGCGCCGCGTTGGGGCGATCATGTGGTGCAGATCGGTGGCGAGGACAGCAAGAAAGCCAGTTCCCTTGAGCAAAAAGCCACTATGACAGTTGCCGATGTGGACCCCGCAGATGGCAAGGTGCATATTCGCTTTGCTGTGGCCCCAGTCATCAACGACCCGGATCACCCCGATACCCAGCAGCCTTTCTTCTTTGTCGAGGTCATCAATCACACTAAAGGCGAGAAACAGCTGTTTAACACCTTTAACTTTGCTAACCAGCCGGGCGTTGCGTGGAAAAAATACGGTGATTACCTGTATACAGATTGGCAGGGCTTTGATATAGCGCCGGGTAATGGCTTGCTCGATGTGGGTGATGAGGTCACTATCCGAGTGGTCGCCTCCAACTGTGGTCAAGGGGCTGCGGATCACACCGCAGTGGTCTATATGGACGCCTTAGGCGCTTTTATGCCGAACTTGGCGGTATCCGCAAGTGGCCCAAGCACTACGCAGCCGGGCCAGCAGATAACGTATCGTTACGATTACATTAACAGCGGCGACTTGGTTGCAGCTGACAGCAAAGTCCAGCTGGCAGCACCTTTTGTAGGAAACGGGGTAGCGACTGCATTTTTCTTAGATGATGGCTTGCCCGAGAACTGTGTCGGAGACCCTGATAACAACAACCAACCCTTCGATGGTGCCCCTCGCGGCGATTACATCATCTGTAATCTCGGCGATGTGGATATCAATGAAAGTGGCAGTTTTGATGTGACCTTTACGGTGCCCAATGACGCGCCAACGACCGCTTCTGAAAATGTAGTCAATAATGGTGACTACTTCATCGAGGCCGGAGGAGTAGATCCTTTTATTGGCCCCTTGGTTCAGACTGGAATTGTGGGCTCAAGTATTGAGCTAGTTGATCTGGGCGTCACTATCGATGATGGCGGTCGGCTCTCCTATGCTCAGGGTGACCAAGCAAGTTACACGGTGACTGTCAAGAATCACGGTGACAGTCCTGCTGGAGGAGAGTTGACCCTGAATGTCCTGGGTTTGGGTGCAGATTGTACTGCTCTGATAGTAGATGGCAGCCCGAGCTGTATGCCTGAGGGAGACGGGTTGAAAGTCACTTACACGCTTGCTGGGTTAGCCCCCGAGGGTGAGGTTTCCTACACCTTTGAAGGGTCGGTTCAGCCTGCAGGCCCGGTAAATGTCGCCGCGACGGTCGAGGTCACCGAGGCTGGCAAAACGGACAGTTATCTGGCCAACAACACCGCCGGTTCTAACTTGCCTGTGGGCGCTCCAGTGACTGCTTCGGTTAACGCAGTCGGGACGGGGGCTGGGCAAATACTAGCAGTGCCCGGTGGCTTGGCCTGTGGTGATGCGAATACTGCCTGTAGTAGTTCAGGGCTTACGGGTGCGGTCGTCTCGGGCGCCGAGCTGCGTTTGACTCCGGTGGCTCGTCCGGACTCCATTTTCACCGGTTGGTCGGAGGATAGTAGCTGCGAGAACCTTAACGATTCGCCTTGCATCATTCAGGTAGGTGATGATCCTGTTAAGGCGACTGCAAACTTTGCCTTGGCCTGGCTAGTCAAGGGCAGTGTGGACTCCACGGACAACGCCGGCAGTATTCTCCCCCCGGCGCAGAAGGTGCCCAGGGATAGTCAAGTAGAGTTTGATATAGTACCTGAGCTGGGTTATGTACCTTATATTGATGAGAGCAGCTCTTGCCAGTCAGCAGAGCTGTTGCCGGGCAAGCCCTACCGTTATCAGCATGGCCCCGTTACCCAAGACTGTGAGTTTGTGATTGGCTTCACCAATACTGACGTGGTTGATGTCATAGGTACAGTCGAAGGTCCCCATGGTGAGATTTCCTCACCGGGTACAACATGGCTCAACAAGGGTGGCAGTATGACCTATGAGGCGATACCAGAGCCAGGCTATGTGCCGGTTTTTGGTGGAAGCTGTGTGGGCAGCGCAACAGGTGCTAGCTTTACCGCGAGCCAGGTACAGGAGAGCTGTGAAGTCGTGCTGAGCTTTGTCGAGGAGGCAGAAGCCTTTGAGGTGATCTCCTCGGTCGATGGCAGTGGTGGCCGGATCAATATAGTTGGGCCGCTTAACGTAGCTGCAGGCGAGACGCGTAGCTATACTTTGCTGCCAGATGAGGGCTTTACACCACGTATTGCGCAAAGCTCCTGTCCAGGGATTTTCCAAGCAGGTCAACCTAATACCTATACCGTGGGTCCAGTGGAGGAAGACTGTGCGTTTAGCGTTGGCTTTACCGAAGATACCGTGGATGTGAGTGCTGTGGTGACCGGTGGCAATGGTGAGATTACGCCACCTGGGATCACCAGCATTGCGCGTGGTGGAGAAACTCTCTATACAGCGCTGCCTGATGACGCGAATGGCAAAGTCATATTTGGCGGTAGCTGTGCCGGTGAAGCGAGTGCCGGTGACAACACCTTTTATGCACGCAATGTGCAGGAAGATTGTGTGGTTGAAGTGACCTTTGTCAGCCCGGCTCAGAGCACCGGTATTCACACTATCACTTTATCGGTGGACGGTGAGGGTGGCACTATAGACGGCGTTATCGGCAGCGTGAACATCTTTCACCATGGCAGCCGTGACTATCGCTTTAGCGCCGATCCGGGCTTGATTCCTTATCTCTCAGGTACTTGCCCAGCAGCGGTAAATGGCGGGCTTATCACGGTAGGCCCGGTCACTGAGGACTGTGATCTTGTGGTGAAGTTTGGTCGCGTTGCCGCTGTGCCTGTTAACAACCCCTTTATGTTGCTGCTTTTGGCGCTTGCTGTACTTGGTTTAGTTGCTAGGCAGCGCAGCTAGCGCAGCTTACAGCTCTAAGACTGAGCAATACTTGGCTGACAAACACTAGCTAAGTATTAGCTGCTGACAGGCGGCTGGTCTATGGACTAGCCGCCTGTTTTTGCATCCTCCGTAGTCTTTTTGTTTTACGCATTAACACGCTGTTGACTTAGGGTGGTATATTGTGGCGTTTTAGATAGATAAATGCGCCCAGGCCTTGCTTAAAACCTTCTTTATATTTATTTATCAAGAGAACTCCCGTTCGCTTGTGCTTTCGCAGCTGCGTGTCCTGTATTTGCTCACCCTTACGGCTTTGATCTTCTTGGGGCCAAGCAATGCAGCAGCGGCTGTTAAAGTGCTTGATTGTGCCAAGGGCAGCGCTGCGCTAAGCCCCTGGCTGTTACTGTATGAAGATCGCTCTGCAGGGCTTGGGGTCTCTGCTGTCAGTGCGCTGCCACAGGAGGAGTGGCATCGTGCTTCTGCTACTTTGCTTGCACCGGGGCCCAGCAGCTCTGCGCTTTGGCTGCGCTTACAATTGACTAACTCCTCCTCTCAAAGCTGCCAGCGACATTTGTTTTTGGGCTCTGCTAAAACCCGCGACTTGCAGCTATACCAACAGCGCGATGGGAATTGGCATCGCTCTGTTGGCGGTAGCCATTATCCCTTTGATGAGTGGGCTGTCGCCGCTAGGCCTTTTGCTTTTCCGCTGACTGTGGCTGCAGGTGAAAGCAGCAGCCTTTTGCTCCGCTTATCCAGCCCTATTACGGTGGCTGTGGACCCTATGTTGTTGACCGATCTGGACATGCTGCAGGTCCGTATGGCTGAAGGTCTTGCTGATGGTCTAGTTGTTGGTTTTGTGTTGCTGTTGGTGATGTTCAGTATCTCGTTAGGGCTGATATACCGCTCTAAACTCTTACTTTTATATGCTGGCTCGGTCTTGGCTTACGTATCGCATGTTCTTCTAGTCAATGCTTATGGTCTAGAGTACTTGTGGCCGCAATTGCCTGAACTGGATCTGCGTTTGGCACTAGCGGCCAGCTTGATGACGCGTTTGCTAGTGTTGGAGTTTGTTGTTGTTCTATTGCAGGTTAGGCAGCAGGCACTATTCAGTCGAATCCTGTGCTATCTGTGCCGTGGGGGTTTTTGGTGTTTAGTGCTTTGTAGCCTATTTTTCCCACAGATAAATAGCCTAAGTTATGGTGGGGCTCTCCACGGACTACTGGGGCTGCTAGTGCCAGTGATTTATTTCTTTTGGCTGCTACAGGGCTATCGGCAGGGCCTAGCTTACAATTGGTTGTGTTATCTGGTACCTAGCCTTATATTTTTACAGTCTTCACTGCACTACGCTTTTTTGTTTGGCTATTCGCAGCAGTCGCCTTTCGAATACAGCTGGCTCTCTCTTTCTACTTTGCCGGGTGCTTTGTTGTTGGCCGCGACCTTGATTAACCAAGTAGCTCTTTCTCGGCGGGCAGAGCGGCAAGCCAAGCAGGATGTCGAGCTGCTGCGACGTACTGCTAGATCGCGGCTGGAAAGCACGGTGAAATTGCGCACATCACAACTAAAAGCGTCACTGCACTCACAGCGCATGCTGCTGGCCCGTATCAGTCACGATCTGCGGGCACCTTTACAGCAGGTAATGGCAGACCTAGTGAATTTGCGAGGCAGAACTCTTGCAGAGGGGCGTATAGATGCGATAGAGCAAAATATGCGCTATCAGTTAGCACTCATTGATGACCTTTTAGAATACTCCACTGAAGAGCTGAAACAGCTTGAGCTTAGGCTGGCGCCGGGTTACTTGATGGGTTTTTTAGAGCTTAGCGCGGAGCAGGGTAAGTTTTTAGCCAAACGCTATGGTAATCAGTTTTATTTTGACTGCGCAAAGCAGTTACCGGCGCAAGTAGAGGCAGATTTTAAACGATTGCGGCAAGTGCTTGTGAACCTGCTTGCCAATGCAGCTAAATACACCCAAAAAGGCAAAATATCCTTTCGTGTCGAAGCCCTATTACAGAGAGGCGAGATGCATACTCTGCGCTTTATCGTTGAGGATAACGGTATAGGGTTAGCTAAAGGGCAGCAGTTGCCGCTACAAAAACCTTTCCAGCGTGATCTAAAAGCCTTGGCTAAGGAGGGCAAGGGCTTGGGACTGTACATTGTGCGTGAGCTACTGCAGCTGATGGGGAGCGAGTTGCAACTGAAGCCAGGTGCTGAGGGCGGCTCTTGTTATTTCTTTGACCTGAGTCTTAAGTCGGTGAGCGAGGATAGCCTCGAGCAGGTCTATATTGAAAGTTATGTAGATGACTGGGATGGCGAAGGGCTCAATATACTGATCGCCGAGACTTCAGCCACTAGTCAAAATCAGTTGATGGAGCTCTTATCTGGCTACGGTTGTCAGGTTGAAGTTAGCTCTGAGCTGGAACAAGCGCTGAGCTTGATGCGCAGTCAGGAGTTTCATCTTGTTATCACCGAACACAGTTTTAGCAGTCTTAGTGGCGAGCATTTAGTGAGCTTAGCTAATCAGGAAGGCATCCAGGTACCCTTTTTGTTTTATGATAGTAAGGATGCTAATCCTGTTGAGCAATACGCGCTCAGGACTACAGTTAGAGTTGCCCAACTGCGCAGGCCAGCAACGAGTGCGGCGCTTCTGGCCCAGATTAGTCAGATTCATAGTCCTGGCACAGGCGCTGATAACTTGGCCGAGATTGACCACTCGTCCAAACAAGCAGCTTGCTCCACAGCTGTTCTGCAGGCGCTATAGTGCTAGTCGCTCGCTTTGCTAAAAACGCAATAGTCGCTAGCTTAGTTTTGGGCTACTGTGCTGTTGCCTTGCCCGTCTTGGCTCAAGAGATAGATGAGTTGGTTGTTTATGCGACGAGCCAATACTCAGAAAATAGGCGAAGTACAGCGGCGGCCGCTAATATCTCCGAGCTTAGCACTGCGCTAGTGTCACTGCAGGCCACCAGCCCTGACAATAAAAATACCGGTATCTATTTGCGCGGTCTTGGTACGACGGCATTTAATGATGGCATGTCGAGCAGCGTCAAGCTTTTACAGGACGGGATTTATCTCGGGCGGCAGGGCATGTTTCCCACGCGGCTATATGATATTGAAAAGGTCAGCGTAGAACGCGGCCCAGTGATTGATAACCCCGGCCCTACAGGCAGTGCCGGCAGTATCCATGTTCAGTCCCGACCACCGTCATGGGCAGCGGATTATCAGCTAAAAGGCAGTGCCGGAAGCACTGGCTTGCGCGACTATGAGTTGCGTGCCAGCGGCCCCCTAGTTGGTCAAGTCTTAGCCGGTCGTTTGTCTGCTTACCACTTCAGGCGCGATGGCAATATTTATAATGAAACGCAACAGCGTGAGCTGAACTTCGAGCATCACCAAGCTGTGCGGGGCCAATTGCTGTGGCTGCCGAGTCAAACGCTGTCGTCGCGTATCATCGCAGAGCAGAGCAAGTTGGCCGACGATTGTTGCGCTTACCTTGCCCGGCATTACAGTGATGGCACATTAGCTCGCGCAGCGGCTTTGGGCTATGAGCTATTGCCAACCAAGGCTGCCGAGCGCCGCGTGGCTTCAGATCGCAAAAATCGCCGCAACATAAGGCAGCGAGCGCTAAGCATAGATTTAGATTGGTTGCCCAATGACAAGCTCAATCTGTCTAGCATGAGCGGTTGGCGGGAGTGGCGCTATGATTCCGATCTGGACCTCGATGGCATTGCGCTGCCGATTACTGAGAGCGGCGGTTCGTTTATGTCTCACCGCCAATTGAGCCAGGAGCTGCGCCTTCAAGTTGCGCCAAGCGCCAATATGGAATTGGAGTTCGCAGCTCTCTACCTGCAGCAGCAGCACCGACGAGAGGGGCAGTTAGTTTATGGCTCTAGTGCTGCGAGTTGGTATCTGGCACAGCGAGACGCAGCCGCGATTATTTTAGAAGGCGCTAGGGTCCGGACTCCGATGCAGCAAAAGGCTGAGACAGCTTCCCTGTTAGCTAAGTTATTATGGCTAGATGACAGTGGCTGGAGTGCTACGGCAGCGATGCGCTATAGCTGGGATAAGCGAAGAGCTAGGGGGCAGCGTGAAATTTCAGGTCTGCAAGAGCTGCCAAGTGACGCCAATTTTGCCACAGTAGCTGCACTGTTACGCAACCTGGCCTTGGGACAGAACGCGCAGGACCAGGCTAGTAATCATTCAGAGCATTTAGACCTATCACTGAAGTTTGACTATCCATTAAGTGAAGGTCTGATAGCCACCTTCTCTTTAGCCAGCGTCTACAAGCCAGCCGGTGTGAATGGTGAGCTTGTCAGCGCAGATATTGCCAAGGTCTTCGACTCTGAAAGCGGCACAGCTGTGTCCGCCGCTTTGCTCTGGCAGAGTGTGGAAAGTGATAGCCAGCTGCAATTGAGGCTTTACCAGCAACAGGTTTCTGATTACCAGGCTTTAAGTTATAACCCCGAGTCCTCACCATTAAATCCGCAAATGAACAACATTATTAATGTTGAGCGAGTGAGAAGTCGTGGTGTGGAGCTAGAGGCCCAGTTCGCCCTGCATTCGCAACTGCGTTTCAGTTATGGCTCTGCCTATAACGATGCGCGATATCAACGCTTTCCCAATGCACCTTGTGCCCCTAGCACTGGGGCGATTTATTGTGACTATAGCAATCTACAAATGGTCAATGCTCCGAGGTGGACAGCATTTGCTGCTCTACAGCATGACTACGCCTTACAAAGCGGCGTTAAACTCTACAGCGCTATAAACTATCAGTGGCGCTCAGCCTATATGGGCCATACGGCCCGAGGCGAGGGCAGCGAGATTGGCAGCCGTGGATTACTCACTCTACATGTCGGTTGGCGGCAGCAGAACTGGGATCTGCGGCTGTGGGCTGATAATGCACTGGATAAAGATTATGTATCTGCCATTTACGCACTGACAGGAAGTGGTGATTACGGCGCAATCTTAGGGCAGCCTCGTGCTTTAGGGCTCACGCTAAAGCTCGGCTTTTAATAGTCTACAGAGCTTGCCCTAGGACTTTTCTGTATAACTGAGTTCTTGTGACTCGGCACTGAAAATGCGCCGGTATTGGCTAGGTGAGAGGCCTTCACGACTTTTAAAAGCGGTAGAGAAGTTTGCTGCGGAGCTGAAACCTAAGAGAGCGGCGATATCTTCAATCGGAAGAGTGGGGTTATTAGCTAACAAGGATTTGGCTTTGTTGATTTTGGCTTCGCGAACGAAAGCAAACACCGTGCTTCCTAGTTCATGGCGAAATATTCGCAGCAAAGTCTTGTCGGATGTGCCCACAGCCTGTGCTATCTCAGCGAGTGTAGGTACATCTTGTAAATTCGATAGAATAAGCTTCACCGCCGCGTTGAGCACAACTTGTTCCGGCCGCTCTGTGGTCCCTGCGGGGTTTTTGTTGAGCTTATCTGTGCTTCGATGGAGCTGCAGGTGGACGCGGATTCGGGCTAGTAGCTCAGGTGGATAACAGGGCTTACTGACAAAATCAACGCCGCCAAGCTCCAAGCCTTTGATACGGTCTTCTACCAACAGGGAAGAAGATAAAAATATGATTGGAATATCTTTAGTCGCAGCATCCTCCTGCAGTAGTCGGCACAGTGAAAAGCCACTCATACCAGGCATATAGAGATCCAGCACAATAAGATCGGGCAATATCGCTCTAGCGCGATGAAGGCCGCTTTGCGGGCTGGAGGCTTGAGAAACTCGAAAATCCTTAGCGATGAGCAGTTTGACGACATCCTTTAGCGCCTCTGGCTGATCATCGATAAGTAATATATGAGCTAGATAGTTTTGCATCACAGTAGTTTACAATGTGTTTGTATCACTTGAGCTTTTTTACTTGGCAATATTGTCACTAGTAGAATGACCTGCAAACATTGTATCTAAAATAAGTAGGGCTTAAATATGCAGTGGATGGGCAATGGCTATTAGCTCAGCTCAGAACTCTATCTCAGCCTAGCTTTACTTAATTGAGAGGCGGCTACTACAGCCTATATATGTCTGAAGAAAGTACTCGTTTAGTGTTGCTGCTGATTGGCCCAGGCACATTGGCTATTTTTAGCTTGGCCTATTTGTGGGCATGGAGTCTTGAGCGCAAAAGGCATTATTTGCTGCTTTTTTCTGCTGCTTGCCTAGCCTTTTCTCTTGGCGTGTTAGTCCAAATATTTGCTTGGCCGAGCAACCTAGGGCACAACGCTTTGCTGTCAAATACCTTCTACACACTGTCAGTGCTGGCACTCTCTGATGGTGTGTTAAGGCGCTCTGCTAAAAGCTTTGGACTATTCAAGGCTCTGTTTCTATTGCTGCTGTCTTCTTGCCTCATTGCCTACTACTTCTACGTTGATCGCAATTTGGTAATGCGCGTTTATATCCAAAACTTTGGCTTTGGCTTAATTTTACTGATAAGTGCTTTGCGCCTCAGTGCTCTGGCTAAAGCTCGCTTCATTGATAGGGCGCTGTTCTGGACACTGCTGGTATTCTCTTTGCAGTTCTTTCCGCGCACGATACTGTTCTTTGATGTATCAGGCACTACTAACTTCGAGATGTTTGGGCAGTCGCTGTTTTGGCGCACACTGCAGCTTTCCCAGGCTGTTCTGGGCTCCGCTCTAGCTCTGGTTATCTTGGCCGCTGTGATTACAGATGTGATAGAGGACTTGCGCCGTGAGCGGGATGTCGACCGTCTCAGTGGTGTGTTTAACCGGCGGGGCTTCGATGAACACGCTGAGCGCGTTATGAATACTAGGGCTGTTTCGGTAGCTATGGTGTTGTGCGACCTGGACCATTTTAAGAGCATCAACGATAGATTTGGTCATTCCGCTGGCGACGAAGTGCTATGTCTTTTTGGGGCTATTCTGCGCCGTACGGCTCGTAAAAGTGATATTGTGGGGCGTGTCGGAGGTGAGGAGTTTGCTATCTTGCTAGTTGATGCAGAGCGCTCCGACGCGAAAGATTTCGTCACACGTCTGCAGCGCGCAATTGCCGATACGCAGTTCCCGCTTGGGGCTGCTAGAGAGCCGGTTAGCGCTAGTTTTGGTATTGCTGTATCTGCTAAAAATGAAGATCTTTCGTCTTTGTTTAAACGTGCTGATAGCGCGCTATATCAGGCAAAAAATACCGGGCGTAACAAGGCTGTGTTCAGTGATTGATAATCAATTTGCAGGCCATAGTTTAGCCTCAGAAATAGTGAGCCGCCGCAATCACTAAGTAGTGACTCATGGTCTTAAGGGGCCCGATATGCCTGAGTTTTAGACTTGGCTAAGGCTCGAGGAAGCGAGTAGTCTAGAAGACCTTAAGCCCAATAACTGCATGAGTTTAAATGATAGGCTATGAAATCCTTACCTAATAATGTGTCGCCCTATAAACGCACTCCAACTTTTACTGAAAACACGATCCCTAAAGGCTTGCTAGCTGAGCATAGGACCAAAGAGGGAACTTGGGGTTTAGTGGTAGTTGAGTCAGGTTCACTTATCTATACCATTACTGAGCCCGGTTTTGAGGAGGCAGTGACCCTAAGTCCAGAGCAGAGGGGAGTTGTGATGCCAGGTCAACGGCACCATGTTCGTGCCAGTGGCGCAGTACAGTTTTATGTCGAGTTCTATAAATAGGCTCATAGTTATCCCATAAGCTGGATACAATAAAGGGCTGTTGTTGCAGAGGAAGTTATGCCAAGTCCGATCAAGCGTCGTTTAGCTGAGTCCTATCAAGATCTTTTTGTTCCTCGCGAGATGAGCTGGCTGCAGTTCAATGCGCGGGTCTTGCAAGAGGCCGCCGACGAATCCGTACCGGTGATTGAACGCCTGCGCTATTTGGGAATTTTTTCCAACAATATGGACGAGTTTTACCGGGTTCGGGTGGCGGAAGTACGGCGCTTAGTTTCTGTTTCCTCCGGCAAGACGCAGCAGCAAGCGAAAGACTTGCTGGCCGACATACAAGCTCGTGTAGTGGCACTGCAAAAAGAGTTTGAGCCCGTGTATAACCGGGTGTTGCGGGACTTACGCGCGCGCCGGATTTACATGATTAACGAGCAGCAATTAGACGCTGGTCAAGCGCAGTTTGTGCAGGACTACTTTACCCACACGGTTCTACCTGAGTTAGAGCCTATTTTGCTGCGTCAGGAGCAGTCCATTCCACCGCTTAATGATGAGTCCATTTATTTGGCTATCGATATACGCTCAGGAGAGCAATACAACTATGCGGTGGTGGAAGTACCCACGGGGCCACTCGATCGCTTTGTTGAAATTCCTCGGCGCAAAGGGAAGGCGGGTAAGGTTTTTATCGCCTTGGACAACATCATGCGCGCCTGTTTGCCGCAGATGTTTCGCGGGGTTTTTGCCATTGATGAAGCGGCCGCTTACTGCTTTAAATTTTCTCGCGACGCCGAGTTAGAAATTGACCCGGGAATCTCGGAAAGCTTAATCCACAAAATGGCCAGTAGCCTTAAGCAGCGCCGTAAAGCGGATGCAGTGCGCTTTGTCTACGATGAAAAAATGCCCCAGCGCCTGTTAGATTATCTGAGCTCCCGCTTTGGCTTTGGTAAGTACGACAGCATGATTCCGGGGGGGCGCTATCATAACTCGAAAGACTTCATGTCCTTCCCTAATGTAGGCCCTAAGTATCTAGAGTTTAAGCCTTTACCGCCCATTCGTATTCCCCGTTTGGATGAGCCGGGCAGCTTGTTTGATAGTATTCGCGAACAGGATGTATTTCTTTTCTACCCCTATCACCCCTTTGACTACATCATAGATTTGTTGAAAACAGCGGCGCTAGACCCACATGTCACCTGCATCAAGATCTGTCTCTACCGTGTGGCTAAAGCATCTAGAGTCATCGATGCCTTGTTAAATGCCGTACAGAACGGCAAACGAGTACTGGCCGTGGTGGAGCTGGCGGCACGCTTTGATGAAGAGGCCAATATCAGTTGGGCTCAGCGCCTGACTGAAAATGGTATTGAAGTGATTTTTGGTATTCCGGGGCTCAAGGTGCACAGTAAGCTTTTACTGATTGAGCGGCGCGAGAACTCGAACATCCGCTATTACTCGCATATAGGTACCGGCAACTTTAATGAAAAAACAGCGCGGCTATACACTGACTTTACCTTGCTGACCCACAATCAAGATATCGGCAAGGATGTCTACAACGTGTTTGATTTTCTGCAGTTCAATTACAAGCGCCCCGAGTACAAACTGCTGTATGTATCACCCCACAGTACCCGCAGTGGTCTAGAGCAACTGATTGACCGCGAAATCAGCAATGCCCTAGATGGTTACCGAGCATCTATGACGCTCAAGTGCAATAATTTGGTTGATACAGAGCTGGTTGAAAAACTCTATGAGGCCTCTGAGGCTGGGGTGAAAATACGCCTTATCGTCCGCGGTATGTGCTCGCTTAAGCCCGGTGTGCCGGGGCTGTCAGAGAACATTCGGGCCATTAGTATTGTCGACCGTTTTCTTGAGCATCCGCGGGCTTACGTGTTTTATAACCGCGGTAAGCCACGCTACCTCATAGGCTCTGCCGACTTGATGACACGCAACATTGACTATCGAGTGGAGGTGCTGTGCCCAGTCTTAGATCAAACGGCTCAAATGATCATTCAGGATGTGCTAGATCAGCAGTGGAATGACAATGTTAAGGCGCGGATTATCGATGAGACTCAGAGCAATCAATATGCTAAAGCGAAGCCCAAAAGTGCCCGCATACGCTCACAGGAATCGATACATCGCTATCTGGCCACTGGCAAGTTACCGCGCTACCCCAAGTCCCGCATGACAGAGCAGACCAGGCGACGCAGAGTTCAAGATTGAGGGGGCTCTTGCGCTGAGAGGTCACTCAGTTACACTTTCTGAGTGACTTCACGGAGTTCAATAATGATCTTGTCTGTGGCCCGAGCCGCTAACCCAATTGACCAAACTGAATACAGGTGGCTAGATGTCAGGTAGTAGCTTACTGTTATTGATTGACGATATCGCAACTATTCTTGATGACGTGAGCGCGCTGTCTAAGGTGGCGGTTAAGAAAACCTCGGGCGTACTGGGTGATGACTTAGCGGTTAATGCTGAACAGGTCTCGGGCGTTAGTGCGGATCGTGAACTGCCGGTAGTATGGGCGGTCGCCAAGGGTTCATTTCGCAACAAGTTTATCCTGGTCCCTGCAGCACTGTTAATATCAGCCTTTATACCTTGGCTAATTACCCCGGTGTTGATGCTG
Organism: Sediminihaliea albiluteola; assembly: GCF_014077625.1. GTDB lineage: Bacteria > Pseudomonadota > Gammaproteobacteria > Pseudomonadales > Halieaceae > Sediminihaliea > Sediminihaliea albiluteola. Next base: position 900,072 of record NZ_JACFXU010000013.1, on the reverse strand, counting down.
GGTGGTTTGTTCCTCTGTTATGAAGGCTTTGAAAAGCTGGCTCACTCGACAAAAGATCGCAAATCAGAGAAAGCGGCGCAGCACCGTGCTGTCAATGCCCAGTTGGCGGATCCCAAAGTCAATCCACTTGAGCTAGAGCGCAGAAAGATAAAGGGAGCAATTCGCACTGACTTTATCCTCTCTGCAGAAATCATAGTCATCACTCTGGGTATCGTTGCCCACGCGGTATTTAGCACCCAAGTCATTGTGGTCTCTGGCATCGCCTTGCTTATGACCATAGGTGTTTATGGACTGGTTGCGGGAATCATTAAGCTCGACGATGTGGGACTGTATTTATCTCGTCGCAAAGGGCAGGGTAATGGGCTCAGCCTACTGCGCTGGTTTGGCCTACGCTTGGTGGTTTTTGCGCCAGTGTTGATGAAAACATTAGCCATCGTTGGCACTGCCGCGATGTTTATGGTCGGCGGTGGTATATTGGCTCACGGTCTGCCACCAGTGGCAGCATTATTTGACAGCCTAGTGGCGCTAAGCGCGGGTGTAGCTGCTTTAGGGCCAGTGCTTGATGCATTGGGTTTTACCTTGCTATCTGCGGTGCTGGGGGTGATAGCAGGTGCCCTCACCATGGCGCTATTGACTGCGGGCCAAGCGCTGCGCACTGCAGTCAGCGGCAATAGTAATTAGGCGGCACTAAGCTCTTTTGCCTGTAGCCGCCTAAGTCGTCAAGGTCTGACTTAGCGCTTGCGGAGCGAGCCGAGGATCCCGCGAAATAATTGGCGCCCCAAGCTGCTGCCCGCTGAGCGCAGCATGCTCTTAAAGAAAGCCTCGCCGCCACTTTGGCGCCTTGATGAGCTCTTTTTCTTGGGGGCGCTGGCTTTGGTTTCTTGTTCTGCTTCTTGTTGTGCTTTTAAAGCTGCCGCTGTGCGCTCGCTCAGTATTTCGTGCGCTGAATGGGGGTCGATGGCGTCTTTATAGCGTCGCTGATTGGGGTCATGTGCCAATACCGCTTCGCGCTCAGCCTTTGTCGCTGGCCCCATACGCGACTGCGGTGGCCGCACCAGCACCCGTTCAACAGGGGCGGGAATGCCTTTTTCTTGTAGGGTCGATACCAGAGCTTCGCCCACAGCTAACTCACTGATCGCGGTAACCGTATCCAGGGCGGGATTTTCTCGGAATGATTGGGCGGCGACTCGCACGGCCTTGCGCTCTTTTGGCGTGTAGGCGCGCAGGGCGTGTTGTATTCGGTTACCCAGTTGTGCCAAGACGGTATCGGGGATATCAGAGGGACTCTGGGTGACAAAATACACCCCGACGCCTTTGGAGCGAATCAAGCGAACCACTTGTTCAACTTTTTCCAGCAAAGCCTTGGGCGTATCTTTAAATAAGAGGTGGGCTTCATCGAAAAAGAACACCATCACTGGCTGTTCAGGGTCGCCTAGCTCTGGCAGGTTTTCGAATAACTCCGACAGAAGCCAGAGCAGAAAAGTCGAATAAACCCGTGGGTTTTGAATCAACTTGTCAGCAGCGAGTACGTTGATGACACCGCGGCCGTCGCGAGTGTTTTGCATAAAGTCGCTGAGCTGTAGGGCGGGCTCGCCAAAAAAAGCTCTGCCGCCTTCGCGCTCCAGCAGTAATAAGCGCCTTAAAATAGCATTGATTGAGGCTTTGGAGACGCCATAGGCGCTACCGAGCTCTTTGCCGTGATCACCTAAGTACTCGAGTGAAGTGCGCAGGTCCTGCAAGTCAACCAAGAGCATTCCTTCTTGGTCGGCGAATTCAAATACAAGGGTCATCACGCCTTCTTGGGTGTCATTTAAGTCCAGTAGGCGAGACAGTAATTGCGGACCCATTTCAGAGATGGTCGCGCGGATAGCTGTGCCCTGTTCACCAAATACATCCCAAAATGCCACTGGGTAGGCGCTGGCACGGTAATCTTCAATGCCAATTTTTTGTACGCGCTCATCGACTTTGGGGTGTGGCTTAGCCACTTGGCTCAAGCCTGATAGGTCGCCTTTTACATCGGCTAGGAACACCGGCACGCCGAGTTCTGAAAAGCCCTCTGCCAGACCTTGTAAGGTGACGGTTTTGCCGGTTCCTGTGGCCCCAGCCACGAGTCCATGACGGTTGGCGTAGCGTGGATTGAGGGAGATTTGCCCTGATTCGCTACCGCCGATAAGAATACCTTGCTTCATCTAAGTGTGTCCTATTTTTGTTGCGAACTGGCCGCTCTGGCCACATGATATGCAGCTTTAAAGCAGCATGCCAGCAGTGCTGGCTTGCTAGAGCAGATAATGACGGTCAGGAGAGCACTATGCGCTGGAAAAGTGGCAGACGCAGCAGCAACATTGACGATCGGCGCGGCCAGTCGGCGCGTTCAACAGCTGGCATGGCGGCAGCGCCGGCATTACTGCGTTTTTTACCGGCCTTGATGCGCAGCAAAACCGGCCGCAGGGTGTTGATAATCGCTGTCTTAGTGGTCTTTGGAGCGCGCTTGATGGGCGTCGATGTACTGTCGATGTTTAGTGGTGGCACTGCCTCAATGAACTCTGCCAGTGCGCCACTAAGTGCTGAGCAGCAGGAGCTTGCTGATTTTACCGCAGTGGTGCTGGCAGACACTGAGGATACTTGGCATAAAATTTTTCAGCAGCAGGCTAAGACATATCGTGAACCCACGCTGGTGTTATTCTCGGGGCGCGTCAATTCTGCCTGTGGCACGGCGAGCTCTGCAGTCGGGCCCTTTTATTGCCCTGGGGACCAAAAGCTGTACATCGACTTGAGCTTCTTCCACGACCTAAACACACGCTATGGCGCGCCGGGTGATTTTGCTCAAGCTTATGTGATCGCCCATGAGGTGGGTCATCATGTGCAAACTCTACTGGGTATTAGTCGGCAGCTGCAGTTGGCGGGGCAGGGTAAAAGTCAGGCTGAGATAAACGCACTATCCGTCAGGCAGGAGTTGCAGGCGGATTGTTTTGCGGGTCTTTGGGGGCACGCAGCCAATACGGAGCGACAGTTGTTAGATCCGGGTGACTTAGAGGAAGCGCTACGGGCGGCGACGGCCATCGGCGATGATCGCTTGCAGCGTCAGGCCGGCAGAGAAGTCGTGCCGGACAGCTTTACCCACGGGAGTTCTGCCCAGCGGGTGCGCTGGTTCCGCACAGGCTTTGAGTCAGGCCAATTGGCCAGTTGCGATACCTTCTCCAGCAGCTCACTGTGATAGAGGCCTAGCCATCGGCGATATGCGGGGCTGAATGGCTAGGCCTGGCCACCCTAGGTGACTTGGGTGGCGCCCCTCATAGCCATTTGATCCGGCGGAACTGAATCAGCATAGAGACCGCCACTGTCGCCATAACTGCTAATATTCCGAAATACCCCCAGCCCCACTCTAGCTCGGGCATATAGCGGAAGTTCATGCCATAGAGGCCCGCCAGAAAGCTCAAAGGTACGAAAATGGCGGTAATGATAGTTAACACTTTCATGGTGTTATTCAGGCTATAGGAACTAAGCGAAATATAGCCCTCCACTAAGTCACCACAAATGTCGTAATACATGCCACACAGGGTGTGGAGGCGCTCACAGCGGTCAAATAGATTGCGTCGCAGGTGATAGGTTTGATCGCGGCCACTGCCTAAATGGGGTGTGCCCTGGTGCAAGAGCTGCTCACTCATGCCCTGGTGGTAGCTGAAAATGCGCAGTAGCTTCTGTAGGCGTGAGCGGTAGGTCACCAGCTCTATCATCACTTCGTCGGCGCGGTCGCCCAGTAAGTCATCTTCGAGCTCCTCCAAAGTATCTTCAAAGCTCAGTATCTGGTCCAGATAGCGACCAGTAGCAAAGTGCAGCAGCTGTAGTGCCAGTGCTGCTGGGGAGCTCAGAGAGTTGTCATCAGGGGCTTGTTCCCAGAAGTGATTGACGCTAACCGCTAGACCTGAATGCACTGAGATCAGGTAGCGATCCGAGACCCAAAGACCTACTTGTTGCGGTGCTAAGCTCAGATTGTCGTCAATACTGGCGATGCCGCGAAACAGTATGAAGGTGTTTTCGTTAAAGACTTCAAGCTTCGGGGGATGTCGCTGACGCATACAGTCTTTAATCGCTAGTTGATTACAGCCTAGTGATTGCAGTAAGTTGCTGATTTGGGGAGTGAGTTCCCCCTCGATGTCCAGCCATAGAAATCCACTATCTGTTGCGCGCCATTGCTCGATTAGCTGGGCGCCGCCAGTTTCTTGTGTGCCGTCGCTGGAGAGTAATTTCGCTCGTATCATGATAAACATAACCCTTAGCTGGCTTGCCAGCGAGAGATCATAGCATGGAAGAAATCACTAACCTTCTCCATATGCCAGTTATTCAACTGGGTGGTATCACTATCGACTTCGCCAGAATTCTTGCTGTGCTGCTGGTGTGCTTGGTGGCACTGGTGATTATTGCTTGGACAGCTGGCTTTATTCGCCGCTCGATGATTAAGCGTGCCGTGAACCCTAATATCGTGCAGTTGGTATCTCGCGCCTATCAAGTCTTAAGTTTAGTTGTCCTGAGTCTAATTACCCTAGAGCTACTCAACGTCCCCTTAACAGCCTTTGCCTTTATTTCAGGTGCGGTAGCGATTGGGGTTGGTTTCGGCGCACAAAATATTATTAATAATTTTATCAGCGGCTGGATCCTGATGTGGGAGCGGCCGATCAAGATTGGGGATTTTTTAGAAATCGGAGAGGCTCGAGGCACCGTCGAAGCGATCAATACACGCTCAACACGTATTTGTCGGATTGATGGTGTCCATATGCTGGTTCCCAATAGTCATTTGCTTGAAAATACCGTAGTGAATTGGACTTTACTCGATAGTTTGGTGCGCACCAGTGTCCGAGTAGGAGTCGCTTACGGCTCGGATGTACGCTTAACTGAGCGCCTTTTATCTCAGGCAGCGGCAGAGCACCCCGATGTACTTAAAAGTCCATCGAGCTCGGTAATATTTGAGGATTTTGGCAGCAGCGCGCTGATTTTTGATCTCAATATATGGATCCATGCTCGGGCTGAACGCGGCTTGCGGGGCGTACGCAGTGATCTACGATTTAGAATTGAGGAGTTGTTTCGGGAAAATAAGGTGTCGATTGCCTTCCCGCAACAGGACGTTCATATCGATGGTGAGTTGCGATTACGGCAGGACTAAGCTCGGCCTGAGCTTGATGGTGAGCAGTAGAGTGATAGAGCTATCTCTCGCTGCCTCTATAATGTGACTATTAACAATCAATACAGAGCAAAGACAGTCAAAGTACAGTGAAGGAGTATGACAATGGATTTAATAAAGATGGGCGCAGAGTTACTGTCCGAAAAACTTGGTTTGAATGTGGATTTAGACAGCATTAGCGGCGCTTTATCCCAACTCTTAGGCGACGGTAAAGGCAATCTGGATTTGGCAGGTTTGGCGGGTCGTATGGCTGAGAGTGGCGGTTTAGAGTCAGTGCTTGGCACTTGGCTGGGAGATGGGGCTAATGCGCCGGTATCTGCCCAGAGTATTTTTGACTTACTCGGTAAGAGTAAAGTGGCAGATTTTGCTAGCTCAGTTGGCACAGAGCCAGAAACTGCCGCAGAAGGTCTATCTGATGTCTTACCTCAGCTGATGGACAAAGCCAGCAGTGGTGGTAGCTTGTTAGACGCCGCCGGTGGTATCGGTGGCTTAATGAGCGCAGCCACTTCGTTTTTCAACAAGTAAACATAGCTTAGTGCTACAAGCTGGTAAGGCTAAGAGAGTTTAAGAGTGGCGCTGCAAGCACTCACTTACAGCGCCTTAGAGGAATGAGGATGAGGACAGCGAGCCACACTCTACCCAAAACTATGTCTTGCGTAGAAATTTCTGCCCCAGGTGGCCCAGAGGTACTGCGGCTGGCGCAGCGAGACCTACCGCAGCCTGGTGTCGGCGAGGTTTTGATTAAAGTTGCCGCAGCCGGTGTGAACCGCCCCGATGTGGCGCAGCGCCAAGGCCTCTACCCACCGCCGCCAGGTGCCTCCGATTTACCCGGTTTAGAAGTGGCTGGAGAGGTGCTTGCGGTGGCTGAAGGGGTGAGTCAGTGGCGCGTAGGGGATTCTGTCTGCGCCTTGACCAACGGCGGTGGCTATGCAGCTTATGTCACAGCGCCGCAGGGGCAGTGCCTGCCTATTCCCGAAGGCTTAGATTACCTTGCTGCAGCTAGCTTGCCAGAAACTTTCTTTACCGTATGGAGTAACTTGTACGACCGTGCTGGGCTGCAAGCAGGGGAGAGTTTATTAGTACACGGTGGCAGTTCTGGCATTGGCGTGACAGCAATACAGATGGCGAAGGCGCTAGGGTCTCGGGTCTATGCTACAGCTGGAAGCGAGGAAAAATGTCGCGCCTGCGAAGCGCTTGGTGCTGAGCGGGCAGTGAACTACCGCAGCGAAGATTTTGTCGCTGTCCTTCAGGAGCTCACTGAGAATCGCGGTGTCGATGTCATCCTCGATATGGTCGGTGGCGATTACCTCAATCGCAACCTCTCAGTGGCAGCGATGGACGGCCGTGTGGTTAATATCGCTTTTCTGCAAGGTCACAAAGCCGAAATTAATTTAGCCATGGTTTTATTAAAGCGCTTAAGCTTAACGGGTTCCATGCTGCGTCCACAAAGCGCAGCGGCCAAAGCGGCTATTGCCACACAACTGCTAGAGCATGTTTGGCCGCTGATAGCAGCGGGGCGCATTAAACCGGTCATACACCAGCACTTTCCTTTAGCCGAAGCCACTGCGGCCCACAGCCTGATGGAGAGCAGTGCTCATATCGGCAAGATTGTGCTGACAGTCTGATTAAAACAATGAAAAATTCGGCTCCAGCCTAGAGCAGCAAGCGACAGGCTCAGCTGCTTCTCTGTGCTAGCTGCTATACTAGTGTGGCTTGTTAAGAGTTTTCTTCCTTAATTCTTGATTCTAATGCGGCAATTGACTTGAATAACTCGATTCGCGCAGGGGTGCTTCTGAGCTTCTCAAGTTTCGCTTGTGCCGTTTTGAGTAAGTTCGCCGCCTCGCCATGTCGTTTTGAGTCAATCAACAGCTCTGCCATATCGAGCTGCCAGCTAGGACTGGAACTAAGCACCGACTCAAGTGTTTGAAGGCGTTCAAGCGCAAGGTCTTTGCGGCCTCTTGCGCGCTCTATGGCGATCGCTTTGCGTTGCAATTGCGGCACGACTCCGATTTTTTCCAGGCCTTCATCAAGTAGTTGTAGGGCGGACTCAGGGCCATTAGCCTCGAGCTCAAGGAGCATGTCGGCGGCGCTGACATAATGGCCGGGATTGGGGCTGTCGTTTAATCTGAAGTACTGTGTTAAATCGGCAATAGCGCCGTGGTAGTCACCCATGTCGCGTTTCACTCTAGCCCGGTATTCGTAGCTGGGGTAGCTTTTCGGTGCCTGCGCTAAGAAGGCATCGAAGTGCCGCAAAGCTTGTTCAAGTTCACCCATGCGGTAATACACAACCCCCACATCGTGATCAAGTGCTTCAGGGCTACTCAAGGCAGCGGCTTTGCGGTAATCAGCTAAAGCTAGCTGGTATTGGGCATTGTCGGAGTAGGCCAGACCGCGACGGATATAGAGCTCGTAACGCTCTGGCTTATGCTCAATCATGTGACTCAAACGATGGATTAGATCATCTACTCCAGGGTGACTCCACAAAGGACTCGATACGATAGCTAGGCAAATGAATGCTGCAAATTTGCTAGGCGTAAACATAGACATATTCAAGGCCTTTGTAGAGAGTAAAGTGCGGGCCGCGCAGCCGGCGCGGCCCAGAAGAGTAGCTAACGCGTAATGATAAAGTGATCGAGTACCGTGCCATTATGATCAATAAAATTAGCTCTTAACTCGTGCTCGCCTGCATCTATGATGACAGAGCCGATGACCGCTAGGCCGTGACGTTTATCTTCCAAGCTGTCGGCCTCTTGTCTTATATGAGCGGCGTGGCGAAGCCACTGTTCGGGCTTTGTTGCGCCTGAATTACTATCGGCTTTACCGCTATTGCCAGCGACTGAGTACACTACGCGATCGTTGATGCCGCCGCTGCTGGGGCTGAGCTGAGCGTAGCGGTGATCGCCTTGTCCAAGTGAGGGGCGAGTAGGGTCACCGTCTATTAATTCGGCGTGCTGTGCAGCTGAGAAAGTATCCGAAGTACCTAAGTGCCCCCGTAGATAGTAACTGCGCTCATAGGAGTGAGAGTGGCCGCTGTAGACTACGTCGACACCGTATTGTTCAAAGATAGGCACAAACTCATTGCGCATATCCCACATGGGTCGGTCGATGGGATTGTTTTCTGTCTGGTCAGAGTCGTGGTTAGCGCCCTTTGAATAGGGTGGGTGGTGGAAAATTACTACGGTCCAGTCAAGTGTATTGCTGGCGAGATCGTCGATCAGCCACTGGCGCATAGTGGCGCGCTGTTGTTCATCTCTAGCTGTCAGTTGTGAGTCGAGACTGACAATATGTACGTTAGCGTAATCAAAAGAATAGTATTGCTCGGTGCCACTGGCTACGCCGCCAACTTCTGCAGCTGTTGGCAGCGTAAAGATATCCAAGTAGGGCATCAGTGTGGGTGCCGCCCCTTCTTCTTCAATCCACTGCTCTGGTTCAGCGCTAGTGCTAACGCCACCATGAAATAGGAATGAGTTGCCACAGGGGATCTCCACATAGGCACACAAGTCCAGTTGGCCGGCGCCCATTTCATGATTGCCAATGGTGGGCCATAAGGGCGTGGTTTTCAGTATACTTGGGTAGGTTTCAAACACCGCTTGTTGGTAGTTTAAATCGCTGCCGACCTCGTAAGCGTTGTCCCCTAGCATGATAAATAGGTCGACCGCTTCGCCTCCGCTCTGCTCTACAAATGTCAGCATGCCATCTCTTACTGCAGCAGCCTCACCCTCGTGAGCCTCGCGCTCATCGTCACCGCCAGTGCCAGAGTCACCGACCAGCCAAATGCGAGTATTGCCATCCTTAGGTAGCTTACCTGACAGCGGGGAGGAGTTGAAAAACTGTCCCTCTGGGGCTGTGGCTGCAGCGCCTATAGAGTAGTAGTAGCGAGTATCTGGGCTTAAGCCGCTAAGTAGCGCTTCTTTGTGCTCGCCGGCGGTTTCTTGCGCATCGACCAAATGCTGCAGCTTAGATGGATCGCTACCGAAGCAAAGCTCTGATGCATCTCCACGCCACTTTACGATTGCTGAGTCGCTGCTGACCTGCTGTAAAAATAAGCGACTCGATGTTGTCTCAACCCCCACGCAGGGATTAGCTACTACTTCGCTCGGGCGCCTATCACTGCTGTCGGAACAAGCCGACAGAATTATAGGCAGCATCACTGCTGAAACTATAACAAGACCTTTCATGCCCATCATTTTATCCATCCTTTTTATTAGAATATGGAACTACTACTGTTATAACTAGCGATGAACAATGCTCATCAGGTATAGCCCTAGCATCACCTGTTAAGTGCAGCTGGCTGTAATGCTAGTTACCATCTTTGCCATAATAAGAAGGCGCAAGCTTTAGCCTTTGCCCAAGGCAAAAGAGTTACAGTAAATATAGCAACTTAGCAGCTAAAGAATACTACTTTAGCTGAAGACTGCTTTTATAAAAGTAACATCGGCTCTGCTATTGCTTGGGCGTATAGATTTTTCTGCTCCAGCAAGGCTTTATGAGACGCCAGAGTTAGACTGTTCAGCTAGTGGAAGCACGCTATGGTCGTAGTGATCTCGATAGGCTAAAAGCGCTTTTCGCAGAGATTCATCATCTTTGAACAGCTTGTGGTTTTCCTGCAAGATCAGATCGATGGCATGCCGCTGGACGATACTTGCCACTCGATAATTACCCGAGCGGCTGAGCTCCTGTCCTCGCTGCAATCGTTCTTGCACTTTTGTCAGCAGTTGCGAGTTAACTCGGAAGTAGTCACTATTTTGCACTAGGCAACGGCTCAGTATATCGGCGCTGAGTCGGGCGGATTTCTCCAAAGCCGAGTGGATGCTCGCATCCTGTTGTTTCTTTCTCGTATTCATTGGCGCAGTGTTTCCTCTTGCACAGTATGGCCGAGTTGCCTAATGGCCTAAGCCAAGTCAGAGCGGCACGGTTTCTGCTTAGGGCGACGCTGAGTCGCGGTCAAGTAAGGGTTTAAAATAGCCCATCAAGATCTTCCAGAGCATCGATTATTACTCCACTAGCCATATTAATGAGGAGTAAATCACTGCCGACCCGTATGAGTTTGTGCCCTTCTGGGCTGCGGCCGAGGCGATCGATCAAGGCCTTAGGCAGGTCATAGTAAACAAGGTCACCGGGTAGTCGCTGGCCTTTTTTCCATTGCTTGATTTGTCCCGGCGGTTGACAGCCATTATTTTTTTTAGCTAAGCCTGGCGGGCATTTTTTGGTTTTAGTGTTCTGAGAATAATAAGATCGGATAATTGCTTGGCGGTCATGGTTGAAGTAGCTTAGGTGTTGAGCTTGCTTGCTACTCGAAGCTGAAGCAGCTGTAGAGCGCTGCTCATAGTTGTTGCTCCCAGTATTAGCCAGGGATTTTGGCTTATCAGCGAAGGATGGGAAGGCTGCAAGCGTTATGAGGCCTATAGAAACGCTAAGTTTTAGCATCATATGAATCATTATTTCCTTTCCTAAAGAAAGATGCGGGTTTTATAGGATATCAGCGGGTTTAAATAATCCGTTCACCTTGGGGCCACTTGCCCAGCCAAGTGTCTTTGTCACAATAGCTCCATTGGCCCTCAAATTTATCGAGCTCGGCAGAATCGAACTCTAGTTTTAGGCGGCCCCAGTAGTAGCTTCCCGCTTTTTCGCTGTCGCAGCGCTGACGGGAACCATCTTCGATCCAGTAGCCCTCTAATACTGTATCGCTGGTCATTTCACCCCGGATACGTCCGTTATCACTAGTATATTCACCCACTAACTCACCTTTTTCTCGACGCAACTCGATGATGCCAATGTCAGCTGCGGTCCAAAGTCCTAGGATTTCACTCGGTTCTGTCGCTTCGGCATCTACGGCTAGTGAACGGCGCAGCGTTATTTCAACTCGCCGGTTTTGTGCGCGGCCCTTTGCACTGTCGTTACTGGCAATTGGCCGCGTTAGGCCCCAGGCCTCGGTCTTCAGGTGTTTTTCTGGGAAATTGGCAAAATCAATCAAATAGCGTGCTACAGCAGTGGCACGATTCTGCGAGAGTTCTTGGTTAATTTCGGCGCTGCCGACGTTGTCAGTATGTCCGGCCACCACGATCGATTGCAGTTCTTTGGGGTCAATGCCGGCGATTGCAGCATCGATCGCTGCAGAGGCGGTAGATTGTAATTCGTATTGGCCGCTGGCAAATAAAACAGCACTATCTAGGGCGATCTGCTCCGCTGATCCAATGGCGCCTACAGCATCGATATCTGCTCCAGGCCAGTTACCTCTGCAGTCCTCACGCAGGTCTACCAGTTTCACATAGCGAAAGGTTTCATCAGCCTTAACATAGGGAGCAATATCGACATCCGCTCGGCCGCCTGTAATGCGACCGATCCGCGTCCAGCTTTCACCATCAGCAGAAATGGCTAGGGCAGTAGGTTCAACCGAGGGCCCGATCTCGAATACATAGAGGTCCGGTCCGGGCACATCGATCAAAATATTATCGCTAAACTTAACAATCAGCTCGCCGCCACAACCGAGTGATACATAGTTACTATCATTTTTAGCGTCGTAATTTGGAATGCCAAGAGCTTGTTGAGGGTTGCGCGCCGATTCAATCGCTTCTTTTGTGCCGCTATAGTAACTCACTACCTCGTCTGCAAATGAGCTATGCCCTTCAGGAAATAGCACCTCGCCACCATGGCCATCCGGATAGGCTTTGGGCTCAGCCAAGGCCTGCCCAGCGCCTAAGCTCACACTAAGCCCAAACAGCACAACAGCCCTGAGGCTGCTGTGTGCAAAGAATGAAATAGTCTTTGATTTAAAGAAAGTCGATCCTGCTAAGATGGCTTTGAAATTAAGCCTCTGTAATTTACAAAGCTGCTTTGTTACTGCTTTCCTATCCTGCTGCATCTCAAGCTCTCCGCTGATCTTTATATTTTTAATCGGCCCGAACATACAGAAATCTGTCGCTGTGACCAAGGCAGTGAATATTTTGCCAATAGATTAAGCACTAGTCTTTCGACTTGCTCAAGTGTGAGCTGTTGGAAATACGACCAGTTCATCGCCTGCTTGCCAGGGCTGATACTTGGTCATGACTTGTAGGAATAGCGGGTGTTCTAGCCAATCTCTCAGCCACTGCTGTAGCTGAGGGTAGGGTAGGCGATAAAAAACCTCCCGATCAACATGGGCGAATTGACGCACAAAAGGCATGATGGCGATATCTGCAATGCTGATATGCTTGCCTAATAGGTAGTGGTTTTTGCTCAATAGCTTTTCTAACACTTGCAAAAACACTTCGCCCTGCTCTCGGTACGCCGATTGAGATTGCTCCGGATAGCGATCAGCGTATTTGTAGCGATCCAAGTAGTGTTTAAATTCATTGTCGTTTTGCTCGATCAAGGTATTGGCAGTCTGTAAGTCTGTATTTAACAGGCCCTGTGGGTCATTGATTTGCAGCGCCCACTCTAGAATTTCTTTACTCTCTTCGATCAGGCCCTGATGCTGGCCCTTATCATCAAGCAGCTCTAGTACTGGCACAGTGCCTTTGGGGCTGATAGCCAGCATCTCAGCCGGTTTATTTTTAAGTACTATCTCTCGTAGCTCCACAGTCAGCTCGGCAAACAAGATGCCAAGTCGAGCCCGCATTGCGTAAGGACAGCGGCGAAAGGAGTACAAACGGTGCAGTAACATCGTGAGGCTATGATCCCTAGATAAATGACTAGTGCCTCTATTGTAGCGAAATTAACTAGAACTTTGAGACTCTGCCAGCAGCTGCGCCAATAGCCACAGTCAAGCTAGAGCTTGGTCAGTGAATAATAGGCACTGTGTAGTGAGGAATAGGGCGAGCTATGGGAGGAGACTAAGCTGCGACGCAGGCCGCAGCTTAGTAAAAGGCAGTGCAATTGACATAAAGCCTAGCTGGCTGAAGCGGCTATCAAGCGATGTACTTGGTCCTGTAGCAGGATTAATCAGCCAGTAAGCTTCTAGCAACAATTAGCTTCATCACTTCGCTGGTGCCACCGTAGATACGTTGTACCCTGGCATCGGCGTAAGCGCGTGCTACTGGGTATTCCCACATGTAACCGTAACCGCCGTGTAGCTGTAAACATTGATCGATCACTTCACACTGTAGCTCAGTGGCCAGAAGTTTGGCCTTGGAGGCGCTGACTGCATCCAGTGCGCCCTTAATATGTAGCTCAATACAGCGGTCTATGAATACCCGCATAGCCGTAAGTTTTGAATCCATTTCAGCTAGCTTGAATTGCGTATTTTGAAAGGCAGCAATCGGCTTACCGAAGGCCTTTCGTTCTTTGACGTAAGCAACTGTTTGCTCGAGCACTGATTCAGCATTAGCCACCGCTGATACAGCAATACCGAGACGTTCCTGCGGCAGTTCTTGCATTAAATAGATAAAGCCTTTGCCTTCTTCTCCCAGTAGGTTTTCTTTGGGAATGCGCACATCCTGGAAGAATAATTCTGAGGTGTCCTGGGCCTTCATGCCGAGTTTATGGAGATTGCTTCCCTTGAGAAAGCCGGGAGTTCCTGCTTCAACTAGCATTAAGCTAATACCTTGCGCTCCAGCTGAGGGATCGGTTTTACAGACCACAATAACCAGATCAGCCATTTGTCCATTTGTGATAAAGGTTTTTGAGCCATTCAGTACATACTCATCACCATCGAGTATTGCGCTCGTTTTGACTCCTTGCAGGTCTGAGCCCGTACCCGGTTCTGTCATAGCGATAGCAGTAATGATTTCGCCACTTAAGCAAGCCGGGAGATATTTCTGCTTCTGCTGCTCTGTGCCATGATGCTCAATGTAAGGCACTGCAATATCAGAGTGCAGTCCGAAGCCGATGCCGCTCAAGCCCATACGAGCGATTTCTTCACTGATGATGGTGTTGTAGAGGTAGTCGACGCCAACGCCGCCATATTGTTCAGTTACGGAAGGTGCCAACAGCCCTTGTGCACCAGCTTTTTGCCAAAGCTCACGGCTTACCTGACCCTCTAGTTCCCACTGATCATGATGGGGCAGTGCTTCCTCTTGCAAAAATTTGCGCACACTGTCACGAAATTGTCGGTGTTCTTCTGTAAAAATTGTTCTTGGTATCATGCTGATTAATCCTAATTAAAGTCACTTCAATATCAGATTGAGTATAGGGCTTATGGGACTTTGTCACTTTACGCAATGACATAGCTGCTATCTAGCTGCTGCCGTACCTGCAGCTCTCGCAATAGGCCTGCGCCTTATTCAATGGGCTTAATCTCAAACAAGCTTCAAAGCCCCAAGACTCTTACCGCATAACAGCGAGTTGCTCAGCGCTCTATAGCTCAATAGAAAGCTTTGATTCGCTTATAGCTGGTACTGTCTGGCGGCGAGATCACGCATTATTTCCTCAGAGCCACCACCAATGGCGTTAACCCTGACTTCACGGTAGATGCGCTCTACACGGTTACCACGCATATAACCTATGCCACCGAGGATTTGCATAGCCTCCCTAGCACAAAACTCAAGTGTTTCACTGCAGTGCACCTTTAATAAGGCGATATCACCAAACACAGCGGTACCGGCAATAATCTCCCGGGTGCAGTACTGGATATAGCTTTGGCAACTGTTGATGCGCTGCTTCATTTCAGCGATTTTGTGGCGGATAACTTGATGGTCAGCAAGACGCTTGCCAAATGTTTTTCTGTTTTGAGCCCAGTTTACCGCCTCTTCCAGACAGACACGTGAGCTGGCTTCCATCATGACTGCCATGGACAGGCGTTCATGGTTAAAGTTGTGTGCGATAACATAGAAACCTTTGCCTTCCTCGCCCAGTAGGTTGCCTGCGGGCACCTTGACCTTATCGAAGTAAATGGTGGCTGTGTCGCTGCACCACCAGCCTTGTTTCTTGTCTAGGGGAGTGCGACTCACGCCCTCCACATCTGCCGGTATAACTAATACAGAGATGCCCCCCGCACCTTCTCCACTGGTGCGAACACCCGTAGTAAACCAGTCTGCACCCATGCCGCCAGAGATAAAGGTTTTACTGCCATTGACGATGTAGTGGTCACCCTCTCGTACTGCAGTCGTTGTTAAATTCGCTACATCAGAGCCTCCAGAAGGCTCGGTAATCGCTAGGGCGATACGCTTGGTGCCTGCTACTACTGGCGGGATAATGGTGCTTTTTAGCGCCTCACTACCAAAGTTCAGTACTGGCGGTAGACCTATGCCATGGGACAACAGCGTACTGGGTAAGCCACCTAGGCTAGTTCTAGCGAACTCTTCACTGAGAATATTACGGTAGTGCAGATCAATACCTTCGGATGTGCCGCCGTATTGCTCGGGATAGCCCATGCCCAAAATCCCCGCAGCAGCAGCCTTATCCCAGAGCTCTGGTGGTAGGGTGCCATTTTCGTCCCACTCATCGACATGGGGTGTAACTTCTTTATCAATGAAGCGACGCAGTTGTTCCCGCCAAGCCTCATGAGCCTCAGTAAGATCAGGGTTTGAAAGCCGGCTTGAATCAAATGACAGTGACATAAACAACATTCCTTTTATTATTTATTAGCTCTGAGTTATCTAGGGGATTGACTGTGTGTGATCAGCACTTTGTTCTCTATTGGCTAGCCATTGCCCGGCGATGATCAAGCCAGCCGGTAGTATCTCGTCTGAGGCAATCAGTTGATATAAGTCTGTTGTTGGCATACGCCGCACTTTGATATCTTCGCCCTCGCTCTCTAGTCCATGTACGCCAGCCGCTTTTGAGGCATCCACACGCCCGTAAAGCAAATAGGTTTTCTCACTGCAGCCACCTACAGAGCCGTAGTAGCGGGCGATTGGCAGGCACTCCCCTTGAATTTCCAGTCCGGCTTCCTCCTGGGTTTCGCGTCTGGCGACAGTATCAACGACTTCCCCCGCCTCAATCATCCCTGCGACAAGGTCTAGTACCCAGGGGTTTTGCTCATCGATAGCACCAACCCTGAACTGCTCAACGAGCACTACCTCATCAAGCATTGGGTCATGCAGCAAAATAGCCACCGCATCGCCGCGTTGTAGCAGCTCACGCGTGAGTATCTCAGAATAACCGCCATTAAAGAGCTCATGGCTTAGTTTCAACACTTCGACTGTTAAAAAGCCTTTAGAAAGCGTCTCACGGCTGTGGACTTGATATCTCATAGGCTGATTACTGTTATCGCTCATTATTTTGCTCACCGTAATATCGAGAAATGGCTCTGCCTAGTATTTTAAGCATGACTTTGACTGGAGTGGCAGCGCTGTCAGTAGCCATTAAGTTAATTATTTTAACGAGCTCTTTTAGTTCCGGGTACTCAATGACTTACAATAGGCCAGAGCAATCGCCTAAAGAGGGCAGCCTTAGCCATATAAGCTGTTTCAGCTGCATAAAGTGCTCTGGCTCCTCAAGCCACTATTAACTTGCTGAGCTGTTATTCATCACGAGCATTAAGGAAATATTGTCAGTGAAGGCATTTACCTTAGAAGAGTATCAACAATTTCATCTCAATCCAGATCGTCTACAGAGCTGCTATCAAAACAAATGGTTTAAGCTCTTCGTGCCCAAGAGCTACGGCGGCTTAGAATTGTCGATGGCTGAAGGCTGCCAAAGGCTACTTGAGGTGGCAGAGATTCAGGGTGGCTTGGGCTGGACGGTCAATTTAGGTGCCGGTGCCAACTGGTTCTCAGCTAGCTTTGCAGACCAGGTGGCCCAGGAACTGTTTAGTGCAGAGGATGCTGTCATCGCAGGCAGCGGTGCCAGCAGTGGCCAGTGGCGAGAGCTTGATGATGCTGTTGAAATTAGCGGTGAATGGGGTAAATGCACCGGCGCCCATCACGCGACTTTGTTTAGTTTAAACGCAACACATTCGGGTAAAGGGCTGAAGAGCTTTGTGGTACCTAGGGCTAAGGTTCAACTGTCAGAGGATAAATGGCCGATCATGGGAATGAGGAATTCCTCCTCATTCGGTATTCATTTAGAGGCTGTCAAGGTACCCAAAAGCTATGGCTTTGAGATTAACCGTATCAAGAACAACGATCACTACGGCGTATTTCATATTCCTTTTCAGTCCTTTGCGCGTCTTAGCATGTCCGCTTCCTATCTAGGCTGTGTTAAGTGTGTATTAAGGCTGTGTTTGCAGGGTTTAGAGAAGCCAGAGGCCGTGTCATTGATCGACAAAGAGCTACTGCCCTTGGTAGAAACATGCGAGCAAAGGCTTTACAGCTTAGCGAGTGACGTGGAAGCAAAAAGTGTCAAAGGTCTCTATTTAGAGCAGCATGAGCAGCATCTCCGCAGTGTTTTAGGTGAGCAAAACTTGCAAGTTTTTCAGAGCATTCAAACACTTTTCCTAGCTGGGGGGTTGGCATTTATTGAAGAGGATAAGCTCATTCACTGGGCCTACCGAGACCTGTTGACGGCTGTGCAACACTTTATGGTTAAGCCTTAAGTGTCCAAGCGAGCCTGACTAGATAGTGTTAAGGGGCAATAGCCCTAACCAAAACCTTCAGTTTAGCTTTCATCCCAGTAGCGAGTCATTTGTAGATAGAGGAAGGAGGCGGTCCAGGTTATCAGCACCAAACCAGTCAGTGACTCCAGCCCAGTCAAATAGCGTAAATTGCCAATCGGTTCGATGTCACCGGTACCTAGGGTGGTGTAGGTGGTAAAGGAGAAGTAGACGCAATCAAGCAGCGTCCCCTCAAAGTTGCCGCGTAGTTCCCCCCAGCCATCGGTCTTGTGCATGTAGTAGTAAGACAGAGCAAAGATCCATACTTCTACTGCATGTGCGCTGAGAGCTGCAAAGACCCCAAGTACGATCCGAAAGCGATGGCGAATTTTTAACAGTGGCATAAGTAGCGTAAGGCGGTGCAGAAATTCATAGTGAATGATGACCGTCAAGCCGATAAGAAGCATATTGACAAGTACAACGACTAACACATTGCAGACTCCGCTAGGATGTTTTTGCGCTTACTTTACATAAAAACATAAATTGCCCATAGCACTGATGTAAGAACGTAAAGGGCTGACTGCTGGTTTGTAGAGTAGATACTCATAAGCATTAAGCGCCACTGCTAGTGCAATTAGATCTGCGCTGTCATTATCGGAAGAATCATTGCTGTCCTGCATTAAGAATTCTAAGCTCGCGCTGAGGAAAATGTTTTTCAATGAGTTTTGTCACCTGGATATAGCTTTGCGGGCTAGAAACTACCACTAAGGCACTTTCTATAAGTTCACTTGATTGTCTGGCGAGAACTTGAATATCCATTTTTATTACCTTTATAGCTCGCTCAAGCCTATATTAGTTTCAGCACATTTGTTTACGTAATTTGCCAAGCTTTACAGTTGAAGCCCGGAGGAATTTGCATGAGGTTTATCCTGCTAGCTCAGTGCTAGCGGTAATTTATAGTGATAGCTGACGTAACTCTGTAGGCTGTTCACTATGGCGCCATAGCGTTTCAAAGAGCTCCAAATAGCGCTTTGTTAATGCTCTTGAGTTTGCTTCATAAAAAACTCTGCTGAGGCTTTCTGCCGGCTTATAGAGCAGGCCATCATGATCACGAAGCACTAGTGTTTCACCTTGCCATTGCGGATGTTCAGCGATGCAGTGCAGGCGCACTTTGCTTGGTATGCGTCGCGCGAGATTCAGCAGCCGGTGATTCCTTAGTCGTTGCGGCCCTGGATCATCGATCAATATACGCAGCTCAGTGTGACGGGAACGACGCGCTAGTTGCGCCATTGCCTCAGCTAAGTGTTGGCTATCGAATATACGAAAGCTTGCACTGGGGCTAAGCAGGTATAGATAACGGCTGGCGCTCTCACAAAGCTCTACCGTGGGGGCAAGCAGATCCGCGCTATCATTATCGGAAGAGTCATTGCTGGAGCTGTAGTTTGAGCCCGGCTTAGTATCCATCTTTGTATCCTGCTCTACACCCAAGCTGGGCCTTATCATTTGCGGCGAGCTTTATGTCTAGCTTGAGTACTCGCCGTTTGATCACATTATAGTTAAAGACTCCATTAGCAGTCTGGCGCTGTGAGGGGCTGAATCTGCAGAGGCTCTTTGAATGTTAGAGTGCGGTAAGGGAAGGGGATCTCGATACCGGCCTGATC
This sequence comes from Sediminihaliea albiluteola, assembly GCF_014077625.1. Taxonomy (GTDB): domain Bacteria; phylum Pseudomonadota; class Gammaproteobacteria; order Pseudomonadales; family Halieaceae; genus Sediminihaliea; species Sediminihaliea albiluteola. The sequence goes on along the minus strand of NZ_JACFXU010000013.1, from coordinate 880,844 downwards.
CAATGCACGCTTAATAGCGATGATAACCTCAGCGCGGGACTGACGGACATCAAAGGGTTTTGCTTGGGTCCACCAGGCCACTTCAATATCGATGCTACTGTCTCCAAAGCCCTGGGGGAAAACCTGTACAGCTTTACTTGAGTGCACCGTAGAGCAGCTCTCCACCGCCTCTTGTATGACTACAAGCGCTTGTTCCAAGTCGACGTCATAGGCGACGCCAGCGATGATTTCCACCCGTCTGAGAGTCCTGTTAGTGACCACGTTGACTGGATTTTTAAACAAGAAAGAATTTGGTACCAGCATCAGCTCACCGGAGGTAAGGCGCAGCTTTGTCATGCGAATGGTGACGTCTTCAACTTCTCCGAGAATACCTTCACATTCAATAAAGTCACCGTTTTCAAAGGGGAAGCGCCACAGCAATAGAATACCGGCAAAGAAGTTTTCAAAAATATCCTGAAAAGCAAAACCAATAGCGATTGAGATGAGCCCGAGACCGCCCAGCGCGGTAGTGGGCGTCAGGCCTGGAAACCAAAACATCGCTGCTAGCAGCAAGCCGGCGCCCCACACTAAGATATTGACCAGCCGCTCACCCAGTTCTTGTAGCGAGGCCTTCACGCTCGCCCGTCTGAGCGCGCGCCGAGTCAGTTGTTTAACCGACTGAGCGGCAATCCAAGTAAAGACCAGAACCAAGAGTCCAGCGAGAAGATAGGGAGTGTGCTGCAAAAAGGCTTCCCAAATACCGAGGAAAGTTGATTGCAGTGAAGAGACTACATCGGACATAGACTGCGGTGCATCGATGGGAGAGGCCGCATCAATTGCTTCGTTGGTTGATGCTTGTGCCGAGGCTGCATTTTCATTCATCGTGTTCTTCCTATGGGCCTGTTGAGTTTTTTATGCAGGCGATCTTGTCTCGAAGCGTGCTTGCATTGTTGTGGCAAAGCAGTGGGAGATCCACGTTTTTTGAAGTTCTCCGCCAAGTTAAGTGCTGGCACTTAAGCACTCAGAATTCTCCAATGGCTACAGCTTGCTGCTATCAATGACAGGTGCTATTTATCATCAGCCCCAAACCAGCGCTCCATACGCTCGGCTGTGCGCGCTCTAGCGTCATCATTGATGTAGCGAGCGACAGCTGCCAGCGCCAGGGCTAGTACACCCAGATCATCCGCGTAGCCCACTACAGGTGTTAGGTCGACGATGGCATCGAGGGGCGTGATAAAGTAGCCCAGCGCGCCAAAAATGGTCGCTTTGGCCCATTTCGGGACATCTTCTTGCTGCGCAGCGTAGTACATCAACAGGGCCTTCTCGACTACCTCTTTACCGGCGCTGCCAGCGTAGTGGCGGAGTTTGTCCCAGAAGCCCTCGTCGCTATAAGCTTGTTGGTATTGATTATTCTCGGGGGGCACTTCCTTTTTTGGCATAATTTGTATCCTTGGAGCCATTTTCGGGCCTTAGTTCAGAAGGGGCTATGAAAACGCTTAGACGCCCTTATGGGCATTCCCCTTGTGGTACTTTAGCCTGTATCTTACAGCTATAGATTATCCAGCTATATAGAGTATTTGTGTGTTGAAAGTAGGCCTTAAGGCAGGTTGTGACTGTGCATCGATCGCGTCCTAACCTGCAAGACTTATATCACTTGGCAGAACAAGTGGAACAGGACCGTGAGCGAGCGATATCAGAGCTGCGACAGCGCGATCACGCTATTGCAAGGAGCTGCCAGCAGCAGAGTGATGAAGCGCGTCTCTTGTATTGGCTCGATAGCGTGGTTCCGGCCGATCAAGGCAAGGGCTGGCAAGCAGAGTCGAGCTGGGTCTATATCGCCCGAGGCTTGGCTTTGCTCTTAGGCTTTAGCGCGATGGCGGGCTTTTTGCTCAGCAGCAGTCGCGGATTAGTTAATGCCTTTGTACTGCTAGCGCTCTTTGTCGGCCTGCAGCTTTTGATGAGCCTCTTTGCGAGCTTTTTCTTTGTCCGAACAGTGAGTGGCCGGGCCCCGGCCACTTTGCCAGCGAGCCCGATGCGATTGCTGGTACTGCGCAGCTTGCCCGATCGGCGCTATCTACGTGAGGCCGCTTCGGTGCTCCGTCTACTCCTTATGCGATACTGTCAGGAGTTTGCCGTCTTGTTCACCGCCGCCGCTTTAGCTGCTTTTATTGCGGTGCCGGCGATAACTGATTTTGCCTTTGTGTGGGGCTCCACTTTTTCACTCAGCGATCATTTTGTGCTGAGCTTCACCGATGCCATGGCAGGGCCTTGGTCGAGTGTGTGGCCGGAAGCTACGCTATCCAGCGATATTATTGCGGGCAGTCGCTACCACCCAGCGCTGACCAATTTAGATCGCGAGGGTATTGATAGCATGCGGGGCTGGTGGGGCTTTCTGTTTATGAGTATCACCGTTTATGCCTTGCTCCCACGCTTGTTGCTGTGGGCTGCTAGCAGGCTAGCGACGCGGCACATGATGCGCCGTGCTTTTGTGCAGTTTCCCGGAGCTGACATGGTACTTAACCGTATGCGTGCCCCCTTGGTTACCACGCAGAGCTCCGAGCATAGTGATGAGGCTGTGTCAGAAGCACAAGCGAGAGCTGCAGTCTCTTCAGGGCCTTCCGCCACAGCGCGAGTCTTGTTATTGGACTGGAGTGGCGCCTTGGGTGCTGAGTCAGTGGATCAGTTTGAAGAGCTCTTGAGTCTCGGCCTTGCCCAGGACAATATTTTATCGCTGGGCTTTAATCAGCTACAGCGTGAGCGCGAGCTGCTGCAAGAGAAAAACAAAGCTGCCTTTGATCAACTGGCAGTGGTGGTAAAATCGTGGGAGCCACCGATGGCAGAGCTAGCCGACATACTGGCCGAGCTCGATGACATACCGCGTTGTACGCTCTATCTCGTGCCGCTCCCGGGTAAGTCTGTGCCACACCGTAAAGTGGAGGACTGGCGGCGCTTTGTCCGTGAGCAGGCTTTTGCTAGTGTGGATGTGCAACTTCTTAATCGCGTGACTCCGATATGACAGTGCCAACTTTTGCCGTTGTTGGTCGCCCCAATAAAGGGAAATCCAGCATCGTAGCGACCCTGGCTAGAGACGACTCGGTGTATATCGACGCCCGCTCTGGCTCGACACGCAAGGCCCGTAGCTTTCCCATGCAGGTCAACGGTGAAACCCTCTATGCACTTGTGGATACCCCGGGTATTCAACGCGCTAGGGCTGTATTGGATTGGCTACAGGCCAACTGCGCTGACGCTTCTGCTAGGCCCCAAACTGTACGCGCTTTTGTTGAGGCGCACCGCGATGATCCGCGCTTCGTCGATGAGTGTGAGCTACTGAGGCCGATCATCGATGGCGCCGGTATCATCTATGTGGTCGATGGCTCCTGCCCCTTTGGTGCGGACTATGAGGCAGAGATGGAGATCTTGCGCTGGACTGGGCGGCCGAGTTTGGCGGTAATCAACCCCATTGATAATGCCGATTATGCCGCCGAGTGGTCCGCTGGTTTAGGGCAGTTTTTTCGTACTGTCCGCGAGTTCGATGCCCACCGTGCTGAGCTAGCTAAGCAGTTAGAGCTGTTGGAGCTTTTCGGTCACTTGGATCCGGCTTGGCGCGATGACTTAAAGCGCGCCGTGCAATTACTACAGGAAGAACGGGCCCAGCAGCATCACAGCGCCAGTTTGTTGATCGCCGACATGATCACTGAGGCTTTAAGATATAAAAGCTCACAGCGCCTGCTGGAGGGGATGCCAGCCGAGCCGGTAGAGAAGCTGCTGGCCAGCCAATATCAGAGCCACCTGGTGAAGCGCGAACGGCAGTGCCGACGTCAAGTGGAGGAGGTCTATCATTACAAGCACTTGGAGCGCAGCGAAGAGGTCTTGGCACTGGAAGACTCGGAGCTATTCAATGTCGAAAACTGGTACCTCTGGGGCTTGAATAAAGCCTCTCTGACGGTTGCTGCGGGAGCCGCAGGTGCTCTCTTGGGCGGTGGTGCCGGTGTGGTTGTTGATGGCGTGACGGGCGGTTTGCTGGCCGGCTTACCAACTCTGACCACTTCGGCGCTGGGCGCTATTACAGGCAGTGTTGGGGCCTGGCGCTATGCCGATGATATCGCCCAGTTTCAGGTCAAAGGCATACCCACTGGCGGCAAGTTACTGAGCTACGGTCCCAGTAAAAACATTAACTTCCCCTTTGTGCTGTTAGGCCGGGCTCTGTTGCATCACAAACTGCTCTGCCACCGCACCCATGCGGATCGCAGCGCATTGAGCTTGGACAATGAGCTATTGCAGCAGCTAGAGGATAAAGAGCGGCGCAAGTTAGCGCGTTTGTTCGCTGACTTGAGGGCGGAAAAGCGCGTCGTTGAACGACGCGCGGAGCTGGCGGAAATGCTACTGGCCTGGTGCCAGCAGCATGATCAGGTGGCAGGGGAGAGTTAGCGAATCGCCGATTCGGCTTTACCCTGCCAGTAGAAGGGGGCAATGCTGGCATCGCCACTGACTTCTTCACCTAGGTCCGCAGCACGGTAGATACGGCCATTGAGAATTACGTGGCTGATCTGGTCGCTGTTGCGAATATTTTCCAGCGGGTTGGCATCTAACACTACAAGGTCGGCTAGCTTGCCGACTTCTAGAGAGCCGACATCGTCGCTCATACCCATATAGATCGCTGGGTTAATGGTCGCAGCCGATAGCGCTTCCATGGGGCTAAAGCCTCCGCGCACAAAGCTCCACATTTCCCAGTGGGTGCCCAGGCCTTCGCGCTGGCCGTGTGCGCCAGTGTTCACCAGTACTCCTTCATCTAGCAATACCTTGGCAGCGGCGGCGGCATCATCATCGCGGTAATCCGCTTCCGGTGCCATCGGGCGGCGCACTGAGCGCGGCTGTAGCACAGTGGGGGGCACGAACTGGGACAGGATGGGGTGCTTCCATACCTCAGTGTCTTGATAGTAATAGTCCTCTGAGGTCAGGCCACCGAAAGTGACTACTAGGGTCGGGGTGTAACCGGCTTGAGACTGACTCCAGAATTGGGTCACATCATCGTACATGGGCAATACCGGTACGTTGTGCTCAATACCGGTAATACCATCGGCGATCAGGTTCATGTCTTGATGGTACAGTGAGCCGCCTTCGGCGACCGTCATTAGGCCTTCCTGGCGGGCTGCTTCAATGACCTGCTGGCGCTGCTCTCGGCGTGGCTGGTTGTAGTTCTTAACCGAGACGGCGCCCTGCGCTTTGAGTCGTCTGACATGGGCTAAGGCATCTGCAAGGCTGTCCACTGGTGACCAGAAGGTGCTCTGGGCGCCGTAGATAATCTCCGCGGTGGAGAAGATGCGCGGCCCGAGAATCAGCCCAGCGTTGCGGTATTCCGCAGCCGAAAACACCAGATTAGCCGAGCTGGAAGGGTTGTGCACTGTAGTGACACCTAAGGCTAGGTGAGCCATGAGGTTCCAGTTTTGCTGTGGAATGATTTCCCCTGAGCCATAGGGGCCATGGGCATGAATATCGACAAAGCCTGGGATCAGTGTTTTACCGCTTAAGTCTAGGCTCTGATAGCCTGCGGGTACCTCAAGGTCAGCGCTGTCGGCGATGGCTTCAATGCGGTTGCCATTAAGCAGTACCGTGGCGCTGTCATAGACCCTGCGCTGGCGGTCCATGGTAATCACTCGCGCATTGGTCAGGGCCACTTTAGTGTCCGGTTTGTCAGCTTTTACTTCAAAAGACAGATCGAGCCCTGTTTTTGGCGGCTTGAAGCCTTCCGCCATGGCATCGGCAACCGCGACAGTTTTAAGTTCCGGGCCAACTGACCAGCTGAGCGCGCTGCCATCCTGGTTCCAGTACAGGTAGGTACCGCCAGTGGTGCTTAGTTTGACGCTGGGGAAGGCCGGCTTGGGGGCATCCAAGACCAGGGCTTTGCCACTGGGCAAGATATCTGAGACATACATATGGTGATGACTTTCATAGGCCACATGTTTGCCGCTAGGCGCCAAACGGATAGTGCTGGCGAAGCTCGCTTGAGCTAGCTCGCGCACATCGTAACCCTCACGGGTCATAGAGATCAGCTTGGTGACCGCGGTTTGACTGCCGCGACCCGATGCCGATTCCGCCCGCTCCTGGGCATAGAGGCGCTGTGGGTCTGGCCCGAAGTGGGGGTCAGTGCCGCGCTTGCTGACAAAGCGCGTTTCACCACTACCGATATCCATCAAATAGATGCCTGGCTGAACCGCCCAGTCTGGGCTCAATAATGCAGAAGCAGGGCGCTTGCGATAGGCGAGTGTTTTGCCCTCTTGGTCGATGGCTAATTCGGTGAACTGGCCGCGCTCGTCACTGACAGCTCGGGATTTGCCGCCGCGCGCACTGACCCGGCGGATACTGGAAAGGCTCTGGTCGTTCCAGCGCAGGAAATAAATTTCGTTGCCATCGGGTGACCAGACTGGTGAATAGTCAAAGCCGTCTTGCTTATCGCTGCTCAAAGGCTTTGCGGCTTTATCACCACGCTTGAGATAGAGGCGGCCTAGGGATTCAAACACTACCGATTTGCCGTCGGGGGAGGGCTGAGCGAAGCGCATCATACGTGTGCGGAAATTATCCGGTGCTACCTCTACGGTAAATAGCGGGGCAGGGTAGATTTGGCGCGTGTCTTTGACCTGGAAAGGAATCTCCGTGAGTTGACGGCCCTCTAGCTCTAGCCGCCACAGTTTACCGCCAGCCCAAAACACAATGCTGCGGCTATCGGGAGTCCAGTCCATATTGGGGTAGAGACCATGAACGGCCCAGGTTTCCTGCATGTCTAGGTCTAAGTTGTCGTAGACCATTTCTTCCTGGCCACTGGCGAGGTCTTTGACAAACAGGCGAGACTCGGCGCGGACACGCTTTACGTAAGCGAGTTTTTTGCCGTCTGGCGAGGGCGTGGGGCGTACGGCACCGCCGGGGCCACCGGCTACGGTGCTGACTGCGCCGCTATCGAGATCGATTTGACGGATCTGGAATAGCTCGCCGTTACTGTCTTGGTGATAGATAAAAGTGTCGCCGGGCGTGGTATTCAAGGTGTAATAGATACTAGAACCATCGGCACTGAAGTTTGGTTCACCCTGTTCTTTTTGGAAGGTTTCGCTGGGGCGCTTAACCACCAGTTGGCCACTTTGTTCCTTGCCGCCAGTGGCGCGATATAGCCAAATTTCGCCGGTGCCAAGGGAGCGCGAAGTTGTGAAGTGCTTACGTGCAGCGATATAGCGCCCATCGGGGCTCCAGCTGGGGTTATTGAGTAGGCGGAAGTCCTCGTGGGTGACTTGATGCAGTTCGCCACTGTCCAGCTTCAGAGTCCAGATGTTATCGCCGCCGGCGCGGTCAGAAGTAAAAGCGATGTATTGCCCATCGGGACTAAAGCGCGGTTGCATATCCCAGGCAAGGCCAGAGCTTAAAGAGCGGGCTTGACCACCAGAGATGGGGAGAAGGTAAATGTCACCGAGTAGGTCAAACACAATTTGCTTGCCATCTGGCGACACATCTAGGCTCATCCAGGTGCCTTCGTTGACATCGAGAGTCGCTGACTTGGCGTTGACAGAATAGCTCGGGTGATTGACGTCCCAAGTTGGCTGCTCAGGCCTTGTGCCCTGACTCAGGGCGCTGCTGCTTATCGATGCACTGAGTAAGCCTGCCAGAACCATTGAACAGGTCAATCTCATGCCAATTTCCTTTCATTTGTTGATCGGGTTGCAGTGATTCATACTGCACAAGCCAGCCACTTTACACTTTTGACCTACAGCTTTGTAGTTTGGAGAATTTATGTATCAGCGATTTTTGCCTGTTTTATTGAGTTTTTTTATTAGCGCTTCGGCGCTGGCCCTTGAGGTGGGTGATCAAGCGCCAGATTTCACTCTAGCTGGCAGTGATGGCAAAACCTATAGCCTCTCGGACTATCGCGGCAAGAAGGCGGTGGTGCTGGCATGGTTCCCTAAGGCCTATACCCGCGGTTGCACAATCGAGTGCAAATCCCTGGCTGAAAATGGCCACCTCATCCGCGCCTATGAGGTCAGTTATTTTATGGCCAGTGTCGATGCCTTAGAGGATAATAAGGGCTTCGCCGAAGCGACCGAGGCGGACTTTCCCTTACTGAGCGATCCCAGCAAAGCAGTGGCTGAGGCCTATGGCGTGCTCCATGAGCTTGGCTATGCCAAGCGGCATACCTTCTACATCGGCAAAGATGGACGCATTTTGAAGATCGATAGGGCGGTACAGCCGGCCAGTTCTGCTGAGGATATGGCTCGCACTTTGGCTGAGCTCGGCGTCGCTTTGAGCGATTAATTCCCTGTCGGATAACTTTCACAGACTACTTATTTAACCCTTTACCTAGGAGATACAGCATGCGCCAGATGTTCACGCTATGGTTTAGCTGTTTGATATTTTTTAGTGCCTATTCACTAGCCAGCACTAGTGAAAGCGAGCGCCTTAAACAGTGGCTAGATGCCCGCTACGAAGAAGAGCTTAAATTTAGCCCAATGACCTTAACCAAATTGGGTCGAAAGCAGCAATATGCTGACATAGATGATTTTAGTGAAGCGGCTTGGCAGACACAGTTGCAGTGGCAACTCGCTACGCTGGACAGCTTGCGAGAAGACTTTGATTACCAGGCACTCGACGCTGATGCTCGAGTGTCCTACGACTACTGGATTTATCGTGCAGAGCGCGCTCAGGCCCAACATCAGTGGCTAAGTCATCACTATGTCTTTGATCAAGTCACAGGGCTGCACACGGCCTTTCCGCAGTTTATGATCAGTTATCACGGCGTTGAGAGCGAGCAGGATATGCTCGACTATATCGCTCGACTGGAGGGCATTGCCCGAGCCCTAGGGCAGCTGCAGCGACGTGCCGAAGCAGCGGCCAAGCAAAATATACGCCCACCGCGTTTTGCTTTTGATATTGTGCTTGAGCAGTCCCGCGCGGTGTTGAGCGGGGCTCCTTTTGATGAGAGTGATGAGGCAGCTCCTTGGTGGCGTGATGCCAAGAGCAAAATTGATGCACTACAAAGCGCCGGCAAAATTGATGCAGCCCGCGCAGAGCTGCTCAAACAGCAGGCCCAAGAAGCCTTTGGCAAGCATATCCAGCCTGCTTATCAACAGCTGATTAGCTGGTTGGAACAAGATCGGCTCAAAGCGGATCAACAACCCAAAGGCGTTGCCAGTCTCAGCGATGGCGCTGCCTACTACGAGTATCAGCTCAGTTCTTACACCACCACTGACTTAACAGCTCAGCAAGTGCATGAGCTCGGTCTGGCCGAGGTGGCGCGCATCCGCGATGAAATGAGCGCCATTATTAAGCAGGTAGAATTTGACGGCAGCCTGGCTGAGTTTTTTGATTTTGTTCGCAGTGATGAACAGTTCTACTACCCCAACACCGAGCAAGGTCGTCAGGAATTTATTGATGAAAGTCGTCATTACCTTGATGTCATTGAGTCAAAACTGCCCCAGTACTTTGGTATTTTGCCCAAAGCCGACCTAGAAGTGCGTCGCGTTGAAGCTTTCCGCGAACGCGATGGTGCCGCAGCTTTCTACGAAACTGGAACTGCCGACGGCAGTCGTCCGGGTGTTTATTACATGCACCTCTCAGATATGCGCGCTAATAACCGCAGCGATCTGCAGACCACGGCTTATCACGAGGGCAGCCCCGGCCACCACATGCAGAGCTCGATCGCCTTGGAGCGGGATGACTTGCCGCTGTTTCGCAGTAACGAGTGGTATTCCGCTTATGGCGAAGGTTGGGCGCTCTATGCCGAGTACTTAGCCTGGGAAATGGGTGTTTACGATAATCCCTATTACAACTTTGGCCGTTTGGGCGGTGAGATTTTTCGCGCTATTCGTTTAGTTGTTGATACTGGCCTGCATGCACTGGGCTGGTCTGAGGAGCAAGCGGTGCAGTACATGCTGGACAACTCGGCGATTCCCGAGACCTCTGTGCGCTCAGAAATACAGCGCTACCTAGTGTGGCCAGGGCAAGCAACCTCCTACAAAATTGGCATGTTGAAGTTTCTCGAATTACGTGAGCAGGCCAGTTCAACCCTGGGCGAGGACTTTGATATTCGCGCCTTTCACGACTTAGTTCTCGGGGGCGGATCACTGCCTTTGAGCATTTTGGAACGCCGAGTGGGCGAGTGGATTCAGGAACAGGCCGCCAACTAAAGTATGTACTCTCACGCCACTTTAAAAGAACTATTCAGACTGGCACTGCCGATGGTGGTGTCGCAGAGCGCTTTTGCGCTAATGGTTTTTACCGACCGTCTGTTTATGTCGAAGATCGATGCGCTGCACATTGCTGCGGCGCTCGGCGGTGGCGTTACATTTTTTGTCAGCATTGCATTCTTTATGGGGGTGATTGCTTACGCCACCGCTTTGGTTGCGCAATATTACGGCTCGGGGCAGTACGCCAAGTGCCCTAGGGTGATCACTCAGGGCCTTATTATCGCTCTGCTGTGTCAGCCGCTGCTGCTCATTGTGGCGCTATTGGCGGCCGAGCTGTTTCGTTTAATGGGACATTTGCCGGAGCAAATCGCCCTAGAGCGGCAGTACTATTTTGTGCTGATGGCTGGCTCTTTTTTCACTTTAGTTAAAACTTGTATTGCCTCTTATTTCTCCGGTATCGCTCGGACTCGGGTGGTCATGATTAGCGATGTCTCAGGGGTAATTATTAACATCCCCTTAAGTTATGCCTTGATCTTTGGTGTATGGGGTATGCCTGAGCTAGGTATTCGCGGGGCAGCTCTGGGCACCGTGGTCGCAACCATCTTCACCATCGGCGTCTACGCTGTATTTTATTTTACCCGCGTACATCGTCTGCGTTTTGCTGTGCTTGAGTCTTTAGTCTTGGATAAAGGCATTTTACGGCGCTATCTGCGCCTGGGCCTGCCCTCTGGCTTTGAGCTATTTGTCGGCGCGGCAACCTTTAACCTCTTTCTACTTTTGTTCCAGTCCTATGGCATCAACGAAGGGGCTGCGATGGCGATCGTGTTCAACTGGGATATGTTGAATTATGTGCCGCTGGTGGGAATGAATATTGCCGTGACCAGTATGATTGGTCGCTATGTGGGAGCGGGTGATATGGCCCGCACCAATGAGGTGATCTCTGCCGGCTTCGTATTGGCATTGGGCTATTCATTCATCTTGGCTTTGGTGTTCATTTTCTTCCGCTGGGAAATGATGCAAGTATTTGCCACCCCAGAGGATGACTTTGGCCCCATTGCTGCATTAGGAAGCCAGATGATGATCGGTCTGGCGACCTACGTTTTGGCCGATGCCGTTATTTTGATTGCCAGTGGCACTTTGCGCGGGGCTGGTGATACTCACTGGCTGATGAACACCTCTATGCTGATTCACGCCTTGATGCTGATTGGGCAGGTAGTGATTATCAAAGTCTTGCACTACGGTCCGATAGCTAGTTGGTGGACCTTTGTCATCATGCTACTGAGTTTAGCGCTGGTCTATCTTTCGCGTCTGCTGGGTAATACTTGGCGGCAGCCCAAGCGTTTAAAGCGGATGCTACAAGAATAGCAGCTGGCCTGTGACCTCGGGTACGCCGCGGTCACAGCAAGAGCTTGAGAGAGTTTAGATGGTCAACAAGCGCCGCAGCAGACCGTCACTGCGACGGTTTTGTTCACGCACTCGGAGTAACTCGGCGAGCTGAGTTTCAATTTCATTGGCCACTTCAGCGCGGATTTTTTGCTGCTGTTTCTTAGTCAGCTTTTTGCCAGCATAGGCCGATAAGTCAATCGGCTGGCCAAAGCCCATGAAACAGCGCTGTGGTCTGGGCAGCATGGTGCCTAAACTACCCCGTGGTATTGGCGGTAGCATGTCAGGACGGGTATCTTCGTTGATCACGCCCAGTTTCTGTAACAGCTGCCCCAAGCGTGAGTCCGGGATCTCGTCCCCTTCAATCCAGTGGTCATAAAACTCATCGGGCCCGACAATGCCAAAGGGCATAATGGTGTAGCCGTGCTTGGCGGCAAGGCGGACAAAGCCATAGCGCTCTTTCCACTGCAGTTCATACATAGCACTCGCCGGTTTGACGGCTTCGTGAGCCCCACCGGGGAATACGATGAGGTCTTCGCCATGCTCCATCAGGGCATCGCAGACCGCAGGGTGTCCCATGACGATGCCGCGTTTGAGCAGGGCTTTAGCCACCTTGTCATTACCCCACAAAAACCGATCCGCTAGAGGGCGCACCGGACGCTGAATTTCACGTGCTAGCAGTGGGCTAATGACGAAACCATCCAGTGCAAATAGCGAGTGGTTACCGACAAATAAGCAGGGTTGTTCGGGCACTCGATCGCTGTGCAGCAGCATGGGATTGAACAGTTTTTTTACTGCCAGATGCCAAATATCCAGTTCGCGCCCGCCAAAACCTTCGGCGCTTAAAGCGGCTTCGATATGTTCCTGAATGCGCTCTTCGCTGAGAGGGTCATTGTCGCTGTCTGACTTTGACATGGTAGATAAACCTCATGGTCTGTTTGATTTCAGTATAGCCTCTCTCGGTCTGCGCTCACAGCCCAGTCAGAGTGATTATTCCGAACCTAGCAAGCGCCCCAAGCCGCGAGTGCGTAATTCCGCCTGTAGGAAATCGCGAATTGAAAAAGCGTGTTCCATGGCCAGCGCTTTCTCGGCCAGCTGCTCTGCATCGCGGGCAGAAATAGAGCGCAACAGCCATTTAATGCGCGGTATTTTTGAGGCACTCATACTCAAGGTGCGAATGCCCAGGCCCGCTAATACAATGACCGCTGCCGGGTCTGAGGCCATTTCGCCACAGAGGCTCAGCGCTAGCTCATTTTGCCTGGCGTGTTCAGCAATGCGCGCCAATTCGCGCAGCACTGCCGGGTGTAGGTGGTCGTAAGCTGCGGCTACGCGGGGGTTGTTACGATCCAGTGCCAGCAAATATTGACTTAAGTCGTTGGAGCCAATGGATATAAAGTCCAGGCGGGATGCCCAGGTCGATAGCATAGAGATTGCTGAGGGCACCTCGACCATAATGCCCATTGGCGGCCGGCGGATGGCAAAACCTTCGTCACTGAGCTGCTGTATGGCATCGCTGAGAAGGCTTCTAAAACTATCGATTTCCCAGGTATTGCCAACCATGGGTAAAAGTATCCGCAGATCATAGGCGTCACCGGCAGCTCTCAGCATGGCGCGTATCTGGGTCATCAGCAGGGAGCTGTTATCGAGACAGAAACGGATGCCGCGCCAACCCAGTGCGGGGTTTTCCTCTTCGATGGGGAAATAGGGCAGGGGTTTGTCGCCGCCGATGTCTAGGATGCGCATATACACCGGCTTACCGTGATAGGCCGATAGCACCTGGCGATAAATAGCTTCTTGATCATCTTCCGAGGGGAAGGTCTCGCTGATCATAAAGGGCATTTCGGTGCGGTATAGGCCGACGCCTTCGGCGCCGTTGGCAATACCGGGAGAAATGTCAGCCAGCAGGCCGGTGTTGGCGAGTAAGCGGATGCGCTGACCGTCGGTGGTGGTCGCGGGTAGATCAACCAATTCACCCAGTTCGCCCTGTAAGGTCTGCTCGGCTTTTTTCAGGCGCCGGAACTCACGCTTAACCGACATCGGCGGCCGTAAAATGGCTTGCCCGGCGTTGCCATCAATAATGATTGGGTCGCCGTCATAGATGTTTTTAATCTTGCCGGTACCCATCACAGCGGGTACGCCCAAGGCGTTGGCTAGTACCGCAGTATGGGAAAGACTAGAGCCTTCAAAGCAGACTATGCCCTGCAGGCGCTCGGTATCGCAGGCAGCGATATCCGATACGCTAACTTTTTTACCGACTAATATGACCGGCCATGAGGCGTTAAGAATAGGCGCCGCGTCGTGGCCAGTCCAAGCTGAGTAAAGTTTGTTACCAAGGTAGTAAATATCTTCGTGGCGGGCTCGGAGGTAGGGGTCCTCCATGGCCAGAAAAATTTCTGAAAAATGCTGTACCGTTTTGCGCAGAGCAGCGGGTAGCCACAGGCCATCGCGGATATTGTTGGCAACGCTATCGCGCAGCTTGTGGTCGGCTAAGAGTAGCTGGTAGGCACTGAATACAGATACCACACTGTCGGATAACTCAGCGCCCAGGGCCCGGCGCTCCTGTTCAATCTCATCCGCTACTTGTGCCAGCAGCTGGTACCACTGAGTCAGTGCTAAATCGATGTCCTCACAGGTTTTATCGGCAACGCTATAAAGGTCATCTTGGTCACAGATCCAGACCTTGCCAATACCAATGCCCGGGGCGCCTTTGACGCCATAGATGCGCTGGGTGGCACTCAGTTTATTGGTGATGACCTGTGGGTCAGCGGGCAACAGTAGGGCTAACTGGGCGGACAGCGTGACCAAGAAGGCCATTTCCTCCTCGCTCATTAAGCGCCCTTCGCGAGATTGCACAACCAATACGCCAATCACGCTGCCACTGCGAACCAGCGGGATCCCGCAAAAACTGCGAAATTGCTCTTCGTGAGTACCCTCTAAGTAGAGAAAGTCTGGGTGGGAGACGGCATCGGCAATATTAATCGGGTGCCTGCTGCGTGCCGCTCGGCCTACTAGGCCAGTTCCTTGGGGTAGCAGGCTTTTACCCACCGCCAGTGGGTTGAGGCCCTGACTGGCAGCCAATAGCATGCTGGCATCGGGCTGCGAGATATAAAGACTGCAGACGTCGATGTTAATCGCTCGCTGAATCGATTCAACAATCAGCTCAACTTGTTCCCGGCTACCGGGAGCTTGAGCGACTGCCTGTACGATGCGCGTGAGTTCGAGTAATGAATTCATAGAGCTTTATTAGGCGGCAAAACGAGCGCTACGGCAAGTCAGATTTGTTATAGCACTTTTAATACAGTCTTAAAGTAAGCTTTTCTGGCATTACTCAACTATGTACTCATTAAGTCAATGCTATGCCACCCTTTGATTTTAGGCAGATCTTGCCTGCGTAGTAGGCGCTTATCCGCTATAGTGATGGCCTATTAATAGAGAACTGGGAGAAGTCATGAGCACTGCATTACAACTACGATCTTTAGTGACTGAGGATGGCAAGTTAGAGCTCTCTTTACAGGAAGTGGAGATACCCAAGCCCGGCCCTGAAGAGGTTTTGGTCAAGGTTGAGGCGGCGCCGATCAACCCATCTGATCTCGCTCTGCTGACCGCTTTCGCTGATTTATCTAGCGCCCAGCAGTCGGGCAGTGCTGAGCGGCCAGTGATTACTGCCGACATCCCAGCGGCGGCCCTGCGCCTGCTCAAGGGCCGTCTAGGTCAATCCCTTGCGGTCGGTAACGAAGGGGCCGGGGAAGTGATCGCCGCTGGAGACTCCGAGGCAGCCCAGGCCCTCATGGGCAAGACCGTTGGGATTGTCGGCGGCGAGACTTTTGCTCAGTATCGCTGTGTGCATCACATGCAGTGTCTGCCCCTAGAAGAGGGCACCACAGCGGTGGCGGGCGCCTCTTGCTTTGTTAACCCGATGACTTCCCTCGCTATGGTAGAAACCATGCGCATGGAAGATCACAGCGCTCTGGTCCACACCGCTGCCGCCTCGAACTTGGGCCAGATGCTTAACCGCATCTGTTTAGCCGATGGCATTCCCCTGATCAACGTGGTGCGTAGAGCCGAGCAGGAGAAGATTCTGCGTGATTTAGGTGCCAAATACGTGGTCAATTCCAGTGCTGACGACTTCCTGCCGACCCTGACCGAGGCGATTGCCGAGACCGGCGCTACTTTGGCATTTGATGCCACAGGTGGCGGTAAGCTAGGCAGTCAAATCTTGAATTGTATGGAAGCAGCGGCCGCCCGGCAGATGAGCGAGTACAACCGCTACGGCTCTGAGACCTTCAAACAGCTCTATATTTACGGTGGTTTGGACCCTTCTGCCACGACTTTACAGCGCACTTTCGGTTTTGCTTGGAGCGTCAGTGGCTGGCTCTTGCCCCTGTTCCTCAAGCGAGTGGGGATAGAGAAAATGCTAGAGATGCGCGCCCGGGTAGCAAGCGAGATCCACAGTACTTTCGCTAGCCATTATAACCGTGAGGTCAGTCTGGCCGCGGCATTGGATCTTGACACACTGCGTGACTACAGCCGTCAGGCTACCGGTGCTAAGTACTTGATCCGGCCCCAGCATTAAAAGACTGAGACTGAGACTGAGACTGAGCTAACTAGCGCATATATGCCAACAGCATTAAGTGGGCAACTGCCTATTACAGAAGCGCTGCCGAGTTTGTGTGCAGCACTGCTTGAACGACATGAAGCCGTGTTGCAGGCGCCACCGGGGGCCGGTAAAACCACCCTGGTGCCACTGGAAATGCTATCTCAGCCATGGCTGGCGCCCAGTGATAGCATTTTATTAGTCGAGCCGCGGCGCATTGCCGCCCGTGCCGCCGCAGCGCGTATGGCCGAATTACTCGGTGAGCAGGTCGGCGACAGAGTGGGCTATCGCATCCGTTTAGAGACTTGTGTCAGTGCCGCGACTCGTATCGAGGTGCTGACCGAAGGTATTTTGGCGCGCCGCCTGCAGAGCGACCCGGCACTTGAGGGCGTGGGCCTGATCATTTTTGATGAGTTTCACGAGCGCAACTTGGATTCTGATCTCGGCTTGGCCCTAGCTTTACAGGCCAGGGAAATGTTTCGCGAGGAGGCTCCGCTGAAGTTGCTGGCGATGTCCGCCACGCTAGATGCCGATCGCGTAGCCGCGCTGCTCGATGATGCGCCGCTGATCACTTCCAAGGGCCGGCAGTATCCCGTTGAGATTCACTACAGCGCTCCCCATCGACTGCAGGATTCCATCATTACACCCACGGTCAATACCGTGCTGCAAGCACTGCGCGAGCAAGCGGGCAGCGTGCTGGTGTTTTTACCCGGTCAGGCAGAAATTAAGCGAGTGGCGAGAGAGCTAGCAGCAAAACTCGAGCCAGAGGCCGCGGCCATTAATATCTGCCCACTTTATGGCGCTTTGCCCTTAGCCCATCAGCAACAGGCGATCGCCCCGGCAAAGGAGGGGCAGCGCAAGGTGGTGTTGGCGACCAACATCGCTGAAACCAGTTTAACCATCGAGGGAATTCACACGGTCGTCGATAGCGGCCTCTCGCGCGAAGCAGTCTTTGATACCGCCAGTGGCATCACGCGGCTGACCACGCGGCGTATCGCCCGCTCCTCGGCTGAGCAGCGGGCCGGCCGAGCGGGGCGTCTGGCACCGGGAGCATGTTACCGCCTGTGGAGTGAAGAGCAGCATCGCCAACTGCTGGCGCAGGCAGAGCCGGAAATATTGCAGGCTGATTTAGCGCCCCTGGCGCTGCAACTCTTGGCTTGGGGGGTGCAGGATCCGGCAGAGTTGTCGTGGCTTGATGTGCCGCCCGCCGCTGCTTATCGGCAGGCAATAGAGCTGCTGGCAGCCTGTGAGGCCGTGGTCCAAACTGCCGAAGATAGCTGGCAGTTGAGCCCCCAGGGTTTGCGCTTAGCGCAAATGCCACTGCATCCCCGCTTAGCTCATATGCTGCTACTGGCCGTGGACCTTGATGCCACTGAACTCGGGGCTTTGCTTGCTGCGCTACTGGCTGAACGCAACCCCTTGGCCACACAGGGCGCAGACCTTGGCCATAGTTTAGCGCTATTGCAGGGCGATCGGCCCTGCCCGCCGGAACTGCGCAATTGGTATCGTCGCACATGGGAGCAGGCCCGACGCTACGCCAAACTTAGCGTAGCGCTGCACCAGCCTCGGCAGCTTGAACTGGCCTTGGATCGCAGTGAGCTAGCCGGGGTGCTACTGGCCGCGGCTTATCCAGACCGCATTGCGCGGCTGCGGCCCGGTAAAGACAACACGGCCTACCAGCTGAGTAATGGCCGCAGTGCTCACTTGTCAGCCGAAGATAGCTTATGCGGAAGCCCGTGGTTGGCGACCGCTGAGGTGGGCGGACGTCGCGGTGAATCGGCCGACCGTATTTACTCGGCGACGCATTTAAATGCTGCGGCCTTTGAGGGCGTACTCGCTGCTCTGGTCAAAAGCACTGAGCAGGTGGCATGGGACCACAGCAGAGAGCGCTTTATTGCCGAGCGCCGTTACATGCTAGGCAAGCTGGTGTTGCGCACAGAGCCTATGAAAGAGTTGCCGTCACAGGCCCGCACTGCGGCACTGCTGGCCCTAGTGCGTGAGCGGGGTTTGCAAATACTCCCCTGGACAGAGCGTTTAGAGCAGTGGCGGGCTCGAGTGAATTTACTTCGTCAGCAATTTGGTGATGAGAGTCCATGGCCCGACCTCTCCGATGAGGCCTTGTTGGCCAGCCTAGAACAATGGTTGCTGCCCTGGTTGGACCCGGTCCAGCGCCTGCAGGATTTTGCCCGTCTTGATCTACCGGCTATTTTACAAGCGCTACTGCCTTGGCCGCTGCCACAGGAACTGGAGCAGCTGGCGCCAGAGCGCATTACGGTGCCCTCGGGCTCAAGTGTGGCGATTGATTACCGGCAGAGTCCACCGGTGCTGGCGGTTAAATTGCAGGAAATGTTTGGCTGTGAGGAGGGGCCGCGGATCTGTGCTGGCCGTTTAGCTCTCTGTCTCCACTTGCTCTCTCCGGCGCGGCGCCCTTTACAGGTGACGGAGAATCTGGCCAGTTTTTGGCGCGATGCCTATGCTGCGGTGCGCAAGGAAATGCGCGGGCGCTACCCTAAACATCCATGGCCTGAAGACCCTGTCACAGCCCAGGCCACAAGACATACCACAGCGCGGCAGGCGGCACAGAGCGCTCAATAAGCCTGTGCTAATTGAGCGACTGTTCTACTTAAGCCAGTTAAAGCTAGCGCGGTTTGCGCTTGCTGGGGTTGCGGGGCAGGCCGTTGTGCTGGGTGGCGAAATGTTGAGTGCCGCTGGGCGCTACCCGCTCGTGACGCTTGGCTGGCTGTCGCGGCGGTACCAAGTGCATCTTGCCATTGCCAATTAAATCCGCGCGGCCCATTTTTTTCAGCGCTTTGCGCAGCTCTGGCCAGTTGTCAGGATCGTGGTAGCGCAGGAAGGCTTTGTGCAAGCGTCGCTGCGATAGTTTTTTGACAGTGGGCATGCTGTCCGAGCTGCGACTGACCTTTTTCAGCGGGTTTTTGCCGCTGTGATACATCGCTGTGGCGGTCGCCATCGGCGAGGGGTAAAAGGTCTGTACTTGGTCGGCACGGTATTTGTTCTGTTTGAGCCACAGCGCCAAATTCATCATGTCTTCATCCCGGGTGCCCGGATGGGCGGCGATGAAGTAGGGGATCAGGTACTGTTTTTTGCCCGCTACTTTCGAGTAGTGCTCGAACATCTCGCGGAAGCGATCATAGGCGCCCATGCCCGGCTTCATCATTTTCGACAGCGGGGCTTCTTCGGTGTGCTCTGGCGCAATTTTTAAATAGCCGCCTACGTGGTGTCGCACGAGCTCCTCGACGTACTCAGGAGTTTGCACCGCGATGTCATAGCGCAGTCCAGAAGCGATCAAGACCTTTTTCACACCCTCCACTTCCCGGGCGCGGCGGTAAAGATTGATCAGGGGAGTCTGGTCTGTCTGCAAACTTTTGCATATGCCGGGGAAGACGCAGCTCAGCTTGCGGCAGGCTGCTTCTGTCTCGCGACTTTTACAGGCTAGGCGCCACATGTTGGCGGTGGGGCCACCGAGGTCTGAGATGACACCGGTAAAGGCGGGCGAAGTATCGCGAATTTTTTCCACCTCGCGAATAATCGAGTCCTCAGAGCGGTTTTGAATAATGCGCCCCTCGTGCTCGGTAATGGAGCAGAAGGTACAGCCGCCAAAGCAGCCGCGCATAATGTTCACTGAGTGGCGGATGGTCTCGTAAGCCGGTATTCGAGCATCGCCGTAGCTGCTGTGGGGCAAGCGGGTGTAGGGCAGCTCGAAAACCCAGTCCAGTTCATCGGTTTGCAGCGGTATCGGGGGTGGGTTGAGCCACACTTCCCGGTCGCCGTGGGCCTGAACTAAAGGGCGGGCGTTGTGAGGGTTCGTCTCTTTGTGCAAGATGCGCGAGGCGTGGGCATAGAGCGCTGGGTCGTCCTTCACTTGTTCGTAGGAGGGAATCCGTATCACGGCTTGCCGCTGATCTTTGCGGTCCATCAAAGTGATTGGCTGAACTACCTGTACGGCGTCTTGCTCACTGGCCGGCTCTTCTTTGTTCGCACAGGCCTCGGTACGGCTATCTAAGTAAGGGTTGAGCGGCGGAGCTACTGGCCCGATAACATCGATCTCGGAGGAGTCCACCACCCGCCATTGATCGGGAATGCGCTTGCGCACGAAGGCGGTGCCGCGCAGATCTCGAATCTGGTGAATCGATTCACCTTCTGCCAGGCGGTGGGCGATATCGATAATCGCTCGCTCGGCATTGCCGTAGAGCAAAATATCGGCGCGGCTGTCGAGCAGTATGCTGCGCCTGACTTTATCGCTCCAGTAATCATAGTGGGCAATGCGGCGCAGGCTGGCCTCGATGCTGCCTATCACTAAAGGCACATCGCGGTAGGCTTCACGAAGGCGCTGGCTATAGACAATCACGGCCCGGTCGGGACGCTTGCCACCCTCTGCACCCGCCGTATAGGCGTCGTCATTGCGGCGCTTGCGATCCGCGGTGTAGCGGTTGATCATCGAATCCATATTGCCGGCCGCTACGCCAAAAAACAGGTTCGGCTTGCCCAGCGCTTTGAAGGCTTCTGCACTCGTCCAGTCGGGCTGCGACAGAATACCCACGCGGTAGCCCTGAGCTTCCAGCACGCGGCCGATTACCGCCATACCAAAGCTAGGGTGATCGACATAGGCATCGCCGGTGACAATGATAATGTCGCAGCTGTCCCAGCCCAGTGCATCCATTTCCTCGCGGGACATGGGGAGCTCGGGAGCAGGGCCAAAGCATTCGGCCCAAAATTTGCGATAGGAATAAAGCGGTTTTGGCATAGTTCGGGGCTGCAGGTGAAGAGCAAAAGGGGGCTGATTATAGCTGAATCAGCCCCCGATTACTTGTGACGCAGTACCGTCTGTTAGCCGCTAGTAAAAACTAGAAGTGGAACAGCAGGTCCATGCCGTACATGCGCGGCGGGATACGCCAGCCGGTGAGTGAACCAATAGCGTCGCCATTAGAGCCAAACACAGTGATTACTTCTTCGTCGAAGAGGTTGGTGCTCCATAGGGAGGCTTCCCAGCGACCGCCGGCAGGCACAAAACTGATGCGCAGGTTAGCTAAGTCATAGGCGTCGACCTTGCGAGTGGGGTCGGTCAAGCTGCTGACCCGCTCGTCGTTCCAGGTATAGTCAAGGCGCGACACCACTTCCCCAAAGTCCTCGATAGGCAGGGTGTACTCGAGCGCCAAGTTCACTTTGTGTTCTGGCGTGCCCACCCGAGGTTCGCCGGTGAGGTCATCGGCGGCTGTCTCGCCGGCCGCTTCAATCAAGTTGAAGCGGGTGTACTTGGTCTTTAGCCAGCTGTAGTTGCCGCTTAGGGCCAAGCGCTCGCTAGCCAGCCAATAGCCTTCCAGCTCTATGCCATAGCCTTCGGCATCGGCGTTGCGCAGGTTGTAGCTCGGAATAGGCTGGCCGAGTAGTTTCAGCTCTTGCAGGTTGTCGTACTCGTAAAAGAAGGCCGCGGCATTAAACTGAGCGCGTCCTTCTAGTAGCTGACTTTTGAAACCGAGCTCGTAGTTGATGACTTCCTCTTCATCGTAGGAGGTGTCGATATTGGGGCCGAAGTTCAGGCTGTTAAAGCCGCCTGACTTAAAGCCGGTGGCGACGCTGGCGTAAGCCATCTGGTCATCGTCGAGGTGATAGTCCAGCACCAGTCGGCCGGAGATAGAGTCCCAGCTGTCCTTCTGGCTACTGTCTACGATAGCTTGGCCGTTGTTATAGAAAGCCAGGCCAAAATCGGCGCCAGAGATTTGGTTTTGATAAGCAGTGTAGAGATTAAAGCGCTTTTCGTCATAGGTGTAACGCAGGCCACCACTGAGATTCATTTTCTCGTTAATGCTCCAAGTGGCATCGCCGTAAAGTGCGTAGCTCTCGTAGGTGCCGCTAGTGTCGACTTTTTCCACCCAAGGCTGGTAGCTGGCAATGCGGGGGGCCACATCGTTGAGGATCTGAAACAAACCCTGTACGGGGTTGGTGGCGATGCCGAACTGCTCTAGCGTGCCCTGGTCGTTTAAGAAGCTCCAGATAAAGGCCGACATGGCAATGCCGTCAATGCCATTGTCTTTTTGCTGTTGCCGGTAGGAGGGCAATACTTCGGACACTTCGCTGCGGCTGAGGCTGCCCAGTGCATCGATCTGGTCCTGATCGAGCCCAGCTAGGGCTGATAGGAAGGCCTGGGATGTATCTGAGCCCGAGTTGCGCAGGATTTCTGCCCAAGCAAAACTCTCCAAGGTGCTGAAGTTGAATTCAGCGCTGGTGCTGTGCTCGACGGTTTCGCGCGAGTAGGCCAGCCCCGTGGTCCACTTGAGCTTATCCGAGGCGCCGCTTAAGCGGAATTCCTGCGAGAAGTACTCGTTGTCATCGGGGTTGGATGAGTTGAATACATAGTCGGGGTTGTTGGAGCCATCGAGATCTTCTAGCAACTCGGTTTCAAATTGCCGCCAACCGGTGATCGAGGTCAGGGTCAGATCCCCCAGCTGGTGATTGATCTCTAGCGAGCTAGCATACATCTCACGCTTTTCACGGCTTTCGAAGTCGTTGGCAATCTTGCCATAGGGGTCCAGTTGCATACCGGGGTTGCCGCCGGCGAATACGCTATCGACCAGGGTGAACTGAGCGCCGCCATTTTGGTCTAGCTCGCTGTATTCCACCCGCCACAAGATTTCAGTGTTGGGGCTGGCATCCCACAGTAAGCTAGCGCGGTAGCTCGACATGTTTTCTTCGCTCATGTCGGGGCCGCTGATATTTTTGAGGAAACCATCGCGCTGGCGTTTGACGGCTACCGCCCGCAGGGCCAGGCTCTCGGAGATCGGCAAGTTATACATAAACTCGCCATCGAGGCGATTGTAATTACCGACGCTGATTTTGGCGCGGCCCTCAGACTCGTAGACCGGGGGCTGACTGACGACATGAATCGCACCGCCGGTGGCGTTGCGACCAAAGAGGGTGCCCTGCGGCCCTTTGAGGACCTCCACTCGGGCGATGTCTGTTAGCGCAGCTTCAGCACCGGCCCCTCGGGCGGCGTAGACTCCGTCCACGTAAACGGCAATGGCCGGGTCAGAGCCCACGGTAAAGTCATTCGTTTCCACCCCGCGAATGGTATAGGTTGGCTGCAGGGCATTGTCGTTGTTCATTTCAACGCCGGGCGTGAAGCGACCCAGGTCGGTGAGGTTGCGAGCGGATAGTTTTTCTACCGCGTTGGCACTAAAGACAGACATTGCAATGGGTACATCGAGCACGTTTTCGCTGCGTTTTTGGGCGGTGACAACGACCTCTTCAAGGACGCTTTGGGCATGGGCGCTGGAGACCGCCGTCAGCACTGCAGCGACAAGGACGTGGCGTTTAAATGGATTCATAGCAAGCTCGCCTATTATTAGAGTGATATGTTGTTATTAGAACTCATCGTTTTCCTGACGAATCTGCGCTCGTCTCTACTTAGTGTAGAAGAAGCGGCGGTCCTTTACACCTGTGAAAATCGCGCTGCTTAATTATTGCCAGTCTTACTCAGTGAGGGTAGATCCGTACCACAGTATTTACAGTATCTGGCGTCTAACTCGTGACCTGCTCTGGCGCACTGGGCGCAGTTGCGGTTGCTGCGAGGGGCGCCGCGCATGCCAGAGGCTAGCTCCGCAGTAATAATTCCAGTGGGCACGGCAATGATCGCGTAGCCAATTAACATACCCGTGGCTGATATCGCGCGACCTAAAGCTGTGACGGGTACGATATCGCCATAGCCAACGGTGGTGATAGTAACGATCGCCCAATAAATACTCACCGGAATATTGTTAAAGCCATTGGCCGGGCCCTCAACGACATAGATCAAACAGCCAAAAATAACCGTGATCACCATCATCATGGAAAAGAACACGACGATTTTGCGCGTCGAGCGCCGCAGCGCACCGGCTAAGATATTGGCCTCACTCATAAAACTGACTAGGCGCAGTACCCGAAAAATTCGCAATATCCGCAGTAGTCTGACGATCAGTAATGAGCTGGCGACAGGAAAGAGCAGTGCCAAATAAGTGGGTAGGATGGCAATGAGATCGACCACACCATAGACGCTCAGCACATAGGCTTTGCGGTTGGGCGAGCACCAGACACGGACCATGTACTCCAGAGTGAAGAGCAGGGTGAATATCCACTCCAGACGCCAGAACAAGTCACCGTAGGCAAGGTGTAAGCCCTCGATCGAGTCGAGCATGATAATCAGCACGCTGCTGAGGATGGTGGCGATTAAGGCAATATCAAACCACTTTCCTGTAGGGCTTTCGGTGCCAAAAATGACATCGTAGAATTGTTGTTGCAGTTCTGAAGTGGGGCGCGCTGTCATAGTGGAGCGGTACCAGCAGTGTGAGTAGTTGTCTCCACTATAAGGCAATGCCTACCCCGGATGGAACCGGGGCGGCTTACTGCTTGATTGCGTCGCTTGTGCGGGCAGCCCTCTAGTAAGGGGAAGTCAGTGGCGGCATTAGCCTAGTGTAGCCAGCACATCCACCATGGCTGCGCAGAGGGTCGCGATGTCTTCATCGTTCATAATGAAGGGAGGCATGGTGTAGACCAGCTTGCCAAAGGGTCGGATCCACACCCCGCGCTCGACAAACATGGGTTGGATTTTGCGCATATCGACCGCCTGTTCAAGCTCAATAACGCCAATAGCGCCAAGGGTTCGTACCTCGACTACGCCGGGCAGCTCGCGCGCCGGCTCAAGGCCAAGCTTGAGCGCAGCATTGATACGCTGAACTGTGCGCTGCCATGGCAGTGAGATCAACAGTTCCGTACTGGCAAGGGCTGCACTACAGGCCAGCGGGTTGCCCATAAAGGTGGGCCCGTGCATGAAGGCTCCGACGCCCTTGTTGGATATGCCATCGGCAACTCGTGAGTTACACATGGTGGCAGCGAGGGTCATATAGCCACCAGTGAGGGATTTACCTAAGCACAGAATATCCGGTTCCACCGCCGCGTGTTCCATGGCAAAGAGCTTGCCAGTGCGGCCAAAGCCGGTCGCTATTTCATCAAAAATGAGCAGCGTATCAAAAGCATCACAGAGCGCGCGTAGTTTGACTAAGTACTCGGGCGAATAAAAACGCATGCCGCCGGCGCCCTGGACGATAGGCTCGACAATCACCGCTGCGATCTCCTGGTGGTGAGCCTCCAGTAAATCGGCCATCGCTTTGATATCGGCGTCGCTGCAGGGTTCATCGAAAGCACACTCTGGAGCCGGAGCGAAATAATGTTTGGGTAGGACATCGCCAAAGAGGTGGTGCATACCAGTGACCGGGTCACAGAGTGACATCGCTCCAAAGGTGTCACCGTGGTAGCCCTGGCGCAGTGCAACCAGCTTTTGCTTCTGTGGTTTGTCTTGTGCATGCCAGTATTGCAGGGCCATCTTCATCGCGACTTCTACCGCCACCGAGCCCGAGTCACTAAAAAATACCCGGTTTAAGCTAGCGGGGGTGAGATCTACCAGAATGCTGGCTAACTTGACTGCCGGGGGGTGAGTCAGGCCGCCAAACATCACGTGGGACATCTGCCCCAGTTGTTCCTCAAGGGCGCGGTTCATGACCGGGTGGTTGTAGCCGTGAATCGCACACCACCAAGAGGCCATGCCGTCGATCAGCTCGCGCCCATCAGCAAGCTTTAAACGCACGCCGGAGGCGCTGACCACTGGATAAGCGTCTAAGTTGCCGCTGGCGGAAGAGTAGGGGTGCCAGATGACCTTGCGGTCGGTGTCCTGAAGTTGTTTCCAGTCCCAGGTGTCGGGCTCAGTGGCAGAGGTCACGATGTCTCCCTTGTCCTATTCAGTTTTGGGTTTTTGTTGCTTGTGGGCGCTACGCTAAAGGCATAGCGGGGTCTCAGAGTAGTTCAATGATACTCTGGCGAATGTTGTCTAGTAAGCGGCTTTGCGCTTCAGCTTTAGGGTGAATGCCGTCACTTTGCATCAATGTCGGGTCGGTGGCGACTCCCTCTAAGATGAAGGGGCCTAATTGCGCCCCGCTTGATTGCGCAGCGAGGGCAAAGGACTCGCGGAATAGGCGGGTGTAGCGGCTGCCGTAGTTAGGTGGAATCTCCATAGGTAGAATCAGTACTCGGGCACCGGCAGCACTCGATAAAGCGGCCAGTTCATGTAAGTTTTTGCGTAAGCTGGCAATAGGAAAACCGCGTAAGCCGTCGTTGCCGCCAAGTTCAATAACGACCACTTGGGGCTGGTGGCGCGCGAGTAAGGCCGGCAGCCGGCGCAAGGCGCCGGCGGTGGTCTCGCCACTGATACTGGCGTTCACCAGCTGATAGTCGGGGTGGCTCAGGGCCATTTCTGCGGCAAGTTGCTGCACCCAGCCCTGTTCCAGAGACATGCCATAGGCTGCGCTGATACTATCACCTAGCACCAACAAGCTCTGCTCTTTGGCCTGGGCCAGAGGAATCAACAATAGACACAACAATCCGCTGTACAGCGGGCCGCGTAATAAGCGGGAAAGGAATCGTTGCATGATCAAGGCGGAAAATCTCCAGAAGCGCGTAGCTATGGCAGGGCGAGAGCTGGAGATACTGAAAGGGATTAATCTGGAAATCAAGTCGGGCGAGACAGTGGCGGTGGTAGGAGCCTCTGGGTCGGGTAAGTCGACGCTGCTCGGTTTGTTGGCTGGCCTCG
This sequence comes from Sediminihaliea albiluteola, assembly GCF_014077625.1. GTDB lineage: Bacteria > Pseudomonadota > Gammaproteobacteria > Pseudomonadales > Halieaceae > Sediminihaliea > Sediminihaliea albiluteola. The sequence goes on along the minus strand of NZ_JACFXU010000013.1, from coordinate 854,092 downwards.
ATGAGGCCTCGGCTGGACGGGTTGTTATTGCTGACACAGAACTTGGTCAACTCGATGAAGATGGCCGAGCGGCTTTTCGCGCCGATCACATTGGTTTTGTGTTCCAGTCCTTCCAGTTGTTGCCTGCCTTGACTGCCTTAGAAAACGTGATGCTGCCGCTGGAGCTGAAGGGGCGGCGCGATGCCCGGCAACAAGCTGAGCACTTTTTGCAGCGGGTCGAGTTAGGGCCGCGCCTAGATCACTACCCAAGGCAGCTCTCCGGTGGCGAGCAGCAGCGTGTGGCCATTGCCCGAGCCTTCGCCTCCGAGCCAAAAATTTTGTTCGCCGATGAGCCCACCGGCAACCTCGATAGCCGCACTGGCGAACATATTATTAATTTGCTCTTTGAGCTCAACCGCGAGCACGGCACAACCTTGGTACTGGTAACTCATGACCTCAAGCTGGCCCAGCGCTGTCAGCGACGGGTGCAGCTTGAAGATGGCGCGGTGCTGGCGGAGTAAGTGATGAAAGTGACAGCAGCGCGCATGTTGGCCCGTGATTGGCGCGGCGGGGAATTGGGCGTATTAGTTGCCGCGCTGATCTTGGCAGTGGCGGTGGTGACCGGTATCAGTGCTTTTACCAGCCGTTTGCAGGCCGCCTTGGAACAGGAGAGTCATCGTTTTTTAGCGGCCGATGTGGTGGTCACTAGCGCCGCTGAGATGCCAGCCTCCTGGCGACAAGAAGCGCAATCCTTAGCTATAGATACTGCACAGACACTGTCCTTTCCCTCGATGGTCTTTGCCGCTGACGACAATATGTTTTTAGCGTCCATCAAGGCAGTGAGCGAGCACTACCCGCTGCGCGGTGAACTGCGCTATAGCGAGCAAGCCTTTGCTGAGGCCCAGCCCGCTGCTCAGGGCCCAGAGTCTGGCAGCGTTTGGCTCGATTCACGCTTGTTTGCCCTCTTAGATGTATCGATAGGGGATTCTGTCAGCGTCGGCGAGGCGACTTTTCAGGTAGCTGCCGCGGTGCGCAGTGAGCCGGATCAAAGCCCCAGTATCTATAACATGGGCCCCAGAGTGCTGATGCACTTCTCTGATATTGCGGCCACCGAGGTAGTGCAGCCAGGCAGTCGGGTCGAGTATCGCCAGCTCTTTGCCGGTGAGGCGCGCCTCATCCAAAGGTTCGTGACCTGGCTTGAGCCTCAATTGCAGCCGGGTCAGCGTTTACTGGATGTGAAGCAGGGCCAGCCCGGCATTGGCAGTGCCTTGCAGCGGGCGGAGAGCTTTTTGCTCTTGGCGGGTAGTCTAGCGGTGGTCTTGGCAGGTGTTGCCATTGCCTTGGCTGCGCGCCGTTTCAGTGAGCGCCACACTGATTATGTGGCCATTATGAAAAGTTTAGGCGCCAGCTCCGGGGCCATAAACCGCCTCTATGGCAGTAGCTTGCTACTGTTGGGGCTCGCTGCAACGACACTGGGCTGTGCCCTAGGCTGGCTGATGCAGGCCGGCTTTTTTGCCATCTTTGCAGAGCACTTACCGGTGCTGCCGGGCCCGTCGGGTATACGTCCCTATGCGATAGGTTTCACCACGGCCTTTACCTGCTTACTGTGTTTTGCTTGGCCGCCCCTGCGGCGCTTAGCCCAAGCGAGTCCACTGCGCGTATTGCGACGCGATATGCCCCATGAAAACCGGCGTAGCTTGGGCGATTACCTCTTGGGCTTGCTGGCCGTTGCTGCGCTGATGTTTTGGTACAGCGGCGATTGGCGTCTAAGCCTAGCGGTCTTACTCGGTTTAGCCATTACTATCGTGCTAGGTCTTGGCTTGGCACTGAGCCTGCTGCGCGGCGGGCGCCTGCTTGGCATGAGCGCCGGCAGTATCTGGCGCTTAGCCCTGGCCGGACTGCAGCGCCGCGGTAGTGCCAATGCCCTGCAGGTGGTGATTTTCGCCATGGCTATCATGCTGCTCTTGGTCTTGGTGTTACTGCGCACTTCACTGATTGATGAGTGGCAAGCGCAACTGCCACCCGATGCGCCGAATCACTTCATGCTCAATATTGCCCCCGAGCAGCTGCAATCGGTCACTGACATGCTGCGCAGTCACAGCATCCCCAGCGAAGCTTTGTATCCGATGGTCAGTGGGCGGGTGATGTCGGTTAATGGCGAGGACCTACCACAGACCGACGATAAGCAGCAGGGGCGTCGACAGCGTGGTGCTAACTTTACCTGGGCCGATAGCTTGCCAGCGGGTAACGAATTATTGGCCGGACAATGGTGGGAGACAGGGAGTACTGCAGCTGAGGTTTCTCTGGAGGAGGAGTTTGCTGAACGCTTGGGCTTGGCTGTCGGCGATACAGTCGGTTTGTTAATTGCTGCTGAAGCGCTCGAGGTGAAAGTTAGCAGCATTCGTAAATTGGATTGGCAGTCTTTTCGGCCTAACTTTTTTATGGTGTTTCCACCCAAAGTCTTGGCCGATTACCCCGCGACCTTTATGACCAGCTTTCATTTGGATGCCGAGCAAAAATCCTTTCTTAACCAGCTGATTCGCACTTTTCCCACCATTACGGTGATTGAAATGGATTTGCTGGTGGAGCAGGTGCGGGCCATTATTGATCAGGTCTCGGCGGCTATTGAGTTGGTGCTAGCGGTGATTCTTGCCGCTGGTGCCTTGGTCTTGGTGGCGGGGGTGCAGGCCAGTGTCGATATGCGAATGCAGGAGAGTTCGATACTGCGCGCCTTAGGTGCCGGGCGGCGCTTGATTTTGGGCGGCCTAGCCATTGAGTTTGCCACCATGGGCTTATTTGCTGGCCTGCTGGCGACTATTGCTGCGGAGTTCTCGGTGTTTGCACTACAGGTTTGGGTAATGGAGATGAGCTATGCGCCGACCCCTTGGCTGTGGCCGCTTGGCATCGCGCTGGGAGTGCTATTAATTACTGGCTTGGGTCTGTACAGCTGTCGCAAGGTGGTCTCTAGTCCACCGCTGGCGGTATTGCGCGAGCTATAGTCGCGTTTTAATTGGCTGAGCTAGCTCTGGCTACTGATGCCAGTGATAAAGGTGCGCACGCCGAGCTCGGCTTGGCGCTTGAGATCGATGTGGCGCTCGAATAGGTGGGGGGCATCAACCCGCAGCGTGGCTAAGCCGTGAATTCCGGCCCAGGCGGCATTGGTTAAATAGGCCAAGTCCTGCTCGATAAAGCTGCCGCGCTCCATGCCGTGGCGCAAGATGGTTTGTACTAGTTGGAAGGTTGCACGGCTGGCCTCGCGCAGTTCGGGGTACTGCTCGGCGGGCTGCGTCGCTGGGCCAAACATCAGTTTGAACAGCTGTGGATTGTCCGCCGCGTAAATCACATAGGCGTGGGCAAAAGCGCTGAGCTGATCTTCGGGGCAGTCACCGGCTTGTTCGCCGGCTGCTTGTAGGGCCTTCAACAAATTGCGGTAGCCGCGAGTGGCCATCGCCGCAAACAGCTCGCCTTTATCGGCAAAGTGCCGGTAGGGAGCTGTTTGCGAGACGCCGATGGCGCGCGCCAGTGCCCGCAGGCTCAGGGCTTCCGCCCCAAGTTCCTGCAGTTGTGCTACCGCGGTATCGAGCAATTCTGCCCGTAAATTCCCGTGGTGGTAGCTCTTTGCACTGCTCGTATCGCTCATCGACAAAGGGCTTATGGCAGTAAGTGCTGAACTGCGTCGCGCTCTTCGCTCAACTCTTGCTCAGTGGCTGCCATTTTAGCGCGGCTGAATTCACCGACCTCAACACCCTGAACAATTTCCCAGTCGCCGTCTTTGCAGCGGCAAGGGAAGGAGTAGATCAGGCCTTCAGCGATGCCGTAAGAGCCGTCTGAGTAAACGCCCATGGATACCCAATCGTCGCCTTCAGTGCCCAGAGCCCAGCTGCGCATGTGGTCACTGGCTGCGTTAGCGGCTGAGGCGGCAGAAGAGGCGCCGCGGGCTTTGATGATCGCTGCACCGCGCTGCTGTACGGTGGGGATAAAGTCGTTTTCGTACCACTCTTGGTCAACCAGTTCGATAGCGGGCTTGCCATCAACTTTAGCGTTGAACAGATCGGGGTACTGAGTGGCCGAGTGGTTGCCCCAGATAGTCATGTTGGTCACGTCATTGACAGTTTTGCCAGTTTTCTGGGCAATCTGTGTCATGGCGCGGTTGTGGTCCAGGCGGGTCATAGCGGTAAAGTTGCGCGGGTCAATGTCCGGCGCATTGCGCTGGGTAATCAGCGCGTTGGTGTTGGCAGGGTTGCCGACAACCAATACTTTGATGTTTTTGCTGGCGTGGTCGTTGATTGCCTTGCCCTGTGCCGAGAAAATGGCAGCGTTAGCTTCTAGCAGGTCCTTGCGCTCCATGCCGGGGCCACGTGGACGGGCGCCTACCAGCAGGGCGTAGTCGGCGTCTTTAAAGGCTACGTTGGGGTTGTCAGTGCAGGTGATGCCAGCCAGTAGCGGGAAGGCACAGTCATCGAGCTCCATACGCACGCCTTCAAGGGCATCCATGGCTGGAGTAATGTCCAGCAATTGCAGGATCACTGGCTGGTCGTCGCCCAGCATTGAGCCGGAAGCAATACGGAATAAAAGGGCATAGCCAATTTGGCCAGCGGCGCCGGTAACGGTCACACGTACAGGTGCTTTCATGGTGAGTCTTACCTCATTGGAGTGAGTGGCAAAAATGGGGTCGACATTGTCGGGGGAAATGGATGAAAAAACAAGCGAGGCCCTGTAAAATGCGCCCCGAATCAATGATCGAGAGTGTGAGCCACGTGTCTTCCGTTGTGCCTGAGCTGCCCCGCAAAGAAAAGGTCGAGTTTAATAAGCTGCAGAAACGCCTGCGGCGCAATGTCGGCAATGCCATTGCCGATTACAACATGATCGAGGAGGGCGACCGCATTATGGTCTGCGTGTCCGGTGGTAAGGACTCCTACGGCATGCTGGATATACTGCTCAACCTGCGCCAGAGCGCGCCGGTGAATTTTGAGCTAGTGGCGGTAAACCTCGACCAGAAACAGCCCGGCTTCCCCGAAGAGGTGCTGCCGAACTACCTGTCACAGCTGGATATTCCTTACTACATCTTAGAAAAAGACACCTACAGCATCGTGCGCGAGCTGATTCCTGAGGGTAAAACCACTTGCGGCCTCTGCTCGCGCCTGCGCCGCGGCAGCCTCTATGGCTTTGCTCAAGACATCGGTGCAACTAAGATTGCCTTGGGTCACCACCGCGATGATATCGTTGAGACCTTGTTTCTCAACATGTTTTTTCAGGGCAGCTTAAAGGCTATGCCGCCAAAGTTGCTCAGTGATGATGGTCGCAATGTGGTGATCCGCCCTATGGCCTACTGCAAAGAGCAGGACTTGGCAGACTTTGCCGCTTATAAAGGCTATCCGATTATTCCCTGTAATCTCTGTGGTACCCAGGAAAATCTTCAGCGGGTGCAGGTTAAGAAGATGCTGGCGGAGTGGGAGAAGTCCTACCCGGGTCGGAGCGAAAGCATTTTCCGCAGCATCAAAAATATCTCTCCCTCTCAACTGGCCGATACCGAACTGTTCAACTTTACTGACTTGCGCGCCGAGGTTGACCGCGACCTGCACTTGCCGGGCATCAACGTCGTTAATTTGTAGCTGTGACAGCTTCGCGCCCCAGAGGGCATCTGCTTGAGGTCGAGGGCCTTACTCTGGAGAGGGGTGGGCGCTTATTGTTTGAAAATCTATCCTTTGCGGTCGGGCCTGGGCAGTTGCTGCAGGTCGAGGGTGCCAATGGCGCCGGTAAGACCAGCCTCTTGCGGATCCTGGCTGGTCTGTCGCGCTATGGCTATAGCGGCCAGGTAAGTCGCCATGCGCCGCTGCTCTATTTAGGGCATCACAGTGCCGTCAAAGCCCTGCTGACGCCGCGAGAAAATCTTGCTTGGCACGTCTCGGGGGAGGCTACTTACAGCGATAATGATATCGAGGCTGCGCTGGCTCGAGTCGGGCTCTACGGCTACGAGGATGTGCCCAGTCATGCCCTCTCTGCTGGGCAGCACCGCCGAGTGAATTTGGCGCGGCTCTATTTGTCTGCGGCGCCTTTGTGGCTGCTGGACGAGCCCTTTACCGCCATTGATCGCGAGGGCGTGATCGATTTGGAGAGCCTCTTAGTGCAGCATGTCGAGCGGGGTAATACGGTGCTTTTTACCTCCCACCAAAAGCTCTCTGTGAACTACCCGCTCAGCAGTCTGAGTTTGAGCGAGGGGCTGCGGCCATGACGGCACCGGGTATGCTCGCATTCTCAGGGCGCTTGCTGCGGCGGCAGGTGGTTTTATCCCTGCGCCGTCCAGTGGAGATAGCCAATCCACTGCTGTTTTTTGCCATGGTAGTGGCATTGTTTCCCCTGGGACTGGGTCCTGCGCCAGCCACTCTGGCCAGTTTTGCGCCGGGCTTATTGTGGATTGTCGCGCTACTGGCTAATCTGCTCAGCGCTGACACCTTGTTTCGCAGTGACTTTGAAGATGGCAGTCTAGAGCAGCTGTTGTTAGCACCGCAGCCGCTGTACACTTCGGTATTAAGCTGCGTCCTCGCGCAGTGGCTGGTCAGCGGTTTGTTGTTGGCTTTGTTATCGCCACTGTTCGCGGTGATGCTTAACTTGCAGCCCGAGGCCATCCCCGTGCTGCTACTCAGCCTGCTGCTGGGTACTGCTGTGTTGAGTTTGGTGGGCGGCATTGGCGCCGCACTCACCGTGGGTTTGAAGCGCGGTGGGATGCTTATTGCGCTGCTCATACTGCCTTTTTATATGCCGGTATTGATTTTTGGTAGTGCCGCGGTGCAAGCGGTGATTACTGGGGTACCAGCAACTCCGCATCTGGCGATCTTGGCTGCTATGCTCTGCTTTGCGCTGGCACTGGCACCGCTGGCCATGGCTGCGGGTTTGCGAATCAGTATCGATGCATGATGTGATGCTAATCCCTGGCGGCCGGCCTGAGTTGTCCGGCGCCGCACTCGGAGTATAATTGCCGCCGCTATGTGGTCCTTCTTTCATAAACTTGGTTCCCCCCCTTGGTTGTATCGTATTTCCGGCAGTATTTTGCGCTGGTTGCTGCCTCTCACTTTACTCGGCCTTGCGCTGGGCATGACCTGGGGACTGTTTTTTACCGCGCCGGATTTTCGCCAAGGCAATAGCTACCGCATTATTTATATCCATGTGCCGGCGGCAGTGGTGGCGCTGGCGGGCTACTATGTGATGGCCACAGCAGGTGCGGTCAGCCTGATCTGGAAAATGAAAATGGCCGATGTTGCCCTGCGGGCCGCTGCGCCAGTAGGGGCTGCACTGACCTTTGTCGCGCTACTCACTGGAGCCATCTGGGGCAAGCCCACTTGGGGTACTTGGTGGGTGTGGGACGCGCGGATCACCTCTATGTTGATTTTGTTGTTCCTGTATCTTGGGGTGATCGCGCTCTACGAGGCATACGACAACAAAGAGGCGGCGGGCAAGGCCTGTGCTGTGTTGAGCTTGGTTGGCACGGTCAATATCCCTATCATCTACAAATCGGTAGACTGGTGGTATAGCCTGCACCAGCCGGCCTCAATCAAGTTTACTGGCCCCTCATCTATTGACCCGAGTATGCTGTATCCTTTGCTGTTGTTGATCATCAGTTTTTATGCCCTGTTCACCTGTTGCCTACTGATGAATATGCGGGTCGGTATTTTGCAGCGTGAAGCGCGCACTAAGTGGGTGCGCAAATTGGTGGGTCTCTAATGTATTTCGACAGTTTTCAAGCCGCTATGGCAATGGATGGCCACGGGGTATTTGTGTGGTCAGCCTACGGCATCTCGGTGCTTGTTCTAGCGCTGTTATTACTGCGCCCTTGGCGCCAGGAGCGCCGTGTGCTGCGTGAGCTGGCAACACAGTGGAAGCGCAGTAATCAGCCCCCCCGAGGCACTAATCACAGTCAGGCCAACAGTGGCCTTAGTAGAGAGGGCAGTGATGCACCCGGTTCGTAAACAAAGACTTATTATCGTGCTGCTGGTGGTGCTTTTTTCCAGTGCTGCTGTCGGCTTAATGGCTTACGCATTGCGTGGCAATATCAACCTATTTTTCCCGCCCGTTGAGGTGCTCTCTGGCAAAGCGCCAGTGGGGCAGTCGATTCGGGTCGGCGGCATGGTCGTGGAGGGGAGCGTGCAGCGCAGCCCTGACAGTCTCGAAGTGCGCTTTGAGGTGACCGATAATCAGGCCACTGTGCCCATTGTTTACGCTGGCATCTTGCCTGACCTGTTTGATGAGGGGCAGGGCGCCGTGGCGGCCGGTGTGCTCGATGAGCAGGGTGTCTTACATGCCACCGAAGTACTGGCTAAGCACGATGAAAACTATATGCCGCCTGAGGTGGCCGATGCTCTGGAAGCCTCAAAAGCGGCCGCAGCACAAGCTGAAGAGGCCAAGCAATGATTGCTGAATTTGGCCATTTCTCGCTCATCATCGCCCTGTGTCTGGCGGTCTTGCTGACCGTTATTCCACTCTGGGGGGCATGGCGCCACAACAGTGCCGCCATGGCCTTGGCTCCGGGCTTGTCGATGGGTTTGCTGGTGTTTTCTGGCATCAGTTTTGCCTGTCTTGCGACGGCTTTCTTGCAGGATGATTTCTCGGTCGAGGTGGTGGCTAACAACAGCAATAGCCTCTTGCCGATGTGGTATAAGTTTTCCGCGGTATGGGGCAACCACGAGGGCTCACTGCTGCTGTGGATCCTGATTCTGGCTTTTTGGACCGCTGCAGTGGCGACATTTAGTGTGCAGTTGCCGCTCTTGGTGCTGGCGCGGGTGCTCTCGGTAATGGGTTTTGTGGCGGTGGGCTTTTTGTCCTTCTCCCTATTTACCTCCAACCCCTTTGCGCGACTCTTGCCCGGTACGCCAGCGGACGGTCGAGACCTTAACCCGCTGCTGCAGGACCCCGGGCTGATCATTCATCCGCCCTTGCTCTACATGGGCTACGTGGGTTTCTCGGTGGCTTTTGCCTTCGCTATCGCGGCACTCTTGGGCGGCCGCCTAGATGCTTCTTGGGCGCGCTGGTCGCGACCCTGGACTAATGTGGCCTGGGCCTTTTTGACCTTGGGCATCATGCTGGGCAGCTGGTGGGCTTACTATGAGCTAGGCTGGGGCGGCTGGTGGTTCTGGGACCCCGTAGAAAACGCCTCTTTCATGCCATGGTTGGCCGGCACCGCGCTACTGCACTCGCTGGCGGTCACGGAGAAGCGCGGCTTATTTAAAAGCTGGACCGTTCTGCTGGCGATTTTTGCCTTCTCTTTGAGTTTGCTGGGCACCTTCTTGGTGCGTTCGGGGGTGCTGACCTCGGTGCACGCCTTCGCCACAGACCCGGAGCGGGGCTTGTTTATCCTAGTGTTCTTAGGGCTGGTTGTGGGTGGCTCGCTGGTGCTTTACGCCCTGCGTGCACCGGCGGTGAATAGCCGTGTGACCTTCTCTTGGCTGTCTCGCGAAACCCTGTTGTTAGTCAACAACGTGGTGTTTTTAGTCGCCACCTTAACAGTGTTGTTTGGCACCTTGTTCCCACTGCTGATGGATGCCTTAGGGCAGGGCAAGTACTCCGTGGGCCCGCCCTATTTTAATGCGGTATTTGTACCCTTAATGGCATTGTTGATTCCTTTTATGGGCATCGGTCCGGTGTCGCGCTGGAAGCGCGATAGCGCCACGCGCTGGAAGGCCGAACTGCTGCTGCCTGGCCTGGCTGCTCTGGCCTGTGGTCTGACCCTGCCTCTACTGCACGCTGACTATAATTTATGGGTCGCTTTGGCCTTGGTGCTGGCGGGCTGGCTATTTATGGGCATGCTGCGCGATGTCTGGCAGCGGCTGCGTTCAGCGCCGAGCCTGTGGCGCGGCCTGCGCCGCACGCCCGCTAGTTACTGGGGCATGGTCATGGGGCACTTGGGTTTTGCCGCCTGTGTCATCGGCGTTGTTGCAACCAGTCAATACAGTATTGAGCGCGACTTGAAGATGGAGCCGGGCCAAAGTGAGAGCCTGGCCGGATATCGCTTTGAGTTTATTGAAGTGCAAGGCGTGCAGGGCCCGAACTACGTCGCCGATGAGGCGCGTTTTGTGGTTAGCCGAGAGGGCGTGGAAGTCGCCCGTTTGGCGCCGCAAAAACGACGTTATTTAGCTTCCGGATCGATTATGACCGAGGCGGCCATTGATGATGGCTTGTTCCGTGACCTCTATGTGGCGATGGGCGAGCCGGTAGGTGAGCAGGGCGCTTGGGCAATACGTTTGCACTACAAGCCGATGGTCCGCTGGATGTGGCTGGGAGCCATCTTTATGGCACTGGGTGGTTTTGCCACGGTAGTGGATAAGCGCTACCGCAGACAGCGTAGTTTAGCCCGTGAAACCTTAAATACAGGAGCTGCTCGTGGCGCCCAGGCTTAAATTATTTTTGCCGCTGATTCTCTTTGTACTGCTGGCTCTGTTTTTGTTTCGCGGTCTGTCGCTGGACCCAAACGCCATGCCTTCAGCATTGATCGACCGGCCTTTTCCCGCTTTTGACTTGCCCGCTCTGCAGCGCGAAGGCGAGCTGGGCAATGATCTCTTGCAGGGGCAGGTATCACTGGTCAATGTCTGGGCCACCTGGTGCATCTCCTGCCGCGTTGAGCACCCCTATTTGGACAAGCTGGCGAAAGCCGGGGTGAATATTGTCGGACTTAACTACAAAGATGATCCCCAAGCCGCGCGGCGTTGGCTGCAGGATTTGGGCGACCCCTATCAACTCAATATTCTCGATAGTGAGGGGCGGCTCGGCTTGGATTTAGGTGTCTACGGGGCGCCGGAAACCTACGTGGTGGATGCTGAAGGTGTCATCCGCTACCGCCATGTGGGGGTTGTTGATGAGCGAGTTTGGCGTGGCGTCCTGGCCCCTCTTTACACTGAGCTGGGTGGCGAGTACGACGCAGCCGCGCTGGCTGGAGACCTGTGATGAACTACCTTGCAGCTTTGCTGTTGCTAGTGCTGAGCTTTTCAGCTGGGGCAGTGATCGAAACCTATGAATTTAGTTCTAGCGAGCTGGAGCAGCGCTATCACCTACTGAGTCAGGAATTGCGCTGTCCAAAGTGTCAAAACCAAAACATCGCTGACTCTAATGCACCGATTTCTCAGGATTTACGTAAGCAGCTGTATCAGCAGTTGGAAGCCGGTGCCAGCGATGCCGAGATTCTGGACTATATGGTCGCTCGCTACGGCGAGTTTGTGCGCTACCGTCCGGCGATGAGCGGGGTGACTATAGTGTTGTGGGCAGCTCCTTTGCTGCTCTTGGCCCTCGCTTTGGCGCTAGCCTTTAGCGTACTGCGCTCGCGGCGCAGCAATGATGAGCAGCAAACGCTCAGCAGCGATGAGCAGAAACAATTAGATGAACTCTTGGCTCGGGAGAGAGACGCTTGACCACTTTTATGCTGGCTTGTGCCGGCTTGATTATATTTAGCGGCCTGTTTTATCTGTTTCCCCGCCGCCGGCGTGGTAATGATGCCGCCGAGTTAGAGCGCGCCAACCTCGATTGGTACCACCTGCGCAAAGAAGAGCTCAGCGCCACTGACAGTGATGAGTTACAGCGCGATGCCCAGCTGCGCTTGCTGGAAGATGAGCAGGCTAGCAAGCCTGCCGGCGAGCTGCCGGGACAGGCCACAGGGAGTTTTCCTACTTGGCTCTTATTGCCGCTGGTGGCAGTGGCTTCTGCCGCGCTCTACTACAAGCTCGGCGCGGCCAGCGATGTGTTGTTAAATCAGCGTATAGCGCAGCTGGATCAGAATGCCTCAGCTAGCGAAGTCTACTCACTGATGGGGGCGATGGAGAAGCGTTCGCAGCAGCGTCCCGACAACCTGCACTATCGCGCTTTGCTGGGCCGCTTTTATATGGGCCAGGAAGATTACAGCCGTGCTGCTGAGACTTACAGCGCTTTAGCGGAAGCGGCCCCAGGCGACGCCTATGCCCTCGCTTATGCGGCTCAGGCCAGTTATCTAGCCGCGGGGCGAGTATTGGATGCCCAGGCCCAGCATATGGCTGAACAATCACTGGCCCTTAATCCGCATCAGCGCACCGCTTTAGGACTCTTGGGTATGGTCTCTTTCGAGCGCGGCCAATATCGCGCAGCGATACAGTACTGGGAGCGCTTGCGCGTGATGGAGCAACCCGGTTCCGAGAGCGAGCGCATGATTAGCGAAGTCATTAACGAAGCCCGTGCACAGTTGGGTGAGGCCCCGGCCCTGGCTGCCAGCGCTGAGGCTGGCAGTGATGAAACACAGCCTGCGGGCCTTGGCGTGACTGTTAGGCTGAGCTTGCCCCAGGATGCTGTGCTAGCAGCCAATGACACGGTCTTTGTATTGGCGCGCAGCGCCGATAGTAGTAGTCGCATGCCGATTGCAGTGCAGCGTTTACGAGCAGCTCAGCTGCCTCTGACTCTGCGTTTAGACGACAGCAACTCTATGGCTGGTCAGAAATTATCAGAGAGCGAGTCCCTAGTGGTGGTGGTGCAAGTCTCCCCCACGGGACAGCCCGGAGAGGCCAACGCTACTTGGCTGGGCCAGGCGGGGCCTTTGCAGCCCTCAGTGGATGGCGAGCCAGTAGAGATACGCCTAACTCCCCGTGAGGGCTAAAGGCGGCTTTTTAGCCCGCAGGCATAGTGTTGCTGGATGAAGTTGGATACACTAAATATAGTGTTCCGAGCTTGCTGATGATTGCCCGTCGCATCGGAGTAAGTCTATAAAAAACAACAGGGTACGAATGTTACTTAAGGTTTTATGAGACTAAAGTCTATCAAGTTGGCGGGTTTCAAGTCCTTTGTGGATCCGACCACAGTCAGCTTCCCCAGCAATATGTGTGCGGTGGTTGGCCCCAATGGCTGCGGCAAATCCAATGTGATCGATGCCGTGCGCTGGGTGATGGGTGAGAGCTCCGCCAAAAACTTGCGCGGCGAATCCATGACCGACGTCATTTTTAATGGCTCAGTCAGTCGTCAACCGGTCGGTCAAGCCTCCATCGAGCTGGTCTTTGATAACAGCGATGGCGGGGTCGGCGGTGAGTACGCCAGCTACGCCGAAATTTCTATCCGCCGGGTGGTCACCCGCGCTGCACAATCTGAGTATTACCTCAACGGCACTCGCTGTCGCCGCCGCGACATCACAGATATATTCCTCGGTACCGGCCTTGGGCCGCGCTCCTATGCCATTATTGAGCAGGGCATGATTTCGCGGCTAATTGAATCTAAGCCGGAAGAACTGCGGGTGTTCATCGAGGAAGCGGCGGGCATCTCCAAATATAAGGAGCGCCGCAAAGAAACAGAAAGTCGCATGCGCCGCACCTTGGAAAACCTCGAGCGTTTGACCGATTTGCGCGACGAGCTTGGTCGCCAGTTGCAGCACCTAGAGCGCCAGGCCCAGTCGGCGCTTAAGTACGGTGAGTACAAAGAAGAAGAGCGTCAGCTGAAAGCCCAGCTGCAGGCTCTGCAGTGGCAAGACTTAGACCAGCAAGTCAGAGCTCGCAGCCTGAGTATTAGCGAGCTGGAGGTCAAGCTGGAGTCGGTCTTAGCCGAACACCAGCAGGTCGATACCGCCATCGAGCAATATCGCGTTGAGCACAGCGACCGCAACGACGCTTTTAATCAGGTTCAGGGCACCTTTTACTCGTTGGGCGCTGAAGTTGCGCGCATTGAACAGACTATTAAGCATCAAACAGAGCGCGGCCAGCAGCTCAATCAAGATTTGGCTCAAACCAATGCCAGTCTGGAAGAGTCAGAGCGCCACCTAAATAACGATCGGCAGCAGTTAGAAGCTTGGGAGCTTGAGCTAGAGGGTATTGCGCCAGACCTTGAGATGCTGCAGGCGGTCGAAGAGAGCTCCTCGGAAGCCCTGATGGCCGCCGAAGAAGCGATGCTTGATTGGCAGCAGCGCTGGGATGAATTTAACCAACATGCCGCCGAGCCGCGCCAACAAGTGGAAGTGCAGCAATCTCGTATCCAGCACTTAGAGCAGGCCGTACAGCGCCAGCAAAAACGCATTAGCCAATTAGATCAAGAACGGCAGGGTTTAAGCGCTGAGCCGGTCGATGAAGATATTGAAAGCCTCACTGAACAGTTAGCCGAGACCGAGATGGTCATGGCCGAGCACGAGCAGCAGGCCGACACTTTGGCTGATGATCTGCGCGCCAGCCGCGATCGCGGCGATGAACTCGCGGGACAGCTCAATGACTTGCGCTCCAATCTGCAGCAGGCTCGCGGCCGTCAGGCATCCTTAGAAGCCTTGCAGCAGGCTGCTAAAGAAGACAGCGATCAAGCGGTCAGCGATTGGCTCGCTGCCGCAGACTTAGGCGATAAGCCGCGTCTGCTGGAGCAGCTCGAGGTCGAGCAGCCTTGGCAATTGGCGGTTGAAACCGTACTGGGCGACTACTTGCAGGCGGTCTGCGTTGACGATATCGCGGCTTTTGGCGATAGCGTAGAGCGTCTTGAAAAAGGGCAGTTGGCACTGGTTCAAGGCGCTCAGCCGGCGCAGCTTGGCGATGAGTATTTGCTGTCCAAAGTCCGCGATCGCGGACAGGCTTCTCAGCTCTTGGCTGGGGTTAAAATTGCCGACGATTTAATCGCCGCACTGGCTTTGCGCAACAGTCTCGCCCCTGGCGAATCAGTGGTTACCCCCGAAGGTATCTGGCTCGGTGCTAATTGGCTGCGGGTTAGCCGAGTGGCTGGCGAGCAGGGCGGAGTAATACAGCGACAGCAGGAGCTGGAGACACTCGCTGCCAGCATCGATAGCCAACAGGCTCAAGTAGAAGAACTTGAAGCGGAGCTCGCCGCAGTCAAAGCGCGCAATGGTGAGTATGAAGAGCGGCGCCAGCAACAGCAGCGAGACCTGCAGGCGGCCACGCGTTTGCACGCTGATTACAGCGCCAAGTTATCTGCCCACCGCGCCAGGGTGGAACAGATTAACGCTCGCCGTGAGCGCCTTGAGGCTGAAATTAATGAAGCGCAGCAGCAGTTTGCCTTGGAGCAAGAAAACATTGCTGAAGCGCGGCACATACTCTCGGCAGCGATCGAGTCTATGGAAGCCGATTCCCAGCAGCGCGAAACCCTGCTGGTCAAGCGGGATGAGCTGCGTGGCGAACTCGACTCGGTGCGCCAAAAAGCGCGGCACGACAGAGATGCCGCACAGCAAGCGGCGATGCGGCACCAGTCGCTGAACACGCAACTGAACGCGATGCGTCAGACCATTGAGCGCACCCAGGGCCAGGTCCAGCAACTGCAAGAGCGCCGGGCAAGTTTACAGAGCACGCTGTCGGAAAATGATAATCCTCTGGATAGCTTGCAGATGGAGCTGGAAACACAGCTAGAGCTGCGTCTAGAGGCTGAAGGACAATTGACTGAGGCCCGCCAAGCGGTGTCAGAGGTCGAGCATCAGCTGCGTCAATCGGAGCAGCAGCGCGCGGCTATCGAACAGCGCGCACAAAGCTTGCGCAGTGAATTAGAACAGCTGCGACTGAGCAATCAGGGCACCCAAGTTCAGCGTGAGAACTTACAGCGCCAACTGGCTGAGGGCGAGTACGATGTACAACAAGTACTTGAGACCATGCCCGAGGGTGCTAACGAGGCCGAGTGGCAGCGCTCCTTAGAGCGGGTTGCCAGTCGTATTACCCGGCTGGGCCCAATCAACTTGGCAGCAATCGATGAGTACAGTTTGCAGTCCGAGCGCAAACATTATTTAGATGCTCAGAATGAGGATCTAGAAACCGCTTTGAAAACCTTGGAAGCGGCCATACGCAAGATCGACAAAGAGACTCGCAGCCGTTTCCGCGATACCTTCGAGCAGGTCAACAGTGGCTTGCAGGAACTGTTCCCGCGGGTCTTTGGTGGTGGTAGCGCTTATTTAGAAATGACCGGTGATGATTTGCTCGATACCGGTATTTCCATTATGGCGCGACCGCCTGGCAAGAAAAATAGCACCATTCATCTGCTCTCTGGTGGCGAAAAAGCGCTGACAGCAATCGCCCTAGTATTCTCTATTTTCCAGCTCAACCCAGCGCCGTTCTGTATGCTCGATGAGGTTGATGCGCCGCTTGATGACGCCAACGTAGGGCGCTATGCGCGGATGGTAAAAGAGATGTCCGATAAGGTGCAGTTCATTTACATCACACACAACAAAATATCCATGGAACTAGCGGATCAGCTACTAGGCGTTACGATGCATGAACCAGGCGTCTCGCGGCTGGTCACAGTAAATGTGGAAGAAGCGGCGGAACTGGCCGCCAGTTAAAGTGAAACGAATCGAGTGTGGGCACGTCTGATATGTTGGATTTAACAGTACGGGACTGGATGGTTATTGTCGGGGTGCTGCTGATACTCGCAGTGCTTCTGGACGCTTGGCGCCGGGTATATCTAGATCGGCGCGCCCCTTTGCGGATGAAGCTTTCCGAGGGCGAAGAAGTGGAGTCAGAAGAGGAGCTGCCCGACCGCAAGGACGTAGACCTAGCCTGGTTGAAAGAGTTGCCCAACGGTGGTGCTCGGGTGGTCAAGCGTGAGGACAGAGCAGTTGAGCAAGATCAAGACGCCCAAGCAGAAGAGCTGCAGGGCGACTCTGAGCAGGACGCCGATACCCAGCCGCAGATCAATTCGCAACAAGATGCGCCTAGCAGGGAGTCTCGCAGCCCTATAGCCGGGCGACGAGTGCTGCCATCAGGGCAGGCCCAGCGCAGTGCGCCAGTGCAGCCCGAGCCAGCCGAGGCCCCCCCTGCGGATGATGATGAGCCAGAGTTGCTGTCCGGTATGAGCACTAACGATGAGCCGGAAAACCTGGACTGGTTGGATGCACTGGAATCAGAGCAGCGCCGTGAACCCGCCACCAGTGAATCGCGGGTGACAGCGCGCTTGCCCCGTGATGTAGAGCCTGAAGTGTTTATGTTGAATGTGGTGGCGCGCAATCCAGCAGGTTTTCGCGGCGAAGATATTCTGCATATTTTATTGGCCTGCGATCTGCGCTTTGGCGATATGAGCTTTTTCCACCGCCACGAGCACGAGGCCGGTCGCGGAGCGATTCAATTTAGTGTGGCCAACATGATGCAGCCAGGGGTGTTTGATATCGACAATATGTCTGACTTTAGCACCCCAGGCCTAGTGTTCTTTGTCACCATGCCCGGCCCCGAAGATATGATGAAGGCCTTCGACTATATGCTGGAGACCGCACAGGCGGTGGCCCGCAACTTAGAGGGTGACGTGCTCGATGAGAGCCGCAGTGCTTTAACCCGCCAGACCGTAGAGCACTCACGGCAGCAGATTCGAGATTTAGAGCGGCGCCTATTGGCACCTCGTTTGGCGGAGTAATACTTCGTGGCAGATAGCGCACCAGAGCATGAGGTGGCCCAGCTGCGTGAGCGCCTTGAGGACTGGAACTACCAGTACTACGTGCTCGATGAGCCCAGCGTGCCGGACGCAGAATACGATCGCTGCCTGCGGCGCTTGATTGAGCTGGAAACGGCACACCCCGAGCTCCTCAGTACTGATTCACCGAGTCAGCGTGTCGGCGGGCAGGCCCAGACAGAGTTTCGTCAAGTGGCCCACGAGCTGCCGATGCTGTCTCTGGACAATGCCTTTAATGAGCAGGAGCTGCGGGATTTTAATCGCCGCGTATTAGAGCGCTTAAAATATCCAGCGGATACGCAGCTCGAGTTTGCTTGCGAGCCCAAGCTCGATGGTATTGCGGTGAGTCTTCTGTATCGCAATGGTCTGTTGGAGCGCGGCGCCACCCGCGGCGATGGCAGCACCGGTGAGGACATCACCCACAACGTGCGTACCGTGCCCTCCATCCCGCTGCGCCTGCGCGGTAGCGGCTACCCTGAGCTGTTGGAAGTGCGCGGCGAAATCTATATGACTCAGGACGGCTTTGAGTCACTCAATCAGCGCGCCCGTGAGCGCGGTGATAAGCCCTTTGTCAATCCGCGCAATGCAGCCGCGGGCAGCCTGCGACAGCTGGATGCCCGTCTCACTGCTGAGCGGCCCTTGCAAATGTGCTGCTACAGTGTCGGCGTATTTCAAGGCGGCAGCATGCCGGAGCGACACTCCGATATACTCGATTTACTGCACAGCTGGGGCCTGCGCATCAATACCGAATCGCGGGTGGTCAGTGGTATTGATGCCTGCGATGCCTACTATCGTGAGCTGGCCGATAAGCGCGCAGATTTACCCTACGATATCGATGGTATTGTCTACAAGGTCAATGACCTGGCCCTGCAAAAACAGCTCGGCTTTGTCTCCCGGGCACCCCGTTGGGCTGTGGCCCGCAAGTTTCCCGCCCAAGAAGAAATAACCCGCCTGCTGGCGGTGGAATTTCAAGTCGGCCGCACCGGAGCGATTACACCGGTAGCACGACTCGAGCCGGTCTTTGTCGGCGGGGTGACGGTCAGCAATGCCACTTTGCACAACAGCGACGAGATTGAGCGGCTGGGTGTACAGATTGGTGACACGGTTATTGTGCGACGCGCGGGCGATGTGATCCCACAAGTTGTTTCGGTAGTGCAAGATCGACGGCCCGCTGATGCCAAGCCCGTGGTTTTTCCTAAAGTCTGCCCGGTCTGTGCTTCGGTAGTGGAGAGGGAAGCGGATCAAGCGGTGTGGCGCTGTCTCGGTGGTTTGGTCTGCGCAGCCCAGCAGAAGGCGGCGATCTGGCATTTCGCCTCCCGTCGAGCCATGGACATCGATGGCTTGGGCGATAAGCTGATCGAGCAGTTAGTCGATCGGCAGATACTGCAGAGCGTGGCCGATCTTTATCGCCTAGACCGAGATACCTTAATAGGCCTCGAGCGCATGGGTGAAAAGTCTGCAGATAATCTACTGGCGGCAATTGAGGCCAGCAAAGAGACCACACTGGAGCGCTTTATTTTTTCTCTGGGAATTCGCGAAGTCGGTGAGGCAACAGCGCGCAATCTAGCCCAACATTTTGGCAGCTGGGAAGCTTTAGCTGCTGCTTCAGAAGAGGCTTTTCTGGAGGTGAGCGATATCGGCCCGGTGGTCGCTGATCATCTGCGGCAGTTCTTTGACGATAACAGCATCATGGGCGTGGTGGCTCAGCTGCGTGAGCATGGTGTGCACTGGCCCGATATTGAGCTGCGCGCCGCTGCTGACTTGCCGCTGGTCGATCAGACTTGGGTGGTGACTGGCACACTGGAGGCGATGAGTCGCGCTGATGCCAAGGCTCGATTGCAGGCACTGGGTGCCAAGGTAGCAGGCAGTGTGTCGGCCAAAACCAGCACTGTGGTCGCCGGCCCCGGCGCCGGTTCGAAACTGACTAGGGCTCGGGAGCTTGAGATCGAAGTGATCGACGAGGCTGAATTTTTACTGCGCCTGCAGCGCTATGGTGGCGGCCCTTGAGGGGACTGTTATTGCTGGCCTTGTTGCTGCTCGGGGGCTGTGCGACGGCCACTCCAGATAATGTCGACAATGTCTGTTCTATATTTGAGCAACACAGTAGTTGGTATAAAAAAGCCGCGCGCTCCCGGGATAAGTGGGGCAGCCCAATCCCCGTCATGATGGCCATCATGCATCAGGAGTCGCGCTTTGTGGCTCGCGCCAAACCTCCGCGTAAAAAAATCTTTGGTTTTATCCCGGGCCCCAGGCCCTCCGATTCTTTCGGTTACAGTCAGGCCCTAGGATCCACTTGGAAGGCCTATAAACGGGATGCCGGTCGCTACGGTGCCGATCGCGATGACTTTGGTGACGCCATCGATTTTATTGGTTGGTACAACTACCAGTCATGGAAGCGCAGTGGCATTGCCCGCAATGATCCCTACCATCTCTATCTTGCCTACCACGAAGGGCATGGCGGATATAACCGCGGTACTTATCGCAGCAAGGCCTGGTTGCAGAAGGTGGCTGGCAAGGTCAGTCGCAAATCACAGACTTACCAACAACAGCTGCAAAGCTGTGAAAAATCACTGCAAAAAAAGCCTTGGTTTTTTGGCTGGTTTTAATCTCCAGGCGAGCAACATGCTAGCCGTGGTTTAATATGGCGAACACTGCACTATAAGCTGCCTCTTCTGGGCTGAGTTTAGCCTCTAATCAGAGACTGGCTGCTGAAAAATTTGAGCAGCTGTGACACACTTGTGGCACGTTTATTGTAATGTGTGGGATGGACTATCCGCACAGGAGTTAAGCAACACAGTGGAACCAACCGACGTAAAAAATCCTGAGTACTTTCACAAGGTCGTGGACTGTCAGTATGCCTGTCCAGCCCACACGCCTGTGCCAGAGTATATTCGCCTGATTGCGGCCCAACGTTATACCGACGCCTACATGATCAACTGGGAATCCAATGTGTTTCCCGGGGTGCTCGGCCGTACCTGTGACCGCCCCTGTGAGCCGGCTTGTCGCCGTGGCAGGGTAGAAGAAGAGCCCGTGGCAATTTGTCGTTTGAAGCGTGTTGCCGCTGATAATAAAGACAGCATTGCCGACCGCCTGCCGAGCATTCCCACTGAGAAGAATGGCAAGCGCATCGCCTTAATCGGTGCCGGCCCGGCTTCTTTAACCGTGGCGCGCGATCTGATGCCGCTGGGTTACAGCATCGATATCTTCGACAATCAGTTTGCCGGCGGCGGCATGATGCGCAGCCAAATCCCATCGTTCCGTCTACCTATCTCGGTGCTAGATGAAGAGGTCAACTACATCCTCGACATGGGAGTGGTGACTACTTTTGATACTGAAATCACCAGCCTGAAGAGCGTGCTCGATCAAGGCTATGATGCGGTATTTGTCGGCACCGGTGCGCCCCGCGGTAAGTTACTGAATTTGCCTGGCCTAGAAGAGGCAGGCGACTCGGTGCACGTTGGCATCGAGTGGTTGTCGAGTGTGGCCTTTGAGCACGTCGAAAAAATCGGCAAGAAGGTGCTGGTCCTCGGCGGTGGTAATACCGCGATGGACTGCTGTCGTACTTCCCGCCGTCTCGGTGGTGAAGATGTGCGCGTGGTTGTGCGCAGCCCCTTTGCGGACATGAAAGCTTCGCCATGGGAAAAAGAAGATGCCATGCACGAGGGCATCCCGATCTACGATAACCACGTGCCCAAGGAAATTGTCGTCGAAGATGGCGTAATGAAGGGCATGCTTTTTGAAAAAGTAGAGGCCCACTACGACGAAGACGGTAAGCGCAGCCTGTTACCTACAGGCGAAGACTTGGTGTTCATGGAAGCCGACGACGTGTTGATGGCGATCGGTCAGGAAAACGCCTTCCCTTGGATTGAGCGCGACATCGGTATCGAGTTCGATAAATGGGATATGCCAGTCGTCGATAAAACCACTTTCCAGTCGACTAATGAAAAAGTGTTCTTTGGTGGCGACGCGGCCTTTGGTCCAGAAAACGTTATCACTGCTGTGGCCCACGGCCACCAAGCGGCGGTCAGTATCGATCTATTCTGCCGCGGTGAGTCAACCCAGAACCGCCCTGCGCCGTTCACCAATCTGGTGAGCCAGAAGATGGGTATTCATGAGTGGAGCTATGCCAACGCAGTAGCAGACGACGAGCGCTACATAGTGCCCTTGGCGCCGATGGATCAAGCTTTAAAAAACCGCATGGTCGAAGTGGAGCTTGGCTTTGATACCGATACCGGTTTCAAAGAAGCAGAGCGCTGCTTGAACTGTGATGTGCAGACTGTTTTTGAGGAAAGTCGCTGTATTGAATGTGACGCTTGTGTGGATATTTGCCCCACCGACTGCATCACCTTTACCGAGAACGGTGAGGAAGAAGAGCTGCGCACCCGTCTATCGGCGCCCGCGCGCAACTTGGAGCAGGACCTCTATGTGTCTGAGACTCTGCCAACAGGGCGCGTGATGGTAAAAGACGAAGACGTTTGCTTGCACTGCGGTCTTTGCGCCGAGCGCTGTCCCACCACAGCTTGGGATATGCAGAAGTTTCTCTATAACGTGACCAAGGCGGGGCAAGAAGTCGCATGAAATCCCTGGAATCAATCAATGAATTTGTTATTAAGTTCGCTAACGTAAATGGCACCGGCTCGGCCAGTGCTAACAACCTTTTTGCCAAAGCGTTGTTTCGCATGGGCTTGCCCGTCAGCCCCAAGAATATCTTTCCCTCTAATATTCAGGGCTTGCCGACTTGGTATGAGGTGCGGGTTAGCGAGAAAGGTTATCTGGGTCGCCGCGGTGGTGTAGATATTATGCTCTCGGTTAATCCGCAGAGCATGCCCCAAGATGTGCGCGAAGTTGAGCCCGGTGGCTACTTTATCTACGACAGCACCAAGCCCTTGGATTTGAGGTTGCACCGCAAGGATATCAACATCATTGGTATCCCATTGACTCGTATCTGTAACGAAGAATACGAGGATCCACGCCAGCGTCAGTTGTTTAAGAACGTGATTTACGTCGGTGCTCTGGCTGCCTTACTGGATATTGATTTCGCTGTCTTAACTGAACTGGTTGCGGATCAGTTTAAAGGCAAAGAAAAACTGGTATTACCCAATATCCACGCCCTGGAGTTAGGCCACCAGTACGTGAAGGCTAACCTCGACTGCCCACTGGGTATTCGGGTGCGCAAGAGCGACAAAGTGGGCGATAAGATTTTGCTCGACGGCAATACCGCGCTTGGCCTCGGTGCCATCTATGGCGGCGCCACTGTGGCCGCTTGGTATCCCATTACGCCATCCACTTCGGTGGTCGATGCCTATGAGCGTTACGCCAAGCGTCTGCGTATTGATCCGGGCACTGGGCGCCAAAACTTTGCCATTGTGCAGGCCGAAGATGAGTTGGCAGCGATCGGTATGGTGATCGGTGCTGGCTGGAACGGTGCCCGTGCCTTTACCGCAACCAGTGGTCCAGGCCTGTCGCTGATGAGTGAGTTCTTGGGCTTGGCTTACTTTGCTGAGATTCCCACGGTATTGTTTGATGTGCAGCGCGCAGGGCCCTCAACCGGCATGCCGACCCGCACCCAGCAATCGGACGTGCTCTCTGCGGCCTATGCTTCACACGGCGACACCAAACAGGTGCTGCTGTTCCCCTCGACGCCCCGTGAGTGTTTCGATTTTGGCGCCTTGAGTTTCGACTTGGCTGATCGCTTGCAAACGCCGATCATCCTGATGACCGATCTTGATCTGGGCATGAACGACAATATGTCAGATCCTTTGGAGTGGGATGACGAGCGCAAATACGATCGCGGTAAAGTGCTCACAGCAGAAGATCTCGACAACATGGAGCGCTTTGGCCGCTACTTGGATGTCGACGGCGATGCCATTTGCTATCGCACCTATCCCGGCACCCACCCTGAAAAGGGCGCTTTCTTTACCCGCGGTACTTCGCGCGATGAATACGCGATTTATACCGAGCGCGGTGAAGAATACGAGAAGAACATGCTGCGTCTGCTGGCCAAGTGGGAGACCATTAAGAGCTACGTGCCAAGACCAGAAATTATCCGCAGCGAGCAGCAAACAGAGATGGCTGTACTCTATTACGGCACCAGTGAAGAAGCTTCTCGCGAGGCTCTGGATTATCTCGCTGCCGATGGCGTGCATTTGAACGCTATGCGGGTTAGGGCTTTCCCCTTCAATGATGAAGTGGAGCAGTTTATGGCCGATCATGAGCAGGTCTTCGTGATCGAGCAAAACCGCGATGCCCAGTTGCGGACCCTGTTGATGGCCGAGTTTGAGCTTGGCCCGGACAAACTCAAGTCAGTATTGTGCTTTGATGGCACGCCGATCAGCGCGCGCAATATTCGCAAACAGATACTTATGCATTTACCTGGCTACAACGTCACTCCTTTGCGGCGTGAGCGGGTAGTGGGGCAGGGAGAGTGAGCGGAATGATGCGAGTTATTGAGTTGAGTGGGGAGAGATCAGAATGAGTTATCAGCAACCCAAGTTCCGCCACCCCAGCCTACCGGTCAATGATCTAGGCTACACCCGAGCAGACTATGAGGGGGCGATATCCACCCTCTGCGCGGGCTGCGGACACGATTCCATTTCCGGTTCCATTGTGCGTGCTTGCCACGAACTGTCATTGGAGCCACATAAAATTGCTAAATTGTCGGGCATTGGTTGTTCGTCAAAATCGCCGACCTATTTCCTGGGTAAGTCTCACGGCTTTAACTCAGTACACGGTCGTATGCCCTCGGTGGTGACCGGGGCGGCGATGGCCAACCGAGACCTGCTCTACTTGGGCGTGTCAGGCGACGGTGATACTGCGTCGATTGGTATGGGCCAGTTCGCACACGCTATCCGGCGTAACCTGAACATGGTTTATATCGTGATGAACAATGGCTGCTATGGTCTGACCAAGGGTCAGGACTCAGCGACTGCAGACGAAGGTTCAGCCAGTAAAAAAGGTGACCCTAACCCCTTTGGTGCAATTGATCTGCCCGGTTTGGCACTGCAGCTTGGTGCTACCTTTGTTGCGCGCAGCTTCTCCGGTGACAAAGAGCAGTTGGTACCACTGATCAAAGCGGCGATGAGTCACCGCGGCTTTGCCTTGATTGATGTGGTATCGCCCTGTGTCACCTTTAACAACAACAGCGCTTCGACCAAGAGCTATGAGTTTGTGCGAGAGCATGCCGAGGCCACTGGCACTGTTGATTTTGTGCCGATGCGAGAAGAGATCACCACTTCCTACGAGCCCGGTCACAGTCAGGAAGTGACCATGCACGATGGCTCGGTGCTGCGTTTGCGCAAGATGGCTGAGGATCTGGACCCATTTGATCGCGGTTCTGCGATGATGGCTTTGGAGGCTTCTCGCAGCAGTGGTCAAATCCTCACTGGCTTGATTTATATGGATAAGGATTCTGCTGACTTGCACGAGGTTTTGAATACCAGCCGCAGGCCACTCAATACCTTAGCAGAGGAAGACCTTTGTCCCGGAGACAAAGTGCTGCAAAATATTAATCAGTCTTTGCGCTAAACTGCTACTAGTTTGCTATCTTTGACCCCCTTGCCAAGTAGCTGTACAGCGACATTGGCAAGGGGGTTTGTTGTTTTAGCAGCCCCCACCGGCGCTATTTTTATTAGCGACCAGATGTTAATTAACGCATATATCATGACTGCCCGATTCCCGTTGGCAGCCTTATTAGATGGAGATTTGCCATGAGAGCTAGATGGATCTTATTTGGCTTGCTGATCGCTCTGAGTCCAGCTTTTGCTCAGGCAGAGGTCTCAGCGGCCCAGCTTGAGCAACTGCGCGCAGAATTTTCTGCTCTGGCACAGCGGCTGCAAGTACTAGAGGCAGAAAATGCTGAGCTCAAGGCGCTAGTGGAGCAGGGCGCGCTGCAAGAAGAGCCCAGCGCCCAGCAAGTAGTGGCAGCCACTAGCTCATTGAGCGCGGCGCAGCCGGCCGCAAAGCCCAGCGCTGGGCCGGAGCACTGGACTGATCGCTTTAGCCTCAGCGGTGATTTCCGCTACCGCTATCAAGAGGTTAAGGTCGATGATATGGCTGGCCGTGATCGCCACCGCATCCGAGCCAGAGCTGAGCTGAAGGCGCGCTTAGATCATGGCCTGACAGTGGCTACAGGTTTCTCCACCGGTGGTGATAATCCGCTCTCCGCCAACCAGACTCTGGGCAGTGGTGGCACTAAAAAAGATCTGCATTTGAGCCTGGCCTATGTGCAGTGGCAGCCCAATGAGCAGTGGAGCTTAAGTGCCGGCAAGATCCACAATCCATTTTATCGCCCTGAAAAAACCGGCTTGCTGTGGGATGGTGATTACAAGCTAGAGGGCTTCTCTGCCCAGTGGTCGAACGACTTGCTCTTTGCTAACGCGGCCATGCACCTGCTTGAGAGCGATAACAAAGGCGGCAACCAGCAAGCCACCTGGGGGCTTCAGGGCGGCGTAAATCTCTCTCTAGGGCCGGTGGACCTGAAAACAGGCCTTGGCTACTTCGACCTGCCGGTCAAGGGCAAAGAGAGCTTCTACGGCGACGTCGATGACTTTTATGGCAACTCCTTTGTCTGTGGCGGCTCACAGGCGCCCTCGAGCTGCATCTACCAATATGACTATCGCCAGCTGGAATGGTTTGTCGACATGGGCTTTGATTTAGCGAACTTGCCGGTCAAGCTCTATGCCGATGTAGTGAATAACCGCGCCGTCGATGAACTCGATATGGGTTGGCTAGTTGGGGTGAAGCTCGGTAAGGCCAGCTTGCCTGGTAGCTGGCAGCTTGGCTACGAGTACCTAGACTTAGAAGCTGATGCGGTCTTGGCGCTGCTCAGCGACTCAGATTTTGCCGGCGGTGGCAGCGACGGCAAGGGGCATAAATTCTTCGGTATCTATGCACCTTACCGCAATGTGCAATTTAAGCTGAGTTACTATCCGGGCAATGAAAAAGGCGTCGATCTTGCTGATGAAAGTATCGAAATTGATCGCCTAGTGTTTGATGCCAGCATAAAATATTAATTTGTGTCTTGCATTGAGGCGCGGCTTAAGTAAAATACCGCGCTTCCGATGCAGATGCTCGGAACAAAGCTGCGTCCCCTTCGTCTAGTGGTCCAGGACACCGCCCTTTCACGGCGGTAACAGGGGTTCGAACCCCCTAGGGGACGCCATATTCAATCTGTGCAATGTCGCAGTTAAAAGCCCGGTTCTGCCGGGCTTTTATGTATTCGGCATGTGGTATTTCCCAAGTGGCGCAGTGCCCAATACTACCCTGACCGTCTCAGCTGCGAGGTCCTCTACGGTGAGTCCTAATGAGTCGGTTCTGGAGTGCGGTCACACATCAACTTACACCCTATGTGCCTGGCGAGCAGCCACAGCACCAGCGTTTAATTAAGCTAAACACCAATGAATCGCCCTTTGACCCTGCCCCTGGGGTGATGCAGGCGATTGCTGAAACGCCTGCTGAATTATTGCGCCGCTACCCAGATCCTGAATCTGTTGTACTGCGCAGCGCAATTGCTGAGCGCATGGGCCTGGCAGTCGATCAGGTATTCGTCGGCAATGGCTCAGACGAAGTACTGGGGCATATCTTTCAGGGCTTGCTCAATCACTCGCTACCGCTTTTGCTGCCTGAAATTTCCTACAGTTTCTATCCGGTCTGGGCTTCGCTCTACGGCATTGATATCGAGCCGCTGGCTCTAGCTGAGGATTTCAGCATCAATGTTGAAGATTACGCCCGACCCAATGGCGGCATTATTTTGCCTAACCCCAATGCTCCCACCGGCATCTTGCTGCCCCTTGCTGATATTCGTCGCCTGTTGGATATGAATCCGGATTCAGTGGTGGTGATTGATGAGGCTTATATCGATTTTGGTGGTCAATCCGCTGCTGCCCTAGTGCCTGAGTACGACAACTTGTTGGTCGTTCATACACTCTCTAAATCCCGTTCTCTGGCCGGTTTGCGGGTAGGTTATGCGCTGGGACAGGCGCCCTTAATCGATGGCTTAAATCGCGTTAAGAACTCATTTAACTCATACCCACTTGATGTCTTGGCTCAGCGCGGGGCGCTGGCCTCGATCGAGGATGAGGCTTGGTTCCAGCAGTGCTGCGAGCAGGTGATAGCAAACCGGGAGATGTTGCGTGGGCAGTTACAAGAGCGGGGTTTTGAGGTGCTGCCCTCTAGTGCTAACTTTTTATTTGTCAGACACCCTGAGCGCTCAGCCCTAACAATTTTCAATGGCCTGCGAGAGCAGGGCGTTATCGTGCGACACTTTAATACGCCGCCAATCGATCAGTTTCTGCGGATAAGTATAGGCAGCCATGAAGACTGCCTGGCGCTGCTAGAGGCTTTAGATAGCCTCTAGCACTTTTCTAAAACGACACTGCCGATACTGTAACCGGCACCGAATGAGCAGAGCACTCCGCGATCGCCACTTTGTAGGTCGGCGCGGTGTTTGTGAAAGGCAATCACCGAGCCCGCCGAGCTGGTGTTGGCGTATTCGTCTAAAATCGTTGGCGCTTCACTGGGCTGTGCTTCGCGGCCCAATACCTTCTTCGCAATCAGTTGGTTCATGCTCAGGTTAGCTTGGTGCAGCCACAGTCGTTTCAAGCTGTTGGGCTCGATCGCTAGTGTCTCCAGTTGCTCTGTAATTTGCCGTGCCACCGCGGGACAGACTTCCTTAAAGACTTTGCGACCTTCCTGAACAAAGAGTTTGTCGCGGCTGCCCACTGCGCTTTCGTCGCAGCGGTTGAGGAAGCCAAAGTTATTGCGAATGTTATTTGAATAAATCGTTTGCAGCTTGCTATCGATAATGCGGTAGCAGTCATCGCTGCTGGCGTTCTCCCGGCGCTCGATAATCACCGCTGTACATACATCACCAAAAATAAAGTGTGAATCGCGGTCGCGGAAGTTCAGGTGTCCGCTGCAAATTTCAGGGTTGACCATCAGCACGCAGCGCGCGCTGCCATTAGCGATGGCATCGCGCGCTTGCTGTAGGCCAAATGTGGCAGAAGAGCAGGCCACGTTCATATCAAAGCCGTAGCCCTTAATGCCCAGCGCCGATTGCAGCTCAATGGCCATAGCGGGGTAGGGGCGCTGCATGTTGGATGCAGCGACAATCACAGCATCAATGTCCCGGGCGCTTTTGCCGGCTTGGGCCATGGCTTCACGGGCTGCAGCAAGTGCCATCTCACACTGCACAGAGGGCTGGTCATTGTTGCGCTCGGGGATTTCAGGCAGCATTCGCTCTGGGTTGAGAATGCCACTTTTATTGACCACATAGCGGGATTTAATCCCCGAGGCTTTGACAATAAACTCCTCAGAGGAATGGTTTAGTGCTGCCAGCTCGCCAGCCTCAATAGCGGCGGCATTATCGCTATTGAAGCGATCGACATACTCGTTGAAGGCCTTGACCAGCTCGGCGTTACTGATCGATTCAGGCGGTGTATAGAGGCCCGTACCACTGATCACTATGTCGCTCATTTGCATTTGCTCCCAGATGCTTAAAGTAGTTGTAGTCTACAGTGAAATGCGCGAGCTGGAGAGCCGGAGTGGAAAATTACCACGAGCGCTTTTGGCCTAGTGAGTGACTGCGAGTGGGCCAAAGTGGCAGGTAAAAAAAAGGCCGCGATACGCGGCCTTTTAGTCTTGGGTGAGCAGCTTAGCGCTTGTCTACAGCGACGTAGTCGCGCTGCTTGTGACCAGTATAGAGCTGGCGTGGGCGACCGATGCGGTAGCTGCCGCTGATCATTTCGTGCCAGTGGGCAATCCAGCCAACTGTACGGCCAACCGCAAAGATCACGGTGAACATGCTGGTGGGAATACCAATCGCCTTCAGGATGATACCGGAGTAAAAGTCGACGTTGGGGTAGAGTTTCTTCTCGATGAAGTACTCGTCTTCCAGGGCGATGCGCTCCAGTTCTTTGGCGATAGCCAGCAGCGGGTCGTTTTCTACGCCCAATTCTGCCAGTACTTCGTCAGCGGCCTCTTTCATTACTTTGGCGCGGGGGTCAAAGTTTTTGTACACGCGGTGACCAAAGCCCATCAGACGGAAGGGGTCATCTTTGTCTTTGGCGCGGGCGACAAACTCTTCAATGCGCGAGACATCGCCAATTTCTTCCAGCATTTCAAGCACAGCTTCGTTGGCGCCACCGTGTGATGGGCCCCACAGCGCGGCGATGCCAGCGGCAATACAGGCGAAGGGGTTGGCACCAGAAGAGCCAGCTAAGCGCACCGTGGAGGTAGAGGCGTTCTGTTCATGGTCGGCATGCAGTAGGAAGATGCGGTCCATGGCGCGAGCCAATACCGGGCTAATTTTGCTCTCTTCGCAGGGCGTGCCAAACATCATGTGCAGGAAGTTCTCGGAGTAATCCAGTTCGTTATCCGGGTACATGAAAGGCTGGCCGATGGAGAACTTGTAGCTCATTGCGGCTAAGGTTGGCATTTTAGCGATCAGACGGAAGGCTGCTACCTGGCGATGGCGCTCATCTGAAATATCCAGCGAGTCGTGATAGAAAGCGGACAGCGCGCCAACCACACCGCACATGATAGCCATGGGGTGGGCGTCGCGGCGGAAACCATTAAAGAAGGTGCGAATTTGATCGTTCACCATCGTATGGTTTTTAACAGTATTGACGAAGGTGTCGTACTGTTCCTGGCTTGGCAGCTCACCGTAGAGCAGCAGGTAGCACGTCTCTAGGTAGTTTGATTCCTCAGCGAGTTGATCGATGGGGTAGCCGCGATGTAGGAGAACGCCTTTGCCGCCATCGATATAGGTGATCTGCGATTCGCAGGCGGCGGTTGACACAAAACCTGGGTCATAGGTGAACATGCCTTTACTGGTAAGGCCGCCCACATCGAGGACGTCAGGCCCTAGGGTACCGGAGTAAATTGGGAGCTCGATTGCTTCATCGATCCCGTCGACATGTAAAGTCGCTTTCTTGTCACTCATGTAAGATCCTGCGATGTATTTCCGTGGGCCGCCAACTATAGAGTTTCGTCAGCTATTGTCAATTATTCACAGTCTATTTTGTCCGATATCTGGCCTAAATAATGTCTTACTTCGCTGATTATCCAGAATCAAGATTGACGACGTTCGCCGAACTTTGCATTTTCACTGCTAAGCGGCAATCTCAGAGGCAGCGCCCAAGCTTTTAATGAGCTAGTGCCTAGGCTTTTAATAATAGTTTAGTTTATTAGCGATTTGTAATTGAGCTGCTAAGTGCTTATAATTTCGCGCGTTTTGGTTTAGCTGTCACCCGACATAGGACTGACACAAAGCCCGGCATTGCCGGCCCACTAACTGCCTTTATTGGCGTCAAAACAATGGTAACTATATTGTGAAAGACAAGCGTCCCGTTAACTTGGACATTGCTACTATGCGGCTTCCCATAACCGCTTGGTCGTCCATCACGCACCGCGCCTCCGGCGTATTCCTTTTTGTTGGCATGGCTGTACTGATCTGGGCACTTGATGCCAGTTTGCGCAGCCCGGAGAGCTTTGCCTCTCTGCAAGAGTGCCTGAGCAGTCCACTAGCTAAGCTGGTGATCTGGGCCATCCTTGCTGGCTTGATCTACCACTCAGTTGCTGGTGTGAAGCACCTTATTATGGACTGTGGTATCGGTGAAACTATGGAGGGTGGCAGGCTCGGCGCAGGTCTAGTCTTTGCACTGTCCGCTGTATTGATTGTTCTGGCGGGGGTTTGGATATGGTAACTGCAGCCACGAGTTATGGCCGCTCAGGTGTGGCCGACTGGATCGCGCAGCGCGTTAGCGGAATTATTCTGCTGGCCTACTTTTTGTTTATTGGCTACGTCCTGTTAAGCGGCGTGGATTACGCTAGCTGGAAGGCGCTCTTTGCGCAGACTTGGGTCAAGATTTTCAGCCTCATGGCAGTGCTGTCTTTGGCAGCTCACGCCTGGATTGGCTTGTGGTCGGTACTGACTGACTATTTGACCGAGCGAATGATGGGCACAACAGGTAATGTGCTGCGTCTAGTGCTGCAGGTGCTGATCGGTATCACTCTCTTTGTTTATGTGGTCTGGACTGTCCAGATTCTGTGGGGTTATTAAGCTTATGGCGAACATGCGTACTATTTCATTTGATGGCGTGATTGTCGGCGGCGGCGGTGCAGGCATGCGTGCGGCTCTGCAGTTGGCTCAGTCAGGTTATAAAACAGCAGTTATTTCAAAAGTGTTCCCAACACGCTCCCATACGGTGTCTGCTCAGGGTGGTATTACCTGTGCGATTGCCAGTGATGACCCCAATGACGATTGGCGTTGGCACATGTACGACACGGTCAAAGGTTCCGACTATATCGGTGACCAGGACGCCATTGAGTATATGTGTAGTGTAGGGCCAGAAGCGGTATTTGAGCTGGAGCACATGGGGCTGCCTTTCTCGCGTACCGAAGAGGGACGTATCTACCAGCGTCCTTTTGGTGGTCAGTCAAAGAATTTCGGCGAAGGCGGTCAAGCGGCGCGTACTTGTGCAGCTGCTGACCGTACTGGCCATGCTCTGTTGCACACCTTGTATCAGGGCAATATGAAGAACAACACTGTGTTCTTCAACGAGTGGTACGCAGCTGATCTGGTGAAAAACCAAGACGGCGCGGTGGTCGGTGTTATCGCGATTTGCATGGAAACCGGCGAAACGGTTTACGTGAAATCCAAGGCCACGGTATTGGCTACCGGTGGTGCAGGCCGTATTTACGCCTCGACCACTAACGCACACATCAACACCGGTGACGGTGTCGGCATGGCGCTGCGTGCTGGCTTCCCCGTACAAGATATTGAGATGTGGCAGTTCCACCCAACGGGTATCTACGGTGCCGGTACACTGGTTACTGAAGGCTGCCGCGGTGAAGGTGGCTACCTAATTAACAAGGATGGCGAACGCTTTATGGAGCGTTATGCGCCAAACGCTAAGGATCTGGCCGGTCGCGACGTAGTGGCTCGCTCCATGGTGATGGAGATCCTCGAAGGTCGCGGCTGCGGTCCTGAGGGTGACCACGTATTCTTGAAGCTCGATCACCTCGGCGAGGAAGTGCTGCACAGCCGCCTGCCTGGTATCTGTGAGCTCTCTGAAACCTTTGCCCATGTGAACCCAGTTCACGAGCCAATCCCTGTGGTGCCAACTTGTCACTACATGATGGGTGGTATTCCCACTAACGTGAACGGTCAGGCGCTGCAACTCGATGCCAATGGCAACGATCAGATTATCCCCGGCCTTTACGCCTGTGGTGAAGTGGCCTGTGTATCTGTGCACGGTGCTAACCGTCTCGGCGGTAACTCACTGCTTGACCTGGTGGTCTTTGGTCGTGCTTCAGGTCTGCATATTGAGCAGTCACTGCGCGAAGGTATCGACGTGCGTGATGCCTCTGAAACTGATGTTGAGCAGGCGATGAGCCGTCTCGACAAGCTCAATAATTCCACTGGTGGCGAGAGCGTGGCCGATCTGCGTAAAGAGCTGCAGAACGTCATGCAGAACCACTTCGGTGTATTCCGCAATGAAGCCTTTATGCAAGAGGGCATCAAGAAGCTGTCCGAGCTGCGCGGTCGCATCGAAAATGCTGAGCTCAGCGATAAGAGCATGGCTTATAATACCGCCCGTATCGAAGCGCTGGAGCTGCACAACCTGTTTGAAGTGGCCGAGGCTACGGCAATCACTGCTGAAGAGCGCAAGGAATCTCGCGGTGCTCACGCGCGCGATGATTACCAGGAGCGCGATGACGAGAACTGGCTGTGTCACTCCATGTACTATCCCACAGACAAGCGAGTGGGCAAGCGCGGAGTGAACTTCGAGCCTAAGACTGTCGATACTTTCCAGCCTAAAACGCGTACGTACTAAGGGGTCTGATTGATGTTGCAAGTAAGTATCTACCGCTACAACCCAGAGAGCGATGACAAGCCCTACATGCAGGACTTTCAGCTCGACACTGGCGGCAAAGACATCATGGTGTTGGATGTGCTGGAGCAGTTAAAGGCTCAAGATACCACCATTTCCTATCGTCGCTCCTGCCGTGAAGGCGTGTGTGGTTCCGACGGTCTGAACATGAACGGCAAGAATGGTCTGGCCTGTATTACACCGCTGTCGGCAACTGTGAAGAATAACAAGTTGGTTATTCGTCCTTTGCCTGGCTTGCCGGTTATTCGCGACCTAGTCGTGGATATGGGTATGTTCTACAGCCAGTATGAGAAGGTGCAGCCCTATCTGCAGAACGACACACCGGCGCCAGCTATTGAGCGTCTGCAGTCGCCGGAAGATCGCGCTAAGCTGGATGGCCTCTACGAGTGTATCCTCTGCGCCTGCTGTTCAACTAGCTGTCCTTCATTCTGGTGGAACCCAGATCGTTTCATTGGTCCGGCTGGTTTGTTACAGTCATACCGATTCTTGGCCGATAGCCGCGATACCGTGACGGAAGAGCGTTTGGCCAAACTGGACGACCCCTTCAGCGTATTCCGCTGTCATGGTATCCAGAACTGTGTCAATGTGTGCCCCAAGGGTCTCAACCCCACGCGGGCCATTGGTCACATTAGAAACATGCTAGTTGCGAGAGCGACATAGCTTTAAGTTAGAGCCCCAAGCTATTGAATTAGCTTGGGATTTTTTCTTGGTCTGTTGCGCTGCTAGCGCGGCGGACCTTTTTAGGATTAGGAAGCGGCTTAGGCACGTTCTGCCACATATAGCTCCGGCTACACTGTGCACACAAGGGCGCTCTTAAGCACGCAACCTGTCAAAAAGGGTCACAATGCAAGAAGGCTCAATGGAGCTCCTCAAGCGGAGTTCACACATCGCAGGTGGCAACGCCACTTATGTCGAGGATTTGTACGAATCCTATCTCACCGACCCCAATGCGGTTCCTGAGCAGTGGCGCGAATATTTTGACAAACTGCCGCGCGTAGAATCTGACAATGCTCAGATTCACGACGTACCGCACTCTACGATTCGTGAGCACTTTGCCCGCATTAGCAAAATGCGGGTGCGCACCGAAGCCACTGTCGCTCACGATTCCAACGCGACTGAATACGAGCGCAAGCAGGTTAAAGTTGTTCAGTTGATCTCAGCTTATCGCCAGCGCGGCCATCAGCAGGCCGACTTAGATCCGCTGAATCTGCACGTGCGCGATCATGTGCCCGATTTGGATTTGAGCTTCCACCAGCTCTCCACGGCCGATAACGACACCGTGTTTCAGACCGGTAGCCTCTACATCGGTAAGGCCGACGCCACCTTAGGCGAAATCGTTGAAGCACTGAAGAAAACCTATTGCAACACCATTGGCGCCGAGTTCATGCACATCGTGAACACTGAAGAGCGCCACTGGGTGATGCAGCGCATGGAGTCTGTACGCTCGGCTCCTGTGCTAAGCGATGAAGTTCGCACCACCTTGCTCAAACGCTTGATCAAGGCAGAAGGCTTGGAGAAATCTCTGGCCTCTAAATACCCCGGTACTAAGCGCTTCGGTTTGGAAGGCGGCGAAAGCCTGATTCCAATGCTGTCTGAGATGATTCAGCGCACCGGCTCTTACGGTGCCCAAGAAGTCGTTATTGGCATGGCCCACCGCGGCCGCCTCAACGTCCTAGTGAATATTTTTGGTAAGAAGCCGACTGAGCTCTTTGCTGAATTTGAAGGGCGCGCTACCTACCAGAGTTCCGGCGACGTCAAATACCACCAGGGTTTTTCATCCAACGTGATGACCCCCGGCGGCGAAGTGCACCTAGCGATGGCCTTTAACCCTTCACACCTTGAGATTGTCTCGCCGGTGGTAGAGGGCTCCGTGCGCGCTCGCCAAGACCGTCGCAACGACAGCGTGGGCGATAAGGTCGTGCCGATTGTGATTCACGGCGACGCAGCCTTCGCCGGGCAGGGCGTGGTGATGGAGACATTCCAGATGTCCCAGACCCGGGCTTACAAAACCGGCGGCACACTGCACATTGTACTTAATAACCAGGTCGGCTTTACCACTAGCTCACGTGAAGACTCGCGCTCTACTGAGTACTGCACCGATGTCGCAAAAATGGTGCAAGCGCCGATTTTCCACGTCAATGCCGACGATCCTGAGGCCGTGCTGTTTGTCACTCAGATGGCGGTCGACTTCCGCAATGAGTTCCGCAAAGACGTAGTGATCGACTTGGTTTGTTACCGCCGCCGTGGTCACAACGAAGCCGATGAGCCTTCGGTGACACAGCCACTGATGTATCAGCAAATTCGCCAGCAGAAAACGACCCGCGATCTCTACGCTGAGCACCTCATTGCCCAGGGCATTATCACTGCCGAGCAGGACGCTTTCCTCGTGGAAGGTTACCGCGAGTCACTGGACCGCGGAGAGCCCTTGGTCAGCAGCTTAGTGTCAGAGCCCAACAAGAATATGTTTGTCGACTGGTCGCCTTATCTGGGTCACGAGTGGACCCTGCAGGCCGATACCGGCATGGACATGCAAACCCTGCAGACCCTGGCTCATGAAACCAACTTAGTGCCCGATGGTTTCCCAGTGCAGCGTCAGGTCAGCAAAATTTTAGAAGACCGCCGCAAAATGGCTGCCGGTGGAATGTCCTTAAACTGGGGCGCCGCTGAAACCTTGGCCTATGCCTCGCTGCTCAGCACCGGCTACCCAGTGCGCTTGACCGGTCAGGATGTTGGCCGTGGTACCTTCTCACACCGCCACGCGGTACTGCACAACCAGAAGGACGAAAGCCTCTACATTCCGCTGCAACACATCAGCGAAGACCAGGCGCCCTTTACTATTCACGACTCGCTGTTGTCGGAAGAGGCGGTGCTGGCCTTTGAGTACGGCTACGCGACCACCGCGCCCAAGGGTTTGGTGATTTGGGAAGCCCAGTTTGGTGATTTTGCCAACGGTGCCCAAGTAGTGATCGACCAGTTTATTACCAGTGGCGAGCACAAGTGGTCCCGTCTCTGCGGTTTGACCATGCTCTTACCTCACGGTTATGAAGGGCAGGGCCCCGAGCACTCCTCGGCCCGTCTTGAGCGTTTCTTGCAGCAGTGTGCCGAACACAATATTCAGGTCTGTATCCCGAGTACTCCGGCACAGGTCTTCCATATGCTGCGTCGCCAGGCCATTCGCCCGCTGCGCAAACCGCTGGTGGTGATGTCGCCGAAGAGTCTGTTGCGTCACAAGGAGGCGATATCCTCCCTGGAAGATTTGGCCTACGGTCATTTCCATAACGTTCTGGATGAGACCGATGATCTGGATAAGTCCAAGGTCGATCGCATCATTTTGTGTAGCGGTAAGGTCTTCTATGAACTGCGTGCGGTGCGCCGTGAGCGCGGCTTAGATAACATTGCACTGATCCGTTTGGAGCAGCTCTATCCCTTCCCAGAATCTGAATTGCTGGAAGTGATCAAAGCCTATCCAAATGTTGAAGATTTGGTCTGGTGTCAGGAAGAGCCGATGAACCAAGGTGCTTGGTATTGTAGCCAGCATCACATGCGACGGGTCATTCATGCGCACCGGCCAGACGTTAATCTACGCTATGTTGGGCGTGAGGCCTCAGCAGCTCCGGCAGCTGGTTACATGGCCCTGCACCTAGAGCAGCAAGAACGATTTATTAATGAAGCGATGGGTCCCAAACCCGAAGCCTAGCAGAAGTACTAACAAGGAAGCGAAATGGCACAAGATATCAAGGCACCCTCGTTCCCGGAGTCCGTTGCGGACGGTGAAATCGCCGCATGGCACAAGAAAGAAGGCGAGTCTGTAGCCCGCGATGAACTGTTGGTAGAGATTGAAACCGACAAAGTCGTGATGGAGGTTGTGGCACCGGCCGACGGTGTGCTGACTAAAATTTTAGTGGGCGAAGGTGAGACTATCCTCAGTGAACAGTTGTTGGCTGAGCTCGAGCCCGGTGCTGTCGGCACTGCGCCTGCGACAGAAGAACCAGCTGCTGCAGCGGCGGCGGCCGAGAGTGACACAGCTGACGCTGATACCGAAGCCCTGTTGGGCCCCGCGGCTCGTCAGTTAGTCGAAGAGCACAAACTCGATCCGCGGCAGATTGTCGGTACCGGTAAAGGCGGACGAGTCACTAAAGAAGACGTGTTGAAGCACATTAAATCAGCGCCCAAAGCGGCCGCAGCCAAAGCTGCTGCTAAGCCAGAGCCAGCTGCTGCCAAAGAGCCGGCACAGGTCACTGGCGAGCGCGTTGAGAAACGTGTGCCGATGACCCGTATGCGCGCCCGTATTGCTGAGCGCTTGCTACATGCCAGCCAAGAGACCGCCATGCTGACCACCTTTAATGAGGTGAACATGGCGCCGGTCATGGAGCTGCGCAGCAAGTATAAAGATCAGTTTGAAAAAACTCACAACGGCACTCGTTTGGGCTTCATGGGCTTCTTCGTTAAAGCCTGCTGTGAAGCACTCAAGCGCTTCCCCGAAGTCAACGCCTCTATCGATGGCAACGACGTGGTCTATCACGGCTACCAAGATGTTGGTGTGGCTGTTTCTACACCCGGTGGTTTGGTAGTACCTGTATTGCGCGATGCTGACTTTATGAGTTTGGCTGATATTGAAGCAGCGGTTAAGGATCTCGGGCTGCGCGCCAGAGACAACAAGTTAACGATTGATGATATGACCGGTGGTACCTTTACTGTTACCAACGGTGGTGTATTCGGTTCACTGCTGTCAACACCGATCTTGAATCCGCCCCAGACAGGTATTTTGGGCATGCATAAGATTCAAGAGCGGCCCGTGGCAGTAGACGGTAAGGTCGTGATTCAGCCAATGATGTATTTGGCACTGTCTTACGATCACCGTCTGATTGATGGTAAAACGGCGGTGCAATTCCTGGTGGCGGTAAAAGATCTGATTGAAGATCCTGCGCGCATTTTATTGCAACTCTAAGCAGTAAATAGTAAGCAGTTTCTCGATTAGCACACACTGATAATTGGAATACTCGATGTCTCAAAAATTTGATGTAGTAGTGATAGGCTCCGGCCCTGCCGGTTATGTCGCAGCAATTAAGGCAGCCCAACTGGGCATGTCCACAGCTTGTGTCGAAATGTGGCTCGACGATAAGGACAAGGTGAAGCTCGGCGGTACCTGTCTGAACGTCGGCTGTATCCCATCGAAAGCCCTGCTCGACAGCAGCCAGAAATTTGTCGAAACCCGCGATCAGCTGGCCAGCCACGGTATTAGCGTCAACAGCCCGAGCATGGATGTCAAAGCCATGCTGGCGCGCAAAAATAGCATTGTTGATCAACTGACTGGCGGTATTGCTGGCCTGTTCAAGCACAATGGTGTGACCTCAATTTCGGGTCGCGGAAAAGTCTTGGCCGGCGGCAAAGTTGAAGTGACCGACAAAGATGGCAAGGTCTCAATTCTGGAAGCGGGCGATATCATTATCGCTGCGGGTTCAGTGCCAGCAGAAATTCCTCCAGCGCCGGTGGACAATGAGTTTATCGTTGACTCAAGTGGCGCACTGGAATTCAGCGAAGTGCCCAAGCGTTTGGGCGTTATTGGCGGTGGCGTGATCGGCCTGGAGCTGGGCAGTGTCTGGGCTCGTTTGGGTTCTGAAGTAGTGGTGCTGGAAGCTCTGGAAGAATTCTTGCCCACCATGGACGCACAGATCGCCAAAGAAGCTGGCAAGATCTTCAAGAAGCAGGGCTTGGATATCCGCATGGGTGCCCGGGTCACTAAGGCCGAAGTTAAAGATGGCGCGGTCGAGGTTTCTTTCAGTACTTCAGCGGGCGAGCATGTTGAAGTATTCGACAAGCTGATCGTAGCTGTTGGTCGCCGTCCACGCACTGAGAATCTGCTGGCTTCAGATAGCGGTGTAACTTTGGATGAGCGCGGCTTTATTTATGTGAACGATTACTGCCGCACGGAAGCGCGTCATGTCTACGCAGTGGGTGACGTAGTACGTGGCCCGATGTTGGCCCACAAAGGCTCAGAAGAGGGCGTAATGGTTGCCGAGCGCATCGCCGGTAAGCCTGCCCAAATGAATTACGATTGCATTCCATCGGTGATTTATACCCACCCAGAAGTGGCCGCCGTGGGTAAAACTGAGCAGCAATTGAAAGCGGAAGGCGTTGACTACAAGACAGGGGTATTCCCCTTTGTTGCCAATGGTCGAGCACTGGCCGCTAACGATTCAGACGGCATGGTAAAAATGCTGGCTGATGCCGAAACTGATCGCATTCTGGGCTGCCACATTGTGGGCCCTTCATCCGCTGATCTCGTGCAGCAGGTGGTGATTGCGATGGAGTTCGGTTCCAGTGCCGAAGACCTCGCGTTGACGGTATTTGGGCACCCAACCCTGTCCGAGGCAGTTCACGAAGCTGCACTGGCAGTGGACGGTCAAGCCATCCACATCGCCAACAGGAAAAAGCGTAAGTAAAATCCGTCCCCGGCGCGTAACGATAACGACCTAATTTTGGCGCGGGACAGTGAGCAGGTGATGAAAACAACAAAACGTTTTCGCACCGTGATCCAGTAAACGAAAGACGAGAACGGGATAGAGCATGAACCTTCATGAGTATCAGGGCAAACAGCTGTTTGCCGAGTATGGACTGCCGGTGTCCAAAGGACACGCGGTAGATACC
Organism: Sediminihaliea albiluteola; assembly: GCF_014077625.1. Taxonomy (GTDB): domain Bacteria; phylum Pseudomonadota; class Gammaproteobacteria; order Pseudomonadales; family Halieaceae; genus Sediminihaliea; species Sediminihaliea albiluteola. The sequence continues at coordinate 814,229 of NZ_JACFXU010000013.1, read as the reverse complement.
CCAGAAGCCGCCGTCAAAGCAGCCGAAGAAATCGGCGGTGACATGTGGGTTGTTAAAGCCCAGGTGCATGCCGGTGGTCGCGGTAAAGCTGGCGGTGTGAAGCTGGTTAAAACCACAGAAGAAATTCGCGAATTTGCCAGCCACTGGCTGGGCAAAAATCTGGTGACCTACCAGACCGACGAAAACGGTCAGCCGGTCAGCAAGATTTTGGTTGAGACTTGCACCGATATCGCCGATGAGTTGTATCTTGGTGCGGTTATCGATCGCGGCACACGTCGCATTGTTTTCATGGCCTCTACTGAAGGCGGCGTGGAAATTGAAAAAGTCGCAGAAGAGACCCCAGAGAAAATTCTGCGTGCCACTATCGACCCACTGGTCGGTGCACAGCCTTACCAGGGCCGTGAGTTGGCTTTCAAACTGGGCCTGAAGGGCGACCAGATTAAGCAGTTCGTTAAAATCTTCTTGGGCCTGGCCCAGATGTTCAAGGAAAAAGACCTCGACCTGATCGAGATCAACCCCTTGGTTATCACTGACAAAGGTGACTTGCACTGCCTCGACGCTAAGCTGAGTGTCGATAGCAACGCGATGTACCGTCAGAAAGAGCTGGCTGCAATGCGCGACGCTAGCCAGGAAGATGCCCGTGAAGCTCACGCGGCAGAATGGGAACTGAACTACGTAGCACTCGATGGCAGCATCGGCTGCATGGTTAACGGTGCGGGCCTGGCCATGGGCACCATGGACATCGTTGCTCTGCACGGTGGTTTCCCAGCTAACTTCCTCGACGTTGGTGGCGGTGCTACCAAAGAGCGTGTCTCCGAAGCCTTCAAGATCATTCTGTCTGACGACAACGTGAAAGCAGTACTGATCAACATCTTCGGCGGTATCGTACGCTGTGACCTGATCGCTGAAGGCGTGATCGGTGCGGTTCAGGAAATCGGCGTAGAAGTACCTGTCGTGGTACGTCTAGAAGGTAACAACGCAGAGCTGGGCCAGAAAGTATTGGCTGACAGCGGACTGAACATCATAGCTGCCACCAGCCTTACAGACGCTGCTCAGCAGGCAGTTAAAGCAGCGGGAGGTGCAGCATAATGAGTATTTTGATCGACAAAAACACCAAAGTTATCTGTCAGGGTTTCACTGGCTCACAGGGTACTTTCCACTCCGAGCAGGCCATTGAATACGGCACTAAAATGGTTGGTGGTGTAACACCCGGTAAAGGCGGCCAGGAGCACTTGGGTCTGCCCGTGTTCAACACGGTTGCCGAAGCTGTTGAAGCGACTGGTGCAGAAGCCTCTGTAATCTATGTACCGGCGCCTTTCTGTAAAGACTCTATCCTTGAAGCAGCCAACGCAGGCATCAAGCTGATCGTATGTATCACTGAAGGTATTCCAACTCTGGATATGCTGGATGCAAAAGTGAAGTGCGACGAGCTCGGTGTGCGTCTGATTGGCCCTAACTGCCCAGGTGTTATCACCCCAGGCGAGTGCAAGATCGGTATTATGCCTGGTCACATTCACCTGCCCGGCAAAGTGGGCATCGTGTCACGTTCAGGTACCTTGACCTATGAAGCGGTTAAGCAGACCACTGACGCTGGCTTCGGTCAGTCGACTTGTGTCGGTATCGGCGGTGACCCGATTCCTGGCTCCAGCTTCATCGACATCCTGGAGATGTTCGAGAAGGACCCCGCAACTGAAGCGATCGTTATGATTGGTGAAATCGGTGGTACAGCTGAAGAAGAAGCAGCGGCTTACATCAAAGCCAATGTGACTAAGCCTGTAGTGTCATACATTGCCGGTGTTACCGCACCAAAAGGCAAGCGTATGGGTCACGCGGGTGCCATCATCTCTGGCGGTAAAGGTACTGCTGACGAGAAGTTTGCTGCTCTGGAAGACGCCGGTGTTAAAACTGTGCGCAGCTTGGCAGAAATCGGCTCAGGTCTGGCTGAAGTTACCGGCTGGAAGTAATGCCTAGCGGCCTTTAGCCGCGACACTTCAAGGCCCGCTCGGCTCTGCCTAGCGGGCCTTGTTGTATCTGTAGCAAATGTTTTTTAGTACTTGAATTTTATCCTCGCGCCCCCATACCTGTGGCATAGCACACTGAAATCATTCGGCTTATGCAAACGAGGGCAACATGACTGCTGAAGTTAAAAAAGAAACACTAGGTTTTCAGACCGAAGCCAAACAACTCCTCCACTTGATGATCCACTCGCTGTATAGCAACCGCGAGATTTTCCTGCGCGAACTTATTTCCAACGCCTCCGATGCCATCGATAAGCTGCGTTTCGCCGCACTGTCTGATGAGTCCTTGCTCGAGGGGCAGGGTGACTTCCAGGTACAAGTGGATGTCGATAAAGAAGCCAACACCATCACTATCAGTGATAACGGTATTGGTATGACACGGGATGAGGTCATTGAAAACCTCGGGACCATCGCCAAGTCTGGCACTGCTGCTTTTCTAGAGAACCTGACCGGTGATCAGAAGAAAGACTCTCAGCTGATCGGCCAGTTTGGTGTCGGTTTTTATTCCGCATTTATCGTAGCTGAGCGGGTTGAAGTACACAGCCGCAAAGCCGGTCAGGACGCCGCTAGTGGCGTGGTATGGGAGTCTCGTGGTGAGTCTGAGTTCTCCATTGAAGGCCGTGAAAAAGCCAGCCGCGGTACCAGCATTACCTTGTTCCTGAAAGAAGAGGCCAAAGAGTTCGCTGATGATTTCCGCGTGCGCAGTGTGATCAAGAAATACTCCGATCACATTTCTGTGCCGGTGATGATGCTCAAGCCCCAGCCACCCCAAGCTGAGGGCGAGGAAGCAGAAGCGCCTGTGGCAGAGTACGAGGCAGTTAACGAAGCCACTGCGCTGTGGACGCGTCCGCGCACTGAGATCAGTGACGAGGAGTACAAGTCCTTCTACAGTCACGTGTCCCACGACTTTGAAGAGCCGCTCACCTGGAGCCACAACAAAGTTGAGGGCAAGTTGGAGTACACCAGCTTACTGTATCTTCCTAAGCGGGCGCCATTTGATATGTGGCACCGCGATATGACCCGCGGCTTGAAGCTCTATGTGCAGCGCACATTTATCATGGATGAAGCTGAGCAGTTCTTGCCGATGTACCTGCGTTTTGTCAAAGGTGTGGTCGACTCAAATGACCTGCCGTTGAACGTTTCACGGGAAATTCTGCAGCAGGAAGGTGCGGTTGAGTCGATGCGTAATGCACTAACCAAGCGAGTGCTGGATATGCTATCTAAGCTGGCCAAGAAAGAGGGCGATGATTACGCCTTGTTCTGGAAAGAGTTTGGTCAGGTCATGAAGGAAGGCCCGGCTGAAGACTTCGCCAACAAAGAAAAGATTGCCAAACTGCTGCGCTTTAGCACTACCCATACCGATGCGCCTGAACAAGACCAGTCTCTAGAAGACTATGTCTCGCGTATGAAAGAGGGCCAGGAGAAAATCTATTACGTGGTGGCCGAGAACTTCAATACCGCTAAGAGCAGCCCGCACCTGGAAGTGTTCCGCAAGAAGGGCATCGAGGTCTTGCTGCTGTCTGACCGCGTCGATGACTGGTTGATGAATCACTTGCAAGAGTTCGATGGCAAAGCCTTACAGGATGTGGCCCGTGGCGCCCTTGATCTGGCCGCTGACTCGGAAGAAGAAAAGGCCGAGCAAGAGAAGCTGCAGAAAGAAAGTGAAGGTTTGGTAGAGCGTCTAGCTAAAGTCTTGGAAGGCCAGGTGGAGGAAGTTCGCGCTACAGCACGTCTGACCGATTCTGCCGCTTGTCTGGTGGTTGGTGAGCACGATTTGGGTGCCCAGATGCGCCGCATCATGGAGGCAGCGGGACAGCCAGTGCCGGAAACTAAGCCTATTCTGGAAGTGAACCCCAATCACCCACTGCTGCAAATGCTGGACAAGGAAGCCGATGAAGATCGCTTTGCCGACTTAGGCAGCATAATCTTTGATCAGGCGACCCTGGCCGAAGGTGGCCAGCTAAATGACCCAGCGAGTTATGTCTCGCGCCTCAACAAGATTTTGTTGGAGATGAGCAAGAGTTAATTGCCGCTCTAGCAGCTAATCTTAGAACTAACAGCGGGCCCAAAGCCCGCTGTTTTTCGTTATGCTAGTAGTACTTTGTCGACCTGAAGATGATTGCACAGCATGCTTATTACTATTTGGCGTCACGGTGAGGCTGGGCCTGCCAAGCGAGATCACTTGCGTACATTGACCCGTCGCGGACAAGTGGATATTGGCATAGGCGCTGAGCGCCTGCGAAATATTTGCCAAGAGCGACAGCGGCCCCTTCCAGATCAGCTACTTTATAGCCCCTGGCAGCGCACGGCGCAGACTGCTGAGCTGATCGCGGAGAGCTTTGAATTAGCCTCTAGCAGTTCCTCTGAGGCTTTACTATCAGATGCCACAGTGCATGAGGCTGAAACGGCTCTGCAGCAGGCCTGGGAGTCGCAGCAGCGCGCTGCGCACCTTGTGCTGGTGTCTCACCAGCCATTGGTGTCGCTGCTGGCAGACGCCCTCTTAGGCACTGTCGCTGAAGTGCCGCCTCTGCCCCCCGGCGGTTTGGTGTCGCTGCAGCTAACTGCTCCCGCCTTATACTGCGGCGAACTTTTATGGTGGGCCTTTCCGCCACACTATGAGTCGCAGCGATGAGCACTCTAGACGCTGCCCGTCCATGCCATTGGCAGATCGACGGTTTGAGTTTACATGGCTTAGAGTGGGGGGAGCCCGGCGGACAGGCGGTCTTAGCACTGCATGGCTGGTTGGACAATGCCGCCAGCTTTGCGCGTTTAGCAGCGCAGTTGCGTGGCTGTCATGTGGTGGCGATTGACCTGAGTGGCCACGGTTTGAGTAGCGATCGCTCAGCCGATGCCAGCTACCAGATTTGGGACGATCTACCGCAACTGCAGGGGCTCTTGGATGCGTTAGGCTGGGAGCAGGTGGCCTTACTGGGTCACTCTCGTGGTGCCATTATCAGTAGCTTGTTGGCTGCAGCACTGCCGGAGCGCGTTAGCCATCTTGTACTGCTCGATGGCATGATACCCGAAGCGATAGAGCCCGCCGATTTTGCCCAACAGATGGGGCGCTTTTTGCTCGAGCGTAAAAGCTCAATGAACAGGCCGCCTAGGCGTTACCCAGACTATGCTAGCGCCTTAGCCGCTCGAACCCGCCATGGACTAGCAGAGCCCGCTGCGCGACTGCTGGCAGAGCGCAGCTTGCAGGGCAGCGATACTGAGGGCTGGATGTGGCGCAATGATCCGCGCTTGCGCGGCGCCTCTGCTGTTAAACTGACTCAGCAAGAAATTGACAGCGTGTTGGCGGCCATCGAAGCGCCGGTTCTGCTGATGCTGGCCACGGCCGGCATGATGAAGTCTCATGCGAATACAATGCTTGATCTGGCCGCTGCCAAGCTCAAGCGCTTACACTTAGAGCATGTGGAAGGCGGACATCATTTCCACATGGAGCCGGTGATCGATGCTAGGGTAGATAGCATTTTGGCGTTTTTAAAGGAGCATTGAGTTTTGAATTACCCCCTGTCTTTACGGGCCCTCATGGCCAGTCTTCTGCTGTTGCTCTCTGCTAGCAGCAGTGGCAGCGAAGCAGCTGCCAGCGAGCAGAGTAGTGCTGGGCCTTTGCTCAAGATAATTTTAGAGCTCGATGGCTTTCCTCATGCCGAGCAAGTGCAGTATTCCAGCGAGACAGTGCTAGATTACGAAGTTGGCTTGGGGGCCATGCAAAAGCAGATGGGCGACTGGCAATTTAAGAGAAGCGAGCGTCTCGATGCTGATGTCCTGCGCTACACCTGGCAGATCATTGATGGTTTTACATCATCTGAGCTATACGACAATCTGTTAAAGCAGGTTGAGCAGCTGCCACAGAGTGAGCGTTTGTTTATTTGTGAAGCGCGGGCCTGTGGCAACGGAGCCCAGTGGGCCAATCGAGTCTTTCGCCAGCGATTGCTCTACGGCAGAGCAGATGCTCAGCGTTACGCGGTATACCGCGTAAACACTGAGCCGGGATATTGGTTGTTGGCTTATGCCTCAGCGCGCAGTGCAGATCGTCAGTATCTGCACGTAGAGTTATTGCGTTTAGCGCCGCAACTTGAGGAGTGACAAAAACTCGTCGCGGGTTTTTTGTGAATTGCGGAAAGAGCCCAGCATAGCGGAGGTTTTCATGATGGAGTTTTGTTTCTCCACGCCGCGCATCATCATGCACATATGCTGTGCTTCAATGATCACACCCACGCCTTCGGCACCGGTGACATCCATAACGGTGGTGGCGATTTGGGTAGTCAAGGCCTCCTGAATCTGTAGCCTTCTGGCAAAGACATCGACAATACGTGCCACCTTAGATAGGCCCAGTACCTTGCCTGTGGGGATATAGGCCACATGGCACTTGCCAATGAATGGCAGTAGGTGATGCTCGCAAAGCGAGTAGAGCTCAATGTCCTGCACCAGTACCATTTCACTGGAGTCGGAGGGGAAGAGGGCATTATTGACCACTTCCTCCACTGATTGCTCGTAGCCGCGCGTTAAAAATTTGAAGGCTTTTGCTGCCCGCTTGGGTGTGTCGACAAGCCCAGGGCGAGTCAAATCTTCACCCACAGCTTCAATAATACTTGCCCAGTTTTCTTCCACTGTAGGATTTCCTTAGATTCTGCAAATAAATGAGGGACGGCGATAGTAGCAAACCCCTTATTAGCAAGGCAAACGCGCAAGCCTGCCAGAATCAGCATATAATGCATCGTTTTAGCGCGAGATAGTTTTTTGACATGGCCGGCAATACATTTGGCAAACTCTTTACAGTAACCAGCTTTGGCGAAAGTCACGGCCCCGCACTCGGTTGCATCATCGATGGCTGTCCACCCGGAATGGAGTTGGATGCGGCTGATTTGCAGCGTGATTTAGATCGGCGCAAGCCCGGTACTTCACGCTATACCACCCAGCGCCGGGAGGCCGATGAGGTGCGTATTTTATCGGGTGTTTTTGACGGGAAAACCACTGGCACGCCTATTGGCCTGCTGATTGAGAACACCGATCAGCGCTCCAAAGACTACGGCAATATCCAGAATACTTTCCGTCCGGCCCATGCCGATTACACGTACAACCAGAAGTATGGCTTTCGCGATTACCGCGGTGGCGGTCGTTCCTCAGCCCGAGAGACCGCGATGCGGGTAGCTGCAGGGGCTATCGCCAAAAAATATTTGCAGCAGCGCTACGGTATCGAAGTGCGGGGCTATCTCAGTCAGTTGGGTCCAATACGGGCCGAGACGCTCGATTGGTCTGTGGTGGAAAACAATCCGTTTTTCTGCCCTGACCCGGCCAAAGTGCCAGAGATGGAGCAGTATATGGCGGCCCTGAATAAACGCGGCGACTCAATTGGTGCCCGTATTAATGTGGTGGCCAGCGGAGTGATGCCCGGACTGGGTGAGCCGGTTTTTGATCGCTTAGATGCTGATATTGCCAGCGCCATGATGGGCATTAACGCGGTGAAAGGTGTTGAGATCGGCGCCGGCTTTGCCTCTATTGAACAGCAGGGCAGTGAGCACCGCGATTTGCTGACTCCCGAGGGCTTTGTCGGCAACAATGCCGGCGGTGTACTCGGTGGCATTTCGAGTGGCCAAGATATTACTGTGAGTATCGCCCTGAAGCCGACTTCGAGTATTCGCCAGCCGGGTGCTACCATCGACACTTCTGGCGCCGCGATTGAAATGGCGACTCACGGCCGTCACGATCCCTGTGTTGGTATTCGTGCCACACCGATCGCTGAGGCCATGCTGGCGCTGGTGTTGATGGATCATGTGCTGCGCCATCGAGCACAGAATATGGATGTGATCTGTGATACGCCGGTATTGCCGGCACAAGCCCCAGCCAAGGCTGATTGAAGTTATTTATGTCTAAAGCTCAGCGTCGTTACCGCCGCACCATTATCCTCGGTGTTCTTGCCTTAGCAGCCCTAGTCTGGGCAGCGGTGGAGCAATTTGGCATACCCCTAGAGACCATGCTGGAGCTGGCATTGGGTTCTGCCATTGCTGTGGTGATGGTGATAGTGGCTGCCGGCCTAGTGGTCAGTGTCTGGCAGTTGCTGCGCTGGCTGCTGCGCCGCCGTCAGTAGAGTGAAGATAAATCTGAGCGCTAGGCTTGTGGCTTGTGCTAGTTGTGATCCCTCAGCTCTCGAGCTCTTCTAGATCAATTTCAAGCGCCATATCATTGCTGATCTCATCCAGTGCATCGGATACATCTTCTAGCCGTGATTCAGGGGCGACATCGGCTTCAATGATCGCCTTGAACATCGCTTCGCCGCTCATCGCGGCGCTCTGTACTTCGCTGTCCATCTCGACCACGTTAACCTGCCGTGAGGCCAGTGCGCGGGCAATTTCCAAGACAATCCCGGGACGGTCAGGCCCCAGTACACTGAGTTTAATGCGGCGTGTGGCTGCCAAGGCAACGTTGGCCTCAGTGGGCGTGACGCGTACACTCAGGCCAGTGGCTGAGAGCTCTTTGAGCTCTGCTTCAAGCTCTGCCGCACGGTCTTCGGGCAGGGTGACAAGCACCAGTCCGGCAAACTTACCTCCGAGCTGTGACAGGCGGCTTTCATGCCAGTTGCCGCCGGCCGCTTCAATGACCTTAGATAACTGCTCAACCAGGCCTGGTCGATCGTTACCTATAAAGGTGACTATGTAGGAAGTTTCCATGCTTTAGGCTCCACTTTCGTTCGCTCAAGCCGTATATTAGCGCGCAAAGCCCTTTTTTAATAAGGAACAATCAATGAAATATCTATTCGCATGCTTCTTGGCCTTAGCCACTGTGGGTGCCCAAGCGGCACTGGACTGGGATAGCGCCCTGCAAGGGGTACATCGCAGTGACAGCAATAAGGCTCGGGATGAGTTTCGTCACCCGCAACAAACCCTAGAGTTTTTTGGCCTGCAAGCGGGGATGACTGTGCTTGAAGTGTCACCTGGTGGTGGCTGGTATACGGAGATTCTCGCGCCGCTCTTGTTAGATAACGGCGAGTACTACGCCGCCCATCACAGCTTGAACGCCCCCGGCGGTTACTTTCGCAACTCTCTGGGTAAATATCTGCAGAAGTTGGCCAATGACACCGAGCTCTACAGCAAGGTCATCGTGACCCAGCTGCAGCCACCGGCTGAAACCAAAGCGGCCCCAGAGGGGACTGTTGACCTCGCTTTGGCATTTCGCAACGTGCACAGCTGGTTGGGTGGTGATGTCTTAGAGCCTACTTTGGCGGCAATCTTTACAGCCTTAAAGCCCGGCGGTCGTTTTGGCGTGGTGCAGCATCGCGCAGCACCTGGCACCTCGCTTGAGGCGATGAAACAAAAGGCCTACGTCACTGAAGACTTTGTTATTGCCGCTGCAGAGCGTGCGGGTTTTGAGTTAGTCGCTAAATCTGAAATCAATGCTAATCCCAAAGACACTAAAGACCACCCCAGCGGTGTTTGGAATCTGCCCCCCAGTTATGCCGCGGGTGATGAGGGCCGAGCTAAATATGCCGCGATCGGTGAAAGTGATCGCATGACACTGCTGTTTCGCAAACCGGAAGCTTAATGGCTGATTTTGTTGAGGTTCCAGTACAGCGCTTGTCAGATGAAGTCCTGCAGGCGCTGCTAGAAGAGTTTGCCACTCGTGACGGCACCGACTACGGCAATCGTGAGTTGTCCCTAGAGGAGAAGGTCAGCCAGCTGCGCCAAGGTTTGCAGCGCGGCAGCTTGTGCTTGCTCTACGATGCCGATTCCGAGCACTGGGATCTGCTGGATAAGGAGCAGGCTGGACAGTTTCTTGCCGCTCAAGAACGGCAGGGGGAGCACTACGGTGACTGACTTGCCTAAGGCCGATCACCTGCTGGATGTGAAGGGCTTGTTTTGTCCGGAACCGGTGATGATGCTGCACAATAAAATCCGTGATATCGACAGTGGCCAAGTGCTTGAAGTGCTGGCCACAGATCCTGCTACTTTGCGAGATATTCCCAAGTTCTGTACCTTCCTCGGCCACGAGTTATTACACCACTGTGAAGAGGACGGCAGCTACCGCTATTGGTTGCGCAAACAGGCCGCAGAATGACTGCTAGAGAGAGCTTCCTACAGGCTGAGACTTTTTGTGCCCTGCGTCTTGAGCAGGTTTTTAATCGCTGTTTCAGTGACAGCGAGCGCAGCTTATTAATTGGTGGGGCCGCCGAACCGCTCTATTTACCTGCCGGGCTCGAAGATGAGGATGTTCCCAAACTGAGTGCCCAGTGGCACCGCCTGTACTATCGGGAAGACTATTTCGCCAGCGCCCTGCACGAGGTCTCCCACTGGTGCATTGCCGGTCCAGCGCGGCGCTTGCAGAAGGATTTTGGTTACTGGTATGCCCCCGATGGTCGCAATGCCGAGCAGCAGCAGGCCTTTCAAGTTGTAGAGATTAAGCCCCAAGCCTTGGAGTGGTGCTTTTCGCAGGCCTGTGCTTATCCCTTCCGGGTGAGTTTGGACAACCTTGCTGGCGGCCCGGAAGCCCGGCGTGATGAACTAGCTTTTAAGCAGGCGGTGACCGCCCGTGCCCGACAACTTCAGGACATTGGCTTGCCGGCCCGCGCGCAGATATTTTTCCGCGCCCTGGCGCAAGAGTTCGGCACCCGGCTTGAGCTTGAAGATCTTGAATTTTCATTGGCAGCCCTGAGTTAATTAATCTCAGCCGCCTAGTGATTGCTTGCCTGCAGTCGCAGCGGCTGTTACCTCGGCCCTGGAGCACACGAGCATGAGCGCATTACAAATCGTGGCTGATCGCAATATGCGCGGCCTCGAATCGATTTTTTCAGCCTACGGCCATATCCACAGTGTCGAAGGCCGGCAGTTGAGCGCCAGCGATTTACAGGATGCGGATGTCTTGCTGGTGCGCTCGGTCACTGAGGTCAACGAGCAATTGATCGCTGGCAGCAAGTTACGCTTTGTTGGCACTGCCACTAGCGGCCTAGAACATATCGATCAAAACTACCTTAAGCAGCAGGGCATTGTCTTCGCTCATGCCCAGGGCTCAAATGCCAATTCCGTGGTGGAGTACGTGCTCTCGGCTATTGCAGCCAGCGGGGATTATCTGGACTGTCTTTTGCAGGGCGCAAGCTTAGGTATTGTCGGTCACGGCCATGTCGGCTCAGCCCTAGCAAACTGCGCCAGAGCCTTAGGTATCAAGGTGCGGGTGTTTGACCCTTGGCTAGATGATGTTGAAGACGCCAGCAGCCTGGAGCAGGTGCTGGATTGTAAAGTGATTAGCTTGCATGCCGAGCTCACTCGGCGTAGCCCTTGGCCTAGCTTTCACTTGCTCGACCAAGACCGTCTGGCACAAATTGCCCCCGATGCCTTGTTAATTAATGCCAGCCGCGGCGGGGTGATTGATAACCATGCTTTACTTCAGCAGCTGTTAAAGGGGCAGGGGCCTCAGTGCATACTAGATGTCTGGGAGGGGGAGCCGGCCATTAATGCTGATTTATTGGCGGAAGTGAGTTTCGGCACAGCCCATATTGCAGGCTATAGCTTAGATGCCAAACTTAGTGCTACGCGCATGCTGGCACAGGCTTTAGCTCAGGCTTTTGAGCTGCCTGCCCCAGCACTGACTGCCGGTGCCGATGCAGCTGATATCTTGCATTGCCCTGCAGCAGCTAGCGAAGCCGAGCAATTGCGCAGCTTATTACTGGGCCGCTATGACATTAGTCAGGATGATGCTCAATTGCGCCGGGTCACTGCTAATGCTGACCCGCAAGCCGCTGCCCAAGGCTTTGACCAACTGCGCCGCGACTATCGAGAGCGCCGTGAATTGCGGCACAGCTTGGTGGCTGCAGAGCATGCCCCCGAATATTTTCAGCGCGCCTTGGGCTACGTCTTGGCGCCGAGTGACAAAGATGTAAGTGGTGACAGCCTATGACTCAGCGCCTGCGTATTGGTTTAGTGATTAACCCACTCGCTGGACTTGGCGGTCAATTAGCTATGAAGGGTAGCGACGGTGCAGATCTGCGTGAACTGGCTGAGCGTGAGGGCCCGGGCGATCGCTCGACATTGCGAGCTGAGCGAGCCCTGCGTCTACTTGCCAAGCGGGCGTCGGCGATAGAGTGGTTTACCTGGGGTGGCGCCATGGGCGCAGACTTGCTGCAGTCCATGGGCTTTGCCGCTCAGCTCTGTGGTGAGCCGGCTCCGGGTTTAAGCAGCGCCGATGACAGCCGACGTGCAGCGGCCAAGCTATCGACGCTGGTGGACTTATTACTCTTTGTAGGCGGCGACGGTACCGCGCGTGATGTCTACGATGCTGTGGGTGATAGCTTTCCAGTGTTAGGCATTCCCGCGGGTGTAAAAATGCACTCATCAGTCTTTGCGGTGTCACCAGAGGCGGCGGGAGAATTGCTGTTGCAGCTTTCCGAAGGTGGTTTGGTCGGCCTTCGCCAACAGGAAGTGCGAGATATTGACGAGGAGGCCTTTCGTGAAGGTCGTGTGCGCACGCGCTATTACGGTCAAATGCAGGTTCCTGGCGAGGGGCGTTTTTTACAACACACCAAACTCGGTGGGCGTGAAGATCAGGCTCTAGTCGCGGCAGATATTGCTGCTTGGCTGGTCGAGCACAGTGAGCCAGATGTGCTGTATATCCTTGGCCCAGGTTCAACCACAGCCGCTTATATTGAAGAGCTAGGTTTGGAGGCGACCTTGCTTGGCGTCGATGTCATACGCGATGGGCAATTACTGGCCAGCGATGCCAATGAGGCGCGCATCTTGGAGCTACAGGCTGAGCACAGTGGGCCAATGAAAATAATTGTTACCGCCATTGGTGGTCAAGGTCATATTTTTGGCCGTGGCAATCAACAGATTTCGCCCGCGGTAATTCGCAAAGTAGGATTGGAAAATATTGTGGTCATTGCCGCGAAGTCGAAAATCGCTGCTCTTGAAGGTCGGCCTTTGCTGGTCGATAGCAACGATCCCGAATTGGATCGTGAGCTCTGCGCTTATCGCTCGGTAATTACGGGTTATGACGATGAAATACTGTATCGCGTGGCTGGTGATGCCGGTGGTTAGTCACTGAAGTGACCACTGCCTTAGTGATAACAGTACGCAAGTGATAGATAAAGACAGTTTAAGGTTTTTTTAGGGGAGGGGAGTGAGAGAAAAATTGGAGCGGGAAACCGGGTTCGAACCGGCGACCTCAACCTTGGCAAGGTTGCGCTCTACCAACTGAGCTATTCCCGCAGTTTGATTGAGTGGCGTCCCCTAGGGGGTTCGAACCCCTGTTACCGCCGTGAAAGGGCGGTGTCCTAGGCCACTAGACGAAGGGGACGCATCAGGTCTCAATCAAGAGGCGCGCATTTTAGGTTTACCCGAGGGTCTCGTCAAGCCTGTATCGCAAATTTATCTGTTTTTTGTGTTTATTTAAGTAGTCTGGCCCGTGCTGCTTCAAAATCGATCACTTCACCGCGCTCTGCTGCCTCGCCTCGGGCCTCATCGAGTTGCTGATAGACCAACACTTCCTCCTCGGCCATGTAGTGCAGGCACTCGCCACCGAGAAACCACAGCAGTTCACGGGGTACAGTAGGCGCAAACTCGGGAAACAGGGTGAATAAACGCGAGATCAGTTGGGGCCCCTCTTGATACAGGCTTGCGCTGTCACTGCCAGCTGCTTGGCAGGCTAGTGCGAGTTGTCGCAGTGGCTCTTGATCATCCAAGCTGCGAGTGCGCTGAACAAAGGTGTCGGCAAATGTTTGCCACTGCTGCATGCAATATTGCAGATATTGTTGGTCATTCATGGGGAGCACAGGAGTCCTTACGGTCGTTACTTATCGGGATTGCGGTTACAATACAGCGCTTGTTTTCTCGCTAGTGACATCGACATCTATGATACCAGCTCTCAGCATCGAAAATCTCAGCAAGTCTTATGACAATGGCTTTGAGGCCCTCAAGGGCATCAGCCTTGAAGTGAAGCAAGGAGACTTTTTTGCTTTGCTCGGCCCCAATGGCGCAGGCAAATCGACCACGATTGGCGTGCTCTGTTCTCTGGTGGCTAAAACTGCAGGCAAGGTCGCAGTATTTGGCATCGACATCGATGATGATTTTCCCGCAGCTAAAAAGTGCATAGGCATCGTGCCGCAGGAATTTAACTTTAATCACTTTGAGAAAGTGCTGGATATTGTCATTAACCAAGCAGGTTTCTATGGTCTGCCGGCTGGCATAGCCCGACAGCGAGCGGAAAAATATCTGCGGGAGTTAGGCCTCTGGGACAAGCGCGATGTCTCTGCACGTATGTTGTCTGGTGGCATGAAGCGCCGCTTAATGATTGCCAGAGCCCTGGTACACGAGCCCAAACTGCTGATACTCGATGAACCCACTGCTGGGGTAGATATCGAAATGCGGCGCTCTATGTGGGACTTCCTGAAAAAAATTAATGCCGCCGGCACCACCATTATTCTTACCACCCACTATCTCGAAGAAGCCGAAGCGCTGTGCCGCAACATCGCCATCATCAATCACGGCAAGATTGTTGAAAACACTTCAGTGCGCAGTCTGCTGAAGCGCCTGCAGCGTGAAGTCTTTATCTTCGACACAATAGATGAATTGCCGGAGCAAATCCCCGTGCAGGGCTTTGTCGCACGGCGTAAAGATGAGCACAGTATGGAAATAGAAGTTGAGAAAGGGCAGCACATCAACGAAGTCTTTGCCCAGCTCGATGCCGCCGGCATCAAAGTGAGTAGTATGCGTAACCGCGCTAATCGCCTAGAAGAAATGTTTGTTAATTTAGTGGAGGGCGGAGCATGAGTCCGGCGGAACAGTATGTAGCCTTTATCACCATATTGCGCAAAGAAGTTAAGCGCTATACCCGGATCTGGCCGCAGACCTTATTGCCCTCGGCCATCACCATGAGCCTGTACTTTGTGATCTTTGGTTCTTTGATTGGCTCGCGCATCGGTGAAATGGGCGGCTTTACTTATATGGAGTTTGTGGTGCCAGGCCTTATTATGATGGCCATTGTTACTAACTCCTATTCCAACGTGGTGTCCTCTTTCTTCGGCTCTAAGTTTAGCCACAGTGTGGAAGAGTTGTTGGTGTCACCCACGCCGAGTTACGTCATCCTGATGGGCTATGTATTGGGCGGTGTGAGCCGCGGCTTGTTGGTGGCGATCATTGTCACCCTGGTCTCTCTATTCTTCACCCGCTTGCATATCCACAGTTATGCGATTGTGATTGTCGTGGTGTTAATGACTTCTATGCTCTTTGCTCTGGCCGGTTTTATCAACGCGGTCTATGCCAATAGCTTTGATGATATTTCCATCGTACCGACCTTTGTTCTGACACCGCTGATCTACTTGGGCGGTGTGTTTTATTCGATGGATTTGCTGCCAGACTTTTGGGCCGGCGTATCCAAGCTTAACCCCTTGGTCTATGTAGTTAACGCTTTCCGCTACGGAGTGCTGGGGGTTTCTGATGTCAGTTTAACCTTTGCCTTTAGCATGATTGGCGGCTTTACCTTAGTGGCCTTTTTCTACAGCTTACATCTGCTGCGCAGCGGCAAACGGCTGCGACAGTAATGAGTATGAACTCCGAGCAGGACAAAGCTTTATTACTTGGCCAGCAGGTTCCGGTCAGCGAACACTATGCGCCAGAGTTGCTCTATCCCATTGCCCGTAGCCAAGCCCGCGAGAGCCTGGGCATTAACAGCGATGAGCTGCCTTTTACTGGCCTGGACCTGTGGCACGCCTATGAGCTGTCATGGCTAGACGGGCTAGGGCGGCCCACGGCCTTCGTGGGGCGCTTTAGCGTCCCAGCGGAAAGTCCTAACTTAGTGGAGTCAAAATCCTTCAAGCTCTACCTTAACTCGCTAAACCAACATCGCTTCACCAGTCCAGAGGCTGCTATTGCGACCATTTGTTATGATGTCGGCTGTGCTGCCGGTGCCGAAGTCGCATTAGAGTTGTTTAGCGTTGACGACAGCGCTTTAGCTGGTTTGCCACTTCCTGGTGAGTGCCTCGATACACTGGAGGTGGCCTGGACTGGAACAGCGCCCCAAGCCGAACAGCTAAGCTGCGTCAGCGACTCGGGCACTCAAACCCTCTACACGCACTTGTTGCGCTCGCTCTGTCCCGTTACTGGCCAGCCAGACTGGGCCACCCTGTGGCTGCACATGGAGGGCGCTCAGCTAGAAACAAAGTCACTCTTGGAATACCTACTGTCTTATCGCAATCACCAAGAGTTTCATGAACAGTGTGTGGAGCGAGTGTTCAGAGACCTCCAAGCGGTATGTCAGCCCAGTGAGCTCCACGTGCAAGCTTTTTACACGCGGCGGGGCGGCTTGGACATCACGCCATTTCGCAGTACCGGTGGCCGCCAGCCACTGCCGAGGATGAATCGGCAGTAGCATTGGCTAAAAACTCCCCTCAGCGCTGGCAACTCCCTCATCTTATGGTATTATGCGCGCCCTCGATGTAGAGAGGCGCGTAGCGACGAATACCGCGCCGAAGCCTCGTAGGGGGCGCAGCAGCCCATAGGCTGTTGCGATTCATCTCTCCCGTACAGTCCACAGTGACTGCATAGGGAGACCCGTACGAACAATGCGTACGGACAGTTTTGGTGAGGTGGCCGAGTGGTCGACTCGCAGCTGGCAAAGCCAGCGTAGAGAACGCCGGAACGGCGGCCCCGAAGGGGTGAGGCGCGCAGCGACGAATAACGCGCACGCCTGGAAAGCGTGTAACGGGCAACCGTTCGAGAGTTCGACAAATTGCACAGCAATTTGCAACGAGGCGCATTAGCGCCGAAGCCCCGTAGGGGGCGCAGCAGCCCTTAGGCTGTTGCGATTCATCTCTCCCGCACAGTCCGCAGTGACTGCATAGGGAGACCCGTACGAACAATGCGTACGGACAGTTTTGGTGAGGTGGCCGAGTGGTCGAAGGCGCACGCCTGGAAAGCGTGTAACGGGCAACCGTTCGAGAGTTCGAATCTCTCCCTCACCGCCAATTATTGCTTTAAAGCCTTGTTTTTACAGGGCTTTTTTTTGCCTTTCTTTCTAGTACGCCACCTGGTCCACCACTTTATGGCGGGTTATATTTTTTTATAGAGCACAAAAAACCCTGAACAGTAATCAGCTGAACAGGGTTTATAGTAGGTTTTTGGCTTCGTCTATTCGGTTAATTGAACATGAATAGAATTAATTGCACTGTCGATACATTCGCGCACTTCATCCAGCAAGGCTATACCTCCATCGATAGCGCCTTTTGCAGGACTGTCCCAATCAACTGATTGATGTAGGGCGACAAGGTCACGCGCCTTTGATAGGGCGTCTATGGGGCTTAATGGCGGGTTCGTGCTGCGCCTCCTGTAGGCTCACCCTAATAGATAGCATTGTTAATAGGCCTCTGGTTGCCTGTACTTGGCTTTTGGTATCCATCTGCTTGTAAGCGTCAATTAGTTGCTTTTTTAGCTCTTTATTAGTGGTGCTTTCTGGAAGAGTTTTATCATTCATGGCGCTGCTCCATGTTTTAATTAGGCCAGTCTTTATTGATGTCACGGCGCTGGCTTCCGTGTCCTAGCTGTATCCATAAAGGCCCGCGCTAGGCCGCGGGTGAGGATAACTATTTGCGCCTGCCATTACGGTTAAATGGGTTCTCTTTCTCTGGCTTGGCTCCTGGTGCTGATACTCTGCTAATCGCCACAGGTGTCAGGCCAAAGTCATTAAGTAAGCCGCGAAGCTGGGCCACCATGTTTCCCTTGGGTGTCTCTCTGTCCTGGTAGGCTTTAACAATCGTCCCGTGTAGCGCGCACAAGTGAGCTAAGGGTGCTAGGCCGCCCTCAGTAAGCAAGCCAGTGGCCTGAAGCATAGGGGCTAGTCTGTGCCATTCTTTGATCGCGTGGGCGTTAGGGAGCCAGTCGGGGGCCGCTGGTGCATCTTTGATCAGTGGTAGCACTACAGCGGGTTTTGGTGTTGAGCGGTCGGGGCGATCAGTGCCACGAAGCCGCTTTATATTGTCCGGTTGTTTAGTTCTACCAGCCATGCTCTAACCGTTACCTGAAATTTCTTAAGTGACCGCGTGAAAATTTGAGTACCCACACGGTCATGCGTTGGAGGTCTTTAGACTTTGGACCACCCCTCCCACCTTTGATACGGCCAGGTCTAAACAATAGGCCTGTGGCTATGGTGCAGCACATGACGCCTCTAGCCTCGCTGTCATGTAACGCTTAAGCATTGCATTCTTGTTGCGTCTGGGGGCTTGGTGAATAGCTGGCGTTGATCGTGCCGCTACACTGCTAGCGGGATAGGCTGGCCGCGCCACTGTGGATACCTCAATTAGTGTTACGTCTTTTAGCGTGCGAATGATCTGCCCGTTTGAATCCTCGTGCCACGCTTCGCCAGCGGAGCCATTCACAAGAAAACAAAAACTCATTTTGTTCAGGTCTCCACGCTGTACAAGCTCGTGAATATCCCGCCCAAGTGAACTGTCAGGTAATGTCAGATCAAAGTGCAATCCCTCGCTATCCTCTGAGAGTTTCAGTGTTCGGCTTTGGCTAGAGCCTAGTAGGTCGGCCATGTTGTGATGATGTACGGCAAAGATTGGATGACCATCACGGAGGGTACGAGCGAAGGCCCCAGGGGTAATAGTCTCGTAGAAGCCGCCCAAGTCCACGCTATGACTGTTGAATACTGCCGCATGACCTACAAGCCTCACTTGTCTGCCCCCAGGTGAACGCCACAGCGGCTAAGCTCACCAGATACGCGCTCAACTTCACTTGCCCATCTAACTTCTGTCTGGTGATCCCTTGCCGCTTCTAGGTTGTCCCGCGCTTCAATCAGTCGTTTTAGCATCCATTTACGGGCCAAAGGGTGTCGGGCTATTCCTTTATATTTGCGATCCTCTGCCGTAGCACTAACTCGGGTTCCCGCTTCTGCTCTTTCCGCTTTCATGGCTTAACCTCTTTCTGCGATCATGGCGTCTCGAATACCTAAATCAATCATGATCTGCTTTTGCTCGGTGTCATGTTTAAAGGCCAGTTCGGCAAGGCTTCTGATAGTGGCTGAATCGAACAAAAGAGACTCCCCAATATAAGCCGCAGTTTCACGTGCCTTGGCTACCTCGCGGGCCGATGCCTGTGCTTGTTGCAATATGGCCTGAGCTTTTTCAGCCTGGTCTAGTGCCTTGCCTAGCTCCTTGCGAAGCTTCTCAGCCGATTTCATTGCCTCCTCACCCTCGGCATTTCTAATAGCACGGTGAAGGTCACTGTTTTGGCGGTGCAGCACCTTGTCTTCGTCTTTAAGCTCAGCCTCTTGATGGCGAATGGCGCGCAGGCCATCCAAGTCACCATCAATCATAGCGGCTTCAATCTCTTGTTCTTTTGTTTTCAACTCGACTTCAACCTGGTGTATACGCTCACCAACTTCCCGCTTTATCTCAGTGAGCTCTGCCGATGGCGTATCGTTTTTAATTGCCTGGGCGGCACGTTGGGTAAGAGATTTAAGTTTCTTGATCACTGCAGCTTCCTTCGCTTCTGTTGGGAAATAATGTTTTCTAAGGCACGGCGGGCAGTTTTCTGGCCTAGGTCTTCCCCTAGCGCTTCAACGACAAGTGCGAAACTCGTTCTCATCAGGGCACCGACCACAGCTCCTACCGGTGACTCGAGAAAATGGCTCTGGATAAAAGTCAGTAGTTCAGCAACTGTCTGGCCTTCAATGTCTGTGTTATGACAATTCTTCATGTTTTTTAAATTACCACGCATCCAGTGTGATGCTGTGACTCGTCACACTCTCAGTGGCGTCCTCGATAAACCTAGCCAGCGCCCTAGACACTTGCACATAGTCGTGCGCCTGATCGACTGACAAATAATCTGTCTCTATCAGCATTTCTGCTGTCTCTATGCCCACCTCAACCTGTAAAACGCGTATACCCTCAGCTCTTCGTTCTCGTAGTTTTCTCATACGTTCCGCTGTAGTAGTCATTATTGCCCCCTCAGTGTTTTGCCTTGCTCTTTGTCGTTAGTGGTTATTCTTTTCAGTTTCCGGCGTGCACCATGTTCACCAAGGTGCTTATATCCCTCTGGCTTTAGGCCGTGCGGTAGCACCACGACTAGCCAAGTGGTGCCAGGAAATTCACCTTCTAACATCACTGCCGCTTGCTCCGCATAGTGGCGATTGAAAAACACACCGCTAGAAATGCTGTGCAGATCACAAACTAAAGCTAATCGAATCACTTTTACGTCCTCATTAGCTTGCAGGCCTGTTCATTTTTAAAAGCTGGTTGGAATGACCAGGTTTATTTGTCAGCGGAGTAGATGGCCCACCTTTGCCAAGATACTTATATCCAGCTGACTTAAAGCCTGCCCCCAGCAAGGTAACTTCCCACTCCAGTGTTTGCCGTTTGTCCTGTATGCAGAAAATAGACTTCACAGCAAAATGCCTGCCGTAGTAGATACCGTCACAAACTTTTCTCTGGCCAAAAGCTAGGTTTAAACAGTTCATGACAGCCCACCCTTTAGAGCAGTTAAAGGCTTTGAGCTGAAACTACCTATGGTAGATATGTATAGAGGGGGTAGGTGTAGCCACCTCAGAAACATGAAAAAAGGGTGTTTAAGGTGTTTCTGTGCACCACAGAGGGTATAAAACAGTACTTTTACAGTGTTATGAGGTGCACACAGCCACCTCAAAGCGGGTTTAAGGTGTTTCTGTGCACCATAGAAAATCGAATTCACTTCAAACTCCTGACACGCTGTGCGTGTGCACCTACATCAAGTTTGGGCTTGCCGTCCCACTTATCAGTCTTTAGCCATGTGAGGCGATACAGCACAGGATCTCGCTTTGCAGAGGGGTAGCGGGTCACTTCAATCCACCCTAGGCTTTCAGCTTCTTTTCTGGCCCGCATTAATTCCCACTTAGTCCACCCAAGCTTTCCCATAACGCCTAGGCAGGCCGCTAAATTGCCGTTATTGAAGCCGTTGTATTGCCTCGACAAGTCCCACAGAAACGCCCTTGACTGCTTTGACATGGCTATGTAATCGGGATGGTCTGTAATGGCATGTAAAGCGCGGGTAAACTGCGGTCCGCTCTTTTTTCTGCCATTAGGTAGCATTCCCTTGCTGTTTGCCTTTGCCATTAGCGCAACCTGATGAGCCGCCACTCATGAATTTGTGAGGTCTCACCGAAACGGTTGAGTATTGGTTTCTCTGGGCGGGTGGCCAGAATGGTATAGCCTCGCTTTTGAAGTGCGGGCCTGATGTAGGAAGCGGCGCAGCTTATATTTCCTATGGCGCAATCTCTTGCAATGTCATGAGTTATTGCTACGCCATTAACAAGCAGATAAGAAACAAGCCTGTGCGCTTGTGTGGAGCCTGTTTCGCGCATGGCCTGACTAACAGCTTCGGTACTTTCTTTGTTATGATGTAAAATCATCTTTGTTACCCCCTCAGGTGACAAACTTAAAGCTCGGCAGTGCTCGAACACTGGTCGGGCTTTTTTTATGGCTTCTCACAAAGTGCTCGGGCGGCGTCCGCTAACTCCCAGGGCTCTACGTCATCGGCAACAGTCCAGGCTTTGCTGCGAATCTTTGAAAGTGTTTCTTTATCGACGATGCTTACGCTCATGGTGTCTTGCCCTCAATGAATGCTGGAAGCGCCCTGTTTTTAGTGTCCGCGCACGGGCTCAAACACGGGCTCAAACACGGGCTCAAAAGAGTGGTACCTGATACTCTGCTAGCACCTTCGATTGCGGGACCAATTCGGGCGTTTTTTCGATTGAATTATCGCTTTCCTGTGGTCGGGTACTACTACGGGGCCTGACTTTAAAGAGAGGGCATGCAGGGGCTGTGCAGGCGCTTGTTTGCTGCCTCCAGTTGCCGTCGGCGTTGGGGTCATAAATGCACTCACGGCATTTATTATTGATTGCTTGACGTAGGCTCATTTTAAGCACCCCTACGAAGCTTGGTCTTTACCCACCTTTCTACTTCCACACTGTCCCAGCCGACCGCTCTTTTTCCTATGCGGTAGCATTTTGGGAAGGTGTCTTCCTGCATGAAGTTATAAATAGAGCTACGTTTGTAGCCGGTGACTGCCATGACTTCTGGCAAGCGCATGATGCGCCGAATTTGCATATTTTGGCTGTTAGACATAACCGCTCTCCCTTGTGGCTCTATGGCTCGTTCTGGATGAGGGTTCTAATATATGCAATAAATTTTTACGTATGGGGTAAAAGAAAATTCTTCGCTGCCCGCTTTTTTACCCCCTAGTTTTCAGTGTGGGTAAGTCGATTCGTTTTAGGATTGCTTTCACAGAGCTAGGCGTTATGGTTTTATCAAAAGGCGCGGCGGAAAGGATTGCCTGTATCACGTTGTTGAATACTGAGTTTTCAGCGCCGCTAGGGATCTTGTTAAAGCACTTTGTCCAGCGCCATGCCATTAGCTCGACAAGGGGCTCGAATTGAACCGTTATTGTATTCTTGTTCGGCTTTCTTTCGGCTCGCTCGCCCATTGCCTCGCTGATCGCAAAGGTAAGCTGTATCCATTCATCTATGGCGGCATGATAATTTGCGACATGGCATTCATCATCCAAACCTAAAAGCTCTTGTAGTTTGGGGGTAGGGGGGATCAGCGCTCTTCGTTCATTCACGCCCATGTTTTCGAGGATGCGGGATAAGCCGGACACTGCTGTATGCGCTGCACTGGTGCGCTGCCTTGAGCCGTCAGGGGCAGCACTTTCTAAAAGCTGGGCTACATCGTCACTTGGGTTAAATCGCTTATGTATGTCGTTTGCTACGGACTTAGCAAAGTTATCTAATTCAGGGTGTTTAGCCATATCTCGTGAAGCTTTAAGCGTCAGCGAAACCGCTGTATAAACCGAATCGTGAATACTTTGGCGGTCAATCATGCGCGGCGCCCCCTAATATTCACCACTTTTTCACTCGGTGCTGCTGTGGCGTATTGCGCCCAGTCATTCATTAATGCGCGGCGCTTCTCGAACAGATCACCTCGGCGGTATGCTGCCTCTACTGAGTTGCCCAGGCTGTGAGCTAAGGCCTGCTCACATACGTCCCTAGGGTGTGGCGTACATTCTCCAGCCCAGTCTCGGAAGGTAGAGCGAAAGCCGTGCATCGTCAGATCGTCACGCCCCATGCGGCGAAGTGCCATCAGCATCGCCATATTGGATAGCGGCCTATTTTTTTTCATGCCAGGAAAAAGGTGATTATTGTCTGTGTGTACTGGGATTGACTTAAGGACTTTAATTAATGGCTCAGACAGTGGTACTCGATGCTCCTTTTTCGCCTTCATCCTTTCAGCTGGAATCGTCCACACTTTGTTTTCATAGTCGATTTCATCCCAGGTCGCGCACAATGCCTCACTGGTTCTAAGGGCGGCCAATATTGTGACCTGTACGGCTTTATAAGACAGGTCTTCATGCTCGGCCACCTTTGCCATGAAAGCGGGCAATTCAAGGTAGGGAAGGGCTGCGTGGTGCTTCCGTGCCCGTACATCGAGGCGGGCAGGGAGTAGTTTGTCTAAATGGCCGCGCCACCGAGCGGGATTTTCACCTTTCCGCTTGCCTCTGGCTTTTGCGGCATCTAGCACTAGCTCTATTCTGTTTCTTACTCTTGACGCTGTTTCTGGCTTCTCATACCAGATGGGGCGTAAGGCTTTTAGTACGTGGTCTGTAGTGATGTCATTGACAGGTAAGCGGCCTATAAATGGTTCTGCATAGGTTTTTAGCGTGTTCTCCCACTGCTGGGTATGCTTGGCATTTTTCCAGCCTGGGCTATGGGCAGCTATGTATTCAGCTGCAGCTTGCTTGAATGTGTATGCCTTGGCCTGTTCTTTTTGGCCAGATTCGATGATTTGTTTTTTGGCCTTGTTTCGCTCATCTAATGGGTCTTTGCCATCTAGTATCAGCCCGCGCTGGGTTGCTGCATCAATGCGGGCTTTCTTTAGGCTGATTGTTGGATAAGTGCCTAGCCCCATTTCCCGCCGACGTTTATTTAATTGGTACCTGAAAACCCACTTTTTGTTTCCGGTTGGACTGACAACTAACTGCAGGCCGTCACCATCGGTATGGGTTCCCACCCCTAGTTTCTCTATTCCTTTTGCACTTAGTTTGCTCATAGACATTACTCCGCCTAACTCACCAGTCCACCACCCAGTCCACCACTTTGGTTGTAAATGGCAAAAGAGGGTAATAGCACTAACTGGACTAAGTGTAGTTATAAGTGGTTGATAATACTATGGTAAATCTTTGTTTTTGTGGTTTTTAGTGTGGCTTGTTGGATGCTATTTTGGCGGACTCCCTCACCGCCAATTCGGCTTTATCCCAACCCTCTATTTCAAGCTCACTTGTTGGCGGCGCGGCCAACGGCATAGGCTTACGGACACGCCGTGAACCCATCCATGGGGCTCGGTTCGCGCATCCATGCGCTCAACGGTCCTACAGCCTAAACCGTCGTCCACACCTTAATATCCAAATACGGCGGCTTAATTGAGCAAAGGAATGTAAAAACAAAGCCTAAAGATTACTCTGAGTGTGAGTTGAAGACGGCGGGTGGCACAGGGCCACACAGCGACCGTGCGAGACAGGACGTCGAGCCCGAGCCTACAAGGAAGTACTTGCGGCATGTCGCGAAGTGATCTTGCCACTCGCTGGCGCCACAATCTCTGTAAGAAACCCAAAGGAAACAGTTTAAGCTCATTCGGTGGGGCGGGTCGCGGAGTGGTCCAGCATCCCGCAGGCGCCCCTAAGCTAGCCAAGAACCACTATAGCCAGCTGATATGTTGGCAACGCAGTCAGTACCGGCTCTCAATCGCTGCTCCCCAGCTTGGTCACTTCGTCAGTAAGTTAAACAAGCAGCTGACATTGCGACTGTTCGCTGACTACTCATCACTGGAAGTGCTAAGCTCTGTGGCCCATATCAACACAGCTCTAGCCACAACAGCGCTTAGAAGCCTGCCTGGCCGTTTTGAGAAGAATTTCTATCGTGAAAAGCGACTTTACTGAAGGCTCAGTGCCTCGGAAGCTACTCCATTTTTCCTTGCCAATTCTGTTCAGCAACCTACTGCAGGCTTCCCTGTTGCTTATCACCGGTCTGTGGGTCGGCAACCTCTTGGGAAGTGCTGCGTTTGCAGCCGTCACAGTGGCCACCACGATTATGGTTGTACTGCTGGCCTTTATCATGGGTGTGAATAACGCAACCCTTACAGTATTTGCGCAACTGAAGGGAGCCAATAATCAGGCAGAAATCAGCTCCTACCTGAGCGCTTTTACCATTCTTTTGACTGTGCTGTCGCTGGTCATTGGCCTGGCGGGTTATTTTTTCACCGAAGCGCTGCTGGCATTGCTCAATACGCCGGCATCGATTAGCGTTGCCGCTAAGCAATACCTGCAGATCATGTTCATCGGCAGCCTGTTTCTCACTGGCTATAATTTCATTGGCAGTTTGCTACGGGCTTTTGGTGATAGCAGGACGCCTTTGTATTTCGTGTTGTTGGCAACCGTACTGACGGCTGTGCTTAATCCGCTATTTATTGTTGGGTTTAACTTGGGCCTAGCCGGCGCAGCCTGGGCCATGATTTTGGCGCAGACCATGGCCTTCATATACAGCCTGTTCTACCTGTCAGGGAGGCCAGGGGCCGGACTGCCTGCATTCCGATTGCAATGGCCCAAGCTTTCTGAAATACGCACTATTTTGCAGCTAGGCGTGCCCTCAGGCATACAGATGATAGTCATCTATGCCGGCATGGCGGTCATTCTCTGGATGGTCAACGGCTTTGGCGAGGATGTGGTCGCGGGTTTTGGTGCAGCGCAGCGCCTAGACAATATTGTCCTGTTGCCCGCTCTCGCTTTAGGTTCCGCGGTAAACGCCATGGCAGCACAAAATATCGGCGCGAATAAGTGGGCGCGGGTAGCTCAGATTTCCAAGGTCGGCATCATCTACAACCTGGTGGTCATGATATTTTTTGTCGTGTTGCTATTCATTTGGGCTGAGCCGCTAGTGAAGTTATTTATCAGTGACGAAGAGGGCGTGGCATTTGGCGTCTCGTACTTGCGCACAATCGCGTTGTTCTACCCATTTATCGGTTTAAACTTCATCCTCAATGGGGTGGTGCGAGGGGCTGGTGCAATGTTTCAAATCCTCGCTCTGAATATCATTTCTCTATGGCTATTGCGCGTCCCATTGGCCTATTGGATGATCTCACTGTACGGCGAATCGGGGATTGCCCTAGGCATCGGTATCAGTTTCCTTATTAGTAGCCTGTTTTCCGTTGCTTATTACCGTTGGGGAGGCTGGAGAAGCAAACAACTGTTTGCATAAGCTCCAGATCACCCTGATCGTGAATTGCTGACAGCGGGTGGCAGAATCGCGCAGCGACCGTGCGAGACAGGACGTCGAGCCCGAGCCTACAAGGACGTACTTGCGGCGTGTCGCGGAGTGACCCTGCCTCCCGCAGGCGCCCCAAAGCCTCCAAAGACTCCC
This sequence comes from Sediminihaliea albiluteola, assembly GCF_014077625.1. Classification (GTDB taxonomy): domain Bacteria; phylum Pseudomonadota; class Gammaproteobacteria; order Pseudomonadales; family Halieaceae; genus Sediminihaliea; species Sediminihaliea albiluteola. The sequence continues at coordinate 787,785 of NZ_JACFXU010000013.1, read as the reverse complement.
GTAGAAACAGGTCAAGCTGATACGGTGGCGGCGCGGCCAACGGAATAGGTTTGCGGACACGCAGTGAACCCATCCATGGGGGCTCGGTTCGCGCGTCCATGCGCTCAACGGTCCTTTAGCCTAAACCGTCGTCCACACCTTAATATCAAAATATGGCGGCTTAATTGGGCAAAGGAATGTATGAACAAAGCCTCAAGATCACTCTGAGAGTGAATTGAAGACAGCGGGTGGTAGGGCCGCGCAGCGACCGTGCAAGACAGGACGTCGAGCCCGAGCCTACAAGGATGTACTTGCGGCGTGTCGCGGAGTGATCCTGCCTCCCGCAGGCGCTCCGAGCCATCCAAAAAACTCCATAGCAAGCTAATTCAGTGGCGGCGCGGCCAACGGCATAGGCTTGCGGACACGCCGTAAACCCATCCATGGGGGCTCGGTTCGCGCATCCATGCGCTCAACGGTCCTTCAGCCTAAGCCGTCGTCCTCACCTTCTCATTTAAGTGCACTGCCTTAATAAGCAACGGCACAAACACCAAGAAGCTTGAATGTTAATTGTTCGACCTAGCTAAGAATCGAAGACTGCGGGTGGTAGGGTCATGCAGCGACCGTGCGAGACAGGACGTCGAGCCCGAGCCTACAAGGACGTACTGGCGGCGTGTCGCGGAGTGACCCTGCTTCCCGTAGGCGCTCCAAAGCCTCCAAGGCCTCCCGCAGGCGCCCCAAGCCATCCAAAAGCCAATGCACCCAGGTGATTCGGTGGCGCCACAATCTCTGCAAGAAGCCCAAGGGAAACAGATTAAGCTCATTTGGTGGGACGGGTCGCGGAATACTTTTGACACCGGCAGGCGCCCCTACGCAAACCAAGACCCTGTATATCAAGCTGTTATGAGTCTGATCATTATCATTGACATACCATATATAGCATATACACTTTATGTGCTATGTGGGAGATATATGAACATCGCCGGGTAGCAAGAATTACAGCTCGTCTGCCCGAAGATGTATTGCAGCGCTATGAAAAGTGGAAAGACATTGTTCGAATCTCCGGTCCTGAAGGGTTGAGATTGATTCGAGGGTTTAATGATGAACCCTTGAGAGGCGAGTGGAAGGGGCATCGCTCCTCCAGATTAAATCTTCAATATCGCGTGATTTACAAAATTGATCGTGAGAATGTCTATGTTCAAATTGAGAAAGTGACTCCACACAACTACAGGAGAAACTAATATGAAGGATTATCGTAAAGCAAAAAAAACGATTGAGGTTTCAATTGGAGATTCGGTCAGAATTATTCGAGAACTCCAGGAGCTAAGCCAAAACCAATTGTCCTCTCTTACCTCTATTCCGCAGTCAACCATATCCGCCATCGAGAACGGTCGTGTGAATTTGGGTATTGAGCGGGCGAAGGTATTGGCTAGGGCACTCAACTGCCATCCGGCAGTTCTTGTGTTTCCTGGCTGGGAACTTGAGGATGCAGCCGCATAACAAGTCAAGCAAGGAGGGCGCGCTTACAGCGCGCCTCTTCTCTCGGCGATAGGGTGAACGCAGTCCCGGCGGGCACCCCTAAACTAGCCAAGAACCCCTATAAAAGCTGATATGGAGCAACGCTGTCAGCACTGGGTCTCAATCGCTGCTGCCCAGCTTGGCCACTTCGTCAGCAAGTTAAACAAGCAGCTGACATTGCGACTGTTTGCTGACTACTCTACTAGGCTGCCAAGGGCACCTTTTTGTTTCCATTGCCCCCTTAAGCGTTCACTTTACGGTATATTAGCCGTCAGCTTGAATAAGCCGGAAGGGTAGCTGCGCTTGTTCAATTCTATCTCGGCTTGGTCTATTGGAGAGTGTTTTAATGGATGCCGCCCAGCAGTCTGCTCAAGTGCGTGATAAGGCGATGCGTAACACGAGCGTAGTAGGCGCCCTGGTAAATATTGTTTTGACCGTCGCCAAGATAATATTTGGCATTATTGGTCAATCCCATGCCTTGATAGCCGACGGCATTCACTCGCTCGCAGATGTCAGCACCGATGTGATGGTCTGGTTCGCGGCCAAGTACAGCAATTTACCGGCGGATAAAAAGCACCCCTATGGTCATGCGCGGATTGAAACCGCTTTCACCGTAGCCCTTGGTATCGTACTGATTATCACTGCTGTCGGTATTGTGCTGGACTCGGCTCAGCGCCTGATTAATCCCTCAACTTTGTTACATCCGACCCCTCTTGTCTTGTGGGTCGCCGCGTTTTCCATTATCGCTAATGAGTGGCTCTACCATTACACCATGCGAGTGGCGCGCAAATTTAAGTCCAGTTTGCTGACGGCGAATGCCTGGCACCACCGCTCCGATGCCGTGTCTTCAATAGTGGTGTTAATCGGTGTCGGCGGGAGCTTAATGGGTTTTCCCTACCTCGATGCTTTAGCCGCCTTAGGTGTGGCATTTATGATTGGCAAGATCGGCTGGGATCAGTCAGTGAGCTCTGTTCGCGAGCTCATTGATACCGGCATGGAGCCTAAAACAGCCGCGGCCCTGCAGCGCATTATCGAAAATGTTGACGGTGTGCGGGGTGTGCATATGATGCGCAGTCGACGTATGGGTGGCTCGTATTTGGTTGATGTGCATATCGTTGTCGATGGTTATTTGAGTGTCTCCGAAGGCCATCGTATTGCTGAGTATGTGCGTTTAAAGTTGATCGATACCCACGAAAATATTAGCAACGCTTTAATCCACATTGACCCCGAGGATGACTCTCTGGCGGACTTGTCAGCGCATTTGCCCTTGCGCCGTGAAGTGCTCACCGATCTGGCTAAAGTATGGGTAAACGATATCGATGCCTTCGATATCAATAAGGCCACTCTGCACTATCTTGAAGGCAAGGTGCATGTCGATTTAGTGCTGACTTGTGGCCTTGAAAATACCGCCGAACTCGCTGAGCGCTTAGAGCAAAATGCTGCAGTCCTTAACTACATTGGTCAGGTGCGGGTTTTTAAAGAAAAGGAGGGCGCTGCTTAAGCCTTGCCTTGAGTAGCCTTACGCAGATGAGCCTGGATCAGCTCTAATTGCGAGTCTAAGCTTTCAAAGCGGTGTGAGCCCCCGGGTACTAGCAGCACATCATAATGTGGCTTTAGCGCTGCCGCTGTAGCGCTTGCATCAATGACTTCATCGCCTTCTTCACAGATCACCAAGCCCAAGCCTTCGGTGGCGAAGGGCGGGTAAGAGGCCACAGTCTCAGCATCAATGGTATAGGCTGTGCCAGTGTAATCGATACTTTGGCCTATATACTTTGTCAGGGACTTTGCTGGCTCGACTGCAGGATTGAGTGCCACGAAGGGGATGCTACAGTTCTGGCCGCAGTGGCTAGCCAACCAGCCGCCCATCGATGTGCCAACAACTAGGTCGATACACTGCTCCTGGCAAGCTTGCTTGGCAGCCTCTATGGCGACTTTTGGGCCCTCGGTATAATCAATATTGATGCCTGAAACCGTGCCGATTTTCTCTAATGCCTGTACTTTCACAGAGCTCGGATCAAAATTACTGGCATAGCCATGTAGGTATAAAATATTCATTTTTTTCCTTAGTTCTTCTGAATAATTTAACTGCGCTGAGGAATCGCCGGGCGAAGTTATTATAATTACCCCAGTCTTTTGTAATGATAACCGTTTTAGGCCTTAGTTTTTAATCGGCATCTATCCCTATTCAGATAAATCTAAATTATTGAAGGTTAGTATTTTTTATGAGTAGTCAAGCTTACGACATTATCGGAGACATCCACGGTCATGCAGATGAGCTAATTAAGCTATTGCAAGAATTAGGCTACTCCCATTCAGACAGCGGCTACCAACACCCTAGTCGGCAAGTGATCTTCTTGGGAGACTTCATCGACCGCGGCCCTCAGCACAAAAAGTTACTCGATATCGTCATGCCGATGGTTCGCAATGGTCATGCTTTAGCGGTGATGGGCAACCACGAATTTAATGCTTTGGCCTACCATACTTTCCATGAAGGGGAATATTTGCGGCCTCATACTAAAAAGAATAAGGGGCAACACCAAGCCTTCTTAAATGAGTTTGAGCAGGATGATGAGCAGCGTGAGGCAGTGCTCGAGTTTTTCTATGAGCTGCCTATGTGGCTTGAGCTAGATGGCCTGCGCGTGGTTCATGCCTGTTGGGACCAAGCTCATATCGACCTGTTGCAGAGCAAGGCGCCCGATTCCAGAATGACGCCAGAGCTATTGATTGAGGCTTCGACCAAGGGCAGTGCAGCCTATGAGGCCATTGAGCGCATCCTCAAAGGGGTAGAAGTGCAGCTCCCCGAGGGCATTACTTTCCAGGATAAAGATGGGCATAGCAGAAACGCGGTCCGTGTTCAGTGGTGGAATAGCAGTGCTACGCGTTTAGCGGAGGCCACTGTGCCTGAAGGTCTTGCTATAGGCGAGGCCAGCGATATGGCCATACCAGATACTGTCCCGCGCTATCCCGATTCGGCTCCGCCCTGTTTTATCGGCCATTATTGGTTAAATGGCCAGCCTGCGCCCCTAGCACACAATGTGGCCTGCCTCGATTACTCAGTAGCCAAGGAGGGTAAGTTAGTGGCTTACCGCTGGAATGGCGAGTCTGAGCTAAAAGCAGAGCATTTTAGCTATGCCAGATGAGCTTCATTAGGCCCTGCTAATGTGCTTGCAGATCTCGGCCATTCGTTATTTGCATGTTGTTTGATATAATCCCGTTGTCGCTGATTTATTCCTACTTGCAGAGCGACTCATAAATCCTGCTAAAGCGGAGCACGCCAGCCTGACTCCACGGCGCCTACCGCAGGTTCTCAATTGGAGTCAGGAGTCCCTAGCCAATGCAACTCTATCAACTTATTAGTCGGAAACTGTCCGGTCGAGCCCTAGATCAAATCGCCTTGTCGATGGGCTATTCAACTCATAGGCTTCCTGCCGCTACAGCTCGCATTCAGGCTGTGTCATCTAGTGAGACCCTGGCACTGGAAACTAGTGCATATGACTATCGCTACAGTGGCCAGGAGTTTGTTGCTAAGCTCTGTGAGCAGCTGAGCATCGATGCAAGTTTTGCCGCTGCAGAAATAGCCAGAATCAGCGCTCAGCTATCTGCGAGAAAGCTAGCTTTCCCTGGCTTTTTGTTTGTCGAAACCTACTTTCGCAGGACTAGCCAGCCGATTTTTGTCTTGGCTGCCTTAGAGTCACGCCGCAGAATTTATATCGAAGCAGCAATCAGAGACTTAGCACTAGAAGATCAGATCCCGCGACTGAAGCCGATCATTGAGCAGCACTATCAGCAACACGCTGGCCTCTTGCCCCTGTGGGGGCGTATTGCTGAATACAAATATGTTTACGCCAAGGATCGGCAGCTAATCTTTGATACCACTGGCAAGCTCGTGGAGGAATCTCAGCTGCACTTGAGCTCTTGCGCAAGACTGTCCTTAGCTAAGCGATAATAGTCTATGTTTCGCTTGTGTTTAGCCTGAAGAGAAATGAGGCAGGCGCAGTTAGCGCCTGCCTCTCTTGCTGTGTGACTAGCGTAATTATATGTCCAGCCGCAGATCGATGCCGTAGCTAGGAGGGCGGTTGAATTGGAAGCCTAAGCCTTGTAAGTCGTAAATCAGCTCGCTTTCGTTGGTTAGGTTTTTACCCCATGCAGATACACGTAATGTGCTGTCCGCCAGCTTGATATTGCTCAAGGAAATACGCGCATTTAACAAGCCGAGCTCATCTACTGGTAGGCCTCTTGGTGATGAGTAGACACTATCGCGCCAACTGTAGTTCAGATGCGCATCAAGGCTCATTCCGTTAGTGAGGGTCCAGCTGTGGTCAATAGCTAGCGAGTAAGCGTGTTTTGGCGCTTGGGCGAAGAAGAAGGTATCGGAGAGATCTTGGCCACGTAAGTCAATATCGCTGGCTGGCGGCCCAGCTAGTAGGAAGCTGTTATTGGGTACAATAACCTTTGTCACCTCACTATCTAAATAAGTGTAGTTAAAGGTGATAGTGCTGGCCTCCCCAATCAGGCCGATAATATCCAGTTCTAGCCCATCTACCTTGGCTTTTCCTGCGTTTACGTTTTCAATAAAGGAGCTAAAACCGGCTTTTGAGCTGTCGTAAGTGACAATCAAATCATCGTAATCAGTAAAGAATAGTGCGGTGTTTAGCCGTAATCTGCGGTCGAATAATTCCGATTTTAAGCCTAACTCAAAGGCAGAGCTTTCTTCGTTATCAAAGGTAAGGTCAAAGCTAAGAGTCCGCTCTCCTGAGCCACCAGCACGGTAACCAGTGGCATAGCGGGCATAGCTGTTAATTTCATCAGTAATAGCGAAATCAAGTACTAGGGTGTAATCCGTCCGATCAAAGTCCAGACTGTTTGTGCCTGGTTGAAAAATAATATGTGGTTTATTGGGATCTAGTGCGCGCAAAGCGTCGCGCTCATCCTCTGTGTAACGCAGTCCTGCTGTGAGAGTCAGGCGTGAATCTAGTATATCGGGGGTATAGCTCGCCTGAGCGTAAACGGCCTGTGAGGTGAGTTCAGTGTCGAATAAAGTGGCGCCTAAACTGGTGCCGCCTAGCAATGCTGATTGTGAGGCGGCTGGCTTTGCTAAGGGGTCTAAGGCATATACTTCAAGGCCATTAAAGCTGCTAAATTGCTCTTCGCGCTTTTTCCCTTTCTCCTTGAAGTAAAAATAACCAGCAATAAAGTCGAGACGATTATCAAAAGCGTTGCCAAGCAACTGGAACTCCTGGCTAGTAGATTTAGTCGACCAATCTAAATCAATGGCATAAAACAGCGTGTCAGCCCAGTTTTGAACTGAGCGCTCGTCCATTTTTCGATAGCCAGTAATAGACTTTAGTTCTAGCTGGTCAGAGATTACCCAGTTCAGGGCCAATCTGTGCCCGGAAGACTCAGTATTTGATTTTGGCAGCACATAGCGATAGCTCGAGCCACCTGTCAGTAAGTTGGTAGTCTTTTTTTGCCGGCTGTTTCTGTTTAACTGGTAGTAGGGTGGGGTTCCATCCGCATCAGCTAGGTCATAGCTGTATTCGAGATCTAGGTTGTCTAAGATGTCCCAGTTCAAAGCAAAGCGATAAGCTTCTTGATCACTCATGTAATAGTTTTCACTGCTTTGTTTTACTGGGTTTATCTTGGGTCCGCGGTTTTTAACCCAGCCATCTGTTTTATCGTTGAGATACGAAAACTGTGTGCGTAATTCGGAGCTGATCGGTGCATCGATAGTGAAGCCTGCATTCCAGCTACCAAAGTTACCAGCGCCAGCTTCAACTTTTGCACCAAACTCATCGCTGGGCTTTCTGCTAATAAAGCTCACTGCGCCACTGGAAGAGTTACGCCCAAATAGGGTTCCCTGGGGGCCCCGTAAAATTTCAATGCGCTCTAGGTCGAGCAGCTTGATCGTCGCACCTGAAGTTCTGGCCAGATAGATACCGTCAATATAAAGTCCGACGGGGTTATCAATGGTCAGGGTTTGTGAGTCGCCGTTACCGAAGCCGCGCACGTAGATGGAGAGGTTGCTCGATGATGTTGGAAAGTCATAGGACTGTAGACTGGGGGTCTGTAGGCTAAGGTCGCTGAGCGAGGAAATGCCTTGACTCTCAAGCATGCTTTCGCTGAATGCAGCTACCGAGAGCGGAGCACTCTGTAGTGACTCAGTCTTCTTTTGAGCACTTATCACTATTTCTTCTAGTTGTGCGCTAGCAGCTCCAGCATAAGAAATTGATGCTAACAGTAATGCAGTCACAATTGGTTGTTGTTTTATAAACGGGCGCATTTTTAACCTCGATACCTGAGCTATTAAAAACATTTCAAAAGGTATCTTATGTCTCTGCCCTAATCTTTGCAATAAGGGCAGAGACGATGCTTAACTTTTTGTTTTTTAAGCAAAAAGTCCTTTAGTAAGAAATGGTGCGCCTTTTCGATATGCCGAGGTTTTTAATTTTGAGTTTTGAGTAAAATCTTTTTACTCGCGTAGAGCCACCAGTCGATCCAGGATCATTTCCAGGTCATCAAGCCTGTCAGTCAGCAGGGTAGGGGCAGTGTCGATAACCGTGACCCCTGCAGCTTTCATGTTTTCGGCTTGCGCGAAGGTGGCATCGAAATCAATGCCACCACTTTTGTGTGGCACTGGTATCAGGCTGCTGCGGATATCGAAATTTTCTGGGTCTCGGCCATGCTTTTCCAAGCTAGTGCTGAGTTTATCTCTGGTTTCTTTGATCTTTTCCAGAGATTCCATGGCCGGTAACCAACCGTCGGCGAAGCGTGCCATGCGCTCAATATTGCGCGGGGAGGGGCTCAGCCCTAACCAGATGGGTAATGCCGCGCCTTGCACGGGTAGTGGGTAGGACCAGAGATCCTCAAATTGGACGAATTTGCCCTGGAAGCTTTGTGGGCCACCGCTCCACAGTGCACGACAGACCTGTATTTGCTCTTCCATATGGGTAAAGCGTCCCTCAAAGGGCAGGTTCTGGCTGTCAAATTCAGCGCGTTGCCAACCAGCGCCAAACACAGGTACAGCGCGGCCATTAGAAATGCAGTCCAGGGTGGCTAACTGTTTGGCCAACATGACCGCAGTGCGGGCGGGCGCAATCATCACTGCCGTTGACAGTAAAATCTGCTTAGTTCGAGCGCCAATGGCGGCTAGTAGAGTCAATGGCTCATACCAAGGCTCATCTAGGGTGCCTGGGAAGGCATCCGGCCCCATAGGGTAGTCCTTGGCGGCATCACTGCTAAAGCAAATATGATCAGGGATACTGAGCATATCGACACCTTTAGCATCGGCCATTTCTGCCATAGCGAGTACCTTGCCCATATCGCCATGGGTCAATTCATCGATGCGAAACAGCGTTATACCGACGCGCAGCGCTTTGCTCATACTGTTTGTCCTTATCTAAAGAGTCTTAATGTGAACTGCTAAGGAAGAAGGCCTGTCTGTTCAAGCTCTCACTAATGGCTTGGAATACTTGCCCACTTCCTCTTGTTAGGCAAGTGTAGCTAAACGCTACTTTAGCCTTTGCGATCAGCCTAGGGGCAGTACCGCAGTCATATCTTGAGCTTGGTACAGCACTGCACACTAGACAGCCACTGCTTTAACAGCTGCACGACAATGACCTCTGTGCAGCTCTATTTGCTCTATTGTTTTACATTGCTCCTCTATAAGTGATTTTTCAACAGTGCTGGGTTTTCATTCAAGGCACTTGGCTTTAAAACCCTGCACCTATGCTCTCTATAGAGCTATTTTGAAGTCCTAGTGAATCTTTATTGCAAGGGGCGCTTTCTGCGGCTATTATTAAAAAACAATCCAAACACAATGTTTTGTCAGTTTCTCTAGGAGACACTATCGATGAGCTATCAACCAAAACGCATGCGCTTCGGAGCCTTTTTTGCTCCTTTTCACAATGATCGAACCAGTCCTACCTTTGCCTTAGAGCGAGATTTTGAGCTTATTCAGCATCTCGACTTGCGAGATTTTGACGAGGCCTGGATAGGTGAACATCACTCAGGTGCTTATGAGTGCATCGCCTCGCCGGAGGTCTTTATTGCTACTGCAGCAGAGCGTACGCGCAACATACGCTTTGGTACCGGCGTCAGCTCGCTGTCTTATCACCAACCCTTAGTGTTGGCTGATCGCATAGCCCAGCTGGATCACCAAACCCGTGGGCGATTGATCTTTGGTGTGGGGCCGGGGCAACTTATTGCCGATGCTTATATGATGGGCATTGACCCGCAGCGCTTGCGTGAGCGTATGGAGGAGTCGCTCGACGTCTTGGTTCGCCTGCTCGACGGAGAGACAGTTACGGCTAAAACCGACTGGTTTACATTGAACGAAGCGCGGATGCACATTCTGCCTTACCAGGCTAATTTGGAAATTGCCGTGGCTTCAGCTATTTCACCCGCAGGGGCGCGCTTGGCCGGTAAACACGGTGTTGCAATGCTGTCAGTTGCCGCCTCAAGCCCACAGGGTTTTAAAGCCTTGGCTGATAGTTGGCAAATATGCGAAGCCCGGGCCAGCGAGTTTGGCAAAAGTGTTAATCGGGATACCTGGCGCGTGGTCACGCCATTCCATATTGCCGAAACCAGAGAGCAGGCCCGGCGCGATCTCGAGTTTGGTTTGCTGGATATGTTTAATTATTTCCATAAGTTTGGCGGTGAGCTGTTCCCGCAAGTGAAGGATTTGGATGAGGCCATTGATGTTTGGACCACGGGTGGGCTCGGTGCCTTTGGCGTGGGTATAGTGGGCACCCCAGACGACCTGATTGCTCATATTGAGAAACTGCAGAACCAATCTGGTGGTTTCGGTAGCTTCTTATCATTGGTCCATAATGCGGCCGATTTTGAAGCCACTAAGAAATCCTATGATTTAGTGGCCCAGTACGTGATGCCGCATTTCCAGCACTCGAATATTAATCGCACAGCATCTTTAGATTGGGCTGCCAGTAATGCTGATCGCTTTATGGCGGAGTATATGGGCGGCATTGAAAAGGCGATTAAAGTTCACGATGACGACATGGCATCCAAGGGAAAGAAGGTAGGTTAATAATGATTAAGCATGTGGCATTGATTTATTTCAAGGAAGGTACCAGCCAAGAGCGGCGCGAAGCGGTGAAAGCAGCGTTCGAAAGCTTACCTGAACATATATCAGTGATTCGGGAGTTTAGCGTGGGCTTAGATTTAAATTTGCTTGAAGGAAACGCGGATCTAGCTGTCTTTGGTACTTTCGATAGCGAAGAAGATTTCCTCCACTATTCGACTCACGCTGCGCACACAGATGTGATTTTCCCAGTCTGTGGCGAGGTCATGGCCAGTTACTCTACGGCGCAAATCAAAACAGGCTAATACAGTTTCATGTTGGGCTTTAGCCAAGCCACTCTTCTTGGGTGGCTTGGCTTTTTTTTGCCTGTCGTTTCAGGCTTACTCTCTTGCAGAGCGATGTAAAGCCCTAAGGTAGGGCGTACACCACAATGGCATCGCCCAGCAGCTCGCCCAGTTTCTCTGGGCCTTTGGCAGCATAGGCGAGTGGGCCGTGGCCACCAGCAGCAATGGCAATGTATTGCTTGCCCTCGGGCGATAAGCGGTAGCTGATCGGTGTGGCTTGGGCAGGGGCTGGTAGCTTACTGTCCCACAGCAGTTTGCCTGAGGCTGAGTCAAAGGCGCGGATATAGCCGTCCAGCGTCGCCGCTATAAAGACTAAACCACTAGCGGTTTGTAGACTGCCGCCGGTATTGGGAGTGCCCCAGTTGAAAAATTTGCCTAGACCAAGGGGGGCTAGTTCTGCCAGGTTGCCCAATGCTTGCTCCCAAAGGGTTTCACCGGAATCTAGATTGATGGCCGTTAACACGCCCCAGGGTGGTGGGGTACAGGGCGTGTTGTTGGGTGATAAAAAGCCACCGCGTTGCACCACATAAGGGGTCCCTTCCTGTGGGTTGACGCCCACCAAGTCAGAGCCGTCTAAGGATTCTGCCGCGGCACGGGGCAGGATTTGTACGGTGTAGGGAACCCGCATACTGTTCACCAGCATGATATTGGTATGGGGGTTTACCGAGACTGAGCCCCAGTTGATGCCGCCGCCTAAGCCGGGCCAGAGCAGCGCAGGGCGCTCGATATCCGGCGGCGTAAAGATCCCTTCGTAAGTGAACTCTCGGAACTGCTTTAAGCAGGCCGCTTTGTCACCGGGGTAGATGCCCCAGATATCATCCTCTGTCAGCTTATTCGGGTGTACGGGTTTGGGTAGGGTGGGGAAGGGTTGTGTTGGGGCGCTGAACTCTCCCGGTACGCGGCTTTGGGGTACTGCTCTTTCTTCCACCGGAAATAGCGGCTCGCCGGTTTCCCGGTTGAGCAAGAAGATATGCCCCATCTTGGTGGCGGCGATCACTCCGGGTGTTGTGCCATGCTGTTCAAAGGTCACCGGCTGGGCCGCAACGTCCCAGTCCCAAATGTCGTGGTGAACGGTTTGGAAGTTCCAGATACGCTCGCCGGTATTGGCATCAACGGCAATGACTGAAGTGCCGTAGTAATCCATGTCGCCGCGCTCATCGCCTGCGTAATGGTCCGGCTGTGAGCCTCCAGTAGGCAGGTAAACGATACCGCGCTCTATATCGGCTGAGATATTGCCCCATGTATTGGGTGTCGAGCGGGTAAACAGGGCGCCTTGCTCGGCTTGTTCTGCAGTGATCGTGGTCATGCCAGGTGGTACTGGGTCGTATGCCCAGCGTAACTGGCCGCTGCGTATGTCGTAGGCCCGCACGACCCCGGATGGGGCATCTACTCGCTGGCCGTCCTTAACGAAGGCGCCGGTGATAACTAGGTCATTGATCACTAGGGGCGCCGAAGTGACATAGTACTCCCCGGGGCGCACGTCGCCGAGATTGTTCAGCAGGTTCACTGAACCCTGATCTCCGAAGTCGCTGCAGGCTTTACCTGTTTTGGCATCGATATTAATGAGCCTGGCATCCAGAGTGCCGCTGACGATACGGCTACTGCAAGTGCCTTGCTCCTCACCCTGCCAGTAAGCCACTCCGCGACAGGTGGGTGTGTATATACCACTGAGATCGACTTCTGGGTCATAGGTCCAGCGCTCCTCGCCGGTTTCAGGGTCGAGGGCGATTACGCGGTTGTAAGGCGTGCAGACATACATCGTACCCTCTGCAACCAGTGGCGTGGCTTGGAAGGCGGTGGCGCCATGTGTTTCATTGCCGCTGGATACGTCACCTGTGTGGTAGACCCAGGCGACTTCTAAGTCCTTGACGTTATCAGCAGTGATTTGATCGAGGTCAGCAAAGCGCTGACCGCCGGCATTGCCACCATAATACTGCCACTGACCAATGTTTCCAGAGTAGTCTATAGCACTCTCGCCACAGGCCACTAGAATAAGGGTCAGGCCTGCCAAGCAGGATTTTAATAGGTTTTTATAGCGCATACCTTAAGGCCCAAGTCGAGTTAATGATCTTGACTGCAAAAGACTATGATGCAGCAAAAACATTTTCCTGTAAATGTAATGCGCCTTTTCGGCTTGGCTGGGGTACTGGTAAGCTGCCCGGCTTCCGGTCCTTGCCCTAAGGACTTCGCGGGGCTCTGTTGTCACTCCCTCGTTACACATCGACCGTTGCCAAGCGGCATTGGCGCCAGCGATCCGCTAAGGGACCCATCAGCTCCAAGTTGCGCCTCGCTACGCCCCAGCAGTGCTCTAGTACTGCTAGCTCGTCAGTTTTTGGCATGTTTTGCAGTTCAATGTTAAAGGCCTGACGCGCCGCCTGCAGCTCTTGATAGCTTTCTCCCAGTAAGCGGTTGATACCTTCCAGCTCCATCTTATCCGCTCGGGGGCCATTGATGTGGCGGCGCTCCAAGTAGCGAGTGATGTCGGCGACACCTGCCACTAGGGATAAGCTGTAATCGTCATTTAGCTTTGGCGCCACGCCTTGTTCGAGTTGTTTTGTGATGAGCCGGTAGAGATCACCTGCCTCAGGGTCCTCGATAATCTCAAGGGACTCAGTCTCAGTCTCCTCAATGCCGTGATACAGCCCAATGGCCTCGCAGCTCACGAGATCGCTGATTGCTTGGTAGCCAAGGTTTAGGGCCACCGTTGAGCGCCAGTCGGCGCGGCGTGTCATGTGCGGAATGAACACTACGCCGCGGATCAGTTGATGGACTAAGTAGTAGATGATTTTTTGTCGATCTAATTGCAGGCCAGCTTTGGCCGCGTAGCGCCGAAAGTAATCACTTAAGTCACCGCCAGCGCTCGGCGTAAAGAAATCCCTGAGCCAGATATTACCCAGGTCCTCCATTGGGTCGCCATAGTGAGCCCACTCCCAATCAACTACCGCGGTCACCCGACCATCGGCAAACAGAAAATTGCCGGCACCGGTGTCGCCCTGCAAGATTGAAGTGCGCTCCACTGTTGTAGGCACATGCTTGCGTAGCCAGGTTTTACCAAAGCTGCCCAGTAGGGTGCTGCTATCTGGTGGCAGGCTTTAGTCGACTTGGCTGTCTACTGCGTCGAGCTCTATTAGGGAGTGCTCTTCAGCGGTCGACGGTAGCTCAAAACCTTCGAGATTGAACTGATCTACGTCGATCTGGTGCATCTCAGCTAAGATGTCCATGAAGTGTTGCATCACAGAGTGCTGCTCTTCAGGGGCCGCATTGTTTAGATCCGCCCGCCCCGAGACGAAGGATTGAATAGCAATACAGTGCTCATCACTCCAGGCCAGCACTTTGGGAATGGGGATCTGGCTGTGCTCAGCTAAACAGCGCATCAGATCGGACTCGCGCTTTAAGCCACGAGTGCCTGGCTCACCACGCAATGCATCCCGGTCTATCCTAAGAAAGTAGCTAGCTTTGTCACCTGAGTTGAGCTCGGCAGTGATTTGCCAAGCTTCGCGGCGGACAAGCATGCGCTGGAGCTCGATGGACTTGGCTTTTAATACCAGTTTTATCCAAGCTTGAGCTGCTGAATCAATCTGTGTCTGAGTACTAGCTGCCACCTACTTAACCCTCTTATTGCTATTTTTTAAATGGATATTTTAAAGAGGGATACTAGGCGGCTTAACTCACTCTGACAATCATCCAAAGGGACTAGGTCAGCAGCTCAGTGGCAGCATTGTTAGCTTGAAGGCTGGATGTTGGGTACTTGTGTCCATCGAACTTGTTCATCAGACAGAGCTTTTACTCTCTGCCTGATGGCCTGCTAGGGCAGCTCGATGACCTCTAGGTAGCTCGAGGAAAATAGCTTGTCGTCAATGAAGCTAAAGCCCACAGAGCTCTGAGAATAGCTGCGCGGGGGCAGCCTGAGATTGAGGGTCGAATAGCTAAACAAGCCTTCCTCCTCATCCCCGTCATCCTCATCCCAGTTATCGTCTTCGCAGTAATCCTCCACAGCGCAGATTTCCACTAGATCAGGCTGCTCAAAGTACAAGAGGAGATGGTGTCGCTCTAAATAGTGCAAATAAGCGGCCAAATCCCTGCTAAAAGCTGAGTCAGGATGCAGTGCAAATCCTGCCACGCTACGGTCTTGGCTAGGTAGTTGCATAATCTCCCGTCCCTGTTCAGAGTCAAAAAGTGAAGCGCAGCGCGCACGGCGCTTGAACTGAAAGCGAAAGAACTGCCATTGCAGCTGCTGCTCAAAGTCTTGTTCTTGCAAAGCATCTTCAAGCATCATCGCTTAACCACTCCAGCACGTGATAGTGGAATTTTTTGCATCCCTTGCTAAGCAGCTGGGCTTCTTTTAGCGGCTGTTCTGCTGCCTTCCATTTAAAGCTCAGCCGGTGGAGGAAGTCGCTGTCAAAAACTTGATCAAACTCAGCGACTAATACTGCTTCGCTGTGCTCGATATTCAGATAGCGCACGCTCTCAATCGAAGTACTTCGATAGGGCTGAAACATAGGGTAGGGTAGATCTAGCCATTCAAGGCTGCGGCCCGAGTTGTTTACGAAATAGACCTTCATTTCGTAGGGGTCATCAGGGACGAGCAGGCTATCGATGTAGAGGCTGGGAACTTTGTTGCTAAACCTAGGCAGTGGCTTAAAAAAGCCTTGCAGGCGATTTGCGGGAACAATAGTCATAAAAAAACTCCAGGTACTATGTAGCAGGCCAGAGATTGGCTTGCTTCGACACCTAGAGTTATTTGATGGGAGCTATTGTAATGAATTGGGGGCTTTAAATAAAGTCCCTTAAATCATTAGCCACTACGTTTGTTGCTGACTTGATTTAAAAATTGTGCCTCAAACTGGGCTGGTGCTAAGGCCTGAGAAAATAAAAAACCTTGAAATAGTTCACAGCCATAGTCGCGTAAAGTTTCAAATTGATCGCTTCTTTCGACACCTTCTGCCACCACTTGTAGCTTGAGCTTGTTAGCCAGGGTAATCAGTGTTGACACAATCGTGGCATCGGAACTGCTATCTAGCATCTCACGCACAAAACTGCGGTCTATTTTTAGGCGGTCCAGGGGGAATCTTCGTAGGTAAAGTAGCGCCGCATAGCCGGTACCAAAGTCATCCAGCGCCAGCGACACCCCTAGGTCTTTTAGGTCCTGTAAGCGGCTACCGGAGATCTTGTCCATCAGCACACTTTCAGTTAACTCAAACACTATTTGCCCAGGTGCAATATTGTGCTCTTTTAAACTTTCGCTCACTTGCCTAATAAAGTTTTGGTCGCGCAACTGCCGGCCTGAAACGTTAATTGAAATTTCCGATAAACGCATACCCTGCTTATTCCAGCGAGCAAATTGCTCAGTAGCTTGCTGTAAAACAAATATACCGATGGGAAGTATTAAGCCGCTGTCTTCCGCTAAGGGGATGAAGCTATCGGGGGGGATAAAGCCGCGCTCAGGATGTTGCCAACGGAGCAGCGCTTCAGCGCCGACTAGCTGTCCCAAGCTATCCATTAAAGGCTGATAATAGACCATTATTTGGCCATTTTTTAAGGCTTGGCGTAGTTCCAAGCGCAGAGTCAGCTGATCGCTAAAACTGGCTTGCTCACTAGGGGCGTAGCAGCTGAGGCCATCGCGGCCGCTGCTCTTGACTGCGTACATGGCGGCGTCGGCATGTTTGAGTAGCGTGTCTCGCTCCAGTCCGTCATTGGGATAGACACTGACGCCAATGCTACTGGTTTGTACCAGCTCTCGCCCTTGTATCAAGATTGGGCGAGATATCTTGTTCATCAAACGCTCAGCAGTATGCACAATATCATCAATGCTGTCGGGTTGGCTGAGAATGATGACAAACTCATCACCACCTAAGCGCGCTACCGTATCATTTTTGCGCAGACAGCTTTTTAAGCGCCGCGCTAATTCTACTAAGAGCTCATCGCCGGCGGCGTGCCCAAGGCTGTCATTGACATGTTTAAAGTGATCTAAGTCAATGAACAGCACTCCGATCAGCTTGTTGTGACGTTCGGCCTGTGCAATTAGCATGTCCAAGCGGTCTTCAAGCAAGCGCCGGTTGGGTAGTCCGGTAAGTGGGTCGCGATAAGCCATGTTGCGGATATTTTCCTCGCTCTCCTTGAGCTTAGAAATATCATTGAACATAGACGCGTAGTGGCTGGCTTGCCCTTGCTCGTTATAGATAGCAGTAATGCTGAGGTACTTGGGCAAGAGCTCACCATTTTTCTTGCGGTTTAAAACCTCACCTTCCCAGCGACCCTCTCTCTGTAGTTCAAGCCACATGCTTTGATAAAAGTCATTATTGTGATGGCCGGATTTTAGAATGGCCGGTGTTTTGCCGATAACTTCTGCATCACTGTAACCGGTAATTTTACTAAAGGCCGGGTTCACAAAGAGGATGCGACCGCGCGGGTCAGTAATTATCACCCCTTCCAGAGTGCTGTCGATCACCCGCTCAGCGAGCTGCAAGTTGCGCTTTGCTGCTGAAAGTGCCTGGTCGCGGACCTGAAGTACCTCCCGCAGCTCGTTCATATAGGTAGATTCGACATCCATCATGATTTCGCGGAAGCTGACTAAGCCGAGCAGCTCACCGTTTTGGGTAACGCCCACGTGACGAATGCCGCGCTCGCTAAGTGTCTTGCGCGCTCGATAGAGGCTCATATCATGGGGGATGCAGATCAGTGGCCTGCTAGCGACATCGCCGACAGTTTGCTTGCTCGATTGTTGGGCAATTAAATGCACCAAGTCGCGTTCGGTCAGAATGCCGTAGCTCTGATCAGGGTAGTTGATGATAATAGCGCTGCTGGCACTCAGCTGCATTTTGCGCACCGCATAGCTCAACAGTGTATCGGCAGCAAGTCGTGGAATATTGCGGCGAAGTACTGAGGCGGTACTGCGTAAGTCCAAATAGTGTTCTAAGACCTGATGTTCGACGATGTCGCTTTGTGAGAGCAGCCCTAGGGTGTTTTCATCATCATCGACAACAAGGAAGTGGCGCAATTTGTTCTTTTGCAACTGTGTCGCCACTGAGCTCAGTAGGGTGTCTGCGTGGATGCTGATCACTGGTTGGCTCATCACTTCGTTGATTGGGCGGGTAAATTGCGCCGGGTCATCGAAGTTGATCAAGAGGGCGTCTTGTTCGGTCCAAATGCCCTTTGGGGAATTGTTGTCAAGCACGATTATCGAGCTGCAGTTACGCTCCTGCATCAGTGAGGCTGCTTCGTTGAGCGAAGTGCTAGGGCTGCAGTAAAGTACATCAGTTTTAAGGATTTTGGCGACGCTAAAGTCAGCGGGGAAGCTCAGTGAACTTTTAAGTTGTTCGTCAGATTCGCCTAAAAATTGAAGTCCCATATCATTCCCGTTGCTGCGAGCTCTGGTGAGCGTAGTGTTTTAGCAATCATACAGGCGCCGTCCTAATCTAGCTTCAGCATGCTGCGCGATTGTTGAGCTTACCAGCCCAGAAGGACCTAGCTGTGATGGCCATGCTCAACAAGGCCATTCTATAGTAGTTGTTCGCTATACCGAAGCCTGACAGTGTTTAGCAGGCTGCGTACTCGACCGTTAACAAATAGGGCGTTGCATTTGCTAAGGCCACGCACCAGCCGGCGAGTCGAATGAGTGTCATTCCCTAGGTCAATTAGATAGAATTTGGCATCAAGTGTCCCCGGAGAGAATCATGTCGCGATTGACGCACCTAGATGAGAGCGGTGCGGCCCATATGGTGGATGTCGGTCACAAAGCAGAGACTCAGCGTCGTGCAGTGGCTCAGGCTCGTGTCCTTATGCAGCCCGAAACCTTGCGCCTGCTGCTTGAAGGCGGTCATGCTAAAGGGGATGTCTTTGCCGTAGCGCGGGTGGCCGGTATCCAAGCGGCCAAGAAATGCTCGGATTTAATTCCGCTCTGCCACCCCTTGATGCTCAATGCGGTCGACGTATCTTTTACCGCCGATGAAGCGAGTTCAAGCGTGCTGATTGAGGCTGGCTGTTCGGTGTCGGGTAAAACCGGAGTTGAAATGGAGGCCCTGACCGCTGCCTCAGTTGCTGCCTTGACCATTTACGACATGTGTAAAGCAGTCGACCGCGCTATGGCAATTCAGCACATTGTCTTGCAGCGAAAAGAGGGCGGTAAGAGTGGCACTTGGCAGCGCGATCAACAGGAGCTGTGAACAGAATGATACAGGTACGTTTTTTTGCCCGGGTACGCGAAGCCCTAGGCGAGGATAGCTTGCAGTTGGCACACAGTGCCGAAGTTGCCAGCTTAGATGCCCTTCATGAGCACTTGTGCCAACGCGGAGCCAAATGGCGCGAGGTACTGAGCGAAGTTAACCTTTTGCGGGCAGTGAATCACGATGTGGTACATGGTGATCAAGCCTTGGTCGCCGGTGATGAAGTCGCCTTTTATCCACCGGTTACCGGGGGGTGATGCCCTTGTTGCCTGCAGCATGTAGCGTTCGGGTTCAGCGCGATGACTTTGATATAGCGGACTTACAGCGCAGCGTCTTGCAAGATGACGCGGGGGCGGTAGTGGCCTTTACCGGCTATGTGAAGGCGGGCCCCGAGGCCACAGTGACGGCGATTGACTTAGAGCACTATCCCGGCATGACTGAAAAGAGCATTGCGGCGATTGTGCAGGAGGCCCAGCAGCGCTGGTCGCTCAAATCCATTGCTGTGGTCCACCGCGTGGGCCGCCTGGCAGTGGGCGAGCAAATTGTCTGGGTGGGAGCAAGTGCTACTCACCGTGGTGATGCCTTTGAGGGCTGTGAGTTTATAATGGACTACCTGAAAACCCGCGCGCCTTTTTGGAAGCGCGAGTTGGGCAGTTTTGGTCGGCGCTGGGTTGAGGCGCGGGCCAGTGATCAGAGCCGAGCCCAGCGCTGGCATAAGAATTAACGAGAGATTCACCTGAATAGGGGATGCCCGGCAAGCTTTGCCGGTATTGAATGAGGCTGGTCAATAGAATCAGCTACAGAACAGCTATGGAGTGTTAAAACAATATGGATGGACGTGAACTCAGAAATGCACTGGGGCGCTTTGCTACCGGTGTTTGCCTCATTACCACCACCACTCGGGACCAATTGCCCATTGCGATGACGGTTAACTCCTTTGCCGCAGTGTCTTTGGAGCCGCCTCTGGTACTGTGGAGCCTGCAAAACAACTCCGAGGTTTATCAGGAGTATGCAGCGGCGCGCTACTTTAACGTCAACGTGCTCTGCAGCACTCAGCAGTCGCTGTCCAACGATTACGCCCGCAAAGGTGACCACGCTATTCGCCCAGAGCACTTCAGTTTGGGTAAATACGGTGCGCCAGTGATTCGCGGTGCACTGGTAACCTTTGAGTGTGAAATGGATGCTACTCACGCCGGCGGCGATCACCTGATTATTGTCGGGCAAGTGCGCAATATGACGCACCGGCCGACTGGTAAACCGCTGCTGTTTTACAGTGGTGGCTATGGTGAAATTCACTAATCCCAGTGCTTTGTCAGCGTCCCAGTATTGCGTCTATACTGGGACGCTTGAAACCAGCATGAAGTCGCCTCTATGAATTTTTGTACCACCTGCGGCGCCGAAGTCGCCCTGCAAATCCCGGAAGGGGATGATCGCAAGCGCTACGTCTGTTTGTCCTGCCAATCAATCCATTACACTAGCCCCCGAGTGATTGTGGGCTGCCTGCCCATTCACGAGGGCAAGGTTTTGCTGTGCCGGCGGGCTATTGAGCCGCGGCGCAACTACTGGACTTTGCCAGCTGGTTTTATGGAGAACGGTGAAACCAGTCAGCAGGGCGCGGCGCGAGAAACCTGGGAAGAGGCCGAGGCGAAGGCGACCGAGCTTGAGCTCTATCGGATCTATGACATACCGCATATCTCTCAGGTCTACATGTTTTATCGCTGCGGCATAGAGCAGGGCGCTTTTGGTGCCGGCCCGGAGAGTCTGGAGTCGGCACTTTTTGAAGAGCGCGATATCCCCTGGGATGAGCTCGCCTTTCCAGTGGTTAGCCGCAGCCTGAAAGAATACTTCAGCGACGCTACGCAAGGTCGTTTTCCAGTGCGTGTGGCAGCTATTGAACGCCGCCGCAAGCCCTCATAAAGGACCTGTGTTCAATCTTATTTAGCTAGGAGATCAATCATGGCCCACCCCAAGATCGGCAATCTGGCGCCAGCTTTTACACTGCTGGATCAGGACGGCAACAAAGTTAGCCTAAAGCAGTTCCGCTATAAGAGTAATGTCGTACTGTACTTTTATCCCAAGGCGATGACCCCAGGCTGCACGGTGCAGGCCTGCGGCATCCGCGATAGCAAAGCAGAGTTTGAGGAGCTCGATACCGTGGTGCTGGGTGTCAGCCCTGACCCGGTTGCTAGGCTGGGCAAGTTTATTGACAAGCAGGACCTCAACTTCACCCTGCTATCAGATGAAGATCATGCCATCGCCGAGAAGTACGGCGTTTGGGCTCTGAAGAAGTTCATGGGCCGTGAGTATATGGGTATTGTGCGCAGTACTTTTATCATTGGTAAAGATGGCCGCCTCAAGCACATCATGGCTAAAGTCAAAACCAAGTCCCACCATGACGATGTGATTGCCTTGATTCGCGAACTGGGCCTCTAACAGCTGCGGGTCGAGATCGGCCCGCCCAGAATCTGCCCTTTAGCGGAGCCGGCTATTGCTTCTTGGCTCCGCTCCGATATATCCTCCTTGGCCTAATAATTATTAGCTGGTAACTCGTGACACTGGGAAGGGATGCCAGCACTAACCACTGGAGTACCACCCGATGGCAACTTGCCCACATATTGATCTGATCAGCCCCGATAGTTATCACGGCGGCCACCCTCGAGAAATGTACAGCTACCTGCGCGAGCAAAAGCCAGTGTATTGGCATGAGGGGCAGGGCGAGGTCCCCGGCTTTTGGGCGATTACCCGCCGCGAAGATCTTGATTACATCTCTAAAAATCCAGCGCTGTTTTCTTCCTATGAGCGCAGCTGTTTGCTGAATGAGCCCGCCAACCAAGAAGAGCTGGATATGGTGCGCCTGCTGATGATCAACATGGATCCGCCCCAGCACCTGAAATTTCGCCGCTTAGTACGCAGTGCCTTTACTCCCGCCAAAGTTGAAAGTTATCGCCCTCGCTTTGAAGCCATCGCCCGCGATATTGTCAGCAAGGCGATTGAAGGCGGGCGCTGTGAGTTTGTCGAAGAGGTAGCCATGGAGCTGCCGCTGCTGGCGATTTGTGAACTGATGGGGGTGCCGGCAGAAAAACGTCACCGTTTGTTTGAGCTGACTAACATCATGTTGGGTATGGATGACCCAGACCTGACCACCTCCGAAGAAGACGGCATGAACGCCATGGTCGAGATGTTTATGATGGCCATGGAGATCGCTACCAGTCACAAGGAAAACCCCCAGCAGCAGGATATTGTCAGTGTGTTACTAGAGGGCACAGTGGAAGATGAGCCCCTGACGGATGATGAGTTCTGTAACTTTTTTATGCTGCTGATTGTCGCCGGCAACGAGACCACGCGTACCGTGACCTCCCAGGGCATGCGCCTATTGATGGAGCACCCCGAGCAGTACCAAATGCTGGTTGATAATCCCGAGCTGCTCGAAGATGCGATCGAGGAGTTTCTGCGCTTTAACCCTGCCGTTATCGCCTTCCGTAGGACTGCTATGGAAGACCTAGAGCTCGGTGGACAACAGATCAAAAAGGGTGACGCTCTGCGCTTGTATTACGGTTCGGCCAGTGCCGACGAATCCGTTTTTAGCGATCCAGAGAGCTTCGATATTAGCCGCAGCCAACGTGAAGATGTGCGCAATGAGCACCGCGCTTTCGGTGTCGGTCAGCACTTTTGTCTGGGTTCGCACCTTGCGCGCTTGGAGCTGGAAGTAATTTTTAGCGAGATTTTGCGCCATATACGCAATCCGCGCCTCGAGGGGGAAATCAACTGGCTGAGATCTAATTTTATCAATGGCATCAAGGAGATGAATATTAGCTTTGATGTAGTTTCAAGCTAGTTTTAGCCATTGACTCAGTCAAGCACTGCGACATAACAGGCTGCGCTCTGGTTCACGGTATTAAGCCCTGCCGGATATTCTTCAGCCTGTTCTGTGCTTGTGCTTGGTTGCGCTGTGACTAATGGTCACAATGAAAGCCCAAATGTTTTAATGACTTGGAGTAATTCCGCATGGCCATGCCCAAAGATGTTGGCGTCATCGATTTGATGCTTGCCGTTCCCGGCGACGATAACAGCAATTTTTACGAGTGGATCAAGCCCATGCTCATGGATAAAGAAAGCCATGAGATGTTCAAGATGCCGGCTCAGTATATGTTCAAAGATATCGCCGATATCAACGAGCAGACCGGCGAGCAGGAAGACTACATTGCCTACACCGTGGCGCAGATGGATAAGCACGGTATTGAGCGCGCCATGCTCGGCATTGGGCCCTACGCTGAGCAGCACAAAGAAGCGCTGCGTCGCTACCCCGACCGTTTCTTTGCCAGCTATGAAGCCAACCCCAACAATGGCATGGACGAAGTTCGCACCATCGTGGCATTGCATGAAGAGTTTGGCATCAAGGCGGTGACTGCATCCCCCGCGATGATTTGTCCACCAGTACCGGTCAACGACAAGAAGTGGTATCCAATTTACGCCAAGCTGGTTGAGCTCGATATTCCATTCTGTCCTTGCATGGGTATTCCCGGGCCGCGTCTGCCATTTGGCCCGCAGAAAGTTGAGCTGCTCGACGAAGTGCTGTGGTTCTTCCCAGAGCTGCGTGTCGTAACCCGCCACGGCTGTGAGCCCTGGACCGACGTAGCTTGGAAGATGATGCTCAAGTACCCCAACCTGCACTACATGACATCGGCCTTTGCGCCCAAGCACTACCCGAAAGACATCGTGCACTTTGCCAACACCCGCGGCTCTGATCAGGTGATGTACGCCGGTTATTTCCCCATGGGGCTGTCGCTGGATCGTATCTTTAAAGAGCTGCCCGATGTGCCTTTCCGCGATGAAGTCTGGCCTAAGTTCCTGCGCGAAAACGCCATCCGCGTCTTTAAGCTAGACGAGTAGGGGCCATGGACTATCTCAGCATAGCCGAGGCCAAGGCCCGTCCTGAAGCCTTGCGATTGGTACTCAGTACCGGTGTGCCAGGGCCTTGGGGCGAAGCAGCCAAAGGTTTGCTGAGCTATAAAGGCTTAGACTACCTGCCGGTCGCTCAGCAGACCGGCGGTAGCAATGAAGAACTACTCGAGTGGACTGGTCAAACTTCAGCCCCTGTATTGGTGCCGCCCCATGCTGCAGCAATCAGCCATTGGCTGGATCTGCTGTTGACGCTGGAGGCGATGGCGCCAGCAGCGCCGGCACTGCTACCTGCTGATCTCAAGCTGCGCACGCAGGTGCTAGGGCTGTCGGCACTGATAGCTGGCGTCAACGGTTTTGGTTGGTTGCGTCGCTTGCAGCTCTTGGCGCCGGGTATGCGCAGTGATGATCCGCCGGAAATGATCGCCCGTCTTGCCGCCAAATACGGCTGGAGCGAGGAGGCTACTGAAGCCTCAGCGCAAGGCTTAGCGGATATCTGTGCGCTTCTAGATAACACCTTAGCGGAGCAGGAGGCGCGCGGTTCAACCTACTTTGTCGCCGACTCCCTCTCTGCGGTCGATATCTATTGGGCTAATTTTGCCGGGATGATTTGTCCTCTGCCCCCAGCCGATAACCCCATGCCTGAGTTTATGCGCAGCGGCTACTCTAGCGACCACTACCAATTGCGCGAACACATCACTGAGCGACTACTCGCTCACCGCGATTTTATCTATCGAGAGCACCTCAGCTTGCCCCTCGATTTTTGAGTCCAGAATTACTTAAAATAAGGAGAACAGCGTGTTAAGCCAACAGGAAATGTCGGACCGTTGGGAGCTGCAAGATCTATGCTTCTACTACGCCCACCTGATCGATACCAAGAACTTTGATGATTTGCGCAATGTCTTTACTGAAGACGCGCATATTGATTACAGCGTTTACGGTGGCGATGTCGGCAACCGAGAAGAAATTATCGCCTACCTTAAAAAAGCCGTAGCCGATGACATATTCCCCAATTCCCAACACTTGAACGCCAACGTACAAATCACCGTAGATGGCGATGTCGGCCACGGACGCGTCATGTGTTTTAACCCCATGGAACTCGCCTTACCCGAGGGCGGCACAGAAACCTTCATGCTGGGCCTGTGGTATGTCGATGAGTACCGCCGCACCCCAGAAGGCTGGCGCATCAGCCGTCGGGTAGAAGAGAAAAGCTGGAAGTTTAATGTGCCCGACTTTATGGGCATTTAAGAACTCGCAGTGAAGGTAATCTAAGGCCCGCGCTGGCAGCGGGCCAAGCAAAGAGCAGAGCTGCAGGGCGGACTCGAGCTATCCTATTATGCGCTCTGTGTTTGCCGCCCCTAAGACCTCATTTTTTGATAAAAGACTCGGCAAACTTGCTCATGTAGTCCTTCTTCTCATCGAGACTTGAGTCTGGGCCGATGCCAAATAGAAAGGGGTATGAAACTGTCGCACTCACACCGAGTTGCTGCAGAATTTCACATTTATCTGCAGTTAATTCTTCACTCAGTGGAGCAATGATTTCATAGCCTTCTAGCGGCCGCTTGGCCTCAGTTCTGGCGCGCTTTAGCGCTGGGACAATGTCTTTTAGCTCGTCAACAGTATTTCCCGGACCGTACCACCCGTCGCATTTTTCGACCGCTCGTTTTATTGCGGCTTTTGAATGGCCGCCGCCAATAAGGGGGATAGCTTTGCTTGGGTACGGGCGGATTTGAATATCTTGCATGCTAAAGTGCTCGCCAGCGAATGTAAGAGGCTGACCGCTCCAGAGCTGGGTCATGACTTCAAGCATTTCGTCCATTCTTGAGCCGCGTTTAGAAAACTCAATACCGAATTGATCAAACTCTTCTTTCAGCCATCCCGCGCCAAAGCCAAGCATGAATCGATTGCTGCTTAATTTTGCTAAAGTAGCCATGTTCTTTGCCGCCTCAATTGGATGGCGCAGAGGCAGCACATAAATACCAGTCATCATTTTCAGCCTAGTAGTTTGCGATGCAATGGCGGCAAAACTGATAAGTGGATCAGGAAACTCCATATCAGCATTTTGTGGGGAGCGGCCATCTGGGGAATAAAAGTAGTGTGACTGGGTTTGTTTCGGGTAATAGATGTGCTCAGCTAGAATGATTCCCTCAAAGCCCAGCTGTTCTGCATGTTTTGCAACTTCCACCAGATGTTCTGTTTCACACCAGCTAACTACCTGCCAAAATTTCATATCCGCTCCTCATACCTGTTGAATAGTGTGAAGTTAAAGGCCTCTAATACGCCGCTATCTGCTTAGATGGCGCCATCTCAAAGCAAGCCGCCTCAAAAGCATCTGAAGACTTTATGTGACCCTTGTTATGCGCGAGCGATAGTACTTGCATTGTGCAAGGGTTGCGAGTGCAAATAACTTCCTGGCCAGAACTCCTGGATTCTAGAGCCTCTTTAGCATGACCTGGCACTGCAATGCCTAACTCTGCTTCGCTGACCTAGCACATCACTAAAATCGGGAACCTTCTTTGGCGACTGAGCGCCAAAACAATTGGCGAAGCCGGTCTTTACAGGATTTCGAACGAATCGCTGCGCTTGAATCAGCTATGGGAGCATGATGATCAAATGTAAGCCGAGCTTGGCCGATGGCTAATAAAATAGCCCTCTACATTAATCCAGAAGGTCGGCGGGCTGCGGGGCTTGAGCGTCGTCAAAACAGCCATGCTGTTCGACTAGCTTATTCACATAAAAAAGGCCCCACATCATGGCTGACGCGGGGCCTCCTTCTGTTCGCTCAAGCTGCTAAGCAATCTCTAAAGCAGAGATAGCTAATGCCCAGCCCGCTGTGCGGGCCTTCGTCATTTTAGGCTTGCTCGGTCGCGTCTAAGTTTTCCAAGTAGTGCTCTTTGACTGACTTCTTCAAAACCTTACCGGTGGCATTTTTGGGTAGCTCATCGCAGCTGATTTGGATGTGTGCCGGTACCTTGAAGGCCGCCAGGTGTTCGCTGAGGAACTTGCGCAGCTCTTCTGCGGTGGTGTTGCTGTCGTTTAAGTAAACGCTGGCCACGACTTCTTCACCCAAGGTCTCGTGCGGCACACCAAATACCGTGGCTTCAAGTACCGCGGGGTGGCTCAGCAAAATACCTTCTACCTCAATGGGATAGACGTTTTCGCCGCCGCGGATGACCATGTCTTTGATGCGGTCGACTACGTAGAGGAAGTTGTCTTCGTCGACATAGCCCACATCGCCAGTGGCTACCCAACCGTCAATAAAGGTTTCTGCGGTGGCTTCAGGTAAGTTCCAGTACTGCTGCACATTGGTCGGGCTTTTCACGTAGATCTCGCCAGTGCTGCCGCGCGGCAGGTCCTGACCGTTTTCATCCACTGTCTTGATATCTACAATTGGCGAAATCGTGCCTGCAGAGCCCGAGCGCAGGCGGTAGGCGGCGCCCTGAGCGCTTGAACCCACAGCATTGGTTTCGGTCATGCCGTAGCCGGTGCCGGGGTAGGCGTGGGGCAGGCGTGAGTAGATGGCATCTTTTAGGTGTGGCGGTCCAGCGGTACCACCGATGCCAAGGGAGAACAGGCTGCTGGTGTCGGTTTCATCAAACTTGGGCGAGTCGAGCAGGGCCAAGTTCATGGTCGGCACACCGGTAAAGATAGTGATTCGCTCGCGCTCGATGATCTCCAGCGCTTGTTCTGCGTTCCACTTGTACATGATGGCTGTTTTGCGACCGCCGATCAGGTTGGACAAAAATACCGCGTAGCAGCCTGATACGTGGAATAGGGGAACCGCTAGAAGGGTGCAGGGCTCGAAGCCGCTGCCCATCATTTTTTCTACTGTCGGCATGTTACACATGGCTGACATCGCTGCCATGTAATCCATGTTGTACAGGGCCTGGCTCACGGCGAAGTGGGTCGAGGCGGCGCCTTTTGGCTTGCCCGTGGTGCCAGAGGTGTACATCACAATAGCCAAGTCGCCGGGGCTGATGTCGATGTCATCGTAATTGCAGGGGGATTGCTGCTGGCTCAGTGACCAGGGCTCGACCTGCTCGCCTTCAGTGTCATCGCTACGCACTACAATGGCTTTGCAGTTCAGGCCTTCGAGGCGATCGCGCAGGTGGTCGAGTCGCTCTTGGTCACAGATCACAAGGTTGGCGCCGGAGTCGCTAATGGCATAGCTGAGTTCTTCACCGCGGCCCCAGCTGTTTAAGGGTACCACGATGGCGCCAATGGATAGGATGCCGACAAAGCTCATCATCCACTCGGGGTAGTTGCGCATGGCAATGGCAACTCGGTCACCCTTTTTAACACCGTGCTTGCTGAGCAAGTGCTGAGCCAAGCGATCAGCGCCCTCGAAGAACTGATCGAAGCTGTAGCGCTCGTCCTCGTAGGCCACGGCGATTTTATCGCCGTGTTCACGGCCCCGGTTGATGGCATCGCGCAAGGTGCTCGGTGCCTTCTTATAACAACGCAGGTCAACGCCGTTGATTTGGCGTTGCTCTAATTCCCATGGCGCACCGGGCCCAGTGAGCTGTTGGCTCGCTTGCCCCATACTGGCAATTAGATCGTTAAACTCTGTGGTCATGTCGACTCCCTTTGTTAGGCTAATCCGGTGCTGGGGCAGATCTCAGTGCTGGAGATGCTGCCTGCTGACCCTGCTTGAGACCCCCCATGATACAAGTGCCTGCCGTCGGGGAACAGGCCTTTAGGGGCAAATTGGGCGCTTTAAGCTGCTTTAAGCTGCTCTCTAGTCTGTTGGCAGGCACCGTCAAACCCTGTACATTAGCGCGCTAATTCACTGTCAAAGCTACTGCCTTGCCCCTAGGTAAATCAATAGCTTGGGCAGTTAATCTCGAGCCCGGCTAAGGGCTTTTATCCACAGCAAGGAAGTTAGTATGAGTCTGTTTGTTGCCAGTGCACATGCCCAAGCAGAGGGCGCCGCGGCACCTCAGGGCGGAGAAATGTTCCAGATCCTGTTTTTGGTCGGTCTATTTGTACTGTTCTATTTTATTGCCATTCGCCCCCAGCGTAAGCGCCAGAAAGAGCACAGCCAGATGGTGGCGGCCCTGGCCAAGGGTGATGAGGTGGTCACTACCTCCGGTATTCTCGGCAAAATCACTGCCTTGGATGACAACTACCTGGTGCTGAGCGTGTCTGACAAGGTCGAGATGAAGTTCCAGCGGGCTCACGTGCATGCTGTCCTGCCCAAAGGGACTCTGAAGTCCATCGGCTAATGGCACTGCAATATCCTCGGCGGGTCGACTTGGCCCGCCTGCCAACTCCCTTACAGTTCCTGCCTCGAGCCACCGAGAAGTGGGGGCAAGGCCAGCGCCTGTGGGTCAAGCGCGATGACTTAAGCGGCTGCCTGCTCAGCGGCAACAAAGTGCGCAAACTCGAATTCCTCTTGGCCCACGCTCAAGATGAGGGCTGCGATACCCTGATCACCTGCGGCGGGATTCAAAGTAACCACTGTCGCGCCACGGCGCTAGTTGCCGCGCAAGCGGGACTGTCCGCGCATTTGCTATTGCGTGGCGAACGCCCAGATGAGAGTGATGGCAACTACTTTCTCGACCAGCTCGCCGGCGCTCATATCGAATGTATTCCGGCCGCGGAGTACCTGCCGAATCTCAATGCCTTGTTAGCAGCACGGCAGCGCTCTTACGCCGAGCAGGGCCGCAAGGCGCTGATCATTCCTACCGGTGGTAGTGATGGTATCGGCGTGTGGGGTTATATCGCCGCTGCGCAAGAGTTGGCCAGTGACTTCACCGAGGCGGGCATAACAGCTGCGCACATCGTCACCGCCAGCGGTTCTGGTGGCACCCAGGCGGGCCTCGCTCTAGGTGCAGAGCTGCACCAATTGCCAGCTAGCGTGTGGGGCGTGAACGTCTGCGATGACGCCGCTTACTTTGACAACAAAATCCACCAGGACGCCAGCGACTGGGCACAGCGCTATCCCGGGGTACCGCAAGTGACCTTAAAGCCTCGGGTCTTAGATGGCTATGTCGGCGAGGGCTACGGCAAGGCAGGGCCTGAGATCTTTGACTTGATCCGGCAATTGGCGCGCTTAGAAGGCTTAGTGCTGGATCCGGTTTATACCGGCAAGGCCTTCTATGGCATGTTGCAGGAGCTTGCCCAAGGGCGCTTTGCAGATTGTCAGGATATTGTCTTTGTCCACACCGGCGGCATCTTCGGTCTAATGGCCCAGCGTCAGGACTGCTTCTGATCGGGCTGCAAGCGCAAATACATGATTGAGAGAGCAGCACAATCAGCAGATAAGCTGGTATCGCATTTAAAAGCACAGTAAGGACATAATAATGACTGAGCTGATTGGAAGCATTAATAGCTGGGCCTGGGGGCCGGTGATGCTGGTACTACTCCTGGGTACCGGCCTCTACCTCAGTATTGGCTTAGGCTTTCTCACCATTCGCAAGTTGCCCAAGGCCATTAAGCTTTTATCTCGCGGTGGTGAAGGGCAGGGTGCTGGCGATATTTCTCCTTTCTCAGCACTGATGACCTCGCTCTCCGCCACCATCGGCACCGGTAATATCGCCGGCGTGGCAACGGCGCTGGCTTTAGGTGGCCCCGGCGCGCTGCTGTGGATGTGGGTGACCGCCCTAGTAGGCACTGCGACCAAATATTCAGAGGCGGTCTGCGCGGTTAAGTTTCGTGAGCAGGATGAGCGCGGCAACTACAGTGGCGGCCCGATGTATTACATCCGCAACGGCCTGCACAAGCGCTGGCACTGGCTGGGCTTTGCCTTTGCGATTTTTGGTAGCTTGGCGGGCTTTGGCATCGCCAACACGGTGCAGTCTAACTCGGTCTCTCAAGTGCTCAACGAGACCTTCTCAGTGCCGCCATTGGCTACTGGCCTAGTGCTGATGCTACTGGTGGGCTCGGTGATTCTGGGCGGTATTCGCCGCATCGCCAATGTGGCGAGCTGGCTGGTGCCCATTA
Organism: Sediminihaliea albiluteola; assembly: GCF_014077625.1. Lineage (GTDB taxonomy): Bacteria > Pseudomonadota > Gammaproteobacteria > Pseudomonadales > Halieaceae > Sediminihaliea > Sediminihaliea albiluteola. Next base: position 756,904 of record NZ_JACFXU010000013.1, on the reverse strand, counting down.
TGGCCATTGCCTACATTCTGATGTCTCTGGTGGTACTGCTGAGTCACGTCGAGGAAATTCCCCGCGCCTTTGGGGTGATTTTTGATAGCGCCTTAAATGGCAGCGCTGCGGCCGGTGGTTTTGCCGGTGCGACGGTCTGGGCGGCCCTGCGCTTTGGGGTGGCCCGGGGCATCTTTTCCAACGAGGCGGGCTTAGGTAGTGCGCCGATTGCCCACGCCGCGGCGCGCACCAATGAGCCAGTGCAGCAGGGCATGATCGCCATGCTAGGCACCTTTATTGACACCCTAGTGGTATGCACCATGACCGGTTTGGTGATTGTGATCATGGACGTCTTGCCCAGCGGCGAAAATGGCGCGGCACTGACGTCCATGGCCTTTGCCAATGCTTTTCCCGGTGGTGAATACATCGTCAGCCTGGGGCTCTGCCTCTTTGCCTTTACCACCATGATTGGCTGGTCATTTTATGGCGAGCGCTGCGTGGTTTTCTTATTTGGCACCCGGGGCATCTTGCCTTTTCGTTTGGCCTGGGTGGTCGTGATCCCCATTGGCACGGTAATGAATTTGGAGCTGGTCTGGCTGATCGCCGATACCCTCAATGCCTTTATGGCGATCCCTAACCTGATCGCTTTACTGCTCTTGTCGCCGCTGGTCTTTAGGATCAGCAAAGCTTATTTTAAGGATCAGGATAAAGCTGCCGAGACTTAAGAGTCACGGGCCATCTCTATCGCAGCGGGTTCAGGGAGGAATACAGTGTCAGAAATCATGGCCTCAGTAGCAGACTGTGTTGAGCGCACTATTGCTCGCGTCGGCAAACAAATAGTATTGGCGGCGCCCCTTGGCTTGGGCAAGCCCGTGGCCTTGATCAATGCTTTCTACGAGCGCGCTGCCAGCGACCCTAGTATCAGCCTACATATTTTAACGGCGCTGTCTTTGGAGCGACCACCCAGGCCCAAGGGTGTTGCCGGCCCACTGGTGGGTCCCATTCTGGAGCGGATATTTGAGGACTACGAAGAGCTGGCTTACATGGCGCCACTGCGCGCAGGAAAACTGCCAGCCAACATTCAGGTCAGCGAGTTTTATTTTCGCGCCGGTGCCCTAAAGGGCGTGCCAGTCGCCCAGCGCAATTATATTTCCAGTAATTACACCCACGCCGCCCGTGATTTGGTCGGCCAAGGGGTGAATGTCATTGCCCAGCTTGTTGCCGGGCGCGAGGGCGAGTTGAGCCTCTCCTGTAACCCCGACCTGACTTTGCGCATGGCGGAGCTGTTAAAGGATGCTGAGCACCCGGTGATGTTTTTGGCCCAGCTGCACCCCGAGCTGCCCTTTATGGGCCATGACGCGGCAGTAAAGCCTGAGTTCTTCGATCTGCTGCTCGATTCGCCGCAATATAATCAGCGTTTATTCAGTGTGCCCAACGTGCCCATCCCCCAGGCGGATTATGCCGCGGCCCTGCATGCCAGCACCTTGGTGGTCGATGGCGGCACGCTGCAAATCGGTATCGGAGCTCTCGGCGACGCCGTGGCCCAAGCTTGCATCCTGCGCCATCACAACAATGCGGCATACCGCAGTATGCTTAAAGCAATTGATACCCCACCAGTGGCGATCGAGCAGCACTACGACGACTTTGATCTAGGGCTCTACGTCTCCACCGAGATGTTCGTCAACGGCATGTTGGAGCTGATCAAAGCGGGCGTGATTACGCGCAAGGTCTACGACCAATTACAACTACAGCAGGGCTTGAATGAAGGCCTGATCAGCGAAGCCATTGATGAGCGCATGCTGAACTACTGTCGCGAGCAGGGGCTGTTGCCGCGTCAGCTGGATCAGAGCGCATTAACCGAGCTGCAATACTGGGGCATTTTCAGCGAGCAGCTCAGTCTAAATCAAGCCGGTGAATTGCTGTTGGCTGGGCAGCCGCTGAGCAACGATATGGATGAGCCAGAAACCCGGAAGGCCTTATTGGCTGCGACTCAGGGTCAAAGCCTGCGCCATGGCTGCCTACTACACGGCGGTTTCTTCTTAGGGCCTAAGGCCTTCTATGAATACTTGCGCAACATGCCTGAGGCAGAGGCTGAGCAAATCTGTATGACCGGTGTGGAGCGCACCAACCAGCTGCTAGAGAACGTGCCGCTCTACAGCGCCCAGCGGCGCCGGGCGCGCTTTATCAATACCGGCATGATTGTCAGCCTCGATGGTTCCGTGGCCTCGGATGCCCTAGAAGATGGCACCGTGATTAGTGGCGTAGGAGGGCAGTATAATTTTGTCTCTATGGCCCACGACATGCCCGATGCGCGCTCCATTCTTTGCATCCGCGCCACCCGGGGCCAAGGCAAAGCACTGAAATCGAATATTTTGCCCAACTATGGTCACACCACCATTCCTCGTCATCTGCGGGATGTGATTGTCACTGAGTACGGCATTGCTGACTTGCGCGGGCAAAGTAACGCCGAAGTCGTTAAACGATTATTGTGTGTGGCCGATTCTCGCTTTCAGGACCAACTGCTCAAGGCGGCATTAGACAGTGGCAGTGTTGAGCCGGGCTATGAAATTCCCGAGGCCTACCGCAATAATACCCCCCAGCGCTTGGCTGAAATTTTAGCGCCTTTTTATCAGCAGGGCCTACTGCCGGATTATCCTTTCGGCTCAGATTTAACGCCTGAGGAGCAGCGCTTAGTCGAGACCCTGAGAGTTCTAGAATCCAACATGGGCCATTGGCGCTCAGCGCTCAGCTTACTGTGGTCTGCTTGGCGCGAGCCAGCGCCGGCCGCCGAGGTGAAACCATTCTTGGTGCGTTTAGAATTGGATCAGCCCAGCAGCTGGCGCGATCGAATCATGGCCAAGTTGGTGGCCAAGCAGCTGCAGCGCAGCGCGCTGCATGAGTAAGTCCTTGTCAGGCCTCGGACTGTTTGCGCTGGGCGAGCACTTTGGCTAAACCCTGCGCTAGCAGGCCCCGGTACAGCCTTTGATAAAGCGTGAAAGACAGGCCAAAGCCGATCACTAAGCAGATCAGTTGTAAGCTGATGCTAAAGCCGAGCAGTAGGGGCGGTATCACCGACAGGGTAAAAGCCAAGAACACACAAAGCAGCAAATAGAGGGTGGCATCTTTAGCGAGCTTGAGACCAACAAAGGCCTCATAGCGAGCTTCTTCCAATAGTCTGGCTTGTTCGGCTTGATCTAAGTCAGCAATCTCAGGGAAGCGTCCGATAAAAATTTTGGGGTTCATGTGACTCCTCTTAGCTCAAGCTCGTCACTCTCATCACTCTCTGCCTTAAAAAAACATTAGTCCAAAGTTGCGCAAAATAACAGTCAGATTGTGGCCAGCTAGCCCATCATATTTGCCCAGCTCCGCGCCACTGCAACTAAGCGCTAGCCTTGCTGAGGCCTCGGCGCTATCCTTTAGCCATGAATGACAATACTGCCGACAACAAACTGGTCATCGCGATTTCTTCCCGCGCGCTGTTTAATTTAGATGATAGCCATAGCGTCTTTGAGCAGGAGGGCTTGGAAGCTTTCTCTGCCTATCAGATAGCACGTGAAGATGAGCCCCTGCAGCCGGGTGAAGCATTCCCTCTGGTGCAAAAAATGCTACGCTTGAATGAGCTGCTCGGTGATGAAGCGCAGGTGGAGGTGGTGCTCTTGTCCCGCAACAGTGCCGATACCGGACTGCGGGTTTTTAACTCGATACAGCACTATGAATTGCCCATCACTCGCGCTGCCTTTTGCGGCGGTGAAAGCCCCTGGCGCTACATTCGCGCCTTTGGCTGTCAGTTGTTTTTATCCAACGAAGCGGAAGATGTGCGCTACGCACTCGACTGCGGCGTCGCAGCGGCAACTTTAGTCTCCAGCAAGGGCGGTCGCAGTGACGGCGAGCAATTGCGCTTTGCCTTTGATGGCGATGCGGTGCTGTTCTCTGACGAAGCCGAGCGGGTATTTAAAACGGAAGGCTTAGAGGCCTTTGCCGCCAGCGAGCAAGCAGCGGCGCGGGACCCTTTAAGTGGCGGTCCCTTCAAGCCTTTCTTGGCCGCACTGCAGCGTTTGCAACAGGCCTTCCCCGCTAGCCAAGCGCCAATTCGCACTGCCTTGGTCACTGCCCGTTCAGCCCCGGCACACGAGCGGGTAATTCGCACCTTGCGGGCCTGGAATATTCGTATCGACGAATCGATCTTCCTCGGTGGCTTGAATAAAACGGAATTCTTGCGCGCCTATCAGGCCGATGTGTTCTTTGACGATCAGCAAAGCCACTGCGCTTCGGCCAGTCCGCATATCGCCACGGGCCATGTGCCCCACGGTGTGGCCAACTCTTAAATCTTTGTCTGCTGGCAGCGCGGCGCTAGATTGACTACTATCCTAGCTGGCCTGGGCGGCGCCGATGAGCGGCTAAACACGCGCCCAGTGCTAGATCCTGTTGGAGGAATTTAGGGATGAAGTTGCAGCAACTGCGTTATATTTGGGAAGTGGCGCATCACGATTTGAACGTGTCTGCCACGGCGCAGAGTCTTTTCACCTCACAGCCTGGCATCAGTAAGCAGATTCGTTTGCTGGAGGATGAGTTGGGCGTGGAAGTCTTTTCCCGAAGCGGTAAACACTTAACTCATGTAACCCCAGCCGGCGAGGTGATTTTGCAAGCGGCAGGGGAGGTGCTGCGCAAAGTTGAGAGCATCAAGCGAGTTGCTCAGGAGTTCTCTAACGAGAAAAAGGGCAGCCTGTCGATCGCTACCACCCACACCCAGGCGCGCTATGCCTTGCCCGATACGATTCGCTCATTTATTGATCGTTATCCCGAGGTTTCACTGCACATGCATCAGGGCACCCCGATGCAAATTTCAGAAATGGCTGCCGATGGCACAGTGGATTTCGCTATTGCCACTGAAGCCTTGGAGTTGTTTTCTGATCTGGTGATGCTGCCCTGTTACCGCTGGAACCGCTGTGTTCTGGTACCCAAGGATCACCCCTTAACCCAGGTCTCAGAGCTCACTTTGGAAGATGTCGCGGCGCATCCCATTGTGACCTATGTCTTTGGCTTCACCGGCCGCTCCAAACTCGACGAAGCCTTTGTTGAAAAAGGCCTGGTGCCCAAAGTGGTGTTTACCGCGGCGGATGCCGACGTCATTAAAACCTATGTGCGCTTGGGTCTCGGTATCGGCATTGTCGCTGCCATGGCCTACGACGAAGTCGCAGACAGCGACTTAGTGGCACTGGATGCCAGCAAACTCTTCCCCGGCAGTGTGACCAAGATCGGCTGTCGCAAGGGCACCTTCCTGCGCGGCTTTATGTACGACTTTATTGAAGATTTTGCCCCGCACCTGACCCGCGAAGTGGTCTCCGAAGCCTTTTCTCGCAACAGTAAGGCCGATTTGGAGGAACTCTTCTCACATGTGGAGCTGCCGGTGTTCTAATTGATACCAGCGGCGCTTGTTCTATGGCGCGCTTGTCGGTAGATTGTGCCGCTTTCTAAAACTGAGTATTGGGAGCACACATGGAACTGGCTTGTCTTGATCTAGAGGGCGTCTTGGTCCCGGAAATCTGGATCGCATTTGCGGAAAAAACCGGTATTGAAGAACTGCGGGCCACCACCCGCGATATCCCCGATTACGATGTCTTGATGCGTCAGCGCCTTGCGCTGCTCGATCAGCACAACTTGACCATCGATGATATTCAGGCGGTGATTTCCACCCTGTCGCCGCTGCCCGGGGCGGTGGACTTTATCAACTGGCTGCGCGAGCGCTTCCAAGTGATTATTTTGTCCGACACCTTCTATGAGTTTTCCCAGCCTCTGATGCGAGAGTTGGGTTGGCCGACTTTGTTCTGCCATCGCCTGATTACTGATGAGAAGGGCCGTGTGGTGGATTACAAGCTGCGCCAGAAAGATCCCAAGCGCGCTTCTGTACAAGCCTTGCACAGTTTGAACTACCGAGTCATTGCCGCCGGTGACTCCTACAACGACACCACTATGCTGGCTGAAGCGGAAGTGGGTATTCTGTTCCACGCGCCGGATAATGTGATCGCTGAGTTCCCTCAGTTTCGCGCAGTGCACAACTTCCCCGATCTGAAGCAGGCCTTTATCGACGCCAGCGACCGTCCCCTGACGCTCTAAGTCAGTGTTTATCGACAGGCTTGAGGCTCTGCTCTAAGCAATTGAGAAACTGCCCAACCTTGTCGATAGTTTCCTGAAACTCTGCTGTGCAGTCGGAGTCGGCGACAATGCCGCCTCCGGCCCAGCACAGCACCTGCCCTGAATGACAGAGCAAACTGCGAATAGCGATATTGCTGTCCATTCTGCCATCGGCACTGATATAGGCCACCGAGCCACAGTAATGCTGTCGGCGGTGGGGCTCTAACTCGGCGATAATTTCCATTGCGCGTCTTTTGGGAGCGCCGGTAATCGAGCCGCCGGGAAAACTGTCCCGCAATAAGTCCAGTGCCGATCGCTCTGCCTCTAGCTCACCCGTAATCGTGCTCACTAAGTGATGCACTGTGGGGTAGCTTTCCACCGCAAAGAGTTGCTCGACCCGAATGCTGCCCGGCACACAGCTGCGGCCAAGGTCATTGCGCAGCAAGTCGACAATCATCAGGTTTTCAGCGCGGTCTTTACTACTGCTTTGCAGCTGCTCGGCTAGTGCTCGGTCGGCGGCCGGGTCTTGCATATTGCGCGGCCGAGTGCCCTTGATCGGGCGGGTCTCAACCCTTGAGCCGCGCAGGGCGATAAAACGCTCGGGGGATAAACTCATCAGGGCGCTATCTTCTGCCATGGCCAGAAAAGCCGAGAAGGGCGCTCCAGCCACGGCGCGCAGGCGCCGGTAGGCCTGCCAGGGCTCGCCCTGATAAGAGGCGTTATAGCGCCGGGCTAAATTCACTTGGTAGCAGTCGCCGGCACGAATATAGCTTTGAATGCGCTCAAAGGCTTCGCGGTATTCAGCGGCTTCTAGGTTGCTGCTAAAGCGCTCGCTCAGCACAAAGTCACTGCTGGCTGTTGTTGTCCGGGCTGCTCGAGCACGGCTTAAATAGTCCTGTCGCTCAGCGGCAGCTAGTGTGGGGAGAGAAACCAGCACCGCACGGCGCAATAAATGATCTTGCACGATGCACCAATCGTAGGCTTGCAGTGAAGCCAGAGGAGGCCCGTGTGCCTCGTCGTCCTCTTTGGCGGCTAGGCCCTGCAATCCCATACCGCTGTCGTAGCCCAAGTAGCCCAGCAGTCCGCCGCAAAAGGGTAGGTCGGCGGCGCTGTTGATGCCGGCGTAGCGCTCGCGCTGAAACTGGCCCAGCTCGGCAAAGTAGTTTTGGCACTGTGCTGGGCTGGCTTGGGCGCTTAAGGGCTGGGGGCTGTCCTTGGCGGGTTGGGCCGTAATGATGTCGTAGCGGCCGGCCCGGGGCGCGCCCTGGCAGCTGTCCAGAAAAGCGGCGCCGGGTAAGTCTGCGAAGCGCTCAAAGAGTTCACAGCTATCGGCTTGATAGACTAATTCTTCCAGATGCAGGCTTAAGCTCATGCGATTGGGGTACCAGGCTGGCGGATCGATGATTTTACAGCTACTTTGCGTAGTACGATGCAGCAAAAACTGCGCAAATTGCTGTAGAATTGCGGTTTAAACACTTGAATTGCGTCCAGAATGTCAATTTCCGTGTCACTTGGGGAAATTGACTCACTTTGCTGGGTGGATTACTGTTATCGCCCACATTGGGACAGGTCTGCATCCTAAGCCTGTCCGTCTCGACACGCAATTCCCCCACGCTTCGAGGAGCAGAGAAAGGCCTGTCTGTGATGCCTATTTGGCAAAGCGGACACCTGGAAACGAGAGATTATGACAGCAAAAACTTCACAAGAGCTCATCGCATCATTGGACAATCCATTTGCTAGCCAGCAGGAAGTGGAATTCAAGGTTCCCGGGCAAGTCGCCTCAGAACCGGGTCTCTACGAAACTACCCTGCGTAAAGGTTGGGAGCTGCAGCAGCGCCCCTACCGTGCCGCCGGCATTAAAAGCATTCAGCGCCAGCATCAGAAAAACCGTATGACGGTATGGGAGCGCATTCGCTTCCTCGCTGATGATGAGCCGACTGTGTTGTTCCAGAACTGGGGGCCCAACTTAGACGGCGCCTCGCTGGTTACTGCACTGATTACTGTGGGCGGGCGCGATGTCGCCATCTACGGTCACGACTTCACCGTACGCGCTGGCTCCATGGATGCCACCAACGGTAAAAAGCTGGCGCGCCTTTTTGAGCTGGCCGCTAAGCGTCGCATCCCTCTGGTGGGCTTGAACGACTCTGCCGGTGCTTACATTCCCGCTGGGGTAGGTGGCTTGGACGGCTATGCCGACGCCTTTACTGCCCTGCGTAAAATCAGCGGCGTAGTGCCCAGCATTATGTGTATGTTTGGTTTCAACGCCGGTGGTGGTTCTTATCTGCCCCGTCAGGGCAGCTTCCTGATTCAGCCCAACGACACCTTCTTTGGTCTGACTGGGCCCGGCGTAGTGAAGTCTGTACTGGGTGAAGATGTGACCCCAGACGAGCTCGGTGGCCCCGGTGTTCACAGCCAGAGCGGCGTAACTGATTTCTGTGTGCCCAACGAAGTGGCAGCCCTGCGTAAAGTACAAGAGCTGCTCAAGTACCTGCCTTGCAACAACGCTTCTCTGGCCCCGCGTCAGCAATCCTCCGACCCAGTTAACCGCAAGACCTGGGATATCGATATCCTGCTGAAAAAGGCCTTTAACTCGCCCACCGGCTTTAACACGCCGATTGATATCACCATCCTGATCCAACAGCTCTGCGATCACGGTGACTTCTTGGAAATCCAAGCGGAACGCGCCCGCAACACCATTACAGCGCTGGGCCGTATGGGCGGTAACGTGGTCGGTTTTGTTGCTAACAACTCGGCGGTGGCTTCTGGTCAGATTGATATTTCTGCCGCTTACAAAAACGCGCGCTTTATCCGTTTCTGTAACCTCTACAATATTCCGATTATCTTCCTGGAAGACACCACCGGCTTCTTGCCCGGTCGCGAGCAGGAAGAGGGCGGTATCGTGCAAGCCGGTCGCGCCATGTTGGATGCGATTGTCGATCTGCGCACTCCGCGCTTCTTGGTACTGGTACGCAACGCCTTCGGCGGTGCTTACGCCTCATACAACAACTACCCCACCGGTGCTGACTTTGTCGTTGCCCTGCCCACTACCCGGGTGGCGGTGATGGGCCCAGCGGGCGTGGAGTATGTCTACAAAGATGAGCTGCGCAAAATTCGCGCTGCGGTGCCCGAGAAGATTGAGCGCGAAGCCCAAGCCCAAGAGCAAGCCGGTCTGTCTGCGGATGAAGCCCGCAAGATGGCCGAGCAGTTGGTTGGCAACTGGGTCAAATCTGAAGAGCAACTTTTAAGTCAGCGCTACGAAAGAGAGCTGATGAACCCGAACGAGGCTCTGAGCCTTGGTTCGATCTCGCAAATCGTGATGCCATCGGACCTGCGTCAAGTGCTGGCCGAGCACATGGACTTCTGTTTGCGCCACTACGAGCCGACTCCGCTGTCTTCTGTACAGCGTGAGTTCCATTAATCCACTGTAGCTGGCCGATCCGACGACAGCAGTAACCGAATAGAGGAAATACCGTGTCTAACGAACACTATTTGCGCAACCCCCTGATACACCGCGATCGCCGTCTTGCTCTGCGCTCAGAGCCTTGGGTGAAGCAGTTTGATTGCAGCGATTTACGCCCCTTAATTATTTGCCGCGGCCCGATTCGCAAAGAGGCGATGGATGTTTTCGCCGAAATGGACATTGAGCACTTTGGCATTTTGTTGTCCGAGAAAGACTCCATTGTCTACCAGAATGCCCTGGCTCCTGAGCTGCGCACACTGTCTAATCCCGACCGCGTACACCGGGTACCCGACTACAGCGGTGCCAACAAAGAAGAGCGCGATCAGCGTATCGAGCAGATCATCAGCATCGCTCGGGACAATGACTACAACGCAATTTTCGCTGGCTACGGCTTTATGGCCGAAGACGAAAACATGGTGGCAGCCATGGAGCGCGCCGGCCTTAACTTTATTGGTCCTTGCTCGCGCACCGTGCACGATGCTGGCCTGAAAGATGAAGCCAAGCGTACCGCTCTTAAGTCTGGCGTATCGGTCACCCCGGGTATCGACAACGGTACCGCGCTGACCCTGCTGAAAAAGCACCCGACAATTGCCGACCTCAAAAAGCTCTGTGCAGAGCAGGGCTTGGCCGTAGAAGATGCCCAGCTCGATGATCCTGAAGTCAGCCTCGAAGATAAAGCCGACATCGTACTGTCCGCGTCTTACGAGAAAGGCATCGACCTTTACACTGTGGATGAGCTCAGCGAGACCTTGACTGAAGCTGTTAAGCGCATGGCGGAAGAGTACCCGCAAAACCGTGTCCGCCTGAAAGCGATCAGCGGCGGTGGCGGTAAAGGCCAGCGTATTTTGGGTATTGGTGAAGCGGACCGCACCCCTGAATTGGTGCGTGAGATTCTCAACGAAGTTAAAACCACCGGTGTTGGTGACAACAAGAACGTACTGGTTGAGCTGAACATCGAAACCACCCGTCACCAAGAGATTCAGGTCATTGGTAACGGCGACTGGTGCATCACCATGGGTGGTCGCGACTGCTCCTTGCAGATGCACGAACAGAAGCTGCTGGAAGTGTCGGTCACCGTGGAGTCTTTGCAAACTGCCATCGAGCAAGCCAAGGCCAGCGGCAACGAGACCGAGTTGCGCGTCCTAGAGCAGGACCTCAAAACACTGCAGACCATGGAAGACGAAGCGGCGCGCTTTGGTGCCGCGGTAGGTCTGGACTCCGTGTCCACTTTTGAGTGTATTGTCGATCGCGACAAGCACTTCTTTATGGAAATGAACACCCGTATTCAGGTTGAGCACCGGGTCACCGAGCTCTGCTATGCTCTGCGCTTTAGTAACCCAGAGAATCCCGCTGAAAGCTTTGTGGTGGAGTCCCTGGTAGAAGCCATGGTGCTGCTGGCCGCCCACGGCGACAAACTGCCGCGCCCAGAGCGCATCCTGCGTCACAACGACAGTGTCGAAGCGCGTCTGAACGCTACCAACCAAGCGCTGCAGCCTAGCGCTGGTGGTGTGATCGAGCGCTGGTCAGATGCCATCGAAGGCGAGATCCGTGACGACCAGGGCATCAGTCATCACAACCCCGATACCAACACTTTCATGAAGTACACCTTGGCCGGGGCTTACGATTCCAACATCGCACTGCTGCTGACCGTCGGTGACACCCGCCTCGATACTTATCAGCGTTTGGCTGAGACCATTCGCCGCACCCGTATGCGCGGTAAAGATTTGGCCACCAACCTCGAGTTCCACTACGGTTTGGTCAACTGGTTTATTGGTCAGAACATCAACGCCCGTCCCACCACCGGCTTTATCGTGCCTTATCTGACCGCAGTGGGTCAGTTGAAAGAGCACGCCAACGGTTTGGACTTGGAGTTTGCCTGGCGTGAAATCACTAAAGCTGCCCTGCAGGATCACAGCGACGATGCGGCCAAAGCTCTGGCCGATGCCCACGAGCTGAAAAAGACCCTGCTGCTGCGCCCCGTATCGCGTTTGCTCGACGAGCCCCACATCCTCAGCGGCTGGCTCAGCATTAACCGCGACTGCTACACCTTGATCGATGGTCGCATTAGCTGGAATGAAAACCCCATCGAGTTGCTGGCTGACACCTACCACTTCCTGAACATGGATTATGTGGAAGGCGCCGCCGCTTCCAGTGTGATCTGGGATCATGACAACGACCTGCTACAGCGCGCGCTGGATTTCTACGCCGAGCTGAACAACCGTGTCGATGCCGAAGATTGGCTGGCCCTGCAGTCCCTGCTGGCTACTGAGAAAGCTCCAGCAGGCTTTAGCGATGCGAGCTGGTCACAAGTGCGCTCGGCCCACAAAGGCTTCCAGGCCGGTACCGAAATCTTGGCGGTACTGCCGAGCATCGCCGAGTCGACCGCTTACTATGACCTGACCGTGAACCCTGATCTGAGCATTAATATCCCCGAGGTATTGCTCGATAAAGAACTGCAAGATCGCATGGCGAAAGTCTTGGTACCACCGCCGGTAGCCAAGTCTGACGAAATTCTGGCTGCGAGCGGTGGCATGTTCTACGGCCGCGAATCCCCAGAGCACGATCTCTATGTGCGCAAGGGCGACCACTTTGAAGCAGGCGACCCACTGTACATTGTTGAAGTAATGAAAATGTTCAACAAAGTCTATGCGCCGTTCTCCGGTACCATTGATGAAGTACTGGTAGAGGACGATGGGGTGATTATCAGCAAAGGTCAGGTGCTGTTCAAAATCACCCCAGACGAAAAAATTGTCGTGCAGAGCCCGGAAGAAATTGCCGCTAATCGCCGCAAGATCACCGCCGGCTTCCTGCAGCAACTGCCAAAGGATTAAGCCATGATTACAGCATTGGACCACATCGCTATTGCGGTGCCCGATTTAGAAAAGGCGATCAAGCGCTTTATGGAAGACTTCGGTTTACCCTTTGAGGGCACCGAAGAGGTGATCCCGGCGCAGACCAAGACCGCTTTTTTCCCGCTGCCACCGACTCAGATTGAGTTGGTGCACCCCTTAGAAGGGCAGGGGCCAATCGCCAAATACCTGGAAAAGAAAGGTGGCGGTTTGCATCACCTCTGCTTCCGCAGCGACAACATTGAAGAAGATGTGGCGCGCTTGAAAGAGAAGGGCTATCAGTTTTTGTCTGACAGCCCCAGTCCCGGCGCACACGGTTCCAAGGTGATTTTTATTCACCCTAAAAGCTGCGACGGCGTGCTGATCGAAATTAGTCAGCCAGCTGATGAGGCGCACTAGGAACTCTCCTAGTGCGTCACTCCCGCTTCGGCGGGCCTCCCACATACAATAGGCAAGACCGCGATTTTTCTGGAGTAAGCCATGAGCAAGAAAATTTACGACAAGCAAGCCGCCACGCCACAAGCTTGGCGCGAGCTCGCTGAACAGCAGATGAAAGGCAAAAGTCCCGATGACTTGATTTGGCAAACTGCGGAAGACATCCCGGTAAAGCCGCTTTACACCGCCGCGGATACTGAGAATCTCGAGTACACCGATACCATGCCGGGTCTCTCGCCTTACCTGCGTGGCCCCCAGGCCACCATGTACGCCGGCCGCCCTTGGACCATCCGTCAGTACGCGGGCTTCTCCACCGCAGAAGAGTCCAACGCGTTCTATCGCAAGGCACTGGCCGCTGGTGGTCAGGGCATCTCGGTGGCTTTCGACTTGGCTACCCACCGCGGTTATGACTCCGACCATCCTCGGGTGAGCGGTGACGTGGGTAAGGCCGGTGTGGCCATCGACTCGGTTGAGGACATGAAGATCCTCTTCGACGAGATTCCCTTAGATAAAGTCTCGGTCTCGATGACCATGAACGGCGCGGTACTGCCTATTTTGGCCGGTTACATCGTCGCCGCAGAAGAGCAGGGCGTGTCGCAGGATCAACTGGCTGGCACCATTCAGAACGACATTCTGAAAGAGTTTATGGTGCGCAACACCTATATCTACCCGCCGGCCCCGAGCATGAAGATCATCGGCGATATTATCGCCTATTGCTCGGATCACATGCCGCGCTTTAACACCATTTCAATCTCTGGCTATCACATCCAGGAAGCCGGTGCTAACGCTGCCCTGGAGCTGGCCTACACTCTGGCAGACGGTAAAGAGTACATCCGTACTGCTCTGGCAGCTGGTCTGGACATTGACCAGTTTGCGCCGCGCCTGTCTTTCTTCTGGGGCGTTGGCATGGACTTCTACATGGAAATCGCCAAGATGCGCGCTGCGCGTCTGCTCTGGGCCAAGATTGTGTCGGAGTTTAATCCCAAGAATCCCAAGAGCTCTATGCTGCGTACCCACAGCCAGACCTCAGGCTGGTCGCTGACCGAGCAGGACCCCTACAACAACGTGGTGCGCACCACCATCGAAGCGATGGCGGCAGTCTTTGGTGGCACCCAGTCACTACACACCAACGCCCTGGACGAAGCGATTGCCTTGCCCACTGAGTTCTCGGCGCGCATCGCCCGTAACACCCAGCTGATTATCCAGGAAGAAACCGGCATCACTAAGGTAGTCGATCCTTGGGGCGGCTCTTACATGATGGAGAAGCTGACACAGGATATCGCCGATAAAGCCTGGGAGCTGATCGAAGAAGTTGAGCAGGCTGGCGGCATGGCGAAAGCCATCGAAACGGGTATGCCCAAGCTGCGCATCGAAGAAGCTGCCGCACGCAAGCAAGCCCGTATTGACCGCGGCGACGATGTGATTGTCGGCGTCAACAAATATCAGACTGACGATGCCAGCGAAGTCGAAGTCCTGGCCATCGACAACGATGCCGTGCGCAGCGCGCAATTGAAGCGTTTGGCCAATGTGCGTGAAAACCGCGACGAAGCTAAAGTCGAAGCGGCACTGGAAGCCATCTACCAAACTGCGGTGAGCGGTGAGGGCAACCTGCTGGCACTGGCCGTGGAAGCTACTCGCTGTCGCGCTACCATCGGTGAGATTTCCTTTGCTATGGAGCGCGAGTTCGGCCGCTTTAATGCCAAGGCACAAACAGTCTCTGGCGTTTACGGTTCCGCTTTCCAAGATGACGATAACTGGCAGGGTATCAGCATGGACATCGACAAGTTTATCGAACAGCACGGCCGTCGCCCCCGTATGTTGGTCTGCAAGATGGGCCAAGACGGTCACGACCGCGGGGCCAAAGTAGTAGCCACCGCCTTTGCCGACGTGGGCTTTGATATCGACCTCTCGCCGATGTTCTCGACCCCCGAAGAAGTCGCCCGTCAGGCCATTGAGAACGACGTTCACGTGGTCGGCGCTTCCTCTCTAGCTGCCGGTCACAAAACCCTGGTGCCAGCACTGGTAGAAGAACTGCGCAAGCAGGGTGCCGATGACATCGTGGTCATCGCCGGCGGCGTGATTCCTCGTCAGGACTACGACCACCTCTATGAGGCGGGCGTGAAGTGTATCTTCGGCCCCGGCACGCCGATTCCGGTTTGTGCCCGCGAAGTGCTCGATGCGATTAACGAAGCCTCGGGGAAGTGAGACTGAGCTAAGCGCTATGACTGACTTTCAATTGCAGCCTCTACTGGACGGTAATCGCCGGGCCCTGGCCAAGGCGATTACTCTGGTAGAGAGCAAGCTCGATTCCCATCGCGAGCAGGCTCAGGAGATTCTGGAGCGGGTGCTGCCACACAGTGGCAAGAGTATCCGCATCGGTATCAGTGGCGTGCCCGGTGTGGGTAAATCGACCTTCATTGAAGCCTTTGGTCAGCACCTGATTGCCGAGGGCAAGAAGGTCGCTGTGCTGGCGGTTGACCCGAGTTCGCCGATTGCCGGCGGTTCAATTCTCGGTGACAAAACTCGTATGGAAGATTTGTCCCGGGAAGAGAACGCCTTTATTCGGCCTTCGCCTTCCGAGGGTAACTTGGGCGGCGTGGCGCAGAAAACCCGCGAAACCATGCTGCTCTGCGAAGCGGCCGGCTACGATGTGATTCTGGTGGAAACCGTCGGCGTCGGTCAGTCCGAGTATCAGGTCGCCGGTATGGTCGACTTCTTCATGGTGTTGATGCTGCCCGGCGGCGGTGATGAACTGCAGGGCATCAAAAAAGGTATCGTGGAGCTAGCCGATGCGCTGGTGATCAACAAGGCCGATGGCGATAGTGTGGTGCTGGCCAAGAAAGCCCGCCAGCATTACAACAATGCCATGAACCTCCTGCGCCACACTTCCTTCTGGACGCCGCGGGTAATGACTTGCTCAGCCTTGCAGGGCAATAACATTGCCGAGATCTGGGGCATGGTGCTGGACTACTACTTCCAGTCCCTGGAGCAGGGCGCCTTCGAGAGCAAACGTGCCAAGCAGAACCGCGAGTGGATGCATCAGCTAGTCAACGAAATGTTGCACATGACGCTGACCTCTAATGTTCGAGTGCGAGAAATGATCCCCGCCTTGGAGCAGGATGTGTCAGCGGGCAACACCACCGCTTATATCGCGGCCCGTAAAATCATGAGCGCATTGTCTAGCTAAGGCCATGCGCTTCTATCCCCTGGAAAAGCTGATCAATTTGCACGATGCCTATATTCGTGAGTTCAAAATTGATAATTTCCAGCTGCTCTTAATTCAGCGCAAGGGCGAGCGTTACTTAATTGAAGCGCAGTGCCCCCATCGCGCCCATCCCTTAGATGCGGCCAGCATCGACAACGGCATCATTCAGTGCGCCTTGCACCAGTATCAATTTGCCATTGATGATGGCCGTTTGCTGCACGCCACAGAAGAGCCCTGTCGCGGGCTGCGGACCTTTGAGTTAGTTTACGAGGGTAACGAGGTGGGTGTGATGCTGGATGAGCCTAGCGAGTTTTAATGTCTCGCTAAGCTCGTTCTTGGCTTATCACAGCAGGCCTAGTCTCAGCACTGGCCATCTATCTCTGCTAAAGCTCTATTTTGCCAGCTTTAATCCAGCACTAAATGCATGGTGGTGTGAGGGATGCCGGCTTCTTCAAAAGTGGCGCCCTGGGGCTCAAAACCTACCCGGCGATAAAAGGGCGCGGCGTGCTGCTGAGCATGCACATACACGCGCTTTAAGCCCATTTCTCGGGCGGCATCAATAAGGGCTTGCAGTAGGGCATTGCCAATGCCGCGGCCCCGATAGTCTTTTAACACTGCCATGCGGCCGATTTTGCCATCGGGCATCAGTCGGCCACAGCCCACGGCTTGCTCATTCACCGTGGCCAGCCAGTGCTGACATTCGCCGTCGCGGCCATCCCACTCAATCGCCTGGGGGACGCCTTGTTCTTTAATAAACACTGCCTCTCGAATGGTAGTGAGGGTGTCGCGGCACTCCTGCCACTCACAGCGCTTCACTTCGAGCGCTGCGTCATTATTCGTCGTCGACATAACAGCTTCCCGTCTCTAGTAAAAAGTGGATCAGCTCGGCAAGACTAGCACTATCACTCTGAGCACTTTGCATAGCGCTGCAGTCTAATTGCGCGTTTTGGCAAAGCTCTATGATGGCCTCGCGATACTGCAGCTCAGTCACCAGTGTTGCGCCATTAGCATAGACAGAGAGTTCGCCATTGTCTTCTCGCCAAGCGATGCGCGCAGAGAGTTCGCGGTAGAGCGGACACTCGCCATTGACCACCGCCTCGACATCGCTCTGCTCAAAGGGCTCAGGCTCCTGCATATAGCGGGTTTCAGTGACCAGTTCGCCGAGCCAGTCAGCCCGCTCTGGGCGCATGATTAACTCACAGACCTGTTCCAGAGCGCGCTGGATATCGCCCTCACTTAACTCTCCTGGCAAGTTGGCCGCTTCTCGGCCCGGGTCGCCAAAGAAACGCTCGGCGGGCAAATTTTCCAGAGCTTGGTCAACACGGCGGGCCAGTAAGTCTTGGTAAGCTGGGGCGCGAAAGCCAATGGAGAAGGTAGTGCACTCGCCCTGGGCGATGCCCCAGTGAGCCAGGCCCGGTGGCACATATAAAATATCACCGGGATTTAACAGGTACTCTTCTTGGCACTGGAAGTCCTGGAGAATACGCAAGCTCTGGCCTTCCAGTAGGGGCGTGTGCTCATCGCATTGCTGCCCCAAGCGCCACAGACGCTGGCCTTCGCCCTGTAGGAGAAAGACATCGTAGTGATCAAAATGGGGGCCGACACTGCCGCCGTCAGTAGCGTAGCTGACCATGACGTCATCGCCACGCCAGTTGGGTAGAAAGTTAACTAATTGGCGCAGTTCGGCCACTTCTGGAATCAGCTCATCCACCGCTTGAACTAGCAAGGTCCAGGGGCCGCTGCGCTGGAAATCTTCGACCTGAAAGGGGCCATGTTCGACCAGCCAGTCCTCGCCTTGCTGTCGCACTAGGCGCGATTCAATCTCTTCCTCTAAGGCCAAGCCGCCCAGCTCGTCGGCCGATAGCGGCGGCACAAAGTCTGTATCGGCAGCGCGTATCAATAAGGGTTTGCGCTGCCAGTAGTGACTTAGAAAGTCCTCGACATCGATGTTCAGCTGTAAGTCTGCGCCAGAGCTAGACATGCCGGCGGGCCTATTTAATCGCGCGGGCTTGAGCTACCGCGTTACCGATGTAGTTAGCTGGGGTCAGTGCCAGCAGTTCATCCTTGGCTTCCTGAGGCAGCTCTAAATTGCTGACAAAAGCCTGGATAGTATCGCGGTTCATCTCTTGGCCGCGGGTTAAATCTTTGAGCTTTTCGTAGGGTTTTTCGATGCCGTAGCGGCGCATCACGGTTTGAATGGGCTCGGCCAAAACTTCCCAGCTGTTATCCAAGTCGCTGGCGAGGCGTGCTTCGTTCAGCTCTAGCTTGCCGATACCTTTGAGGCTGGCCTGATAGGCGATTAAGCTGTAAGCCATGCCCACGCCCATGTTACGCAGGACGGTGCTATCGGTCAGGTCACGCTGCCAGCGGCTGATAGGCAACTTGGCCGACAAGTGTCCGAGTACCGCATTGGCCAAGCCGAGGTTGCCCTCTGAGTTTTCAAAGTCGATGGGGTTGACCTTGTGCGGCATGGTGGAAGAGCCCACTTCGCCGGCCACGGTCTTTTGCTTGAAGTAGCCCAGAGAAATATAGCCCCAGACGTCGCGATCGAAATCCAGCAGGATGGTGTTAAAGCGTGCCACCGCATCAAAGAGCTCGGCCATGTAATCGTGGGGCTCAATCTGCGTGGTGTAGGGGTTAAACGTCAGGCCCAGTGACTCGACAAAGTTTTGGGCATTGGCTTGCCAGTCCACTTCTGGGTAGGCACTCAAGTGGGCGTTGTAGTTACCGACCGCGCCATTGATTTTACCTAAATACTCGATGGCTTGAACTTGCTTAATTTGGCGACGCAGGCGGGCGACCACGTTGGCGATTTCTTTACCCATGGTCGAAGGGGAGGCGGTCTGACCGTGGGTGCGCGACAGCATCGGCGCTTCGGCGGCGCTGACTGCTAAGTCTGTTAGGGCAGCTTCGATGCGCTGCATTTCTGGCACGATGACTTCGCTCACGCCATCGCGCAGCATCAGGGCGTGGGAGAGGTTGTTAATGTCTTCTGAAGTGCAGGCAAAGTGCACAAATTCGGAGATCGCCAGCAGCTCCTGATTATCGGCGAAGCGCTCTTTGATGAAGTATTCCACCGCCTTCACATCGTGATTAGTGGTGGCCTCAATGGCTTTGACGCGCTCGGCATCGGCTTCGCTGAAGTTTTTAGCGATGTTCTCCAGCAGCTCGTTGGCAGCGGCGGATAGGGCCGGTACTTCCGACACGCCGGGCAGGGCCGCTAACTGCTGCAGCCAGCGCACTTCCACCAGCACACGGCGCTTAATCAGGCCATATTCGCTAAAAACCTCGCGCAAAGCGCTGGTTTTGCTGCCGTAACGGCCGTCGATAGGGGAAACTGCAGTGAGGGCTGAGAGGTCCATCAAGTGACTCCGGTGCTGGATAATAGAGGGCTATGCGGGTCGCTGATTTTACACCAGGCTAAGGTCCCGCGACAGTTGCTGAGCGCAGCGCAACAGGGCCTTGCGCTGGAACAAGAGCTTCCAGCGCCGGCCGCCGAGTTGGCGCCACAAAAAGGCCGAGCGGATACCGGCCAATAATAGCGCGCGGATCATGTCGGCATTTTGGGTATTTTGTAAGTGCTGAGCGCTGCCGCTGACTTTGATGCGGAATTTTAGCTTGCTCAGAGTGTCCTGATAGATCCCAGAGACACTGCCGCAGAGATCGTTCACGTGGGTAGAAAAATGCTCGGCGCGAAAGCTGGTGTGTTCGAGTCGTGAGCGCACCACAGCCATCATGTTGGCATCGGCGCGAAACTGCTGTTCCAAATACAGCAAGTTAAAGAGGTAACGCACCACTTCGCGATGCTGCTCAGTCTCGCGATTGGATAGCAAGCTGACCATATTGTGCAGGCCCAATTTAACGCCGGCCACGCCGCCGTAAACCTCTTCCACTCGCTCCGCTTCAAAATTAAATAAGCTGTTGATCGAGGGCTCTAAAAACTCCAGTGGATAGCTGCCGGTTTTGGACACTTGGTCCACCAGCTTAGCGGCCTGAATGACGCCGGCTAAAGCGATAGTCTGCTCTTCGATCTTGCTGCGCTGCTTAGCTGTCATTTATGCCGCTCGCTCAATCACGCCGCCGCCCAAGCAGCGCTCGCCGTCGTAGAACACCACCGACTGACCCGGGGTGATGGCTCGCTGCGGGGCGCTGAATTCCACTCGATAGCCCTCGCCATCACGATGCAGCACGCAGTCTTGGTCGGCCTGGCGGTAGCGCGCTTTAGCGCTGCAGGCATAGGGCGTAGCGGGCGCTTCACCTGCGACCCAGTACACCTCACCGGTATATAAAGTGGACTTGAATAGGGCGGGGTGCTCATTGCCCTGGGCCACTAAGAGCACATTGCGCTCAAGGTCTTTGTCCACCACATACCATGGGGCGTCGCCGTGATCAGCGAGCCCGCCAATGCCTAAACCTTGGCGCTGACCAATGGTGTGGTACATCAGGCCCTGGTGCTGGCCTAATAGCTCGCCCTCTAAGCTGTGAATTTCCCCGGGCTGGGCCGGTAAGTACTGCTGCAAAAAATCACTAAAGCGCCGTTCACCGATAAAGCAGATGCCGGTGGAGTCTTTTTTGTTGTGGGTGATCAGGCCGTGTTGCTGGGCCAGTTCGCGCACTTGGGGCTTGGCAATTTCACCCACTGGGAACAGGGTTTTCTCCAGCTCGGCGTGGCCCACCGCATGCAAAAAATAACTCTGATCTTTGTTGTTATCCAAGCCTTTGAGCAAAGTGGCTTTGCCCTCGTGTTCGCCCCGGCGGGTGTAGTGGCCAGTGGCGATTAAATCGGCGCCCAGCATCAGGGCGTAATCTAAAAAGGCTTTAAATTTAATTTCCCGGTTGCAGAGAATATCCGGGTTGGGCGTGCGCCCGGCTTGGTACTCGGCCAGAAAGTGCTCAAAGACATTGTCCCAGTACTCGGCGGCAAAGTTGGCGCCGTGCAAGGTGATGCCCAGTTTGTCGGCCACGGCCTGGGCGTCGGCATAGTCTTCCTTGGCGCTGCAGTATTCAGTGCCGTCGTCTTCGTCCCAGTTTTTCATAAACAGACCTTCCACCTGATAGCCCTGTTGCTGTAACAGCAGGGCAGAGACAGAAGAGTCGACACCGCCGGACATGCCGACAATGACTTTTTTGCTGGAATTCAAACTCATGGGCTTGGCTTCACTTCCTAGCTGGGCTCACTAAAAGGCTGCGCATTCTAGCAGAAAAGCCCCGCTTTGCCTCGTCAAGCGGCCTGTGATTACTGGGGCTTTTTCGCTCTGCGCCTTTTCTTTGGGCGCCGGCTTCGCTTCGGCGAGGGCGCTTTTGCTGCAGAGCTCGGCAGCTGTATTTCAACACGCTTGTACTGCCCAGGTGCTAAGTCGCCTAAGTCCCAGTCAGCGACGCGCTGGCGCACTAAGCGCAGCACCGGAAAGCCCACTGCGGCGCACATACGCCGCACTTGCCGGTTGCGGCCTTCTCGAATAGACAGCTCCAGCCAGCTATCGGGCACGGTTTTGCGCTCTCGCACCGGTGGCTGGCGCGGCCACAGCCACTCTGGCGCTGCTATAGCGCGGGCTTTGGCGGGCAGGGTGGGGCCATCTTTTAACTTAAGACCCCGGCGCAGCTGGGCCAATGCCGGCTCATCGATCTCGCCTTCTACCTGCGCCAAGTAAGTCTTCCACTGCTTGTGCTTAGGGTTGGCAATTTGCTGTTGCAGGCCGCCGTGGTCGGTCAGCAGCAATAAGCCTTCGGAGTCGTAGTCCAGGCGCCCGGCAGCGCGAAAACCCGGCGCCGAGAGATAATCCGCTAAGGTCTGGCGGCGATTCTCCGGTTCGCGCTCCTTATCGCTGAACTGGCTCAGCACGCGAAAAGGCTTGTTAAATAGGATCAGGATTGCCATGGATAAGCACTACAGGGAATAATCTTCGCTTGGCTAAACAGAAGCTGCGCAAACCTGCTACAATGTGCGCCGCTTTAACTGGGGTCAAGCCTAAGGATACAGGACCCCGCATTTCAAAGAACCCTACTTGACGCTACGGAGTACAATATATGGGCTACAAACATATTCAGGTGCCTGCCAACGGTGAAAAAATCACCGTTAACGCTGATAACAGCCTGACTGTCCCTGCAAATCCTATCATCCCTTTCATTGAGGGTGACGGCATTGGTGTAGACATCACACCTGTGATGATCAATGTGGTCGACGCTGCTGTTGAGAAAGCTTACGACGGCAAAAAGAAAATCTCTTGGATGGAGATTTACACCGGTGAGAAAGCCGCTGAGCTCTACGACGGCGACTGGTTCCCCGAAGAAACGCTTGATGCGATCAAGCAGTACTCTGTGGCCATCAAAGGCCCCCTGACTACTCCAGTTGGCGGCGGCTTCCGTTCACTGAACGTTGCTCTGCGTCAGGAACTAGACCTCTACACCTGTCAGCGTCCGGTTCGCTGGTTTGAAGGCGTGCCTTCACCAGTTAAAGATCCCGGCGCTTGCAACATGGTGATCTTCCGTGAAAACTCCGAAGACATCTACGCCGGTATCGAATACCAGGCGGGCACCGAAGAAGCACAAAAAGTCGTTGATTTCCTGATCAAGGATATGGGCGCCACTAAGATCCGCTTCCCACAGAACGTCGGCATCGGCATCAAGCCAGTGTCTGAAGAAGGCACCAAGCGTCTAGTGCGCAAAGCTTTCCAGTACGCTATCGACCAAGACCTGCCTTCGGTTACTCTGGTACACAAAGGCAACATCATGAAGTTCACCGAAGGTGCCTTCCGCGATTGGGGCTACCAGCTAGCTCAGGAAGAGTTCGGTGGCGAGCTGCTTGACGGCGGCCCATGGGTGACCTTCAAGAACCCCAACACTGGCAAAGACATCGTTGTCAAAGACGTGATTGCTGACGCTATGCTGCAGCAGATCCTGACTCGCCCCGCCGAGTACAGCGTGGTTGCAACTCTGAACCTGAACGGTGACTACCTCTCTGACGCACTGGCGGCACAGGTTGGTGGTATCGGTATCGCCCCAGGTGCTAACCTGAGCGACACTATCGGTTTGTTTGAAGCGACTCACGGTACTGCTCCTAAGTACGCTGGCCAGGACAAAGTGAACCCCGGTTCGCTGATCCTCTCCGCCGAAATGATGCTGCGTCACATGGGCTGGAACGAAGCCGCTGACCTGATCATCAAAGGCATGAACGGCGCCATCCAGCAGGGCACTGTGACCTACGACTTTGAGCGTCTGATGGAAGGTGCAACCTTGGTGAGCTGCTCTGAGTTCGGTCAGAAAATGATCGACAACATGTAAGTGGCTTTGCTGCTCGCTGACCCGCTTAACGAGCAGCGCCAACACAAAAAACCCCGGTAGCGATATCGGGGTTTTTTTATGCCCGCTCAGAAATCTGCTGCCATGCCGTTACACCAGCATGCTATAGAGGTTCTTGGGTGGATTGGTGGCGCCTGCGGGAGGCAGGATCACTCCGCGACACGCCAGCAAGTACATCCATGTAGGCTCGAGCTCGACGTCCTGTCTCGCACGGTCGCTGCGTGACCCTGTCACCCGCCGTCTTCAATTCACGCTTAGAGTGATTTTGAAGCTTTATTCTTTCTTCGCTCAAAAAATCAGCCGTATTTTGATATTAAGGTGTGGACGACGGTTTAGGCTGCAGGACCGTTGAGCGCATGGATGCGCGAACCGAGCCCCCATGGATGGGTTTACGGCGTGTCCCCTAAGCCTAAGCCGTTGGCCACAGCGCCACTGCATGAGCAGAATCTATTTCCATTGGCTTTCTAGCAGAGATTGGTGGCGCCTGCGGGAGGCAGGATCACTCCGCGACACGCCAGCAAGTACATCCTTGTAGGCTCGAGCTCGACGTCCTGTCTCGCACGGTCGCTGCGTGACCCTGCCACCCGCTGTCTTCAATTCACACTCCGAGTGATCTTGAAGCTTTGTTTTTATATTCCTGTGCTCAATAAGTAGCCGCATTTGGATATTAAGGTGTGGACGACGGTTTAGGCTGCAGGACCGTTGAGCGCATGGATGCGCGAACCGAGCCCCCAGGGATGGGTTCACGGCGTGTCCCTAAGCCTATTCCGTTGGCCGCGCCGCCACCGCAACAAATCGCTATGGAGTTTTTTTGGATCGCTTTGGGGCGCCTGCGGGAGGCAGGATCACTCCGCGACACGCCAGCAAGTACATCCATGTAGGCTCGGGCTCGACGTCCTGTCTCGCACGGTCGCTGCGTGACCCTGCCACCCGCCGTCTTCGATTCTTAGCTGGGTCGAACAATTAGCATTCAAGCTTGTTGGTGTTTGTGCCGTTGCTTATTAAGGCAGTGCACTTAAATGAGAAGGTGTGGACGACGGTTTAGGCTGTAGGACCGTTGAGCGCATGGATGCGCGAACCGAGCCCCCATGGATGGGTTCACGGCGTGTCCGTAAGCCTATTCCGTTGGCCGCGCCGCCACTGAATTAGCATAATCTATTTCAATTGGCTTTCTTGCAGAGATTGGGGCGCCTGCGGGAGGCAGGATCACTCCGCGACACGCCGCAAGTACGTCCTTGTAGGCTCGGGCTCGACATCCTTGTCTCGCACGGTCGCTGCGCGGCCCTGCCACCCGCCGTCTTCAATTCACAGTCCAAGGGATCTTGAAGCTTTGTTTTTATATTCCTGTGCTCAATAAGTAGCCGTATTTGGATATTAAGGAGTGGACGACGGCTTAGGCTGTAGGACCGTTGAGCGCATGGATGCGCGAACCGAGCCCCCATGGATGGGTTTACGGCGTGTCCGTAAGCCTAAACCGTTGGCCGCGCCGCCACCGCATCAGCTTACTACCGTGGTTCTTGGGTAGATTGTGGCCAAGGGACCTAGAATCCAAGGGGCGGGCAGCGGCGCCCTTGAAATACAGTATACTAGGGGCCATATCCTAATGCTTAGGGTACACAATACATCAGCAGAGTATGAGATAGAGAGTGAGAGTGGTACTGTGATTGATAGTCAGAGCAAAAGACAATGGCGCCTGGCCAGAGAAGATGAGCAGCGCGACGGTGGATTGGCCCTGCAGGAATCCAAACCAGAGCTCAAACGGCCACCGCTGTTCAAGGTTGTGTTACTCAATGACGATTACACGCCAATGGAATTTGTGGTCGAAGTGCTGGAAGTGTTTTTCCGCATGAGCCGCGAGCAGGCCACTCACGTGATGCTCACGGTTCACACCCAAGGTAAAGGCGTCTGCGGTGTTTACACCCGCGATATTGCCGAGACCAAAGCGGCACAGGTAAATCAGTACGCGCGGGAGAATGAACACCCGCTGTTGTGCGAGATCGAAGCATCGGAGGGCTGAGCCCTAGGGAGTCGTAGGTATGCTGAGTAAAGATCTGGAACTGACGCTGAATGAAGCGTTCCGCGGCGCGCGATCCAAGCGCCATGAATTTATGACGGTGGAGCACTTGTTGCTGGCCCTGCTAGACAACAATGATGCGATCCGTGTGCTCAACGCCTGCGGCGCCGATATTACCGCCCTGCGGGGCGATTTGGTGGAGTTTGTTGATGCCACCACGCCCTTAATTCCCGACGATGACGTCGAGCGTGAGACCCAGCCCACACTGGGCTTTCAGCGAGTGCTACAGCGCGCGGTTTTCCATGTGCAGTCTTCGGGTAAAAGCGAAGTCAGCGGCGCCAATGTATTGGTCGCGATTTTCTCCGAGCAAGAGAGCCAGGCGGTCTACTTCCTGAAAACCCAAAACGTGGCGCGCCTCGATGTGGTCAATTACATCACCCACGGCATCTCCAAAGTGGAGGACGACAGCGAAGGCGCTGCGCCGGGTGCTATGCAAGGGGAGGAGGGCGAGCAGGACGGCCCCGATGGCAACCCTTTAGACAACTTCACCACCAACCTCAACGAAGAAGCCAAAGCCGGGCGTATCGACCCGCTGATCGGCCGTATTCCCGAGGTGGAGCGGGTGGCGCAAATATTGGCCCGCCGCCGCAAAAACAACCCCTTGTTAGTCGGTGAGTCCGGCGTGGGCAAAACTGCCATCGCCGAAGGCTTGGCCAAGATGATCGTCGATGGCGATGTGCCTGAGATTCTCCAAGACAGTGTGGTCTATTCGCTGGATTTAGGCGCGCTGCTCGCTGGCACCAAGTACCGCGGCGATTTTGAAAAGCGCTTTAAGGGCTTGCTGGCCAACCTGAAAAAACGTGAAGGGGCGATTCTCTTTATTGATGAGATCCATACCATTATCGGTGCCGGCGCCGCTTCCGGTGGGGTGATGGATGCCAGTAACTTGCTTAAGCCGCTGCTGACTTCCGGTCAAATGCGTTGCATTGGCTCCACCACATACCAAGAGTACCGCGGCATCTTCGACAAGGATAAAGCCCTCAGCCGTCGCTTCCAGAAGATCGATGTGCTGGAGCCCAGCCCCGATGACGCCTACAAGATTCTCAAAGGCTTAAAGTCGCGCTTTGAAGAGCACCACGGCTTGCGCTACACCGATAAGGCTTTGCGCACTGCGACCGATTTGGCCTCGCGCTATATCACCGATCGCTTCTTGCCCGACAAAGCCATCGATGTGATCGACGAGGCCGGTGCCTTCCAGCAGTTGCAGGCCCCTTCCAAGCGCAAGAAAGTCATTGGCGTGAGCGATATTGAAGCGGTAGTGGCCAAAATCGCCCGTATTCCACCAAAAACCGTCAGCACCGACGACAAAGAAACCCTGCAGAAGCTGGAAAAGAATCTGCAGATGGTGGTCTTTGGTCAAGATCAGGCCATTAGCAGCCTGGCCACCTCCATCAAGCTGGCTCGGGCGGGTTTGCGCTCTGGCGATAAGCCCATTGGCTCCTTCCTCCTAGCGGGGCCCACAGGGGTCGGTAAAACTGAAGTGACCAAGCAACTGGCTAAACAGCTGGGCCTGGAGTTGATTCGCTTTGATATGTCGGAGTACATGGAGCGCCACACTGTATCGCGTTTAATTGGTGCGCCCCCGGGCTATGTCGGCTTTGATCAAGGTGGTTTGCTAACCGATGCGGTGACTAAGCACCCACATGCCGTCGTGCTGTTGGATGAGATCGAAAAAGCTCACCCAGAAGTCTTTAACCTATTATTGCAGGTGATGGACCACGGCACCTTGACCGATAACAACGGCCGCAAAGCGGATTTCCGCAATGTGATCCTGGTGATGACTACCAACGCCGGCGCGGAAAGCATCAGTCGCCGCACCATTGGCTTTACCCAGCAGGACCACAGTACCGACGGTATGGAAGCGATCAACCGTATGTTCACGCCGGAGTTCCGCAACCGCTTGGATAGCATTGTGCAGTTTGAGCCCTTGGGCGAAGACGTCATCCTCACCGTGGTCGATAAGTTCCTCACTGAGCTGCAAGGCCAGTTGGATGAAAAGCGGGTGTTGCTGAATGTGGATGAAGATGCGCGCTTGTGGTTAGTCGAAAAAGGCTACGACATGCACATGGGCGCAAGACCCATGGAGCGGGTGATTCAGGAGTACATCAAGAAGCCTCTAGCTGAGCTAGTCTTGTTTGGCGCTTTAGCCAAGCAGGGCGGTACCGCCCAGGTGCGACTCAACGAGGCCGGTGATGCACTGGAAGTAACGGTAGAGCAAGAAGAGGCTGCTTTAGAAGAAAGTAGCTAATGTATTAGCCTTCCTGAGCGAGCCGATCGTGCATAGCGATGATCGGCTTCGGTCAGGGGCAGAGCAAGCTAGCGCTCGCGGTAGGTGATGCGGCCTTTGGTCAGGTCGTAGGGCGTCAGCTCTACACGAACCTTATCGCCGGTCAGAATGCGTATGTAGTTCTTGCGCATCTTTCCTGAGATATGTGCGGTCACCACGTGGCCGTTTTCCAGTTCCACGCGGAAAGTAGTGTTTGGCAAGGTATCAATTACCTCGCCTTCCATTTCAATTTGGTCTTCCTTTGCCATGTGTTGGCTGTTCCTCAGCAAAAAATCAGTGGCGCATTTTGCCTTAAATGCAGGCTAAGCGCCATATCAATAGGGGGTAAATAGTACCCTCGCGGGCTTTAGGACGGGCTATGCAGGGCCCAAAGGTTGTTTTGGTACAGTTCTAGGGGCTGATAGTCGACTTTGTAGTCCATTTTGCGACAGCCCTTCACCCAGTAGCCCAAGTAGAGGTAGGGTAGGCCCAAGGCTTTAGTTTCTTCAATCTGCCATAAAATTGCAAAGCTGCCCAAGCCGCGCTTCTGCGCTTGCGGGTTAAAAAAGGTATAAATCGCCGACAGGCCGTCTAGCATTACATCGACCACCGCAACCGCCTGTAACTTGTTTTGCTCATCGTAGAAGCGGTAGTAGCGGGTGCAATCCCAGGCATCGTTCAAAAAGGATTCGTACTGCTCCCGGGTCGGCGGGAACATATCGCCATCGGCGTGGCGCTGCTCAATGTAGTCTTTGTAGAGTTGATAGGCCTCTTCGTCTTGAATGTCCTCTGTGCAAAGCACCCTTAAATCGCTGTTGCGCTTGAGTGTGCGGCGCTGGCTGCGGCTGGGCTCAAAGAGCGCCACCGGCACCCGGGCCGGCACACAGGCTTGGCAATTGCTGCAGTGGGGGCGGTAGACATGTCGGCCACTGCGGCGAAAACCCAGTGCCGAGAGGCTGCTATAGAGGTGGATATCGAGCTCCTGCCGCGGGTCGACAAAGAGCGTCGTAGCCTCTTGCTTGGCCAAGTAAGAGCAGCCGTGAGGGTGGGTGGTGTAAACCTTCAGATCGCGCAGTGATGAGCTCACAGTAGGGCTCCGCAGCTCGGGGGCAGGCGCCAGTCATTGCCGACGGTCTTATTCACCGTCTGGGCAAGAGCCTGCTCGAAGTCTCGTCGTGACATATTCCTAGCGCCCAAAGAGTTCATGTGCTCACTCTCCACCTGGCAATCAATTAAGTCAAAGCCATTGTTGCGCAGGATCTGCGTCAGCGCCACTAGTGCCACTTTGGAGGCATCGCTGACAGTGCTAAACATCGACTCACCAAAGAAAGCGCCACCCAAGGCAATGCCGTAGAGGCCGCCAACTAATTCATCCTCGCGGTAGACTTCAATCGAGTGGGCGAGGCCTTTGGCATGCATGGCGCAGTAGGCTTCGTGCATGGCGCTGGTAATCCAAGTGCCATCTTGCTGGCGGCGCGGGCCCGCGCAAGCGCTCATCACTTGGGCAAATTGTTGATCACAGCTCAGGCCAAAGCTATCTCGGCGCAGGGTTTTGCGCAGCGAACGCGATATATGCACTTGATCGGGAAAGAGTACGGAGCGCGGATCAGGACTCCACCACAGTAGTGGCTCGTCGTCCTGATACCAAGGGAAGATGCCCCGGCGATAGGCTCGCTCTAGGGTTGCTGGGCTGAGATCACCGCCAGCGGCCAGCAGGCCGTTGGGGTGATCAAATGCCTCAGAGCTCGGCGGGAAATCCTCGCCGGGAGCCAGTAGCCGAAGCAGCTGTTCAGACATCTAAGGGTTTTGTTGCCTCAGTGTTACTGATTATCCAAGTACTTCTCGGCGTCTAGGGCTGCCATGCAACCAAAGCCTGCAGAAGTCACCGCTTGACGGTAGATGTGGTCGGCCACGTCGCCAGCGGCAAATACCCCGGGCACGCTGGTTGCGGTGGCGTTGCCATCGGTACCGCTGTGGATGGTGATATAGCCATCTACCATGTCCAGCTGGCCGGCAAAGATATCGGTGTTGGGCTTATGGCCAATGGCGATAAAGACTCCAGCCACTTCAACTTCCTGGGTGCTGTCGTCCAAGGTGGACTTGACGCGCATGCCGGTCACGCCACTGTCGTCACCGAGGACTTCGTCCAGTGTGTGGTGCCACATAAATTTCACTTTGCCTTCGGCTTCCCGGGCGAAGAGACGGTCCTGGAGGATTTTTTCTGCGCGCAAGCTGTCGCGGCGGTGGATCAAAATCACTTCCGAGGCGATATTAGACAGGTACAAGGCCTCTTCCACTGCGGTATTGCCGCCGCCTACAACAGCCACCTTCTTGCCGCGATAGAAAAAGCCGTCACAGGTGGCGCAGGCGCTCACGCCTTTGCCAAGGAAGGCTTCTTCACTGGGCAGGCCCAGGTACTGGGCAGAGGCGCCAGTGGCGATAATCAGCGCATCGCAAGTGTAATTGTTGGTGCCAGTGAGGCGCATGGGCCGTGATTTGAGGTCCACTTCATCGATGTGATCGAAAATCACTTCGGTGTCAAAGCGCTCGGCGTGCTCTTGCATTTGCTGCATCAGCACCGGGCCTTGCAGGTCGGCTGGGCCGCCGGGCCAGTTTTCCACTTCGGTGGTAGTGGTGAGCTGGCCGCCTTGTTGCATCCCGGTGATGACCACGGGATTAAGGTTGGCCCGCGCCGCATAAACGGCGGCAGTGTAACCCGCAGGGCCAGAGCCAAGAATAATCAGTGGATGATGCTGCACATCGCTCATAGTTTCAGTTCCTGTATGCATGGAGTCTAAGGAAGATGGGGCCGCTTATGGTAATTTAAAGGGCAGCATTGGTCCAAGGCTGTAAAAAGCGCTCGGAAGATTCTAAATAACTCGCATAAGCTTCTGAAAAGCTTCAAAAAGTGGCAGAATAGGGGCTTATTAGCGGCCTATTTGTAGGAATTGACCGAACACGTGCCAGATACCACTAGCAACGCTCAGAGTTTTCTTGGTCCCCGCCTGCGGGAGGGCGCCTTTATCGGCGTGAGCGCAGTATGCCTGTATCTCTTGCTGGCACTCTTTACCTACAGCCCCTCCGATCCGGGCTGGTCGGCCACTGGCAGTGGCGGCAAAATCCTCAACGCTGGCGGCCCCACAGGCGCCTGGCTGGCCGATGTCACTTTCTCCTTAGTGGGCTTTGCCGCCTATCTCTTTCCGCTCTTACTGGCCTATCGCGCTGTGGTGATTTTTATCCAGCGCCACGAGGGCCGGCCCTTCGACTGGGTGACCATCGGTATTCGCTCCTTAGGCCTGGTACTGGTGATGATTGCCGGCACCGCCTTGGCCGCCATGAACGACAGTGGCTCATCGGGGCTACCCCAAGGGGCTGGCGGTATCTTAGGTCAAGCCATTGGCGATGCCTTTACCTTAGCCTTTAACCACATCGGCAGCCGCTTGATTCTGCTGGCGGTGTTCTTATTCGGCATGACCATCTTCACCGATTTGAGCTGGCTGGGCCTGATGGATCGCTTGGGTGCCTGGACCTTGCGCCTGATCAAGCGCTGCCGCGATGCCACCGTGGCCTTTGTCGATCGCCTGCGGGATCGTCGCGAGCGTGAAAAGGCTCTGGAAGCACGCAAAATCAAGATTGAGCAGCACGTCGAGAAAGAGAAAAAGCGTAAACCGCCTAAAATCAAGCCCCTCAAGCCCAAGCCAGAGCCTAGCGAGCGGGTGCAAAAAGAAAAACAGCAGCCACTCTTTGATGTACCGGTCAGCGGTGAACTGCCGCCTCTGGAGCTGCTCGATGAAGCCAACCACGACAACGACAAAGGTTTCTCCAAAGAGGCGCTGGAGAGCATGTCTAAGCTGCTGGAACTCAAGCTCTTGGATTTTGGCGTCAAAGCCGAGGTGGTGGCGGTCTATCCCGGCCCGGTGATTACCCGCTTTGAAATCCAGCCCGCGGCAGGGGTCAAAGTCTCGCGCATTTCCAACCTAGCTAAAGACTTGGCGCGCTCCCTTGCCGTGATCAGCGTGCGGGTGGTGGAAGTGATTCCCGGTAAACCGGTGGTGGGCATTGAGATTCCCAACGAGCACCGCGAGATTGTTAACTTCCGTGAGGTGCTCTCATCCAAAGCCTTTGATCAATCGCGCTCGCCGCTCACTTTGGCCCTCGGTCACGATATCTCCGGCGAGCCAGTGGTGGCCGACTTAAGCAAAATGCCCCACTTGCTGGTGGCAGGTACCACCGGCTCGGGTAAGTCAGTGGGCGTCAACGCCATGCTGTTGAGCTTGCTCTATAAATCCACCCCGGCCGATGTGCGCCTGATCTTGGTGGACCCCAAAATGCTGGAGCTCTCGGTCTACGACGGTATCCCGCACCTGCTAACGCCTGTGATCACCGATATGAAAGACGCTGCCAACGGCCTGCGCTGGTGTGTGGCCGAGATGGAGCGGCGCTATAAGCTGATGGCTGCACTGGGTGTACGTAACTTGGCCGGCTATAACCGCAAAGTGCTCGATGCCGAGAAGCAGGGCGAGCCGATTCCCGACCCTCTGTGGAGCCCCGATCCGATTTATGCCGAGACCGATGAAGAGCAAACAGCGCCCTCGCTGGATAAGCTGCCTTCCATTGTGGTGGTAATCGATGAGTTTGCTGACATGATGATGATTGTCGGCAAAAAAGTGGAAGAGCTGATCGCCCGTATCGCCCAGAAGGCCAGGGCGGCGGGTATTCACTTGATCTTGGCCACCCAGCGGCCCTCGGTGGACGTGATCACCGGTTTGATTAAAGCCAACATCCCCACCCGTATTGCCTTCCAGGTCTCATCGAAGGTCGACTCACGCACCATCCTCGACCAAGGCGGTGCCGAGCAGCTCTTGGGCCACGGTGACATGCTCTACTTACCACCGGGCTCAGGCCTGCCCAATCGGGTACACGGCGCATTTTGCTCCGACGAAGAAGTGCATCGCGTGGTGGCCGACTGGCAAAAACGCGCCGAGCCGATGTACATCGAAGGTCTCTTGGACGAGGGCAGCAGTACCCCAGTCACCGCTGGCGAGCTACAAGCTGGCGCCTCGGCTGATGATGAGGAACATGACGCGCTCTACGATGAGGCCGTGTACTATGTCACCCAGAGTCGCCGGGCTTCGATCTCTTCAGTGCAGCGCAAATTGCGCGTTGGCTATAACCGCGCTGCGCGCTTGATCGAAGCGATGGAAATGGCTGGCGTAGTCACCGAAATGGGCACCAATGGCCAGCGCGAAGTATTAGCGCCACCGCCGCCAGAATAAGTGGCCTTAGGCTCTCTTTATAGCGACAGTGAACCCCACGGCTTGCTGCAGGTCCAAACAAACACTCCAAACTAAAGCTCACCAATGGCCCAATTCATGAAGCAGATCTTCCGACCCCTTATCCTCATTAGCGCGTGCTGCCTGTCCCTCGGCGCTTCGCTCTTTGCCGCAGCCGACGACAGCGAGGCGCTTCTCGCCCAGCTTTCTGGCACCGAGTCCCTGCAGGGTAACTTTATTCAGCAGCAGTACCACAGTGACAGCAGCGTAGCCATTAAGAGCACAGGCCGCTTCAAATTACTGCGCCCCGGTTACTTTTCTTGGGAGATTGAGTCTCCCGATAGCCAGTTGATTATCGCCACTCCAGAGTATCTCTGGCAGCACGATCGCGATCTAGAAACCGTGACCCGTCGCCCCATGGGCGGTAGTCAAGCCATGAGTCCTCTGCAGGTACTAGGCGGCGATGCCGCGGCCCTCAGCGAGCAATATCAAGTCACCGCCCAAGGCCAGGGGCGCTTCTTACTGACGCCACAGGCCGAGCAAAGCGCTTTCAAGAGCCTAGTAGTCAGCTTTGCTCAGCAGCAGCTTATCGGCATGGAGATAGTCGATAACCTCGGCCAGCGCGTCGTGGTAGATTTTTCCCGCCTCGATCGCAGCCCACTCAGCGCTGCGGACTTTGACTTCAGTCCTCCACCGGGTGCCGACCTGTTTTACTATGATGAGTAAGGCAATGCGTTCAGCTTAATAGCCATGACTGGGCTGCTTGTTTAGCCATAGCAAGTAGCCACGGCTATCGCAAATAGCGCTGACAGTAGGGTGCCAACGAGCATATATTCGGCGAAGTCATTGTCAGCAAATTTCTTTAATCTCACCAAGCCTTTGGCTGCAATAATAAAGCCCAAGGCGCCCCAACCATTGCCACTGGCGAGTACGGCGAACATTAACCAGCGCTCTAAAATGCCGATCACGCGGCCGGCATTAAACTCCTCGTTGTCGGTTGACTCTTCTTCGCTACCGCTTCCATCCCTTGTCTTGGGTACTAGGTTTACGGCCTTCAATATAACGCGCATAGCGATGTTGACTTCGTTAGCCAGTACCAGGAAAGCTAGCAATACCGAGGCAACATGAAGCTGTCCCCATTGCTCTGGGCCAACTAATAGTTCTGCTAGCTTATCGATTCCCTGGCCTAAAGCCTCCGAAAGGGCGCTAAAAGTGAAGCCCTCCCAGATGAAAAGAAATAGCGCGGGAAAAAGAGCGAGACCAATAGCTGAGATTAAACGCCATCCCGAGACTGAGAGTTTATTTTCGAGTAGTGCCGAAGGGAGTGTAAAGAGCAGCACGGCTACTATGGCGGGAATGGCCATGCCCTGCCAGCCAAAGGCCAGCACTATCAGCGCAATTTGTATCGCAGTCAGCAGCTCTGCATAGCGCCAGCTAAGGGCTTCATCTCGGGAAAGTAGTGACAGCCTCGAGAGGAGAATCAAACAGAGGTAAATCTGATATTCAGCGTTCATTGCCCAGCCTCATCGCGTGGTTCATCCTCTGGCTGATGGCCTTGAGAATCTGCTCAATGCTCTCCAGCATGCCATCATTGATGTTTTTATACACGGCGACTTTGCTAATGCCCAGATCAAAGGCGATCGCTTCCACGGGTTCTGTAGCAAGATAAGCTTTAAACACTTGAAAACGCCTTTTCTTCCACTTGTTTTGTGCGTCAGAGAGCAAGCTGAGGGTGGGGGCGATCAAATCCATATCCGGCAAGCCTTCAACCCGATAGATATCCTCCCTGCCTTTCAAAAAACTGATCGCGTCCCGGGCCCGATAGAAAGCGGGGCCGTCCATTTCCAATGCGGATTCGCGGTTGATGTCGGTGACAATCTCTCCCAGCCCAAAGCCAAAGCGCAGCCTGACCGGAAACAGTTCTGCCTGCAGCGTGGTTAAGGCGGGCCATAGAGTCGTGGCGTCGGCAAACAGCGCTTGAAACTCGTCCCCAAGGGTTAGGGTGAAGGGCGACAGTAGCGATGGCGCGAACTCCTCATTGAGCGAGTGGAGGAGGGATTTAAGCTGTTTTTGCAATTTAGCTCGGTCTTTTGCCTCAAGACTTCGCGAATCACAGATATCTCCGATCAGGGCCAGGCAATACATGATGCGGATCTCCTTGGTTTTGAGCCGCTTAAGTAATAACAGTTAATTTTGCGATAATTAACCAATAGAATTGTTTTTAAACCAATATGGTGTAAAAGTCAAAATATAACCTATTTGGTTAATTATGCTATTTGCTAGATCTAGGCTAAGTAGAGCTGGTTTTAGCTCACTGAAAGCGCCTTTGTGATACCTTTGCCGGCAAGTTAAACAATACAGCTTGTAAGTTACGCTATACCCCTTGAGTTTATGCTGCGTAAAGCGTTGAAGCAGCGACAAAGAGAATCTCTGCTGCCGGTAATTGGAAACCGTTCTGGAATCGGTCTATGATCAAAACTTCAAATTCCCTTAGCTAACCAGAGTGAATCGTGACAGTTACAGAGGGTAAGGCTACCCAAATAGCGGCAGTAAATTATGTTCAGAGCACTTGAGAGCGGGGAGAGCGGTCAGGATGCCGCGGCTCTAAGTAGTAGCCTAAATAGTGATTTGCTTCTGGCATTATATCGGGGCGCTTTGTGCTCGCCACCTTGGCAAGAGTTTATAGACCTCCTCAGGAAGGAGTTGGGTGCTATGGCTGCGGCCTTAGTCCTCTATCCAAATACCGAATCTTCAGTTGAGATTCACGTCATCTCTAGCGATGAGCAGTACGATATAGATTGGGCGGCTGTGAATAGACGGTATATTAATACCTACCTTGATCTTGATCCCACTTCCTGCCTGATGACTGCCCCGGGCGATCTGAAAACCATCGATGAGCATAAGGACACGGCCTATTATCAAGAATTTCTGCAGCCATTAGGTGTGGAATACGCACTGAGGATGGGGTTTGCGGCCGCAGGGCGTAATTGTTGGATATCAGCTTGTAAAACCCGCGCTCAAGGTAATTTTTCTTCAGCAGCCAAGGCTAAGCTACAAGCACTTATTCCGCATCTCGAAGTGTCTTTGGAGAATTATGCGACGGTGATGTTGAGCAGCAGCGAAAGGTTCTTGTACAACACGGCTCTGCAAAATATGAACTTTGGGTCTTTTGTGCTCGATGCCGATGGGAAGATACTGAGTTGTAACACAGTCGCAGAGCATTTGACCCAACGTTACTCAGAGATCGCTGTTGAAAACGGCAAGCTTGCTATCAACAGTAATGTCGTTAACGAAACACTGCAGAGTCTATTAAGCTTAAGCAGGAAGAACTCAGCCACCGATGAACGGGAATCCAGAGTTATTCGGATCGACTGTGGAGCTGGTGGGTCTATTGGTATACTGCTCAAGCCGGTCTCTCGCGACAAGTATTTTACAGGTTTTGCGGCACCGGCGGTGGTGATTTATTTGAGTGACCTGGCCAGGCTGCAGCTTGCCAGTCATGAGGAGACCTTTGATAACCAAAAAATGATCTCTGCTCTTTTCGGCTTGACTGCTGCTGAGGCGAAGCTGACTCTATTGCTCGCCGATGGCCTGACACTGGCTGGTGCCGGCAGGATGTTGAGCATTGCAGAAAAAACAGCCAGAAATCATTTAGCACATATTTTTGAAAAAACGGGCGTGAACCGTCAAGTGGACTTGATCAGGTTGGTCTATCGCAGCGTGGCAGTTATGGGTGGCTAAAACTAAGCCGCTTAGCTCATGTCTCTTATCTGACTTTGCGAGTTCTCGCCCAGGGTTGTTTTCTGTCTAAAGTCTTCATTCAAGTGATGGCTTAGGTCGCCAACTAGGTCGATATACTCCACGCGTTCAGAAAAACGCCAGCGGCCATCGTGCAACTCAAAGCTATCGCGATAACGTCCAGCAATAATTGCTTGGAGCGCTAGCCCTGGGCAAGCTTGGAATACAGTAAAGCGCGATCGCGCTGTAGCTGTAATACCATCAGCGCCTATTTCAACATGCACGTTGCTTGTCAAATGTTGAGTCGCAGGCGTGGAATGAGTGTGATCTTGTTCAGCCTTATTGCCATTATGGTAAAACGTCACTGCTGCAAAAAACGCGCGCACCTGGTCTTTGCCATACGCCGTGTCATTGATGCCATCAACTCGAATTGTGGCGTGTTCAAAGAGTGCTGTTACTTCGTCGAGATCGCCACTGTCTAGTGCGTCAGTGTAGGCAAATATCAAGCCGCGGATTTCATTTCTTGCCTCGGATGGGTTTGTCATTTTTATGCCTTTATAATTTCGTAAGTAAAGATAAGTTCTTGTTAAGTTAAAAACTCAACACGATAAGCACTTAAATAGATGAGGCCGCTTCTTTTCCCGCAATCCTTCCGAATGCTAATGCATCGGCGATATGGAAGCCACCGTCTTTGCCCCAACTGTAAGTCGAACTTACCGAGCCTGCAGCATAGAGGCCCTGAATGGGGTTCTTATAAGGGTCAAGAACGCGCCCGCGACCATCGCGCCGTGGGCCGCCGTTTGTCCACCCAAGCAAGGGTGGACTGACTATGGCGTAATAGGGTGGCTCAGTGATAGGATCCAGAGTGTTGGGAAGTCTTCCAAACTGTGTGTCGCGTCCTGCGCTGCAGGCCTCATTATATTGTTGAATTGTCTCTTTGAGCCTATCGCTGTTAAGAGACAAAAGCGCTGCCAGTTCTGCGATCGAGTCTGCTTGTAGTA
Source organism: Sediminihaliea albiluteola (assembly GCF_014077625.1). GTDB lineage: Bacteria > Pseudomonadota > Gammaproteobacteria > Pseudomonadales > Halieaceae > Sediminihaliea > Sediminihaliea albiluteola. The sequence goes on along the minus strand of NZ_JACFXU010000013.1, from coordinate 719,193 downwards.
TCCAGCCCTTTTCTATTTCGGCTGAATTATCCTTGCTCCAGTTATAGCCCGTCATAAGCGCCTGCCAACCTATCGGCAGGATGTCGCTGGGAGGGCTGAGTGGTCCTGCGCGGCGCATTTTTTCATCGAAAATCATGTGCATGCTATGCAGTGGGAATCTTTCGTAACGGCCGTGATGAACGACATGGCCGTGGCGGGGCCAGGCGGATTCATCAGCAAAACGACGTGCGTCGGGTGCCACATAAAGATAACTATTCGGCCCTTGGGGAGTCGGCAGTGCTAGGTAATAGCCAGCTTTTCCGTCGCCTTTTATGCCGGTAATCGTCAGCATGCTTTGCATATTCCAAAGGTCGGCTCCAATTTTTTGAGCCATGCGGTGACCGTCACCAGTGTTGGCCTGAGAGCCCCATAGGACAGTGTCTGCAAGTCCAAGATAATTGCGCACCATGTCTTCATTGGCTTCGAATCCGCCCGAAGCAAGAACCACGCCGCCGCGCGCCATCAGAGTGTGTTTTTGCCCATTTTGTTCAACTTCGACAGCGGTCACTCTGCCTGTTTCTGGCTCTTGCACGAGTGCCAAAGCCGCAGTGGAAAATCTTACACTGATGCCAAGCTTGATTACGGTGGAATGGAGAAAGTTATAGAGCGAAAAGTTGCCTAATTCATCGTCAATAAGGTCCATGCCACCGTAACAGTCACTACCCTCGAGTTCGGGATATTCTGGCGTTGTGTGATAATCCTTGCTAGTAACAACTTTGGCACCTAGCGAGCGCAACCAATCTGAGTTACGCTTCGTTTCAGTCGCCCAGGCTTCAATCACATCTTCGCTTAAAGTGTATTCTGCGCAGAGCGACCGAAGATAAGTGGCCGCTTTAACTTTATCTAAATTGACAAACCAGCCACCGCCCGAAACTCGCGTGTTTCCACCGGCTGTATCGCTTGTGCACTTTTCAATAACCAAGACTTTGGCACCTGATTGATGGGCGGCGATCGCAGCAGCGTAGCCTGCAGCACCTGCGCCAATGACGACTACATCAAATTTTTCATCTTGATTGGTTTTCAAAATACTCTCCATCACTATGATCTTATTATTGCGGGGCTGGCCTCGATCAACGCCCAGCTACTTTGGGCACATACTCAGGTCATGTACCGAAAAACTCAAATTTCATAATGACAATAAATAAGAGCTTACTGTTTAGCTATGGGTCAATTGACCCATTGTGATACTAACTCTTTGATAATAAGGTGAATAATTATTTAAGGACGGCGAGTTCTTGAAGGATAAGATAAAACCTATTTTCCTGTGGGGGCACTAAAAATGAATAATGAAGATAGTCGAGGATTAGCAGTGAACATGCAAAAGAAAACGATGGTGCTCAGTATAGCTATGGCAGTGGGCGCCTTCAGCTCTACGCATTTGCAGGCGCAAGGCAGTGTCAAAGCACTAGAAGAAGTAGTTGTGACGGCTCAGAAGCGTGAGCAGAGCCTGCAAGATGTGCCGTCTACCGTCAACGTGCTAAATGCTCAGGCGCTATCAGCGTCAACTATTACTGAGGTGAATCAGCTGTCTAATATTACCCCTGGTATCTTTATCAACTCAGACCAGGTAGGTAGGAATACTAAAATCAAAATAAGAGGTGTGGGGCCAGATGAAGGCTCAAATATACGGCCCTCAATCGGCTTCTTTTATAATGACATACCTTTAATGACTCAACTACAAGGCGGGCAGTCAGTAGCTTCCGACCTAGATTTGGGCGATTTAACTCGAGTTGAAATACTTAAGGGCCCCCAGTCCACACTATTTGGTGAGTCTGTGTCAGCCGGAGCAATAGCTTTCTACAATCAACGGCCACAGCTTGACGAAGGTTGGAACGGAAAGTTTTCTGTTAATTATGGCTCCCATGATAATCAACAGTATCGCGGGGCACTAGGCGGTGACGTAAGTAATACTATGGCATTCCGTATTGCCGCCTACGACAATCAGGTGGAGGATCAGGTAAAGAATACTGTTGATAATTCTCGCCGTAAACTGGAGTCAAATGGCTTTTCTGCTCAGCTCTTGTACGAGCCAATTGACAGCCTGCGGATGATATTAGAGTACAACCGAAGAAATAGTAGCCAAGCTGGTGGGGCGGTCGATGGACTGGATATTATTAGCTACGGTGTGCAGACCATTACGGAAGCAGAAAATAAAGGTATTAAATTAACATCGGCAGATCCTTTTGATCGAAAAGTTCAGATGCTCTTCCCGCTCACTGAAAAGATGAGAAATGAGCTGGTGTCACTGCATATCGATTATGATATTAGTGAAAACTGGAGTTTGACCTCGATTTCTGCGCACCAGATGAACCAAGACAAGTATGGCGGTAGTGCCCTATTGGGTGGCTACAATGCCAGCAATGGTGTTGTAGAAGGGTTTTATGCGCAAGGTGATCAGGAGATTGATTACACTACGTCGGAATTACGTTTAAATTACGACAGTCAAAACTTCACTTCAATGTCGGGTATTTTTGTATCTCGATATGACTCACCTGGTACTCGCGGAGATTTTGGCTACGTTTTCCCGGGGTTTGTCTTTCCTCTCGCTCAGTATATTGAGATTGAAAAAGACATGTATTCACTATTCACGCATAACTCATGGCATTTTGCACCAAAGTGGGAGCTTATAGCCGGCGCTCGTTACACATCAGAAAAAGGAGATGGAAGAAATAGCCTAGAGAACTTTCAGGGCATATATAGTGAGCAGCCACTTGATACGAGCGTCTTTGATAAAAGCTCTTCTAAAGAGAGTGCATGGGGCGGGACCTTGAAGGTTTTGTATAACTTAGATGACGATATAGTGCTCTATGCGGGAGTTGATCGCGGTTTTCGTTTAGGGGGCGTTAATAATCTTGGTGAACCCAATTACGATACTGAGATTGCTGTTAGCTATGAGGCGGGTTTGAAAGGCTATTTATTTGATCGAACTTTAAGGCTTGGAGCTTCTATCTATCATACAGACTACGATGGTTACCAGGCGGTGCTTTACAACTCTGAGGCTTTTTCCTTTATCACTCAAAATGCTGAAGTAACAGGGCAGGGTGTTGAGTTAGAGGTGCTATGGATGGCTACGAATAACCTTGAGCTTGCAGTCAATGCTTTGTACAACGAAGTTGAATACGATAAATACTTGGGTGCAACCTGCGATAACTACCAACTCGCTTTTGGCACCTGCCCGAACAACCCCGTTGAGGGGGCGCAGGATCTCAGTGGCAGGGAACTACCTGCTTCTCCAAAATGGTCTGGCAATATAGCGCTTCAGTATGAAGATGATGCGATGGACGGGTATTTCACCTGGCATCTGAGGGGAGAGTATGCCTATCGCGGTAATTCTTATGCGCATTCAGTTGGGCTTGGTGGCGATCCGATGCAAGTTATCGAATCCTATGGCTTATTCAATGCGAGCCTTGGCTTTGACTTTCCCGGTGGCTGGTCTTTGAAATTGTGGGGTAAAAACCTGGCCGATAAAGATTATTTCACTGACATTGCTCGTCAGCCAGTTGGAACTGAACCCGGCTATATCCAAGCTCGTATTGGCTGGGAGAGAAGCTACGGTGCGACACTTGGTTATGAGTTTTAGTCCTTTTTGAACTTAAGCCCTGTTTAGATGTTGTATAGGCGAACCAAACTTCGCCATTTGAACGGCGTAAAGGTAATTAATAGCTAGTAGAGGTTATTTGATGCCCAACCAAGATGATCAAATGAATCGGCGCTCCCTTCTCAAAGGTTCGTTGTTGGCAACTGCCGCTGTTAGTACCTTGGGTGCAGGGAGGGTGGTCGCTGCACCTAGCACTTATGAGCCGGCTGAAACTGCTAGCTCCTCGTATTCAAGACCTCAACAATGGGATCGAGAGGTTGATGTTGTGGTCATTGGCTCTGGTACTGGACTTGTGGCTGCGCTGGCTGCAGCAAAGGCCGGCAAGCGTGTCTTGGTATTGGAAAAAAATACTGCGCCAGGTGGGAATACGGTTGTGTCGGGAGGGGTTTTTTGGGTACCCAATAATCGTGTTATGAAACGCGAAGGATTGCATGACTCTCGAGAAATGTCTCTGCAATACTTAAATCAGTTAGCACAAGGTCAATCGAGTGATGAAATTATTGACGCTTTTGTTGATAACGGCCCCGATATGGTGGATTTTATTGAGGCCAACACTTCCCTAAAATTTCGCGTCTCAAAATTAATGGGGGAGGTCGCTGATTATCACCCTGAATGGAAAGGTTCGAATGTTAAAGGGCGTTCACTTGAGCCAGTGCAGGCGAGTGTAAGCATGGCGGGTGGCTTGCTTGTTACAAGTATATTGCAGGCATTTATAGATGCAGGGGGACAATTGTTAACCGCGGCACCCGCCAAGCGTTTGTTATTTAAAGAAAACTCACAAGGTCATCGTGAAGTGACCGGTGTAGTAGCTGAATACGAAGGCGAGTTGATCACGATTGCAGCTCGCGATGGCGTGTTGATGGCCAGCGGTGGTTTTGAACGAAACTCAGAAATGAAGAAGCATTTCTTACGTGGCCCATCACCTTACACATTAGGCGCAGAAACAAATACTGGGGATGGCATTCATATGGGCATGGCGGCTGGTGCCGACCTGCGCAATATGAATGAAGTGTGGGGGATCACTGTCTACAAAGGCGATGCGCAGGCCAATGGTCAATTGCTTGGAGGCATTGCTTTGGATGCTCAAATCGAGCGTCGCAATGCAGGCTGTATTGCCGTCAACCGTTATGGCGAACGTTTTTGCAACGAGGCGGCAGATTACGACTCCACATGGCGTTCTTATCATAGCTGGCAAAATTGGGGGGAGCTCGGCTATCAAAATTTGCCTGCCTACCATATATTCGATCAAAGATATCGAGAAAACTATCCGTTGGCAGGGAAGACCGTCGATGAGGCTCTACCAAGCTGGGTGATAAAGGCTGACTCACTTGAGGAGCTAGCAGAAAAACTATCGATTGATAAACAAGGCTTGAAAAAAACGGTAGAGCGCTTCAACGAATTTGCCACCAAAGGTGTTGATGAAGACTTTACGCGCGGAGAGAGTCTTTATGATACCTACGGTGTCAATGATCCAAAAAGAACCTTAGGTGCATTGTCTAAACCTCCATTTTACGGTGCCGAAATCAGCCCTGCTGATCTAGGTACATGCGGTGGCCTCCGCGTTAATGGCGAGGCACAGGTGATAGATGTATTTGGAAACCCTATCAAAGGACTTTATGCATCGGGAAATTGTGCTGGAGTAGGTTCACCAGGCTCACTCTATGGTGGTGGAGGTGGCACCATTGGCCCTGCAATGACCTTTGCATATATAGCTGGAAAGAGTCTGGCAAAGAGCTAGTTGCTTTTTTTAGGCTTACCTGTTTAAACCAATCAGGTTAAAAATAAGAAATTCAACCAAATAGATTAATTGTAAATGGCGCACTGAATGTCTTGGTTGCTGTGATGCTTGGTCACTCAAAGCGCCTTTGTGATACCTTTGCCAGCAAATTGAAGCAAAGTGCCTGCAGGACCCATGACCACTGATCTATTTGCCGCGCAAAGCGATGCTGGCTATCAGCCCCTAGCTGCGCGACTGCGCCCCGACAATCTCGAAGCCTATGCCGGACAATCCCATATCCTAGGCCCCGGTAAGCCACTGCGCCAGGCCATCGACAAGCGCCAGCTGCACTCGATGGTTTTTTGGGGGCCGCCCGGGGTGGGTAAAACCACTTTGGCGCGCATTGTTGCGGCCAATGCCGATGCCCATTTTCTGCAAATCTCGGCGGTGCTCTCTGGGGTTAAAGAAATCCGCGATGCCATTGCTCAGGCCAAGCAACACAAAAGCCATGGCCGCGATACCGTGCTCTTTGTGGACGAGGTACACCGCTTTAATAAATCCCAGCAGGATGCCTTTCTGCCCTACGTCGAAGATGGCACCTTAATATTTATCGGCGCCACTACCGAAAACCCTTCCTTTGAGCTGAATAACGCGCTCTTATCCCGGGCGCGTGTGTATAAGCTCCGCTCCCTAGAGGCAGATGAGCTCTTGGGCGTGCTGCGCCGTGGCCTAGCAGCGCTGGAGCCGTCAGCGACTGCCGATGATGACTGCCTGCACTTGATCGCCCAGCAAGCTGATGGTGACGCCAGGCGAGCATTAAACTTGTTGGAGCTTGCTGCCGATTTAGCTGAAGAGCCCGAAGAGGGTGCTAAGGCTAAGGGCGCTCGTCAGATCACTGAAGAGACATTAGCGGAAGTCTTACAGGCTTCACTGCGCCGCTTCGATAAGGGCGGTGACTTGTTCTATGACCAAATCAGCGCCTTGCACAAAGCCGTACGCGGCAGCTCACCCGATGGCGCCTTGTATTGGTTTTGCCGCATGCTCGATGGCGGCTGTGACCCGCTGTATATCGCTCGGCGCGTGGTGCGTATGGCCAGTGAGGATATTGGCAATGCCGACCCAAGGGCGCTGGGCTTGTGCCTTGATGCCTGGCAGGTACAGGAACGCTTAGGTAGCCCAGAAGGCGAGCTGGCTATCGCGCAAGCCATCACTTACCTGGCCAGCGCCCCCAAAAGTAACGCAGTCTACATAGCTTACAACAAAGCTAGCGCTGAAGTGGCCGCCAGCCCTAGCTACGAAGTGCCCCTGCACTTGCGCAATGCACCGACTCAACTGATGAAAGCGGAAAACTATGGCGCAGAGTATCGCTACGCCCACGATGAGCCAGAGGCCTATGCCGCCGGGGAAAACTATTTACCGGAAGAGCTGCAAGACCGGCAGTACTACCAGCCCGTCGAGCGTGGCCTTGAGCAGAAAATCCGCGCTAAACTGGCTTACCTGAAAGAACTCGATGCCCAAAGCCCCAATAAGCGCTACCCATCATGAAGTATCTTTTGTTTATTGCCCTAGGCGGCGCCGCTGGCTCCACTGCACGCTACTTGGTCTCCACCTGGGTGCACAGCCTCTGGGAAGGCCGCTGGCCTATCGGTACGCTGCTCGTTAACCTGCTGGGCTCATTCGCGATTGGTTTGATTTTTGTGCTTATTGAGCGCCAGCAGATTCACTCAGACTGGCGCGGCGTGTTGATGGTGGGCTTTCTCGGCGCCTTTACCACCTTCTCTACCTTCTCACTGGAGGCGGTGACACTGATCGAAGCAGGGGAATACGCTAACGCCTTGGGCTATATGCTAGCCAGCGCTGTGCTTTGCGTATTAGCCGCGGGCAGCGGGCTCTGGCTTATGCGGAGCTTGCTTTGAACACCACTTGATTAGGCCGAATCGCTAGGGTCCACAGCATACCAAGGACGATGCCCAGGGTATCGGCGACGAAATCCCCCCAACTGGCGCCGCGGGTCGCAATCGGAAACTGCAGCAGCTCAGTAAAGCCGGCGTAGAACACCAGTAGTGCAAAAATCCAGCGCCAATGTAGGCGGTCAAAGAACTGTGCCCGAATCACAAAATAGCTACAGAAGAAAAACAGCAAGGCATGCACTACTTTATCGCTGTTGCTAAATTGCGAGCTGCTCACGACCTGCTTGAGGGAGAGTAAGTCGCTGAGCCAGCGGATAGCGGCTGAGATGATGTCGCCGGGCGTGGCTAGCAGAATCAAAATAGCCAAGGGGGAGAGAATGGCTAATACTTTGTAAAAGCCAAGGGGTAAAGGTTTTAAACGCATAGGCTTATACAGCTTGCCCTATAAATTGTTGCTCAATCACAACTTCATTTTGACGGCCAAGCAGCTCGATTAACAGTGCTGCGCGGTCTTGATTCTTGGCCATCTTATAGACGCCCTGCAGGCCTGCAAAGGGCCCATCAAAAATTTCTACTCGGTCGCCTGGTTTATGCGGCCAAGCATTCGCCTCACTGCCTGCTTCAAGTGCCGCTTGCTGCTGCCGGAGGTAGTTAATTACTGTATCTGGCACTGTGGCCGGCTGCTGGCCGAAGCGTAGTACATCCACCACGCCAATGGTAGAGCGCACCGAGGCAATGGACTGGGTGCCAAGAGCTACCTCAATAAACAAATAGCGCGGGAAGAGGGCGCCGCGCACATCCTGCCACTTACCCCGCACTCGCTTGCGCTGGGTGATCATTGGCAGCAGGGTATTAAAGCCTTGATTGCTGAGCTGATGCTCGGCGACTTGTTCTTTTTGTGGCTTGGTATAGACCACCAGCCAAGTCATACGGGCACCTTGTCTGGGCCAGCATCGAGGCTGCGCCGCGTCTTAAAGATATACATACAGTTAGCAAGGAACAAAACGCAGTAAAGCAGCATGGACAGGGTTTCTGATATCTCACTGATCCATATACCAAATAGCCCAAGCACTAGGCTCAGGCTAAGCAGGGCGGCAGTCACTTGCCGTGCACTGAGCCCGATATCCATCAGGGTGTGATGCAAATGCCGGCGATCCGGCTTCATCGGGTGCAAGCCTGCCCGTAGGCGCAGCAGGACGGTGGTGAGCATATCGATCAAGGGTACCGCCGCTAACCACAAAGCCGCCACCGGCCGGATTAGGGCATCTGGGCCCTAGGATTGGTAAATTAGCACTGCGCAGATGATAAAGCCCAGCAGACTGCTGCCGCTATCACCGAGGAACATCTTGGATAGCAGCTTAGTATTGGGCCCCAAGTTAAATAGCATGAACACCAACAGAGCAATCACCAAGGCGATCAGAGGCATCGGCATCATCGACTGGTGTTGGATGATAAGTGTCACCACAATAGCCAAGGGCACCAAGGCCAAGCCGCTGGCTAAGCCATCTACGCCATCAATCATATTGTAAGCATTGGTCAGCCCCGCAAATGCCAAGGCAGTCAGAGGCACGGCAAACATCAGCAGGGGGATATTGCCAAAGCCCAGCAGGTTGCCCACGTTAGTAATGACTATTCCGCAGAGCACTGCCATCAAGGCCCCGCAGACTAAATGAATGATCAGGCGTAAGATAGCCGAGGCATTGGAGTGGTCGTCAAACAGGCCCACTGCAAACACCGTGCTGTAGAGTATCAGGCCAGTCGTTGCTGTGGGCATATCAAAGAGCAGGGCAGCCGTAGCAAAGGTCAGAAAAATCGCCGGCCCACCAGCCAAGGGAATCAGGCCGTCATGCAGCTTGCGCTGGTCTGGATTGTCCAGCAGCCCCGAGGCATGGCTAGCTTTGAGGGAGAAATAGCTAAAGAATACAGCTAGAACCAGCAGCTCAAGTAGTGGTGGGTTGAAAAGCAAGCCTTACTCCAGTGCTATGGGTTGGACAACATGGACAACATGGACAACATGTAATAATAGCAAGCTCGAGTGGATTGTTTAAGTTACAGAAATGTACTGTTTTTGGAGGGTTGGGTGCTTGACTTGTTAGTTGGATAGAAGCCTGCTGTATTATCTGTCCAGAAGCATAGTGATGAGCTTAAGCTTTAATCAGAGCACATATATGGCTGAATATCAGCAGATCGTGATTGCGCCACAGTAGGTGGTTCCACAAAGAAGAGAACAAAGGAAAAATGGCTGTGACGAAACTCTTCATCACTGGATGGGCTAAGTGAGCTTTCCATTAGTTTCTATAATAGTGCCTTTTTATAATCCAGATGCTTGCTTCTCACAGCTTTTGGAGAGCATTGAAAGCCAAACATACTCCAACATCGAAGTGGTGCTCGTTGATGACGGTTCCCGTGAAGAGTTTAAACGTTTAGCCGTAAATTTCTCGAGGCGCCACCGTAACGCTTTGTTGATAACGCAAAGAAACTCTGGTGTGGCATCGGCAAGGCAGGCAGGTGTTGATGCTGCAAATGGTGAACTGATAATCCATGCTGATTCTGATGACTTGCTTCCCGAAAATGCAATCGAGAGTTTGGTTCGTAGGCAGATGGAAGCTGGTGCAGATATAGTCGTTGGTAGCTATTTGGAACGTACCAAAAGATCGGACTTGATAGTCAATGCGCCTTTAGACGAGTCCTACAAGGGCTTTGTCCAGGGAGTGCTTACTGGAAAGTATCATGCTGGATTATGGAATAAGCTAATTAAAAAGGACTTGTACAATAGCATTCACTTCGAGCCAGGTATCAACTTTATGGAAGATAAGCTATTGTTAGCTAAGATGTTTAGACGGGGTGCATATAAGATCGCTTTCACGCCTGTGCTTACATATATTTACCAACGGCATAAAAATTCGGCTACATCAAGATTTTCATTGGAATCTATTAACTCAGTTAAAAAAGTTACCAATATAATATGTGACATGTATCGTGGCGAGGTACCCGATGCCCTTATTTGCGAGGTCAAGCGTGAATCAAGGGTTTTGGAGTTGCTGCAACTAACTAAACACGGTGTAAACGATTTTAAGCCTGGAGATAGGGCATTAACAAAGTGCAAAGGTTTGTCATTCAATAAGAGGTTGGCGCTATTTTTTCTAAGTGTTCATATGGGGTTTCTCGTGAAATTTTATTATCAACTTGGAAACCTAAGCCGATATGACTAATAACTCGTTAAGTTTTTATAAAAGATTTATCTCAAGCTTGATATCTATTTATTGATTAAAACTAATGATTCAAAAAAGAAGCCTATCAAAGTTACCTTTGGTGTCTGTAATAATTCCTTGTTATAACTCGGAAAAATATCTATCAGAGTGTATTGATAGTGTTCTTTCTCAGGATTATGAAAATATTGAAATCATTGCTGTTGATGATGGATCAACAGATGGAACTCTTAATATTTTAAAGCAGTTTAAAACTATTTATTTTTATACGCAGCCTAATTCTGGTGCTTGCAGCGCAAGAAATAAAGGCTTTATAAGTAGTAGCGGTAAATATATTAAGTTTCTAGATTCGGATGATTTTCTTGAGCCGAACGTGATTTCAAAGCAAGTTGAGTTGTCAGAAGCCTTGAGCGATAAGCATATTGTATATGGAGACTATTATTTATTAAGAGAGGCTAAAAAGAAATATACAAATACCTTTATTGGTGATGGGGATCAAACAGCGCACTTGATAATTAATGACATTTTGACATCGACTCCTCTGCACCGGAGGTCGATGCTTGATCATGTTGGTGGTTTTGATACTAGGTTTCAAAGCAGTCAAGAGTGGAACCTACACATTAGGTTATCATCAGAAGGTTTTATTTTTCATCATCAACCTCTTGCGGTGTTTAACTATAGGATCCACCAATCCCTAGATAGAATATCCATCAAAAGAGAAGGGGCGCTTAATAATCACTTATATGAAGTAACCAAACTAGAAATGACAGAAGAAAAGCTTTCAAAGAAAAGTACAGGTGACGTAAAAGCTGCCCTAGCATTAAAGTATTGGTCGATAGCCGGAAAACAGTATTTGCGAGGGGAGGATTATAAGAGCTATCTAGCCATGGCTAAAGGTCTGTCCAGGGACTATAGAAGATACTGGTCCACCTCATATCGCTTAATTTATGCGCTCTTAGGTTTTCGACTTACTCAAAAAATTATTGATGCGAGAAATCGACTCCTTAATGGTTATAGAAATAAGTATGTATAGTTAATGAGTTAATCCCCCCTCTTTAGGTTGATACTGCAATTTAAAGAACATTCTATTGATAATAGAGCCACGATGTTGGCAAGCTCTTAGCTAAGCCTGTCTTGCTTGTTAGGATGAAAATTTAACAATAAATGATCAAAATAATGACCAATATATCGGCAGGACAGCGAGGGAGTTTATGTCCGAGACAGTGTTCAAGGCTTTTGTCACAAGTTATCTATCTCATTCGACACGATCTCTAATTGCACAGCAAGTTTAGTGGAGTAGAAGTTAATCGAGTAGTTGCATGAGTTGGGCAGTGCATATAATTTATTCGAAGTTTTTTAGCAAAGCAGTGACTAGATTCATATGGTATGGTTTACCTAATATTTCCATAGAATTCAAATTATGTTAGGTACCAATAAACCATTAATCACCTTTGCTCTTTTCGCTTACAATCAGGAAAGGTTTGTCAGGGAAGCAGTTGAGGGCGCACTCGGGCAAGATTATGACAGCTTAGAAATTATTTTGTCGGATGATTGTTCAGGCGATAGAACCTTTGAAGTAATGACAGAGATGGTTGAGAGTTATGCTGGCCCTCACCGTATTATTTTAAATAAAAATGATAGAAACCTTGGAATCGGTGGCCATATTAAGAAGGTCTCTAGCCTTTCCAATGGTGATATAATTGTGATGGCTGCTGGCGACGATATTAGCTCAAGTCAAAGAGTCTCTAGTTTAGCGCAATGTTATGATATTAATACATACGCTGTTTTTTCTGAGGGCTATAGGTTTTGTAGAAATAAAAAAATAATACACCGAAGTTGGATAAAAAATGTATCAATTACACTATCTGATATTGTAAAGGGTGGTGGTGGAGTAGGGACCGGTGCAACATACTCATATAGAAAAGAGTGCTTTAGCCAGCCATGGCTCTATCCAACCGAATTTATAAATGAAGATAGACTTCTCCCTCTACGAGCAATTTTGCTTGGAAGTATTAAATATCTAGCTAAGCCTCTAGTGTTTTGTAGGGTTCATGAAAACAATGTTAGTAGGAAAAGTGACTTTGTTTTAGCCGTCGATAACCCTAAACATATGCTTGAAGTGCTACGCACTTTAAACTTTTATCTCGAAAGTGGCTGCGCTGTTAAAGAAAAGAAAAGAAACATTGGGCGAGCAAAGAATTTAGTAATGTTTGATATAAAAACGTTTAGGCATAAAAAAACATTCACTATAAGAGTGGCCTATTCAATCGGTTTATTCGTCTATATAATTTGTTCCAATATGATAAGAAAATGTTTTATATGTCTCTTCGGGAAGCAGTGATGAGTTTTAAAAATAACTTTGATTTAAATTTTTTAAAAAAAACATGATATCTTAATATCTGTGGTGGCCCAGTGGTGAATTGGACATGGGTTTAATGACGCTGTGAATAACTGCTGGTGCTAGTTATACTTCGGCGGTGCAGTTATTCACTTGATGATTTAGCAGTCTGTTCACTCTCGGTGGACTGTATTGCTTAACCTAATAAGCATTTCTCTTTACCAAAAACAAGGCAGACCAACCATGCATAGCCCCCCAAAATCTTTATAGTGCTAACCTCTTGAACGCTGTGCCTTTAGTTCAGCTATCTTATTAAACTCTCCTCACGATTTGCGCCAATTGCGCTGCAAATCTTGCGCTAGCCTGCATGATTATATGGTTTTGGGCAGAAAATAAATCTATTCTTATTTTTTCTGATATGTCCACCACTGACTCTGAACAGTACCTGAAGGTATTGCGCTTGCTGCAGGATAATCTTGATATCAGCCGTAGCAGATGGTTGGGAGTTAGATATTAGTTTGGGTGTGCTGAACTATATTGCCTGAAGGCCCTGGTGCAAAAGGGCTGGTAAAGGTGGATAGCTTCAGTCGAACTCGAATAAGCTGAAATATAGCTATTTACTCACGTCGAGTGGTTTAAGGCGAAGACGCTGTTGACGGCGCTGCTTTTGATGTGAAAGCTAGTGGAGTATTGGGTGCCAAATGCAAAGGTGATGCCTTAAGCACGGAAGCCCGGTAACAGCAGGAGACTACTGTGTTTTGTTATCGGGTAAAAAAGCTACAACAGCTATAGTCTCTGAGAATGAAAGCATCCGACAAAGGCGTTTGGTATACTATCTAGCGTAATTACAGAGCAATCTGAAACCATTTATCAATAAATGACTGCCTCGGTATAAAGCAGGTAGAGTATATTGATAATTCATTAACGTATTTATAATACAATCTTTAACCAGGAGCATTATGACTATTAATCTTGAATCACTGAGTATTAAAGAGCTTAAAAAACTGCAGGACCAGGCGGCTGCTATGGTTGAGCAAAAGCGGCAAGTTAAAATTGAAGAAGCTCGTGAGCAGGTTCGGCAAATTGCTGACTCGGTGGGTATGTCAGTTGAAGAGTTAATGGGCCTAAAAAAGGCCAGTGGCAAAGCTAAATCGCCACGGCAGAAAGTAGAGCCTAAGTATCGCAACCCTGAAAACCCCTCTGAGACTTGGGCAGGCCGAGGCCGTAAGCCTTTGTGGCTTCAGGCGAAGTTAGATCAAGGGCAGAGCTTGGAAAGCTTTCTTATCTAAGCCACAGCCAGCATAAACTCTATTGGAGTCTTCACAAGGTGCTTGCTCTCTGGCAAGCACCTTTTCATCTATAGTGCTCAGCGCTATTCGCCAGTTTGGGGCTACTTACTGAGCGCGCTGCTACGCCGTGGGTACTAAATTGTCAGGCTCAAACACAATCTAGCCTGAGAAGTGCAGCCTTTCTTCCAAAGCCCTTAACTTTACCTCAAGCGCGCCTCAAGTCTTGTAAAATCGCTCGACATCATTATAGTGTTCAGGTCTTGAACGCGGGGCCTTGCTTTGCGCCATCAAGCTACAATTTTTAACTACACGGCGTCCACTAACTCAGTGCATGTTGTGCGGTAGCCTGCACGATTATCTGGTTTTCGCCAGTAAATAGAACCCATTCTCATCTCTGATATGTCCACCACTGACTCTGAACAGCACCTGAAGGTACTGCGTTTGCTGCAGGATAATCCTGATATCAGCCAGCGGCAGATGGCTCGGGAGTTGGGTATTAGCTTGGGTGGGCTAAACTATTGCCTGAAGGCTTTGGTGCAGAAGGGCTGGGTGAAGATGGATAACTTCAGTCGCAACTCGAATAAGCTGAAGTACAGCTACCTGCTTACACCGAGTGGGGTAAAGGCTAAGACTGTACTTACTGCACGTTTTTTGAAGCGCAAGCTGGCGGAGTATGAGGCGCTGAAGGCGGAGATTGAGGCATTGCAGACGGAAGTAGGGCAGTCAGGCGGTAATGGCTAGGCCTGTATCTACGTTTATACGAATGCTGCACAAGAACAAGCTAGAAGAAGGCAAGTACATCACATGACTTTAGCAATAATCGGCCTTGGCTATGTTGGCCTGCCGCTGGCTTTGGAATTTGGTAAGCAGCGGCCGGTGATCGGCTTTGATATTAATGCTCAGCGTATCGCTCAGTTGCAAGCTGGGAACGATCTCACTCAGGAAGTCAGTTCTGATGAACTTAGCCAAGCATCACAGTTAAGTTTTAGCTCAGATCCTGACGATCTGCGTCAGGCAACTATTTATATCGTCACGGTGCCTTCTCCTATCGATCGCCACAAACAGCCGGACTTACGTCCATTACGCGCGGCGAGTGAGACGATTGGCAAGGTACTTAAGCAGGGCGATATTGTGGTGTACGAGTCCACGGTCTATCCCGGTTGTACGGAAGAGGAGTGCGTGCCGGTACTGGAGCGGGTATCTGGCCTTACCTTCAACCAAGACTTCTTTGCCGGTTACAGTCCCGAGCGCATCAACCCAGGTGACAAGGTGCACCGGGTGACTAATATCATGAAGGTTACCGCCGGCTCTACTCACGAGGTAGCCGAGACTGTAGATCAGCTCTATGCCAGTATTGTCATTGCTGGCACCCACAAGGCCAGCAGTATTCGCGTGGCTGAGGCGGCTAAAGTAATTGAAAATACTCAGCGTGACTTGAACATCGCCTTAGTAAATGAGTTAGCGATGATCTTTAGCAAGCTTGGCATCGACACTGAAGAAGTGCTTCAAGCTGCAGGCACTAAGTGGAACTTTCTACCCTTTAGGCCAGGACTGGTGGGCGGTCATTGTATTGGGGTCGATCCTTACTACTTAACTCACAAGGCCGAGGCCATTGGTTACCACCCAGATGTAATTTTGGCAGGACGGCGTATTAACGATGGCATGGGCAAGTTTGTCGCCAGCGAGCTGGTTAAGGCCATGCTAAACCAAGAGTTGCCAGTGAAAGGCTCTCGAGTATTGGTACTCGGCCTGACCTTTAAGGAAAACTGCCCAGATCTGCGCAACACTCGAGTTGTAGATGTGATCGAAGAGCTACGAGCTTACAACGTTGAAGTTGATGTGTACGTCCCCTGGGCGAATCCGCAAGACGCGGAAGCGGAATACGGCATCAAGCTTATCGAAGAGCCAGATCAGGGTATTTATGAAGGTATCCTATTAGCCGTGGCCCACGAGCAGTTCAGAGCGATGGGAGCCGTAGGTATACGAGCTTTAGGTAGGACAGATCACGTGTTATACGACCTAAAGTACCTGTTGCCGGCTGAGGCATCTGACCTTCGGCTTTAAGAGAAATTAATTCGATGGCTTTGAATTTACAAGATAGCCAACATGTTTTAAAAGCAAAGTTAACCGGCTACTGAATTATAGAGCTTTCTGGTTTTATCCGGTTTAGTATCTTATAAGTTATGTTAAAACAGAGTCGAAAAGTGGCAGGATTAAATAAAAATCGTGAGTCTGACAGGGCTTGTTAGCTGATCTACATCATTTTAAACTGTCAATTATGACTACTGGTAAGACTTAATTAATTTTGTATTTAATGTGATCGACTTAGACAATCAGCAGAAAACGATCTACAGATAATTATTCACGTCGCGAAACTTATAAAGATAAGCCTTTTATATGCTGATGTTGAGAAGAAAAAAGATTGATTATTAAGAGCTCATTAGTTAAAAGCTTTTTTGGGTTAGGCGCAGTTAGGCTTCTTTCTATCCCATTGAGCTTAATGACCAGTGTTATTCTGGCTCGTGAGTTGGGGCCTGAAAGTTTTGGTCAATATTCATTTATAATGTCGTTAGTCGCCATCATAGTTTTGCCGGTTTCAGCCGGTTTGCCTCAGTTGTTAACAAGAGAGATAGCTGCATATTTGAACCAAAAAAACTGGGCACTCTATCGTGGTGTATTGCATACAGCACATTTATGGGTATTGATATCTTCCTTAGCCATTATTGGCCTATACTTTTTAATTAATACAACTACAAGTGTAATTCCAGAAGAAAATAAATGGAAGCTACTCAGTATTGCAATATTTATGATTTTATTTCAGGGGCTAGGGGCGATTAGAGATGGTGCAATTAAGGGTTTAGGGAAGCCTATATTTTCAGAAACCCCAAGCCAGTTGATCCAACCTATTCTAGTAATTATCACTTATTTTATATTATCTAGTCTTAACCTTCTTAATGTTAAAACAGCAATTATGAGCCAAGTGTTAATTGCTGGTGTCGTATTTTTAATAGCAAGTTGGATCTTTTATTGTCTACAACCATTAGAAAAAAAGTTTTCATCGGCGAAATATAAGCTAAAAGCATGGGTTCCAGCTTTGATACCTTTTACACTATTGGCTTTGGTTGGCACATTTAATTCACAGATTGGCATTGTTGTTTTAGGCTTGTTAAGTTCGGATGATCAAATAGCTGCCCTAAGAATAGCTGATCGAGGTGCAACCTTTGTTGCCTTATCGCTTTCGCTCGTCAATATTATAATCGCACCTCATATTGTACGATCGTTTCAGTCAAAAGATAGAAATGGATTGCAAAGGCTTGCCAAGCAGTCAGCAAGAGGAGCCTTTTGTATTGCTTTGCCAATATGCTTCATTCTAATATTAGCAGGTGAAAGGTTGATCGATATAGTATTTGGCGCCGACTATGCCCCTATGTCTTATTATCCAATGATTATCTTAGCTCTTGCTCAATTAATTAATGTGTTTTTTGGGTCTGTGGGGTATTTGCTTTCGATGAGTGGTTACGCTAATGATGCTTTAAAAGGTCATATTATTGGTTTATTATCTAACATCATTTTGTGTGGTTTATTGATACCTCAATATGGGGCTCTAGGTGCGGCAATTGGTATTAGTGTAAGTGTTTTGATCTGGAATTGTGTTTTGTCGTATTTAGTTTACATAAGACTTAATGTGATTTCCTTAGTTTTATAATTTTGATTAAGTAGCGAAGCAGGCAATGAAATTGAGTTATCTAAACAAGATTAATGCTAAATTAAATGATGCTTATCAGAATAAAATAATTTACCCATTTACAAAGGCTTCAAATTCTAAGAGGTTTATTTTTATACATATTCCCAAAGCTGCGGGAACATCTATTCGATATGCTTTGGGTGAGCCAGAAGCTGGAAGAAAGCATTTGCCTTGGTGGGTCTATAAAACAGCTAACCCGAATAAATATAATAAATATTATAAATTTTCTTTTATCAGGAACCCTGTCGATAGATTGGTTTCAGGATATACATATTTGCGAAATGGCGGTAATAAGCAAGCTGATGACATGCTCGTCGCAAATTACTTGAGAAAGTATAAAAACTTTGAATCTTTTGTGGAGCAGGAGATACTTTCAGGGTTTATGACAAATCATCATATATTTAGACCGCAAAGTTGGTATCTTTGTGATTGGTCTGGAGATATAAAAGTAGATTTTTTAGGAAGTTATGAAAATATTGATGAAGACTTTAAGTTTGTGGCTGATAAGCTTGGTATTAAAAGTGTATTACCACATGTGAATAAATCTATTGCTAAGTTAGAGTCTAGTTTTAGTGAGGATACAATTGGAATTATTGAAAAAGTTTACTATCAGGATTATATATTGATAGATAGATTATAAATTAAGGGATTAGTGTGAGAAGTATAATAGTAACATTAACAACGACCTCAAAGCGTCTATCTTTGTGTAGAGCGACAATTTTTTCTTTGGTCACACAAGAAGTATCACCCACCAAGGTTGTTTTGAATATTTCTGAAGAGCCATATTTAAGAGATGACGGTATCAACTACAGCGACAGCGAATTGCTCTCTATTTTAACGAAAGGTTTTGACTCCTATCATAAGGAAATGGTTGAAATAAGAAGGGTAAGAAATACAGGACCGTACCGTAAACTTATGCCAACACTTAAAAACGCTTATGGCTCTGATATTATTGTTACTGCTGATGATGATATTTTATATGGAAGTAATTGGCTTGGAAAACTGCTAGAAGACTTTGACCCAACTAAAAAAGTTATTCATGCTGCTAGGGTGAGGGGTCAAAAGAAAAACTCCCTTAATATGCTGACGGGATATGTTTTTTGGCCTATTGTTACAAAAAAAAAGTTGATGGATGGTGATTGGATTGTTACATATGGTGGTGGTGCTGTTCTTTGTAGAAACTGGTTCTCTCATGAATTAATTGATAATTTTGACTATTTAAAAGTAGCACCAACTGCAGACGATCTATGGTATTCAAAAATATGTAAATTGAGTGCTTTAAAAGTCTTGGTTGTACCTGACGCTTTAGAAGAAATTAATTTCATTCACCACAATGATGGTTTAGGAAATTACAATTGGCCTATTGTAAAAGGAGTTTTAGCTAGGCTTAAATATCATATTCTTGATAAGCCTCTTAATTATTATAAATTAGTACGAATTGGAAATGATATTGCTTATGATTCTATCGAAAATTACTTCTTAAATAAAGATTAACATCAATAACAAAAAAGCACTAACGACAGAGAACATACTTTCTTAAGAAGGTAATTGTTTAGAAGTTACGAACCATTTTTGGTCGATCTTAGCGATTCATTGAATAACAGCTCATGACTTAGTTGCTTCGATTGTTGCGCTATTATTAATGTTGAGTCAACCAAAAATGAATCTACGGACGATAAATTGTAAGGCTAAGTTACTTGTAACGACCCAGTGAATAACTGCACATGGTAAATTCGCCACGATTGTGGAGATTTACAATGATTCAAGATCCTGAAATCAGGTGATGGACAGCAACGCGTAAGGCTGAGTTAATAAAGCAAGTTTACCGTGGATAGACAGCTGTCCCGAAAATAGCTAGGGAATATGATCTCACACATGCTGAGATCGAGAGCTCAGTGAGCGATATTGTGGCAGACATGGGAAACGCACTGAGGTGTAATCCTATAGGCATTGCCGAACAATACGAGAAGCAACTCAGTGAGCTCAGATCAAAGAGGCTTACTGAGATGCTCTCCTGTAACTCAAGTTCATAAGAAAGCTGTAACGCCATCTCGACTCGAACAAGTAGTCGTAGTTCGTATTGCGGCTGGTAAATTGGAATAAAAAACTATAGCACAAATCAACAAACCTAGTACACGCGTGTAAATGTCCCGTCGAACTCTTACAATCAAACTGTCAAAAAAAAGCGGAAGGTTAATAAGTTTCTGACACTGTTTATATGCGAAGTGATCTAATCATTGCTCTGGGCGAGCTATCAAAATGTTCTTTGGCTGCACGGTGAAAACAAGAATATAGCTAAACGACTTTTACAGTTCAAATTCTGCCCTCACTGCACCTCATCCCGTTAAGCCTCTGTCAGCCAATATTACACTTGTAGAGTGGGCTGACTTGGATCAAAGATCAGAATGTTAAAAAATATGATGAAAGAAAATTTTAAAGTGTATAACGTTTTTACATCCTTAGATTTTGGCGGGGTGGAGAGTCGTGCTGTTATAATTAGTCGAAACTCTCAAACTAGTGTAGTTAAATATTTATTTCTGGCCGTTTATCAAGGTGGTGATGCCGCAAAAAAAATTAAACTAGAAGGCAATGAAGTGATTTTGTTAAATCAGAAGCCTACGATACCGTCACCTAAAGTCATATTATCTTTATATAGAGAGTTCAAAAAGATCCGCCCAGATATTGTACATACACGAGGAGCTGAAGCTAACTTTCATGGCTTAATAGCTGCCTGGCTAGCTGGAGTGCCTGTCCGTATCGGCGAGGAAATAGGCATACCTAATCATAGTTTTAGAGCTAAATTGTTATTTAAGTTATGTTACCTATTTGCTAATAAAGTTGTTGGTATATCTGATGCAGTGACTAATTGGCTTATTGAAACTGGCGAAGTTCCTGTACACAAGGCGATAAGAGTTTACAATCCAGTCGCTATTCCTGAAGCCCGGTGCGTGGAAGATATACCCTCGGGTAGGTTTAGAATTGGTTTTGTAGGACGGTTGGAGCCAGTAAAAAACCCTTTAGCTTTAGTTGAAGCATTAGCTATTCTAGTAAACGAAGGTACAGATGCTGAATTGTGCTTTGTTGGTGATGGTAGCCAGAAAAATCCGCTTATAGAGTTAGCATCAGGACTAGGTCTTAGTGAACGAGTTATTTTTCATGGTTTCCAAGATAATCCTGCACATTTTGTACGTCAGTGCCATCTTTACGTGCAGCCCTCCATTTCAGAAGGATTTGGTTTAGCTCTAGTAGAAGCTATGGGGTGTGCAGTTCCTGTGCTTGCCACTGCTGTTGGCGGCGCACCTGAAATAATCCGCGATGGAGAAACAGGTTGGTTAGTAGATAAAACTGATTCAGTAACCCTAGCTAGTAAGTTAATTAAACTATCCAGCTTGCCAGGGAGTAAATTGATTGAGGTTGGTATTCGAGGGCGTGAGTCAGTTAAAGATCGTTTCGATCCAGCGTCATATATGGTAGAGCTAGAAAAGCTTTATATAAGTGAACTAGAAAAGGTCAAGCGTTGAATATTCTTTTTGTTACTTGGGATGGCCCTCAGTCATCTTATTTGGAGGGGCTTTTTCTTCCAATTTTTAAGAAGCTAAATGAAGTTGGTTTCCACTTTCATGTCCTACAGTTTACTTGGGCTGATAAAACAATTATTTCAACAAGAAAAAAAGCAAGTCTTGAGGCTGGCTGCAGTTATGAGTCTATATCAATTCTTAGAAAACCTGTGGCATTAGGTAGTTTATTCACCGCAATAACAGGGTGCCGTCATATTCGGAAAGCTATTCTTAAGAATAATATTGATATGGTCTTACCCCGTAGTAACTTGCCAGCATTAAGTACGTTGCTTGCTTTGCGGGGGCTCAAGACTAAGTTTGTATTTGATAGTGATGGTTTAGCATTAGATGAGAGAGTCGATTTCGCGGGGCTTTCTCCTTCAGGTCCTATCTATAGATTGCTACGCGATATTGAAGCCCAGGCAGTACGGCGAGCAGATACAGTCCTGGTTCGATCTACAAAAGCTGCTGATATTCTTTTAGCTCGAGCAGGTGCAGGTACAAGCCAAGAAAAGTTCTATGCAGTTACTAATGGTCGAGATATGTCATTATTTAATCCGGGAACGCAGGATACCCGTGCGAGTACGCGTGAGAGTTTAGGTATTGAGATTAATGTCCCGCTTTTAGTCTATGCTGGCTCTATTGGGCCTCAGTATTGCGTCACTGCAATGCTTCATCTTTTCGAGCTTGTGCTTGAGAAGCAACCAACCGCACATTTCTTAATTTTAACTGGTTCGCCAGAGATCATTCATCAAGAGTTGGAGAATTGGTCGCATTTAATTGAAAGCATTACTATAAAAAGTTTCGCTGCAAATGAGGTGCCAGCTTATCTTGCTTGTGCGGATTTAGGCCTAGCATTTAGAAAGACTAGCTTTTCTATGCAGGGCGTAGCTCCAATTAAACTTGGTGAGTATCTTTTATGCGGATTACCATTGGTCGCTACTAATGGAATAGGTGATACTGACTCAATAGATAAGAAGGCTGGCTTCTTGTTAGAGTTTTTGGATGAGCATGAACTGAGAAGTGTGGCTAATTGGTTCGTTGACCAGGTTTTACCTTATCGTGCCAGCTTACGTGAACACTGCCGTGAAATTGGTGAAGCTAATTTTTCCCTACAAGCCAGCGCTGACAGCTATCACAGAGCTTTATCTCATATATCTATGGATTAACTTGGTCAGTTTTTTTGATATGTTGAGTTATTTAGGCAGCTCTCCAACACGTATGGGTGAAATACTTGGTAGCGGTTTACCAGTTGTAGCCAATGAAGGTGTGGGAGATGTGGCTCAGATAATTCGAAGTCATAAAGTCGGTGTTATAGTTGATGGCCCCAAGCCTGAACAAATGATGAAGGCTCTAAGAGAGCTAGATGATTTATTAAATGATTCGGATCTCCCATCCCGCTGTCGGAGAGCTGCGGAGGAGATATTCTCACTTCATACTGGTACTAAGGCTTATCACAAGCTATACGATGATATTTTAAGTGCTAAACAACGCTGATGCCTTTCTTTTGATTTACTTCGCCTTTAACTCCTTGTGGGATTGAGTTTTGAATGTAATCCTATTTTCAAAGTACTCCCGTATGGGGGCTAGTAGTCGCTTACGCTCTCTACAGTATCTACCTGCTCTGGAGCAAGCTGGTATTACATTTGCTTCTCATAAATGCTAATTGACATCATTGCCAGTGCTCGCCCCAATTTCATCAAGGTGGCAGCCATTATCAAGGCAATATAAGCTCACGAAGCCAATGTTGGGTCTCTGCGCTTACGATCTGTTCATATAGGTCAGCACTTCAACTCGCCTTCGAGCAGTTGGGGATTCCACAGCCGGATAAGAACTTAGAAGTGGGCTCAGGGACCTAGGCAGAACAGGCCGGCGCGATTATGACTCGTTATGAACAGCTTCTGCTTGAGGCGCCAACACAGTTGTGCCTGGTGGTGGGGGAAGTTACTTCGACAGTTGCTTGTGCTATTGCAACCCAATAGCTCTTTATTCCAGTGGTACAGGTGGAGGTGGGTATTCGCTCAGGTGACTGGAGTATTCCTGAAGAGATCAACCGAATGGTGACCAATAGCATCACTAATTGCTTCTACACTACCAGTGAGGTGGCCAACGAGAATCTACGCAAAGTGGGGTAGTGGATGAGCGAATCTTTTTCGTAGGCAATACGATGATTGATACTTTGCTGGTCAATATGCCGCGCTTACAAAAGCCTGAGTTTTTGACCCCTAGGTTTGCAGGCTGGTGAGTATATTTTGATCACGCTACATCGCCCGTCCAATGTTGATAGGAGTGACAGTTTTGCTCAACCTTTAGCTGCTATTAATGAGTCGGCTCGTGATTTACCAGTGGTATTTCAGTTCATCCTCGGACAGCAAAAACTCTGCCTAATCTGGGTGAGGTGCCTACGAAATTTTCAGCTTGTGGATCCACAGCCCTACTTGGAGTTCAATTACTTGGTCAGAAAGGCCGTATGGTGATCACTGACTCTGGAGGCATCACTGAGGAAACTACTGTGATGGGGGCCCTGTCGGACGCTGCGCGATAATACCGAGCGCCCTGAAACCATCACCATGGGCACCAATGAGCTGATCGGTACCAATCCTGTGCTGCTATCAAGCCAGCTGGAAATTGGTATCAACCCTCCACTGTGGGATGACAAGACTATGGAACGCATTGTGGCCCATCTTGAGCGATTGCTCATTGAGTGATTTAACACAGTCTGTCTCATCTTAGTGGTAAGGTCACCATTCTAATAGCTATTATTTTCTACCAATGTCTGGTCTATCAAGCCCAAAATAGAGCGAGGCATCTCTTGTATTCCATCCTGTTGCCATAGGCAGTACAACCCTCTACTCAAACGGAGGCTTAAAAAACGGGGGATTACAAATGAAGGCATCCCGCAAAGTCGTTTGGTATAATATCTGGTGTTACTAGAGCGCAATTCAGAACCACTTGTCAATAATGGAATTCAACGAAATAAAGCAGGCAGAATATATTGATAACTCATTAATATATTTAACATTCAATCAAAAATCAGGAGCCCTATGACTATTCATCTCGAATCACTGAGTATTAAAGAGCTTAAAAAAACCGCAGGCTCAGGCTGCTGCGATGGTCGAATAAAAGTGGCAAATCAAAATTAAAGAAGCTCGTGAGCAGGATGATAAAATTGCTTATTCGGTGAGTATGTCAGTAATAGAGTTAATGGGCCTGAAAAAAGCCAGTAGCATAAAGTTAGATTGCTACGGCAGAAGAAAGTTGAGCCTAAGTGTCGTAACCCTGATAAGACCTCAGGGGCCTGGTCAGGCCGAGGCCGCAAGTCTTTGTGGCTTAAGGCGTAATTAGGGATATAGCTCATATCATTGAGGATATATCACGTTGGAGTTTTAGCTAAGAGACGGTCTAAAAAAGACCTGGATCAGGTATTTAAAAAGCTGTCCATATTAATGAAAGACCCAGAGCTAAGTGATCGTTGTAGAAGAGTAGCAGAAGATATTTTCTCACTGGAGAGTGGTACTGATTCCTACAGAGCTGTTTATCGACACATATTAGATAATTAATAGTTCATTAGGACTCAACTCCTCAAGTTTGAGCTGCTTTCATTTAAATAGTCCATAATCTATCGTAGTCGCCGGGCCGAATGTGAATCCAATAACCATATTTACTTTACGTGATTTAACTTCTTCTGGAGGAGGATCAATTAGGATTAACAGCTTAATTGATATACTTAAAGAAAATCGGAAAGTCACAGTAATTTCAAACACCCAATATTTGACAGGAATAAATCACCATCACATAGGAATAGCATTTTCATCATTCGATAAAAGGGTGCTTCAGTTCACATTAACCTTTTTACCTTTATTCGTTACGACACTGTTATTTAGTACAAAACTTAAAGCCATTGAAAATATACTTAATAATAGACTACAGAAAGAAAGTGATCTTGTTTTTTGTGAATATCTTGATAATAGCTTAGGTTATTATTTTTTCAAAAAGGCTTAATAGATTCGTATATAAATGATATTCATGGCGTATCAACCCTGGAACTAAAATACAAAAGATTTAATAGCGTAATAATAAAAATTCTGTCGTTATTTGTCGCAAAAAAACACGACGAAAAGGTTCTTTCTGCAGCTAGTGGACACATCTTTGCATCAAAAGCAATGAAGGGTTATTTTAATGAAAGTTATACTACTTTTAAAAATAAAACCGCATTTGTAATTCCCAATGCAGCTAATGCCAGATGCTTGAGTTCGAAGTTTGATCCAGTTTATTATGAGGAGATTATTTCTCTTTATAAAATTGACACTGAAAAACCTATTGTATTTTTTGCGGGTGGTTATAAGGATATTGGTGGCGTTCATGATCTTATTTATGTCTTTTCAAAATTAAGAAAACAGATCACTGGCATACAACTTGTTTTAATTGGTGATGGGTTCAATCAAGTTTCTGTTGATACTCTTGTTGACGAACTAAATATAAAAGAAAGTGTGATCCAGTTAGGCAGGCAACCCTATGAAAAGCTATACACCCTTCAGTAGATGGCCAATGTGGTCGTTTGTCCTGATAAAAACAATGAATATTCTAATTTAATTGTACACCTAAAATATTTTGATTCGGTTGCTTCGAATAGACCACTAGTTTGCGCGGGGTTCGACTCTGTGAAAGAAATTAATGTTATAGGAAATTTCGCTCGTCTATATAAACCCTCGGATCTTGATGATATGGAGAATCAAATTCGTTATTGTTTAGAAAATAATAGTATGTTGTTAGATAGTAGTCGATACAATAGGCAAATCATGGCTGAAACACTTACTTACAGAAATTTTAAAGACCAAATCTTATCAATAAGTTTGAAGAGAACTGTAGTATGAGGATTGCATTACTAGGCGACATAGGCATATTCGGTCGCTTTGCTCAAATGAGTGACGAGCAATTTACTGAATATTATCGTGAGTATTTAAATATAATCCATGACTGCGATTTTGTTGTAGGTAATCTAGAGGTTCCTTTCTCAAAGGAAAGGAAGGAATTTAGAGAAAAGTCAGCGTGTATTTTTTCAGATGAAAAAGACATATTTAAATTAAAATCATTGCAATTAACCCATGTGAATTTAGCCAATAATCATACTGGTGATTATGGTGAAGAAGGGTATGACCTGACAATAGATCTTTTAGAAAACCTAGGTATTGAATACTTTGGAGTTGCTAATAAACAAGCATTTATAGAGTTCGGTAATTCCAAGATTGCTCTCTCTGGTTATTGTAACATGGATTAAAATCCAGTTTATCTTTATATGCATGATGATATTGGGGAAAAAGGGGTAAATGTAGCATGCGTACCAGAGATAGAGTCCGCCTTATCTAAAAATCACGCGGATGGATTCTTAAATATACTGTCATTTCATAGTGGACTGGAGCATGTCCATTTGCCCGGTAAAATGGACTATCTATTTGCTAGGAGAATCTCAAAAAAGGTCCCTTATATCCACTATGGCCATCATCCCCACGTGCCCCAATCCTACGAAACTATTGATGACTCTCACATTTTTTATAGCCTTGGAAACTTTTGTTTTGATGATGTATACAGTCAAGTCTCTTCCCAGCCTTTAGTAACAATGTCAGAGCAGAATAAAATATGTTTAATCCCAATTTTAAATATCACAAACAATCTAGTACACAAGGTTGAATTGTTTTGGTTCAAAATTGGAGATATTGCTTTTGAATTATTAACTCCTGAAAAAGATAACTTTATAACTACTGTACGAAATAGCTTAGTTGATAGAGCATTAGATGACTTCATTAAGGAACGCAGCGAAATTCTCAAAAGACATAAGAAAAAACGAACGGCAAGTCGAGATTTGGAATGGTATCTTAAAAGATTAAATATTCATTATCTAAAGCTAGCACTCAATTCAAGGCGCAACGCAAAGTTATATAGATCAAATTTCGTCAATTATTTAAAGGCATAACTTGAACAAGTATTTCAAGATGCTCCCAGGTTGGGTGCAAAGTCTAATTATATCTATCTATAACACCTATCAGTATAAGGTACGTCATGGAGGGCAGTACAAGCAGCTCCGTGCAGTATACAAAAGTTTTGATAAGCTCGATAAGCCGGAATGGTCAAAATTACAGCAAGATAAATTAGAAAAATTTTTACTGTTTGCAACAAGCAATTCGGCTTGGTACGCAGGTTGCAAGAACAAGTTGCTTTCTGAGTTTCCCATCTTAGAAAAAGAAGATTTAATCAATTATTTAGATAAAATTCAGACTATAACCGATTCAAAGGGGCTGGTTAGCTACACCGGAGGTACTACTGGTGCCTCGATGAAAGTGGTCTACACAAAAAAGGACATTCAAGAAAGGTATGCTATTTTAGATAATTTTCGCTCCCTTCACGGTTATGAGTTAGGAAAAAGAACAGCTTGGTTTAGTGGTAAAGATTTAGTTACGCAAAAAGATGTCGATAGCGGTATTTGTTTTAGAGACGATTGGATCAATAAAATTCGTTTTTTTTCAACTTTCCATATAAATGAAAAAAACTTTGTTACTTACTGGAATGCCTTATGTGACTTTAAGCCTGAGTTTATTGTTGGGTTTCCTTCTAGTGTTTTTTTAATTTGTAAAATGGCTAAGGAACGTGGAGCAACTTACCCAGGTCTGGTCAAAGTTTTTTTTCCAACAGCAGAAACTGTATTAGCTGAACATCGAGCAGTTATAGAAGAAGTTTTGGGTTGTAATTTGAGGGATCAATATGCTTCGTCTGAGGGTGCTCCATTCATTTTAGAGTGTAAGGAATCAAATAAACATATCCATCCTTTAACTGGTATATTTGAAGTTGTAGATGATGATTTTAATCCTTGCATTAGGGGGCAGCTATTGGTTACTTCTTTTACAACGCATGGTACCCCTTTAATCCGTTATAAGATCGGTGATAGTGTTGCTCTTTCATCGAGACAACATTGTTCTTGCGGTAGTACATTTCCCATTGTTGATTCCATTGATGGAAGATCAAATGATTTTCTAGTTTCACCTGAGTATGGTCAAGTGAATTTGGGAAATATAAGTAACTCGACAAAAGGTGTTGATGGAATAATTTGTTTTCAAATTGTTCAGCGCACGTTAGACGAGATTGAAATATTTGTTGTACCTGGTCCTAAATTTAACTCCTTTCAAAAAGAAAAATTTATTTCAGCTCTTCGAGCAAGGATGGGAGCTGAAGTTCGCTTTGTATTTAACCTTGTAAAATCAATACCCACTGAGAAAAGTGGAAAGTTTCGTATAGTGA
The DNA here is from genome assembly GCF_014077625.1 of Sediminihaliea albiluteola. Lineage (GTDB taxonomy): Bacteria > Pseudomonadota > Gammaproteobacteria > Pseudomonadales > Halieaceae > Sediminihaliea > Sediminihaliea albiluteola. The sequence continues at coordinate 690,501 of NZ_JACFXU010000013.1, read as the reverse complement.
AAAATCTTATTGATTAGGAAGGTTTTATATGCATGTATACTGGTTTTTGTTTGTTTTGGCACTGTTATCCGTTTATACCGAAAAAGATAGGATATACAATGGCAAAAAAATTAAAATTGGAGACTTTTCACCTGTTTATGCAGTAACTCTTTTCCTAATTTTTATCTTGGTTGGTTTTCGACATGAGGTTGGTGGTGATTGGTTTTCTTATTTAGATGCTTATGAAAGAATGGATATTGCATCATTTCGCGATGTCCTCACTATGAGTGACCCAGGTTATAGGTTACTAAACTACTTGTCATATAATCTTGGCTTTGGCATTTACGGTGTTAACTTGGTTTGTGGTTTACTGTTCTTGCTTGGCTTAAATAGTTTTTGTCAGATGCAACCTCGCCCATCACTTGCGTTGCTCGCTGCTATACCTTATTTAGTGATCGTAATATCCATGGGATATACTAGGCAGTCAGTTGCAATTGGTTTGTCCATGTTGGCTTTTTATTTCTTGATTCATAGAGGGCTTTTGGGCTTCATTACATCCATCGTTATTGCCTCATTGTTTCATAAAACAGCCATAATTTTGATACCAGTAGCTTTATTGATGAATACAAAGCACAAAATATTTAGAGCTTTTTTGTTGCTAGTTCTATCTTTACTATTATATTTCACATTGTTAAGTGATTCTGTTGACGCGCTATATAAAAACTACGTTTTATCAGAGTATCATTCAACAGGTGCACTAATACGTGTCCTTATGTGCTTTTTCCCTGCAATATTTTTTTTGACCTTCAAGAATAAATTTAAAATTAAGAGTAGTGAATACAAAATGATGCTTTTGTTTTCATATGCTTCAGTTGTATGTCTATTCTTGCTATTAGTTTCTCCGGCCACTACTGCAATTGATCGTATAGCGCTTTACCTATTGCCTTTGCAGCTTTTTGTTATATCACATATTCCGCGTGCATTAGGTGGCAGCCGGTTCAAAGGTTTTCTTATTTATATACTTGTTTTATATTGCTTTTTTGTACAGTTCACTTGGTTGTTTGCCGGGCGTGTTTCATATGCTTGGATTCCTTATAAGTTCTACCCCTTTGAAGTGTTATGAATAGAATGAACTTACAGGTAGCACCTGAAAAGATACAATTATAATTTTTGGTTTTTTGAGGGGCTTACTTTTGACCGTTTCGGTAGTAAATATAACGATTAAGCATAATTTAATTACGTTATCAGCAAATACTTCTTGGTACCTTTACAACTTTCGTGCATCAACTATAGGTCGCTTGTTAGCCGAAGGCTATCGCGTAGTCTGTCTATCACCAGAGGATGATTATAGCGCCCGTTTACCAGAATTAGGCTGTGAATGGCAGCCTATACGTATGGACAATCAGGGATCTAACCCAATTAAAGATATCGGTCTGGTTGTTCAATTTTGGCGACATTACCGTCGTTTACGCCCAGTTGCTGCATTACACTTCACTATTAAAAACAACGTATATGGCACTTGGGCTGCCCGTATTCTTGGTATTCCAGTTATAAATAATGTGTCTGGTTTAGGGACTGCATTCATCCGAACGGGCCCTGTCGCCTGGATTGTGCGATTACTCTATAAAACCAGCCAGCCTTTAGCACAGCGAGTTTTCTGCCAAAATGCGGAAGATATGCAACTTCTGATCAATAATAATCTTGTGCCAAACGATCGCCTTGTACTTTTGCCTGGGTCAGGGGTAAACCTAGAGCGTTTTAATCCAGTAATACGTCAGGCTAACCATGGTCCCTTCCGTTTCCTTTATGCCGGCCGAATGCTGGCTGACAAAGGTCTGCATGAGCTAGTTGAGGCGATAACACAGCTCCATCTTGGTGGTGAAAAAGCTGTGCTGTGGCTATGTGGCTTTGCAGGCGTTAGCAATGTGTCTGCCATTACAGAGTCTCAATTAGAGAGTTGGGCTAATGAGCCTTTTATTGAATGGTTAGGTCCCACAGATGCAATGGAGGAGGTGCTTGCACAGGTTGATTGTGTGGTGCTGCCATCTTACCGGGAGGGTTTGCCTCGTTCTTTGTTAGAGGCCGGCGCCATGGGCCTACCATCAGTAGCTACTGATGTGCCGGGTTGTCGCCATGTGATCACTGATGGTGAGAATGGTTTTCTTTGTGAAGCTCGCAGCGTCGAGTCTTTGGTTCAGGCCTTGACAAAAATGCTCCATTTACCTGTTCATGAGCGAGAAGCTATGGGGGGAGCGGCACGTAAGAATGTTGAGGAAAACTTTAGTGAACAAGTGGTTGTGGATGCTACTTTAAAAGCTATCCGTGAGGTAAGTAAGCACTAATTAAAAACAGAAACGAGCAGGCTTTATCTGGATATCATTTTTTAAGCCTCTACTATCCAGTAGGGGCTTTAATCTTTACATTCTGTACCTTGGCCTAAGCAAAGCATTACAATAGCCGCCATTTTGTAACAAGCAGACGGGAAATAGATCAATGTTGGACATAAAAGCCATTCGGCAGCGGCCCCAGGAAGTTGCCGAGCAATTGGCGCGGCGTGGTGTGGCTTTTGATGTGGCGGCTTTTGAGGCGCTAGATGCTCGCCGTAAGCAAGCTGATGTGGATAGCCAGGCGCTGCAGGCTGAGCGTAAAAGTGCCTCCAAGCAAATAGGCAAGCTAGTTGGGCAGGGTGTTAGCGTGGAAGACGCTAAGGCCCAGGTCAACGAGGTGCTGGAGAAAATTGCGGCCCAATTAGATCAGCTGACCTCAGAGGCCGATGCGATTCAGCAAGAGCTGAATAACTGGCTGATGGAGTTGCCCAATATTCCAGCGGAAGATGTGCCAGATGGCTCCAGTGAAGACGATAACCTTGAAGTCTCGCGCTGGGGTGAGCCTGCTGAGTTTGCTTTTGAAGCGAAAGATCATGTGGCCTTGGGCGAAGGCCTGAGCCATTTGGATGCGGAAACTGCAGGCAAGATTACCGGCTCACGCTTTACAGTGATGTACGGGCCACTGGCCCGCCTGCAGCGTGCGCTCACGCAATTTATGCTGAACCTGCATATTGAGCAGCACGGCTACCAAGAAATCTATGTGCCTTATATGGTCAACAGTGATTCCTTGCGTGGTACTGGGCAGTTACCTAAGTTTGAAGAAGACCTGTTTAAGCTGGAAGGTGACTCTGAGTATTACTTGATTCCCACGGCCGAAGTGCCTGTCACCAATGTGGCGCGAGCTCGTATTTTTGAGGATAAAGAACTTGGCGAGCAGGGCATACGTTTTGTCTGCCACAGCCCCTGTTTTCGCAGTGAGGCGGGCAGTTATGGCCGCGATACCCGAGGTATGATTCGTCAGCATCAGTTTGAGAAGGTGGAACTGGTGCATTTAGCGCGGCCACAGCAATCTGAAGCTGCACTGGAAGCGCTCACTGGCCATGCTGAAAAAGTGCTGCAGTTGCTTGAGCTGCCCTATCGCAAGGTGGTGCTTTGCACTGGCGATATCGGTTTTTCTGCCCGTAAAACTTATGACCTAGAAGTGTGGTTGCCGGGACAGTCTGCTTATCGCGAGATATCTAGTTGCTCACTCTTTGGTGACTTTCAGGCGCGGCGCATGAAGGCGCGTTGGCGCAACCCGGAAACTGGCAAGCCAGAATTATTGCACACTTTGAATGGTTCGGGGCTAGCAGTAGGGCGCACACTGGTTGCAGTAATGGAAAACTACCAACGAGAAGATGGCAGCATTGCAGTGCCTGAGGTGCTACAACCCTATATGGGTGGCTTAAAAGAACTTAAGCCTGAAGTGGCTTAAAAAAACGTGGAATACCTGCCTATTTGCTTACGCCTACAGGCTGTGAATGTCTTATTAGTCGGTGGTGGTAAAGTAGCTACGCGTAAGGCTCGTTTGCTGTTGCGAGCGGGGGCGTATCTGACAGTCGTTGCGCCAGAGGTTTCTGCTGAATTAGCTGTGTTGCTGGAGCAGCATAAAGGCCTGTGGCTGCAAAGCAGGTATGCTTCCGAGCATATTAAAGGACAAAGCTTGGTAATTGCAGCGACGCCCGATAAAGCTGTGAATGCCCAGGTGCATCAGGATGCTGGCGCTTTGGGTCTACCTGTCAATGTGGTGGATACCCCTGAACTGTGCAGCTTTATTTTCCCTGCTATTGTGGATCGCAGCCCTTTGTTGGTTGCAGTGAGCAGTAGCGGCCATAGCCCAGTTTTAGCGCGTAAAGTGCGACGTGATATTGAAGCGTTGCTGCCTGCGGCCAGCGGACGCTTGGCGGAATTTGCTGGGCGTATGCGGCCCTTGATTAATGAGCGTATTCACGAGGAAGGGCCGCGAAGGCTGTTTCTTGAAGAGATGGTAGACGGTGCTGTTGCCGAGTTGGTACTGGCAGGGCGGGAAGCTGAAGCAGAAAAACTCATGCGTGAGCAGCTAGCTGACTTAGCTACGCTAAAGCAAGGCGAAGTCTACTTGATTGGTGCTGGCCCTGGCGACCCAGACCTAATGACCTTTAAGGCAGCACGACTCTTACAGCGCGCTGATGTGGTGCTCTACGATCGCTTAGTGAATCCTGCGATTGTGGATATGGCGCGGCGGGATGCCGAGCGGGTTTATGTGGGCAAACGGCGCGCGGACCATGCGGTGCCTCAGCAAGATATTAACCGGCAGTTGCTAGAACTGGCCCAGCAGGGTAAGCGAGTTGCGCGCTTAAAAGGCGGCGACCCCTTTATTTTTGGCCGGGGTGGGGAGGAGATTGAGCTCTTATTTCAGCACCATATTCCTTTTCAGGTAGTGCCGGGTATCACGGCTGCGAGCGGTGCAGCTTGTTATGCAGGCATTCCCTTAACCCATCGCGATTACGCCCAATCCGTGCGTTTTGTGGCGGGCTACTTGAAAGGCAATGAAGTTAGGCACGACTGGAGCGAGTTTCTCTCTGAGACAGAAACCTTGGTCTTCTATATGGGCTTGGTGGGTTTGGGTGAAATTTGCACCCAATTACAAACCCATGGTCGAGCGCTAGAGACACCAGTGGCCCTGGTAGAGCAAGCGACCTTACCCACCCAGAAGACGCTGGTTGGTACACTGGCGACTATTGAAGCCATTGTGGCAGAAGCGAAGCCACAAGCCCCAACTTTGATTATTGTTGGCAATGTGGTTCGATTACATCGCGAATTGGCTTGGTTTGCAGAGGAAGGTTAGTCGCTGCCACTTCTTAACAACTGCTCCGTTTTAGTTGTAGAAGTTTGAGTATAATGAATACTGCAGGTCATCTGTCTCAGGCTGACGTTCTTACTATAACTGCTTTCTGTAAGTAGTGGCTTAAATAACCGCGGCTCACGACACTACAAAAGGCCGTGCCTATTGGATGCGGACTCTTTTATGCCTGTGGTTTGTTCACTAAGGTTTGTGTTTTAAAGCATGGGATACTGAGCTAGAGGCTAGAGGCTAGAGGCTAGAGGCTAGAGACACTAGTCGTGGCCAGTTATAGGCGCTGAGCCAACTAACCCCCTCCACCTTGATTAGTGGAGCTAGATAGGGAGTAGGGGATGTACAGCTAGGCTGAAAGGTGGGCCGGCTCTCTTAAAGAGGAGAGCCGGCCGCTTTTATTTAGTCTGTCGCCTCAAGCTCCTCAGGCGAATGCTGTGCATAGCGGCGCTCTTTCAGCAGCAGGGCATCGACTAAGATATTGCCTGCTTCGGTGAGCAATACGTCGTCTTTGCTGTCGTTTTCCTCATCATTTTCAGCTAAAGCCTCTTCTGCGGCGAGGTTTTCCTCATCATCGGCGCTATCTTCAGATTCCAGTGAGGTGAGCAACTCTTCCCCTAAGGCAGCGCGGCGCTTGTTTTCAATGGCCAGGGCTTTGGCTTCGCGGCTTTCGCGCAGGGCTTTGCGGGCAGCTTCGTTCAGCGGCAGGGACTTGATGGCGCGGCTTTCATCGGCCAGGGTGACTTGGTCTTCGAGGTAGACAAAGTCTGGGTTATTTTCGCTGCGGCTTTGGAATAAGCGGGTCAGCTCTGGTACGACGCTAGATAAGTCACCGTAATTGCGGTGCCGCACTGGGTTGATCTGATCCCAGCTCAGGGCGTGGTCCAAGGCACTTTCGCCAATCTCTTCGTGGTCGTAGATGGCGGGGAAGGTGACATCGGGCACCACGCCGCGGTGCTGGGTGCTATCCCCGGAGATGCGGTAGAACTTGGACTCAGTAAGCTTGAGCTGACCTTCCGTTAAGGGAATAAGGGTTTGCACGGTGCCTTTACCGAAGGAGCGATCGCCCACCACAATACCGCGCTGGTAGTCCTGTATCGCACCGGCAAAAATTTCTGAGGCTGAGGCGCTGAGACGGTTGATCATGACCACTAAGGGGCCTTCGTAGTAGGGGCCGCGCAGGCGTTTGCCATCGCGCCACACTCGGCGTGAGGAGTGACGAATCTGCACGGTGGGGCCGTACTCAATAAATAAGCCGGTGAGTTCGTTGGCTTCTTGCAGGGAGCCGCCGCCGTTGTTGCGCAGGTCGACTACAATGCCATCCACTTGGTCTTCGTTTTGCAGCTCTTTGAGTAGGCGCTTCACATCCCGGGTGGTGCTTTTGTAATCTTTTTCACCGCGGCGCATGGCGTCGAAGTCGATATAGAAAGCTGGGATGTCGATTACGCCGATTTTCAGGGTTTTATCGCCGCTAGGGATTTCCAGCACTTTCTTCTGGGCGGACTGCTCTTCTAGCTTAACCTTGTTGCGCACGATAGTGATAGTTTTGCGCTCACCGGTAGCAGCTGATTTGGCTGGCAGGACCTGCAGGCGCACGATGGAGTCTTTGGGGCCGCGAATCAGCTCCACCACTTCATCTAGGCGCCAGCCAATCACGTCTTCAAACTCACCGTCAGTATCTTGGGCGACGGCCACAATACGGTCGGAAGGTTTAAGCTCACCTTGCTTATCTGCAGGGCCGGCAGCGACTAGGCGCACGACTTTGGTGTACTCGTCCTCTGCCTGTAATACCGCGCCGATGCCTTCCAGTGACAGGCTCATATTGATGTTGAAGTTCTCTGAGCGCCGCGGGGAGAGGTAGTTGGTGTGCGGGTCATAGAGTTCGGTCAGGGCGTTGGCGTAGATCTGAAAGACGTCCTGATTGTTGTACTGTTTTACCCGCTGGAGCTGGTTGCGGTAGCGCTTCACCAGGGTCTCGGCGATTTCATCGTCGGGTTTTTCAGTCATGCGCAGGCTGAGCACCTGATTTTTTAAGTGCTTGCGCCAGCGATCATCTAGCTCGGCGTCGGAGGCGGCCCAGGGCTGCTCTTTACTATCGATGATGTACTCTTCGTCAATGCTGAAGTCCATCTTGGCGATGCGCTCGGGTAGGGTTTCCACCAGGTCAGCGAGGCGCTCTTCGAGGCGCTGCTGAAAGCGGTTGAAGATAGTAAAGCCGGCATCTAATAAGCCGGCGTGCAAAGCCTCGTCCATATTAGTGCGGTACTGCTCAAACTCGGCCCGATCGGCGGCGGTGAAGAACATTTTGCCGCGGTCGAGGCTATTGATGTAGTTGTCGAGGTGCAGGGAGGAGAGGTTGTCATCGTAGCGCAGCTTGGAATAGTGGCGCTCTTCCAGCTGTTCGATCATTTCGACAATGGTTTCACGCTGCAGGTCGCTGTATTCGATCAGGGCCAAGGCCGGTGTGGTGCTGCCTAGCAGGATTAACAGCAGGGTGCCAAGGAAGGCGCTGCGCCATGAGCGCTGCGCAAATACCGACAGGGGGAGGGTGCGTGTCAAAATAAGTTTACCTCAGTGACTGGTCGTGTCGCTTGTTATCGGGCTGGAGCTAAAATCCAGCGGCAAGTCAGTGTAAAGCACTGTCTGAAAGCGTCAAATAGTATCAGTTTAGAGCCGCTGGTGGCGGGAAAGTTCGCTGCCTGCTGGGCAGCTGGCTATACCGCTGCTATAGCTACAGCGTTAGCGGCACTTGAGCTAGTGCTGACCAAGTGTAACAATCGGCCCTCAATTTTCAGCTGAGAGTCCATTTGATGCACAGCCACTATCGCACACTACTGCCCGCACTTTGCCTGACGCTAGCTGGCGCCACCACCACTGTTGCCGCTGCCGATGCACCGCAATTGTCGCTGGATACCATGAAGAGCCTGACCAAGGAGCTGTCTTCCGATGCCTTTGAAGGCCGCGCTCCGGGTACTATCGGTGAAGAGAAAACCTTAGCCCTTTTAGAAAAAGAGTTCAGCGCCGCCGGTATCAAGCCCGGCAATAATGGCAGTTGGTTTCAGGATGTGCCACTGGTTGAAATTACCGCTGAGAACGTCAGTCCACTGGTGATTAAAGGGGCTGAGCAGGAGCTGAGCTATCAGTATGGCCCGCAGATGGTGCTCTACAGCGATCGGGTGACGCCGCGCACCGAAGTCAAAGACAGCGAGATGGTCTTTGTCGGTTACGGCATTCACGCCCCAGAACGCGACTGGAATGACTACGCCGATGTCGATGTCACTGGCAAAACCGTAGTGATCCTAGTCAACGACCCCGACTATGAAACTGAAGGCCTAGAAGGGCCCTTTAATGGCCGCGCGATGACCTACTACGGCCGCTGGAGCTATAAGTTTGAAGAAGCGGCCCGTCAGGGCGCTGCGGCAGCGCTGATTGTGCACGACACCGAGCCTGCTGCTTATGGCTGGAATGTAGTGGAATCTTCCAATACAGGCCCACAGCACGTGGCCGATGCCGAGCATGGCCATATGGATCAAACCTTAGCCAATGGCTGGCTGCAGTATGAGGTAGCCGAGGAAGTGCTAGCCGCTGCTGGCCAAGATTTAGCCGCCTTGAGCGCTGCTGCCAAAAAGCCTGGCTTTAAAGCAGTAGAGCTGGGCCTTAAGGCCTCGGTGTCTTTTGACAATAAAATAGAGAAGCAGCTGTCTAAAAACGTGGTGGGCATTCTGCCGGGATCAGATCGCCCCGATGAATATGTACTCTACACCGCCCACTGGGATCACTTGGGCCGCTGCGGCGCCGATGAAACCGGTGATGATATTTGTAATGGTGCTATCGACAACGCCACCGGCACAGCTGCTTTAGTGGCATTGGCCCAAGCCCATGTAGCTGCCGGCCCTGCGAAGCGCAGCATTGTGTTTTTGGCGGTAACTGCGGAAGAGTCTGGTTTATTAGGTTCTGAGTCCTATGCCGCAAACCCGGTGTATCCGCTGGAGAACACTGTGGGCGGTGTGAACATGGACGCCTTTAGCATGACTGGTCTGGCCAAAGACGTGGTAGTGGTCGGTAAAGGCAAGTCAGAGCTTGATGCCTACCTAGAGCGCGCCGTGGAAAAGGCGGGTCGTGAAGTTAAGGCCGAGCCCACTCCAGAAAAAGGTTTCTACTACCGCTCCGATCACTTCAGCCTGGCTAAGCGCGGCGTGCCAATGCTCTACTTTAAGGGCGGCATGGACCTGGTCAATGGCGGCGTAGAAGCGGGCATGGCAGCAGCCAAAGATTACGGCGAGAACCGTTACCACGCGCCCAAAGATGAATACGATCCCAATTGGGACTGGGGCGGCACTATGGCTGACTTGCGCCTTTACTACCGCATTGCCCGTGATCTGGCCAACAGCGAAGAGTGGCCCAACTGGGTGGAAGGCGATGAGTTTCGCGCCGTGCGCGATGAGAGCCGCGCTGGGAAATAAGGCTTAAGTGCTTAAACAAGCCCAAGCCATAACAAATCAATAACAATAGGAAAAGGATATGCAGGATCTGGATTTTAGCGGCAAGACCGTATTAGTCACTGGCGGTGGCGCCGGGATTGGCCGAGCGATTGTCGAGGCCTTTGCCAAGCGGGGCGCCAGCATTGCGGTAGCCGAAATCAATCCAGATCACTGCAGTGATCTGCAAAAGGCCTTGACTGAACAGGGTACTGAGGCTTTGGTAATCCAGGCCGATGTGACCCAGCGAGGGGATGTCGATCGCTTTATGGCTGAAGTGAAATCACGCTTTGCTGGCTTAGATGTGCTGGTCAATAACGTGGGTGATTTTCTGGGTATTATCAAGCCCTTCGAGCATTGTGATGATGAAGAACTTGAGCAGCTTTACGGCTGTAACTTAAAGTCGATTATGATGGTCACTCGAGCCGCCATTCCGCTGCTGCGCGAGCGTGGCAAAGGCGGCTCAATCATTAGTATCTCCTCCATTGAAGCTTTCCGCGGCATTCCCATGGCCACCGCTTATTGCAGCTACAAGCATGCGATAACCGGTTTCACCCGCAGTCTGGCCCTGGAACTGGCACCAGAAGGCATTCGGGTCAATGCGATTGCCCCGGAAACCACTGAAACTGAACAAGTGCGCCCCTCGCAGTTGATTGCCGAAGAGCATCAGCACCACACCCGGCGCTGGATACCATTAGAGCGCTTCGGCAGCCCAGAAGATGCCGCCGGCTCTGCGCTGTTCTTGGCCTCTGAACTCTCTAGCTGGATGACTGGCACCACCTTGAACCTCGACGGTGGCGCACTGGCCGCTGCGGGTTGGTACCGCGACCCCAATGATTTATGGACTAACGTGCCGGTAATTAATGGCAACGGTTTTAACTTTTAATACGAGTAAAGTATGAGTGATGTGAATGCAGTGAAGCTGGCGATGTCCCGCGAGCTTCCTCCGGCGATGATGCAAGGTTTGGGGCAGTTTGCTGAAGTAGTGGTCAGTGGCCCCAATAGCGCTGCCATGGAAGGTTGCTGTATTTATGTCTGCACCGCTCTGGATGCGGTGCCTGCGGAGCTGATTAATAGCATGCCCGAGAGCATCAAATTGATCGCCAGCTTTGGCGTGGGCACCGATCATATTGATTTGGCGGCCGCCGAAAAGCGTAGAATTCAGGTTAGTAATACGCCGCAAGTCACTGAAGATACTGCAGATCTGACCTTCACCTTGATTCTAGCTGCCTGCCGACGCTTAAGTGACGCTGAGCGCCTACTGCGCCAAGGTGAGTGGGCTCAGGCTCAGCAGCGGGTCGGTAATCGCGTCTACGGTAAGAGTTTAGGCATCGTAGGCTTTGGTGCCATCGGTCAAGCCGTGGCCCAGCGCGCCAAGGGCTTTGACTTAAAGGTGCAGTACTACGGGCCCAATCGCAAAGCGCAGGCCGAGGCTGAATTAGGCGCCACCTACCAACCGGACTTGGCTGGACTGCTGGGCAGCAGCGATATTGTGGTGCTCACTTGTCCGCTTAACTCCGCTACCCAGCACCTCATCAACGCCGAGCGCTTGCAGCAAATGAAGCAGGGCGCCGTGTTAGTGAATACCGGTCGCGGCGCGGTAGTGGATGAGGCGGCCTTGGTTGAGTGTTTGCGCGAGGGCCATTTAGCCGCAGCGGGCTTGGATGTCTTTGAGTTTGAGCCCGAGCCTCATCCGGGCTTACTGGAACTGGATAATGTCTGCCTGACCCCCCATGTCGGCAGTGCCACCTCAGATGCCCGGGTGGATATGGTAATGAGCGTCTTTGCCAATATCGAAAGCTTCTTAAAAACGGGGCAGGCGATTAATCTCTGCAAGGCGAGTTAAGTTATCTCGCCACCGCCTTTGTCAGTCCTTTCACTAAAGGTGCTTCAGTGCCTAAGTCCATAGCGCCCGATCAGGGCCATATCAGCGCCTCAGTGGAGGTTTACGAGCAGGGCGAGGCGACTGAGCGCGCTAGCGATCAAATTGCCGCAGAGTGCGCGGTGGCTTTGGTCTATCAGGGCATTTCCCACGCGGTGATGATGGCCAGCCCCATGCAGCTCGAGGACTTTGCCTTAGGCTTTAGCCTCAGCGAGGGCATTCTCCAGCAGGCCTCTGAGCTCTATGACTTAGAGATCGTCGAGGCCGAGCAGGGCATTCGGGTCGAGATGGCCATTGCCAGTGAGCGTGTAGCTGCCTTGCGCGAGCGCCGCCGATCGCTGACCGGGCGCACCGGCTGTGGCCTATGCGGTGCTGAATCCTTAACTGAGGCAGTCAGGCCCATTAAGCCGGTGGTGGCGCCACAGCTCTCTGCTAGCGCAGTGCAGCGGGCACTTGTGGCCTTACCTAATCATCAGCCCCTACAACAGCAAACTGGCGCGAGCCATGCGGCAGCCTTCTGTAATAGCCAGGGTGAGATTGTCTTAGTGCGGGAAGATATTGGTCGCCACAATGCCATGGATAAGTTAATTGGCGCCCTGCAAGGTTCTACTCAGCCTTTATCTGAGGGCTTTGCGCTGATTTCCAGCCGGGCCAGCTATGAGATGGTACATAAAAGTTGTGCTGCCGGTATTGGCGCATTAGTAGCGGTATCGGCGCCGACTGCTATGGCGATTGATATGGCGCGGCAAGCCGGGCAGCTGTTGATTGCCTTCGCAAGGCCGGGCCGCCACGTGATTTATCATAATCCCCATGGCTCGCCATAAGCGCTAATTCACTGCTAGTTAAGCACTGGGGCTGCTTGCGCGTGCAGATAGTGCTAATGTACAGCGCCACAAATCAAAGTCTGCTGCTACAGGAAACGATAGCGCCGTGCGTAATTACACCTTACTAGGAACCTGCCCCGATAAAGTGGGCATTGTCGCCCGAATCACTGGTTTTATTGCCGAGCATGGTGGCTCGATTATCCGCGCCAACCAGTATGAAGATATCGAAACCCGCATGTTCTACATGCGCTATGTGGTCGATGCCAATACCTTGAATATGGATGCGGAGAGCTTTCGCCAAGCCTTTATACCAATTGCGCAAGAGCTGGATATGGAGTGGCGCCTGACGGACTCTGAGGTACCCCAGCGGGTGGTATTGTTGGTGAGTAAGTTAGAGCACTGCTTGGCCGACTTATTGCACCTCTGGCGCAGTGGTGACTTACCCTTTGATTTGGCTTGTGTGATTTCTAACCACGAAGATATGCGCCGCTTGGTGGAGTGGCACGGGGTGCCTTATCACTACGTGCCAGTGCCCAAGGACGAAGAGGGTAAGCGGGCGGCCTTTGATCAGACCGCGCAATTAATTGATCAGGCCAAGCCCGATACCATCGTGCTGGCGCGCTATATGCAGATTTTGCCGCCCTGGCTCTGCCGGGCTTACCCCAACCGCATTATCAATATTCACCACAGTTTCTTGCCCTCATTTATCGGCGCTAAGCCCTATCACCAAGCCTTCCAGCGCGGCGTTAAGTTAACCGGTGCCACCTGTCACTATGTGACTGAAGAGCTCGATGCAGGACCAATTATCGAGCAGGATGTGGTGCGTATTCGTCATCACGATACCGTGGAGGACTTAGTGCGCTTGGGTAAAGACGTGGAAAAAACCGTACTGGCCCGGGGCTTGCGCTATCACTTGGAAGACCGGGTGCTGGTGCAGGGCAACAAGACCGTGGTGTTCACCTAAGAATTTGCGACCGGAGTTAATCACATGTCAATCAAACTGTGGCACTGCCATAACTCGCGCTCCCTGCGGGCGCTCTGGGCCCTAGAAGAGCTGGGCTTGGACTACGAGCTGGAGCTACTGAGCTTTCCACCGCGAGTTTTCGATCCGGATTACCTCAACTTGAACCCACTGGGCACGGTGCCTTTGTTCCATGACGCAAAGCTGCAGATGACCGAGTCCTGCGCCATTCCGCTGTACTTAGTCGAGCGCTATCAGCGCTATGAATTTGGCCTTAAAGCAGATCACCCTGAGTATGGCGATTACCTCAATTGGTTGTTTCACAGTGATGCGACATTGACCTTCCCTCAAACTTTGGTGCTGCGCTACGGCTATTTTGAGGCCCCTGAGCGACGCTTGCCGCAAGTTGCTGAGGATTATCGCCGCTGGTATCTATCGCGCCTGAAGCGTTTGAATGCGCATTTAGAGAGCCGTGAATACCTCTGCGACGATCGCTTTACTATTGCCGATATTTGCATCACTTACGCTTTGTATCTGGGTGAAATCTTAGGCTTAGAAGGGGAGTATAAGCCCCAAGTGCAAGCTTATTTACAGCGTATGAAGCAGCGAGAGGCCTTTCAAAAGGTGGTGGTGATTGGCGAGGAAACGAGCAACTTTAAATCGCTTTAAGTTCTAGGGCTGTTGATTGGCTAGCGTGAATGATTAGCGCGTTTGAGCCTGAGTACTCGTAGCTAAGGCGATAAATTGAAGACGAAAAAAACGGCGCAGAGTAGCAAGCTCTGCGCCGTTTTTATTTGCCTTAGCTTTCGTTGAAGCGATATTTCAAGGTGACGCCGTAAGTGCGCTCGTCACCCGCAGTTACCCGATAGCCTTCATAGGGCGTGCCACCAAAGTTTGGGTTGCTCTGGTCGCGGTTACGCTCGGCGTTAATCAGGTACTCTTCGTCGGCCAGGTTCTTAGCCCAGAAGATCACATCCCAAGTGCCGTCGGCGGCGCTGATGCCGGCGCTGGCATTGAGCAGGGTGTAAGAGCCATCGCGGACATCGGGGTCCAGATCAGGGAAGAACAGGCGGTCATCGCGGAAGGCCACTTCGCCGCGCACATACCAGCCGATGCCATTGCCAAAGTCACCACTGTAGGTGGCGTTGACGTTACCGGTCCAAGGGCTGGTGTAGTTCAGGCGCTGGCCGCCTAAATCCTGAGTGAAGCTGCCGTTAGGGTTTTGAGTACAGGCGATGGCCTGGTACTGCGGGCGCAAGCACTCCGCGTCGGCGTACTCATCCCAGCGGGCGTCGACATAAGACAGGTTGCCATCAATGCGCAGCTGATCAGTGGCTAGCCACTGGAACTCGGCCTCGATGCCTTGGATTTTCACTTTCGCGGCATTTTGTACTGAGTTACCAATGCCTTCCTCATCCTGAATATCCACTTGGTAATCATCATAGCTCTGGTAGAACAGTGCGGTGTTGAATACCAAGCTGTTATCAAAGAGGCGGCTCTTCATGCCGATTTCAAAGTTGTCGGCAATTTCTGAAGCAAAGGGCGGCGGGCAATCGGCTTCTGGCAAATCGCCTTTACAGACGTTGTGGCCACCGGCTTTAAAGCCGCGGTCCCAGCCGCCGTAAATGGAGATCTCATCGTTGAGCCAGTAGGTCAGTTTGACCGTGCCGGATATTTCATCCCAGCTGTCTTTTTGCTTGGGAATATTGTCCGCCCACAGGGTGGCCGGCACAAAGGGGCTATTGAGGTCAGCCAGTGGACCCACGCCGAGCATTTGCCCTTTTAGCGACTCTTTTTCCACATTGGAGTAGCGCGCGCCAAAGGTCAGATCCAAGCCCTCGCGAATGCTGTAAATGTTATGACTGAACAGCGCCCACTCACTGATATCTTCGCGCAGATCAGAGAGCCCGGCCGCCTTAATAATTAAGTTGGGCCCAAAGGCGCCCAGCAGGTTGGAGAAGGGCACGTAGCTGATGGTGTCGGTTTGGGCGTAGAAGGCACCAAAGACCGAAGACCAGTCACCGTCTTCCCAGTTCACCCGCAACTCTTGGGTGGTGGTATCGGTGGCGGCATCCTGATAGAAATCATTGAGCTTGTAAGGGCCCACTGAGGTGTCTGCCGTGTCGTAAACACGCTGTCCCGCGGAGTTCACAAAGCCGCTGCCATCATCCCCGGGAGTTAAGTTCGACCACTCCTGGTCACTGGTCACCGAGGTGATTGACCAGTTGTCGTTGATTTCCCAGTTCATGTTCAGCGACCAGATTTTGGTCAGCGAGTTGCGCAAACCGTTGGGCGCTGAGTGGCTATTCTTGCGCGAGTAAGGATCGATAATATCTAGCTTGCTCTGGGCGGGGTCGCTGATGCCGAGCACGCTTTGCTCCCAGATGGTGTACAGGTCGCCGTGCTCCTGAGCCAGTGAATTGGTGCCGTAGACTTCAACGTCGTGATCTTCATAGCCGAGGATGGCGGAGAAGTTGTCGCTGGCCTCCCAGAGTAGGCGCAGGCGATAACCGGTGGCCTCGACATCGCCCATACGCTTGTTGTTGTAGCTGATGTTGGTTATCGAGCCATCGCTCTGGTTGTTATAGACACTGGCGCGCAGACCAAAGTGATCGCCCAGCGGCAAGTTACCGCCGAGGCGAAACTCTTGCTTACCGAGGTTGCCAAAATTGCCTTCCACGTAGGCATCCATCAACTGGGTGTCGGGGCGCCGGGTAAAGAGCGAGATGGCACCGGAAGACACCTCTTTACCAAAGAGTGTGGCCTGGGGGCCCTTCAAGATTTCGATGCGTTCAATGTCGGCCATGTTGTTATAAGCCGACTCCGGGGCACCTAGAGGGATATCGTCAATAAAGATACCCACGGCAGGGCGAATCGCTGGCACATAGGAGTTGGTGCCGACGCCGCGAATACGAATCACTTTGCCAAAGCCGTCGGCGCCACCGGTGATCGCAATGCCTGCGGTAATTTTGTTCAGGTCACTGGAAATCCCGAGTATTGGTTTTTTCTAGCATATCGGCAGAGATAGCAGAGACCGATGAGGGAACGTCTTGGATGGTCTGGGTACGCTTTTGAGCAGTGACGAGCACTTCCTCAAGTTGCGCATTGACCGGCGCTGCGAGTATGGCAGATATGGCCGCCGCCATTGGGCAGAGTTGGCGGAAGCTGAGCTTGCGCTGTTGGGCTTTTTTCACGTGGACACCTCTATTATTGCTTTATTTATAGTAGCAGTGATTGTTGTTCAACCCCTGCAAGGTCAAATACTTATCCTTTACGGTACAGATGTCTACTAATAGTTCCAATAAAATTGATATGCTGCTCGCTACTTCCTATTTTATTGCGCCAAATACCAATAACTTCTTAAACACGATTGATAACAAAGGATCTTTCTATGCTTGCCTACTCAGCGCCACGCCAAGACATGCAGTTTGTGCTCAAGGACTTTCTCGATAGTGAGCAGCACTACGCCAACTTGTCCGGCTGTGAGACAGTCAGTTTGGAGCTCTTAGACGCGATTCTCGATAACGCGGCGAAATTTGCTGAAGAGGTGGTCGCGCCCACCTTTCGCACTGGCGATGAACAGGGCTGTACTTTTGACAATGGCCGCGTCACCACCCCCGATGGCTTTGCCGAAGCTTATCGCCAGTGGGGCGAAGGTGGCTGGCAGTCACTGACCATCCCGGCCGAGGAGGGCGGACAGGGCCTGCCCAGCTCGATCGGTATGTTTGTCAACGAAATGGTCGGCGCAGCCAACTGGGCCTGGAGTATGTACAGCGGCCTCTCTGGGGCGCCGGTATCCTGTCTGCTCAATGGCGGCACTGAAGAGTTAAAACAGCGCTTCCTGCCTAAGCTTCTGAGCGGTGAGTGGGGCGGCACTATGTGCCTAACCGAGGCTCACTGTGGCTCCGATGTGGGCCTGCTGCGCACTAAAGCAACAGACAATGGCGACGGCACCTGGACAGTTAGCGGCACCAAGATTTTTATCTCCGGTGGTGAGCAGGATCTGACCGACAACATCATCCACGCGATTTTGGCCAGAGTGGAAGGAGCGCCGGAAGGTACTAAGGGTATTTCTCTGTTTATCGTGCCCAAGATCTGGGTCAACGAAGATGGCTCTCTCGGCGACAGCAATAATGTCACCTGTGGCTCCATCGAGCACAAAATGGGCCTCAATGGCTCGGCCACCTGTGTGATGAACTACGACGGCGCCCGCGGCTTTATGCTGGGCGAGGAAAACGAAGGCCTCAAAGTGATGTTCAAACTGATGAACTTCGCCCGTATTGGCACCGGCTTGCAGGGCCTGACCATGTGTGAGCGCTCCTATCAGGGCGCTGTGGCCTACGCCAAAGAGCGCCTGCAAATGCGCGCTATCAGCGGCCCTAAAAATCCCGACGGTCCAGCCGACCCAATTATCGTGCACCCCGATGTGCGCCGCATGCTGATGACCCAGCGCGCGATCAGTGAAGGTTCACGGGCCTTTTTGTACTGGCTGTCACAGCAGATTGACCTAAGTAAGCATGGCTCAGCCGAAGAGGCCGAGCAAGCCAATGCCCTGCTCGAGTTTTTGACTCCGATCGCCAAAGGCTTCTGCACCGAAACCGCCCAGGAAGTGACCTACCTTGGCATGCAAGTCTTCGGTGGCCACGGCTATATTGCCGAGCACGGTATGGAGCAAGTCGCTCGCGATAACCGCATTTCCACGGTTTACGAAGGCACTACCGGCATCCAAGCCCTGGACCTGATTGGCCGCAAGGTGATGGGTAGCGGCGGCAAGCTACTGCAGAACTTCACCAAAGTGATTCACCTGTTCTGTCAGGAGCAACAGGACAATGCTGAGATGGCGGCCTTTATTCCGCGCCTGCAGGAGCTGAATGCCGAGTGGGGCACACTGACCCAGCAAGTGGGTGAGGGCGCGATGAAGAACCCAGACATCATTGGCAGCGCCTCGGTGGACTACCTGATGTACTCCGGCTACGTGACCTTTGCTTATATCTGGGCGCGTATGGCCTTAGTCGCGCAGCAGAAGCTAGCAGCCGGTGAAGGCGATGCCGCTTTCTACCAGGCTAAAGTCACCACCGCTAAATTCTACTTCCAGCGTTTGCTGCCCCGTACTCGCGCTTTGGCCGAGTCCATGGTGGCCGACCCTGAAAGCATTATGGCGCTGCTCGAGGAGAGCTTTTAAGCCGGCGCTGCTGTGCAGCACTGGGCGGCTGGATAAAGCCTCTCTGGCCATGACTGACTATGGATAGCAGCCTAAGCGAGAGCTGGCCTTCACCGAGGCAAGCTTACCACGACGCTATACAGCAGCAGGGCTTTGTCCAGGATCGGGCGCAGGAAAGGGCGGTGGCAGCGCTTGAGGCTTGTTTTCAGGCGCTGCACAGCAAGCTGCCGCGCAGTACTCGCGGGGTTTATTTGTGGGGCCCGGTCGGCCGGGGTAAAACCTGGCTGATGGATGCCTTTCATCGCAGCTTGCGGGTGCCAGCACGGCGCCAGCACTTTCATCACTTTATGCAGTGGGTGCACCGGCGCCTCTTTGCCCTGAGCGGCAGAGAAAATCCCCTAGCGCTACTGGCACAGGAACTATCCCAGGAGCTGCAGGTGCTCTGCTTTGACGAGCTCTTTGTCGGGGATATCGGCGATGCCATGCTGCTCGGTGGTTTGTTTCAGGCCATGTTTGATGCCGGCGTGGTGATTGTCGCGACCTCCAACCAAGCTCCCTCACAGCTCTACGCCGATGGCTTTAACCGCCAGCGTTTTCTGCCCGCCATTGCAGCGATTGAGCGCAATATGCAGATCGTCGCGGTGGATGGCCCCCAAGATCACCGCCTGCACCCGGGCGCTGGCCACACGCGCTACTGGGTCAATGAGCCCGAGGCCTTGGCCAAGGTCTTCGCTGAATTAAGCGCTGGGTTGCCAGTGAGTCAGGCAGCGATAAGCATCAATAACCGGCGCTTAACATTGCAGGCACAGAGCGAGGCAGCGCTTTGGCTGCACTTTGATCAGCTCTGTGAACAGCCTTTTTCCGCCTTAGACTTCATTGCCCTCTGCGATCGTTTTCCGGCTATCTTGCTGGGCAAGGTGCCGGAGCTGAGTTCTACTGAGCAGACTAAAGGCATCGCTCGGGGCACTGAGGATGCGGCGGAGCAAGTGGCCGCCGGAGATCGCAAGCTGCCTAAGCTGTCGATCAAAGATGACAGCGTGCGGCGCTTTATTGCCTTAGTCGATGAGTGCTATGACCGCGGAGTGCCCCTGTATATCGAAGCGGCGCTGCCACAGGATCAGCTCTACAGCTCTGGCCACTTAGCCTTTCCCTTTCGCCGCACCCTGAGCCGCTTACAGGAAATGCAGTTGCAGCGCTTTGGCAGAGCGGCAAGCGAGTAGGCCACTAGCAGAAAGCCGCTGCTTTCGGCTATCCTGAAAAGCTGGCAAAGAGGAGGGGCTTATGAGCAAACAAGGCGATTACCAGGAAGAATATCAGCGATCCTTAAAGGACCCAGAGGGCTTTTGGGCGGAGCAGGCGGCATCCTTGCCTTGGTACCGCGCCCCCACTGAAATTTTGCGCAGTGATGCCGATGGTGTCGCGAGCTGGTTTGCCGATGGCGAGATGAATACGGCCTATATGGCGCTCGATCATCACGTCGAAGCGGGCCGCGGCGATCAACTGGCCTTGATCTATGACTCTCCCGTCACTCAGCAACAAGCCAAGTACACATATCTAGCGCTGCGCGATGCCGTGGCTACCTTTGCCGGGCTGTTGCGTGCCCAGGGGGTGAGCAAGGGCGATCGCGTAGTGATTTATATGCCGATGGTGCCAGAGGCCGTCATCGCCATGCTGGCGGTGGCCCGCTTGGGCGCCATTCACTCGGTGGTGTTCGGCGGTTTTGCGGCCAATGAGTTGGCGCTGCGCATTGATGATGCCCAGCCAAAAGTCTTGGTGACCGCATCCTGCGGCATCGAGGTCGATCGCGTTATTCCCTATAAGCCCTTAGTCGATAAAGCCCTAGAACTCTGCAGCGAGCAGCCAGCCTCTTGTATCGTGCTGCAGCGCCCTGAGTGCCAAGCCGAACTGACCAGCGGGCGGGATTTGGATTGGGCCCAAGTCATCGCCAGTGCTGAGCCGGCAGATTGCGTGCCAGTGCGGGCCACTGACCCGTTGTATATCCTCTATACCTCGGGTACTACCGGTAAGCCCAAGGGGGTGGTGCGCGATAATGGCGGCCACGCGGTGGCCCTGTGCTATTCCATGAGAACGGTTTACGACATGGCCCCCGGTGAGGTGTTTTGGGCGGCATCGGATGTGGGCTGGGTAGTGGGCCACTCCTACATTGTTTACGCGCCGCTGTTGGCAGGCTGCACTACCGTGCTCTACGAGGGCAAACCTGTGCGCACCCCTGATGCAGCTGCTTTCTGGCGGGTGGTAGAAGAGCATCAGGTGAAAGCGCTGTTTGCTGCGCCCACTGCCTTTCGAGCCATTCGCAAGGAAGATCCCGAGGCCGCCCAATTAAAGCAGCACAATCTCGATCACCTACAATATATCTTTGTCGCAGGGGAGCGCTTAGACCCCTCCACTTATGATTGGCTGCGCGAACACTCGCACAAACCGGTGATTGATCACTGGTGGCAGACGGAAACCGGCTGGGCTATTTGTGCCAACTTAATGGGCTTGGATCCCAAGCCGAGCAAAGCGGGCTCTTCCTCACTCCCCGTGCCAGGCTACGATGTACGCATTCTCGACGACAGTGGACTTGAGTTGCCCGCCGGTGAGCAGGGGGCGATTGCCTTGCGTTTGCCGCTACCGCCCGGTTGCCTGAGTACGGTGTGGGGTAACCACGAACGCTTTTTAGCGGGCTATCTCTCTAGCTATCCCGGCCACTATGTCTCTGGCGATGGTGGCTACCGGGATGAAGAGGGCTATGTCTTTATCATGGGCCGCACTGACGATGTGATCAATGTGGCAGGGCACCGCCTGTCTACCGGTGAGATGGAGGAAATTCTGGCCTCTCACGGGGCGGTAGCCGAATGTGCGGTGATCGGCGTTGACGATCAGCTCAAAGGCCAATTGCCCCTGGGTTTAGTGATTCTTAAAGATGGTGCAGCAATTGAGCCTGAGGCCCTAGAGCAAGAATTGGTGGCCCGGATTCGCGAGGATATTGGCGCCATTGCCTGCTTCCAACGGGCGCTGGTAGTGCCGCGCCTGCCCAAGACCCGCTCCGGCAAAATCCTGCGCAAGCTATTGCGCCAAGTGGCTAATGGTGAGGACTACACGGTGCCATCGACCATTGATGATCCAGCCAGTGTGGATGAAGTGGCGGCACAGCTTAAGGACTTGCGCAATGAGTGAGCGGAGTTTGCGTAGCCTGTATATTTCCCACGGCGGCGGCCCACTGCCGCTGATGGGGGATCCGGCACATATGGAGTTGGTAGCGACCTTAAAGCAACTGGCAGCGAACATGCCCCGGCCCGAGGCGATCATTGTAGTCAGTGCCCACTGGGAAGCAGATGTTGCCACGGTACTTGAGGCCTCTGCGCCGCCGCTGTATTACGACTACTCGGGTTTTCCGCCAGAAACTTACAGCATCAGCTATCCGGTGGCGGGGCATCCCGAATTGGCCGCGGAAGTTCGCCAGTGTTTAGCGGCGGAAGGCTTGGCCCCGGCCGCTGATTCCGAGCGCGGCTTTGATCACGGCTTGTTCATTCCCTTAAAGATCATGTATCCCGATGCATCGATCCCCTGTATCCAGCTCTCGTTGCTGCGCTCCATGGACCCAGCGGCGCATATCCGCATGGGCAAGGCCCTGGCAAGGCTAGAGAGACCCAATGTTTTGCTACTGGGTTCGGGCTCTTCTTTTCACAACTTGCAGGCTTATTTTGGCAAGCCCGATCCCGATATTTATCAGCGCAACCAAGCCTTTGAAAATTGGCTAGTCGAGACCTTGGGCGAGCAGTCAATGGATGAGACCGAGCGCGAACAGCGCCTTGTGCAATGGAGCACTGCACCCCACGCGCGCTACTGCCATCCACGGGAAGAGCACCTACTGCCACTGCATGTCTGCTACGGCGCCTCAGCTTCAGCAGCGAGCGCGGTTTATCGCTTTAATATGCTGCGCATGCTGGGCAGTTGTTATTACTGGGAATAGATGTCTATGGCAGCTTGAAGTTGCGCTGCCTAGGGGCCAAAGTGGCTTAGCCTAGCTGTTTTAAAGTCCATTCGTATTGTGCTAGGCTGAAATTGGGTTTTTTTATTAATTATCTATTGATAGTTAACAATGGCCTAGTAGCAATAGCTCTTATCGATAAGATGGTTTGTCGTCGATAATAATAATGACAGAGATAACATAAATCTCACTACTGGAGTGATTTCGATATGACTCAGCAGAGACTAGCCCTGATAAAACTTCATCCTCATGGCTTTGGCGCAGCAATTCGTAAAATGGCGGCCTTAGTGTTTTTAAGCACCATGCTGTCCAGTACAGCGCAAGCAGTCAGCTTTCCAGGCCCGGACGCTTATGGTTACCAAGGGACACTTGTTCCTTTGAACTTGCGTGACATCAGAACTAGCGGTACTGATCTTGGCCTAGATAACGAAGACGATGACACCGCCACAACGCCGATTGGTTTTAGCTTTAATTACTACGGCAATAGCTACACCCAAGTTGAAGTATCTTCCAATGGCTTTATTTCATTTTCTCCCAGTGGAGAGGATGGCTGCTGTAGTGCCGACCCAATCCCGGATAGCAACAACCCGAATAATGTTATAGCGGGCTGGTGGCAAGATATGGATACGCGTGAGAGTGGCATTATTCGCGCGGAAACTCGGGGCGCCGTAGGCAGCCGCGAGTTTATTGTTGGTTTTTATGACGTAGCTGATTACGACGAACCCGAGTTAGCTATCAATACCTTCGAGATCATTCTTCACGAAGCGACTGGAGATATCGAGATTGCTATCAAAGATGCCAAGTTTGATGATGCCGATGACAAAGTGAGCGGTATTGAGAACGCCGATGGCAGCGATGGCATTGAGATTATTTTTGTTGAATCCGATGACCCCAGCTACGCTAACGGCGACTCGGTACTATCGAATCAGGGCTACTGCTTCAGTACGGCAGGTACGGCTTGTAAATCAGCAGCCAGTACTCCTCAAGCGGTACCGACTCTTTCAGCATTAGCTACTTCGCTATTGGCCGGCTTGGTTGTACTGCTAGCTTTGGCCATGAATCAGCGCAGACGGCAGCTATAAGTCGCCAGGGCTTTGGCTTAGTTGAGTATTTTTATCCCCCGCGAATGCGGGGGACGCCGTTCCCTAATTTAAAGTTAGCGCCCTCTATCTCCAATTCCTATTTCTACATCCAATTCTTAGCTAGTGCAGCCACTCGACTTTAGCTATCACTCTGAGAATTACCAAGACTTAGGCTTGTCCGAGAAATTTACTTTCGCTGAAGGCAGAACACTAAGTAGAATACTATTTGGTTCACAGTATAGATGCTTCAGTTCATGACAGATTTAGAAAGCTATACTGGTCTTGATCGCTTAACGGCCTGCTTCCGCGAGTTTCACCGCTTAAGCTTAAGCCGCTACGGGTCCTATAGCGAACTGTATGCTGATTATCTCATGACGGGGATACGTTTATTCGACATGCCAGTGGGCATCATCAGCCGCATCAGTGATGATCAATACCACATCCTCGCAGTGCTGCCCGATACCACTGGCCTTACGGTGGGCGATAAGCTGCCTCTTGGAGATACCTACTGCTCGGCGGTTATCAGCCAGCAGACAAGTATGGCAGTTGCCCATGCCGCTAAAGATGCCAGCTTCGCTAAGCATCCTGCCTACCGCCAGATGCTCCTTGAGGCCTATCTAGCAGCGCCGATCTGGGTCGAGGGCGAAATCTATGGCACCATCAATTTCACCGCGCCTGAGCAGCGCGAGCGAGCCTTTGATGAGGTCGATGTCGAGTTGATTGAGTTAATGGCTGGGCGTATCGGCCAAGTCATTGAGCAGGACCAAACGGATCGCCGCCGCCAAGAAGCGCTCAGCCTTCTGCGAGAAAACACCGAGCTGTTTGAAAGTGCATTCCAATATGCGCCAATTGGCATGGCTTTGGTGAGTGTTGAGGGGCGTTGGTTGCGGGTTAATAATGCCCTGAACAAGATCTTCGGTTATAGCGACAGCGAGCTTTTAAGTATCGATTTCCAGCAATTGACTCACCCGAAGGACCTCGATTTGGATCTGGCTTTTCTAGGCGAGGTACTCGAGGGTAAGCGGGATAGCTATCGCATGGAAAAGCGCTACTTTCACAAAAACGGCCAGCAAATTCACGCTCTGCTCAGTGTTTCTATGGTCCGCGATGAAGCCGGCGAAGCGGCTTATTTTGTCTCACAGATTCAGGACATTAGTGCGCAAAAGCGCGCTGAAGCCGAGTTACTCGAGCGCCAAAGCGAGCTGCAATCACTGAATCATCAGCTGGAGGTGTTATCTACCACTGATCCCTTAACTCAGCTCGGTAATCGCCGTGAACTAGATCAGCGACTGGCCGAGGAGTTGCAGCGCAGCGCCCGCAGTGGCGAGCCACTGTCTTTACTATTGATCGATGTCGATCACTTCAAACGTTACAACGATAACTTTGGCCATCCGGCAGGGGACCTTGCCCTGCGCAGCTTAGCGATTGAGTTGCGAAAATTAGCCCGAGCTAACGACAGTGCCATTCGCCAGGGTGGCGAGGAGTTCATGCTCTTACTGCCGGATACCGATGAAGCTGGTTGTCATGCCGTCGCTCAGCGACTGAGTCAGGTGGTGGCCGATATTGCTGGCTTGCAGTCAGCGATCACTGTCAGCACCGGTGGCGTGACCTGGCAGCCTAAGCCGGATACTAAGCAGGCAGTGGCGGCTGATGTCCTGCTCAAAAGTGCCGATCAGGCATTGTACCGGGCCAAGCAAGCTGGGCGGAATCGGCATTGCCAAGCGCCCCTAGTCTAGCGGGCGCTTGGCTTAATATTCCGGTCCTTTAGCTCCGCAGTAGGAGACAGTCTAGAACCTTGGCAGAACTCATTTTTCTGAGCCTGGCAACGCTTTGATGCGCCTGGCATCCTCAATGGCTTCTTCTAAAGTTGAATAAGATAGATCCAAGGGGCCGAGTTGTTCACTGCGCGCCTTAGCCAAGGTTTTTAGCGGTTGGAACTGCCAGGACGAAAAACGGATTTTGGTCTGGTGTTCGTCGCAATATGTAATCAAGCGGTCAATGGCGTTTAAACCTCCGCTGTCGAGATAAGAGCTGTAGTGCATGTGCACAATGACGCCCTCTAAGCCATCAATTTTCTGCGCCAGCTCTGAAAATACTCGGTCGCCGGCGGCAAAGAATAGGGCGCCGCGGATTTTAAAAACCTTCCAGCACTCCGGTACTTTAGACTGCACATAATTGCTATCGTCAGTGATATCTAGCACCTGAGTTAAAGAGGCAATCTCTTTCATAAACAGCAAAGAGGCTAATACCACACCTGCGGTGATGGCAATTACCATGTCGAACAAGACGGTCAGCGAGAGGCAGGTTAAGAGAACCAGAATATCCCCAAGCGGGGATTTTTTTAATATTTTGACCGACTTGTGGGCTTCGCTCATATTCCAGGCCACCACCATTAACAAGGCGGCCATGGCGGGCATTGGCACATAGGCCAATGCTTTGGCCAACAAGAGTAAGCCCAGCAACACCACGATGGCGTGCACGATACCGGCAATGGGCGAAACCGCCCCGGATTTATAGTTGGTTGCCGAGCGGGCGATAGCGGCGGTGGCGGTGATACCGCCAAAAAATGGGGTGATAACGTTGCCCATGCCCTGGGCCAGTAATTCACTATTGGCGCTGTGGCGCTTGCCCGACATGCCATCGAGCACTACTGCACAGAGCAGGGATTCAATAGCCCCTAGCATGGCAATGGCGAAGGCTGCGGGTAAGAGTTTAGAGACTAGGTCGAGCGACAGGCTGAGGCTTTGACCATCGGGGCCGGGCCGGTTCCAAGGCCAGTCAAAGGTCGGCAAGTAGGGCGGTATACCGGCGCCCATGGAGCCGTCGGCTAAGGCGTACTGAAAGCGCGAGCCGATGGTGTCAATCGGCATACCAGCCATGCTCAGCACAACTCCCAACAAACTTGCCAAGACCAGGGCAGGTAAAAAAGGCGGAATGCGGGTGCGCAGTTTGGTCCACAAGAAAATTACCGCCAGGGTGAATAGGGCTGTGATAACACTGGCAATATTGAGTTGGCTGAAGTGTTGGCCAATGCTGGCGAGCTTGCCGATAAAGCTCTCGGGCATCTTGCCAATGTCGACGCCGATAAAGTCAGGTATTTGCAACACGGCGATGACAATGGCAATGCCGCCGGTGAAACCTAAGGTGACCGACTGGGGAATGTATTCAATAAAGCGCCCTAAGCGGGCATAGGCCATGATAATCAAAATGATGCCGGACATGATGGAGGCGAGCAGCAGGCCCGCTAAACCATATTCCGAAGTCAGCGGATATAAGATCACCACAAAGGCCGCGGTGGGGCCGGAGATGCTGTAGCGGCTACCCCCGGTGAGCGCAATAAAAGCGCCGGCAATAATCGCGGTATAGAGGCCGTATTCTGGCGGCACGCCACTGGCAATCGCCAGCGCCATGGCCAGGGGAATGGCAATCACCCCAACCGTCATGCCCGCAATAATATCTCTTAGTAACTCTGGGCGGCCGTAGCCTTCCGCCAAGCTTTCGCGCAGGGCGTGTCCCAAACGTAGTGATAAGAGATGTTTGCGCTGCGCCATGTAGAAGACTCCTTAACAAATCTGCGCTGTAGCCTGAGCGAAGTTCGTGTTCAATAGGCTAGTCGCTTATTATCTAAGAATAAGCGGGGCCCCCAATTTACATGCCTTGGTGATAGTGCCTTATTTATAAGGCGTTTTGCCCCTCGGTTTCAATCATTAAGCCTAAAGGAGCTTAACAGTGACAAGTTCTGCCACACAGCATAACAATAAGTACCGGCCTTGCGGAGCTGAGCAATGAGCACAAACACTAGTAATACCATGAAAGCCGTGCGCTGTGTCGAGCATCAAGCGCGAGTACTCGATGTGCCCATTCCCCAGGGCCCAGGTGTGCGAGTGCGGGTGGCCAGTGCCGGCATCTGCGGTTCAGATTTGCATATGATCGCGGCTTATCCTTTGCAGGCAACCTTAGGCCATGAGTTTGCTGGCTACTTAGATGATGGCAGCCCCATCGCCGTGGAGCCACTGGACCCTTGCTGGGAATGCAGCGCCTGTCAGCATGGCGACTATCACCGTTGCGTTCGCGGCGTAGCAGCCATTATTGGCGTAGGGCAGGATGGCGGCATGGCCGAGCAATGCCTAGTAGCTGAATCATCGATAGTGCGCCTGCCCGCAGGCTTGGCGGTCAGTGACGCTTGTCTAGTAGAGCCCCTGGCGGTTGCCGTGCATGGCACCCGGCGCGCTGGCCTGCGGCCCGCTGAGCGAGTGGCGATTGTCGGTGCAGGGCCGATTGGCTTGTGTGCTGTGGTCAGTGCCCAAGTCAGTGGCGCCAAGGTTGAGCTGCTGGCCCGGCACGACAGACAGCGTGAAGCGGGTGCACGCCTTGGTGCGAAGCTCTTGCATGAAGCCCCCAGCGAAGGCTTTGATGTAGTGATTGATGCTGCAGGAAGCGATGAATCGATGCGCCAATGCGTGGCCATGACCCGCGGCGGCGGCCGCATTATTATGCTGGCCAGCTACTGGCAAGGCCTGAACTTACCCGCCGATCAGATCTGCGCGAAAGAGATTAACTTGATACCTGCGATGCAGTACAACCGCTCGGGGCCAGCTCGGGATGTGGACATCGCCGCGGCCATCTTGGCCAGCAAGCCGGAGATTGGCGAAGCATTAATCACGCATCGCTTTCCATTAGAGGCGGCCGAAGAGGCATTTGCCACTGCGCGGGATCGCCGTGCCGGCGCGATCAAAGTGGTCTTGGAACCCTAAGGAGCAGCAAGGCTGCACTTAGCCTGGACTTGGGTGCTTGATTAGGGTTTGCGCTGGAAGCGCCGCAACATGCCTTCCAAGCCATTGAGTTTAACCTCGTAGATTAAAGCCAGTTGCGAACCGAGTTTGCCTTTGGGGAAGCCATTGCTGTGATACCAAACCAAGTAAGGCTCCGGCAGATCCAGTAACTGGCGGCCTTTATACTTGCCATAAGGCATCACCTGATTAATGGCTTCCACTAAGTCTTTGCTGTCCATCTTGTCTTTAACTGTCTGATAAGGGCAGGGGCCTATTAAACAACAGTTTTAGCTGATATGGCTGCCCTTTAAGCTGAGTAATTGCCGCAAGATATAGGGCAATAGACCGCCGTGTTAATTTTACTAGCCCTCCCTCAAGAAAATAGCCTTATTTGTGCTGCGCAGTGCGAGGGCCGTTCCGCTAGGCTGGGCTCAGGCGATTTATGTTGCGCGGCGCAATAGCATTTTTTCAATCTCCCCAATAGCGGCGCGGGGCTTGAGCTTTTTGGGACAAAAAGAAATGCAATTTAGTATGCCTTTGCAGCGGAACACAGAGAAGGGATCATCCATGGCCGCTAGGCGTTCTTCGGTGGCGGTATCGCGCGAGTCGGCCAAAAAGCGATAGGCGTTCAACAGGCCAGCTGGGCCGATAAATTTTTCTGGGTTCCACCACCATGAGGGGCACTGCGTCGAGCAGCAGCCGCACAAAATACATTCATAGAGGCCGTCAAGTTTGGCGCGCTCTTCGGGTGATTGCAGGCGCTCAATAGGCGGTGCCGGCTTATCGTTGATCAGGTAGGGCTTGATACGTTCGTACTGCTTGTAGAACATATCCATATCCACCACTAAATCGCGAATCACCGGCAGGCCAGGCAAGGGGCGAATGACAATATCGGCCTCGCTGCGCCGCGGCTTAATGACTTGCCCTGAGGGTAGGCTGCCGCCCTTGAGCAGGCTCGATACCGGCGTGATGCAAGCCAGACAGTTGTAGCCGTTGACATTCATACCATCGGAACCGCAAACGCCTTCGCGGCAACTGCGGCGGTAGCTGAGCGTGGTATCCTCTCGCTTTAGCTGCTCGAGTAAATCGAGCACCATCATATCTTGGCCTTCCGGCAAGTCGTAGTCATAGTCCTGCATCCGAGGTTGATCATCCTCCTCTGGCAGGTAGCGGTAAATCGACACTTTCATGAGGCAAACTCCGGCGCTATTGCACTAGGGCAGCGCATTGCTCTAAGCGATTGCTTAGTGGGATATGATTCCAGTCTAGGTCAGAACATGAATGCTGGCTAATCGCGGTAGCAGCGCTTACTTAGGCAGTAGTTTGAAGGCTATACTGTGGCTCAGCGCTGTACAGTGTCGGTATCTGCCAGGCCATCACTCATTCGGCTTTATCAGATGCTATTGAATCCTTTGGAGAAGACATGACAAGACAAGTACAAGTCGTCGTTATTGGCGCCGGTACAGCTGGACTGACCGCATTAAAAGAGGCCCAGCGCTACACAGATGATGTGCTGTTGATCAACGCCGGGCCCTATGGAACCACCTGCGCCCGAGTCGGTTGCATGCCCTCAAAGGCGCTGCTCGAAGTGGCCCATGCCCACGGCCGTCGGGAGTGGCTGGCAGCCAGTGGTATTCGTGGTGGCGAGGCCCTCGAGGTCGATTTGGCCGCTGTCATGGCTCATGTGCGCAGCTGGCGTGATCGCTTTATCGCGGGCCCGATTAAACTGTCTAAGTCACTTGGCAAAAACAGCATTCATGGCCAGCCGCGTTTTCTCGATGCCAACACCCTGGAAGTCAATGGCGAGCGGATTCAAGCCCAGAGCGTGATCATTGCCACTGGCACCCGGCCCAACCTGCCGGAAGCTTGGCGTGCGCTAGGTGATCGTGTGGTGACTTCCGACGAGGTCTTTGAGCTTGAGGCCCCAGGCCGTCGTATTGGCGTGGTCGGATTGGGGCCGATTGGCTTGGAGTTGGGCCAGGCCTTTGCTCAGCTAGGCTGCGAAGTGCATGCATTTACCCGCGGCCCAAATGTGGCCGGCCTGCGCGATGCAGATCTCAATGCCTCTATGCTTGAGGTCATCAAACAGCAAATGACGGTTATTACTAATGCCGATGTGACATTGCATGACAGTGATGGCGGCGTGCTGATGAAGGGCGCGGGGCATGAAGTTGAGGTCGATTGGGTGCTGGCTTCGCTGGGACGGCGGGCCAATGTTGAGGGTCTCGGTCTTGAAAACTTAGGAGTGGAACTCGACCGCCGTGGAGTGCCCCTGTTTGATCCAATCACCCTGCGGGTAGCTGATCTGCCGGTATTTATTGCCGGTGATATCAGCGCTTTGCGCCCCTTGATGCACGAGGCGGCAGATGAAGGACGCATTGCGGCCTATCACGCCCTGCATCCCGAGGCGGAGTGTCTGGCCCGGCGCACGCCCCAGGCTATCGTGTTTACTGAACCCGGCGCGGGCTACGCTGGTTTAAGGCGCGATGAGCTACCCGAAAGTGGCGTGGTCAGCGGCAGTGTCGACTTCAGTCGGCAAGGCCGAGCGCTCATGGCGGGGCGCAATGCCGGGTTGTTAAAACTTTATGCCAATGCCGAAGATGGCCGCCTGCTTGGCGCGGAGCTAGTGGCCCCTGATGCCGAGCATTTGCTGCACCTACTGGCTTGGTCGATTCAGCAAAATATGAGCGTTGATCAACTATTGCAGATGCCTTTCTATCATCCGACCATTGAGGAGGGCCTGCGCAGCGCGCTGCAAGCTCTGCGGCGGGAGATTGGCAAGCAGCGCAGCCAGCCCGATTTGCCACTCTGTCGTGAGACAGCAGACTGGGCCCTAGGTTAGCGGCCCAGTCCATCGACTATTTTTAACCCTGCTGTTTATGGGCTGGTCGTTGCTGGCCTGGGGCTTGCTGGCTTAGCACTATCCTCTGCAGCACCGAGGCGATCTAGTGCCTGGGCCAGCGTAGCGCTAGACAGTAAGCCCAGGTGGCTGTCGACCAAACGGCCCTCGGCATTGTAGAACAGGGTGGTGGGTAGGGCGGCTGAGCCCGCTAAGCGACCAATGTCTCGATGCCGATCCTGAACGACATGATCCATTGTTAAGTCCATTGTGCTCATGAAATGTTCAATGGTTGCTGCGTTCTCTGCCTGATTAACAAAGACAAACAAGACATCGCTGCGCTCTTGCTGAGCCTGCTGCAAGAGCGGCATTTCTGCTCGGCAGGGTGGACACCAGGTCGCCCAGAGATTGACCACCATGGGACGATTGGCATTTTCCGCTTGTAAGCTGGCTAAATCGATGGCGCGGCCATCGAGTGTATAAAGCGTATGTTCGGGTGGGCGGCTCGCTTGGTTTTCAATCTGCCCCAGCAGACCGCCAGTTAAGCCCCAGGTGACTAAGCCCCCGAGCAAAGCAGCGCCCAGTGGTATGCGCAGTGCTGCTTGGCGCAGGGCCAAATAGCCCGCGTAGAGCAGCACCACAATGAGCCCGATGATTACATCGAAACCACCGTCGCGAATATCAATCCAGGCCACAGGGTCTAGGCCATAGTTACTATAGTAGCGCGCCACAAAAGCACAGCGCGCGGCGATAAAGCCAATCAATGCCAGGTTGAATAGAACATCGCCAATGGCGATATCGCGCCGGCCGGCAGTTAATTTGCCGATCAGCAAGGCCACTAAAAAAGCGCCAATCATTAGCGCTTGGGAGACCGATAGGGCCAGTGGCCCCAGGTTAAATGACAGCATTAGCTCCCTGCCTTGGTTCGATGAGTGTTACTGCTTTTGCAGCTGTTAGTGCGCGATGGCGGTTTGAAATACTTGGGCATCACACAATATTCCTTTTCTAAGAGGCAAGATGACTGCCTAAGTTCATTTTCTTAGGCTTAGTTGTGCTCAGGGCTGCGACATTGTCATTGAAAGCCCAGATTAAGCGCCGTATCTTGAAGCGCTTCACTATTCGCCGCCCGCAGTTTGGGGCAGTGCCAAGATAAGATTGAATAACAAGGGAGCAGAGCATGATCATGAAAACTTCTCGGGGCTATCAGCAAGCAAGTCAAGCCAAAGCGCCGCAAGCTATTTCACTGGGAGGCCGCTAGCATGTCACGTCCCGTTGCATTTATCACCGGCGCAAGCCGCGGCATTGGCGCTTGCACTGCCATCGAGTTAGCCAAAAATGGCTACAACCTAGTGCTTACCGCGCGCACCCTCAAGGAAGGCGATAAGAACGAATACGGTAGCTGGGAGTCGAACTCCACCGCACTGCCGGGCAGCCTGGAGTCTACTGCTGAAGCCGCGAGAAAAGAAGGCGCTGAGGTACTCTGCGTTCGCTCGGATATTTTGGATATCGATTCTGTTTTAGCGGCGGCGGATCAAGCCATAGCGCATTTTGGCCAGGTCGACTTACTGTTCAATAACGCTTGCTACCAAGGCCCGGGCAATATGCAGCGGGTGCTCGATGTGGAAATTGAGCAAGCGCAAAATATCTATATGGGCAACGTCCTAACGCCACTGGCCTTAGTGAAAAAGCTCTTGCCTGGCATGTTGGCAAGAAAAAGCGGCGCGGTGATCAATATGGTCTCTGGCTCTGCGATTACCGATCCGCCAGCACCGGCCGATGAAGGTGGCTGGGGCTTTGTTTATCCCTCTTCCAAAGCGGCTTTAATTCGCATGGTGCCGAGCCTGCGCGTTGAGCACAAAGACAGCGGTGTGCGTTTTTTCTCCGTGGAGCCGGGTTTTGTGTTGACCGAGGTGATGAAGGCCAATGGCCTCGATGACAGCATTGCCGCGCGCTTTAAGCCGACTCCTCCCGAAGCCATTGCTGAGATCATCCACTGGCTGGCTACTAGCGAGGCAGCCCTAGAGCAGCATGATCGCGCGGTTATTTTTGCACCGCAGCTGCATAAGAAGCTCTTTACGGATCAGGCTTAATGTTGCTGCCAAATAAAGTCGGCTTGATAACTGGCGCTGGCAGTGGCATTGGCCGCGCCACGGCGCTCACCTTTGCTAAAGACGGTGCCAGAGTCGCGGTGGTTGATTACTCCATAGAAAGCGCCGAAGAAACTGTCGCTATGATTCGCGCCCAGGGCGGAGAGGCCGTGGCTATTCACGCCAATGTCGCCAAGGAAGATCAGGTGCAAGCCATGGTCGAACAGTGCGTGGCTGCCTTTGGCCGCTTAGATTGCGTGAGTAATAATGCCGCGCTCGGTGGCGGCTTCGCGCCCTTGGTCGATGTCGAAGAAAAGAACTGGCAGCTGGCCCATGATGTGAGCTTGAAGGGCGTTTGGCTGTGTATGAAATATCAAATCCCGCAAATGCTGAAGCAGGGTGGCGGCGCCATTGTGAATATCGCTTCCTTGTCAGGGGTTCGCGGCGAGACCATGCAGGCACCTTACAGCTCAGCCAAGGGCGGCGTGATTGCATTGACCCGAACCGCGGCTGCGGAATATGCCCAGAAAAACATTCGTGTTAATGCCATCAACCCCGGCGGTATTCGCACGCCAGCCATGCTCAATTATTTTGACAAGGTGCCCGGGGCTGAAGAAAACACCGCCACAGTGCACGCCATGCGCCGGCTGGGCGAGCCGGAAGAAGTCGCCGATGCGGTGGCCTACCTCTGCTCGGATCGGGCCTCATTTATCACTGGCACTACCTTGGATGTGGATGGCGGGGTGATGGTCAACCCCCACACTTTTTAGCCTAGCTTGATTAACCGAGTGCCAGCCTCAGGCGATCACTCGAGGTAGCTCTCGCCAGCTGGTGGTATAAGCTGGCGAGACGAAGTCCTTGCGCATTTTCCAGGTGGCTGAAGTGCCTTGGGAGGCTAAAAATACCGTGCCTTTGCCGTGACGCGAGTTAATCGCGTCCAAGGCATCCATAAGACGGTCGGCTCGGTGTCCCTGGCCGCCCTGTAACAAGTCCAATTGTTGCTGGCTTTTATCCAAGATCTCGATCAGCCCGATACCGGCTTTGGTGTAGGCGTGACCGGCTTGGTAAATACTGGCCAGGCCTTGCAGGGCCGCTTTGTTGATCAGCCGCAGATCGTCACTTGGGTAGGGCAGTTGCAGCACGCGCTGGGCGCTGTGGTAGTTGCCTTTGAATGGCGAGCTGTGGATAAACACCTTGAGAGTCAACACTTGGCTGTGCTGGGCGCGCAACTTTTCTACGGCGCGAGTGGTATAGAGTGTCAGCGCCTCCTGAATTGGCTGCAGGCTATGGAGCGGGGCGCCAAAGGAACGGCTGCAGTAAATTTGCTGCTTGGCCGCCGGAAATTCTTCCAGCTCGTAACACACACGACCGTTCAACTCCTCGATGGTTTTTTCCATATCGACAGAGCTGTGCTGGCGCACTATTTTGGGGTTGGCCGCGGCCAAATCCCAGGCCGAGTGGATATTCAGTGCAGCCAAACGCTGCGCCATTTTGCTGCCCACTCCCCAGACCTCAGTGAGGGCTGCGCGCTTGAGCAGCCACTGCCATTTGTGTGGCGCATCCAGTACACAGACGCCCTGACAGCTGGGGATTTTTTTGGCAGCTTTGCTGGCTAATTTAGACAGTGTTTTAGTGGGGGCGATACCGACACCGACCGGTATGCGAACGTGCTGCCAGACCGTATCCCGAATCGATTGAGCAAAGACTTTGCTCTGATCTGGCAAGCCATCGAGGCGCAGAAACATCTCATCAATGCTATAGATTTCAATCTCTGGAGCGAAGTTGCTCAGGGTGTCCATGACACGCTGGGAGAGATCGCCGTAGAGCGGATAGTTGGAAGAAAACACCTGCACTTGATGGGCTTGCAGTAGCCCCTTAATTTTAAAATAGGGCTGCAGATCCGGAATGCCCAGTGCTTTGGCTTCTTTTGAGCGAGCGACAATACAGCCGTCGTTATTGCTTAACACCACCAGCGCTTTGCCGCGCAAGTCGGGGCGAAAAACCTGCTCACAGGAGGCATAAAAAGCGTTGCAGTCGACTAGCGCGAACATCGATGATTGCGAATGGAATGGGTGACAACGCCCTCTATCACTAAGCTTAGCTCACTGTGGATGGCAAGGGGAGGGTAGTTGGCGTTGGCCGACAGTAAACGCTGCTGGTGGTAATCTAATACCTTGCAGGTTAGCTCCCCGTCTACGGCAGCTAAGACCACAGCGCCATGCGAAGCTTTAACAGCTCGGTCCACGATCAGTAAGTCGCCGTCGAAAATGCCAATATCCCGCATCGACTCGCCGCTCACGCGACAAAAAAAGGTCGCAGCGGGGTGCTGAATTAAATGCTCGTTGAGATCGAGCTTACCGTCCATATAGTCATCAGCGGGGCTCGGAAAGCCCGCCGGCACACGGTGACGGAAGTAGGGCGCGGATACATCGAGCCGGGCTTCAAAGTCGGCTATTCGCTCTATGCTCATGGTAGCTATCAATTCAAAACTGTATATTCATACAGTATCCATGGAAATAGTCCTGTAGACAAGGGCTGCGAAGTCCTGAGGCAGTATCGGCAGTGATACCAACTGAGATTTAGCGGCTAGCGGCGCCTGGCAAGGCTGGGCCCGGCCCCTTGCTTCTGGTATTAGTGTAGGCGCCGCCCTAGGTGGCCCTGCTAATCCTAGTGGTACGATTACCCAGAGCAAAAGGAGCGATCTATTAAGCCGCAACAGCGGGCAAGCCGTCGGATTATTGCCCCAGTGTCCTCTTACTTAGGCATCGCCAGTGCGCTGAGCCTTATTGCCGGGCTGATGTGGCCGCTGCAAGCGGCGGCGGTGGCCTGGGTAGTGGCCGCTTGGGTCGAGGGCAGCAGCGAGCATAGCGCGGTGGCGCTGCTGGTGTTCGCAGCTGCGGCACTGCTGCGTGCAGTGCTAGATTACTGCGCCGGTGGCTATCTGTTTAAGGCCGCCGATATCACCATTACCCGGGAGCGCAG
Organism: Sediminihaliea albiluteola; assembly: GCF_014077625.1. Lineage (GTDB taxonomy): Bacteria > Pseudomonadota > Gammaproteobacteria > Pseudomonadales > Halieaceae > Sediminihaliea > Sediminihaliea albiluteola. The sequence continues at coordinate 654,261 of NZ_JACFXU010000013.1, read as the reverse complement.
CGCCTTAATTCAGCGCGAAGCGCGGGCCCGGTCGGCGCATAGCTCCGCTGAAATTGCCGCGCTGATGGTGCAAAAGCTGCCCCTGTTGCAGCCTTGGATTACTCGCTATTACATTGCCATGGTGCGCGTGGCGGTCATCCCCCTGGTATTGGCGGCGCTGTGCTTTTGGCTATCCTGGGTGGCGGCGCTGATTCTCCTGATAGCGGGGCCTTTGATCCCTGTTTTTATGGTCTTGGTGGGGATGGCGGCGGAAAGCGCATCGCGCAAGCAAATGGATGAGATCGGCTCAATGAACGCGATGCTGATGGAGCGCCTCTCAGCCATGCTTGATATTCGCCTGTTGGGTGCCGTCGACCGAGCCCTTGGGGACTTCAGTGAGCGCGCTGAGGGCCTGCGGCTAAAGACTATGGCCGTTCTGCGCATTGCTTTTCTATCCTCGGCAGTGCTGGAGTTATTCAGTGCTATCGGCGTGGCGATGCTGGCGGTGTTTGTCGGTTTTACGCTATTGGGCGCGATCAACTTTGGCACCTGGGGCAATACTTTGGGCTTGGCAGAAGGCCTCTTTATTTTGCTGATTGCCCCAGAATTTTTTCAGCCCTTGCGGGATTTGGCGGCGGCTTGGCACGATCGTGCGGCGGGTTTATCGGTGGCCAGTGAGCTCGAAGACTTAGATGCAGCCGAGCGAGTGGCTTTTGTCGGCAGCGGCAACGCAGCGCAGCCCTTAGAGGGGCCTCTGAGCATTGATTTAGCCGCTGCCGTCGCAGCACTGCCCGGCAAGGCGCTAGCACTACCTGACTTAGCTTTGAGTGCTGGACAGTCACTGGCCTTGATGGGGCCAAGTGGGGCGGGCAAAAGTACCACCCTGGCTTGTATAGCCGGCCTGCTGCCCTTAAAAGAAGGCAGGCTCATGGTGTGTGGCCAAGCTTTGAGTGATAGCAATGCCGATGCTTGGCGCGCCCGTATTGCGCTGATTCCCCAGACACCGCAGTTTCCTGACCAAAGTTTAGCTGAGTGGCTCGACCCGGAAGGCCGAGGTCTTGACCCTTGGCCGGCGCTGAGGATGGCCGAAGCGGAGGCGGTGGTGACTGGTTTAGCGGATGCTTTGCAGACCCGCTTAGGTGAAAGTGGCGGCGGGGTATCTGGGGGCGAGGCGCGGCGCTTGATGATCGCCCGGGCGATACTCAGCGGGCGTGAATTAATTATTGCCGATGAGCCGACCGCAGACTTAGACCCAGAGAGCGCAGCAGCAGTAATTCGCGCTTTACTGCGGCTGCAAGAGCAGGGCCACAGCCTGCTAGTGGCCACACACGACCCCGCTTTGGCGGCGGCGATGGACCGCGCTATCGAGGTGGCCCCATGAAGGCCCTGATCTCAGTTATCGCTTTGCTGGTGGCCTCGGCGCCCAAGACCCTGTTGCGCGGGGCGGTGCTGTCAGTGCTTACCTTGTTGATGGGCATTGCCCTGCTGGGTTTGTCGGGCTGGTTTATTACGGCGACGGCTATGGCCGGCATAGCCGGTATTGGTATCGCATTTGATGTGTTTCGTCCTTCGGCTGGTGTTCGCTTCCTGGCGCTGGGGCGCACCGCAGCGCGCTACGGCGAGCGTGTATTGACCCACGATGCCACTTTGCGGGCCTTGGCCGCGCTGCGGGTGATGTTGCTGCGCCGTCAGGCACAGCAGGGTGCTAAGGTCTTGGCCAGTTTGCGCAGTGAGGCCGTGCTGACCCGCATTGTGTCGGACGTGGATGCACTCGACGGTCTTTTGCTGCGGCTATTATTGCCGGGTATTGCAGCCGTGCTGACACATCTGGCGGTGTTTTTGGCGCTGGCCTGGCTGGTCACTTGGAGCCTTGCGACTGCAGTACTGCTGGGCTATGTGCCGCTGGCGCTGATCATTCTTTACTGCCTGGCCCGCAGGACTCAATCGCCCTCGGCCGAGTTGGAGCTGCAGCAGCAAAGCTTGCGACGTGCGCTGATCGATACGATTCGGCACCGCCACTCGCTGATCCTATCGGCAGGGCTGGCTGAGCGTGAAGCAGAGCTCTTAGCGCTTGATGCTCAAACGAGGCACTCAGCCCAGGCACTGGATCGGCAGGAGCGGGGCGCGGGCTTGTTGCTGTCGCTACTGGTCGCTGGGGTGAGCGTTTTGGCCTTGTTCTTTGGCGAGCGCTTAGTCAATGCCGGCGGCACTGGCCCAGCGCTAGCGGCTATTGGGGTCTTTGTGGCATTAGCTTTGGCTGAAGCCCTACCGCCTTTGCGGCGCGGTTTTGCCGATTTTGGTCGCATGTACGGCGCTGCCCAGCGTATTGCCGGCGGCGCAGCGCGCAGCGCGGAAACAGCCTTAAAAGCGCCTTCCCATGTGTTAAACTCAGCTCTATTGGAGCTCGAAGTATCCTCTACGACATGGCGTCTTGAAGCCGGTGACAGCCTTGCTATAACTGGGTCTAGCGGTAGCGGTAAAACGAGCTTGATGCTGCAAATTGCTGGCTTGCTCGACAGCGAGGGCATCACCGTCCTGGGCCGGCCGCCGCAGCAGTGGCCAGACAGCGAACTGCGGCGTATTGTATGTATGGTTCCGCAGCGCAGTGCATTGATTGCCGGGACCATTAGAGAGAATCTACAGCTTGCCCAAGATGCCAGCGACGAAGCGCTGTGGGCGGCACTGCAAGTTGTGGCCTTAGATCAAGTGATTGCCGAACGCGGCGGCTTAGATGCGCGTTTGGGCGAGGGCGGGGCGGGTCTGTCCGGTGGACAGGCGCGTCGATTGGCGCTGGCCAGGGCAATACTAAAACGGCCTCAGTTACTGTTACTGGATGAGCCCAGCGAAGGTTTGGATGCCGAGACCGCCGACCGCGTGCTGCGGGGTATCCGCGCCGCTCTGCCAGATACAGCGATAGTGGCGAATTTACACCGCTTTGTGGATCACCCAATTTTTGAGCGGCACTTAGCTTTATAGCTAGCGACAAGTAGGAGAGTAGGGAATGGATCTCGATATCGTTGAGTTATCGCGCCTGCAATTTGCCTTAACGGCTATGTATCATTTTCTGTTTGTGCCGCTGACGCTAGGTTTGTCGGTCATTGTGGCGATCATGGAGACGGTCTATGTGATGACCGATCGGCCGATCTGGCGCCAGATGACCAAGTTCTGGGGCCTCCTCTTTGGTATTAACTTTGCCCTAGGCGTGGCGACCGGTATCACTATGGAATTCCAGTTCGGCATGAACTGGTCCTACTTTAGCCACTACGTCGGGGACATCTTTGGTGCCCCGCTGGCCCTAGAGGGCTTGATGGCCTTCTTCCTCGAGGCAACCTTCGTTGGTTTGTTTTTCTTTGGCTGGGACAAGCTCAGCAAAATCGCGCACTTGGTCGTTGCTTGGTTGGTAGCAATTGGCTCCAACTTTTCCGCGCTGTGGATTCTGATCGCCAATGGCTGGATGCAAAACCCGGTCGGCGCGGAGTTTAATCCCGAGACCATGCGCATGGAGATGACCAGCTTTTTCGACGTGATGTTCAACAGCGTTGCCCAGGCCAAGTTTGTGCACACGGTGTCCGCAGGCTATGTCACAGCTTCGGTCTTTGTACTAGGAGTGTCGGCTTGGTACTTACTTAAAGGGCGCCACGAAGAGCTGGCGCGCCGCTCCATTACCGTGGCAGCATCCTTTGGTCTGGCCTCTGCGCTGTCGGTGGTGGTCTTGGGTGATGAATCAGGTTATGCCACCACTCATAGTCAGCAGATGAAACTCGCGGCCATGGAAGGGATGTGGGAGACCGAACCGGCACCGGCATCTTTCACCCTCTTTGGTCTGCCTGACCAAGAAGCGCGGGAAACTAAATATGCCGTGCATATTCCCTTTGCCATGGGCTTGATCGGCACCCGTTCGCTGACCACAGAAATACCGGGCATTAACGACTTACTGGACAAATCTGAAGGGCGGATTCGCTCCGGCATCATCGCCTACGATGCGCTGATGACAATTCGTGAGCAGCGTCAACAGAGCAGCCCTGAAGTGCGTGCGACTTTTGAAGCACACAGCGCCGATTTAGGTTATGCCTTCTTGCTAAAACGCTATGTAGAGGATCCGCGCGAAGCCAGCGAAGCGCAGATCATGCAAGCTACTGAGGATACTTTGCCGCGAGTGTTCCCGCTGTTTTGGGCCTTCCGGCTGATGGTGGCGCTGGGCTTTAGCTTTATTATTGTGATGGCTTACTTTTTCTGGCGCTCGAGCTTCCGCCAGCAAGTTTATCCGCGCTGGGCCTTGCGCTTGGCGGTATTTATCATTCCAGCACCTTGGATTGCCGCCGAGTTAGGCTGGTTTGTGGCCGAGTACGGCCGCCAACCCTGGACGGTTGATGGGGTGCTGCCGACGGCGCTGTCGGTGAGTCACTTGTCAGTGATGGATTTGCTGCTGACGCTGATTGGCTATGTGGTCTTTTACACAGTACTGCTGATTATCGAAGTCGCTTTAATGCTGAAGTACATTCGCAAAGGGCCCTTTGAAGATGTTGAAGAGACCCGCTTGTGGAATATCCAGCACCAACAGATGCTCAGTGGTAATCAAGACTTGAGCCACCAGACTCAAGCATTAAGGGAGTAAGGCTTATGATTCTGCATGAATTGATCAGCTACGATGTGTTGCGGGTGATTTGGTGGGCACTGCTGGGCTTGCTGTTGATCGGCTTTGCTATGACCGATGGCTTTGACATGGGCGTGGGCGCGCTGCTGCCTTTTGTCGGCAAAACCGATGTCGAGCGCCGCGTAGTGATTAACACCGTGGGTCCGGTGTGGGAGGGTAACCAGGTCTGGTTTATCCTCGGCGGCGGTGCCATTTTTGCCGCTTGGCCGCCGCTCTACGCGGTGAGTTTCTCGGGCTTTTACCTGGCGATGTTTACGGTTTTGGCGGCGCTGATCTTGCGCCCAGTGGCCTTTAAATATCGCTCTAAGCGCGAGGACCCGCGCTGGCGCTCAAGTTGGGACTGGTGCCTGTTTATCGGCGGCGCGGTGCCAGCTTTGATATTCGGCGTGGCGGTGGGCAATGTCTTGCAGGGAGTGCCCTTTGAGCTCACCGCGGATTTATTCTCCCGCTATGAAGGGGCTTTTTACGCGAAATTTGCCGGTCTGCTGAACCCCTTTGCACTGCTGACCGGCTTGGTATCACTCGCCATGTTGGTCACTCATGGTGCGGCGTGGTTGTCTTTTAAGGCTGAGGGCGTAGTGGCAGAGCGCTCCCGTCGCTTTGGCACAGTTTCTGGTTTATTGATGATTGCTGGCTATGTGCTGGCCGGGATCTGGCTGGCCACAGGCATTGAAGGCTATGCCTTAGTTGGAGAGGTGGTGGCCAATGGCCCCTCCAACCCCTTGTACAGTGAGGTAGTGCGCAGTGACTCTTGGCTGAGCACTTACAGTGAGCGCCCTTGGGCCGCTGTGGCGCCGTTACTGGGCTTGCTGGGTATGACAATGACCGTGCTGGGACTGAGGGCAGGGCGCGAGGGATCGACCTTGCTGTGGTCTAAGTTGGGCATTCTGGGCACAATTTCCTCGGTCGGTTTGACGATGTTTCCTTTCCTATTGCCGTCTTCACTGGACCCGCGCTCTTCCCTGACGGTCTGGGATAGCTCCTCCTCACACCAAACCCTCTTTGTGATGCTGGTGTCAACGGCCATCTTCATGCCCATCATTCTGGCTTACACGGCATGGGTTTACCGTGTGCTCTGGGGCAAGGTGACGGAAGCCGATGTCACCGACTCTCACTCCGCTTACTGATTATAAGGGATTAAGCAATGTGGTATTTCGCTTGGATACTAGGCCTGCCCTTAGCAGCGATGTTCGCAGTTATTAACGCCATGTGGTTAGAAATGCAGAGTGATCGCCTGATGGCGCAGAATGCAGTGCGCGAGCAGCAGGATAAGTCACAGTCAGGGCAATGACTGGGCAGCGAAGCTTTTAGCGAGCTGCCCTTTTAGCGAGGCTTAAGTAGCCAGACATCCTCGCTGGCTTCCACTAGGCCTTTGAGCTTGCCCGATACGGCTTCGCTGGCAATGTGCTCTATCTGATAGGCATCGCCATAGTACTGCTTGATCGCTGCCTGAGTGATCGAGAAGGGCGGGCCATCCATTGCCTTTTGATCGTATTCAAAGGTAATGAGCAGTTGCGCTGCCTGATGAGCGATCCTCGCTAAGTGGTCGACGTATTCCATGCGCAATACTTCTGGCAGAGCGACCAAAGCGGCTCTGTCGTAAATGGCATCAACATGCCCCAGAGTGTTTTCATCGACCGAGAAGATATTGCCGACAAAAATATCGATACTGTCAGCGCTGTAAATCGACAGCTCGCCTGCTTGGGCGATCTTGGCTTTAATCTCAAGCTCTTCAAAAAGCTGCTCGATTGCCAGCTCACTTAATTCAATCCCCACGACTTGGTAGCCCTGTGCTAGCAGCCTAGCGATATCGCGGGTTTTACCACAGAGGGGCAGCAGTATGCGCTGCCCCGGCTGCAAAGCGAGCTGATGTAAGTGCTCGCTGAGTAAGCGGTTGCCATCTTTTTCATGAAAGCCAATTTCATTCTTGGCCCACTTTTCATGCCAAAATTCTTCGTTCATCACTGTGCACCCAACTCCAAAGTTATGGAGGCTATATTTAGCCTAGGTTAAAAAGAGGAATTTGGCTGCTTTAAAAATTCTATTTCTTCGGCGCTGGAGGGGCGGCGCAGAATGTCATTGCGATGCGGGTAGCGGCCAAAGCGATCAATGATGACCTTGTGTCTAATCTCATAGCTGAGGGTTTGTTCGTCAGTGTAGTCCTTGAATAGGAGCTCCGCTTGTTGGTGAATGAGCTTCGATTCACTGTGCATATAGGGCATTAGCAGGAATTTCCGCTCATCGAGGCTGCTGAGCTTGTCGAGTGCGCCCGCCGCCACTGCTTCCTGAGCGAGGGTTAAAGCCATCGGATCCTGAGCAAAAGCACTGGGGCTGTTGCGGTAGATATTGCGGGAAAACTGATCCAGAACAATGATTTCAGCGAGACGGCCCTCGAAGCTACTGCGCCAAGTATAAAACTCTGCAGCGGCGGCTCGCTTCAGCAGCTCTGAAAAACGTTCACTGAGCATTTCATCGAAGGCGAGATTTTTGTCAAACCAGGTGGATGGGCCGGCTTCTTTAAACCAAAAATCTAATACTTGCTGGTACATCAGGGTCTCCTTTTGCCAATGTTTTACTGAGCTTAGCATTAGCCCTGTTTATTCCAACTGTCTGATGGCTTAAGAAGTTTTTAACCGAAAGGTAGCTCACCTTTTTTAACCTGCTCGAAGGCTTCTTCGCCAAAGATATGTTCGACCATCAGCGCCATATCGGGAGCTTTTCTGAGTTCATTGCCGCCTTCGATAGCAAAGCTTTGTCCAGTGACCCAGCTTGATTCAGGGCCAGATAGATAGCGAATACCGTGGGCAATATCTTCCGGTTCGCCTAGACGACCGAGGGGTTTTTCCTCGGCAAATTTCTTATATATCGCGTCATTTTCAAATAAGCTTTGGGTCGCTTCGGTACGGGTGAGCCCCGGGCGAACCGCATTCACACGAATTTTAAACGGCGATAGCTCTTCCGCTGCCGCCCTCACTAGGCCCTCCAGTCCTGACTTGGCCGTTGTGTAAGCTGGCAGCCAGGGGAAAACAAGTTTTGCTGCATCTGAGGATACGCAGACAATCGAACCGCCTTTGCTTTTCATTAGCGGCGTGGCGTATTTCAAGATCAAAAAGGCACTCTGGATATTAAGCCTTAGCTCATCCATAAAGCTATTTTCATCATGCATGAGCAGTGGCCGAATGGCCCCGCCGCCAACCGTAGAAACGCAGATATCTAAGCGTCCGGCAAAGTCATGAGCCGACTGCAGCGCCTGTTTCATATCCTGAGCATTTAAGGCGTCGCCGGCTAGCACTTGGATTTGTGCTCGCTCACCAAATTCATTGCGCAAGCTCTCTTCGGTGCGCTCAAGGGCATCGAGGCCTCTGCTAAGTAAGCTGACTGAGGCGCCATCGCTTAAGAATTGCCGGGCAGTGGCCGCGCCTATGCCACCTGATCCGCCGGTGATTAAGGCGTGTTTGCCTAAAAAGCCATTCATGATCTGAGATCCTTTTATTATTGATTTTGGGCTAGGGCAGAGAGCCAACAATGGCCTGTCTGCGGACGAGCATACTCAGTTATACCCAGCAGTCTATTTTGCCGCTAGCTTTACGCTGATAGTGGCTATATTACAGTGTCTAAGGGGCTTTAATCACTTAATAATGAATAATTGACACATGTTTCAATTTATATAGTATGGAGATCAGGATTAGCTTAATGGGGCGAAAAAAGCCCCTGTTTTTATAGCAAGACCATCAACTTCAGAGTTGGGTAGATAGGAGTATCTGAGTTTAGTAAGACGCTTTAATCAATTATTGATTTACGAATGAAACCTGCAATCTGGGAAATATAACAATGAGATCTAGATTATTTGAAATTCGTTCTTTATGCAGTGCTTCTATACTGCCGCTATGCCTTGCTGCACCTCCACTTGCAGTAACGGTACATGCTGAAGAGTCGCTTCGATTGGAAGAGGTTCTAGTGACGGCCCGCCGCAAGGTGGAGTCGCTGCAGTCAGCGCCCATCTCGGTCATGGTACTGGATGGCGAAAAGCTGCAGCGCTATGGCATTCAGTCCGTGGAGGATGTCAGCGCCTTAGCTGGTGGCGGTGTGATGATGAGCCGAGAGGGCACTCAGCCTTCGCTGTCTATACGCGGTATCAGTGCTGACACCACCAACCCCGGTTTTGCGCAATCGGTCGGTTTGGAGGTTGATAATGTGTTCTATGATCGCGCAGAGTTCATTATTCCTTCCTACCTCGATATCGGCAGTGTTGAGATTTTGAAGGGCCCTCAAGCGATGTATTTCGGCAAGTCTACTGTTGCCGGTGCAATCGTTATTCATACCAATGACCCCACCCCTGAATTTGAGAGCAATATTGCTGTGGGGCATGAGTTTTCAGCTAAACAAGACTATGTCGAAGCCGTGGTTTCGGGGCCATTACTGGATAACTTGAATGGACGACTTGCCCTCAAGTGGTCGGAGTCTGATGGTTGGTTAAAAAATGAGGCGCCTCCATTTGCCGGTGAGGATTGGGACGCTTCTAAAGAAGTGATTGTTCGCGGCGGCTTGGCTTGGGCAGTTGCCGATAACTTGAATGTGACATTTAAGTCTCAGTATTCAGAAGTCAGTGATGATGGCCCCGGCACTAGGACTCAGGCCGTCTTCTGTAGAGGGCCTGCTCTAGGTGGCACAGAAATTACTGGGATACCTTCTGACTTGCGAGTGCTTGGCGCTGCTTATGAGATGACCGACAACTGTAAAATCGATAATAAAGTTTCGGTTTACCCGGCGCCACCCGGACTTGATTATGCCAACAAAGTGTATGGGGATTGGGAGTTCTGGACCAACTCTCTGGTTGTTGACTGGGAGCTAAATGACAACTGGGATATAGCAGCTATTACTGGCTACGGCAGTTACTCCGAGAAGTATGAGACCGGTTTGGCAGCCTCTCAGGGTCTTATCTCGGTGCATATGAAAAAGCATAAATATGAGACGATTTCCCAAGAGCTACGGGTTTCGAGTAATTTTGATAATGGTTTAAATTACCTCTTTGGCGGTATCTATTCCTCAACGGACCTAGAGCGATACGCCGATGCACAGCTGTTCTTAAACCTGCCGGACCCTGTCACCGGTAGCCATAACTCGACCACGAGTCGCACCAAATCTGAGGAAGAGACAGTCTCCGTATATGGTGAGTTGACCTGGGATATTAACGAAGCACTGACCTTTTCTATCGGTACTCGTTACACCGAAGTCGACTTAGACGTGATCCGAGAGCTTCATTTTGTCAACGGCTGGTTTGACATTATTGGCCTCAACCTGTGGAAACCGGCGGGCTGGGCAGTTAACCCGAAGGTTAAGACCGACAACTGGTCATCAGCGGCTACTCTGCAGTGGACCTTTGATAACGGCTCGACAGCTTTCGCCTCTTATAAAGAGGGCTTTAAGCCAGGTGGTATATCCATCACCAGTATGCCTAATGCCGATGATGAGTTGGCTGACTACTTGTTTGATGAAGAAACTGTCGACGGCTTCGAGATAGGCTATAAGGGCTTTTTCTTTGATCAACGCATGAGCCTAGATGTCATCGCTTTCGCCTATGACTTTACGGATACGCAAGTAAACCTCTATCAACCCGATACCGCTTCATTTGTCGTTACTAATGCCGACGGCGCCGAGACGATTGGGGTGGAAGTGGGTATCGGATGGCAGGCGAGCCAGCATCTGAACATACGCGGTAATGCCACCTATAACGATGGTAGCTACCAAGACTTCTTTGTCGAGTGTTACTTGTTCCAAACTGAACAGCAGGGCTGTAACCCAGACACACAACTGCAAAACATAAATGGCAAGAGTCTGCCCCGAGCGCCTGAATATACCTTTGGTCTCAGTGCTTACTTTGATTACCCACTGGCCAATGGTGCCAATATGGATATTTCGATCGATACGACCTGGAGCGACGATTTCCACACGACCGTCACCAACGACCCGCTTTTTATTCAGGATAGCTTCTGGAAAGTGAATGCTGGTGTCGGCTTTGAGGATGCTGATCGGAACTGGCGTATTTCTCTGATGGGGCGCAACCTGACCAACGAGAGAGTGATTAGCTCTGGCGTAGTGCGGGCTCAAACCACTGATGGTTTAGTCAACGTTCTTCGCGAGAGAACAGTGACTTTAGAAGTGCGCCGTTTTTTCTAAATAACTATCGAAAGCAGGATTTGGTTTAAAAGTTATGAGCAATGTGCGGTTAAAATTAGACGAGATCCTGCTGACTCTCACTCAGCCAGGTGGTCCCTACGAGATTGAGGAGAGGGACTTAGCTGGCATCAGACATAAGCTCTATCGCAACGCTCCTGCGACTTTATTGGATATCTATGAATCTTCAGCCAAGGCTGCTGATTATGATTTTATCCATTATGAACAGGATAGTTGGTCGCGACAGCGACTATTAGATGGTGCAGCAGCAGTCAGTGCTTTTCTTCGTGACAACATTGGCATTGAGAAGGGCGAGCGGGTCGCGATAGCCATGCGCAACTGTCCTGAGTGGATGGTCGCCTTTATAGCTATCACCGACTTAGGCGCCATAGCGGTACCCTTAAACAGCTGGTGCAAGCAGCAAGAGCTGGATTATATGCTGCGCGACTCGGGCGCCAAGTTCGCTTTTTGCGATGAACCAAGATACCAGCATCTACAGGCGATAGCGGCTGATTATCCTCTGCAGCTAGCCGTCGTGGGCGCCTCGGATAGGCCCGTAGATGCCTATCGCTTTGAGGAGCTATGCCAAGCTGCTCATCAACCCTTTAGCCGAGAGCTCAACCTAGTCGGGCCAGAGGATCCGGCGATGATTCTTTATACCTCGGGGACGACGGGCTTTCCAAAGGGCGCTTGTTCTACCCACCGGGCAGTGACTCAGTCACTGTACAACTTGGAAGTCATGGGTGCAGCGATGACGCTCATGAACCAAGAGCTTAATACTGATAAACCCGCTAGTAGCAAACAGCCGCCGGAGATACCCAGGCACACAGTTTTACTCGCTTTACCTTTATTCCACGTCAGTGGTTTACACACTGGTTTTCTTAATTCTCTGCGCTCACAAATTCGTATTGTGATCATGCCTAAGTGGGATGCAGGGAAGGCTTTAAAGCTCATTGAAAAGTATCAAGTGACACTGCTTGGCGGTGCACCGGTCATGCTGGAAGAGCTATTGCGCCACCCTGAGTTTGCCCAGCACAACACGGATTCATTGATGAGTGTTGGTGTGGCGGGCTCGGCTACACCGGAGCGTTTGGTGGACACCATTGCTGATCAATTAGCCTTTGCAGCCCCTGCCGCTGGTTGGGGCATGACAGAGACTAACGCGACCGGCTGCTCCTTTGTGGGGGCTGCCTTACAGCAAAAGAAAACGGCGGCCGGCTTCGTCCATCCGATTGTTGAACTGAGCGTGCGGGATGAAAACGGTCAGGAATTGCCCCCGGGTGTCAGCGGTGAACTACATCTTAAAACGCCCACGCTGATGAGTGGTTATTGGGGAAGAAATGAAGCCGTCCCCGAGTTTTTCCCCAGTGGCGACTTAGGACATATTGATGAGGGCGGCTGTGTACATGTTACAGGTCGCTCTAAAGACGTCATCATCCGCGGTGGTGAAAACATCTTTCCTGTTGAAATTGAGCATGCCCTAGAGAAGGTACAGGGCGTGGCGGAGGCCGCGGTGATTGGCGTTGCCGACCAGGCCTTTGGCGAAGTGCCTGTTGCCGTAGTGCGTTTAAATGATCGAGCAGATATTAGCGCTGAGCTTTTACAGCAGCTCCTGAGCGATAGTTTCGCTCATTATAAAGTGCCCCAGAGCATTCATTTTACCAACAGCCCTTTACCGAGGAATGCGACCGGTAAGATACTCAAGCATGTCCTGTCCCAGAATTATGGCGCTAATAATGCCGCCATGGCTCAAGCCACTTCTGCAACTGTCGAGGTATAGAGGCTTGCTAGCTGTCAACTGCCCGAGCGGCTAAGTCTGCCTAAGTGGCCTTCGTTAAATACAATTATTATAAAATTTTGGAGTGAAGTATGACTGATGACATTCTCATAGTAGATACGCCGGCAGAAGGTGTTTCTCGCTTAACCATGAACCGACCCAAGAGTCGAAACTCGCTTATTCATCCACTGCGAGGGGCCATCCTCGAACAGCTGCAAAAAAACGATATGGATCCTGAGATCAGGGTGTCTATTATTCGCGGTGCCGGTACCTGTTTCTCTGCCGGTTATGATTTGGCCAATGGTAATGAAGGCCATGAGCTGCCATTTTTTACCGCTCAAGGTGACAGCCAGTGGCCACGTCATGTCACCGATGGCTGGATGAGCATCTGGGATATGGCCAAACCAGTAATTGCTCAGGTGCACGGCTACTGCCTGGCCGGTGGCTCTGAATTAGCCACCGGTTGTGATCTGGTCTATTGCGCCGAGGATGCCCAAATAGGTTATCCAGCAGTGCGTTTTGGCGTGCCCGATATGCATTTCCATGCACATATCGTGGGCATGCGCGCGGCAATGGAAATGATGCTGACCGGTGACTCAATCACTGGCCTGCAAGCGGTTGAGCTAGGCTGGGCTAACGCTGCGGTACCTGAAGATCAGTTAGACGACTATGTGATTGGAATCGCCAAGAGAATCACTCACACCAATCCTGACATCTTGCAGATCAATAAGCGCCTGGTGCATCGGGCAATGGAAGCACAGGGCTTCCGAACAGCCATCCGCATGGGCACCGAGCTCTGTGCTCTGGGTATTAATCAGGAAAGTTTCCAGCAATGGATGGCTGAAGCAAAACAGAACCTAACAGCTAAACTACAAGAGCGCGATGCGCCTCACGGTGACTACCGCACCAGCAATGCGAAGAAGTAGGGCGCTTATAGCTCACTTGCGAAGCTCTATTTCACCAGTGGCCCAAGGGCCTTGGCATATTTGAAGCAATAGGAATTTGATTATGGCCTCTATCGATTTCAAACCATTTGATGCAGATCACCACTACTATGAGGCGGAGGATGCCTTTACCCGTCACGTGGACAAAAAGATGCAGCGCCGCTGTATTCAGTGGGCTGAGATTAACGGACGGAAGCGGCTGTTAGTGGGCGGTAAAATCAATAACTTTATCCCCAACCCGACTTTTGACCCAGTCGCTAAGCCGGGTATTCTCGACGAGTTTTTTCGCGGCAATAACCCAGAGAACAAGAGCATCGTCGAGCTCTTTGGTGAACTTGAACCGATTAACCCCGCCTATCGCGACCGCGATGTCCGTGTCGATCAAATTAAACAGCAGGGACTGCGCGGTGTAATGATGTTTCCCACCCTCGGCGTGGGCATGCAAGAAGCTCTGCGCGGTGACCCTGAAGCGGCTTGTGCAGCTTTCAGCGGTTTTAACCTCTGGCTAGAAGAGGATTGGGGCTTTAGCTATCAAGATGTGCTTTACGCAGCACCCTACATTAGCCTGATGGACCCCGAGTGGGCCGTAAAAGAAGTCGAGGCTGTCATTGCTCGGGGTGCGCGTCTGATTTCCATGGTGCCTGGGCCTATTCCCTACGGTGAAGATGGTGGGCGCTCACCCGGACATCCAGACTATGATCGCTTCTGGTCGGTAGTGGCTGAAGCTGGCATCACCGTGGCCTACCATTCAGGTGACTCCGGTTATCGTCGACATCTGGAAATGTGGGGTGGTAATGCCAAGTTCAAAGCCTTCGATACCGATCCTCTGATTGGCTGTCTCTCTGCATCCGCTATCCACGACACCATCGCCTCGCTGGTCTGTCATGGCGTATTTGAACGACACCCCAAACTCCGCGTGGCCTCCATCGAGTCGGGCAGTGACTGGGTGCCGACATTGATCGCCAAACTGAAAAAAGCTTATGGTCAGATGTCCACAGACTTCCAGCGCGACCCAGTTGAGCAGCTTCGGGAGCACGTTTGGATAGCGCCTTACTATGAGGATGATTTGCTGCAGCTGAAGTCTACCATTGGCGCCGAGCGCATCCTCTTTGGCTCTGATTATCCCCATGCGGAAGGTCTACCTAATCCGCTGGATTTTGTGCATGAATTAAAAGGCTTTAGCGATGAAGAGCGCAAGCTAGTGATGCACGATAACGCCATGAGCTTACTGTCCTAAGCGCAGGGCAGGCCTTTAACCGGAGGTATATCGAGCTGATCGATAGCTAGTGTTGTGCATGATGAAAATAATAATGACCGCAGTGATATGCGGGTTTAAGTTATCGATAGGAGTTAACAATGAGTAAATGTCCTTTAGCCAACCTCGCCGATCCAGAGTTGTATCAGGATGGCGTGCCTTACGAGCTGTTGTCGCGCTTTCGGGAGCGCGGCTCCCTCGTCAAAATGGATGATCCGCTAACGGGAGTCCCTTACTGGGTGGCGGTTAAGCGCGACGCCTTAGATTTTGTCTCCAAAAACCCACAGATATTTTCCTCCTCAGTTAAGACACCCTTTCCCCAGGAACCTAAGGAAGAGGAGCGAGAAATCGCTGAAATGACCACTCAGCTTATGGCCGAGAACTCCATTATCAATATGGATCCGCCGCGCCATATCAAATACCGCAAAGTGGTCAGTGATGCTTTTACCCCGCGAGCCGTCGCAGAGATGGAGCCCATCCTGCGTCAGCATGCTAAAGAGATTGTCGATCGAGTGGCCTCGAGAGGGGAGTGTGAGTTCGTCAACGAGGTAGCAGCAGAGCTACCCCTGATCACAATCCTTGAGATGTTAGGTGTGCCAACAGACAACCGTCAGCGCTTTCTCGATCTGACCAACGCCATGACATTTGCCGACGACCCCGATGCCGCCACGACGCCAGAAGAAGGGCAGATGGCGGTCATGGAGGTGCTGACCTATGCGGCAGAAATTGCCGAGCAGCAAAAAAAGAATCCCACCAGTACGGTAGCTGCTGCCTTACTAGAGGGAGAGGTAGATGGTCAAAAAGTCACCAGCGAAATGTTTGCCTGGATGTTCCTGTTGTTATTGGTTGGCGGCAATGAGACAACCAGAACCGTTATCAGCCACGGTTTACGCTTACTGATGAGCCACCCCGATCAGCTGCAGCACCTCGTTGATCATCCCGAAGATATTCCCGATGCCATCGAGGAGATTCTGCGTTTCCACACAGCCTTTATTTTCATGCGGCGCACAGCTATGCAAGATGTCGAATTTAATGGCCATCAGATCAAGGAAGGCGACAAGGTGCTCCTCAGCTATCACTCGGTTAACCATGACGAAGATGTCTTTGGCGATGACTCCATGGTCTTTGATATTCACCGAGCCAAGCGTATGAAAGGCCTGTCCAGGCAACACCGCTCATTCGGTATTGGCGAGCACTTCTGCTTAGGTGCGTCTTTGGCAAGGCTGGAACTGAGGGTGATGTTTGAGGAAATCATTCCGCGCCTGAGAAATCCGAGGTTGGTAGGCGATATCAGCTACATGCGCAATATCTTCGCCCATACCATGAAGACCATGCCGATAGAGTTTGATCCAGAGCCAGCGGCATGAGCTATTGCTGCGCTTAACAGGCTTTTGCCTAGCGCCGCTTGGCTTATAGCGGCGCTAGGTCCCGGTGAATGTCGCTAGCTCATTCAGCTACTAAGCCGAGAGCTAAGTCCTAAGGGGCAGTGGAGCCGGCCCCGTTTAGCGCTCGATCTTGGAAACTTTGGTACCCTCAACACTGACACCTGCCATCAGACCCTGCTGGCTAAAGATGAAAGCATAGGCATCATCTTTCAGTGAGGATGTCGACAAATTCTTTGCTACTCCTTCGTCAACCACAACTAGAGTTGGGCCCACACCAAGCTCCCAGCCATTGGATTCTTTCAGATAGTTAAGGGCCTTGTCGGTCATCAGAAAGACGACATAACCATAGGACTGCGCACCAATCTGTAGACCCCAAGATGCCGTAACGGAGTTGTAATAATCGAGAACTTTCGAGCCCTCGAGCAACACGCCTTCGCCATAGCTACCACCAAATACCAAACCCGCCTTCACGATATTGGGGAATACCAGTACGGCCTTGGCGTTTTGTGACAGGGTTTCTGCCACGGATTGGGTTTCATAAAGCGTCTCCAATGCTTGCATAGAATCCTTATTGAGATCCTCTGCGGTAGCTGAATTTGCCAGGTTTGCTACGCTCATTCCGGCGACTGCAAGCACTGTCATCATGATGTTGATTATAGTTCTTTGGATTTTGAACATTTCTTATTCCTTCCTACTCAGTGAGCTTTGCAATTACAGCAACAAATGTTGGAGTATTGCCTACGCTTTGATAAGCACACATCTGTGCTGCCGACACTAAGACTAGGCTGCAGGGCAGGAGAAGTCCGTGCGCTAGCAGACATATCGCGGATATAAGCGGAAGGACTAAACAGAGAAAAACTTTGCCTAGTTGCCTTGGTAGTGGATAAAGCCGCCGCGCTGTAGGTCTCTGGCCGCCTCAGTGACACCCTAACGGCGAATAATCAGTTCTTGAGTCATTATTAGCTCCTTGCCAACTCAAGCGAATTCGGCAGTCGCAGCATGCTCCAAGGCCTGCAGATCTGTGTCCTAGCGCACAGACTGTGCAGGAAATAACTGCCATATTGTGTCTGAGCCACGGGATTTAGACTGTCCTCGGGCCGCCGAGAATTGCTTATAGTGCATTGAGCTTAATGAAAGTCAGCGTCTTTTTGCCGACGCCACTCGGCTAAGCCTATAGCAAAGCCGCCGCAACTAGCCGCTGTAAAATATCAGGAGCAGGACATGAGTATTAACAAGGACCAAGTAAAGGGTAAAGCTAAAGAAGTAAAAGGTGAGGTAAAAGAAGCTACTGGCGAACTTGTGGGTAATGAAAAACTCGAAGGAAAAGGTAAGCTTGAAAAAATCATTGGTAAAGCACAAGGAAAATACGGCGATCTCAAAAAGGACATCAAGGATAAGATGGATAAATCCTGAGCCCTAATTCTTTGAGATGACATGCAATATGGAGAATATAGGTTATTTTCTCGCATCATCACTTAACTGATGCTCTGATCTGTCAGTACATCAATAGCTAAGACTTTAAGAAACCGGCCTAGGCAATATTGTCTAGGCCGGTTTTTTTTTGACTAGCCAAAAATACAATTGAAGATCAAAGCGAACTGAAGTAGATACTCGCACTCCTGTGCACAAGCGGGGCGCACTATGATCGGCCTAGAACGCGAGTAGGGCATTTATATTGCGACTAGACGAAGAGGCCGCTTCGAGGTGATGAATGCAGTGTGCAGGGTTCTGCACGAGAGAACTGTGCAATAGTTGAATCCAAAATCTCTTTAACGACTGATGGAATACAGCGACTCCGTCGGTGTCGAGGTGCACGAGTTTGCTGGCCAGCGCTGCAACAGCATCGTCAGCAAGGTTCTGGATAAACTGGGCTCAGTTGAGCAGCAATAAACAAAAGTACTGCTGCTACGGCGGAAAAGGGCAGGTCACTGTCAAGCTTTAACAGCATTTATCTCTGTAAAGTCAAAGTATTCACTGTCGATAATCACACTGTACAAAATATGAGCAGTGAAACTTGAAGCCACTAAGCATGCGGCTTGCAGCTCCTTGTACATACCTTGACCACGAGTAATCCACAGGCTGTTCATATTTATTGTGGACATCTAATCCCTTGGCTACAAATCGGCTGTAGATAATAGGCTGAGTAGCCGGATTTCAAGCAAATTATTAAAGCTATAAGGGCAGGGAAGTCAGGGATCCCTGCGGTCTGAGCCTAAGGGCGATTATTGAGAATAGATTGGAGCTCACTGATATGGCTGCTGTCGCATTGTTATAGAGACTGACTCGCTACTGCAAAAGCTATCTTACTTGTGCCGTAGCCGTAGCCGTAGCCGCAGCCAATGATGGTTCCTTTGATTATCGAGCTGATAGTTCTTTTTATGCAGTGAATAGAAAACACAATAATTAATTTTGCAAATTCTGTCGGCAATTCCTTTCTAGTAAATGCTTTGCTGCAAATGATAATTTCTCTGGCAAATAACAAGCCGAAAGTTTTTCTGCCTTAGCAGTGTTGTCTTTACAGCAAGCTGTTTTGTAAGCACTAGGGGCTCACGATCGAACGAGTGTTAGTGCTTTGACTGTTGAAGCTGTCTTTTATCTAGCCTAGGCACTTAGGCGAGCCAGATATCTGATTAGTATCCAGGTAGGGCTTGGGCATAACTAAGCCTGTGTGTAACTATGTGCTCAAACATCTAATTTAACATAATATATATTATACGCACATGTGGATAGACTGGGGATAGCCACAATAGCCTTTGTCTGTAGTGGTAAATCTCATTTTCAATGAGAATTAAGCCCTATTCTCACTTACCTTGAGACATATGAGAATGAGTTAAGCGCTGAAATGACTGGAATTATTCATATGCGCTGGCTGTCTGGCTGGCTGGCATCTAATTGCTGTACTAAGGGCTTACGATCTTCCCACCGCCCATTCCAAATACACTGATGGGAATCTTGGCGTATCAAAGTATCCCCCTTGCATTGATCAAGGCGGCAGCATTTTGGGTGAATATGCATGCGCTTCTAGGCGCAGGATTTTAATATCAGCGGCTCTAATCTCTAACCATGAGAGCTATCGCATACTTATGAGTCGGTGTTGTGCGGCTAGATCCAACAATAGATCGCAGAAATTCTATACTTGGGCTCAATGCTGCTGTGTCAGGAAAGTAAAGCCATGATTTCTCATGTTGAGGATGCATAGGCCCATATTGCAGCTAATCATTGATTCCTAGCAGCAAGTCATATCCCATTGGCGGGAAAATCAGAATAAACTTAGTGAGTTCTTTATCACTGGACACCTGTACCCGTCCTCCGTGGACATCGACAATCGATTTGGTAATCGCCAGCCCCAGTCCGGCCCCCTCACTTTGTCGAGCTCGCGCTGGATCAGCGCGGTAAAAGCGATCAAATAACTTTCCCTGCAGCTCTGCCGGAATTTCCGAGCCGGTATTTTGTACCGACAACGCAACCTCACCACTATCTTTTGTAGCCAGCTGTACCGTTATCTGTTCACCAGATTTCGTATAGCGTAATGCATTTGACAGCAAGTTAGACACTGCCCTGCGAAGCATGGCCCTGTCACCCAATATCTTCGGTGCGCGGCCTTGCAATCGCAGCTGGATGTTTTCCTCCTCAGCCAAAGCTTCAAAAAACTCCAGTATGGCCTGCACTTCCGTGGCTAAGTCCAAGGCCTCAAACTTAGGCTTGATCAACCCGCGGTCAGTCTTGGCCAGCCAGAGCATATCGTTGACCATTTTTGCCAAGCGCTCCTGCTCCTCCAGATTCGAATACAGGAGTTCCCTGTACTCCTCTTTGCTACGGACTTTACTCAACCCAACTTGAGTCTGGGTAATAATATTGGTCAGGGGTGTGCGCAGCTCATGGGCAATATCAGCAGAAAAATTCGTTAGGCGGATAAAGCTCTCTTCCAGGCGACCCAGCATAAAATTGAACGATTTCACTAAATACTGTAACTCCAGCGGCACATTCGCCGGGTCGAGACGCACAGATAATCTATCGGCATGAATGGTGCGTAAATTTTCACTTAGCTCGCGCACCGGTGCATGCCCCTGCCGCACTCCGAGCCAGGCCGCGCACAGTGTCACCAAGCCGGCGAGGCACATGATTAACCAGAGGCTATGACGGAAGCCCCTCAAGAAATGCAAATGGAAATCCATGTCAATTGCCGTCGTCACTCGAAAATCCTGGCCGGCAACCGTGATATGGCTGACAGCTCCACGCAAGGTCGTATCATTCATTCGCCAGCTCAGCAGCTTGGCTGGATCGATAGTGGATGCATCTGCGCTAACCACCGCCTGGGTGGATACCCCGCCGTCAAATGAGGTATAGAGTATTTTTCCAGCTTGATTCTGTACCTCAAAATACACCCCGTGATGTCCTGAAATAGCTTTGGACAGGGCCTCAGCAAGATCCGTCGAATCTTCTAAGTTAGCAAGCAACACTCGCTGAATTGCCTTTGTCATCACCTGCAGCTCTTCGGCGTCTTGCTCGGCAAAGTGATGGTGAACCGCGTTTAGTATCAAGTGGCTGATAAACAACAGGCTGAGGCCGATAGCCAAAGCGACAAACACAGTCACCCGAGTAGTGAGTGAGAGTGGGCGTCGGCCTGTCGATGTTTTAGAGGCTGATGTGACTGATTCAATCATGCCAGTGCACCCTTCTGACTGGTCTAATCTTCAACATCCAGGGTATACCCCATACCACGCACGGTATGTATTAACTTGGGCGCAAAGTCATCGTCGATTTTTGCTCGCAGACGACGGATCGCGACATCAATTACGTTGGTGTCGGAGTCGAAGTTCATATCCCATACCTGTGAGGCAATCAGGGAGCGCGGCAGCACCTCTCCCCTATGGCGAGCCAGTAACTCCAGTAAACTAAATTCCTTGTGGCTGAGATTAATTTTCTTGCCTGCACGCTGCGCCCTTCGTCTGGGTAAATCAAGAACCAGATCAGCAATACGCAGTTGATCGAGGATGGGTTGTACAGCACTTCTGCGCAACAGGGTGCGCATCCGGGCCAGGAGTTCAGAGAAGGCAAAGGGCTTGATCAGATAGTCATCGGCCCCCAGCTCCAACCCCTTTACCCGATCATCCACGTCATCTCGCGCAGACAGAAACATAACTGGGGTCTGTCGCTCTGCTTCTCGAAGCGACTGTACAATGCGCCAGCCATTAACATCCGGGAGCATCACATCCAGAATAATCAGGTCGAACGTTTCTGTCATGGCTAGGTGGTGGCCATCGAGGCCATTGCGCACTAGCTCAACCATAAAGCCGGCCTCAGTCAGGCCCTGAGCGATGTAGTCACCTGTCTTGACTTCATCTTCCACGACCAGTATTCGCATTAGTTTTTGCTCCTGTTGATATGTCTACGCCCCAGTGGTTGGCAAGCCTAGCAAGCCAGACCCAACAATAAGATGACAGACAAATTACACCTTTGTAATCAACCCGTCATCCTGGCGACAGGCAGAATGCTTTATGGTCAATATCGACCCGACACAGATAGGAAACGTCTTACCATGAACAAACTGCCTTTAACTGCACTCTCCCGGCGCCGTTTCGTGCAGGGCTTGGCGGCGGGCGGTGTACTTACCGCCCTCCCCGGTCTTGGGTTTGCCCGGTCACCGCAGGGCTCCAGTCGACTTGGATCGCCTCAGGTTCTAAGCGGTCGTGAAATTGACCTAGTAGTCGCTGAAACGCCAGTCAATTTTACCGGTGTAACACGGATGGCGACTACAATTAACGGCTCTATTCCAGCGCCAACACTGCGTTTACGAGAAGGCGACGAAGTGACTATTCGGGTAACCAACCGGTTAAGCGTTGACACCTCGATTCATTGGCACGGTATCATTTTGCCCTACCAGATGGACGGTGTGCCCGGACTGAGCTTTAAAGGCATAGCGCCCGGCGAAACCTTTACCTATCAATTCAAATTGCAGCAGAGCGGCACATACTGGTATCACAGCCATTCTGGTTTTCAGGAAATGTCCGGCATGTATGGTGCGCTGATCATTGAGCCGCGCAATGGCGAACGCATTAAGGCTGATCGTGAGCACATTGTGCAGCTATCTGACTGGACTGATGACGACCCAATGCGCGCCTTTAGCAAACTGAAGATACAAAGCGATATCTACAACTTTAATCAGCCGACATTCTTTGATTTCACACACGATGTTTCAAAAATGGGCTTCCAAGCGGCGCTGGAAAAACGCCAGATGTGGAACGAGATGCGCATGAGCCCCACCGACTTGAACGACCTGTCGGCAGCCACGTTAACCTTCCTTATGAATGGCACTACGCCAGCTGGCAACTGGAACGGTATATTCAAGCGAGGTGAACGCATCCGCCTACGGTTTATCAACGCCGCCAGTAACAGCTATTACGACGTGCGTATCCCGGGTTTAAAGCTATCCGTAGTGCAGGCTGACGGTCAGGATGTAAAGCCCATTTCCGTTGATGAGTTTCGTTTTGGCCCCGGCGAAACCTATGATGTTGTAGTCGAACCAGAGGCGGACGCCTATACCATTTTTGCGCAAAGCATGGATCGCAGTGGTTATGCTCGCGGTACCTTGTCGGTACAGCCGGGCGCAACAGCTGCGGTGCCAGCTGTCGACCCCGTGGAGTGGTTGACTATGGGCGATATGATGGGCGACATGAGTCATGGGTCAATGGACCGTGGTGCTATGGGTGATGGCGGCATGGATCATTCAGGCATGGACCACAGCCAGCACGGCGCTATGCCGATGGATCACAGCAAGCATGATAAGCAGCACGATGTGCGCAACCCACTGGCCATACCGTCAAAAACTGTCAACCACGCCAGCACTGAATACGGGCCATCTGTGGATATGCGCGTGGATATGCCCCGTACCAACCTCGACGACCCAGGCATCGGGCTACGCAATAATGGTCGCAGAGTATTGACCTTCACAGATTTGAAATCTGTAGATGGTGTGCTGGATGACCACCGCCCACCCACAAGAGAAATTGAGCTCCACCTGACGGGTAATATGGAGCGTTACAGCTGGTCCTTTGACGGTCTGGAGTTTGGCAAAAGTACTCCGGTGTCCTTGCGCCACGGGGAGCGCGTCAGAATCATCCTGCAAAACGACACAATGATGACCCACCCCATGCATCTGCATGGCATGTGGAGCGACCTGGAAACTGATCAGGGAGAGCTGCTGGTCCGCCGTCACACGATTACAGTGCAGCCGGCACAGCGCATCAGCTTTCTAACCACACCACATGATTTGGGTCGCTGGGCCTGGCATTGCCACCTTCTGTTCCATATGGATGCGGGTATGTTCCGCGAGGTGGTGGTCTCATGAGAAACCGTTTTATGAACAGAAACAGCTTTAAAAGAGCCCTCGGCATAATGGTGGTCGCCACGCCATTGCATACCCCGGACTTATGGGCGCAAATGGATCATGGCGCGGGCAATCATCAAGCTATGCAAATGCAGGGTGGCAGTGCGCCCGATGATGCCCGTGACCCCCACGCCTATTCCGATGGTTACAGTCTCACCGAAAGTCCCTATACACAGCCCGGGCTCAGGCAATTGAAACTGGCCGACGAATACGCCTTCTGGGCAATCATCGCGGATCGCTTTGAATACCATGAAGGCACTGACAGTGGTGTGTTTGATTTACAGGGTTGGTATGGCACCACCTACAATCGTGTCGTGGTCAAAACTGAAGGCGAGATTAGCGATGAGCGCCTGGAAGAGAGTCAAACCGACTTACTCTGGAGCCGCGCACTCGATGCCTACTTCGATACACAGCTGGGCATACGCCTGGATCAATACGAGGAAGGTCGCAACCGCCAGTGGCTCGCGATCGGCGTTCAAGGCCTGGCCCCGTATTGGTTTGA
This sequence comes from Sediminihaliea albiluteola, assembly GCF_014077625.1. Taxonomy (GTDB): domain Bacteria; phylum Pseudomonadota; class Gammaproteobacteria; order Pseudomonadales; family Halieaceae; genus Sediminihaliea; species Sediminihaliea albiluteola. The sequence goes on along the minus strand of NZ_JACFXU010000013.1, from coordinate 630,204 downwards.
GCTGGATGTCACCGCATACCTGGGTGAAAGCGGGCGTACCGCTCTGGCTATCGAAGCGGAATACGAATTGTTACTGACCCAAAAATTGATCTTACAGCCGCGTGCGGAACTGAATCTATACGGCAAGGATGACCCCGATAACGGCCTTGGCAGTGGCCTGTCGGATCTGACTATCGGCCTGCGGCTGCGCTATGAATTCAACCGCCAGTTCGCCCCCTATGTGGGTGTCCACTGGTCAGACACCTATGGCGATACGGCTGACTATCGCCGCACTGGCGGTCTGGATATCAGTGACACGCAATTTGTCGTGGGCCTGAGGTTCTGGTTTTAGCAATCGATTATCCAACACAGATCTGTTCAATCCATTCAAAAAGGAATACTCAAATGAAAATCAAAACACTCACTTTTGCAATTGCACTCTCAACGCTGGCTTTCACTGTATCAGCCCAGGCCCATGACCCCAAAGAACACATGAAAAATGCAGAAAAACCTGACTGCAGCGCCATGAAGAATATGGATCACAGTAAAATGGATCACAACAAAATGGACATGGACGACCCGGTGATGCAGGCCATGATGAAACAGTGCATGAAAAACATGCATCATGATGAAAACAGTGCAGACGAGTCCCACGACGATCATCAAAAAGACCGTAATGATCACGATCCAAAACACCAACATTAATCACCCGCCGGGGGAGAAATGAAAGTCTATATAAAAAGCCTGGTGTTTACAGGTATGTTGATACTGGTGGGTGGAGGGTTATTTCTTTACTCCGGCGTATACCCCATAGGTGCAGATACACGACACAATTCACTGACTTACTGGTTACTGGAAACCTTGCGTGAACACTCCGTTGCACGCGCAGCCAGCGACCTCAGTATCCCCAGTGACCTCAATAATTCAAATCGCCTGCTGTCAGGCGGGGCCGATTACAACGACATGTGCGTGAGTTGTCACTTGAAGCCTGGCATGTCTGAGAGCGATTTCACATTGGGCCTCTACCCTACCCCGCCAAACTTGAGCGAAACAGCTGCCGAACACGGCCATGATCACGCCAGTAGAGCTGACCACGACGGTGCATTGAAGCGCCAATTCTGGATTATCAAACACGGCATTAAAGCCTCTGGCATGCCAGCCTGGGGGCCGGGACACGACGATGAGCGCATCTGGAGTATGGTGGCCTTTTTGCAACGCTTGCCGGAGCTCTCAGCGGCGCAATACCAAATATTGTCGGCCCGCGACAACAGTATTGACGAATAGGGCCACTGACTATTGGTCTAGGATAGCTGCTCAGATTTGGGCTAACTTTGCCAGCCGCCTCTCATTTCTTAGAGACGGCTGGGTTTTTCTATATAATATGAGAAACCTGCCCTAAGTGGTGATTATCCACCCCTTTCCGAGCAAGCCTCATAGCAGAGCAAACTTTGTCATTTGATTAACCAAGCTTGGTCATTCGTAAGCGCAGTGCGTTAATAATAACGCTGACGGAAGACAGTGACATGGCCGCCGCGGCAAATATTGGTGATAAAAGAATGCCGAAAAACGGGTAAAGCACACCGGCTGCTACAGGTATCCCGGCCGCGTTATAGACAAAAGCAAAAAATAGGTTTTGTCGAATATTATGCATAGTTGCTATCGACAGCTGCCGTGCTTCGACAATGCCCATTAGATCGCCGCGTAGCAGTGTAATGCCGGCACTCTCAATGGCAACATCCGTTCCTGTGCCCATCGCAATTCCCACATCCGCTGTTGCTAGGGCTGGCGCATCATTCACACCATCTCCCGCCATTGCCACAATATGTCCCTCATCTTTTAGGCGCTGGACGAACTTGCCTTTGTCCTCAGGAAGTACTTCTGCTTCTACTTCATCAATATCCAGTTTACGCGCAACGGCCTTTGCGGAGGTTCGGTTATCACCGGTCAGCATCACCACACGCATGCCTTCTGCATGGAAAGCCGTAATTGCACGCTTGGTAGTTTCTTTAATCGGATCAGCAATGGCGATTAAACCACAGACCTGTCCTTGAACGGCGGCAAAAATAACGGTTGCGCCATCGCTACGTAGCTGTTCGGCTTGCTCCTCAAAACTCGTGGTATCTACGCTTTCACTTTCCATCAGCAATCGGTTGCCCAGAAGAATTTTCTTGCCATCGATTGTGCCGATAACACCTTTACCATTTGGAGAGTCAAAGCCCTCTGCGTCAGGCAAAGTCAGGTTCATGCTGGCTGCTTTTTCTAAAATGGCATGAGCTAAGGGGTGTTCACTGCCTTTTTCCAAGCCACCGGCATATCGCATAAGCTCCGTGTCGTTGAGCCCGTTGAATGGAACCAGCTTGGTTACCTGTGGTTTACCTTCAGTTAAAGTGCCGGTTTTATCGACCACTACTGTGTCTACTTTTTCCATCCGTTCAAGTGCTTCGGCATTGCGTATTAATATGCCGCTTTGGGCACCTCGTCCGACACCAACCATAATAGACATTGGCGTCGCTAGGCCAAGCGCACAGGGGCAAGCAATAATCAGTACGCTTACCGCAACGATAAGACCGAATGTCATCGGCGGTGTCGGTCCGTAAATCGACCAGACCACAAACGCAATTGCAGCAATAACGATAACTGCAGGTACAAACCAACTGGAGACTTTATCCACCAAGCCTTGAATCGGTGCGCGACTGCGCTGAGCAGTCGCGACCATTTGTACGATTTGCGATAGCATGGTGTCGCGGCCAACTTTATCCGCACGCATAATAAAGCTACCCTGTTGGTTGATACTGCCGCCAATCACCTGATCACCTGCCTGCTTGGTCACCGCGAGTGGCTCACCCGTTACCATGGACTCATCAACGTTGGAACGGCCTTCAAGCACCTCGCCATCGAGGGGCACCTTATCGCCAGGTCTAACTCTTAAGCGGTCGCCCACTACAACCTGCTCAAGAGCTACATCGGACTCGTTACCATCTTCACCCAGTTTTCTGGCCGTGGCCGGGGCTAAATCCAACAAGGCTCTGATTGCGCCAGAGGTTTTCTCTCGTGCACGAAGCTCCAGTATCTGCCCAAGTAGTACCAGCACCACGATGACGGCTGCAGCTTCAAAATATACGGCTACCGAACCATCTGCCTGCCTAAAGGCGTTAGGAAAAGCCTGTGGAAGCAATGTTGCCACCAGACTATAGACTAGGGCGACACCGGTACCTAAGGCGATCAACGTGAACATATTTAGGTTGCGAGTAAGCACTGAATTCCAGGCGCGTAGAAAGAATGGCCAGCCGCACCAAGCCACTACAGGCGTTGCCAGTACCAATTGAATCCAGTTAGAGTTCTGTGGTGATAATAGGTGATCTATATTAATAATATGGCTACCCATTTCCAGTAGGAATACGGGAAGCGCAAGGACTAAACCAACCCAAAACCGACGTGTCATATCCCTTAGTTCTTCCGACGGCCCATCGTTCAGGCTTATTTCCTCAGGCTCTAGCCCCATACCGCAGATTGGGCAATCGCCGGGGCCTTCTTGACGGACCTCCGGGTGCATAGGACAGGTATAAATGCTCCCAGCAACCACTGGCTCGACCTCTTGTGGCTTGTCACCTAAATAATTATTAGGGTTTTCTGCAAATTTCGACTCACAGTGGCTTGAACAGAAATACCAAGATTTACCTCCATGCTCCTTGCGGTATTTTGTTGTATGTGGATCTACAGTCATACCACACACGGGGTCTTTTGCTGTGTGTTTACTCATCGTTTTCATCCCATTTCATAACATTACGCAATATAGTTTAGTGCATCATGGTAGAAGCACCTGCGCTATCTATTGTTCTTACTGTAACAATCTGTGACGGCATCGCGAATGAGAGCACATAGTCAAGCCTCTCTAGTTGTAGAATATAGCGGCCATGTGAGACAGAGCGAAACGTTGTACCCAACCACTCTAACAGTCCAGTAGTCAGGCTCGCTGCGAAAGGACTTGTTGGATGCTGTGAGGATATCGGGGGCTAAGGCCGCAGTTGCGGCCCTGCCCCCTGATAAGGATCTGCGAATGAGCTTAAGCTCAATTGCTTAAACGGCGAGTGCCGTATTGGGAGGCTTAGTTTAAGCGACGGACTCTCGCACTGCGTTTGCATTCGCTGCAATCGCCTCTTCTACTGAAATCCCTTCGAGGGTGGTGTGGGTTTTGTGCGCCGTTAGACGCTCGGGCACATCGGCCACATCCATATAAAACTGATCGTACCATTTGCGTAGCATGTTCACGGGACCGTCGCCATCGCAAAGAATGGGGTTTTCGATCAAGATTTTATTATCCCAAATCTCAACATCCTGCTCAAAGGATGTGATCGTCTGCTGGGTATATTGATCAACGATCTCTCGGTTTTGCTCCTCTGTGAGTGCTGGGTTTTTCAGCATACGCACGCCAAAGTTAATGATGAACTGCTCTGTGTTGACAGGGACGTGGCTGACTAAGAGGTCCACTTTCATTGGCGCCCCGTCCATCATGCCGTTCAGCTTAGTGATCATATAAGCAGGGCCTTCATAGTGCGCGATGGTGGTCATTAGCACTTCGCCTTCGGTCAATAGCGGGTTGCCTCCAACCATGTACTGGGTAAAGGTGTGCCCTTCTTGCTCGTTGCTAAATGATTTAACGTCAGTGTAATGCACCGGGCCAAAGTGAGCGCAGTCAGCCATGTTATCAACTAGTTCGCGGCAGTGGGTATTGATAGTGAACTGAGACATAACCCAGTCCGTCCACTGCTGATCTGTACCGGTGCCCTCTAAATCTTTTGGCTCGTACTCAGGGATGGGTGGATTACCTTCGTGGTCGTTCCAAACCATCACCAGACCGTTTTTTTCAAGTGTTGGCCATGAGCCAATGACCGCTTTGTCGGGGATTTTTTTGGCGTAGGGAATATGGTCACAAACACCATCAGCACCCCAGCTCCATGAGTGGAAGGGACAGACCAATGAGCTGCCATTGACTGTGCCTTTGCTCAAATCTGCACCCATGTGTGGGCAGTAGGAGTCTAGGACATGCACTGCCCCATCATCACCGCGATAAGCGACCAAGCGTTTTCCGAAGTGCTCTAGTCTTTGTGGCTTATCAGTGAATTGATCAGGTGTGCCAATAACGTGCCAGCCACGCGCGTAACGCTCTGGCCAGACTTTTTGTTCAATTTTGTATGGTGTACGAACTGCTGCATTCATTGTCTTTATCATCCATCTCGTCGTTAGCTAATAAAGCGGCTTGTTAGCATGCTTTCCTTCAGGAGGCAGCCAGATCTTTAAGGGACAGCCCCACAGTGCAATTCAATAATACTTGCATAATGCAAACAAATGCAAGTGTCTGTAAAAAATTTAATGTGCTTTTGATTAGGCATAAAAAAGCCCCGCCAAGCCTACAATTGATCAGGCTTGGCGGGGCTCGTTGTAAAACGCAGCTACTGCGGAGTGTTTATTCGTTGAGCTCGGCGGCGGCGAAATCACGCACGCGCTGGATGACGGATAAAGTGATTGCCAGCTCTTCTGGGCTGATCCCTGGGATGGACGCGTCGAGGCTACTGAGGCCAATGTCGTGACGAAATTCTTGTTCGATCGCTTTGCCCTTTTCTGTCAGCACAACGTATACATTGCGCCGGTCCTGCTGGGAATTCTCGCGTTTAATAAAACCCTTACGCTCAAGACTGTCGACCTGCCGAGTAACGGTGGAAGCCCCTTTTAATGCCCACTGGCCCAATTCACTCAGTGTTTGACGGTCTTTATCCCATAGTTGGTTGAGCAGAGTCGCCTCTTCTGGAGTTAAGCCTGTGCTCGATTGCTTCATGCGTTTGGCGGTCATCTGTCGCAATAACAAGCCACAGCGCGTCAGTTGAAAGCTAATGGATTGAGTGAGATCCATGGGGGTTCCTGCTGTCCTAAAGAGGCGGCAGTTTAGCTTAGAGCGCGGGGAAATCTCAATTGTGTTGCTCTCATGAAGCCCTGTTTGTTGCTCCCTAGAGCATTAAGGGCTGCTGTTTGTGCTCTAGCAAGAGCCTGTATTTTAGCTGGCGGTTCAAATTAGTATAATTGGCTACTGATGCCCTCACTGGTTTGTTTTTTGACAAATATCTAGAATTCGGCCTCCAAAATTTGGGCATGCTTAGACCTGCAGGCCCTATCCACGTCTGGTTCATAGCAAACCATCTCATTAAGTTTGGCATGCGCTATAAAACAGGTATCAGTGACTTTTTAAGGAGGTATCATGAAGAAGTCTTTAGGCGCTAATTTGCGTCGTGCAGCATTGCCTTTGGCAATACTATCGGCCATTAGCAACAGTGCACAGGCTCAAATAGAAGAGGTGGTTGTTACAGCGCAGAAGCGCTCTGAGAATTTGCAGGAAACGCCTATTGCGATCTCAGCGCTGACCAGTAACGACATGGAAAAGCGCGGTATCCTCGACTATGACGATATCGTCAAATCGATGCCGACCCTGTCGCAGACTCCCTACCCCTCCTCCGATCTGTTAATTCTGTATATGCGCGGTCAAGGTGTCTCTGACCCGATGCAGGTAACCAGCGACGGTTCGGTGGGCCTGTATATAGACGGCCTGTATATCTCACGGCCACAGGGTGCACTATTTGACTTGGCCGGCCTAGAGCGTGTCGAGGTCCTGCGCGGCCCTCAGGGCACACTCTACGGACGTAACACCACCGGTGGTGCCGTAAACCTAATCACTGCCAAGCCCACTGGCGAGTTTGGTTTTAAGCAGAGCCTGTCTTTTGGCAGCCGTGATTACTTCCGCAGCCTGACCACTGTAGACCTACCTGCGATCAAAGATGTGGCAGCCAAGCTGACAGTGTTAAAACGCAATCAAGATGGCTATGTTAAAAATGCTGGCGGTGCGGACTTTGGTCTGAACGATCAGTTGGGTGGACGTTTAGCCTTGCGCTGGGATGCCTCTGAGGATCTCACGGTGGATTACTCCTTAGAAACAGGCACCTTGGAGTCCTCGCCTATTTACTATCAAAGCACCATCGATACCGGCTTGTACCCCGGCTATATCACAGGCGAAAAGCCCACCGGTAAGACCTATCGTCCGATGGAATTAAAGCCCAGTGACTCGGAGTTTGAAGGTCACGGACTGACCTTAACTTGGGAAGCCTCTGATGCTCTTACGGTCAAGTCTTTGACTGGTTACCGTGAACTGCGCTTCGATAACTACCAAAACTATGCGGAATCTTTCACCATTCCGACCTACGTCTTTGACCAAATAGATAACCGTCAATTCTCACAAGAATTACAGTTTATTGGGGATATTGGTAATAACTTCGAGTACATCTTGGGCCTTTATTACTTCAAAGAAAGCAGTGATCACTTCCAGAACTACTTCACTGATCTGACTCCTGTGGGTGCCGGTGTTACCGATAAGGATCGGGACGTGACTTCGGTTGCTAAGTCTCAAGCCATCTACTCACAGGTGACTTGGACGCCGCCGGTATTGGACAACCGCTTAGAATTAACCCTTGGTGCGCGCTACACCGAAGACGAGCGCGAAGGGACGCGAGACTATTTAGTTAACGGCACTGCCATTGAGCTTAATGCCAGCAACGACCAAAGCTTCGAACAGTTCGACCCATCTTTCACCGCTAACTTTATTTGGAATGATGAGCTGAGCACCTATGCCAAGGTATCCACTGGCTATAAGGCTGGTGGCTCATCCGAGGGCGGCGCACCGGGCGACTTTGTGCTCAGCTTCGACCCCGAGGAAGTCACTACTTATGAGCTTGGTTTAAAGTCTGAGTGGTGGGATCGTCGGCTGCGAGTCAACACTGCCCTGTTCTACAGTGAGTTCACCGACATGCAGTTGGCATTTGGCTCAGACGCTTATGACCTGTCTTTGATTCAGTCTTATAACGCTGGTGAAGCCACGGTAAAAGGTGCTGAGTTGTCAGTAATTTTGATGCCCACTCCAGACCTTATGCTGCAGTTTGATTACGCTTATCTTGATCCCAAGTTTGATGAGGTGATTGCCACCAGTGGCTCGATTTTTGACCCTGCAGTAAACGCCTCTTCTCCCTATCAGGTGGGAGATGACATCAAGCAGCTATTTGTACTGCCTTATGCACCACAAGATAGCGTCAACCTGACAGCCGACTATACTTTCTGGCGCAGCACTTCAGTGGAAGCCAATGCAACCTTGAATTATAGCTTCCAGTCAAAGGTCTATGACTCTGCGCCAGCTGGCCCCGCCGTGCCTAATCGCGACTTCTACTCGCGGCCGAGTTACGGTTTGTTGGATGCGCGTATCGGTTTTGTATTTGACCTGCCACGTGGCGATACCGCAACAGTGGCTCTGTGGGGGCGCAACATCCTCGATAAAGAGTACCGTCAGCATGTCATTGGTACCGGCGGTGCATCAGTTGCCACGCCACTTGGGCCCGCTGGTTTTACCTTCACGGCTGCGAGTTGGGCTGAGCCGGCAACTTACGGTATTGATCTGGTTTACCAATACTAAGCAACCACCCCACTCTGTATGACCCGCAATCAGCGGGTCATACTTCATTACACCCTCCTATATATTGCTAGCTGCTGTGTAAGTCTTAAGCAATAAGCTCTCTCCGCGCTTCCTTCTGCCTGCTATGACCTACTACGACTTGGCGGCTCATCCGCTATGGGCTGGATTATTTAGCTATTAAGGACTAGTATTTGCGATTGCACATTCGTGCACCGTATATTTTTAACGTTAAAATTCGTCATTTTCTGCAGGTTTATTTCAACATATCCAGAGGTACCTATGAACAATTCATTAGGGATGGGTTTGCGCCGTGCGGTCTTGCCATTGGCAATACTCAGTGCGATTGCAGGCAGTGCCCAAGCACAAATTGAAGAGGTCGTTGTCACCGCACAGAAGCGTTCAGAGAACTTGCAAGAAACGCCTATTGCGATCTCAGCGCTGACCAGTAACGACATGGAAAAACGCGGCATCCTCGACTACGACGATATCGTTAAATCGATGCCGACCCTGTCGCAGACTCCCTACCCCTCTTCCGATCTATTAATTCTTTATATGCGCGGTCAAGGTGTCTCTGATCCGATGCAGGTAACCAGTGATGGTTCGGTGGGTCTGTACATCGATGGCCTCTATATTTCTCGGCCACAGGGCGCGCTATTTGACCTGGCCGGCCTAGAGCGTGTGGAAGTATTGCGCGGCCCTCAGGGCACACTCTACGGTCGCAACACTACCGGTGGTGCGGTTAACTTGATTACTGCTAAGCCCACTGGCGAGTTTGGTTTTAAGCAATCACTGTCATTTGGTAGTCGTGATTACTTCCGTAGCCTGACCACGGTTGATTTGCCAGAAGTGGGTGATGTGGCGGCTAAACTAACCGTGATGAAGCGCAATCAAGACGGCTATGTTAAGAACTCCGGCGGCGCTGATTACGGTTTAAACGATCAGCTGGGTGGCCGCCTGGCCTTGCGCTGGGATGCCTCTGATGACCTGACGGTGGATTACTCGATGGAGACCGGCACCCTCGAATCGACCCCGGTTTACTATCAGAGCACCGATGATCTGAGCTTCCTCTACCCCGGTTATATCAATGCGAGCAAGCCCACAGGCAAGACTTACCGCCCGATTGACTTAAAACGCACTGAATCAGATTTTGAAGGCCATGGTCTGACTTTGACCTGGGAAGCCAGCGATTCGCTGACCATCAAGTCTTTGACTGGTTATCGCGAACTGAACTTTGATGCCTACCAAAATTACGCTGAGGCATTTTTTGTACCGGCACATTCCTACGACCAGGTAGAAAACCGCCAGTTCTCGCAAGAGTTGCAGTTCATCGGCGATATCGGTAATGAACTCGAATATATCGTCGGTTTGTACTACTTCAAAGAGACCAGTGATCACTACCAGAACTACGTCACCGATTTGCGTCCAGTGGGCGATATCTTGGTTGATAAAGATCGTGATGTGACCTCTACGGCAAAATCCCAGGCCATTTACTCGCAGGTCACCTGGACCCCACCTGTTCTGGATAATCGCTTAGAGCTGACACTTGGCGGCCGCTACACGGAAGATGAGCGCGATGCGAGCCGCGACTTTTTGGTCAACGGCTATCCTTTAGAGATCAATGCCCGCAACGACCAGAGTTTCTACCGCTTTGACCCCTCGTTCACAGCCAACTTTATCTGGAATGATGAGCTCAGCACCTACGCCAAGGTTTCTACAGGCTACAAAGCGGGCGGTTCATCAGAGGGTTCTGCGCCGGGTAACTTTGTGCAAACCTTTGACCCCGAAGAAGTCACTACCTATGAACTTGGCTTAAAGTCTGAGTGGTGGGACCGTCGGTTGCGAGTCAACACTGCGCTGTTCTACAGTGAGTTCACCGATATGCAGCTGGCCTTTGTGTCGGACCCCTACGACCAGTCGGTAATCCAGTCTTATAATGCCGGTGAAGCGACGGTAAAAGGGGCTGAGCTGTCAGTGATCTTAATGCCAACGCCCGACCTGATGTTCCAGTTTGACTATGCCTACCTAGACCCTGAGTTTGATAAGGTGATTACCAGTGCCGGCTCAATTTTTGACCCGGCAATGAACCCTCTGTCTCCTTACCAAGTGGGCGATAACATCAAAGACCTTTTTGTGCTGCCTTATGCACCGCAAGATAGTCTGAGCTTGACGGCGGATTACTCCTTCTGGCGCACTGGCTCAATGGAGGCCAATGCTACCCTGAACTACACTTTCCAATCGAAGGTTTATGACTCAGCGCCAGCTGGTCCGGGTGTGCCAAATCGCCATTTTTACTCCCGTCCGAGCTATGGCTTGCTCGATGCTCGCATAGGTTTTGTGTTCGATCTGCCCCGCGGCAACACTGCAACAGTAGCCCTGTGGGGACGCAATGTGCTGGATAAGGAATATCGCATGCAGGTTACCGGTAGTGGTGGCGCAGCTGTGCCCACACCACTGGGGCCCGCGGGTTTCACTTCTGCGGCAGAGACCTGGGCTGAGCCAGCCACTTATGGTATTGATTTAATCTACGAGTATTAATAACTCTGCTCTTGCGGCCCGCCACTAGGGCGGGTCGCAACTCTCCTAACTTTCCTTCCTGCCTAGCGTATTAGCGGCTTTAAAGTAGCCAGCTTAGCTCCTTAAAGGCCCGCTATTAAGCTCAGTTGCCCGGGCAACTTTCAGCAGAAAAACTATTTAATCGACAAATTTTACTCCCTGCGGGGGCTTGAGATCAGTAAGTTCTGCTCTGTTGGCTGGCTTCTTTACTCTATAAGGGCTAGTATTCGAGCGCACAAAATCGTGTGTCCTGTTACATACGTTGAAACCAGCCCGTGCGGCTGTACTACAGCTTCAACTTTTTTTAGGGAATGTTTATGAATAAATCTTTAGGTATGGGTTTGCGTCGTGCCGTTTTGCCATTGGCCGTCCTAACTGCCATCGCTGGTAGCGCCCAAGCTCAAATCGAAGAAGTCGTGGTCACCGCACAGAAGCGAACGGAAAATCTCCAAGAAACGCCGATCGCGATCTCTGCACTGACCAGTAATGACATGGAAAAACGTGGCATCCTCGATTACGACGATATCGTTAAATCAATGCCGACTCTGTCGCAGACTCCTTACCCCTCTTCCGATCTTTTGATTCTGTATATGCGTGGTCAAGGTGTCTCTGACCCGATGCAGGTAACCAGTGATGGTTCGGTGGGTCTGTACATCGATGGCCTCTATATTTCTCGACCACAGGGTGCACTCTTTGACCTGGCCGGCCTAGAGCGTGTGGAAGTGCTGCGCGGCCCTCAGGGCACACTTTACGGTCGCAACACCACCGGTGGTGCGGTCAACCTGATCACGGCAAAACCAACAGGTGAGTTTGGCTTTAAGCAGACCTTGTCATTTGGTAGCCGCGATTACTTCCGCAGTTTGACTACGGTAGATTTGCCGGCGGTTGGTGACTTAGCCGCTAAGCTGACAGTGATGAAGCGCAACCAAGATGGTTACGTGAAAAACGCTGGTGGCGCGGACTTTGGTCTGAACGATCAGTTAGGTGGTCGCCTCGCGCTGCGCTGGGATGCAGCGGAAAACTTTACTGTTGATTACTCGATGGAGACCGGCACTCTTGAGTCTTCACCAATGTATTACCAGAGTAGTATCGACACTGGTTTGTACCCGGGCTATATCACCGGCAAAAAGCCAACGGGTAAGACTTACCGACCCTTTGACCTCAAGCGCAGTGATTCTGAATTTGAAGGCCATGGCCTGACCTTAACTTGGGATGCAACAGAAGCGCTGACCATTAAGTCTTTAACTGGCTATCGCGAGCTGGATTATGACGGCTATCAAAACTACGCCGAATCCTTCACCATTCCAGCCTACTCCTTTGACCGCGTCGGCAACCGTCAGTACTCGCAAGAGCTGCAATTTATTGGTGATGTGGGTAACAACCTTGAGTACATTGTGGGTCTTTACTACTTCAAAGAGACCAGCGATCACTACCAAAACTACGTCACCGACCTCACCCCAGTGGGTGGCATGATCGTTGATAAAGACCGCGATGTAACCTCTATCGCGAAGTCTCAGGCCATCTATTCTCAGGTAACCTGGACACCGCCAGTATTAGATAATCGCCTTGAGCTAACGCTGGGTGGTCGCTACACAGAAGATGAGCGTGAAGCCACACGTGACTTCTTAGTGAATGGCTTTGCCCTAGAAAGCAATGCGAGTAACGACCAGAGCTTTGAGCAGTTTGACCCTTCATTTACCGCTAACTTCCTGTGGAACGATGAACTGAGCACCTATGCCAAGGTCTCCACCGGTTATAAGGCAGGTGGCTCCTCTGAAGGTTCAGCTCCTGGCACTTTTGAGCAGACTTTTGACCCTGAAGAAGTGACTACCTATGAGCTGGGCTTAAAGTCTGAGTGGTGGGATCGCCGCGTGCGAGTGAACGCTGCGCTGTTCTACAGTGAGTTCACTGATATGCAATTGGCTTTCGTATCAGACGCCTACGACCAGTCACTGATTCAGTCTTACAACGCTGGTGAGGCTACTGTGCAAGGGGCGGAGTTGTCGGTAACTGTGATGCCAACTCCCGATCTTATGCTGCAGTTTGATTACGCTCACCTCGACCCGAAGTTTGATGAGGTAATTGCAACCAGTGGTTCGATCTTCGACCCGGCAATGAACCCCTTGTCTCCCTACCAGGTTGGCGAAGACATCAAGCAGCTCTTTGTACTGCCCTACGCGCCGAAAAGAAGCTTGAACCTGACCGCGGATTATACCTTCTGGCGTACCGCTTCAATGGAAGCTAACGCAACTGTGAACTACAGCTTCCAGTCAGAAGTCTATGACTCAGCACCTGCTGGTCGCGCTGTAGCGGGCCGCGAGTTTTACTCACGTCCGAGCTATGGTTTGTTTGATGCGCGTCTAGGCTTTGTGTTTGATCTGCCGCGTGGCGATACTGCGACAGTCGCTTTGTGGGGACGTAACATCTTCGACAAAGAGTACCGTCAGCACGTAATCGGTAGTGGCGGAGCACCAGTAGCAACACCGCTTGGGCCCGCTGGTTTCACCTTCTCCGCAGTGAGCTGGGCTGAACCGGCAACTTACGGGATTGATCTGATTTACGAATACTAATCCCCGAGAGAGCTTAATCACTACGCCCCGCTAATGCGGGGCGTAGTTGTTTTGGCTACAGGGATTTGACGTGTGCGCTATAGAAAAGGGTTACTTTATCTAGTGGTCTTAGCGTTTAGCAATAATCCACACGGCGTGAACAATACCCGGTATGTAGCCACACAGAGTCAGTAAGATATTGAGCCAAAAATGCCCGCCGATACCCACCTGCAGAAACACACCCAATGGTGGCAATAGAATGGATAGTAAGATACGTATTAAATCCATAAGTACTCTCCTTTAGTTGCAACAGGAATTGTCAGTTTAGAGACTGAGCAGTTTTCCCTTCCCCTAGAGGGTAATCGCTATCGCTTTCTGGGTATACCCATAGTTCTGAAATAATATTGGGATAATCTTTCCAGTAATACTGCAAATCGCTCTTATCCCAGCCCCGATAGATGCTGGTCCAGTCGAAACCATCAATTCGCCAAGCGTGATGAGGCTCTAGGTTGCTGACAAATACGGGCGCAGCGTAATCGCAAAAACGCGTATCAATGCTAATCCGCACACTTTCTTTTGAAGTATTGGGCTCGGCCCGGTGAACACAGCAGGATTGAAATAAGATCACCCCGCCCTGCTCGATATCTGAGACATGCCAGAGCTGCTCATCAGGATAAATTTCACACTGTACGCCACCGACTCCCTCAGCACTAAAGACCTTGCGCACACCACGCCGATGAGAGCCAGGCAGTAGCTGCAAGCGCCCCATGCCCTCCTCCACATCATGCAGCGCTACCCAGATACCTGCCATACTTGGACCCGCCTGATGGGAGTGGGCATCCTGATGCGGCGGTGTTTCGTAGCCGAGCTTGCGGGGCGTGGCAATGCGCGCCATCTTCATCGGGTAGACAAAGACTTGCTCCCCAGCGAGTATCTGCATCAGCTGCTGCAACTCTGCTTGATGAAAAAACTCATGGAAAGACTGCAGTGACTGCATTTTTGGGTACACCTGATCCCATATTGGATCGGTCTCAAAAAAAGGCTGACCCGCTAAGATTGGCCGCTGGTTGCGCTGATCGAAAGTCACATGGGGCTCAAGACAGTCTAAAAATGACTGCAGCATAAGCCTACAGGCCCGCTCGGCGACATAGCGCGGAAAATACAAATAGCCGTAGTCATCAAAGCGTTCTTTGAGTAGTTGTTGGCCTTCCTCTGGTGAGGATTCAATCAGGGGCGCAGTTTTAGACATATCGGTGATTGGTCTCTTATCAATTCGTTACGAGTGGTGATTGAAGTCTGGCTAAGTGTCTATGGAGCAGGCACAGATAATACTTAAGTGAGCGTAAGGCAGGCCACTACTTTGCTGCCAGTCATTGAAGCGTTTCTGGATACGACTGAGGTCGCGCTTGGAGCTGGGGTTGTCGGCAATATCCAAACCGCTAGCTTGTAAGCAGCGGCGCACATCGCCGGTGATGATAAAAGTATCGCGGCCCATATTGCGCAGCACTCGCTGCCCGGTCATGCCGCCCAGTCGACTGCCATGTTTTTTCAGATGAGCAAACAGTCCAATGTGATCATCTTCGGGCCACTGGGCGACGAACTTGCCAAAACTGCCCCACTGCCGAGCCATTTCCACAAGGTAGCGCGCGTTGTGCTGCACCGCGATCACTTTTTGCCGGTTGCGAATAATCAGTGGGTTTTGGCTAAAACGGTCAATTTGCTCGGGACTGAGCAGGACGATCTTCTCTGGTGGGAAGCCGAAAAATACCTCTTCAAAACCCTCCCACTTTTGATTGACCACCCGCCACACAAAGCCGGCCTGAAACACACAGCGGGTCATTTCTGCCAGCCAGCGATCATCCTGAGTACTGCGCAGTTGTTGTGGACTTTTGACCACTGGTAAGCGTTTGGCTAAGGCGGCTTCACCGCCCAAGCGCTCCAGCGCGCGCTGATGAATAGTGGCAAAACTGTCCATATTCTCCTCTCCGCTCAAACAGACTTACTTGAAGGGCGAGACAATGCGCAGGCTGCTGCCCTCGCGGCCGCCCTGCAGGTCAATGCGCAGATCCATTTGCTCTTTCAGCTCGCTGACGTGGGAAATAATGCCGACCATGCGCCCCGCCTTTTGCAGTTCCATCAAGGTGTTTATGGCAAGTTCCAACGCTTCGCTATCGAGCGAGCCAAAGCCTTCGTCGACAAACAATGTGTCCAGCGCAATGCCGCCGGTCTGGGACTGCACCACATCCGATAAGCCCAGGGCCAAGGACAGTGCAGCCATAAAGCTTTCACCGCCAGATAAGGTCGCCACTGGCCGAGCACTGCCGCTGAAGTCGTCGTGAACTTCTAGGTCCAAACCGGCGGCGCGCCGCCCTTTATTGGCGTCGAGTTTGCGAATCAGCTGATAGCGACCGCCCGACATTTTAGACAGGCGTAAACTGGCCTGCACCAAGACATCATCTAAGAGCACCCCTAGTACATAGCGCTGCAAGCTGATTTTGGCGCCAGTACTGCCGGTCGCGACATCGGCTAAGGTGCCGACCACTTGGTAGCGCTGCTCCAGAGCCTGATTGGCCTTTCGCTGAGCTTGTAGCTTAGCTTGAGTGGACTCCAGTGTGTTGAGCCGCTGGCGCTGGTTTTGTAGCGCTAGTTGCGCGGCATCACGTTGTTCACGTGCGCTTAATTCCGCGCCACTTAAGACCTGAACATCTGCCAGCTCTCGCCCTTGGGTTTCCTGTTCTAGGGTCTCTACGGTGGTACGGATTTGACTCACAGCGGCGTCGTAGTCTTCCACTTTACGCTGGAGCTTCTCCAGCTCCTGGCGCTCCATGGCGGCGGCACTGCGCTCTTGCTCGCTGGCAAAGGGGCTCTCAGCCAGTGCCTGCTTGAAGCCCTCCTGCGAGCCTTGCTGCCTTTCGCGCTGCTGTTGTAGTGTTTGGCTAAGGGCCTTTTCAGTGGCCTGAGCGCCTTCCTGCTTTCGGTCAGCTTCAGCAAAATCCGTCTCCGCTTTTTGCCAAGCGCTTTCCATTGCCTGCAGTCTGGCTTCGCTCTCTTTTAAAGCCGCTGCCAGCTGACCCTGTTCTCGGTAATCTTCAGGGAGCTCGTCCTCCAGATGCGCAACTTGTGAGCTCTTCTGGGTCAAGGCGACCCGGGCCTCAGATTCTTTAGTGGCGTTATTACCTAGGGCTTGCTCGGCTTCACTCAGCGCTTGTTTGAGTGATTTCTGCCGCTGTTCTGCCGCAGCGAGTAATTGACTGTGCTGCTCACGCTGGCGCAAGTCCTGCTGCAAGGCTTTCAGCTCAGCCCTTAAGCTCTCACTTTCAGGTGCTGCTTGGCCATCGAACTTGTCAAGCAGTTGCTGTTGCTGTTGTTCCTGCGCTTGCTGCTGGCTGCCTAAACTGGCCAGCTCCCGCTCACATTCACTGAGTTTTTGCTGGGCACTTTGTAAGCAGCGCTCTTGTGCTTCAAGTATCTCCTCGTCGGGCGTCTCGAGCCAATCGCTTTGACCTTTATCTCCTGTCTCCGTGGCCGGTGCGGGATGCGACTCACTGCCACAGACTGGACAGGGCTGGCCCTCTTGGAGGCTGTCAGCCAACACACGTGCCTGACCGAGGTGCCAGGCGCGACGCAGCTGACGAAGTTTGCGATCCTCCTCCTCGACCTGCGCGTGCTGCTGTTGTTTTTGTTGTTCACTTTTAATCAGCTGTTGCTGGAGGCTTTGTAACTGGGCCTGTAGCCGCTCCAGTGCCTGAGCCTGCTCCACTGCTTGCTTGCACCGTGCAATTTGCAGCTCAAGACCCGTGGCACGCTCGACCTTGCCACGCAAATTTTCAATCTCGGCTAACACGGCAAGCTCTTCATCGCGCAGACTATCGAGCTGCTGCTGGGCCCTGCGCTGTTCGCGCTGACAGGTATCTAATGCTTCCTGCTGGGCTCTTAGTGCTTCACGGGCCGCTTGCAGGACCTCCAAACGTGGCACATAGCGCCGCAGGTCGTTCAATGTGCTTTTCAGAGCTTCGCGTTCTGGCTGGCGCGCTTGTTCAGCTGCTAGCAGCTCAGCGGCATTGCTTTTGGTCTGTTTAGCGCTGGCCAGCTCGGCCCTGGCTGTGCTGAGTTTTTGCTCTGCCTTAGTCAGCGCTTCAGTACTTTCCTGTAGGCGCAGTAAAACCGGCTCAATCAGCTGGGCTGCTTGGGCCAATTTGACTTGCTGGCGCTGCTGTTGGACGCTGGCGGCTTGTGACTCGAGTTGATCGCGGCTTTGCTGGGCAGTTTTTAGGCGTGCCAGGGTGGCCTCAAGCTGCTTGGCTTTAGTCAGCTGGCGCTCGGCTTGCTGCCACTGCTGATAAAGGCTTTGATAGTCCTGTTCAGCAAGGCTTAAGTCTTGTTGGCGCTGCTGCAGCTCGGCTAATAAACTTTTTTCATCCTCCACTTCGCCGGAACTGAGAATGCCGCGGAGCAGAGTTAGTCCATCTTCATGGTCGCGTCGGATCGAAGCGGCTGATTGTTTCAGGCGCTCTTCAATACGCTTGTAGATACCAGTCTGGAATAGGGATTGAAAAATACTTTCCCGCTCCTGTGAGCTTGCCAGTAATAATTTGCGAAACTGTCCTTGCGGTAACACCATCACTTGGCGGAACTGCTCAGCGCTCATGCCGATAATATCTTTGATATAGCGATTAGCATCCAGCACCTTTTGTTCCACCAACAAGCTGCCTGACTCGGTGCTGCCATCCTCGCCTAGACGATACAGTTCAGCCCGCGACTTATGCTCGGTGAGACCCTCCCCGCGCTGCTTGGGGCGCAGCTGGTCAGGACTGCGGGTAATTTGATAGCGATGCCGACCGAGGGCGAAACTCAGGCTCACTTCGGTGAGCAGCTCGGGAGGACTGTGCTGGCAGCGCATTTGAGCCGCTTCGCGCTCAGCACCTGTTGTGCTGCCATAGAGGGCGTAGCAAATGGCATCTAAAATTGTGGTCTTGCCGGATCCAGTAGGACCATTGATCAGGAACAAAGGTGCATTGCCAAGGTCGGCAAAATTAATTTCCTCAGTGGCAGCAAAGGGGCCGAAAGCTTGCATCCTTAGGGTCAGCGGTCTCACGGGTTGCCCTCCTCTTGATCTAAGCTATCGAGCACGCTGAGCAAGTAATCTTTCTGCTCATCCGACAGTGCGTCGCCTTGCACCTCTTGGAAAAACTCGCTGAATAATTCCAGCTGCGATTTTTGTAGCATCTCGCGACTCGCTAACGGCGCACTGTGATCGAGTTGTTCACGTGCGGCAAATTGCGCTTGTAAGGCATTGGGATAAACTCTGCGCAGTTTGCCCATAACATCCAACAGTGCCCCGCTGTCGCTCAATCGGACACCAATAAAATCTTCAAAGTGCGGGTCACTAGCGCCCTGCTCTAACAGCTCTTCTAACTGCCCCTCAAGGATGCGGAGATTGCGCAAGGGCTTGAGTGGCCGCTCATCAATCTCAATCTCCCCGCTCGCAGAGATATCCACCAAGGTCACGGATTTGTTGTGATTCACCTCTGAGAATGAATACTTAAGAATTGAGCCACTGTAGCGAATATGTGGCGCCCCTTGAAATTGACGGCCGTGCAAGTGGCCTAGGGCGGCATAGGTGTAGGGCATAAATAGGGAGGCGGGAACCCGGTCGGCTCCACCCATGGACAGCGGTCGCTCCGACTCACTCTCGCTAGCGCCGTCGACAAAACAGTGGGCCAGTACAATACTTGGGCGCCCTGCTGTGCGCTGGGCTTGGGCGCGCTCAAGCAAGGCTGCCATGGCCTCTTCGTGAGTGCTTACCTGGGCGCCGAGAGCTTGTCGCACCGTTGCTGGGCCGGCATAAGGCAGGGCAAAAAAGTCATAGTCGTGTTCAGCGAAGCGCAGTGTAATAGGCTTGATATCGGACTGCAGTGGCCCGGCAATATGTAAGCCGGCATCGCTAAACAGTTCGGCAGCAAATCCGAGGCGCTCTGGACTGTCATGGTTGCCGGCAATCACCAGCACTTGGCGTTGTAGCTCTAGGCAGAGACTGCGCAGAAACTCTCCCATCAGGGACACCGCCTCGGCTGGGGGCACTGATCGATCGTAAATATCGCCGGCAATGGCCACCACATCGACGGCCTCTTCGCGCACGATTTCAACAATTTGTTGCAGCACATGGGCCTGATCTTCCAGCAGAGAAACTCCGTGGAGTTGGCGACCCAAATGCCAGTCAGAGGTGTGTAACAAACGCAATTGTACGCTCCGCAAAAAGCCAAAAAGTTAAGAGCGAATCATATCACCGCAGGGGCATGGCTTGGCGGCCAATTCAGGATTTGCTTCGCTGCTGATACTTTGGCAGACGTAAATCGTAGAGCAGTGCTGCAGCGCGCAATAAAAATGCCGCTGCAATAGACAGCGGTAAAGCCACTGGCGCAGATATCGAGAAGGCATTGAGCAAAACGAAGCTGCTGGCACCAAGCAGTGCGGCGGTGCCATAAATTTCAGGGTTCAGTATGACTGGCGGGCGCCCGATCAAAGTGTCACGCAGCAGTGAGCCAAAACTAGCTGTCATCATGCCCATGCCAATGGCCACGATCACTGGTGCGTTCCAGGCTAGGGCCTTCTGAGTACCCAGCACGCTAAATAGCGCTAAGCCCATCGCGTCGGCCCACAATAGCAATTGACGCCGGGACTCAAAGCGATGGGCTAGGAACCATGTCGCTATCGACGCTGCGAGGCATGCCCAGAGATAAGTGGTATCGACAATCCAAAAAATATGGTCGGTATGTAATAAAACATCCCGCAGAGTACCGCCGCCGACGCCAGTGAGCGTACCAAATAAAACAAAGGTCAGAATATCCATGCGACGCTCCGCAGCAGCCAGTGCTCCGGTGATGGCAAAGACTGCCACGCCGAGCAAATCAAAGGTATAGATAGTAGTCGCCAGGTTCATTCCTTGGCATCTCCTTCACTGGCGGCGCGTGCTATGATTCGCGGACAAAGTAAGTTATGGAACACGCGGTTTATGAAATCCCCCTTAATCTTAACAGTTGTCGGCTCTGTTGCTGTGATTACGATCGTCGCTGCGCTGGCCTGGTTAACCCAAGAAAATAGTGCAGACGATGGCTGTCAGCAAAAAGACGTCAGTGCTGCGGTACTTGCCGACAGTGACGGCGATCAAGAAGGGCTGATTAATCGAGCCATCATTGTAAGGGGCAACTGTGATCAAAACGAGCGCGATTAAGCTTATTATTTCACCTGGCTTGCTGTTTTTGGCCAGCTTTTTCTTCGCCACTCTCGGTCACAGCTCAGCAACGCAGCAGCACAATACCGCCGCGGCAGCAAATCACTTACTTGAGACCCGCTGCATGGTCTGTCATGGTTGCTATGATGCGCCCTGCCAGCTCAAACTCGAAGCCCAGCAAGGCCTTGAGCGCGGCGCCAACAAAGCGCTGGTGTATGACGGAACGCGCCTGTTAGCTGCTGATCTGACGCGCCTTTTTGACGATGGGCACAGTGTTGAAGAGTGGCGCGAACAGGGTTTTTATTCAGTTACTGACCAACACAAGCCTGAAGATGGCTTGATGTATCGCATGCTGGCCCTGAAACAGCAGCAGCCACTGCCCGCCAAGGGTCCTCTTGCCGAGAGCTTTGATTTTTCACTGCACCGTGAGCAGCAGTGCCCCAAGCAAGATGAATTTGATCGTTTCGCTGAACAATATCCTCTCTGGGGCATGCCCTATGGCCTGCCCGGCCTTAATCCTGAAGAGCACCAAGTGATGGTGGACTGGCTAAAAAATGGAGCAACGCCGGCCCCTAGAGCAGCCTTGGACGACTACCTGCAAGCAGAGCTGCATCGCTGGGAAGCTTTTCTTAACGGCGATAGTCTGAAGCAGCGCTTGATGTCGCGCTATCTTTACGAGCACTTGTTCCTAGCTACTCTGTATTTACGCGAAGACGCCAATCCACGCTGGTTTCGCTTAGTGCGCTCGGCGACTCCCCCGGGCCAAGCCATCGACTTGATCAGCACTCGCCGCCCTTATGACGCCCCCAAAGTTGATCGGGTCTATTACCGTTTACAAGAGATGCCGATTACGCCACTGGGCAAAAGCCACTTGGCCTATCGCTTCGATAGCAAACGCCGGGCCTGGTATGAGCAAAACTTTCTTGAGCCTGAGTACAGCGTGCAACAACTGCCCAGTTATGAGCCCACAATTGCAGCTAACCCTTTCAAAAGTTTTGTCGATATTCCGGTGCGAGCTCGCTACCGCTTTTTGTTGCGCGAAGCCCAATTCACTATTATGAACTTCATCAAAGGCCCCGTGTGTCGAGGCCAGGTCGCCCTGAACGTCATTGAAGACCGTTTCTGGGTTATGTTTGCCGACCCAGAGGCCATCGACCCAGAGCTCGATGCAGCCTTTTTGGCCCGCGAGAGTGATAATTTACGCCTTCCGATCAGTAAAACGGGCACCGCGATTGATATTCTGACCTGGCGCAGCTATGCCCGCTCACACGATCGCTACCAAAAGGCCAAAGCGCGTCATATGCTTGACAATCTCGAGCGCACGGGCCGCAAAATCAATGTAGAAAGCATTTGGGATGGCGATGGCAATAATGACAATGCCTCGCTGACTATCTTCCGCCATTTCGATACGGCTTCAGTGGTGAAAGGTATGGTGGGTGAGACGCCCAAGACAGCCTGGCTTATCAGTTACTCGCTGCTAGAGCGTATTCACTACCTATTGGTAGCAGGCTTTGATGTCTATGGCGCGGTGGCGCATCAACTTGAGTCCCGTTTGTATATGGACTTTTTGCGCATGGAGGGTGAGCTAAACTTTTTGCTCTATCTACCGTCAGAGCACCGCTTGCGTTTACGAGAGTATTGGTATCGCGATGCCCCAGGTTTTGCCAAAGAGCATGTCTTTGCCAAAAGCCGCCTAGTCCAAGAGCGCGAGCCGGACATAGCATTTAGTACTGAGTATCCTAAAGCAGAGCTTTTGGGTTTAATGCGCGAGCGTATCCACGGTGCCAAGGCCCTGCACTACGACTACCGGCAGCAGGCCTCAGGACAAATCCGCGAGGCTTTAGATCGCTTGGTGTATAGCATTGGCGAACACAATAGCTACCTGCCCCAGGTCAGCTTTCTCAATGTTATTGGCAATGAGCGGGACGAGGTTTACAGCATTTTGCGGGATTCCTCTTACAGCAATATTGCCCTGCTGTTCTTGGAGGAATACCGCCGTATTCCGGCCGAGGATGAGTTGAGCATTGTCAGTGGTTTTATTGGTGAGCATCCCAACCTGTTTTTCCAAGTGCATGAAAAGCAGCTGCCCTCATTTGCGGCGGATTTGACCACACTCAGCAGTCAACAAGACTGGCAGGCCTTCCGTGAGCGCTACGCGGTGAGTCGCAACGCGCCTTGGTTTTGGCAGCTCAGTGACAAGCTTCACAACAAACATCGCAGCGCTGACCCGATTCACAACGGTCTGTTTGATTACAACCGCTATCTCGGCAATGAGTGACAAGTGCTAGGCAAGGCCCTGTATTGTCGGGGCCTTGCCTAGCGATATGGGGTCGGGCTTTGTGCCTTGGTGGCACTTACACTAAGGGACTACGGCTGCGCTGCCAAAGTTTTTGAATGCTGCGCTCGAGGGTGCTTTCGGCGGCCATGCCAAGCTTTTCCTGCCACTGTTTTTTCTGAAGGTAGCGCACTTCATAGATCTCCCAGTCAGCAAGGCGCTGCTGAATAAAGGCGTCACTGGTGCCAATTTCATCCACCAGGCCCTCCTGCAGTGCGTTGCGGCCGTACCAAACTTCTCCAGTGGCTACTTTGTCGATATCTAAGCTTGGACGCGCTTCTTTGACAAAGGATTTGAACAGCTCGTGGGTCAACTCTAGATCTTGGCTAAACTTTTCACGGGCCTTGTCGGTGTTCTCACCAAACATGGTCATGGTCCGTTTGTACTCACCTGCGGTGAGCAACTCGTAGTCGATATCGTGCTTTTTGAGCAGGCGGTGAAAGTTAGGAATCTGGGCGAGCACGCCAATGGAGCCAATCACAGCAAAGGGTGCAGCGAGGATGCGATCGGCCAGACAGGCCATCATGTAGCCACCACTGGCAGCTACCTTATCGACGGCAATGGTCAGAGGAACTCCGGCATCTTTAATGCGCTGCAACTGGCTCGCTGCCAAACCGTAGCTATGCACCAGGCCGCCGGGGCTTTCAAGCTTTAACAAAATAGCATCGCCCTCTTTGGTCTGTGACAGCACAGCCGAGATTTCCTCGCGTAGGTTTTCGGTGGCTCCGGCGTTCATGTCGCCGTCAAAAGACAGCGTAAAAAGCCGTGGCTTGCTGGGGCAGGCTTGGCTGCCCTGCCCTTTTTTATCAGCGCTGCGAGCTGCCTTTTTATCGGCTTTGGACTTTTGCTTGGCCGCTTTGCGTGCGGCTTTTTGTTCCAGCTTGAAGGTGTTTTTATCAATCACATGTTGGCGAATCACATCGGCCATATCTTTGTAGCGATCGTTGATATGACGGATTTCGATGTGCCCATCGGGCTGCCCCTTCTGGCGATGACCGAGGGAAACGATGGCAGTAAGAACTACCAGTAAAGCGACGACGATAGTGACTGCTTGCGCTAAAAACAGCCCGTATTGAGCAATAAATTCCAAGAATAACTCCACTACTTAAGTATGTTGTTGGGTGAGAAGGGCTACTTGATGCCGGATCAACTGACCGGCAACGGAGTGCGCTGGGGGCACAGTGGGTAAGTCGCGATAATGGAACCACTGCGCGTCAGCAATTTCTGTGAGGTCGCAGACAATATCACCGCCAGCGTAATCGGCAAAAAAGCCCAGCATCAACTGATTGGGAAAAGGCCATGACTGGGAACGGAAATAGCGAATATTGCATACCTCGAGGCTGACCTCTTCACGCACTTCCCGAATTAGAGTTTCCTCAGGGGTTTCACCGGCCTCAATAAAGCCGGCTAGAGTACTATACATTTCGTAGGGGAAGTTAGTATTGCGCGCCAGTAAGAGCTCTTCTCCGCGGGTCACCAACACGATAATACAGGGTGAGATGCGGGGGTAATTAAAGCTTCGGCAGTGGCGGCAGCGCATGGCCCGTTCAGCAGAATCGAGCTCTGTGGGACGCCCGCAGGAGCCGCAAAACTGGTGCTCCTTTTCCCAGGCTAATAATTGGGCTGCCCGTCCAACCAAGTTAAAGACCGCGTCTTCTTGCTGGCCGAGAATCTGGTACAAGTTACCCCGGGTAAAGCGCATGGGGTCTAAATCGATCGCTGGATCTATCTCAAGGGCATAACAGGCTTGTTCATGCCAATAGCCTAGAAATTGCTCGCGGATAACAATCCAAGCGGCTTCGCCTATTAAGTCCAGCGGTAATAAGCAGCCCTGGGCTGAGCGCAGGTCGCTGATCAGTTCCCCCTGCTGAAAAGCGATGGCGAGTGCTTGCTCCGGGCGCGCTGGAGCTAAGTTATCCGGTCGGAACATAGTGCTAGTGATATGCCTGAAAATGAGCGGCTATAGTATGCTCGCCACCTGCGGCGAGCAAGCTCACTAAGCTATAGCAGCCTTAATCGTTTCCGTAAAGCTTACTTTAGGGCCAAATAATAACGTAGAATGTCCAGCTGAAATTTTAACAACGGGCTGTAAACAGGCTATGACTGAATCAATGGGCACCGCCATTTGGCGCAACTTCTTAGGTAGTTCCCCTGAGTGGTACAAACGAACTATTGTGGCGTTTTTGCTACTCAATCCTCTGCTGTTATATGTTATAGGGCCTTTTGCCACTGGCTGGGTGTTGATTGGGGAGTTCATTTTTACCCTAGCGCTGGCACTGCGCTGCTATCCATTACAGCCCGGTGGGCTCATTGCGATTGAAGCAATACTGCTGGGAATGGCTTCACCGGAAAGTGTTTACAACGAAGCCGCCGCCAACTTTGAAGTGATTTTACTGTTGATGTTCATGGTCGCCGGCATCTACTTCATGAAAGAGCTGCTGCTATTTGTATTCACCAAAATCTTATTGCGAGTAAAGTCAAAAGTAGCTCTGTCACTACTGTTCTGCTTGGTGTCTGCTGTGTTGTCGGCTTTCCTCGACGCCCTGACAGTCACCGCAGTATTGATTAGCGTTGGTGTTGGTTTCTATGCGGTCTATCACAAGGTCGCTTCTGGCAAACTGATGGCTCAGGAGGAGGTGCATGACCATGCCGATGACAACACGGTGCAGGAAAGTAACCGCGAAGACTTAGAAGCGTTCCGCGCTTTTTTGCGTAGCCTGCTGATGCACGGTGCTGTTGGTACGGCACTGGGCGGTGTTTGTACACTGGTTGGTGAACCACAGAACTTATTGATTGCCACTGTGGCAGGCTGGAGTTTCGCTCAGTTTGTTGTGGTGATGGCACCAGTGACCATGCCAGTGCTAGCCTGTGGCTTGCTCACCTGCGTACTGCTCGAAATGAGTGGTAAGTTCGGTTATGGCAGCAAGCTACCAAACAATGTTAGAGCTGTGCTAGAGGCTTACTCGGCCCAGCAGGAAAAGCAGCGCGATCCCCGCTCCAATGCCCGACTCATGGTGCAAGGCGCGGTTGCTGTGATCCTTGTTCTGGCCCTAGCTTTTCACTTGGCAGCGGTGGGCTTAGTCGGTCTGCTGATTATTGTGTTGTTGACAGCCTTTAACGGTGTGATTGATGAGCATCAGATTGGGCCAGCTTTTGAGGAAGCTCTGCCCTTTACGGCCCTGCTGGTTGTGTTCTTCGCCATCGTTGCGGTGATTCACGAGCAGCACCTCTTCACTCCGGTCATTGATCGCGTGCTGGCCATGGATGCCGATGTGCGCCCTTCCATGTTCTTCTTGGCCAACGGCTTGCTGTCGATGATCAGCGATAACGTGTTTGTGGCCACGGTGTATATCAATGAGATTAAGGCCGCTTTTGATGCGGGCTCAATTTCTCGGGAAGAGTTTGACCACTTGGCAGTGGCCATTAACACCGGAACCAACTTGCCCAGTGTGGCAACCCCTAACGGTCAGGCCGCTTTCCTGTTCTTGTTGACTTCGGCCCTGGCACCGCTGATCCGCTTGTCCTATGGCCGCATGGTCATTATGGCGTTCCCCTACACCCTCGTTCTGGGCGGTGTGGGCTTTGCCTGCGTAGCAATGTTTATCTAAGCTCGCATGTTGTCCAGTGTCCCTCGCTGTGGCGGGGAGGCACTGGGCTTATCAGCGCTAAGTTCTACTCTACCCTCGTCTGCTCGCTATTCTTTGCGTTTCAGCCTTATTGCTAAGGCGCCACTTACTTACTACCGAACATCTCACGCCACAGCACAGTGCCGCCATTGCCAGCTGCCATTGTCTCAAAGAGCGCTTGTTCAGCAGCGAGTTCATCTGCTGAGGGCTCAGTGATGGGCAGCGGCATGCGATCTGCAGGCAGCCGTCGCAGGCGTTCCCCCAGGCTAGTTCCCGAGCTGTTAGAGCTGTCGTGATCGGACAGTGATAGCGCCGTTTGGCCGCCAGTCAGCAGCAGGTAAACATCTGCTAGAATCTCGGAGTCTAGCAAGGCCCCGTGCAGCTCACGCTGGGAGTTATCGACCATGTAACGAGCGCAGAGAGCGTCGAGGCTGTTGCGCTGACCCGGGTGTTTGGACCTGGCCATCACTAAGGTGTCGATAATTGAGCAAGTCTTATCGACATCCTCATAGCCGGCATCTAATCGCTGTAATTCGGCGTTGAGAAAGCCGATATCAAAGGGCGCGTTATGAATGATTAATTCGGCTCCCGCGATATAGTCAACAAACTCAGCCGCTATTTGGGAAAAGACGGGTTTATCAGCTAGAAACTCGTTGGTGATACCGTGCACTTCGATCGCGCCTTGCTCGACCTCGCGCTCAGGATTGATGTACTGGTGGTAATGATTGCCAGTCAAACGGCGGTTAACTAACTCCACACAGCCTATTTCGATAATACGGTGACCTTGGCTAACTTCCAGGCCAGTAGTTTCGGTATCTAGAACAATCTGCCTCATGAACTAGGCTCCAGTTGATCAATGCCACGGTTGGCTAATTGGTCGGCAATTTCATTTTCTCGGTGACCGCTATGGCCTTTAACCCAGTGCCACTTAACTTTATGGCGTTGATTTTGTTCGTCCAGTGCGCGCCACAGATCTTCGTTTTTAACGGGTTTGCGGGCGGCGGTTTTCCAGCCTTTAATTTTCCAGTTATCGAGCCACTTGGTGATGCCATCGCGCACATATACCGAATCGGTGGTCAGGTTCACTGCGCAGGGTTCTTTCAATGCGCGCAGGGCCTCGATGGCGGCCCGCAACTCCATGCGATTATTGGTGGTATTAGCTTCGCCGCCAAATAGTTCGCGTTCATTGCCATTAAAACGTAATAAGGCGCCCCAACCACCGGGTCCGGGGTTGCCGCGGCAAGCGCCATCGGTAAAAATTTCTACTTCCTTCACGCAGTATCATCTCCTTTGCGCGCTGTGGCTGAGGCTCGCGGTGACGAGACCGATTGCGGCACTGCAAGACCGATCAGACGGCCACGCCTGCTGCGCAATATAGGTCTGTTGATGCAAGCAGGTACTTGTTTAATGGCATGCATAATAAACAGACCACCTATTGGTAGGCCACGGCTAACACACCATTTATTAACAGATTTTATTGAGGCTCTCATGCCCTGCCCACCAAAAGGTGGCAGAGCATAGCACTGCAGCGTTTGCTGGGGCTCAAAGCCCAAGATATTGAGCCAATCGCTCAAGCGCCCGGTTGAGAGAGGCTGACGATGACGCCACAATCGGTGGCCCATTCGGGCCCGTAAAGCGGCATTTAAGCCAGTCAAGCTCCAGGGGTTAAAAGCAATAATAAATAAGTGGCCGTGAGGTGTTAAGGCCCGATGCAATTCACGCAAGGCTTGGTGTGGATTATCGCTGAATTCTAAATTATGGTGCGCAATGATGACGTCGACGCTGTCGCTAGCTAGCGGCAGCTGGTCTGATTCGGCTTGCAAAGTTACCGCAGCACCACTTTGCGCCGCCACATAGACGCGATTTCTCACCCGGCTGGCATCGTAGAGCGGGTGCATACGGGTCACAGCTACCTGAGCCAAATGGTAGCCAAAAGCAGTATCTAGCGGCTCCGCCAGCTGCTCTTTAATCAGCTCTAACAAGTAGCGTCCGTTGTCAGTCTGATACCAGGTTTCCAGTTCAGTCAAAATCTCGTTAAACTCTGTGCCCGGCTTGAACGAATAAAGTCCATCCGAGGCCTCTAAAGGCTGTTTTCAGTATCAATCATGGTACTGTATTTCTTGATCAATTGTACGGTTCACTATGCTTTCAATATCAGCTATTCCGGCATTCAATGACAATTACATCTGGCTACTGGAGCGCTCCGGGCAGGCCGTTGTGGTTGACCCCGGCGACGCTGAGCCGGTGCTCAAAGTGCTCTCTGAGCAAGGCCTGAGCCTGACAGGGATTCTCATCACCCACCATCACTTTGACCATGTGGGTGGCGTAGAAGACTTGTTGGCCGAGCAAGCAGTGCCGGTGTGGGGCCCTCACAATCCAGAAATCGGCAGTATTAGTCAGCGCCTCAGCGCCGGTGACAAGATTGAGGTACTCGGACATAGTTTTAGCGTCCTTGAAGTACCCGGTCACACCATGGATCACATTGCTTACTTTCATCAGCCCAGTGATTCGGCTAGCGCGCCACTGCTATTTTGTGGCGATACTCTCTTTGCCGGTGGCTGTGGCCGGATGTTCGAAGGCACTGCTGAGGTGATGCACCGCTCCTTGCAGCTCCTAGCGGATTTGCCTGCCGATACCTTAGTTTACTGCGCCCATGAATACACTTTGGCTAATCTGGAATTTGCCCGTGCGGTTGAGCCGGATAATGCAGCGCTCATTGAGCGTCAACAGAAGGCCCAGCGCCTGCGTGATTTAGGCCAAGCGACAGTGCCCTCGCTGCTGGCTGAGGAGTTGGCAACTAACCCATTTCTACGCTGTCAAACTGCCGAACTACAGGCCTCTCTCAAAGCCCAGGGGCGCCTAGAAGGTAGCTCAGGAGCTGAGGTTTTCGCTACTGTACGCGCTTGGAAAGATACTTTTTAAAGCCTTTATTTAGCACTAATAACACAGAAGATTTCTTTTGATTTTCAAACAGTTAAGAACCTTATTTACAGTATTTTCTACGGTCGCCTTCTTGGCTGCCTGTCAGACTATGCCAGCGCAAGACAAGCCTGCTGTGGGAAACATAGAGGGCGCTGAAGGCAGTGAGCTCATCGACAGTAAAGACCTGGTGACTAGCGCCATAGATGACTCAGAAACAAGGCTCGATCTGGTGTCGAGCTCAGAGCTGCGCGTAGTAGACAGTGACCTGTTCGATGAACAACCCGATGACCTATGGCAGCGCCTGCGCTCACAATTGAGCTGGCAGGACTATGAGGAAAAACCAGAAATTGTTGCTGCCCGAGAACGTTTCTTAGCGCAAAGCAATTACCTCGATGTGATCGCTGCTCGCTCAGAGCTCTATCTGCACTACATAGTAGAAGAAGTTGAAGCCCGAGGTATGCCCATCGAGCTGGCCTTGCTGCCGCTAGTCGAAAGCACCATGGACCCCTTTGCCAACTCTCCGCAACACGCCGCTGGCTTGTGGCAGATTATGCCTGCCACTGGCCGACACCTCGGCTTAACCAATAATTGGTGGTATGACGGTCGCCGTGATCTGCGGGACTCCACCCGGGTTGCCTTAGATTACTTAGAGGAATTACAAGCCAGTTTTGATGGCGACTGGCTACTGGCACTGGCCGCCTATAACTCAGGTAAAGGCCGTGTTATGCGCGCCATTAAGAGCAATAGGCGCCGCGATAAGGACACCGATTATTGGTCCCTTAATTTACCCCGTGAAACGAAAAATTATGTGCCCAAGCTGCTGGCCCTGGCCTCGATTATTGATAAGCCAGAACAATACGAGGCCGATCTGCCGCCGGTAACTAACGCCCCGGCATTTGCGATTGCCAGCACCAGTGGTCAGATCGAACTGGCCAAAGCTGCTGAGCTTGCCGGCGTCGATGAAAACTTACTGCGCTCACTTAACCCCGGCCAATTGCGCTGGGCAACGGCCCCCTCACAGGCTGAACTACTGGTGCCGGTAGACTCGCTGGAAGCTTTTGAAAACGGCCTTGCCAATCTCAGCCCAAGTGACCGCCTGCAGTGGCAGCATTACCGCATTCGCCAAGGCGACAACTTAGTCAGTATTGCCCGTAGATTTGATACCCAAGTGGCGATGATTAAAGAGGTCAACAAATTACGCGGCAGCTTTATTCGCGCTGGCGATACCCTGCTCATTCCACAGGGTTCGACTTGGGGTGCTGCGCTGGCACAGAGCCCTCAAAGCCACGATTATCGAGTGCGTCGCGGTGACTCTCTGTACCGTATCGCGGGCCGTTTTAAGGTCTCTATCGATGATATTATCAGGTGGAACTCCCTAGATCCTCGCGCTTATCTGCGCCCCGGGCAGCAACTGACACTCTACTTAGGGCGCGATAGCTGAAGCATGAGCTCTGTACAGCCCGCAGCGCAGTTTGAAACGCCCTTTGGCTGTTTTGAACTACAGCGCTATCCCCGTAGGCCAAATGACACACTGAATGCTTGGTGCGCGGCCGACAGCCTGTTGCTTGAGGCTTTTGCGGCTGAGCCAGCCTCCCCCGCGACCACTTTGGTAGTTAATGATGAACACGGCGCATTAACTACCGCCCTTAAAGCTGCCTGGATGTGGAGTGATTCAGCGCTCAGTGTCAGAGCCCTGCGGGACAACTTAGCACGCAACCGGCTACCGGAGTGCCAGGTGATTTGGAGCACAGAGCCACCTCCCGCCACCGCCAGCATAGTGCTGATGCGAGTGCCCAAGCAGCTGGCCTACTTCGAGTACCAACTAGCTTGCTTGGCGACGACCTTGGCCCCCGGAACGCGATTAGTCATTGGCGGGATGGACAAGCACCTCTCACCCCAAACCGCCGCTATTATTGAGCGCTATATAGGCCCTACTGAGCGCCACCGCGGCCGCCGAAAAGCGCGGCTATTTTCTGCCACTATTGACGGGCTTCGGCACGAGGCAAAGGCCCAGTGGTCGCAGTATTACTGCCAGGCCTTAAACGCCGAGCTTAGAGCTCTGCCAAACGTTTTTAGTCGCGAACAATTAGACCGCGGTAGCGAATTACTGATTGCTCAGTTACAGCGCTTAGCGCCTGTTTCTCGGCTAATTGACTTAGCCTGTGGCAACGGCGTGCTTGGCCTTGCTGCTCTTGATGCAGGCCTTGCTCAAGAGCTGGTGTTTTGTGATGAATCGGCCATGGCGGTAGCTTCGGCGCGAGAGAACTTAGAGCACTTGCAGCCACAGGCTTTAGCGCGCTGTGAGTTTCATCACGGTGATGGCCTGAAGCACTATCGCGGCGCCAAAGCGGACTTGATACTGTGTAACCCGCCCTTTCATTTGCAGCATACCGTTGATGACTTTGCTGGCCGCCGCCTGCTGAGCCAGGCCGCTAAGCAAGTGAGTAGTGAGGGCAAGCTATGCTTAGTGGCGAACCGACATCTCAATTATCAAGCGGGACTCAAACGCCGTTTTGCCGCGCTGGAAAAGTTCGCCGCGAACAATAAATTCACCGTGTGGCTGGCTTCGCGACCACTGGCAGCGCCGGCTGGCAGAGCCTAAAACCACTCTCGCAAAACACTAGGCCCTGCCAGTATAGCTAGCAGTATCGGGGTCCAAAAGCGGCAGCTTTATGCCGGCGGTGGCAGCTCGACCGGGTGCAGCTCAGCGAGTGCAGTAAAGTACAGTGCACAGCGCAGAGGTTCAGGGCCGAGCTCAGAGAGCGCGTCGCGATAAGTCAGCAGCTGCTTTTGATAACGCTGCGCCTCATGGGCCATAAATTCAGCCAAGGACTGCCCTTCAGCCGGCTCACTGGTTTTGTAATCCACGACCCAGCGTGTTCCCTCTAGGGGATCAATAAAGGTTCGATCGATGACAATGTCTTTGATCTCCCCTTCAGCGCTGACTTGCGTAAGGGCCAATTCACAAGCTGCCTCTTTATGTTGGGAGCTGAGAAGCCAGCGCCCCGCTTGCTCATCGGCTAAGGTTTGGCTGACCGAAGCCTTAACCCGTTCAAAAGCTTGTTCTAGCACTGCACCTTCTAGGCCGAGGCAAGCGAGAGACCAGCGCCACAAACTGAAATCGTCCTCTGAGGGCTCCCGGGGTAAGTCTGAGCGTTGCGCTAGCACTTCCAGTGCTTGGTGCACGACTGTCCCGCTATGCCGCTCCAGACTATTGGCGAGAGGCGCTGGCCGGTTGCTGTTATCGCTGGCCCTCTGCTCCAGCGGCGCTGCTTCACTGACTTCTGTAGCTATGACTAAGCGCTGTAATAAGGGCCAACTTACTTCATTGTGCTGCTGAGGCATGCCATCGGCGACTTCGACAATCTGCGCCTGCTCTTTCACCGCCGGCCATATACAGGCCAACAAGGTGTTCTCAGTAGGCGCTTTAAGGCTGTCAGTTTTCGCGTCGACCTTCAGCGTTGCACTTAGTACTAATTGCTTGATCGCACGGGTCGCACCGACATATAAGAGTCGGGTGTTTTCCAGTTGAGTCTTGCGCTTGCGTCGCTGCGCTAGGTAATTGTAAACGCCGGGCTCACCCTTTTTACTGTGATCATCAGCAGCTAGCAGAAAACTGCGCTGCCCTTGATCGTCGCCAAATTCATCCCAGAGCATTAGGGGCCGCGAATCGTTACCAGACTTGCGGGCTAAGGCTGGAATAAAGACATGATCAAACTCTAGTCCTTTTGCTTTATGCAAAGTCATTAACTGTACACGGGCATCGGGATCACCCGCGTTGGCGTAGAGTTTAGCCACTTGCGTTTGTAGCCAAGGCAGATCAAAGTTGCGCCCTTCCAGCTCGCCCTGCTCGATCAGCTCAAAAAAACGTTGGGCATCTGCCAAGGCCGCTTTCTCAGCGACGGTGGCAGGCCCATCTAGGCGCAGCCATAACTGCTCCAGCCAGGCCCTTTGCGACAGTCGGTCGCGACGGGCAATCGCCCAGTTCATCGCGCTACGCAGAGCGCTCAAGCGCTTGCGGCCATCCTCAGATAAAGCTTGTACCACTGCTGGCTCGCCACAGAGGGTGAGTAGATCTTGATAGCGTCCATTATCATCAGCCCTAGCGAGGCTCAGTAAGTCAGCTAAACTCAAGCCGCACCAAGGGGCACGCAATACTGCCATCCAGGCCACTCGGTCTGCTCGATTCGAGAGCGCTCGTACGAGGGTCATTAAGTCGAGCACCACCGGCGAGTGCTCGAGACGGTCCATATCTTGAGCAGCAAAGGCGATACCGCGCTCACGCAGTCCTGCCACAATACCCTGCAGCTGGGGACGACTGCGGCCAAGTACTGCGATGCTGCCATCATTAGATGCCGTCAGGGCCTCGGCTACGCCATCACAGACAAAGGCAACTTCTGCTTGCTCTGCTTCATCGCCATGAAAAACCTGAAGCCTGACAGCGGGATCGCTACCCACTGGCTTAACCGCAGTGGCCGCACTAAAACTGACTTCGCCGCGAGCAATATTATCTTCTTGGGGAAAAACTTGAGAGAAGGTTTGGTTAACCCAGTCGACCACGCCGGCCTCTGAGCGGAAGTTAGCTTGTAATTCAAGATACTCCGGCAGCACGCCATTAAAACCATGGTCGCGGGCCTGCAAGAAGAGACTGACGTTGGCATCGCGGAAGCCGTAGATGGATTGCATACCATCGCCAACAATTAGAAAACTGCGTGGCGCGCCGGGGTTGGCCTCATTGTGCTCAGCCCAACCTCGGGTTAGGCGGCGCAGCAGCTCAAATTGTGTAATAGCGGTGTCTTGGAATTCATCAATTAAAATATGCTCTAGTTGATAATCCAAACGCAAGGCGAGATCTGTTGGGTAATCATCATCACCCAGAGCCTGCAGAGCCGACTGGGCAACCTGGCTGTGATCAACCTTGCCGTGGCGCTCGAACACCAACAGCAACTGAGCGGCGAGAACAGGCAGCACATTGCTCAGATGCAGTACTAATTGCCAGCTGGTGCTATTGCCTTCGATCTCAGGCAGGACATCGACTTCAAGTAAAGCCTGGCGCAGGCCATCGTCAGCGCTCAGTTCACTGATAATCTCTTGCAGCGCCTCCTTTTGTTCCTTATTTCGACCATTACCCGGCGGGAAACCTTCTTTAACCGTGAATCTAGAGCGCCATTTGCTGCCATCTTTGGTCAATAACATATGGCGCAGAGCTCGCCACTCAGGCAGGTCTTCTAGGCTATCACCAGCGTGACGAGGTTCTGCTTCACCTAGGTTCTGCGCACTAAAACAGCGCAGATCGTAAAGTGCCGAGAGACGGGCGCCAAACTGCTGGCGCAGCTGGGCAAGGGTTTCGCAAACAACACCTTCTACGGTTTGCAGCAGCCTTTGCTCTGCGGCCTCGGGTGAGTGACGCACATGAATGTATGACAACCACTGATCGCGGCGTGCAAGCAAGCCCTGCAGCAGCTCACTGAGGCGGTTCCAGCGGTTGTCAAAGTGCAGCATTAGGGCTCTTAGGTCAGTTTTAACCGGATGCTCACCCTCAGTCATGGCAAATAACTCGGCCACCGCTTCAGCATAGAGCGGGACGGCATCATCCACTGCCGTTGCTTGTGCACCAAAGGCACTCAACACCGGCATTTGC
Source organism: Sediminihaliea albiluteola (assembly GCF_014077625.1). GTDB lineage: Bacteria > Pseudomonadota > Gammaproteobacteria > Pseudomonadales > Halieaceae > Sediminihaliea > Sediminihaliea albiluteola. The sequence goes on along the minus strand of NZ_JACFXU010000013.1, from coordinate 594,865 downwards.
CGAGTGAGAGCGGCGCAAAAACCGTCGATGGTGCGGATATTGAGCCGTGCAGTGTTGTGCAGTAATCGCCAAGCTTGCTCGCGGTCCCGCTCTAGGGCCGCAAGCGCTAGGTCTCGGGTCCGTTGTTGATGGTCGCTGCTACAAGGCAGTCCTGCTTGCGCCTCTTGCAGGGCTTGCACTACCCGCTCGCGCATCTCCGCCGCTGCCTTGCGGGTAAAAGTGATGGCAAGGACTTGCTCGGGGCGTTGCACCCTGGCGAGTAAGGCCAAGAATCGCTGAATCAGCAGTTCAGTTTTTCCGGAGCCAGCTGGTGCACTGACACAAAAGCTTTTAAGGGGGTTGAGCGCCGCCTCCCGCTGCACCGCATCAACAATCGTCATAGTTCTTGCCCATCATCAAGTGCATCTTCGTCGATCTCTAGGTAGGCAGCGCCTACCCGGCACAAGGCCTGCAGGCCGCACCATGTGCAACTGTTTGGCTGGGGGTCTACCATCGCAGCGCCACTGAGAAAGTCTTCAGCTAAGCGCTCTAAACAGTCCTGCCAATAACTGCGTAAATCCTGCCAATCCTGACAGGGCGCTTTGCCACGCATGGCCTTGGCTATGTCGACCTCAATGCCTTTAGCCGCATCAGCTGCTTCGCTATCACCAATGCCGGTGTACTGGCATTCACGGGGTCGCACTTGAGCAAAGGCCAGCGCCCCAACTGCTTCAGTACTGACCATGCCGTAGAGTGGTAATTGCGGCTGGCTTGGTCGCTCACCGAGCCAGCTACTTTTACTGCAAGGGCTCGATTTATAGTCGATGATCATCTGCGAGCCATCAGCGAGTGTATCGATGCGGTCGACACGCAGTGTCATCGGTAAACCCTTGAGCTCAAAACTGGCCTCTTGTTCACGGGCGCTAACGACAAAGTCGGCGCGCTCTCGCTCTACTTCTAGCCATTCGGACAGTAACTGAGCCAGATAAGCGCTCTCCTGGGCAAGATAAGCTTCACCGACGGCGCTGCGCCGTGACTCTGGCACAGCGGCAACGGCAGCCGCCACCGCACGCTCGATGATCTCAGCCTGTTTAGCATCATCCACAGCCAGCAGGCCTTTAGCACTGCCTAACTCGCCCCACAGGGCATAGAGCGCATCGTGCATCACTACGCCCCGCTCACTCGCACTCAGCGCCAAACTGGGCTCTGACAAGCTTTGAACCGAGAGACGACGCTTGGCAAAAGCGCGAAAGGCGCAATTTGACTGATCTTCGATTAAGCCACTACCGCCTTTTATACTGGACAGCTCGAGCTCAGACACGGCAGGCGCTTGGTGATCCTCAAGAAATTCCATGTCGCGCTGCTCCCAGATCTTGAGCCATTGCTCAGGCAGTGCATCGGGCACTGGCATATCGCCCCACTCAAAGTCATTGAGCAGTGCACTGGGCAGCTCTGGTGCGCCATTGAGCTCACGGCTGTAGCTAGCGTAGAGCTGCCCGCTACTGCGGCGATATTGGGCGAGCAATTTACTGCTGTAGTCCCATTCCCGCTCCGCGCTGGCGTGGGGCATGCCACAGCGGCGCTGTAATGCCATCGGCAGCAAGGGATTAGGCCGCGCCGGGGCCGGCCACTGACTGGCCTGCATCCCCGCCAGCCAGAGGTGATCGAAACTGAGGCCGGCAGCCTCAAGGGGGCCCAACACCTGAATTGAGCTATCGCTGGTTTGGGCTTGAAACATGGTCTCTGCACAGCACTGCGCCAACAGCTTTAGAGCGCCCGGTAAATCTAAGTGATCACAAACCATATCGTAAGCGGCGTAACTTTCGAGCATGCTCTGCCACTGTTCAAGCTGCTGATATTCGAGTGAATCGAGACTGCTAGGCCCCGGCCAAGCCCAGAGTTGTAGCACAGCATCAAAGTGCTCAAGCCACTGGGATGGGCGCATACGCTGACCTAGTTCACGGCGCTGGGCAATGCATTGTAGTATTTCGCCTAGGGCTAAGCCGCGCTGCTCTCCTAGTGTGACTTGGCAGGCCAAGTTGCGCACTGTGGCCGCCGGCATCTGCTCTAAACCTTGATCAAAGAGGCGCACAATAAATTTCTGGCCTAGGGCTGAATGCTTGTCGGGCAGGTTCACAAAGCGGGAGCGCAGCAAGCTGAGCAGCTCATTCACATTCAGCTGATTGCGGCTCATGTTCAGTGCTAATAGGGCATCGCGCACCAAGGGTACTTCCGCCAGTGGCCAGCCGGTAGAAAAGTTGACCGGTAACTGGGCGTAATTCTCATTGAGGCAATCAAACTCGCGCCGCAGCAGGTATTCCAAATGGGAGCGATCGGCGCGCATATCGCCCAGAACCACGCCAATCGCTGCGTTGGGCTCGGCTTGATGTAAGTGGCGAATCCAGCGCGCTATGCTCAACAGCTCACTGCGCTGATCGGCAAAGGCGAAGGCCTGCAAGCTGGCCTGCTCGGCAGCGGCTTGCAACTCTTCTACGTCGCTACAGAGCTGTGCAAGGCAGTGGCGAAACAGCGGGGCGACCTCGTCAAAATCCAGCAATAAAGCTTTAACAGTTGGTTTATGCGAGCCATCTTGGGCCAGCATGGCGATCGCGTCGAGAGTGGTTGCTAAGCCCCTCTCCTCCAGAGCCGCCTCAAAGGCCTGGCACCACTGCAGGAAGGTCGCGCAATCTTGATCGAGAGCAAACTCTGCAGCGATGGCCTCTTGCTGCAGCGAAATTTGCCAGCGCAATAAGTTTCCGCGGGCCTGCTCTGCCATCGCAGCCGCAGCATCGGGCTGCAGGAGTTGTAAGCCGCTGTGTTCAATTTGATTGCGAATAATTTGACGCCACAGGGCTAGCGCTTGGCCCTGCCCTATGGGTATCCGTCGCAGTGAGGGCCGACTGAGACTGCGCGATAGCCACTGCTGGTACAGCCACTGCTCTAGTGGCCGTACCGCCAGAGGGCGCCAAACACGGGCGCCACTGGCAGCTTGACTGCGATCCCACTCGGCTTTAATCCGGCGTGCCAAGCGCAGGTTTGGTGTCAACAGTTGATAACCCTGCTCTATATAGCCCTGTAATTGCTCGATGTTGTATAGGGGGCGAGTTGCTATCACGCTCAATTATATGGCCTCAATTTGATTGCGGGAGCTTGTCTGTCTATCCAAAGTATGCTGGCTGCTATAGAATATCGCGCCATCTTTCTCCAGAGCCGTTGCACATGAAGTGTGGCCTTAATTGATTTGGCTGGGCGCGAGGGATCCACTCTAGCAGGTAAGTAGCAATGAGCAATATGGCAGTACACAATATCAACGTCGCCTCACAAGATTTGTTGGTGACACCGGAACAACTGAAGACCGCGCTGCCGATGAGCGACGCGGTGAGAGCCAAGGTGGCAGAGAGCCGCCAGGTGCTTTGGGATATTCTTGATGGCAAGGACCCACGCATGTTTGTGGTGGTCGGCCCCTGCTCTATTCATGATCCCGAAGCGGCGCTGGACTATGCCCGCCGATTGAAGGCACTGGCCGATGAGCTCTCCGATACTTTGTATATTGTCATGCGGGTTTATTTTGAAAAGCCGCGCACCACAGTGGGCTGGAAAGGTTTAATTAACGACCCTCACCTAAATGACACCTTCAAAATAGAAGAGGGTTTGCATATAGGGCGTAAACTGCTGCTGGATATTCTAGAGCTGGGACTGCCCACATCCACCGAAGCGCTGGACCCTATTTCGCCCCAGTACTTGCAAGATCTTATCAGCTGGTCTGCGATCGGCGCGCGCACTACAGAGTCGCAAACACACCGGGAAATGGCCAGCGGCCTATCCTGCGCCGTTGGTTTTAAAAATGGCACTGACGGCTGCCTTACCGTGGCGACTAACGCACTGAACTCAGTGTCTAAGCCCCACCGCTTCTTAGGTATTAACCACCAGGGACGGGTATCGGTTTATACCACCAAGGGTAATCGCTATGGCCACGTAGTTTTGCGCGGCGGTAGTTCAGGCCCCAACTACGACTCAGTGAACATTGCGCTCTGTGAGGAGGCCCTGAACAAGGCAAAGGCGCCGCTGAACATCATGGTCGACTGCAGCCACGCCAACTCCAATAAGCAGCCGGAGTTACAAACGCTGGTAGTAGAGGATGTGGTTAGCCAAATTATTTCTGGCAATAAGTCGATTGTCGGATTGATGATCGAGAGCAACCTGAAGGCGGGTAATCAGTCGATTCCGGAGAACTTAGAGGATCTGGAGTACGGCGTCTCGGTAACTGATGGCTGCATCGACTGGGATACCACCGCAGAATGCCTTCGCACTGCGCGTGACAAACTCAAAGATATCCTGCCAACACGTCGCGGATAAGGCTGGCAGCAGCTTATCCTTTCAGCTTAGGGATAAAAGCAAAAGGCCGGGCAATTAGCCCGGCCTTTATGTTGGCACTGTGATAAGCAATGCTCAGAGAACTTAGTAATAAGCTTGCGAGCGATCTGAGTGGTCTGTCATATCGCGCACACCCTTAAGTTGTGGCAGCTGCTCCAGAAGCGTTTTTTCAACACCGCCTTTGAGTGTTTGATCAACCATGCCGCAGCCCTGACAGCCACCACCGAAGCGCAAAATCGCGAACTGATCTTCAGTCACCTCAACCAAGCTCACCTCGCCTCCGTGAGCGGCTAAGGCCGGATTCACTTCGTTGTAGAGGACATAGTTGATGCGGTCTTCAAGTGGACTGTTTTCATCCACCCGAGGCAGTTTGGCGTTGGGGGCCTTGATAGTTAACTGGCCACCCATACGATCCTTGGAATAATCGACCAAGGCGTCTTCTAAATATGGCAGGCTGCGCCCGTCAAACCAGGCGGTGATGCTGCCATATTCGTGTTTTTCGTCGTTTTCTTCCAAATCGCCTTCACGGCAATAGGCAATGCAAGTTTCTGCGCGGGCCGTTCCCGGCTGGTTGATGAATACCCTGACGCCCAGTGCGTCTTCCTGCTTTGACAGGAGCTCCGCGAGGTATTCTTGGGCAGATTCAGTAATGGTCACCATAGTACAGCTCATTTCCCAGTAAATTGGTCAGGTATTCTAACACTTTGAGCCCAATTGTACGAGAAGTGTTTGAGTTTGGACGCCCATATGGGCATGCATTCTGCTAGAATGTGCGCCGCCGAGGCATCCCAAGCCCTCCGGTCCAACATTTTATACAAGCTAAACACTCTATTTGCTGTAACTGACAGGGGAAAACTATGTCCAGTCGTCCGTCCTCCCGCACGCTCATTGAACAGGGATTGAAAGAGCGAATCATGATGCTAGACGGAGCAATGGGCACTATGATCCAGGCTCAGGGCTTAAGCGATGCAGGCTACCGCGGTGAGCGCTTTGCCGACTTCCCCTCAGATCTCAAAGGCAACAATGACCTATTGTCCTTAACTCGCCCGGATCTGATCACCCGCATCCACGGCGAGTTTTTGGCAGCCGGCGCTGACATTATCAGCACCAACACCTTTAACAGCACTGCAGTCGCCCAAGGCGACTACAACATGCAAGACCTCGCCGCCGAACTGAACTTGGCTGGTGCTCAAATTGCCCGCCGAGTCGCTGACGAGTTCAGCGCGCAGACGCCCGATAAGCCGCGCTTTGTCGCCGGCGTACTTGGTCCAACACCGCGCACGGCATCTATTTCGCCAGATGTGAACGACCCTGGTGCCCGCAACGTCCACTTCGATCAACTGGTCGCTGATTACTCAGCGGCGGCCCGAGCCTTGATTGAAGGCGGTGCCGACTTGCTCATGATCGAGACCATTTTCGACACTCTCAATGCCAAGGCAGCGATTTTTGCAGTGCAAGGCGTGTTTGAAGAGCTCGGCCAAGAGCTGCCGCTGATGATCTCGGTGACATTTCCCGACACCAGCGGCCGGGTGCTGTCCGGGCAGAGCCCCGAGGCCTTCTGGAATGCTGTCGCCCACGCCAACCCCCTTATAGTTGGCAGTAATTGTGGCAGAAGATTCAAGGAGATACGCCCATTTCTTGAAGAGCTTTCTAATGTAGCGAGCTGCTACTTTAGCGCCCACTTAAATGCCGGTTTACCCAACGCCTTCGGCGAGTACGACGAAACTCCCGATGACATGCATGATGATTTTCGAGGATTTGCCCAGCGCGGCCTACTGAACTTGGCCGGTGGTTGCTGCGGCACCACACCCGACCACATCCGCGCCATTGCTAAAGCCGTAGAAGGCGTTGCCCCCCGCAGCCTGCCCCAAGTGCCCCCAGCCTGCCGACTCAGTGGCTTAGAACCTTTCAACATCACTGCCGATAGCTTGTTTGTGAACGTCGGTGAACGCTGTAACGTCACTGGCTCAGCGCGCTTTAAGCGTCTGGTGCTAGACGGCGATTACGATACCGCCCTGCAAGTGGCTCGCATTCAGGTAGAAGATGGCGCGCAGATTATTGATGTGAATATGGATGAAGGCATGCTCGATGCCGAAAAAGCCATGGTCACCTTCCTCAACTTGGTAGCTTCGGAACCAGATATCTCTCGGGTGCCGATCATGGTCGACTCCTCGCGCTGGAACGTCATCGAGGCGGGCCTGAAGTGTATTCAGGGTAAACCCGTGGTGAACTCAATCAGTTTAAAAGCTGGTGAAGAAGAGTTCCTGGAGCAAGCACGGCTGTGCCGCCGCTACGGCGCCGCCGTGGTGGTGATGGCCTTCGACGAAGACGGCCAGGCTGACAACCTCGAGCGACGTAAAGAAATTTGCCGCCGTTGCTACGACCTGCTGGTGAACACCGTCGGCTTTAATCCATCGGATATTATCTTCGACCCCAATATCTTTGCCGTAGGCACCGGGATAGAAGAGCACAATAACTACGCCATGGACTTTATTGAAGGCACCCGTTTCATCAAACAAAACCTGCCAGGAGTGCTCGTTTCTGGCGGTGTTTCTAACGTGTCCTTTTCCTTCCGCGGCAACAACGTGGTGCGCGAAGCGATCAACTCGGTGTTCTTGTACCACGCGATTCGCGCCGGCATGGACATGGGTATCGTTAACGCCTCACAACTGGCTGTATATGACGAACTACCAGCCGAGTTACGTGAGGCAGTGGAAGATGTAATCCTCAACCGACGCCCAGAGGCCACTGAAAACCTACTGGACATCGCCGATAGGTATCGCGATAGCGGCACTCAGGAAGCACGCAAAGAAGACCTCAGCTGGCGTGAACAAGACGTTGTTAAGCGCCTTGAATACGCTCTAGTGAAAGGTATTAACACTTTTATTATCGAGGATGCTGAGGAGGCCAGACAAGCTTACGAGCGCCCTATTCAAGCCATTGAAGGCCCACTGATGGACGGCATGAACGTCGTGGGTGACCTCTTTGCTGAGGGCAAAATGTTTTTGCCGCAAGTGGTTAAAAGCGCTCGGGTGATGAAACAGGCGGTCGCCTATTTGCAGCCTTTTATTGAGGCTGAAAAAGTCGACAGCAACCAAACCAACGGCAAGATATTAATGGCTACGGTGAAAGGCGATGTCCACGATATCGGCAAGAACATCGTCGGTGTGGTGCTGCAGTGCAACAATTACGAGGTGATCGACCTCGGCGTAATGGTGCATTGCGAAGAGATTCTGCGCGTTGCTAAAGAAGAAAAGGTCGACATGATTGGTCTGTCTGGCCTGATTACGCCATCTCTAGATGAGATGATCTATGTGGCCAGTGAGATGCAGCGCAATGATTTTCAGATCCCGCTGTTAATCGGCGGCGCCACGACTTCCAAAGCTCACACCGCAGTGAAGATCGAACCCAGCTACAGTAATGATCAGGTCGTTTATGTACCCGATGCTTCGCGCAGCGTTTCTGTCGCTTCGCAATTACTTAGCGAGGACAAAGCCGCGTTCATTGACAAGCTGCAAGCGGAGTACAAGGTAGTGCGTGAGCGGGTGGCAAACCGCAAGCCGCGCACCCGTACCCTGCCCTACGCCGAAGCGGCAAATAAAGGACCAGAACTAGATTGGGATAACTATACACCGCCCAAGCCGAGTTTTATCGGCACCCGAGTGTTTGACAATGTGCCACTGCAAAAGCTTGTCGAGCTGATCGATTGGACGCCCTTTTTTATCTCCTGGGAACTGGCCGGCAAGTACCCTGCCATTCTCAAGGACGATAAAGTAGGTGCACAGGCTCGCGAACTGTTCGCTGACGCTCAAGATATGCTAAAAAAAATGCTGGAAGAGAACTGGCTTCAGGCAAAAGGGGTGGTTGGTTTTTGGCCGGCTGAGCGCCGCGGCGACGATGTAGTGGTATTTAGTGATGAAAGTCGCAGTGAAGAACTGGCCACCCTGCATCACCTGCGTCAGCAAATGGAAAAGCCCAGCGGCGAAGCCAATTTCTGTCTGGCTGATTATGTGGCGCCTCAGAACAGCGGTTTATCCGATTATATCGGTGGTTTTTGTGTGACCACCGGACACGGTGTGGCCGAGCGGGCCCAAGCCTATGAGGCTAATCACGATGACTACAACAGCATTTTGCTAAAAGCATTAGCAGACCGGCTGGCAGAAGCCTTTGCCGAGTATTTGCACCGCGAAGTGCGACGAGAGCTTTGGGGCTATGCAGCAGATGAAAACTTGGATAATGAGTCACTGATCCGCGAGCGCTACCAAGGTATTCGGCCGGCACCTGGCTATCCCGCCTGCCCCGATCACACGGAAAAAGGTATTTTATTTAATTTGCTTGATGCCACCGCAGCAACCGGTGTGAGCTTATCGGATAACTATGCGATGCTACCGGCATCAGCTGTCAGTGGCTGGTATTTTTCTCACCCGGAATCACGCTATTTCGCAGTGGGTAAAATAGGCTATGATCAGGTTGAAGATCTGGCCAGCCGCAAAGGAGTTAAAGTTGAGGATATGGCGCGCTGGTTATCACCGAACCTAAATGGATAAGAGGGTGGCAATGGGGCAAGCAGGACAAGATCAACAGATCCAGCAACCCACGGAAGATAAAGTCTCTACCACAGAGGTAGTAGGCAGCATTCTTGCCGCGGGTTTTGGAGTGCAAAGTAGTCGCAACCGTGAGCGCGATTTCAAACGTGGTAAGTTTGGCGCGTTTCTCTTGGCAGGTGTGATACTGACTACAGTATTTGTCGCTACCCTGTTCACCATTGTGAAACTGGTAGTCAGCACTGCGGGTAGCTAACTTAACTAGTCCGCCGTATTGAGCTGCTCCAGAGCTGCTTTAGCTCGGCATGCCAGACAACCAGAGATAAAGACTGAGCACTACAATACTGATGATTGCAACTGCGGCGATGGCGTCAGCTGCGCCGTCGCTGCTCTGCTTGGACTGATCGGACATGATATCTTCCTTATAAGTATTTTAGGTTTAGGATAAGCGTCGTCCATTATAGCAGCGAGTGAGAAAAACTAGCCACTGGGCGCGGCCGCCACGATCACTATCGTAATTTTAGCTTGCCAGCACGGCAAATACAGATGTTTGAACTCTTAATTTAACAGAACAGTACAACTGCGACCGAAAAAAGATCGCTGCCTTTGAGCTCGTAATCCGTTGCGCAATAAGCTGCCACGGCTCGCCGCTCGATCAGTTCTAACCTTATGAAAATAATGAATAATTAACCCAAGGTCTTTTCTGGTAAGGTAGCGCCCTTATTTTTGAGCAGCACTGTGGTGACAGGATCTCTAGATGTACGTTTATGATGATTATGACCAGCGAATAGTAGACCAGCGTGTCACGCAATTCCGCGATCAGACACGCCGCTACCTCGATGGCCAGTTGACCGAAGAGCAGTTTTTGCCGTTACGCCTACAGAATGGCCTGTATGTGCAGCGTTTGGCGCCGATGATGCGTATTGCTGTGCCCTACGGCCTGCTAAACTCAGCGCAGTTGCGTAAACTTGCTCATATTACTCGCCACTATGACAAGGGCTACGCCCACGTCACTACGCGTCAAAACTTTCAGTTGAACTGGCCGCAGCTAGAAGAAGTACCCGATATTCTAGAAGAACTGGCCAATGTACAGATGCACGCCATCCAGACCAGCGGCAACTGTATTCGCAACACCACCTCTGACGAGTTTGCCGGTGTTGCCCGTGACGAAATCGAAGACCCGCGCCCCTACTGTGAAATCATTCGCCAGTGGAGCACCTTCCACCCAGAGTTTGCCTTCCTGCCACGGAAGTTCAAAATTGCCGTTTGCGGCAGCTTGGAAGACCGCGCCACCATCCACTCTCACGATATTGGCGTGGAGCTAGTGCCTAACGAAGAAGGCGTTATTGGCTTTAAAGTCCTCGCTGGCGGCGGCTTAGGTCGCACACCAATGATCGCGTCGGTCATTACCGAGTGGATTGAGAAGCGGCACTTGCTGACTTATCTTGAAGCGATACTGCGGGTTTATAACCTGCATGGCCGTCGTGACAATAAATTTAAAGCTCGCATTAAGATCTTAGTGAAAGCTATGGGTGTTGAAGCTTTCCGCGAGGCAGTGGAGAAAGAGTGGCTAACGCTAAAAGATGGCCCCTCTACCCTACCCGAAGATGCTATTGAGCAGGCAAAGTCTTTCTTTACCGACCCCGCCTACGAAACGATTGATGGTTCCAGTGCTGAAGCTGCTTTAGCGGCTCAAGCTGAACGCGACCCAATCTTTGGCAACTGGCTGAAGCGCAACACTGTCGAGCATCGCATCCCCGGCTACCAGGCAGTCACGCTCTCGTTGAAGCGCACTGGCGATGCACCGGGTGATGTGAGTGACCGACAGCTTGAGTTAATCGCCGATCTAGCTGACAAATACAGCTTTGGCCAGGCTCGCACTACCCACCAGCAAAATATGGTACTGGCGGATGTGCGCCAGCAAGATCTCTACGCTCTGTGGCAAGAACTCCAAGCGGCCGGCTTAGCGACTGCCAACATTGGTTATTTGACCGATATCATCGCCTGTCCTGGCGGCGACTATTGCTCGCTGGCAAACGCCAAATCCTTACCAGTAGCGGAAGCTATTCAAGCGCGCTTTGACGACTTGGATTATATCTACGACCTCGGCCCACTAGAACTAAACATAAGTGGCTGTATGAATGCCTGTGGTCATCACCATATTGGTCAAATTGGCATCTTAGGCGTCGATAAAAAAGGTGAGGAGTTTTACCAAGTATCACTGGGTGGCAACCAATATAAAGATGCTTCTTTAGGTAAAATATTGGGTCCCTCATTTAAGCAGGATGATATGCCCGAGGTCATTGAAAAGATTCTCTCTACTTATGTAGATCTGCGAACAGAGGAAGAAAGCTTCCTTGATACCTATAAGCGTGTGGGAATTACTCCCTTTAAGGAGCGAGTGTATGCCAAAGCTGATTAAGGGCGCTGAAATTGTTAACGACGAACGCTGGAAAGCACCGCAGCCCGATGCAGAAACTGTCTCAGAAGGTGTGATCTGTACCCTAGCTCAGTGGCAGGCGCTCGATGATAAGGCGGGATCTGCTGTGCAGTTGGAGCCCGGTGACGATGTCCATAGCTTGCTGCCACACCTGCAGGAGATAGAGCTGATTGCAGTCAACTTCCCAGTATTCACCGACGGTCGCGGCTTTTCTTACGCCCGCGAGTTGCGTGAAAACGGCTATCAGGGCGAGTTGCGTGCTGTTGGTGCCTTCATCCGCGATCAACTGCACTACCTAAGCCGGGTTGGCTTCGATGCTTTTCAGTTAGAAGACGAGTCACAGCTAGAGGCCGCTATCAAAAGTCTCGAGGACTTTAGCGTGCACTATCAAGCTTCCATCAGCCATCCCCTACCACTGTTCCGCCGGCGCAGTTAGGCTAAGCCCTTTCCTTAGCAGTCCTGATCCCCGGCGCAGCATCTGCGCCGGCTCAACCAATGGTCAATGTTCGATAGGGCCTGATCGGGCCTTTGCTCATTTATACCAGTTTCGGCGCAGTCATTAGCTCCAACATAGCACTCGCCTCTTGCGGCAGGAGGAACCAGCGCAGATCCTCGTTCTCAGCGCCTAACTCAAGCCTTGATCTGGTGCCCTTGCGATCAGCTTTACACAACTCACTCTCTGCCTGCTTAGCAAGTGTCGCGAGATCGAAGGTCGGATGATCTGCTGTGTTTGAGCTGTCCATATAATCAGCAAGTGTTTGCGGCAGCGATCCCAAGGCTGGCTTAGCCTGCCCCTGAAAGCGCCAAACAGACGCCGCAGGGTCAAAGTGGTAGTAAGGCAAGAGCCGCCAGCCGTGCTGTGCTACGAGCTCGACAGCTCGCAGGAGGTACTCAAACTCAGGTTCAGCAATAAAGTAATTGAAATTAAGCCGGAGCCAACCGGGGCGCAAAATCATAGTGCCCTGTTCGACTGCCGCTTCAATTGCTTTGCTATAGTCCCTGCTCATGCCCAGTAAACTGTGAGCGTAAGGACCGGCGCAGGAGCAGCCACCGCGGACTTGAATGCCGAACAGATCATTCAGTAGGGAGGCGACAAAGCCGTAATGGAGGTCCTTGTTGCCGTGCTTAAAGCGCAGGGATATTATCGCTAAGCGATCGGCCTCCGTATTGCCTAAAACCTCAAGCTCAGGACAAGCCTCAAAGCGCAGCATAGCGCGCTCAATGAAATCCTTCTCGCGCTGCTCAATTTCTCGAGCGCCGACTTCTTGCTTTAATTTAAACATGGGCTGTCACTGAGAGTATTTATCTCGATTAAAACCAATCAGCACAATGAAAAATGGGCGAGCAAGTTTAAAGCGGTGGTCGATAAGATTCCGGGGGTTCAGGAGGTTTATCGCATGGGAGGAGAAACCGACTACCTGCTCAAAGCCATCGTTAAAGATATGCCCGACTACGACCGACTGTATCAACAATTAATTAAGGCCGACCTATTTGATGTAAGCGCAGGCTTTGTGATGGAGGAAATCAAATACACAAGCGAGCTGCCGCTTTAGGCCTCTAGCTTGATCCACTTCGTTTACTCAGCGAACTTAGAGCATCAGCCGCTATTTTTTTAAGTGCAGCACAAAGCACCCGTTAAAGCCCGGCGCCTGATCAAGGAAGGGTCGCAAGCTGAGCATTATGCGAAGATTTACGGATACAAAAAAGCCGACACGAGGTCGGCTTTGATGTTGCACCCCGCTATTTGCGGGAGCTATGAAATGCCTTACAGAGCAGCTTCAAGCTCAGGCAGAGCGTCAAACAGGTCAGCTACAAGGCCATAATCAGCGACTTGGAAGATAGGTGCATCTTCGTCTTTGTTGATCGCTACAATCACCTTGGAGTCCTTCATGCCCGCCAAGTGCTGGATCGCACCGGAGATGCCTACAGCAATGTACAGATCAGGAGCAACGATCTTACCGGTCTGGCCGACCTGCATGTCGTTGGGTACAAAACCAGCATCTACTGCCGCGCGCGAAGCACCGATAGCGGCGCCGAGTTTGTCAGCAATGCCATCAAGCAGTTTAAAGTTCTCACCGTTTTGCATACCGCGGCCACCGGAAATAACAACCGGAGCAGCGGTCAGGTCTGGGCGGTCAGATGCGGCAATTTCTTCACCAACGAAGGTCGAGAGACCTGCATCGTGAACGGCATCAATCGCTTCGATAGTGGCGGAACCACCTTCTGCCGGAGCCGGATCAAAAGCAGTGGTACGCACAGTGATGACTTTTTTAGCATCAGAGGTTTGTACAGTAGCGATTACGTTACCGGCATAGACTGGGCGCTTGAAGGTGTCGGCAGACTCAACGGACAAGATGTCAGAGATCTGAGCCACGTTGAGCAGTGCTGCAACGCGAGGCATAGTGTTTTTGCCGCTAGTAGTAGCAGCCGCAACAATGTTGTCGTAGTTGGCACCGACTTCCGCGATCAGCAGGCCCAGGTTCTCGGCCAGTTGATGCTCGTATGCAGCATTGTCAGCAAGCAGTACTTTGCCGATACCAGGAACAGCGGCAGCTTGCTCAGCAACTGCGCCACAGTTGGCGCCAGCGACTAGCATATCGATGTCTGCACCCATCGCTTGGGCTGCAGCTACTGCGTTGAGTGTAGAGCCGTTAAGGCTACTGTTGTCGTGTTCTGCAATAACCAGTGTACTCATCAGATTACCTTCGCCTCATTTTTCAGTTTATCGACCAGCTGCGCTACGCTCTCAACTTTGATACCTGCTTGACGCTCTGCAGGTGGCTCAACGCGCAGTTGAGTTAGGTGAGAGGTGATTTCTACGCCGAGATCAGCTGGAGTGTAGACGTCCAACTGCTTTTTCTTGGCCTTCATAATGTTAGGCAAAGAGGCGTAACGCGGCTCATTCAAGCGCAAGTCAGTGGTGACAATTGCAGGCAGCTTCAACTTAACAGTCTGCAAACCACCGTCAACTTCACGGGTGACGCTGACATGGTCGCCATCAACTTTTACTTCTGAAGCAAAAGTACCTTGGCCCATATTGGCCAGTGCACCAAGCATCTGACCAGTTTGGTTGTTGTCGCCGTCGATGGACTGCTTGCCAAGGATAACTAACTGAGGCTGTTCTTTTTCAACAACGCCTTTCAGCAATTTGGCGACGACTAGTGGCTCAACAGCGCCTTCAGTCTCAATCTGGATACCGCGATCAGCACCTAGAGCAAGTGCCGTGCGAATCTGCTCCTGGCAGGCTTTGTCGCCAACAGATACAGCGATGATTTCTGAAGCCACACCAGCTTCTTTGAGGCGCACAGCCTCTTCAACGGCGATTTCACAGAACGGGTTGATAGCCATCTTGACGTTATTCAGGTCAACATCACTACCATCGGCTTTGGCGCGGACTTTGACGTTGTGGTCAACTACGCGCTTAACAGCAACAAGAACCTTCATGGATTCTCCAACAGAGTAAGAAGTTATGGTGGATTTCAGGGCGACGTAAGACGACTGAAAGGCCGACTGTGACAGACCCCGTACAATAACGGCCGAACATTCTGCCGCCATTACCACTGCAGGTCAATAGCTGTAACTCGCTCTGTACAGCACAATGCAAGTCAATTAACTGAGCCCTTATTGGCTACATTTATAGTTTTTTATCTTTGAAAATTATATACTTGCGCCCTTTCTAACGGTCGACCCTCGTCGCGTCGGCTGCCACCCAAGTACCTAGTCGTACAGGAAAGAGGACAGTGTTGTGGAACGCGAATCGATGGAATTTGATGTAGTCATTGTCGGAGCTGGCCCCGCGGGACTATCTGCCGCTTGTCGCATCATGCAACTGGCTCAGGAAAAACAGCAAGAAATCACCGTTTGTGTGGTGGAAAAAGGCTCCGAAGTGGGCGCCCATACGCTCTCCGGCGCTGTACTTGAGCCACGCGCATTAAACGAACTTTTCCCCAATTGGAAAGAACTTGGCGCGCCGCTGCCCACTCCAGTGACTGAAGACCGCTTCTTCTTTTACACCAGCGCTAAAAAAGCGATCAAACTGCCCAACTTCATGATCCCCAAGCCGACCCATAACGATGGCAACTACATTGTTTCAATGGGCAATATTTGCCGCTGGCTGGCTGAGCAGGCTGAGGGACTGGGCGTTGAAGTGTACCCCGGTTTCGCTGCCGCTGAAGTGCTGTATAGCGAAGATGGCAGCGTCAAAGGTATTGCCACCGGCGATATGGGCGTTAGCGCCACGGGTGAGCACAAAGCGAGCTACATGCCTGGTATGGAACTGCATGCCAAGTACACCCTCTTTGCTGAAGGCTGTCGCGGCCACTTAGGCAAGCAGCTAATCGCAAAGTTTGGCCTTGATGAAGGCAAAGATCCTCAGCACTACGGTTTGGGGATTAAAGAAATTTGGGAAATTGCCCCAGAGAAACACCAGGAAGGTCTGGTCGTTCACGGCCTCGGTTGGCCGCTTAGCGAGACTGGCTCCAGTGGCGGTGCCTTCCTATATCACGCCGAGAACAACCAAGTTTACCTCGGTTTGATTACCGACTTGAATTACAGCAACCCTCATATGAGCCCCTTCCAGGAGTTCCAGCGCTGGAAGCACCACCCCGAAACTCTGAGCACCCTCGAGGGTGCTACTCGCATCAGCTACGGTGCGCGAGCGCTGACTAAAGGCGGCCTTAACTCGCTGCCAAAAATGCACTTCCCCGGTGGTTTGTTGATTGGCTGTGATGCAGGCACCTTGAACGGCGTTAAGATCAAGGGTAACCACACCGCGATGAAGAGCGGCATGTTAGCTGCAGAAGCCGTTGTTGAAGCTTTGGCCCAGGGTGAATCAGCACCAGCTGACCTGCAGAGCTACGCCACCAAGGTAGAGGGCTCGTGGTTGCACGATGAACTATATCGCTCGCGTAACTTCTCTGGCTTTATGCACAAATTTGGCACCCTGCTGGGCTCAGCCATGGTGTGGATTGATCAGAATATCTTTGGCGGCAAACTGCCCTTCACGCTGAGTGATCCAGTACCTGATTATGCCACGCTCAAGCCAGCATCAGAGTCACAGCGTCCTGAGTATCCCAAGCCGGACAACGTGATCAGCTTCGACCGTCTCTCTTCAGTGTTCTTATCAAACACTAACCACGAAGAAGATCAGCCCTGCCACCTGACTCTAAAGGATGCAGATATCCCGATAACACAAAACTTGCCAATGTACGATGAGCCTGCTCAGCGTTATTGTCCCGCTGGCGTTTACGAAGTTGTTGAAGACCAAAATGGCAAGCGCTTCCAGATCAATGCGCAGAACTGTGTGCACTGTAAAACCTGCGATATTAAGGATCCTGCCCAAAACATTACTTGGGTGACACCTGAAGGCTTTGGTGGTCCCACCTACCCCAATATGTAAGCGCAATAAAAACGGCCCCATCGGGGCCGTTTTTATATCCAGCTTGTGATACATAATCTCCTACTGTAGTGGCCAGAAAATACCGGCGCTGCGAACACCCAGTACGCCCGCCTCTTCCTCGGCATCCTCAACTAAGCGATACCACGCGCTGCGGCTGCATAAGGCACTCAGACCATGTGGCAAGGCAATGCCTGCAACCTTGTCCTGTTCGGGCTCAAGAAATAAGGGATGATCTTTATCCAAGGGATATTGCTTGCCAGTATTTAAGCAAGCCTTAATAAGCGCTGTGCCAGAGTCACTCTCCGAGCGCTCGAAATCGACAATAAGTAAGGGGTGAGCATCGACCTTGATCCGCCATTTTTCAGCGGGAGTGACCAAGTAGTAATCACCGTCAGCTTCGCGACGCAGAATGCTGGCGAATACTCGCACGATTGCTGGACGCCGAATCTCACTGCCCTCATGCCACCAGCTACCATCGCTGCGAATGACAATATCGATATCGCCAGACAGGGGGGGATCCCAGAGCTGCAGTGGCGGGCTATCAAAATTGCGTTTTTTGGGAAGTTGTGCGACAAGCGCCGCTAGCGCCTGCTCTTGCGGATTGTTATCGGCCATGGGACTTTGCCTGTGCTGCTCTAAGAACAGCACAGTATAGCCCGCTTAGACTTAGCCTGCGTCCTTAGCGGGCTTGCCGTTACCGATTAGACGTACATTCACCACGCCCTCAAGTTGGCGCATCTGCTCTAGCAGTGATTCCGGTGGCAAGGTGTCGATATCGATGAGGTTGTAAGCAATTTCATCGCGACTCTTGTTGAGCATATCCACTACGTTAATATTCTGCTCTGCCAGCAGGGCTAATATGCTGCCCAGAATGCGCGGCACGTTAGTATTGGTGACCGCTAAACGGTAACCACTGACACGCTCAAGGTGCAGGGCGGGAAAGTTAACCGAGTTGCGGATGTTGCCACTCTCTAGGAAGTCGCGCAGTTGATCGGCGGCCATAATGGCGCAGTTGTCCTCCGCCTCATCGGTGCTGGCACCAATATGGGGCGTAAGGATTACATCGCTGCGACCGATCAAATCTGGCGAGGGGAAATCTGCGATGTATTTACGCAGTTTGCGTTCATCAAGAGCCGCAACCAAAGCTTCTTCATCGACAATTTCTTGGCGGGCGAAGTTAAGCAGGCAAGCGTGAGGCTGCATGACGGCGAATAGATCGGCATTAATCATACCGATCGTCGACTCCAATACAGGCAGGTGTAAGGTGATGTAATCACTGCGCGAGAATAAAGCCGATAGTGTGTCTGCTTTGCGCACCTCACGGGGCAGACGCCAGGCAGCATCCACTGACAGCGCTGGGTCATAGCCAACCACTTCCATACCCAAAGTCAGTGCCATTTCAGCCACCATCGAGCCGATCGCACCCAGGCCTACAACACCCAGTGTTTTGCCAGTTAGCTCATTGCCTTTAAAGCGTTTCTTTTGCGCTTCAAGGGTCTGGTTAAGTTCAGCTTTGTCGCGCAGTGTTTTAAGTGTAGCGACATACTCTGAGCCCTCAATAATACCGCGGGAACCCAGCAACAAGCCGACCGCAACCAGCTCTTTAACTGCGTTAGCATTGGCGCCTGGTGTGTTAAAAACGGGGATGCCGCGCGCGGTACAGCTGTCAACGGGAATATTGTTTACCCCGGCACCGGCACGTGCGATAGCTAAGACTGAATCAGCGATATCCTCTGCCTGCAGTTTGTGACTGCGCAACAAAATTGCGTCAGGCTGGGCAAACTCGCTGGCAATTTCGTATTCATCACGGGGCAGTCGGTCCAAGCCAAGTAGTGAAATTTGATTGAGCTTGAGAATACGTTTTGCCATGCTTCTAGATTACCTCGATGTATTGGTCGTGATCGCAGTGCCGCCCAATGGGGAGCAGCACTGCGGCTATGATTAATAAATAACGATGTCAGCGTCGTTGCGCAGTTTTTGCTGGAACTCTTGCTGCAGCAAGTTGCTGTATTCAAGCGCAATTTGCTGCTGCAGACCTTGCTGCTGCTGCGGGGCTAAAGCGCTGTAACTGCCCGCTGTGACACGTGACAGCTCAAAGACTTCGGCATCACCCTGAGCATTGAGGGTAAAATCAACCACGCTTTCGCCATCAGCTGGAGCCGCTAGGCGGAACACCCGCTGTGCCAGTGCTGGGGGCAGCATACTGCCACTGCGCTGAGCGCCGATCTCTACCTGCCACTCATAGCCAGAAGCTTTGGCAGTCTCTTCCACAGACTGTCCTGAGCGGATGCTAGCAAGTGCTTGCTGGGCTTTCTCAGTGACTCGTTCGCGGGCGGTCTGATCGGTGATAGCCGCGATGATGCTATCGCGCACCACCGGCAGAGCTTGCAGTTCAGGTTGATTGTGTTTCTGTACGCGCAACACAATAAAATGCTGTGGGCTGAGCTCAATAACTTCACTGTTATGGCCCAAATCCAATACATCTTCAGAGAAAATAGCCGACAGCACGGCGGGCTTTGAAAACAAGCCCGCGGCTTGATCGCGGCTAAGGGGCTCACTGGTTTGCACCTCTAGCTCAAGGTCTTTAGCCGGGCCATTCAGATCCTGTGCGTTAAAAACTTTGTCGCGCAGGGTTTCAACTGTGCTCAGCAGAGTCGCTGCAGCTGCTTGGTCTTGTAGGCGCTGCTCAAGTTCAGGACGCAGCTCTTCTAAAGTGACACTCTCAGCTTCGCGGCGCTCAGTGACCACAATAAAGTGTGTACCTGCTTCAGTCTGTACTGCTGATGAAACCGTATTGGTTGCTAAGGCAGCAATTGCCGATTCCATTTCCTCAGGGAAGGCGTCGCCACTGCTGAAACCCAGATCACCACCGCTACTGGCCGAGGCAATATCGTCAGAGTACTGCTCGGCCAGTTCAGCAAAGTCCTGGCCGCTATCAAGGGCCGACTGCAGTGTTGCAATGCGCTCGGCATAGTCCTGATCAGACTCATCATCTGATTGGGTAAGCAAGATATGCGACACGCGATTTTCGGTTTGGTACTGATAGCTGTTTTTTTCTTGCTCAAACATCGACAGCAATTCTTCTTCATCAACCGGCGCGCGGAAATCGTCCGCTTGCAGCTCGATATAGTTCAGTACCACGCTTTCGGGGCTATAAAATTCAGCTTGATTGCTTTCGTAATACGCTTGGATTTGCTCTTCTGTGACCTCAATATCGGTTTTGACGCTTGCCAGAGGAATAGTCAAATAGCGAACATCGCGCTGCTCTGCAGCTATTTCAGCCGTCAGAGCTAACTCAGCAGGCGTTGCAAATTCACTGCCCGCCAAACCGCTGCGCAATTGATTAACCAGTAAGTCTTGTTTGAGTCCCTGTTTGAATGAGCTGGGCGTGAAACCCGCTTGCGCCAAGGTGCTCTTGTAGACTTCAGGAGAAAAACGGCCGTTCAAATAGAACTGCTCCATAGCGCCAACTACACGCCCTACTTCGAGCTCCGAAATAGTTAGATTCATATCATCAGCAGACTGCATCAATAGACGCCGATTAATAATACTCTGAATCGCCTGTGCACTCAGGCGCTGATCATCGAGCATGGCCGGGTCAATATCTTCACCGAGCATGCTAATCAGCTGGCGCTTTTGGGTGTTAACCATCTGCTGCACTTCCATCGCGCTGATGTCTTCGCCATTGACCTCGGCAACGCCGGAGCTGCCGCCGCCCAATAGAATAGACTCAATGCCAAAGAAGGCGAAGGAGATAGCAATAAGCCACACCACGATTTTGGTCGTGGTGCCCTGAATATTAGAGCGAATGTTCTGGAGCATGGGGGATGAATCCGTATAGGTCTTTTAGATAAAAAAAAGCGCACCGTATGTGCGCTCTTTTTAATCAGTCAGGTCCGTCAGTGCGCCTTTGCGTGACGTCTTGTTGCGGCCTAAGCTGACGACTTAGGGGTTAACCGCGTCTTTGAGTGCTTTACCAGCTTTAAAGCCTGGAACATTAGAGGCTTTAATCTGAATAGTGGCACCGGTTTGCGGGTTGCGGCCTTCGCGAGCGGCACGCGGCTTAACAGAAAAAGTACCAAAGCCAACCAAGGAAACTTGATCACCCTTGGCTAGGGCATCTGTGATGCTCTCAATAACGGCATCCAGTGCGCGACCGGCTGAAGCTTTAGGTAAATCGGCGGCGGCTGCAATTGCATCAATAAGTTCGGTTTTGTTCACACTTATCCCCTTGGAAGTTATATGTGGTGTTTTAATTTCTACAATCCGCGGTTCATCCGCGGATAATTCAGAATACTGTGATGACACTGCATGTCGATCTCAGCACAGCTCAGCTAAAGCGCTACTTCAGCAACTGAGGGAGCCGCGGCAAGACCACGCATTCAGACGGATGACTTTATACCAGAGGATTGATAAGGGTCAACCTGAAGCCCCGTATTAATGCGTATTAATACGGCTTTGCTCATCTTTATCGTCCTCATCAGCCGCTGCGATTGTTCCCGCCAAGTAGTCCTCATCGCTGAGCGCCTCAGGCATGAACTCAAGCGCAATGGCCAACACTTCATCAATCCATTTGACCGCGCGAATTTCTAAGTGCTCTTTGATATTGTCCGGCACTTCTTTCAGGTCACGCTCATTTTCTTTTGGAATGATCACGGTTTTAATACCGCCGCGTCGCGCTGCTAAGAGCTTTTCTTTTAAGCCGCCAATGGGCAGAACTTCACCGCGCAGGGTGATCTCACCAGTCATTGCCACATCGGCGCGGACTGGAATTCCTGTACACACTGAGACCAAGGCAGTGCACATCGCGATACCTGCACTGGGGCCATCTTTGGGTGTGGCACCTTCAGGCACGTGAATGTGCACATCGTGCTTCTCGTGATAGCTAGCGTTGATGCCTAAAACCTGGGAGCGACTGCGCACCACGGTTGTGGCAGCCTGTATCGACTCCTGCATCACATCGCCGAGCGAACCGGTCTGCACATGGCGACCCTTGCCGGCTACCGAGACCGCTTCAATGGTCAACAGCTCACCACCGACAGAGGTCCAAGCCAATCCAGTCACTTGGCCAATTTTGTTGTCTTCTTCGGCGATACCGTAGTTAAACTTCCGCACACCGAGCAAGTCGGGCAGCATCTCAGAAGTCACTTGGGCGTTGCCTTCGGCCTCGCCCAAGGCGAAGGCCTTGACCATCTTGCGACAGACTTTAGCGATTTCACGCTCCAAGGCACGGACCCCAGCTTCACGGGTGTAATAACGGATAATATCCAGAACAGCCTCTTCGAGGATCTCAATTTCGCCTTTCTTAAGTCCGTTTTGCTTAATCTGCTTGGGGATTAAGTAACGGGCTGCGATGTTGAGCTTCTCGTCTTCGGTGTAGCCCGGTATGCGAATCACTTCCATGCGATCGAGCAAGGGGCCAGGGATATTCATGGTGTTTGAAGTACACACGAACATCACATCGGAAAGATCGTAGTCCACTTCCAAATAATGGTCGTTAAAAGCGTGGTTCTGCTCGGGGTCTAACACCTCAAGCATCGCCGAAGCGGGATCGCCACGGTGGTCCATGCCCATTTTATCGATTTCATCGAGCAGGAATAAGGGGTTGCGAACACCCGCCTTGGCCATTTTTTGTAGCAGCTTACCGGGCATAGAGCCAATATAGGTGCGGCGGTGACCGCGTATTTCAGCTTCATCGCGCACGCCACCTAGGGCCATACGGACAAACTTTCGGTTAGTAGCGCGAGCTAGTGACTCACCCAACGAGGTTTTACCAACTCCAGGTGGGCCCACCAAGCACAGCACAGGGCCCTTCACTTTGCGCACGCGCTTTTGCACCGCCAAGTACTCGAGGATACGGTCTTTCACTTCCTCCAGGCCGTAGTGATCTTCATTGAGAATCTTGGTGGCACGGTCTAGGTCATGTTTGACTTTACTGCGCTTGGCCCAAGGCACACTGACCATCCAGTCGATATAGCTGCGCACCACCGAGGCTTCGGCAGACATCGGTGACATCATTTTCAGCTTGCCCAACTCACTCTCAGCTTTTTCCCGCGCTTCTTCGGGCATCTTGGCCTCATTGATCCGCGTTTGTAGCTCATCGAGCTCGTTGGGCGCTTCATCCATATCACCGAGCTCTTTCTGAATCGCCTTCATTTGCTCGTTCAGATAGTACTCACGCTGGCTCTTCTCCATTTGCTTTTTGACTCGCCCACGGATGCGTTTTTCGACCTGAAACAGATCGATCTCAGCTTCCATTAAGCCCATCAAGTGCTCGAGACGGCCGCGAATATCGCCCATCTCCAGGATGTTTTGCTTCTCTTCAAGATCGACGCTCATGTGCGCCGCAATCGTATCAGCTAGGCGCCCCGCCTCATCGATACCGCTGAGCGAAGTCAGCACCTCTGCTGGCACTTTCTTGCTCAGATTCACATACTTTTCGAACTGACTCACAGTCGAGCGTATCAGGGCTTCACTCTCCTCCTCGTCCAGCTCATCACTTTCGATTTCTCGCACCCCAGCGAGGGTAAATGCGCCCTCGTCATCGACACTGTCAACGACAGCGCGGTAGGCGCCCTCAACTAAGACCTTGATGGTGCCATCGGGCAATTTGAGCAGCTGTAAAATATTAGAGACGGTACCGACTTGGTAGATATCATCAGCGCCGGGATTATCGTCACCAGGATTACGCTGAGCAACGAGTAGGACTTGCTTGTCACTGGCCATTGCATCTTCCAGCGCTTCGATGGACTTCTCACGGCCCACAAACAGCGGTAGAACCATGTGTGGATATACCACCACATCGCGCAATGGCAAAAGGGGAAGTTGGATGACAGAGGAAGAACCCATAGTTATCTCCGGGTTGGGGGAATCAGGCTAACACTTACATTATATATGAGGTCGCCAGAAGTATATTCAAGTGGCAACTGGCAGTGATCAGATAGGCAAACACAAATGCCCGCAGCGAGAACTGCGGGCATTTGTAGAGAGGACAAAAACTTACTCGTCTGTGGATGCAGCGCGGGCGCTGTCGTTGTGCTGGTAAACCAGCAGCGGCTCAGAGTCGCCGCGAATGACCGACTCATCGATCACTACCTTGCTCACATCGTCACGGGAAGGAATGTTGTACATGGTATCTAGCAGCACCCCTTCCAATATGGAGCGCAGGCCACGAGCACCGGTCTTACGTTCCATGGCACGTTCCGCAATCGCCCGCAGGCCATCTTCGCGGAAGTCCACCTCAACACCCTCCATTTCAAACAGTTTGCTGTACTGCTTGGTCAGTGAGTTTTTCGGCTCAGTAAGAATCTGTACCAGTGCGGGTACATCGAGTTCTTCCAGTGTGGCAATCACCGGCAGACGACCGACAAATTCGGGAATCAAGCCATATTGCACCAGATCCTCAGGCTCTAGGTCAGATAGGAGCTCGCCCACATTGCGAGACTCGTCCTTGCTCTTGACCTCAGCACCAAAGCCGATGCCGCCTTTTTCCGAGCGATTGCGAATCACTTTATCTAAGCCGGCAAAGGCGCCGCCACAAATAAAGAGGATATTGGAGGTATCAACCTGCAAAAACTCCTGCTGGGGATGCTTGCGGCCACCCTGTGGGGGCACCGAGGCAACTGTGCCCTCAATAAGCTTCAGCAGTGCCTGCTGCACGCCCTCCCCGGAAACGTCACGGGTGATAGAGGGGTTGTCTGACTTGCGAGAAATCTTATCGATCTCATCGATGTAAACAATCCCAACCTGGGCTTTTTCGACATCGTAATCGCACTTCTGCAGCAGCTTCTGGATGATGTTTTCAACATCCTCACCAACATAACCCGCTTCGGTCAGCGTGGTTGCGTCAGCAATAGTGAAAGGCACATCCAACAACCTTGCCAAGGTCTCAGCCAATAGCGTTTTACCACTACCTGTGGGACCGACCAGCAAGATATTACTTTTGCCAAGCTCTACTTCATCGCCGCGGCTCTGACCGTATCGCAGGCGCTTGTAATGGTTGTAAACGGCAACAGCGAGCACTTTTTTAGCGCGCTGTTGACCAATCACATACTCATCGAGAATGGCATTGATTTCCTGTGGTACCGGCAAGTGGTCCTGTTTGGACTCATCGTCGCTTTCTTGTACTTCTTCGCGAATTATATCGTTACAAAGATCGACACATTCATCGCAAATAAACACCGACGGGCCGGCAATCAGCTTGCGGACTTCATGCTGACTTTTACCGCAAAAAGAGCAGTACAGCAGCTTACCGCCATCGTCGCCGGATTTGGTGGTTTCGTCACTCATTCAATCGACCTATGTACTTCCTAAGGTTACTTCGTGTTGCTCTACAGTCTTAAGATGATGTTTTTCGGCTCGCTTTGCAAGCCCAGCATCCACTTCCCCGCGCTTATGCGAGCTACTTAGCAGCCGGGACACGACGGGTTACCACCTCGTCGATCAGGCCGTAAGCCTTGCTCTGCTCGGCATCCATAAAGCGGTCACGCTCGGTATCGCGCTCAATGGTTTCTAGGTCCTGTCCGGTGTGCTCAGCCATTAAACGGTTGAGACGCTCACGGATAATCAGGATTTCCCGGGCGTGAATATCAATATCCGTCGCCTGACCATGGGCACCGCCACTGGGCTGGTGAATCATGGTGCGAGCGTTGGGCAGGCAGAATCTCTTACCTTTTGCGCCGCCGCTCAGCAGGAAAGCGCCCATAGAAGCCGCTTGGCCAATACACATGGTGCTCACATCGGGCTTAATAAACTGCATGGTGTCATAAATCGACAAACCGGCGGTGACTGAGCCACCCGGTGAGTTGATGTAGAGGTGAATATCCTTGTCAGGGTTTTCTGACTCAAGGAACAGCAGCTGGGCCACGATGAGGTTGGCCATGTGGTCTTCCACCTGCCCTACTGCAAAAATGACGCGTTCTTTAAGAAGACGCGAGTAGATATCGTAAGACCGCTCACCTCTGGAGGTTTGTTCAACCACCATGGGAACAAGGCCCAGATTGGTGATGGTATTTTGGCTATTGCCGTTGATCTGGTATGGCATGAGGTCGCGTCCCCGTCTATAAATTATCAATGTGATGAGGCGGCCCTAGCGGCCGCCCCAGGGGAGGCGTGATATCAGGCGGGCTGTTGGGCTTGGCCAATTGCCTCCTGATAGCTGCACTCCTTCTCAGTTACTTGGGCGCTATCGAGTAGTTTTTCAACCACTGCATCTTCCAAAACCTTGGATTCAACCGATGCGAGCTGCTCCTGGTTTGAATAGTACCAGTTGACCACCTCTTCTGGCTCCTGGTAAGTCGAGGCCATGTCTTCAATAGTGGCGCGAACCTTGTCGGCATCGGCCTTTAGTTCAAACTTGCTAACCATTTCTGACAACAACAGGCCCAGTTTAACGCGGCGTTCGGCGTTTTCACTGAACATATCATCTGGCAACAGTGACTTAAGGTCCAGGTTTTGCCCTGCGGCACCGCCAAACTGTTGGAACATTTGGTTGCGCAGCACATCAACTTCCTGAGCAATCAAGGCTTTGGGCACTTCCAGTGACTCGTGAGCTTCGATCACGGCGTCCATGACTTGCTGCTTCACCTTGTTCTCAACGGCATTTTTCAGTTCGCGGTGCATGTTTTCACGCACTTCTTTACGGAACTGCTCTTCACCGCCCTCTTCCACACCGTAGAGCTTGAACAGATCTTCATTGAGCTCTGCGGGAGTCAACGCTGTGACAGAGTTCAGTTTGATAGCAAACTCAACCGCAGCACCTTTAAGGTCTTCGTTGTGGTAATCATCGGGGAAACTCAGTGCCAGAGTTTTTTCTTCTCCAGCCTTCATGCCAACAATGCCATCTTCAAAGCCAGGAATCATGCGGCCTGAACCCAACTCCAGATCGCTGCCTTCAGCACTGCCGCCGTCAAAGGCTTCACCATCTTTGGTGCCAGTGTAATCAATGTTGACCTTGTCGCCTTCAGCAGCGGCGCGCTCAACTTCGTCCCAGCTGCCCTGCTGCTTGCGGAATACTTCGATGATTTGGTCGACATCTTCATCTGTTACTTCAGCAACAGGCTTCTCAACGTCAAAACCCTGCATTTCAACGACTTCAACCTCAGGGAACACTTCAAAAGTCGCGATGTACTCCAGATCTTGACCTGGTTCGAGGTTTTTGGGCTCAATGTTTGGCTGCCCAGCAGGACGCAAGTTTTCTTGGACCACAGCTTCTTGGAAAGATTGGCTCATGACTTCGCCCAGAACTTCCTGGCGCATACCTGCACCAAAGCGCTGGCGCATCACCTTCATCGGTACTTTACCGGGACGGAAGCCCGGGAGGCGTACATTACCAGCCGCTTTTTGCAGCCGCGAATCAACTTCACTGTCGACGCGCTCGGCGGGTACACCGACGGTTAAACGACGTTCGAGACCTGAAGTCGTTTCAATAGACACCTGCATGGTAGTTCCTCATAAATCCGATAGGGTTTGGGCGCCTTGCGCCCTTGGCGATCGAGCGACGACCTGATGAGGTGTCGCGCCGTTATATAATATGGTGCGGAAGGAGAGACTCGAACTCTCACGCCTTGCGGCACTGGAACCTAAATCCAGCGCGTATACCAATTTCGCCACTTCCGCATTTGTAAACTGCCTGCTTGTCCTTGGAACTCGTTCAGACTTTAACTTAACAAAGCTCGCTAAACGATTGATTGCTACGGATAAGAATCCGCACAACCCACTGCAGGGAACAATTACAAGGGCGCAGATTATTCCACAAGCTTCGGTGCTGTTCAAGCCTTGTTAGCGAGGTAAAGCCAACAAAAACACCAGAGGCTCTTTGGCGGCACAACTGAGACGGTAAAAAGCCCTCTGCCCCGGCATAAACAGCGCACTGCCAGCAGGGTATTGTGCTTCATTTAACTCGGCCTGCCCAGCTACCACCATCGCTACGCCGTAGTCCGGTACTGCTAAATCCTCGATTGTTGCAGCAGCTTCAAGCGTAATGCGCCTAACTTCAAAGTCATCAAAATCAACAATGCGCTCAACTATCAAGCCAGGGCCCTTCTGCAAGCATTCAAAGGCTTCTTCGGCTGGCGGCTCCAAGTCCATAATAGCTGCCGCCTGATCTGTATCCCAGTGATCTTGGGTTAAGACCTGCTGCGCAAAAGAAAGAATTTTACGCTCATACACTGGGGTTTGAAATTCAATGGTGCGCACACCGTGCTGCAGTGAATGCGGCAGGCGTAAAGGCACTTTGACCACATCGCCGACACGCAGCGGGCGCAGGTAAGTAAAGCGATTCATGGCCTGGCGCTTAGTCCGCTCAGCCTGCTGCAGGGTCTCGGGTGCCGCTTCAGCGGCGGGCAGCGCATCGAGCTGACGCCGCACTCGCTCGTAGTCTTTCACCGCTTTGACGTAGGCCGCTTTGAACTGCGCATCGGAGTCAAACTGGCGGCGATACTGGGGGTCAAAGCCATAGCGTATGGCGCCAACTCCATCGGGCCAAGCGCTCTTGTCGACCTCAGTGACCACATAAACTTCGCGTTTTTCTTCATGTAGCTCGAAGTATAAGTCGCCTATTACGGGTTCAGGTGAGGGATCGAGAATTTTCAGTAGCACTAAGGCTTGATCGGCAGGACCGGCGGCCGCATCAGGCATCACTGCCTGCAGCCAGGGTATCGCTGTTGCTTTGCCAGCATCAGCAAAGGCACAGACGCCCCGCTCTTCGACACCGGTATACCAGATTTCCTGCCCCCATGGTTTGGCTATATAGACTGGCTGCAAATTCATTGGCTGGCCGGGTACAAAGCAGCCAAAACCACAGCGCTCAGACCAATAATCATAAAGCGCTGCCGCGTCGAGCCCACCTGGATCTACCAACTGCTGATCAGTGACAGAAACTGATAGGCGCTGCTGAGACCACAGATAAATAGCGCTTAAGGGCAGTGCCGGCGCGTCGGGCAGCCAGTACTGCTGAAGCTGGAAATCGACTACCAACAAGCCCTCCCCGCCCTGCTCTCGCCACTGCTGCAGACAAGTCAGTGGCTGGCCTTTGCGATAGTGAAGGTAATCGGTACTTTGAAGCGGGTGGTTCAAGACTCAGTCCGTAAGGCAAGCAGGATCGAAAGTATATTCACCCTGCAGCCAGCTGACCAGTTCAGCGGCTGCCGGCCCAGTAAAGCGAGCGTAACGGGAGCTTAGCTCCTGGCGGCGCAGCTCACCCAAACCCGACAAGCCACCGTACTGAAAGGCATGTCGATCCTGGGCCAGTTGCCGCCATAATTCTTCACCGAGCAACTGAGCTTCAAGGTCTTGCGGCAGTTGATTGCTGTAAAGCTCTGCTAGACCGCGCAGGGCGGGCAGTGACAACTGCGCTTGATTCATCGGGTTGCAAAAGTGCCCCGCCAGATGCTGGTTTATCTTCGGGCTGCGCTGACTCAGAGGTTCCAAATACAACTTATCGCTGCGCACTGCCCCATCGTTTACTGGATAGTTATCCCAGAGTGTTACAGGGCGGCCAAAAGCTGCCTGAATAACGACTAAATCGGCACAGCTAATAGATTCAGAGCACACTTTGGGGCCAGTCCAAAAGACCTCCACCTGCTCTGCTAGCAAAGTGCCTAAACGGGACCAATACTCAGCTGGCATTGGCCCGAAGTGTTTCTCTAACACTGGATCAGTAGAGTAATAGGTCGGGCACATCAAGAGACGTAACTCAGGTGCCCAAGCTTGCACATCGGCAATAATCTCCGCCTGTCGCTCGGCTAAATCCACCACAGCGCCGGGCATATCATCGAACAGCAGGGCCAACAGTGACGGATGCAGCTCCTGGATTCGCTGAACCTTGTCCTTTAACTGCTGCCGCTCCTTTGCACCGTAGTGTCGGTACAACTCAAAAGGCGATAAACCCAAACCGAAAAGCAGCCCCTGCTCACGATACTTTGCCGACAGCTCGAGCAACTGCTGCCACTGGGCTAGAGGCCAGTGCGCAAACCACTGCTTGCGTAAATAAGGGTCACTTTTGGGACAGTAGAGAAAGCTGTTGAGGCCAAGTTGGGGCAGAAACTGCGCGTAATCAAGGCGATCTTGATGGGACCAAGTGCGGCCGTAATAGCCCTCGACAATGCCGCAAAGAAAATCACCCTGAGGCAGGATCACTGCTGACCGTTTCATCATTTTTGCCCAGCTAGACTACGGTTTGGCATAAAAAAGCATACTCTTATAGCCAAACATACTAAGAATTGGCTGTGAAACTATGGAAAATTACCACTTATAGGCCATACTAAGGGTGCAGTTACCTATCCCCTAGCACTATCGGGTGACTGCAAGGAGCACACCCAATGTTCCTTTAAGGAAGCAATTCCTAATGTTTCACTCCTAATGGTCTTATTGGGTCCCTCCCCGGGACCCATTTTTTCATGCGCAATAACATAATATCAATAGCTTAGAGCCTTATCTTAAAGTTAAACATTAAGCGCATTAACAATGTCCAACTCCAAGCTACATGCTATGTGTCGGACGCGCTGAGCCCGAAGTACCCGCTAAATGGTTTTCAATTTTAAGGTTGAGCTCGGCGTCTTCCTCGGAGAACTGCACACCAATTCCCGCCACGCGATTACCCTGAGCGCCTCTCGGGGTCACCCAGACCACCTTGCCGGAGACAGGAATTTTTTCCGATTCGTCAAGCAGGCTGAGCAGCATAAATACCTCGTCACCCAACTGATAGCTATTATTAGTCGGCACGAAGAGACCGCCATGGGTCAAAAATGGCATATAGGCTGAATACAGTACCGCGGGGTCTTTGATAGTCAGCGAGAGAATGCCATTGCGGCTATGGCGAACTTGGTCATTCATTTGGTCATGGCCCTCCGATTTCGCGGCATCTTAGCATTGCTTTGTGCAGGGCCCAACTCTCGCCGCAGGCGAATAAGTAGTGACTCAGTGAACAGTTGCCGGTTCGGGTTGGAGCCTCCGGCTACCGCCACCTGCTGCAGACGCAAGCTATCGAGTAAGGCAAAGGCGCTTCGCCCAGATGCGGCTAAGCTTGCTGCGTCCATATTTTTAATCCATCGCTCGACAAAACTCAGCAATACAATCAACAACTCAGGGGGCGGCACTTCACCCAACACCTTGTGGACTTCAGCTACGCTCATGCGATGCTCAACCAAAGCAGTCAGGGCATCTTCCTGTTGCAGCGCCCCTTCAGCACCGGCCTCGCGGTATAATTGCTCAGCTTGCAGGGGGCGCTGTTCGGCAATCTTAAGTAGCGCGCTACTGCTCTGTCGATCACCGGTAACTTGATCGAGCCAGTCCAAGCTGAGTGCAGCCTCAGGCAAGGGCAACTTCAGTAACTGACAGCGCGAGCGAACCGTTGCCGGTACGCCATGAAGGCGCTGGCAAACGAGAATCATATGGGTGTTAGCAGCGGGCTCTTCCAGGGATTTCAGTAAGGCGTTGGCCGAATTGATGTTCATGTCGTCGGCTGGCGCCAGCACCAGCACTTTGCGCTGACCAAAACCCGCAGTCCATTGGGCAAAGTTAATGGCATCGCGGATCTGATCAACCTTGATTACCCGGCTATCACCCTCTGCCTGCACCCAGCGAAAATCACCGTGAGTGCCTTGCCGGCTATGCTCGCAGGCGGGACATTCGCCGCAGTTGTGCCCCGCATTGGGACGGTGGCATAGCAGCAGTCGGGCCAAAGCGAGGGCAAAGCGCGACTTACCGATACCCGGGGCGCCAGAAATAAGTAAAGCATGGGGGAAACGCCCCTGTTCCAATTGCTGAAGACATTGTGACCAGGCATCACTCTGCCAGGGCAGTGGCGCACTAATTACGGGCAGCGCGTTCAGCTCTATCACTGCCTTACACCCCAGCAATCCAGTAGCTCTTCACAAACTCCATGCAACTGCTGTTGTACTTGTGCTAAGTCTTGGTTGGCGTCAATAATTCGGTAGCGACCGCTACTCTCTCGGGCCAATTGCAGGTAGGTTGAGCGCACGCGCTCGAAAAACTCTAATTGCTCTTGCTCAAAGCGATCGAGGGCGCCGCGATCTCTAGCCCGCTCCATACCAACAGCAACTGTAGCATCCAGTAGCAAGGTGATGTCGGGGCGCAAGTCTCCCTGTACAAGCTGTTCTAGATGGCGGATGAGTTCTGGGTCCATCCCACGGCCGCCGGCCTGATAAGCGTAAGTAGCATCAGTAAAACGATCACATAGCACCCACTGCCCACGGGCCAAAGCTGGCTCAATCACTGTTTCAATGTGCTGCGCCCGCGCTGCAAATATCAACAGCAATTCTGTCATAGCAGCCACTGGCTCAGTTCGTGAGCTGATCAAGACTTGGCGAATATCTTCTGCCATAGCCGTACCGCCGGGCTCGCGACTGACCACTAAATCCACTCCATGCTCTACAAGGTAGCGCCGAAGGTATTCAATATTGGTCGATTTGCCCACGCCCTCTCCGCCTTCTACGGTGATAAATAGTCCTCTGGGCGGTGCTTGATTTGGCACTACTTTACCTCTGGCTGTGGTGTGGAACGATAATCGGCACGACGGCGCAGCTGATATTTACGCACGGCTCGCTGGTGGGCATCAAGGGTGGCACTAAATACATGGCTGCCATCTCCCCGGGCAACAAAAAACAGAGTATCGCCATCCTTAGGGTGCAATGCTGCATGTATTGCTGCAGCACCGGGTAAGGCGATAGGCGACGGTGGCAAGCCGTGATGACGATAGGTGTTGTAAGGGTTTTCCTCGTCCCGCAAATGACTTCGACGCAAGTTGCCGTCAAACTCGCTGCCCAGGCCATAAATCACTGTGGGATCAGTTTGCAGGCGCATGCCCTTATTCAAACGGCGCACAAACACACCGGCTATTTCCCCGCGCTCACTCGCTACGCCGGTCTCGCGCTCAATGATAGAAGCCAGCACTAAGGCTTCGTAGGGGCTTGCCAGTGGCAGTTCATCATCTCTATCCTGCCACTCTTCAGCCAACAAACGCTGCATCGCAGCAAAGGCGCGCTGTAGAATATTCCAATCACTATCGCCGCGAACATAGCGATAGGTTTCTGGTAAAAACAAGCCCTCAGGGCTGGGGTAATTTTTAGTGAGGGCTGCAATCCTTCCATCTTCCAGACCATCAAGGCTGCGCTCTAAAGACTCTTGCCTAGCCAATAATTCTAAAGCTTGCCTTAGGGTCAGACCTTCAGGGATGGTCACTTGATACTGCACCACGTTGCCACTTAGCAAGAGCTCGAGCAGTTCGGCTTGCTTTAGCCCATGGGGCAACAGATATTCACCGCGCTGCAAACGGCTATCGAGGCCAGTAAGTCGGCCATAGAGAGTCAGCATGTAGGGCTGGTCAAGCAGCCCTTGATCCACTAGGCGATGGGCGACACTATTGAGGCTGTCGCCTTGTTTTAGCTCAAACAACAAGCCCTCTTCGCTAATGGCTAGAGGCTGCTCCCAGCGCCGCTTTAGCTCAAAACCCAGGGCCGTTAACAGCAGCGCCAATAAGCTACAGATCACTAAGAACCACAATAATACGCGTTTCATAAGCCCACGCTCTGCTGCAAATCCGCCAGGTATTGCTGTTGCAGGGCCTGGCTAAGAGGATGCTCCCCCCAGCATTTCGCCCCCAGCTGCGCCACCGCACGAAGGCCTTGCAGGCTATTACAAAACAGCAACTCATCGGCATCTAAGCACTGCTCCAATGACAGCGCTTGCTGATGAACTGTTAAACCTAAACGCGGTGCCCAGCGCTCTATAAGAGCCCTGCGGCGAGTACCGCTCACACCGCAATCCTGCAGGCTTGGCGTGTATAACTCACCTTTGACAACCGCAAAGAGATTGCCCGCCACCACCGATACCACCTGCCCTTGTTGATTGCACATCACTGCCTCATCGACATTCTGCGCACGAAACTCCCGGGTCGCCAAGACCTGTTCGAGACGATTGAGGTGTTTGATTCCTGCCAGTAGTGGCTGTGAGGCCAGCCTTAGCGAGGATACCGCCAGCTTTGCCGGCGCTGGACAAGTAAAGGGGTCGAGGGACAGGCTGCTCAGTTGAGCCACCAAGCGCGGCACTGTTGGACTGGGGGCTTGATAACCCCGCGGTCCGCTACCGCGGGTCACGGTGATGCGCAGCGCCGCGACAGCTTGAGGGGCCAGGCTGCTTAGGGCAAGCGCCACGGCCTCATCAAAAGTACTACCCAAGGCGGGAAAGTGCAGAGCAGCCAAGCCAGCTTCGAGGCGCTGGCGATGGTAATCCAGCCAAGGCGATCTGCCATTGACAATGAGTAGTGTTTCAAACAGGCCATCGCCAAAAGACAGGCCGCGGTCGGGCAATGGCAAGCTTGCTGAGCGCTCGCCATCGACCCAAATCACTTCATCCTGAGGCACTGGGGGCGCAGTCAGTCAAGCCTGCTGAACAAGAGTGAACCGTTGGTACCACCAAAACCAAAAGAGTTAGACAGCACATTGCGAATGATGCGCTCTTGTGCGTTATGAGGCACGTAGTTGAGATCGCAGCCCTCGTCGGGATTATCGAGGTTGATCGTTGGTGGCGCCACTTGGTCGCGCAGTGCCAGCACTGAGAAAATGGCCTCTACAGCGCCTGCTGCACCGAGTAAGTGACCAATCATCGACTTAGTTGAGCTAACCGCTACCTGCTCGGCTGCTGCGCCCATCACCGACTTGATGGCTTCGCTTTCAGCCTTATCGCCAGCATGAGTCGAGGTGCCATGGGCGTTGATGTAATCGATTTGATCCACCGGTATTTTTGAATCGTGAATCGCGTTGCGCATGGCGGCAGCGGCGCCGCGGCCATCTTCTGGCGGCAGCGTCATGTGGAAAGCATCACCGCTCATACCAAAACCGCTCAGCTCGGCATAAATTTTAGCCCCGCGAGCTTTGGCCGATTCATAATCTTCGAGCAGCATCACGCCAGCACCATCACCGAGCACAAAACCATCGCGGTCTTTATCCCAGGGACGCGAGGCCGCGGCTGGATCGTCGTTGCGCGTGGAAAGTGCTCTGGCTGCGGCAAAGCCACCCAAACCTACTGGTGTGGTCGCCATCTCAGCACCGCCGACCAGCATGGCATCGGCATCACCTTGGGCAATAAGGCGCGCGCCGAGGCCAATATTGTGCGTGCCACTGGTACAGGCGGTCACAATGGCTAAGTTTGGTCCCTGCATGTTGTATTTCACCGACAGGTTACCGGCAATCATGTTGATAATTGAACCGGGTACAAAGAAGGGTGAGATTTTACGCGGCCCTGATGTGCGTACTATTTCAGTGTTTTTTTCTATCTGGCCAATGCCACCGATACCGGAGCCTATCGCAGCTCCTACTCGGGCAGCGTTAGCCTCAGTAATTTCTAGGCCTGCGTCTTCCATGGCCTGAATACCGGCAGCCATGCCGTATTGCACAAAGACATCCATCTTGCGAGATTCTTTGGCCGCCAAATAAGGGCTCGGGTCAAAGTTTTTGACACTAGCACTAAATTGGGTGGAGTACGCGGAAACATCAAAAGCCTCAATCGTAGCGGCTCCGCTCTTGCCCGCGAGAATATTCTGCCAGGTATCTTCAACAGTCAGCCCGAGGGGACTCACCATGCCAAGGCCTGTGACAACTACTCTTCTGCCATTCACGGCGCAAGCTCCTTAGTAAAATTTAATCGGGTGGTGCTATAACGAGAAAAAGCCGCTCTATGTTAAATAGAAACGGCTTTTCGGTACAGTGTGGAAATATCAGGCGAGGTTTTCGCTGATGTAATCAATCGCCAACTTCACAGTGGTGATCTTTTCAGCTTCTTCGTCTGGAATTTCAGTTTCGAATTCTTCTTCCAGCGCCATAACCAGTTCGACAGTATCCAATGAGTCTGCACCCAGGTCTTCTACGAAGGAGGCTTCTGTCTGTACTTCTTCTTCTTTGACGCCAAGTTGCTCTGCAACGATCTTCTTAACGCGTTCTTCAATACTGCTCATGATATTAGGTCACTCCTGAGTTTAGTGCTTAATCAAACCAACAAACCGGCTGAACGACTGATTTTACTCTGTTTTTCAAGCCAGTAAGAAGTTCTTTCGTTTTAGACGCGTTGCGCCGCGCCATGATTGTACAAAGGTTCCTTGGCTTACGCCATATACATACCACCATTGATATGAAGAGTCTCGCCTGTAATGTAGCCTGCTACATCACTACACAAGAATCCAACCAAGGCGGCAATTTCTTCCGGTTGACCCAAACGCCCCAAGGGAATTTGGCCCAACATTAAATCACGCTGCTCATCTGAGAGCTCACGGGTCATGTCAGTATCGATAAAACCGGGGGCCACACTGTTAACTGTCACAGCGCGGGAACCCAGCTCACGAGCGAGTGCGCGAGTAAAACCCTCGGCACCGGCCTTGCTTGCGGCGTAATTGCTCTGCCCCATATTACCCATAGAGCCTACCACTGAAGTAATGTTAACAATACGACCCCAGCGCGCTTTGGTCATGCCCCGCAGGCAGGCCTTACTCACTCGATATAATGAGTTGAGGTTTGTATCGATGACATCGCTCCACTCATCCGCTTTCATGCGCATCAGCAGGTTGTCACGGGTAATACCGGCATTGTTAACCAATACCAAAGGCGCCGAGTATTGTTCTGTCAAGCTCTTTAGCACCGCGCTCACACTGTCGTCACTTGAAACATCTAGTGTCATGCCGCATCCAGAGTTACCCGCGGCCTGCAGGTAAGAGGAAATCGCTTGGGCCCCATTATCACTGGTAGCTGTACCAACTACAATAAAACCATCAGCCGCTAGGCGCTCGGCAATACTGCGACCAATGCCACGACTGGCACCGGTGACTAAGGCGACTTTCTGTTCTTCCGCCATACCAATTTGACTCCTTATTATTTCTGACCAGTCAAAGCAAGCTTAGTCGCCTGCAGTGCTTCTGGGTCCTCGAGTGAGTGGCTGTTCAAGGACTTATCAATACGGCGATTCAGGCCGCTCAGCACTTTGCCTGGCCCACACTCTACCATCTCTGTGATACCACGGGAGACAATGCTAGCCACACAGGCTGTCCACTGTACCGGACTATAGATTTGTTGCACCAGAAGCTCTCTGATGCGCTCCGGGTCCTGCTCCGCCTCTGCGTGCACATTATGAATAACCGGAATGGTCGGTGCTGCAATGCTCAGACCAGCCATGGCCTGCGCCAATCGCTCACCGGCTGGCTTCATCAATGAGGTATGGAAAGGGGCGCTCACTGGCAGTGGCATGGCGCGCTTTGCCCCCGCCTCCTTGAGTGCTGCGATCGCGGCATCAACAGCTGCAGTATGGCCAGCAATCACCACCTGACCTGGGGAGTTAAAGTTGACTGCTGCAACTTCACCTGCACCTGATGCGACCACTTCTGCACAAGTGGCAACGATAGCTGCATCGTCCAAACCAATAATAGCGGCCATGGCGCCCTCGCCCACCGGCACTGCCGTCTGCATAAACTCACCGCGCTGGCGAACCAGTTGCACAGCGTCAGCAAAACCCAGCGACTGGGCGCAAACTAAGGCGCTAAATTCACCCAGACTATGTCCGGCCATGACTGCCGGCTGTGCCCCGCCCTGCTCCAACCAAGCACGCCATAAAGCGACACTTGATGTCAGCAGTACCGGCTGGGTGGTAGCGGTCATGTTGAGCGCTTCCTGCTCGCCGTTCTGGACTAGGTCCCATAGGTCGTAGCCCAAAGCAGTGGAGGCCTCTTCAAAAGTGTCGCGCACTGCTGTGAATGCAGCGTAAGCATCGGCCAACATGCCGACTTTTTGCGAGCCTTGGCCTGGAAATATAAAAGCGGATGGAGTAGTCATAGCGTCAACCCTGTTCAGTAACAGCCGCAGCGAACCCGAAAGCGGCAATCCTGCAGGCAGGAAGATGCGCCGGTCCAATGGATCGGGGCGGCGATAATCTATAAGACGGAGAAAGCAAAGTTGACAGTGCATACAGCACTGCCTGGAGGGAAATGCGGGGACAGCAAGAGCCAACCCCGCTTATTCGAGCAGCGGTGCGATGTACCGTGTCGAACAAACCTGGCGCCTTTCAGAACGTCAGGATCGAATTCGCTTAGTCGTCGTTGCCAGTATCTACGACTTTCTTGCCGCGATAAAAGCCGTCTGCAGTGACGTGGTGACGCAGGTGGGTTTCACCAGAAGTCTGATCCACGCTCAGCGTGTTAGTCGGCAGGGAATCGTGTGAACGACGCATGCCGCGACGCGAACGGGTTTTTTTGCTCTTTTGAACAGCCATGATTTACTCCTGATTTTTCTCGCTGGGCTTTAATTGCGCCAGCACATCAAAGGGGTTGGGCCTCTCTTCTTCCGGTGCCATTTCTGGCTCGGCAGCGGCAAGGTCCACCAATACCTCATTACAATCTTTGCGCTCGTGGTAATTGTAAGGAGGCAAACCCAGTACGAGTTCGTCTTCCACCAGCTCCCACAGCTCGCCGGCTTCCTCCTCAAGGATCAGTGGCTCCAAGTGTCGCGGAAGATTGCGCGCCTGTTCATCCGACCAAACCACAGCCAGCACATGGCTGGTTTGCAGGCGGGTTGGCATCGGGTCAAGACAGCGCTGACAAGTCACAATCACCTGTGCGTCTGTCGTCACCTCGATCAGGAAACGGCCTTCATCGTCTTTGGAAAACGCCAAAAACGCTTCAATAACACCGTCATCCGCGGCCAGTAAAGCCCGGAAACGTTGTAATTCAAGCGGTTTTAACACCCCACTGATACTCACGCCACGCGCTGCCGCTTTGCGGATATCCAGCGTTGTCGGGAGGGGCTCAGTCAACATAGGCGCGCATCATAGGGTCGGAATGGGACTTTGTCAAAAACATCTTTAAAATACAGCCTATTAAGGTGATTTTTCACAGGCCCCGCACGCACTGAGCCCAATCAATGATGAAGACATTAATACTCGCCTCCACCTCACCCTACCGCAAACGCTTATTAGAACGCCTAGGCCTGCCCTTTAGCTGCCTTGCGCCTGGCATAGATGAGCAAGCCAAGGCTGGCGAAACACCCGCTTCACTTGCAGAGCGACTGGCCGATGAAAAAGCGCGGGCGGTGGCCAAGCTTCATCCCGAAGCCACTGTCATTGGTAGCGATCAAGTGGCCTCCCTACAAGGACAGCTGCTGGGCAAACCTGGCAACCACGAGCGCGCCAGGACTCAACTCAAGGCCTGTAGCGGCAACACGGTGGTATTCCATACCGCTATCGCAATGCTCGCTCCCAACTTGGCGCTCCATCATGTCGAGCCCTTCAGCGTCAGCTTTCGCCAGCTGAGCGATACAGCAATCGAGCACTATCTACAGCGCGACCGCCCCTACGATTGCGCCGGTAGCTTCAAATGGGAAAGCTTAGGGATCGCCTTATTTGAGCGCCTATCTGGGGATGACCCTACCAGCCTAGAAGGGCTGCCATTAATAGCCCTGACCAAGATGCTAGAGCGCGCCGGGCACCCTGTCCTGGCTTAAGCTCTAGCGCTGAGCAATAACTCAGGCAGTTCGCCGAGCTCATCAAGCAGATGCCGAGGGTTGTGTTGGCGCAGGCGCTCGGGCGAATGCACCCCAAAACTGACCCCTACCGAAGGCATGCCGAGCTTGGCTGCCATCGCCAAATCATATTCACTATCCCCTACCATCCAGGCTTGCTCGGCTGCAAAGCCACGCTCAGCCAGAATCTCGCGCAGCATCAGTGGGTCAGGCTTAGATTTAGTCTCATCGGCACAGCGGGTCGCATCAAAATAATCTTCCATGGCCAGACCGGCGAGTACTCGATTTAGACCGCGACGACTCTTACCGGTGGCCACAGCTAACTCAAAACCCGATTGCCGCAAATTCTCCAGCATCTCCCGCGCACCGTCGAAGAGCCTTACTGGCTCAGCAGTCGCTGCTATATATTGCCGTGAATAGGCTTCGGCCAAAGCCAACCTGCCCGCTTCGCTCTTATCTGGAAACAAGCGCTGCACAGCCTGGGGTAAGCCCAGGCCGACAATATTGCGCACCGCATCGACTTCTGGCGACTCTATAGACAGCTCCTGGGCGGCCGCCTGCATCGCTTGCACAATGCCGTCTATGGAGTCGCATAGGGTGCCATCCCAGTCAAATATAACAATCATTATCAATTACTTACGAAGTAGGTTTAATATAAATTCTAGGTCGTCATCCAGAGTTGCCTGAAGGGCCAAACGGCCACTATCGGGCAAGCTAAAGCGCAACGACCAAGCGTGCAGAAAGAGCCGCTTTAGCCCCAGCTTTTGACACAGCGCCTCACTTTTCGCATCGCTGTATTTTGGATCGCCCAACAAGGGAAAGCCGGCGTGCTGAGCGTGCACTCGGATTTGGTGCGTGCGGCCAGTGATGGGCTTGGCCTCGACCAAGGTTGCCTCCTTAAAGCGCTCCACCACAGAGAACTCGGTCAGCGAACGCTTGCCCTCTTTAGACACGCGCACCATGCGCTCGCCAGATTGCACGATATTTTTCTCCAGCGGCGCATCAACAAGCTTTAAAGTTCGCGGCCACTTACCCGCCACTAAGGCCAGGTAGCGCTTATCGACCTTGTCGCTACGCAATAGCTGATGCAGCTCACGTAGGACGGCCGGCTTGCGCGCGACCATGATCAGGCCCGAAGTATCGCGATCTAGGCGGTGGACCAACTCCAAGCGGCGATCTTCGGGGCGCAACTGGCGCAAACACTCAATTAAGCCAAAGTTAAGCCCGCTGCCTCCGTGCACCGCCAGACCGGAAGGCTTGTCGAGCACTAAGAGCCCCGGATCCTCATAAACCACCCGCTGCCGAAGCTGCTCCAGCCAAAAGCCAGGTACAACAGGCACTTCACCCGCCGCCGGAGTGCGTATCGGCGGTAGGCGTAGCACATCGCCGCTTTTAATACGGTAATCAGCCTTGACCCGCCCCTTATTGACCCGAAATTCACCTTTGCGCAGACCGCGGTAAATACGGGTTTTTGGCACTCCCTTGAGCACTCGCAGCAAGTAGTTATCTAAACGCTGACCAGCATCTTCCTCGCTAATTTCAAGCCAGCTCACCGCTACTGCTGGCTGGGATTGGTCTTTTTCGCTCAAGTGCTGCTCCTGCTGGTCTCGAAAGGGAAAAATTTTTACAATTGAAGCACTTATAAAGTGCTGTTATAGTCGCCACCGTGTGGCCGCCCTCTGTCAAGACAACGATTGATTGGGGAATCGACAAGCCACTGGCGAAGGTAGGGCCTGCCGATGAATTGCACGGCTCCGTCAGTAAACACCACACATCTGTAAGGGATGTCGACGCGAGCTCGATGAACGGGTGATACAACACACCTGCTGCCGAACAATCCCGCGAAGCGACATAATTTAAACCGCGCAGTGCGTCTGCCGGGACACAGAATCAGTTTACGGAATATCACAGCGTAGTCGCAGGGTTCAGGTGCTGCGACACTACCAAAAAGGCAGGTTCAGCGCTAGTAGCTAACCGCCTCAATGCTGACCGGCCGCCCTGCGGCGCGGGATGATACATGAACACCTGAACGTATCGCGTAGTGCCACAGGCTTGGCAGCCATAAATTGGAAATCTCGCTGCCACCCTGTCGGCCCACCATATGCCCGGCAATTGCCGGCTGTACAGCTGATCTTAAGCCCCGCCAGACCTGCGCGAATCAGGTATATGGCACTATGAAGAAAATGCTTATCAATGCAACTCAACCAGAAGAGTTGCGCGTTGCGCTGGTCGACGGCCAACGTCTCTACGATCTGGACATCGAAAACCGTACCCGTCTGCAAAAAAAATCCAACGTCTACAAAGGTAAAATCACCCGCGTTGAGCCCAGTTTGGAAGCAGCCTTTGTCGACTTCGGCGCTGAGCGTCACGGCTTCCTCCCCCTAAAAGAAATTGCCCGAGAATATTTCTACCGCGACCCCGGCGCCGTCGATGGTCGGATGAAGATCAAGGATGTCGTTAAAGAAGGCACCGAGGTTATTGTTCAGGTAGATAAGGAAGAGCGTGGCAATAAAGGTGCAGCCCTTACCACATTTATCAGCTTAGCCGGTCGCTACATTGTATTGATGCCTAATAACCCTCGCGCCGGCGGTATCTCACGTCGCATCGAAGGTGAAGAGCGCAGCGAATTGCGCGACGCCCTATCAACCCTTGAAATTCCCAATGGCATGGGTGTTATCACCCGCACCGCAGCAGTAGGTCGCAACTCCGAGGAGTTACAGTGGGACCTCAACTACCTACTGCAACTTTGGCAGTCCATTGCCGATGCCAGCACCAAGGTAAAGGCACCCGTGCTGCTCTACCAAGAAAGCAACGTAATCATCCGCGCCATCCGCGACTATCTGCGCGATGATGTCGACCAAGTATTGATCGACTCTGACGATGCCTTTGCCCAAGCCATCGACTTTGTCAGCATGGTCATGCCGCAGTACAAAGACCGCATCCGTCGCTATGAAGATGCCATCCCGCTATTCAACCGCTTCCAGATCGAAAGCCAAATCGAAACCGCCTTCCAGCGTGAAGTGCGCCTGCCCTCAGGCGGCTCCATCGTCATTGACCCCACCGAAGCGCTGGTTTCAATTGACATTAACTCGGCCCGAGCTACCCGCGGTAGCGACATCGAAGACACCGCTTTACAAACCAACCTCGAAGCAGCCGACGAAATCGCCCGCCAATTGCGTTTGCGCGATATGGGCGGCTTGGTGGTCATCGACTTTATTGACATGCTTGCGGCACGCAATCAGCGCGCCGTTGAAAACCGCATGCGCGACGCCCTAGAAATCGACCGAGCCCGCGTTCAGGTAGGTCGTATTTCACGCTTTGGCTTGCTTGAGATGTCGCGCCAGCGCTTGCGCCCATCGCTTGGTGAAACCAGCGCAATCGTCTGCCCGCGCTGTACTGGTCAAGGCACCATTCGCGACACCAAATCACTGGCACTCTCTATACTGCGCTTGCTAGCCGAAGAAGCCAGCAAAGAGCGCAGTGCGGAAGTTCGCGCGATTGTACCGGTGGACGTTGCCGCCTACCTGCTGAACGAAAAGCGCCTGGCCTTGAGTGAAGTTGAACAACTCACTAAGTCCCGGGTCTTGGTGATTCCTAACCCGAACCTTGAAACGCCCCACTTTGAAGTACAGCGCTTACGCGACGACGAGGTTGAAGGCGAAGCGGCCAGCTATAAAATAGATATCACCGTGCCCGAAACCGATCAGATATCTGACACTCACTCAGCGGCTCTGCCACAGCAAGAAGCCCTAGTGAAAGGCGTTAAACGCAGCATTCCGGCACCAGAATCTAACAACACTGACGCAGAAGCTAAAGCACAGAAAAAATCGCCTAAAGCTAAAGGCAAGAAACACCACAAGGGCAAAAAGAAAGCCAAACAAGGCCTCTTTGCTCGTTTGATGGCAGCCCTATTTGGCACTGCAGCTGCAGCTCCTGAGAAAAAGAAAAAGTCAGAAGCCAAGAACTCAAAAGGCTCTAAGCGCGCAGATGACAACGAGCGCGAAAACAAGCCCCAGGGTAACCGCAATCGCAATAACCGTCGCCGTGGTGGTAAGAACCGCAACCGCAATGGCGAAGAGCGCGAGCAGAACGGAAACCAGCAAAAAGCCCTCAATACCGAATCAAGCTTAGCTGAGCGCGATCAGGATACTAAGCAAGAGTCCCGCAAAGAGGAGCGCAATGGTCGCAATCA
The DNA here is from genome assembly GCF_014077625.1 of Sediminihaliea albiluteola. GTDB lineage: Bacteria > Pseudomonadota > Gammaproteobacteria > Pseudomonadales > Halieaceae > Sediminihaliea > Sediminihaliea albiluteola. The sequence continues at coordinate 551,427 of NZ_JACFXU010000013.1, read as the reverse complement.
GCAGCGCCGCCGTCGCCCAGAGCGCGACAGCTCTGACAGCCAAAAGCAAAACACTGAGGAAGTAGCAAGCACCGAACAAGCTACTAGCCGCGATGACTCCTCTAATGGTGATCAACCTCGCAAGCGACCCAGTGACCAGCGTGGCGAACCGCGTCGCCGTCGCCGCAACCGTGGACCGCGCCCCGCTGATGATGCGGCGACGCAGTCCTCTGCAGTCAGTACTGACGAGCAAAGCAAGGTCTCTGCGAAGAGCACCACTGACGATGAGGCCAAGCCTAGCTCAGCGAGTGCTGAGACGGTCAGCCCTGCAAGTAGCCAAGCAGCGGCCGCAGCGCTAGGTCACAGCGCTCCAGCTAAGGTTGCTCAGCAAGAGCCCACTGGCGCAACAAATGCCGAGCAGAAAGCCGAGCAAGCGACAGAGCCAGCTAAAGAAACAGCTGCCAGCACTGCGCCGACTGAACAGCCTGAACAGCCTGAACAGCCTGAGCCGACAGCTACAGAAGCCCCCGCTGCTACTTCAGAGCAAGAACAAACAGCTCCTAGCGAAACAGCGGCGCAGGCCAAGGCTGAATCCGCTACTAAGCTCAGCGCAACAGCAAGTGCAGAGCAGCCAGTGGCAGATACTAGCCCTGAGACTGAGACTGAGACTGAAGCTGAAGCTGAAGCGAAAGCAGCAACTAGTGCTCCTGAGCCAGCCAGTAGTCAAGCCGCTGCAGCAAGGGGACTGACCGCTGATGGCCGGGCTACTAACGACCCACGTGTCGCAGCTAAACCGGTCACTGAGGTGGCAATTACCACTAGCCACCCGGTTTTGTTCAGCGATGTGATTGCGCCACCGGCTAAACCCAGTGGCCGCGTGACCCTGCGAGCCAGTAATGACCCCCGAGGTCCCGCGCCTAGCACAGCAGCAACTCCGGCAACAGAAACAGCGCCAGTAGCTGAGCTGAAAGAACAAGATGCTGCTGAGGAAAGCGAGCTGCCGGCGCAATCCTAAAAAAAATGTAAAGTTCTAGGGCACAAGTGGCCAAGAGCTCTTGTGTCCTTTTTACATCGCTGTATAATGCCGCCTTCTTCGCTGCTGAGCGCAGTGCAAGAGTGACAAAAGTTTTAGGTGGGCTGGCTGAGTGGTCGAAAGCGGCGGTCTTGAAAACCGTTGGAGGTTTATCCCTCCCCGGGGTTCGAATCCCTGGCCCACCGCCATCTACAACGGGCTCCTAGATATCTAGGAGCCCGTTTTTTTTGCCTTGCGCAACAAATCCTCCACTTTAGCCTCTAAAGCATGGGCTAATTCCGATATCAGTTGGAATTTGGAAACTTCGCCCTTATTATGTGTCTAATCACATGAAGCACATGATGTGCCGTGCACTATGGAGTATGTAATGCAAAACAATCCGATGTACCGGAACGAGTACAATGCAAATGCCGCTGGGATAGGCTCGGTGGTAAGCACGAATAAGGTACTGAAAAACACTTACATGCTGCTGGGCCTAACACTGGCCTTTAGCGCATTAACTGCTGGTATTTCAATGGCGATGGGCCTGCCCCAAGGCGCCGCGCTGATCTTATCGCTGGTTGGCTTTGGCCTGTTATTTGTCGTCAATAAGATGGCTGATAGCAGCAAAGGTCTAGTGGCTATCTTCGCCTTCACTGGTGTAATGGGCGCCTCTCTTGGGCCCATGCTGAACTACTATGCTGGCATGCCCGGCGGTCCAGCCTTAGTGATGCAAGCCCTTGGTGGTACCGCTGTCGTGTTCTTTGGCCTTTCAGCCTACGCACTGACTACCCGTAAGGATTTCTCTTACATGGGTGGCTTTTTGATGGTTGGTCTGCTTGTGGCAGTGGTAGCAATGATTGCTAACATTTTCCTCAACATACCAGCACTGTCACTGACCATCTCTGCAGCAGTGGTGATGATCATGTCTGGCCTGATCCTCTTTGATACCAGCCGTATCATTAACGGCGGTGAAACTAACTACATTCGCGCTACAATCTCTCTGTACTTGAGCATTTACAACCTGTTCATTCACATGTTGAGCCTGCTCACTGCCTTTGGCGATGACTAAGACTCAGCGCGCTACCCCGAACCCCGGTGCCAAGCACCGGGGTTTTTTGTTTCTGCCCCAAGGCGAGTGCCGGTGAATTACGCGCTGTTGGTATTGGCCTCCCCGGCTTCTGGCCTCAGCAATCTGAGTGCATTGCGCTTCGCTGAAGCAGCACTGGCTCGTGGTCATAAAATTCACCGTGTGTTCTTTCTTGACCAAGGCACTAGTTCAGGCCTGGCAACATCGGTATATCCTCAGGGCGAAGCCGACCCCGTAGCGCTCTGGGCCGAATTAGGCGAGCGTCACAATCTCGACCTAGTCCTCTGTATCAGCTCTGCGCTAAAACGCGGCTTGCTGGATGCTAGTGAGGCGGCGCGTTATGAACGCCAAGCACAGACCCTTCACCCAGCTTTCAGCCTGGGCGGCCTTGGGCTATTGGTTGAAGCCACTGCTGAGGTGGATAGATTGCTGACCTTTGGCGGCCCCTCATGACGCAGACAAAGAAAGTGCTTTTGCTGACCCGCCATGCACCCTACGGTGGCAGCCTAGCCCGTGCCGCAGTGGATGCCGCACTGGCGGCAGCGGCTTTTGAGCAAGCTCCTAGCTTGCTGTTTATGGGCGATGCTGTGCTGCAATTAGTCTCCGATCAAGATGCCAGTGCTGTCGGCACTCGGAGCCACGGCCGGGTTCTTGAGTCTCTGCCCCTTTACGATATCGATCAGGTATTTGTCGATCAGACAGCTTTGCTAGAATACGGCCTCACAAGTCATGATTTAGCCATCGATGTCATTTTGCTAGATGATCCTGCGATGCGCCAAATGCTGGCCGATCACGATCACATTTTGAGTTTTTAAGATGCCCCTGCACACCTTAAATGCCACGCCAAATCAAAGCGCCTTCGCCCAGTGCCTGCGTATGCTCGGGCCACAAGATGCACTGCTCTTACTTGGCGATGGTGTGTATGGCGCCATTAAGGACACAGAAGCGGCAAAAGCACTGCAAAACAGTGGCGCCGAACTCTACATACTAGAGCCCGACGCCCGTGCATCGGGCCTAGAAAAGCGTTTAGCAGAATGCTTTAAGCCCTTGGATTATGACGGCTTTGTCGAGCTTTCAGAGCGCTTCCCCAGCCAGCAAGCTTGGTATTAAAGCGAATCATCGATGCTACTGCCCGATACTGCATTTGACCCAGAAGGCTTTCTGCGCGATATCAATCAATGGTCGCCGGATGTGGCTGAACAAATAGCTGCTAGCGAAAATATCCAACTGGAGGCCGCGCACTGGGAAATACTGTATTTACTTCGGGACTATTACGCCCAGTTTGACTCATCGCCCGCCATGCGTGCACTGGTAAAGTACAGCGCGCAAAAGCTGGGCAAGGATAAAGGAACTAGCCTTTACCTGCTTAAACTGTTCCCCGGCTCGCCGGCCAAATTAGGCAGCAAACTGGCTGGCCTACCCAAGCCCGATAACTGTCTCTAATCCAGCACTACAGGAGCTCGTCCCTCATGTCTGAAACGGTCTCAGCGGAGCACCCTTTCGCAGCTTATGTCCGCATCTTAGGAAAAGGCAAAAGTGGCTCTCGCTCGCTGACCCAAAGTGAAGCAAGGGAAGCCTTTAGCATGATCCTCAAGGATGCTGTTGAGCCCTTGCAGCTAGGTGCTTTCCTGATGTTGCTGCGGGTTAAGGAAGAATCTGCGGCTGAACTCGCCGGCTTTGTAGAGGCTTGCCGCGACACAATGATAAGCCCTCCTGCGAGTATTTCAGCTGAGCTTGATTGGTCGAGCTACGCCGGCAAAAAACACCAGCATCCCTGGTATATTTTGTCGATGCTATTACTGGCTGAGGCTGGCTATCGCGTGTTCATTCACGGCGCGGGTGGCCACACGCCCGGCCGACTCTATACCGGCGATGCCCTACAGCAATTGGGACTTAGCACTGCGCAAAACTGGCAAGATGTCGAGCAGCAGCTAGCTGAGCAAAACTTTAGTTATCTAGCTCTGAACAAGTTCTCTTCGGCACTGTACGATTTGCTGCAGCTAAAACCTTTGCTGGGCCTGCGCTCCCCGGTCAACACTTTGACCCGCATGCTCAATCCACTGCAGGCCCCAGCGAGCATCCAGAGTATTTTCCACCCAGCATATGCGCTGCTCCACCAGGACTGTGATGCCTTACTCGAGCAACACAGTTCTCTGGTATTTAAAGGTGACAGCGGTGAGGTGGAAATCAGGCCCCATGCCGATACCCGGCTAATGCTGCAATTTAACGGCCAGCCGCTGAGCAGAGAACTGCCTAGAACATTAACAGAGCGAGCAGCAGCGGTAGCGCAGCCATCGGTTGAACCCCTTCAGGCACTATGGCTGGAGCAGCGCGAGGAAGCCTACGGTTTATTGGCCACCCTCTCGACTACCGCCGCAGCACTCTTATTACTAGAGCCTTCACTATCAAACCAGAGCGCCATGGCGCGTGCCAAAGAACTTTGGCAAAACCGCAAACAGGAGACATTAGCCCGTGCCACTTAGTAACTTCGCCCCGGAACAGTATGAGCAATTATTGGCTGATAAAGTCGAAGTGGTACAAAACTTACTGGCAGCCTACCAGCCACCCGAAGCCAGTATTTTCCCCTCTGCGCCCAGCGCTTTTCGGATGCGAGCTGAGTTCCGCCTCTGGCATCAAGGCGATGAACTGCACTATGTGATGTTTAGGCCCGGCGAGCCCAAAACACCCATCGTGATTACACAGTTTCCCATTGCCTGTGAAGCCATTCAGTCATTGATGCCTGTATTGCTTAAACACCTGCAAAGTGAGCCCCTGCTGCGTCACAAGATATTCCAAGTGGAGTTTCTCAGCACCTTGTCTGGTGACACACTCATCACCTTGGTCTATCACCGCAAATTAGATGAAGCTTGGCTGGAGCAAGCGACAGAGCTTGCCAGCCAACTCGGTATCCATATCGTAGGACGCTCGCGTAAGCAGAAACTGGTTCCAAGGCAAGATTATGTTACAGAGATACTGCCGGTAGCAGGAAGGGAGTTTTATTATCGTCAGTATGAGCAGGCCTTCACCCAACCGAATGCCCAGCTGAACATTCAAATGTTGGAGTGGGCGCTAGATGCAACGGCTGCACTGAGTGGTGATCTGCTTGAGCTGTACTGCGGTAACGGTAACTTCACTTTACCACTGGCCCAGCACTTTGATCAGGTGATAGCCACTGAGCTGTCTAAAACATCTATTCGTGCAGCGCGCTGGAACCTCGAACGTAATGGCATTGAGAATGTGCAGATGATTCGCCTTTCCGCGGAGGAAGTCAGCCAAGCCATAGCAGGTACTCGGGAATTTAGACGCCTAGCAGACTTGCCGCAAGCGCTGGGCAGTTACGATTTACGCACGGTGTTTGTCGACCCACCACGGGCTGGCCTTGATCCTGCAACTACGGCCATGGTGGCGCAGTTCGAGCACATTTTGTATATCTCCTGTAACCCCCAAAGCTTGGCGGATAACTTAGCTACACTCTGCAAGACCCATGAAATAGAGCGCTTTGCTTTGTTTGACCAGTTCCCTTATACCCACCACATGGAATGCGGCGTATTACTGCGCCAAAAGCAATTGAGTTAACAGCGGATACCAAATTTCAACAGGGCGCGCACCAGTACTTCATCTAAGCGGGGCTCGTCCTTTTGGTTAATTTCGATAAAGCGCAAATCGAGTTCTTGATAAAGTTCACGCCGGCGCATTCGCAGGCTGAGCTCTCCCGGCGCTGCATCATCACTCCAGCAATCGATATAGATATGGCCTTGGGGCAAATAAAAATCAGCCTGTATGGCCTCTTCACAGGGCAGTAAGCGACGATGGGCATGGGCCAACTGGGCCAAATACAACCAGTCGCAAACGCGGCGCTCTAAGCTGGACTGTAACTGGTGCCCGTCCATACCAAGCACGTCGTCATGGCCGCCGTTGCTGGCAGAGGAAAACAAATCCTGCTCCCCCTCCTCCGACTGAGGCAGTTCAGCTTCACTGCCAAAGGCTAGCCGTGACAACTCCCGCCTGACCACTGGGTGATCGACAATTTCATGGGGCCAGGTGACAAAAAATGCTCCGCTATTTTCACTCTCCGCCTGCTGACCGCCCCAGCGCTGGCCCAGTGGAGTTAACTCCCACCCTAAGAGGCTGTGGGTTTGCAGGCCCAGCTCTGCCAAGGCACGGTTGATATGCCGCGGGTGCAAACTGGGATAAAAACGCCTCAGTGAAGCTGCGGTGATGCGCTGATTAGACTCAATGGCACTGAGCAGTGGGTGCTGTATGAGCGTTTTCGGCCACACGATATAGCGACCAAAACGGCGGCTATCACGATACAGGCCACCTTCGTATTCGCCTTTACTCGTTAACAGCCAGGCCTCTGCTCGGCGCTCGATCCAGCCATAATCGCGCAGCGTCACAAACAACTGCTGCACCGGCAGCTCTAACTCGCGGGCCAAGGCGGTAGTGGATAGAAACTTATCGTCATCGCCGCTCATGGCTTAGCTGACAGCGCAGAGCTTGCTATAGCGGGAAGCCAAAGCAGCGTAAATCTGCTCGGCAAAATCATCAGCACTTTTATCTAAGCTCTCAACCACTTCCACTAAATGTTCGTTATCTTCGCGGCCATCCCAATTCTTTTGGTAGAGACCCTCCTGATAACCGTGATCCTGACGGAAGAAGTTCAGTACATTCTTGCCCACATAAGCACTGTAGAGTTGCTCAAAATCCAAACCCGAGGCCAGCATCAGCTCCCAAAAGTGCTCAGCTGAAAAGCTCTTCGTTTCAAGTGCGTGTTGAGCCAGAGTCTCTGTCGCCTCAGGAACTGCTAGCTGGCGATACTGATACTCAGCCACTTGGGATGCAATATCAGCGGCGATATCACTTTGACTGCGACCAGTACCCAATAGGGCTGACATACCAAAATGCCAGATATCGATCACTTCCAGCTGCACTTGGGCCAAGTCTGGATCCTGTTTTTTCCACCACTTATAACCGTAGTGTTCCAGCAATTCGGCACACTCAATCCAGATTGCCCGATACCAAGCAAAGTTCTGATCCACCCACTGCTCATGTATTCGTGTATTCATCCGATGCTGCATCGCGAGCATGGTTTCTAGTGCTTGTTGCAAGTGAAATCCTCAATTGATTGATGCTGACTTGAAGCGCCCTAGCGCCTGTTATGCATGCTGCCAAGCATAGCAGTCAATAGAAATTGCTGTCAGCTCTTCCTTAGTCTTTGGGTTGTGACTCCAAGTAAAACAAGGTATCGATGTAAGACACAAAGCGCGCCGTATAGCTCGCAGAGAGTTGATGCATAAGGGTGATGGAGCGGGTGGCTAAGCGCTGCGGATTGAGCGGCCCAGAGTCAGCGGGTAACTGTGCTTGCGCTTGATTCACTAGCTGCTCGGCCCCCACTCTGAGCATCGCTTGGCGGTAACGTTGCGCGGAACGCAGCTCAGCCCGGGGCAGTGAAGCCGCTTGATACTCCGCTAATAGCTGCTTCTCTTGCGCCTGCAGGTCAGTACTAAAGCCCTCACTGCTAGGCAGACCAGTAGCCAGCTCGGATAACTCGCTTAACTCAGCAGTCAGCTGGGCCAGTGGCCCGCTAGATCGCTGACGTTCCAGGCGTCGCTGCAGCCGCTGCAAGGCTCGCTGATCAAAAGTACAGGCAGTACGGCGCAGCTCGCTCTCAGCTTCAGGGAAGCGCTGCAAGAGTTCAGTAAATTGGCTTTGGACTTGCTCGCGAGTATCCAGCAAGCCTTGAATATAATCATTGAGCCCAGTGACTGCCTGGCTTTGCAAACGACTGCTCAACGCGGCTTGATCACCAGCCTGCTCGAGGCGCTTCACAAGAGCCTGGATAGCTGCAAAACGGATGGGTGCAAAGGCTTGTAAGCCGCGCTCTCGCAAGCTAACGATTAGGGCCGACAAGCTCTGCACATCTGTCTTATCAAGTTCAGGGATCTCAATCTCACTAGGCAGCAGCAAAACGGGCTCTGTTTCCTTAACTTCGCTGTTGCGTGTTTGCTCGGTCACCGGATCAACCTAGTTGCTAGCCGTATTGCGTGGCACAGGCGCTATCTCGACACGGCGATTTTGGGCCCTACCGGCCTCATTGTCATTGGCCGCCACAGGTTGCTGTTCGCCAAAGGCCGAGGCAAAGAGTAGCGCAGCAGGCATGCCCTCCTCTATCAGTGCGCGGGTCACGGTTAGAGCACGCTGTGCCGAGAGTTCCCAGTTATCGCTAAAATGCAGGTTGCCCTTCTGGATAGGCAGACTGTCGGTGAAACCACTGACCATCAGCAGCTCGTCTCGCTCACCCAAATAAACTTGTAAGGGCTCTACCAGAGTGCTCAATAACTCCCGACCTTCGGGCTGCAGTTGATCCGAGTTCAAGGCAAAGAGCACGCTGCCACTGATCCCAATGCGGCCATGACTTAAGGAGATCCTACCGCTGGCAAGTGGCCCCGCTAGAGCTTCTTCTAGGGCTCCACGGCGCTGCTCTTCCACCTGACGGCGTTCAGTTTCCTGCTCTAAACTGCGGGTCAGCTCCACTTGGTAGCCGACGACCCAAATCAGAATGAGTACAAAAACCCCCACTAAACCCGCCATCAAATCGCCAAATATTGGCCACACTGGGGGCGCGGGGGCATCCTCGTAGTGCTGCAGCTCTTCCATCAGGCATCAGCCTCAAACAGCTGCTGTTGACGGCCCAAATGACGCAGCTCTTCGATAATTTCTTTTTGTGACAGCATGCTGTGGTCAATGATTTCGCGGGCCTGTGCCACATAGTAGGCCAACTGCTCATCGCTGCGCGTAGCAGACTGATCCATGGCTTGCTCAATGCGATCTAAGCTGTCAATCAAAGCCTGATTCGACTCGCCAAATTGCTCTACCGCCAGATGGAAAGCCTCTCCGAGACTGGCCACTTCTGCGGCGCTGCCGGCCATATCTCCGCTGAGCCCAGAAATCCTAGCGATACCTTCATCGACCTGCGTACCAAAACGCTCACCCAAATCCTGTAAAGCTGAAGCTGAGGACTCTAGCATCTGCTGTACTGCATCGCGCTGGCTGTCAGAGCTGCTTTCAAGTGAGCCCAGTAGAGCTTGTAAACGCTCGAGCACTAACTGTCGCTCTTCCAATAGCTGGTTATCGCGCTCTATGCCCTTGGACAGCTCTTGCCGTAGCTGCGCGATCACCTCGGCTGCCGCGCGAGGCGTTTCAGACGCCGTTTCAATCAATCGGGTCATCGGCGCTTCGAGTTCGCTGCCCAGTTGGCTCAGGTGCTTGGCAACGCTGGACTCTAAGTTGGCCAAACGCTCTAGCGCAGCATTAGCACGGAGTGCTTCGTCGGCACGCAATTGCGCAAGCTCAGTGCTAAGTGCCGCGCTCAGTTGCTCCATTCGCTCAGAGTGTTGCTCCAGCCAGCCCGACTCAGAAGCCATCCTTGCCTCTAGCAACTGCTCCGAAGCAGCCAAGAGTTCAGCTATCTTGATCAGCTGAGCTTCTGCTAAGTGGCGAGTGACTTCGCCGAGTTCTGCTACTGTATTACTTAAGTGCTGTTCAAACTGTTGGGCGCTTTGCTGCTGACTCTGCTGCTGCTGACTGAAGGACTGTGCCGCCAAGTCCTGTACTTTGGAACTGCTCTCGAGTAAGTGCTCGGCACCCGCTTTTAAGTTCTGCTCAAAGCGCTCTGTGACATCAAGCTGACTGCGATGCTGTTCTGTGATGAGCAAGCTCACACTATCTTGTATCTCACGCGCCGCATCGCTCAGTTGCGCTACCGTTGCGCTGAGCGACTGATCAAAACTGGCAATACTCTCGCGCTGGCTAGCTTGCTGCTGCGCCACACCCTCAGTTACCACTTGTTGAATGCTAGCGGTGGCGGCGATCAGCTGTTCTGCTGTACGAGTTAAGCTTTGATCAAAATCGCTAATACTTTGGCGCTGGCTCGCTTGTTGCTGGCTGAGGCCCTCTGCAATTAAGTGCTGAATCTCCGCCGTACTGCTGTTTAGCTGCTGCGCTGTGCCATCCAAAGCCGCTTTGAAATCAACAATACTTTGACTCTGAATGGCCTGCTGCTGCTCGACACCAGCGGCCACTAGCTGTTGAATGTTGTCCGTCGCGGCAGTTAATTGTTCGGCTGTAGTACTTAAAGCCTGGCCGAAATCTAGCAAGCTTTGGCGCTGACTGGCTTGCTGCTGGCTATGCCCTTCAGCAAACACTTGTTGGATCTCTGAGCTAACTGCGCTCAACTGCTTGGCAGTGCCGGCAAGCGCCTGCTCGAACTCAGCTATCCCCTGGCGCTGGCTGGCCTGTTGTTGCGCTATGCCTGCTGCGATCAGTGCTTGAATCTGTTCCACTGCCTCGGCATTTTGTTGAGTGGAGGCGGCACTTTGCTGAGCGCTAAGTTCGCTTAACTGAGCATGAACTTTGAGGGTATTGTCGTTGAAGCTTTGCATCGCGCTTTCCAGCACGGGGCGCATGCTTTCGCCAGCCAAGCTAGCACTTTGACTTAGACTTTGCTCCAAAGAGCTGCCCACCGAGCGCGCCAACTGGCGATATTCCTGGCTGGCACTGTCATGAAAAGCTTGCTGGCCGCTGACTAAACGATCGCCTAGATCGGCATTCATCGCGCCAAGCTTATCGGCCAAATCATCCAATCTATCGACAATAGTCGGTAGTGCTGCTGCTTGGGCCTGCATTGCCTCGAAGGCTAAGTTGCGGCGGCTCGCTACATTGTACTGAGCAAAGAAACGATGGGCGTAAGCATCCAGTTGATTGACCACTAACAAGCGTTCACGGCGGCTCAAAGTAGCGCCTAGCCCCAGCATGGCTGAAGCGGCCACACCAGCAACTGAGGTGCCAAATGCCACCCCTAGGCCAGCGATCGGGGCAGTAAGACCAGCACGTATGGTGGCCAGATCGGTCTTACCCTGCAGTGCCAGTACCGCCCCAGACAGTGTATCGACCATGCCAAAGAAGGTACCTAACAAACCCAGCATGACCAGCAGGCCAAGCAAATAAGGCGTAAGGACAGGCGCTGGCAGCAACACTCGCTCCCCGCTGACACGCAAGCGCACAGGATACTGTAATGAAGGCTCTACACGAGGCAACCAGGCCTCTAGAGCGCCAGACTCAGAGCTATCGACCGGCGGTGGCGACTGCAGCGCGACCTCAAGCTTGGCAGTGGCGCGGCGAAACCTCAACTGCTCGGCAATCCCCAAGGCGTAGGCAAGGCCAATAATTAGGGTGACAGCAAGGGCCAGACTATGGCCACCAAAAAAACTAGCGGCCATCCAAATAATGGCCACTGCGCCCAGTAGGCTGACCACAGAAAAAAGAATTTTATTGATCATAATGCTCTGTCTGTTAATTCGTCCATAGCTTCAATAAGCCCTTGCACAGGCAGTAAACGCGCTTCGATTTCCGCCAGCAAAAGTGCCTGAACCTCGCTACGAAAAGTGGTATCAAGCGCAGCGGGAGATTCGAGGGCTTCAAAACGGTCTGCGACTAAGGCCGGGATGCTGGCAAACAAGCGTCGGCTATGAGCCAGTAAGCTATCGCCAACCGCCGCATCTAGGCTGGCCAGTTTAAGCAGCTCTGGCGATAAGCCAGAAGCCGTATCGCGTACCCTTTCCTGCAACCCTCGCACTCTCGCTTCCATTTCCCCCTGGTGGGCAGCATAAAATTTTCTGTAGGCCTGGGCTTGTGGCGCCTCGCCGTCGGTGACTTTTGGCCAGCGGATCCGCGTCGCACCACTGCCGGGAAATAAGCTGCGCAATACCGCTGAAATCATTGCCGCCCTAACACGCAAAAAGTCTTCTCGCCCGCCAGCGCTGTGATCATCGACTGCAATAAATTCCTGCTTGCCCAATAAGCTCAGTGTTTCCGACAAAGCGACTGAGTTGCTGAGGTCGATCAAATCACCCAAGCGACGGGCAAACTGCGAGTGCGACACCCCACCCTGAGCAGCCGTATGCTCAGCAAGCAGGCTAACTAGGCGCGGCAGAACGAATGTGACTGAAGGCGCTACACGGGTCATTGGCAAATGCAGGTAAAATCCACGGCTCACCCACATTAAATAAAACAGCTAATCCATTGATTTAGCTAGAGTTTTAAGAAAGGCAAGGGGAAGAATAATCGCCGCACTATACAGTGGGTAAAGGGCCTATGGCAAGTAGGGCTTTAGCTGAGTAAAAGTCACTCTAGGCGCCCGAATCAGGCTGACAAACAGCCCTGAGCCAAGATGACTAACAGCCCTGAGCAAGGACTTTTGCCTGCAAACGTTACATGGAGAAAGATAAGAGGGTAAAATTTCGTTTGCGAGCCCAGCAAGCAATGCTTTTAGCCTAGCTCGCCACTCGATTATCGAAGAAGGCTTCAGGAGAATAATTATGCAGCAGCTAGTAAAACTTATGTTGGTAGCTTTTTTATCCATTGGCCTTTTACAGAACGTTCAGGCTGCCGAGGAGCAGAAAAGCGATGACTATATGCCTAGTCTGATCACTGCGACGCCCCTTGAAGGCCGGCAATTAGCCATCACAATGGTAAGAAAAACCATTGGCGCAATTCAGCGTGATTCGGCGATCAAACAAGCTGTACGGCAAGACTATCAAGACGACGCCGAGTTATTAATGCAGGCCGCTGAGCTGGTAGCTCTGGAGTTTCAAACCATCGCCATTGCGAACAACTATTGGCGCTAGGCTTTTAAATGCTTTATTGAGGCCTGTTACCTGGTTTTACAGCCACTGCAGCAGGCTTATTTAGCTTAGCAATAAGGGAGGATATGAAGCAGCCCATCACTCGTTTCCATAAAGATCTGCAGGATGACTGGTTTGTAGAGCTGCTCTGCGGTCATTTCCAGCACCTCAGACATAGGCCCCCTTGGGAGAACCGCCCGTGGATCGAGTCAGAACTTGGTCGCCAGAATATGCTTGGCTACCAATTGGAGTGTAAGAAGTGCGATCAAGGGGCTGCTCCAGATACGCTAGACACCTAAACTAGGCCTCTATGCCGGGCTGGCCAACAGCAAATTAGTCTACAGTAAACATCTCAGCTAGCTATATGCAGCAAGCTGCAGGGGCAGCATTTTTCATCATAAGCTGCCCTACTCTTATTAGTTTTTTTAACGTGTTAAAGGATAAATCGATATGTCTCAGCAAATCAGGGTAGCCATTGCCGGTTATGGAAATTTAGGGCGCGGAGTTGAAGCTGCACTGAAGCAAAATCCAGACATGCAATTGGTCGGAGTATTCAGTCGCCGTGAGCCCAGTACAGTAGAGCTACTCGATTCCAAAGTACCCGTCTACCCAATGGCTGATATTGAACAATACCAAGACGCTGTTGATGTCATGATCCTCTGCGGCGGTTCAAAAAGCGATTTACCAGAGCAAGGGCCTTACTTAGCCCAGTTCTTTAATACGGTAGATAGCTTTGACACCCACGCCAAAGTGAATGAGCACCACGCCGCGCTCGATAAAGCAGCCCGGCAATCAGGGCACCTTGCTATGCTCTCTGGCGGCTGGGATCCCGGTGTGTTTTCACTCAACCGTTTATTTGGCGAAAGCATCTTGCCCGAAGGCGAAACATACACCTTTTGGGGTAAAGGCTTAAGCCAAGGGCACTCTGATGCCGTGCGCCGCGTGCCCGGCGTGAAAAGAGGCGTGCAATACACCCTGCCCTCTGAAGAAGCTATTGCTCGTGTCCGCAGTGGTGAACAGCCCACTTTAAGTACCCGTGAAAAACATAAGCGCGAGTGTTTCGTAGTACTCAAAGACGATGCAGACGCAGAGACCGTACGCAATAGCATCGTGACCATGCCCGACTACTTCGCGGATTATGACACCACCGTCAACTTCATCGATGAAGCGACCTTCGACAAAGAGCACAGCAGCATGCCCCACGGCGGCTTTGTGATTCGCAGCGGTCTGACCGGTGAGGGCAACAAACAAACGATCGAGTACTCACTGGCCCTTGGCAGCAACCCCGAGTTCACCGCCAGCGTACTAGTCGCCTATACCCGCGCCGTACACCGCCTGGCCAGCTCTGGCGAAGTGGGCGCAAGAACCGTCTTTGATATTGCACCAGGCTTGCTGTCCCCCAAAGACCCAGCACAATTGCGCAAAGAGCTACTCTAAGCTCATAGAGTCAAACAGTCATACCCAGACTGGATCCACACAGTGGCAGCTCAGTGCACAGAGCATAGCCCCTCCAGAGGGGCTAAGCTTTTGAGCTGCAATCAATGGGAATAAAGCATCAGGCCAATAAGGCCTAGATAGCATTATCGAGTGCTGCTGAGGCCTATCTCAGGCTGTAACAACAACAGGCGCGGGATAAATACTAAAGTCTTATACTAGTCTTTCCCCGCCTGCCGATCGTTTACCATTCCATACTGAACCGCTCTAGAAAACATTGCTAAGCAACTGTAGTGTGTTGCCTTACTGGAACAGCTGCTGTGCTTTGGCTGTTCTAAACATGGCCTATCTTGGAGAGTGCTTTTCATGGATCGCGTAGTAAAGCTTGAGCAGATTGAACACTTTGACTTTATAACGGATGTTGCTGTTTGTGGTTACGGCGGAGCTGGGGCATCGGCTGCACTTGAAGCGCGACGTGCAGGTTCAGAGGTCATGATCTTCGAGCGATTTTCTAGTGGCGGTGGCTCCACGGCACTCTCTGCTTGTGAAATGTATCTAGGCGGTAATGGTGGCACCAAGTTACAACAAGAACTTGGTTTTGAAGATAGCACTGAGAATTTCTATAACTATTTAATGGCCTGTTTCGGCAAATATGCCGACGAAGCTAGAGTCAGAAAGTTTGTTGACGGTGCTGCTGAGCACTTTGATTGGGCTGAAGGCCTAGGGGTTCCCTATAAGCGCGGCTTCTACCCAGGCCGTGATGTCGTTGCCATGACAGGTGATTCGCTGCAGTACACTGGCAACGAGAGGGCTTATCCCTTTAACCAGCAGGCACAAGCAATTCCACGAGGCCACCTACCTGCCGATGCCGACCATGACGGCGGCAAGGTACTGATGGGTCATTTGATGAGAAACGTTGTTGAATCCGGGGCCGATATTAAATACGACGCCCGTGTGCTCAGTCTTATCCAAGATGAAAACAAGCGCATTTGCGGTCTTTTAGTAAAAATTGATAACAAAGTGCAGGCCGTTTATGCGCGGCAAGGCGTCATTCTGGCAATGGGCGGCTTCATCATGAATGAGAGCATGACCAAGCAGCACATCCCGCAGCTGGAATCGATCTGTACTCGCCACGGTAATCCGGGAGATCGCGGTGATGGTATTCTGATGGGCATTGCCGCGGGTGGCAACGCGATTCACATGGGCCAGGCTTTTGTCGGAATAGCTCACTATCCACCCTCGGATCTCACTTACGGCATTTTCGTTAACGAACAAGGGCAGCGTTTTATTAACGAAGATATCTACCTTGCTCGTCTGGGCGACTATGCGGCCAGGCAGACCAACCAAAAAGCTTATATGTTCATCGACAACAAGTACTACAGCCGCCCCGACTACCACGAAACCACTGAAATCATCGCGGTAGGAGAAACGGTTGAAGAACTTGAGCGGGAGTCGGGCTTACCTGAAGGCTCTTTACAACACACTGTCGCCTACTATAACCAGCATGCAGAGCAAGGTGTTGACCCCCTCTTCCACAAAAGCGCTGACTGGCTTGCTCCCCTAGTCACCCCACCCTTTGCACTAGTCGATTACAGCTTGGCAACACTGAAACCAACATGCTTCACCTTAGGGGGGCTCGATACTCTACCCACTGGCGAAGTGCTGACCGCTGAGCGTGAAGTAATTGAGGGGCTCTACGCAGCAGGGCGCACCGCATCAGGTATACCGCGCACAGGTGAAGGCTACGCAAGTGGCATGTCAGTTGCCGACGCCACCTTCTTTGGTCGCCAAGCTGGGATTAGTGCTTCTCAGACAAGCCGCAACGAGCCGCCCGTTTAGATTGCATAGAAGCTGTGTTTTATTGTGGTTGAGCCGGCATGCATGGCATGCCGGCTCAGTTTTGCTTTAAGGCTGTATTTCATTCCTCGTTATCAAAGCAAGCCTTCCATCCGCCATCTTCAAAGCGCTCCTTAGTACAAGCGATAGACTCGGGAATAAACTCAGCGCTGCTAGCTGGAATCTCTGCTCCTTTTACGCCATTGATAATATCCTGAACTATTGGGTTATCTCGATAGACATAGCGATAGGTGAGCTGGCCATCAAGAAAACCACCTGAGTCGATCCATGTCGCCTTTTGTTGCTGCAAGTTTTCAGGGCGATTTATTTCATCAGAGATAACTAGGGTGTAATAACCCTCCTCGTCCACGCTTAATTCCGAGTCAAGCATGCAGTCAATCGCGTGCCCAGCCCAAATATTATAAGTACAAATAGAATACAACCTAACATCAAAGTCCGGTGAGCTGACGGGCACACCTGATCTGGTGTCAGGTGCCGATAAGTATTTCGCTCTTAGCACATGGATATCACCAAAACGCTTACTGTAGACAGTGCTGAGGTACTGCACGTCGGCGTTCGCTAAGGTATCGGAAGGCGCTTCAAAGTTAGATGAGGTACTCCAGTAGCCATCCTTATTTGCACGGTGATCAGCAATCGGCAAATGGGGATACTTTAAATCCGATTTGACGCTCATACCGCCGTTGGCATAAAGATCGCATTCATCAAATTGCTGCGTTACCTCTCCTGCGGCGTTATAAATAGTGACTGCGGGAAGTGGTACCCCGCCGGAGTTGGCTCCATCACCAATATCCGAGGCATATAAGCGCAACAAATTACTGACGTAATGATTAGGGCTTTTACCATCTTTCTTGACCCCAACGTATCGCGTATTAGGCTCTGGGTTGGTAGGTGGAGGCCCAAAAACATACTTAGCCGTGTAATACAGCTCATCACTTTCGGTCGGCACTTGGCGGTAGGGATTAACACTGCCCGCATCGGGATCTATATCCTTATCAACAAGCGTTGGCAGGTTATTTAGATCCATATCATTCGGGTGATAGGCGAAATATCTAGAACGCGGGTATTGGCCATGAAACTCAACCCATCCTCCCGGCTCAACCACAAAAAGCCCAGGCTGTGCTACCTCAGCGCTAGCGGAAATTAGAAAGTTATTGCTGAAGTAATTAGCGCCGGCTATGTCCGGTAAATTTGGAAAATGATTGAATGTCTCTGGGTTGCCGATCCGAGGCCAAGCTGGGCAGATCGTTTGTGTCGCCGGTATCGCAGAAACATTATAACTACTGCCTTCTAAACTCAGCCCACACTCAGCTGCTATGAAATCACCGACCCGCCCTTCCGCGCCGGCTAAAGAAGGGTCACTTAACTCAGCGAATGTTTTGATCATAGGTCTTTTGCCGTCAACCGCTGCAGCCCAAGCCTCAAAAGCATCATGAAATTGCTGCATATCCTTTTGAATAGCAGCCGGAGATACATCTAATAATGCTTTTAAAACTTTGGCATGACCATCGAGCTCCGGCAGACCACGTGTATCAATACCCCCATCATTTATTTTTTTTAAGGTTGTACAAAAGGCCTGGGCATCCTTTTCAGCGGACTCGTCCAGAGCGAAGGCTGAAGATAGGGATACTAGCGGAGCACATAAGCAGGCTATAGACAGCCTTAAATAAGACAGCCCTTTCTTTTTAGTGTTTGTATCGATCGCATTTTTATTCATAGTATCGCTTTGATCCTTTACTTATTGTTTTTGCTCAAATGTGTCGAGACTAAGAGCCTGATCAGGTCTAGTGAGGGACTAGGATAGCCACAAAGGTATACAGTTGTATACTTTTGTATGGATACTATATGAACTGATTTCGCTTCGTCAATAAATCGCAAGAGTCATAAAATTATAAACTGATCGGCTCATGTGTTAATTTTTCGTGAGAGGCCACATGGGATAATTAATAGTTTTAGGGGCTTGAGCACTAGCGCTTGAGGGTACTGACTCTCTGCGGGCGGAATGGCATTATCAAGCGGGAGGGATGAACGCTCATTCCGTGTTTATGGCACAGAGCCAATCTTCGTAAATGGCTAGATATTTGCTACATAAATAATGTTTAGCAAATACCTGAAAATCACTATTAAGCTGTAAGCTATTGATTTATATGGTGCCCGGAGCCGGAATCGAACCGGCACGCCAGCAATAGGCGGGAGATTTTAAGTCTCCTGTGTCTACCAATTTCACCATCCGGGCAGGGTATGGGGAAGGTCTCGACTAACGAGGCGGCGCATAATAACACAGTCATATGGGCTCGGGGCAAGCAATCTCTCACATGATACACTTTGAAGTCTCATTTAGGCCCTTCGAGTAGCCGATGCGCGTATTGTTATCTGTGTTGTTATTGCTGGTTTTGGGCACTGCGCTGGGCTCTTATTTACTGCTGCATTCGCCAGATAGACTACTGCGCACGGTTGAATGGCTAGTGGACGACTTCACGCTACTCCATCTGGACTTGCGCGAGCCTGTGCTCGATATACAGCAGGGGCGGATCACTGCTAAACAAATTCACCTCTATCAAGACGGTAGTAAGGGCGCGCCCCTCTTATCCATCTTGGATTTCAATGCCCGTATAAACCTCTGGCAGATGCTCTGGCAGCGACTGCAGGGCTCTGCACTGCAAGCTGGCAGTGTCATCATCTACATCGCCCAACAAGATGAGACGGAGGATCCCAGCCCCTCAAACTGGCTACGCCACTTAAAGTGGCTACCGGCCAAGCTGCAAGTAGGCTCACTACACCTGATTACCCATGGCGCTGATACGCGTATTTTCCCTCTTAAAAACATCGATGGAGAGCGTATTGCCTCCGATAAATATCGTTTAACTGCGGCAGCCGACTATGAAGGCGAGCCCCTAGATCTCAGGCTTTATCTCTACGCCATGCGCAGCGAGGAAGGTTTTCAGGGCATCGAATTACGCGGCGAGTTTCATGCCACAGAAAGTTCTCGCTTAGCAATATTGGAAGGTGAGCTCAAAGGGGGCATAGAGACCTTTAGTTATGACTTTTCCCTCAGCGCCGCAATTCCCGACATCG
Organism: Sediminihaliea albiluteola; assembly: GCF_014077625.1. GTDB lineage: Bacteria > Pseudomonadota > Gammaproteobacteria > Pseudomonadales > Halieaceae > Sediminihaliea > Sediminihaliea albiluteola. Next base: position 532,301 of record NZ_JACFXU010000013.1, on the reverse strand, counting down.
AAAAGCTACTAGCGGGGATTGAAGATGCACCCGCGGTGCAAGGCTCATTACAGTTACAGGGTCGCTTACAGGGGGATAGTCAGGGCTACGAGCTAAGTGATGCTCAGTTCATGCTCTATAACCCACCCGCTTATTCTCTTACCGCCACTGGTGACTTTAGCTACCAGAGCCCTGAGCACACGATGCTGAACCTTGAGGCCGAAGGACACTTGGCTGAGCTAGGCTATATAGTCAACTGGATCGACTTAGACCTATCTTCATTGGGCACAGCGAATGCCCGCCTGAGTGTCAGCGGCCCATTGGATAATATCGCTGTCAGTCAGTTTGAGCTGACAACGCTGCATGAGGCAGGTTTGGAGCTCAGTGTATCTGGCAGCCTGGCGCCTGGTGCCCTATCGGGAAAGAGCAATACCGGGGGCAATCAAGTTCAAATCAAGCTCCATGGCCCCAAGCTTGGGGTGCTCAGTCAATGGCTTGGCGAACTGCCCTTTGAGCCTGGCCCCTGGCAGCTCGAGGGTCTCCTCAGTGGCAACGCCGATGCACTTCAGCTCGAGGCAGTGCAAGGTCGTTTGGGGGACCCTGCCCAGTCTCATCTCACTGTGAGCGGTGGCATAGAGCTGATTGATCTTAGGCCCCCCATTAGCCTTGCCTCAATCTCAGGGCTAAAAAGCCAGTGGCAAGTAGAGGCGCCCTCTTTAGATCAAATTAACCAATGGCTAAAACTGAGCCTCCCCCCTGAACATCAGCTCCATGGGCAGGCTTCAATCAATGGCAGTGGCGATTCGCTGCAAATCAGTGATGCGGATATAGAGATTCAGGGCAGCGATCTGCAGCTCAACTTGGCCCAGCTCAAGGCCACAGTGAATCACCGCGAGCAATGGCTGATCGAAGGCCTTCAGGCTAAGCTCAATGGCAGCATGAGTGACAGCAGTGCCCTGTCTCAGTATTTGGAACTGGCTGTTCCCGTAATGGGGCAAGTTAGGGCCAGCGCTAATATCCGCCAAAACAAGCAGCGCTATTCACTGCAGGACATTGCGCTAAGCATCAACAGCCAACAGCTTCAACTGCAAGCCAGTGGCAAAATTAATGACTTACTGGCCTTCAGCGGCACTTCGCTAGCGCTGCAATTTTCGCATGTTGATACGGCTACCCTAGTCCACACCTACATTGATAACTTTCCCTATCAGGGACCGCTAGGCAGCCTAAGCGGCAGTGGCCAGTTGATCCAAGATGGTAAGCGCTGGAACTTGCATGACATCATGCTCGATAGCCATGACAATGATAGCTTCATGATGCACGCTAAAGGCCATCTTGATGACCTTGGCGGAATTCCTAATGGCAATGTTGAACTAAGTGCCTACAGCGAGGATCAACAGTTCATTAAAAATATCAGCGGCCGGGCCATCCCTAGTTTCAGCGCTCGACTGCAGAGCAAAGCTGGCACTGAGAACATAGTGACTGAGGTCTCTGCCGTCACTGGTGGCACGCAGTGGCAGCTACACAATGAAATTAAACACAAGAATAAGGCAATCACAGGGCTTAGCTTGGCGCTCAGCTCCCCCCTACTTTGGTTAACAGACCTTGGCATACAAGCAGCGGACCCCAACAAAGTTAAAGAGCAGGTGCCCGCCAGCGAAAAGCGCAACCCACTGGAAGCCTTGATCGAGCGACTGCCCAGCTACCCTATCGATCTGAGCCTAGATCTTGGTGGGATACGAGGTGAACAAAGCCAAATCCAAGGCCTAGAGTTAGAGATCATCGGTAGCAATGGCCAATACTTGCTACGTGAGCTCAACGTCAATTACGAGCATGCTCTGGCGGAATTTCGCGGCATCATTGACCTACAAGCACAACCTGCTGCCATCAGTATTGGTGGCCAGGCCCTAGCCATTGATATGGTGCGCTTGATACGCGACTTTGATATCGATAGCGATGTCGAGGGTGTGTTAAACATACGGGGCGGCTTAACATCCCGAGGCATTACCGGACAGCAGTGGATTGAATCCCTTGACGGCAGTTTAGCCTTAGCACTTGAAGACGCGGTGATCGAAGGCGCAGCCTATGATGTATTAGCAACCGACTTACTGGCCTGGATGTTCTCCGGTGCCGCCTTGGAGCGCTCAACCTATGTAGACTGCACGATGGCTCAGTTCGCAGTGAAATCAGGTGTGGCAAAGACTGACAACTTATATGTTGAATCGCCACGCATGATAGCTAAGGGAGAGGGTGAGCTAGATTTAGTGCGTCAACGGCTGGATATCACGCTCACTCCGCGCTCTAAAAACCGCTTAGTACAAATCCCCTCCTCTGTATCCTTGCGCGGCCCGATGAAAAGCCCTAAAACTAGCGTATCGCCCATAATGACAACCGCTAACGCCTCTGCAGAAGCGCTGATGCTGATCCCCGAGCTAGCCCTCAAACTCTTTGGCATTAAAGCGGATAAACAAAAAGGTAAACGCCCCTGCCAGGCCAGCTTAGGCAATTAAACTGGCCGTCACACAAGCGCTTCAGTTACACTCGCTGGCGCAATAACAACGCAAACGGGCATTATTTATGGCTTCAACTCGGGGCGAGTTCAGCTCACGCTTTGGTTTTATTATGGCTGCAGCAGGCAGCGCAGTAGGTCTTGGGAACATCTGGGGTTTTCCTACCCAGGCCGCTAGCAACGGCGGTGCAGCATTTCTCCTAGTCTATTTAGTTTTGGCCTTTACACTGGCCTATCCTGCACTGATGGCCGAACTGATTATTGGTCGCCATGCCCATGGCAATGCGGTGACTGCCCTGCGTTTAATTTCACCGGGCAGTCTGAGCCGGCGCATTGGCGCTGGCACTGGCATCATCGGTTTAGTGGTGGCCAGTTTGATTCTCAGTTTCTACGCCATTGTAGCGGGTTGGATGATCGCCCACTGCCTCGGCTCAGTGGCCGAGTTACTCGCTATGGATGCTCTCGCCAGCTGGCTAACTAGCTTCAGTTTTAGTCGCAATCTTCTGTTTATGATGCTTTTCATGGCACTCACTATCGGCATTATTTCTGAGGGTGTGCAGCAAGGTATTGAGCGCTGGTCTAGTCGCTTGATGCCCATCTTGCTAATTACGCTACTGATTCTAGTGGGCTATGTGCTGACACTAGAGGGAGCCGCCACGGGCCTGAAAATCTATCTCCTACCCGATTTTGACCGAGCCCTATCGCCATCCCTGATTATTAAAGCCTTGGGCGCTGCCTTCTTCTCGCTTTCTTTGGGCGTAGGTACGATGCTGATCTATGGCTCCTATATATCCGACCGCGAAAACCTGCCAGTACTCGGGGGAATGGTTACCTTAGTCGATATTTCTATCGCAGTGATGGCTGGCTTTTTGGTATTGCCGGCGATGTACGTTGCGCTGAATAATGGCGTAGAGATTTTTAACGCCAGCGGCGGTCTTATCTCCGAAGACACCTTGATCTTTACCGTGCTCCCAGAGCTGTTTCAAACCATGGGCATAGCGGGCATAGTGGTATCCTTTACCTTCTTCTTCCTGATGAGTATTGCCGCGCTAACCTCCTCTATTTCCATGCTGGAGGTACCGGTGGCCTATACCATTGAAGAACATGGTGTCAGCCGCAAACTTGCTGTGGTCTTAATTGGCTTAGCCATCACCGGCATTAGCACAGTGATTTTGCTGAATTTTGGCGAGCTCTTTGGCCTAGTGGTCACAGTGACCACTCGCTACAGCCAGCCTCTCTTAGGTTTTATGTTTTGTATCTATGCCGGTTGGGTATGGCGCCGCGATCAGGTCCTGCAAGAACTGCAAAAAGGCAATGCCGGCGCTGAGCACAGTACCTTCTGGAAGATATGGCCGCTGTATGTGCGCGTTGTCTGTCCGGTGATTATTTTAGCGATCTTCGCTCAATCACTGTGGGGAGCTGGCTAAGACGCCAGCGCCCTTAATTGAGCGACAGGCTGCCCTTCTCACTCACTCGCAAAGTGGGCATCAAGCCAGCAAAATCAATTTTAGCTGAGAAACGGTAATCTAGGTTGTCAGTGCTTGTCTGCCCTAATTCTGTGATTAAGCGCAGCACTTGAAGCAAATTGACCCCTGCCTCCAGTTTTACCTTCTGCTCTGAATAGGCAGCAATCCGGGGGATATCATTGCTTACCCCACTCACCAGTTCACGGCCCAGTAAATCCACTGCGTAACTAATACCCGTGATATTTAGTGCCTGCTTATTGGGGTTAGCAATGCGCAGCGTAATCTCAAAGCGCGGCCCACCCTCCGCATTCGGCAAGGAACGCACGCTGTCCACTGACACTTTTGGCGGGTCTATGTCGGCAAATAAAGTGGCGCAAGCACTTAAACTTAGTACTGCTATCAGCAATAGTGGAAATCTGGCTACGCGCCATGCCATGCTGCCAAGAGAATTCATGGTTTACTCCCTGGTGTGACTTTAAGAAATACGATGGCATAGCCAAAACTGCCAATAGCAAAGATCAGTGCTACCCAATCGGAAGTACGCAGGTACATCCAAGCGCTAAATACAAACATAGCAAGGGTCAATACTATACCGATAGTTCGACCGGTCCGTGTCATAATCAGCTCAACTCCCGTAAACTGTGAACTAGAGCACTTCCAAGTGAAGCACTGCTAAACCATAATACTACTGCTATGAAAAAGTTTATTTTAATTTTCTTACTGACACTGGTGACCTTGTTCACCGTGGAAATGCTGCAGCCAGTTCAAGAGCAGGTGATTCAACCCTTTACCGCTGCTCTGGCTACTTTGAGTGCCGCATTAATTTTACCCTTCGATGCCGATGTTATCGCTTATGGTCGGATTATCGAGCACACTGTAAATCGCTTTGCGGTGTCTATAGAAGCCGGGTGTAACGGTGTCGAAGCAGCTATTGTTTTAATCGCCGGGATCCTCGCCTTTCCCGCTAACTGGAAGCAGCGTGTCAGCGCTATTGTGCTGGGCTTTTTTACCATTCAAGTACTAAACATTGGCCGAATAATCAGCCTGTTTTATCTCGGTCAGTGGAGCGAAACAGTATTTACCTTCACCCACCTCTACCTTTGGCCGGTGTTGATTATGCTCGACGTATTAATCGTGTTCTTGATTTATTTGCGTTATCTCAACCGGCAGCCACTGCCCACTGCGACATGAGTGAATCTTCCCCCTATCGTTATATGGCCTGGGTGCTTGTGGTCATGGTGCCCTGTTTCGGCTTGTGGTATGCCAGTGGTGCCCTACCAGCTGCCCCAGCCTTTTATCTCAGTAAAATCCTGCTGGAATGGGGGCTGCCAGAGCTTGTTAACAGCGTAAGCCTCGATGGCACGCGCTTACTAGTTGTCTCTCAGTTTGGCGATATGGAAGATGGTCGAATCGTTCCCGCCGTGCAAGCCGGCTATCAGATGGCCTTTCCCGTAGACACTCGCTTGCTGTCATTCTCTATTCCATTTTTCGCCGCCCTCTTGTTTGCCTCACGGGTCAGTCAACCCCTGGAGCGCCTCAGCCGCGGTGTGTTAATTCTATGGTTATTAATGACGATCGGCTTGATCAGTATTAGCCTGAAGAACCTGATGCTAGGCTTGGGCGATACCTTGTATAGCGCAAGCACAGTCCCCCTACCCCCACCACCCGTGGTGGCAATTCTGTATCAACTCAATACCTTGATCGTGCCCACACTGGCACCGGTCTTGTTGTGGATGTGGATGGCTCGAGACTCTGCGCTATTGCAGCGTATCTGGGCTTATTATGGCCCCGCAGCAACAGCGGCAAACAAGCAGCAGAAAGAACAGGACTAAAGCTAGGGCTCTTTCAGCTAGAGCCCTCAATTTACCACCTTGCACTCGTCTCAAGACAAGGCTAACGTCTATCTGCCTCACCTTGAACACATGACCATGACTGAGTTGCCACACAACAGCCCACCGCAAAAGTCCGCTAAAGCGATAGCCGACAAGCCCGCAAACAACAAGCCGATAGTGGGCATTGGCGCCTGCCTAACTGGTCAAGAAGTCCGTTATAACGGCCAAAGTAAAAATGCTAACGAGCATGTTCGCGCCTTGATGGAGGCCTTTGACACCCGTTCATTTTGCCCGGAAGTGGGTATTGGTATGGGAATCCCCCGGCCGCCAATCCACTTAGTAGGCAGCGAAGCTGACAGTGTACGCGCCCTCGATGTGGCCACCCAGCAACAGGATTATACCGAGCGCTTAGCCCGCTATGGCGCCGAGCTTATCGCCAAAAATCCAGATCTCAGCGGTTATATTTTGGTGAAAGGTAGCCCAAGCTGTGGCTATGACCGGGTCAAACGCTATTTAGCTAACGGACACAGTGTCGCCACAGATACCCGCGGAATTTTTGCTAGCGCGCTGAGCCAAGCACAGCCACTGCTGCCCCTTGAGGATGACGGTCGTTTGAATGACCCCGGCTTGCGGGAAAGCTTTGTGACTCGAGTCTATACCTACCATGACTGGCAAACTCTGTGCCGCCAAGGCTTAACTGCGCAGCGTTTAGTCGCTTTTTACAGCCGCTATAAATACCTTGTCATGGCACATCATATCCCTAGTTACAAAATACTAGGACGCCTACTCGCCGACGCCGGCAAGCAGGACATTGATACATTGGCCGAGGAATTTATTGCCGGCTTGATGGCGGCATTAAGTGAAAGAGCAACCCAGCGTTCACACAGTAATGTGCTATTTCATCTGGCGGGCTACCTCAGAAAGCAATTAGGAACTGCCGAGCGCCAGCGCTTGAGCAGTCTGATCGATCAATACCGTGTGGGTGAGGTTCCGCTGATCGTGCCAATCACTATGCTGAAACATCACTTTGCTAATAACCCCAACCGCTACATTGAGCAGCAGGTGTTTATGCAGCCCTACCCCGATCAGCTAAAGCTACGCAACGAGCTCTAAGCATTAACCCAGTTCAAGCCCCTGCCAGCTTGATAAAAGCTCCCGCCAAGTACCTAGGAGTATCATCTAAGCTATGACAGCAGTGAGTTTATCTACTAGCAAAAGGCAGCCTTAGGCAATGAATGAAGCGATTATATTTTGGTTCAGGCAAGACCTGCGACTAAAAGACAACCCGGGCTTAGACGCTGCCATTGCCAGCGGAAAAGCGCTTATCCCAGTGTATATTTTAGACGATGAAAGTCCTAGCCAGTGGCGCTTGGGACAAGCCAGCCGCTGGTGGCTACATCACAGCCTGAGTGCTTTAAATAAAGAGCTTAAGCAGCATTACGGCACTGAACTGATACTGCGAAGGGGCTCGGCTAAAACGCTGCTGCCCAAGCTCTGTGATGAGACTGGCGCCGATGCGGTTTTTTGCAGCCGTCAGTACGAGCCCTGGGCGGCAGCGCTTGAACAAGATCTGCATCACTTGTTTCAATACAGGGCAATTAGCTTTAAACGCTTTGCTGGCAGCCTCTTGTTTGAACCGGGCAGCATACTGACCCAAGCTGGCGGCCCCTTTAAGGTTTTCACCGCATTCTGGCGCCGCTGCCGCAGCGGCCCCGAACCAGCACTGCCCTTAGGACTGCCAAAAGCCCCTCAGAGCCTTAGGACGGGCTTGGCATCTGATACTTTGACAGATTGGCAACTTTTGCCCGACAGCCCCAACTGGGCAGCGGGATGGGAAACACTCTGGCAACCGGGTGCTGAAGGCGCTGCGCAGCGGCTACAGCAGTTTCTAAATGCTGCCATCGATGATTACCAAGATGCACGAGACATCCCGGCACAAGTAGGCACTAGCTTACTCTCAGCACATTTGAGTTTCGGTGAAATATCACCGCGCATGGTCTGGCATGCCACAAAGGCTAAAGTAGCCCAAGAGCACAGTTTGCTTGAGCAGAGCAATAAGTTTCTCAGTGAGTTGGCTTGGCGGGAATTTAGTCACCATCTATTGCACTTTTTTCCGCAACTACCGCAGGAGCCCTTCAAGGCGCAGTTTGCTCACTTCCCCTGGGAGAGTAATCCCACTGCACTTCAGGCTTGGCAACAAGGCCAAACAGGCTACCCAATGGTTGACGCCGGTATGCGCGAATTGTGGCAGAGCGGCTATATGCACAACCGGCTTCGAATGATAGTGGCCTCGTTCTTGACCAAACACTTGCGGCTGCACTGGCGCTTAGGCGAACGCTGGTTTTGGGACTGTTTGGTCGATGCCAACTTAGCCAACAACGCCAGTGGCTGGCAGTGGGTGGCTGGCAGCGGCGCCGATGCCTCTCCTTACTTTCGTATCTTCAACCCCACGACTCAAGGGGAAAAATTTGACCCACAAGGTGACTATATTCGCCGCTGGGTTCCTGAACTCGCTGGGCTGCCCAACAAGTATCTTCACCAGCCTTCTAAAGCACCTGCTAAGGTACTAGAACAAGCGGGGTTAGTCTTAGGTGAAAACTACCCTCTGCCTATAGTCGAGCACAGCAGCGCTAGGGAGCAGGCCCTTTCCGCCTATGCTGTCGCGCGCGAGTCATTCAATCTTTGATTTTTCGTATGCTGGAAATAGCTTTCAATAAGGCCGATACTAGCTGCTGAACATAAGTACAAACAACCTGCATTGAACTAAAGGAGTTCTATATGCCAACGCCACTTAAATCCTTAACTGCTGGCATTGCACTTGCCACGATGAGTCTCTGTCATAGTATTGCTTACGCAGATATTGCTGAGGTCGTCACTTCTGAAGGTGATGTCATGACCTTTGAATACGAAGGCAACATGCTACGGATTAATTCTGGTCAAAGCGATCAGGGTTACATGCTGATGCGCGACAACAAAATGTATGTCGTCACAGACAGTGACGGGCAGCCAATGGTTTTTGATATGAGCTCTGCCATGAAGATGTTTGGCAGCATGGCTGAAAGTGCCACCCCTAGTACCGTTGAGACTAAGGTGATTTCCCTGAAAGCCACCGGCAAAAGTGAAACACTGGCTGGCATAAAGGGCGAGGTCTATGAACTGCACTACATCGACCACGAGGGCGAGGAACAGCGTGCAGATATGGTGCTGTCGGACAACGCACTAGCCCGTGGCTTCCGCGATGCCATTCAGAACATGGCAATGACCCTGGCCAACTCACTGGATAAAGATACCTTCAAAAAACAGATGAAGGCTGGTGAAAACCTCCAGGACCAGCTGAGCGCCTTAAATAAAGGTGTCTTGCGCTATGGTCAAGACATGGAACTGCGCTCACTCAAAGACACCAAAGTCGACCCACAGCGCTTTGTGTTACCGGCTCAGCCCACAGATCTTGGCGGCATGTTAAGCGAAGCCTTCGGTGGGATTCAGGGCTCTGATGATTCTGAGGGCGGTATATTGGGGGCGATTTTTGGCGGCGACCAAGACAAAGCCGAGAAAAAGCAGCCTACTAGTGATAAAGAAGAACCTTCTGCTGGTGAAGCAGTGGGCAAGGCTGTCGGCGAAGCCATCAATAAGCTCTTCGGTAAGTAAGTATTTTGAGATAGTCCGCTCTGGCCGCTACTAATACTTTAGCTAGCGGCCAGCAGCTGCGACCAAATCTTAAGGCCAATAATAAAGTAGCTTCCTAGGCATAAGGAGCCCATGACTCAGCATGGTGAAACAGCAGCTAAAGCAGCCTAATTTTAAAGACCGCCTAAGCCAGCTTGGCTATCTCTTAAAACACACTTTTACACTGGTCGGTAAGGATCCCGGCATTATTCGCCCATGGGCCCGAATGACTGTCTATGCGCTGATCATGAGCAACCTGTTTTTTCTTGGCATTTTAGCCGTAGTGCTGGGCGTTAAAAGTCTAGCCATCATCTTACTGCTCTCTGCGGCCTCAATGTTTCTCTATAAACACTTCTATTACACTCGACAAGAAATGCGACAAAGCTGGCTGGTCAGCGAGACCCTACAGGGCCGTCAGCGCAGCGCTGATGAGGCCGGTGCTAGGGTCGCCGAGCTCAGCGCCACTGTGCGCCGTATCGCTCTGATCGACATGCTGGTATCCGGGCTGATACTGCTAAGTAAAAACAATGACAAGAGCAGCGGCCTACTGCGCTTTTTAATGAAGGGCATTGAAGAGGTTTGGGACTTACTCAACCACTACCTGCTGCCCTCCGCCGCCGTCGATGCTTACGGAATAAAAGACGGTATCGCGCGGATGAAAACACTGCAGCAAAACGTACCCGAGACCCTAGTAGGTGTTTTCGGTATCGATATCGCTGCTCGGGCAGTCGGTTCAATTATGGGTTTTGTTTACTTTGCCTTGATTGTGTTAGCGCTGTGCTTAGGACTGATGCTAGGTGATGCAGTCACGCCGTTTTATGTCGGTGACTTGGTAAAAACCTTTAATGTGCAGGATTATGGTTATCTCCCAACAAATCTGCACTTTTCTTTACTGCCCTTATTTATAGTGCTCTGGCTAGGTAAGCTTGGCAGCGCGATACTGGAGCGAATCACTACATCGGTAAAAGTCATCTATTTTTCTATTTTCTACATGCGAATTACCCACAGTGAAGATATCATTCCAGAAATTCGTGGAGAGCTAGACGGGTATTTGAAAATGGAAGACCCCAATCCAACACCCATTACAGAAACTGGCATCGCCACAACTTCTTAACGCTAGACTGAGGAGCATTGCCTCGTCTTAAATAGCGCTTTAAACGAGGCAATACATTCCCCATGTCTGAACTGCTACAGAACAAGCACGTTGCGGCTGGCTTCCCTAAAAGTCGCCTGATTGGCTTGTTCCTCGGCCTAGGCTTTTTACTTTTAACACTGTTTACAGATCCACCTGGGACGATGTCCCCCGAAGCATGGTCAGCCTTAGGCCTTATGCTGATCATGGCCACTTGGTGGTCAAGCGAAGCCATTCCTATCCCAGCTACAGCGCTGTTACCGATCGTACTGGTGCCCAGCCTCGGTCTTGGCAGTATTTCGGAGGCAACATCTTCTTACGCCCATCCGATTATCTTCCTGTTTCTTGGCGGATTTACCTTGGGTTTAGCGATGCAACGCTGGAAATTACACCGCCGTATCGCACTACTCACCCTTAGCGCTGTTGGCTATGAACCTAAACGGCAGATTGCAGGTTTTATAATGGCTACTGCCTTTCTGAGCATGTGGGTCAGTAATACGGCCACAGCCATTATGATGCTACCCATCGCTTTGTCGGTCATTGCGATGATAGGCAAAAGCGAGCCACAAAATATCCAGCGCTATGCCACGGCACTACTACTAGCCATAGCCTATGCCGCCAACATCGGTGGCATTGCCACCTTAATCGGTACGCCGCCCAATGCTTTATTGGCCGCCTACCTCAATGACACTCATGGCCTATCTGTGGGGTTTGCCCAGTGGATGCTATTGGGAATCCCAGTGGCGTCGCTAATGCTGGTGTTTACCTGGTGGTGGCTAAGCCGCAAGGATTTTGGACTAGGCGACCAACAGAACTCCGCTCTAGTGATACAAGCTGAGCTGGCCGAAATGGGACAAATGAGCCGCGGGGAAAAAATTGTCGCGAGTATATTTGTGCTAACCGCCTGTGCGTGGATTTTTCGACCGCTGCTTTCAGCTAGTTTAATGCCCTGGCTGAGTGACACTGGCATTGCCATCGCGGCAGCTATCACAATGTTTATGATTCCCGTTAACCTGCGTCAACAAAGCTTTGTTCTTGACTGGCAAAGTGCTGAAAAGCTTCCCTGGGGCATTCTTCTTTTGTTCGGTGGCGGCCTTGCCATGGCCAGTGTTATCAGCAGCTCGGGCCTAGCAGACTGGATAGCCACTACTATCGCAGCCACAGGCACAATGTCGCTGCTCGTTCTGCTTATAGTCATTGTCAGCGTGCTAATTTTTCTCACTGAGGTCACTAGCAACACAGCGACTGCTGCTGCTTTTCTGCCACTGCTGGGAGCTCTGGCGCTATCTCAAGAGGCCTCACCGCTGCTGCTAACGGTTCCTGCAGCCATTGCCACTAGCTGTGCTTTTATGATGCCAGTGGCAACACCGCCCAACGCTATTGTGTTCTCCAGCGGCCATATCAAAATATCAGACATGATCCAGACCGGCTTTGTGCTCAATATCCTAGGGATTGTGGTAGTTACACTGATGTCTTACCTCTTCATGGACTTTATTTTCACCCTGTAGAAGCTAGGACATAAATGGGCAGCCTCTGGCTTGTCGCCCTACCCTCGCAGTAAGGCCTCAGCGCACTACAATCACGCCGCACTTGGCACTATTGCTAACCTTGTGTGAAACACTGCCCATGATAAAGCCACTCAAATTACCCAAGCCGCGGCTACCCATAACGATAGTGTCAACATTGAGGGTTTCGGCCTGAGTCATAATGGTGCGCGCAGGATCGCCCTGAATCACTTCAGCTTGAACCTTTTCAATGCCAAGCTCGCGAGCATGGGCTGCAGCACCTTCAATGATTTTCTTAGCGGCTGCTTCTAGCTCGCTGCGATCATCATACATTGGCATTACTGGGCCAATGCCCCAAACCATGGTTGTTGGGTAGTACAAAGGCTCCGGTACATGCAATATATGCAGCTGGGCGTTTTCTTGACGGGCTAATGTGCATGCTAGTTTTAAGGCTTTCTTGCCTTCCTCTGAGCCATCGACCGCCACTAATATTGAGTCGTACACGATACACTCCTTATATCTACACATAAGCGTCTAATAAGACAGACTTAGCTAAGTATGCTTTAGCATAAGCATTTTTGGTAGCTCTAACAGCAATCAGTCAAACTTGTCCCTCGCTTATCTATTAGGGCATGCTGTGCCAATAACAACATAAGGACACCTCTTTATGAGCACTGTAAATTTTTCTATCGACTTAAGTGGCCACACCGCAATTGTGACCGGAGCATCCTCCGGCCTGGGACAGCGTTTTGCCAAAGTGCTAGCCGCCTGTGGAGCCAAGGTGGCCTGCACGGCGCGACGACGCGATAAACTGGAGCAGGTGGTTGCTGAAATCACAGCCGAAGGTGGCCAAGCCCAAGCCTTTACTCTCGATGTACGCGATGCCGAACAACTCAAAAACATTATTCCCACGGTTACAGCGGCCTTGGGCCAGCCCAATATCTTAATCAATAATGCTGGTATCCCAGATGGCCAACGAGCCATTAAGATGTCGACAGAATTTATCGACAACCTGCTCGATAGTAACCTGCGCAGTGCCTATATTTTGTCTAATGAATTCGCTCGACCACTGATTGAAGCTAAAATGCCAGGCAAAATTGTCAACATCTCCTCGGTCATGGCCTTCCAATACGACGGCAATGGCGCGGCTTTGTATTCAATTACCAAAGCAGCTCTAGCTCGCATGACCGAAGCACTCGCTGTTGAGTGGTCGCGTTTTTTTATTAACGTTAATGCCATTGCTCCCGGGGCTTTCTCCACAGAAATGCTAGACGGTATGCTCGATCGCATGGGAGATATCTCACAGCACTTTCCACGCAAGCGCATTTGCCAGACCGAGCAAATGGACAGCACCTTGCTTTATCTTGTCTCCCCTTCATCGGATGCCGTAACCGGAACTGTTATTAAAGTGGATGATGGCCAAAGTCCTAGATAGCAGTGACAAAACGCAGGGCCCTGCTTACGCAGCATGACAACATGGATGACGCTCTGTCGACAGCAATGAAATGCTGCTGGTCGATAATGCTATTCACCGGACTGCGGCGCTGTGCTCTCCCTGAGCAAAGCTGCCTAAATGCAGATTTTCTCGCCGCTTCCTTGTCCCGGCTAGGACATTAGCCCCAGCGCTCGAGTGGCAGCATTAAGCAATTGCCTTTCTAGTGACGGCGCCCTACAATTAATGCTTACTCATTAATTAATAAGTCCTGCGTTAAGCTCGATATAAAAGAGGCAAGTATGAGAACTCCCATTTACAAATCACGCCCTTACGGCCCTTCTGCTGCGCGCTTTGGCGGAGAAAGAATCAATGATTTTATCGTGATGTCAGAAGGCTGCTCTAATAGCTACCTACTAGAGACCTCGGAAGGCAATATATTGATCAACACTGGCATGGGCTTTGAAGCGCCAGTGCACTTTAAAAATTATGAAACGCACTCTTCGGCTAAAGATAGCATCAAGTATGTAATCACCACCCAAGGACACGTAGATCACGTTGGCGGAGTGCAGTACTTCCGGGATAAAAACCCCGGATTACAGTACATCGCGCAGGCTGGGATTGAAGAGCACCAAAGCTATGATGCACGCCTGAGCGAATTCCGCGCTCGTCGTTCATCTTTCCGCTTTTTAGATGAGTTTAACAATGCCTTTAGCTATTACGCCGCTGAAGGTTATAGCGACTTCAACCCACAGGACCGCCCTAGTCCAGACATCACTTTTGAAGAGCGTTATGAGCTGAGTCTAGGCGGGCTCGATCTTGTGCTGATTGCAGTCAAAGGCGCAGAAACCAACGACTCCTTAATTGTTTGGCTACCTCAACACAAAATTTGTCTCACAGGAAACCTCTTCGGCTGCCCTTTTGGTCACTTCCCTAACCTAGTGACAATCCGCGGCGACCGCTATCGAGACGCCCTCACCTGTGCGGCCGCGGCACAAACAGTATTGGATCTAGAGGCCGAGACAATCCTCTACGGCCACCATGCTCCAGTGCTCGGTAAAGAGCTGATTAAGAGCGAGCTCTGCGCCTATCGAGATGCTATTCACTATGTACACAACGAAACTGTTAAAGGTATGAATGAGGGCAAGGAGCTTCATACCCTGATGCAGGAGATTCAGCTGCCTCCAGAGCTGGAAGTTGGCCAAGGCTATGGCAAGGTGTCTTGGAGTGTTAGAGCAATATGGGAGAACTACGCAGGTTGGTTCCACCATAACTCCACAACCGAGCTTTACAGCGTACCGCAAAAATCAGTGCATGCTGACCTCATCGAATTAGCGGGTATTGATGCACTTATTGAGCGGGCCCAGCAAAAACTCAAGGAAGGTAAGTTAGAGGAGTCCTTACATCTGCTCGACATTATCTTCTCAGAGCAACCCAAGCAGGAACAAGCGATTGAACTGGCCATTAAAGTCCACGAGAAACTGCTCAAGGATGCGGATAATTTCTGGCTAAACGGCTGGCTTGAAAACCAAATAAAGCTGTTAAAAGGTGGTAAAACCACACCTTTAGCCTACGACTAGCCGCTTTCTGCAGCCTAGTGTCAGACAAGTTGATCTGCACTAGGCTGCTGCCATGTCATTGCTAAAGTAAAACTAATCGAAGTCGATAAATGGCCTAAGAGATGAGCTCTGCAATCTGATGGACCTGAGCGATATCTTCGCTAGTCGGGATCAGCTGTACCTCATGAAGGCCTATATCCTCAAATTGCTTTAACAGGCTTTTTAGTTCTGACAAACTTCCTGAAAAACCCACCGTCGGCAGCATTGCCTCCAGCGCATCGGCTTCAATCCAGTTGAAATAGTGGCGTAAATGTCGCTGCAATTGCACGCGACCATCATCACCCAGGGCGAACCAAAAGGCTGTTGTCAGCTTCGGTTCTGGCCTCCCCGCTTCACTCCATGCTGCCCGCACCTGTTCGACTGAATCACTAGCCGTGTCAATATTCAGATCAAAACTAAAGCCTGATATACCGTCGGCCCACTGCGCTGCTGCACGAATTGCTTTGGGGCCCTGGGCACCTGCTAGCAGTTCAGGGCCGCCTTTACGATATGGTGGGGGGCCGATGGGTTTCAATGTATCAACGACTTTTTCCCCAGCCCATACCCGCTTCATAATCGCCACCCGCTCTGCGAGATCGGCCTGCTTGCGAGTCGCGGGGTCTGCACCAACTGCCAGATAATCTTCAGTTCGCCCGCCAACGCCAAGGCCAACAGAGAGCCTACCTTGGCTAAGCATATCGGCAGTAGCCAAACTCTTTGCCAACATCACAGGGTTGTGTAGCTGTGCGACGATCACTGTGGTCTTAAGTTGTACGCGCTTAGTCCATGCGGCACAGGCACCTAATAGCGTGATAACTTCAGGGTTATCAAAGGCCATCCGCTCACCAAAGCAGAGCGAAGAAAATGGCCCTTCATCGACGGCTTTTGCCCATGCTTCCAAAAGCGGCCCGTCCACCTCGGGCTCCATCAATGGCAGCGTCATACCTATTTGCATTATTTTTTATCCTTAATTGACTGTGCCTTAGGGCTACTTAGCCTGAGTTGAGCAGAGCAGCAAGTCAATATGAGCTACAAGCAAACAACAACCAGCAAACTAAAAAGCTTGCTCGGTGAAGATACTCATACCTTATAGGCGGTACTTAAAACCAATGCTGAAGCGGTCGTAATCTGACTCTCCTAGATCGCGTGTACCAAGATCAAAAATCCGAGAATACTCCGCAGTGATTGCCCACAGTTCATTCACGTCGTACTGCATGCCAAGGCCTAAGTGGAAATCTTCGTCTGTCTCATCATCCTTAAAGCTTTCTGAAACTCCTAAACCAGGCAGTGAGACCTTAGCCTTAAGATCCATGTCTGAGACCATCACCCCGCCTTTGACATAGCCACTCAAGCTATCGCTAAATGGGTAAGAGCCAATGGCTGAAAGAGAAATCGCCTGAACCTCATGACTAAGTGAAATTTTAGTATGCTCTGTCGCAACACCATCACTTATAGTGCCCCTAGCCTTGTACTCGAACTCACCGAGATCAACATAGGCAAGCTCGAGCGCAAAATAGCGGTTAAATTGGTAGCCGGCACCGACACTAAAGGTAAAATCTGAATCATCAAGACTTGACCTGCCGTCAAAAACAGCAATGCCAAAATCGGCAAAGCCCCCCACCAGCATCGCGTCCACATCAGACTTACTTGCCACATCCCTAGCTTTACCATAACCGAGATCTGTCAGTAGATAAAAACCTGAGTCAGCTGTCTGAGCATATGAACCCACTGAAGCTGTCAGCACCGCAAGGGCAAGAGTTTTCTTAAACATTCAGCAATTCCTTAAACAAGTTTGATGACTTAGGTAAAGGCAAGTTTCGCCGCTTACTTAACTATAAAAAAGCAGCTATCACTACAGGTTAGCTAATAACGCTGGGCTTTGAAATGCCAAAAAAACAGCATTATTTCTGCACTTACCAGCAGTAATGATGAATGAGGAGCGCATCAAGTCTGTAAAGCTACTTATGGGGCCGCATTCTCTGCGTCAGACCACAGCCCCCACTGTCGCTTTCTAGCCTCTTCTTCAGCTGAAGGATAGCGGCCGCCCTCCTCGGCTGAGAGCAGTTTTGCATGAGAGGGATTCCAGCGTGCCATCCCGGCCAACAACTGGGCGTGATTCACATCAAGGGTCTTGCCACAGGAAGCACAATCCGCCGGCTCCACCCAGACCTTAGCCATCAGCAAAGCCGGAGCTTTCTTGCGCACCGACTCGATCAAAACCTCTCTGCCAAGTACTAGCGAATTAAGGCGCGCTCTCGACTCATCGCCATAGGGCTGCCCCACTTCTGGTGCAAGGACACCAAGCAAGCACACAGTTTGCCGAGTCCTGCTCTGATCAAGGACTTCGACGCAATCACCGGCATCAACCGCTACCACCTCTGCTATAAAGTCTGGCAGCGTTGCTTTGGGCAGGCTCAAAATACCTATGAGTAAGGCGATCAAGATGAGTTGATGCATGGTTATAAATCCACTACCTGGGGTTTTAGAGGGCTGGTTTTAGTAAATACTAGTAAGAGGCTAAGCACCTAGACAAGATATTTCTCTTACCAGCTATAAAAGCATGATCGCTTAGGTTACTCTGATACTGAAGCACAACTTAGCTCTTTGAGATTGCAGCGTGTCTAACACTCATTGCCGTTTAGATGGCGGGCCTGCCCGATTGCCACTTGTAGTGACGCCACTACTGGCATTGCTGCTTATTTTTCTCAGTTCCCTTAGCTATCAGCAGTCTTATTTTCCCCAGTCAAAGCATGGCTTTGATGGCGAGCCCAGTAGTCTGGCTCTGCTCAATCATCAGCAATCGATCAGGCTTATCAATGCTCGTTTGCAGAGCAACAACTCAGCTGATGATCATTCTGATTTTCCTGATTTATGGCATCAGGGCTCCCTGCTCTTATTCGCTGAGCTTAGCGCGGCCTCGGGCGCGATTACTGCCTATGCGCCAGCGCTCAGATCATTCGTCCTATTTCTGAGCCCACAGCTGCGCGCACCTCCTCTCGTTTAACTCCCCCTATAGCTATGGCTGTGCATTTGGCAGTCATCTTGGATAGTTAAATTTCTTTGAGGATTTTCAATGAAATCACTTCGATCACGGGCTGTTATCTACAGCCTGGTAGTTGTGCTCGGCTTACTGAGCGCATTGCCGAACCTTCTTCCCAGTCACTTATTGAGCAAATTGCCCCTTTGGTACCAAGAAAACACGCTGTCCCTAGGTTTAGACCTTCGGGGTGGCTCACACTTACTCTTAGAAGTAGATAGCCAAGAACTATTTGAAAGTGAATACCTTGCACTGAGTACAGAACTTAGCAGAGCTCTTCGCGAGAAAGGTATTCGTTTTGAGGCCGCCCAAAGTAAGAGTCAGGGGCTTGAGCTACAAGTTATGCAAGCTGAACGATTGCCTGAGGCACTCAACATTGCGCGCAATGTAATTCAATCGGAAGCGGATGGCATCAGGCGCTTTAATCTCAGCTCCAGCGCTAACAAGCTTATTATAACGATGACTGATACTTGGCAGAGCCGTATTGCTCAAGATGCGGTCGAGAAAAGCCTTGAGGTTGTCAGAAGAAGGCTCGATGAAACGGGCTTAGTAGAACCCAGCATCACTCGCCAGGGCAGCGACGGCATTCTAGTGCAGATGCCGGGCGTGGCAGACCCGAGCGAGATCCGTGACTTACTCGGCACCACGGCCAAAATGACCTTTCAGTGGGTCGCCCGCCCGACATCTCAAGCTCAGGCAACGATCACCCTAGCAGGGGCTGATGAGGACCGGCTCTATCGCTTAGAAAAACATATTGCTATGACCGGGGAACATATCCGTGATGCGCGTATGGCCTTTAACCCTGAGAGCAATCAGCCAGTCGTCACTTTCAAACTAGATGACCAAGGAGCGCGAATATTTGGCAATATGACCCGAGACAATATTGGCCGGGCCCTAGCCATTGTGCTCGATGGAAAGGTACTGACAGCTCCAGTCATTCGCAGTGCTATTGGAGCCAGCGGAGAAATCAGTGGCGCTTTTAGCACTGCAGAAGCCAGTAAGTTAGCCCTACTGCTCCGCGCCGGTGCCTTGCCCGCCCCCTTACAGGTTGTAGAAGAACGCAGTGTTGGCCCCGACCTGGGCAGTGATGCCATTGCTATGGGGCTCAGTACGGGTCTGCTAGGTGCAGCTTTAGTTTTCGCCTTCATGCTAGGCCTCTACGGGCGCTGGGGACTCATTGCCTGTGTAGGACTGCTACTAAATATAGGCTTAATCTTTGGTGTTTTGAGCTGTCTTGGCGCAACGCTAACGCTGCCAGGCATTGCCGGGATCATCCTTACTATCGGTATCGCGGTTGATGCCAATATCCTGATTAATGAGCGGATACGGGAAGAATCGCGCCAGGGTAAAGCAGCCTTCCTAGCTCTCCAAGAGGGTTTTGGCAAAGCTTACCGAACTATTATCGACTCCAACCTTACTACCTTGATTGCAGTGAGCTTACTATTCCTCTTTGGTAGTGGCCCAGTCCGCGGTTTTGCCGTCACTATTGGTATCGGCTTAGTGACCTCGCTATTTACCGCAATTGCTATCACTCGCCTAACCATGGAGTGGCTGATCCGTGATCGCAAACGGGAGCCTTTGATAATTTCAGGGCTTGCTTTTGTTGATCGACTAAGTGAGCAAGGCCTGAACTTCATGCGAGGGCGCGTGCTAGGCCTCTGTGCCTCGGCAGTACTATCCATTGCGGCAGTGGTTTTATTTGTGCAGCCTGGGCTCAAGTACGGCGTTGATTTTACCGGTGGTACTGTCGTTGAAGTACAGGCTTCAAGCCTTAGCGTGGAGCAACTGCGAAGCTCGCTGGAGAGTCACCATTTAAATAATGCAGCTATCCAAGAAGTAGGCACTGAGGGCCGCTTTCTCATCCGTCTAGCAACAGCACAGGATGGCTCAGAAAGTTCGGTCGTCATGCTCAAGAAAGCAGTCAGCTCCATAGAGCCAAGTGCAGAATTCCCTAAAGTGGACATGGTCGGGCCGAAGGTGAGCGGAGGTTTCAGCGATGCCACGATTTTAGCAATTATACTCGCCGGCGCCGGCATGCTCGCCTACCTATGGCTGCGATTTGAATCGCATTTCGCTTGGGCAGCGACAGTGACAATTGCATTAGACCTGACCAAAACGATCGGCTTTTTCGCACTATCAGGGCTTGAATTCAACCTGACGGCTGTTGCTGCGCTACTGGCTTTGATGGGCTACTCGGTGAACGACAAAGTGGTTGTATTTGATCGAATCCGTGAAAATATGCGATTAACACCACAAAAACCAATGCTAGAACTTTTAAACGAAAGCATTTCTTCAACCTTAACTCGCACCGTATTTACCTCGCTAACCACTATTTTGGCGCTTCTGCCGATGGCGATTGCCGGTGGAGCGGCAGTTTCGAGCTTTGCTATACCCATGCTTTTCGCTGTAGTTATTGGCACCAGTTCATCAATCTTTATTGCATCACCAATTCTCTACTACCTAGGACTACGCCGGCAGCGAAAGGGGCTGGCCCAATTAAGACCAACAGCAGAGGAAATTCAACGGGAGCTAGCACTACTCCCCTAAATAGCCTCATGTCTTGGCAGCTATAGTCACCGCGTATTCGGGCGCTAATACTGAGCATAAGCTGCCAAGACAAGCTAGAGCCTGCGCTAAGATCGCAATTTTTTTAACTAATGGACTAAGACCAATCTCGTCACCAATAAAGGCGTGATTGGTTTTGAAAAATTACTGATGTGCTAACAAATAAATAATGGAGGCTCGGGCCGGAATCGAACCGGCGTACACGGAGTTGCAGTCCGCTGCATAACCACTCTACCACCGAGCCTTTAAGAGATGGAGAACTGAGAACTTGTTCTCTACCGAACCAGAGCAAGATGTTGCATCTGGAAATTGGAGCGGGAAACCGGGTTCGAACCGGCGACCTCAACCTTGGCAAGGTTGCGCTCTACCAACTGAGCTATTCCCGCAAACACGCTTCACTGGGTGAAGGCCGACTATTGTATGAATTACGCCGCAACAGTCAAGGATAAAGTCAGAATATTTTTATAACTGGCTGATATTTCTGAATTTATTGCCCACGAATCACATCTCGTGCGGCGCGAAGATAGATGATCATCGACCATAAAGTCAAGACCGCTGCGCTGTAGAGCATTAAATAGGACAGTGCCAGTAACCAGCCCTCGTCCGTTGCGGGATCGACTGCCAGCAAACCAATAATGGCCAACATCTGAAAAGTGGTTTTTATTTTACCTATGTAAGAGACAGCAACGGAAGTACGCTGACCGAGCTCAGCCATCCATTCACGCAGAGCTGAGATAACTATTTCGCGACCAATGATTACGCAGGCTGCCAAAGTAAAAATCATGGTGTCGTGGCGCTCCACCAATAACACCAAGGCTACCGACACCATTAATTTATCAGCTACTGGGTCTAAAAAGGCACCAAAACTGGTCATTTGGCCAAGTCGTCGCGCCAGGTAACCATCAAACCAGTCGGTGATAGCAGCAACCGTGAAAATACCGGCAGCAACTAATAAATGATGCTGGAACGGCAAATAAAACACCACAACCAGTACGGGGATAAGCACTATCCGCATCATGGTTAGCGCATTGGGTACGTTAATCGTCAAGCCATATCTCCTTAACTAATCTGCGCTGCCATGCAGATGGTCATATATTTGTTGCGCCAGTGTGGCACTGATACCAGTGATTTTCTTTAGCTCATCCACGCTGGCATTTTTTACCCCTTGCGCACTACCAAAATGTCGCAACAATTCACGACGACGCTTAGCCCCGACGCCGGGAATACCCTCAAGTAAGGACTGTTTACGGGTCTTATCACGACGCGCTCGGTGTCCGGTAATGGCAAAACGGTGCGCCTCGTCTCGAATATACTGTATTAAGTGTAAAGCGGCACTGTCACCTGGCAATTGTTGCTCGCGACCGCTGTCACCCATTACGAGGGTTTCAAAACCCGCTTTGCGAGTATGCCCTTTGGCAACACCCACTACCATAACACCCTTGATCTGCAAGTCTTCTAGTACCGACATGGCCTGGGACACCTGCCCCTTGCCGCCGTCGATAAAGAGAATATCCGGTAAAGCCCCTTCCCCACTTTGCAAACGCTTGTAGCGCCGCTCCAGAGCCTGTTGCATAGCCGCGTAGTCGTCCCCCGCGGCAACACCCTCGATATTGAATTTACGGTAATCCGATTTGCGCGGGCCATTTTGATCAAAGACCACACAGGAGGCCACTGTCGCCTCACCTGAGCTGTGGCTAATATCAAAGCATTCCATGCGCTCAGGCAAGTCCGGCAGTTGCAGGACATCCTGCAGAGACTGAACGCGCTCTAAAGTGGATTGACGGCCCGCGAGATGGGCCACCAAGTTAGTTTGGGCTGTTTGCAGGGCCAACTGCAACCATCGGGCGCGGGTATCACGGACTCGCTGGCGAATTCGCACTTGTCTACCCGCCTCAGCGGAAAATGCTTCAATTAAGGTATCTACATCTTCCGGCAGTGCGTTAACGATAATATCCGCAGGAATCGGGCGACTAGCTGAGAGATAGTACTGGGGTAGAAAAGCCGCTAGGACTTCGCTGTCAGTCTCTTCCAACTTTAAGGGGGGATAATAGCTTTTACTGCCGAGCACTCGTGCATTGCGGACAAAAAGAACCTGTACACAAGCTCGGCCGCGATCGACGGCAGCCGCTAATATATCGAGATCACCACTACTGCCCTCAATACCTTGGGTGGCCTGCACGTGCTGGAGCTGACCTAGCTGATCGCGATAGATCGCTGCCTTTTCATACTCTAAAGCCGCCGCGGCCTGCTCCATGTCATCAGCTAGGCGCACCATCAGCTCATTGGACTTCCCGTTAAGGAACAATCGAGTGTTTTCGACTTGTTCAGCATAATCTTCCGGGCTGACCAAATTGACACAAGGCGCGGTGCAGCGATCGATTTGATGTTGCAGGCAAGGCCGGGAACGATTTCGAAAATAACTGTCCTCGCACTGGCGCACCTTGAATACTTTCTGTAGAAAATGCAGTGAATCGCGCACTGCAGCGGCGCTGGGGTAAGGCCCGAAGTAACTGCCTTTACGGCGCTTTGGCCCACGGTGCATGCTTAAGCGCGGATATTTATCCTCGGTAGAAAGAAAGATATAAGGGTAAGATTTGTCATCTCGCAGCAGGATGTTATAGGGCGGCCGGTGGGACTTAATCAGATTATGTTCTAGCAGCAGTGCATCCACTTCGGTGGATGTCACTGTCACCTGAATGTCCTGTATACGGCTCACTAGAGCCATGGTTTTAGTGCTCAAACCACTAGCGCGAAAATAGCTACCCACTCGATTGCGCAGGTTTTTAGCTTTACCAACGTAGAGCAACTCACCATCAGCATCATACATCTGATAAATGCCAGGGCGCGTGGTTAAGCGCTGCACGAAGGATTTGTGATCGAAGCTCTCCAAACTAAGGGCTTCCTGTTTCTGCGCCGTATACCCGCGGCTCAATCTCTAGCCTAATTCCAAAGCGCTGCTCTACTGACTTTACGATATTCGCAGCTAAATTGAGTATGCACTTGCCATCTTTAGCGGAGTAATTAACCAAGACTAAAGCGTGCCCCGGGTGGACTCCGACCCCCTCACTTTTCTTACCTTTCCAGCCACAGTGCTCAATTAACCAAGCCGCGGGGACTTTTGCGCCGCCATCTAGCAAGGGATAACTAGGCATCTGTGGAAACTGCTGCTGTAGTCTCAGAAACTGCGAGGCATCAAGTTGTGGATTTTTAAAAAAACTTCCGGCATTGGCTTCGATTGCCGGATCGGGTAATTTCGATCGCCGCAGTGCGACCACAGCGCTAAATATCTCTAATGGTGTGGGCTCACATAAGCCGCGCTCTTGCAAAGCAGCTTGCAGTGCCGGGTAGCTAAGCTCGGCAGAGGCCTGTCGGGAAAGCCGCAGGTCTACCGCGGTAATCAGTACTTTGTCACGCAGTGCTTGTTTAAAAATGCTGTCTCGGTAACTGAAGCAACATTCCTTGGCACTTAAGGAAAAGCGCTCAGCGCTAACAAGATCGATGCCGTGAACAGCAGAGACAAAACGCTCTAATTCGACCCCATAAGCACCAATATTTTGTATCGGCGCGGCGCCAACTGTACCGGGAATGAGAGCTAGATTTTCTAAGCCATAGTAGCCTTGCTGCAAAGTCCACTGCACCAATTGATGCCAATTTTCACCTGCCTGCACACGCAGCAAGACGTCCTGCTCACTCTGCTTGAGCAGTTCCCGACCTTGGGTGGCAAGTTGTAGCACGCTAAGGTCCAAATCACCGGCAAGTACAATGTTACTCCCCTCACCTAAGGGTAATACTGCAAGGCCCTCTGCCCTGGCCCAGTCTAAGGCCTGGCTAATTTGCGCATCGCTGCTGGGCCGGACAAAAGCCTTAGCAGTGGCGTGTAGAGCGAGAGTGTTGCTGCCAGCTAGGGGGAAATTAGTTTCCAGGTGCATTCAAAATATCACTTAGCAAGCCGGCGCTGGCCTGTTCTACCAAGTCCAGCACATGGCTAAAACCCTCGTGCTCGCCATAGTAAGGGTCAGGTACTTCCCGCTCGGCAAGTTCGGGGGCGAAATCTAAGAATAAAGCGAGCCGACCGCTAAAATCAGCGGGCTGCATGGCTTTTAAATCAGCCAAGTTACTGCTATCCATGGCGATAATGTAATCAAAATCTTTAAAATCACTGGCCTCGACTTGCCGAGCACGCAAGGAGCTCAGATCATAGCCGCGCTTCTTCGCTTCAGCCACAGTGCGAGGATCTGGCCCCTTACCACTATGCCAGTCGGCCGTTCCGCAAGAGTCCACAGTGATCTGATCGCCGAGCCCTCGCTCCATCACTAATTGCTCAAATACGCCATGAGCGGTGGGCGAGCGACAAATATTTCCCAGGCAAACAAAGAGTACAGTGGTTGGTGACAGACTCAATTTACTACTCCTTAAACAAAGCTTGCAGCCGTGCTAAATCCGCCGGAGTATCAACGCCGGCAGGCACATTCTCACAGGCTGTGCTCACATGAATAATTTCGCCATGATACAAGGCGCGTAACTGTTCTAACTGCTCCAGCTGTTCCAGTGGCGCGGGCGACCAAGTGATGTAACGCTGTAAAAAACCGCAGCGATAAGCATAGATGCCGATATGGCGAAACCAATGTTGGCCCGCGGGCATCGTCTTATCAACAGCGCTAAACTGCTCTCGGGGCCAGGGTATCGGCGCACGGCTAAAATACAGTGCCCTGCCTCGCTCATCCGCAACAACTTTTACCGCATTGGGGTCCATGAGGACCTCGACAGAGTCAATCGGCTCACACAGTGTCGCAATAGATGCGTCTCTATGCTGTTGTAGATTGGCAGCCACCTGATTAATTACTGCAGGGGGTATCAATGGCTCGTCACCCTGCACATTGACCACTATTTGATCCTGCTCGAAGGCCATCATGCTGACCACTTGCTGCAAGCGGTCAGTCCCCGAAGGGTGCTCGCTATCAGTGAGACAGACCTCAGCGCCAAAAGACTCAGCATGTGAATAAATGCGCTGGTCATCTGTGGCGATAATCACCCGCTGAGCGTCACTTTTTTTAGCCTGCTGCCACACGCGCTGAATCATAGCTAAGCCGCCGATTTCCAGCAAAGGCTTACCGGGTAATCGGCTTGACCCAAAGCGGGCCGGAATAACAACAGTGAAGGACATGGACTCTCTCTTAAAAACTTGCGGTGGATTCCCAGTGAAACAGGAATAAAATAATCAATCGCGCCATATATTAACCATGCACTAGGCCCAGCTCAGCCTTTCTGCTCAGGAAGTAAACCCCGCACTGCTTGGCAAAGTGACTCCGGTAGGCGCGCATCTATGCGTAAAAACCAAGCTTGAGCGATGAGTTCCTGCGCTAAGTGCTGACATTTTACCGCGTCCTTTTCAGTCATGATAATTGGGTGATCCTGCAAGGCCTCTAGCTCAGCCGCTTGATACAGATGATGATCGGGGAAGCGCCGCTCAATCAGCTCAAAACCCGCAGAGCGCAAGCTGCTAAAAAACTGCTCCGGCTGACCAATCCCTGCCACAGCATAGACTTTGGATGCTATCGACTGCTGGCTAAATGCCAGGCTGCGCTGATCAGCTAAATTAACTAGCGCTCCTGGCATATATTGCACACCATTATCTGCAGAGCTACTACCGCGATAGAGGACAACATCCACCGTTGATAGGCGCTGCGCAGACTCCCGCAAAGGCCCAGCAGGTAGGCACATGGCATTGCCAACACGCCGCTCATTGTCCAGCACAGCTATTTCAAAGTCGCGCTGCAAAGCATAATGCTGCAGGCCGTCGTCAGAGATAATAATATCGGGACTAAAGCGGCGCTCTAACTCAGCTACCGCTGCTGCCCGATTAGGGGCTACCACACAAGGAGCTCCGGTGCGCTTGTATATGAGTAGTGGTTCATCTCCCGCCTGTTCAGCGGTACTGGATTGGCTCAGGACATGTGGGGTCTTGCCCACTTTGGCACCGTAACCACGACTGACAACTCCTGGGCGCAGGCCTGCCGCCTGCAAAGCTTCCAGTAGAGCAATGACGATAGGGGTTTTGCCGGTGCCACCGACAGTGATGTTGCCCACTATCACCACTGGTACCGAAGCCCGGTAACTACTGAGCCAGCCTCGGCGGTACAAGCTGCGTCGCAAATAAGTAATGGCGCGGAATAAAAACTCTAGAGGCCGCAGCAGCCATAACCAAGGAGCCTTAGCGTACCAAGCCCTCTCCAAGCGATGGGCCACAGACATTAATCGCTAAACTCCTGATGATAAAGCTGAGCATAGAGACCGTTTTGCTGCAGCAATTCGGCATGACTGCCCTTGGCAACAATACGCCCCTCATCCATCACCACAATGTGGTCGGCTCGCTCCACCGTCGATAGGCGGTGAGCGATGATCACTGTGGTGCGATCGGACATCACATTTTCCAAAGCGCGCTGGATACGGTGTTCAGACTCATTATCTAGGGCTGATGTCGCCTCATCTAAGATCAGAATGGGGGCATCTTTTAAAATTGCTCGGGCAATAGCGATGCGCTGACGCTGACCGCCACTCAAACCGCCACCATCATCACCGAGCATAGTGTCAAAGCCTTCGGGCAACTGCTCAATAAAGTGCTTTGCGTTGGCCAACTCCACCGCGGCCATCACGGTATCGCGATCGGTATCAGCCAAACAGCCATAAGCAATGTTGTTATACACCGTATCGTGAAACAGGGTCACATCCTGAGACACCATGGCCAGCTGCTGGCGCAGGTTGGCCAGTTGGTAGTCTGGCAAGGGCTTTCCGTCTAAAAGGATAGTGCCTTGCTCCACCGGATAAAAACGGGCCAGCAATTGCACGATGGTGCTTTTGCCGCTGCCAGAGCGCCCCACCAAAGCCACTGTGTCACCAGCAGGGATCTCAAGATTAATCTGCGACAAGACATTCTGCTCAGTACCTGGATAAGCAAAGCTAAGGTCGCGAAACTCAATGCGCCCCTCGGCTCGTTCAACTTGATAGCTGCCGTTGTCAATTTCAGACTCTTGATCGAGCTGATCGAAGATATCTTCACAAGCTGCCAAGCCGCGCTGAATGACGCTCTGTATACCACTGAGCTGACGAATCGGCTTGCCCAGCTGGCCAGCGGCGGTTAAAAAAGCGACCAGTGAACCGGCGCTGAAACCACTTAAAATACTAGGGTTTAAGGCGAACCACACCAGCGCAGCGAGGGCTGTGGCCAGCAAGGTTTGAATTACCGGAGTACTCAGTGCGTCAGCAAAAGCCAGTTTCAAACTCTGGTTAATATTGTATTCACTGGCACTGCGAAAGCGCTCACCCTGCTGAGCTTGGCCGCCAAAGAGCCGCACTTCTTTATAAGCGCCGATACTTTCGTTGCTCACCTGAGTGACATCGCCCATCGATGACTGGATACGCCGGCTATAGCGACGGAAGTGCTTGCCGACCACTGTCACAACCAAGGCAATCAGTGGAGCTACGGCAAAAAACACTAGGCACAAACGCCAGTTCAAGTAGAGCATGTAGCCCAGCAAAGCCACCACTGTGAGACCTTCACGCACAACGATCTTCAGTGCTTTAGTTGCTGCGCCAGTGACCTGCTCAACGTTGTAGGTAATCTTGGAGATCAACACGCCCTGGCTATAGGTGTCATAATAGGCGCTAGGAGCCTGAAGCATCTTGTCAAAGAGCTGGCAGCGCAGCTTGTGAACTAAATTGCGCGCGATGTGGTTCATAAAGTAGGTGCCGACAAAGAAGCCCATGGCCCGGGTCGATGCCAACACCACCATAGCGACCGGCACGGCAACCCGGGCAAACTCAAGCTTGCTCATATCGCCGATGTCCCAGACCCGATAGGCAAAGCCAGCCACAATGCCTGAGTCAGCTTGGTCGGAGTCATTGAGCGAATCGAGCAAAAACTGCATCAAGTCCGCCAGCAAGACGTTGCCCATCGAATAAATGATAAATCCGCCAAGACTGAAGGCAAATATGTACCAGTAAGGCAGCACATAGCTCATTAAACGACGATAGAGCTGCCAGTCATTTGCTTGTGGCTGCCGGCCGTGGCCGTGTTTACTTGCCATTAAAATCTCACTCTAATGCCGCAGGCTAATCTGCGGGTTGCTGTGTAGTAATACTCAAATGTATAAAGCCCATTTGCCCAGCGGCATCCATGGCTCGCACCACCGACTCATGTGAAGACTGCGCATCGGCAGTGATTAACATGGGCAGTGTGGTATCACCGGCAGCGATCTTGTAAATGGCCGCCTGCAGTGTGCGCAGGCGCTGATCCACTAATTTCTGGCCATTGACTCGGTAGCGGCCGGCTTCATCAATTAAGATTTCGACTTGCTTGTCATGGCTTTCCCGAGCAGAACCGGTCGCTTGCGGTAGATCTATGCTCAATTGGGTTTCACGCGTAAAAGTGGTTGAAACCATAAAAAATATGAGCAGAAGAAATACCACGTCAATCAGTGGTGTCAGGTTGAGCCCTAGGTCTTCTTGAGCTCGGCGACGAAACTTCAACTGCGCACATCCTGAAATTCGCTGTCATGCAAAGCATTGACCAATTTGATGGTCTCCTGTTCCAGGCCCACAACAATGCCGTCAATGCGACCACTAAAATAGCGGTGCATAACCAGTGCAGGAATTGCCACACAGAGACCGGCGGCTGTTGTAATCAAGGCTTCAGAAATACCGCCTGCCAGAGCACTGGCATTGCCCGTACCCTGAGCCATGATCTCGGCAAATACCTTGATCATGCCTACAACCGTGCCAAGTAGGCCTAACAAGGGCGCGATAGCAGCGATCGTACCCAAAGTATTTAAATAGCGCTCGAGGTCGTGAACCACATGACTGGCCGCCTCCTCGATACTCTCTTTCATCACTTCACGGCCATGGCGAGCATTACTTAAGCCCGCCGCGAGAATACAGCCTAGAGGCGATGACTCTTTGAGAGCTTTGATTTTCGCGGCATTCAGTTCACCCGCTTTGAGCTGTTTCCACACCGTAGCTAGCAGGTGTGGTGGAACAATTTTTTTCGGATTCAGTGTATACAGTCGCTCTATACAAATTGCCACTGCCAGCACCGAAGAAAACAGGATTAGCAGCATTAGCCAACCCCCGGCCGTCACTAATTCAAGCACACCTAGGCCCCATCACATAAATAATGGGCCCATTATACGCATAGCGCTAGATGGGGAGAAACTAAGGCAGCACTACATCCAATAAAAGCGCCGCAAGTGGCGGTGTTTAATGACTTGCGGGGGAAAGTCTGCTGCAAAGATTAACTCTATGGCGCCCTGCTCTGCGGTTGAATGTAGCTCTGCTCCAATTTGCCGACTACGACGCAAGACCTCCGGGTGCGGGTGCCCAAAGCGATTGGCATAGCCATGGCTAAACACTATGTGCTGTGGCTGGACTGTTTTCAGCCACGCGTAAGCGCTCGACGAAGCACTGCCGTGATGGGCTGCTAACAACCAATCACTGCGCAAATCCTCGCCCCAATAGCGCACTAATGCCCGCTCTCGATCGACATCAATATCACCCGCAAGCAATATGCCTCGATCAGCAATGTGGATCTGCAAAACACAGGAGCCGTTATTGCGACTCAAGCCGCGCTCATTGGCTGGGGCCAAAACACGAAATCTGACCGAGCTGCCGGGCCACTGCCAGGCAGAACCCGCTCGGCAGGCTTGCTGAGGAAAGCTATGGAGCGGTTCTATGCCGGTTTTTAAGGCTGCAACCGGCACTCGATCCATTAGATCTAGGAGGCCTGCACTATGGTCACTATCGGCGTGACTGACAATCAAGGTGTCGAGTTTGGCAATACCCCGTTCACGCAATAGCGGGATAATAACGCTCTCGGCAACTGTGTAATTGCCTGGCACGCCACCTCCGGTGTCATACAACAAGGCATGGTGCTTGTTATACAACAACACCGCATTGCCCTGCCCCACATCAATAAATAGTAAGTGAACAGCTTCATCATTTGCCAGTCGAGCCTGCCGCGGCATGATCACTAAGGGCAGCAAAAAGACCGGCAGTAATAAGCGCATACGCCAGTTATTGGGAAGCGCAGCCATCGCGACCGCAGCCAAGCCAATGCAGGCGGCCAGTGGCCCAGGGCTGAGATTTCGATAGAGCCATTGTGGTTGTGCACTATCGAGCGCATATGCCGCTGGAATTAAGTATTCTAAGGGCCATGCAGCCCACAGCCAGAGTGTCTGCGCAGCTGCCAAGCCAGCCAGAGATAGTGCCGTGGCGCAGAGGGCCAGCGGCACCACATAAAAGCCCAATAAGGGCACCAGCAACAAGTTAGACGGCGCTGCGAGCTGACTAAAGCCACCGAACCACCACGCGCATAAAGGGAGCATTGCCAAGGCCATATAGCCATGGGTCGCAGCCGCCTGCCACCAAAGTCGAGTCTGGCTTTGCCATAGCGCCAGCCAGAGTAAGCAGGCCACTGCAGCAAAGGACAGCCAGAAGCCACTGCTGAGCCCTGCTAAAGGATTAACAATCAGCAACAGCGCTGCTGCTAGCAATAAATTGCGCCAAGATCCGGCGGCGCGAGCACACAAGCTTGCCACTACAACACAAGCCAACATAGTAAGCGCGCGCACTGTGGCCAAACTAAAGCCCGCTAGAGCGGTATAAGCCGTGGCTAAGAGTAAAGCCAAGACACTGGGAAAGATAAGTGCACTGCGCTGGTAGCCCATTAACAAGAGGGGCAGCGCCAGTACTCGCCCTAGAGCAAAGCCCACCAGGGCCACTAAGCCAATATGCAGGCCAGAAATAACTAAGAGGTGATTGACGCCAAAATGCTGGCATAGGCGCCACAAACTGCTATCGATGCCACTGCGGTCTGCCACAGTCACTGCTTGTAGTACCGCCCGTGATTCGGGTGTTAACTCCAGGGCGGCTATTTTGGCCGTAATACCTGCTCTGACGCGGTGGTGAAAATTTGCCAACGACAGGCTAGATGGTAGTTTTACTGCCGTAGCTTTGCGAACACTGCCTGTGGCATGGATACCACTGCTGGCGAACCAAGACTGCATATTAAAGGAGCCAGGATTGACCATACCCCAAGGCCTTTTAAGGCGCAGTTCAAATTGCCAGCGCTCACCGGGCAGCAAGTCGGCATCGCCGTAATAAGCTAGCAGCAGACGTTTCGGAGCACTGCAGTAAGCGGGACTTAAGTGTTCCACCGCAAACTCAAAACGCTGCTGGCGCTGTTGCTCTCTAAACACAGTGACACGTGGCAGTGAGATGATGCGCCCTTGGACCTGCAGCAGGCTGCGCACGCAGTCCTGCGGTAGTTGATGGCTCAGTAATTGAGTGCCATGCAGCACGCCCATTAATAAACCCAAGCTTAAGCCAGTGATAAAAGAGCAGGCGACTAGATAAGGGGCGGCCCACTGTTCGGCCTTGATAGCTATTCGGCCGAGCCAGCAGCACAGCACTGAGCCCAGAGCTGCCAATACCGCCCATGGCAGCGATGGCAGTTCACTGAGCCAAGCACTGATTAAGAGCCCAAGGGCTAAGCTAGCTAAGCAAACTTGCATCTGTATGAATGGATGAAATTAAGGGGCATAATAGGCGTCCATGTCGGCTGTTAAACACGATTCGCTATCGTGATAACAGTCAAACACTTGCCGCACTGAGATCACACGTCCATTTCAACCAACTGATGCCCAAGCATACCCTGAAACAATTGGTGCCCTCCCCTGCACGCATACGTGAGATCAAAGCATTAGGTGTGCTTGGGGAATGGATTTATGAGTCGAATTTGTGGCACATCAACCGCTATTCAGCCTCTATGGCTTTTTTTGTCGGCCTGTTTGTTGCCTTTGTTCCCCTTCCCGGGCAGATGGTAATCGCCGCGCTACTGGCTATCCTATTGCGCTGTAATTTGCCGATCTCTATCAGCCTAATCTGGGTGACTAACCCACTGACCATGCCACCAATTTTTTATATGGCCTACAAAGTCGGCGCCTTATTAATTGATGTGCCAGTGCAATCGGTGGAGTTTGATCTTAGCTGGGAATGGCTCTCCAGCAACTTGCTCGCCATTTGGGAACCGTTTCTACTGGGCTGCCTGATTTGTGGCTTATTTTTTGGCTCCATGGGCTATTTTATCATCAGCATGCTGTGGCGCTGGCGCGTGGTATCCATGTGGAAAGTCCGCGCTGCAAAACGCAAGGCGCGCACTACAGGGCATGCCAATGAAGGCAAATAACGGCTACAGCAAGGTTGACTCAATCAGCCCTGCACACTGTGATGGCAAGCAGCCAAGGCTCATAATACAGTCCGCTACATCGCTAAGACTTAAAGAGCATGCTACTTAGCTGATTTCCTGATTCAGAATCTGCGCTGGCGCCAAGCCTGCTGCACGGCGTGCGGGGTAAATTGCCGCTAAGACACACATAGCAAAAGCCACTCCCCCCACTATCAGTACATCGCTAGCCAAGACATCAACTGGCAGAAAAGACACTGGATAGACATCTGTACTTAAGAAGCGTAAATTGAGTAAGTGCTCCAAAGCCGCGACGGCACTGGGCACCAGAAGACTGCTGAGCACACCTAAAGTGCAACCCACTGCGACACCGACAAGGCCAATCAAGCCCCCTTGCAGAACAAAAATCCATGCAATGTCAGTACTGGAAGCACCCAGTGTACGCAAAATGGCGATATCGCCTTGCTTGTCAAAGACCACTAGAACCAGCGATGACACCACGTTGAATGCCGCCACGCCGATAATGGAAAACAGCAAAATAGAAACCAAATCGCGAGATAGTTGAATCGCCGCATAGAGGTTGCCGTGGGTTTGCATCCAGTTGCTGGCATAAAAGCCTGGCGGCAGCTCCTGAACCAATTCCCAAGCAATGCGGGTAACAGAAAAAATATCACTAACACTGAGCTGCAGCCCACTCACAGCACCATGTAAACCAGCAATCTCTGATGCCTGCTCAATGTGCACTATGGCGGTGATCTGATCGAGTTCAGTGCCGGTATCAAGAATCGCGGAGAGCGTGGTTGTGGCAAAACGAGCTGACTGCGCACTACCTGGGCGCTCAAGAGATGGCGCAATGACAGTGAGACTGTCGCCGACTTGTGCTGATAGGTTTTCCGCCACGGCTCTGCCAAGGATCAAACCATTGGGATCTTGGCGAAAGCGCTCCAGCTCTGTGGCATTGAGAGCTGCGAGTAAGCCTTGCTGGGGCTCTGCCGTAGCCCCCACGGCTAAACCTAAGCCTCGGGTAGTCTCTATTTCATTGCCGCGGAGAAATAAGGCGTCAAACTGAACAAAAGGCTGCGCTGTGAGTACTTCTGGCTGCTGCAGCAAGTGCTGGGCCATCGTTGGCCAATCTTCTAAGCCCTGATAAGACAATAGCGACACATGGGGCACTAGGGACAAAATCCGTTCGCGCATTTCTTTATCAAAACCATTCATCACGGACAACACCGTAATCAACAGTGTGATGGCCAAAATAAGCCCCAAAGTGGAGAGCATCGACAGGAAGGTCGAGAGATGCCCCTTGCCAAAGGCGAAGCTATAGCGCCATGCCACGCGCACTAACTCGCCACTTGTCACTGGGACAGCTCCAATAAGCGGCCATGCTGTAGTTCTAGGGTGCGGTGCATACGCGCTGCAATTGCCGGATCATGGGTAACCACAACAAAAGACGCCCGCTCCTGCCCCAGCTCATCAATAAGGGCTAAGAGTTGCTCGGCGGATTTGGGATCGAGGTTGCCTGTAGGTTCATCCATTAGCACGCAGTCGGGGCGAGTCACCAAGGAGCGAGCAATAGCCACCCGCTGGCGCTCTCCACCCGAGAGCTGGCCTGGGCGATGGCTCAGGCGGTGCCCCATGCCCACCCGCTCTAACATAGCATCGGCACTGGCGAGGGCCTGCTTGCGACTAGTGCCGCCAATTAACAATGGCATAGCCACATTTTCACGGGCATCGAATTCAGGCAGCAAGTGGTGAAACTGATAGACAAAGCCTAAACGCTCATTGCGCAGGCGGCAGCGCTCGGCTTCAGAGAGCTGCGCCATATCTTGGCCAGACATGACCACACGGCCAGAGCTGGGCTCATCGAGCCCACCCAAGAGATTGAGCAAGGTTGACTTGCCAGAGCCCGAGGCACCAATAATGGCCACTCGCTCGCCCGGGCGTAAATGAAACTCCACATTATCAAGCACCTGCACGCTGCGATCGCCGTCGCGATACACTCGGCTCAGTCCCTCACACAGCAACACCGCTTCACTCATAGCGCAAGACCTCAGCTGGTGCGATGTGGGCCGCCCGCCAGGCGGGGTACAAGGTAGCGATCAAACTCAGCAGGAATGAAGCAAAGACCACCGTCACAACATCACTCCACTGTAGCTGTGAAGGCAACTCACTAATGAAATATACGCTTGGATCGAACAATTTCACTCCCAATAATTGCTCAAAGAAACGAGTCACCTCGGCGATATAACTGGCTAAGAGCACGCCGACAGCGCAGCCCAAGGCAATACCCACACCCGCCAAGCCAAGGCCATGGGCTACGAAGATGGCCATCACACCACCTGCTCTTGCACCCATGGTGCGCAGCACCGCGATATCTCGACGCTTTTCAGCCACCGACATGACCAAGGTTGACACAATATTGAAGGCCGCCACCGCAACCACGCTGAGCAATAGGAGACTGACCATTATCTTTTCCATCTTCACCGCGCGAAACAGTGAACCCTGGGTCTGGCTCCAATCGCGTACGCTAAGACCTGCTGGGAGAGTGCTGGCGAGTGCATTGAGGGTTTGCGGCGCGCTAAACAAATCCTTAGTTTTAAGCTGTAAACCCGCCACTCGATCACCGCCGCCAAAGAGCTTTTGACCAGTGCGCAAAGATACATACGCTTGGTAGGAATCAGGCTCAGCACCCACTTCGAACAATGCCACCACCACTAAGCGCTTACTGCGCGGGAACAGCCCTAATGGACTCACCGTGAGACGAGGAATGGTCACTTCCAGACGGTCCCCAAGGCCGACGCCCAGTACTCGAGCGAGACTGGCTCCAAGCACGACGGAGAACGGCGTCTCAGTCAACTCATCTAGGGAGCCAAGGATGATCGACTCTGGCATGCGTGAAACTTCTGCTTCACTTTGTGGATCGATGGCAGTCAAGACCCCACCACGTAATAGGTGACGACCGCCGAATATGACTTTATCGCTGATATAGGGTGATACAGCTAGCACAGCAGGCGCCTGCTTAAGATCAGCGGCGAGCTGACGCCAATCACTTATGCCCGGGCCGTTTGACTCGACATAACCATGTGGCACAAGGGATAAAATACGATGGCGCAACTCAGCTGAAAAGCCGTTCATCACTGACAGTACAGTGATCAAACTGGCCACGCCGATAACCATGCCGAGCATCGACATCAAGGCAATTAAGCTAGTGAAACGATTGCGTTTACGGCTAAAGCTATAGCGCAGCCCAACAAAAAGCGCGTAATGATCAAGTAAGCCCCGAACTGAGCGCAAAGCCTCGCGTCCTTATCTAATACCAGTGGCAGCGTGATAGCGTTTTACAGTGAATCGCTACAGAGAGCGCAAGCAAAGCGGAGCTTATTGCTTGTCGGCCGAATAAAACTGTGGGGCTGGTTGTGGCTCGCTACTGTCCATCGCTTCTTCACTATCACAGCGCTGGGGGTCACCACCGCAGATCTCACAGGACTGAGTAATGCCCGTGGCGCCTATACCGCCGCAGGAGCCTTTAATTGGCTGTCGGCCGGCCAAGACTCCCACCGACATAGCGGTGATAACTAAAGCAAAAATCACTACAGTGATAAGAAATACTGTCATGGGAGCCTCTCGGGGACACTCTGCCCCTCAGTTGTAGAAGATTCGTTAGCTGGTAGATAAGGCAGCATTGCCTCGCTGTAAGTAGCGATCAATTCATCGCCCTGTCTACGAATCAAATATACCGCCAAGTTGTGCGCATTAGCCAGCAACAACGCTTGCTTGCCACCCAGTACATCCAGTGCTGTCGCCCAAGCATCGGCTTCTAAGGCGCTGTCAGCGAGAACAGTCACCGACACCAAGTCATGGGCTACCGGATAGCCTGTGCGCGGGTCAATACTGTGAGAATAGCGCTGCCCGTCGACCTCAAAATAATTGCGGTAGTCACCCGAGGTGGCCACTGCAATATTGCTGAGCGCCAAGGTGACTTGTGGCGCACGAGCACCCGCTACCGGCCGCTCTACCGCTATCCGCCAGCTGTCACCGCGGGGACTGTTGCCAGCCAAACGCATCTCACCACCTACTTCGACCAGAAAGTCGCTGATTTGTTGCGTTAATAAATAATTGGCTAATTGATCAACCCCATAGCCTTTGGCAATGGAGGAAAAATCAAGACTGACGGGCGCCTGCTTAGCGAGCCGCTGCTGATCTTTATCGACTAGCAAGTGCTGCTGGCCGATCGCTGCAAGTTGTAGCGCGATCTCTTCTTGCGCTGGCACACCATTGACCGGGCCATCAGGGCCAAAGCCCCAGAGATTGACCAGCGGGCCTACGGTCACATCATAAGCACCCTCGCTGAGTTCGCCGATGCGCAGGGCCTCACTGAGCACGCGATAAAAATGCTCAGAAAGTGCTTGCCACTGTCCTACAGGCAGGCGATTAAAGCGGCTGATCTCCGAGTCATCCTGGTAGGTAGACATACTCGCGTTAACCGCATCCAAAGCAGCTTGCAGCTCTCGCTCTACAGTCTCGGGCGATGGGCCACCTTCAGCTGCCAGATAAGTCACACTCCATGTGGTGCCCATGGTGT
Source organism: Sediminihaliea albiluteola (assembly GCF_014077625.1). Taxonomy (GTDB): domain Bacteria; phylum Pseudomonadota; class Gammaproteobacteria; order Pseudomonadales; family Halieaceae; genus Sediminihaliea; species Sediminihaliea albiluteola. Next base: position 494,766 of record NZ_JACFXU010000013.1, on the reverse strand, counting down.
GGCCATCAAGGCGCACAATGTCCTGAGAGTCAGCACTGCAGGCCTGCAGAAAGACACAAGAGGCAAATAGAATACAAAAAAGCCACCCCGAAGAGTGGCTTTTAGGCTTATCCGCCGAAATCATCGAGCATAATATTTTCAGGCTCAACACCAAGATCCGTTAACATCTGGATCACCGCAGCGTTCATCATCGGAGGCCCACACATGTAGTACTCACAGTCCTCAGGTGCCGGGTGGTCCTTGAGGTACTCTTCATAGAGTACGTTGTGAATAAAGCCTGTCAGACCATCCCAATTATCTTCTGGCTGGGGATCAGACAGCGCCACGTGCCACTCAAAGTTGTCATTTTCTTCAGCCAACTTATCGTATTCATCCTGATAGAACATTTCGCGCATTGAACGGGCGCCGTACCAGAAAGAAATTTTACGCTTACTATTGAGGCGCTTAAGCTGATCGAAGAGGTGCGAGCGCATCGGGGCCATACCTGCACCACCACCGATGAACACCATCTCGGCATCGGTATCTTTAGCGAAGAAGTCACCAAAGGGACCGTAGACCGTTACCTTATCGCCTGGCTTGAGGTTGAAAACCCAAGAAGACATTTGCCCAGCGGGGATCCCTTCGCTGCCAGGAGGCGGCGTCGCGATACGGATATTGAATTTAACAATACCCTTCTCTTCTGGGTAGTTGGCCATGGAGTAAGCCCGAACAACTGGCTCCTTAACCTCAGACTGTATTTTAAAGAAGCCAAAGCGCTCCCAGTCGCCACGGTACTCTTCTTCAATATCAAAGTCTTCGTACTTCACTACGTGTGGCGGGCACTCTAGCTGCACATAACCACCGGCACGGAAATCGACGTTTTCACCTTCTGGTAGACGCAAGGTCAGCTCTTTAATAAAGGTCGCCACGTTGGGGTTGGACTCAACGGTACACTCCCACTGTTTCACACCGAAGACTTCTTCGGGAACCTCAATCTTCATGTCCTGCTTGACTGAGGTCTGACAGCTCAGACGCCAACCTTCATTGGCTTCGCGACGAGTAAAATGCCCTTCTTCAGTTGGCAGCATAGAACCGCCGCCTTCATTAATAATGCACTTACACTGCGCACAGGTACCGCCACCGCCACAAGCAGAAGGTAAAAACAGGCCTGTTTCAGAAAGCGTCTGTAGCAGTTTACCACCGGCTGGGACGGTAATAGTTTTTTCACCGTTAATCTCGATGCTCACGTCACCAGTGCTAACTAGCCGTGAACGGGCAAAGAGGATAACGGCTACCAGCGTCAGCACGATCGCAGTGAACATGCTTACGCCTAGAACAATTGTCATATCCATAGTGATCCCTTAAATATCGATGCCGCCGAAGGACATGAAGCCCAGCGACATCAGGCCCACAGTGATAAAAGTAATGCCCAAGCCCTGCAGACCATGAGGCACATCGGAGTACTTCAGGCGCTCGCGGATGCCAGCCAGTGCCACGATTGCTAAGGCCCAGCCCACGCCAGCACCGGCGCCAAATACCACACTTTCACCAAAGCTATAGTCACGCTCAACCATGAACAGCGAAGCACCTAAGATCGCGCAGTTCACTGTAATCAGTGGCAAGAACACGCCCAGTGCGTTATACAGTGCGGGCACAAATTTATCCAAAAACATTTCCATGATCTGAACAATTGCCGCAATCACACCGATGTAGGACAACAGCCCCAAGAAGCTGAGATCGACATCTGGCATACCGGCCCAAGCCAAGGCACCATCAGCCAACAAGTAGTTGTAGATCAGGTTGTTGACCGGCACGGTAATGGTCAGTACCACCACCACGGCAATACCCAAACCAATAGCAGCCTGAACTTTCTTGGAAATTGCCAAGAACGTACACATGCCAAGGAAGAAGGCCAGCGCCATGTTCTCGATGAACACCGCGCGGATAAATAGACTCAGGTAATGTTCCATTATGATGCCGCCTCCTCGACGTTAACGTGGTTGGCAATTTTAAAGTCGGGCTCTTCCACTTGTGACTTATCCCAGCTGCGCAGGGCCCAGATGAACAGGCCGATCAAGAAGAAGGCACTAGGAGCTAGCAGCATCAAACCATTCGGGTTGTAGAAACCACCTTCAGTGACCACTGGAAGGATTTCATAGCCGAACAATTTACCTGCGCCGAGCAATTCGCGGAAGAAAGCCACTGCCAGCAGTACCACGCTATAGCCCAAGCCATTGCCGACACCGTCGACAAAGCTCGGTAAAGGTGGGTTCTTCATGGCATAGGCTTCGGCGCGGCCCATCACAATACAGTTCGTAATAATCAAACCCACAAAGACCGATAGCTGCTTGCTGATGCCGTAGGCATAAGCTTTTAGCACCTGGTCAACCACGATCACCAAAGAGGCGATAATGATCATCTGCACGATAATGCGGATGCTGCTGGGAATAAAATTACGAATTAAAGAGATAAAAAAGTTTGAAAATGCAGTTACCAAGGTCAGTGCAATACACATCACCACAGTAACTTGCATTGAGGTAGTTACCGCCAGTGCGGAACAAATACCCAAGATTTGCAGCGCAATGGGGTTATTGCGGAAAATCGGGTTAACCAGTGTTTCTTTCATTGCCGACATGATCAGGCCTCCCCGGACTTCAGGTTTTCGATAAAGGGCTGGAAGCCCTCTTTACCCAACCAGTACTGCACTAGGTTGGATACGCCTTTGGAAGTAAGTGTAGCGCCGGATAAACCATCAACCTGCCAGCTAGCCTTTGGGCTAGATGGGTCAACGGTGCCTTTAATCAGGCCAATCTCAACATCACCCTCACGGTACACTTTCTTACCAGGCCACTTAGCTTTCCAGCTGGGGTTATCCACCTCACCACCTAGCCCGGGCGTCTCACCGTGTTCGGCAAAACCTAAACCGGCCACTGTGTTGAGATCTGACTCTAAGGCCAAAAAGCCATAGAGCGTGGACCACAGACCATAGCCGTGGACGGGCAGGATCAATTTATCCAGTCCACCCTGGTCATTTTGAACCAAGTAGACTTCAGCTAAATCAGCGCGGCGCTTAATTTTTGCTAGATCCTGTTCGACACTTAGTTTAGTCGAGCGAGCAGGGTCTTTAGAGGCTTTGCGCTGATCGTAACGCTCGGGGTCCACTTCGTCGGTGAACTTTCCGCTGCGCAGATCAACAATGCGCGTCTCGACTTTCTCGAACTGCTCTTCGACCGAAACGCCCTCTTCCAACATACCAGCGGCTGCCAGAATATTGCGCTTGCGATCAAGGGTCTTGTTGATTTCCTGTGCTGGCTTGAGCAGTACTGCGGCAGTGGATACCACCACCGAGCACACGATGCACAAAGAAAGCGCAACAATTAGCGTTTTCTTGATACTGTCTTTATTACTGGACACGGGCGAGCCTCCGTTTGATATTGGCTTGAACCACAAAGTGATCCATCAGCGGAGCAAAGATGTTGGCGAATAGGATGGCCAGCATCATGCCTTCGGGGAATGCCGGGTTCATGACTCGGATCAGCACTGCCATGAGACCGATCAAGATCCCGTAGGCCCACTTACCGGTATTAGTCATCGCCGCTGAGACGGGGTCAGTGGCCATAAACATCATGCCGAAAGCAAAGCCACCGGTGACCAAGTGCCAGTACCAAGGCATGGCAAAAGCCAAGTTGGTATCAGAGCCAACCATATTAAACAGCGTCGACAGCGCCACCATGCCCAAGAAGACACCGGCAACAATACGCCATGAGGCGATGCGCATCAGCAACAATGCTGCGCCGCCGATCAAAATAGCCAGTGTTGAGGTCTCACCGATAGAGCCCGGCATAGCGCCGAGGAAGGCTTCCATCCAAGTCCACTGTGATTGAACTGCAGTCATACCTTCGGCTGCTACTACTGACAGCGGAGTTGCGCTGGTATAGCCGTCGACTGCCACCCAAACTGCGTCACCCGAGATCTGCGCCGGATAGGCGAAGTACAAGAAGGCACGACCAGTCAGGGCCGGGTTAAGGAAGTTCTTACCGGTACCACCGAAGACCTCTTTGCCGATGACCACACCAAAGCTAATGCCTAGTGCGACCTGCCACAGAGGTAAATCGGGAGGGCAAATGAGCGCAAAGAGAATAGAAGTGACGAAGAAACCTTCGTTAACTTCATGGCCCCGCTTCATGGCAAAGAGCACTTCCCAGAAGCCGCCCACCACAAAGGTCACAAAGTAGATCGGTACGAAATACAGTGCACCAAACCAAAAGCAATCCCACAGGCTGCTGGCATCGTAACCACCAAAGGTGGCTATTAATGACCCGCGCCAGCCACCGACTTCGCCGCCGGTCGCTGCGAGCACATCGTTGGCCTGGAAGCCCAAGTTGTACATGCCGTAAAACATCGCGGGGAAGGCACAGAGCCACACCGAGATCATAATACGCTTCAGGTCAATGCCATCTCGTACGTGTGCGCTGGAGCGAGTGACCGATCCAGGCGAATAAAGCATGGTGTCCAAGGCTTCATAAAGGGGATACCAGCTTTGATAGCGGCCACCCTCTTGGAAGTGGTGTTCCATATTGTCTAGGATTTTACGAAGTCCCACGGCTTAGCCCTCCTTCTCGATGCGCGTCAGGTTGTCCCTGAGAATTGGGCCGTACTCGTATTTGCCGGGGCAAACGTAAGTACATAACGCGAGATCTTCTTCGTCGAGCTCAAGGCAACCCAGTGCCTGAGCCATCTCAGTGTCACCAACAATCAGTGCGCGCAGTAAATGGGTCGGCAAGATATCCATTGGCACAACGGTTTCGTAGCTACCCACCGGCACCATAGCCCGCTGACTACCATTGGTGTTGGTCGTCATTGGCAATGGTTTGCTGCCAAACAGACTGCTGAGGTAAATACCTAGGTTGGAGTGGCGCTTGGCACCGGGCGAAAGATAGCGCAGTAACTCGCGCTGACGACCTTCTAGCAAAGCACTCACTTGGTTGTGGTGACGCCCTAAGTAAGCAGTGGGGCCCTGTACCTGACGGCCACCTAGTACTGAACCAGAGATGATTCGGTTTTCTCCTGCCTTGAGCTGTCCAGCACAGAGTGCTTCTAAATCAGCGCCAAGCCGAGTGCGCAGCAAACGCGGGCGCTCAACCTGTGGACCAGCTAGCGCAATCACGCGATCTGTATAGAGCTTGCCATCGAGGAACAAACGGCCAATCGCGATGACATCTTGATAGCCAACTGTCCACACTGGTGCATCAGCGGTAACGCCACCGTGCAAGAAATGGATATGGGTACCAGCTAGGCCCGCTGGATGTGGCCCACTAAACTCTGCCGTTTCAATATTGCTGGCACTGCCTTTGGGCAAATCGCTGCCTGGCGCTTGGCACAGATAGAGCTTGCCTTTGCTGAGCTTGGCCAGCAGATCCAAACCTAAGCCAAATGCTTCTTTTTGTGAGGCAATAATGACACTTGGATCGGCAGCCAAGGGCTGAGTATCAATCGCTGTCACAAATATTGCCGCAGCTTCAGCATCAGCTGCCGGCACCTTGCTGTAGGGCCGGGTGCGCAGTGCCGTCCACTGGCCACTTTGGATCAGCTGCTGGCGAATCGTCGCCGCATCGAGAGCCTTAGCGGCACTGGCGTCGTAGGCGCTAAAGCTTTCTGCAGCTTCATCGGCCGCCACTTCAATCACCACCGTCTGCAGCACACGTCGAGCACCGCGGTTAATCGCGCTAACGGTGCCAGCTGCCGGGGCTGTGTAGCGTACGCCTTCGGTCTTCTTATCGGTAAATAAGAGCTGACCGGTCTTAACCCTGTCGCCTACTGCCACCTCCATGGTGGGTTTCATACCGACGTAATCAAAGCCCACCAGTGCGACAGCTCGTGCAGCGGGGGCATCTTCTATGGTTTGCTGGGGCGCACCCTGTATAGGAATGTCCAGGCCCCGCTTGATTTTGATCATACGATCTGCCTAAAGATTGAGAATACAAAAGTAGTATGGCTGGAAACCAAACAAGACTTCACCGCGCAAAATAGCGAAGTAAACCCCTTTGTCTTAAGCGATTCTGTCATAAAAATAGACAAAATCGACCATTCGAATCCAAGCCGCGCGCATTATAGCGGAATGCCCCCTCGACACGCTACATTACATGAGGGGACAGCCACTTGATTTTGAACAGAATTATTCGCTAGGAGGCGACTTATCCTTCCTTTGGATAAGTTGCGTATTTAATCCCAGCCATCTGCTCTAAGATGCGGTACACCTGACAACTGTAACCAAACTCGTTGTCATACCACATGTAAAGAACGGCTTGAGTGCCATTCACAATCGTCGCCTGGGCGTCGAAGATGCAGGCGTGACGCGAGCCCACAAAGTCAGAGGACACCACTTCAGGTGAATTAGAGAAATCAATCTGCTTACGCATCGATGAGTGCAGCGCCATATTGCGCATAAACTCGTTCAAGCTTTCCTTATCTGTCGGACGACTTAGATTAAGGTTAAGAATAGCCATAGACACGTTAGGCGTCGGCACTCGAATTGCGTTGCCAGTCAACTTGCCGTCCAACTGTGGCAAGACCTTGGCTACAGCTTTAGCTGCACCAGTCTCAGTCAGCACCATGTTCAAGGCTGCACTGCGGCCGCGACGATCTGCCTTGTGGTAGTTATCGATTAAGTTCTGGTCGTTGGTGTAAGCGTGCACGGTTTCAACGTGACCACTGACAATTCCAAACTCATCATCCATGGCCTTCAGTGGCGGCACAATGGCGTTGGTGGTGCAGGATGCAGCAGAAATAATGGTGTCAGTATCTTCAATGATGTCATTGTTGATACCAGCCACTATGTTCTTCATATCGCCCTTACCAGGAGCGGTAAGAATGACTTTGCTCACACCTTTAGACTTCAGGTGTAAAGACAGGCCTTCGCTATCGCGCCACACACCGGTGTTATCAACCACAATAGCATTATTGATGCCGTACTCGGTGTAGTCGATGCTATCTGGCGAAGAGGCGTAGATCACCTTAATTTCGTTACCGTTGGCAACGAAGGACTGACGCTCCTCATCCACGCGAATCGTGCCGGCAAAGGCGCCGTGTACAGAATCGCGGCGCAGCAGGCTAGCTCGCTTCATCAGGTCATTAGCGGCACCGCCCTTGCGCACCACAATAGCTTTGAGGCGCAGGCTCTCACCGCCATCAGTTTTATCGATCAGGATGCGCGCCATCAAGCGCCCGATACGGCCAAAACCGTAGAGCACGACATCGCGCGGCTCGTCGACCGGCTTTTCTGTCGCGCCAATTAAGTAGGCAACTTGCTCCTGCACAAACTCGGCAAGGCTTTGATCCTTACCGTGGCCGTGGTCGAAGTAATTAACCGCGAGACGGCCAATATCGATGTGCGCGGGGCCCAGATCAAGCTTGGCTAACTCTTCCAGTACCGGGAAGGTTTCAAACTCGGATAATTCGTTCTCTTCCACCTGCCGTACATAGCGGTGATCTTTCATGATCTCCAGTACGGAACGATTGACGAGTGACTTGCCATAGACATAGCACTTCACGTTACGTTCACGGGATAGACGACCCACAATAGGGATCATGCCTTCCGCCAGGGCTTCTCGCTGTTTCCAGTCTTTGAAATAGTCGTCTGGACGCTCTCTCTTTCGTTCGCTCACTACAGGCTACCTTTTACGCTGGGATTGGGTGGAGATCAGGCGCGCCATTATCAACTTCTGCTTGTCGCGGTGCAAGGCACTGCGGGCATTTTCACACCCCTTGGGGCTAATGCGGGTGGAGCGAGCCCCTTGTAGGGCATACAATGGGCCCCCGAAAACATCACTCTGGCCAGAAAAACATCCATCATCCCCATGTTTAAAACCCTTATTGCCGACACCCCCTGGCCGCAGCAGGCCGGCAGCCGCACTGCCCTCGGGCCGATTTACGGCAGCGCCGAAGCGCTGTGTATTGCCGAACTTGCTAGCGAGCACAAACTTCTCCTCGTTGTCACTACAGATACCAGCGCGGCATTAACTTTGGAGCGTGAGCTGCCTTTTTTCCTCGCTCCCGGTGTTGAAATTTTGGCCTTTCCCGACTGGGAAACCCTGCCCTACGATAACTTTTCTCCGCACCAGGATATTATTTCCGAGCGCCTGAGCACCCTCTACCGACTGCCATCCCTGTCCACAGGGGTGCTGATTGTACCGATGCCAACCCTGATGCACCGCTTGGCGCCCACCGAATATATCGCCGGCTCGAGTCTGGTGCTCGAACCTGGGCAACAACTTGAGCTGAACAGCTTTCGCCGTAATTTAGAGCGCAATGGCTACCACAATGTAGAAACGGTTTATGAGCACGGTGAATTTGCCCTGCGCGGCGCCCTACTCGATATTTTTCCTATGGGCTCTGAGACGCCCTTTCGCATCGACTTACTGGATGACGAGGTCGACACGCTGCGCACTTTTGACCCTGAGACCCAACTCAGCGTCGAGCGAGTCGAGGCTATAAACCTCCTGCCAGCGCGAGAATACCCGCTCAACCCTTTGGCGGTGGAACGCTTTCAGATGAATTGGTACGAGGCCTTCGAGGTGGATCACGATGCCTGCCCGACCTTCACTGAAGTGAGTGCTGGGCGCTCCCCCGGCGGCTGCGAGTACTATCTGCCGCTATTTTTTGATCAATGCGCCACGCTCTTTGATTACCTTCCCGACAATGCGCCGGTAGTAGTCATCGGCGACCATCACAGTGCCGCTCAGCGCTTTTGGCAGGAAGCTGGCGAACGTTACGAAGAGTACGGCATTGACCCGCGCCGCCCGCTACTACCACCTGCCCGCTGCTTTACTCCGGTGGAGGAGCTCTACCAGCAGTTCAAGCGACACCCAGTACTTGAGCTGCGCCAGAATACTGACTCACCGGTACATGTAAAAACCCAGTGTCTACCCAGTCCCAAACTCGGCGATGGCGACCCGAAAGCCTCACCAATAGCGCGCTTGGCAGAGTTTATTGAGCAGCACCAGGGGCCGGTGCTGCTCTGCGCTGAGTCCGCAGGGCGACGGGAGATGCTGCTGGAAGGCCTCGAACAGCAGCAGTTGCACCCTCAAACTGTAGGCAATTGGGCCGAATTCCTTGCTGCAGAGCTAGACTTTGCCATTACCACGGCACCGCTCGACCGCGGCATGTACTTTGGCCCAGGCCAGGCAACCCTGGTCAGCGAAGCACAACTTTACGGCAACCGCGTCGCCCAGCGGCGCCGCCGACGCAAATCCGATGACAAGCACAGCGCCAACATCTTCAAGGAGCTCAACGAGCTGCGCGAAGGAGTGCCCGTGGTTCACCTAGAACACGGCATCGGCCGCTATGTCGGCTTGCAGACCCTGGAGGTCGACGGTCAGGCCAACGAGTTTCTCACCTTGGACTATGCCCAAGGATCGCGGCTCTATGTCCCCGTGTCCTCCCTACATTTGATCAGCCGCTACTCGGGCAGCGACCCCGAGCTAGCACCACTGCATAAACTGGGCTCTGATCAATGGGATAAAGCGCGACGCAAAGCCAGCGAACGCGCCTCTGATGTCGCAGCGCAATTATTAGAAGTCTACGCCCGGCGCGAAGCTCGCCAGGGCTTCCAGTTTGAGATTCCAGCCCTAGAGTATCAGCAGTTTGCGGCAACCTTTCCCTTCGAAGAAACCTTCGACCAAGAGAGCACAATTGCTGCAGTGCTAGATGACATGTCCAGTCCTCGGGTCATGGACCGCTTGGTCTGTGGTGATGTGGGCTTTGGTAAAACAGAGGTGGCCATGCGCGCCGCCTTTATCGCTGCTCGCAACGGTAAACAAGTCGCGGTGCTGGTGCCGACCACACTGCTCGCCCAGCAACACTTCAGCTCGTTTTCCGATCGCTTCGCCGACTGGCCGATCACAGTGGAGGTTGTATCGCGCTTTAAAACCGGCAAACAATTAACCGCTGTCAGTAAGCGTGTCGCCGATGGCGAAATCGATATCTTGGTCGGCACCCACAAACTGCTGCAACAAGACTTCAAGTACAAAGATCTGGGCCTACTGATCATCGACGAAGAGCATCGCTTTGGCGTCAAGCAAAAAGAGGCCATTAAGGCGCTGCGCGCCGAAGTCGATATCCTTACCCTCACCGCCACGCCGATCCCGCGCACACTCAATATGGCCATTGGCGGCATGCGAGACCTGTCGATCATTGCTACCCCGCCGGCACGCCGTCTGTCGATTAAAACCTTTGTGCGCGAACACAATATCGCCCTAATTAAAGAGGCTGTGCTGCGCGAAACCTTGCGTGGTGGACAGGTCTATTACCTGCACAATGAAGTCAAAACCATCGAACAAACCGCCAGCAAGCTACGCGAGCTATTGCCGGAGCTATCCATTGCCGTGGCACATGGCCAGATGCAAGAAAGCCAACTCGAACAAGTGATGTCGGCCTTCTATCACAAGCATCACCATATTCTGCTATGCACCACAATCATTGAGACCGGTATCGACATCCCTAATGCCAACACCATTATCATTGAGCGGGCAGACCGCTTTGGCTTGGCCCAGTTGCACCAACTTCGCGGCCGTGTGGGCCGATCGCATCACCAGGCTTACGCCTACCTACTCTGCCCGCCTCGCTCGGCCATTACGCCAGACGCGATAAAGCGCTTAGAGGCGATAGAGGCCGCCGGCGATCTCGGTGCGGGCTACATGCTTGCCACCCATGACTTAGAGATCCGCGGCGCTGGCGAGCTACTAGGGGATGAACAGAGCGGACAGATCCACAGTATTGGCTTTGGCCTGTATATGGAGATGCTAGAGCGCGCTGTGGCCGCTCTGCGACGCGGTGAAATTCCCGACGTTGACGCGCCGCTCGATGCAGGCACCGAAATTAACCTACATACCGCTGCGCTGATTCCTGAAGATTACTTACCCGATATCAATACACGCTTGGTTTTATACAAACGTATAGCCGCCGCCAGTAGCGATGAAGAGCTCAAAGATATTCAGGTTGAGATGATCGATCGCTTTGGCCTCCTGCCACCACAAGTTAGCAACCTAGTACAAGTCGCTAAGCTGCGCATTCGGGCCCAGGGTCTTGGCATCAAAGCGATTGAAGTTGGGCCCCAAGGTGGCAATATCGACTTTAATGACAATACTCGTGTTAATCCCATGTCTTTGGTCAATTTAGTGCAATCGGACCCCAAGGCCTACCAACTGGCTGGGGCCACTCGCTTGCGCTTCCACCGCGAGTTAGAACAACCTGCCCAACGCCAACAGTTTGCAGAGCAATTGTTGGCGACCTTTGCCGCTGATGCTACGGAAGATGCCGCCTAATGAAACGCCCTATTTATTACCCTCAAGCCTTGCTGTTAATGACACTGTTGTGCTGCACGAGTCTTGCTCAAGCAGCAGAGCGCTGGTTTCGAGTTGAATTATTCGTGTTTAGCCAAGGCGGAGCCGCCGCTGCCAGAGAGGAAAGCTGGGACCCTGAACCCCTGCTGCGCTATCCCGACAACTACCGTTTCTTATTGGATCCTCAGCGTATAGCGCGCAATAAAAGCCTACACCCACAGGCTAAAAGCCAAATCGATAGCCGAGGCCTACAGCGCATCACTTTCCCCGAGCCCGGCGATCTAGCAGCTGTCGACATTCCTATCATCGACAGCCCAGCGAGTGACGACAAGCCGCTCGACAATGGCGAGGGCGGCCACCAAGAGCTGGCCAATGCTGATCAGCCGCCAGCACCTCAGCTGCCCCAGGCTTACGCTTTGCGTGATGCTAGCGAATTAACATTTCGCGGCAAGGCGGCATATATGGAGCGCAACGGCAGTTATCGAACGCTATTCCACCAGACTTGGTTGCAGCCGATAGTCAGTGAGTCCCAGGCCCTACCAATTATATTGGATCACTCTGGCGATGACGCTGCCTATCCAGCCCTTCAGGGCAGCATTAAGCTCTACCTATCGCGCTATCTGCATCTTGAGACCAATCTCTGGCTCAACACCCAGGGCGACTACTTATCCGGTGAATGGCGTATGCCGGCGCCCCCCTTAGGGCCTAGCTCAGTACAGGTGGTCAAGCCAGCCAAAGAGATACTCAGTGCTGAAGAAGCGCTAAGCAGCCTGAGTGCTCAGGAAGGGCTCGAGCCGGCGGCGGAACTAGAGCAGCCCGGCGACGATACCGACAGCAGCCCCCACTACCCTTACCGCCATGCCGTGTTGCTGCAACAGTCACGTCGCATGCGCAGCAATGAAGTGCACTATATCGATCACCCAATGCTAGGTCTGGTGGTGAAATTAACGCCCTTAACGGACAGCGACCTGCAGCAGCTAGGCGCAGCCCAGAGCGCGCTATAGCACTGCTGAGCAAGGCCTATAAGCGACTCACTCGCTGTAGTATTTCTCGACTAAGCTGCTCAATAAAGCGCGGACCACTTGGGTTTCGCGCTGCAAAATTTCATGCATTTTAGCCAGCGATATGGGCTCTTCACCTAATCCAGCAGCCGGATTAACCACCATACAGATAGCGGCATAGGCCAAGCCTAACTCTCTGGCTATGGAGGCCTCCGGCATGCCTGTCATGCCCACAATATCGCAGCCATCGCGGGCCATCCGTCGCACCTCAGCGGCGGTCTCAAGGCGAGGTCCCTGAGCTACGCCATGGGTGGCACCGTCTTCAAAAGCGATATCACTGTGGTATGCAGCAGCGACTAAAGACTGACGCAAGCGGTTGTCATAGGGCTCGGTGAAATCAATATGCAGTAAACGCCCATCAGCGCCCTCGTCTACGCTGTGCTCTCGCCCCCAGGTGTAATCAATCAATTGGTGAGGCAGCACCAAGGATCCAGGGCGCATAGTACTAGTGATTCCACCGACCGCATTGATCCCAACCACGTCGCTGGCACCGAGTGAGCGCAGCGCCCACAAGTTAGCGCGGTAATTGATCAGATGAGGAGGTATGGTCGCAGCGCCACCGTGGCGATGCAAAAACAACAGTTGTGCATTGCCCAAGCGCCCCTGCTGAATCGCGCCCGAAGGCTGGCCATAAGGTGTTTCAAGCTGGTGTTCCTCGTAGACCACCAAGCCCTCCAGCTGCTCAATACCGGTACCGCCAATCACTGCCAGCTTGTTCATCAGTTCACCTTGTGGGAAGCGGCGTTTACAGCGGGCTCAGCTTGCTCAGCCTGCTCGGGGATTACTTGCTCTAATTGCAATGTACGCGTCGGGAAAGCTACATCTGCATCGTGCTTATGCACAATCGCCAAGACCTTCAATAGCACGTCCTGTTTAATCTTGTGGTAATCGACCCACACCGTTGTTTTAGTGAAAGCATAGATGAAGAAATCTAATGATGAGGGCCCAAAGGAAACAAAGTTGACGATCAGGGTTCTATTGAGGTCGATTTCTTCATGCTCCTCAAGCATTGTGCGCACATCATCAATGATGGCATCCATGGCAGCGCTGTCTTGATAGCGGATACCCACAGTCTCGTAAATCCGTCGGTTGTGCATACGGGAGGGGTTTTCAACAGCAATTTGGCTAAATATTGCGTTGGGGACATACAAGGGGCGCTGATCAAAGGTGCGAATACGGGTCAGGCGCCAGCCTATTTCTTCTACCGTGCCCTCTATTTCACGATCGGGTGAGCGGATCCAGTCACCCGGTGAAAATGGACGGTCGAGATAAATACTCATCGCACCAAAAAAGTTGGCCAGTAAGTCCTTGGCAGCAAAGCCCACCGCGATACCGCCGACCCCACCGAAAGCCAACAGGCCGGAGATCGAAACCCCAATGCTCTGCAGCACCATCAGGGCAGTGATTATACCCAGGGTGATACGCAGCAATTTCGCTACCGCGTGTACTGTTGCCTTATCAGTTGATTGACGCTGACCATGGCGCGACTCATCGAGCAACTCCTCCTGCACCGCCGAGACCAAGCGCAATAAAAACCAAGCCAAGAGCACAATCATAGCGGTGTCATAGGCATTGAACAGCGTCTCACGCCAGGACTCCCCTCCCAGCGACAGCCCTTTAAGCAGCAGATAGGCCACTGCCACCCACAGCACCACTCGTGCCGGCGCCTCTAGCGCACTGACAAAGACATCATCCCAGCGATTTTTGCTATGCGATGTGATGTTACGCACTCGGCGCAGGGTAATGCCCAGAGCCAAATGGCCGACAAGACCCAAAGCCAAGATACCCAGTGCTATCGATAAGGGGCCGCCGGCATCCCACTGCTGCATTGCGGTTTCAAAAAATTCTAAAATGGATTCCACGAGCCAAAAATCTCCCTGTTTGTGTATGTCTTGCTGCGTGTGTTTAGACGTATTGCTTATCGATGGTCGTATTTTATAGCGGAGAGGTTATAAGAATTTCCCCATTGCTTGAAGTGAAGTCTGTGAAAGTCTCACAAGCGATTGATCTATCAACAAAAGAATTTATACAAGCATAGTAAGTATATGTAGCGCTCTCTTTAGATCAATCACCGCCACTGGACAAGCGCGCTAGACTTGGTAGCTTGGAGCATACACCCCACAACACTGTGAGTGTATTGATATGAAAATGCTAAGCCCCACCGTAGGCGGCTGGTACAAAGATCTCGAAACACACGAACTGTTTGAAGTGGTTGCTTGGGACTCCGCCACCCTGAGCATCGAAGCACAATTTTTTGACGGTGAAGTCACCGAGTACGATTTAGACACCTGGCGCCAGCTGAAACTCAGGGAAATTGAACCCCCTGAAGACTGGCGCAGTCCTTTCGAGCTCGATGATGAAGACCGACTCGACCCCGACTTGCCCCACCAACCGCTGGAATGGAATAGCCCGGTCAATACGATCGAGCCAGACGCCATGTACGGTGTTGAGGATTAATTACCAGCCACTTAGCTGCGTCGGTAACGCTGCGCCACAAAGGGCATTTTACTGACTCGCATGGGAAGCTGTTTGCCGCGCACTGCGGCAAATACCAAAGTGCCGAGGGCGGCGTGCTGCTTGTCCAAATAAGCCATAGCGATTGGCACTCCTGCACTTGGCCCCAAGGTGCCAGAGGTCACCACTCCGATTTCTTTACCCTGCTCATCGCAGATCAGCGTAGCCTCTCTAACCGGCGCCCGCCCCTCGCCAACCAATCCAACCCGTTGCCGGGCATAGGATTTATTGGCCATTTGATCGAAAATTCGTTCGGCCCCGGGGAAACCACCGGCACGTGCGCCATCAGCGCGGCGCGGCTTGCTAATAGCCCAACTCAAACCCGCTTCAATCGGTGTGGTATCCGCATCGAGGTCATGGCCATAGAGACACAAACCGGCCTCGAGACGCAGTGAATCACGCGCTCCCAGACCGATCATTTCGACGGCCTTATGAGACAGTAAGGAGCGCACCATAGGCTCAGCAGCCTGTGCTGGCATTGAAATTTCAAAACCGTCTTCACCGGTGTAACCTGCGCGACTGACGAAACACTCATGGCCATTAATCTGAACACGCTGTGAGTCCATAAACACCATGTCCGCTGTCTCTGGCGCCAGATTGGCCATAATCTCTGCAGCTAGCGGGCCCTGCAAGGCAATCAGGCCTCGGTCGTCGAGTAGCTCGAGCTCCACATCATCCGCTAAGTGTTGCTGCAGATAGGCGAGGTCCTGCGCTTTACAGGCAGCATTGACCACCAAGTACAAGCAGTCGCCAAAGTTGCTGACCATAAAGTCATCCAGGACACCGCCCTGGGGATCGGTAAAGAGCGCATAGCGCTGCTTGCCTTCGGGCAAATCAACAATGTCGACTGGCACTAAGCGCTCTAGAGCTTCTGCCGCACCGGGGCCGCGAAGTACAATCTGGCCCATGTGGGACACATCAAAGAGCCCTGCTTTCTCCCGGGTGTGCAAATGTTCCTTCTTCACCCCTAAGGGATACTGCACAGGCATGTTATAGCCAGCAAAAGGCACCATTTTCGCAGCTAATTCTAGGTGTAAATCATAGAGCGGGGTGGTGGCCAGTTCGCTTGATGTATCTGACATGGGCTTCTCCGTGGACATACTCGCAGCGGGCCTTAAATTACCCGTGAATTTGCGGCCAGAAATTATCCCATGCCCAAGTGCATTGCAAGGCTTTGATCGGTTTACCTCTGCTGCCACCCTGTATATACTCACAGTCCTGTATATAAAGACAGGCAAGTTGACATGGAAAAACTGACCAAACGGCAACAGCAAGTGTTGGATATCGTGCGCCGTCACATCGATGACACCGGCTATCCACCGACGCGAGCCGACATTGCCCGAGAGCTCGGCTTTAAATCAGCCAACGCCGCCGAGGAGCATTTAAAAGCACTGGCACGCAAAGGCGCTATTGAAATGATTGCTGGTGCATCACGGGGTATTCGCTTAGTCGAAAAGCCTGGCATCCCAATCGTTGGCCGAGTGGCTGCCGGCAGTCCGGTACTTGCGCAGGAGCACATCGAAGATTACTGCAACTTAGCGCAGGAGTTTTTTAAGCCTAAAGCCGACTACTTTCTCACCGTGCAGGGAGACAGCATGATTGATGTCGGTATTTTCGATGGCGACCTACTCGCCGTACACAGCACACCAGTGGCGGCTAATGGCGATATCATCGTGGCGCGCATTGATGATGAGGTGACCGTGAAGCGCCTGCGCCGGGGCAACAGCAAACACCTGCTAGAACTCCTTCCGGAGAATCCAGACTACGATGTCATTAAAGTGGATTTGCGTGAACAGCACTTTGCTATTGAGGGGCTGAGTGTCGGGGTCTTGCGACGCGGCAACTAAAGCTCCCCGATAGCACTGTCTAAATCTAGGGGCTAGCGCTAGCAGCGCTCTGGCCCCTTCGCGAATACCAGCTTGATCGTTTAATGCAGCACTCGAGATCTGCTATTAACACCAAACTCCAATCCAGTATCGCCCTCTTCCGTCATATTTGAAGCCGCTTCAATACCGGCTTGAATCATGGCCTTAGCAACTTCTAGACCATTCTCCATCAGATACATACGGGACTCGTCTGAAAAGCGAATGCGGACCAGCGGCTCAGAATCATCTTCGGCGCGCTGCAAAACGATTTCCCCATTGCCCAGATCGACAATTTCCAGCAAGGATGTTGACACTAATAAACCTCAAATTCGCAGGATTGCGGCACCATTCTAGCAGTGCCATAGCAACACTTACCACCCGCGGCAGCTTTAGGCCCTAGCAAAGTGGTATTTCAATACTCGTCGAGTGAATCCGCCATGCGCTGATACAGCGCATCGAGTGCCCCCGCCCAGAGCTGAAATTGCTCTGGGCTAAAGTCCTCTGCGGGCACGCTGCGGGCTAAATTTCCAGGCAGCCGTCCCGCTGGGACTGTCCCTGGAGGCTGCCACTGCAGTAAATCAGCTAGCCACCCCGAGCGCTCTAGCTGCTCGAACTCACGGATCTCAGCAGGCAGTACCTGACCCGCTGGTGTCGGTGGCAAATCGGCCACCGCTGTTGGCAGATTGGCAGCTGCCGCATCTAAGTTCAGCACAGCCAGCAAAAACCAGCCATAGGAGCGCAGCAAGTGGGCCTGACAAGCGGGACCATAGGCCTGAGCGAGGATCAGCTCGGGCAAGGCTTGCGCCTCAGCTTCGCGGCGCCAAGCCCTGAGCAGCACTGAGGCTAAGTAAAGGCTATGGTTAGCCTCGCCGCGAGCGGAACTCATGCTTTTTTAGTGCGCGTGGCGGTGCCGGCTTTCTTTTTCGCTGGCGCCTTTTTCTTGGCTGCTGCTTTTTTCGCAGTGGCTGTCACCTGCCAGCGGCCACCTTCGTAAAAGGCCTTCCAGCCCGTTGCCTTACCATCGACCTCAGTCATCACATACTGCTCTTTAGTCTTCCGACTGTAACGCACTTGGGTGCGGTTACCATCGTCATCTACCACTGGCGCAGTAAATAAAAACGCGTACTTAGGATCGATTTCAGACTGATGCGGCAGTAACTCGTCGACAAAAGGCGCCCGGGTTTCACGGTTGCGCGGGAACTGGCTGGCGGCCAAAAACAGCCCTGCTGCACCATCACGCAAAATGTAGTGATCATCCACTTTAACGCAGGCCAACTCAGGCATTGGCACCGGGTCCATCTTGGGCGGCGCGGCTTCACCACTGCGCAGTAACTTGCGGGTGTTTTTGCAGCCCTCAGCGGTACAACCAAAGTACTTGCCAAAGCGACCAGTCTTTAATTGCATTTCGGCACCGCATTTATCGCACTCTAATACCGGGCCGTCGTATCCTTTAATTTTGAACTTGCCCTGCTCGACTTCAAAACCAGAACAATCGGGGTTGTTACCACAGACGTGCAACTTGCGCTTTTCGTCCATTAAGTAACTGTCCATGGCGGTGTTACACAGAGGGCAGCGCCGCTTACTGCGCAGCAGGCGTGACTCGGCATCCTCGTCATCACCTTCTGGTATCGCCTCATCCCCAGAAGTCAGGTTGATGGTGTGCTTGCAGCGCTCTTTCGGCGGCAAAGCGTAACCAGAGCAGCCCAAAAACACCCCGGTACTCGCCGTTCGGATTTGCATCGGCCGCCCGCACTGACTGCAGGGAATGTCCGTCATGGTCGGCTCATTAGGCTGCATTCCAAGGGGCTGAGGCTCTTCAGCCTGCTCTAGCAATTGCTGGAACTCCTCGTAAAAGCTATCGAGCAAGACACGCCAATCCAATTCACCCTGAGCCACTTGGTCCAAGCGCTCTTCCATAGCAGCAGTGAAGCCGTAATCGAGTAAATCGCTGAAACTCTTCTGCAAGCGCTGGGTGACGATATCGCCCATCTTCTCGGCGTAAAAGCGCTTGTTTTCAAGCCGTACATAACCGCGGTCTTGAATCGTAGAAATAATAGAGGCGTAAGTCGAAGGGCGACCAATGCCGCGTTTTTCTAACTCGCGGACCAGGCTCGCCTCACCGTAGCGGGGCGTTGGCTTGGTGAAGTGCTGTACTGGCTCCAAAGCCTGTAGCGCGAGTAATTCACCGGTTTTCATGTCAGGTAAAACCGTGTTGTCGCCCTTGCGTCCGGCCGGTGGCTGCACCTTGGTAAAGCCATCAAAGACAACGATACGGCCTTTGGCATTGAGTTCGTAATCACCCGCTGTCACTGTCAGGGTGCTAGCCAAGTACTCTGCCGCCGGCATCTGACAGGCCACAAACTGGCGCCAGATCAACTCATAAAGGCGCTCTGCGTCGCGCTCCATGTTTTGCAGCGAGGTCTGTTTAACATTGACGTCAGAGGGGCGAATCGCTTCGTGCGCTTCCTGGGCGCCCTCTTTCGATGAATAACTATTGGGCGTTTCTGGCAAATACTTGGCCGGGAAATTGCTTTTAATATATTCGCGACAAGCCTCCACAGCTTCAGCACTTAAGTTAGTGGAGTCGGTACGCATATAAGTGATGTAGCCCGCTTCATAGAGTCGCTGAGCCATCATCATAGTTTTCTTCACACTAAAGCCTAAGCGCGTGCTAGCAGCCTGTTGTAAAGTCGATGTAATAAAGGGAGCCGGCGCCTTGGATTTAGTCGGCTTATCTTCTCGCTGACTGACCCTGTAGCTGAGCTGCTCTAGCTCGGCGACTGCCTTTTTGGTGTCCTGCTCATTATCCGGCCTAAATTTATTGCCGCGATATTTTTGCACCCCAAAGCGCACCTCATCGCCTGCTTGAGGTTTCAGGTCAGCGTGAATATCCCAGTATTCTTCGGGCACAAAGGCACGAATCTCTCGCTCACGCTCAACGATCAAGCGGGTCGCTACTGATTGCACGCGACCAGCAGAAAGCCCTCTGGCCACCTTGGCCCATAGCAATGGCGACACCATGTAACCGACGACGCGGTCCAGAAAACGGCGTGCTTGTTGGGCGTTAACACGATCTAGATCTAGCTTAGCTGGTGCCTCAAAGGCCTCGCCAATTGCCTTTTTGGTGATTTCGTTAAACACCACTCGCTGATAGCGCGAATCATCGCCACCGATAGCTTCTCGCAAATGCCAGGCGATCGCCTCTCCTTCGCGGTCAAGGTCAGTTGCGAGATATATGGCCTCGGAATTTTCAGCCAACTTACGCAACTCGGCGACTACCTTTTCTTTACCTGGCAGTATTTGATACTCGGCTTTCCAGCCCTGCTCGGGGTCAATCCCCATGCGCCTGATGAGCTGCTCGCGCGCTTTGTTCTTTTTATAGATAGCCTTTTCTTCAGGGGCCATCTTGCGGGTTTTGGCTGCCTGAGCCGCCCGCTCCTTCGGATCTGATTTTGAGCCACTACCCGCTGTTGGCAGGTCGCGGATATGACCCACACTGGATTTAACAATAAACTCCGGGCCAAGATATTTGTTAATGGTTTTGGCTTTAGCCGGCGACTCGACAATGACTAGTGATTTACCCATATGCTCCTGCTAAGACCCCTTAATTGGGCCTGACCGAGGCTTACTCGGCGAGGGAAAAAGGGGCATATATAAGTGTCTAACAGGCTCGGGTCAAGCAAAAGCCCGAATTCAAGTTTGCAATTGCTCTGCCCAAGCACCCAATTTCTCCCGTATTTGTATGACTGTTGATTGCTCTCCCGCCTCGCGCCAATAGATGCCACAGGAGCCTTCATCAACGCTCGCTGCCAAGACCTCAGCGGGCATCTGCATCAAGGCTTCAGGTACTGCAAGGCGCTGCCCGAGCGGACGCCATTGGCCTTGCTCATCACGCTGCCAGGCCCCTTTTCTCGGCGCTTTACTGCGCGATGCCTTGAGCCGAAATCCGTAATAGATCACCCTAGAGTCGGGCTTAGCCTGAGTTTTTGCAAGCTGCGGCAAATTGCGAAACTCTACAAACATGCCCTGCAAGGCAGCTGTTTCGCGTAAGTTCGCCTGCTTGCGCTGCTGCCGGCTCGGCAAAAAGTGTGACAAGGGGGCAAGTGCAAGACCAACAATCACCGCGATTAGCAAGTAAGTCAACTGGGGCTTCTCCAAGAGGCATATTTCTCTGGCATTGTATGCTATAAATGGAAAGACACCCTTATCTCCGCGGGTAAATGGAGTGACTAAATGAGCGATTACAGTAAAATTCTTGTAGCAGTAGACCTCAGCGAAGATTCCGCCGAGGTTTCACACAAGGCCCACTCCATTGCCGCTGTCAACAATGCAGAGCTTCACCTGATCCACGTGATCGAGCCCTTAAGCTTTGCTTACGGTGGCGATATTCCCATGGATTTTTCGGGCATCCAGGACGAAATTCACCAGCAGGCTAGCCAGCAGCTCAGCAGTTTTGGTCACGTCAATAACATCCCCATTGAACGCCAGCACATCGTACTGGGTCGTCCTGAAGTTGAAATTCACAGCAAGGCTGAAGAAATCGCTGCGGATTTAATCGTTGTTGGCAGCCATGGCCGTTACGGCCTAGCGCTACTTATGGGCTCTACCGCCAATGGCGTATTGCACGGCGCTAGCTGTGACGTCCTCGCGGTGCGAGTCGGCAGCTAACTAAGACAAGCCATCGGCCGCACTGCCCTGCTGCAGAAAACTGTGTAGAGACTCCAGCGCGAAAGGCCAATCTAACTCTGCACCCTCGGCATCGGCCAGTACGGGAATGCGCAGCCCGTAGCGCTCGAACAAAGTATCTGACTCACTGATATCCACCGTGTCAAAATCAAAGCTCAAACCGGCCTTTTGTAGCGCCTCAAGCATCTCTTGTGCTTGCTCACAAAGATGACAAGCCGAGGTGCCGTAGAGCAGAAACCGCTCACTTTGCACAAGCATAAATAGTCTCCATGTTTTGTTTAGTCCCACCTCTTACAGAGAATGATGTAGAATCCCCGCATCAAAAAATTGAATGAACCTCCGGGGGTAACTCAGTGGCGTTATTTTCCCAGCCCACAGCACGCGCGCTTGCTATATTGGACTTGTTAATGGCTAATCCGCACCAGGCTTTTGGCCTGACGGAAATGACCCGCCGCCTTAACTTGAACAAGGCAACCTGTCACGCCATTTTAACCACCATGGCCAACTACGGCTTCTTGGTACAGCACCCCAAAACCAAAGCCTATCGCTTAGGGCCATCCATTATCGCTGCCGGCAACGCGGCCTTTGCACAGTTCCCAGTCCTGGAGTACGCCCGCCCCGAACTCGAGGGACTACAGCATGACTTTCCGGTAGGTTTCGCGGTTACGGCACGCTCTAAGTTGCATCAAGTATTGTTGGCATTATACGGCCACGCCACGCCACTGATCGACTCTTTCCAGCTCGGTTTGCGCTTGCCTAACACGGCCCCTATTGCCGCCTGTTTTACAGCATTTTCACCTGCTAAAGCTTTAGAGGCATGGCTCACTCGCGCCCACGAAACGCGCGGGGGCTACAACGAAAGGCTCGACCAAAAGTTGCGCGTGTCAGTCATTGCCATACGCGCCAGAGGCTACGAGGTTACCTTGAAAACCCAAGCCGAAGCTGAGCTGACCGAAGAGCTTACCCGGATCCAGGAAAACTGGAGCCTAAGCGAACTAGAAAACGCCACTAATAAGTATCAGCACAGCCTCTGTGACGAACAGTACCACTTGGATCGGATCGACCCCAAGGCTCGCTACGACGTGGCCACAATCTCAGTGCCGGTATTTGTTTATCGCGATACGCCGGTGATGTGCTTTGTCGCCGGCTCCATCGAAAAGCCAATCACCGGTGCGCAAATTGAAGAGATTGCAGCGCGCATGAAAGAGTCGGCAGATCGAGTGACGGCCCTAGCCTCCGGCCAACAGAATATTTAACGAGCAGCTAAGGTGAAGGACTCGGAGCAATACCTCGAGCGCAAAGCATTTTTTGAGCGCGTGCTCACCGTCTACGGTCGCAAGCCAGTGCTTGAAGTACTACAAGACCCTGCCTTGACATGCCACCAGTTACACCTAGCCGACAACAACCGCGAAGACGGTATTATCACGCAGCTACGCGAGCTCGCCCAGCAACGTGAGCTGCCCATCAAGAATCACTCGCGCGCGGCATTAGCACGTATTTCTCGCAATGGACGGCAAGATCAAGGGGTCGCACTGGATGTCTTATGCCCGGCCTTTCAAAGCATTGATACAGCGCTAGACTCACTGCCAACAGGCGCCCGCTTACTGGCGCTAGACAGTATCACTAACCCACAAAACCTCGGCATGATTATTCGCTCGGCGGCTGCCGGCGCAATCGATGGCATCATTTACGCTAAGCGCGGCAACGCCGCACTCGGCCCACTGGTCATTAAGGCCAGCGCCGGCACAGTGTATAAAGCGCCGCTGTTGCTCTGTGACAAGCTCCCAGATGCGCTCAAGTTATGCCGTGATGCAGGGATGGCAATCTGTGCCCTCGATGCCAAGGCCGAGCACTCGCTGTTTAGTCACCAACACAGTGCTGGCAGCGTATTTGTCTTAGGAAATGAAAGCGAAGGGGTATCCAAGCAAGTGCAGCAGATCGCCACGCACACATTGAGCATCCCCATGCGCAACGGCGTGGAGTCACTGAACGTGGCGGTCACCGCTAGCCTGATCGCCTTCGCCAGCGAGCTCAACGCAGGGGCCTAGTAAGCCCCAGGCTTAAGTTCCTGCGTAATCCTGCTAGCCAAAGCGACCAGCTCAACTACTTAGAAAGATAGCTCATGGCGTCCTCTAAACCTTTCAGTGTCAGGGGGTACATGTGGCCCCCCATCAACTG
Source organism: Sediminihaliea albiluteola (assembly GCF_014077625.1). Lineage (GTDB taxonomy): Bacteria > Pseudomonadota > Gammaproteobacteria > Pseudomonadales > Halieaceae > Sediminihaliea > Sediminihaliea albiluteola. Next base: position 471,144 of record NZ_JACFXU010000013.1, on the reverse strand, counting down.
TTTGGTCATTTCAGTGGACTGGGTATAAGGCCACTCCTCTTTAGGCACCGGATTAATCCAGACAACTTTTTCGTAGGTATTGAGTAGGCGCCGCATCCACACCTCGCCCGACTCCTCGTTCCAGTGCTCCACTGAGCCACCTGGTTGCACAATCTCATAGGGCGACATCGCAGCGTCGCCGACAAAGATCACTTTGTAGTCGTGACTGTACTTATGTAGGACATCCAGCAAGGGGGTACGCTCATTGTGGCGCCGGACGTTATTGCGCCACACACTTTCATAGAGGAAGTTATGAAAGTAATAGTACTCCATATGCTTAAACTCACTGCGCGCTGCAGAGAACAATTCTTCACAGACCCGCACGTGTGGGTCCATCGAGCCACCCACATCAAAGAACAGCAAGACCTTAACCGCATTGTGGCGCTCGGGAACCATTTTAATATCCAGCAGACCGGCGTTGCGGGCTGTGGAGCTAATGGTGTCATCTAGATCGAGTTCCTCAGCGGCACCGCTGCGGGCAAACTTGCGCAGGCGACGCATAGCGACTTTGATGTTGCGCGTACCCAGCTCGACGCTGTCATCTAGGTTTCTAAACTCGCGCTTATCCCAAACTTTAACCGCTTTTTTATTGCGCCCATTGGGCCCCACGCGGATACCTTCTGGGTGATAACCTTCCTGGCCAAAGGGTGAGGTTCCACCCGTGCCGATCCACTTGTTACCGCCCTGATGACGCTCTTTCTGTTCTTCTAAACGCTTTTTGAATTCCTCTATCAGCTTTTCCAAGCCACCGAGTGATTCAATTTTGGCTTTTTCTTCCTCTGACAAGTTCTTGAGGAACTCACTGCGCAGCCAATCATCTGGGATCAGCGCCTCAATCACATCATCGAGGCTCTGGAGATCCTGAAAATGCAAACCGAAGGCCCGGTCAAAACGATCAAAATACTTTTCATCCTTGACCATGCAGGTCCGGCTGAAATAGTAAAAATCGTCCATATCGGCAAAAGCAATGTGCCGAGTGAGACCTTCGATCAGGTCGAGCAGCTCTCGAGTAGTAACCGGCACTCCAGCGTCGCGCAGGCCATGAAAGAAATTAATTAGCATAATGGCTGCCTAGCGATTTTCACGCCGATGCATAAAGGCCAGGCGCTCCAGCAAATGGACGTCCTGCTCGTTCTTTAGCAGCGCACCGTAAAGTGGCGGAATCGCTTTGCTGTGGTCGCGCTCTTTGAGTAATTCATCAGGTATATCGTCAGCCATCAAGAGCTTGAGCCAATCGATCAACTCTGAGGTAGATGGCTTTTTCTTCAGGCCAGGAATAGCCCGCAAATCGAAGAATACTTCCAAGGCTTCCTGCACCAAAGACTGGGCAATATTGGGATAATGCACATCGATGATGGCGCGCATAGTTTCGCGGTCAGGGAAATTAATGAAGTGGAAGAAACAGCGACGCAGAAAGGCGTCGGGCAGTTCTTTTTCATTGTTGGAAGTGATGATGATAATCGGACGGTGCTTGGCTTTGACGGTTTCGCCGGTCTCGTAGACGAAGAACTCCATGCGATCCAACTCAACCAGTAAGTCGTTGGGGAACTCGATATCTGCTTTGTCGATCTCGTCAATCAGCAGCACAACCTGCTCGTCAGCATCAAAGGCCTCCCACAACTTGCCCTTACGGATGTAATTGCCAATATCATGAACTTTTTCATCACCGAGCTGCGAGTCACGTAAACGTGAAACGGCGTCGTATTCATAAAGGCCTTGCTGCGCCTTAGTCGTCGATTTAATGTGCCACTGAATTAAGCGCTTACCCAAGCCTTGCGCCACCTCTTCAGCGAGCATGGTTTTACCCGTACCGGGCTCACCTTTAATCAATAGTGGGCGCTCTAGAATGACAGCGGAGTTAACCGCCATGCGCAAATCATCGGTAGCTACGTAGCGCTCAGTCCCCTGAAATTTCATAATCCATCCATTTTCTATAGTAAAAATTGCAAAGCTAACAAGGGTAGCGACAGCGTAAAGCCTTATCAAGCGAGATCACGGGGATTCGCTTCGCTCCCCCTCCAAGTCCTTTAAGCTGCCCACCGAGGGGCTGTGTTGACCTTCTTGGGCCGCCTCAAAGCGCTGTTGCCACAAGCGCAGACGCTGGCGGCGGCGACGGCGGGAGATCAACCAAGATATCACTGCGATTAGAAAAACCACCGCAGCTAGGCTCAGAATTGGCCCTCTCAAGCTAGTCTGGGGGATGTCGAGTGGGCGAGTATTGAAGGCAATAGAGCTAGGATCTCCGATCACTTCAACATACATAGGTAATTCGCGCTGTAGGGTTTCACCCTTGACCCGGGCCAGCAGTTGATAGCGCCCTGGTTCGACAAAGCCTGGTACCTTGACCCGATACTCACCGGTCTCGGGCACTGCATACTGCCCTGAGACATCCAAACGACTGTTAAAGCCTTTGGGGCCGCTAATGTCCACCGTGATATCAAACAGCCCTAACAACTCCGGGTCGGTGATTAACTCTCCGGCATTGCGCAGTCGAATACCAAGCTCAGCCATGCGCTGTGCCGGCATGCTGTTGGGCAGTGGGTCAACTTCAAGCTGCAGATCCGCAATTACGGTGACCCGAACTCGCGCATCTCGCGGGGCCTGCAGCTGCCAGACGCCCGGTTCAGGCGCAGTCACAGTAACAAGGGCAAAGCGATCACTTAAAAACCAATCAACACCGGCTTGCTGAGCGCTAGGTTGATAGACCTGAGCGGAGGGTGCGATCAGCCCGAGCGCTGCTGCGGAATCTTTGTGAAACAGTAGTGCGGTAAATTCCTCGACACTATCGTCAATAACAAACTCAGCGCCGGCCAGTGGCACCCGTGCAGCGGGCGCCACCATATCGAGTGACTGCACGAAAATCTCGGTCAATTGCCCAGCGTTTTTCGCCTTCTCTGCAATGCCTGTGGTGCTAGCGGCTAAAGCTCGCAAAAAACTCCAATCCGCATCATCCGACAAAGCAATGGTGTGTACAGGAATGCCTATTGCCCCAAGTTCTGGCGCAGTATCCATTAACAGCGCACGGGCGGCCTTGGCATTGCGAATGGGTGAGCTGGAAATGTCCACCTTGCCATCAGTCAGCAAAATAACGCTGCTGCGGTAAGCTGGGTTCATGCTAGCGATGTCATAGGTGGCAGCGCTTAGCGCCGCAGGTATGTTGGTGCGCTGACCTGAGTTGTCGATTTGGGCCACCGCCTGCCTCGCCTGATCGCGCCAAGCGGCATCCACTTCACCGTGGGGCACTAGCACCTCGGCCTCTTCTCCAAAGACCCAAACGCCCGCTCTAGCACCATCGGGTAGCAAGCGCACAATTAACTCTAAGGCTGGGCCACGCAAATTATCCGGGTCGGACTGTTTCATGCTGCCCGAGATATCAATGAGCAAGCGCAGGTCGGGCTGCAGCCCGCGCCCTACTACTGCGTCTGCAAGGGCCACACTTGAACACAGCAGGCTGATCATTGCGGTGAGCAAGAGCCCCCGTAGCAGAGCAGCTCGGCGAGTAAAATCACTCATCAGCAACAGAGCTCTGCTCAAGATTGCGCCGTATCATCAGCCGGCTCTTGCCGGCGGTGACGCAGTATGGTCAGGCCCAATATCAAAGCCAATAGCACTGCCGCGGCAAACACAAAGAGCAAGGGGCGCAGGGCGTGTTCGGCTGCCGCCTGATCCACCGTTAACCACTGGAAAGCGGCGACAATTAGGGCCGGCGCCATCGTCTCGATACCCGCTTCTGGATAAGCGGGGGTCAATAATAATGCTGCCGCCGGTAGCAACAGTGCTGCAATCCAAGCTGGGCGCCAGTGCTTGCGCAGCCACCAAGCCAAGCACAGGATAGCCAGCAGCGCAGCGCCGATGTAGCTGGCCATCGCTAACTGGTAAGTCTCTTCACTCAGCACCTGATACTCTCCTAGTCAATCCACGTAATGATGTGGTCTTCATATTCATAAAAGCGTACATCCTCATCAGAGACGGTATTGTTACGCACCGTCATCCCCGCCCGCCGCACACTTTCGGGGTCACCACTCACCAAAGGGTGCCAGTCGTGAAGGGCTTTTCCATTAGCGCGCAGACGGTAGGCACAGGTCGATGGCAACCATTGAAAATCAGCCGTGTTTTCAGGGCTTAACTTGACGCAATCAGCCACTTTTTCGAGGCGGTTAGCATAATCAGAACAGCGCGAAGTTTTCTCATCTAACAAGCGACAGCGTATCCGCGTGAAATGGTATTCACCGGTCTCTTCATCTTCTAACTTATGTAGACAGCAACGGCCACAGCCATCGCAGAGTGCTTCCCATTGCTCAGTGCTGAGCTGATCCAGTGTTAAGGTATTCCACCACTCAGTCATTGGCACGTTCCCTATTTAATAACTGCGCAGGTGTCGGTGGCATCTGCAGATAAAAACCTTGAGCTGCAATTTGCTCTAGAACCTCCCGAGCATCCGCTCTCGCCAGGCGGCGCTCAGGGCTCAACAGCAGTGACATCACTGGCACCGGCTCACCAAATTGTTTAAGAAGGACCTCTGGCACATCCTCAAGTCCTTTGTCTTTATCGACATAGAGATAAGTCTCGGGCTTTTTCGAACTGCGAAAAATCTGGCACAAAAGCGTCATAGTTTACTGCCTTGTAACAATTGCCGCAGAGGCTCAATCACATGCTCAGCACGCCAACCCTGCCAGTGCAGCGGCTCCGCTTGACTGCCATCAGCCTCAAGCTCACGAATCAATGCCTCATAATCTTTGGCCTGGAGTAAGACCTCAGGAGCCACCTGAAGTTGCGCGGCAATTTTCTTGGCCTCCCGTCGCAAGTACTTACCCTGCCCCCGCTGACGGGCTGACAATGGCGCTGGCAGTGGCTGGGGCAAATCCTCCTCGGGCAACTTGGCTTGCTCAGACAAGAGCCTTAATAATTGATCGCTATAGCGTCGCAAAACAGCCTCGGGCAGCTCTAGCGCAGCGCGCATGGCCTCGTAATCTGTAGGCAGCGCAGCAGCCAACTGCAGGCAAGCTTGATCGTCGATAATCCAAGAGCGAGGCTTGTCTTTGCTACGCGCTGTCTGATCGCGCCATTCGCATATAGCAATCAGTGCCGCTAATTGGCGCGAATCTAACTTCCAGGCTGATTTAATCCGCGTGTGATAGCTCGGCGATACCGCGGCCTGATTATTTATCGCGTCCTCACCGTCACTCAACACCCAATCTAGCTTGCCCTGCGCTTCGCACTCTGCTGCCAGCTGATGATAAACATCCAATAAATGCAGAACATCCTGCGCTGCGTACTGACACTGGGCATCTGTCAGCGGGCGCTGCAGCCAATCAGAGCGTGTCTCGTCCTTGGGCAGAGTGATATCACAGAGCTCCTGCACCAAGGCGCGATAACCCATGCCAAAACCCCGATCCAGCAAAGCCGCTGCTCGCTGAGTATCAAAGAGTGGGCTGGGCAGCGCATCAAGCCAAAGACTAAAAACCTCTAAGTCTTCACTCGGCGAATGCAGGACCTTGATGATGCCTGGAGCTGTCATTAGATCTCGCAGCGGCTCAAGTTCAGTAATTTTCAGTGGGTCAATCAGCCAAGCTTTGTTATCAAAGCAAAGCTGCAATAAAGCCTCCTTAGGGTAAAAGGTGCTTTGACGCATAAATTCTGTATCGACAGCAACGGCCGTAGCATCTGCATGCTGCGCTAATAATTCGCGCAGACTGGCGTCGTCTTCGATCAATTGCCATTCTATTGTTTCCACTCTTGCTCCGCTATTTGGCCTAGTAGTTGAAAGTCACTGTTCTAGTTTACGTCGCCCGCTGAAAGCGTGAGCCAAGGTGCTGCCATCGACATACTCCAACTCGCCACCTAAGGGTACACCGTGAGCGATCCGCGACACCTTAATACCTCGTGGCAGTAACATGTCGCTCAGATAATAAGCGGTAGCCTCACCTTCAACCGTGGGATTGGTCGCCAAGATGACTTCTTCAATGCCCTCTTCCACCACCCGCTGCTGGAATTTATCTAAGCCGATTTCCACTGGCCCGATGCCGTCGATAGGAGAAAGGTGCCCCATCAAGACAAAATAGAGACCGCGATAGCTCCCGCTCTGCTCCACTGCCAAGACATCAGCCGGGGTCTCCACAACACAGATCATGTGGCGATCACGGCGGCTGTCACTGCAGATTTCACAGATATCCAACTCGGTGAAATTACGGCAGCGCTGACAGTGATCTACGCGCGCCATGGCATATTGCAAGGCTTCCGCCAGAGCCGTGGCACCCTCGCGGTCGCGCTCGAGGAGATGCAGTGTCATACGCTGGGCGGATTTAGGCCCCACCCCGGGCAGGCAGCGCAGCGCCTCGATCAAATCCATCAGCGCAGGGCTGAACTTCATCATTGAATGCCGCCTTAAAAGGGCATTTTAAAGCCAGCAGGCAAATCCATACCTGCTGTTAGACCTGACATGGCGTCGCGGTTGTTGGCCTCAACTTTACGCACCGCATCGTTTACCGCCGCGGCTAATAAGTCTTCCAAAACTTCTTTGTCTTCAGTCAAAACGCTATCGTCTATCGTGACCCGTCTGACATCGTGACGGCCGGTCATCAGCACCTTAACCAGCCCGGCTGCGGCTTCACCCGTTACTTCTGCCTGAGCCATTTCCTGTTGTTTTTTCTGCAGTTCTTCCTGCATTTTTTGGGCCTGTTGCATCAGGTCCGACATACTGCCTTTCATGGTATTTCCTCAATTATCTAGAGGCGCAATGGAGCTAGGGTCCAACTCGCCATCAAATCGTTCAATCAATTGCTGCAGCACTGGGTCCGTCTCAATAGCGTGGACCGCCTGCGCTTGTCGCTCTGCCGCAAAACGCAGTTTGCGCTGTGCTGGACTCTCAGCCTGCAATGCAGCGGGCTCAATGAGAACGCTGAGCTCTGTATCAAAATACTGGTTCAGCGCCCGTCGAATTCTCTCCGTGTGGCCGCTATTAAACAAGCTTGCATTATCTTCATCTAAGTTAAATAGCAGCTCTTTGTCACTGACACTACGCAGCTCACAGTTCGAGGCTACGTTATAGACAATACCTGAGAGCCCAAGTTGCTCCAGTAGTTCATGCCATGTTTCAGCGCGCAACTCTGCCAGCGACATTTTTGCCTTCGCTGCACTGGCGATTTGCCCGGGCAGTGCTGAATCTAGCGCCTTGGGGGCCGGCCTTGCCTCTGAATTAGCCGCGCTCTGCGCTTGGCTGGTCAGATTCGGATTCGGCTTCACCTTTGCCTCCGGCTCCACCCTAGCTGTTGCAAACTCAGCCGGCGCAGCGCTTGATGCAGCCGATGCCCTTACAGTGGCAGGCGCTTGTGCAAATAGTGCTTGAGCTGAGGGCGCCGCTTGGCTTGAAGACGCTGTCCTTGCCGACTCTTCGGGCTGTGCGGCTGGCGGCACCCGGGCCTCATGGGGCTTTTTTACCGGGTCCTGCGCGACCTCCTGCGCGGCAGGCCTAGCAGTACTGGGTTTATTGTCTACAGGGGTCACAGCTGAGGCGGCCTCAGCGTCGAGCACCAATGCTGGACGGAAGGCCAACATGCGCAGCAAGGTCATTTCAAAACCGCCACGCGGGTCTGCCGCCAATGGAATGTCTCGCTTACCATTGATCGCCATCTGGTAATACAGCTGAGTATCTTCTGCCGTCATAGCAGCAGCCAACTGGCTAATGCGCTCTGCATCACCCCAGCTATTATCTACCGCATCGGGCACCGCTTGGGCGATTGCCACACGATGTAACAGGGAAACCAACTCATCCATAGCGGACTCAAAATCCGGGGCATGCTCACTCATGCGCGCCACGACTTCGAGCACTGCGGCCGGCTCAGAGGCGATCACTGCCTCTAGTACTTGATAGATAAAGCTGGTATCGACGGTACCTAGCATGCTGCGCACATCCGCTTCGCGCAAGGTCCCGGCACCAAAGGCAATGGCCTGATCAGTCAGACTCAGCCCATCTCGCATACTGCCTGCTGCAGCCCGCCCCAGTAGCCACAGAGCTGGGAGCTCATAGCTAATCATTTCTTTATCTAGAACGTCTTTGAGGTGCCCAACCACCTGCTCAGCCGGCATGTTTTTGAGGTTAAATTGTAAACAGCGTGATAAAACAGTTGCCGGCAGCTTTTGCGGATCAGTAGTTGCCAGCAAAAACTTTACATGGGCTGGCGGCTCTTCGAGGGTTTTAAGCAAAGCATTAAAACTTTGCGTGGTCAGCATGTGCACCTCGTCGATGATATAGACCTTAAATCGCGAGGAAGTTGGGGCATACTGCACGTTATCTAGCAGTTCCCGGGTGTCATCTACTTTGGTCCGCGATGCCGCATCCACTTCCAGCACATCAACACTGCGCCCTTGAGCAATTTCGCTGCAAGAGCCGCACTGCCCACAAGGCTCAGAAGTCACGCCCTGCTCACAGTTGAGGCATTTGGCCATAATGCGGGCAATAGTGGTCTTGCCCACACCCCGGGTGCCGGTAAACAAATAAGCGTGATGCAGGCGGTCGTGGTCGAGGGCATTAATGAGCGCTTTGAGCACATGCTCTTGACCCACCAGCTCACGAAAACTATTGGGCCGCCATTTGCGTGCCAGTGCCTGATAGGACATGCGAATCGGTGCCTTAATGCAAAAGGTCTAGGATACACCAGCGAGCCGCACACGGGAAAGGAAGCCACCCTATTGTGACTAAAAAGCGCGCTATAATTGGGGAAACAAAGGGACAAGATAATGGAGGCGACCCGAACAGCCACACCCCGGCACACGAGTCAGTAATTACCGTTGCTCCCTTCCGGGCCTGGCGGGGTTCACTACCTATCGTTGCGAGGGGACCGCTCGAGCCGCCATAGCAACTCTGCAGCTCGATGCAGAGGGCGCGTATTGTGTCTGAAAGATACTCACTGTGCAAGGCCGACTAGCCGCTTTACTATCCTTTTGCTTGACAGTGATCTTCGCACACATACCATAGGGCAGCTTTTCGCCCAGAGACCCAATCGATGCCACATACCTCTTCTGGCTCCGGCGCCCTGCGAAGCAACCTCGGCGCTATCACACTGGCACTGGTCTTAGTCCTAGCCCTTAGCAGTTTTTTGCAATGGCGCGCCAGCGCTGAGCCCAATGTTAAGCAGATCGAGCCAATGCCTGTAGCCAGCACTGTCTACAGACTAGAGCAAAGCTTTGACAGCAAACGCCAGTTCTTGGGCTTGGTCCAAGCCGGTCAGCGCACCGACCTAGGCTTCGAGTCCGCCGGTCTATTGGCCGAGGTCACTGTCAACGAGGGCGCCAAAGTGAGCGCCGGTCAAGTGCTAGCGCGCTTGGATGAGCAGCGCTTGCAAGCGCAGCGCAGTGCTGCCGCTGCAGAGCTAGACACTCTAAAAGCAGAGTTAGAGCTGGCTCGCCTAAAAGCTAAGCGGCAACAAGACTTACAAGCTACAGGAGCGGTATCCCGTGAGGCCTATGATGAAAGTAGACTGCGTGCAGAGGCCCTAGCGGCTCAGCACAAGGCTATTCAAGCTCAGCTCAAACGCCTCGATATCGACCTAGATAAACTCATGCTTCGAGCCCCTTTTGATGGGGTTGTGGCGGCTAGGTACTTAGACCCAGGGACTGTCGTTGCGCCTGGTACCGCGATTCTGCGCCTAATTCAATCCGGCGTTCGCGAAGCGCATATTGGCGTGGCAGCTCCGCTAATTGAAGACCTTGAGATAGGCCACAGCTACCAGTTGAACTGGCGCGACCAGCAAGTGCCGGCCATCCTGCGCGCCATCAGACCCGATATAGACTCCCGAACCCGAACTGCAATCGCCGTTTTTTCACTGCCGGAAAATAGTACTGCTATGGATGGCGAGGCCATCACATTAGAGCTAACCCATAGCGTGCAGCAAGCCGGCGGTTGGCTGCCCTTGGCAGCGCTACTCGAGGGACAGCGAGGCATCTGGAATGTGCTCTCCTTAACAGAGCAAGATGGGCAGATCGTAAGCGCTAGAGAAGTAGTTGAAGTTTTAGAGCTTCGCGCCGATCAAGCCTATGTGCGCGGCACCCTGGTCGATGGTCAGCGAGTGATCGCCGATGGCATCCACCGGGTTGCCCCGGGCTCCCCAGTCACCGTACTGGAACGCTGAGATGCTGGCCTCAGCCCTGTACAAAAACCAGCGCTACTGCGTCCTCTTTATCCTAATTATCATTGCCGTGGGTATCAGCAGCTTTCGCTCGATCGCGCGCCAAGAAGACCCTTCTATCACCAACTTTATTGCAACCGCGACGACATTCTTTCCCGGTGCCACGCCGGAACGCGTTGAAGCACTGGTGACCCGACCGCTTGAAGATCAGTTGCGCCGCATACCAGAGATCGACGAGCTCCGCTCCACCTCCAGCGCCGGCGTGTCATTTATCAATATTACGCTCCACGAAACTCTGGCCAAGAGTGACATAGCGCGCGCTTGGTCCGAAATACGGGACGCTTTAGGTGATGCCCAAAGTCAATTTCCTAGTGGTGTTGGCGCCCCGGTATTTGACGATGATCGACTCTCCGCCTATACCCGCATCTATGGTTTGCGCGCCGCAAAGGGCCATGACATCTCTCTGTCACTGCTTAACCGTTTGGCACAAGACTTTGCTGATGCGGCGCGCAATGTTTCCGGCACCGAACGGGTAGACCTTTATGGTGAACCCGAGGAAGAGGTGCGAGTATCCGTTAACGAGGCCGCCCTAGCCGCTCGGGGACTGAGCCTTAGCCACCTAGCTCAGGCCCTTAGTGCTGCGGACCCTAAGGTATCGGCGGGCCGCAGCTCAGGATCAGGCAGCGAGCTATTGGTAGAAATTGGCGGGGAATTTGATTCACTCGCTCGCATTCGCAAGGCCATTGTCGCCACCAACGAAGATGGCAATACGGTAACAGTCGCTGATATTGCCAAGGTCTATAAAACGAGCAGCAGCCCACCACCGGCCATGGCCTTAATCAATGGCCAACCCGGTATCCTCATTGGCATTGCTATGTCCGATGGTTTGCAGGTCGATGTATGGAGCAAAAATTTTGCTGACTTTGCCGATCAGTGGCAGGCCTCGGCGCCACAGGCTGTGAGCTTAGAGAGCACTTACGATCAAAGTGTTTATACCCAAGAGCGCTTGAAGGAAGTAGCGCAAAACCTGCTCTTAGGTGTCGTGCTGGTACTGCTGGTACTACTTTTCACCCTAGGCTGGCGCGCGGCAATTGTGGTCGCCGTAATTCTGCCTCTATGTGCTTTGATGTCCATCACCCTGCTTTACTATTGGGGCGTGGCGCTGCACCAGATGTCAGTGACCGGCATGGTAGTCGCACTGGGCCTCTTGGTGGATGGCTCCATTGTCATGACTGATGAAGTTCGCAAACGCTTGCAGCGCGGCCTCACGCCACTGGCGGCGATCACTACGGCCGTCACACGGCTGCGCATACCCCTGTTATCAAGTACCGCCACGACCATTCTAGCTTTTATGCCGATGGTTGTACTGCCCGGCCCTTCCGGCGACTTTATGGGAACCATTGCCAAATCGGTCGTGGTTATGCTGGCTTCCTCCCTGCTCTTAGCACTGACAATCACTCCAGTACTGGCTGCATGGCTGCTACCGGCCGGCCTGCGATGGGACAGCCACTGGTGGGAGCGAGGCGCAGAGGGAGGAAGACCAAGCCGGCTCTTGCAAGACAGTCTCGACTGGACACTGGCACACCCAGCTGCTGGAATCGCCCTCGCGCTGGTTTTACCACTCAGTGGCTTTCTCTCCTTTGGTACTTTAACTGCTCAGTTCTTCCCAAGTACCGATCGCGACCAACTGTATATTCAGGTGAAATTACCTGATGGTCGATCCATTTACGACAGCCAAGCACTAGTGACCAAGCTCGACCAAAAGCTCCGCGCGGAAGCACTAGTAAAGCGTGTTGATTGGACCTTAGGTGAAAGCCCGCCTGCGTTCTACTACAACATGTATCGAATGAAGGAAGGCATCCCAAGCTGGGCTGAAGCACTGGTGATGACACAGGATGCCCGGCAAACCGATGACCTGATTCGCCGCTTACAACAGGAGGTCGATCGCGACTACCCTGAGGCTCGAATCATTGTTAGAGGCATCGACCAAGGCCCGCCAGTGATGGCACCGCTAGAAGTTGAGATTTACGGCCCGAACCTTGATCGGCTGCGTCATCTTGGAGAGCAGTTTAGACAGCGCATGGAGCGGGTGCCTGATGTCACCCACACCAATGCCAGCCTATCAGGAGGCGCACCCAAACTGCTATTTCAAGTAGACGAGTCCCAGGCACAGTTAGCTGGACTGCAATTGACTAGCGTCGCCGACACTCTGGATGCGAGCCTGCGTGGGCTGCACGCCGGCGAATTACTGGAAGATACACAGCGCTTGCCAGTGCGAGTTCGCCTTGAGGAGCAGCGCTGGAGCAATGCTGAGGACATTGGCAATATTCGGATCAGTAGCGCCACAAGCACAGCCGGTGCACTGCCCTTCGGCACGCCACTTAGCGCGCTGGGTAAAGTAACACTCAGACCTTCGAGCAGCCCTATCTCGCGCAAAAACGGCGAGCGAGTCAACACGGTGCAAGCCTATTTAACCCGCGGCGTGCTACCCGAAGAAGCTTTGAAGTTTCTGCGTGCCGATCTGGCCGAAGACCCCATCGCTCTGCCCGATGGCTACCGTATTAGCTTTGGCGGCGACTCCGATGTGCGCGCCGATGTCATGGACCATATCATGGCGCCAATCGGCATGATCCTCGCTGCCCTGCTAGCAACGATTGTGCTGACCTTTAATTCATGGCGCCTATCGGCAGTCGCCATGCTGGTCTGCCTCTGCTCTTTAGGCCTTAGCCTGTTAGCGCTAGCAATCTTTCGCTACCCCTTCGGCATCCAGGCAGTGATCGGTGTGATTGGCTCCATCGGTGTATCGATTAATGCCGCCATTATCATTATGACTGCCCTGCAACTCGAACCTAGAGCAATGCGCGGCGAACTGCTGGCGGTGCGCCAAGTGGTGATGGACTCAAGCCGGCATATTGTCTCTACTACCATCACCACCTTCGGTGGCTTCCTGCCTTTAATTTTGGAGGACAGTCTCTTTTGGCCGCCCTTTGCGATGGCCATTGCTGGCGGCGTGTTACTGTCTACCATCGTGTCATTTTTCTTGGTGCCACCGCTGTTTGTGGTGCTCAATCGGCTGCGCTGGAAGGCTAGCCGCGGGGTTTTTCTAAAAGTGCTCAGCGCATGAATGACTGTCATGAGACCACTGAGCTCCCGATCATCTATCGTGACGAGCAACTAGTCGCTATCGATAAACCCGCCGGTTTACTGGTTCACCGCAGCCCCATTGATCGCCGGGAAACACGCTTTGCACTGCAACTACTCCGCGACCAGATAGGCCAGCGTGTGTACCCAATACATCGCTTAGATAAACCCACTTCTGGTGTCTTGCTGTTTGCCCTTAACTCAAGTATTGCAGCAGCGCTATCGGAACAGTTTCAGCAGCGCTCGGTGGCCAAAACTTACTTGGCGGTCGTACGCGGCTATTGCCCGCCAAGTGGTGAGGTCGATCACGCCATTCGCGATGATGCCGACAAACTTGCCGGCTTAGCGCGCGGCCCTGCACGGGAAGCGCTGACTCGCTATCGCCGGCTAGCAAGCATCGAGTTACCCTATGCCGTTGATCGCTACCCTAGTGCACGTTACTCACTGGTGGAGCTACAGCCGCTGACTGGGCGCAAGCATCAATTGCGCCGACACATGAAGCATTTAGGCTACCCCATCATCGGCGATGCCAATCACGGCAAGGGCGTACACAACCGCTTTTTTGCTACTGAGCTGGGAGTAAAGCGTCTCTTGCTGAGCTGCACTGAGCTGCAATTAAAGCACCCCATAAGTGGCGAACAGCTCTGCTTAAGGGCGCCGCCAAGTGGCAGTTTCTTGCAACTACTAGAGCGCTTTGATTGGGTATCAGCGCTCAGTCATTAGCCCGAGCGCTGAGATTATTTAGGCCCTAAAGCGTTTTAAGGCTGTCGTGGCGTGAGCTTCAGTAGACGTCCTTTACTCTCATTGCGATCATCCTCTAGGAGCCAGATAGCACCCTCTGGACCCTGCTCTACTTCGCGAATCCTGCTGCCCATCGGAAAGCGTTCGGCTTCTCGTGCTTCATCGCCATCGAACACTACGCGCAGCAGAGCCTTAGCGGACAAGCTGCCGATAAAGGCACTACCCTGCCACTGGGGGAATAAATCGGCGTCATAGAACATCAAACCGGCCGGTGAAATAGCCGGCACCCAGTAAGCTTTGGGGGCCTCTAGATCTGGGCGTGTATGGTGATCGGGAATAGGATCACCATTGTAGTGGTTACCGTTGGAGACCAATGGATAGCCATAATTCCTGCCCGGCAAAATCAGGTTGAGCTCATCACCGTGAGCGGGCCCCATCTCATGGCTCCATAAGCGGCCCTGCGCATCAAATGCTAAGCCCAGAGGATTGCGATGGCCCAGCGACCAAATTTCTGCGCTGACCCCAGCCTGCTCAACAAAGGGGTTGTCACTAGGAATACTGCCATCATCACGCAGGCGAACGATTTTTCCAAGGTTGCCCGACATATCTTGGGCGGGGTCAAAGGCCTGGCGCTCACCGGAGGAAATAAATAACTCCTTGCTATCAGAGAGCGCGATGCGATGAGCAAAGTGGCCGCGACCAGTCACTTTCGGTGTCTGTCGCCATATAACCGATAGATCATGCAGTGTCGCTGCGCCCTCTTCGCTCAAATCGAGAACAGCCCTAGCCACAGCTGCTCCGCGGGTATCGTCATCACCTGCTTCGACATAGCTTAAGTAGACCAAGCCATTAGTGCTAAAGTCTGGATGCAATACAATATCGCCTAAGCCACCTTGACCACCATAATCCACCTGCGGCAGGCCTGAAACAGATTCCACTTGCTGGCCATCGCGGCTGAGCAACAGCAAGCGACCAGGTTTTTCAGTCACCAGGAGGCGACCGTCGGGCAAAAACGTCATCGCCCAAGGCTCCTCAAACTGCGCCACGCTAGTCAGCTCAAAGGGCAGCTTCTGCTCACTAACACAAGCGGCGCTAAAGCCAAGCAGCGCGAGCATGACTAAGCGCTTAATAGAAATAACCAATGAACTTTTCATACTCTGCCTCGCTATTCTTTCATGTGGATTTTAAACAATAGACTAACATAGCCACGCAGCGGCCCATTCATAGCCCCGCAGTCAAGCGAAGACCTGAACTGCACTTAAAACCAGCTGCGAATACCAATCACCCACTGCCATTCACTGCTATCCAAGCCCTCTTGCCGAGCAAAGTCAGCGGTATTGCCAAAGCGCTTAGTCCAATAGATGCCCATATAAGGGGCAAACTCTCGGCGGATTTCGTAGCGCAACCTCAGACCCGCCTCGATATCAGATAGTCCCGAACCGATTCCGTGCTCAGCATCATTTTGAGCATGAAGATTGAGCTCGATTTCCGGGCTTAATATAAGCCGCTGGGTAAACAGCAGCTCATATTCAGCCTCCAAGCGCAGGGCTGCACGACCACTCTCGCCAATAAACAAAGCACTGTCGATCTCAAAGTAATAAGGCGCCAGGCCTTGAATGCCGATCACCGCCCAACTGCGACTGGGGCTCGGTTTAAGGTCCTTGCGCAAGCCCAACTGGAAGTCCCAGTAAGGTGCGATAGCTTTATTATAGAGCGCCTGCAACTCAAGCTCTTGGCTATTACCCTCGCTGCGTTCTGCATCCACTTTGAACCAGAGCTTGTGGAGGTCTTTACCCACCCAGCCCTGAGCATCTAGAACCCAAGTCTCATCCTCATCAGTATCACGCAGCTCTAGTTGATCAATGATCAGCTTCGATACCAGCGGGTCATCATCGCCAGCAGCTAAGGACGTATTGCCCCAAATGAGAAGCAGCGTCATCAAACTAGTCTGGAGACTGAATCTTGCTGGTAGAGAGATTAATGGTTTAGTTAATTGCTGCATTGCTATCGCCTCCCTAGCGCACTCTCACTTCACGAAACATACCGGCCATGTGGTATATCAAGTGACAGTGATAAGCCCAGCGACCGATAGCATCAGCCGTGACTAAATAACTGACTTTTGAACCCGGCTGCACAATCACCGTGTGCTTGCGCGGAATATGCAGTGGGTCCCCCGTTTCAAGCTCACTCCACATGCCATGTAAGTGCATCGGGTGAGTCATCATGGTGTCGTTCACTAAGGTAATGCGGACGCGCTCGCCATATTGCAGCTCTAAGGGTTCAGCATCAGAGTATCTGATGCCATTCATAGACCACATATAGCGGCTCATATTGCCAGTCAGATGCAGCTCAATTTCTCTTGATGGCTCACGTGGGTCAGCTGTCGTATAGAGGTTTCTTATATCGGCATAAGTCAAAACTTTTCTGCCGTGAAGCTCAGCGTGCTGGCGCAAACCAATGCCCGGATCAGCGATGCCATCCTGAGGGCTTTCCGCCAGCATATCCACATGGGGACCATGTTCACTGGCTAGGTGCCTTATGTCACGATTACTACCAAAGCCCGCTTTAGCTAAAGGCTCTGCATGATCAGAGTGAGCTGAATGATCCACTGTCATCAGGCCAGTCATGGGCTGCTGATGATGATGTTCTGCGCCTGGCCTATGACTCATGTCATGCTGATTATGATCAGCCTGCGCGCCGTGCTCGGCCTGAGCTTCCATATCGTGCATGCCGTGATCCATACCCATATCGCGGTGCCCTAGAATCGGCGCGGCATCCATCGCTGGCACAACTGCCTGCAAACTCTGATCCGGCGTCAAAGTACCGCGGGTAAAGCCACTGCGATCAATACTTTGAGCAAAGACAGTGTAGGCACTGTCATCACTGGGCTGGACAATCACATCATAGGTCTCGGCCACTCCTAGACGGAACTCATCAACGCTCACCGGCTCAATATTCTGCCCATCGGCCGCAACTACAGTCATAGTCAAACCGGGAATACGTACATCAAAAATCGTCATTGATGCAGCGTTAATAAAGCGCAAGCGTATCTTTTCGCCGCGTTTGAACAGCCCGACCCAGCCTTCATCAGGCGTGGCACCATTCATTAAGTAGGTATAGGTATAGCCCGTGACATCAGATATGTCTGTCTCACTCATGCGCATGTGGTTCCACATAGCACGCTCGCGCCAGGTTTGCGCCACCCCTTTTTCTTTAATATCGCGCCACAAATCCCCCGCCGTACGCTGGCTAAAATTATAGTAATGGCTAAACTTTTTTAGCTTGGCGTAGATGTCTTGTGGGTCCTCATCAGACCAGTCTGACAACATAACGACATAATCTCGGTCATAGCTAAAGGGCTCGGGTTCCTTCGGGTCAATCACGATAGCTCCGTACATGCCCCTAGGTTCCTGATAGCCCGAGTGGCTGTGATACCAGTATGTACCGCTCTGATTAACGTCAAATTGGTACTCAAAGCTTTCACCGGGCTTAATTCCCTCAAAGCTCAAACCAGGCACGCCGTCCATTCCGGACGGCAAAATAATGCCATGCCAGTGGATTGATGTGTCTTCAGCCAGGTTATTCTTGACTCGTAGGCGAACTCGCTCACCTTCGCGCCAGCGCAAGATAGGCGCTGGAACCGAAGCATTGATGGCAGTGGCCACACGACTCTTACCGGTAAAATTGACCGCCTGATAAGCGACATTCAAATCAAATTGATTACCCCTTAAGGTCACCGGCCCCTGACGACTGTTTGGGCTGGCCATAGATAAAGCTGAGCCAGCACCCAGACCTAAACAGGCACCAGTAGCGGCTAGGCCTGTCACAAAACGACGTCGAGACATTGAGCTGCGCGTCAATGGCTGCTGCCCATATAGACGATTTTTCATTTTGCCCTCGTAAGAAATTGCTCCAGCGAAAATCAATAGCTACTTACTGGGCACTGCCAATATGCTCATAGATATCATCACTGCCATCTTTATAAAGCACCAAGACGGCATACTCGTCTTGACGGCTGCCGACTTCCATGCCCGGACTGCCAACAGGCATACCCGGTACAACTAGGCCCAGAGCATTGGCGGGCGGATTGGCCAGAAAGCGATGAATAATATCGGCGGGGATATGCCCCTCAAAGACATAGCCTTCTTGAGACACAGCGGTGTGACAAGATTGGTAAGGCGCCGTAATACCCTTGTCAATCTTGAATTGGTTTAAATCGACCGGGTGGTGGCCCAGCGTTTCAAAGCCTGAAGCATCTGCGTGCTCCATCCATTTCCCGCAGCAGCCGCAAGTTGGGCTTTTATAAACGTCTAAACTGACCACAGCGGAGTTAGCTTGGGCTTTCTCGGTACTCGCGGCAGCACTATCGAGCTGCTCAGAACAGGCTGCAAGGCTTAGTAATAGCGCTGAGATCGCGCTCAATTGAAGGACACACTTACGTAAATGTTTCATCATAATTCTCACTGAAAGAGCAAAAGCTCTGCTATTTTTTAGTCAAATTGGGAGAGTTTTCACTCCCCACAATCATCGAGGCTTGTGCTACGCCAAATTTCAGGCGCAGCAATACTATGTTAGGAGGATATGGGCGGGCGATAGCGGGAAACGATTAGCTCACCTTCAGCCAATTCGTTGTAGGGGCTGCTTAATAGCGCAGCCTTGGGAGATAGGAAAAACATGCCTGCCGATACGATAGCGGAGGCACAGCTCCCTAAAACACAAGCACAATCATTGCAGCACTGCGTATCAGCAAGGCTGTCTGCTGATGACATAAGCAGCGCATGATGAGCGTGATCTGCCATGACAGAATCTAAGATCAGCCCATCTACAGAGGTCGAGCTTTTTTGATGCAGACAAGGACTGTCAATCGAGGCGAGCGACTGAGTGCTAAAGACCAGTAACAAAAGAACAAGGCCAAGTTGTCTGCAGCAAGCCATCTGCATATGAGGCAGTATCGTGAACATGCTCTAAGTGTAGCTGTTCTTAGCCTAAAACCTAAAGTAGTTTTTAGGGCCAATCACTCAGGACTCACTGACCACTAAATTGCCGCGGTACATTTGCATCTGACAGGTAAAAGGGTAATTGCCCGCGGCGAGCGGTGGCAATAGCACGGACTTGCTTTCGCCAATAGGCAACTCCTCGCTGAGATCCAAGTCAGGGAATATTAGCCAAGCCGCACATGGGGATTCATCGCTGCGAAAAAAACGCAGCGTGGTCGCTTGCCCCGCAGGCACAGCTATCTGCGAAGGCTGATAACTGCCATTAGCCACCTGAATGACCAGCTCATCTACTGCTGCAGCCTGAGTTTCCCCCTTGTAGAGCCAAAACCACCACACAATCAGCGCAATGACTAACAAGCCAATAAGGTTAACGATCAACATAGCTAGCTCCTTTAACCTTCCCTAACGTTAAACAAGCGAAGTCGATTCGCATTAGTGACAACAGTAAGGGAAGACAGCGCCATCGCCCCGCCGGCAATGATCGGGCTGAGCAGCACACCCAAGAAGGGGTATAGCACTCCAGCAGCAATTGGCACGCCGGCAGCGTTGTACACAAAGGCTCCAAAAAGGTTTTGCTTGATATTGCCAAGCGTAGCCTTGCTCACCGCAATGGCATCAGCCAAGCCATGTAAAGAGCCCCGCATCAGGGTGATATCAGCACTTTCAATCGCCACATCGGTACCGGTTCCAATAGCAAAACCAACATTAGCCAAGGCCAAGGCCGGTGCATCGTTAATGCCATCACCGGTCATGCCGACTATTTCGCCTT
Organism: Sediminihaliea albiluteola; assembly: GCF_014077625.1. Lineage (GTDB taxonomy): Bacteria > Pseudomonadota > Gammaproteobacteria > Pseudomonadales > Halieaceae > Sediminihaliea > Sediminihaliea albiluteola. The sequence goes on along the minus strand of NZ_JACFXU010000013.1, from coordinate 451,333 downwards.
GGGCTTGCAACTCGGCGATTTTCTCCGCTTTTTGCTTGGGCAAGACCTCGGCAAAAACCTCATCGATGCCAACCTGCTTGGCCACAGCCTGAGCCGTTGCACGGTTATCACCGGTCAACATCACCACTCGCAAGCCGTTTTCTTTGAGACGTTTAATCGCGGCAACAGAGTCATCTTTTATCGGATCCGCAACAGCAATAATCGCGGCCAATTCACCGTCGATACTAAAGTACATAGGTGTCTGCGCCTTGGCTGCCAACTGCTGAGCCAGATCGAGCTGTGGCTCAATCAAAACGCCCTGCTCTCGCATCAGGCGCTCATTGCCAAACAGCAGACTGTGCTCAGCCACTGTTCCGCGCACACCATGTCCTGCGATGGCTTCAAAGTTTTCTAGAGTTTGTGTGGCAAGACCTCGCGCTTGCGCCGAAGCCACTATGGCTTGGGCCAGAGGATGCTCAGATCCCGACTCTAAGCTAGCAGCCAGCATCAGCACATGATCCTCATCGCTGGCGTTTACCAGCTCGATATGAGTGACTTGTGGCTGCCCCTTTGTGACGGTGCCCGTTTTATCTAACACCATCGTAGTGAGCTTTGAGGCAGCCTGTAAGGCCTCACCGTTGCGGATCAAAACGCCTGATTCGGCAGCTTTTCCCACGCCCACCATGACTGACATAGGCGTCGCTAAGCCCAGGGCGCAGGGGCAAGCAATAATCAGTACGGTGGTGGCACAGACCATGGCAAAGGCTAAACTGGGCTCTGGCCCAAAATTCAGCCAAGCTAGAGCACTTAACACGGCGATAATCATAATCGCCGGTACAAAATAAGCGGAGATCACATCAGCGAGGCGGCCTATAGGCGGTTTGGAGTTTTGCGCTCGCTTGACCATCTCGATGATCTGAGCCAAGGCCGTGTCTTTGCCAACTCGGGTGGCTTCATAAAGCAGTGTTCCGGTTTTATTGATGCTACCGGCGGCAAGCTCATCACCCACTTGCTTGGTCACCGGTATCGGCTCGCCGGTGAGCATGGACTCATCTATCGATGAGCTGCCTTCAAGTACCCGCCCGTCAACGGCCAGTTTTTCACCTGGACGCACCCGCAGCTGATCGCCTAACTGCACATCCTCAATGGCTATATCGATTTCCTGTCCATCGCGCACAATGCGCGCCAATTTGGGCTGCAAACCAATCAGGCGTTTGATCGCCTCCGAGGTCTTGCCTCGCGCCCGGACTTCCAAAGCCAAGCCCAAATTTACCAGGCCGATAATCATTGCAGTGGCCTCAAAATAAACGTGCCTGGCCATATCCGGCAGCAGCGCTGGAAAAGACACCACAAACATTGAGTACAGCCATGCAGTGCCCGTACCTAAGGCAATCAAGGTATCCATATTTGCGGAGTGATTAATAAAAGATTTCCAGGCACCCACATAGAAATGCCGTCCGGAGAAGTACATCACAGCCAAAGTGGCTAGTCCGACCAGTAACCACAGGAAACGTTCTAGCGGCGTGTTAACAGTCATCTCACCGATGAATAAACCGTAAATCATCAGCGGCACACCCAAGCCAAGGGCAAAGTAGACCTCTTTCATAAGGCGCTGATAATAAGCCTCTTCGCTGCGATCTTTGTCCTCTAATATCTGCTGATCCGACTGGTTGACCAGGTGCTCAGCTGTGTAACCCGCGGCGTCGATAGCTCGCACTACCGCGCTCGCTTGAGCATGGCCGCTGACCGTTGCAGTACCTTGAACAAGGTTCATACTCGCCTGCTCAACACCTGGCACAGCAAGCAGCGCGCTTTCAATTTTATTCACGCAACTAGCGCAAGAGGCACCATCTACACGGAAGTAGCTGACTGCTTGAGAAGCACTGCTGTTTTGCTCTTTAGCGGAAGACCTATCATTTGCGCTCATAAGCTACTCCCCTCCTGCATCATCATCCTGACCCATGTCAGTACATCACCTTGGCAGACTACAAATATATTGGTAAATAAGTAGCATATACTAAAAATCAGGCGCGTGGACTAAGCCAGCACATCCTGCAGCCACCTCGAGATATCCCTAATTTCCTCCATACAAACTTCATGCTGCATGGGATAGCTTTGCAGGGATGCCTGGTAAGTAAGAGCCTGCAAATCCGACAGCGCCTTGTGCGCCATCACGATCGGCACCATCGGATCCATGCTGCCGTGAAACAACTGAATGGGGATGTTTTTGTTTGCCAGGCTGGGCTGGATCGTTTTAGAGGTTGCGAAATAACTCGAGAGCACCATTAAGCCAGCCAATGGCTTGTCGTAACTCAGCGCTGCTTGATATGCCACCGCACCACCCTGAGAAAAACCAGCCAAAACTATGCGCTCACTGGGAATACCTGCGGCTATTTCACGTTCAACTAAGGCAATGACTGACGCGGCTGAAGCTAAAATTTGCCTTTCATCAATTTCGCGCTCGATATCTATCGACAAAATATCGTACCAAGCCGGCATTACCATACCGCCATTAACCGTTACTGGGATCATCGGCGCATGGGGAAAAATAAAGCGTAGTCCAAGCTCTTCGGGCAGCTGCAGTTGAGGAATCACGGGGACAAAGTCATGACCGCTGGCCCCAAGACCGTGCAGCCAAATAACCGACGCGCTAATATCATCGCCAGTTTCTACTGTTTCATGGGGAAGGTAAGACATAAAAAAAACCTTTACAAAAAATGACTCGGGTTGGATTGAGCAACAAACACACTGTAAACGCCCTCATTGAAAAGAGCTGTGAGATAAACACGCAATTCGTCAGCAAAGCGCTAGCTTTCGATAGGATCGTGCTTAAATCAGCCTACTATGCTTAAATCTGCCCTAAATTAATCAAAGCTCACAACAAGGCTTGCTGTTTTGAATCGTCGTAAAATCAGTTTTATTCTTTTTATTGCTTTACTGCTGATCGCAAGCTTCTCAACCACTAGCTTCATCAGCTATAAGGTTGCCAATGATGCTCTGGAGCAGCAGATCTACACTGATGCGCTGCCTTTGACTAGTGACAATGTCTACTCCGAGATTCAACGCGATATATTGCCTACAATTGTCTTATCATCGCTAATGGCACACGACACCTTTGTCTATGACTGGGTTGGCAGCGGCGAGGAAGATGAGCAAAAAATTATTCGCTACCTAAAAACCATTCAACAACGCTTCCAAACCACCACCGCTTTTTTTGTTTCAGAAAGCAGCCGTAGCTACTACCACCCTAGCGGTAAGCTCAAGCAGGTCAAACAACATGACCCCGCTGACGCCTGGTACTTTCGTGTCAGAGCAATGAATAGTGACTACGAAATCAATATCGATACAGACACCGCCGACCTTTACAGCACCAATGTCTTTGTTAATCATAAGGTTATCAATGGCGAAGGTACATTTTTAGGTGCCATAGGAGTAGGTCTATCCTCAGAAGTCGTCAATAACATGATTGAGATGTACCAAACTCGCTATGAACGACAAGTTTACCTGGTCGATAAATCTGGACAAATAAAACTCCAGGGTAAACGTTATCAGGGCGCGAGTAATATTTATAAGCAGCCAGGGCTTATGGAGATCGCCGGACAAATTTTAGCCAGCCCAGGTGACTCCTATCGCTATCAACATAATGGCCAAGAAGTGTTATTAAACACCCGCTTTGTCCCAGAGTTAAATTGGTATTTACTGGTCGAACAAGTCCGCAAACCGGCAGCTAAAATTCAAAGCACACTGTGGGTGAACTTAAGTTTCAGCCTTATCATCACTTTGATCGTGATGCTGATAGTCAACATGACCATCGGCAAATACCAACAGCGCTTAGAGCTCATGGCCACCAGAGATAATCTCACCGGCGCTTATAACCGTCATGCTTTTGAAGATACTTTTTTACAAGCCCTGCGCACAGCCGAGCGACGCCAAGAGCCCCTCAGTATAGCTATTGTCGATATCGATGACTTCAAAGCGATCAATGATCGCTACGGGCATTTAGCAGGCGATGCTGTTATTCGCAGTATTGCCGAGACTTTACGCGCCGAGCTGCGCGACTCCGACATCATCTGTCGCTGGGGTGGCGAGGAATTTTTGCTGCTATTGCCTTGCTGTGATGCAGCGGCCGCCGAGTTGTTAGCTCGCCACCTCTGCCAAGCTATTAGCGACCAAGTGATCACCTGGCATGAGCACAGCATTAGCACCAGCGCCAGCTTTGGCCTCAGCAGCTATCAGTTTGGGGAGAGCCAAGCAGACTTGTTTAATCGTGCGGATCAGGCTCTATATCGAGCTAAAGAGAACGGTAAAAACAGCATAGAAGTTGGCTAGCTGAACTGCTATTCCCCCTTAATGGGCTGGCGTCGGCAGAGCCAATGCATAGTTTGGAAATGGCGCGCCCGGGAGGATTCGAAGCTTTATATGTAGCCAATATCAATATAACACCTGATTGACTGGCAGCATTACCTTTCTATTTTAGTAGTTATATCAATAAAGAAGTATTGAATTACAAAAAACCTAAAGGCATGCGGAGTCGGATTAGGTCTGCGCTCAAAAATACGAAACCCCTCTACCTTGTCGAGAGTCCTGTACAAGGCCTTATTGCCCTAGATACCAAACAAGCGGCCTCAGGGTCTCGCTCACTAGCGCCTGATGACAAGCCCTTTATAGCCAAGCATAAACAAGGCCACCACTTGGCTATACACCATAGCTCAATTTACGTATTACAGGCATGGTTTGCAGCGATAAATCCAAAGGTCATAGCTGGCCCCAGTGTTGCCCCAGCCCCTGGATAGTAACGACCCATGGGTGATGCAGCGCTATTCCCAATGGCGTAGAGACCGCGTATAACCTCCCCAGCTTCGTCCAGCACCTGAGCGTTGGCATTGGTGAGCAAGCCACCCTTAGTACCAATGTCTCCGGGAAAAATTTCCACACCATAAAAGGGCGCCTCGGCAATGGCCGCTAGACAGGGATTTGGCTTCAAGCGAATGTCACCATAGAGCAAATCGTAACTATTCTCACCCCGGTGAAAATCTTTATCCACACCAACTTCTGCATAGCCATTGAAGCTCTCAACGGTATTTTTCAAACCTACGGGATTCACCCCCAACTCCTTCGCAAGCCCCTCGATGGTATCACTCTGCTTGAGAAATTGATGGCGTATGCGTTTGGGCTGAAGCCAATCGAGCTTCATCCCCTTCGGGAGGAGTGGCCCAAAGGGGTATTCTCGCCGATAGCGCGAATCAAAAATTGCATAGACTGGTAAATTGGCGTTGCCGTTAGCATCTTTATACATCGCTTGCACCGCAGTCGTATAGGCAACGGACTCATTAACAAAGCGCTTTCCGGCGCCGTTCACCATAATACAGCCAGGCATCGAACGCTCAGAAAACAACATGCGTGCACGATCTTCCTGCGGCATAACAATAGTCGGCCCCCACCAAGCCTCATCCATTAAGTGAAGGGCCGCGCCAATGTTATGCGCAGCTTCGATCAAGTCACCAGTATTGTTTGGGCTAGCGGCAGACCAGCTAGTTTGACTTGGCCTCGGCAGATAACGCTCACGCATGGCCTGACTATGCTCGAAGCCCCCGGCACCGATGATTACACCTCGCTTGGCGCGGACCACCTCGCTGCTACCCCCCCTGCTTACAACCGCCCCAACAACCTTGCCCGCTTCCACCACCAACTCCGTCACTGGCGAGTTTAGCCAGAGCTCAACTCCGCGCTCATCCAGTGAATGACGTAACCTGCCAACCAGTGCATTACCCATCACCAACCGCCGCGAGCGCCGCGATTTGAGCCTACCGACAATGTCTGAGCCATACTCAACCACCAATTTAAGCACCACCTTGAGCCAACCAGGGGCCTTGCTTAGGAGTACTGCACCCTCCTGATTGGTGTAACCCATCAAGCCCATCACTGTCGTCTGTATATGCGAACGCCCCAGGGTGGCAAATGACTGCCCTAGGTCGCGGGCATGATAGGGAAGCGGGTCAATAGAGCGACCGCCCGGCTTGGCGCCTTCCAGCTCCTGATAATAATCAGCGTAATGCACCATAGATTCGAACGACGCTTTAGTATTTTCTTCCAGATAGCGCAGCATCAACGGTGCATTTCGCACATACGCCTCCACCACATCAGGGGCAACGTCATCGCCCGTAAGGGTACGCAGGTAGGTTAGTGCCTCCTCCTCACTATCGTCGATACCCGCAGCTTTCATCAGATGGTTATTAGGAATCCATAAACCGCCGCCAGAACTGGCGGACGTTCCTCCATAGTAGCCAGCTTTTTCAACAACCAACACTTGCGCACCTTGGTCGGCAGCACGGCACGCAGCTGTGAGAGCCCCTGCACCACTGCCAATAACTAGAACATCGACCTTTTTATCCAACACGCTCATACCGAAAATCCTGTTTACATGATCCTTATTATTCAAACTACTAGGCACTACTTGTCCTAATCGCGCACAAAAAAAACCATATTACATTTACATCAAAATGTTTTTAATGCAAGGTATAGATATAAATTAAACTAGCAATATTCCGCTGGAGAGCGAGCTCAAACCCATGGATACTCTAACGCTTTTTGAAAACCACCATGTGTACTACGACAAAGGGGATGCACTTAATGCCAGCCTCTATCTTTGCCTCCCTAAAGAAAACACTGACACGAGCGATGTGATGAGCGCTATCGCAGCCCTTAGCCTGGCTGGCTTATGGTCAAACAACCCCCCAGCCACAGTCAAAGACGAACAAAGGCAGGACTATATCGAGCAGTTAACAATGATTGACTGGAAACTTTATAAGCCTGGCCCTAACCATTGGATAGCAGCCCGGCTCGATCACCCCAAATTTCCATCCCTTGACAAGCGTTGGGCAGACTGGGTGAAGGCCCTTACTCAACACTGTAAGGCTCATTTATCATCCCCGAGCATCTCGCCTGAAGCCTAATCTTATTACCTATAAGTTTGCTAGAAAATCCAATTGCATAGCATTAATGCTCTGCCTAGGGGCATGTAATGAAAAAGCAACTGGTGATGGATTTGTCTGAAACCTACCGCAGCATAGCGCCCCGCTACTTTCCCGAAGCGACAATAGTGGCCAAGCAAAAGCTAGTTCGATTGCTGCTACTTAAGACCCTCACAGCAAAGCGAGCAAGGACCAAGATACCTCAACTGCTTGAGTTGCTGGATCAGTTAGGTGACAGCCCATTACGAACGCTGGCAAAGACTCTGGCCAGCTGGATGGAACCCATTGTTGCCACGTGGCGGTTTAGCAAAAGCAATGGCATCACCGAGGGTTTCCACAACAAAATGGAAATGATCTCGAGACGAGCGTATGGTTTTAGGAGCTTTGAGAATTATCGATTGAGAGTGCTGAGCCACTGTGGGTGGGATGGGATTATCAATCGAGTACGGATGGATGCCCATCCCCCGTTAATTGGGTAGAGCCTGTGGAAATGGCGCGCCCGGGAGGATTCGAACCCCCGACCATCCGCTTAGAAGGCGGATGCTCTATCCAACTGAGCTACGGGCGCATTGTGGCATACAGTGTATAGAAGCGGTTCAGCCTAATCACCGAAGGTGTGCAAAACGGGCAAGACTGGGGTGGCCGACGGGTCTCGAACCCGCCACCTCCGGAGTCACAATCCGGTGCTCTACCTGATGAGCTACGGCCACCATCGTTGGAATGCTGAAACACTGTGGCCAACTTCCGGACGTGGCGGAAAAGTTGGTCGGGGTAGAGAGATTCGAACTCCCGACATCCTGCTCCCAAAGCAGGCGCGCTACCAGACTGCGCTATACCCCGATACAGATAAAGAGATCATTGCTTGACCTCGATTTCAGGTCGCGCATATTACCCCCCGTTTTCAGTTTCGTCAACGGCTATTTGATAAATCTATTAAGCTTTCTGTTTGATGTACTTCCTAGCCCGCGCGAGGCATGGGAGAATGTAAGTCTTATTTGGGGCAGAGCGTCCCATTTTCTGTCGACCCGTCACCAAAGGTAATTTCATGTCTGCTCAAGTTCTGGATGGCAAAACACTGTCCCAACAAACTGAAGCTGCGCTATTACAGCGCGTTGAAGCTCTTAAAGAAAAATCTGGCGGCAAAACGCCAATCTTGGCCACTCTCTTAGTGGGTGACGATCCCGCCTCTGCCACTTATGTGAAAATGAAGGGCAACGCCTGCCGTCGCGTAGGCATGGACTCAATGGCAATCGAGCTGCCCGCCTCGACTACCACCGAGGAGCTACTGGCCAAGATCGAAGAGCTGAACAATAACCCTGAAGTGCACGGCATTCTGCTACAACACCCAGTTCCATCACAGATTGACGAGCGCGCCTGCTTTGACGCCATCGCGCTGCACAAAGACGTGGACGGCGTGACCTGCTTGGGCTTTGGTCGTATGGCGATGGGTGAAGATGCCTACGGCTGCGCCACACCACAAGGTATCATGCGCCTGCTCGAGGCCTATGACATTGAGATCGAAGGTAAGCATGCCGTCGTTGTAGGCCGCAGCCCTATTCTCGGTAAGCCAATGGCCATGATGTTGCTACAGAAAAACGCCACCGTGACGATCTGTCACTCTCGCACTACCGACCTACCCGCCTTAGTGGCTCAAGCAGATATTCTAGTTGGCGCGGTCGGCAAACCAGAGTTTATCCGCGCTGAGTGGGTCAAAGATGGCGCTGTTGTAGTCGACGCTGGCTACCACCCGGGGGGAGTTGGCGATATTGAGCTAGAGCCTCTGAAAGAGCGCGTTAGCGCTTACACCCCAGTACCTGGTGGTGTAGGGCCAATGACTATCAACACCTTGATTATGCAAAGTGTGGAGTCAGGCGAAAAGTCACTCGCTTAAGCTCGGCTGAAACAAATTGGGCCAGTGCAGCTTTAGTCTGCACTGGCCCAAGACAACAGCGTATTGCTCGGTCGGGTTTTAGCAGCGGATTAGGCGCGCTTCCACTTAGTCCCTTCCCGGGAATCCTCTAGCACGATACCTCGGGCAAGCAAGTCCTGGCGAATTTCATCTGCTTTAGCATAATCTTTGGCAGCTTTTGCGGCCTGGCGGTCGGCAATTGCCTGCTCGATTTCTTCCGCAGTGATATCTGAGCTATCAAGATCACCCTGCAGCCAATCCTGTGGGTGCTGCTCCAAAATGCCCAGCAGATTACCCGCGGCCAATATACGGCCTTTTAGTGCTGGCTTCTCATCCTCTGGCGCTTTGTGAAGCTGCTTCGCTAGGGCGTGAATCTCGGCAATTGCCAATGGCGTATTTAAATCATCGTTGAGCGCCTCATAGAAGGGCTCACCAGCTAACTGCACTTCCATGTCTAGCGGGATATCCTCTACTTGCCGCAAAGTGCTGTAGAGGCTCCCCAGTGTCGCCTCAGCCTGTTCCAAGAGCTCGGCCGAGAAGTTCAAGGGCGAGCGGTAATGGGCTGAGAGCAAGGCAAAGCGCAGCACTTCACCGCGATAACTCTGCAACAGCTCTCGCACAGTGCGGAAGTTACCCAGCGACTTAGACATTTTTTCGCCGTCTATATCGAGGTAGGCATTGTGCATCCAATAGCGCACGTAGTCGCCGCCGTGAGCACAGCGACTCTGAGCCACTTCATTTTCATGGTGCGGGAAGATTAAATCGCGGCCACCACCATGGATATCTATGGTTTCACCTAAGTGCTCGCGGATCATCGCCGAGCACTCCAAGTGCCAGCCTGGCCGTCCCCTACCCCAGGGACTATCCCAACCGGGATCTTCATCGGCAGCGGGCTTCCACAGCACGAAGTCTCCGGGGTGACGTTTGTAATCAGCCACCTCAACCCGAGCACCGGCGAGCATATCGTCCAAAGAGCGGCCCGAGAGCTTGCCGTAGTCCGGCATAGACTCAACCGCAAACAAAACATGCCCCTCTGAGACATAGGCATGGCCTTTGGCGAGCAGCTTTTCAGTCAGGGCAATCATCGGCGCGATGTTGTGCGTTGCGTGGGGCTCAATCGTTGGCGGCAAGGCGTTAAGTTGCGCCATATCCTCGCGGTATTTCTGAGTAAACTCTTCCGTGACCGACTCAATACTGCGCGAACCCTCGCGTGCCGCTGCGATAATTTTGTCATCGACATCGGTGATGTTGCGAGCGTAAGTGACCTCGTCGTAGTGGCACTGCAAGAGACGATACAAAGTGTCAAACACCACCACAGGCCGGGCATTGCCGATGTGCGCCAAGTTGTACACGGTGGGTCCGCAGACGTACATCGTGACAGAGTTGGGTTGTAGCGGCTCGAAGCGCTCCTTCTTGCCACTCATGGTGTTGTATATCTTAAGGCTCATGGTGTTCCTATTTCTGTCCGTTGTTCCAGCTGTCTCGCAAACCAATGGTCATATTAAATACCGGTGCTTCCGGCCGGTGCTCATGACGGTCTGCCACAAAATAGCCCTCGCGCTCAAACTGAAAGCTCTGTTCAGGCTGGGCATTGACCAAGCCAGCCTCTATCCAAGCACCTTCTATAAGCTCCAGAGAGTTTGGGTTCACCAAGGCCATAAAGTCATTATCGCCTTTATCTGGTGCCTCGTGACTAAACAGGCGGTCATAGAGGCGCACCGTGGCACGGCGGCCCTCAGTGGCAGATACCCACTGGATAACACCTTTGGCCTTGATGCCATCTTCTGGATCATTGCCAACGGTGTTAGGGATAACCTTAGCCTGAACCTCAACAATCTCGCCAGCTTCATCTTTCAGCACACTCTCGGCTTCGATGACATAGGCGTTGCGCAAGCGCACACGTTTACCGAGAACTAGACGTTTAAATTTCTTGTTTGCTTCTTCGCGAAAATCTTCTGCATCGATATAGAGTTCACGGGTAAAAGCCAACTCACGCACACCGAGTTCTTCACGACTGGGGTGACAGGGAGCGCTGAGGTACTCGGTTTTATCCTCTGGGTAGTTACTCAGCACGACCTTTAAGGGGCGCAACACACACATCGCTCGCGGTGCGTTTTCGTTGAGATCGTCGCGAATAGCGTGTTCCATCATCGCCACATCGACCACACCATCGGATCGGGTCACGCCGATCATGTCACAAAACTTTCGCAGCGAACGTGCTGTATAACCGCGGCGGCGCAAACCGGATATGGTCGGCATGCGCGGATCGTCCCAACCATCCACCACGCCCTCATCAACCAGCTGTTTCAGCTTGCGCTTACTGGTCACCGTGTAATTCAGGTTCAGGCGACCGAACTCATACTGACGCGGCCTACTCGGCACCGGCAAATGGTCAAGCAACCAGTTATACAGTGGGCGGTGATCTTCAAACTCTAGGGTGCAAATAGAATGCGTAATACCCTCGATGGCATCTTCCTGGCCATGGGCGAAATCATAGGTTGGGTAAATACACCAATCATTGCCAGTCTGATGATGTTCAATTTTACGGATACGATAAAGGATCGGATCGCGCATATTCATATTGGGTGAGGCCATGTCAATTTTGGCCCGCAGTACCCTGCTGCCATCTTCAAACTCGCCGGCTTTCATGCGCTCAAGCAGGTCGAGGTTTTCCTCTACACTGCGATCTCGGTAAGGGCTGTTTACCCCCGGCTCAGTCAAAGTGCCGCGATACTCGCGGGCTTGATCGGCATTGAGGTCACAGACATAGGCATTGCCCTCGCGGACTAAGTGTTGAGCCCAGTCGTAAAGCTGCTGAAAGTAAGATGAGGCATAGCGCACTTCATCGTGCCACTCAAAACCCAACCAGCGCACATCTTCCTGTATCGAGGCGACAAACTCAGGGCTTTCTTTGGCCGGGTTGGTATCGTCAAAACGCAGGTTGCAGCGGCCATTGAAAGCCTCGGCCAAACCAAAGTTCAAACAAATCGACTTGGCGTGGCCCACATGCAAATAGCCATTGGGCTCAGGGGGGAAACGAGTCACAACTTCCGTGACCCGACCTGCGGCCAGATCGTCAGCGATAATTGCGTGGAGAAAGTTGTTAGCGGGTTTGTTGTCCATAATTCCTTCGCATTGCGATAGTCAAAAGTTGTGCATTATAGCTGCTGCGCAGTCCGTCTTATAGGGAAATACAGCCTTTCTCCCCAGCCGGCCACAGATTAACAGCCCGGCCAGCCGGCAGTGTTCCACCACAGCCTAAAAATACGTATCATTGCCGGTCCTCAGAATCCGAGAAATTTCACTAGGAAAGCTCAACATGGTTATTATCCGTACAACATTTGGTCCCATCACTGTGGCACTCGACGCTGACAAAGCGCCGAAAACCGTCGCTAACTTCCTCAGCTATGCCCGCAATGGACACTACGATGGCACAATCTTCCACCGCGTAATTAACAACTTCATGATCCAAGGCGGTGGCTTCGATGCCGACATGAAGCAAAAACCTACTGCTGAGCCGATTGAAAACGAAGCGGACAATGGCCTAAAAAATGACTTTGGCACCATTGCTATGGCTCGCACCATGGACCCGCACTCCGCCACTGCGCAGTTCTTCATCAACGTAAAAGACAATGACTTCCTTAACCACAGCGGCAAAAACATGCAGGGCTGGGGCTACACCGTGTTTGGTAAAGTAACCGAAGGTGAAGAAGTACTGGATAAAATCCGCAACTTGCCCACCACCAGCCGCGCTGGCCACCAAGATGTGCCACAGGATCCAGTCATCATCGAAGCTGTCGAAATCCTTGAAGGCTAATTAGCAAAGCCCGTGTCCAGCACTTGGTTTATCTCCGACCTGCACCTCGACCCCAGCCGCCCCGCTATCACCAGGGCCCTGGGCGAGTTTCTCGATGCACGTCGAGATTGCCAAGCGCTGTATATACTCGGCGATTTCTTTGAGGCTTGGGTCGGCGATGACGACGATGCCCCCCTCGCTGCTGAGGTCGCCGATATGCTGGCCGCTTTTTCTGCTGCCGGCCCTGCACTTTACCTCATGCAAGGTAACCGAGACTTTTTACTCGGCCCAGATTTTTGTCAGCGCGTCGGCGCCACTCTACTACCCGACCCTAGTGTCATTGATCTCTACGGTTCGCCGGTGCTACTCATGCACGGCGACAGTCTCTGCACTGCAGACCAGGAGTACCAGCAATTTCGGCAGATGGTACGCAGCCCCCAGTGGCAAGCACAATTACTTGCCCAGCCGCTGGCAGATCGCCGGGCCTTAGCTGATAAGCTGCGCGGCATGAGCCAAGAAGCCAACAGCAATAAAGCGGAAGACATCATGGATGTCACTCCTAGCGAAGTAGAACAAGCACTCTTAGAGCACCAGGTGTCCTGCATGATTCACGGCCACACCCACCGACCGAAACGACATCAGCACCGCAATGGTCAGCGCTGGGTGCTGGGCGACTGGGGCAGCCGCGGCTGGGCTATCGAAGCCACAGCTGACTCAATGCAGCTGATAGATTTCGCAATTAGGCCCTAAAAAACTGAAGCGGACCAGAGACTTGGCTATTAAGCGCTCGGCACACCGCTGTGAAACCTGAACTCAATATCTGCTGATTCAATTAATTGCTGCTCTGCTGCTAACAAAGCCGGCAAACGCTCGTCGACTTCTTCTGCCGAGGACAGCTCTCGAGCCAAGTTAAGATAATCTTCAAAGTGCCGCGCTTCGGATTTGAGTAGAGAACTGTAAAAAGCTGCTAACTCATCATCCAACACCGGTATTAAGGCGGCAAAACGTTCACAGGAGCGAGCCTCAATAATCGCGCCAACTATCAGCGTATCGACCAGACGACCAGGCTCTTTCGAGCGCACCAGTTTGCGCAACTCACCGGCGTAGCGCGAAGCCTCAGTAAAAGGGTAGTCAATCCCACGGCGCTCCATAATAGCCAAGACCTGCTCAAAGTGCCGCAGCTCTTCCCGCGCCAAGCGAGACAACTTGTGCAGCAATTTGGGGTGCTCGGTGTAGCGGTACATCAGGTTGAGGGCAGTAGACGCGGCTTTTTTTTCACAATTAGCGTGATCCACCAGCAATACTGCGGGGTGCTGTAAGGCCCAATCAATCCAGGCCTGAGGCGTAGCGCAGCTTAAAAAGCGGCGAATCGGGCCTATATCCACCGTGGCACTCAAGAGCTTTGTCCGCCAAATAGATCGGGGCTCAGCATGTAACGGTCATAGTGGGCTTGAGACAGAATATAAAACTCCTGATCAATCGTGTCGCGCAGCTCAATCAAACTCATATCCCTGAAAGGCAGATTGACCTGAAAGCCATACTCGAGTGTGTTGGTGATTTGGCCTGCCCCAGCTTTGAGCAAACTGAAGACCCAGCAATACTCGTCATGATGGCTGCGGTGGCGCACCTGCTGCACCTCTAACTGCCAAGCCAGCAGTGCTTTGTCGATCACAACGAGCTTATTGCTCACACACTGAGACAAAAATTCTGACAAACGGCCATCTACCGCCCGCTTCTGCTCTACGGTATAGGCGTTCCAATTGATCACTTCGTGAGAGAAGCGCTTGCAACCGCGGCACACAGTGTCGCCGATGCCAGTAGAACAGACACCTATACAGGGAGTTTTAATGCTTTGATCAAACATACAAACAGCGGTAGGAAATGAGCCGAGGAACCCTATCAGTCTACGATATCAGCCCGGTGAATGCACGGTATAAGCGCTTGATTAATTTAATTTATTGTCTACCTGAGCTATACTTGCCGCCCTATTTTTACCTATACCCTCATGCGCCCTCCCTTGGACGCACAGCCATTAGATAAGGAGCTCTACCGTGTTAGAAGCCTATCGTGAACATGCAGCGGAACGCGCCGCACAAAACATCCCGCCCAAGCCGCTCAATGCTGAGCAAGTGGCCTCTCTGGTAGAGTTGCTGAAAGCTCCACCAGCAGGTGAAGAAGAATTTCTGCTGGAGTTAATCAGCGAACGTGTGCCCCCCGGTGTGGACGAAGCAGCCTACGTCAAGGCTGGCTTTCTCGCCGCCTTGGTTAAGGGCGAAGCTGAATCCCCACTGATTGATAAGCCCACTGCAGTCAAGCTACTGGGCAACATGCACGGCGGTTACAACATCATCACTCTGGTTGAACTGCTCAATGACGAGAGCCTAGCTGAGCTAGCCGCTACTGAACTCAAGCATACCCTATTGATGTTTGACGCCTTCCACGACGTTGACGAACTGGCTAAGAGCGGCAACCCACACGCTAAGGCCGTTATGGAGTCTTGGGCCGAAGGCGAGTGGTTCACTTCTCGCGATGAAGTCCCCGAGTCGATTAAAGTAGCAGTATTTAAGGTCACCGGCGAAACCAACACCGACGACCTCTCCCCTGCCCCAGACGCTTGGTCACGTCCCGACATCCCGCTGCACGCACTGGCCATGTATAAAATGACCCGCGACGGCTTAGAGCCAGCCGAACACGGTGTGACTGGCCCCATGCAGCAAATTGCCGACATTCAAGCCAAAGGACTGCCCGTTGCTTTCGTAGGTGACGTTGTTGGTACCGGCTCATCACGCAAATCAGCCACCAACTCAGTACTGTGGTTCTTCGGTGACGACATCCCCGGCGTACCGAACAAAAAAGGCGGCGGCATCTGCATCGGTGGCAAAGTTGCACCAATTTTCTACAACACTATGGAAGATGCCGGCGCACTGGTGTTTGAAGCTGATGTAGAAAAACTGAACATGGGCGATGTGATCGATATCCGCGTCTATGAAGGCAAAATCCTCAATGAAGCGGGCGAGACCATCAGTGAGTTCGAGCTCAAGTCTGACGTGCTGCTGGACGAAGTGCGTGCCGGCGGTCGAATTAACTTAATTATTGGTCGCGGTCTGACCACTCGTGCACGCGAAGCGCTTGGCTTGCCTGTATCAACATTGTTCCGCACACCGGAGCAGCCCGTCGACACCGGCAAAGGTTACACTCTAGCGCAAAAAATGGTGGGTAAAGCTTGCGGCGTAGAGGGCGTTCGCCCTGGCACTTACTGTGAGCCACGCATGACTACTGTCGGCTCTCAGGACACCACTGGCCCAATGACCCGCGATGAGTTGAAAGACTTGGCTTGCCTAGGCTTCTCTGCCGACCTGACCATGCAGTCTTTCTGTCACACTGCGGCCTACCCCAAGCCAGTAGATATTGACACCCAGCACAGCCTGCCAGACTTCATTATGACCCGCGGCGGTGTATCACTGCGCCCCGGCGACGGCATCATCCACTCTTGGCTAAACCGCATGTTGCTGCCCGACACGGTTGGCACCGGTGGTGACTCACACACCCGTTTCCCTATGGGTATTTCCTTCCCAGCGGGTTCTGGCTTGGTCGCTTTCGCCGCAGCTACTGGCGTTATGCCACTGGATATGCCTGAGTCGATCCTAGTGCGCTTTAAAGGCGACATGCAGCCCGGTATTACCCTGCGTGACCTAGTGCACGCCATCCCCTACTACGCCATCAAGCAAGGCTTGTTGACAGTGGAGAAAAAGGGCAAGAAAAACATCTTCTCCGGCAACATCTTAGAAATTGAAGGACTGAAAAACCTTACCGTTGAGCAGGCCTTTGAACTCTCTGATGCTTCGGCTGAGCGCTCTGCAGCAGGCTGCACCATCGCCCTCGACGAAGACACTATCGCCGAGTACCTGCGCTCCAACGTCGTACTACTGCGCTCTATGATTGCTGAAGGTTATGGCGATCCTCGCACACTTGAGCGTCGCGCGCAGAAGATGGAAGAGTGGCTGGCCAACCCCAGCCTGATGAAGGCTGACGCAGACGCCGAGTACAAAGAAGTTATCGAAATTGACTTGGCTGAAATTAAAGAGCCAATCGTTTGCTGCCCTAACGATCCAGACGATGCCAAGCTGCTGTCTGAAGTGGCCGGCGACAAAGTTGATGAAGTCTTTATCGGAAGCTGCATGACCAACATCGGCCATTTCCGTGCCGCTGGTAAGTTGCTGCAACAACACAAAGGTGGCATCTCGACCCGTATGTGGATTGCTCCGCCAACCCGCATGGACGAGCATCTGTTGATGGAAGAAGGCTACTACAACATCTTTGGCGCCGCCGGTGCTCGCACAGAGATGCCTGGTTGCTCACTGTGTATGGGTAACCAAGCACGAGTAGCAGCTAATAGCACAGTGCTTTCTACATCGACGCGCAACTTCCCCAACCGTCTCGGCGATGGCGCCAATGTCTACCTGACATCGGCTGAGCTAGCGGCAGTTGGCGCGATACTTGGCAAGCTACCTACTCCGGAAGAGTACATGGAGTACGCCAAGAACTTGGATGCGATGTCAGCTGAAATCTATCGCTATATGAACTTCGACCAAATCATCGAGTTCCAAAAGAGTGCGGAAGAAGGTAAACGTATTTCTGCGGTAGAAATCTCTGAAGTTAGCGCCTAATCAATTAGGCGCCAACACTTAGCGATAAAACCCAGCTTAGTAGCAAGGCATTGAATATCTCTCGATATGACATGCCTTGTCCTTGCTAAATAAAGAAGGCCCCACAGCGGCAATGTTGTGGGGCCTTTTTTTTTAAGCCCGGCTGATAGAAACAACTTGACCTGTTATTTGCGGATCTCAGCGAGCCAATGCTGATACAGTCCTTCAATATCTGTCGAGCAGAGTAAATTCATGCAGCCTTTCAATTCACTATCGGACCAGGTCCACCACTGCATTTCTAATAGCATTTTTATGTTCTCCTCAGAGAAACGGTACTTAATATGCTTTGCAGGGTTTGAAGCAACCACCTCGTAGTCCGCTACATCTTTAGTCACAACAGCCCGGCTGGCGATAATTGCCCCGTGACCTATCGCCACTCCAGGCATAATCATGGCCTCTGAACCAATCCAAACATCACTGCCTATGACGGTATTACCTGCGCGTTGAAAGCCGTCTTTTGCAGCAACGAAGCTATCATTCTCTTGATAGAAAAATGGAAAAGTACTTACCCAGTCATGTCGATGACCTTGGTTGCCCGCCATCATAAAAACGGCCCCAGAACCAATGGAACAAAAGCTGCCGATGATCAGTTGGTCAACGTCTGTTCTATCTGCCGCTAAATAGCGCGCACAGTCGTCAAAACTATGCCCATGGTAATAACCTGAGTAATAGCTATGACGTCCAACGATAATATTTGGGTTGGAAATCTGGTCCTGTAAAGGGATGCCAGAAAATGGAGAGTCAAAAATATTCATAATAATTAGCTCAGCCTAAATCCATATGCCAGCCACCTTTGTGAAGCAGCTGTGTGCTCTTGTAGTCCTGCAAACCTGCCATGGCAGGTGCTATTAACGCGATGTAAGAAAAGCCTTATTAGTGTCAGCTTTTTTTACACTTTAGGGAATAAGCAAGCAATGCAATGGCTCGCCAGCCCCAGCGCTACTAGCTTTTCATAAAATTGGCATACAAGTTGCTTAAGCATAAATGTATTCGATCAAGCTATCGGCGAGGAAAGACATGAAAAATATCTATATAAGGCCAGCTCTAATATTAACTTTTCTGCTCATGGCTGCCCCACTTTCTGCGGCAGTTATAGTCACTCCCAATGGCGGAACCGACACTGCCAACCCCAGTGGAACCTATGTTTATGGCTGGGAATTTAATGTTAACTCTCAAATAACAGTCGACCACTTAGCAATCTACGATTCAGGACTGGATGGACTCGCAGAATCACACGACATTGGCATATGGAATCCCGCCGGAGCATTACTCCTGTCAGCAACCATAGCTTCAGGTACTGGAACAGTGCTCGATGGTTTATTTAGACTAGTTGATGTTTCAAATACCGTTCTAGCGGTAGGATCAGGCTATGTAATTGCTGCGACCAATTTTGACGTAGATCTTATGCGCGTAAACGCTAGCTATTTGACAATCGGTCCTGAAATATCTTTCGTGGAATCCCGTTTTCTTGATACCGGGGGTAGCTTAGATCGCCCGACCAACAGTATCGGCAGCTTGAAGTACTTTGGGCCTAGCTTTACTGTTATCGACAGCTCTACTGCTGTACCTATACCCGCCACTCTCGCTCTGTTCGGACTAGGGCTAGCAATCCTCGGCTGGTCAAGGCGCAATAAGCGCTCATAGAATGAGGCCCGCTAGCTACAAGTAAGTCCACTGAGCACCTTTCATTCAGCCTAAGCTTTGACGCTACTATTGTCTCAGCACAGGATTAAGTAAATAACAAAAGCCACAGAGCTAGGCTGCGCGGCTTTTGTTAGTTCGAGTGAAAATATTTTATAGGCCTTAGCTTGCCTTACCTGCTGCACTGGCCTCAGGAACTTCTATCAGTTTTCCCGTTTTGCAGTCATAGATATAACCGTATATCGGAATATCACTTGGCACCATTGAGTTAGCTCTGATTCGTTGAACATCCTCCAAGACGCTTTGCTCTTGATCGCTGATGGTTAACCAATTAATGAATTTAGCATCATTCGTACCACCGCCCGCATTGCTATCCTGCCAACCCGAGGCATCAATAGTTGCGGTTTTAAGGCTTCCGGACAGCAAATCATTCATGATTTCATTAGTGAATGTCTCCATGCCGCAATCGGTATGGTGGATAACAAACCACTCTTTTGTGCCCAGTAATTTATAAGAAATAACGAGTGAGCGGATGGCATCATCGCTTGCCCGGCCACCCGCATTGCGAATCACATGGGCATCACCTTCCGCTAGACCGGCATATTTTGCCGGATCCAAGCGTGCATCCATACAAGTAAGAATTGCAAACTGCCTTCCAGGCGGCATAGGCAGATTGCCTTTATCCCCAAAGTCGGACACGTAATCAGCATTGGCAGAGAGGACTTCTTCCACTATTTTACTCATCAACATTCTCCACTAGTTAATCGACAGTGTTACAAAATTACTTGTTCAGGCAGCAAGGCAGCGCATTAGCTGCGCTCTAATAGCTCATGCTCGCCACAGTCATTCAGCACTCTGGACGAACTCAGCCAGTACAGCCTCGCGCAGAAGGTTCGGTGGCAATAGGCCCTGCTGCAAAATAAAGTCATGGAATGCTCGGGGCTCAAACTGATCGCCCAGGGCAATCTCCACCTCAGTACGCAAACGCATCAGGCGGATATAACCAAAGTAATAAGAGGTAGCCTGTCCCGGTGCCCTAAAGGCATAGCGGTCCGCTTCTGAGCTTGCCATAGCGCGAGACATAGCCGTTTGTTCAACTAAGAAATCTTCAGCCTCCTGGCGACTCATTTGGCCGGTGTTGACCATCGGGTCAAGGAACATGCGAGCGGCGCGCATCAAACGGGTATAGAGGTTAAACAGCTGCCCTTCTAGGGGTAAGTATTGCTGCATGATGGACTCAGAATACAAACCCCAGCCCTCAGCATTGGCGCTATTAAAGGCAAATACTGCCCGCGCGAGAGAAGTTCCGTCTTCTACTAAACGAGAAAACTGCAGTTCATGACCAGGCCGCGCCTCGTGTACTGTCAGCGCCCAGACGATACTGTCGTGGCTCCAATCGTCCATTTGCGCGTCATCACCCAGCGCTGGGTTACTCTGCACTAATACAAATTCACCGTACTGGCCGGTGTTGTTAATCAACTGTGGTGGGCTCATAAAAGAGGCGGGAATGGCAGCCGATTCAGCTTCAGTCGCTAAACGGATGACCGCATCGCGCTCTGGCAAGCTAACCAGATCTTCTTTGCGAACAATGTCTTCGATCACTGTTAAGCGTTGCTTATACAGTGCCAAAAGATCTTCCTGAGGCACTTGCTCGGCCTTCAACTGATGCAGCACTGACAGCAGGTCGCGCTCTTTCCAGCCCCGTTTCTCGGCAATCTGTCGAGCTAGGGCCTTCATTTGGCTACGAATCAGCTGGTAGCTGTACTGGGCTTCAGCAATCAGTTCGGCGGGGCTGTCAGTCACGCCAAAGTTCTGCAGCTCATTAGCGTATAGCACTTCAGGCAGGGTGTTATTGTCTCGCGCTCTTGGCTCAAGGGTCGCCCGCAACCAGGCTTCATATTGATTCAGTTGCTCTTCGAGTACTGCGAAATCACTCTCCCAAGCTGTTAATCCGGAGCTCTCAAAGACACTGCGGATACCGGCGATATAACGCGGCGCATTATCAAGGTCGGCTTCTAGCTGTCCGCGATAGGGCCCAATCAGGCCATCAACTTTGAGACGCGCTTCGGTCAAAGCCATCGCCTGCTCAGTAGCTGGCTGATAACCTTCACTCTGGCCGGTGTACTTACGCAAACGCTCTAAAGCAGCTGGGTAACGCGCCGCATCGTTGCGTGGATCTAGCAAAGACTTAAAGCTGCCGAACATAAAGCCATGCATATCGTAATACGGCAGTAGGTGCTCATACTCTAGTTGCGCCGTAGTAATCTCACTTTCCAAAGCATCGATCATGATCTGTAGATCCTGTCGGACTCTGGCAGCACTTTCACTTTCAAGCGCAGCTCTTAAACGACTAAGCTGCTGCTGAGCCAGTGCAATTTCACGTTGTGTGATATTGGGCCCAAGGTCTGCCACTTCGGCATCAAACTCACTCAGGCCATAGTTTGAAACACCTTCGGGACTCAACTGCGCTTGCTGCTTGAGTATCTCGAGGGCATAACGATTACTGTCTTCGATCCAATCTGCCCGTACTGAAGTTGTCATCAGCACTAGCAGCAGTGGCGCCAAAGCCAGCTGTATAAGTCTTAAGTAAACTCGCATCATTCAACATCCTTACTGTGTTTGTATTGTACTAAGCCTATCAGGACTCAGTCCGACAGGCACTTAAAGACTAGTTCTGCTTTAGGCTGGGCAAAGCACCGCCATCATCGCTATGATGTCGACGGGCAAGTATCGGTGCCTAACAAGCCCCCCAGCCACAGCCAAAATTGACACGACAAGGAGCGAGCTATGACTAAAACCGTATTTATCACAGGAGCCACCTCGGGCTTCGGGCTCGCCTGCGCCAAACGTTTCGCTCAAGAGGGCTGGAACTTAGTCATCACTGGTCGGCGAAAAGAGCGACTCGACAGCATTGCCCAAGAACTATCTGCCTCGGTCAAAGTACTAGCGCTGCCCTTAGATGTCTGTGATACCCAAGCTGTTAAAGATGCAGTCGCGGCACTCACTGCCCCTTTTGATCAAATTCACTGCCTAATCAACAATGCCGGTTTGGCGCTGGGTACTGACCCCGCCCAGCACTGCGATCTCGAGCAATGGCACCAAATGATTGATACCAACGTCAAAGGCCTTAGCACCGTGACCCATGCCCTGCTGCCCAAAGTCATTGAGCAAGGTGCTGGCAGTAGTATTATCAATATTGGTTCGGTGGCGGGCCACTGGCCCTACCCCGGTGGCAATGTGTACTGCGGCACCAAGGCCTTTGTGGAACAGTTTTCACTGGCCCTGCGCTGCGATTTACAGGGCACTGGCGTGCGCGTCAGCTGCCTGGCACCGGGCTTAGCTGAAAGTGAATTCACCCTAGTGCGTACCGGCGGTGACCAAAGCGCTCACGATAAGTTATACGCTGGTGCTGAGCCCATTCAGCCAGAGGATATCGCCGACACCTGTTGGTGGCTGGCATCCCTGCCAAAACACCTCAACGTCAATTCACTTGAATTGATGGCGGTCAGACAAGCCTGGTCACCGTTTGCCATTCATCGAGAATAGGCGGGTTAAAACCGTCATTTCTCACCCACAGTTTGCTTTCTGAGCTACCTATGCGGCAGTGAACACCGAAAACGGTACCTGACCAGTACCGAAAACTTTCTGAGCTGCCTATGCGGCAGTGAACATTCCGACGCGAATCCACACGTCCCGGTCGTCTTTCTGAGCTGCCTATGCGGCAGTGAACACGCAGCTGTGGAGTTTGATGTCACAGTCCAGTTTCTGAGCTGCCTATGCGGCAGTGAACTGGGCAAGATAAAAAAGGTCGGCCCAGCACTGTTTCTGAGCTGCCTATGCGGCAGTGAACGTCACCCGCATTAAATGTGCCAATTTTTAACTTTTCTGAGCTGCCTATGCGGCAGTGAACCGAGAATATATTTGTCGTTAGCAACTATTATATTTCTGAGCTGCCTATGCGGCAGTGAACCAGTTCAGATCAGAAATTGAGTTCAAGCTTGATTTCTGAGCTGCCTATGCGGCAGTGAACAGAAATGGCAGTAGAGTTTGATGACGGCGTAGATTTCTGAGCTGCCTATGCGGCAGTGAACCAATCGTTATCGGTGTTGATGTCGCTAGGTTTTTTCTGAGCTGCCTATGCGGCAGTGAACAACCCTTGCTCCCGACCTTTCGGACAAGTGAGTTTCTGAGCTGCCTATGCGGCAGTGAACATACAGTACATAGTAAGCCCTGCCTCTTTGAATTTCTGAGCTGCCTATGCGGCAGTGAACGGTACAAAAGCATCTGTTAAGTCTAAAGTGTGTTTCTGAGCTGCCTATGCGGCAGTGAACTATGACGGTAAAACTAACTGAGAACGATGTTATTTCTGAGCTGCCTATGCGGCAGTGAACGAGTAGTTCCGCTGATACCCGACATTAGGTCTTTTCTGAGCTGCCTATGCGGCAGTGAACAAACTCGCATGTTGATTCAATGGTCTTATAATTTTCTGAGCTGCCTATGCGGCAGTGAACCTCTACTGTGGCAGAAGGTTAACCTACCGGACTTTCTGAGCTGCCTATGCGGCAGTGAACGAAGCTGAAGGGCTGCTCAAGCTTCGCGGAAATTTCTGAGCTGCCTATGCGGCAGTGAACTTAAGCTGTATCCACATAAACTGATCTAGCTTTTTCTGAGCTGCCTATGCGGCAGTGAACCTTGTCCACTTTAAGGAAATGTTTGGTCTTGATTTTCTGAGCTGCCTATGCGGCAGTGAACGGGGTGTTTGTCCCTAAGTTTTTACTACTTAGTTTCTGAGCTGCCTATGCGGCAGTGAACGAAGTCCCCGTACCGGTCGCCGCGCGCCCTAATTTCTGAGCTGCCTATGCGGCAGTGAACGCTAGCGCGTACATCACCGATGACGAAGCAATTTTCTGAGCTGCCTATGCGGCAGTGAACGAAGGCATAGGCGAGGATTAGGCTAAGCACAGTTTCTGAGCTGCCTATGCGGCAGTGAACAAGACCTACCAAGGGTTCACGCAGCAGCTCGCTTTCTGAGCTGCCTATGCGGCAGTGAACATGGTTTTTCTTCGATGTAGACTTGATATCTGTTTCTGAGCTGCCTATGCGGCAGTGAACCTGATTCTTTCAAAGCAACTGATTCCCCGACAGTTTCTGAGCTGCCTATGCGGCAGTGAACAGCCTGTGGTGGTCAGCGTGAGATTGACTGCATTTCTGAGCTGCCTATGCGGCAGTGAACTCATGTGCTCGGCCCGGTGGGTGATCGTGAGCTTTCTGAGCTGCCTATGCGGCAGTGAACTGTTTGAGCTTGGGCCTGAGCTTGTTACTAATTTTCTGAGCTGCCTATGCGGCAGTGAACCGCCCATAGCACCATCACGCAGGTTGTCCCAATTTCTGAGCTGCCTATGCGGCAGTGAACCATGAGGCGATTTGGAACAACGCGAAGAAGGGTTTCTGAGCTGCCTATGCGGCAGTGAACGACCAGCTCTTGGCAGAGAGCATCTAATGTACTTTCTGAGCTGCCTATGCGGCAGTGAACGCACTAGCCCTGCGGGATTGGAAGACCCTGTCTTTCTGAGCTGCCTATGCGGCAGTGAACCAGGACGAAAGTCCCGCAAATCATCAGCTCGCTTTCTGAGCTGCCTATGCGGCAGTGAACCTCGCGGGGCGCGACGCTGCGGCACTAATTGATTTCTGAGCTGCCTATGCGGCAGTGAACGAGTCGGTATTGCTACTGTGTAATCATCTGCTTTTCTGAGCTGCCTATGCGGCAGTGAACACTCAAGCGCTCAATGAGAAATAGCGGTGGCTTTTCTGAGCTGCCTATGCGGCAGTGAACGCGTAAAAAGCGCGCTCAGATTGATTACATGATTTCTGAGCTGCCTATGCGGCAGTGAACGACTTCTTCCAAGACATCATCATGAACGGGAATTTCTGAGCTGCCTATGCGGCAGTGAACTGTCAATATCAAAACCTGTGTCGACCCAGCTATTTCTGAGCTGCCTATGCGGCAGTGAACGCGCGCGCTGCTCGGCTGTAGGCTTGTGCGTTTTTCTGAGCTGCCTATGCGGCAGTGAACAGCAAGCCATTAGCTAGCACGCCGTATCCTGTTTTCTGAGCTGCCTATGCGGCAGTGAACTGTAATGCGTAATTTGAACATGCGGGGGTGTTTTTCTGAGCTGCCTATGCGGCAGTGAACCGTAAATGGTTAAAGAGCAGCAAGTTTATAGATTTCTGAGCTGCCTATGCGGCAGTGAACATAGTCCGGCATTCCTGTGCCGTATCTGCGTGTTTCTGAGCTGCCTATGCGGCAGTGAACATGTCGCTTAGCATTTAAGCCCCTTGTGTTACTTTCTGAGCTGCCTATGCGGCAGTGAACTGATGCCATACTGAACAGCTAGGCCAGACCTTTTTCTGAGCTGCCTATGCGGCAGTGAACTAGTGACCGAAGGCACGTCCTCGATCAGCCGCTTTCTGAGCTGCCTATGCGGCAGTGAACGTGGCATTCAGTGCCATGCTGTTTGCGGTGATTTTCTGAGCTGCCTATGCGGCAGTGAACGCGATACCGTAACAACATGCCCCTCATCATCTTTTCTGAGCTGCCTATGCGGCAGTGAACAAGCAAGCATTAGGGGCGAAAAGACAATGTGATTTCTGAGCTGCCTATGCGGCAGTGAACCATCACCAAGCAGTGCAAGCATGTTGAAGCTTTTTCTGAGCTGCCTATGCGGCAGTGAACCAGACGCTTATACGATGCCCGCGTGTGTTTTGTTTCTGAGCTGCCTATGCGGCAGTGAACTGACGCTCTCTACCCATAAACCCTTGCGAGTCTTTCTGAGCTGCCTATGCGGCAGTGAACTGCTCGATTAGCCCGCCTGGAAGGTGGTCATTTTTCTGAGCTGCCTATGCGGCAGTGAACGGTAAGGCGCTGGAGGAAATAGACCAGCTACTTTTCTGAGCTGCCTATGCGGCAGTGAACTGCGACGGTACTGTCCTTCGGGGTCCCATGTATTTCTGAGCTGCCTATGCGGCAGTGAACAACCCCGTCAACTGTTGATCGGTGCCTTTCAGTTTCTGAGCTGCCTATGCGGCAGTGAACAGAATGAGTCTACAACATGGGTTCGCTGTAGTTTTCTGAGCTGCCTATGCGGCAGTGAACAGTGATGCCGAGCTGAAGGCAATTATCGAGGGTTTCTGAGCTGCCTATGCGGCAGTGAACTCAATGTGCCGCGCCAGCCCATCAAAGACCTTTTTCTGAGCTGCCTATGCGGCAGTGAACGCGAGTTTCAGATGGCCGCGACGTTCCCGCATCTTTCTGAGCTGCCTATGCGGCAGTGAACTATTGCACTAACACAATCCGTCTCAGCTTCACTTTCTGAGCTGCCTATGCGGCAGTGAACATCGCCACATCATCCTCACTGTTGATGAGGTTTTTCTGAGCTGCCTATGCGGCAGTGAACATCCATAGCGCCAACAATCTGATCTATCACAGTTTCTGAGCTGCCTATGCGGCAGTGAACCGTGACCGCTTCGCCGCGACATATCGTGCAGTTTTCTGAGCTGCCTATGCGGCAGTGAACCTAGCCCTATTAATCTGATCAAGACGCGCTCATTTCTGAGCTGCCTATGCGGCAGTGAACGCAACACTGCGCAAATAGTGCGAGTTTCAGATTTTCTGAGCTGCCTATGCGGCAGTGAACGGTAATGACAGTTGTGAATCAGTAATGCCAATTTTCTGAGCTGCCTATGCGGCAGTGAACTTCAACATCACCGACAAGCACATTCAGCTAAAGTTTCTGAGCTGCCTATGCGGCAGTGAACATATCAGCCTGCAAGACTTGATTAGCTTCTTTTTTCTGAGCTGCCTATGCGGCAGTGAACAATAATTTAGAGTTTGGTAACTCAGTGCAGATTTTCTGAGCTGCCTATGCGGCAGTGAACGACCCTTCGGCACCGCTTGTTAATGCCGTATTTTTCTGAGCTGCCTATGCGGCAGTGAACTGTATGGCGCTGCGCGGTCTCACGAGAGGCTATTTCTGAGCTGCCTATGCGGCAGTGAACTGCTCCCTGAGTACCTGTAGTGCAAGCAAGAAGTTTCTGAGCTGCCTATGCGGCAGTGAACGCGGCATGAAATAACAGTCGATGACCTAGTTATTTCTGAGCTGCCTATGCGGCAGTGAACGCCACGCGAGAATGGCCGAGCGTGCAACACTTTTTCTGAGCTGCCTATGCGGCAGTGAACCATCATGCTGAGTTTACCGCCAACGGCAACATTTTCTGAGCTGCCTATGCGGCAGTGAACCCCTGCACTCCCATGGTTCGTCAACAACGTAGTTTCTGAGCTGCCTATGCGGCAGTGAACAAGAAACAGCCCAAGGGCGAGTAAGACTAATATTTCTGAGCTGCCTATGCGGCAGTGAACAGCATGGACGAGCTTGAAACACTCTTCAAGCTTTTCTGAGCTGCCTATGCGGCAGTGAACTTTCGTAAATGGCTATATATTCTTTTGTTGTTTTTCTGAGCTGCCTATGCGGCAGTGAACGTATTTACTGGAAACACATTGCAGCGGGTTTGTTTCTGAGCTGCCTATGCGGCAGTGAACGTGTATCACTGACTTTTGCCCGGTATCCGCATTTTCTGAGCTGCCTATGCGGCAGTGAACGCAGGAAGTGGAAGTGCTGAGCGACACTAGGATTTCTGAGCTGCCTATGCGGCAGTGAACCACGTCTCTAAGCGCCCTAGAGCGGTCAGTATTTTCTGAGCTGCCTATGCGGCAGTGAACATGTTCGTTCCCTGTATCAGCAAAAACAAAGCTTTCTGAGCTGCCTATGCGGCAGTGAACCGACCTGTAGCGCTTCATCGTCCGTGATGTAATTTCTGAGCTGCCTATGCGGCAGTGAACCGAGTGCGAGAAGCTGCGTAAGGATGCTGAACTTTCTGAGCTGCCTATGCGGCAGTGAACGTATCGGCAGCACACTAGCAGGCGGATTCCTCTTTCTGAGCTGCCTATGCGGCAGTGAACAAGACGCCATAGCTGAGCTTGGCCTGAGTGCTTTTCTGAGCTGCCTATGCGGCAGTGAACAGCGTGAGCTTCAGTGATGAAATAGACGCTTTTTCTGAGCTGCCTATGCGGCAGTGAACTGGAGCCCAGACATGACAACCAATAAACCGGATTTCTGAGCTGCCTATGCGGCAGTGAACGCGTGGATGCGGGCGCTAGCTAACAAGGCAGTTTTCTGAGCTGCCTATGCGGCAGTGAACAGGAGCCTATTCACGACAACAAATAAACCGGATTTCTGAGCTGCCTATGCGGCAGTGAACTTAATGACATGCACGAGGGGGGAAGCACTGCCGTTTCTGAGCTGCCTATGCGGCAGTGAACACCTCAACTTCGACAGGAACATAGACGTATTCTTTCTGAGCTGCCTATGCGGCAGTGAACTCGGCCTTCTGCTGTGGTCGCATATCAAGCTATTTCTGAGCTGCCTATGCGGCAGTGAACAGCGCTAGCGACATTGCCAGCAATCTGCGCATTTTCTGAGCTGCCTATGCGGCAGTGAACGCTCCGAAAGGCGTTGCAGGACATAGCAGAGTTTTCTGAGCTGCCTATGCGGCAGTGAACTTTAAGCGCTTTACGGGCCACATTGCCGATAGTTTCTGAGCTGCCTATGCGGCAGTGAACGGCATGGCCAGCGAAAATGACAGGCTCCGAAATTTCTGAGCTGCCTATGCGGCAGTGAACATGCTCTGCTTTATGCGTAAAACTGGATTGATTTTCTGAGCTGCCTATGCGGCAGTGAACTAGAGCTTTTAAGGCTTATGCCGGCAGTTTTAAAGAGCCAGAGAGGTTTGTGATAAAAAAACCCTCTTATAAGCAGCCGGCGTAAGTCATTGATTTACTTAGCCTGCTGCCAACTTGTAAAAAAAGGGTCAAAACCAAGGAACAGTCGCGGTTTGGCTTATTCCATAACGATTAAACTCGCCTGCTTTCGACTCTTTTTGCGGCCTTCCTTGCTCTATAAACAAAGAGAATCTCCGGCCACTACTTTGACTGTTAAGGCTTATAAAGGGCAAACGTAACATTTTTGGTTGTGCATTTTGATAGGCTTCCCGAGCTTGTTCTTCACTAATACCCTTGCGCTTTGCGCTCCGTCGAACTAGACGTTCAACGTTTGACCTAGCTTGCACTCGTCGTACTTCTACATACTCAGTGTTACTAGGTACGGGCTGCACATCACGATAAACCACATGGTCTCGCATACCTGTTAACCAGCCTGTGTCTTGTAAGCTATCCAAATCACCTTGCTTACCGTATAAGCGCAAGCAATTCCCCAAGCCCAAAGGGTTTAGGCTATACTCAGGAAAACTGACTGCTACGTTAAGCTCCCTCCGCTCTACCAGCACTCGGTGCAATTTACTAAACAACGCATTCATGAGCATGCTAGGAATAAAATCAGGATCGGGCAATAGTTTAATATCTAGATAATAATCCATAGCATTAACCCGCATCACCAAACACACCACCACGTACTAATATCGCCATGACATAGTGCTGCTGCTCTAAGGCTGGTACTTGATCCTTAAGCAACCAATTATCGAGTAGGTTGTAAAAGTCCATTTTCTGCTTTGGCTGACGATAGGCTTTACCCTGAGTTGTCACCGAGCCATAAGGCTCAACAGCAATCGGTCCTAAATCTATGACGTCATCCTCGACTGGGTACCAGGTATCAATGGTGCGAATCGCGTTGCCTATTTTCTGCGAATGCATGGCAGCGACACCATTTACTCTGTAAAGAGTTTTACTTTTATCACCACGACCACGATCTAAAATAAGCTCTTGCGAAGGAAATACTTCTTGTCCAGCTCCTACTCGGGCAAATGCAGTTACCTGGAGTAAAACATGCTCTTTGCCTAATAAGCCATTAGATATCACATGGCTTAATTGCTCTAAACCTTCTGTTGAGTGGTCAAAATTACGCAGGGAGAAATCTAAGCTATTAAACGTGTAGACTGCAGCCGCTTTGCCATCGACTAAATGTGCAATACTGACTTCGACCTGCTCAGAACCGATGCGATTGCGCCACAAAAAACGACCACTCGCTAGGTTAGCTGAATAACGTCTGGCCAACTCAGTAAATCCATTGGCCTGTACATACTGATTCACAGTTTCGGCAAGTTTCTCTTGGTAGTCAGCATTATTGCAAGCAGAGGGTGTGCCAGTTCCCGGCAGTACTCGCAAAGTAAAGCGAACTTGCAATGTATCGTGCTCGCTATCTAGTGTCGCTATATCAACTGTCTGCAAGTTAGGACTTTCTATTGCCGCATCAACCTTAGTTGGATCTTGATCCTTAGCTTTTAATCGATTAGAAATTGTCCCTCTTACTGATTTTTCACGCACTGCAATTGGTGTCCAACTCGAAGAAGAATCACGTTCAGACCAATTTCCGGAGAATAACAAAGCATCAGATGGGTCAATTTTTCGTTCAAACGCCAATACCGATGCTGTTTTCAAAGTATTTTTAGTCATAACTTTCGCTCCTTGAAGCTAATTTTTAATTTGAATTATGGTTAATACAGCGGTAAATACCTGCCTCATGGTCGGCATGAGAGGACCACAAAAGCTCATTTAATGATGATAAGCGGTGTGGGCTACACCATTCGCCAATGGAGTACATACTTTCTACAAACCGGAACGGAATGTGAGGATCTCGAGCATTTTGTACTTCACCTGCTTTGTAAAGCTCGGATAAAGCGCTGTAACCGACAGGGATGGGGACAAGCCAGCCACTGCCCTTTTCACGGTCTGACTGCCAGCCGACAGTCTCTTTAATTTCACCGCTTGGTTGTTCAATTCGAGTGACCACGCAACGTTTATTGATGCGGGATAAATCAAGCCATGCATCAAGTGCAGTTAACTCTGGTTCTTCCTCCTGGAGTTTTTTTGTATGGGACACTAAAACATCATCGCGGCTAATCAGTGCAAAACCTGGCAACAAACTGCGTTTAAGAGCTAAGGTATGCTGCGTTTCAGCTTGGTCTTCAGGCAGCATAAGAATCTGCGGTTTATACCAAGTGTTTGAACTATAAATAATTGATCCGCCAGCAAATCGCATGGCGCTGGCTTCTTTATAGATAGTCCTAGCACGTTCCTGCAAAAGCTCATCGCTTGTGTCTCCTGCCACATAAACACCAAAAACTAAACTGATGGTGGCATGGGCGCGCCCTTCCTCGATAATACCTGGCGTTTTACCATCCTTACCTAAGGGATTGCGGGTTAAGCTAAACTTTTTAACGAAACCTCCATTAACCTGCGGCTCAAAGTCATGAATAACCATGCCGACTGTCAGTAAATCCAGCTCCCAATCAAAAGGAACTTTTCTCTGTAACGCCAGCATAAAGCCCATGGCAGCAGTGATTGCAGGCGCACCCCAGGTCATAGGGCTAGAAATAGTATTTAAGTTCTGCACATGTAAACGAGGCAAGACCAAGTAAGCATTATGTTCTAGTTCCATTAGCCTTCCCTCCGTACGTGTTGTTTCTGCAATGCCTTCAAACTTCCGCTAATAAAACGCTGCCAGTAACTGTCTTTGCGCATCTCACGGGCCCAGCGACGGAACTCAACATCCCCTAAATGCTTCACTTTGCTGCCTAGTTGATGATTTAACCAGCGGGCAAAGTCGTGCTCTACAGTCACATCCCAATCACTATTAAGCCAAGACTCAGCAAACTCTTCATCTTCTAATCCTCGAGCTGGGTCTAACCAATAACACTGAGCGCTTGACAAATCGCATAACTCATCCTTGCTCCAACCTGCGGGTAACTCTTGAAAAGCAGTGACAAAAATATACAGCTCATCAAGTAAGCCACTAACTAAGAGGTCAACTTTATTGCGGGTGTGTTTATTTGCGGGGGGTTGATTAGATAAAAACTCTTTCAACTCGTCTAGCCATTGCTTGGTATCACGGCGCTTTTCAAATAACGAAAAGATTGATGAGACTTTTAGCGGTGGACGCTGATTTCTAGACTTCCAACTGGGTGGTAAAGAGGGCAATAAATAATTCTGGCCACCCATTAAGTTATTTAGTCGAGATACGTTTTGTGTATTGGATCCTCCCAATTTGAGAACAGCTAAGTTTCGGTAATCTCTAGCAACGCCATCATGTATTTTATTTGCTCTAGCAGCTTCCCTAGCCTTAACAGCTTCTTCACTGTAGCGATCGTGGCTTATTTTTTTATACAACTCATATGACAACGAGCTCGAATAAAGAGGGGCCAATAAAATATAGTTATCATTATCGTACGGGTCTTCCCCGTTGTTCCAGAAAATTTGCTTGCCTGATGTATGTGAAGCGACACTTTCTGTTCTCGGAAGATAAATTTCTGATATATCTTTTACCCATAAGGCTGCTAACTCTTTATCTTCATGTAAAGCAGAAATCAGATCCTGGTCCTTTCTCACAGCCATTTGCAGGAGTGTTTGTCCCTCATGTTCGAGCTGTAGAAATGTGTAGGCTGGGAAAGATGCGGCATTACCTGTGAGGTCATCCAAGTAACCATTTTTCAATACATGACTTGTCACGTAATTCTGCTCTAACAACTCATCAGGGTTACAGTAAAAACTACTTGCGTGACGTATATTAACTTGTGAGTTTGTCATCCTAAAAGGATGCGTAACGACCTGAATACCAGCAATTCTTTTCATTGTTTCAGCCAACCAATTATTGGGCTGATATTTTTCTTGCTGCTTTATATATGCATCAGTACCGACTTCTAAACTCTTAACTTTCTCTTGGAATTGCTCATCTATGTACTCGTAAATCAATCGACGTAGTGTATTAGCTCTACTGGTTAACTCTGGTGATGACATCCTACCCTCCGCTGTAAAGGCACCTGCCTTATCAACAATAACCCCATCTTAGCCCGCCTAAAGCATTAATCAACCTATTAACGCTTAGCTTAATATTAACTATTATTAATATAAGGATTGAGGAAGCTGGAATAAACTTTGCTAAAATGGACGCCTGCTGAATAAGCAGCTCAGAAATATTAGCGCTTCGCTTTTATAAGCATTTCACTGCCGCGTAGGCAGCAGCTACTAGGGGATTTCATGTCGCCTGGAAAAAACCTAATGCAGCATGAAAACCCCATACTTGATTACCTTTTCGAACTGTGTTCAAGCTCAAAACACCATACTTTTTAGCACAGCGATCAAGTTCCAACCCTTCATTCTCGGCTTGGTTAATCAACAAGCTTAAATAATCCTCTGAAAACCAAGGGCTTATGCGCTCGCCCTGCAGCTCACTGTCAGGCAACCGCTGCAACATAGACTCTTCAATGAGCGTGTAAATGTTTTTATAGACGCCTCTTTCCTTATCAATTCTATGCAACAGAAAATCATCTTCTTCATCATTGGGTAGCAGTACGAGATCTGCCTGCCGACCATCATCCTTTCGGAAAGGTTGCTCACTCTGTAAAACAGCTAGCAAGGTGGCGTAGGGGGCTGTCCACCAACTATGCGCACCAAGCGGAGGGGGCTTGTTTTCAGAGTGACTTGCTCGACGGCGTGGTGAACCAGTACGTACTTGCTTCGGTAACATTTTTTTCTGTAACTGATAATGCTCAATATCAACTAAGCTCTGTTTAGGTTTTAACTCTACACTCTCCAAAATCCGTGGACGTGAATCAATAATTTCCCACTCATGCTGCTCCAATATATCAGCCAAATCTTTGCTATCCAGTTGCTCTTCATCATTTTCAAAGCCCGGCCTTAAAAAGGCAGCTTTTTGTGGTGTTATATAAGAGCGCACGTTACGTCGTAGCAAATGAACATTAACTTCTAAGTAGGGCTCTGGTCGGTGACGTCTAACACGGCCGACCAACTGAATAAGTGAACGCATCGATGAAGGCTCTACCACTGCCCAATCATAATCATGGTCACGACCAACTTCTGTGACAGGCGACCCTAGAACAATAAAAATATGGTTTTGCTGCCTAGATTCTTTTAATAGCTTGTGGATGCGCGGCAGTGAAAATACCGTCTGAGGCTGATCACGATTAAGCGTTGTGTCTAGCTCATGCTCTATTGCTGAGCGCATTAACAGCGGAAATTGCGAGTGATAAACAGCAAGGTGAACCTGCGTATCAGTTGGGACTTTAGATTTAAAAAGCAGCCGTGCAATCTCAATTAACGGAGTAATATTGGCCATGCGTATTAAACCAAAGCTTACCTGCTTTTTTGTCTTATCATCAACAGTGTGGTTTATTTGATGCAACGTTAAGGCGCTTTTAAGCATCTGCTCTGAAAAAGAACGATAAACCTCTTCTTTTTTGTTGCTATTACACTGAACTGCTACTAATTCAGCCACCCGCCTCACATTTTTCTGCTTAACTTCTGCTGCCAGCTTTTTAGCGCGTTTCTGAGCAAACTCTAGGTGAGCCGTTTTAAATTGACCGCTACTTGGGCAATCTTTAGCAACACTGCGGAGCTCATCTATCCAAGCACAACAAATATCAATTGGAGTGTGTGGTTCTCCACGATTCGCTTGATGTTGCTCACGCCCTGCTCGATAAGCATCGTATAATCCCTGCACTAAAGCTGGCGGTAGTGTTGCGGAGGACAACATGACCCGTGAGCCTAATAAACCTGCCCAATGGACTAGACGCGCTAGCGCAGGCAAATCTTCTAAACCATAGTCATCTATCTCATCTAGAACCAGATCACTAGTCATCAATCGCAGCATAGGTGCAATTTGACGCCCACCCCGCTTACTTTCAGTAGCTGGGGTTAAGTGATCTACCGTACAAACCAGCACAGGTGCAGAAACTAAGGATTTAATATCTTGTTTATGTAGCGTACGAGCTAATAAAGGGTGTGCATCATAATCGCCTTCATAAAGTACCCCACCATCTTCATCAATGAGATCTTGTATCGACTCAGAACCGTGCTTTACTGCTTCCTGTTGATAATATTCGAACAGATCGCGACTTGCTGAACCGCCCACTCTAACGGCTAGTTGATCCTCATCGAGGTACATTTTATGATTTCGGTAGGCTTGCCCTGTTTGCAAAGTCAGAGTTCTTAATCCTAAAGCGACAGAAAAGCGTGCACCCTGGCTGGGTTCGGCTAAGGCATACATAATTCGAGCATTGGCTAGAGTTTTACCGCAACCTGTTGAAGCCATATTGACGATAAAAGCGCCGTGTTTAGCGCTGCGTTCGCGCAAGGAAGTGGCTAAATCACTAGCTTTATCTTGCCAACGGAAACGAGCTAAAGTACTACGCTTACGTAAACCCCTATGGTTTTTTAAAGTGGGCAAAGAGCGCTCTAAATCTGGCAAGCTATGGCTAACATAGCCCGCATTAATAGCAACACCAATCAGGTGCTCTTCTAATGTCTGATTGTATTTTCCTGTTTTTCGGTCAGTATTTGCATAAAGTTTTGTAGTCGTCTTATGAGTAATCCGCTGTGACTTTTCAGTCAAACTAGAATAGTGATGATCTGCTAGCATTAAGCTTAAACGCGACAAATGCATGACATAGAGATTATCCAGCCATGCTTGAGCTCTAACACTACTTTGTAATTTCAGCAATCGAGCTGCTATGCGAGCTGCTCTTTTTTGCCACACTGGGTTACTGGTTGGTAAGCCATTACTAAAGGTCCAATAAGGTTTTATCAGCTCATGGTCAGAATCCATACAATCTTGATTCCACCGTGCATTAATCTGTTGAAAATAATACTCAAACTTATCAGCCCTAACGGCTTGTTGATCTTCTGGCTTAGTCGGCAAGCGGTGATGAGTAACGACCAACCAAGCCAATGCAGCAGCTAAAGGTGGCAAGCTACTAAATGGCTTATCAGTATCTCTATCCAAGCCATCTCGCTGCAATCCACCTAGCCATTCACTATCTTTGCCTTCACCTAAATCAACAACACGCTGCAACCAGGTTGCATCATCATCTAAGCCAACAAATGCTTGAAATAAGCGTAAAGAAACCCACTCATGGCGATACAAATTTGGGCCTTCATGGTGTACTTTACCTGCTAAACGAGCTTGAAAAGCATCGCAAGATTTACCAAGGTCATGTAGCAACGCAGCAAAAGCACTGAATAGATAAATTGCCTCACCTGTGTGCCAGCCGTTTTCATCGGCTAAGCGAAGAATATCACGCTCAGTTGTATTGGTCGGTACTGCACCTTCCGTATTAAAACGGTGACTATTACCTACAACCCATAGTAACTCACTGTGATCAAGGCCGCGTATCCAATGGCAGGCTACCGCGGTGTTTTTGCGCGCGGTTTTGCGCAGCATTCGCCTTAAGGTTTTAAGCCCATCATTAGTGATGGATGTTTGCCAAGTACGCTCACCGCGCCTTTCGGCAAACTGATCTAAAATTCGCCGTGTTTCTTTTAAAGCGGCTCTATTGCACTCAGACACCAATAAGATATTCATTTATTGCCACCTAAATGCGCAGCAACGTCTTGAACCGTTTTGATCATATAATCGAGAGCTTCTGCACGAGTTAAGTTATCTATACAGCTTTGACGAAATACTTGATCTTCATCGCCTCTAGCCGCAGAAATGAAAGCTTGTGGTAAAACTAAAGCATCTTTTACCAAATCAGCAACATCAAAAACCAAACCGCCACGCCGCGTTTTACCATGTAAAACAGCCAAGCCATGAGGCAAACCTATAACCCAAGTTGCTGTAGCTCCCATCCCATATGCGAGGTAATTACCATGATCTAGAAATCGGTTTGCAGGATCAACACCAGAACCGCGTTTCGCACGGGTAAAATCGCCATATTCCAAAACATTCGCAGCAATCTTATAAAGAAGCTTAGTTAGACGGGCTTCTTCTGTAAGCAAAGACATGGTATCTGGTCGAGTGTCGATTGCTGAGCGAGAGTCATCTAATAAAGGCTTAAGCTGATTAGGCTCAATGATAAAACCATTCTCTTTTAAATGACGATTTGAAAACCAATGTTTTTCGATAAAATCAAGCCGTGCCTGTTGCATCATCTTCGCGGCTTCTAAACGTAGAGCATCGTCAAACCAAAACTTAACCCACTGCTGCAAGTATTCAGTGGGCCGATACTCACTTTGCGGGCTCAGCCACGCTATTTCAACATCAACTTCATTCGCGCTAAATAAAGGCGTACCACCGCCACCACAAAACCCTACCAATACACCAGCTTTAGCAAGCTCACGCATAGCTGCTTGGGTGATCGATGTACCAGTGCCTAGTAGCAAAGTTGTAGTGTTAGCTATGGGGATATTCCAATACAAAGCTCGACGAGCTTCGTCAGTTACGTATTCAACACGCCCACCATTGACAAGCACCCGACAATATTGAAGGTAGTAAATATTGGCTCGCTTAGAGTGAAGGATGCTTTTTAGATCCGAAGGAGATAAGTCTTCCATGACATTCAGCCCCTATAAAACTATGCTGCCTACAAGGGCTAGCGCAATAAGCAGAGAGGAACAACAATAGGTCAACGCGATGATGACCAAAAACATATTACTGCATATTAAATTACTTAGTAATCCCCTGAAAAAAACAATGCTCTCAAGCTGACATGTACTATAGAGCACTTCAAAGGTGAGATGCTGAAGGCTATTGAAAATAGCCTTCAGCCGTCTCTGCTTGGCGAAATGACATAGCAGTCTAGAGTGTTATTTCTAGCCCGGGTAATACAGGGAACAGGATTTACTGGTGCGACAAGATGTACTCAGCGATCAAGAGCTAGGCTAGGATAAGCGCTGTTGAAAGTCCTCGTAGCCAAACTCGCGGATCACTTGCAGCGCGTCTGTTTCAGAGTTCCAGACCGCTATCGCGGGCAAGCGAGTGCCGTTAAAGGTACTGGTTTTAACCATGGTGTAGTGCGCCATATCCTGAAACAGGATGCGCTGTCCCGGCTCGAGTGCTTTAGCAAAGCTATAGTCACCGACCACATCACCTGCCAGACAAGTGAGACCGCCTAAACGGTAGTCGTGACCCAATTGGCCTGGCTCCCCTGCCCCGTAAATAGCTGGACGATAAGGCATTTCCAGTACATCTGGCATATGGCAAGTGGCGGAAATATCAAGGATGGCCTGATCCATGGTATTCCAGCTCAAGTCCAGCACTGTACCAAGCAATACACCGGTACCAATGGCGACGGCTTCACCTGGCTCAAGGTAGACCTGCACAGCATGGCGCTCAGAAAAGTCGCGGATACACTGCACTAAGTCATCGCGCTGGTAATCGGGACGTGTAATATGGTGTCCGCCGCCAAAATTAATCCAATCCATTTGCGGCAAGAGATGACCAAAACGCTCTTCCACCGCGGCCAAGGTGCGCTGCAGTGGCGGGAAATCCTGCTCACAGAGGGTGTGGAAATGCAGGCCAGAAATCCCTTCCAGCGCACTTTCATCCAATTGTGATAATGGAATGCCCAAGCGTGAGCCCGGCGCGCAAGGGTCATAAATCGCTACATCACCTTCTGAGTGCTCAGGGTTGATGCGCAAACCAAAACGCAATTGCGGCCGCTTAGCCAGAGCCTCTTGAACTAATGGCTGGAAACGCCGCCACTGAGCACAGCTGTTAAATACAACGTGGTCAGCAATCTGCAAAATCTGGCTCAAATCCTCTTCACTGTAAGCTGCCCCAAAGACATGCACTTCGCCGCCGTAGTGCTCACGCCCCAAGCGCGCCTCGTGCAAACCACTGGCACAGGTACCACTGAGGTAACGTGAGACCAGCGGTGCAAAGTGCCACATGCTAAAGGCTTTTAGCGCCGCCAAAATCTTGGCTCCACTGGCCTCTGCCACTTCTGACAAAATGCGTAAATTACGCTCTACCGCCACTTCGTCCACCACAAAACAGGGGGACGGAAGGCGCGAAGTGTCCAGTTGCGAGAAGTCAGTAAACTGGTGGATTTCCATTTACAGTTCTTGTCCTTTTTGCACGTCCAAACGGAAGTTTGGATCCAGCTCTACCACCTGCCAAGGCAAGCCATAGCGGTTCATATCTGCCATAAACGGATCTGGATCACACTGTTCCATATTCCATACACCGGGCCGCTTCCAGTGACCTTCCAAGATCATCTTGGCGCCAATCATCGCCGGCACACCAGTGGTATAGGAAATAGCCTGAGATTTAACTTCCTCATAGCATTCTTGGTGGTCGCAGATATTGTATAAGTACATGACCTTTTCCTGACCATCTTTACGCCCGCGTACAATAGTGCCTATGCAGGTTTTACCTTTAGTCCGCGGCCCCAAAGTCGATGGATCTGGCAGCAACTTAGCCAAGAACTGAATTGGCACAATCTGCTGGCCTTCGTATTCCACTGGCTCGATGCCTGTCATGCCCACATTTTCTAAGACTTCCAAATGTTTCAGGTAGCTGTCGCCAAAGCTCATCCAGAACTGGGCGCGCTTAAGCGAAGGAAAATGCTTGGACAAAGACTCCAGCTCTTCGTGATACATGCGATAAATATTGTAGCTACCCACATTTTCCGGACATTCAAAGCGGGCCATCTTCGACATGGCTGGGGTAGTTACAAACTCGCCGTCTTCCCAGTGTCGGCACTCGGCACTGACTTCGCGAATATTAATCTCTGGGTTGAAGTTAGTGGCAAAGGGGTAACCGTGGTCTCCACCATTGACGTCAATAATGTCTAGCTCTTCAATCTCATCGAAATAGTGCTTTGCTAGGTAGGCCGTAAACATATTGGTCGCGCCGGGATCAAAGCCACTGCCAAGCAGCGCAGTCAGACCGGCCTCTACAAAGCGATCGTGATAAGCCCACTGCCAGTGGTATTCGAATTTAGCCGTTTCCGGTGGCTCGTAGTTAGCGGTATCAAGGTAGTGAACACCGGCGTTCAAGCAGGCGTCCATGATCGACAAGTCCTGATAAGGCAGTGCCACGTTAATGACCAGCTCTGGTTGCTCAGCTTTTAATACCGCGCTCAGCTCATCGACATTATCTGCATCGACCTGCAGGGTTTTCACCGGCCGGGGCAATTGCTCCGCTATCGCCTTACAGCGCGCTTCGGTACGACTAGCTAATACGATTTCGCTAAACACCTCTGGCAGTTGCGCACATTTGTGCGCAACAACTCCACCGACTCCGCCGGCGCCTATGATCATGACCTTAGACATGAATTCTCCTCAGCTTGTAATCTGATAAATATCAACACTGTATCAGTGGTGTTCAAAATAGGTATAGCCTTGCAGGCTATCGCGAAACGCACTGAGTATGCTCTGTCGCTGCTCAAGTGTGATGCGGCCTGAACGCACCGCCTCTTCCGCCACTTGGCGGAACTGTTCCTGCATGTGCTTGGGTTCGTACTCTACGTAACTCAAAACGTCGGCGATGCTATCGCCCTGCAACTCACCCACAAAGTCAAAACTACCGTCCGCATTAACCGATACATTGACCACATTGGTATCGCCAAATAGGTTGTGTAAATCACCCAGAGTTTCCTGATAAGCCCCCACCAGAAAAACACCGACGTAATACTCTTCGCCTTCACGCAAAGCGTGCAGCGGCAAGGTAGTGCTCGGTCCAGAGGGCAGACTGAAGTTGGCAATCCGCCCATCGCAGTCGCAGGTGAGGTCGGCCAATATCCCCTCTCGGGTAGGCTGCTCCTGCAGGCGGTGAATCGGCATAATCGGAAACACTTGATCAATAGCCCAGATATCCGGCAGCGACTGGAACAAACTGAAGTTAGCGTAGTAAATGTCCGATAACTGTTCTGGCAGAGACTCTAGCTCCGGCGGCACTCGCTCCAGTTCTGGCAGCAGTTTGGCGATGCGCTGCATCACTGCCAAACAAATATCTTCAGCCAAGGCCCGGTCGCGCAAAGTGGCCCGTCCGCGGTAAAACAGCTCGCGCAACTCGTCGCGGTAAAACAGCGCGTCGTTGTAACACTCTTGGAAGCTATCTGGCGATACACGCTGCAGCACGTCCAGCAAGTGTCCGATAAATTCAGAACTGCCCTCGGGCGGTTGCTCGGGTATCGCGCCCGGCTGGCTATCGCGCACGTCGAGAATATTAAACAGCAATATCGACGAATAGGCCACGGTTGCCCGCCCTGATTCCGACACCAACACAGGGTGCGCAATATTCAAGGGATCGAGGGTTTCACGCACACTTTCAACGATATTGACGCAGTATTCGTCGAGTTGGTAGTTCATGCTGTGAGTGCTATTGGCACTGGCACCCTCATAATCCACCGCCAAACCGCCGCCCAGGTCCAAGTAGCCCATAGGGGCGCCTTCAGCAATCAGTCCCGCGTAAATATGGCAGGCTTCCAGCACGCCACTGCGCACATTGCGAATGTTTGGAACCTGCGAACCCAAGTGACAGTGCAGCATCTGTAGACAGTGCAACATGCCCACTTCACGCAACTCAGTGACCACTTGCAACAAGGCCGTGGTAGAGAGACCAAAGATCGAGCGATCCCCGCTGTCCTGACTCCAATGGCCATCTACTTTCACCGAACTGCGCATCCGGACACCAATCAGCGGCTCGACGTCCAGAGCACGGCTGCGCTCGATGATGAGACGCAGCTCATGCAGTGACTCCAGCACAAAAAACACCGGATAGCCCATGCGCCGGGCGTAGAGGCCTAGGTCGATAAACTCGGCGTCTTTATAGCCATTGCAAACCACAAGGGTTTCCACATCGCGCAATTGACTCAGGGCAATAATAAGCTCAGCTTTGCTGCCAGCCTCGAAACCGTGGTTATAACGGCGCCCATAGTCGGCAATCTCTTCAATCACATGACACTGCTGGTTCACCTTGATAGGAAACACAGCGCGGTAAACATTGTTATAACCGCCCTGCTCTATGGCACTAGCAAAGGACTCATTGAGAGTGGCAATACGGTCGTCTAGGACATTGCGCACCCGCAGCACCACAGGCATATCCAACTGCCGGCCGCGCATTCCGGACACAATGTCCATTAGCGATACCGAGACAGTTTCGCCGTCGTGGTCAACATTGACCTGAACATCACCTTGAGAGGATACCGAATAGTAACCAGCGCCCCAGGCATCAATACCATAGAGATCGCTGCTATCTTCCGCGTCCCAAGCTTCGGCTGCTTTGGAAATGTTAGCATTCATGATAGAGCCCTCCCTGATAGGGAGCTCGATTTATATAAGACAGTCCGTTGACGCATAAAGCGTTCGACCACGGAAAAACTGCAGGGTTCAGCACGGCCATAAGTCCTCGATAATCCGGTATTTTTTGTACACTGCACCGGTATCGCCAAGGCTTCCGGGCACAACGCTATGATATTGGAAACATACAATCCTGGTAGGGTATGAAACGGCGTGAATTCTAGACTGAGAATACGATAAGGCAAGCACTATTTAGGCCTCCATGACGGTAATTATTAGCACTTACAAAGCTGCTTTTTTACAGTATGGATTCACTGGATACCGAGCACCCTAACAGGCTATAGTCCAAGCTCTAACCGCCACAGAATCCAAGCCAGATGATTGAAATTCGCCCCGCGCAAAGCAAGGACCTTAGCGCCCTACTGGAACTGGAATCAAGCTGCTTTGCCACTGACCGCATCAGTCGCCGAAGCTTTCGCCGCTGGTTAAGCCACCCCGACTGTGTGTTTACCGTAGCACTAATTGAGCAGCAGGTCTCTGCCTATGCGTTGGTAACCTTGCGCCGCGGTACACATCTGGCACGACTCTACTCACTGGCAGTGGCGCCTTCAGCTAGAGGTCAGGGGCTGGCTGAAAAACTGATCAAAGCCTCCGAAGACGGCGCCCGTGATGCCGGATCCATCTATTTACGACTAGAAGTTGCTAGCACCAACTACGCTGCTATCACGCTCTATAAAAAGCTAGGCTACAAGCAGTTTGGTCTCTACGAGGATTATTACGAAGATCACGGTCCAGCGCTGCGCATGGAAAAGTGCATCCACCCCTATACACCTTCTGGCGATAGCCGCACGCTACCCTGGCTAGCCCAGACCACTGCTTTTACCTGTGGCCCCAGCGCGCTGATGATGGCCATGGCTGGGCTGCCTGGAGACTATCAACCCAGCCCAGAGGATGAAATTCAGCTGTGGCGCGAAGCTACCACTGTGTTTATGACCTCAGGTCACGGTGGCTGCCACCCGCTGGGCTTGGCACTAGCGGCACAGCGCCGTGGTTTTTATGCCCAGGCCTGGATTAACAACCCAGGGCCGCTGTTTTTAGATGGGGTGCGCGATGAAAACAAGAAGCGTGTGATGCGCATCGCCCACGAGAGTTTTGTATCACAGTGCGAGGCAGCGGCGCTGCCCGTGCACTATGAAGACATGGACCAACAACAAGTCATTGACCACTTTCAAAGCGGCGCCAATGTGCTGATTCTAATCTCTACTTACCGCATGGACAGCATGAAAGCCCCTCACTGGGTGGTAATGAGTGGTTATGATGATCGCTGCTTATATGTCCATGACCCCGACCGCGGTGACACCTCAACGGCATCGATGCAGGACGAAGACGCGCGCAGCGCACTCGATTGCCAGCACCTGCCAATTGCTCGAGATAACTTTAATGCCATGAGCCGCTTTGGCAGTAGCCGGCTACGCTCAGTGGTGGTCATCAGCTCAGCGGCTAAGAGCTGAGCCAGTACTAATTAGCCCTGTGGCGCTTCACTCGGAGCGGCAGCGGCGCGAGACCTTGTTGACAGTGCACGAATTAAGTCTGTGCGGGCTAAACGCATTTGCCGCAGTGCCTCACTCTCAGCACCCTCGGCCCGAGGCCCATAAACCCAGCCACTATAAACCTTTGTCATACTCTCTATCGCTTCTGCGGCATGGGGCAGAGCCTGTGCCGCACGCTGAGCAAAGTCGGCTGGCGCTTCTCCGCTAAAACGCTCTAGTCCCTTAGCAGACAGCGCCTGGCAACAGGACAAATACAGCTGATCTATAGGGTCTGTGGCTGATACCCGCCGCTTGCGCAGCAGTAGCCAAGCTGTCGGCAGCAAAACCAGAAGTCCACTGCCGACAAAGACAGCGATAAATTTTTGCGCTGTCAGTCGCCCCATAACACTTTCCAGCAAGCTAAACTGCCGCTCGCTGTCAAAGCCAACAACCCAAGACTGCCAGCGGTAACTCATTGCGTCGTAGCGCAGACGCAAGGAATTAAGCCAAGAAATACTCCGATAACGCAGCGGCGATAAGGGTGA
Source organism: Sediminihaliea albiluteola (assembly GCF_014077625.1). GTDB lineage: Bacteria > Pseudomonadota > Gammaproteobacteria > Pseudomonadales > Halieaceae > Sediminihaliea > Sediminihaliea albiluteola. The sequence continues at coordinate 407,150 of NZ_JACFXU010000013.1, read as the reverse complement.
GTCCGACAAAAAACTCCCTTCGGCGGCCATCGCCTGTTCCAGGCCCAACTCGATACGATCGGGTGAAACCGCAGCTGTGGGGTCTACTCGGCGCCAACCCTCGCCCTCCAACCACACCTCAGCCCAGGCATGAGCATCAAACTGATGGACGATAACAGTGCGGTTGAGTGGATTAACTTCCCCGCCTTGATAGCCGGCAACCACCCGCGCAGGGATACCCGCAGCGCGCATCATTAGCGTAAAGGCATAAGCGTAATGTTCACAAAAACCGCGACGGCTATTGAATAAGAAATCATCCATCGGCTGCTCGCCGAGCAAAGGCGGCTGCAGGGTATAAACAAAGGGCTGCTGACGAAACATCGCTAGTACTTCTGCCACAAACTCAGCATCGCTGGCGCTATTGCTACGCATTTGCTGAGCTAGTCTTCGGCTGCGTGGATTGCTGTCATCAGGCAGTTGCAATTCGCTGCGCCGACGCCAAGCTGACAAGTCCTGATCCAGCACAGTCTGCGGCCAAGAGTTCACCTGGTAGCGATACTGATCTTCAAGATCGACCGAGGAATATAAACGAAAGTCAGCCGATTCGATGACAGCGGCATCGCTGGAGCGCGCATAGCGCAAACTATATAACCATGGCTGCTGGGTAGGTCTCATCAAGACTGTGTAGCGCAGTGCCTCGCCCTTGGTTTCAAGCCTGGGCGCAGCTCGCTCTTGGGCCGGAATAGCGTAGCTCGGTATACTTGACCAGGCCCCGTCTTGTAAGCGGCTAAACACTAAGCCTCGCCAGTAGAGCTCTGCAGGCGGCGGTATCTCGCCATCAAACTGCACTCTAAAGGCCACCTCATCAGATTGGCTTAAACGCGAAATATCACCGGGCCGCATAAAGTCGCTAACGCCAGTACGAGCGGCATGGCTTTTAATCGGCACAGTCCACAGTGGCTCAATACGGGGAAACAAAAAGAACAACACCAACATCAATGGAAAAGCCTGTAGCAGCATAATCCCGGCATAACGCAAAGAGCCAAAGTGAAATACTTGTTGTGCCGGTTGATGCAGTGCCACTAGTGCTGTGGTGATAAGTAAAACGTTCAATAGTGAGTACAAAACGATCAGCAGATCTTGGCTGAATAGAAATTCAGTTGTACACACAAAATAACCGAGAAAAAGTAGCACATAGGCATCTTGCCGCCGCACTAACTCGAGCAGCTTCAGGGCATAGGCCGTCAGTAAAAGGGCTACCGTCGATTCCAGAGCTAGGAAACTGCCATAGCTAAAATAGATTCCGGCGAAGGACAGGACAACTAGCACTAAGCGCATGCTGCGAGCGGGAAAGGACCAGCGGCCCCGATGCACCATAAAGCGCCAAGTCGCGCTGAGTATGTACAGCGCTATTACCCAAAAAGGAATTCGCTCTAGATGTGGAATAAGCAGCGCAAACATGCTGATAATTAGCCACACTAGCGCATTGCGCGGCACTTGCTGCAAAACGCTCAACAGTCTGGCTCCCCAAGAGATTCCCGCTTGGCGCTAGGCTTTGGTCTATCGGGCCTCACAACCGAGAGCGAATCACTCGGCTCATCTTGGCCATAGAGCGCCAATGCGCTCAGCACCTTTTCCAGCTGTCGCTCACCACTGGCTGGCGCTAACAACACTCCGGGTAAACGCAGGCCGTAGAGCGCTTGCTGTCGATCAAACTCAAGTGCCCAAAAACACAAATGTGAAAGACGCTGCTCAGTAGCTAGTCCAGCAAAACTATCCCAATTCAACCACAGGCTGCGCTGGGCGTAACTGGCATACTGTTTACTTTTTAGGCCATGCCCTTTGGCATAAGCTTTCCAGTGCAGCTGAGACAAAGAATCACCCAGTCGATAATCTCGAAAACCAAAAAAATCATCACTATCAAGTAGCGCTGCACTATTTGTTGCGCCGCCTCCAGGGACCCGCTCAGATGGCTCGGGACTGGCTATGGGCTGAGGGTAGACCATGGCCCTTAGATCTAAATCCACCCAGGTCCAACAGCGCAGCAGGCCCAAGGGGTAACTTGACTCCACTAACAGCCGGCCCGGATGGTGCCAACCGCGCTTCCCCACTGTGCAAAATAAGCTTAAGGAAACACTTTCAGCGTCCTGTAAGTTGAGCAAGTGCTCGCTGCTATCTGGCCAGCACAAGCGCAATGCAAAGCGCGGCCGATCACTGCCCCGCTCCAGTCGCAAGTCGAAGCGGCTGCGCTGTCCAGGATAGGCAGGCATTGCCTGCACTGCATGAATCGTCAAGCCAGAGAGATTGGCGTAGGTATGCAAGATGCCAATCACAAACAGCGTGGCGAGCAAAAAAGTCAGGGCGTAAGCCATATTATTCTGATAGTTGATGGCGGCTAACAACATCACCAACAGAACTATAAAGAACAAAAAGCCAACCCGGGAAGGCATAATGAAAATACCTTTCTGATTCAGAGTGACACTGCGAGCTGGAGGGATTCTGCGACTCAGCCATGACGAAAAGCGTCGAGCCAATACCTGAGGGTAACGCGTAATAAACTTAGGCTGTGAGCGCATTGATTGGCCCTCAGCGGCGGATGACATCCACATTGCGCTGCATTTGCAGTACTAGGGCCATGCCATCACCGGCATAATCAGCACTGGGCACAACACGGTGAGCAGCCACCGCTGGCAGCACCATCTGTAAATCCTCTGGCACGACATGCCCGCGATCACTCATCAGGGCCCAAGCACGGGCGCAATTGAGTAAGGCCAAAGCAGCGCGCGGAGATAAGCCCACGGCAAACTCAGCGGACTCACGGCTATAGGCCACTAGTCGTTGCAAGTAGTCCAGCAAACTATCTGAGACGTGTATTGCAGCAATGGCTTGGCGTATTTGATTTAGCTCTTGTTCGCTAATACAGCGTTTAAGTGCTTCACCCAGAGAGCCATCAAGACTCTGACGCAGAAGCATCTCGCGCTCCGCCTGAGGCGTGGGATAGCCCAACTGTAGTCGCATCAAAAAACGATCCAATTGCGATTCAGGCAAAGGGTAAGTACCCGATTGATGAATCGGATTTTGTGTGGCGATAACAAAAAAAGGTTCTGGTAATTTGCGCGTCTGCCCCTCAATCGTTACCTGCCTTTCTGCCATGGCTTCAAGCAGCGCGCTTTGGGTGCGGGGCGTAGCGCGATTAATTTCATCGGCTAATAACAGTTGGGTGAAGATCGGACCGGGGTGAAAAGTGAAACTGGCCTCATTGCGATCGTAGACCGACACCCCAAGGATATCGGCCGGCAACAGATCACTAGTAAATTGTACCCGCTGATAAGACAGGCCTAAGACATCTGCCAAGGCATGGGACAAAGTAGTTTTACCCATACCTGGCAAGTCTTCTAACAAGAGGTGCCCACGGGCAAACAAACAGCACAGAGCCAAACGAATCTGTAACTCTTTACCTAGTACTACTCGCCCTATTTCAGATACGGTCCTGTCAATCACACTTTGTAACTGCATCAACTCACTATCCCAATTGAGCTTTGTATAGGCTTACTTAAGAGCGGCAAACCCCCGCTGCAGATCTGCTTTAAGATCGTCCACGTGCTCTAGCCCCACCGCCACTCGAATCAAATTATCGCTGATGCCAGTTGCACTGCGCTGCTGGGCACTCAAACGACTATGAGTGGTCGATGCGGGGTGCACAATAGTCGATTTAGTATCACCTAAGTTGGCAGTTAAGGACAGTATGCGCGTGCCATCGATGCAGCGCCAGGCTTCCTCCTGTCCGCCGCGGATCTTAAACGACAGTACGCCGCCAAAAGCCGACTGCTGCCGAGCGGCGAGTTCGTGCCCTGGGTGACTTTCAAGACCGGCGTAATATACCCGCTCAACCACATCCTGCTGTTCAAGCCAGCGAGCTAGCTCTAATGCGTTTTGGCTGTGAGCTGCCATACGCAAGCTAAGGGTTTCCAAACCTTTGACAAAAACCCAGGCATTAAAAGGGCTCATAGTTGGCCCACAAGTGCGCAGAAAGCCGAGTACTTCGCTAATCAGCTCTTCACGCCCGACGACTGCGCCACCTACACAGCGACCCTGACCATCGAGAAATTTGGTGGCTGAATGCACCACTATATCGGCGCCTAAGGACAGGGGCTGTTGCAGTGCAGGTGTACAGAAACAATTATCGACCACCAGTAAAGCACCACTGTCTCGCGCCAGTTGTGCAAAAGCCGCTAGATCTGCCACCTCACACAAGGGGTTAGAGGGGGTTTCAAGAAATAACATAGCGGTTTCTGGGCGCAGCGCTTCCCGCCATTGATCGATTGCCAATAATGGCACCGTGGTCACTTCCACACCAAAGCGGGCTAAGTACTTGCCAAAAAGATTGCTTGTGGTGCCAAAGACATCGCGCGAGCAGATCACATGGTCCCCCGCTTTCAGCAGCGCCATGCAAGTGCTGAGAATAGCCGCCATACCGGAAGCTGTGCCCACCGCCTGCTCGCCACCTTCAAGGGCCGCTATACGCTGTTCAAAACTGCGCACTGTCGGGTTGGTATAACGCGAATACACATTGCCCGGACTGTCCCCAGAAAAACGCGCTGCGGCCTCTGCGGCAGATGCAAAGACATAGCTAGAAGTGGCATAAATAGGCTCAGAATGCTCACCCTCTTGGCTGCGCTGAATGCCTGCGCGAATCGCCAAGGTGTCAGGGTGGGCTGCTGCTAGGGCATCCTCTAGTTGCTGATCGACTCGGGTATGCATAGCATCAGGAAGCGTCATTATACAGCCCCACTATGGCCCCCTCTTCCTGTAGGCCTGCCTTGCTTTGTTTACGCGCTTCGTCACTGCGTTGGGCTGCCAGCTGGTCTAAATAGGCTTGGTCAATATCACCGGTGATGTAATTGCCATCAAACACCGAGCAATCAAAACCATCGGCATGAATATTACCTTCATGGGAACAAGCGACCAGATCCTCTAGGTCTTGGAACACCAGCCAGTCAGCGCCGATTAATTCGCAGACCTCTTCGACACTGCGATTGTGGGCAATTAATTCTGACGCGGTCGGCATATCGATCCCATAGACATTGGGATAGCGCACCGGCGGTGCCGCAGAGGCGAAATAGACTTTAGCTGCGCCGGCGTCGCGAGCCATTTGGATAATCTGCCTACAGGTAGTGCCGCGGACAATGGAATCATCCACCAACATGACATTCTTACCGTCAAACTCCAGAGGCACCGGATTAAGCTTCTGCCGTACGGATTTTTTACGCTGGCTCTGTCCCGGCATAATGAAAGTACGACCGATATAGCGGTTCTTCATAAAGCCTTCACGGAATTTAATATCCAAGGCTGTCGCTAAAGACTGGGCGGCGATCCGGCTGGTGTCGGGAATTGGAATGACCACATCGATATCGTGGTTGGGGCGCTCGCGCAGAATTTTACGTGCCATATACTCGCCCTGGCGCATGCGAGTTTTGTAGACCGACACGCCATCCATTAATGAGTCGGGGCGAGCGAAGTAGACATGCTCGAAGATACAAGGACTCAGGCGAGTCTTTGCTGCACATTGACGTCGATGAAGTTGACCCTGGCGATCGATAAATACCGCCTCACCCGGTGCCACATCATCAATCATTTCAAAGCCGAGTACATCAAGAGCGACGCTTTCCGAGGCCAACATGTACTCTTCACCCTGCTCAGAATCACGCTTACCCACTACCAAGGGACGAATACCGTTGGGATCTCGGAACCCAACCACCCCGTAATCAACTACCATGGCGACCGCAGCGTAACCACCGCGACAGCGACGATGCACCGCCTCAACGGCCTTAAAAATATCATCTGCAACGGGGCTGAGCTTGCCGAGAGTCTGCATTTCATGGGCGAAAATATTGAGCAGTACTTCGGAATCTGAATCAGTATTGAGATGCCGCAAATCATCCTGAAACAGCTCTTTAGCTAATTGCTCAGAGTTGGTCAGGTTGCCGTTGTGGGCTAGCGCAATACCGTAGGGGGAGTTAACGTAAAAGGGCTGTGCCAGTGCGGTGCCAAAACTGCCCGCGGTGGGATAGCGAACATGGCCAATACCAATCGGGCCTTGCAAGCGCTCCATATGGTGCTGTTGAAACACATCGCGCACCAGGCCTTCGCGCTTGCGTTGGTTAAACCTGCCATTACTGCAGGTCATAATACCTGCGGCATCTTGCCCGCGATGCTGTAGCACCGTCAGCGCATCGTAAATATCGGCGGCGACGTTGCTCTTACCGACCATTCCAACTAAACCACACATGGAATTCTCCTCACAGCGATGGGTGCACTGCAGCTTGTTCTTAAACCGAGCGCTCCGGCACGATGGCCGATAAGTCGCCTGTATCAAAGCGGCCCAGAATACCCTGAGCCCAATTCATCAATGCATCCACCTGCGGCATCAGCTGCGCTTGATGCAACCACATGTGGTCGCGAGGTGGCAGCAGTTCTCTGATGAGAAACACCAACACGAGCACAATCACCACACCGCGAGTGAATCCGAAAATAGTACCCAACAGGCGGTCCGTTGGGCCCATACCAGTTGCTCTGACCAACTGTGACATCACCATACCGGCCAAACCAGCCAAGACCAGCACCACCACAAACAGTAGCAGCCAAGCAGCCATATAGCGCGCCGTAATATTGCTAATGAACTCAGTTAAACTAGAGGCCAGTTGACTGGCGTATAAGTTTGCGATAACAAAGGCTGCTACCCAGCCCACTAGCGAGAGCGCCTCCCGCGTAAAACCGCGCCATAAACTAAGCAGCGTAGATAAGCCCACAATGCCAATAATGGCCCAGTCGAGCCAGGTCATAAGATCCCAGTTCACAAACACTCACCGACACATTGACTGCGCATTCTAACAGAGCAGCCTAGGGCACAGAAATGAAGATTAGTCTGTAATTTTCCAGCTATTGGCATCAAGGTAGGTAGCGCCGAATCATCGATTTGACTCCAAACTGCCGGTCCACATCGGCCTTGATGGCATCGAGTTTAGCGCGCTCAAATTTAGGTCCCACATAGACCCGGTAGACTGTCTTGTCTCCAGCCTGAGCCGTTTTGATATAGGCCTTATGGCCCATATTTTGGAGCCGCTGACGGGTATTTTCAGCGCTTTCTTTACGGCTGACGCTAACCACTTGCAGCATCCAAGCCACCGGTACGCCCTGAGCATCAATTTCTGGCTGGACCGGGGGCTCACTGCGGGTCTTGCTAGCGACGCTTAAATCCTTCTCAGCTGCTGCCGGGGGCGGAGTGACAGGCTGAGCCGGCTCAACTGGAACTTGAGCGGCTTCTGGCGACTTTGAGTCTTGCTGCACAACTTCGCCTGGGGACTCTTCGGGCACTAAGTGCTCCTGTGGCTCCACAAAGTCCAGCTCGCTATCTTGAAGCTCGAGTGGTTTGGAGGCACGCAGGCCTACCCTGTCCGGCGAAGGCAAAGGCCTTGTATCAATATTAGGCCGCGGTGGCAGACGCACTTCGCTAGCGCTCGGCGCGGCATCAGGCTCGACAAAGATAATCGGCCAGAACACAACACCCAGCGCGACCAGAATCAAAGCGCCTACAAGGCGCTGTTTAAGGACGTCGTTCACCTATTATTTCCTGTTGCGATCTTTTTCCAGCAGCGGTAATAGCTCTGCCACGGTAGAAAATGAACCAAACACAACCAAACGATCTTGTTCTGTTATCAGGCTCTGGGCACGACGAAATGCCTGACGTAAGTTTTTACTAACACTGATCATATACTGATTTTCATCGCGCAGCATGGCAGCGATATCAGCCGCCTTGGCGGCCCGCGGGTTGCTAGGCTGATCAGCCAGAAACCATGCTGTAAAACTCGCAGCAGATAGGCGAATTATATCGCGAACTGCCTTGTCTTCCATTGCTGAAAAAAGAGCAATTGTCTTTCCCTCACACGGATTTAGCTGCAAGTATTCAAGTAATTTCTCAACCGAATGAGGGTTGTGCGCAACATCTAAAATATAATCGCGGCCAGCGATGGCTACTGACTGCCGACGCCCCACTGGAGCAAAGTCAGCAAGGGCCTGAGAAAGCTCTAAATGAGTCACATCCTCCCCCAGCAAACTCAAGGCCTGCAGCGCGGCACAGAGGTTAGTGGCGATTATCGGGCTCTGCGGCTGAGGCTCGAGCTCAATCAAGCTACCATCAGCACTGCGCACTCGAGCCTGCCAAGTGCCAGCTTGCTCATCGCAAAAAAAGTCACGACCGATAAAATAAGGCTCTGCAGCACTCTCAGCAATCGCCTGTAGCAAGCCTTCGCTCGGTGCCGGCTCAGCGATCACAGCCGGACGCTGAGCACGTAATACACCGGCCTTCTCTCGACCAATGGCGTCAATGTCATCACCTAACCACTGCTGGTGATCCAGAGCGATACTGGTAATCACTGCCACTGAGGCATCGACGATATTGACCGCGTCCAAGCGCCCACCGAGCCCCACTTCTAAGACCACAACATCAGCAGCATCACTGCGAAACACTAACAGCGCTGCCAAGGTGGCAAACTCAAAATAGCTCAGCGAGATATCGCCACGAGCCTCTTCTATACGAGCAAAAGCAGCGACGATGTCCTCGTCACTTGCCTCAAAGCCCGCCACCCGAATTCGCTCATTAAAGCGCAATAGATGCGGCGAAGAGAAAACCCCAGGTCTGCGCCCCAACTGCAAGAGCAGCGACTCAAGAGCCGCTGCAGTGGAGCCTTTGCCGTTAGTGCCGGCAATCGTCAAGACCGGCACAGTGAGGGGCAGCAATCCGAGTCGCTCTGCGACCTCGCCTACCCGCTCAAGGCCGAGATCTATTTCATTAGGGTGGCGCTGCTCAAGCCGCTGCAACCAAAGCCCAAGATCATTGTCACTCATCTTCTGGCTTAGATTCCGCCTCTACTTCCTGCTCAAGCGCTGCCTCATCTTGTTCTAGCTCATCCTCTTCAGCTTCAGCTTTCTGGCTGAGCTCGCTATTGGTCAACTTAGCCAATAAACGCGCGAGCGTATCACGCATGTCATTGCGGTGAACGATCATGTCGATGGCGCCGTGCTCAAGTAAAAACTCACTGCGCTGGAAGCCTTTAGGGAGCTTCTGTCGAATCGTTTGTTCGATGATATTGGGGCCGGCAAAACCGGCTCGAGCATCCGGTTCAGCAACATTAATATCACCCAATAAAGCCAGAGACGCCGACACGCCACCGTAGATGGGGTCTGTCATCACCGATACATAGGGGACACCAGCCAGCTTCAAGCGCTCGATCACAGCGCTAGTTTTAGCCATTTGCATCAAGGAAATTAGCGCTTCCTGCATGCGAGCACCACCGGAGGCCGAGAAGCACACCATGGGTATGCCCTCCTCTAAAGCCAGCTGCGCCGCCCGGGTGAATTTCTCACCCACCGCATAGCCCATGGAGCCGCCATGGAAGGCAAACTCAAAAGCCACTACCACTACCGGCAAGCCTTGTAAGGTGCCGCGCATAGCAATCAGTGCATCTTTCTCACCGGTTGATTTCTGCGCCGCTGACAGGCGGTCCCGATAGCGCTTTTTATCTCTGAATTTCAGCCGATCTAGGGGCTCAATTTCACTAAAGATTTCTTCCCGACCCTCTTTGTCAAGGAAGATATCAAGGCGACGTCGCGCACCAATTCGCATGTGGTGGTCACACTTAGGACACACATCTTCGTTGCGCTCGACGTCAGGGCGATACAATACCGCCTCGCACTTAAGGCATTTTTTCCACAGCCCTTCGGGTACGTTGGAACGGCGTTGCCCTTCTTCTCTACGCACACCAGATGGCAGTATCTTGTCAATCCAGCTCATGATCTCTCCCGCTTTGTTGAGGGGATTATAAACGGCTGCGCCGTTAACTAGGAACCCGTGTTATCCATGCCCCGGCGTATTTCAGCTAATAGACCGGCGACTCTAGCAATTAATGACTCTGGCTGCTCATTAGCCGCCAGACCATCACTCAAACATTGTACCAGCGCACTGCCTACAACCACGCCATCGGCAACCCCAGCAATAGCACTAGCAGAAGTCGCGTCTTTGATACCAAAACCTACCGCTAAGGGCAGCTCGGTATGTTGGCGAATTCTAGCCAATTGAGTCGCCACTTGATCTGTATCAAGGTGGCCCGCCCCGGTCACACCTTTAAGTGCCACGTAATAAATGAAGCCACTGGCTTGATCAGCAATTAGCTGCATCCGCTCATCTGGCGTGGTCGGCGCAATCAAAAAGATATTATCCATGGCCACACGGCGCAACTCAGTGTTCAACAGGGCCACTTCTTCTGGTGGTATGTCGACAGTTAGCGCGGCATCAATACCCGCGGCATGCGCCGCATCGGCAAATTGCGCATAGCCCATACGCGCCACTGGGTTGGCGTAGCCCATCAGCAAGACCGGAGTTTCCTTATCCCGCTCACGGAACTGCGCCACCATCTCTAATACGTCACGCAGCCTAGTACCCTCATCCAAAGCTCGCTCATGAGCCAGTTGGATGGTTGGCCCCTCGGCCATTGGGTCGGAAAATGGCACGCCCAATTCCAAAATATCGGCGCCGGCTTCGACCAAGGCATGCATCAGGGGAACTGTGATGTCTTTACTCGGATCACCAGCGACTATGTAGGGAATAAGCGCCTTGCGCCCCTGCTGCGCTAATTGTTCAAAACGTCCCTTTATTCGACTCACAAGTCTTTCCTCAAAACTGTATACCGTCGAGCTCAGCGACGGTATGAATGTCTTTGTCACCGCGGCCAGACAAGTTAACCACAATGTGTTGGTCTGGGCGCATATCCGCAGCCAGTTTGGCGGCGTAAGCCAGAGCATGACTGCTCTCAAGGGCTGGCATGATGCCCTCGACACGAGTCAGGGTATGGAATGCGGCCAGTGCTTCGTCGTCATTAGCCACAACATAGCTCACCCTGCCGATATCTTTTAGCCACGCATGTTCTGGGCCCACGCCGGGGTAATCTAAGCCAGCTGAGATCGAATGGGTGTGCAAAATCTGACCGTCTTCATCCTGCATTAAATAAGTTCGGTTGCCATGTAATATCCCTGGCGAACCCGCATTGAGTGGTGCGGCGTGCTCACCACTGCTCATGCCTCGTCCACCTGCTTCAACGCCATACATGGCAACGCTTTGGTCATTTAAGAAGGGGTGGAACAGACCGATGGCATTAGAGCCACCGCCGATGCAGGCTACCAGTGCATCTGGCAACTTACCCACTTGCGCCAAAGACTGCTCGCGGGCTTCGCGACCGATAACACACTGAAAATCACGCACCATCGCAGGGTAAGGATGAGGGCCAGCGACCGTACCAATAATGTAAAAGGTGTCATCGACATTGGTGACCCAGTCGCGCATCGCTTCGTTCATGGCGTCTTTAAGGGTTTTAGAGCCAGAGCTAACCGGAATCACTTCGGCACCGAGCAATTTCATTCGATAGACATTAAGGGCTTGCCGGCGCACGTCTTCCTCACCCATAAAAATCTGGCACTCAAGGCCGAGACGGGCAGCGATAGTCGCCGTAGCAACGCCGTGCTGCCCAGCGCCAGTTTCAGCAATCACGCGCTTTTTCCCCATGTGCTTGGCCAGCAAGGCCTGACCCACAGTGTTGTTCACCTTGTGGGCACCGGTGTGGTTGAGGTCTTCTCGCTTCAAAAAGATACGCGCCCCACCGATTTGCTCTGACCAGCGACGAGCCTCGTATAGCGGCGATGGTCGACCTACGTAATGTGCTAAGTCTTGGTCTAGCTCACGCTGAAAATCAGGGTCTAGGGAGAGCTTGTTGTAGAGGGTTTCAAGTTCAGACAGAGCCGACATCAGCGTCTCAGCAACATATTTGCCGCCGTACTCGCCAAAGCGTCCATAGGCGTCGGGCACTGTTCCAAATATGTTTTGATCTATTTCACTGCTCATTACATCACACCTTCAAGTGTTGGTCGGCGGCACGCACCGCCGCTATAAACTGTTCCATTTTGTTTGCATCTTTTCGCCCAGGCGACTGTTCAACGCCGCCGCTGATATCTACCGCAGCAGGACGCAGCAAAGCCATCCCCTGAGCGACATTGTCTGCATTCAGGCCACCAGCTAAAACGACTGGTCGAGAAAACTCTTGTCGCGCCTGGGACCAATCAAAGACCTGACCGGTGCCTCCTGGCACACCTTCCTGCCAGCTATCGAGCAAGATGCCGTTTGCCTTGCGATAGGGTTCACAAGCCGCCCTAAGATCCATACCCGAGCGAACTCGTATAGCCTTGAGATAAGGACGCTTAAATTGCTCGCAATACTGGGCGTCTTCATCACCGTGAAACTGCAGCGTATGCAGCGGCAGCTTATCGAGGATATGCTGCACTTGTTCTGCCCTCTCATTCACAAATAGCGCTACGATCTGTACAAATGGCGGCACAGTCGCGACTATTTCCTGGGCCTGTTCTAGGCTCACCGCCCGCGGACTAGGGGCGTAAAACACCAAGCCCAAAGCGTCGGCACCAGCATCGACGGCAGAGATGGCATCAAGCGGATTGGTAATACCGCAGATCTTGATACGAGTTTGGCTCACGCTTTAATCAGTCACTCGAAACAGGGGGCAGAATCATACCAGACTGCAAGCGCTACTGTCTTTACAGGACTGGCTTTAGCCGCCCAGTATCAGCGGCCCTTCGGGCACTGCTGGCAGTGTGAAACGCTCTGGATAGAGTACTTCCATCAAGTACAAACCATCTGCTGCAGCAGTATCGGCGGCCAACTTGCGATCGCGCCCCGCCAAGACCTTGGCCAACCAGCCCACTGCCTGCCGTCCACTACCGAGCAACATCAAGCTCCCCGCAATATTGCGCACCATATGATGTAGGAAAGCATTTGCTTGGATATCTATCACCACCAGTGAGCCTCGGCGAGTGACTGCAAGGCTTTGGACATTGCGATAAGGGCTATTGGATTGACAGGCCGCTGCTCGAAAGGCACTAAAATCTTGCTCGCCAAGTAAGCACTGCGCCTCGCGATGCATCAACTGGGCATCTAGAGCATGGCGATACCAAGTGACCTGTTGATTTAAATGTGCTGGACGGATTGTAGTATTGGCAATGATGTAGCAGTAACGCCGAGAAATAGCTGAAAAACGTGCGTGAAAGTCTTTCGGCACAGCTTGCGCCCAGTGCACGCGAATATCGCTTGGCAAATTGGCATTTGTACCGAGCACCCAAGCTTTAGGGCTGCGCTCAACCGGCGAATCAAAATGAATGGTCTGGGCAAAGCCGTGTACCCCACTATCGGTACGCCCCGCACACTGCACTCGCAGCGGCTGCGCGGCAACGCGAGACAAAGCTAGCTCTAGGGTATCTTGTACCGTGGTGGAGTGAGCTTGAGGCTGTGACTGCCAGCCATTATAGCGACTGCCGTCATACTCAATACGACAGGCAATTCGTGTACCAGCAGGCAGCGGATCGGGTGAACACAAGTCTCTCAAAGTCGGTCGAGCAGAGCCTGCGCCTCCTGCTGCTGTTGCTGGCTACCCTCGAGCACGACCTCATCAAGAATTTGCCGAGCGCCATCTTCATCGCCCATATCCATATATGCGCGGGCCAAATCCAACTTAGTCGAAATGCGGCTATCCTCGGAGGCAAACATCAGATCTTCGTCATCATCAGCTAGATCAGCCTCATCAAAGCTAGCAAAATCAGCGCTCAAATCGAGCTCTTCACCTGGCTCAATACCGAAGTCATCTTCAATTTCGAGCTCATCAAAGCCCTCTGCGCTAGCCAAATCGGACTCAGCAAATCCCGTGCTTATATCGCTATTGCGCGAGCCCAGTCCAAATTCTGAAGCACCTTCGGGCTGACCGGCTGTAGGCCTGTTAAATTGATCGCTGCTAGCGATGCCCTGAGCCCCTGACGCGAGCACTTGCTCAGCCCGAGCCAGCACTTGCTGATCGCCGATGCCGCGCAATGCTGCAAGCTGCTCTTCTGCATTAGCAGGCTGCCCAAGCTGATGGTAAAGCTCTAACAGCCGCAGACGATAAAGGGGATTGTTCGGCTCTGAAGCAATAGCTGTTTTAAGCAAGTCTATCGCCTGCGGGTAGCGCCTGTAGGCAATAAAAATATCCACCTCTGCCAGTGCATCGTCACTATGACTATCAGTGAGGTGGCCATGCTGATGCTCTGCAGCTGCTGAGACAGGCTGAGCAGCATCGGCAGCTAACACCGCCGAGTCCGATTGAGCAGCAAAATTGCTCGCTTCATTATCATCGGCGGATGGGTTTTTGCTTACGGCTGCTATACCGGCAAAGATATCATTGCTTGCACTGTCATCTTCGTCGCTTTGCTGCTGGCGCCGGCGCCAGAACCACAGTCCCGCCAAAGCCGCCAATAACAGTGCAACAGCCGGATAGAGCCAAGTAGAAAACCAAGAACTGCCGGCAAGGGGCAATGAGTCCGAAGCAGGTTTAGCTGCTGCGGACCCACTGTCACTGGCTTTATTTGGCGCGGAGAGCTCCTTCGCGGCGCCTGGCTCAGCCTGAACTTGCGCATCTTGCTGTCCTGCTGCTATAGACTGATCACTTGCTGCCCCGAGGCTTTGTTGCTGGGCACTGAGCAAAGCATCTGAATCAGCAGGCAAGCTATCTTCGGCTTCGAAGCCTTGCGCCGCTTCGCTCCGCTCAGCCGCACTAGTCACATCCTCTGTGTTAAGACCGAGGCCTGGGGGCAATTCTCCCGAGGGGCTTTGGGCGCGCAGGGCTTCCTGCAGTGCGCGTATTTGATCGTCCTTAACCGAGACAATACTCTGCAGGCTCTGCACTTGCTCACTGAGCGAGTCTAAACGGCTCTGTAAGGCCTTACTTTGCTGCTCAAAGCGTTGCAATGCTTCCATAGCACCAGAGAGCGCCGCAGCATTGGCAGAGGAGTTAAGCTGTTCAGACTCAAGAGCTTCAGGCTCAGCCTGTGCCTCCTGAGGCTCAGCAGAAACTCTCAGTGCTGGTTTTTCAACAGCCTTAGCTGAGGCCGATGAACGACCAGCACGCCAATCTTCGTTCTGCTGTTTAATTTCAGACAGTGCTTGAGCCAGATCAGCGGAACTAATCTCTTCTGCTGAGGGCAAGTAAATAATATAGCCGGCTTTGATCTGGTTGATATTGCCATCAATGAAGGCATCGGGGTTGAGACGCTGAATATCCAGCATCGTTTGATGAACAGAAACACCTTCGGGCGCTGCTACTCGAGCGATGCTCCATAAATTTTCATCGCGGCGAATCATGTAGCGAGCGCCGGGCTCAGGCACAGCCGCCGTACCCGCACTATAGTCACGCTGGGGCATAGCCCCTGAAGCTAAATCAGACTGTTTCTGTAGCTCAAGGTGAGTCCCAGACTGCTGTGTTTCAGTCTTTTTTTTTGCCGGAGCGGGACTGCCTTCAAGTTCGGCGACCCGCTCAGTAGCTGAAACAACCTTGGTACTTTGATCGAAGGCTGGCGGGTCAACCAGTACCGTATATTCACGTAGTAAACGACCTGAAGGCCAACGAGTCTCAAGGATAAAGTCTAGGTAGGGCTCGAGCACCGGATCGTCGGAACTCAGTAGAATATAGCCGCGACCTTGCTCGTCGAGTTGAATTTCAAACTTAATACCGGTGAGGAAATACGCACGATCTACGCCGAGGCGATTAAAGTCCTCGGCGGTGGCAAGTCGTACTTTAATTTGATCCGCTTGCAGATCAGCAGTGTTAAGCAGGTCAACTTTTGCTTTTAAGGGCTCATTGAGAAAGGATTCTAAGCTCAACTCCCCTAGGCCTAGCGCCCAAACCGAGCTGGCCTGAAGGCAGCCCAAGGAGAACATCACCGCCGCTAATTTACGCTTTTGCGCCATACCCTAGCCTTATTATTTTATAGCAGCCCCTAGACGGCACTGACATCCCCTCGTTCAATTGCTTATTTGGGGCAGGTGAAGAACCCAAAACTTAATTCAGTCGACAACTACAAAGCAGCTGAAAGCTATTGCAGAGATCATGTGAGGCGCTCTAGCAAGCCCTAGCGGCCCCTTAGAGCGCCCCAGATGTCGCCAAGTATGTCGGCATGGACTTTATTAATCAAGATAGCCCTGCTCAATCAAACTCTCAGCAATTTGGACACTGTTAAGTGCTGCACCTTTGCGCACGTTATCGGCGACAACCCAGAGGTTTAAACCGTTTGGGTGTGAGATGTCTTCGCGGATACGTCCGACATAGACTGGATCTTTACCTGCAGCCTCTGATACAGCCGTCGGGTAACCACCATCGGCTCGCTCATCCATGACCGTGACCCCGGGTGCCTTGCTTAACAACTCACGCGCCTGTTCGGCAGTGATCTTTTCCGCGGTTTCGATATGCAGCGCTTCGGAGTGACCGAAAAACACCGGAATGCGCACACAGGTCGGGTTCACCTGGATATCAGCATCAGCGAAGATTTTCTGAGTTTCCCAAACCATCTTCATTTCTTCCCGGGTGTAGCCATTCTCTTGGAAAGTGTCGATATGGGGCAGTGCGTTAAAGGCGATCTGCTTAGGATAGACCTCACACTCGGGCTCCTGACCATTCAGCAGACGCGCCGTTTGGCTGGCCAGTTCTTCGATCGCTTCTTTGCCAGTGCCAGAGACCGCTTGATAGGTCGAAACGTTAATACGCTTAATACCCACCGCGTCATAAATTGGCTTCAGTGCAACTAGCATCTGAATGGTTGAGCAGTTGGGGTTGGCGATAATGTTGCGCTTCTTGTAATCGCCCAAGGCCTCGATATTGACCTCTGGAACAATCAGCGGAATGTCTTCATCGCGACGGAATTCAGAAGTGTTATCAATGACCACACAGCCCGCCGCTGCCGCTTTAGGCGCATACTCTTTCGATAGGCTGCCACCTGCGGAAAACAGGCCGATCTGAACTTGGCTGAAATCGAAGTCTGCCAAATTAGAAACTGTCACTGACTTGCCTTTAAACTTGATCACCTTACCTGCTGAGCGACTCGAGGCTAGGGCGTACAAGTTGCGCACTGGAAAGTCGCGCTGCTCAAGGATTTCGATAATGGTTTCGCCGACAGCACCGGTGGCGCCGACGACTGCTACATCGTATGAATCTGCCATGGAGTTTATGTCCTATGCTTGGGGTGAATGTTGGAGTAGGTGAATCGTACAGTGCCTCAAGCTTGGAGTGCGCGTATGACCGCTTCGCCCATCTCAGAGGTAGACACCCGTTGGTAATCTCCAGAGTGTATATCTGCAGTGCGCAAACCTTGGTCTAGCACCGCACTAACTGCTTGTTCGATAGCCTCTGCTGCGGGGACTTCATTGAGAGTGTAGCGCAGCATCATTGCCACCGACAAAATAGTGGCCAAGGGGTTAGCTATACCCTTGCCAGCGATATCCGGCGCTGAACCGTGGCAGGGCTCGTACATACCACGTCCCTGCTGATCAAGTGAGGCCGAGGGCAGCATGCCAATCGAGCCGGTAAGCATGGCAGCGGCGTCTGACAGAATGTCGCCAAACATATTGCCCGTAACCAATACATCGAACTGCTTCGGAGCCCGCACTAACTGCATCGCCGCGTTGTCCACGTACATATGTGTCAGCTCCACGTCTGGATAGTCACGGGCCACCTCTTCCATGACCTCGCGCCACAGCACTGTCACTTCCAGTACGTTGGACTTGTCGACTGAGCACACCCGTTTGTCGCGCTGGCGTGCCAGTGAAAATGCCAAGTGACCAATGCGGCGAATCTCAGACTCGCTATAAACATAAGTGTTATAGCCCTGACGCTCACCGTTATCGAGGGTGCGAATACCGCGGGGCTCACCAAAGTAAATGCCGCCGGTAAGCTCACGGACAATCAGAATATCCAAACCAGCTACCAACTCCGCTTTGAGACTGGAAGCCTCTGCCAACTGCGGGTACAGCAGTGCTGGCCGCAGGTTACCAAAGAGTTGCAGCTCGGAGCGCAAGCCTAGCAAGCCGCGCTCAGGGCGCAGATGACGCTCAAGCTTGTCCCACTCGGGGCCACCGACAGCGCCGAGCAAAATTGCATCACTGGCACGGGCCTTAGTCAGGGTTTCCTCGGGCAGCGGTACGCCGCAGGCATCAATTGCTGCGCCGCCCAGAAGCGCGTGATCCAAGCTCAAGTCCAGCTTGAAGCGCTCGTTGACCAAGTCCAGTACTTTCACCGCTTCGGTCATGATTTCTGGCCCGATATGATCACCGGGCAGGATGAGTATTTTGCGTGACACTGGCTTACTCCGTGTTATTTAAGGCTGCCAAACAGCCAGGGATTGCGCTGCTGGTGTTGTTTTTCAAAGGCGCGAATGGCCTCGGCGCTTTGCAAGGTCAGACCAATATCGTCCAAACCGTTGACTAGGCAGTGCTTGCGAAACTCTTCAACCTCAAAGGGAATCACTTCACCAGAAGCACTGCGAATTTCCTGGGCCGGCAAATCAATGGTCAGGCTGAAGCCTTCTTCGGCATACATCTTTTCGAAAAGATCTGAGACAGTTTCTTCTGGTAAAACAATAGGTAGCACACCGTTCTTAAAGCAGTTGTTAAAGAAGATATCGGCATAGCTAGGGGCAATAACGCAGCGAAAGCCAAAATCTTCCAAAGCCCAAGGGGCGTGCTCACGACTAGAGCCGCAGCCAAAGTTCTTCCTAGTCAGCAATATAGAGGCGCCGGCATAGCGTGGCTGGTTGAGCGGGAAGTCCGGGTTCAATGGCCGCTTACTGTTGTCCTGTCCAGGCTGCCCTTCATCCAAATAGCGCAAGGCATCAAACAAGTTAGGGCCAAAACCGCTGCGCTTAATCGACTTGAGAAACTGCTTGGGAATAATCAAGTCAGTGTCGACATTGGCGCGATCCATCGGAGCCACAATGCCCTCGTGTACGGTAAAGCTTCTCATTACGCTCCCTCCTGCCAGTTGCGCACATCGACAAAATGACCAGCCACTGCCGCTGCAGCAGCCATTGCTGGGCTGACTAAATGCGTGCGACCACCAAAGCCTTGGCGCCCTTCGAAGTTTCGGTTAGAGGTGGAAGCGCAGTGCTCGCCATCACCCAGTTTATCGGCGTTCATAGCCAGGCACATGGAACAACCTGGCTCGCGCCACTCCATGCCCGCCTCAACAAAGATCTTATCCAGACCTTCGGCTTCAGCCTGGGCCTTGACTTCACCAGAACCTGGCACCACCAGTGCTTGCTTAACACTGGCGGCAACTTGCTTACCGCGCACCACCGCTGCTGCCTCGCGCAGGTCTTCAATACGGGAGTTAGTACAGGAGCCAATAAAGATTCGATCAGGCTTGATATCAGTAATCGGCATACCCGCCTTCAAGCCCATGTACTCCAAAGCGCGGCGCACCGACTCACGCGCTGTTTCACTATCGAATGAATCTGGGTCCGGTAGTAGGCCATCAATCGGCAGCACCATTTCCGGCGAAGTGCCCCAAGTGACCTGGGGCTGAATATCTTCAGCGCGCATTTCCACGACCGCATCAAATACCGCATCGTCATCGCTGTGCAGTTCCGACCAAGCCGCTACAGCCTGCTCCCACTGCTCCCCCTTGGGGGCGTAAGTGCGGCCTTTAACGTATTCAATAGTGGTGTCATCAACCGCCACCATACCGGCCCGGGCGCCCGCTTCGATCGACATATTACAGAGCGTCATACGACCCTCCATGCTCAGTGAGCGCACCGCTTCGCCGCCAAACTCAATGGCGTAGCCGGTACCGCCGGCGGTGCCTATTTTACCGATGATCGCCAGTGCAAGATCCTTTGCTGTCACACCCTTTTGCAGCTGACCGTCGACACGGACCAGCATGTTCTTCATTTTCTTGGTGCTCAGACACTGGCTAGCTAGCACGTGCTCCACTTCAGAGGTGCCGATGCCGTGTGCCAGCGCACCCAGTGCACCGTGAGTAGAAGTGTGCGAGTCACCGCAGACCACCGTCATGCCGGGCAAGGTCGCGCCCTGCTCTGGGCCCACCACGTGCACAATGCCTTGGCGACGATCGTTAATCGGGATCTCAACGATGTCAAAATCGCTACAGTTATCGCCCAGAGTCTGCACTTGCAGGCGCGAAATTGGATCGATAATGCCCTCGACCCCACCGGCCCGCTCTGCTGTTGTGGTGGGTACGTTGTGATCAGACACCGCCAGGTTGGCATCCAAGCGCCAAGGCTTGCGACCGGCTAAACGCAGCCCTTCAAAGGCTTGCGGTGAGGTCACTTCGTGCAGCAAATGACGATCTATATAAAGCAGTGAGGTCCCATCAGGATGAGACTCGACTAAGTGCTGCTGCCACAATTTGTCGTACAGAGTTTGTCCGGCCATGTTCTACCTCGCTCGGTGTCTTGCGACCTAGGGAATAAGGCGATTTTAAGCTTGCCCATTCAATAAAACAAATTTATTATTTTTATTTGTTTCATTCCTTTTGGGAATACCAATGTACAGCCAAAACCTCCGCGCCTTCCTCGAAGTCGCCAAGCACAAGTCCTTTTCACTGGCCGCCGAAACCTTGCACTTAACCCAGCCGGCTGTGAGCAAGCGCATCGCCCTACTAGAGCAGCAACTGCAGTGCAGCTTGTTCGACCGCATCGGTCGCCATGTCAGTCTGACAGAGGCCGGGCAAGCCCTGCTGCCCCATGCCAATAGCATTATGCAGCAGCTGCTCGATGCGCAGCAGGCGGTGCGCGATTTATCAGGCGAGGTGGCGGGCCAATTGCGTCTGGCCACCAGTCATCACATTGGCCTTCATCGCCTGCCACCGATACTCCATGAATTCAGCAAGCGCTTTCCTGCGGTTCATATCGATATCGATTTTATGGATTCGGAGCAGGCCTACGATTTAATCATGCAGGGACAGGCGGAATTAGCCATTGTCACCTTGGCGCCTGCTAGCGACAGCAGCACAGTGACCCTGCCAGTTTGGACCGACCCGCTGGACGTTATGGTGGCTCCGGACCACCCCCTAGCCAGCCTAGCCCCCTGCCCTTTGGAAAAACTCAGCGAACACGCCGCCATTTTGCCAGGACTCAATACTTACACAGGACAGATCGTCAAAAAACTCTTCGACCAGCACAACCTAAAGCTGCAAATCTCAATGGCCACCAACTATCTGGAAACCATTCGCATGCTCGCTGCAGTAGGTCTAGGCTGGACGGTATTACCCCGCAGCATGTGCGATGACACTCTGCGCCCGCTAAGCGTAGAGGGCATCAGCATTGAGCGCACACTCGGCTTGGTGTACCACCGCAACCGCAGCCTGTCGCGGGCAGCGCAAGCCTTTATTGATATCTTATTGCCAGATGTACAAACAGAAAAGCCGGGCTAATCACTTCCTCGCCAGTGCACCAGCTGCTTTACCCCTTTTCCAGATACCGTCGTGGTCGGGAACATAAAAGGTGCCGTTGAAACGAGCGATAATGAGCTCCCCGTGAGTAATTACGCCGCTGGCGAAGCCAAAACGACGTTTCATCGTCACGCTAGTCACATCGGCTTGCAGCCACTGACCCGCTTTGGCCCCATTAACAAAATCAAAACTCAAGTTTATCGTTGGTGTGCCACCTTTCGTGCCCATCGCGTGATTGACCCCAGAGGCCGCGGCAACGTCGGCAAGTGTCATTAACACACCCCCGTGACAGAGCCCCATGACATTCAGGTGCTGCTCGGCCACGGACAAACCAAAACTCACCAGATCGTCGTCAATACGGCGATACAGCGGCTGTAAAGAATCGGTATAGCCTAAACCAGCTGGAACTGGCTCAAAACCTTCCGGAGGATTTACTGACTGAGACATAGTTTTCCTTGTTTATTTAAAATATCCCCATTGCCAAACCCGCGGCGAGACCTTGCCCCAATTCGCGGCACTGTTGCCGATGCCGGGAGTCAACCTCACCGCGACAAATCAGTGGCGGTGTCGCTTCAGTAAAAGGGATGCCTGACAAAACCCTCTGTGCTTGGCGCTCAGCATTGCGACCATCGTTGCCCGCACTTAACACCAGCGCATAGGGCAAAACTAGCTGCCGCTCAATGGCAGGATAAAAACAACGGTCTAGAAAATCTTTCATACTGCCAGCCAAGGCAGCGGAGTTCTCTGCTGCTACCAATGCCAAAGCATCAGCCTCACACAAATCCTCAGTGCCACAATCCCAAGCGCGCTGTACTTTAACGCTCACCGAACCCTCGTCGAGCGCCCCGCGCCACAGCGACTCGGCAAGCTTAGCGCTAGCACCACTTTGTGTGTGATAGACAATCAGCAATTGCTTCACTGTTGTAGACTCCATTGCACTGCCCACTGAATATCGCCCAAGGGATATTGGGCGCTAAGGGATTTGAACACAGGCCAGAGCGCAAGTCATGCCATAAGCGGGCCCCTAGCATCAAGCCCAAGTTAAATGATGTAATATCCCGAGCAACTCCATAACAAGCAATATTTGATAAGGACAATAATGAACAACAATCGACAGTGGCTCCTCAAAGCCCGGCCAGAAGGTATGATCGGCACCGAACATTTTGAATTGGTGACAAGTGCTATCCCAGAGCCCGCAGCCGGACAAGCGCTGATTAAAACTCTCATGCTCAGCTTCGACCCGGCGATGCGAGGTTGGGTCGAGGATGAACCCTCCTACCTTCCACCGGTGGCCATCGGCGAGCCAATGCGCGCCAGTGGCGTGGGCCAAGTAATACGCTCCAACAACCCCGAGCTGCCAGTGGGCAGCTTAGTGCAGGGCATGCTTAACTGGCAGGAATATAGCCTGGCCGATCCAAGTTCAGGCTGGATGCCGCGCCCTCTACCAGCTCAAGTTACCCCCTCAATGGCACTGAGTGTACTCGGTGGAACAAGCCTGACAGCCTACTTCGGCTTGCTAGAGATCGGCCAACCGGTCGCTGGCGAAACCGTATTAGTATCAGGTGCTGCTGGAGCGACCGGCTCTGTCGTAGCGCAAATCGCTCGGCTTAAGGGCTGTCGCGTCATCGGTATTGCGGGCGGTGAAGAAAAATGCCAGTGGCTGCAGCAAGACTGCAAGATCCCCGAGGTCATCGACTACCAAAAGCAAAACCTTAAGGACGAGCTCGCGCGCCGCTGTGCCGACGGCATCAATGTGTTTTTCGATAACGTCGGCGGCGATACGCTAGAGGCCGGCATTGAGCACATGGCCGACTTCGGCCGCATCGTCATGTGCGGCGCTATTTCGGGCTACAACGACGCCAGCCCCGCCCCAGGCCCCCGCAACATGATGAAAGTCATCACCCGGCGACTGCGCCTGCAAGGCTTTATCATGATGGACTTCATGGATCGCATGGAAGAGGCCTATCGCGATTTGGGACAATGGGTTGCCGCCGGAGAGATTGCTTGGCGGGAGGACATTCAGCAGGGTTTCGAAAACATTCCAAGCACTCTGCTGCGCCTCTATGACGGCCGCAACCAAGGCAAGCAGCTACTGCAGCTAGCCGAGCCAAGCCACTAGCGCAAAGTCATAGACTGACAGCATTAGTCGAGGCAAATCAGCTAGAACTAGCTGTGGATAACTTTGGGGGTAAGTCTGGATAAATGCTCAGTAATGAGCATCCCAGCTCCCCTTCAAGAGCCTTGGCCACTGTGCTTTCAGCGGCCATAAGGGCTTAATAATCAATGACTTAACATTAAAATCATAGCTTCTTCTGTGCTCCTGCCTAGCACTCCCCGCTAGGCAGGCATAATGTGGACAGAGCCAAGTCCAGCAGTTTGTAGACACTTACCGGCAAAGCCTCACAAATACAGCATCAGCGCTGCTAGAAGCAGCCAAGCAAAGAATAACAATCAGCTTTTACTGCGATGCCTGAAGCGATAACAAACATGTATTTTTGGGTTGCGCTGAAAGTCCGGATCGATGGTCTGTCGAGTGATATCTTCGCAGTCGAAGGCCTCTTGCAGCTCCGGGTCTAAGTGAAAGCCCCGGCGATTATTAGAAAAATACAATTGCCCGCCCGGTCGCAAGCAGGCCATAGCAGCCCGAAGCAAGTCAGCATGATCCCGCTGTACATCAAAGCTATCATCCATCGCTTTTGAATTTGAAAAAGATGGGGGGTCGAGCATGATCAGATCAAAGCGCTGATCGCAGTGCGACAACCACTCCATGCAATTGGCTCGCACAATGTGGTTGCTGTTTTCGCCCTGACCGTTATGCGCCAAATTACTGCGCAACCAAGCTAAATAAGTATTGGATAAATCGACACTGGTCGTCGAGCGAGCGCCTGCCACAGCAGCGTGTACCGTGGCACTGCCGGTGTAACAGAACAGGTTGAGGAAATCCTTAGCCTTGACCTCAGCGGCAATACGCCGTCGCAGCGGACGATGATCTAAGAACAAACCGGTGTCGAGATAGTCCTGTAAGTTGACCAGCAACTTGACCGCCCCTTCTCGCACACTGAACATTTCACCTGTAGAAGCCTGCCGCTGATATTGCTCGTTGCCGCGCTGACGCTGACGCAGCTTGTAAGCGATAGCCTCCCTAGGCAGGCCTAAGGCCTGAGGCAAAGCCGCCATTACCTCTTCCATACGGCGCTGAGCAGCTGCCGGGTCAACATCCTTAGGGGCTTGATATTCCGCCACATGGACCTGCTCGCCATAGATATCCACTGCCACGGCGTATTCAGGCATATCCGCATCGTAGAGACGGTAGCATTCTATTTGTTCGCGCCGCAGCCAAGACGACAAGCGCTTGCGGTTTTTGCGGATGCGGTTGGCAAACATCTGCGCCCCATCACTGAGCTCCGTCGCTGTGCCGCTAGCCGCAGCAGAAGCCGAAGCAGTAGGACTTGGGGAGTCTTTTAGTCGGTTATTGTGCAGATCAAATAACAACAAAGTCGAGGGGATGGCGCCGTTGTACAACTTGTACTGCTTGTGGCTACGCAGACCTATGGCCCTAGCTAAATCTAAATCTGAGGTGAATATCGCTGCCTGCCAGTGATCAAACTCGCGTTTCATCACCTCGCCCAGTTCGCGGTAGAGATAGCGTAAACTGTCTTTTTCGCCGAGGCGCTCGCCGTAGGGTGGATTGCAGATCACCAGCCCTTCGGGAAGAGCTATGTGTGTCGGTTTTTGCAACTCACCCAAAGGTTTGCAGCTCACTCTGACAGCTTTTTCTAAGCCTAGGGCTGCGCTGTTTTCCTGTGCCCTACGGATCACTCGCGGATCCGCATCGTAGCCGCGCATTTCGGGTAATTGCCGCGCCCGGCCATGCTCGGCACGACTGCGAGCATCCGCCAAAATCGCCTGCCACTGCTGGCGATTATGACCCTGCCAATTCTCAAAACCGAAACGACCGCGCGACAGTGCCGGCGCAATATCAGCGACCATCATTGCCGCTTCTAATAACAGAGTGCCGGAGCCACACATAGGATCAATGAGGGCGCCGCCACGGGCTGCCATGCCCGGCCAATCAGCGCGCAGCAGCAAAGCCGCGGCAAGGTTCTCTTTCAATGGCGCGGCGCCAGCTTGGGACCGATAACCGCGGCGGTGCAAGCTGCCGCCGGCCATATCGAAAGCTACCATGGCGCGATCGCGTGATAGTCGGATATTAAAACGCAAATCTGGATCTTTGCGCGCTACAGAAGGCCGCTGGGCCTGCTGATCCTGAAACCAGTCGACTATGGCATCTTTACTGCGCTGGGCACCAAACTGCGTGTTGCGAATTTCTCGGTTATCGCCAGTAAAATCAATGGCAAAAGTCTGCTTAACATCCAGCCACTCGCCCCAGTTAATTTGGCGCAGACCGCTGTAGAGCTGATCAGCTGTCGCAGCCTCGATAGTGGCCACTGGCAAGAGCACACGGTTGGCCAAACGGGACCACAGGCAAGCCCGATAGCCAAGGGCTAAAGGACCATCAAAATACACTCCGGCCACTGTTTCACGAACACTGCTGGCACCCAGTGTCTGCAGCTCATGGGCTAAGAGCCCCTCTATTCCCTTAGGGCAAGTAGCAAACCACTCGCGCTGGGCTGTTGCACTCAACTGCGCCATAAACTGCAAAACCTAGTTGTGGATCTCATACTATTCCTTATCACTGCTGCGCGCTTTATTGCGCTGCTGCTTGGTTTTTTTCCCAGCGGATGTACTGCGCTGAGTCTTTGTTTTAGCTTTGGCCTTGGCTTTGGTTTTGCTCTTCGTGTTGCTTTTAGTTTTGGCTGCTGCCGGGCTGCGCCGCTGCACTGTATTGGCTTCTTTTTCCCGAGTCATCACATCCAGTACTAAATTTGAAGAACTCTCCATGTAATCTATAAAACGCTGGAACTCATCGTCGCTAAAATCACGCAGGACATCGTGCTTGCGATACAGATTGGTAAAGCGCCGCTCTCGCTCATAGTGTTTAGGCAGCGCCATCATGCCCCAACTTTCTAGGGTTTTTTCCAACTGCGGGTTATAGGTACGCAGAAACTTCAACAGGAAAGGTATCGGGTCGTGGCGGGCCAGCAGCGAAGCACTGCGCAGCACCAGCTCCAGTGGCATAATCTTATCACCGGACTCGACCTCCTCCAGCACCTCCTTATCAGACAAGCCGAGGCTTTCAGACAAGTCTTTGAGTGACAAACCCGCAGTTTCACGAGCATCTCGCAGAAAATGCCCCGCTTCTGCCATAGCCTCTAAACGTTCGGGCTCCAAGCTATTGAGCAAGGTGTTGCGCAACCAGGTCTCACCGAAAATCGCTGTCAGAGTGGCAGTATTACGCGCCAGCTCTAAAGTCCCCCCTGCCACTTGACCACTGAGGCGCATCAGGGAATCGAACAGCGTGTCCGAACTATCACTGCGTGTATCATCTGCCATGATTAAAAGCCTCTGCCAACTTGGGCAATATATTATGAGATAGTACCGCGATCATCACAGCTTATCTTGGCCCCTGCTCTGCCCCGTTTCCAGTGAAAAAATTTGCCGTAAAATTGCGCGCCACTCATCATATTGGGACTGTAGACTGCCATTAAGTCGAAACACCCGACCACTTGCCTCTAAGACCGTGGGGGTCACTTCATTGTTAAAGCCCTGAGCCAACTCTTGCAAGTCCTGTTGTTGGATTTTGCTCCATTTGAAAGCGTTGTAACTCTGCTGCAGCGCCGCAAAAGAGCCCCTGCGACCGGCTCTGTCCCGCTCCAACAAACGCTGCTGGTAATCCCGCATATACTGAGCTTGCTCACGACCATATTGCCGCCACAGATTGTAGGTAGGACGCATCGTTTCAAATAAGTCCAAATACTGTTCGTCGACAGTATCAATGAACAGATGCTCATGATTGCGTATACGCTGTACCCGCAGCAACATTGGGTCATCTGCAGCGGGCAGGCGCAGAAGCTGATAGTAGCCCGCCTCTGTCCTAGTCAGATACCCACCAAAAGCCTCCTCTGACAAAGTCGCGGCGTAACGCAGCATAGCCGTGTGCCGCAGCGCCACTAGGGCACTGTGCTCAAGTGCTTCGAGTTGCGCCAGCAAATCGTTGGCGATCTGGCGATAGAGATCAGCAAAAGGATCAGCGCCCTCAGCGACCGGGTAGTCAGCATCTTCAGCTCGATCGTAATAGCTGCGGTTTAGCCACTGCCGCCCACTTGCGTCCACCGCTTCCAGTTGCAACAGCAGATGCTCGCCATCGGAGTGCAATATAGTGGCAGTAATTTGCAACTGCGCCGAGGGGTCGGGCTCTGGCAGCACTCTGATCACCCCCCAGGCGCCGGTATCCATCAGGGTCTGTCGAAGTAGCACGGGTAAATAACGCGCTTCAGCTTTACGGATTAGCGGAAACAGCCCCCGAGTACCCTGCACAGTCACAGCCTCCGGCAAGCCGGGATCAAAAACCACGAGCGAGATATCCAGCGCAGTCTCTTCAGCCAAACTCTGCCTTAAGTGCAATTGCACCTCGCCCACTGGCATGGGCCAAGCGCTGTCAGCAAGCGCTTGCTGAGCTAAAGGCTCAGGCTCACTAGCGCAGGCTATTAACAATAAAGGCAAGACCAGCAACACTAAGTACTTCATTGTGACTCCGTGCTACAAACTCGGCCTTTAGTCAGGGTCATTTTACAGTGATAACCGCGACTGCCTGGATCAAAGCGCTGATAAACTCTATTTAAAGTAAAGGGCATCGATACTTGGTCTGAAACAAGGGTAGTGGCAATATTCAATTGCTGGCGATCGCTGCTTAAGGTCAGCAGATGCCGAATACTCAAGCCCTCCGGTAGCAGCAAAGTAAAAGCCAACTGATGTCCCAGCCAGCCGCAGCGCTCACGGCCTAGCGCTGAATCGAGGCGGTAGGCCTGTTCTCCCACAAACTGACAGTCAAGCGCAAAATTAGCTTCCCGTTTAACTAAAATACCCTGCTCATCTTGTTTGATATGCAGAAGTGGCGACTGGGTAATCAGATCTGCCATCCGCGCCAAAGCAATCAGCGAGTCAGCATCATGGCTCGATGTAGCTAAGTTAATTTGCGGCCCAGCCCTATCACTGACTGGCGGCCGACTGCGCTCAGCCTTTTTCCGCAGCTCACGAAACGTGCTGTTAAGCCGCGCTTGCAGCTGGTCACTCTGGGCGTAGTTCAGTTCCCAGTCACCACTAAAATTAATAGCTTGCTGACTCTGTGCACTGAGCCGCATGGGGGTTTCAGTGCAGCCACTGACAGCTAGTGCCAACAGCAAGAGCAGTAAAAAGAGGCATTGGCTAGGATAAGTTATTTTCATTAGCTGCTAGTGTAACTCAGCCACAGTGTCACGCCCTAAAACCATTGCCACAATAAGCTGATCTGAGCCCAAGCCAAACGGAATGGCTAAGCAGAGCGGCGCTTGTGCGACAAGTTCAGCAGGGCTAATACTCAGAGTGAATCAGAGCTTCAGCAACTGGTATACCAATCTGTACAGCTAGCGGCGCAGAAGTCTTCAGGCTAGGCCATAATTAACGGCTGTCCATCACTATAAGTCTAAGGAACTACAGCCTATGAAGATCGGAATTTGCCTACCGTATATGAAAGCCGGCCTGAACCGCGAGGACTACCTGGCGTGGTTTAAGCGCGTCGATGAAGGCCCTTTTCACAGCCTGTCCTGTGGTGAGCGCGTCCATGGCCCAACTTATGATATGCGCGCCCTACTGTCGGCAGCTGCCATTGCTACCAGCCGAGTAAAGATAACTCCGACACTCTACGTGCTGCCTATGCACAGTGCCGTTGGCGTTGCCAAAGAAGTCGCAACCATGGATATCCTATCGGGAGGCCGCATGGAGCAAATCTGCGTCGGCTACGGCGGTCGCGCCCAAGACTACCAAGCCATGGGACAGAGCATGAAGGGCCGCTATCAACGCATGGACGATCAAGTCAAAACGATGCGCCAAGTCTGGGCTGGAGAAGAGGTTATTAGTGGCGCCGGCTCTATCGGCCCAACGCCCACTCAGCCAGGTGGACCGAAAATACTGGCCGGCGCTTTGGGCCCCAAAAGTATCGCCCGATGTGCCAAATGGGCAGACGGCCTCTACGCCTGGTCGGGCAATGGTGAAAAGCATGAGCTGGCCAATGCCTTTGCCACTGCCGATAGAGCATGGCAGGAAGCTGGGCGCAGCGAGAAACCCTACCGGATGGGCGGCTTCTGGTATTCACTAGCAGATGATGCTCAATCTCGCCTTTATGATTACGTCTACAATTACTTAGACATCGCGGGGCCAGAGATTGCCAAAGCCATGGCCCAATCAGTCACGCGCAGCAATGCTGAGGCCCTGCGCGAAGCTTTGGATAATGCTGAAGCAGCAGGTTGCGAAGAATTATTCCTAGTACCCGCCACAGCCGATCTCTCTGAAATCGACCGGCTCTGCGAGATACTCGAAAGTCGCTGAGCAAAGTGTAGTAATTCTACAAATTTGGCGATACGGTGGGCTAGATTCACGCCGTATCGCCGGCTAGCGTGTAGTGATACTACAAGTTGTTGATATTACAACCTTTTTTATCACGCCAGTGCTCCCGCCAAAGGCCGTAACTCTATATACTCGCGGCGATTGAAATACGACCGTGTCACTACTTGGAGATTCCATGGCTAAACGAGTGTACTTGTTCAACGAAGGCAGTAAAGACGACCGCGATCTACTCGGTGGTAAAGGTGCCAACCTCTGTGAAATGACCAGCTTGGGTTTACCGGTGCCCTACGGCTTTATTATCACTACCCCCACCTGTCGCGAGTTTTTTGAATCGGGCAACAAACTGCCACCGCTGCTTGAACAGGAATATCGTGTGGCGCTGGACCTGGTGGAAAAGGAAATGGGCGCCCGCTTTGGTGACCCAGAAAACCCACTGCTGTTCTCAGTCCGCTCAGGTGCTGCAGTGTCGATGCCCGGCATGATGAACACCGTGCTGAACTTAGGCTTAAACGACGAGATCGCCGCCGGCCTAGCAAAGAAAACCGGCAATCCGCGCTTTGCTTACGACAGCTACCGCCGCTTTATCCAAATGTTTGCCGATGTGGTCATGGAGGCCGGCGGCGAGCAATTTGAACACGAAATTGAAAAATACAAAGCAGCCCACGGCAAGACACTCGACACGGAGATGAGCGCCGAGGACTGGCAGGAAATCATCCGCATTTATAAAACCCTCGTGGACTTCCCTGAAGACCCCTTCGTACAGCTCAAAATGGCTATCGAAGCCGTGTTCATGTCTTGGCACACCCCCCGCGCTTATGTCTATCGCGAAATGAACAACATCCCAGAAACCCTGGGCACCGCTGTTACCGTTCAGGCGATGGTGTTTGGTAACTTCGGTGAAGACTCAGGTTCTGGTGTCGCCTTTACCCGCAACCCCTCTACCGGTGAAGCGCAATTTTTTGGCGAGTTCCTATTCAACGCTGCCGGCGAAGATGTTGTTGCAGGCATCCGCACCCCTTTACCGGTATCGGAACTCAAGGTGCGCCAACCACAGGTGTACGAGGAGCTGTACAAAACCCAAGCCCTACTGGAAAAGCACTACCGCGATATGCAGGACTTGGAGTTTACAGTCCAGGAAGGACGCTTTTACATGCTGCAAACACGCAGTGGTAAACGCACCGGCCGTGCATCGGTAAAAATCGCTGTCGAAATGGTCCGCGAAGGCTTGATCACCGAGAGCGAAGCCTTGATGCGTGTCTCCCCCGAGCACGTTGAAGCTTTCCTACACCCGATGGTCGACCCTGCAGAAAAAACCAACATCGTTGCTACCGGCCTGCCCGCCAGCCCCGGCGGTGCCACTGGCAAAGTGGTGTTCTCCGCCGAGGAAGCGGTAGAGGTTGCCGCCCAAGGACACAGCGTCATCTTGGTGCGCCGCGAAACCACCCCGGAAGACATCCACGGCATGAAGGTCGCCGCCGGTATTCTCACTGAACTGGGCGGCATGACATCACACGCCGCTGTCGTTGCTCGCGGCATGGGTGTCTGCGCCATTACCGGCTGCAGTGCGCTGAAAATTGATTATGCCGCCGGCACGGCAACCACCAAGGAAGGTACCGTTGTTAAGCGCGGCGATATCATCACTCTCGATGGCACAGCCGGTGATGTCATGCTCGGCGATATCCCGAAAAAAGAAGCCAGCTCCAGCGACGACTTCCAGACTCTGCTCTCTTGGGCGGACAAGCACCGCCGTCTAAAAGTGCGCGCTAATGCCGAAACCCCAGAGGATGCAGCCAAAGCACTGGAGCTAGGCGCCGAGGGTATTGGCTTGTGCCGCACCGAACATATGTTCTTTGAGGCCGAGCGCATTGACGTGATGCGCGCCATGATTCTGTCTGAGACTAAGGAAGAGCGTCAGGGCTACCTCAATCAACTGCTGACCTTCCAGCATGATGACATGCTGGCCCTGTTTAAAGTGATGGATGGCCTGCCGGTCACCGTGCGCCTGCTAGACCCACCTCTGCACGAATTCCTGCCGCACAATGATGATGAGATGGCAGCCCTAGCTAAGCGCATCGGAAAGCCCGCGAGCAAAATCCGTGAAATCACCGAAGGATTGGCCGAGGTCAACCCAATGCTCGGTTTCCGCGGCTGCCGGCTCTCGGTGGTGTACCCAGAAATTACCGAAATGCAAGTCAAAGCCATTATCAGCGCAGCAGTCGATGCAATCGAAGAGGGCTACAAGCCACTGCCTGAAATCATGATCCCACTGGTCGTCAACGTTCGCGAAATTCGCTTGATCAGTGAAATCATTGACCGCGGCATTCAAGCGGTACTGAAAGAGAAGCACGTCTCTGTGCCCTACCGTATTGGCACCATGATGGAAACGCCTCGGGCAACACTTGGCGCCGACCGCTTGGCTAGCGAAGTGGAATTCATGAGCTTTGGCACCAATGACCTGACCCAGATGACCTACGGCTTCTCACGGGATGACGCAGGCAAGTTTATCCCGCAATATCTGGAGAAAAAATTGATCGAATCTGACCCCTTTGTGTCTCTCGACCAACGGGCTGTAGGCCGCTTAATGGAAATGGCTGTCGACGAAAGTCGCGCTCGCAACCCTAGTATTAAGTACGGCATCTGCGGTGAACACGGCGGTGACCCGCGTTCAATTCAGTTCTGTCACGACCTGGGCTTGGATTACGTGTCCTGCAGCCCCTTCCGAGTGCCTGTTGCCCGCATTGCCGCGGCACAAGCCAAGGTCAAACACGAGCTGGGCAACTAAGCCCAGCTCCACGCTTTAACCGACTTAGAGGCGCCCCATGACCAGCAGCAGTTTTTTCCCACCCCAGCGCACCCTGATGGGCCCCGGTCCCTCGGATGTCCCAGCCCGTGTACTGGCGGCACTTTCTCGGCCGACGATCGGCCACCTGGACCCGCTGTTTGTGTCCTTGATGGACGATATCAAGAGCCTTTTACAGTACGCCTTTCAAAGCGACAACGCCCTCACCTTGCCAGTCTCAGCACCCGGCTCCGCCGGTATGGAAGCCTGTTTCGTCAATTTGCTGTCCCCTGGCGATACGGTGATTGTGTGCAGCAACGGGGTATTTGGCGGACGCATGATAGAAAACGTCAAACGCTGTGGCGCAAACGCCGTGGTGGTTGAGGACGAATGGGGAAAACCTGTGAGTGTCGACAAAGTTGCCGCGGCCTTTGAGCGACACCCCGAGGCCAACTTACTGGCTTTCGTGCACGCTGAAACCTCTACTGGAGTCTACAGCGATGTGGCTGCGCTCTGCGCCTTGGCCAAGCAGCACAATGCCCTGAGCATTGTCGATACCGTCACCTCTCTGGGCGGCATGGAGCTTCGTGTCGACGCCTGGGGCGCCGATGCGCTGTACTCTGGCACCCAGAAATGTCTGTCCTGTGTACCGGGCATATCACCGGTCACTTTCAGCCCGGCCGCTGTCGAGCGTATTAAACAGCGCAAACACCCAGTCCAGAGCTGGTTTCTCGATATGCAGTTGGTAATGGGCTACTGGGGCGGTGAATCAAAGCGTGCCTACCACCACACCGCTCCTGTCAATGCGCTTTACGCCCTGCATGAATCCTTATTAATGCTCAAAGAAGAAGGCCTCGAAGCCGCTTGGGCGCGTCACCAACTCAACCATCAAGCACTCGTGGCAGGCCTTGAGGCTATGGGCTTAGAAATGGCGGTTGATGCGGCTCATCGCCTGCCGCAACTGAACTCGGTGCGCATTCCCGAGGGTGTAGATGATGCCGCAGTACGCAGCGCGCTACTCAATGAGTTTGATTTGGAAATCGGCGCGGGCTTAGGTGCACTGGCTGGTAAAACTTGGCGCATCGGCCTGATGGGGCACAGCAGTAGCGCGCGCCATGTCCTAATCTGCCTGGCAGCACTAGAGTCTGTGCTACATGATCAGGGCGCTAAGATCCGCACCGGCCTCGCTCAAGCAGCCGCCAAAGCGATCTACGCTAAGGGCTAAACGGCCTCCTAGCCATTCCCATCCACATGCCAGCGCGCGCTGTAATTGATCACAGCGCGCTGCTCTCCACCTAGATCAGTCTAGTGGCCACTACTATCAACCTTCCCCATGATGGCCTACTCTTCGCTCAATACTTAGCTGAAGCCCTACTCTGATCTAGTCGCAGTTGGTCTACCGCTGGCACCGAGCGCTGGGCTGCTTGCTCGGCCAAACTCTGCAGTGGCAGAGACTCCGCGGCGCCAGTGAGCATAGACCATAAGTCAGCAAAACTGTCCCTGCCAGCCTGCCGGTGAGTGCGATAAGCGACGTGCTGATCACTGCTTGCTGAGGGATCTAACTCAATGCTCCACAAGGCCTGCAGCTCGTTAGGCAACATGGAGTAACGGATATCAATAACGCGCTGCGGGCGGTCGGGGTCTAAGGCCACATAACCATTGCTAAACCAAGTAAAGCGCGCGATATCTGTCGCCTGCTGGGAAGTGGCATCCAGCCAGGGCAGATCGCGCTCTAGATCTAAGCGAGCGATAGAATCACCGGGATAAACTCGCGGACTCAGGCCACTGCGCACTGCATCCACGTAGAAGCGATCCTCTGTTTGGTAGACCACCTTCCACAGCAGGATATTGCCAAAGCTGGGCTTGGCCTCCAGTCGTTGCACCTGGTGACCTCGCGCCGCAGCGAGCTGATGCCCTAAGTCCAGCGCACTATTGCGCTGCCACAAGCCCAGACTCATGTAGCCCAAGGCCCAGACCAGGGCTAACTGCGCTAAGCGTGGCTGTGCGCGTATCGCTGCAGCAGCGATCAGTAGCAGCAGCGGCAAGGTAAAGAGTGGATCGATAATCGATATCGTATTCCAGGCAATACGATCGCTACTAAAGGGCCACAGCAACATGGTGCCATAGGTGGTGCAGGCATCGAGCACAGCGTGGGTAGCGTAGCCCAAGCTGCAAAACAGCAAGCTGCGTGCAAAGCTCAGGCCCCGTCGACGCCCGATCAAAGGGTGCAACACCAATGCACACAGCAGGCCGCCAATAGGAATAAATATCAGTGAGTGGGTAAATTGCCGGTGATACTCAAGAAAAAGCAGAGGGTCTTCAGCGGAGCGGATTAGCACATCCAGATCGGCTGCCATACCGGCCAAAAAGCCCAGTAATAATGCTGCTACTGTATTGCCAGGCTTGCTCATAGATGCCGGCAGAGAGGCGCCCAACACCCCTTGGCTCAAAGGGTCCATCAAGAGCACCTGACACTTAGCTGAGCTGAGTTCTTAGCGGGACAAGGCCATATCAATTTTAACAAGGCAGTGATCTCCATCCTTTGGGCTTGGTTTAAGGCCGCCCTGAATAAAGGCTGCTGTAAACTACAAAATCTAGGGAAAAAGCGCTACTGTGTGCCGCTTCAGCCGATAACTCAGCGAGCGAACATATCGCTTTTCATGCTGTCCAAGCATGGCACAGGCTATGCAAGAGTACAGCTCTAGAGGCCTGAGTGACACAACAAACAAAGGGAGCAAGATTGATGGGAATGATTCGAAACGCCGCAGTGGCCGCAGCGGGCATATTAGCCTTAAGTGCCTGTACTACCAACCCCTACACCGGCGAGCGTCAGGTGAGCAAGGCAGCGACTTATGGCGGCGGCGCTGCCGCGGTTTGCGGTCTCGTCGGCGCCATTGACTCCAGTAAGCACGCACGCAACGCGGCCTTGGGTTGCGGCCTTGTTGGCGCAGGTGTAGGAGCCTATATGGATGTACAAGAAGCCAAGTTACGCGAGCAGTTGCAAGGCAGCGGCGTACAAGTTATGCGTGAAGGCGATAACCTACGGCTGATCATGCCGGGCAACATTACCTTTCAAACCGACTCTTACAACCTACGCCCAGATTTTTATTCAGTACTGAACTCAGTGGGTCAGGTCTTGAGCAAATATGCTGACACCACTTTGCGTGTCACCGGGCACACCGACAATACGGGCGGCCAGCAACATAACCAGAACCTATCGGAGCGACGCGCCGGCAGCGTTGCTGATTACTTAGTCACCCGCCAGGTCGAGCGCAGCCGAATGCTGGTTCAAGGCATGGGCTTTAACCAGCCAATTGCCGACAATAGCTCAGAGCAAGGACGCGCTCAGAACCGTCGTGTAGAGCTCTATATCATTCCCAAAACAATCTAAGCTCAGCCACGCTCAGTCGATATCAAAGCTGTAATAGAGATCGACTGAGCTCTCTAGACGACTCACCACCTCCAGCCACAAGCGTGTCTGGAGGTACAAACGAGCTGTCAAGACGTTGACCGGCTCATAGAGGCCCACTCCGTAAGACAGGTAGATTCGCTCGCCTATATAGCCGCTGACCGTCGCTGCCGTTTCATCATCCGAACCCTCGGCGCCAAACTCTACATGACTCAAGCCCGGCAAACTGTTCAAACCCTCGACAACTTTACTGCGGTTAACAATCCCTGTGCCCAGCGACAGAGCCAAAGCGGTGCCATCGGTACCAGCCCCAGCATCCAGGCCCCTGCCGCGAATTAAATACGACAAGGCTTCAGCCTGAGACTTGGCAGGATCACTATAAACATCCAGAGTCGGTTGCTCCAAGGTGCCTGTCACGCGAACCCCTGCAGTGACCTTTTCTAGGGGTATTTCGCGCTGGGCACTCAAATCCAGCTCGGGGTTTTCTGGATCCCCAGCAAACGAAATACGCCCCTGCTTGATCTCAAGGCGCTGGCCATAAGCGCGATATTCACCACCTAGGACTTTCAGGTTGCCATACAGCTGCAAGGGCCGACTTGGCTCCTGTTGCAACTGCAGCTCACCACCGACGGTAGCCTCCAAGCCACCGCCACTGATCTTGAACCTCTCGGCAATCATCACCCGCACATCAATACGCGTCGCAAAGGGCTTATCACCTTGGATCTCATTGCCAGCGTAATCGACCTGCACCACATCGGAAGACAGATCGATACTACCCTCAGGCAGCTCGGCTTGCTGGACTTCTCCCCTATCCACACGAACCCGGCCCTTTAAATCAACTAAGCCTTCACGGGCCTTGATAGATAGCTCGGGACTCACTACCACCTCAACACTGGGCGGATAAAGCAGGCGGTTATTTTGACCCTGCAGCTTCAAGTTCAGGGCCCAATCGGGTCTGGTTTCCAGCTGTCCGTTCAGGCTCACCTGGCCACCACCGAGCAGGCCACTTCCTTCGAGTAAAACATCACTGCCGCGCAGATCGATATCCACCGTGAGCTCACTGAGCTCGCTGGGGCTAGTGGCCAGCGCGACAAGGCCATTGCGCCATTGTAAGTGGCCAATGGCTCGGGGCTCGTCAACCGTGCCCTGCAGTGTCCAGCCGCCATGTAAGCTGCCTTCTAAGCGCGACAAACTGGGCACAAAGGGCCTCAGCGCGGCAAGCTCTAAGCCCTCCAGTCGCAGCTCGCCACGCAAAGCTTGCTGGGGATCTGGTGGCAAAACGGCATTGAGCTTGAGTATTTGCCGCGCGTCTCGCTGCAGTGCCAGCTGGACTTGCAGTTCAGAGGATTGATATAGCGCTTGTGCCTCAAGCTCATCCCAGCGCCAAGAGGCGAACTCACCCTGGCCTAAAGGCTGAGTGATTAAGCCTTCACGCAAGTGCAGCTCAGCACTGCCCTGCAGGCCCTGATCCCCCCCCCAATTGACACTGGCTACAGCACTAAGCTGGCCACTTAAATCAACCTCCTCGATGGCTAAAGGAGCTAACAAACTCAGATCCCCGTCTAGCACCACCTGCAATGCGCCCTGCGCGCCCAGCAGCGTTTGCTCCACACAGAGGCGGTTGGCTGTTGATTGCCAACAGTGATCAGCCACTGTCGCTACTGACTGATCAATAGTAAAAGTAACTGCCTGTTCTAAGTGCCACTGGCCAGCCGGGCTATCGACAACCGTGGGCTCCAGCCGGCCCTGCCACTGTTGCGCCGAACGCCTAGCTGAAGCCTGCAGCTTAGTGGCGATATCGCCAGTGCTCACCAGCCGCAGGCTGCGCTGCTGTTGATCGGCCTTTAGCAAGAGGTCCACTTGATCCAAAAACAGACTTCCTTGGCTAACACTGCGCAGCGTCAAGGCGGCTTCGAAGCGATCCAAGTTTTGCAGGCTGGCTTGACCGCTCAGTTCAGCACTTTCCATCTGCCAGTCCTGCCAAGCTAAATCGTCAAGCTCGGCGCTGAACAGCAACTGAGCGTCATCCCTCGCTAACGATGCCTGCAGCTCCATTGAACCGCGACTTCCTCTAAGCCAACGACCCAAGTCGGATAAGTGGAGCTTGATGTCGGCGGCACGCGCTTCCGGACGCCCACGCAAGCTGCCCTTGGCTCCATTGATATCAAAGTTCAGGTCGCCGCTAAGCCGGCTATCACTATCCACTGCAACATGCCCTTGGGCACTCGCTGGCAAGGCATTCACTGAGCCTGCTAATTGCAAAGCAGATAAATTCAGCGACCAAGCATCAGCATCCGACTGCAAAGTCAGATCTAAATGCCCTGCCAGGCGGCCAAATAAATAATCACTGAATGCTGGCAAGCTAAAGCCGGAAGAGTCCAAGCCTAGCTGCAATGCTAGGCTTTCGCCGTATATCAGCGAGCCCTCGGCCGCCAGCCCACTGCCCTCTTCACCTGGCTCCTGTAGGCTTAAGCGCTCTATCTCTAATCGCTGATCCTGATGGCTTAGCTTGAGTTCTACTTGCATAGCCTCATAGCCCGCAGCATTGAAGGCCAGACTAGCTTGTAGAGACTGGCTATCGAGAGAGCCCTCGGCCGAGAGACTCAGTGGCAATATAATTTCCACTGCAGGAGTAGTATCTGGGACAGTGATGTGCTCGGACAGCACAAGCGGCTGCTTGGACTCAAGACGCCCAGCGAGCCGAAAAGGCAGCTGTGGATCTAAAACATCGACCTGGCCATCCAGCTGCAGCGGCCAAGTCCCAGCACTGCGTAAGTTAAGCGCCAGCTCTGCTAAATCACCTCTGGCCTCGAGTGCCAATTGTCGCCCTGCCAACATTGGCCAGGGCAAGCTTTGGGCCGCGCTACCCTGAAGCGCGAAGGATAATGGCCAGTCGCCAGTAAAACTAAGTAGCCCCCGCAGACGAAACAGCCCCCAATCGGAGTGATTTAAGGCCAGCCGAGCCAACTCAAGCCGATCATCTCGCCAGCGGCCACTTACGCTCATCTGCTCCACTTGCATAGTTTCGCCGCCGATATTCCAGCCCGGCTGGATCAGCTGCAGTTTATCGACCGCCAGTTCGATGGGCAGCCACAGCTCTGGTAATTCAATGCGACCAGGAACTGAGGACTCATCTGCACTGGCATCCAGCTCTAGCAAAGGCTGTTGAATTGTCGCTTCAGTGATGTAAATGCCAGTGGCATTTACTTCCAAAGCCAGCTCTGCTCGCTGCTGAGACCAAGCACCACCTGGCCAGCTTAGCTGCAACTGTTTTAGCACCACATGCGGTGCCAAGACCTTCAAGGGCAGCAGCAAGCGACTGTTATCTGGTGTTTCATGTTCACTGGGCTGCTCATCACCCTCTTGGGCACTTTCTAGGACAGCAATTCGCGCCTCAGCCACCCGTAATTTACGCACACAGACAAAGGCCTGTAGCAAACAGTTTGGATTGAGACGCAACTGAACATCGCGCAACTCAATCTCAAGACCGTCGCTATTTAATGCCAGTGACTCCAGTCGCAAATCATCCACTAGTCGGCCACTGTGATAGCTCAACTCTAGGGGGCTATGACTAGAGAGCTGCTCAATCAACAAACGACTGCCAGCTCCACTAAAAGGTAGTGCGAGGACTACTAGCAATAGCATCAGCAATAGCAGTGAAATAGCGGCAATCAGACCTTTCAAAACTCTGCCCCAATATTGATATGAATGCGCCAACTCGGATCCTCGTCACTGACATTGCTAGCCAATTCCAGCTTAATTGCCCCAACTGGAGTCAGGTAATGAAGCCCAAAGCCAAGTCCGTAATTGGCGTCAAATTGCTCCTGATCAAAGGCGTCACCAGCATCAACAAAGAGAGCGCCACGCCAAGCACTACTGAACTGATACTGATATTCAAGGCTGCCCACCAACAACCTGTTACCGCCGACTACTAACTTTCTGCTGCTGCCATCAGCCTCTCTCTGCTTAAGTTCGCGCCCAACACTCTGATAGGCATAGCCACGCAAACTCTGTGAACCCCCGGCAAAAAAGTTAAGTGAGGGGGCTAGCTCATCGCGCTCTGAGTCACTGGCAAATACAGCACCTAGCTCCAAGCGAGCGACCAAACGATGCCGCTCACTGGGCAGTGTGGTGACATACACCAACTTGCTGTAGGCGCGCAGTAAATCCATATCAGAGCCCGCCTGATCACTGCCCAGTTCTATCTTGTAAAACTGAGATAAGCCGCGGCTGGGGTTGACCAGTGCCCCTTCTCGTTGTTTATGCGAAAGCGTAAAGCCAGGTAAGGCATAGTTGGCATCCCAGCTCTGGCCGTTCAGATCCCAGCGCTCACTTAAGTGACGCAGGGAATAAGCACTCACCCAGCGGCCTGAGCGAATTTCACGCAATGCACCTAACTCCTGTTGCTTACTGTCGATGTCGCCAAATTCATTCTGCTCTAGGCGAGCTTGAAGTTGCAGCACATCATTGAGCGGATGGGACAGCGGTATATGGTAAGTAAAGCGACCACTGGGATTGATCGCTGAATACTCCAGTCGTGTCTCCTGACTGTGGCCATAGCGGTTAATCAATGGCGTTCGCCAAACCAAGGACAGACGCTCCTCAGTGTCGGTGCTATAACCGATACCAACTTCAACGCTATGACGCTTAGCAGGAAACAGCTCGACGTCCAGCGGCACATGGAAATCCTCTGCTTGATCCACATGGGGCTGGACTAAGACACCAGAAAAATAGCCTGTGCGCTGCAGTTGCGATTGAAAGTTTTGCAGCTGAAAGAGCGAGAAAGGATCACCTTGGGCAAAGGGTCGCAAAGCTTCGACCTGCTTACTAAATAAGGTCAATTCATCCTGTCGAATTTCGCCAAAGCGGTAGCGCTGACCACTATTGTAATGCAAGCGAACGGTGGCCCGACGAGTTGCCGTTTCAACCTCTACTCGACTGACAGCGATCTGGGCATCGAAATAGCCCCGCTTTTGGCCCAAGGATAAGAGCGATTTTTTCATCGCCTCATATTTACCGTGGTGCAGCACCGCGCCCTCGGCCAAGGGCAGCTTGCTCAACAGGGCATTAAACTCTTGATCTTCAGCAGCGGCACCTGAGACCGAGACGTCCAATAAAGCAATAGTCACTGGCTCGCCGGCTGCCACCTCAATGCTCATCTGCCAAGGCTGCTTTGATTTGTCTACAGTGATATCGATCTCAGGGTGGTAGTAGCCCAGTGCTTGCAGGCCATTGACTACCCGATCTCTAGCGGAGACCAAAAAGTTGGAGCGTTCAGCCTCGGTCGTTGGCGCGGGGCCGAGCCAGGCGCTGACATTTTCTAGCTGAGCTCGGCTAAGACCTTGCACTTTGTATTTGAGGGTTTCAGCGGCCTCTACACTTAAAGACAGGCACAGCAATAAGGCACACCCGCAAAGGCGGGCATAATACTTCTTATGCATCAATCAAGCCTGCTTAGCGCCGAGCGCCGAGCCCCAATAGTTATAGCTGACAATACGAGGCGATTTAGGCAAGTACATCTGCTCCAGCCAATTCACTTCAAAACCTGCTTGGGCCAAGATCTTAGGGATATCACGATTGAGATTACAGCCTCCTCCAATACGGCGCCAAATGCCGTTGATACGATTCTGC
This sequence comes from Sediminihaliea albiluteola, assembly GCF_014077625.1. GTDB lineage: Bacteria > Pseudomonadota > Gammaproteobacteria > Pseudomonadales > Halieaceae > Sediminihaliea > Sediminihaliea albiluteola. Next base: position 365,470 of record NZ_JACFXU010000013.1, on the reverse strand, counting down.
CAGCGCTGCACGGAGACATCAGCTGCCTTGCCATGCTCACAGAACAAGAGTTTCCCCGTGGGGCGCAAGACTCGCCGCATTTCGAGTAATGCCTGCCCAGGGTCGGCTATAGTACACAGTGCGTAAGTTACTAGCACGGTATCGACACTATCATCTGGCAGGGGAATTTGCTCACCGGGGAGCCCGATAAACTCAACAGGTATCTCGATCTTAGCTACACGCTCGGCAGCTAACTTCCAGGAGGATTCAGAGGGGTCAAGGCCAATCACACGGCTCACCTGACGCGGGTCATAGAACGGCAGGTTCAAGCCCGAACCGATACCAATCTCCAACACCTCACCACTTGCTTGAGGCACAATTTTTTGCCGCTGACGCTGCATCGGCTTAGTGCCACAGCCACAATTGATGATATGTGGCAAAATATATTTATCGTAAAAGCCCACGCAATGAACCCTCGTCTATTTGGCTGCTGGGATTGGCGCTCGATACTGTGGTCAGTATAGCCAGATGCCAAGGAGGCGCCTACGCCATAATGCCCACTTCTGCGCGATAGCGCAGCCAGATAAGCTATTACCAGCCTAGGAGACGGCACTTTTTAGCTGCTGGAACCACAGGCCCCGCCACCGCTATACTATGGCTCACTTCACGCCAAATCATTGACTTATGAAACTACATATCATCACCACCGGCGGCACCATCGATAAAATTTACTTCGATGCAAAAAGCGACTTCCAAGTTGGCGATCCAGTCATCGGCGAGTTGCTTGAACGCATGGGCGTCAGTTTTGAGTTCAGCGTGGAATCTGCGATGCGCAAAGATAGTTTAGATATGGATGATCAGGACCGCGCGCGAATCAGGGCCCTGACCGAAAATTGTTCAGAGGAACACGTGTTGATCACCCACGGCACCGACGGCATGGTGGCCACCGCAGCAGCACTAGCCGGCATCCCCAATAAGCGTATTGTACTGACCGGCGCCCTGCAACCCGCTGCCTTTGCTCAATCAGATGCCGTATTCAACATCGGTTGCGCCATCGGCGCGGTACAAAGTAAAGCGCCCGGGGTCTATATCGCCATGAATGGGCGAGTCTTCGATGCCGATAAAGTCGTTAAAAACCTAGCAGCCAACCGTTTCGAAAGTACCCTCTGAGCTGCGGCGCACTAAACCGGCGCCGCCATCTGCATTAACACTGCACAGAGCCAAGCTGCGTAGGTACCCAAAGCGTAACCCAAGACCGCCAGCAACACTCCCACAGGGGCTAAAGCCGGATGGAAGGCCGCTGCGACCACAGGTGCAGACGCGGCCCCACCAACGTTGGCCTGACTTCCAACAGCGATAAAGAAAGTCGGTGCTTTAATCAATTTGGCCATCAGCAATAACAAAGCCGCGTGAATACTAATCCAGATCAGCCCCACGATGAAAATTCCCGGATAATTCACGATCGCTTTAATATCCATCTTCATGCCGATCGAAGCCACCAGAAAATAAATAAATACCGAGCCGACCCGAGACGCGCCCGCCGCTTCCAGCTTGCGTACCGGCGTAAAAGACAAGCCCAGGCCCACTGTGGTAGCTATGACCACCAGCCAGAAAAACTGGCTACCCAAGCTAAAACGGTTGAGCTGCGGCCAATTCGTGCTAATCCAAGGTGCAATGTTATCGGCTAGTAAATGCGAAAAACCCATTACGCCCAAGCCGATAGCCAATATCAGCATAAAATCAGCCAGCGAGGGATTGCGCGCGTGATGCTTTTGAAAGTGCTCTACAGCCATGCGCACTTCGTAGATAGCCGAACTGTCCGCACCGCGTTTTTCATCCAGGGCGTCGGCCCGACTGGCCATAATTAACAGCACCGCCATCCATAGGTTGGCAACGATAATATCGACCGCAATCATCGCGGGAAAGATTTCATCTGATACTTCCCACATTTCATACATAGCTGCTTGGTTGGCGCCGCCACCAATCCAACTGCCGGCAATCGTTGACAGGCCACGCCAAATTTCATTGGGCGAAGCACCACCTACTGTCTCGGGACTCACTAGCCCCACCAGTAAAATTGCAATCGGCCCACCAATCACAATACCAAGGGTGCCGGTTAAAAACATGATGATAGCTTTCGGCCCCAAAGCCACGATGCGCTTTAGATCAATAGACAGGGTCAGTAAGACTAAAGCCGCCGGCAATAAAAAACGCGAGGCCACATAATAAATCTGTGAATGCTCACCACTGATCAGGCCAGCGGTATTGAGAATAGACGGCAGCAAATAACACAATAATAGCGAGGGCACGTAGCGATAGAAGCGTTGAAATATCGCTTTACCAGAGTGCTCAGTGTAGAACACCAAGCCCAAACACAAGGCCAAAAGCCCCATGGTAACGGCATCGCTCTGAATTATCGGCAAGTTAGCAGCGCTGTCGGTTATTGGATTGGCCATAAGCCCCTCGCAGTGGCAAAGCACGCAGGATATATTCAGGACCCTTTGATTACCAGAAACAAGCCGCGATTAACAAAGGCTCTGGCCAAGCCAAAGGCCACCCAGCGATGGCCTCCTTGCTGTAGCCAAGTCCGCTTAAATAGCGACTGCTAAATCATCGGCCTAGAAATAAGCCACTGACACCGCGCTCTGCCGCAAACTGACTACACTTTATGGACCAACTCTATTTTGGGGTTTGAGCTCATGCTGTTTACTGGCTCTGTGACTGCAGACAATAGCCTGCGCACGCAACTGCGCTCACAGTATCGCGAAGATGAAGATCAACTGCTAGACAGGCTGCTGGCAATGGCCCAGATTAGCCATGCGGCGCGCAGCCGTGCTTGGCAGCGAGCGCGCAAACTAGTGCTGCACATCCGCGCCGAACAGTCGGGCAGCAGTAGTGTCGATGCGCTCCTTCAAGAATACGCGCTTTCTAGCGAGGAAGGCGTGCTACTGATGTGCCTAGCTGAAGCCCTGTTGCGAATACCCGACCAGCACAGCATAGAACGACTGATCCGCGATAAACTCAGCGCCGGCAACTGGAGCAGTCACCGGGGTAACAGCCCTTCACTATTGGTCAATGCCTCCACCTGGGCTCTTCTGCTCAGCAGCAAAGTGCTCCATTACAATGAGCAGAACCCAGCTGAGCCATTCGGGCTATTACAGCGCAGCATAGGGCGCCTAGGCGAAGCGCTGATTCGCAGCGCTGTTCGCTACGCCATGCAAAAGATGGGCAGCCAATTTGTCATGGGCAGCAGCATTGACAGCGCGATGGAGCGGGCCAAAGACTTTGAACAACGGGGCTACCGCTACTCCTACGACATGCTCGGCGAAGGCGCTCGCAATATGGCTGACGCCGATCGCTATTTCGCTAACTATATGAAGGCCATTGAAGTGATTGGCCGAGCTGCTGGGGCACGGGGACCGGTGGCTAGCCCGGGGATTTCGCTAAAGTTATCCGCCATTCACCCGCGCTATGAATTTGCTCAGCGTGAACGCCTTATGGAAGAGCTGGTACCGCGGCTTAAACAACTGGCCCTTGCCGCAAAGGCAGTGGATATTGGCCTTACTATTGACGCCGAAGAAGCCGATCGCCTGGACTTATCACTAGACATTATCGAGGCTGTTTTTTCAGATTCTGAACTAGCGGGCTGGAGCGGCTTTGGCATCGCCGTACAGGCTTATCAAAAACGCAGCATCCTAGTCATTGAGTGGCTGCGAGAACTAAGCCTGCGCGTTGGTCGGCAAATAATGGTGCGACTGGTCAAAGGCGCCTATTGGGATAGCGAAATCAAACAGGCTCAGGTTCAGGGCTTCGATAACTTTCCGGTATTTACTCGCAAAGCTTCAAGTGATGTGTCCTATCAAGCTTGTGCTGCAAAGCTGCTCGAATACCGAGACAGCCTCTACCCTCAATTTGCCACCCATAACGCCTACACGGTGGCCAGTATTTTGGAAATGTGTGATGACAGTCAGTGCTATGAATTCCAGCGCCTCCACGGTATGGGCGAAGCACTTTACGATCAAATTATCACTGAGACAAAAGTCGCTTGTAGGGTATATGCACCCGTTGGCGTCCATGCTGAACTGCTCGCCTACCTTGTGCGACGTCTATTAGAGAATGGCGCCAATAGCTCCTTCGTCAATAATATTGTCGATCAAAACTTTCCGATAGAAGCCTTGCTGGAAGACCCAGTGGAGCAAGTGCGCAATCTGCAGCACAAGTCCAACCCCTACATCTCCTTACCCGGAGCGCTCTACGGCAGTGAACGTGCCAACGCAAAAGGTATAGACCTTGGCGACCCACTGATCGTAACGGCCTACCGCAAAGCCATGAATAGCTTTTTGGATCAACTTCCACTGGATTACAGCAGCGGCGACAATAGCATCGAAGTCCGCAACCCAGCAGAGCACAAAGAACTCATTGGCCGGATTAGCTTCGCTGGGGAAAAGGACATCGATAGCGCCCTAGATCGAGCCCATGCTTTCTTTCCAACATGGTCCAAAACGCCGCTCAAAGTGCGCGCAGAGCTACTGCGTAAGCTAGCTGATGCACTGGAGCAGAACAGCGCTGAATTAATTGCCCTGTGTTGTAAAGAAGCAGGTAAAACGCTGGCTGATGCTGTCGCCGAAGTCCGCGAAGCGGTGGATTTCTGCCGTTACTACGCCAGCCTCGCAGAGCAACAAGAGTGCTCAAGTCCTGGCCGACGACCTCGAGGGGTGGTGCTCTGCATCAGCCCTTGGAACTTTCCTCTGGCCATATTTATTGCTCAGGTCTGTGCCGCGCTGGTCACCGGCAATACCGTAGTGGCCAAGCCCGCCGAGCAAACGAGTTTAATTGCCATTCTCTGCGCGCAATTAGCACAGGACTGCGGCTTACCGGCCCATGCTTTACAGCTCCTCATTTCACCCGGTTTGCCGGTCGGTGAAAGACTGCTACCCGATAAGCGAATTAAGGCAGTGATGTTCACCGGCTCGACGAAAACGGCTACTTGGCTCTACCGATCACTTGCTCAGCGGCCAGATGCGCCGCTGCCACTAATCGCCGAAACCGGCGGGCTAAACTGCATGATCGTTGACTCCACTGCCCTGCCCGAACAGGCCGTAGACGATATCATCAGCTCAGGCTTTCATAGTGCGGGGCAGCGCTGCTCGGCACTGCGCGTGCTGTTTTTACAGGAGGAAATCGCTGACAAAATCATTGCTATGACTATCGGAGCTATGGACGAACTGCATGTCGGCGACCCCGCCTGGCTCAAAACAGATATTGGCCCAGTGATCGATGCAAGAGCGCTAGAGCGCTTAAATCAACATGTCCAATACATGAGCAGTGCTGGGCGACTACTTCATACCTGCGCAGCCCCTGTGGGTGAGGGGCATAAGTTCTTTGCTCCCAGACTCTACGAGATCTCTGATTTATCTTTGCTAAAAGAGGAAGTGTTCGGGCCGATTGTTCATGTGATTCGCTATCGCGCAGAAGATTTTCATCAGGTCATCGAGCAAATCAATCACAGTGGATATGGCCTGACTTTTGGCATACACAGCCGCATTGACAGTAGCTGCCAAGAAGCCGCGCGCCTTATTCAAGCCGGTAATATCTACGTTAATCGCAATATGATTGGCGCTATTGTTGGCGTACAGCCTTTCGGCGGCCGGGGTTTGTCGGGCACAGGTCCAAAAGCCGGGGGACCTCATTACCTGAGTCGCCTAGTGAGCACAGCTGAGGAGGTCGAGCACAGCACAGCTCAGCGCCGCTTAGCCAGCGCCACAATCAACCCAGAAAAAATCCCCCTAAACTATTCCACTGTGCCCCAGCAGAACTGGGCCGGGCAGCCAGTAAACACTCGCCTATCAGTACTGCGCCAGTTTATTGCCCGCTACACCCTTCTTGCTAAGACCGAGAAAGCATGGCAGCTGGAAAGCGTAGTCAGCGCGGCCCATGAGCAATTACGCTTCGCTGGCCAGTATTTGGCTAAGCCCACAGTCTTAGCTGGCCCCACCGGTGAATCAAATACACTTATATTAGAGGCCCGTGGCCGTTTGTGCCTACTGCTAGACAGTGAGCAGCATAAGGGCGAATACCTCATCGCCCTTATCTCTGTACTGGTGGCAGGTAACTCAGTGCTGGCCCTAGCTGCCGATGACTTGCTCAACAGCTGGCAAGAATTGGCAGATGCCCTTAAGGCTGCAGGCCTTCCCGAAGGGCTCTTCGAGCTTGCCCCGCTTAAGTGTGCCGCCGCGGTACTCAGCTCAGACTCCCTCGATGGCGTGTTGCTTCATCCCCACAGTCACTATTTGCATGATGTCTCACAACGACTGGCTCAGCGCTCTGGCGCGATCACAGCGCTAATTTGCACTGTCGATTCGCAAACACTGTTACAACAGAACGTGCTAGAAAAGACCATCAGCATCGATACCACCGCCGCTGGTGGCAATGCCTCACTACTGACGCTGCCGAGCAATTAGCGCAGCTTGAGCTAATTAGTCAGCGCTCAGTGGCTGAAAGTGATTCACCGGGCTACCGGCGGTGACGATGCCACGCGTGCCGACCAGCTCTCGCTTGAGCATCTCCTGGAGCAACTCAGTATCCGCGGCTGTGTGGGCGACAAAACGGCGGCCATCGCGCAATCGTCCAATCACAATACCGCGCACTGGCAAGCCCTTATCATAAGCGGCAGTGAAGGCCTCAACCACCGCTTCACCCTCAGGTTGCGATGCCACTTCCACAGGAACTATACGATCAAGAGCTGGCTGTGGATCTACCCGTTGTTCAGCGGACCAAGGCTCAGGACCAGGCTCCACTGAATAGACCCCAATAGCGTGCTTAGTGAGATAATAGCCGTTGGCAGTGACCATGCCGTGACGGCCGCGACCAGCCCGCAACTGCCGCACCATTTCAACAATGCCGTGTAGGCTGTAGTTATTACCTGGCCCACCAAAAAGTGTCAGCCCTCCGGTTAGTGTAACCCCGCGCGGGTCATCGATAGCAATGCCAATGGCATCACAGGCCACTTGCACTGCAGAGGGGAAACAACTGTAAATATCAAATAGATCAAGCTCCTCAACAGCCAAAGCGGCTTGTCTCAGCGCCTCCTTAGCTGCTGCCTCTATCGCCGGCGATTGATGCAGCGTCGGCCGCTCAGTGAGATGCCAGATTTCACTGGCATCTGCCGCCCCTCTCAGATAAACCATCTGCTTTGGATCGACCCCCAGCTCACGACAGTGACCGGCAGTTGTCATTAGCACTGCCGCAGCCATATCGACTTTTAAGATGGCATTCATGACCCGGGTATAGGGGTGATAAATCATGCGGTTGCCATTGGCCGTACTGATTGCCTCATCAGCTGTCCAGCGCTGCTGGCGCCAGGCGTAGGGATTATTCGCTGCCACCTCACTCATGCGGCTAATGAGTGCCCCAAGCTGGGCTTTGTGCTCGGCCTCAGTCCAGCCATTAGCATGACGCAAGGCACTTTCAAACAGTGGATAAGACAGGATGGGTTCAAAGAGCCCATGAGCTTCTTCGATATCGCTAACCCCAGCCCGATCTTCACTGAGCATGACTGCCGCATCCCTGCCCTGCTCCTGCCAAGCTGAAATATCACTGCCATTTTGTAAGGCCGTAGTCAGACTAGCAATCATTTCAGCACCGGCCAGCAGCACCGCTTTACTCGCTCCCGTAGCCAGCGCATCGGCACAGTATGTCAGCAGTTGCTGCGGTGTATTGCCGCCAACATGGGTGCTAACACACTGCGCCTGGATAGCCATGCGGTCACACAGAGCTGAGCCTATATTGCGTGGCAACAATTCAGCCAATCCCGGAAGCTGGTCAGCCAACAGCGGCACGGTGGCGACCATATCAATGGAGTCGAGCACTTTGTCACTGCCACAATCGGCAACAGCGGAGCGGGCCATTTGCTCCATGACATCAAGTGGTGAGCGCAAAGTATCTGCTTCGCGCCAGGTCTGCTGGGCCACACCAATGAGTACGGGTCGATTATCCGTCATGCTAACTTCCATTTATTTATTATCTAATGAGTCTTAAAGCTTATTCTTCTACCACCCTCAGGCAAGGTTTTTCCCGACGCTCTAGTAAACCGTGCAACTCGATACCGTTGTTGCTGCGGTATTGCGCCAACAGAAAACTGGCGATTTCCGCAGTAATCACCTGGCCTGGGTTCAGCACTGGGATACCCGGCGGATAGGGCACCACCTGCTCGCTACTCACTCGTCCTATTAGCTGTCGATTAATACCGCCAGCTTCCTCTGCCAACATGACAACTTTTGAAGGACTAAAATAGGCTGTGCGCGGCAATAGAGCAAAATCACTTAGGGGCGGTAATTCCACAATTAAGGGTTCTGTGTCATCACTTTCACCACGCCCTACCCTAGTGGCTATTTTTTGTAAGGCATTAATCAGGCGCAACACTTTGCTCTGGGTGGCCCCCAATGTCACCAGTACGGTCAGTGTATTGTGGGTAACCTTTTCAATTTGTATGCCAAAATCTTCGTAGAGCTGCAACTGAACTTGACGTGCACTCATGCCCGAAGCCGAGGTATCAATACTCAGCTTTAAGGGATCCAGACTAATGCCATCATCACGCAGCTCTAGTGGCAAAATATCTTCTAAGTCCAGCACTCTAAACACGCCGCTGCGCTTAATGCCTTCCCGTAAACGCGCGGCAATTCTCAAACAGCGCGACATCTGGGAATAACCTTCTAAGCTGGCCTGCTTACGCGCCACATCCAAACTGGCAATCATGGCGTACTGCGGGCTGGTGGAGGTGTGCATATTTAAGTTTTCACGGAAGCGGTGCTCATCAAAATCAGGGTCCGCCACATGAATCATGCTGGCCTGCGAGAAAGCAGAGAGCATTTTATGGGTACTCTGAGTGACATAGTCTGCGCCACTGTCGATCGCGTTGGGGCGAAACGCCGGATGACAGCGGCCGTGAGCGTACCAAGCCTCATCAATCAACACTTTGATACCCAGCTCATGGGCCCGGCTAATAATGGGCTTTAAGTTGTAGCGAAAGCCATCGTAGGTGCAGGAGGTGAGAACCAGCAGCTTGGCCTCTGGGTGAGTATCCATGGCCTTAAAGACGCGCTCGGCCGGCACAGGGCCATAAAATCCGTACTGTGTTTTTACCGAGGCCTGGAGGTAGACCGGCTCAGCGCCAAATAAAATAACCGCATGGTGCACCGATTTATGGCAAGCCTGATCGAGAATCACTTTGCCACCGGCACCAAGCAGATGCTGGATAATGACTTTGTTGGCGGTCGAGGTGCCATTAGTGACAAAAAATGTATGCTTGGCCCCAAAGGTTTCCGCGGCCAAATCCTGGGCCTCTTGAATCACACTATGGGGCTCCAGCAAGGAGTCCAGTGTCTGCACCGATACCGATAAGTCGGTATTGAATATATGCTCACCCATCAGCTGATAAAAATCAGCAACCCATGGGCTGTCCCGCAAACTGTCACCCCCGGAGTGGCCGGGGGTATGCCAAGCGTCTTTAGCACTGTAGACATAGTCGCGCAGAGTATCGGCGAATGGGGTTCGGATACGCGCTTGTATCGCGTTGCGCACTTGCCGGAACAGTTGGCTGGGCTTACTGTCCTGTCGATCCAACAACTCCACAGCGATATCCGGCACCTGGCTGTCATCCTCGATCATTAGAAAACGATCGAGCTCTGGGCGAATCTGCTCTAGCTCACTGAGCAATTGCGGGGTATCGGCGATGGCTGGCGCGTCGATGACAATCGCCTGCAGATTGCCGTTATCACGGGCGATATCCAGCGTTGCAGTGCTGGAGTCTGCTGACAGAAACTGCAGGTCACAAGTACTGTCCTCACGGCTATCTTGTGCTGCAACGCGCATCAGCGCAGCAATTAAGCTTTGTCGAAAGTCTGTGTCGGCACTGACGACAACAACATCTACTGAATGTTTAGGCAAGAAGGCACTCCTGTGGCTAGCCTGAGAGACAAAGGTAACACTCTCTATCTCTGCAGGCACCCCAGCAACTTATAAATGCTGTCTTCAAGCAGCTTCGTTGTTGTATGCCTCTGGGTCTATGCGACGCATTTCAGTTTCTATCCACTGCTCGACCTCGTCCATCAGCTCGCCCGGCTCGCGCCCTACAGCAGAAATCGGCTTGCCAATTGAGACATCGATAACGCCCGGAATGAAGGAAAAAGAACGACGCGGCCAACAGCGAGCAGATGCCACAGCAATGGGAATCACACTAGCGCCAGTGTCCACTGCTAGGCGAGTGGCACCGGTTTTATAATGCCCCTTTTTGCCCCGCTCAGTCCGCGTACCCTCGGGGAACATAATGATCCACTTGCCCTTATCCATCAGTGCTCGGCCCTGACTGGCGACTTTAGCCCAAGCGGCAGATTTCTTACTGCGATCAATGTGAACCATGTCTAAGCGGCCCATACACCAGCCAAATATTGGGATGCTCAAAAGCTCTTTTTTAAAAACATAGGCCAGGGGATGGGGCGTTATGCTGGGAAAGAAAAAGGTCTCCCAAGTGGATTGGTGTTTGGGGCACAGAATCACCCGCTGCATATCCTCAGTGGATGGCAGGTTCTCCATACCCTCGACACGATAGCGCACCCCGCCTATCCAGCGCGCAGCCCCAATGACGCTCTTTAAGTAGGGCGCAGCAAACCACCACCAGAGATTGTCCTTAGAAACAAACAGGGATGCGATTAGCAGCGCAATACCGTAGGGAATAACGATAGCCACAATCCAAGTAAATACCAGTAAGGATCGAATAAACCTCATGCTACCGGACCTTCTTTGTTTGATTTTTGCACACGCTGTAAAAACTCCAGCAACTTGTCATAGGCCTCCTCTGCCTCTGGTAGCTCTGGGGTGAACATCTGCCACACGTGCACCATATGTGGCCAGGTCTGAAGCTCTACCGGGGAACCAGCTGCCTGTGCCTTAGCAACGTAACGACGTGAGTCATCGAGTAGCATCTCTGCCTCACTGGCTTGAATGAGAATTGGTGGTAAACCCGCCAAGTTGCCACGTATAGGAGACACGACGGGGTCAGCGGGGCGTATTCTAGTACTGAGCCAGGAAGCCCACCATAGCAGCGCCAGTGGAATTTTTGTTAAAAAGCCAAAGGCGGGGCCTAGCATGGGGTCCGTGGCAAGGTTGGTGGTGAGACTTGGCGATGTCATTGCACTATCGGTTGCAGGTGAAAAAGCTATCGCGGCATCGGCTTTACGCAAGCCTTCATCACGGGCCCAGGCCACTGTCACTAAAGTGAGGTTGCCACCGGCGGAGTCCCCTGCCACTACCAGATAATCAAGCGCTTCTTGGCCATCAGGGCCGTGCTCTAGAATCCAGCGGTAGGCCGCTTTACAGTCCTCCACACTGTCGCGCCGGCGATTCTCCGGCATGAGACGATAATCCAAAGAAAACACTGCACAGCCGGTATCCATGGACAGTTTATTGGTCAGAGCCCTATGGCTTTTGGGGCTGCCCGCCATCCAGGCCCCGCCGTGGATATAGAGCAATCGGCGACGCGGGTCAGCTCCTGGCGCCAACACCCACTCACCGCGGACCTCAGCCTTAGTCTCAGCTCGGAACTCGCTGACAAAGTCGCGGCCCTCACTCATACTGTCTAAGTAATCCCGTATTACCTTTAATCGCTGTTTGCCCCTATGCCGCTGTCCCTGCCGCGCAAAGTCTTCCATCGCAGCGACGACATCTAAGTGCGCTTCACTGGGACTAGTCTTTGATTGAGCTAGAGGGGGCTGATCGAACTCTGACAAGTTTTCCCCGCGCAGATAGATCAGGGTAAAGGCCACTAGGGCCACAATCGTGATGACAAGCCAGAACATGTGTTTTCTCCGCTAAGTAAGTGCTGCATTAAACCAGAATGGGAGCCTGACACAAAATAGCGACTGTAGACCGCGCGGCGCGCTAATACTGTCAATGTTCTCCAGCAGGGGTATACTCAGGGGTTTTAATCATAGGGACCAGCTGCTTATCCGGCGGCATTGACTGTGAAAAAACCGATATCAAAAGCGGAGTTACGCGCGGCTCTAGAAGACGCCATGCTGCGCTATTTAGATAAAGGTGGTGAAGTCGAAACCGTCCCTCGAGGTGTCAGCGGCGCTGACCCGCTCTCGCCCTCAGCCCACAGGAGTCGCAACTTATTCCTTGAGCCGCGCACTGAGCGCACCCCCGTACCCGAAGTGGTGGCTGCAATCGAGGCCCGCCGCCAAGCAATGCTTAAACGGAACAGCAAGGCCAAAGCCCCGGCAAAAACCCCCAAGCCTCGACGCAAAACTCTCTATGATGACTTTGGTGAGCCACTGCGCAGGGTGTGGAGCGATGACTAAAATTTAATATCTCTAGCACAGCATCTGGTACCGACAACTGCCATGATCAGACTCAGCAATTAAACCGTTGGCGCTCAAGCTGCCAGAGCATGGTCTGTGGCGTCTTGCAATAGGCGATGGCGCTGGCTACGGTGAGCTAAAGCCCGATTCGGGCCAACAGGAGTCCTAGCGTGAGTGATCTAATCCAGCCTTTTCGCATTGATATTCCCCAGCAGCAAATCGATGATCTGCATCAGCGCCTCGACCGATGTCGCTGGCCCGACAGTGAAACTGTCGACGACTGGAGTCAAGGCGCGCCCCTAGCTTATGTACGCGAGCTCAGCGAGTACTGGCGCCACCAGTATAACTGGCGCTCCAGCGAAGAACGCTTGAATCGCTGGCCGCAATTCATCACCACTATCGATGATATCGACATCCATTTTATTCATGCCCGCAGCCCGCACCCCGATGCTCTGCCAATCATCATTACCCATGGCTGGCCGGGCTCGGTAGTGGAGTTCTATAAAGTCATTGAGGCCCTCATTGATCCCACTAAGAACGGCGGCAAGGCCAGTGAGGCCTTCCATGTGGTTGCCCCCTCACTGCCCGGCTACGGCTTCAGCGCTAAGCCACGTACCGCTGGCACCAGTGTAGAACGTATTGGGCGTATGTGGGGCACTCTGATGCAGCGTCTAGGATATTCCCGCTACGTGGCCCAAGGCGGCGACTGGGGCAGTATGGTGACCCAAAGTATCGCGCAAACAGAAAGCAAGCACTGCGCGGCTATTCACCTCAACATGCCCATCGCAGCACCTGACCCTGAGAGCATGGATAAGTTAACGGAGCAGGAGCAAAAGTCCCTTGAGGACATGAACTTCTATCAACGCTGGGACTCTGCTTATGCAAAACAGCAGTCCACTCGGCCCCAGACCCTCGGCTACGGCCTAGCAGACTCACCGGTTGGCCAGCTGGCTTGGATTATAGAGAAGTTCTACGCCTGGACTGATTGTGAGCGCGATGGCCAGAAACATCCTGAGCATATCCTAAGCCGCGACGAGCTACTCGATAACGTCATGCTCTACTGGCTAAATAACTGCGCGGCCAGTTCTGCGCGACTTTACTGGGAGAGTTTCGCCTCGCCGAATATGGATACCATTGAAATGCCGGTGGCCTGCTCTATTTTTCCCAAAGAAATAATGCGCTGTAGCCGGCGCTGGGCTGAACAACGTTTCACCCAACTTATTTACTGGAACGAACTCTCCAAGGGCGGCCATTTTGCCGCCTTTGAGCAGCCCGAGCTCTTTGTAAACGAATTACGTAAAGCCTTTCAAAGCCTGCGCTGAACAAGAAGCGCTAACAAGGACAATAGAAGCATGCCTGACGATTCCCCTAGTACATTTAACCCTTTTGCCTCAGCGGAGATTACGCCGCCCGTCTCCAGCCACTGGGCCGCCAAGCGCGAATTAGCACAAGCTCTGCGCGAGCTGAGTAACACACTCGTCACCTCAGCCCCCAGTGAAGAGCTATTGAAGCAGGCCAGCGCCACCATCTCTGAACTTAACAAGGCCCTAGCAAATTCACCACGCTATTATGGCTCACAGGAATTTGCCAACACCCAAGAGCACGGGAGTCGCGGCGAGTTAAATTACGAACTGAACGCCATTGGTGGCCTAAGCAATCCACTGTCACCGGGGCTGAACATGTGGCTAGAGGGCAAGCTGGCCTTTGGCAAGGTGAAATGCGGCTATGCCTATGAAGGACCTCCAGGCTTCGTGCATGGAGGCTATGTGGCAGCCATCTTAGATCAGTTTTTGGGCATGGCCCAAATCGCTGGCGGTCAATCCGGCATGACTGGCACGCTGCATGTGCGCTACCTGCGCCCCACCCCCCTGAACACTGACCTAGACTTGCGTGGCAGCGTAGACCGAGTTGATGGGCGAAAGACCGTGGTCACTGCCGAGTTACTCGCCAACGGCGAAGTCACTGCTCGCAGTGAAGGCTTGTTCATTCGCCCCTCCAACACCTTGAAAGAGATGTTCGAAAAAGACTAAAACTTGATAGAACAGGCCGCTGCGAAATCTCGCAGCGGCCTGTTCACTTAAGCAAATACAATCTCGGCCATACGGGCCCGATGCCAGCTGGCATCACCCCACAGAGCCTGACTGTGTTTCTGGCGCTTAAAATACAAGTGAACAAAGCACTCCCAAGTAAAGCCAATACCGCCGTGATACTGCACTGAGCGACTGGAAGCAAAGCCCGCCAAGTCACTGGCTGATGCCAGTGCCATATGGGCGTACTTGGCCGCTGCAGCGGGCTCACAGTCATAGGCGCAGGCCGCGTTGTAAACCAGCGATTTAGCTTGGTCGGTTTTAAGCATCACATTGACCAAGGGGTGTTTAACTGCCTGGAAAAAGCCTAGCGGACGGTCGAACTGCTGCCGGGTGCTAACATACTCTACAGTGGTCTGTAGCTGCCACTCTGCTGCCCCGACAATATCTGCCGCAAGCAGCGTCCAAATAGCCGGAAACGCTTGAGTCAGTGCGGACAGCGCTTTGCCACTGATCTCCTGCGCCGCCACATTGTCAAAGCTAATATGGGCTTGGTCGCGCGTCAGGTCGACGATAGCGTCCTGCGTTAGGGTCACCCCTTCGCTATCAGCAGCTACCCAGTAGAGACCGTATCCGGAATCAGTCTGTGCTACGGCGAGCAAGTAATCGACTTTAGCGGCATCCTGTACAAACCAAGCGCTGCCATTTAATTTGCCGGCCTTGTAGCGCAGCTCTGTGTGTTCCAGCTCCCAGTCGCCGTGGCGATTAGTCATAGCCAGCGCTGCCGCTTTGCCCGCAATAATCTCTTGCAGAGCAGCATCAGCACCCTCACCGGCAGCAGCTAAAATATAGCTCACATTGAGCGTCCCCAGCAGTGGGCAGGGAAAAGCCGCGCGACCCAGCTCTTCAACTAATCCAGCAACTGCCACAAGGGGCATACCCAAACCGCCAGAGCGCTCAGGCACCGCCAACATGGTCCAGCCAAGCTCAACCATTTGTTGCCACAGATCAGCGCGCCACAGCACCTCTGGGGCTCGATCTGGATTGTGATCTGCTGCTACCAAACGGTGCAAACTCTCAACGGGCAGGTGCTCTGCAAAAAACTTTCGAGCGGAATCTTTAAGCAATGACGCTTCTTCACCGAAGCTGAAATCATTGGGTTGTTTCATTTCTTATTCTCCTATGGCTTCCGCTTATTTCGATTTCGGCATGCCTAGCACGCGCTCACCGAGAATATTACGCTGTACCTCGCTGGTTCCCGCAGCAATAGTCATACCGAAACTATTCATGTACGACAGCGGCCATTGACCACCTGCAGGGGCATTTTCGTCGGATAAGTACAGCGAGGAACCCGCCCCCGCAATTTCCATTGCCAACTCTGAAATCTGCTGGGCATTCTCACTGGCCAATAGCTTGTTTTGCAGGGCAAGGCGCATCGGATGATCAGTCAGGGCTTGGACTCGGTTGCGTCGTTGGTTTTGTTCAAAACCTTTCTCGTAGATCATTTGCTCCATAATTTTATCGCGCAGTAACGGATCGTCTGCCGCCACGCCCTCACCGCGGCGGGTATTGCGCGCTAAATCAATCAAAGTAGAAGTGCTGATCTGATGACTCGACTTACTGCGCATGCCACCTGAACGCGGCGACTGCAATTCCCCTGCCCCACGCTCGTGCAACAGGGTCGTCATGGCCACCTGCCAGCCTTTGCCCAACTCATCTAAGCGGTAGCTGTCATCCACCTCTAAGTCTTCAAAAATTACTTCGTTAAAGCCTGTTTCACCGGTGATTTTAATCAGTGGGCGCACCGTGACGCCTTTGCCTAGGGCCGAGCGTATCGGCACCACAAAGTACGATAAGCCATCATACTTATGGGACTTATCCGTACGCAGTAAAATAATCATCCACTCGGCAAAGTGCGCTAATGAGGTCCATACTTTATGGCCATTAATAAGCCATTTATCTCCCTTGCGCTCAGCGAAGGTTTGCACGCTGGCCAAGTCCGAGCCGGCACCGGGCTCACTAAAGCCCTGACACCAGATATCCTCTCCAGAAAACAAGCGTGGCAATAAGCGCTGCTTTAATTCATCTCGGGCGTGATAAAACACCGTGGGCGCGGCCATACCCAGACCAATGACGTTGGGTAAAAATGGGGTACGCGCAGCTATCATCTCCGCATTCGCCACACGCTGACAGTCCTTGCGACCACCTCCGCCGACTTCTTTGGGATAATCACAGCCAACCAAACCGGCCTCGTAAGCTGACTTTTGCCAAGCTTGAAGATACTCAAGCTGCGGCTCAGTCATAATTTCTAGAGCTGATTGGGGCAAGCGAACGGGAGGATCACTCGGTTTATTCTCAGCCAACCACTCTCGACAATATTGCCGAAACTCAGCCTGTTCAGCTGTATCATTTCGCGAAGACTCTGACATTGTGACTCCTTATTAGATTAATGTTTAACAGCCCAAGCTGTCGGTCTGCAAAGTCAATGTTGCGGGAAGCTATGGAGTTTGTACGATTGACCACAGCGCTGCAACTACAGCACTGCAAAACTAATAATGTGGCGGCCTTTCAAGGGCTGGAGCAGCCTCATCAGAACCTTGATCCAGTGCTGCTGCCTGTTCATCTTGGCGCTGCTTGAGCAACTCCAGTTGACGCCGCAAAGTCAGCAACTCACGCTGCTGCTGCGCTAGGGCATCATTAAGGGCAGCTATTGTATCGTCCTGAAAAGCAAGCTGGCTCTGCAGTTCGCTAAGTTGGTTCAGGATATCGACATCATCCATCGTGCACACTCCATTCAAAATTAGCTCGCAGGCTAATATACTGCCGCGCTCACCACAATGCCCCGGAGGAACCATGGCCCGCGAAGCAAAATCTAATAGCAGACTTGTGTATTCCACCGACAGTGGGCGGCGCTGCCCCCAGTGTGCCCGTCCCGTATTGGAGTGTGTCTGCGCTAAAGACCGTCCCGCTGCTCTCGGTGACGGTATTGTGCGAATCCAACGCGAAACTAAAGGGCGTGGCGGCAAAGCTGTGACTATCGTCAGTGGCATCCCCTTGGCCAACAAAGAGCTCAAAGCGCTGGCTAAAACCTTAAAGCAAAAATGCGGCGTTGGCGGCGCTGTGAAAGAAGGCAAGATTGAAATTCAGGGTGACCAGCGGCAAGCACTAAAAACTGAGCTGGAGAAGCAAGGCTTCACAGTAAAGCTCGCTGGCGGATAAAGAGTGCCGGGGTGAAAGGATTTTTAGCTCTTTTTCCTGTGCAAAACTGCGCTGCACGCTATAAGCCCAGGCTTTAACACTAAGTTAGGCAATATTCCCATAATATTTGTGAAATAAGCTTTCCAAGCCCTTATTTTTATTGGACTTATTTATCCTCTATGGTAAAAGGGTCCTATGAAGGGCTCAGTTTTGTGCAAGGTTTTTTTAATCTGCACAAGCGCTATTATTTAGCCAACTGGCCGACTAATAAGAGTTAACACTGCAGTATCTGGCGGATTTGTCATCCCTGCGAGGAAGTAGGCTATGTTCGTTACCGCAGAACTACTAAGGGAGCAGGTCATCCGACCTACCCTTGAGTACTTGGGAGCCTGGAGCCCCAGCACTGAATCTTTCTTATTCAATGCAGCTATCGCTGCCCCCGAACTCGGTCTGTTCTCAGTTAAAAAAGACGGCTTAGGCTTATTCCATATTACACCGGCCCAGCATCGAGATATCTGGGATCGCTTTTTAGCCTTCCAGCCAGACATGGCCAGTCGTGTTCGTGGCTTGGCCAGCCAGCGCGCTTTTTTGAGCGATCCCGATCGCGAGTTAGCGACTAATCTAAGCTACTGCACTGCTATTGCCTGCTTGCTCTACCAGCGCGCCAGTGGCAGTTATATTGCTGATACAGAGTTTGTCGATAAGCCAGTTAAGGCCAGTGTCAGCCGTTAATGACTTAGGCTCATAAGATTGCGGTCTTTAGTTCAGCCGCCTGCGGTGGAGTGAAGTGCTTGCCACAAAGGCAAATCTTCTGGTCGATCGATATCAGCTAAGCTGCCAAGGGCTCCCCAATTAACCGCTCCCGCCTGCAAATGCGCGACTGTCTGTCGATACACTTGCTCACTGCCCCACTGCACCGCAGTAAAACAATTTGGCACAAAGCCTGTCAGGCCAATCAAGACATAGCCACCATCATATGCTGGCCCCAGCACGCAATCCTTACTATTGAGTAGCTCAATTGCTTGCTCAAGATACGCTCGGTCAATGGCGGGGCAATCACTGCCAATAAGAATCACTTTTTGCGCACGCCCTAGAGCATCAGCAAGCGCATGCTGCATCCGCTGCCCTAGATCACTGCCTTGCTGTGTGCGCAGAGCGCTAGCGCCAAGAGCCAGGCAGCGCTCAAACACTGGCGCATCAAGCTTGCCGCTAACCCATAGCTCCAGCTCTGCCAGACCTGCTCCGACGACGCGCCGGCAGGTCCATTCAAGTAGTGCCTCATGTAAGTCACAGGCTTGCTGGGGACTTAAATAGGGCTGCATACGAGTTTTTACCTGGCCAGGCTGTGGACTGCGAGCAAACTGCAGTATCAACACTTCTTTTAGGGCACTATTGGCAGTCACTGACGATCCTATCGACCATAATAAAACTGCCACAGACGCTGCGGTGACACGCCGCAGACATAGGCTAAGCGCAGCCCCCACATCTGTAATACCGTGCGAGCGATGCCTCGCTCTTCCCAGCGCCGGGAGGAGGTTTTCACCGTTGCGGGCAGGCAGTTGGCAATACTTATTTTTCGCCAACGCTTACAAAACTCTACATCTTCCATTAAGGGCAAATCTGCAAAGCCACCCTCAGTCAAAAAACGCTCGCGCTCTACCGCTAGTAACTGATCACCCGTGGCCACCTGAGTACAGGTGGAGCGAATGTTCATGGCCCGCTCAATGACACGAAATGCCAAGTGATCACCGCTCAAACGCACTCGACAAAAGCCCCACAGAGGCTGCTGCTTTATCCATTTAAGCACTAGGGTCTCATCAAATAGCAACTGGCTATCGGCATGTAGAAACAAGAGATAGCCGCCTTTAGCCGCCCGGGCACCCAGATTCATCTGCCGTGCCCGGCCAGGCTTACTGAGCAAGACCTGATCGGCGCCGCGAAGCGCCACTCTGACTGAGTCGTCAGCACTGCCACCATCGACTACCAATATCTCCGCCGAAGGACATTGCTGACGCAAGCTGGCTAACAACTGAGACAGAGCCTCCGCCTCATTGAGCACTGGAATCACGATACTATAAGGCAAGGCGCAGGGCTGAGCGGGCGGTGCTGGAGCTGCGCAAGCTGAATCCTTGGCCTTTTTTAGCGCTACAGACTGCGGCATCATCAGTAGCTTAAGCCGCGCTCACTGGCATTGAGCAAAGGCCCGGGCTGCTCCCCTCGCTGGTGGCGAAACACCGCATTATAAGCCAATACCGCCTGTACGTAGTTGCGTGTCTCACGATAGGGAATGGTCTCAACCCAGACCTCTGCTGGCACAGCAATCTTCGCCCTACTGCGCCGCCATAAATCCACCCTACTTGGACCAGCGTTATAAGCCGCTAAAGCAAAAATTCGATTGCCATTAAAGCGCTCTAATAAGCGACGATAGTATTCACTGCCTAGTAGGACGTTATGCTCCACTTCATAGAGCGCAGTATCGCGATGCGCCACACCTAGTGACTTAGCAACCTCGCGACCCGTGGCCGGCATAATCTGCATCAGGCCGCGAGCGCCTACCGGTGAGCGGGCCTGAGGATAAAAGGCGCTTTCTCGTCGCGCAATCGCGAGCAGTTCGCTGCCAGCCACCTTGCGCTGCGTAGCATAGCGCATAAAAGTCTCTTCATAGGGCATGGGAAAACGCAGCGCTAATGCATCCCAAGCTTTGGCTCGATTGGCGGCATCAATGGCCATGCGATGCCAACCTTGGCTCTGTGCCAGTACCGCTAAAGACAGCAGATAGTCGTTTTCTGTAGCGAGGGTCAGCTGATACCACTCAGAGTGAGCGTTGCTGATTTGCTCGTGGAAGCGCAACTCAACAATGCGCTGTACAGCAGCCGAGCTCAATAATTTGTCACGCTCAAAGTCTGACAGGGCAACACTGCTGTTATTGAAACTGTAAGCTAGGCCCAGCCGGTCGGCCGCCAAGAAGCCGTAATAATCTCGCTCCTTTGCCAGCGCAGAATAGGCTTGATGTGCAAGGGCCTTCTCGCCCTGCTGTTCCCAGACATAGGCCTGCCAATAGCGCCACACACTGGCATCACGAGCTTGTTCTGAGAGCAGAGGCAGCATTTGAGCAACGACTGCCCAGTCCTGCTTGCTCAGAGCTAAGCGCAAACGGATCTCGACTAAATCATCCTGCTTAAGGCGAGCTAGGGCTTGATCTACCCAGTCCAGATTATCGACTGTTTTAGCAAAAAGGCTGTGGCGCACAATAGCAGCTTCAATCTTGCGCTGTTGCGGCAAGCTAAAACTCAACTCAGACTGATACTGCTGCCAATATCGAATTGCCATAGCCTGATTATAACGCGCTAAATAGGCCAAGCCATGGCTAACAATATCACTGGCATAAGCACTTTTAGCGGACAAAGACAGCTGCCGCATACGCTCTGGGTGGGCGTAGACCTGCTGCAACTTGTCCGACCAGGGCCTCAAGGCCTCGCTACTCTTACGTCCCACATAGCGCATTAATGAAGACTGTCGTGCATCAAAGGCATTGAGCATACGAGTCCAAACGATGCGATCATCAAGGCCCCCATCTTTTATCCAGGCATCGAACAGCGGATCACAGACTTTAGGCCGTGAACGGCCATAAACCCAAAGACTCTCAGCCCCTTCCCAGGCGACATCCTTGGCACCACTAGCCAAACGAGCACGAAAGTAATAACACTTCAGTTCGATGCTATTGGGCTCTTGCGGCATGACGCTTAAAAAGCTCTGCCACTGTCGCTGTTTGCCAAGCTGGTCGAGATAAGCCGATAAGAAGCGCAAATAAAGCGGGGAACCCTCACTGGCCCGCAGAAAATCTTGTGCTTGTGATAGCTGCAGCGATGCTAAGTTACGACGCAGGTCCTGATAATCAAGATAAATAGCTAAAGGGTAATCATCTAAGCTAGAGCGCAGTCGCTGATAATCTGTATTTCGCCCCCGCTTAAGTGCCTCTAAAGCTTCGCTGTATTGGCTGCGATAATGCTCAAGGCTTGTGGCCGCATGAGACGATAAAGCAACAGTGCTTAATACTGTGACCAAGCTAAGGTAAATGACACTAAGCATGTAGCGCAAAGGGGTTCCACCTCAAAAAAATAAAGCAAAGATATGCCGGCGACCCGCACCGACAATAATGGCCGATAGATTGATACGCCACCGCAGTGATTGCAAGGGAGCGCAAGCAAAAAGCCTAAGCCTAGTCGCACAGTGGAGCAAAATTAGCTGATCAGCTGACAATAAACCCCTCTCATAGAGCTTTCGATGTACTTATAGGGAACTTATTGGCGCCGAAACTGTCATTAGTAGATGTAATCATGGCACCATATGCTGCAAAGAAGGCGAGCACTGCCTAATATGCAGTCGGTCTATAAAAACCCCATCAACACCCCAACCTGCTTACGCAGCGCAATGCTAGCGTTTCAGCTATTGGCTTATGACTAAAGAGGACTTTATCAATGGCTATTAGAATTAATGATATTGCACCAGATTTTACAGCGGATTCCACCGCCGGCGAGCTGTCACTGCACGATTGGATTGGCGATAGCTACGCTATTCTGTTTTCACACCCCAAGGACTTTACCCCGGTCTGCACCACTGAGTTCGCTGCAGTCGCCAAACTTGTCCCTGAGTTTAATAAGCGCAACACCAAGGTCATGGGTGTATCGGTAGACAGTGTCGATGATCACAAAAAATGGGTGCGCGACATTGAAGCCTTTGCTGGCACTCAAGCCGACTTCCCGATCATTGACGATACCTCACTGAAGGTCTCTAAGCTCTACAACATGCTACCTGCAGAGGCTTACCTACCCGACGGCAGAACACCTGCAGACAGCGCGACTGTACGAACCGTATTTATCATTGGCCCTGACAAAAAAATTCGCCTGACCATGACTTACCCCATGTCGGTAGGTCGTAACTTCGCAGAAATTTTGCGGGCTTTAGATGCTATCCAAACCACTGATGGTGTCGCGATCGCCACCCCAGCTGACTGGGTTCCTGGTGAAGATGTGATAGTTGCACTAAGCCTCGACGATGCACAGGCCAAGGAGAAGTTTGGCGAACTAGATATTAAACTGCCCTATCTGCGCTTCGCCAAAGCACCCAGCAAGTAATTTAGCGCAAGCACTTTCGATCCAATAGGGATTGGCGGCAGGGGCGCATCATCTAGCGCGCTCCTGCCGCCTTTTTTTTGTGAAGAGTATTTTCTTAAGGCCCATCTCCAACGCCCACTTTCGAGCGCTAAAATTGGCCGTCCTTACTATTTGAGCAAGAGCTCACACAGTATCGAGCGCAACAGCGCGCCCTAAATTAAATCATCATCTGATTTTCGAGCCTTGCGAAGGTCCCTAATCACCGCGCCACAAATCACTGATAGAACAATTAGGGACAAGGCAGGCCAAACAAGAATATAAGTGGCATATACCAACTCGTTACTCATTATACTCCCTCCGGTATTAGGGCAGAGTTTTCTTCTGCAATGTCGTCGTAATTTCCGACACGTTTTTTAATTAAATCAAAGTCAAAGCGCTCATTGCTGAGTAGCGTCATCGCAGTACAAACAATCGCGCTAGTACCATATGCCGTCAACGAAGCAACCAGCACCATATAATCGCGCAAGAAACCTGTAGCAAATACCAGCATCGCAACAAGTGTCAAAGCACCCGCTAACAAGCCTGCAGCACGACCAAAGAAACCAAAGATCATCAGGCCAATCACTACTGAAGCCCCAACAGAGGCGAGGAATTCAAAGAGCTGCACCGTCAGACCGCTCATTTCTAGCAGCTCGAATCGCGCAATACAGAACATCAGCATGGCAACCAGAACCGACCAGGTAAAGGCAGCGTTTGACACCCTGCTCCAGAAGCAACTAATGATCACTGGGAAAACAATTGAGCCCCATAGCGCGCCCACAAATACCAACATGACCAGAATATCGAGCGAGAAACTGGCAAAGATTAGGCCGGCGACTGTTGCCACAATCATTGTCACCCGCCCTATCAGCAGCATTACTTTAGGATTAGGATCATCTTTAGCGATATTCTTGCCATACACATCAGCCATCATAATCGCAGACAGGGCTGAGAGATCGGAATCCGCTGTAGAAGACAGCGAGCCAATAACTAATATAAAGAACAGCGCCACGAATACAGGCGGTAGATAGGTGGAAACCATCTGCGGGATTAAGTTGTTCATATTGCCATCAATAGGCTCAATACCCACCGATAAAGCCATCAGACCAATCATCCCCAAACCGATCACGATAGCACCATAACCAAGTGTTGCAGTCAGGAAGGTCGATTTGATGTTTTTCTTACGCACCGCAAACAGGCGCTGAGAAATTGTTTGGTTGCCGATTGCGTAAGCTAGCACGGCAACAAAAAATGGTGCTCCCTGATTCATGATGGCGTCGACTGAAAGCATGCTGGCCTGCTCATCCGTCATGCGACTTAGCCCCTCTACCATCATGCTCGGCCCCCCAGCTGAAAATAACACTGCAGGGATAATAACGATTGCAATGGCCATCAAAGCAATCAATTGGGCAAAGTCAGTAAAAACCGAGGCTCTGAAGCCCGAGGTCAAGGTGTAGGACAAAACGCCCACACCTGCAATTAGCACACCGGCCTGAAAGGACAGCGGCGACAAGACCGACACTAAGGCACCGGCTGCGGTAAAATTCACCATCAAACTGATGATGCTGCCTAAGACATTAGAGCCCGCTAGGATCAATTGGCTCGAGGGTCCGTGTCGCGCATGAATCAGCTCACCCAAGGTATGGCCATTAGGTGCCAATTGACGGAAGCGGCGGCCAAAAGGATAGATAAACAGAATCATCAAAGCGCCCCAAAGGCCGTAGTGAATCGGCCCCGATACGCCATAGGTGTAGCCGGATGTCGCCGCGGCATAAAAAGACGCCGCCCAAATCCAGGTCGCCGTCATGCTGGCCGCCCCCATACCAAAGCCCACTTGATGCCCAGCAACCATAAAGCCGGCCGTGTCCTCTTTGTCTTTACGGATCAACAAGGTCAACAAATAGGTGCCGCCATAGAAGGCCAGCAGTAGCAACAGCACGGTGACTGTTGAAAACTGAGTAAATCCGTTCTCGTTCAAACCTCAACCTCCATTGGGTATAACTAGCCGCCGCCAGCAAGCAAAAACACTGCTATCGGCCGGCAGTGATGGACCAACACTCGTCTAATCAGCGCAGCAAAGCGCCACATAAAGCAGCAACAGAAGGAAGATTCAGCCTAAAATCAGGCGAACTAGGGACCCGGAAATGGACAAACAGATAGCAAGATCCTTAGATGTCACAATAATTAAACGTTTCGCTATCGAATAAAAAAGCAAGCGACACAAGCAAAAACTAGCCGGCCAAAAAACATTTAATAACAGTTTTATTCAGTTTTATCAGGGCCTTAAAGCCACCTTCTGAAAACTTTGGGGCAGGAGGATACCATAATCGACCACAATCAACAGGGCGACATATCCTTAGAGTACGATGAAAATAGCTCTTCTGCAGAGAGCGAGGTCTTCTGTGGGGTATAACAGGCGATCTTTTGAGGCTAAGCAACTGCTCTCAATGCCTACAAAGCGGACTGCATAGCTTAATAATAAAAAAGGGCTCACTGCTTAATGTTATTATTTACAAGAAAGCCTTTGACTTAAGTCCTAACTACCTATATCTTTGTTCGCAGCTAGAAAGTAAACCTGTTTTTATATTCTCCATCGCGTCGCCTCTTGTAGTTCTTCGTCCTTGTAGTTTTAAATCTTAGTCTATTTTTCCCGCTATTCATGCCTCATGAAGGCAACTTTATATTTATCTACAGGATAATCTGTTATGTCTAATACAACTACTGGCACCGTAAAATGGTTTAACGAGTCAAAAGGTTTTGGCTTTATTGAGCAAAAATCTGGCCCAGACGTTTTCGCACACTTCAGCGCCATCACCGGCTCTGGCTTCAAAACACTGACTGAAGGTCAACAGGTCGAGTTCACTGTAACTCAAGGCCAAAAAGGCCCTCAAGCTGAGAATATTCTAGCTATCTAATAGCTAAAGTATTCCCTGATCAAGGCAAGCTGTCATAGCTTGCCTTTTTTTGTGCCTAAAAATCAGTCAAGTTCCCAGCCGCAACTAGAGAACTGTCTATCAGACAGCTACTTCAAGCCCTAAGGCTTTAGCAAGACCCTCACCATAGGCCGGATCAGCCTGCATGCAATGATGGATGTGCTTAAGCTTTATCTCATCTGGCACAGAATTCATATTCCTTGCGGTATTCTCAAACAGCACTTGCTGTTGTTCGGCACTCATCAAACGAAATAAATTGCCAGCCTGACTGAAGTAATCCGGCTCGCTTGCCCAGTAATCAAAGCGATCAGCCGCGCCCTCTAAAGCCAAAGGCGGCTCGGAAAAATCTGGCTGCTCCTGCCACTCACCCTGGCTATTGGGCTCATAGTGCAAGCGACTGCCTTGGTTACCATCTACCCGCATAGCGCCATCACGGTGGTAGCTGTGGTATGGGCAGCGCGGCGTATTCACGGGAATCTGAGAATGGTTCACGCCCAAACGATAGCGCTGCGCATCACCATAAGAGAACAAGCGGCCCTGCAGCATACGATCAGGTGAAAAGCCAATGCCTGGAACAATATGTGCTGGGTTGAACGCTGCTTGTTCCACATCCGCAAAATAGTTTTCTGGGTTTTTATTCAGCTCAAAGTAACCCACTTCCATTAAGGGGTAATCGGCTTTTGGCCACACTTTGGTTAAATCAAATGGGTGGTAGGGCACGGTCGCGGCCTCGGCTTCCGGCATAATTTGCACATACATGGTCCAGCGCGGGAAGTCCTTATTCTCAATGGCTTCGTATAAGTCCCGCTGTGAGCTTTCGCGGTCTCTGCCGACCAGCTCAGCGGCTTCTTGATCACTCAAGTTTTTAATGCCCTGCTGGGTTTTAAAATGAAATTTAACCCAGTAGCGCTCATTATCCGCGTTAATAAAGCTAAAGGTATGAGAGCCAAAGCCATGCATATGGCGGTAGGAAGCTGGAATGCCTCGATCACTCATCAGAATTGTGACCTGGTGTAATGCCTCGGGTAGACCAGTCCAAAAATCCCAATTATTTGTTGCGCTGCGCAAGTTTGTCCGGGGATCGCGCTTAACCGCGTGATTCAAGTCTGGAAACTTGAGCGGGTCCCGAAAGAAAAATACCGGCGTATTATTACCCACTAGATCCCAGTTGCCCTGCTCGGTGTAGAAGCGCATGGCAAAGCCGCGAATATCGCGCTCAGCATCAGCTGCACCACGTTCTCCAGCAACCGTTGAAAAACGCACAAACATATCGCTCTGCTTGCCCACCTCGCTAAACAAAGCTGCTTTTGTGTACTTACTAATGTCGTGGGTAACAGTAAAACTGCCAAAAGCTCCGGAGCCCTTTGCATGCATACGGCGCTCTGGAATCACTTCACGATCAAAATGCGCCAGCTTCTCCAAGAACCAAACATCCTGTAACAGCATCGGCCCGCGAGGACCGGCTGTGACACTATCTTGGTTGTTGGCGATGGGACAGCCTGAGACGGAGGTCAACTTTGGCTTATCGGTCATGGTGTGGCTCCTTGTTCAAACTTAGATTGAGACTAAATCACGCTGATATAGGGCAGTTAGCAGCTTAGTTTTTATAATAGTGGAAGTACATGTATTCTTAGCTGGCGGTCTAATGACAGTGCTGTGCAGCTTACAACACTGCACTCCAGCTGTTTGGAGTAAGCTGTTACAACATTTTCATAGCCAGTGCAGTACTTTCCATACTAGGTCCATCAACATACACAGTTGGCAACGCAGTATCTAGAGGAACTAAAGATGTCGAAAATCAATACCGGTAGCGCGTTAATATTAGGTTTTTTTATTGCCATTGGCTTAGCTGCTCTGGGTTATCAACTGAGCAATGCCGCGGTGCAGGTCAAACAGTTTGAGAGAAGCGTCACCGTCAAAGGTCTCTCAGAAAGAGAACTTGGCTCAGATATTGTGCTATGGCCAATCCAATTTAGCGCGGCCAGTAACGACCTTGAAGAGCTGTACAATTTAATCGATCACAACACCTTAAAAATAAGAAACTTTCTAATCAAAAATGGCATTTCAGCTGATGAAATAAGCTTCTCATCACCAGCCATCACCGATAGATCTGCTCAACAATGGGGCAGTAATGACCAAGCCAAGTTCCGCTATACGGCGATGCAAACGGTCACTGTTTATTCAACAAAGATAGAAACTGTGCGCGCTGTAATGGGCAAACTCTCTGATCTCGGAAAACAAGGTATCGTCTTCACCGCTGGCGACTACGAATCACAAACTGAATATATCTATAACAGCTTGAACAAAATCAAACCTGAAATGATTGAAGAGGCCACTCGGCAAGCCAGAGAAGTGGCGCAAAAATTTGCTAAAGACTCTGATAGCAAACTGGGTAAAATCAAGAAAGCCTCTCAGGGACAATTTAGTATCAGCCCTCGCGATAGAAACAACCCCCACATTAAGAAGATTCGGGTGGTTTCAACGGTCGAATATTATTTGTCTGACTGAGTGAGCAGGCTACTGAAGACTGCTAAAATCACTGTGATTCGCTACAGTACTAGCAAGCTTTTGCAGAGTAATAGACAACTGTAGCTGCTGGCAGAATGGCTGTTGAGCTGTGGGTAATTGCTGCAACACATGCGCTCTCGCGCCAACAGTGAGGTATTTAAGGCAGCCCGCATCATACAGATGAAGCTCAGGCGGTCTCCAAGCTGCCCTCAATTTGCTCATAACAGGACTCTCTATGACTAATCACTCCGTGGATGATGTCACCTACGCCAATCAAGGCACAGTCAGCGGCAGCGCTCTCAGCGACATTAGTGCCAAACAGCGCAACCTTGCACTACGTGGCGCACAGCTCTTGGCCAAGGCATTACAAGCCGAGGGCGTTGATCTGATTTTTGGCTACCCCGGCGGCGCCAATCTTGAAATTTTCGATGTGCTAGCCGAATTTGGCATCCGCTGTATTCGCACAGAACACGAGCAAGGCGCTGTTCACGCGGCACAGGGCTTTGCCCGTAGCACGGGTAAAGTTGGCGTGTGCCTAGCCACCTCGGGACCCGGCGCCACCAACTTGGTTACCGGTATTGCCGATGCCATGAGTGACTCAGTGGGTATTGTCTGTATCACCGGCAATGTCCCCAGCCACTTATTGGGCAAGAATGCATTTCAGGAAGTCGACATCGTTGCCGTTACTGAACCCATCACCAAGAAAAACTATCTCGTCAGCAAAGTATTCGATATTCCTGAAATTGTACGCGAAAGCTTTGCCATTGCCGGCGGCAATCGCCCTGGCCCGGTTTTGATAGACATACCCAAAGATATACAACAACACTACCCCCGGGACTCGGAGGGCAACTACACCCCTCCCCGCATTCCTGCCGTAATAGAGCCACCCGAGCCAGCTCGGGCCCGTATTAGCCCAACGCAACTTGAACAGGCCTTGCGCATGATAAAAGAGGCGCAGCGCCCCGTACTCTATGCCGGCGGCGGTATTGCCAGCGCCAAGGCCGAGGCCGAATTATTAGAACTGGCACAACTGTGCCAAATACCCGTAACGACGACTTTAATGGGCCACGGCAGCTTTCCACCAGATCACCCACTGGCACTGCATACGCTGGGTATGCACGGCTCTAAATACGCCAACACCGCGATCAATAAAGCCGACCTGGTTATTGCCGTAGGGGTGCGCTTTGACGACCGAGTAACTGGGAATGTAGAGGAGTTTATACAAGACGGGCGCATCATCCATATTGATATAGATCGCAAAGAACTCAATAAAAACAAAGCCGTCACCCTGCCCATCTGTGCTGACGTTCGCCTAGCTCTGCAGCAATTAGTTGCTGGCAGTGAAGCATGCCAGCAACGCGAGTGGTGCCAGCAGGTAACAAAGTGGAAACAAGACTGGCCTTATCCTGTACCGCAAAGCGATCTTATCAGCCCACAATTTGCCATAGCTATGTTGTCACAAATCACTAAAGGCGATGCCATCGTCAGTCTAGGTGTTGGTCAGCACCAGATGTGGGCCATGCAGCACTATCAGTCAACCCGACCCCGATCTTTTTTAAGCAGCTCAGGCTTTGGCACTATGGGTTACGGCTTACCCGCCGCCATCGGCGCCAAAGCTGCCTTTCCTGAGCGCTGCGTTATTGACATTGATGGCGACGGCTCGCTGAATATGACCGTACATGAATTAGCCACCTGCCATCGTTTTAAACTGGGCGTCAAGGTAGTCGTTATTAATAACCAATGGCTGGGTATGGTGCGGCAGTGGCAAGACATGATTTATCAAAAAAACCGCGCCAGCTCCTCACTTTCAGACCCATTCTGCTCAGTAAAAGCTGATGGAGAGGAAGATATCTACCCTGATTTTTTAATAATAGCCGAAGGTTACCGAGTCAGCTCAGCGCGGGTAACTCGCAAAGAAGACTTACACGCCGCCTTTACCCGTATGCTCGCCGACCCGGATGAACCCTACCTGCTCGACGTCATCGTAGCCCCCGAAGAAAACGTGTATCCGATGATTCCCGCTGGTGGCAGCTATCACGACATCATTATGAGTGATGAGGATTTAGCCGGCGCAAACAGCGAACAGCAAGGCAGTAATATTTAAACAAGGACTGACGACCTGTTACAAAGACAGCTTTTAATAAAGTAAGAGCTAGCAATGACTACTGGCAGAGTGATAAGCGTTTTTACCGCTATTTTTAGCAGCATACATCGCCTCGTCTACCTTTCTGATTAGGGTGTCAACATCTGCGCCATCTCTAGGGTAGATAGAAATGCCTACCACCCGATAACTATGCAGCGCCTTGAAGCCCTGCATTTTGTCTGGCCACTAACTGGCCACTACCAACAAAAGTTAGCAAGGAGTCGCCAAGACAAGCAGTTGATTTTACTGGGGTTTTGGCCCGCCCGGCAGGAGTCGAACCTGCGACCTATCCCTTAGGAGGGGATTGCTCTATCCAGCTGAGCTACGGGCGGCTGAGCTGAAGAAGTTGCGCATTATGCTGAGTGACTCTTGCCATGGCAAGTTTCTATCTGCAATTAGCCTAGCCTGTAATAGCGTAACAGGTAGTAACAGTGCTACTACGCTGCAATCCGCAAACCTGAGGCAAGAAAATCGCAGTTAATGAAAAGCTCAGCCAGCATCACTTGTGCTTATAGTGGCTCTAATACCACAACAGGAATACGGCGCTCGGTGGCAGCTTGATACTGAGCATAGGGCGCGTAACTATCGACCATCTGCTGCCATAAGGCTTCGCGCTCTTGTCCCACTGCTACACGTGCTTTGGCCTTGAACTTATCAGCCGCTACCTGAACATGTACTTCTGGGTTTGCTTCCAAGTTGAGGAACCATGCCGGATGCGCTGGAGCGCCACCCTTCGAGGCAATGACACAGTACCCATCCCCTGCCTTGCCATAAATCAAGGGGATAGTTAAAGGTTCAGCTGATTTTCGACCGAGAGTTGTGAGCAATAAGGTGGTAATCATGCCTTCGCCGCCGCCTAGGGTCGCATCCCAGTAATGGCCATCCTCACCATCACTCTCGATATAGCGTGTCAGGTGATCTTTAATCCAGTCTGGCAGATTCTCTGAAATGCTTTGCTTCATACTCTTAGCCCTCAACAGTTTTAAACTTATACAATGAATTCAAAGCTCGAAGTCGCTCTACGACTGAGCACTGATTAGCTGATATTGAAGGGCTTGGTGTTAGCATATACAGCAAACTAGCCCAGCTTTATCATGACGGTCACCTAGGACCATAACAGCCCTGTCACTTTTACGATACAACAAGCCACACAGAGTAAAGCAGTTTGATTAAAACACTTAATATTTCCGTGCGCGGGCAAGGCTTGCAGCCTTTCACCGAATTAGTTGCCGCACTACTTAAGCAATCAACAGAGGATGAGGGTTTGTGTACGCTGTTTATCAGACACAGCTCCGCTAGCCTGTTAATCCAAGAAAATTATGATGACAGCGCACGCAGCGACCTGGAAAATTGGCTCAACCGCTTGGTTCCAGAGCAGGACCCACTGTATACCCACACGCTAGAAGGCAGTGATGATATGCCGGCTCATATTAAGTCAGCTCTGACCGCCACTCAGCTCAGCATTCCCTTTCAAAATCGCCAGTTGATGCTTGGCACTTGGCAGGGAATCTACCTCTGGGAACACCGCCACGGGCCGCGCACAAGACAAGTTATTGTGCAATTGCCCTAATATCTACATTGAAGGCTATATCAAGGCCCGTGCTTATTCCAAAAGGTTAGTCGACTTAATGGATAGCCTCTGCTTTGATGGAACTGTGCCTTTGGGCACCGCTTCGCTGTATTGTTATATAACTTAAGACGCAATACGGGTAACAGACCCACAAACCGTCGAGCACTCTGCGCTCAAGGTGCAGGGATTCACTCGGCGGATTTTGTGTCCAATTGCCAATGGAGGCAAGTTCTTATGAGAAGACAGAAACGCGACATGAGCAGCAGGGCCTATGATCGTGGCTATCAGGCCGGAGTATCCGGTCGCAGTCAGGATTTTTGTCCGCACGCGAATGAGCAACAGCGTTATAACTGGATATCTGGCTGGCGTGAAGGCCGCAGTGATCAATGGGACGGCCTGACCGGAGTGTCAGGCGTGCACAAACTCCGCGCCCTGTAATCTCAAGACTTACTGAGACAACAGGGCAACATTAGAAAACCCACTTAACTATCTGCCGGGTCAGCCACGAACACTGC
Organism: Sediminihaliea albiluteola; assembly: GCF_014077625.1. Lineage (GTDB taxonomy): Bacteria > Pseudomonadota > Gammaproteobacteria > Pseudomonadales > Halieaceae > Sediminihaliea > Sediminihaliea albiluteola. The sequence continues at coordinate 333,088 of NZ_JACFXU010000013.1, read as the reverse complement.
TCTGAGCAAGATCTAAGAGCTCACGGTTGGCCACGGCAAACATGGCAAAGTCCGGCGCAGTCGTGGTGTGAAGCTCATTCAGCATTTCACGCCAGCGTTTTAGTAATACCGCCTCCTGCTCAGCCCACTGCCCAATACAAGCTTCGACATCACCCTGATCATCCATGTGCCTCAAAGCGCCTACTGCCAGGGTGCGTTGCTGCCATTCAAGATCTTCAAGATAAGTATCGCGGGCCATCGCCTGCCACTCATTATTAATCTTGCTACTGAGTATCTGGCCGCTGAACCAGTCAAGCTCCAGTTTTTCACCTAAGTAGAAGTAGAGCTCGGCTACCTGCCGCAAGGGCGCAGCTGTTTCGCTAGAGGCCTGAATAATCCCTAGTGCGGTATAAGACTGTACTGCGCTAGCCACCTGTCGTGCCAAATCCTCACTGACACCGGCCTCACGATAATGACTCTCAAGCACCTGGTATTGCTGCAAGAGGCGCCCCTGCAGTAGATCTGGGATCGACTGCCGCAGAACAGCCACACCTTCGCCAAACTCAGCAATGCTGGCACTCGGCGCTAATTGGTGACGACGGTTACGCAGCAACCAGCGTACTGCGCGCCGCACTAGCCGTATCAGGTGCAACATCATGTCCAGCTGCACCTTAGCATCGACTTGGTTATCGAGCGCTTCTATCTCATCCCAGAGTTTGGCGATGGCGTACACTTCCATAATAGCCGTATACGCTCTAGCGACATCCGCCACCGAGGCGCCGGTAGCTTTGCGCTGACGTTCTACAAAAGTCAGCCCCATGCGGTTGACAATATCATTGGCAACCTGGGTGCAAAGAATCTCACGGTGCAAGCGGTGCTCTAACAATTCTTCGCCATAGCGCTCTACTAGCTCTGAGGGGAATGCCGATGCCACTGAATGTGAGAGGTGCGGATCCACGCCAAGGTCAGATGCAATTAACTCTTCTTTAAGCATCGATTTACTGTAGGACACCAGTATGGCGAGCTCCGGTCGCGTTAAGCCCTTGCCATGACCGCGACGCTCAGCCAACTCCTCGTCGCTAGGGATAAACTCTAGCTCTCGACTCAATCGCCCTGCTGATTCGAGATCGCTAATAAAGCGTTGGTATTCACCACTGCGGTCAAGCGCTTGGTGTTCGGCCAAGCTGATAGCCTGTGTTTGGCGGTAATTATTTTTAAGTACCAACTGAGTGACGCTATCGGTCATCTGCTCTAGCAGCTCATTGCGATGCTTCTCTGTCAGATCACCGCGGGCTACTATCGCGTTCAACAGAATTTTAATATTAACTTCGTGGTCAGAACAATCGACCCCGCCGGCGTTATCAATAAAATCGGTATTTGAACGACCACCGCCGAGACAGTATTCCACACGAGATAATTGTGTCATGCCGAGGTTGCCGCCCTCACCAATGATACGGCAGCGCAAACGATTAGCGTTGACACGAACGCCATCGTTGGCTTTATCACCCACATCCATATGTGACTCAAGGCTGGATTTGACATAGGTGCCAATGCCCCCGTTCCACAGCAAATCTACTCGAGCCTGCAATATTCGCGAAATCAAATCATTGGGCGTTAGGTGATCTTCTTCAATATCGAAACAAGCCTTCATTTGAGGGCTGATAACCACCGACTTAGCACTGCGGTTAAAGATGCCGCCACCAGCTGAAATCAACTCACTGTTGTAATCGGCCCAACTTGAGCGCGGCAATTTAAACAGCCGTTCACGCTCTGTATAGCTGGTCGCTGCATCGGGGTCTGGATCAACAAAAATATGCATGTGGTTAAAGGCGGCTAGTAAGCGGATATGCTTGGAACGCAGCATGCCGTTGCCAAACACGTCGCCGCCCATATCGCCAATACCCACTACTGTAAAGTCTTCATTTTGCACGTCGATCCCTATCTCACGGAAATGACGCTGTACAGAGACCCAGGCACCGCGGGCGGTGATGCCCATTTTTTTGTGGTCGTAGCCAACACTGCCACCCGAGGCAAAAGCATCACCGAGCCAGAAGTCATATTCAGCTGCTATGCCATTGGCAATATCCGAGAACGTCGCCGTTCCCTTGTCGGCCGCTACAACCATATAGGGGTCTTCATCATCTTTTGCCACCACCTGAGATGGACGTTGAATACCCGACTCAACTCGGTTGTCAGTGATGTCTAAGAGGCCGCGAATAAACATTTTGTAGCATTCAATGCCCTCCTGCTGAATTTCATCGCGGGACATATCTGCCGACAAGGCCTTGGCGACAAAGCCGCCCTTGGCACCTACAGGGACAATCACGGAGTTCTTCACTTGCTGTGCTTTAACTAAGCCCAAGACTTCGGTGCGGAAGTCTTCCTGGCGGTCTGACCAGCGCAGACCACCGCGAGCGACTTTACCCCCGCGCAGATGCACACCTTCAACTCTGGGCGAGTAAACGAAAATCTCATACATGGGCACCGGAGCCGGCATGTCCGGAATAGCCTGCGGATTCAATTTGAAGGAGAAGTAAGGTTTGAGTTTGCCCGACTCACCCTCTTGGAAAAAGTTGGTGCGCAAGGTGGCCTTAATCACCGCAATAAACTGACGAATAACACGGTCTTCACTGAGGTTTTCTACCTGCTCCAAAGCATCCAAAATACGTTTTTCAACAATTTCTTCGCGCTGGGCCCGCCAGCCCTCGTCACCATCGAACACTGGCGAAAATCGGGTCAGGAAAAGCTCCATCACATGGTCAGTGAGAGACAGGTGGTTAGCCATGGTCTCAGCAATGTACTCAACACTGTAAGAGAACTGTATCTGCCTCAAATAGCGCGCATAAGCGCGCAGCAGAGCAATCTCACGCCAGGTGAGTTGAGTACCCAACAAGAGGCGGTTGAATGAATCGTTTTCGGCTTCGCCAAACCAAATACGAGTAAAGGCTTCCTCGAAATCATCTCGCACTTGCTCAAGGTCGATATTTTTTACTAGAGAGTAAATAAGACTAAACTCTTGAATCCAGTAACGCTTACTATCGGCAGCCCGCACACCATAGGGGCGCTCCGAAACCACCCGCAGGCCCAGATTCTCTAGGATAGGCATGATATCCGACAGTGGTAGAGAGTCGCCGCTGTGATAGATACGCAGACGTAACTTTTCATCGCCCTCTTCCAGCAGCCGGTACAGTCGCAAGACCAGTTCGTTGCCGGGCTTTAATGAGAGAATCTGACGAATATCCATCAAGGCAACACGTGGATCAAAATCATCCCGATAACCTGGCGGGAAACCAGAGCCGATATTGCGCGCTAGGTGCTCGCCCTGCTCCTCACCAAACTCTTCTACTAAACGGATCCTTAAGCGGTCTTCCCAAGCGAGTGTGGCCTGCACTATCTGCTCCTCTATTTCGTTGACATCGTAGTCCCTCGGATTGGAGGGGTCGACGCGCAGCACGTAGTGGCAACGCACTAAAATGGACTCTGTAAAGTGTGTGGTAAATTCAGATTCTTCGGCACCAAAAGCGCTGCTCAAAATGTTTTGCATCTTGACTCGCTGCTCAGTGTTATAGCGGTCCCGGGGCATGTAAACGAGGCAGTTTACAAACTTAGCGTGCACATCTTTGCGGACAAACAATCGGGTTTGGCGCCGCTCTTGAATTTGGTTAACCGCCACCACGGTGTCATAGAGTTCGCGGACGCTGGATTGAAATAATTCATCGCGCGGGAATAGTTCCAGCACACGCATCAACTCGCGGCCATCGTGCTCGTCGTACTCCAAGCCCGACAGCTCCATGACCTGTTCCACCTTGCGCCGCAAAATCGGAATCAGCGAAGGGTTCATGGTGTAAACAGTCGAGGTAAATAATCCGATAAAACGGTGCTGTCCGATCACTTCACCCTGATCATTGTAGGCTTTAATTTCGACGTAATCGGGATAGGCTAAGCGGTGAACGCGGGAGCGCAGGCTAGATTTTGAAAAGCTCAATTGACGGCGCTGCAACTCTTCGGGTGACATGGTATTAAGATCGGAGATTAAGTCCTTAACTCCGTGCGTAGTACGTTCACGCAACAAGCCCAGACTGAGCTCATCTTGAACTTTTACTTCGAAGCCAGGGCCGCTGCGCTGCACGCTCAAGTATTCATAGCCAAGAAATGTCATGTGGTCTTGACGCAACCACTGGCAAAAGGCCAGAGCTTCCTCTCGATTTGAGGCATCAATACACTTGCTCGCCTCAACCAAGCTGGAGGTCTCATCGAGGCGCTGCCGCATCTCTTGAAAGTCGTCTACGACAAGGGCGACCTCAGACAAAATAGCCGTCAGCGTACTGCGCAGCTGTTCTAGCTCTTCGGGATTCGAGTGCCGACCTATTTCAAAATACAGTAAACTTTCCTGAGAGACGGAATCATCTTCCCTCTCTTGGTCATCCACTACAGAGAGCAAAGCATTATCTGAGTCGCGCTCGGTGACCACATTACAACTGGCCAGTGTGTGAATGCGGATATTGCGCCGGTTCAACTCACCTCGCACCGAGGCTGTACAGAAGGGCATATCTCGGCACAGCACCGCCACCACGGTGTACTTGCTTTCCCAGCCATGGCCCTGCAATTCCGGATTAAAAATCCGCACCTTAGGCTCTGGTTTGTCCCAGCTGTGCATAAAGCGCAGCAAACCGTAAAGACAACCGTAAAGATTCTCTACCGAGCGCCCCCGCATATCTTCAGCTGCAAAGCGACTTAAAAATACCGCCGCCAAATTATGCAGTGATTGACGGTGCGCAACATCACTGCGCTTCTCGATTCTTTTGGCTAAGTCTTTGAGTAAACTTTGTTTCAGTGCATCCCAGGCCATCGGGGTTCTCAACTCCTGTAATGGACGCCTCTGCACCCCCAGCGGGCACAGCCAGCTCTGTTATCTCACAGAGATAGTCTAGCCCAAATGAGTTGTGACTGTAGCCTGTTGCGGCTGGAACTTTTGCACAGCAATTGAGTCTCAGAGGGGTCCACATAAGGCTTTTGGAAAAGCCGTGGCCCTAGCAACTGGGCTTAGTTAAAATGCGGCCTCTTGGCAGGCTCGGTGTCCACATTGCCTTTATGCCAACACCCGGCACCCTGCCGAGCCCAATAACAAATAGCGACCCGATAGGAGACAGCGTGGCAAGCGCAGACCTTAAAGCATTGGAACACTGGCTCAGCCAGCAAATTATTGGCCAAGCCCATTTGGTGCAACGGCTAATTATCGCCCTGCTCGCCGATGGCCACTTATTGGTGGAAGGGGCCCCTGGACTGGCCAAAACCCGGGCTATCAAAGCGCTGGCTGATGGTCTTGAAGGCTCATTCCATCGCATTCAGTTCACGCCAGACCTACTGCCTGGGGATGTGACAGGCACCGAAATTTACCGCCCTCAAACGGGAAGCTTTGAGTTTCAACAGGGACCCGTGTTTAACAACTTAGTGTTGGCAGACGAAATCAACCGCGCGCCAGCTAAGGTTCAGTCTGCTCTGCTGGAAGCCATGGCAGAAAGGCAAGTTAGTGTAGGCAGCAAGACCTACAATCTGCCGGAGCTGTTTCTGGTGATGGCTACCCAAAACCCCATTGAGCAGGAGGGTACCTATCCACTACCGGAAGCCCAGCTGGACCGTTTCCTACTGCACGTTAAAGTCGGCTATCCCGACGCTCAAGCAGAGCGGGACATATTGCGCCTGACTCGGGCTGAAGCAGCCCAGCACAACACCGAAGCTGCGCCCTCACTCAGCCAGGCGGCGGTGATGTCCGCTCGCTCTGAGGTACTGGCTCTGCATATGGCCGAAGCGGTGGAGGAATACATTGTGCAGCTCGTGGTCGCCACACGTGATCCTTCTGCCTACTCCTCCCAACTGGCAGAGTGGCTTGAATACGGCGCCAGCCCTCGGGCCACCATCGCACTCGATCGCTGTGCCCGCGCCCACGCCTGGCTCAAAGGCCAGGACTTTGTCAGCCCCGATGACGTGCAAGCAGTCGCCGCTGACGTCTTGCGGCACCGTTTAATTCTGAGCTTCGAAGCTGAAGCCAATGGTGTCACTAGCGACCAAGTGATCCGTGAACTGACCGCTTTAGTACCCGTTGCCTGAGCAGCCAAGCATGCCAGCCAATAAGATGCAGCAACCCGCCACTGGCGCATATGTCGATCTGGCCACTCTGATCGCACAGCGTTTTTATGCTGTGCAGCTGCAGCTATGGCGACGAAAACGTGCCCTGAGCGCACTGGCTGGGCCCAACAAAAGTAATTTCCGCGGCCGTGGCATTGACTTCGAAGAAGTGCGCGCCTATCAGCCTGGAGATGATATTCGCAGTATCGATTGGCGCGTGACTGCACGAACCGGCGACGCCCATACCAAACTATTCCGCGAAGAACGGGAGCGCCCTGTACTGATTGCTATTGATCAGCGCAACAGCCAGTTTTTTGGCTCACAGCACTGTTTCAAATCGGTGCTCGCTGCGCATATAGCCAGCTTAATAGCTTGGAGCGCATTAGCTAACGGCGATCGCGTAGGTGCCCTAGTATTTAACGAGCAGCAACACCGCGAGATTCGCCCTCGCCGCAGCCGTAAAACAGTGCTGGCGATTCTCTCAGAAATCGCTCATTACAATCAGCTACTGCCACTGAAAAATATCCATTCTGCGAATAGCTTCAGCGACATGCTGTCACAACTACGTCATGTGGCGCGGCCAGGCAGCAGTATCTATTTGATCAGCGATTTTCAGGGTGCAAATGAAACTCGCGCACAAAAGCACCTCTATCAACTAGCTCAACACACCGAGATAACGGCCTTTGCCTGTTCTGACCCGCTGGAGCGCGAACTGCCTCAAGCCGGACTCTATGCGGTCACCGATGGCCAAAGACGCACCCAGCTCAATACCGCTGATAAAACCCTGCGCAAAAACTATGCGCAAAGCGCCCGTATCCGAGCAGACAATCTAACAGCCAGTATGCAGCGGCTTGGGATTCCTTTATTAGAGCTGTCAACAAGCGACTCCCCTTTTGCTGTGTTACAGCGCTATTACGGCGCGGAGGGACGCTAGCATGCAATCACAAGATCCCTTAGCACAACTGGCCCCGCTTCGCCTACCGGCCGATCCACATTGGTGGCCCCCCGCTCCGGGCTGGTGGGTACTGGCAATACTTTTCTTAGTGGCAGTGCTCAGTGGCCTCTACTTGCTTCTGCGGCGCCATCGCCGGCGCCGCTATCGCCGCACTGCAGTGGCCCAGTTAGAGAACTGCTACCAATCAATCGCTGCTAATGAGCACTTGCCTTACCTGAATGAATGTAACCGCTTGCTCAAGATCGTAGCATTGCGCAGTTTTCCTCAGCGAGATGTAGCAGCACTTAGCGGCCAGGCTTGGCTAGATTTTCTCCAGCAGACTAACCCCAAGCCCGACCAGCAGGCCTTTAGCAAGAGCCTAAACACCCAGCTATATGCAAAAAACAGCGCTGTTAAGCCGGCTGAGATAGAACACTTGCACCGCAGTGCAAAACAATGGATTTTACGACATAGGGCCGCCTCATGATTGAATGGCAATGGCCTTGGTTATTTCTGCTGCTACCTTTACCTTGGTTGCTGCGGCGCCTATTGCCTGCCACGCGCAGCCAGCAGCTGGCCTTGCGCGCCCCCTTCTTTGATCAGTGGCAGCAGCTCAGTGAGCGCAGCGCAAGCACTACAGCAAGCTCTGGGCGCCTGGCACTAATTGCTCTGAGTCTGCTGTGGATCTGCTTACTGATCGCCTCGGCTCGCCCCATGTGGATTGGTGACCCGGTCGAATTACCCAACAGCGGCCGCGACCTGATGCTCGCTGTTGACCTCAGCGGCAGTATGCGCATCGAAGATATGCAGGTCAGCCAGCGCTATGTACGCCGTATCGATGCTGTTAAAGCTGTCGGAGCTGATTTTATTGCGCGCCGCCAGGGCGACCGCTTGGGGCTGATATTATTCGGCAGTCACGCTTATGTTCAATCGCCACTGAGCTTTGACACTGCCACTGTGCAGCGTTTTCTTGAAGAGGCCCAGCTTGGCTTTGCCGGTCAAGAGACAGCGATTGGCGATGCCATAGGTTTAGCCGTTAAGCGCCTAAAAGAACGCCCCGCACAGAGCCGAGTACTCATCCTGCTCACCGATGGGCAAGACAACGCCAGCTCCGTCCAGCCTTTAGAGGCAGCGCGCTTAGCAAGGGACCTCGATATTCGGATCTACACCATTGGTATCGGCGCTGACCAGATGACCATGCCGGGCTTGTTTGGCTCCAGTTTTGGCAGCCGCCAAGTGAATCCCTCTGCCGACATGGATGAGGAGGCACTGCGCGAGATTGCCCAGTTAACCGGCGGGCGTTATTTCAGAGCTCGCGATCCAAAAGAACTGGCAGCTATTTATCAAATGCTGGATGAACTGGAGCCAGTAGAGCAAGACGCTTCGGTGTTTAGACCCCGTCAATCTTTAGCGCACTGGCCATTAGCAGTCGCTCTCTTGCTGAGCTTTTTTCTCGCCCTATACCGCTGCCAGCAAAGCGGCCTGTTGCGCAGCCCCCGCATTACAGGAAACAAAGCATGACTATTGGCGGCCTTCATCTAATGCGGCCCGAATGGCTCTGGGCACTATTGCCCTGCGCGGTATTATTTATAGCGCTGTGGTATAGCCGCAAACGCGCCGGTAGCTGGAGTTCAGTGATCGCGCCTGAATTGCTGCAGCACTTAGTCGGTGAACAGGCGGCCATTCGTCAGCGTAACTATCTGCCTTGGATATTAATCGCTTGGCTACTGGCAGTGGTCGCCCTGGTCGGGCCCAGTGTCAGCAAAATTCAGCAACCTGTTCATCAGCGGGAGGCGGCTCTGCTGCTTGTGCTCGATCTCAGCTATTCAATGAAAGCGGCTGATGTAGCACCCTCTCGCATTGACCGAGCACGGCAGAACATTATCGACCTGCTGCAAGAGCGTGATGAGGGACAGACTGGCCTAATCGCCTTTGCCGGTGACGCCCACGTGGTAACCCCACTGACTGATGATCACCCTACAATTATTAACTTACTACCGGCGCTAAATCCCGACATGATGCCGGTACCTGGCAGTGATGCCCAGAGCGCTATTGAGCTCGCATTAGAGCTATTGAAATCCGGAGGCATTATCGGCGGCCGCATAGTACTGCTGACCGATGGAGTGAGCGCGAGCCAAACTAGCTCCATTGCTGAGGCTGTGCAGGATGCGGGGGCCGAATTGATAGTAATGGGCGTGGGCACGGCCAATGGCGCCCCTCTCCCTCTACCCGGCGGTGGCTTTGTCAAAGATAGCCAGGGCGCGATAGTCATGCCTGGGCTCGATAGCGAATCCCTCACCAAGCTAGCGCGCCGGGCTGGTGGCCGTTATCTGCCACTGGAATTGGCAATGAACCCGGAGGATCTAGCGGCCTTAGCCAACAACGAATTACTGCCCGGACAGGAGCGCTTAACAAGCTCTAGTCGCCGTGCTGATCACTGGCAAGATCAAGGCTATTTCTTGGTACTGCTCTTGTTACCGCTGGTTTTAGTGCTATTTAGACGTGGTCTCCTATTTACTTTAGTGCCTTTGTTCTTCGTCCTTGAGCCACACAGTGCCCAGGCGCAGAGCTGGGATAGTCTATGGCTGACAGCTGACCAGCAGGGTGTGCGCGCCCTAGAGCAAGGCGAGCTCGAGCGTGCCCAGCAACTGTTTGATAATCCGGCTTGGGCCGGGACGGCTGCCTACCAAAATGGTGACTACGAAGCCGCCGTGGAGAATTTCTCCAGTGGCGATTCCGCTGATGATTGGTATAACCGCGGCAATGCTTTAGCCCGTTCTGGCCAGCTCGATCAAGCCATAGAAGCCTACCGTCAATCACTGGCAATTAAGCCCGATCAGGCTGATGCACAAAACAACATTGAACTCTTGGAGCAACTGAAGCAGCAGCAAGAACAACAAGAGCAGCAGGACTCATCCTCAGAGGATGCTGACAATCAGGATCAACAGCAGAATCAAGATCAAGGGCAAGATCAAGAGCAGTCCCAAGGAGATCAAGACTCCCAAGATGCTCAGCAAAACAATGAGCCAAGCGAACAACAAGCGTCAAAACAGAACGAGCCACAAGATTCTTCCCAGCAGCAAGCACAAGACCAGGATCAGGACTCTGAGCAAAATGATGAAGCTGACAAGGCTAGCCAAGAGCCAGAGGAACAAGCACAGCAAGAAGATGCCGAGGCCAGAGCACAGCAAGAACAGGCTCAGGCCAGCCCAGAACAAGCAGAGCGCGATCAGGCCATGGAGCAATGGCTACGCCGCGTACCCGATGACCCTTCGGGGTTATTGCGAGAAAAATTTCGCTACGAAAGCCGTCAACGACAACAGCAGGGAATTAAGCCCAACAATGAAAGTTACTGGTAAGCGACTGTATTTATATGTGCTGGCTTTGCTGCTACTGTGCAGCAGCGCACAGGCTGCCTTGGAAGCTCAGATTGATCGCCATCAAGTGGCCCTTGGCGACACGCTACGCCTGGTGATTTCTGCCACTGGCAACGAAGACTTAGGACGTATAGAGCTCAGCGAACTCGAGCAAGATTTCAGTATTCTGCAGCGCTCTAATAACAGCAGCATTAGCATTATTAATGGCAGACGCTCGCAAACCCGCCAATTAATTCTTGATCTGAGTGCAAAACGTGTCGGCACGCTACAAATTCCTGCGCTATCTTCCGGCTCTGCACGCACTAATGCCATCAGCGTAGAAGTCAGCGAGCCGCCTGAATTACCCGGTGGTGATCAAGCCGTGGTATTTGAAGCCGAAGTAGATCGTGAGTCCGTGTATGTACAAGGGCAAGTATTACTCACGCTGAGAATACAGCAATCGATCAACCTCGATTCACGCAGCGTCACCGAGTTAAAACTGGACAATGCCTTTGTTAAAGAACTGGAGCAACAGTCCTTCCAGCGCAATGTGAATGGTAGGCCTTGGCTAGTACACGAAATCCGCTACGCCATATTTCCCGAACAAAGCGGCACATTGGAAATACCTGCACAAACATTTTCTGCCCGAGAAGCCCTGCCCCAACGCAGTATGTTCAATCGCGCCCAGGGCCGTCTCGTTCGCCGCAATAGTGAAGCCTTGCGTATCGATGTACTACCGCGCCCAGAAGATTTTCCGGCCCAGGCAACCTGGCTGCCAGCCAAAGATCTAAAAATTATTGAACGCTGGTCGTCACCGCCAGAGCAATTAAGCGCTGGCGAATCCACCACACGCAGTATTCAGCTCGTAGCCGAAGGCTTGCAAGGGGCCCAGCTTCCCCCTGTTTTATTTCCCTCTACAGCGGGCCTGAAATATTACCCCGACCAGCCTGAGATTATGGAAAGCGAATTGAGCACTGGTCTTGTCGGACAAAGGCAAGACAGTGCTGCACTGGTGCCAACTGCCGCTGGCAATTATCACATTCCAGAAATCCGTATACCTTGGTGGGATACCGAAGCAGGCATCCTGCGAGAAGCGGTTCTAGCGGGCCGAGACATCAGCGTAAGCGCTGCCGAAGGCCTTAGTGAGAGTAGTGCAGATGGTCCAGACAGCCTACAAGTAGCTGACCCTACAGTGGCAATAAAAACTGTAGCTGGGGGCAGCGCCCCAGCCAGCAATCAGCTGTTGTTTTGGCAAGCCTTAGCGATCAGCTCCAGCATCGGCTGGCTGGCAACACTCCTGTGGCTATGGCGCTCCAGCAAGACCAAGCGAGTCAGTCCCGCACAAAGCTTAACTCGTTCAGCCTCGCCGGCGAACGAGAGCAGCAGCTATAAAAAAGTTTTAGCGGCCTGCGCAGCTAACCAAGCGGAGAAAACACGCCAAGCTCTGCTGTTATGGGCGCAGCATCTCTACCCCCAGGGCCCAGCACCAGCCTCATTAGAAGAGTTCGCCGCGCACTGTGGCGACCACGACTTCAGCAACGAAATTGATAGGCTTAACCGACAGCTCTATGCCAGCGATAACAGCCAGTGGCAGGGGCAAGATCTCGCCACCTGCGTCACTGCTTTGCGTAAAAAGATCCGTGGAAAAAGTACTGCGCCTGCAGAACAACTGTCGCTTTACCCTAGCTCTGGAGTTTGAGTAAAGCGACTCGATACGCAACTAGAGCTTCAGTCTTGTAGAGACTTACTAACCACCTCATAAACGTCTACCGACAAGTCCGGCAGTGCCGCCAGCCTTTCGAGTTGCGCTTTCATCAGCTCGCCTCGATCGGGGCGATAGTTGCGCCAGCGAGTCAGTGGATTTAGCAAGCGCGACGCTATCTGGGGGTTACGGGTATTCAATTGTTCAATGACTTCCGCTAGGAAAGCGTAACCTGCGCCATCGGGGCGGTGGAACTGCAGCGAGTTATTGTTGCTAAAACCCGCGACCAAGGCCCGCACTTTATTGGGGTTACGTAAATCAAAGGCTTCGTGATCCATCAGTGAACGCACCCGCGCTAAAGCCCCCTCTCCCGGCATCGCTGACTGCAACTGCAGCCACTGATTGATGACCAATGAGTCATGCTGCCAGTCACGATAAAAGCTATCTAGCGCTTCATCGCTCTGCTGTTGTGTGCCGCGCTGGCTAATCACACGCAGTGCAGCAAGACGATCGGTCATGTTAGTTGCTGCAGCATACTGTGCTTGAGCCAATCCGATATGCTGCGCTTTAGCACATGCCAGATAATACAAACTGAGGTTGCGCAAACTGCGCGCGGCGATCTGCTCCGCCACCGGCGCATAGGGGGCATTGACCACTGAGCGCCGATAGGCGTCGAGCCATTGGCTTTCTGCGTGCTGGGCAAGTGCTGTTTCAAGTGCTTCACGAGCCCGGTGGATCAACTCAACATCAGCGCCCTCTGCCGCCGCTAATTCAGCGAGATAAGACTCGGTGGGCAAGCGCAGCATCTCGGCGACCAGTGCCGGATCCAAGCTCGTATCTGCCAACAAGCTAGCGCAAGCATCCAAATACAAGGGGTCAACCGATGGCTCTTGACCATCAGTCAATTGCTGCTGTATTTCATCCAATACCGACAAAGCCAATTGCTGGGCGGCATCCCAACGCACAAAGCCATCATCATCGCGGCTCATGAGGGCGCAGAGCTCTGCCCTGCTGTAGTTATAATCCAAACGCACTGGTGCAGAAAAACCACGCAGCAAAGAGGGTACCGGGCGCTCGCGCACCTGCTCAAAGACAAAGTGCTGCTCTGGCTCACTCAGCAACAGGACGGTAGAAGTATTATCCGCAGTCTCTGCATCGGGCGCTTGGCCTGCTAATTTAAGCGGTAAATTACCTGCCTCGCCCAACAAGCCCATCGCCAGTGGAATCAGCATGGGCTCCTTATGCGGCTGCCCCGGTGTCGGAGGACAGCTCTGTGTCACTGTCAGAGTGTAGCGCTCAGCCTCTGCATCATAGTCATCACGCACTGTTACAAGCGGCGTACCCGCTTGCGAGTACCAGCGCCTGAACTGTGTGAGATCGACACCCGAGGCATCCTCCATTGCACGCACAAAGTCTTCACAGGTGACCGCCTGGCCATCGTGGCGCTCAAAGTACAGATCCGAACCGCGGCGGAAGGCCTCTGCTCCCAGCAGAGTGTGGATCATGCGCACGACCTCAGCGCCCTTCTCATACACCGTTAAGGTATAGAAGTTAGAAATCTCTATGAAGGACTCAGGCCGCACAGGGTGGGCCATCGGGCCGGCATCTTCGGCAAACTGATGACTGCGCAGCACTGTGGCGTCAGCTACCCGCTTGACCGTGCGAGAGCCCATATCCGCAGAGAACTCGGCATCGCGGAACACCGTAAAGCCTTCTTTCAAACTCAGTTGAAACCAATCGCGACAAGTGACTCGGTTGCCCGACCAGTTGTGAAAATACTCGTGAGCCACGATGGCTTCCACGGTCTGAAAGCCAGCATCGGTGGTTGTTTCTGGGCTGCACAGTACACAGGAGCTATTAAATATATTAAGGCTCTTGTTCTCCATCGCTCCCATATTGAAGTCGTCTACGGCAACAATATTGAAGATATCCAGATCGTATTCACGGCCGTAGACCTCCTCGTCCCAGCGCATAGATTTTTTCAACGAATCCATGGCGTGCTGGCATTTACCGAGATCTTTTGCTTCCACAAAGATGCGCAAGCAGACCTCGCGACCACCCATAGTGTGAAAGTGATCTTCGATGTAGTGCAAATCACCAGCCACCAAGGCGAACAAATAGGACGGTTTGGGATGGGGGTCATGCCATCTAACTCGGTGCCGACCATTGGCCAAACTTTCTTCGTGGATCGCGTTGCCATTACTCAACAGCACCGGGTAGCGAGCCTGCTCAGCCTCAATCGTCACCGTAAACTCCGACATCACGTCGGGGCGGTCCAAGTAATAAGTGATTTTACGAAAGCCCTCAGCTTCACACTGAGTACAAAACATCTTGTTCGACTTATATAAGCCTTCCAGCGAAGCATTGTCTTGCGGCAAGATGCGGGTGCCAATGCTGAGCTCAAATTGCTCCGGCACACGGTGTATCAGCAAGCCCTTGTCACTGATTTGATATTCATCCTCAGCTAAGGGGCGACCATCAATCGCCAGGGATTGCAGCTCCAACTCTTCGCCGTGTAAGAATAGTGAGTTATCCGCTGTGCTATCCGCATTGCGCAGGCAGTGCAAGTTGGCCAACACCGTGGTGTAGTCTTCGTAGAGATCAAAAGCCAGCTCCGTGCGCTCGATAAAGTAAGCCGGTGGCTGGTACTCCTGTAAGAATGTAGCGCGTGGTTGTGCATCTCGCATGAAATTACCTCAGAGCTGTGACAAAGCGATGTGATAACCGCCGTATTTACGCATATTGATGACGCCAGTATCAAAGATGAGATACTGACCTTTAATACCCAGCAGGGTGCCCTCGACTGTCGCTGTCTTATCTAAGTTAAAGGACTTCACTTTGCTCGGATATTCGAGCACAGGATATTCAATTCGCACTTCTGCCTGATCTTCCAACACCCTAATAGCCTGCAAGCCATGCTCTTGTTGCAGTGCTTCGATATCAGCCGCGCATTCAGCGAGTAAGTTCTGGCGCTGTTGTTCTAGGTCAAGGTCTTCTGCCGAGCCCTTCAGCATCGCCTGCCAACTCGTTTTATCGGCCACATGTGCTTTGAAAACCGTTTCCACTAGGCCGGACTGCAAGCGGCTACTGACCCTAAAGATTGGCTTGGCCTGAGTGGCGCCCTGATCCATCCAGCGGGTAGGAATCTGACTGTGGCGGGTGATGCCGACCTTCAGACCAGAAGTGTTGGCCAGATAGACAATGTGATCGATCATGCAGTTGGCTTCGCCCCACTCAGGCTCACGGCAGGTGCCCTGGTGATAATGGCAGCGCTCTGGGCTCATAATACAGGTATCACACTGAGCTAAGCGCTTAAAGCAGGGGTAGCAGTAACCTTGGCTAAAACTTTTATTAGTTTTACGGTCGCAGTGAATACAGTTGATTTGGCCTGAAAACTCCAGCTGCACCGCTTGGCCCAATAAGTCATTAATAGGGAGCAGCTCGCCACCAAAGACCATTTGATACTGCACCGGTGACTCCAGTGCCGTTTTCATTTTGCGCAGCGCACCTGCTGCCAGTTCTTGGGCCACCTAAAACTCCTTGTTAATTAATCCCGCCAGTTGAGCGGCGTAGGTTCTGGATCATCACAGACATCGCCAGCCTTATGGCCCAGGTCGATATAGCCGATCCTTTCCTCTTCGGGTAAATGCAACTTGCCCCAGGCAATCATCGCCTGCATACAAGTTTCGCGCTGCTCGGCAGTCAAGGGGCGACCATCTGGCCATTTGCCCAGCTCCACAGCGCGCATTAACTTTTGATAGATCTCTGGTGATAGGGTTTCAATCAGTGTGTTGTAGTCCATTGGGGCAGCCCGACTGAGGGTGAGCGAAGCGAATAATTATAGCGGGGATAGCCCCTAGTTGTCGCCCGATAGCCGCGACAGCGCGCCAAAAGCGGCACCTAGGACGGCGCCACTGAGGAGTCCGCCGATATGCGCAGCATTGGCAATGGCGCCAAAACCTAGCACTTCAACCACACCTAAGACACAGATAAGCAGCCAGCCAACCATAAACAACATGATCCCTGCTCGGGGCTGTATCTGCCAGGCGGGCTGCAGCTGCCCTGCCAACCAAGCAAAGCCCAGCAGGCCATAGACCACACCAGACATCCCACCAAAAATAGCCGGCCCACCAAAGAGGTACTGGGCCGAGTTGGAGACGACCGCTATTACGACAAACAAGCCCAGCATATTTAAACTGCCCAAAGCTCGCTCAACCTTAGCGCCTAACTCCCACATCCACAGGCTGTTAAACACAATGTGCAACCAGCCAAAATGCAGGAAGGCAGGTGTCAAAAGTCGCCAATACTCACTGCCCTGCGGCTCAAACAATACCTGCCCAGCGCTGAGTGTGAAGGGAGTAAAAGTAAACAAGGACAGCAGTGCTAGCGGCGCATTGAGGTAGACCAATAAGAAGCCAGCGACACTCAGTAGGATCAACAGCAAAGTCACCGGGGCCTGACGCGCCAGTTCTGTTACACCAGCCCGGGGCGCTGGTGGCTGACGAGGCTCTAGCTCAATACGCAGCTCACCCGCCCGCCAGGCGCGATACAAGTGCACAACTTCATCGACTTGGGCCTCATCAGCGACCATAAGCACCTGTTGACCATGACTTTCATAGATACGATGTCGCACACCGCGTTGAAATAAGGCAACACTGAGCGGGCGCAAATCCTCATCGACATTTACGCTTAAAGCTTTAAAGGACTGTGACATCAATTAACCAAGGCGTTGCTCCAGCGCAGTTTGTCTCTGCAGCTGGCGTAAAAACTATGACCAATGGGGTGCAATAGCGTCAAGCGATGCGGCTTTTTACTGATCACCACGCAGTCGCCTGGCCTGGCAGTCATATTTACCTGACCATCGCAGGTCACTGGTGGGTGAATGCGGTTGCGATCCAGTATGTGGATACGAATTTCACTGTTTCCGTCGACCACAATCGGGCGGCTGCTCAAGGCATGAGGAAACATTGGCACCAACACCACAGCATCTAGCGTAGGGTGCATAATAGGTCCACCACCAGAGAGTGAGTAAGCAGTTGAGCCTGTTGGAGTGGATATGATTAGTCCGTCAGCACGCTGACGATAGACAAAAGTATCGTTAATGGAGAGCTCAAACTCAATCATCTGGGCCGAGGTACCAGAGTTAACCACCACGTCGTTAAGTGCGTCGGCACGCCCTACGGTCTTGCCATCGCGAGTCACTTTGGCATCCAGTAAGAAGCGGCGTTCGCGGGTAAAGTGACCATCTAATACGGCCGGCACTTGCTGGCTTATCTCATCTGGGCTGATATCGGTAAGAAAGCCTAAACGCCCGCGATTAACCCCCAAGACTGGCGTCTCATAGCGGGCCAAGGTCCGGGCAGCACTCAGCAGACTGCCATCACCGCCAACCACGATGACTAAATCGGCATCCTCTCCGATCGCATCGAGTGTCGCGAGACTGTGATCACCCTTGGGGAGTAACTCGCCGAGTCGGTCCTCGAGCACAACCTCAAGTCCCCGTCGACCTAAGAGTCCGACCAACTCTTCTAGTACGGGCTGTACTCCTTCGTGCTGGCTACGGCCGACTAAGCCAATGCGCTTGAAAGATGGCTGCATAGTGTTTCCCAAGCTAAATGGACTGGTATTATAACCATGAAAGCCTCATTGAGCGTATGTATGACGCCACAGCACTATCGACAACAAGCTGTTCGCGATCTGGCCTGGGCCTGTTTTTCTCCGCCAATCGTGCTAAACCAGCGGCCAACAGCGGCCTCAAGGGAGGTCGTCAACACGCAATTTCAACTCAGCGCCGAGCGCCTGTCTTGGCTGCAAGCATTGGATAAGCAGCCCGACGAACTGCTGGCATTTCTCGCTGCCGCACCGAGTCGGCGTTTAGGGCTCTATTTCGAGCGGCTCTGGCATTTTTTTCTAGGCCAGGACCCTCTCATTGACTTAGTGGCCAACAACCTGCCCGTATACAACGAAAAGCGTACTATCGGTGAGTTCGATTGCTTGTATTACTGTCATCAACGTCGCCAGCACGTCCATCTCGAACTGGCGGTCAAATTTTACTTAAGTTACGGCAGCTTAGCCCCTAATAAGACCACAAGCCATAGCTACCAATGGCTCGGGCCAAATAACCGCGACCGCTTGGACATTAAAACAGAGCGTTTGATGCAGCACCAAATCCGCCTATCGGAGCGGCCTCAGGCCAAAGCCCTACTGCGCGAATTGGGCATTGATTCTCTCCTGCGAGAAGTCGACATCAAAGGCTACCTCTTTCAATCGGCGAGCTCTCCCCTGCCGCCGCCTGAAGACTTTAACCCTCAGCGCCAACTCTGTCGCTGGTACCGTTGCTGCGATCTGCCCACAGCCCTAGATGCTAATACACTCTATATTGAGCTAGAACGCTTGCGCTGGTTGAGCCCCGCCGTTGCGCAAGCCACTGATACAAAACTATCAAGAAAGGCCTTAGTGGATACTCTGCAAGCGCATTTTAGCGAACAGCAACGGCCGCGATTGATCGCCGAGCTTGACCCAGAGGGCCGCGAGCAGCGACGTTTTTTTGTGGTGAATGCCGACTGGCCCAATTAACCAGCCTCAGCCAAAGCAGTCTACTGAAGGACTGATCCTTGATCGGACAGCCAGTCAAAGCCTCGTCTGCCCTGCAGCCCGCCAGTATGAATAAACACCAGCGGCTTAGAGCGGTCGAGCTGTCCCGCGGCTAAGAGCTTTTGCGCAGCCAACAGCGCTTTAGCGCTATACACCGGCTCTAAGGGAATAGCGCTGCTTTGCTCCATTGACAGCAAAAACTCACGCAGCTCAACGGGGGCCCGCGCAAAGCCACCACAATGATAATCGTGACAGATTTCCCAGGCCGCCCTATCGCGGCTATGCCCTATTTGATCTAGGTGCCGCTGGACGCGAGATGCCGTATCCAGCGCTCCTTTTAAGGCAGAGATTCCGATCACCCGATAAGCGGGCCCCAAGGATGCAACAATACCGGCTAGCGTTGTACCTGTGCCTACCGGCAAGATAATGCTTGCACCGCTTGGCATCTGCCGAGCCAGCTCCTCGCCAATAGCCATGCATCCACTAGCGCCCAAGAGGCAGTCACCACCTTCAGGAATCAAGTAGGCCGGCCCATAGCGTGCTAATAGCTGTCTTTGAAATACCTTTTCGTGGCGCTGTCGGTAGGCTGTTCGCGATAGATAGTGCAATTGCATACCCGCAGCTTGGGCCTCGGCTAGGGTCGCGCTCAGTGGACCATCGGGCTCGCCTCGCACCACACCCACAGTAGCTAAGCCATGTCGCTGCCCCAAGGCCGCTAGCGCATGCAGATGATTCGACCAGGCTCCACCAAAAGACAGCAAGCGGCGAAAGCCTTTAGCTTTGGCGTCAGCAATGCAGGGCTCAAGTTTGAAGATCTTATTGCCCGGTGCCAGACCATGCATGAGGTCCAGCCGCAGGACATTGAAGCCCAGCAATTGCTCAGCGCCAAGGGGCGCACTATCAATACGCTGCCAAATAAACGATGGCAAGGCTAGCTCAGCTTGAGTAAGTAGTGCTTACAGCCCCACATTATTTTTCTGCAGCACCTGCTCCGCACGATAGCTCGAGCGCACAAACACACCTGACACAACTTCTAAAAAGCCGCGCTCTAAGCCCCACAAACGATATTGCTCGAACTCTTGTGGCGTCACATAGCGCTCAATGGGGTAATGATTAGCGGTGGGTTGCAGATACTGCCCAAAGGTTAAAATATCAACATTAGCGCGGCGCAGATCATCCATCGTCTCGAGGATTTCCTGCTCGGTCTCGCCCAAGCCCAGCATCAGACTGGTTTTAGTCAGCACCTCTGGGCGGTGGGCTTTGGCGTGCGCCAATACGGCAAGGGTCTGATCGTAACTAGCCCGGGGGTCACGCACCGGGTGGGTCAAACGTCGGACGGTCTCAACGTTCTGTGCAAAAACCTCAATACCGGAGTTGACCACCGTCTCTACATCAGCCAAAACCCCTAAAAAGTCAGGCGTTAAGGCTTCCACAGCAGTGCCTGGGTTGTCTTGCTTAACTTGACGCACGCAGGCCGCATAATGCCCGGCCCCACCATCAGGTAAGTCGTCCCGGTTCACTGAGGTCAACACGACATACTGCAAGCCCATTAGCTGAACTGAGCGGGCCGTGTTGGCGGGCTCCTCTGGATCGAGCCAGCCCTTTGGGTTGCCCGTATTGACCGCACAAAAGCGGCAGGCACGGGTACAGACATCACCCATCAGCATAATAGTGGCAGTTCCGGCACTCCAACACTCACTCATATTGGGGCATTTGGCTTCTTCACAAACAGTAGCCAAGCGATGCTCATGCACGATCTGCTTCACTTCGTCATAAACTGGGCCACCTTTGACCTGAATGCGTAACCAATCAGGCTTTGGCAAGCGCTGCGACGACTTACTACGGGCTTTTATCCCGTCCTTAATGGCAGTGATACCGCGGTCATTTACAAACTTCTGACCGCTGTGGATCTGCACTGAAGGGATAAGATTACTGTCTGCCATAAACGGACCCTGTCACTCTATAGGCCCCTAGATAAAAGGCGGCCTAATCAGGAAAATGAATGGCCTAATTATAGCGGAAACCAAGCCTTCGGGGGCTGCACAACGAAAATTCACAGTTTGTAGTGTTACAGGCCTAGCTGAGGAAGTGCAGGGCTTTGCTCTGCGCCTTCGGATCGCCATAGCCATCCCTAAGTGATGCACTCGCAGAAGCGCCCACAGACAACTATTAGCCCCCAACTATCCCGCCATCGCAGCAAAATGCTAAGATATCCGAGCAACGGTATTACTATTAATACCAGTAGTCGCCAGCGTGACTGTAAATGTCATGGCTTAGGAGCGACTGCAGGGGTACCGTGCCAAATGGAATGAAAATCCTCCATGACATAATATAAGTTACAAAGTTCTTCATAAAAACGCCTGCCCTAAGGGCGGCGATAACAGTACTAGGTGAGGCCCACATGCAAAAAAGCTGTTTTAATCCACGCCCCTTGGCGATGGCCATCTCTCTATTAGCGATACCCGCCGCTCCAATGACTATGGCGCAGGGCCACGCTCTTGAGGAGGTCGTAGTAACCGCCCAGAAGCGAGAGGAGTCCAGCCAAGAAACCCCTATTTCAATTACTGCCCTGAGCACTACAGATCTCGAAAACCGAGGCATCGAAAACAGTGAAGACCTTATCGGTCAAATCGCTGGTATGTCTGGTTACGACGCCCCGGGCCAGCGAGCAGCTGTTTCGCTGAATATGCGCGGCGTATCTGGCGGTGCACCTAACAATATTTCATTAGACCCCGCTGTCGGGATCTACATTGACGGCGTATTTGTCGGCAAACAAGCCGGCTCCGCAATGGATGTTGCCGAGCTGGAGCGCATAGAAGTACTGCGCGGTCCACAAGGCACGCTCTACGGCCGTAACTCCACCGGTGGCGCAGTAAACTTTATTACCCGCAAGCCCACTGGTGAGTTTGGCTTACGCGCCACCGCCAGCGTCGGCAACTATGACTACCGCCAATTCAAGGTCAACATGGACTTGCCTTCGGTCGGACAAGTGGGCGAAGGCTTGGGTGAACTGGCCGTAAACTTCGGCTACCAGACACGCCTGCGCGATGGCCTGTACAAGAACAAAAGCCCCGGCGGCGATGATTTCGACGAGATGGACCGCCAGGCTTGGCGCTTCGCAGCCCAGCTGAACGTCACTGACAACTTTGTTGTCGACTACGCTTATGACAACAGCAAGCTCGATGAAGTTAACGCCATGCAGCAAGTAGTCGGTCTGAACCCATTAGATGCAGCTGGCAATGTCAGCATGCTAGATGGCTTGCGTGGCACCTTGGGCGCAGCTCAAGGATGGGCGCAAATTCCCGCTGCTGACCCGCGTATCAGTGAGCGCTGGATTCCCTCCCTGCAGCAGACCATCAGCGGCCTAGAGCAAGCACAGGCTCGCGGCCAAGGGCGTGCTAGCAGCGGTATGGCTGACTTCACACCGCTTTCCAAAAACGACTCTGACGGTCATGCACTCACCCTGACATTCGATGCGGGTGATATGGGTGCTCTGGGAGATGTAACCTTCCGCGGCATCGCGGCTCAACGGGAGCTCGAAACATTCGTATATGGTGATATCGAGAACATCGATTCGAGCCTTGACAGTAATGGTGTTGGCGCCATGAACAGTTTGGTTCACAGCACCCTGGGCCAGATTTATGGCGCAGCTTACGAGCTGGGCATCCCCACAGAGTTCTTGCCGATTGATGCCCTGTGGGATGGTATTGATAACCTCGGCGCCTACCACACTAATCAAAACACCAGCACTGAGTACGAGCAGAAGTCGCTTGAATTACAAATGATCGGCACCACCGAAACAGTGGATTATGTCTTGGGCTACTACCGTTTTTGGGATGAAGGCGCATTCGAGCGCGATGCGGTCTTTGCTGCACCTTTAGGCGGTGTTGTAGATGAAAGCTATTACAGCGACACTTACGCTTGGGCCACCTTTACTCAGGCCACATGGACACCGGGCTGGTTCGATAACCGCTTAGCCCTAACTGCCGGCCTGCGCTACACCGAAGAAAAGAAAAGAATTGACTACGACTACGGTGAAGTGGTGTCACCCTTTGGCGTCACACCCGCTAGAGCGGTCAGTCGCAGTAAAGACTTCAGCAACACTAGCGGTAACTTTACTGTGGCCTTCCAGGCAACTGACGAACTAAACACCTACCTGCGCTACGCCACCGGCTACCGCAGTGGTGGCTTTAACGGTGAGCAGTACGACAACACCTACGATGAAGAAACGATCGAACAACTCGAGCTCGGCTTCAAAAGCGACTGGTGGGATAGACGCCTGCGGATCAACGGCGCGATTTACGGCTACAAGTACGATGACCTTCAGGTCAGCCAAGTTAAGACCGATGACGGCACCGCGACCACACTGCTCACCAACGCCGGCTCTGCCGAGCGCTGGGGTGGCGAACTGGAGATCTTGGCCGCTCCGATTGAAGACTTGATTGTTGGCTTCAGCTACGCCTATATCAATGGCGACTTTGAAAAGTATCCCGATGTTTGCGGCACTGGCGAATTCCAGGATACTTGCATCAATGGCAGCAAAAACGCCCATCGCTCCTCCCCCGGAAACCAGGTAGGCGCCTCACTGGACTACGTCTTTGCACGTACTAACTTCGGTGACTTTACTGGCTACCTGCAGGTTAACTGGCAGGATGCCTACCCTGAAAACTCCCTGTGGTCTGGCAACATCAATGGCGAACCCGTCATTTATGACAAACAGGGCATGGATGAGCGAACCGTGGTCAACGCCCGCTTGAGTCTGCAGGACATCCCTGCTGGCGATGGCATGTTCAAAGTCACACTGTGGGGTAAAAACCTGCTGGATGATGACTACCCAACATTCGCTATCAACTTGGGCGCTCTGGGTCTGATCACAGAGCAATATGCACCGCCTCGCACCTATGGCTTGGAGCTCAGCTACGAGTACTAAGCTAATAGTTAGCTGCTAAAGCCGCCCTCTGGGCGGCTTTTTTTTGTTTAAGCTCCTGGTAATTGTTAAAAACAGCAAACAAAAGATACAAAAAGGGCGGCAGCACTCAGTGCTGCCGCCGCAGTATCTCAGCTATTAATGCTGTTAAATCAGTACTCGTAACTGACTTCTAGGCCGTAGGTACGAGGGTCTCCGTACTGTTCAGTCACAATACCCAATGCCCCGAAGTTGATCGAGAAAGTTGGGTAATCATCATCTAAGAGGTTTTTACCCCAGAGAGAGACCCGCATCAATCCATCGCCAACTGGAATCTGCTGGAGGCTCAAGCGCCCACTCAGCAAGGTGCGCTCATCCATCATCCGATGTGGATAATGATGCGGCTGATCATTAACAACACCCGTCCAAAGCGCTGATTCTGCCCACTCATCCGTCCAGTTAACCTGCAAGAAACCGGTGACTTCACCAATAGAGGTTCTGGCGAAAGTGTAGTCGACAAATGCATTTAACTGGTTAGCAGGCGAGGCCGCGCGCAGCGCATCCTTCTTACCGCTAATACACTGTATAGGAACAGCGGTGCCACAGGTATCGGGAAATTCGTCGTAGTCGCCATTGATATAGGTATAGGACAAGCCCGCCACCATATCTGCAATCGGCGCTACAGTAATCTCCAGCTCTGCCCCCCAACGATCCGCTTTACCCGCATTAGAGATTAACGAGGTAGTCGCGCCTGATTCATCGGTCTTGATCTGGCTGACCTGAAGGTCGTCATAGACATAAGTATAAATCGAGCCGTTAACCCGTAGTCTATTATCCCACCAGTCGCTCTTAATACCGAGCTCCCATTGCTCAATAGTTTCTTCACCAAAGGGGTTGTTAAAGACTTCGCCGTTAAAGCCGCCACTGCGGTAGCCGGTGGCGTAGCGCAGGAAAGTGTTGACCTCATCACTCAACTGATAAGCTAAAGTAATGTTGCCACTTGTGTTATAGAAGTTTTCGTCGTTACTTATGGCGCGGGCTGGGGTATAGCTAAAGATAGATGCTGACTCTGAGTAATCATAATCGATTTCTTTCTTTTCTTCGGTATAGCGCAAACCAGCCGTAAGCGACAGACGATCATCCAAGATCTCAGGCCGCCAGGTGGCTTGCCCAAAGACCGCCCATGCCTCGGTAGTCAACTCATAGCTCTGAGAGCCTGTACCCGCCAAGGGTGCTGAGAAGACTGCATGGCGATCATAATTGGATTGGTCGTCGAAGTAGTACAGCCCCAGAGCGTAGTCGACTCGGTCTGTGGCACCCACCATCTGCAGCTCCTGCGAGAACTGCTCATACTTTGAAGTGGTATCTTGCTTTGAGTGATAGGCACCAAGCTCATCAATGCCCTGCCACACACTATCTACTAAGGGATAGGAATAGCCGAAGCTCGGAGCGTACAGCTGCCCCAAAGTGAGGTGAACCAGATCTCCCATAGCACCCACACCATTGCTGTCGAGGCGGCTATCTATGTCTTCGATATCACCAAACATGTAGGTTTCTAGTTCACGATAAGCCGTAATCGACTTAAAGGTGACATCACCCAAAGCACCCATATCACCCGCATCCCAAGACAGGGTCAGCGAATGACCATCCACTGTAGTATCGGCCACAGGAGAAAAATCCGCGCCGCCGCGGCTAGCTCGACCCTCACCAGCATTAACGCGCGCCTCGTAAGCAGCAATGGTCTTCTCTATAGAAGGAATCCAACGCGAGCTAATACGCGGGTCAGCACCCGGATTCTGAGCGAGTTTACGGGCCGCAGCCAGCGTACCCTGCAAGCCTTGCAAGCGAGAAACCTGACCTGCGGCGTCCAATGGGTTTAAAGCAACCACTTGCTGTAAGGCAATATTTTCGTCCAGCTTACTGCGGTCATAGTTGTAATCAACCGTCACATCATCGCTGGGCGTCCAACGCAGGGCTAAGCGATAGGCTTCACGGTCAAGGTCATCAAAACCGCGGCCACCAGCCTCGTTGCGGTAAAATGGATCACGCTTACGTTTCTGGGCGCCCAAGCTCAGCGCAAACTCACCGAGCCCCTCCCCCACGGTACCGACTGCGGGCAGGTCTAAGGCCAGCTTGCCGCTAACATAATCTTTATTGCCGAGACTGCCAGTAGCTCGCAGGCCAAACTCCCCTGTTGGCTTGCGAGTAATGAAGTTAATCGCACCGCCGGTGGAGTTACGACCATACAAAGTCCCCTGGGGGCCACGCAGCAGCTCGACACGCTCGATTTCTGCAACGTCCATTGCGCTGCCGGCCAACTTCCCCACGTACACGCCATCAATGTACTGGCCCACAGCGGGATCCAGTGAGATGTTACCGGGGTTACCTGATGAGACCCCTCGTATGGAGATGGCCGTAGCACCACGTGAGCCCGGAGCGATGTTACCGCCCAAGCCGGAAATGTTTTTCAGTAAATCTTCTGTGTTAGTAATACCGCGCTGATCAAGGCTCTCGCCACTGAGTGCCACCAGGGAAATCGGGGTGTCTTGAGCACCCGCCTCGCGCTTTTCTGCAGTGACAATAACCTCTTCAAGGGCTGTACCCTGAGCAAAAGCAGGCAAGCTCGCGCTAAAGGCCAGTGATGCAAGGGCAATTGAAATAGGGTGTGGAATAAGCTTAGTTGGCTTGAGCATGGTAATTTTCTCTCTTTTAGTTCACACAAGCGATCGCTGCCTCTGGCTACCATCAGCACCGGCAACTGCTTTACATTCTTGGATTGTTAGAAATTGAGCTAATAAATGGGACGAAGCAATGTACCCAAGTCGATATCGCAATACTAGTGACTCATTGCAACACGGAGCAGCAGCAGCGCTTTAAAATAGAAAAGAGTACAGCCAGAAAGACTGCACTCAAACTAAAGGATTCAGGATTTAAAGCCGCCCAAGCAAACTGTCCGCATTTGGGAGGGGGACAGAGTGATCAGACGGCCTGACTAGATAGAGAGTCTAGCTTAGGCTTTAGGCTTTCTGCTTACGTCTTGACCAGCCAAGACCGAACAGGCCAAGAGCGAAGAGAGCAAGGGTCGCTGGAGCTGGCACATTGGTCGCCGTTGTCACTGGGTCTCGCGCCCAAACGCTGACATGTGAGAAGCCCGTCCCATGGATGCCAGTCAAATCAAAACTACCGTAAAAGTTATAGGCGGTTGATTGGTCCAGAATATTTTGATCGATAAACTGTTGGAAATTAAAATCATAGACAGCAAAGCCTTCAGGGCCATGCTTACCGCTCTTATTGCCTTGCTTGACCACAAATGCCAGGTGATCAAAGGCATCAAGGCCCAGCCTCTGCTGACCAAGAGTGACGAAATCTGGATCAACCTTCAATGACCAAGTTCCAGCCTCACTGAAGTCCATCGAAAACTCGAGGTACTCACCTAAATCAATCTCAAAGCCATTCGGGCTCGTGTCATAGATAATACTTGCGTAACTAATGCCCTTACTGTCTTTGTCTTCTTTTTTGTCTGTGTCCGCTTCCCCTAGACGAATCCAGCCAGGGTCATCAGTGGCCGTATTGCCCGGAATATCCTGAGTGCTCTGAGAGCCTGTTAGCAAGCCGTCAAATTCAACAAAGTTCAACAGGCCATCATCCCGCCAGCCGATGTTCCTCTTGGGCTGCGCAACGCCACCGACATGCCCATCGTTTTTATCATTGCCATCATAAAAACCACGGCAGGTACTATAGACGCCGCTGAGACCTTGACCACCTGTCGCCCAAACCTGCGCGCCATCATCGTAGCTGGAGTTTGCCGTCACATTGATGCGATCAACTGTGAAAGTGTTCACACCAGGAATACTGCAATTATTATTGGAAACTAACGCAGCCATAGTGGCTTCGGATGCAAAGGTGGCTAGCACAAAGGTCGACGCCAATAAGGCTCCACGCCCGATCTGCATTTTTCTCGCAGCCACCTGGCCGGCGGCCTTAGCTGATGTGGTCATAATTGTTCTCTCTATAAAGGGACTTAACAAATGTACTTATGCTGAGTACTGCAACAGCAAATTAAGCAAAGCATGTGCCAAACAACAACAAGTGCTTTACTAACAATCACTTACACACTTATTAGAAAGAGAGAAGCTCTCTAATGCACGCTCTTTGTAAAATTTCCTGACACTTAATTATTGGACTTAGCTTGAGCATAGCTAGCCGAGGGCCCACAACTGCGACCACAGAAAACGAATCTGCGCACTGTGTCGAATAGGCGAAAGGAAATAAAAAAAGCTGTGCTGAGAAAGTTGCTGCTGGAGCTCTGCAACTTGACTGAGCTTTAAAAAAACGCCAGCTGCAGATAATAAAAAAGGGCAGCTACAAGTAGCTGCCCTTTTGGAATGTGGCGGAGCGGACGGGACTCGAACCCGCGACCCCCGGCGTGACAGGCCGGTATTCTAACCAACTGAACTACCGCTCCACGGTAGACATCTTACTATACTCAGATCCATTTTGGAACCGGTAAAGTCTCGATTTTTAATGGTGGGTGGTGACGGGATCGAACCGCCGACCCTCTGCTTGTAAGGCAGATGCTCTCCCAGCTGAGCTAACCACCCCCGAATCGAGAATGCGCATTATAGGGATAATTTTAGGGCTGTCAAACCTTTGTCCGATATTTTTATAAAATATTTAAAATCCTCA
Organism: Sediminihaliea albiluteola; assembly: GCF_014077625.1. GTDB lineage: Bacteria > Pseudomonadota > Gammaproteobacteria > Pseudomonadales > Halieaceae > Sediminihaliea > Sediminihaliea albiluteola. Next base: position 304,805 of record NZ_JACFXU010000013.1, on the reverse strand, counting down.
AGACAGCAGGCGTTTTGTAGTAACTAGTAGTAATATTTCAGCTCGCCCTGCGCCACGATTCAGGATGGCAAAAAGGGTAGTCCCTAGCACTGATAGCACGAGATAAGGCATGGAAATTTTTAAAGAGTTTCATTTTGAGGCTGCGCACCGCTTACCGAATGTGCCACCTGGACACAAATGCGCCCGCCTTCACGGCCACTCCTTCCATGTGCGCTTAACAGTAAGCGGCGAAGCGGCAGAGCCGAGTGGCTGGGTAATGGACTTTGGCGATCTAAAAACCGCCTTCAAGCCCATTTTGGAACAACTCGATCATTACTACCTCAATGACATACCTGGCCTAGAAAACCCCACCAGCGAGAATCTTGCTCGCTGGATATGGCGCAAACTACAGCCCTCACTGCCCACATTGAGTGCCGTTGAAATCCGAGAAACCTGTACTTCAGGCTGTATCTATCGCGGCGACTAATCGATTTTGGCCCATCAATGGCTTAATAGCCGCAGCGAGGCAAATCACAGCTCAATAACGATAATACAGACAGGGGCTAACCAACGAGGCCCCTGGAGGGCCTCACTCTTCTAGTAAGCCTGGCCAGTAAAGATCTTTTACTTGCAGCTACTAAATATATTTGTTTTTGGATTCAATTTTTTATGCACACCTGCTAGGGCCGAAGTGCTTGCTATCACTAGAAGCCTTGATTTAATGCTCAATTATTAAGCAATCAAGCTATCTTATTGTTTTAATTCAATATTTTATTATCGCTCGTTTTTTGAGCAGCTGGGGCTGAGGCCGATGAATGCACGCTTTAGACTAGGCTTAAACAAAATACACACTGTTTTATCCACAGATTTTGTGGAAAAGCGCTAGCAGGATAGCATTCACCATACTCGCGGCTTGCGCCCTCCTCCTTTTAGCAAGCCAGGTTTGACTTTAGAGCGCATTGCGCAAAGGCGGATCAAAGTTCCTATCTTTGATGCTAAATAAAAGTGCTAATGATAATTTGCCCATCTTTGAGCATGGGGAAATGTTTCCATGCATCCTCTCAATGCTGGCATCAGCATTTTAATATAAATCCAGTGAGCTCATATTGACTACAACAGCGGCCTTTAAGCGAGTTTGGCTACTAGCTTGAGCTATCTCTACTCAGGTAATCAGCGATTCAGCAAAGACAGCGCAGCGCAGCCAAGATCGCTGTTACAAAGTGGTAACAAGCTCAAGCTAAGTTGACAAACGAGTAAAGCCTATTGAATAAGGGCTAAAAATGATGGCTGCTTTTTTAGTGCTGGGCAGAACATTAATCATGTTTCCGATTGCAGCGGTGAGTTACTTTTGGTAGCACAACTCAAAATGTTATACACACAGCATTGACCCAAGGTCAAGACCGCCAGCTTAGGCCATAATGTGAAACAGCAATGTCAAGAGATACTTGTAAGCTATTGTTTTTATTGTAGTTTTTACTATTGATTGATTTTTGATCAATTTATAGGAAAGCTGATGGTTATGCGCTTCAGGCTAGGCTTAAACAAAATACACACTGACTTATCCACAGATTTTGTGGAAAACCCTCGCTAGCACAGTGTTACAAAGCGCTTCGCCGGTATTGCATACCTGAATGAGCAAATGGCTCTAGTCAGCAGCTCGGCTAGCCGCTAGACTTCGCGCGTTTTACCTATCAATACCCACAAGAACCCCTCGCCACATTGAGAGAGCTATGGAATTTAGTCAGTGGCTGTCGCTACTCAGTATTTGCTTGTTGGGGGCAATCTCACCCGGGCCAAGCTTAGCAGTGGTAATGAGCAATGCCATGCAGCTAGGCTTCCGTGCCGGACTCCACTGCGCGATTGCTCACGGCAGCGCAGTAGCCCTATACGCCTTGTTAACGGTCACCGGACTAGCCCTCTTAATCAGCCAGTCTCCCAGCTTATTCAGCGCAATTCAGATAAGTGGAGCTGCTTACTTAATATGGCTAGGTATTAAGGCTTTGCGCAAAGCACCTAAGGGCTCAAACACAGGCGCTCAGCCACTTGTAGGCAGTGGCCCAATTAGCAGCGGTTTCTTGGTGGCCTTCCTTAACCCAAAACTAGCGATATTTATGCTGGCCCTATTCAGCCAGTTTCTGGGCCCCGAGCTCACAGTCACAATGAAAGTCATTATGGTCGCTACCGTAGGTATCACCGACGGGAGCTGGTATTGCTTAGTGGCAGCACTGGTATCGCGACGCAGTATGCTGAAACACATACTGGCCAAGCCCCGATTGATCGATGCTCTATTTGCTACCGTGTTAATCGCTCTGGGTGCTAGTGTTTTGTGGCGCGCCCTAGGGCCTTTCTTTACATGGGCTTAGCCCATGCTCAAAGCCACTTCAGTGTAGAGTCTGTCCCGGCTCGTTGACGATGACAGCTTCCAATCGCTGGCCCAGCATGATGACAAAGCCCTGGTCACGAGCCACGCCATCATAACTATAGTCAAAGCGATACTGCCGCCATACCTGCCACTTGCCCGACTCATTACGACTCAAAGACAAGCGGTTAATGTGTACAGACTGATCTAAAAGTTGAAAGTTATCCCGCTGGCCCGCCCTGAGAACTGCCTGCAAAGCTAGCTCGCGCACTCTGATGGCGGCCAAGAAATATAGGCATAAGCCGCCAAATAGGAATGCGACGAGAATCTCTCCGAGACTGAAATACATGAGCGGGACAACTCCAGTTTTTAGTGTGCTGGGCACAGAAAAAGCAGCTATAACAAGCCGTGCTTAGGCTAGAAGGATACCGACAGCTAGGTCATAGCGCCAGCAAAGCTAAGCCTCAGCCAGCAGCCCCGATATTGATTCAGGACTCAGCGCTAGACTCTGTGAGAAAGCGCTTAACCACAGCATTGAACAAGCGTGGCTGCTCGGCATGGAGCCAGTGGCCAGTGTTGGGTATGACCTTCAGTTGGGCCCTAGGAAACAACGCTTCGATGGCCTCTTTGTATTGAGGCTTAATATAGTCAGACAGCTCACCCTTAACGAACAGAGTGGGTCCAGTGTAAGCCTCCATCGAAACGAGTGTGTCACGGACTGCCCCGTAATCACGTTCTAGGCCTTCTCGATTAAAACGCCAGCGGTACAGGCCCTGCTGATCGCGCTGCAGGCTCAAAGACAAAAACTGTCTGACGCCAGGCTCTTCAATATACTGAGCCATGTAGTCCTGCGCTTCTCGCCGCGAGCGAGGACCAGCTTCTGCCACTGCCGCTAAAGCCGAAAACACCGCTGCATGCCTTGGGGGATAAGCCACGGGGGCGATATCAGCCACCACCAAACTAGTAACAAGTGCGGGATTGTCCAGTGCCATACGCATCGCAACCTTACCACCAAGGGAGTGCCCAACTAAGCTCAGCGCTGTCATCCCCTTGCGCTCGGCCCAGCCCTGCACAGCGCTAGCAAGGTGCTCCAAGCTCATCTGCTCTATCCACTCGGAACGACCGTGGTTGGGTAGGTCTAGGCTGTGTACGCAAAAACTATCCTCCAAGGCCCGCGCCAAGGCGCCAAGATTACTTCCCATACCAAATAGCCCGTGCAGCAATAACACATTCGGCCCGCTACCGGCACTGCTAGAATAAAGCTCAATACTCACTGTTCGCTGTCTCCTCCCAGAGATTTTGCTACCATGCACCCCACTATAACGGATCAGGAGTTCGCATGCGTTTGTTCCAAGGTTTAATCAAGTTTGGCTGCATCATTGGTGCTGCCACCCTGCTACTGGCTTGTAGCAGTACCCCCACTTACAACCCCACTGTATTTCAATACGAAATCGATAAGCCCTTGATTGAGGCAGCCAAGGTCAAGACGGTGATCATTCCCCACGTGAACTTGGGTGCACCCTCACGCAACTATTTACAAAAAGTCGAGCCCAGAGTCGACAGCCAAGTCAGCAGCTACCTAAAAAGTAAAGGCTATAAAGTACTGCCCCAGCGGCTCTTCAAGCAGCACTGGAATACTGCGGTGCGAGCTTACGGTGACCCAGTCGACCCCACAACGGCTAAAGTCAACATGAAAAGCTTTGTGCAAATCATGCAAAGCGTGCGGGATCAACTGCGCGAAACTAGCGACTTAGATGCCTTTGTCTTTACCGATATTGTTGAGTTTGAAGTGCCTTTCAACGGTGGCATGAAACACTTAGCGCGCTGGGATGGCGTCACTCGCAGACCCTCATTACAGGGTCCAGGATCCGGCGTCTCAGCCGCTTTTGACTGGAACCAACCCGCCGCGGTCGCCTCCCTACAAATTAGCATTTACGATATTGAATTGAAGCGCCTATTCGCCAGCCGGGGTGGCTTGGATGCCACTGACGCCATTGACACTCGTTCGTCAAAGGGTGGCTATGTACGGCGCCGCAGCGTGCTTGAAAACGACGCCTACATTATGGAAGGCATCCAACTGGCCTTTCATCCCTTCATTCCATTCAAAGACTGGCCCGGCAAAGCCAAGTAAGCAGCACTCGCTGACCGGGCGCTCCACTCGGTCAGCTAAGCACTTCCAGCCCCCGCTGAATACACCACATCGCCGATAAACTACCCAAGAGATACACTGGAACAGGCACTAGCTTTCGCGACCACTGCGGCCCCAAAGGTCGGCGGATAAATATCCAAATCAGCAAGACCAGTAAAATAAAGGCAATCTGCCCTATTTCGATACCTAGGTTAAAGAACAATAAAGCCAGCGGCACATTGGCTTGCGGCAGCCCTGTTTCAGCTAACGCACCGGCAAAACCCATGCCATGCAATAAACCAAAGCCAGCTGCCAACCACCAGGGATAGCGCCTCACCAAGCCGTGCTCGCGCGTCAACTCCAGCGCCAGCACAAAAATACTCAAGGCAATGCTGAACTCCACCAGCGCCACTGGATAGTCAAATAAACCAAAAGTAACCAGCGACAAGGTAATACTGTGGCCAAGCGTGAAGGCGGTCACGGTCCAGAACAAAGGCATGCCGCTACCGACTAATAGCAAGAGCCCAAAAACGAACATCAGGTGATCGACCCCGCCCCAGATATGCTCGACACCCAGCACAATGTAATCGCTCATCACCTGGACTGAACCGGGCTCGGCAGGGATCACAAACGAGGGCTTTTCGCCATTGAGCACCTGCTGGTAATGACGGCCATCACGCAGCGTCACCATCACCATTGCTGAGGCTTGATTAGGCTCTAAACCCTCAACTCCTAAGCGATGGCCAACAAGGCCATCGCCGCCTAAATCAGGGCAAGACAAACGCCAACTAATAACCCGACCAGTGCCTTCATCTTGCGCTGGGCTGGCAGAAATAACGTCACAGCTTGCCGGCCAAGTGGGCCGCATCGGCACAGTACTGGCCGCCTGAATCGGCGTCTTCCATACCAAGCTGTAGTGAGTACTATCGATCTCTGTGACTTTTAATAACGAGGGCGCAAAGCGGTGGGCCTGAGCTGGCAGAGCCAAGCATAAAAACAGCAGCAAAAAACTAAGCCGTCGCAGTGCTGTCATAGCCGCAGCTCGTAGTGCTGACGCAGTTGGGCGACGGCATTGGCCAATGCCTCAGCTTGATGTTGTGCAGCAATATCCCGCTCTAGCTCTGCACGTACTTCTTCCAAGCTGGCCTCTCGAGCGGGCTCAATAGACTCCACCCACAGGTAGTGCTGTCCATAAACCGAGGCAATGGGCCCCAGCCACTGCCCTGCCTGCGGCCCCGCCTGCTGAAAGTTCATCACAAAGGCGGCGCCAAAATGCCGCGCCAATTGTTCAGGAGTTTGATGCTTAAAGACATAACCCGGTAAAAAAGGAGAACTCATTTCGCGCGCTTCACCTGCACTTAAGCCCTGCTCGGTTATGGTCGTGATCACTTGGGCAATGTCTGCGTCTCGCTGTCGCGCAAAGTAGAGCTGTTCAAAGGAGTATCGCGGCGGCCGGCGCAGTTCTTCAGCACGCTCGACAAAGGCTGCCTGCAGTTCCTCTTCTTTAAGCGGGGCGGGAGGATTAGCTGATAATAACAACTGCTCTAGCACTTGAATCATGCGGCGCTTAACCACCTCATCACCGAGATGCAGGCGCATCTCTAAAGCTTGCTGATACAGCTCTTGGTCGCTGCGATCACCAGCTAGCTGAAGAAAGTGCATATTGCGTAGCAAGCGTTGAAACACCACCGCATCATGGCGGTGTAAATCGAGTGACAAGGCATGCTGAAATAGCATGTCTCGATCCAGCTCCCGGGCCACTAGCTGCTTTAGTTGCTCTGCACTCGCTGGCGCTCCAGTAGCTGCTAACCACTGCTGCTGCAATGCTGCCATGCGCTGTTCGCTGAGCGGCCCCACAACAGGCAGGGGATCGGGGAAAGCCATGCGCTGCAAGATAAATAGCGCAGTGCCCAGCAATAGAAAATGTAGCCACGGGCGCTTCAGCCAGGCAGGCAATGGCATTGAAAAGATCTCGACTAGTTAGACTCGCAGTGCCAGTAACACTTAATCTTCAAAAGTAGCGGTTTTGTTCGCCGCTTGTGCGCTCACCCCGGCCATCAGGTCGGCTTCACTCAACATGCCTGCATTCCAAGTCGCTACGTAATTAAGGCTATCTTGCACCGAATGATCACGTGCATAGAGCAACATCTCTTTAGTACCGCGAATCGCTAATGGCGATTTTTCTGCAATGCTGCGAGCAATTGTCTGAACGCCCTCATAAAGCGCTTCTTGGTCGGCATAGACGCCGTTTACAAAACCTAAACGCTGAGCCTCTTCGGCCTCAAGGCTGCGACCGGTATAGGCCAACTCGCGCACTACGCCTTGCGGAATCAGACGTGGTAAGCGCTGCAAGGTGCCGACATCAGCAGTCATGCCAATATCAATCTCGCGAATAGAAAAGTGTGCATCGGCCGAGGCATAGCGCATATCACAGCAACAGATTAGATCGACAGCGCCACCGATACAGGTATTGTGGATTGCTGCTATCACCGGTTTCCGACACTTTTCCAGCGCCGTTAAATTATCCTGCATACGCAGAATTTTTCGGCGCAAATATTCAGAGCGTCGAGCCGGCTCAGTGGCCTCGCCAGTGAGATCGCTAAACATTGCCAGATCTATGCCCGAGCAAAAGTGCCGACCATTACCAGCCAGAATAACCACCCGCACCTTAGGCTCCTCATCGAGCCACTCGAAACAATCCTGTAACTCCTGCCACATGGCTTGGTTCATAGCATTGGCCTTATCCGGCCGGTTCAGCTGCACTGTTGCAACATGCTGATCAATGCTTAGAGCTAAGGTGTCAAATTGTGGGATCATTATTAGTGTCTCTTCTGCAAGTTAGCTTTTGCCATTCAAGTGACAGCATTCACCAGCGGCTGTGAAAGTCCTCGGGAGACAGTTCGGGTATTGCCTTACTGCGCCCATCCCTAGTACCAAGATAAATAAATGCAGCTATTTCTTCATCTTCGTTTAATCCAAGAGCGGCCATTACATCAGGATCATAGGCGTTGTCACCGGTGCGCCACACACCGGCAAACCCCTGAGCTTCGGCCGCCAATAAAATAGCATAGGCTGCACAGGCTGCTGACTTACGCTGTTCTACGCTGGGCACTTTGGGGTGTTCGCTAATGCGGGTCACCACAACCAGTATCAATGGTGCCCGCAGCGGCGCATTGCGCGCTCTTTCACGGACATTTTCTGCTGCCTCAGGCTCGCGTTTTAATAAGGCTGCCTCAAATACTTTACCCAAGTCTTTGCGCCGATCACCTTCGACACTAATAAAACGCCAGGGGCGCAGCCAAGCGTGATCAGGTACTCGCGTAGCAGCGCGAATCATTTGCTGTAGCGCGACAGCATCTGGAGCGGGTGAATCAAGACGAGGGGCAGAATTACGCTGTTGTAGGAAGTCTAAAAGCATGCTGGAAGCAGCCATCGATTAGGGCCTCTAAAATAACAAAATGACTTAAAGCACTATGGTATCAGCAAAACGGGATGACTTGCCTCACACTAGTCCCGGCCCAACAAGAATATTCATAAAGCCGGCATCGCCTGCACAGGCGTCGACATTATCACACCACTGAGCGAGTGCCGCAGCATCACTGGCCACCAGCTGGTGTTCGATGTGATCCACAATCCACCAAGGCTGTTGCAGCTTGGCTAGTAGCTCGATTAAGGCTCGACCACTACTGCCGGCTTGACGCAGCGAGAGCGGCGTAAGTTCGATCAGAATCTGTGGCGGCTGAGCTAATGACAGCAACAGTGGTAACAAACCTTCTATTACTTGAAATTCAAAGCCCTGAGTATCAACCTTTAGCATATCGATGCGAGACAGGCGCGTAGCTAAATACTGCGCGCCGCACAACAAAGATACCGGCACACTGTGCCGAGCTTGCTCTGTGGCAAAAAGTTGATGATCACCCAGGTTGTCTTCACTCAGGTGAAGCCTGGCCTCAACAGACTCCGAGCCTAGGCCCGCGGCAAGGGCTTCCACCTGATCATTGAAGCCATTGTCACGAACATTGGCTAGCAAGAGTGCAAAATTATCTGGAGCCGGCTCAAAGGCAAACACTTTACCACTACTGCCAACACGCTCAGCCGCCAAGACCGTAAAGTAGCCAATGTTAGCGCCGACATCGACAAACACATCCCCGGGCTTTAGTAAGCCTAAAAGCAACTGTGTTTCATAAGGCTCCCAAATACCCTGCTCAATTAACTGCCGTGAAATACAGCGATCATGTGGGCCGTGTACTTGCAGCTTAATTGAGCGACTTAAGCCCGGCACTCGCAAGTCCACCATATACTGCTGGGCTTTGATGGATTCGGTCGAGGTATTTGCAGGCTCGCTAAAAAATGGACTGATCTTATCGGTAGAGTTGTTCATGGGCGCTCAAGAAGCAAAGGGCAGTTTTCCTGTATACCGAATGATTTATTGAAAGGCTAGCTGAGGCATAAAACATATGCTTTATCGGCGAGCTTCCTTCAACAACTACTTGCCAAATGCAAGCAAAATAAGCTACTTCGTCATAGATTTAGCGTACTTTGTTACATTAAAGACTGAGCAATAGCTCGCAAATTCTGACAGAGTCTATGGTATGTTCATTGTTAAGCTGGTATTAAGAAGGTCTGTAGTCAGTCAGTGCTTAGGCACATTAACTAAAAACTGCTGACTCTGACTATTTCAGTTTGATAAAAACTATAAAAGCACAACATGAAACAGGGAGTTAGACCATGAATAATAAATCACTTCCCAGCCGCAAGACGCCACTCGCTGCCACTTTGGCTAGTTTGCGTTGGTCGGTCGGCGCTATCGCACTTTCAGGAGTCATCTCTAGCACCTTAGTTGGCCAAGTTCAGGCTCAGGAGACTCGGCGTGGCACAGCAGCGCTGATGCTAGAAGAAGTTATTGTGACCGCACGAAAACGCGTTGAGGGCTCGCAAGATGTACCAATGGCTATATCAGCCTTTGGCTCCGAGCAATTAGAAGCATTAAAAGTACGCGACCTCAATGACCTCTCGGTCAGTATGCCAAACGTGGCTCTCGATGACGTCGGCACAATCCGCGGTACAGCTAACTTCTCTATTCGAGGGCTGGGGATTAACAGCTCAATTCCTGGCATTGACCCCACTGTTGGCCTGATTATCGACGGCGTTTACATGGGCACTAACGGCGGCGTTGTGTTTGATACCTTTGATATCGAGAGTATTGAGGTACTGCGAGGCCCACAAGGCACACTATTTGGCCGCAACGTGACTGGCGGTGCTGTTTTGATGAACACCAAACGGCCTAGTGATGAGCTGGAAGTGACTGTTCGTGCGGCGGTCGATAAAGGCCCTCAAGGCGGCCTTAACCAATACTTAATGGGCAGTGTTGGTGGCCCGGTGAGCGACTGGATGTCGGCTAAACTAACCGCCTATCTCAATGATGACGATGGCTTTGTTGACAACAAGTTTGATGGCCAAGAGATCGGTGCAATCAGGCAAAAGATGTTCCGCCCCGTGGTGGTTTTGACGCCTAGCGATGATGTTATTGTGACCTTGCGCTACGAGCACACCGATATCAAAGGCGATGGCCCGGTCTCACAAAGCCACGTCAACGGCTCCGGTGTGGCACCGGCTTATTATGAGAGCAAGCGCGATAAATTTAACGTGTCGATCGACGAGAAAGGTTCTCAAGACAGCGAAACCAACTCCTTTACCGCAGAAGTGAACTGGGATATCGGCTTTGGTAACGGTACTATCACCAATATCTTTGGCTGGCGCGATAACGAAGCACTGAGCCGAAGTGACATCGACTCACAGCCAGTGTGGCTGTTCCACGCACCCGCTTGGATTGAAACTGAGCAGTACTCGAACGAACTGCGCTATAACGGCCTGTTTGCTGATAAAGCTCACGTCACCGTCGGCGCCTATTGGTTCACTAACGACATTGCCTACCATGAGCGCCGCGAACTGGCCGGGATCGCTACCGGTGGCGTAGCCCCAGGCGCCCAGTTTGACGGTGGTGGCATAATGAAAGTCGACACTCGAGCTATTTTCGGCCAGGTAGACTATGACTTGGATGAAACCTGGACCCTGACCGCCGGCCTGCGCTACTCCGAAGAAGACAAGGAAGCAAAAATTGCTTCTTTAAGTAAGAACATCAACAGCCCCTGTAATATCGTGACCACAGGGGACTGCTTCTATGATTTCCGGGACGATGACAGCTGGAACAGCCTCTCACCCAAAGTCGGCGTGACCTACAACCTCTCCGATGAGGCGCACCTCTATTCCCATTGGAGTAAAGCAACGCGCTCCGGCGGTTACAATATGCGCAACACCTCTTTTGACCCCGCTGACACCCCAGGACCTTTTGATCAGGAAACGGTCACCAGTTTTGAGGTGGGTTACAAGTCGAGCTTTGGACGCGGTAAATTAAACGTCGCTGCCTTCTACAACGAAGTCGATGACATGCAGCGGGAAATCAACCTGCCCGGCCCAATCGGAGTAATTCAGTTAATCCGCAACACTGCCGAAGCCACCATACTCGGGCTAGAAATTGATGGCACTTACGCCATCACCGATAGCTTGGTTGGCTTTGCCTCACTCGGCGTACTCGATCCTAAATACGATAAAGTCACTTATGACTTGAATGGCGATGGCGTGATCAACTCGCTGGACAAGAAACTGGATATGCCCCGCGCCGCGGAGCTAACCTATACCCTTGGCCTAAACCACGACCTCTCCATTGCTGACTTGGGCTACCTGACCTCGCGGATTAGCTACTCGTATCGGGATAAATCTTACTTCACCGATAACAACCTCGGTGAAATCGATGAGCAAAAAATCCTGAATTTGGGCTTTGACTTCCACACTGCCGGCGGTCACTGGGTGTTCTCCATCTATGGCGACAACCTGCTCAATACCGTGAAACAGGGCGGGGATACTCAGCTACCCGATGATATCGCGGGCATCCCTTTAGGCGGGGCTTTCTCTCCGCTAACAGCGGGCCGTCGCGTAGGCTTGGAGGTCACCTACAAGCTATAACACTGCTGCCTTAAGCCACAACTAAAAACGGCGACCCTAGGGTCGCCGTTTTGGTTTTGCTACTCTTTAAGCCCGCTGCGTTTACTAGGGACTACTCTTCTAAGCGCATGTCCGCAAAAGGCGACTCGGGATTTAAGTCTACTCGATGGCCCCCAACATGCATTTCACCTTGAGCGTAAACCACGTCTTCGTCTTCTAAAACACCGTGGTCAAAGCGATAGGTTGGTGCAATCTGACCAGCAATCATCGCTTCATCATACTCATCCTGACGCTCTAAGACCTCGGCGTTAGCCGCTTCCCAACGCTGCCACTGGCTCTTGCCATAACGTGCCTTGAGCATACGACGAGTCAGATCTGGGCTGAGCAAAGTAGCCGTAGCGTTATTGCCACCAAAGCCCTTGGAGTTTATTAAAGTGTAATGCAATTGAGCTGGATCGATAGCTCGGTGCTCGATAGCAAAGTCCAAATGATCACTACAAACATCATCAGCTAGGCGTTCGATAGTGGAAATGCCTGGTATCTGACCGTGCTGCCACACCCCCAAGGTTGCTGTCACTTGATCACCTGAAGCCGAACCCAGTGAATGGCCTAAATAGCTCTTCATCGCGGCAACCGCCCAGCGATCGATGCCAAAGGCTTTGGCGGTCTCGCTCAAAATTCGTGATTCAGTGACTCGGTTTTGCGGTGTTCCGGTACCATGAGCCTGCACCAAACCGCCACTGCGTAAAGCTTTATCTCCGATAATAGCCCGCACCGCAGCCGTGGCCTTGGCCATCGTGATGTAATTGCCGACTCCGGGGCCAGAAATGGATTTTTTGTAGCCGTCGGCGTTAACAAACACATCAGTGGCAGCACCAAATACGGTGGCACCGAGCTCCATAGCCAGCTCATCATCAAACAACACCAACATCTGCGCTGATTCGGCGATGGTAAAGCCACAGTTTTCAGCAAAAGGACGACAAGCACGGCGGTGATCGGGCTCAGTGCCAGCGGCAATGCCATCCAGTTCACGCAAGCCCTTGTCGCTCGCCAGGGCACCCATTGCTGCGTAACCTTCCATGACTTCTGGGTTTATCGGCGCTTCGGCTGAACCGATAAAAGCAATGCGAGCACGGCCACTGCGAATATCATGGATACCCTGACGCAGGTTATAGAGGAAAGACGCGCAGGCCCCAAGCGAGGCACCAGTAGAACCCAGGCTACCCAAGACGTAGGCGTTAACAAAGTCAGCCGGCATTTCAGCCAAACTCAAAGGGCAAAACTTTGAGGTGATGCGCTGGCCGTTGTAGCGCGCCTTAAGCATCCCCCCAGCGCCAGCGCCATCGAGCTGACCCATGGCACTACCGGCATAAACACTGACCTGGTCTACCGCTACTTTGCTGGCCACATACTGCCAATCAAGGCCCAAGCTGCCCAAGGCATCGGAAGCAGCGTAAACCATCATTTGCAGGCCACGTGGGTGATTGCGAGACTGATAGAGCTTGCCGGGTTCAAAGCCTGTGGGTAACTGTCCAGCGGCTTTAACTTCAAACTCTCGCTCAGTGGGCAATAGGAAATCCTGCGGCCCACTGATCTCCACTGATACATCAGTCACGGATATAGGTGTCACTGTCCAAGTGGGGGGAATCACATCAGGCAAGTACTGACGCTTAATCTCAAAGCGGGCTGTATTGCCCTCGCCCTTGGTCGGAAAACGCTTATTCCAGGGCACCGCATCGACATCAAAATGTCCCTGCTCAATACGGCGCACTAAAGTGTGATCGAGAATAAACTGCTGCTCACTACTGTCCGGCAAGCCCATTAGCTGCGCCAAAGCGGCGAAAGTTTTCTCTCGCTCTTTACTTGGCAAAGCGGACTGCACCATACGCCGGTAGGCGTGATGCCCCGATGCGCGCCCCGCGCCATTGATACCACCAAAGCCGACAATTACCGGCAAGCGCTGAGTACTCATTACCACCACCCATCACAAAATTTAAAGACGCCAAGTGTACGCCTAGCGCTCAGGAGTGAATATGTTATTTAAGACATTTTATGTGGTATTTTGGCCTAATGATCAAAGGAACTTATCGATGCTTACTGCCGCCGCACTGTTATATCCTGACGCACTTGCCACCAGCGTCACCTTGCCAATGGAAATTCTACAAGCCGCCAGCCAGTTGGCCAGTGTCAGCTGTCGCGGCCAAACCCAGCTACGCTTTCTGTTGGCAGGCCCCGACCTTGAACCAATACGCCTAGCCAGTGGTGTCGAGCTGCAGCCCAGCATCAGCTTTGACCAGCTGCCGCCACTGGATCTGCTCCTTTTGCCGGCCATTTGGCGCAATCCCTTGCCCACTATACGCAGCGCCGAGCCCTGGCTCCCTTTACTGGCCGATATTGCCAGCCGCGGCACGCGAATCTGCTCAGTGGGTACGGCTAGCACCCTACTTGCCGAAGCCGGTCTATTAGATCATCAACCGGCGACGACCCATTGGAATTTCTTTGAGCGCTTTGCTCGGCGCTACCCGCTAGTGCAATTAAAGACTCGTCACCTAATTACCCAAAGCGACAATATTTACTGCGCTGGCAGCGTTAACTCGATCGCTGACTTGATGGTCCATTTAGTCGAAATTTGGTTTGGCCCGCGCATTTCCCGAGCAGTCGAGCAGCAATTCTCGCCCGAGATACGGCAATCATTTCGCGCCGCCGCCTATCAAAATACACAGTCCAACACACATCATGATGAAACTGTCCTGCAGGCCCAGCAAGCGATACAGGAGCAAATGGCAACAGGGATTAACTTTCCGCAGCTAGCACAGCGCTTACAGATCAGTACCCGCACGCTGAATAGACGCTTTCGCGAAGCCACTGGCAACAGCCCCCAGGATTATTTAACTAGTTTACGCATTGCCACCGCCAAAGATTTGCTGCGCCGCAGCAACTTATCGGTGGGTGAAGTCAGCTGGCAAGTAGGCCTACAAGATGCCAGTTATTTTTCGCAGTTATTCCGGCGCCATACCGGTGTCAGCCCAATGCGTTACCGCGAAGCGGCGAGAGGCAAATTGTTCGATCCGCAAGAGACCAGCAAGGCCTCGCTTTAGTGCGCTCTCAACTTGAGAAAACCCCTGTTCTGTGGCTAAATGATCGCCCTATTTCTAAGGCGTGGCCGCCATATTTCGCCGGTTCTCACGCTCAAGTCAACCTAGCTAACGGACCCCTATTATGAGTAATGACGCAGTCGTAATCGTCGCTGGTGCCCGCACCCCCATGGGTGGCCTACAGGGCAGCCTTTCAGAAGTCTCCGCCACCGAACTGGGCTCTATTGCTATTGCTGAAGCCATTACTCGCAGTGGTGTAGATGCGGCAGAAATCGATGAAGTCTTTATGGGCTGTGTGCTGCCCGCGGCCCTAAAGCAGGGCCCTGCGCGCCAGGCCGCTATCGGTGCAGGCATTCCTAAAAACGCCGGCGCCGTAACCTTAAACAAGCTTTGCGGCAGTGGTATGCAAGCGACGATCTTCGGCTATGACAGCATTGTTGCCGGTACCAATAAGGTTGTCGTCTGTGGCGGTATGGAAAGCATGAGCAATGCACCGCACATACTCCCCGGCGCTCGCGGCGGTGTTCGCACTGGCCACAAGACGCTCTACGACCACATGTTTTTAGACGGTTTGGAAGACGCTTACACAGGCCGAGCTATGGGCAGTTTTGCTCAGGAAACCGCTGACGAGCGCGGCCTAACTCGCGAACAGATGGACGCCTTCGCTATCGAATCACTGTCTCGCGCTAAGCGAGCAATCGAAGAAGGTGCTCTGAAAGCTGAAACAGCCCCCGTAACCATCAAAACACGTAAAGGCGAAGTAGTTGTAGAAGACGACGAACAGCCGCACAAAGCCATACCAGAAAAAATCCCCACACTGCGCCCTGCTTTTGCTAAAGATGGCACCATCACTGCAGCCAACGCCAGCTCTATTTCAGACGGCGCCAGCGCATTGATCCTGATGAGTGAAAAAGAAGCCAAAGAACGTGGCCTCAACCCGATGGCCCGCATTGTGGCCCATAGTCGCCACAGCCAAGAGCCCTCGGAGTTCACCATTGCACCCATCGGCGCGATAAACAAACTGTTCGAGAAGACCGGTTGGAGCGCAGCGGATGTCGACCTGTTTGAAATCAACGAAGCTTTCGCCATGGTGACCATGCTGGCCATACAAGAACTGGGCCTAGATCACGCTAAGGTTAACATTCACGGCGGCGCCTGCGCCCAAGGCCACCCTATTGGCTCCACTGGCTCGCGCATCATTGTCAGCTTGATGTACGCCCTGCAACAGTTGGGCAAACAGCGCGGCGTAGCCGCTCTGTGCATCGGTGGTGGCGAAGCCACCGCCATCGGCATTGAGTTAATCGGGTAATCCTGACTATGGCACTGAGCAGCATACCAGACATTCTGGACGACATACGCGCCGGAAAAATGGTCATCTTGATGGATGACGAAGACCGTGAGAACGAGGGCGATCTGATCATCGCTGCAGAGGCAGTAAGCCCCGAGATCATCACATTTTTCTCCAGTGAAGCCTGCGGTTTGATTTGCATGCCGATCACTGAGGAGCGCGCTCGGCAGCTGCAGTTGCCATTAATGGTGCGAGACAACCGCTCACAGCACGAAACCAACTTTACGGTATCGATAGACGCAGCTGAGCGCAAAGGCCCTGGTATCAGCTCGGTGCAGCGCGCCCACACAGTGCGCCAGGCAGTGGCGGCAAAAGCCCAGCCCTCCGACCTAGTGCAGCCTGGCCATATCTTCCCGCTGGTCGCTAAACCCGGCGGCGTTCTGCGCCGCGCTGGACACACCGAAGCCGGCGTTGACCTAGCACGCATGGCAGGCTTTGAGCCCGCTGCGCTGATAGTCGAAATCATGAATGAAGATGGCACGATGGCGCGCCGTCCTCAGCTGGAAAAGTTTGCCGCCAAACACCAGCTGCGAATGGGCACCATCGCCGACTTAATTGAGTATCGCTCTCTGCACGAGCAGTCTATTGAGCTGTCCGATAGCAAGCCGGTACTGACTGAGTTTGGCAAATTCCAGCTGCACAGCTTTTTGGATCTAGTAGACGATACTGTGCACTACGCTATGACCATGGGTGATATCAAGGAAGAGCAAGCGTGCTTAGTGCGAGTGCAAACCGTAAACACCTTGCGTGATGTCCTAGGTACGCGGATTGAAGGCGCTGACAACGGCTGGTCTTACCGCCGTGCTATGCAAAAAGTTGCAGAGACAGGCACTGGCGCGGTGATTTTGATTGGCCAGTCAACGAGCACGGAGCAGCAGCTGGCAGAAGTTCGTCAGTTCCCTGAAGCGCCCAGTGTGGCCGGGCCTGCTAACAGTGACGGCACCCAGAACTACCGTTTCATCGGCACTGGCTCGCAAATTCTCAAGCGCCTAGGTGTTGGGAAAATGCGTCTGATGTCGGCACCTGTTCATTTCAATGCCCTGTCGGGCTTCAATCTTGAGGTCACCGAGTTCGTTCAGCCCGAAGACTGAACGATACACTCAACTTTAAAAGACCTTTAGTTACTCTTCTATGGATTCGCGGCGCAGAGTTTGTGCGTCGCGATCCATTTCGCAGTACGGCATATCAATCCACCCAGACTGGGAGTACAAAGCTGTCGCATCGGCATAATGCGCTGAGGCTGGGTCAGTAGACTGCGAGTAAGTCAGCACGGCATAGGCATCTGGACAATCGCTCTCATCCCATGTGACCGCTTGAATATAACTATTACCAGTAGATATCTTGGCATAGCCTTTGTCTTTGATCAGTCCTGAATAAATGGCACTGAACATGAAGCCGCCCGACCCGCCGTGAATACCGTAGCGCTCTCCATTTTTCTCTTCGTACTGAATCTCACCCCAGGGCCGATCCATCGGAATATTCGCTTCAGCTAGACGCTCAACAGCTCTCTCTAAGGCCTCTAGGACAGCATCTGCTACTGCGGAGTCGGCTAGGTTTAACTGTCGCGGCGTATTGACCGGGTCAGCGGGATCAAAGGGGATCGCCCACTGGTTTTCAGTGCCATTAAACTCGCGCCAAAACTCATAGAAAATATGCCCTCCCACACTATCAAGCTGATAGCGTTGATCCCAATTAGCCAGTACGCTGCAGGCCTCTTCGAGCAGGGAAATACCCGCAGCATTGTCAGATGCTGATAAATCTTCCATCGACAAACAGAGCTCAGCGACATCCTCTGCGACTTGCTGTGCGGTGTAATTCGTCGCTTGATATAGCAGTGTGCGAATATTATCGATGTTAAACCCGGGCTCGCCCAAGTCATCGCTGCCAGCCAAACGGCGCTCGGCTTGATCAAAGGTCTGCCGCGTACGCAGGCTCTGCTCCACCTCTTCAGCCCCAATCAGTGGCGAGTAGCCAGTCAGCAAAGCATCGGGATTAGTCAGCCAATAGCTGTCATTAGCATTGGCGACGTAGCCTCGTGTGTCCAGTTTCGGCAGGCTGTCATAGCCAAAAATACCCTCCGGAGCGCCTTCATCACTGCCCCACTCACAACTGGCATCACTGCCGTCCATCGTGACGTAGCCAGCATCGGTCAATAGTGATTGCAGGGGGCCGCGAATGCAGCTTTTGTACTGATTGATTGAAACATGGGGCACCACTGAAATATCCCCGTAAAAAGCGTTGCCTTCACGATCTGCAGCAATCGTGTTGACCCAGGGAATGCCCAAGTCACGAAGAGCCTGCTGCAATTCACTTATGTTGCTGGCCTGTCCCATTTTCAACCATTGGTCTAAGCCGCGCAGATTATCCAGGTTGGCATCGCGATAGCTCAGCAGTGTCCCCAAAGCATTGGGCCAGCCAGCCAATAGCGGCGACAGCCCGCCTAAATCTACGATCGGACCAAAGTGTGATAGATAAAAGGTATGCTCTATGCTCTCAACACTGCCATCTTCCCTTAAACGCTCAGCCGCTACGGTTTTCGATTCGATGTCGCGCATCTCACCGTTATATTGATATTGAAAGACGTTCTCGGGGTTTAGCTCTAATTCGTAGAAAGTAAAACGGGACCCAGTGCTAACGGTATGAGTCCAGGCCAAGTCCTTATTAAAACCAATAGTGTTGAGCGGCAGACCGGCCAGCGTTGCCCCCATGACGTCGTACTCATCGCCCATACGCAGGTGCGACATAAACCAGCGTAAATTGCCGCTCCAGGGAAAGTGTGGGTTGCCCAACAACAAGCCCGTGCTACCTTGAGCAGCCTGCTCACCCACTGCATATGCATTACTACCCATGAGCTCGTGGGTCGGCATATCCAGGCCGCGTACAATCGCATCGCGATCTAGGGCGGCATACAACTGCTCAGCTGCCACAGAAGCAGCCATAGTGACTACAGTGTTTTCAGGCGCCTTAACTGCAGTAGAAAAATTTGCCAGTGGCCCTGAACTAGCGCGCAAAATGGCTTTATGCATCAAGCGCGCCACATCCATCACATCGACTTTTCGCACCCACTCAGCATTGCGGCAACCTTCATCACCTTGCGCAAGGTTCTCAACACCGGTCTCATCCAGGTAGCGATTCAAGCCAGCAACATAACCCGTGGTGATATCCAATACCCGCTTGGGAGCAGCATCAAAAAAAATTCGCTGAATACGTTCATCGTCATTAAACAACTTGTAAACCAAATCTTCATTCAAGTTGCCTTGCTTGCCCAGATAACGTGCTGACTCCCCTTTGGCACGCACGATCTCCTTCATCACTACACAAAAGTTTTCTTTGGCATAGGCATAACCAAAGCCATAACCCAAGCTGCCCCAGTCATCTGCGCTGACATGCGGAATACCGTATTCAGTCCATACAATGTCGGCTTGATAAGTGGACTCAGGAGGCGCTGGAGCTTGTGGCGGCGGCGTTGGCGCAGGGCCTCTACTATCGGATGAGTCACCGCAAGCCAGCAATAAAGCAGAACTAAATAGTATCGTGCACAAGCGAAGGCTGGTGCCTATGGTCGGCAATCGCATTGCTAATCCTTATTATCGTTGTAGTTATTTATTTATCTGCTCACAGCAGACTAGATTCGCATGAGCTGAGGCAAGCGACAAGTGAGCTCCCCTGAGCACAACAACTTTAGCTGAGGAATTTAATAAGCGCCAACTCAGCTTGTTACTTGGCATCAAAGCGCGGCTCGCGCTTTTCAATAATCGCCATGATGGCTTCAATATTTTCCGCTGAGCCGGCTTGACGCAGCATCGCTGCTTGCTCCGCGACAAAGGCGGCATCAATAGCCGCTTTATGTGGTAAGCGCAGGCAGCGCTTCATTTCGCGCAAAGCATTCACTGGCCAGCGAGCAATATCCTGGGCACGGGACATGGCTCGCTCCAATAACTCATCGTCGGCTAAAGCTTCCAAGGCGATGCCACAATTCACAGCGCGCTCGGCATCAATCCAGTCGGCGGTATAAAATAATTCCGCAGCACGCTGTGCACCGATATTAGCCTGCAACATATAGCTACTGGCCCACTCCGGCACTAAGGCCATGGCCGCGAAGGGCAAGCGCATACGCAAACTCTGCCCCACGTAGACCATGTCGGCATGGAATAACACTGTCGCCCCGCCACCAATAGCGACACCCTGCACTGCGGCAATTAAAGGCTTGTCAAAGTCTGCCACCGCCCGCGCAGCCGCTTCAAAAGGGTGCTCGGCGCCAGAATCTGTGTCGCCAAAACTCGCCAAATCCACGCCGGCAGAAAAGTTACCGCCGGCGCCTGTTAATAGCACAGAGCGCACTTGATCGTCGGCTGCCGCTGCCTGAAATGCTTCAGCAATGGCCAGCCAAAGCGCATTATCGATGGCATTTTTTTTAGCGGGTCGGTTAAAGGTGAGCTTAAGCACATGACCGTGACGCTCACTCAGCAAAGATTCACTCATATTTAGACCCCCTCATGAAAAGTCACAAAATCCTCAAGTGCAGCACGATCCGTGCGGCATCTGTTGGCGGCGGCATCTGGATCGGGATAGCCAAAGGAAATACCAAATAACAGCTTATTGTTGGCTTCAACTCCCAATTGTTGACGCAGCGGATCAGCTAGAAAACTCAGTGCTGTTTGCGGACAACTAGCTAGTCCGTGGGCAGTCATCGACAACATCAAGGTCTGGGCAAACATACCCAAGTCAGCGGCTTCACGCAGGCCAAAAGGCTCCGGTAAAAACAGAAAGGCCACATGCGGCGCATCAAAAAAGCTAAAATTTTGCATGAAGGCTTGATGGCGCGCCGCTTTGTCTTCACGGGCAATTCCCAAGGCATCGTATAGAGCTTTGGCAGCCGCATGTTGGCGCGTTTTATAAACCCCTTCGTAAGACCCATCATAGGGGAAGTCCATGCTGAACTCGCCAGCCATAAAACGAGCCGGCAACTCCTTGCGCAATTCCTCTAAGACAGCGCCAGATGCCACATGTACCAGCCAAGGCTGAGTATTACAGTTACTCGGTGCGCAAGCGGCGTCCTTAAAGATCGCCTCTAACGTTGCCTGCGGCACTCGCTTAGGCAGAAAGGCACGACAGGCATATCGCTGTGCAACAACTGTCCTGAAATTGCTCGTGATGTCAGTCATCAAAATCTCTCTATTGATCGGTTTTTAATACAACTTCTTGTTTGCCTGCCACGCCGCACACGGTCGTATGACTCACCGGCTTCTGGATGTGATCAAGCCTTAAAAGTTTAATCGGCATATCACCGCTAAGATCTCGCCTGTGTCAATGGCTTGGACTCAGTCGCTTTAGGCGGCCTACTATTGCCAGCCTGCGACAGCTCTAAGAGTTTTATATTAGTGCTTGGTAATCAGCAAGCTAGCGGCTGCAGGCTGTACAATAGGTTCCCCTATGTATACTGTCAGCTACTGAAATCAACGCAGGGGCTGTACAGCCCCTTAAAAGCACTGATAATCAACAGCGATATACTGGAACGATACTTCCAGTCAGCACCTAACCGCAATAGGAGTAATCAATGGCACTGGCAAGCATAGGCTACCTAAGAATTGGGTCGACCGACGTCGACGCTTGGATGAGCTTTGGCACCGATGTACTGGGCTTGATGGACGCAGAGCAAAGTGATCTTGAAGGTGTACGTTATCTGCGTATGGATAGGCACCCCTTCCGCTTCGCTATAGAGCCTTGCGCAGAAGACAAGCTACTGTCCTGTGGACTCGAATATCGCAATGCAGCGGATTGGCAAGCGGCTTGCGATGCCCTGCGCAAAGCGGGCCACACGCTCACCGCCGGTGATGCTACTGAAGCTGCACGTCTCTGTGTGAGCGATTTTGTCACTGTCAGCGACCCTGCCGGAAACGTTCTCGAGCTCTACTATGGTCGCCGCTTAGACTACAAACCACTGATCTCACCCACTGGTGTTTCAGCATTTGTGACTGGCGATGAATACACCGGCGATATGGGCTTTGGCCACGCCGTAATTCCGGCCCCAGACATTGAGGCAAGCATCGCGTTTTATACCGAGCTCATTGGCCTTGGTATCAGCGATGACCTCTACCCGCCCATGCCTGAAGGTGCGCCGGAGTCTCGGGTCGTGTTCATGCATGCCGACAACCCCCGTCAGCACTCATTAGCGCTGTACAACCAGCCCACACCTAGCGGCGTAGTTCACATGATGGTTGAAGTAAGCACGCTGGATGAAGTTGGCCGCGGATTGGATCTCGCCAAAGCAGCAGGTCACCCGGTTATTGCCAGCCTAGGACGCCATGTTAACGACAACATGTGCTCATTCTATGTCCTTGCACCGGGCGGTATCGCGGTGGAATACGGTTACGATGGCCTGTTGGTCGACTGGGAAACTTACACTCCCACGGTCAGCACCGAAGGCGACCTCTGGGGCCACGAGTACAACTTCCCCGGCTAAGCTAGCCTCAGTGGCGGCAGTTTTATCGGCAGCACTTGTGCCCGCCGATAGCTGCTGCCACAGCTGTTAAGGCTAAACTCTCAGCGGGCGACAATCTGGACCGGAATCCAGCGCTTAAAAATATAGTCTAGCGTGCCGTTTCTACGCATTAAACTCAGCGCCCGATTCAAATCACGCGCCAAAGCTGCATTATCCTGACGTACTGCCCAAGCCAGCCTCTCCTCCGTCAAGGGCGCATATTGGCTAATTAGATCATCGTAGCTAAGATCATTGGCTAACAGCCAACTGGTCGCCGCATCATGCACAAATAAATCTATTTTACCTTCGCGCAATGCGCTAAAGGCCAACTCAGGCTCATCAAAGAAACTCACTTTGGCATCGGACAACTCACTAGCGGCAAAAGCAGCGCCAGCGCTCATGGGCTCAACACCTACTCTTATACCTTCGCGAAACACGGCCCAGGGCTGAACAAAGTGTGCCGCTTTGTCGCGATGCATTATGGCCATCTGCCCCACTTGCAGATAGGCGTCAATAAAGCTTAGCTCTGCGCTGAGTGCTTCAGTTATATTGAGTCCCGACATCAACACATCGACCTCAGCATTTTTAACAGCCGCTACTAATGCCGCTCTAGGCAGCACCACCAACTCGACATCTCGGCCGAGGATCTTGCCAACTGCCAAGGCGTTGTCTGCCTCGATGCCGACAACCCGGCCTTCCTGAAGATAGTGTAAAGGGGCTTGATCTGCTGACAAGCCAACTCTGAGTGTATCAGCCGCAACTGCTGTGCTAGTGAAAAGAAAACTAATAAAGAGCAGGCAAAGTCCTCGCATAAAGCAGTATCCAGAATCACTCGAGGCTCGGATGGTAGGTGAGTTAAGCCACTGTCGCAATCACTAAAGAAACACACATGAAGCTAGCTATTGGGCAGCTCTTAATAAAACTTAGTTGTTATACTAGGGCTATGACTAAAGCAGCATTGCGGCCCAAAGACGCCGCCACACTCATCATTGTAAGAGACAAAAGGGAAGTTTTGCTGGGTTTGCGCAGCGCCCGGCATCGCTTTCTGCCAAACCACTATGTCTTTCCCGGTGGCGGCGTAGACCCGGGTGACGCACGTGTGAAATGCCCTATTGGGCTCAAGCCATCTGTCGCCGAACAATTACAGCGCAGCTGCAGTGCCGCCAGAGCCAGAGCATTGGCCATGACGGCAGTGCGCGAAACCTTTGAGGAAACCGGCCTGCTGCTTGGCGAGTCTAGCGAGCAAACAATTCGCAGCCAATCGCCTTCTTGGCAGCCAATTTTCCAGCAGGGAGTAGTGCCCGCTTTACACCGCTTAGAGTATCTAGCCAGAGCCATCACGCCCCCCAACAACGTCAGGCGTTTCGACGCGCGTTTTTTTATGGTCGACAGCAAGCATATGCAGGGCAGCATAAGAAGCAATGGCGAACTAGAAGATCTGCGCTGGGTCGCCCTAGATGAAGTTGATCAATATCCGCTGATCTCTATCACGCGCTTAGTGCTTGAACTATTGCAGCAAAAATTACAGGGCACAGCGACGAACCCGCAAGCTATTCCGCTGTTTCGACAGCTACATGGTCAAGAATTGATTGAGCATCACTAAGTGTTTAGCGCCTGGCTGTAAGCTCAGGCACTAAATACTTCTTTCAGTAACTTGAAGGAACGCTGGCGATCTTCGAAGTAATACATATTACTCACCACCATCACTTCATCAGCGGCAAACTGCTCAGCCAGCAACTCCAACTGCGCCTTCACCTGAGCCGGCGTACCCACCGCACGGCTGACGTTGCGGCTAGCAATAAAAGACCGCTCCTGGGGCCCTAAAGGATATTGCAAGGCAGCCTGGGGCGTTAGTGAGCGATTCTCACTCTGGCCTGTAACAAAGCGAAACAGGTTGAGATCATAGGTCAACTGTAGCGCTTTCGCGCGCTCTTCATCTTCAGCGCAAAACACACTGGTGGTGATAATCGCATAGGGCTCAGGCTGGAGAGCACTAGGCTGAAAGCGAGATTTGTAGAGTTTCACCAGCTCTGGCCTAGCCTGGGGGTTAATAAATATGCCGAGGTTGTAAGGCAAGCCTCGCTGAGCAGCCAGCATGGCGCTATCTGGGCTTGAGCCCAGCATCCACAGTGGCATGCCAGCTGGTGGCCGGGGGCTCACCAGCGGCTTGGCATCTGGGTTCCACAAATAGTCGCTGAGTTCAGCCACCTGTGTTGGAAATCGCTCAAAATTGGGTCTGCGACCATTAGCTAATGCTACCGCTGTTGACATGTCAGCACCCGGTGCCCGGCCCACGCCTAAGTCGATACGCTCGGGATAGAGGTTGGCCAATAGCGAAAAAACTTCTGCTACTTTATAGGCACTATAATGTGGCAGCATAATGCCGCCAGAACCCAAGCGTATACGGGATGTCGCAGCCCCTAAGGCTGCCAGCAATACTTCCGGCGCACTGCCCGCCACTGAGGGAAATGCGTGGTGCTCAGACACCCAGAAACGCTCATAACCCAATGACTCGCAATAGCGCGCCATCTCGATAGTTTCACGCAGTGCCTGCGCTGCCTGCTCAGCTGTGCGAGCCAAAGATTGATCAAGTACCGATAATTTCATCATTCACAATCACATCTAATAGTCATTCAGTTTGCTAACTTAGCAAAGCCAAAGGCTATAATGACAGCAACAGAGATAAAACTGGACTCATATGTATCAAAACCGTGACATCATAGCGCGCCTGCGTGAACGCATCCCCTCATTTGAATGTGTGCCCGGTTGTCATGACTGCTGTGGGCCCGTCACCACCTCCTCAGAAGAAATGTCACGCTTGCCGGTAAAAACAGAGGCCGAACACGAGGCAGCATTAAAAGAGTTTAACTGCGTTCATTTAGGACCAGAAGGCTGCACAGTGTATGAAGAGCGCCCTTTAATCTGTCGACTATTTGGCACAACGCCGCGAATGCCCTGCCCCAATGATCGGCGCCCCGAGACCATGATTGACCCTGAGGTAGAGCAAGAGATTCATCACTATATCGCCACTACCAGACAGGTATTAGTCTAGAGGCGAGCGTTGGCTAAACTGATCCTCCCGCCGCCGATAACGCCTAATTGCCAATGCGCCATAAAGCACTGTCAGCAAAGCCATGTTGGTTAGTTCACCCGAGACTTCTGCTAGCCTCGCGCCCATCTGATTGAGTTTAACCATCGCATTGATTCCTGGCGTGCTGGGCAACAGCTGGGCAATGCGCACTAAGTACTCGGGACTGGCCTCTACCGGCCAGGACAAGTTGGATAAGAAAAACATGGGCAGGGAGGTGATAGTCAGGAGCTGAAAAGCTCGCTCTCGAGTGCGAAAGAAACTGCCAAAAAATAGTGCAAAGCTAACCACAGAGGCGATGAACAGTGCCCCAGCCAGCAACAATCCAATCAAGTTGCCGCCGCGAGGATAATCCTGAAACCAAAATACGAAGCCACTGAAGTAAAGTAAACTAAACATGCCGATCATTGCGAATGCTGAAGCAATGCCACAGAGAGCTGGCAGCGACACTTGCAGCTTACCCTGTCGCTCTCGCCGAGTAGCTGCCACCACCGCCAAGCCGACCAGCAAGGTCTGTTGCACAATCAGTGCCGCTACCCCTGGCACAATAGCGCTGCCATAGCCTAGGGCGGTATTGAACAATGGCCGCTCAATGAGCTGCAGTGCCGGCCCTGCTGTTAAACCCGCAAACTGAGCCTGGGAGAGCGCCGCTTCTTGAGCAAATGCTCTAATGGCCTGAGCCGCGCCCTGCATGGATAGGCCCGCACGGCTCAGCAAAGTGCCATTGCCAAACAAGGCCAGCCCTCCTTGCTCAACTCGCAGGATATCGCGCTGAAAGTTTGCCGGGATCAGCAGCACTGCTTCCACTTCACCGCGCTCCACCAGCTGCCGAGCCTGCTCCATTGACCCGACTACCCCAAGTACATGCACTGCACGCAACGCGGTTAGTTTGCGCTGTAATTCACGACTCATGGGGCTGTGATCTTGATCGACCACCACCAGCGGTAACTGCCCTGCCACTTGGTGACGATAGGCCGCAGGATAGAAAAACGAATACAGAATCACTGCACCGACCAGCGTTACCAGTGCCACTCTATCGCTGAAAATTGTTTTGAGGGTCTGGCTAAAAGACTCGCTGAAACGATTCATCGCAGCCCCCAAGCTGATGGGTCACGGGATGCTCGACCATACAAAACAGCACCCACAACGCCAGCGAGCAGCACAAACAAGAGCAAAGTTGCCAGTGGCCACAGAGACACCGTCAGCGCTGAGCCCATCTCCAACTGCTGCCCCTGTAACTTCAAATAGGCGGTATAGGGCAAGAGCTCACTCCACACACGAGTAAACCAAGGCGCTCCTTGTAATGGGAAGGTCGCCCCTGAGAAAGCCATTGAGGTACCCGCGTATAGCCCTGCCACTGACAAAGCGGTGACCATGTTGCGAGTCAGCGCCACGAACAACAGCGCAAGCGCAGCATAAGCTAGGTACATCAAGGCCTGACCCAGCACCAACAAAGCCATTTCGTCAGCCGCCATCGCAGTGCCCCTAATGAGCACCAGCCACAGTAAACTCGCCACTCCATATAAGCTGAATAGCACAAAATAAGGCGTCATCTTACCCAGCAGCGCTGGCAGCAGCCGATCATGCGCTTCGCGCAACCAAGGCCTGACAGTGGCATCACGCAGCTCTCGACCAAAAGCGCCCACCATGGCCACGCACATGGCCAAGTGAAGGATTGCTGGAAATATCAGACCCAGAAGAAAATGCTCATAACTGCGGCTGGGGTTGAACAAGACACTCAACTGCACAGCGACCGGAGCGGCTCGCAGCGCCCCAGGTCCACGAATCATGCCTACCTCTGTCGCTGTTAACTCTATTGCAAGTGCCTGCACAGCACTGTCAATATCTCGCGCTGCAGCCTGCCCCGCTACTTGATAACTCGCATTGTAATAACTGAATACAGAGCCGCTGCCGCCGCGCTGGATTGCCGCTTCCGTGCCAGCTGGAATGTGCACTACGGCATAGATTTTTAACTCACGCGCCAAGGCCAAGGCCTGTGACAGGGACCTCGCTTGCTCACTCACCTTCAGGCCGGGGGAAGCCTCTAGCTGACGTACTAGCTGGCGACTAGTGGTGCTGCGGTCCAGATCGACCACCGCAATTGGCAGCTCTCGGGGAAGGCCGCCGCTGAACAACCATGCCATAAGCAGCAACAACAAGCAGGGAATCCAGGTCGCCAAGGCTAGATCCGAGGGACTGCCAAGTAGGTAGCGGCACTCTCGACGGGCCGAGCTTAAAAAGGCCTGTAGCGACGGCATTTTGCCCGCTCTGGGCCTTAGTCCCGAGGGGGCCATTGGAACAGAACGCTCATACCCGGCCGCAAGCCATCAACCCGCTGCAGGGGCCGCACTCGGACCTCGAAGCTTTTAATGTCATAGCCGCTGGACTGCCGTGTGGAGCGCCAAGTGGCAAAATCACCGGCAGGGCTAATGTAATAAACCTCGAATGGCACAGAGTCCAGAGCTAAGGCGGGAATGTCACCCTGCAAACGTTGTCCATTGCGAAGGCCGCTAAACTGGCTCTCTAGCAGATTCATTGAGACCCACATTTGATCAATATCGACCAGCACAAACACCGGATAGCCAGCCGGCACCAACTCGCCGACATCGGCCAAACGCTTAGCCACCTCCGCCCCTAGAGGTGCTCGACCGCTAATCTCAGCCTGAGCAGCGCGCACTTCGGCCACAGCAGCTTCAGCCTGACGCACCTGCGCCTGCGCAGCAGCCTTATCCTCCTCCCGCGCACCCGATAGAGCTAAGTCATACTGGGCTCGGGCCGCGATAAGCATTTGATTAGCACTGCGCTGCTGAACCAAGGCTTCATCGCGCTGCTGCCGGGTCATCACGCCCTCTTGGTAGAGACTCTCAACTCGTTGATAGGTGGAACTAGCTAACTCCGCGGCGGCGGCAGCGCGACGCCAGTTGGCTTCAGCTGCGCGAATATCTTCGCTGCGCGCACCCTGCTCCGCCTTAGCGGCTTGCGATTGCGCCGCCTCCAGTAAGGCTGTGGCCTGAGCCATCTTAGCCTCAACTTCAGGGCTATCGAGTTCGAACAATAACTGCCCTGCCGCAACTCGCTCGCCCTCTCGCACTAACAGCTTTGACACACGCGCACTAATCTTCGCCGACACTTTAATGCTGTCTGCATCAGCCATGCCCTGTATCAGCTCGGCTGGTTCACGAAATGCCAAGCGCAGCCCTAACAAAATGAGCGCCACCACGATCAGCAGAGACCCAAGGGCCAGCCATCGGCGAGCTGCTGGCGACAGGGGTGGGGTGTTCTCGCTTTCGCTCATTGCACAAGCACCTTGTCAGCCTGAAGAAAATAATCAAAATATTGTGTCAGCCCACCGCTGATCTCCAACAAGCGAGCCAGCGCCACATCATACTCGTAGGCGGCTTGGGCGCGCTCAACTATGGCTCCTCCGAGCTGCAGGCGCGCATCAATCACGTCTAGCGAAGTTGATTGCCCTTCACGGAACGAGAGTTCCTGTAAGCGCAGGTTTTCCCGGGCCAAGGCAATCGAGCTGTCCAGCAGGAGGTACTGTTCGCGCGCGGACTCCACATCGTTGTAAGCTTTGCTTACCCCCATGGTGATCTGATTGCGTGCTTCCCGCAGCCCCGCTTCGCTCTGTGCTAGCTGCTCACGAGCAGCAGCAATCTGCTGCGGGCGATTGCTGCCAGATAAGAAAGTGTATTTCAGCCCAATACCAAAGGCCCAGTCAGGGTCAGTAATCAGCGCATCATCGGCGTGCAGGTCATACTGCCCAAAGGCGTAAACCTGCGGTTTAAGCTTGGCCTCTTGCACTTTCACTCCTTCACTGGCCTGCTCCCCTAGGGCCTGTAAACGTCGAATCTGTGGGTGCTGGGAGAGCGCCGCTTGGCGAAAGCTTTCCAGCGGCTGCAAAGAGCGACTGATCACAAATAATGGCGTGTCGGTGGCGATAGGCTGATCGCTGCGCAGCAAGTTGGCCAAGGAAATACTGATGGTATTCAAATTATTGCGGGCGCGCTGATATTCACGTTCGGCTTGATCGCGGGCCACTGCCGCCTGGAGACGCTGAGCTTTGGTGGCAAAACCTTTGTGTTCCAGCTTTTCGGCATTATCAACATGGCGCTGCAGGCCATCGCGTACCTCCCGGCGCACCTCCAATGCCAGACGGGCAAGCTGTTGGCCGAAGTACAACTGCACCAGTTGTAGCAGTTGTGACTGGGACTCTAGATCGCGCTCCGCCGAAGCCTGCTTTAGTGCCGCGGCCGCTGCTGCCTGTGCAGCTGGGATTTGTCCGCCGCTGTATAGTGGCAGCACGGTGGTGAGTATGGGGCGCGTGCGCCAATCACGCTCGCTGAACTGCAGGGGGCTGACAATGCCGTAGTCCTCAGCGACCGGTGCTAGGGAGCCCAAAGGCAGAGACAGCGTTTTCTCAAACTGCATCCGTCGCAGGTCGAGTGACAGCTCCGGCAAACGCAAAGACTGGGTAGCTTGTGCAAGATTGGCTTTGCCGCGTACTTTGGCATCTGCTGCGGCTAATGCATCTGAGGCCTGCTCTAGCAAGACGCGAGCTTGTTCAAAGCTCAGTGTTTGGCTGTAACTGTCCTCGGCCCAAGCTGCGCTAAACAGCAGCGGACAGAACAGGCAGGCTAGCAAAGCAAAGCGCTGGGGGCACTGACGAAGACTAGCTGATTTACCGTGCATTCTTAGACCTTATCGCACACCAGACCATCATGATTCGCCCTTTAATATCCTAGCCCTCTAGCTAACAAAGTCGCTCTGCACACTGACTCAATATTTTTAGCTACCAGAGTAGCATTGGTGATCAATTAAACTCGCACTCTTGTGTTTAGCATTGGAATATTCGAGTTCGATTGTCGAGTGGCTAATTCCAAACTCCTTATCGATGCGTGTTTTGATAGTGTGTTTTATCAGGTCGTAATCTGACCAGCACCCTTCCTTGATCACAATATGAATATCCAGCGCGGCTTGATGCTCCTGCATTTCCCAGAAGTGAGCGTGGTGCACTCTTTCCACACCGTCGATGCTCTCAATTAACGCGATGACTTCATCGGTATCAACATCTGGCGGACTACCTAGCATTAAGGTTCGAATCGGCTTACCTATTTCTGCAAATGACAGCCACAGAATATAAACCGCGATGAGCAGCGTAACGGCTGGGTCTACCCAAGCAATATCGTAGAGCAAGATAAAGATACCGCCCAGGACCACGGCAACTGAAGACAGCGCATCGCTGAGATTATGTAAAAATAGCGCGCGAATATTAACGCTGTCTTTCTGCATGGAATAGGTAAGCGCTGCCGTCAGGGTGTCGATGACCAGGGCAATACCACCCAAAATCACCAGTCCCCAACCCGCCACCGCTGGCGGGTCAAACAGGCGCAGCACACCCTCGTAGGCCAGGTATAAGCCGATGATAATCAACGATGTGTAATTGATCAGAGCGGCCACCACCTCGACCCGCCCATAACCAAAGGTCATTTTAGGGTCTGCAGGACGCCGCGCAATCTTGCGTGCAGCAAAAGCAATGATCAATGATGCCATGTCGGAAAAGTTATGCACCGCATCGGCAATCAAGGCCAGACTACCTGACATGATGCCACCAATGACCTGAGCAATCGTCAACAGCCCATTGGCCCAAATAGCGATAGCAACCCTCTTATCGCCATCTTTTGGATCAATATGAACATGGTGGTGGTGCTGCGACATATACTCCGTCCTCTAGGTCATTTCTAGGCCATAGCCATAGTGAAGCTTGATAAGCCTTAGGATACAGTGAAGATTGTCATTGGGCACCCGCAGAGACAAATGCCTTACTCTCACTCAATAACAGTATTCCTAACAGACTAGGATTGACGCTTAGTTGCGGGCAATAACGAGACTGAGTGAAACAGCTTGATGCTTATCTTGATTTTCAGGGAGGGTTGAGGTCGCAGTAGATAGTAGCCTATGCACTAGTCAAAGCTAGTGCATAGGCAGGCCGACGACTTAACTTAAAAGTCGTAAGTTAGATCGATACCATAGGTCCGCGGCTCCCCATATTGCTCGGCAATTGGCCCTAAGCTGCCAAAGTTGGTGGCAAAGGTGGGATAGTCGTCGTCAGTGAGGTTCCTGCCCCAGATCGAAATCTTCATCAGGCCATCGCCTACTTCGATCTGCTCTAGACTGAGCCGTGCGTTAACTAAGGTTCGCGCATCCATCATCTGATGCTCGACTATGGAAGGCTCGCCATTGACAACACCTGACCAGAGGGCAGTTTCAGGCCATTCATCCTGCCAATTAGCGCTCACATAGCCAGTGATCTCACCGTATGAGGTGCGAGCAAAAATGTAGTCTGCCGAAATATTGAATTGATTACCGGGCGCGGTGCGCTTGGCAAAAGGTAGGCTGTCGATACAGTTAATTGGCTCGTTAGTGCCGCAAACGGGTGGGTACTCCTCGAAGTCCTTATCCACATAGGCATAGCTGAGTGACACAATGAGATCTTCGGCTGGCGCTACAGTGACCTCCAACTCACCACCCCAACGATCCGCTTTACCTGCGTTGGTGATTAAGCTAGTAGCTACACCGCCATCGGTTTTAATCTGGCTGACTTGTACGTCTTCCCATATATAGGTGTAGATAGAGCCGTTGATACGCAGGCGCCTATCCCACCAATCACTTTTTATGCCCAGCTCCCATTGCTCGATGGTTTCTTCTTTAAAGGCGTTATCGAAAATTTCGCCGTTAAAACCACCACTGCGATAGCCTGTGGCGTAACGTAAAAACACGTTAGCACTGTCCGCCATGTCATAGGCAATAGTGAAGTTACCACTCATATTGTAGAAATTAGACTTGTTGCTAGTGGCTTGGGCTGGGGTGACGCCAAAAGGACTGACTACTGCAGAATAATCGTAGTCAATTTCTTTGGTTTCCTCGGTGTAGCGCAAGCCCAGTGTCAGGGCTAAGCGATCGTCAAGTATTGAAGGCCGCATAGTGGCTTGACCAAAGACTGCAAAGGCTTCAGTGGAGTTATCATATGCTTGGGGCCCAAAACCAGCGACCGGCGCGGCAAAGATCGCTTTCCTCAAGTAACTAGATTCATCATCAAAGTAATAGACGCCAAGGACATACTCTAAGTTGTCAGTGGTGCCGACCATATGAACTTCTTGAGAAAATTGCTTGTAATCACTCTGCGTATCCTGCTTTGAATGGAATGCACCGAGCTCATCGATACCTCCCCAGAGCGCATCGATCGGCAGGAATTGTATAGGGATGCCTTGATCGTAAGCAGCACCATAAATCTGCCCAAGGGTTAGGTGAACCAGGTCTGTCATAGCGCCGACACCATTGGCATCAAGCCGGCTATCGAGGTCCTCGATATCACCGTAAACATACATATCGAGCTCACGGTGGGCAGTTATCGATTTGAAAGTCACATCACCGAGCAGCCCCACATCTCCTGCATCCCAAGTTAATGTCAAAGCATGACCTTCAACATCACTTTCCGTGTAGGGGGCGAAATCGGCAGTGCCTCTTGTCACTCGTCCTTCGCCTTGATCTATCGCTCGCTGATAGCTATCAATGGTTTTATTCAGCGATGGAATCCAGCGTGAAGCGATACGCGGGTCAGCACCGGGAATCGTCGAATAAGCCATGGCTTGCTGCAAGGTGCCTCGCAGTGCGGTCATCCGTGGCACATTGCCCGCGGCATCAACCGGGTTGAAAGCAACCACTTGTTGTAGCGCGTTGTGCTCATCGAGCTTATTTTTGTCGTACACATAGTCCGCCACAAAGTTATCTCGGGGCGTCCACTGCAGCGCAATGCGGTAGGCTTGACGGTCTAAGTTGTCAAAGTCCTGCTCGCCGGAATTACTGTTTTTATAAAAATCATCACGCTGGCGCGTTTGAAAGCCAAAGCTGCTAGCCAGCTCGCCCAGCCCCTCTCCAACTTCGCCAATGGCTGGCAAATTGACATTGCCCTTGATTGCCCAGTAGTCGTAATTTCCTAGGGAGCCGGTGACTCGACCACCAAATTCACCGGTGGGCTTCTTGCTGATAAAGTTAACTGCACCACCGGTGGCATTTCGCCCGTAAAGCGTGCCTTGGGGGCCACGCAAAACCTCGATGCGCTCAATTTCGGCAACATCCATCGCAGAGCCCACTAGCTTGCCGACATAGACCCCATCCAAATAAGTCGCCACGGCTGGGTCGAGTGACAGGTTAGCCGGTGAACCCCCAGAAACTCCTCGCATATTGAGGCCTGATGAAGCACGCGAACCCGGCGCCGAAAAGCCATTGACCCCCGGTACATTGCCAATCAAGTCGGCAATATTCGAGATCCGTCGATTTTCAACGTTCGCTTCGGAAAACGCTGTAATAGAGATAGGCGTATCTTGACTAGACTCGGCTCTTTTCTGAGCCGTCACCACTACCTCTTCTAGCTGCATTCCTTGGGCCACAGCATGAGGTGAGCTGGCCAATAAACCAAGGGAAGTTGCCACAGCAACAGTCAATGTTTGTCGAGGAAATGCTCGTCGCAAATTTTTAATCATAATTTTTCCCTTGGAATAAGTAGTGACTAATACTGAGTGTTTTTATAATGCCAACTATCAAAGTTTGAGCAGCGCAGCAGCAAGAAGCCCAGCAAGTTCAAGCAAAATGACGAAATGTCATAAAACAATAGCTCAAATCAGCCATAAGGCCAGTTTGCCAGAGCCAAAACCATCACTTAGCCGCCATATCAATATAGTTGAGCTTTTTAATCGCTGCTTTGAGCTAATGAAGCCAGGGCGCTTATTGAGTCGATATGACTGATTAGGAGTGGCGGGAGGTTTTGTAAGAGGAAGGGAAGCCGATATAAATCTTAGACAATAAAAAAGCCCGCGTTTAAGCGGGCTTTTTAGCTTGCTGAATTAACAGCTTGTTTTGGTGGAGCTATGCGGGATCGAACCGCAGACCTCAACACTGCCAGTGTTGCGCTCTCCCAGCTGAGCTATAGCCCCAAAACTTCTAAGACTTTGATATTCATGGCCTTTGAAACAGCCCCAATCAAAGAGGAGCGCATTTTAGTGAGAGCTATTGCCACTGTCAATAGCCTTTAGGCGACTAAACTCAACATTCGATAATACTCACTGGCACCTCTAGTACATTGACCGCCAAACCGCCGCGTGCCGTCTCTTTATATTTATCCTGCATATCGCGACCGGTGTCGCGCATGGTTTTAATAACCTGATCTAAAGTGACGTAGTGCTCGCCACTGCCCCTTAAGGCCATACGAGCGGCACTAATCGCTTTAATTGCCGCCATCGCATTGCGTTCAATACAAGGCACTTGAACCAAACCACCCACGGGGTCACAGGTCAGGCCAAGATTGTGCTCCATGGCAATCTCAGCGGCATTTTCCACTTGCGCAAGGCTTCCTCCCAAGGCATCTGCTAGTGCCCCAGCAGCCATGGAACAGGCGGAGCCTACCTCGCCTTGGCAGCCGACTTCGGCCCCCGATATCGAGGCATTGATTTTGTACAAAATGCCAATCGCCGCTGCGCTGAGCAAGAAGCGACATATATCATCATCGGAGGCGCCCTGACAGTGGCTTAAATAGTACTTGAGAACTGCTGGTATAATTCCAGCCGCACCATTGGTTGGGGCCGTGACGATGCGCCCGCCAGCGGCATTCTCTTCATTAACGGCTAAGGCATAAAGGGTCACCCAGTCGAGCGTCGTCAGTGAATCATCACCCATGCTGCCGGTGCCACTTTTCAACTGACGATATAATCTGGCGGCCCGGCGTTTAACTTTCAAAGCACCCGGCATCACACCTTCGGTAACAGAACCACGGTCGATACTAGCGTCCATTACCCGCCATATATCCAGCAGCTCCGAGCGTATTTCCGCTTCACTACGCCAGGCTTTTTCGTTCTCCATCATTAAGCTACTAATCGACAGGCCGCTGTTACGGCACTGTTCTAAGAGCTCAGCCCCAGTACTAAAAGGATATGGCAGCGGCGTTGAGTCATCGACCACGACATCCCCTTTTGCAGCCTCTTCATCCACCACAAAACCACCGCCGACGGAGTAAAATTCGCGCTGTCGCAGCAGCTCACCGGCAGAGTCATAGGCGCTGAAGCGCATACCATTGGCATGGTAGGGCAAGGACTTATTACTATGTAAAACCAGATCCTGGGAGTCATCAAAATTGATACTGTGCGCAGCCATCAGCGTCAAGCGAGAGCTCTGTCGCACCCTTGCCACACGCTCATCGGCGGTCTCGACCGCGACCGACTCAGGCCGCTCACCCTCAAGTCCTAAAATAATGGCTTTGGGCGTCCCGTGGCCAAGCCCCGTAGCACCCAGTGAACCAAAAAGCTCGGCCCTCACACGGCTACAACGCTCAAGTAGGGCATCCTCTTGTAGAGCGCTGGCAAATTGCCGGGCAGCCTTCATGGGGCCCACGGTATGTGAGCTAGAAGGACCGATTCCAACTTTAAACAGATCGAAGGTACTGATTGACATAAAGGCGGCCTATGACCCAACAACTAGGGTCATTGTAGGCCGCTCAGTGCACAGCATCCACTATTACAATTGGTGCAGCTGCACTGTCAGGGAGACTGCTTTGCTGATTCAGGCAGTGGCTCTTATGCTAGTGCAGCGTAGCTTTTTTCCAGACGCTTCATAGCTTTTTTAGAGACGCCACCTAGGACCTCAATGGCGTGACGCAAACGCGCGCGACTCATATCTGGGCCCAATAGATCCATCGAGTCCACCACAGAGAAAGAGGCCGCCGAGCCGGCTATTGCCACAAACAGAGGCGCTAGAAAATCCTTCACCTTGAGGCCTTCGGCCTCTGCTAGGGCTTTTAGCTCATTCCAAATAGCGTCACGCTCCCAGTGGCGCAGCTCCTCCATCCGCCACAGGGCGAACTGCAGGTGACGAACAATGTCTTCACGCTCTCCTTTTATTCCTGCGAAGCTTGCCTCTTCAATGGGCAAGGTGCCAGATACTAAAAATGCAGCCAAGGGAGCAAAGTCACTGAGTGTTTCCATTCGCTTCTGGGCATGGGGCAAAACCCTTTTCAGATTCTCAGCGTTGTAAGCCCACTCGACCATACGCTGGGCAAGCTCTTCGGTATCGAGATCCTCGCGTATCCACAGGCCATTAAGCCAGCGCAGCTTTTCCACATCAAAAATTGGCCCGCCGAGAGACACGCGTTGCAAATCAAAACAGTCCAGCATCTCTTGCAGGGAAAACTTTTCACTCTCATCAGGCATCGACCAGCCCATGCGACCGAGGTAGTTAAGCAGCGCTTCCGGCAAAAAGCCCATACGCTGGTAGTACTGAATGCTAGTGGGGTTTTTGCGCTTACTGAGCTTGGATTTGTCGGGGTTACGCAGCAAAGGCAAATGGCAGAGCTGGGGCATATCCCAACCAAAATAGTCATATAAAAGCTTGTGCTTAGGCGCTGAGTTAATCCACTCTTCGCCACGCAAGACATGGGTAATACCCATCAAGTGATCATCTACCACGTTTGCCAGATGGTAAGTCGGCATACCATCTGACTTCAGTATAATCTGTGCATCGACCATGCCCCAATCCAGCTCAATCGTGCCGCGCAGCATATCCTCAATATCACAGTGCCCCTCGCCTTCTGGCACCATCATACGGATGACATAGGGCTCACCGGCCGCTTCACGCTTGGCTACTTCTTCAGCTGGCAGCTGCAAATCAGAGGGCTTAAGAGCGGTGCTGTTACCGGCTTCGCGACGGGCTTGGCGCAGTGCATCAAGTTCTTCAGCGCTGCGATAGCAGATAAAGGCTTTGCCCTCTTCGACCAACTGCTGAGCGTACTTCCCATAGAGCTCCATGCGCTCGCTCTGTCGGTAAGGGCCATAGTCCCCCCCCACATCGGGACCTTCGTCCCAATCCAGTCCGAGCCAGCGCAAAGAGTCCATAATGGCTTGCTCTGACTCTGCTGTACTGCGCGCTTGGTCAGTATCTTCTATACGCAATACAAACTGGCCGCCGTGAGCGCGGGCAAAACAGAGGTTAAACAGGGCAATATAGGCGGTGCCCACATGGGGGTCGCCAGTGGGAGATGGAGCAACGCGGGTACGAACAGTCATGACGATCCAGGGTTTTTTAATTTCGGGGCTGCGATTATACGGTTTCAGGGTGCCAAATCCTACACAAGCAAGCCTTGCAGATGTAGCTTCACTGCGCCAACTATGCTTTACTTAGTGAGAATCATTTGCATTTGAACATTTTTAATCGTCCAACAACCCCACGAGGTATTTATGCGCTTTAATTATCAGACTGCGGGCCGACTGGCTTCTGTCCTGCTTGCTGTATTTGCTTCACTAGCGCTCTTCACTCCCAGCAGCTACGCAAAGACTGTCAACGTCTACTCCGCTCGGCAGGAAGCACTGATCAAGCCGATGCTGGATAAATTCAGCGAAGAAACCGGAATCCACGTCAACCTCATCACCGGTGGCGGCGATGCCCTACTGACGCGATTGCGCACCGAAGGCCGCAACTCCCCGGCTGATGTGCTGTTAACAGTGGATGCAGGCCGTCTATACCGAGCTAAAGAAGCCGGTGTTCTACAAGCAGTGCAATCCGAGTACCTCGAACAGGCGATTCCAGCTCACCTGCGCGACAGCGAGGGTTATTGGTTTGGTCTCTCAGTGCGGGCGCGGGTCATTGCCTATGCCAGCGATCGGGTTAAAGCAGAGCAATTAAGTACCTACGAGGCACTAGCCGAGCCACAGTGGCGCAAGCGACTCTGTGTTCGCTCCTCCAACAATATTTACAATCAATCCATGGTCGCCAGCATGCTGTCTACCCAGGGCAAAGAAGCCACCGAACACTGGCTTAAAGGGCTACTGGCTAATTTCGCGCGCCCCCCTCAGGGCGGTGACCGAGACCAAATCAAGGCCGTAGCTGCAGGGCAATGTGACCTAGCGCTGGTCAACAGCTATTACTATGGCGCCATGCTCGAATTAGGCAGCCCAGAAGAACAGGCCGCAGCTCAAAAAGTGGCGCTATTTTTCCCCAACCAAGATGATCGCGGTACCCATATTAATATCAGTGGCGCCGGTGTCACCAAGGCAGCTAAGCATGTCGCTGAGGCCACCGCCTTGATCGAGTTTCTAGCTCGCCCTGAAGCCCAGCAGTGGTATGCCGAGACTAATTATGAGTATCCGGCTAGCAAAGATATCGAAGCTAGTTCACTACTTAAGTCTTGGGGTGACTTTAAAGCCGATTCAGTTGACGTGACGGAGCTTGGACGTTTGAATCCTCAAGCAGTCATGGCCATGGATCGGGCGAAGTGGAAATAAACACCACAACTACCTCAACACAAGTGTTACATCGGGGGCGCGGCAGCTTCAGCTGGCGTGCCCTTATGCTATTAACCGCCGCTATTATCGCCATACCGGTGCTAATCATTGTCGCCAGCTTGTTACAGAACTACAGCCCGGTATGGGAGCACCTGCTCGATACGGTGCTGCGCGACTACGTGCTGAACTCCCTATTGCTGATGCTCGGGGTGGGTTCTGGCACCTTGGTGCTGGGAGTCAGTGCCGCATGGCTCACCGCCATGTGCGAATTCCCGGGTCGCAGAGTCTTTAATTGGGCCCTGCTGCTACCCATGGCGATGCCCGCCTACATCATCGCCTATACCTACACCGGTATGCTCGACTTCTCGGGGCCAATTCAAAGTGCTCTGCGCAGCCATTTTGACTGGGGCTTTGGGGATTATTATTTTCCTGAAATACGCTCCCTTGGCGGCGCTATCTGCATGCTGTCCCTGGTTCTGTATCCCTACGTATACCTCTTGGTCCGAGTGGCCTTTAGTGAACAATCAACCGCTGTACTAGAAGCCAGCCGCAGTTTAGGTAAAGGGCCATGGAAAACGCTGTTTTTAGTCGCCTTGCCAATGGCCCGGCCGGCCATCGCCGCCGGCGTCAGCTTGGCATTAATGGAAGCCTTGGCTGATTTTGGCACCGTCGATTATTTCGGAGTTAGCACCTTCACCACAGGTATTTTCCGCACCTGGTACGGCTTAGGTGAACTGCGCGCAGCAGCTCAATTAGCTGCCTTCCTCCTACTGTTTGTATTTATTCTCTTTGTACTGGAACAGTATTCCCGTCGCCGCATGCGCTTCCACCACAACTCGGTACAGCAAAAACCAACCCGGATCATGCTCAAGGGCTGGCGTGCTGGCTGTGCCTTTTTGCTGGCATTGACCATTGTTACTGCTGGCTTTTTGCTGCCCGCCTTGCAGTTAGCTAGCTGGGCCAGCGAGCGCCTCGCCAGCACTGATGTCAGTGGTTTTATGACCCTAGTCACCAGCAGTTTCACCCTGGCTGCCATCGCATCAACTTGCTGTCTAGTGCTGGCCTTGATTCTCGCCTATGGCAAGCGCCTGCACCCAGGCCCGCTGGAACGTCAAGCAGCGAGAGTCTCCTCGATGGGCTACGCAGTGCCCGGCACGGTCATTGCCGTGGGTGTATTAATTCCTTTTGCTTGGATGGATAACCGCGTGGATGCACTGATGCGCGAGCATTTCAATATCTCCACCGGTTTAGTGCTCAGTGGAACGCTGGCGGCACTGGTATTTGCCTATGTGGTACGCTTTTTATCTGTCTCACTGCAAACTGTGGATTCTGGCCTAGCGCGGATTCGCCCCAGCATCGACGAGTCGGCACGCTCTCTGGGCAAAGGACCGCTGCAGGTATTGCAACACATTCACCTACCCATGCTGCGTGGCTCGGTGGCAACCGCCCTACTCTTAGTCTTTGTCGACGTACTTAAAGAGTTACCTACTACGCTGATACTGCGGCCTTTTAACTTCAATACTTTGGCCGTGCGGGCCTACGAACTAGCCTCCGATGAGCGCCTAGCCGATGCCGCCCTGCCCGCCCTGGCCATTGTATTAATTGGCTTGCTGCCGGTCACCTTGATGACCCGCACCAGCAGCGCCACTGCTGCGATTCATCCCCGAGCCAAACAACTGAATAAGGACCATCATGAATAGCCAGTTGGCACTACAAGGGGTTGCCGTGAGCTACGGTGACTATACCGCCGCACAAGAAGTGACTTTAAGCCTTGAGCAGGGCCAGATCGGTTGCCTGTTAGGGCCTTCTGGCTGCGGTAAAACCACCTTGTTACGAGCAATTGCTGGCTTTGAGCAGGTATCGGCTGGCACGATTAAGCTGCGCGGCCAGGCCATTAGTCGCCCTGGAGCACAACTGCCCCCTGAGCAGCGCAAAGTAGGGATGGTATTTCAAGATTTTGCGCTGTTTCCACACCTGAATGTACAGCGCAATGTCGGCTTTGGGCTGCACGCCATGGACCGCAAATCCCGTGCTCAGCGGGTCCAGGAAATGCTGTCGCTGGTGAACCTTGAAGCCTACGCAAAATCCTATCCACACGAACTCTCCGGTGGCCAGCAACAACGTGTAGCACTTGCTAGGGCTCTGGCACCCAACCCTGAAATTCTGCTCCTAGACGAACCCTTCTCCAACCTCGATAGCGAACTGCGTGAGCAATTAGCCACCGAAGTACGGCAACTGCTCAAGCGCAATGGCGTGACCGCGATTTTGGTGACCCACGACCAAAATGAAGCCTTTGCCGTGGCCGACCAAATCACGCTGATGCGCGATGGCCGAGTGGTACAAATCGACACCCCCTACAACCTCTACCATAATCCAGCCAGCGAGTTTGTCGCCGAGTTTATCGGTCAGGGAAGCATTATCACGGTCTCGGTCGATGACACTGGTGAACTGGACAATGGCTTAGGAATTCTGGATATGGGGCACCGCCACTGGCAAGCCGGTGAATCACTGCGCCTGCTGGTGCGCCCCGATGATGTCGAATACGATGACTTTAGTAGCCTCAGCTTACCCATCGTCAGTAAATCCTTTAGAGGGGCGCACTATCTCTACGAGCTCGGCCTGCCGGATGGCCAGAGCGTGCCCTGCATGACGCCAAGTCACGTTGATCGCAGTGTCGGACAAACCCTCTCGGTGAAATTTAATCTACAGCACGTGGTGGTATTCCCAGCACTTAAAGAAGCGCAGAGCTAACTAGCGAAGCGGCAGGTCAATCCATGTCCAAGCCATGCCGTCGGGCTCCTGCCCAGCAGAGAAGATCTGCAGCAATTCGAGTTTGTTAGGGTCCCAAGCACTGAGCAAATCGGCATTGCTATGAGCCACAATCAAAAACTCCCCGGCCCCGGTCAACTTCAGCCCGACCGGGACCGAGCCACTGCTAGCATCAGCGGCTAACATGCTTGGCTGCGTATCGGCGGCTGCTATATCAAAATCAATACGGCGGATGAGTTTGCGCTGCTGCACGTCAATAACCGCCATGGCATCAGCGCGAGCCAAACTTGCGTAAACTAGACCGCGTCTCTCATCCGACTCTAGGCGAATCGGAAAACCCAGCGCAGGGATATCGGCAAGTTTATCCAGCGTGAGCGCATCAAATACCGATATCGTATCGGCTTCACGGTTACTCACCCAAAGTTCATGCCCATCGCGCACTAGCGCAATACCCTCTGCGCCAGCGCCTGACACAGCATCTCCCAACTTTTTGAAAGTGACTAAATCTATGGCTGACACCGTGCCCGACAGCAAATTAGCAACCCATGCTCGCTGACCATCGCGGGAAACGGTCAGCATGTGCATACCCTCTTGATCTATGGGGATACGCTGACTGAGCTCTGCTGCTGCCACATCAATCAGCAACAGCTCGCGCAAGCCTTCAGCTGTGACGACGGCTTTATCGGCACTGATCCAAGCTAGGCCATGGGGCCGACTGCCAGGAGGCAGCTCAATAGTCGCCACCGCACGCAGCTTGGCCAAGTCGAGCAAAGTTAAACTACTGCCGGCTTGCTCGGCACTGCCATAGTTACTCACCAAAGCACGCAAGCCCTCCGGGGACAGTGCAATTTCATGGGGCCCCTGCCCTGTAGGCAGCGTCGCGAGACGCTCAAAGCCTGGGCTGCGCAATAGCGTTACCGAACCCTCGGCCTTATTAGCTACCAACAAAGTGCCGGCCTGAGCAACACCCTGGGCAAGCCATAGCATGGGTAGTAAAACGAGTAATCGAGCAATCAAGCGGCAGAGCATCTCACTTATCCTGTCAAAAATACCGCGCCATAATACACAGCGCTATACAACATCGCTGTGGGAGCATAGCCTACTGCGAATTGCGCAGCGACAAGGGCGCAGAAAAACTAGCTCCACAATGGCATAATAAGCCTTTCAAACTCCTCAGCACATGGTGGCCCCTGTCTTCGCTGGCCACTCAACAACTTGGACATCTCGACCTTGACTCAAGCACCTACCAGGCCAGCGCCAGACTCTTCCCACCGCTTTTGTATTGCGCCCATGCTCGACTGGTCGGATCACCACTGCCGTTTTTTTTGGCGCTTACTCAGCAAAAAGGCGCGCTTATATACCGAAATGGTGACCACCGGCGCCCTGATCCACGGTGACCGAGAGCGCTTCTTACACTACAACGCGGTCGAACACCCAGTAGCTTTGCAGCTAGGCGGCTCTGAGCCCAGTGATTTAGCACGCTGTGCCCGCTGGGCCGAGGAATGGGGCTACGATGAAGTAAACCTCAACTGTGGCTGCCCTTCAGACCGGGTGCAGTCAGGTATGTTTGGTGCTTGCTTAATGGCCCGGCCGGCACTCGTTGCCGACTGTGTGCGAGCCATGCGCGAGGCCTGCGGTATTGCTGTCACCGTAAAGCATCGCATCGGCATTGACGACATGGAAAGCTATCAGCAATTAGTCGACTTTGTGAAGCCAGTGGCAGAAGCCGGTTGTGAAGTATTTATCGTGCACGCCCGCAAAGCCTGGCTACAGGGACTGTCGCCCAAGGAAAACCGCGAAGTGCCCCCGCTCAACTACCCTTGGGTTTACCAGTTAAAGCGAGACTTTCCCGAATTGTGCATTGTCGTGAACGGCGGTATTCAAGATTTGGATGAGTGCCAAAGGCACTTAGAACATCTCGACGGGGTCATGCTGGGCCGGGAAGCCTATCAGAACCCCTGGCGTCTGGCAGAGGTAGACCCGCTGCTATTCGGGATAGACAAAACGGCCCACAATCGCGATGATGTAATGCATGGACTGCTCCCCTATGTAGAGCAACAATTAGCTTCGGGCGCCAAACTGAACCATATTACGCGGCACATACTGGGCCTGTATCAGGGAGTTCACGGTGCTCGTAAATTCCGGCGCCACCTGAGTGAGAACGCCTATAAAGCCGACGCAGGGATTGAGGTGTTGCGCCAAGCTTTCCACTTGGTTCGGGAAGCCAACACCGTCGCAAGCAATAGCGTCGCATAATACGGAACGTAAATATGTCAAACAAACTTGAACGCCTCAAGGCGATGACCGATGTAGTCGCCGATACTGGCGATATAGAAGCCATTCGCCAATTCCAACCCCAAGATGCCACCACCAATCCTTCGCTGCTCTTAAAAGCTGCGGCTCTCCCCCACTACGCCAAACTTCTAG
This sequence comes from Sediminihaliea albiluteola, assembly GCF_014077625.1. Lineage (GTDB taxonomy): Bacteria > Pseudomonadota > Gammaproteobacteria > Pseudomonadales > Halieaceae > Sediminihaliea > Sediminihaliea albiluteola. The sequence goes on along the minus strand of NZ_JACFXU010000013.1, from coordinate 260,801 downwards.
AGCAGGCGCGAGATTGGTCGCTAACTCAAGGCGGCACTAATGCCGAACAACTGGCCAATTGCTGTGACCGTTTTGCCGTGGATGTCGGCCGCGAAATTCTCGACATCGTGCCGGGACGTATCTCAACCGAAGTGGATGCTCGGCTCTCTTTTAACCTGCAGGGGACGATTGATCGAGCCCGTAAATTAATTGCTATGTACGAAGATGCAGGTATTGAGCGGAAACGAATTCTGATCAAAATTGCCGCCACCTGGGAAGGCATTCGCGCAGCCGAGCAATTGGAAAAAGACGGCATCAACTGCAACCTGACACTGCTATTTGGCTTCTCTCAGGCCGCAGCTTGTGCCGAGGCAGGAGTCTACCTTATCTCGCCTTTTGTCGGCCGCATTTTAGACTGGTACAAAGCCAATACTGAGCTCGTCGTTAGCAATGCCGGACAAGACCCTGGCGTCCAGTCGGTCACCCGCATCTACAACTATTACAAACAACACGGCTACCAAACCGTCGTGATGGGTGCCAGCTTCCGCAATGCCGGTGAAATTGAAGCACTGGCAGGCTGTGACCGACTCACCATCAGCCCCGCTCTACTGGCCGAACTAGCAGCAGATAAGGGTGAACTCCCTCGCCGCTTAGATCCTAGCTCAGCCTCTTCGAGTGAGGCCCGCGCCGCCACTGATGAGGCCAGTTTCCGACTGGATCTGAATAACGACGCCATGGCCACAGAAAAACTCGCTGAAGGTATTCGCAACTTTATTGGCGACCAAATCAAACTGGAGAAACTAATCAGCGGCACATGATCCAAGCATTGAAATCTCTATTTGTACAGCCTGCAAAGGAGAGCCCTGAAGCTCTCCAGCAGCGCTTAAACTTAGCCACTGCTGCCATACTAGTAGAAACTGCCCAAGCTGACTTCGAGCAAGACAGCCGCGAACAGCAGCTTATGCAGGAGCTGCTCTGTGACAGCTTAGCCCTGCCACGCGAAGAGGTGCAGGCCTTAGTTCAGCAAGCCCAAGCACGTGTGGAACAAGCCACCTCTCTGTACGAATTTACCCGCCTGATTAACGATAATTTTGATGCAGAAGCTAAGTCTTCACTGATACTGGCGATGTGGCGGGTGGCTTACGCCGACGGCAATCTAGATAAGTACGAAGAGGCTTTGATTCGACAAGTCGCAGACCTGACTTACGTGCCTCACTCCGAATATATACGCTGTAAACTGCTGGCTAAGAGCGCTCAAAAACAGCGCTAGAACAAGGCCTCGCTCGAGCTAAGAGCGCTCCAAGGCGGCCATTAAATCAGAAAAGCGAGCACGGTTTTCTTCACTTAAGCCCATCAATACGCGGTGGGCTTCAATCACTTTATCCTTGACAGCTTGCTCAGATCCTTCGACGTGGGGAATCTCATCAATACCCAGAGTATTGCCACAGAGCTCTTCGTGTAGATCGAACAAGCGCTGAAAGCCCATGCTAGACAGCAGACGATTAATACTCGGGCTACAACTATACAGCGCTGGACGAAAGCCAAAGCGCTCATAGGCTTCTAGAGCCAGCTTAGCCAACATCCCCAAAGTTGTGCTATCGAGTCCTTCGGTGTCGCAAAGGTCTACCCAAACACTGACAAACTCTGGATCAGCAAACATACGCTGCATAAACTCATCGATGGTGGTGCACAGGGTTAAACGTACATCCCCTTCCATGCGGATTACGTATGCGCCATCTTGAGTAGCAGCTAGAATCCTACCTTCTGACACATCAACTCCGCTTAGTCACAAACAACGCAGCAATGTCATCTGGGGCGGCATCAACTCGCTTCAGACCCAGGCGTTCAACCATAGCAGCCGGAGACTCCGTCAAGTCCTCAAACGACTGCAATAAATAGGCCTCTTTGCCAATCAGATCATCGCGCGGCAAAATTTCTAGGATGCCATCGGTAAAGAGCGCCAGTGTGAAGTTGTTTGGCAGCCCAATCTGGCATTCCTGATACTCGCTATCCTCCATCAAGCCCACTGCCGAGCCCTCGCCTGTGAGATAAGAAACACCTTCATCGGAGACCAATAAAGGCTGTGGCAGGTGACCAGCGATGCTATAGCACAGCGTGTTCTGTTCCATGTCTATAAGGCCAACGACCATGGTGGCAAACTTGCCGACATCTAAGCATAACAGTTCTTTGTTGGCTCGGTGCAACATGGCCACTGGGCTCAAAATCGTGCTGTCATTTTTGCGGTTGAAATCTGAGCGCTTGCGAGCAAACAAGTTCTTTAAAAGCACCGTGGCAAAAGCTGAAGAACTACCGTGCCCAGACACATCGGCGATAAAAAACACCACATAGCGGGTGCCGATGGTGAAGTAATCGGTGAAGTCACCACTGAGAAACAGTGAGGGAATAACCGTGTGGCTGAAACTGTAATCACCGAGTACTAAAGGCGTTGCTGGCAGCATACTAAGCTGCACTTGGCGGCCGGCTTGCTGATCCTGCTCCAGCATTTTTATCGTACCGCGCAATTCGGTATTAGCCTTTTCTAGGCGCTTACGGGACTCATCGAGCTCTCGGCGCAATTGCCGCTGACGGACGCAGCGCTCAATCGATTTAATCAAAGCCTCGACATCTTTCACTGGGTGCACAAAAAAATCACTGGCGCCCAAACGTAAAGCAGTCATCATCCGGCTCACTTCAGCCTGATCAGAGAGCATGATGGCCGGCACTTGAATGTCCATCTCTCTAAGGATAGGCCGAACTGCGTCCCAAGACACACCCTCGAGGTCTAGTTCGCAAAGAATAACGTCTAGTTCTGAATTGCCCGCCAAGGCGAAGTGCGAGCTCTGGATATCGCTGACTACCTCGACATGGAAACCTGCAGACGCAACAATGTCGGCTAGACCCTGGGCACGCGCCGGGTCATCATCAACTACTAACACATTACCTTTGCTTGCCATCATATGAAAGCGGGTGCAGATTTGAATATGACACTACGCCCCTTAGTCCTTCCAAGCAAGCTGAACAAGGAGCCTTTGGGCAGGATTTCACAGTTTTGTATGCAATAGTGGCTCGAGCTAAAGATGGGCTTAAAAATCTTCCCACTGCTCGTCATCACCGAAATCAGAGAAGCTGTCATCAACCTTGCCGTCATTGACTAAAACCTCTCTCTGCTGCAGGTAGGCATCCCTAATAAAAATATAGCGATCACCGGAAAGCAGCTCATCTGCTTGCAACAAACTGGCCCGAGCGTCAATTATCTCAAGCCCATAAAGTGAGTTGCGCAAAGGCACATTATCAATATGACTCTGTGGTAAAGCATAGGTATCAAAAATCGACCCCGTCCCACTGCGTATTGTGCGGGGCCCAAACAGCGGTACCATCAAATAGGGACCGGAGGGCAGCCCCCAGCTAGCTAAAGTGTGGCCAAAGTCAGTGCGATGGCTTTTTAAACCCATGCGACTAGCCACGTCAAAAAAACCGAGTAAGCCAAGCGTCGAGTTAACCAAAAAGCGGCCGCTACCCTCTGCTGCATTGCCAAAGCGCCCCTGCAAAACAGCGTTCGCAGCTGAATTAGCATCGCTGAGGTTAGCAAAGAAGTTACCCACCCCTCGCTCGGCAAATTCAGGCATCACAAAGTGATAGCCTTTTGCCACAGGCCGAAGAAAATAGGAATCCAAACCGTCGTTGAAATCAAAAATAACGCGGTTTACTGATTCAAAGGGATCTTTGTTAGGTATTTCCTGCACGTCGTCCTGAGCTTGCACCGAAAGCGGCAGCAAGATACTCAAAATCACCAGCAGAAAAGCAAAACGACTCATAACAAGGCATCCAAATAACAGGGCTGCTGATATTACGCCGCTGTATCGAGAGGGGCAACTCTAGCCACTGCCCCATTACTTGGCATAATGCCAATGCCGCCCAAGCAGCTTAAGGACAATGCAATGCCTTTCTTCAGTAAACAAGCAGCCATTACTCAAGTACTCGTGTTTAGTGCGGATTGTCTTTGCACCATTTTTCGACCTCCTGCCACTGCGCCTTAAGGCGCTTCTCAGATACTGCCGTACGGGTGCCGAGTTGCTGGGCAAAGAGCGACACGCGAAACTCTTCCAACATCCAGCGGTAGCGCATGGCTGGCGGCGAGAGAAACAAGAGCCCTGCCCTGGCGGTGAGCTGTTCTTCTAGAGGCTGCCACAACTGCTCTAAGAGCAAAGTGTGGCTGCGGTCTTTGTCTATCTGCCCGCTCAATCGAGCGACTCTGTGTTGCAGTGCTTTGAGGTAGCGCGGAAATTGCGCCAGCCATTCACTTGGGGTGTCGCGCATAAAACCCGGCGGCAGTAAGCGCTCGAGTTGTAGCGCGATATCCTTACGCGCAGTTTGCCACTGTTTACCTTCAAGGGATGAGAGCTGTTGTTTGGCTGAGGCTAAAGGGCTCAGCATATTGAACAAGAGCTGCTCCAAATCATTAGCCGCCTCTATCACTGCAGAGCCGCCGGCCTTTAATAAGCGCTCAAAAGCGGGCTCATCGTAGGGAAGATTGTCATCTAAAGCCATCGCTTGCTGATAAGCGGCATCGATGAGGTCCTCAAGCAAGGCTTGGCGCTCCATGCCGGCACCGGCCAAAGCGAGACTGTAGTGATTACCTCTCAAGAGCTGCTTGCGTAGATACTTCACTTGCTGAGCATTCTGCAAGCGAATGAGTTTGAGCACCCCCTGGCGATGTGCCAAACGCGCCTGACCGGGATAATCCAGCAGCTCTACTCGGGCACTGTCGCCATCATCTACCAGGGCTGGATAGGAGGCGATATTTACCCCAGCCTGTTTGAAACGCCACTCACGGGGCAGCTTACCGATATCCCAGCGCCGGACATTAGTCCGCGCCGGCGACTTATCATCAACTGCAGTTAAACTTTCACGGGTATCCTCGCGAAAGGCTTTGATAAGCGCCTGTAAATCACGCCCCTGTTGCAGCAGCTTGCCATCGGCATCAACGACCCGAATGTTCATCCGGTAGTAATCATCAATCGCTACGCCGCTCCAGTCAGAGGCACTAAGCCGCACACCACCGAGCTTTGAAAGTTCTGCCGCCAAAGCTTGCAATAGATCATGGTCGCCGCGCTCTAACTGCGCTAGAGCACGGTCAACAAAGTCCGGTACTGGCACCAGTTGTTTTCGCTGAGCCTTGGGCAAAGCTTTTACCAACTGAATACACTTTTCACGCAACAGTCCCGGCACCAACCAGTCAAACAAGTAACGCGGAACCCTGTTAAGCAGAGCTACAGGGACAGTGACAGACACCCCGTCGGCCACTTGACCGGGCTCAAATTGATAACTGAGACGCAAGCGCATGTCCTGCCATTGCAACTCATCGGGAAACTGCTCGCCTAGATTTTCTTCCGGCGCTTTAGCCTGCAATAATGCCTTGGGCACATAGAGACTATCGCGGGCCGCTGGCTCAGCCTTCAACCAGCCTTTCAGGCGACTAATGGTGTAGACATCCGCTGGTAAACGCTCGTCGTAAAAATCAAACAGGACCTGCTCATCGGCCAGAATATCACGCCGCCGAATCCGTGACTCCAAGTCTTCTAGCTGCTTTACAAGGCGCTGGTTATGCTTCAAAAAACCCGGTACTGGGCGCACATGACCGGCTACCAAACCCTCCCGAATCAGCAGCTCTCGCGACTCTTGGGGGTTGATCGGACCATAGTGCACCGGCCTTTTTTCAACCAAGGTCAGCCCGTACAAAGAAATACGCTCATAGGCCATTGCCCGGCCACTACGGCCCTGCCAGCGTGGCTCGTAATAGTGGCTCTTCAACAGCCGCGGATTAATATCTAGTGCCCAGGTCGGCTCAATCGCCGCCACTACCCGGGCAAAGACACTAGAAGTTTCGACAATCTCAGCCGCAACCAGCCACTTGGGCCGCTTACGGGACAGAGCGGAGCCTGGAAATATCTGCAGTTTGCGATTGCGCGCGCCAAGATACTCCCGCCCCTCCTGTAGCTGCGCAATATTGCCGAGCAAACCAGCCAGCAGCGCTCGGTGGATCCCTTCAAAATTTTCTTCTTCGGGCAGCTCACGGCGCGCTTTAATACCCTGCTGTCGACATGCGATAAGCAGCTGACTATGAATATCCCGCCACTCCCGCATACGCATGAAAGACAAAAACTCACGCTGACATAGTTTGCGCAACTGCCCTTGACTCAAGACCTGGCGCTGCTCTTCGTAGTAGCGCCACAAAGCCAACCAGGACATAAAGTCAGACTTGGGGTGCTTGAATCGCGCATGGCTCTGATCGGACTGCTGTTGTTTGTCTACCGGGCGTTCGCGCGGGTCCTGAATCGACAGCGCACTGACAATCACTAACAGTTCGTCAAGGCAGTTCCGCTCAGAAGCTGCCAGAATCATGCGCGACAAACGCGGATCCACTGGCATCCGAGTCATCTGCCGCCCGAGCTTGGTCAGCTTGCCGGCCGGAGTAACCGCCGCTAACTCTTCCAGCAATTTATAGCCGTCCCGAACCATGCGCGCATCGGGCGGATCAATGAAGGGAAAGTGCTGTAACTCGCCGAGCCGCAAATTCAGCATCTGCAGAATGACTGCGGCAAGATTGGTCCGGTGGATCTCTGGGTCGGTAAACTCTGGCCGACGATTGAAGTCTTCTTCGCTGTAAAGGCGGATGCACACGCCCGCGGCCACCCGCCCACAGCGACCTTTGCGCTGGTTGGCACTGGCTTGTGAAATTGGCTCTATCGGCAAACGCTGCACTTTAGTGCGGAAACTATAGCGACTAATCCGCGCTTCGCCGGGATCAATGACATAGCGAATGCCAGGGACAGTGACCGAGGTCTCAGCCACGTTAGTAGCAAGCACCACTCGCATAGCGCGTCGCCGTGACAGGTCAAAGACGCGATTTTGCTCAGCCTGAGATAAGCGCGCATAGAGTGGCAAAATATCCAGCTCGGTATCGCGGCGTAACTGTTTGGCGAGTTCGCGGATGTCGCGCTCTCCGGGCAGAAACACCAAGACATCGCCGCGCTCACCGAAGCGGCCGCGGTCAATATCCTCAACCAGTGACACGATCTGCTGTTGCAGGCCTTCGTCCCGATCTTCCGCGGGGTCGATATATACGGTTTCAACCGGATAAGTGCGGCCCGACACTTCAATAACCGGCGCGCCGTCAAAGTGCCGAGAAAAGCTTTCTAGGTCGATGGTGGCGGAAGTAATAATGAGCTTTAAATCGGGGCGCTTGGGCAGAATATTTTTCAAATAACCAAGCAGAAAATCGATATTTAGGCTGCGTTCATGGGCCTCGTCGATGATTAAAGTATCGTACTGACGCAGTAGCCTGTCGCGCTGAATTTCAGCCAGTAAGATGCCATCGGTCATCAGCTTGATAGCGCTGGCATCTGAGACTTGATCATTAAAACGAACTTGGTAGCCCACCACCTCACCAAGGCTACTATCTAGCTCAGCGGCAATTCGCTGAGCTACAGTGCGGGCGGCTAGACGGCGAGGTTGGGTATGGCCAATGCGCTGCTGTAAACCACGGCCCAGCTCTAAACAAATTTTGGGCAGTTGGGTAGTTTTACCTGAGCCGGTTTCGCCAGCCACAATCACCACTTGGTGATCGCGAATTGCCTCCATTATTTCCTGTCGCCGTTCGGCAACAGGTAACTCTTCGGGATAACGAATCGGCGGAATTGTCCGCGAAATTTCGCTTTGTTGCATACCGATTCGCTGTTACCTCAAGAATTGTCGCGTAATTCCCTACGCAGAATTTTGCCCACATTGCTCTTAGGGAGCTCTTTGCGAAACTCCACCAGCTTAGGCACTTTGTAGGCAGTTAAACTCTGCCGACAAAAGTCTCGTACTTCTTCTGCTGTTAATTTGCCGGATTTGCTGACCACAAACATCTTGACTACCTCGCCACTCGTTGCGTCGGGAACACCAACAGCAGCACACTCCAATACATCTTCATGGGCGTAAAGTACGTCTTCAAGCTCGTTGGGATAAACATTAAAGCCCGACACCACAATCATGTCTTTCTTCCGATCGACAATCTGCAGGAAGCCGTCTTGGCGGATTTTAGCAATATCGCCGGTATGAAAATAACCGTCAGCATCGATCACTTTGGCGGTTTCCTCAGGGCTCTGCCAATAGCCCTGCATCACCTGGGGGCCCTTCACGCAGAGCTCACCCGGCTCATCCAAGGGCTGTACTTGGCCCTCGTCATCGACGATTTTGACCAAGGTGTTGGATACAGGAATGCCGATGGTGCCGATAATTTTACGCGTACCGGGGTTACTTGATACCACGGGTGAGGTCTCTGTTAGACCATAACCTTCTGCCACTTCGCAGCCAGTGATATCTTGCCAGCGCTGCGCAGCATTGTGACTCAAGGCCATGCCGCCTGATAGCGTAACCTGTAACTTGGAAAAGTCGAGCTGGCGAAACTCTTCGTTATTACACAAGGCAACAAACAGCGTATTCAAACCACAGAAAGTCGTGGGCTGATACTCCCGCAGCGCTGCGACCACCGAGGGAATGTCACGGGCATTGGGCACAAACACCATGTGTGAGCCGTTTAAGATAGAAAATACGCAGGTCATAAAAGCGTAGATGTGGTAGACCGGCAAGGGCTGCACAACCACCTGCCCCTCTTTCGTCAATGAGTGGGTTTCTAGTAATTCATCAACCTGTAAAACGTTTGCCACCAAGTTGCCCTGGGACAACATCGCGCCCTTAGCCACGCCTGTCGTACCGCCAGTGTACTGCAGCATCGCCAAGGTATCCGCCATTTGATGGACCGGCTCATAGCGATGCTTAGCGCCCTCAGCGAGGGCTTGGTTCAATGAAATAGCGTCGGGGATATCATAAGGCGGTACAATTTTTTTAATGTACTTAGCCACATTATTGATAAGGAAACGTTTTACTGGGCTATGCAGATCTGCCAACTCTGTTACTAGGGTATATTTCACCCCAGTACGCGGCAGTACTTTGGCCGTTGTTTCGGCCACATTGGCCTGCACGACTAAGGCTTTGACCCCAGCATCATTGAACTGATGCTCTACCTCTCGCTCACTGTATAGAGGGTTGGTATTGACGATGACCAAGCCCGCGCGCATCGCGCCAAAGACAACCACCGGATACTGGATCAAGTTGGGCATCTGCACAGCAATGCGATCGCCAGGCTCAAGGTCAGTGCAGTGCTGCAGCCAGGCGGCAAAGTTTCTTGAGAGTTTATCTAAGTCGGCAAATGTCAGCGTCCGCCCTAGACTAGTAAATGCCGGTTTTGTAGGAAACTTGGCGAAAGCCTGTTCGGCGATTGCCACAACGTTATCAAAACGCTGAACGTCCACCTGGGTTTTAAGACCCACCTCAGCAGACACTTTATTCAATAATTCCTGCTGTTCTCTAAGTAGCCGCTCTGACATAGATAGCTCTCCCACTATTTATTAGGCTATTGATCAGACATTTCGCCCCATCAATTACGTTATTATATATCTCACTCTTACTGGCAAAGGATCCACCCTATGACCCAAGGCAGCAACTTCACCTACGACGAACTGGAAATTGGCCAGAGCGCGAGCTTTAGCCGCAAAATCGAGCGCCGCCATATCCACTTGTTCGCTGCTGCCACTGGCGATGTCAACCCGGTCCACCTCGACGATGACTTTGCCGCCGAAAGCGATTTCGGCGAAACCATCGCTCACGGCATGCTCACTGGCGGCATAATTTCTGCTGCGCTAGCAATGAGCTTACCTGGACCTGGCACCATCTACCTGGGGCAATCTCTGCGCTTTCGTCTGCCGGTTAAAATCGGCGACACTATTAGCGTAACCCTGACGGTACTGGAAAAAAAGGACCGTCGACAGTGGGTAAGCCTAGATTGCAAAGCCATTAATCAGCATGGCAAATTAGTCGCCAGCGGAACGGCGGAAGTCATCGCCCCGAGTGAAAAGCTGACTCTCACTCTACCTCCAGAGCCCGCTTTTAACAGTTAAGCCTAAGTTTAGGAACCGGCACTTTGTCCAGCCTCCGCGGCAGCGCTCTGCTGCCCCTCGGGAGAGGCCAGAAACTGACGGTAATCCAAGTACATAAGCCGCAACATCACTGAGGGCTGTCCCGAGGCCACTTCAGCACCTAGCACTAAGACACTGGGCTCACCATCCTGTGTCGTGATACCGCTTTCCCCAAAAATCATCACATTGGCGTCATTCTCAGCAGTAAACACGGCAATGTCTTTTTCTGCGCGCAGTGACTCGCTCAACTGCGCTATCAAGGCCACTAAACTATTGCGAAAACTACCAAAGTTCAATTTTCCAGGAAACTCGCTGTAGTCTAGGCTCAGGTCAAAGCGCACTGTAGAGCGATCTTCCATCTGCACATTGGTCATGTGCACAATCTTACCTTCGGCGATCTCCTTAAACACACGCTTGGCGTGGGTGCGCGTAGACTCCAAAAATGCTTTGTGAAGTAAGTTGACAGACATCACCAAGAATTGGTCTCGGGGAATGCTTTGATTCTGATACTGCGCCATGCTGAACTCGATCAATAAAAGGCTGTCAGTCTAATACCTGAAGCGCCCAATGGCTAGCCAGAATGCGGCCCCCAAGGCCTTCTGATTACCTTGGCATACGGGCTTTGCTATCATGGCGCCATTCCTACAGAGCAGCAGGACCAATGACATCGTGCAGCCTTACCCCCCTAGCAAAACAGTAGCTCAGGCTTTAAATCGGCCCCTCACTATCCCCAGCCCCAAGGCTGTTTGAGTCTTTTGATGCCCAAGATGCAGCAAGCTTGGCAAGCAATGCCACGCGCAGAACTGGACTGGGATGCCCAAGGCATCCCCAATAGCCGTCAGTTTGAAGATATCTATTACGATCGCAGCAATGGCTTAGCTGAAAGTCACTACGTGTTTTTACAGGGCAACCAGCTGCCCGATCGCTGGCAACACCAGCGCGATGACAGCTTCGTGATCGGCGAGACAGGTTTTGGCAGCGGTCTGAACTTTTTGATGACCTGGCAGGCTTGGTTAGAGCAAGCTGAAGCGCCGCCTCGCCTGCACTTTCTGTCTATGGAGTGCTTTCCACTGCGCCGCGATGAATTGGCTCGCGCACTCGCTAACTGGCCCCAGCTGGCAAGGCTGAGTGAGCAATTGATCGCCCAGTACCCTGAGCCCATACCCGGGGTTCACCGAATGACTTTTGAAGGCGGCAATGTCATCTTAGACTTGTGGTGGGCCGAAGCCAATGAGGCTTTGACTGACATGCTCGCTCGCCAGCAGCCTTTAGTAGACGCTTGGTATCTGGATGGTTTTGCCCCTTCGCGCAACAGCGCACTGTGGCAGGAAAGCCTACTAAAGCAACTAGGACAACTGAGCAAACCCGGCGCCACACTGGCCACCTTCACCGCCGCCAGTGCGGTGCGCAGAGGGCTACAAGCGGCTGGCTTTGAGATGCACAAGGGCCCGGGCTTTGGCCGCAAACGTGAGCGCCTACTAGGCCAGCTGGCCCAGCCCGCTGAGCCGGCACCGCTGCTGGGCACGCCCTGGGATATACCCGCGAGCTCCGGTGCAATCCCCAGCAGCGCTATCGTCCTCGGGGCGGGGCTAGCCGGTACAGCTACCGCTGCGGCACTTGCCAAGCGCGGCATTCACGTCACCGTTCTGGAGAGCGCCGAGGTGGCCGGTGCTGCATCCGGCAACCAACAGGGCATTCTGTACACCCGTTTATCGCGGCAGCACTCCCCCTTGGCAGACTTTAGCGTCTTAAGCTTTAGCCACGCTGCTGCCCTGTATCGCGCATTGTTAGCCAGCGGTGAACTCATAGCAGGCCGTGACGGGCAGCTCTGTGGCAGCTTTCATCTACATCGAGACAACAGCGAACTCGCTTTGCTGAAAGAGCTGCTCACTGAGCTCCCAGATCTGGCAGAGGTACTCAGCGCCGACGCTGCCAGTGCTCGCTTGGGGGTAGAGCTAGCGAGCCCTGGTTTCTGGTACCCGCATTCTGGCTGGCTATCGCCACCGGCGATTTGCCGCCACTGGCTGAGTCAAAGCAAGATCACTCTGCTAGAGCACTGCGGACAAGTGACAGTTAGCAAGCACGCGGGGCAGTGGCAAGCACGCAACCATAGTGGCGAACTACTGGCCGAAGCAGACTGTGCGGTTATCGCCTGTGGCCATCACAGCGCGGCGCAGAGCGGCTTAGAGTGGCTGCCGCTGCAGGCGATTCGCGGCCAGACCAGCTCACTGCCTGCTGGACAACCCTTCGAGCAGCTGCGCGCTGCCTTGTGCCACGATGGCTACATCGCACCGGCTCGAGATGGCCAGCATTGCATTGGCGCCACTTTTAACCTCAATGACAGCAGCCAAGACCTCAGCATCAAAGACCATCAACACAACTTGCAGCAACTGTCTCAGGCGCTACCTCAGTGGTCAGCCGCTTTAGAGGCTCTAAACCCCGCCACACTAGAGGGCCGCGTGGGCTTTCGCTGTGCCAGCCCAGATTACCTGCCCTTAGTGGGGCCAGTGCCCAAGCTAGACGACTTTGTTGCACAATTTGCCGCGCTGCGCCGCAACGCTAAACGTGACATCCCCGCCTGTGGTATTTTTGAGCAAGGCCTCTACCTCAATACTGGCCACGGCTCCCGCGGCCTCAGCTCAACACCCTTAGCGGCGGAGCTACTGGCCAGCCAGATTTGCCACGAGCCACTGCCCATGACGCGCGAACTAGCCCGCGCGCTAGCGCCCGCGCGGTTTTTGATCCGAGATTTAGGACGTAAACGACTGTGAAAAAAAACCTGCTTATAGCCCTGCTGTCCCTCCTGTGGACAGTTCAGTTGGGCGCCCAAAGCCTCTACGACTATCGGGTGGTGGACAAGCAAGCCCAATCCCGACAAAACTTTGTTCAGGGCCTGCAAATTGTCGATGGCAAGTGGTACGTCAGCACCGGTGGCTATGGTGAGTCTCAGCTGCTGCGTTATAGCTTCGACAGCGGCCAGCTAGAAGCCTCCCAGCGCTTGCATCCGCGCCTGTTCGGCGAAGGCCTGACAGTTGTTGGGAATGAAATCTATCAGCTGACCTGGCGCGCGCGTCTGATGCTGGTGTATGAGCGAGACAGCTTCAAACCTCTGCGCTGGTTTCGCATACCCGGTGAAGGCTGGGGCCTCACTTGGAACGGTGAGCAATTGATCTATAGCGATGGCAGTGATCAACTGTTTTTTATGCAGCCTGACAGCGGCGAAATCACCGATTCCATTCGAGTGACTGCGGGGGGCCAAGCAGTCACCCGACTCAATGAACTGGAGTGGATTGATGGCAAGGTTTGGGCCAACATCTGGCAAAGTGACGAGATAGTGATCATCGACCCTGACAGCGGCCGAGTCACCGGGCGGCTTGACCTCAGCGGACTACTGCCCGACAGTGACAGGCAACGAAACACCGACGTACTCAACGGTATCGCTCAGAACCCGCAAGATGGGGGTATTTGGGTCACCGGAAAGCGCTGGCCATGGCTCTATCGTATTGAGCTAGTAGAGCGGCCTGAGCAAAAAACTACAGACTAAGCTAGGGCTGTTGTCACAGCCAAAATTATTCATTCAAGATATATTTGCGTCGCTAAGGGCGCACAACATGAGAATTCTATGACCAAAACTGCTGTTTCCCTACCTACTGCCCACTCGGCCTTCGAGGCCATTCGCCAGGTCCACATTGACTCCCTCAAGCTCTGTGTTGAGGAATACCGCCACAAAGCGACCGGCGCAGCGCACTATCACCTCGCCTCAGAAAACACTGAGAATGTATTTTTAGTAGCCCTGCGTACAGTGCCGATGGACTCCACCGGGGTAGCCCATATACTCGAACACACTGCACTCTGCGGCAGCCAGCGCTACCCTGTGCGCGATCCGTTTTTCATGATGCTAAGGCGATCGCTCAACACCTTCATGAACGCCTTCACCAGTAGCGACTGGACCGCCTACCCCTTTGCCAGTCAGAACCGCAAGGATTTTGACAATCTACTGCAGGTCTATCTCGACGCGGTATTTTTCTCCAACTTAGACCAGCTAGACTTCGCTCAAGAAGGTCACCGAGTCGAATTTGCCGAGCCCACGGACAGCAACAGTCCACTGGTTTACAAGGGTGTGGTATTCAATGAAATGAAAGGAGCTATGAGCTCAGTTAGCAGCACTTTGTGGCAAACACTCAGTGAGCACCTGTTCCCTACCACCACCTATCACTACAACAGCGGCGGCGACCCAGCGCACATTCCCGACCTGAGCTATGAGCAGCTGAAAGAATTCTATCGCAGTCACTACCACCCCAGTAATGCCATCTTCATGACTTTTGGCAACATAGCAGCCGCTGAGCACCAAGCCGTGTTTGAGGACCGCGCCCTCCGACACTTTGAGCGCCTTGAAGGCCGCATTGAGGTACCTGCAGAGCAGCGCCTGAGCAAGCCGCTGTACGTCAATAAGCCCTATGCCTTTGATGACAGCGCCTCGACCGACAACAAAACTCACATCGTCATTGGCTGGATGCTCGGTGAAAGTACCGACCTGATGCAAATGCTAGAAGCACAATTGCTAGCCAGCGTACTGATCGACAACAGCGCCTCGCCGCTGATGCAAGCTTTGGAAACCAGCAGCCTAGGCCAAGCGCCCTCCCCGCTCTGTGGCTTGGAAGACTCGATGCGTCAAATGGTGTTTTGCTGTGGCTTGGAAGGTTCCGAAGCCGATCGGGCCGAGGCTGTTGAAACCCTGGTTCTAGATACCATTACTAAATTAGCCGATGAGGGAATTGCGCAAGAGCGTCTCGAAGCGGTATTGCACCAACTGGAGCTGCATCAGCGTGAAGTCAGTGGCGATGGCTTCCCCTATGGACTGCAGTTAATTTTACAGGCTTTGGGCTGTGCCACCCACTACGCTGATCCAATTGGCGTTCTCGACCTTGATCCGGTTATCGCCCAGCTGCGTCACAATATTGCTGACCCAAACTACATCAAAAAGCTGGCCCGGACTCTGTTGCTAGACAATCCGCACCGGGTGACTCTGGTGATGCACCCAGACAAAGAACTGTCGGCACAGCGAGCTGCTGCTGAAGCCCAGCGCCTAGCCGAAATGAAGGCGAGCATGACTGAGCAAGACAAGCAGCGAGTGATCGAACAGACTCAAAAACTAGAGCAACGACAGCAGCAAGTGGATGACCCCGATGTGTTACCGCGAGTCGAGCTATCCGATGTTCCTGCTGATTTACCGGAACTTGAGTTTGTCGAGCAAGAGCGCAATGGCATACGTCTGACGCGTTACGCCCAGGGCACCAACGGCCTAGTCTACCAACAAGTGGTATCGCCACTGCCCCAGCTCGAGCCAGAAGAACTGCAAACGCTCCCGCTTTACACCAGTGTACTGAGCGAGGTGGGGGTTGCTGGAGAGGACTATTTGAGCACTCAGCAGCGTCAGTCAGCTAGCGTCGGCTCACTCAATGCCTTCACTTCCATGCGTGGCAGTGTCGATGATGAGCAAAACTTAACTGCCAACTTTGTGCTGTCTTCTAAGGCCTTGGCGCGCCACGGTGCAGAACAAACAGCGCTAATGCGCGACACCCTGCTGCAGCCAAGCTTTAAGGAGCACGCTCGCATTCGCGAACTGATTAGCCAACAGCGAGCACGGCGCGAACAATCTGTGACCGGCAATGGTCATGGCTTGGCCATGGCAGCTGCTTGTGCGGGCATGTCTCCGCTGGCCAAGCTGAACCATCACTTAGCGGGTATTGCGGGCATCAAGTCCTTGCGCGCGCTAGACGACTCACTGAAAAATTCCGATGAGCTGGCGCAACTTGCCAGCAAGCTCGAGGCCCTGCACGACAAAATTATCGCCATGCCGCGACAATTGTTAACCATCGCTGATGAGCAGCAGCTCGCTGAGCTCTCAGAACTGGCCTTAAATACTTGGCAAAAGCCAGGCGACTCATCCAACAGCGCCTTTAGTCTGCCTGCACTGCGCGAACAAATCCGTGAGCTATGGGTCACCAATACACAGGTTAACTTCTGCGCGCGCGCCTATCCCACGGTGCCTGTTCAACACCCCGATGCAGCACCTTTAATCGTGCTGGGTGGCTTTCTTCGCAATGGTTTCCTCCATCGCAGTATCCGCGAAAAAGGCGGAGCCTATGGCGGCGGCGCAACGCAGGATAGCGGTATTGCAGCATTCCGCTTTTACTCCTACCGCGACCCACGCTTAGCTGGCACTTTAGATGACTTTGATGCATCGCTGAAGTGGTTATTAACTAGCAGCCACCAGCCACGCAGTCTGGAAGAGGCTATCCTCGGCGTGATTGGCAGCATGGACAAACCCGGCTCTCCGGCAGGTGAGGCAAAGCAGCACTTTCACAATCGCTTGTTCGGACGCACTCATGAACAGCGGGTGCAGTTCCGTCAGCGAATCCTTGCCGTGACACTCGATGACCTGCGCCGCGTGACTGAGACCTACTTACAGCCAGAGCTAGCTAGCACCGCGGTCATTACTAGCGCCGCCCAAGCTGATGCCATTGGCGATCTCGGTTTGACGCGAAAAGAACTTTAATCAAAAAAGGGTGGCATTTATTGCCACCCAGAGCGCTACAGGGGTCCCTGTTAAGAAAACGGAGCTAGCCTGAGTGGCTGGCTCTGCTTAGTGATCCATCTTGTGCTGGCCTTTCTTGTGATGGCCGCGCTTAGCGTGTCCTTTTCGGTCAGCGTGATGCTGTTTCAGCTTGCTACGCTGTTCTTCGCTCAGCAACTCCCGCAATTGCTGCTTAGCTTTGACACTTTGAAAGGTCATGCGGCTGGTAATCTGACCAATTTCATCTGCCTTAGCCTGTACTGCAGCTGCATCAAAGTCCCCGTCAAAGTCCCGCAGCTCTCGCTTCAATTCCATCAAGCGTTTACGATCAGCTTGCTTTTGGCTCATATTTGACTGAAACACTTGCTTGATCTCGCTTTGCTGGCTTTCGCTCAAATCAAGTAGTTTCGTCATGCGCTCCAGTTTAGCCTCGTGAGAATGCTCACCACTGTGGGGAACTTGCGCGTAACTCACAGCCGCACCTAGTAGCGCCACACTTAAGGCTGCACTAACTAGACTTTTCTTTAATATCCTTTGCATCGTCATTCTCCTTGTATGCAGATCAGACCCTGCCTTGTAGGCAGGACTTGCTAAACAGTATAGGAGCTACTCAGCCTAAACTCTGCAACTAAGATGTAAAGATAGGTTAAGTTAAGGTAGGAAAAGTTAAGCCGCGTGACAATCTGTGGCTGATTGACGACAATTTCAGCACTATTAACGCGGGCTCGATAAATGGATATTAAGGTCCTCATCATAGACGATGACGTGGAGCTATGTGAACTGCTCAGTGAGTTCCTCGCCTTAGAAGGTTTTCTTAGCCACGCTATCCACAACGGCCAAGAAGCTCTCGAACACTGCAAAGAACATCACTATGAGCTCATCATTCTCGATGTCATGCTGCCGGGCATGCAGGGCTTGGATGTATTGCGTGCTTTGCGCAAGTTCACGCAAACTCCGGTGTTAATGCTTACCGCCCGCGGTGAGGATACCGACCGCATCGTAGGGCTGGAGCTCGGTGCTGACGACTACTTAGCCAAACCCTGTAACCCGCGTGAATTAGCTGCTCGCCTACGCGCCATTTTACGCCGGGTACGACCCACTCAAGAGCACAGCACTGAACTGCGCGTCGGTGAACTACAACTCAACAGCAGTCAACGCCAAGCTAGTTACGCCAATGCCGAGCTACCGCTCACCAGTGCTGAGTTTAATGTGCTCTTCAGCTTGCTGTCCCGCGCTGGACAAGTAGTGGATAAAGACACGCTGTGCCGTGAAGCTTTGGGTCGCCCGCTCTCTGCCTATGACCGCAGTATCGATGTACACATCAGTAAAATTCGTCGCAAGCTGGCCGAGCTCGGTGGCGAACAGTTAGTACTGAGTGTGCGAGGTGTTGGTTACCAATATGCGGCAGATAGCCAAGAGCGCGGCCAGTAATGCTGCGCAACAGCTTATATTTGAAACTTTTTGTCGGTTTCTGGCTAATCAGTAGCGGCATTCTTGCCAGCTGGCTACTCGTCGCAAGCTACCTCGATTCACAGCCACGGCAAGTAGTCGAAATTAACAAACCGGGGCCGCCACCTCGCTTTGTGTTACGCCTAATCTATCAATTGCAAAACCTACCCGAGAGCGAGCTGCCCGCACTGCTGAGCGAGCAGCAGTCAAAGCGCATGGATATCTATCTCATTGATCTTCAAGGTCGGGATATGCTTGGGCGTACTGTGCCGGATATCGTACAGCTGGCCGCCCAGCAAATTACTCCTCAGCAGCGCAGCACCGTACTAAAAGCCGATGGCAGGCCACCCGTTGCCGGCTATGCTATTTACCGTCAAGAACAGGGCTTGTTACGTGTAGTACTGCAGTTTAAAGCTCAGCGACACTCTGTCCTGCGTGCCTTAGGTGACAAGCTATGGTTACGCGCCCTATTGGCAGTGCTGATGAGTGGCTTGCTGTGTTACCTACTGTCGCGCTTAATGACCCGGCGCTTAGAGCAACTAAAGCACACTGCCGGCGAACTCGCCGCAGGTCACTTAGACAGTCGCATTGCGGTACGCGACAGTGGCGGCGATGAGACCGATGACTTGGCGCGCAGTTTTAATACCATGGCCGAACAACTGCAGCGCCGGATCAATGCCCAAAAAAGACTCCTCAGTGACGTCTCTCACGAATTGCGCTCACCTTTAGCGCGCTTAAAAATTGCCCTCGCGCTCGCCCAACAAGCTCCCTCACAAAGGCCTTTGCAATTGCAGCGTATCGAGCGAGAAGCGGATAGATTGGAAGAGTTAATCGAGCAGTTACTCAGTACTCAGGCAGCTAATCAAGTGATGGACGAGCACATAGACCTAGTGACTCTGCTGCAAAGTCTCTGTGCTGATGCCGACTTTGAAGCGCACTCCAAAGAGCGCGGGGTAAGTTTCAGCACAGATTTAGCACAAGCACTCGTGACTACTCGAGGCGACTTACTGCGCAAGAGCTTCGAGAATATTTTGCGTAACGCTGTCCAGCACACTGCAGTTAATAGCAGGGTACAGGTGCAGTTAAAGACTGTAGCCAACCACTATGAAGTCAGCATTCAGGATGCCGGACCTGGCATTCCAGAGTCAGAGTTAGATCGCATTTTTGATGCGTTTTACCGAGTTGATGATACTCGTTCACGCACTAGCGGTGGTTACGGCTTAGGGCTCTCGATTGCGCAGCGAGCCATTAATCAGCACTCGGGAAGCATACGAGCTGAAAATACCGCTGCAGGTCTGCTAGTACTAGTGCTGTTACCTAGGTATCGCGAATCTTAGCTGCAATGGACTGTGTAGGGCGCAGCAAAACAGGCCCTACACAGTTGTGCGATCAATTAGCCTAGATAAGCTTGACCGCCATCGAGCGCAATACTCTGGCCGTTGACATAGGCTGAGTAGTCGCTGCATAAAATTGCCACAAAACGACCAATATCATCTTCACAGTGCCCAATGCGGCGCTGTGGAATGCTAGCAATAAATTCTTTCGCTTCTTCGGGGCGATTGGTGGTCCACCACTCCAAGCCTGGGGACATTGCATGTGGCAGAATCGCATTGCAACGAATACCTTCGTGTCCCCATTCACAGGCCGCGGCACGGGTAAGCGAACGAATAGCCTCTTTAGTGGCTGCATAGCCACCGTAGCCCGTCATATCCCATCGTTTGGCCGCACTACTGGCTAGATTGATGATCACGCCGTCACCTTTGAGGTGCGGATAGCACAGTTTCATCAGACGGAAAGTCGCCAGCGGACCAGACTCCCAGCCGCGGTTGAATTTCTCATCATCCAGGTCATGCA
Source organism: Sediminihaliea albiluteola (assembly GCF_014077625.1). Taxonomy (GTDB): domain Bacteria; phylum Pseudomonadota; class Gammaproteobacteria; order Pseudomonadales; family Halieaceae; genus Sediminihaliea; species Sediminihaliea albiluteola. Next base: position 240,923 of record NZ_JACFXU010000013.1, on the reverse strand, counting down.
AAGTTCCCAGCGGCACTTCTTGAGCATTGTTGACCAGAATGTTCAGAGCACCAAAGTGAGCGACAGCCTGTTCGACGGTCTCCTTCATCGACTGTGCATCTTTAACATCACAGACCAGTGGCAGTGCTTCTACACCACGCTCTCTGACCAGTTCGCAGGTTGTTTCCAGCTTCTCCAGTGTTCGACCAGTGACAACCACCTTGGCCCCTTCGCTCGCTAAAGCCAGAGCGATACCCTGCCCCACGCCCTGACCGGCACCTGTAATTAGAGCAACCTTGTTCTGTAATAACATTTACGCTTCTCCCAGCAATCTTTGGTTTTCGTTTATCAAGGGCCCAGAGTAAGACAGGGTCTAAAAGAATGACAGTGAACAACCCCTCAGGGAGAAAAATTATCCCCTTGGGTTAATCAATGGCTACTATCCCAAGCTTCTCCTAAGCTCACCATCCGGTCGCGATAGGCTTTAGGGGTCTGACCAGTCCATGATTTAAATGAGCGCACAAAGGAGCTCGGCTCGGTAAAACCCAGATATTCCGCCACAGCGGAAACTTTAGCGCCTTCATTGAGTAACTTATCAATCGCGACATAGCAGCGCACTTCGTCTTTGAGGTTTTGATAATTGGTGCCCTCACGCTGCAAGCGCCTGCGCACACTGGACTCAGACATCATCAACTGTGCCGCTACTTCTTCTAGCGATGGCAGTGGGCCAGGAAGGTCTATCGTAATCAAAGACTTGATCGCCACACTGGTACTAAAGGGCTGTTGATCAATAGCAATCAACTGGTACACCGCATTGGCCAGAAAGCCCTTTAGGGAGCCTTCCGTTTGCACCACTCGGCGAGATAAGTGCTCGGCCGACATCAACAGTGCGGTTTGATCCGCATTAAACTCAACCGGGCAATGGAACACGGCCTCGAGCCGCTGAGTGTAGCTGTCGTTGCGCGCTGGCGCTGCCACAGTCACCGCTTCCACCTCTATCGGCTGTCCAGTGAGCCAGCCACAGAGGGCGTGCCAGACCAATAAGCCCGAGGCCCGGGCCACCGGCTCCTGAAAACCTTCTCGATCCCAGCTATCGAGCATCAGAGCCTCGCTGGCATCGTCTAGGTCTAAATCATAAATTAAACTGACCGAGTCCTTATCTTCACTCAGTCGCATGCGACGATGTAGTTGTGGGTAGAGTAAGTTATCAAAACGCTGCGCTAGCTTAAGGGCATCGCCCAGCGTACGGGCACTGATCATGCAGTGACACATCAGCTCAAAGCTTTCGGTACCAATACCGGCCCCCCAAGGCACCGTCCGGCCGAGCTTTTGTAACTGCTCGGCTGCTGCTTGATAAAGGCGACAGTACTGTTGCGCAGGCAGTAAATATTCCGGTGGCAAGTGTTTTAAGCGCTCGGGAACTAAGCCCGCGCTATGCAGGATCTCTGACACATCTAGACCCAGATGTCTCAGATACCCGACCAGCCTAGAAAACTGGAAAGCGCTTACTGTGATGTCTCTCATGTATGCCCCATTATGCTATGTGGCGGAATATATCAATGAAGATGGTGCCTACGGCGCTGTCAGCATGGCGCCACCTGCGTACCATGCTATACAGCTACTCTTATGATGATAAGAGTTTTAGCTCAGATCAATAAACTGTACTCGAGTGACGCTAGAACGGCATAATGCAGATTATATCAAAGGGCTCTATAGTACTGTGCGGCGCAACGACATGACTAGCCAACAGCTTGTGAGCAGCCATCACTAACTGGAGAAAATAATGGGATTACTGGAAGGAAAGACAGGAATTGTAACCGGCGCTGGCCAGGGGATCGGCCGGGCCATTGCACTATCGTACGCCCGTGAAGGTGCACGGGTTGTGATCGCAGACTTCAATGCAGAAGCGGGCAACGAGACCGTTCGCCTGATTACCGACAATGGCGGAACTGCCATCTTCGTACACGGTGACGTGAGCAAAGAAGACTCTGTTAAAGCCATGGTCGAGGCCGCTACCAGTACCTATGGCCGTCTAGATATAGCCTGTAATAGTGCTGCGGTAAGCCGTGGCCACGGCCCAATCCACGAGTTCCAGCGCGAAGAGTTCGACCAAACAGTAGAAATGTGCCTGACCAACACCTGGATGTGCATGAAGTACGAAATACCAGCCATGCTGGAATCCGGTGGTGGCGCCATCGTTAATATTTCCTCTAACGCCTCCTTAAAAGGACAGGCTTTCAACACCGCCTATGCCACCGCTAAAGCGGGCGTCAACATCCTCACCAAGAGCTCTGCAGCAGAATACGGTGGCCAAGGCATTCGTATTAACGCCGTATCGCCTGGCGTTATCCGCACTCCCGGTGTAGAAAAATACTTTGAGGAACAGCCTAAAATCGCTGAAGGCCTAAAAAAGGTCGCCGTCCTGAACCGCCTGGGCGAACCCAATGAAATCGCCGAAGCGGTTACTTTTTTAAGCAGTGATCGCGCTTCCTTTATTACTGGACAAATTCTCAGTGTGGATGGTGGCGGTGCGGTACGTTAAATCTCTTGCAGCTCAGTGCTGCTTTTTAATTGCTTCATTAACTAGCGCGGCCCAGGCTCAGGATTACGAGGGCTGGAAAACCTATGGTGGCGATCAAGGCAACAGCCACTATTCCAGCCTGAATCAGGTTAATCGCGACAACGTCGGCGAGCTACAACTAGCCTGGAGCTACCACAGCGCAGCGGGAGCAGAACTACCAAGCAGTTCCGAGCTGCAAATCAACCCGATTGTTATTGATGGTGTGCTCTACGGCCGTAATCCACTGTATAACGTGTTTGCCTTAGATGCCGACACAGGTAACGAGCGCTGGACCTTTAGCCCTCCGGCTGAGCACGTTGGCTTATCCAACATGCGCGGCCTCAGCTATTGGCCCGGCAACGAGGAACTCCCGGCGCGGATCTTCTTCACGACTGGGCACTTCTTGATGGCACTGGACGCCGACAAGGGCCACTTGCTAAAGAGTTTTGGTCAGGATGGCCGAGTCGATTTGCGCCAAGGCCTGGGTCGTAACATCGATGATATCAGTGTCAACGCCCCCTCCCCCGGAGTGATCTTTGACAACCTAATCATTATGGGTTCGGCGGTTACCGAAACCTCCGGTGCAGCCCCCGGTGACATCCGCGCCTATGATGTGCGCAGCGGGGACTTGGTGTGGACTTTCCACACCATCCCCCAGCCAGGTGAGTTTGGCTACGATACTTGGCCCAAAGAGGCTTGGAAAACAGCCGGCGGCGCCAACGCTTGGGCGGGAATGAGTATCGATGAAGCCCGTGGCATAGTCTACGTGCCGACAGGCTCACCGACCCCTGACTTTGATGGTTCCTCGCGCCACGGTGCCAATCTGTTCAGCAACACGGTTATCGCGCTCGATGCCCGCAGCGGCAAGCGTTTGTGGCATTACCAAGCAGTCCATCATGATCTCTGGGATAGGGACTTAAGTTCGGCACCGACACTGGTCGATATTGAGATTGATGGCAAAACGCAGGCTTGGCTGGCTCAGGCTTCCAAGCAAGGCGTGGTCTACCTGCTCGATCGAGAGACTGGGCAAGCGGTATTTCCCATTGAGGAAGTGCCAGTACCCGCCTCAGATATTCCCGGTCAATCGGCCTATCCAACCCAGCCTAAAGTAACCCTGCCCGAACCCTTTACTCGCCAGAGCATGGGGCCGGAAGACCTCACCGACATCAACCCAGAGGCCCACGCCTACGCCAAGGAGCAGTGGCAGCAAGTACAAGATTTTGCCTACATGCGTCCACCGGGCTTGAAACCCAGCGTACTATTTCCTGGCTTTTACGGCGGCGCCAACTGGGGTGGCGGTGCTTACGACCCCGAATCAGGCCTGTACTATATCAACGCCATGGAAGCGCCCAATTTGGTGCAAATGGAAGCGATTGAAGTCGATAAAGGCAGTGAACTCGGCCTCGGGCAGTACCTGTTCCGAGAGCAGTGCAGTGGCTGTCACGGTGTCGACTTACAGGGCTTCTACCCCTACGCCCCAGCGCTAACTGGCATTGAGCAACGCCTTGGCAAACGCGAAGCACACCAGGTTGTAGCTGAAGGGAAAGGCCGGATGATGCCCTTCAGTCACCTCAACCAGCATGAGCGCGATGCCATCGTGGATTATGTCTTCGCTCATAGTCGCGGCGACGTCAGCAGCCAATCCGAAAATGTGGATGCTGAAAAAGAAACGCGCTATGTCTTCGCTGGCTATAAGGATTTCGTCGACCAGCGCTACTATCCTGCGGTGAAACCACCCTGGGGTACTCTGACCGCCATCGATCTGGCCTCAGGCAAGCGCCGCTGGCAAATTCCTTTGGGCGAGTACGAAGAGCTAACTAAAGAAGGCGTGGCACCGACCGGTACACGCAACTTCGGTGGCCCAGTGGTTACCGCGGGTGGACTGCTGATCATTGCCGCCACCTCCGATGAAAAGCTGCGCATATTTGACAAGACCAGTGGTGAGCTCTTGTGGCAATACCAGTTGCCTGCAGCGGGCTACGCCACACCTAGCACCTATATGCACAATGGCCGACAGTACATTGTCATTACCTGCAGCGGTGGCAAGCTAGGCACCGCCACCGGCGATGCCTATTTGGCCTTTGCCCTACCCCAGCCCTAGGCTGGGGAGGCTTTAGCAGCAGTTATTAAGCGCCAGCGCGCTCTTCTTCCTGCAGTGTTGGGTAGGAGGTATAGCCTTCGGGACCCGGGGTGTACATAGTGGCTAGGTCAAACTCCGCTAATGACGCCCCACTGCGCCAACGCTCAACCAAATCAGGGTTGGCGATGAAGGGACGACCAAATGACACCGCAGCAATTTCGCCCGCCGATACCACTTTTTGTGCTTCGTCAAAGCTGAAGCTCTCGTTGGCAATGACTCGGTCACCAAAGTAGCGCTTGGCCAATGCGATATTATCTACCCGCCCAGTAGGCATGCGAATAACGTGCAGATAAGCCAAGTCCAGCTTAGCGGCTTCGCTAAGTAAATAATCGAAGGTGGCCTGTGGGTCTTCGTCGGAGAGATCGTTGAAGGGGTTATCTGGGCAAATACGCATGCCCACTTTAGCGCTGCCGCCAACGCTGGACATGGCCTCTAGGGCCTCCAACACAAAGCGCGCTCGATTCTCGACCGAGCCACCGTAGCTATCCTGACGCTGGTTAGTACCAGTGCTGAGGAATTGCGCTGGCAAGTAACCACTGGTGCAGTGCAATTCAACCGCGTCAAAACCTGCGGCAAAGGCATTCTCCGTCGCCTGTCGGTACTCCTCAATAATGCTAGGAATTTCTTCTAGCTTCAGTTCACGGGGCATTTCCATCTGCTGCATGCCCTGTTGGTCGGTAAACATTTTAGCCTTGGCCTGGATCGCTGATGGCGCCACGGTTTCGCTACCGGCTGGCTTATTCAATGCGCTGGCCACTCGGCCTACGTGCATCAGCTGAGCGGTGATACGACCACCTGCCGCGTGAACGGCGTCACAGACTTCGCGCCAAGCTGCCACTTGCTGCTCGTTGTATATACCGGGTGTTCGGCAATAGCCCAAACCATCTGCGCTTGGGGCAATACCTTCACTAATAATCATGCCGGCGCTAGCGCGCTGGCGATAGTATTCGACCATTTCAGGGGTCGGTACGCCATCGGTATCCGCGCGGCTGCGCGTCATTGGGGCCATAATAATACGATTAGAGAGTGATAACTCACCCAGTTTTACGGGACTAAATAAATCCATCTGTTCTATTTTCCTGCGTTAGTGCTAGCGCACTCGAATTTTGGGTTCAGCAGCATCGCGCCGCATTGTCTTAAGGAACTCGTCTATAGGAGCCGGGGCTGCGACTTCAGCCACATTGTCACCCGGGGGATTGTCCCAGAATTCATGCCACGAGGGCCACAGGGCGTGAAAAGCCCCTTCATATTGCTCGCGGTCAGGCCAGCGCATCTTGTTGTCGCCAATCGGCGGCTTGTTCAGATCAGTCGCATACCAATAGCAGGGCAGACGACGCCGGAAGTACCAGCGACCATCGATGCGCTCGTAGTTATCCCAGTACAACATCTGCATGATGACCCACTCCGTATCGCCATTGGCACAGGGGGTTTCATGCTCATTCTTGGAATACACCACACCGTGAGCGTGATCTGGATCATCGAACTCAATAATGTGATTACCTATGTGGTGAGAAGTGCCAGTGAACTGCAGGCGCAAGGTATCATCCAGCCAGTGCTTGAGGTGCTCGCGACCCGTTTTATCGCGACTTACTCTGATGTCGTGGGCAAACAAGTTCACGTGAGCATCGAGGTCACGCATGTCCAAGGACAGGGAGTATTTGGCCGCGAGCTGACGAATTTCATCCAGCGACTCTAAACGGTCAATACGGGCAAGTAGTTGTGAATCAGTCATAGCTTAGTCCCAGCTCGCTGTACCAGTATTTAGCTCCGCGGTGCGCCCACCATCTACCACTAACTCAGCGCCGGTAATGTAGGAGGCCTCGTCACTGGCCAAGAACAGAATTGCGTTAGCACACTCCATAGGGTCGCCAATACGCTTAATTGGAATAGAGCGAGCAGTGGCTTCCTGAGCAGCCTCATCGGGCAACACCGCTGCTGTAGGAGGGGTCAAGAAGGCACCTGGGATCACCGTGTTCACTCGAACCTTACCACCCCATTCGATCGCCGCATTACGCGACAAGCCTAGCATCGCCGCCTTAGCCGCGGAGTAGCCAGCCGTCGCTGGAGAGCCCTTAAGACCACAAACTGAGGACACGTTAACTACTGAGCCTTGGTTTTTGCTCAGCTGTGGGTAGGCTTCACGCATCAAGAACATGGCGCCATCGAGCGATACAATGAAGTTTTGACGCCAGGCCTTAGTATCGTGGTTTTTCAGCATGCCAGGCACCATCAGCACAGCGTTATTCACCACGATATCTAAGCGCCCGTAAGCCGCTACAGTCGCCTCAACCAAGGCCTTGACCGCATCTTCGTTGGTAATATCGGTAACATGAGCCATGGCGGTGCCGCCAGCAGACTCAATTTGATCGACCACACTTTGCAATTCTTCCAAGCGCCGGGCTGCCAGTACCACGCGAGCACCCTCTTGAGCCAAACGCAGCGCGGTTGCCGCGCCAATGCCCTGGCTTGAGCCGGTGACAATGGCCACTTTATCCTGCAATCTCATCCTATTTCTCCACTATAATGGGTTGCTATCTAAGGACTGCAGAGCTTAGGCGCCGCCTGTAGGTGGGTCAACAAAGCTAGGCTTGCATATCCTTGTAACTCGGGCTGCCTAAGGCATTAATCACCGAGAGTATAGCTATTTACGCGAGTAACGAAGCACACAGTTTTTGCAAGTCATTACATTGACAGGCACTCTGTCTTAAAGTGTTCGTTTACGATTCACACAATTGATCGAGGTCACTATACCATGAGCAATCGCATTCCAATGCCCATCCCTTTCGGCTGGTTCCAGGTCGCCTACTCCCACGAGCTCACATCCGATGAGTCAGTGCCCCTGCGCTACTTTGACACCGATCTGGTCATGTTCCGCACTGAATCCGGTGAGGCTAAAGTGCTCGATGCATACTGCCCACATATGGGAGCACACTTAGGCTATGGTATCCGCGGCAAAGCCGGTGGCGGCGCCGAAGTGAAAGGCGACTCAGTTATCTGCCCCTTCCACGGCTGGGCCTATAACGGCGAAGGCAAATGTACCGATGTCCCCTACGCCACCAACCTACCGCCCAAAGTCGCGCGCTGTGAAGAAGTTATTCGCCCCTGGCATGTCCGCGAACTGAACCAGTGCATTTTTGTCTGGTACCACCCGGACAACATCGACCCGACCTTTGAGCCTGACGTAGTGCCTGAAGCGGCGGCCGATAACGACGATTGGGGCTCCTTCAAGATCAAAACATGGGACATTCCTACGCACACCCAGGAAGTCGGTGAAAACGCTGTTGATGCGGCACACTTCCTCTATGTACACGGCACCAAGGATATTCCTACTCCCGAAGACGTGGTTTTCGATGGCATCCACCGCTCTGGTCGCTTTGTCAGCAAGCTGAAAACTCCCAAAGGCGATGTCAATGGTGTTATCGCTAATGCCAGCACTGGCCCAGGACAGGCAACTGTGCGCTTCAGTGGCATTTGTGACACAGTTCTGATGGCTAACCTGACGCCGGTCGACCGCGAGAACAGCAAAGCGTTTTACGCCTTTATTCAGAAAAAAGTGGACGGTAAAGAGCCCGTTGGCGGTGTCGCCGATGCGATCGTTGCCGATATCCACAAACAGATGGAAGAAGACATCATCATCTGGGAGCGCAAGCAGTACTTCGAGAAACCACTGCTCTGTGACAACGACGGCCCCTTTGCTAAATTCCGCAAATGGTACGCCCAGTTCTACACTGAAGATTTTTAAGATCGACCAACTAAGGGCCTAAGCCCGAAGTCCTTCCAAGCCAAGCCCAGCCACCGCGCTGGGCTTGGTGTTTTAGGCCAGCTATTAAATACTCCCGCTAGGCGCAGTGCGTCTAATGAGACGCTCTCAGAAAGGAAAGACCCAAGGCAGCATGGTCAATACCACCAGTGAGTAAGTGATCGACAAGGGAAGACCACTGCGCACATAATCTCGCAGCGCATAGCCTCCCAAGTTCTGCACCATAAGGTTGGTGGTGTAACCATAGGGCGTCAAGAAGCTAGCACTAGCACCGTAGGCAACTGCCATCACAAAAGGCATGTGACTCAAACCAAAGCTCTCCGCCAGCCCAAAAGCGATGGGAAAGCTCAGTGCGGCAGCGGCATTATTGGTCATCAACTCTGTCAGCAGCAAAGTTCCCAAATAAATACCTGCCAGGGCCGCATAGGGCCCTAATACCGCTAAATGATGGTGCAGGCCGTCAGCCACTATTGCGACCAGTCCGGAGTTGGTTAAAGCCTGAGAGAGGGTCAAGGCAGAGGCGATAATCAACCAAATCTCAAAAGGAAAGCGGCGGCGCAGCTCTGAGGCACGGATTAGCTTCAGGCCAAGCATGCAGACCAAAAGAAAGGCCAGGCCCGTGATGAGAGGCAGCTGCTCTATCGAGGCCAGCACCACTACTGCCAGCAAGGTAATACTGACAAACCAGTTCTGTAGCGGCGTAGTGCTTGCTCCGTTGACCGTATCATCGATCACCACGAAGTTTTTGCCGAGGTTATTGCGGTCGTGAAAGTCGGGCCCCGTGGCTAGCATCAATTTATCACCGGCTTGGATGGTAATGTTCCCCAGCTTGCCCGATAAACGCTTACCACCGCGGCTCATGCCAACCACTGCCGCATCAAACAAAGAGCGGAAGCCACTGTCTTTAATAGTCTTGCCCTCAATAGTCGCACTGGGCATGACAATGACTTCCATCATGTTTTCTCGCAACAAGCCTTCATCCACCGCAAACAGATGCAGGCCATCAAAGGCATCGAGGGCACTGACCTGTGTGATGTCGCCAGAGAAAATCAGCTTGTCACCAGCCTCGATATATTCGCTCGGCGCGACTGGCGAGATCATGTGCTCATCACGCACAATTTCTACTAAGAACAGCGCCTCTAGATCGCGCAAGCGGTTCTCAGCAATCGTGCGACCGACCAGGGAGGACTCCGCCCCGACCTCGGCTTCGATCACGTACTCATTGACATCGACCTTCTCGGCACTGTCAGTGGGCAAGAGCCGCGAAGCGCCAAGCATGACCAGCAATCCAAGCACGGTGGCACTGCCGCCGACGATAAGAAAATCAAAAAATGCTAAGCCCTGCCCTGTCGCGTCTTCCAAAAAACTACTGACGATCAAGTTAGTAGAGGTGCCGATCAGGGTCATAGTGCCCCCTAAAATCGCCGCGTAAGACAAGGGAATGAGTAGACGAGAGGCCGGGTGATGGCGGTTATTACGCACGGTTTGGGCAAGGGTTGCCACCACTGCCGTATTGTTCACAAAAGCCGAAAACAGGGCTGTCACAGCCCCTAAGCGAAGCAGGCTAGCGGTAAAGCCGGGCGTGATCAGCTTGCCAGACAGGCGATTTAGCCAGGATAACTTCTCTAGCCCGACTGACACCAGCAACAACAGTACCAAGGTAACCAGACCATTGTTGGTGGCTTTGGACAGCACATCGTTAGTGCTAACTAAACCGAGGAAATAAGCTACCAACATAACGCCCACGAAAATATTCGTAGCGGACCAATCGCTGAAGATCAAACTGCCCAACAAAATCAGAAACAGGCCTGAAATCAACAGCTGGTCAATCATTATGCATTCTCATACCAAACTCTAGTAGGGCCGCAAAGGATACGCGGAAGCACTCGGCAGCGACAAGCTCCCGCCGAGCTAAGCACTCTATCAATATCGCATAAGCTAATAACCACTGCCGGGAGATGGAGCAAAGGCTAAGAAGTGGTTGTGTATCAGGTTGGCGAAGTGCAAGCAGACCCTTAATATCCGCCAGCGCCACTCTGCGACACTGCAGCCCTGACTAAACCACCCTACTCTCTAGCTTATCCTTAGGACAGTAGAACTGCAGCCAACTGAGGTCAATACGCCAGACCGATTTGTTGAACTGCCGCTTAGATTGTTTCACTGTCGCCAGTGAAGCTATGTCAAAGCACTGAGCTACATGCTTCTATTTTTTAGCTAAGCTCACAAAGCACCATTACTTATAAGGATAAGCCAAGCAATGAAGAACAAAACACTCAGCCCGCGCGTTGTGCGCTACGGTGGCGCCGCCTATGGTCAAGAAGAAATTGATGCAGTGAATGCGGTATTAGCCGACCCAATGGGCATGGTGCCGGGTAAAAAAGTTTGCGAGTTTGAACAAATCGTCGCCCAGTTTATGGGCAAACGCCACGGGGTGATGGTTAACTCCGGGTCTTCGGCGCTGTTAATTGCCATGCGTCTTGCCAACCTCCCCAGCGGCAGCGAAGTTATTACTCCTGCGCTGACCTTTTCTACTGACGTCGCTAGCATCTATCAAGCGGGTTATCGCCCAGTGTTCATTGACGTGGGACTTGATGATTACCAAATACAAGTGGATCGAATAGAACAAGCCATTGGCGAAGATACTCGGGCCATTCTAATCCCCGATTTAATCGGTGGCATTTGTGATTGGGATAAAGTGCGCGAGATCGCCGATCGGCATGATCTATTAGTGATCCACGACTCCGCGGACACTTTAGGCGGCACACTACGCGGGCGCAAAACGGCAACACGCGCAGACATTTCTATTACTAGCTTCTCGATATTTCACATTATCACCGCCTTAGGTAATGGCGGTATGGTGTTCTTTGACGATGAGGCCTACCTCGATCGGGCATTGAGTTTGCGCGCTTGGGGCCGCTCCTCAGAAAAATACATGTTTGGCAGCAAAGTAGCCGAGAGCGATGGTCGCTTTTTAGAGCAGCTTGACGGCGTGGATTACGATTCTCTGTTTATCTTTGAAGACCTTGCTTACGGCTTTATTCCCAATGAAGCTGGCGCAGCTTTTGGTATTGCCCAAATGGAGCGCATTGATGAGCTGTGGCAAAAACGCAACGACCGCTTTCAGCGCTACTATGAATTTTTCGCCGACTACCCTGAGCAGTTCATCGTCCCGCGGCTGTTGCCAGAGACCGAGACAACCTGGCTGTGTTTCCCCATACAGATCCATCCTAGCACTGGCTGGAGTCGCAAACGCCTGCAGATGCATTTAGAAGACAGCGGGGTATTTTCCCGGGTGATTTTCTCCGGCAACATCACTCGTCACCCGATGCTGCAAGGGAGGGAATACCGGGTACACGAAGCCGGCCTTGGCAACTGCGATCAGATTATGGAGAACGGTGTGATGCTGCCCTGCCACCCCACTATGACAGAAGATGACTGCGCCTATGTACAACAGGTGCTGAGGGAATTTATTGAAGCCGATGGCAAACCCGCAGCCGTTCCCGGGGCGCCGGCACGCTCTTGAGGCGGCGCTGAGATGCGCTTTACGAGTGGGCCGATTTACAGAGCTTTAAGGTCGACCCGCTCGATGCGACCGCTTCTATATTTCTCACAATCGGCTGCTGCGGTATGAGCCGAGGTACAGACTAAGAGTGAGTTGCCGTCATCGCTTATCGCACAGGCATAGCAGTCTTGGCTTAAACTGAGCTCGTGGCTTATCTTGCCACCCCCTTCTACCCGAATAAGACCAGTGCCCGGTGCGGCAACCCAAATCCCACCCTCTGCGTCGAGGCAGATACCGTCCGGAAGGCGGCCCCCTAAATCAGCCCACACTCGGCGCTCAGACAAGCTCGCATCTGCCCCTAAATTAAAGGCGGTCAACTGCTTAGTGAAGGTCTCTGCCACCACTAAAGTGCGCCCTTGGTCGCAAAGCACAGCGCCATTGGGAAAGGCCATGGCATCAGCGGCTAGTTCAGGCTCGGCACCAGGACGCACCCGAATCAGGGAAGCTTCTCTAAACGCTTCTCCGCCAAACAGGTCGTAGCCAAAGTGCCCTACGAAAGCCGTGCCATCGGGGCAGACCAACATATCATTGCAGTGCCCTGCGGCAAGACCTGATAAATCAGCCAACTCAGTGAGCGTATCACCATCCCACTGCAGCAATTTGCGATCCATCATGGAAACCACGAGTAACTTACCATCAGGCGTCCAACCGAGCCCAGATGGACGATTGACTACCTCAAGCTGACGCTCTAACACGCCCTCTAAGCTCAGGCTGTAGACCCCGTAAGTATAGAAATCTGAGAACCAAAGCTTGCCATCTCGCCAGCGAGGGCCCTCCGGAAAGGTCAGGCCATCAGCTAACACTTCAGTGGTCACTTTACGCATTCTTCAGTCCTCGATGAGTTTCCTAGACCGACGGGGCCAAGCTCAGCTTGTTAGTGCGCGTGGCCGTGAGCAATTTCTTCTTCTGTGGCGTTGCGAACTTCAAGCACTTCTACATCAAAATGCAGGGTCTCGCCTGCTAAAGGGTGATTGGCATCAATTGTGACAGTGTCACCTTCAACATCCCTGACCACAATGCGCTGTACGCTGCCGTCGGGTGCTTCAGATTGAAAAGCCATACCCGGCTCAATGGTATCGATACCTTGAAACATGCTGCGCTCAACTTGTTGAATAAGCTCAGCTTGTATTTCGCCATAGGCTTCTTCAGCCGGCACGGCAACACTCACTTGAGCACCGCTGGCCTTGCCAACTAAAGCGTTTTCCAAACCGATAATGAGATTACCGGCGCCATGAAGGTATTTCAACGGCTCGGCACCAGCGGAATTTTCAATTTCGTTGCCCTGGGCATCGGACAGTTTGTAGTGAAGGCTAACAACGGCATTATCGCCAATAAGCAAGGACATAGGAGGCTCCTGTTAGGAAAAGATCAGCGTGCGAAACGCTAAATAGAAATGTGTAAGAGATGCCTGACTGGCGCCCAATGGGCTAGAGCAGCCGGCTGGGGAAAAAGAAAAGCCGGCGATAAATATCGCCGGCTTTTGCTCGAGGAGAAAACGGTGTCGAATTATACGACTACGATGTTTTCTGCCTGAGGACCTTTTTGGCCTTGAGTTACAGTGAACTCAACTTTCTGGCCTTCGACCAGAGTTTTAAAGCCAGAGCCGCTGATGGCGCTGAAGTGGGCAAAAACGTCTGGACCTGATTCTTGCTCAATAAAGCCGAAGCCTTTAGTTTCGTTAAACCACTTAACGGTGCCGGTGCTGGTAGACATAATAACTTCCTGATATTTCAAAAATAATGATTGCCCTGTCAAAGGCGGGTTTAGCTTGGAGAGTATTGCAGTTACTTATGAATAGCAGGCGAGGTACTAACAGCGAGACTTCGTTCGGGAATGCATAAATAGATCAAAACTTTCAAGCCTGTTCAGTATAAAGGCATCAACAGCTTCGTCAATGCCTAATTAGTGGAAAAGTACCGACTCCCCCAAGGATGGCCTGTTTTGTGAAATAAACCCCAACTCTGGCAGCCAAGAGAATGTCATTACTCTGCTAACTGCTGAGCTTGCCGCCACTTCAGCGGTGCGCAGGCAAACCACTGGTGAAAGGCGCGCCGAAAGGCAGCGCTATCACTAAAGCCCAAGTGACTAGCAACCTGCCCGACGCTCAACTCCCGGCGCTGTAAGAGCTTAGTGGCAGCCTCCTTCAAACACTGCTCACGCAGCAGGCGAAAACTGCTGCCGCGTTCACGCAAGCGGCGGCGCAGGGTGGATAGCGGTATCTCTAAAGTAGCGGCGATCTCAGCTTGCGTGGGCAAGCCACGGCCACGCTCCAAAGCGGCGCTCAGCAAAGCGCTTACCTGCTCGCTCAAATCCCCGCTGTGCAGGCCAAAGACCGCGCAGGGAAAGCCCTGAAAAAATGCGGGGAATTCACTGCCACTGCGCACACAGGGCCAGCTCATAGCCCTGCGATCAAAAACCAATGCATAGTGCTCGCCACCGGACAATACAGGTGCCCGAAACAACTTGAGAAATGGCAGTACGTTCTCTCTCACAATCGGGCCGATAAACACCTGCTGCAGGGGCAGCTCCCGCCCTGACAGCCACTGTAATAACTGCCGATAAGCAAACAAACCGGTAATGTCCACCAAGCTACTTGCGGTAGTTGTTCGCAGGCGCAGAGAGTCAAGTTGCAGCAGCGCTGTATCGCCCTTAATCAACAAGCTCAATTGACCGGCACGAGGATAAAGCATGGCGCTAAAGCGGCAGCATATATCAATCGCCGAAGCCAAGTCCGGGGCAGTTAGGGCGCTGCGACACATCATCTCAACCGCATCCCTAGCCATCGATGCTTCACCTTCGTCGCGAGTCACTTGCTGCTCGAGTAACTGAACTGCATCGAGGTACCAGCGAGTGAAGGCTGCTAAATTCTGTGGTGGCCCAGCTGGTGGCGCGATATCAGCCGCCACTAACTCATCACGAAGTAGCCCAAGCAGTGGCTCAAATGAGGCCAACAGCTCTGTCTGAAGCGCAGGCTGCGTCATTCTGATCTCCTAGGATAAAGGAACTAATAGCATAGCAATTGCTGAGCACTTATGTAGTTATAGTTGATCACTTAAGTTATGCCTTGTTTACTAGGCAAGCGCTAAGCTGAGGCTATTACTTTTACCTTTGGAGCAAGTCGAAATGACAGATACCACTACTGAGCGTGATTTACGCGTGGTCGTTCTCGGTGCAGGCATGGCCGGCATCCTAGCTGGCATTAACTTAATGAAGCAGGGCTATCGCAATATCGCCATCTACGAAAAGGCCGATCGGGTGGGCGGCACCTGGCGTGAAAACACCTATCCGGGTCTGACCTGTGATGTGCCCTCCCACCACTACACTTACTCATTTGAACGCAACCCAGACTGGACACGGCACCTGCCTCCCGGCGCTGAAATCCAGCAGTACTTTGAGCGCACTGCAGCCAAATACGCTGTCAATGAGATCATCCAGTTTAAGCAAGAAGCCACCGCCGCTAAGTTCAAAGATGGCCGCTGGTACCTAGACTTCGACAGTGGCCACAGTGATATCGCCGATGTCCTGATTGCAGCCACTGGCGTGCTGCACAAGCCCAGTTACCCCAAGATTGAAGGCGCTGATAGCTTCACTGGGGACATTTTCCACAGTGCCCGCTGGGATCATTCAGTGGCACTGGAAGGCAAGCGCATCGGGATCATCGGCAATGGCTCAACCGGCGTGCAAATTGTCTCTGCACTGGCTGGGAAAGTGGCCAAATTAAAGCATTTTCAACGCACGGCGCAGTGGATTATGCCGGTCGAAAACGGCTATTTCTCTGAACAAGAGCGCGCTGCCTTCCAAGACCCTGCGGCACTCGAAGAAGCCATGCAGACCGAGCTTTACAAGGCCTCGGTGGAACAATATACCCAAGCTATTACCGATCAGGAGTCTGAGGGCGCCAAGCAACTGGCCGAGGCCTGCTTGAACAATCTCGAGCAGAGCGTGAAGGATCCAGAGTTGCGCGAGCGCCTGCGCCCCGATCACACTCCGCTATGTAAGCGCCTAATCTTTTCGCCGGACTACTATCAAGCCATTCAGCACCCTAACTCCGAGTTGCTGACTGATGGCATTGAGCGGATTGAGCCCCAGGGGATACGCACTCGCGATGGTCAACTGCACGAGCTAGATGTCATCGTTTTCGCCACCGGCTTCCACGCCGACTGCTTTATGCGACCAATGACTATTACTGGTCGCAACGGCGCCGACCTCGAGGACTTTTGGCAGGACCACCCCAAGGCCTATCTCGCCATCTCCATGCCAGACTTCCCCAACTTATTTATGCTCAACGGCCCCTGCGGCCCAATTGGCAACTTCTCTCTAATCGATATTGCCGAGCATCAATGGCACTACATTGAGCAACTTCTGGCGCGTTTACGCAGCGGCGATTGCAGGGAGATCGCTCCGAGCCATGAAGTGATGAATAGCTACGAGTCAAAACGCGTAGCCGCAGCAAAAGAAACCGTGTGGTTTAAAGGGGGCTGCGTAAGTTGGTACTTGGATAAAAACGGTATTCCCGCCAGCTGGCCCTGGAATTTTTCACACTTCGTAGAGCTGATGTCTGAGCCCGACTGGCAGGCCTTTGGCTTAGAGGCTCCAGCCCAAAACAGGGCACAAGTAGCAGCCGAGCTGACATAAACCCTCACAGCTCACAATATACTAGACCCCTGCCACGCTGCTGGCGTTGTCCTCCGGCATAACTTACCGTAACGTCCTGCTATCAATAACTAGAGAGATAGCAGGCACTATCAGTGGTAGACAATCGAACAGCGTGGCAAGCCCTACTGGGCCAACTTCATGAGCGTCAGACCAGCGCTCAAAGCATGGGCGGTGAAGAACGTATTGCGCGACAGCATCAGCGTCAACGCCTAACCGCAAGGGAGCGTATCGAGCAGCTTTGTGACCCCGACAGTTTTACTGAATACGGCGCCTTAGCCGGTGGCTGTCACCCAGCTGGCGCTGCCAGCGTACCAGCTGATGCACTCGTTGCGGGGATCGGTCGAATCGACGGTGCAAGCGCTGTTATTTTAGCCGAGGATTTTACCGTAAAAGGTGGCTCCATCGGTCACCCCAACGCCGCGAAACGCGCCCGCATGGTGCGTTTAGCACTCGAACAAAAATTACCCTTAGTCCTCCTGTTAGACGGCGCTGGTGAGCGCGCTAGCAACCAGTCTGAACGCTATCCACACGCGCCTGGAGACCTGCAGTTAGTGGCCGACTTAAAAGGCCAGGTACCAGTCGTCACAGTCGTGATGGGCAGCTCTGCGGGTCACGGTGCACTGACCGGTATGTTCGCCGACCTGATTATTATGTCGCGCAATGCCAGTATGTTCAGTGCCGGCCCCCCCTTAGTAGCTGCGGCTCTGGGGCAAGAACTCAGCCCTGAGCAGCTTGGCAGCGCAAGCATGCACTGCGCCACTAGTGGCGTGGGACATAATATGGCTGACAGCGACGAAGACTGCCTCAGCTTGGCACGGCGCTTTCTCAGCTACTTACCAAAACGCGCCGGTGACCCACTGCCCATTGACGCCAATGCCAGTGAAGCTGCAGCGCGCGAGATCGATGATTTACTGGATATTATACCGCCTGCACCGCAGTTGAGTTACAACATGCATGCGGTACTAGAGCGCACCGTGGATAGTGGCAGCCTATTGGAGCTCCAGCCGCTCTATGGCAGCAATATCATCACGGCTTTAGCGCGCATTGGCGGTATGCCCTGCCTGATCTTGGCCAACCAACCGGCAGTCCAAGCGGGAGCCATCACTACCGAGGCTGCCGACAAAGCGAGCCACTTTTTGGAAGTGGCCGCTGCCTTTGGCTTGCCGCTGGTTAGCCTAGTCGACAACCCCGGCGTCATGCCTGGGCCAGCATCAGAGAAAGCCGGGGTACTAAAAGCAGCCGGCCGGATGTTTCGTGCGCAGCGGGCCTGTCGCAGTAAAAAGGTCGTGGTCACTCTGCGTAAAGCCTTCGGCTTTGGCAGTTCGGTGATGGGCATGAACCCCTTTGATCACCAGGTGGCTAGCCTAGCACTGCCCTGCGTTAGCTTAGGCGGCGTACCGGCTTTAGGGGGAGCTGCTGCTAGCGGTGCGGATCAGGCCGAAGCCCAGCAAATGGAAAGCCTGCAGGCCGGAGCTTGGATACCCGCCGATGCGATGGCCTTCGACCGCGTGATCGACCCCAGACAACTGCGCAATGAAATTATTGCGGCTTTATACGCCAGCTAATATCAGCTTTTCCTCTTGGGGAGATAAATGAATGTTTATGGCGGGCGCCCTGAGCTCTCAGCTCCGGTATACTGCCCGCCATGACTACCCAGCTCTCCCCCGCTCTCGACACCCTACAAACCGTATTTGGCTACAGCGATTTTCGCCTGCAACAAGAGGAGATCATCGAGGGGCTGATCGCTGGCCACGATACTCTCGTGTTGATGCCAACCGGTGGCGGAAAATCATTGTGTTACCAGGTGCCCGCGCTAGTTCGCGAGGGCTGTGGCATCGTGGTATCCCCTTTAATCGCCCTAATGCAAGACCAGGTCGATGCCTTACAACAGCTGGGGGTTCGCGCCAGCTACCTCAACTCCACTCTGCCGGCAGATGAAGCCTACCGGGTAGAACGAGCACTGCTGACGGGTGAGCTAGACCTGCTCTACGTCGCCCCGGAGCGCCTAATACAAGAGCGCACACTGACGCTCTTAGAACAAAGCAAAATTGCCTTATTCGCTATTGATGAGGCACACTGCGTCTCCCAGTGGGGTCACGACTTTAGAGCTGATTATCTACAACTGTCTATTTTGCATCAGCGTTTTCCACAGATCCCACGCATTGCACTCACCGCGACCGCCGATGCCCGCACTCGACAGGAAATCATCCAAAGGCTGGATTTAGCAGACGCTAAACAGTTTATTGCAGGCTTTGATCGACCCAATATTTGCTACCGTATTGCTCTAAAGCACAACCCGCGGCAGCAACTCTTGCGCTTTTTAAAGAACGAACACCCCAAAGACGCAGGCATTATCTATTGTCTATCGCGCAAAAAAACCGAGGACATCGCCGCCTGGCTAAATACCCAAGGTTTTAACGCGCTGCCTTATCACGCAGGCCTGGATGCAAAACTTCGAGCCACCCACCAGTCTCGCTTTCTGCGCGAAGAAGGCATCATCATGGTTGCCACGATAGCCTTCGGGATGGGTATCGATAAACCCGATGTGCGCTTTGTGGCACACCTAGACCTACCTAAGACGGTGGAGTCTTACTATCAGGAAACTGGCCGCGCCGGCCGTGATGGCCAGCCGGCTAATGCCTGGATGATCTACGGCTTGCAAGACGTGATCAAGCTACGGCAAATGATGGACAACTCTCAGGGCAGTGAAGAACACAAGCGCGCGGAACAACAGCGCCTCAATGCCATGCTCGGGCTCTGCGAAATCACCAGTTGCCGCCGTCAGGCACTGCTACATTACTTTGGTGACAGCTTGACGCAAAACTGTGGCAACTGCGACAGCTGCCTGAACCCGGTAGCAACTTGGGACGGTACCGAGGCAGCTCAGATGGCCCTCAGCACTGCTTATCGCAGCGGCCAGCGCTTTGGTGTTAACCACTTAATTGATGTGCTCCGCGGCGTCGAAAACGAACGCATAACGCAGCTTGGGCACGACCAGCTCAGCACTTACGGTATCGGCAAGAAACTAGACGCCAATCAATGGCGCTCAGTATTTCGGCAACTTGTCGCTAGGGGCTATCTAAGCGTTGATATGGAGCGCTATAACGCGCTGCGTCTACAAGATAAGTGCCGTCCTCTGCTACGCGGGGAAGAATCGCTCGATCTACGCCGCGACCCAGTACAGGCCCCCGCTCGTAAACAAACCAAACAAGCGCTGCCCGATGATATCGATGTCGCGCTTTGGGAGGCCCTGCGCGAGTGCCGCCGAGAGCTCGCCGAAGAACAAGGGATTCCCCCTTACATCATCTTGCATGATCGAAGTTTGAAAGAAATGTGCCAATTCCTACCCCAAAACTTGGCTGAAATGGCCCAAATCAGTGGTATCGGAGAGCGCAAGCTCGATAAATACGGCGCTGAATTCCTCAATGTCATTCACGCGCACCTTGCCGAGCCAGTCACCTAGTAAGCACCTTCACTCCCTAAGATGCAGATCAGCTCATCGACTTAGTTCAATTGATAAGCCCTCTGCCGGCAATAAAACTAAAAAACCGCAGATCTAGTCATTCGGCTCAGTATGCTGAACTCCTCAGTGTGGCAGTCAAATCTCATCCGTCTATCATGCGAGAGAATCAACACCAACGCAGAACATGACCGAGGCACTATAAGCGATGAGTAATAAAACAGACTATAAAGCAATCGTGAAGCAGTTTTTTGCCGACCTCAATGCGGGCAAAGTCGACGAGGTCGTTTCGGTCTACGCCGAAGACGGTGCAGTCGAGACTATGGGGAACACACTGATTTCCGGTGAATTTAAGGGCCCCGAACTCACCAAGGCGTTGACCAGCATCTACGATATTTTCCCCAAGGGGCTGCGTTTTACGGTGCACGGCATGATTGCGGAAGGTGAAAAGGTTGCGGTCGAAGCGACTAGCGCCGGCGAACACATTTCCGGTCAAGACTACGAAAACCAGTACCACTTCTTATTTGAGTTTGATCAGGGCAAGCTGCGCCGCTTACGCGAGTACATGGATACTGAGCAAGTCACCGATGTCATATGTCGCGGGCAACGCCGCCCATTCGGCGCCGGTGCTGATTAAAGACTAATTGAGCAGCGACGGACAATGGCTATCGCTCAAGCCTAAAGTCCAGGCTAGTGCGTTCTCTAGCAGCTTGCGATGTTCGCTTTGATCAAAGGACTCTGCGCTGTGCCCCAGCGCAGAGTAAATGCTGCGACCCTTGCCAACACAATTTGACCAAATCACTGGGTGGTCATCCATCCGCAGGCTGCGCTCTTTATTGAATAGTTTGACCACGGGGCTGTAGCTATCTTCATCCACTGTGGCCAAGACATGAAAGCCATTCACTCTGGGGCTGCTCTCCCAGGAATACCATTCCTCTTCATGCTCCCACTCGCTCGGCAGGCCCAGCATGAGCGGATGTTGCTCATCCTCGACCAGCACCCGAGCAGTTTGAAATTGTGGCCCCATGATATGTGCAGTGAACTTGGCGCCGATCAAATTCTCCATATACCAAGGCCAAGCCTTATGGGAGCCATCCCCTGCAGCATGAATCCCCAGCCAGCCACCGCCCTGCTCTAACCAGCGCTGAAAGGCCAGCTGTTGCTCTGTACTGAGCATATCGCCGGTGGCATTGAGAAACACTACTGCTGCAAAACGCTGCAGGTCATCTGGGTTAAATACTGCACCATTTTCAGTACTGAACACTGCCCAGCCGCGCTCTTGCGCAATCTGAGCTAGACGTGCCCGCCCCGCCACAATGCCCTCTTTATGACGAAACTGGTTGGTTTTACTGAACAGCAGAATAGCCGGAGACTCCAAAGCGACAGGCAAAGTCGGCGCCTTCACATCGTGCTGGCTAGAGGGAAACAAAATATGCCAAGCCCCAACATAGTAGACCAGCGCCGCAGCAGCCAATAGCAGTACTAGCAGCGCAATCAAGATGCCTTTAAAGCAGCGCTTTAAAGAGCTTGCCATAGTGCTCCCCAAAGCCTGCAATGATGCTCAGTCATCAGCTCAGCGCAGAATATTGCGACTGTTCATGATGCCGGCATAGAAAAAGAACACAAAAGCCAGTACCACAATCATGGCTGAAAGCAGCAGTGATAAGGGCTCATTCATCACCTCCGGTCGATCGGCAAACATAAAGCCATAGACCGTTGTTGCAATCGCGGTCAAGAAAGAGAGAAATAAGGCCCATACCGCAAGGCGCTTACGTAATAACAGGAAGATAGAGCCCAATACGCCTGACCAAACAGCGATGGCCCAGCAGGCAATTGCCCAAACTGGCATCGCGTAGAAGTAGTCAAGCAGCTCAGCACTAAAACGCCCCATGTACTGCTCATTGCGGGTACTTGTCATTAGGTAATCAAAGGCGCCAATGCTATTCCAAACTAGCGACAGCGCGCCAACCAACCACAAATGCCAGGGTATGCGCCGCTTGCGTCGATCAGCTAGTAGGGACATAGATTCTCTCCTTTGGAATAAAGTGTAGGGTTTTCCAAAGTCGGATTATAACGCTTGCAGCTTTACTCTACCCAGCCCCCTGAGAGAAATTTGCAAGGCATTCTTAGTCAGGCTTAATCGAAGAGGCTTTCTAAATGCTCCATGGCAAAGCCGCGGTACTGCATAAAACGCAGACGCTTAGATTTTTCCTTGATATCAGGCGCGGCGTTCCTGCCATATTTCTTCTGGTAAACCTCAAAGGCCAGTTCATACCAGTTAATGTCTAGCGCTTCTAGCGCCTGAGCTAGCTGCTCATCGGACAGACCTTTATGGCGCATTTCCTGTCGCAGTCGCAGTGGGCCGTAGCCACGCAGAGCACGCTGCCTAACGAAACTCTCGGCAAAGCGGCTATCACTCTGTAGGTTTTCATCACTTAAACGCTGTAACTCACTGTCAATCAACAGTTGGTCGCTAAAACGTCGCCCTAATTTTTCGCGCAACTCCTGGCGGGAATGCTCCCGGCGAGCTAGCAAGTTCATAGCCGCGTAGCGGATATCGGCCGGCTTGTCGGCACTAAGATTAGCTTGCCCACGGCCCTCTGTAGCATCTTGGCTGCGCGACTTAGGCACGACAACAGCCTTTCTGAATAAGAGCAATCCATGGAGCAGCTTGATGTGCTATGAGTATCAAAGAAGGCTTATAAAAAACGGCGCCGGGAGCGAGAGTGGGCTCAGTGGACCCGGCGCCGCAAGGGGAAGTGCTAGAGAGAGTGTTTAGCATGTAGACAAATTGAACAATCGCGCTGAAGGCTGCCGAAGGCTTAAGCCCCGCGACAGCCACTTTTATTTGAGATTACTTGGCGGCAGCTTTTTCGACTGCTTCGGCCTCCGCTACCGCATCCTCCGGTAATGCTGTGCCCATGGTCTGGTGCCGAATCTGTGCTTCGATTTCCTCGGCAATCTGGGGGTTTTCTTTCAGGTACTTAGCAGCATTAGCTTTACCCTGACCAATTTTATCGCCCTTGTAAGCGTACCAAGCACCGGACTTATCAATTAGATTCAACTTCACCCCCCAATCTACTACCTCGCCCAAGTGGAAGATGCCCTGGCCGTACATAATCTGGAACTCAGCCTGTTTAAAGGGTGGTGACACCTTGTTCTTAACCACCTTGACGCGAGTTTCGTTGCCGATCACTTCGTCGCCATCCTTCACCGCACCGATGCGGCGAATATCTAGGCGCACAGAAGAGTAGAACTTAAGCGCGTTACCACCTGTAGTGGTTTCCGGGTTGCCAAACATGACGCCAATTTTCATCCGGATCTGGTTAATGAAAATCACCAGACAGTTCGATTGCTTGATGGCGCCAGTGAGCTTGCGCATGGCTTGGCTGAGCAGGCGAGCTTGCAAACCGACGTGGGAATCACCCATTTCACCTTCAATTTCCGCCTTCGGTGTCAATGCCGCCACGGAGTCGACCACCAGTACATCCACTGCCCCAGAGCGCACCAGCATCTCTGCCACTTCCAGTGCCTGCTCACCGGTATCAGGCTGTGACAGAAGCATGTCATCGACATTTACGCCCAGTTTTTCAGCGTAGATTGGATCCAGCGCATGCTCGGCATCGATGAAAGCCGCTGTGCCGCCTGCTTTTTGCGCCTCGGCGATGACCTGCAGAGTCAGCGTGGTTTTACCCGAGGACTCAGGGCCGTAAATTTCACAGATACGGCCTTTAGGCAGGCCGCCAATACCCAAGGCAATATCTAAGCCCAATGAGCCGGTGGAAATAGCGGGAATGGCGACGCGCTCGCTATCACCCATGCGCATCACAGTTCCTTTACCGAACTGTCGCTCAATTTGGCTCAGGGCTGCATCGAGGGCTTTCTGCTTATTGGCATCCATAATCACTTTCTCCGTGGGGCTGTGCTGAACCCTCACCGCAGTCAATCTAGGATAGCGGGACAGTTCGGCTTAATCTGGGATTGGCGACTTCAGGCATCTAGCCAGCGCCGCCAACTACTGTATATATACTCAGTGCTTTGAGTCTGAATTGCAAGCTCAAAAATCGATGAATTTTGGCCGCTTTTAAAAAATGTCTAAAATTGACACACTCAGCCGCCCTCAAGAGCTTCGCGGCTAATACTGAGCGAAAACAGGCCGTCGAGTAAAGTGGCGCAGAAGCATAAAGTCAGCGAAGCCCTTTTGCAGCTTAGTCTTCTAACAAAAAGCGCTGTAATTGCTGTCTTAAGTTGCGATTGTCCCGGTGTAATTGATCGCGCTGTTGCAAGAGATCGATCAGCATTGCTGTCGCCACCCAATCTAACTCCAGGTCTCTGCGTAAACGCAGGGCCTTTTGCATCCAGCCAGCGCTGGCTGTATCAAACTCCCAGTCCCGCGCATTGCGCCCACGCAGTGGCCGCGCGATCCCATACTCGACAATGGTCGTTACCTGCTGCTCTGAAATACCTTCATGCTCGCAAAGCTCACGTACGCTAATGTGCAAAATACTGCTGGTCATGCTTTCGCCTCCCATGCAGCCCGTGGCTCAAAGGCTGCCTCTTCGCTCAACTGCCGCCACAAATCTCGGGTCTTGTCGTTATTCGTAGTAGGCATTACCACTTTGAGCACCGCAAATAAATCACCGCGCCCCTGTTTGTTGCGCAAACCCTTGCCCCTCACACGCAGTTTAGTACCCGACTGGCTGCCCGGCGCCACTGTTAGAGAAATCTTGCCCTCCAGGGTCGGCACCGTCACTTTAGCACCTAATGCTGCCTCCCAAGGGGCTAGCGGTACAGTGAGCAATAGATCAGAGCCCTCCACATCAAACTGGGGATGAGGCACTAAGCGTATATGTAAATACAAATCGCCGTCGGGCGCGCCGCCTTGCCCCGCGCCACCCTGGCCCTTTAAGCGAATACGCTCGCCTTCAGCAACCCCCGCCGGAATGGTGACCTTGAGCGATTTACGCCGAGTCGTACGCCGGCCATTTTCAATCACGGGTAAGTCATATTCCAGCGGCTTGCGGGTATCTTCGATGGTTTCTTCGAGGAAAATGGGCATCTCTATCTCGACATCCTGCCCACGCAGGCCGCCGCCGGTTTGGCCCGCCCCAGGGGCAAAACCATCACCAAATATTGAGCTAAAGAAGTCAGAGAAGTCGCCACTAAACTGCGCCTCTGCGCCAGATCCAGCTCTGGCATGAGAGCGCCAGTTAGGTGGCGGCTCAAAGCCCCCGCCAGGTCTGCCACCATAGCGACGCAATTCATCAAACTCTGCGCGGCGCTGGTCATTCCCCAACACCTCCCATGCCTCAGCAACTTCCTTAAATTTGGCCTCTGCATCATCGCCCGGATTGAGATCGGGGTGATATTTGCGCGCCAGCTTGCGGTAGGCTTTTTTAATATCAGCCTTTTCCGCACTCGGCTCCACGCCAAGTATCTTGTAGTAATCTTTAAACTCCATAGTACTTTCCACTCATCCTTGTAGTCGCCCCTCAAGGGGGCAGCGCCTTGCAGCTGCAATCACTTTCAACAACGAGCACAGCCTCTATTTGATAGCTAATATATGGGTGCTAAAGGCTTAAAATACAAGTCTCTGCATTGCCAGCTAACAGTGTAGACGCTAGAGTGACTAGCCACTGAAAACACCCTGTCGAATGCCAGCTACAGCCACCAAAAACCATCCTAGCAAAAGCCTTTCAGCACTGGCCGAACCCCTGTTCCGTCGCTATTTTTTAGCCTCATCGCTGTCCACCATGGGCACTTGGATCACTCGCTTCCTACTCGGCTGGATCGCTTGGGACTTAAGCCATGCAGCGCTTTGGGTCGGCATTGCCAGCGCCTTGATGCTGTTGCCCAGCTTTGTGCTATCGCCGCTGTTTGGCGTGGTCTCAGACCGAGTAAGTCCGCGCAACGGTTTATTAGTGACACTCTCTTCTCAAGCGGTGCTGGCCGCTGTCGCCGGCCTGGTCATGCACTACGGCTGGTTTTCTCTGACTTGGCTGTTGAGCATGACCCTATTACTAGGCAGCATCAGCGCCGCTCATCAACCCCTGCGCCTGGCCCTCATTCCCCGCTTAGTCAGCCGTGACGCCCTACCCGGAACCATTGGTCTCTCGGCCATCATGTTCAATCTGTCGCGCATTTTGGGGCCCGCCGCAGCCGGTGCATTACTCAGCAGCGCCAGTGCCGCCAGCGCGTTTCTGGCCTCCTCCTTACTCTTTGCGGGCGCCTTCACCGCACTGCTGCGGGTGCGAGGTATTCGCGGCGCCCAGCAAGCCACGCGCAGCTCAGTGCTTGAACAGTTAGGCGAAGGCCTGCGTTTCGCTAGGCGCAGTCCACTGATTCGCTTGATCCTGTTGTTTACCTTGGTCAACGGCATCCTCGGGCGCACCGTGATCGAGTTGCTGCCGGCAGTTTCCGGGCGACTGCTCGAGGGCAATGCCACCACGCTAGCCACCTTGACCGCCGCCGCTGGCGCCGGCTCAATCTGCGGCGGCCTACTGCTGACTCGTTATCGCAGTGATGATCAAGCCCTGCTGCACATGGTGCTAATTAGCCTCGCCGCCAGCTCCCTTGTCCTAGCCCCCATATACTGGGCCAGTGGCATTTGGAGCGTGGGGGCCATTGTTTTGCTACTGGCTATGGCCACCACCATGGCCGGCACCGGCTGTCAGGCACTGGCCCAGTTGCAGGTAAGTGATGAGTTCCGCGGCCGCGTGTTGAGCCTCTGGGCCGTCGCCACCATGGCCGCGCCGGCACTGGGCAGCTTTGGCATGGGCGCCCTTGCGGATATATTCGGCTTTGTGCCCGTCCTGCTCAGTTTTGCGGCGCTGAGTTTGGCGGCCAGTTATGGCTTATACCGCGGCCATAAAAGGCTGATGCTAACAAACAGGCAAGAGATTTGAAGCAGCTGGAACTACTGTCTAGTGCCCGAAACTGGTACTGTGTGCGGCGAGTTCCATTCCACGTAATTAGTAGTAGACCCTATCTTGAAAAACGACAGCCCTAAATCCACAGAGCAGCAACACACCCCCATGATGCGCCAATACCTGCGCATTAAAGCCGAGCACCCCAACGACTTGCTGTTCTACCGTATGGGGGATTTTTACGAGTTGTTCAATGATGACGCCAAGCGCGCGGCGGAGATTCTCGATATCACTCTGACCGCTCGGGGTAAGTCCAGTGGCCAGCCAATCCCGATGGCTGGGGTGCCCTATCACGCTGCGGAAGCTTATCTGGCACGCTTGGTGCGCGCCGGTATCTCGGTGGCGATCTGTGAACAAACCGGCGATCCGGCGACCAGTAAGGGCCCGGTGGAGCGCAAGGTGGTGCGGGTGGTTACGCCTGGCACCTTGAGTGATGAGGCACTGCTGGAAGACCGGGTAGAGAATCTGCTGCTGGCCATTAACAGCCAAGGGGAACACTACGGCTTGGCTTATCTGGACCTAGCCAGCGGTCGCTTCCGCGCCATGGAGCTGCAGGGCGAAGAGGCCCTTGCCGGCGAATTACAGCGCCTCAACCCGGCCGAAACACTACACTGTGAAACACTGTCGCTACCGGTGGTGACTGAGCGACGCGGCGCACGGGCGCAGCCTGAATGGGAGTTTGATTTAGAAAGCGCACGTCGGGCGCTGAACACGCAGTTTCAAACCCATGATTTAAAGGGTTTTGGCTGCGATGCTCTGCCGCTAGCCATCGGCGCCGCCGGCTGCCTACTGCAGTACGTTAAAGATACTCAGCGCAGCAGCCTGCCCCATATCCGCAGTATCAGCCACGAAAACCGCGCCGACAGCGTGATCCTCGATGCCGCCACCCGGCGCAACCTAGAAATTGACATCAACTTGGCCGGTGGCGATAGCAACACCCTACTTTCGGTGATGGATCGCTGCGTGACCGCCATGGGTAGTCGCCTGCTGCGGCGCTGGCTACACCGCCCGCTAACCGACATCACAATACTTGAAGGGCGACAGCAGGCCATTGCCGCGCTCTGCGACAACTATCGTTATGAGTCCTTGCGCAAGGCACTGAAACCGGTCGGTGATATGGAGCGTATTCTATCCCGAGTGGCCTTGCGCTCGGCCCGACCACGGGATTTATCCAGACTCTGCGCCTCTTTAGCAGCACTTCCCCAGCTGCGCAGTGAGCTGGACCAAACGCAAGCCGCCGCGCGCCTAGAGGCGCTGTCACAACAATGTGCTGAATACCCGGCGCTGGTGGAGTTGCTGCAAAGGGCCATTGTCGAAAATCCGCCAGTGGTGATTCGCGATGGCGGCGTTATCGCTGAGGGCTATGATGCCGAATTAGATGAGCTGCGCCAGATCAGTAGCAACGCCGGCAACTACCTGCTGGAAATAGAACAACGAGAGCGCCAAGCTACTGGCATCTCCACACTCAAAGTCGGCTACAACCGGGTGCACGGCTATTACATCGAAATCAGTCGCGCCCAGTCCGACCGCGCCCCCGACAGCTATGTCCGGCGCCAAACCCTTAAAAATGCCGAGCGTTTTATTACGCCAGAGCTAAAAACCTTTGAGGACAAGGCGCTATCGAGTAAAAGCCGCGCCTTAGCAAGAGAAAAAGCACTCTATGAGGCTTTAATAGAGACGCTGAATAAAGAGCTCGCCAGCCTGCAAGATAGCGCTGCCGCTGTAGCCGAAATTGATGTCTTGGCGAATTTAGCCGAGCGCGCTGACAGCCTGCGCATGTGCCGGCCACAGTTCTGCCAAGAGCAGCTCTTTGAAGTTAGCCAGGGGCGCCACTTAGTGGTTGAGCAAGTGCTAGAAGAGCCCTTTATTGCCAATGACACCCTGCTCAACGATCAGCGGCGCATGCTGCTGATTACCGGTCCCAATATGGGCGGTAAATCGACCTATATGCGCCAGAATGCGGTGATCGCTCTACTGGCTCACATTGGCAGCTTTGTCCCTGCCCAAGCGGCACGACTAGCCCCTATTGACCGCATTTTTACCCGCATTGGCTCCTCTGATGATTTAGCCAGTGGCCGCTCCACTTTTATGGTGGAGATGACCGAAACGGCCAATATTTTGCACAACGCCACGCCGCGCAGTTTGGTACTCATGGATGAGGTAGGTCGCGGCACCAGCACCTTTGATGGACTGAGCTTGGCTTGGGCGGCCGCAGTCGCCCTGGCCCGCTCAGTGCGGGCCTTTACCTTGTTTTCAACTCACTATTTTGAGCTCACCGCCCTGCCAGAGCAGTGTCAAACAATGGCTAACGTTCATCTGGGCGCCACAGAGCACCAAGATCACGTGGTCTTCCTGCATAACATTCAAGAGGGCCCGGCCAACCGCAGTTACGGTTTGCAAGTAGCCAAGCTGGCCGGCATCCCAGATGCCGTGCTGCAAGCTGCCCAGCACAAGCTGGAAGAGCTTGAAACTGGCCGCGCGGCAGCCAACGCCAGCCTTGCCTCTGCGCCCCCGGCTCAGGCAGAGCTGTTTGGCTCTGCCGAGCCACACCCGGCAGTCATTGAGCTGGAAGCGCTGGATATTGACGACTTAAGCCCTCGGGCGGCACTCGATACACTCTACCGCTTAAAGGCATTGCTCAATTAAAGGGACTTCAAATTTGCTGGCTCAGGGGGTACACTACGCGCCCTTTCAACTTGGGCCCAGAAGGCGGTTACAGCATGACTTTTGTTGTTGGTGAACAGTGTATCAAGTGTAAGCACACTGATTGTGTGGAAGTATGTCCCGTAGATTGTTTCTACGAAGGCCCCAACTTTCTGGTAATTCATCCCGACGAATGCATCGATTGTGCACTGTGTGAGCCGGAATGCCCAGTGGATGCCATTTACTCGGAAGATGAGCTACCGGAAGATCAGCAGGTCTTTCTGGAACTGAACGCCGAGCTCGCTGAAGTGTGGCCGAACATCACCGAGATGAAAGAGCCACCTGCAGACGCTGAAGAGTGGGCAAACAAGCCCAACAAACTTGAGTTACTCGAGCGTTAATCGCTGCTACTCGATCATAAAAAAACCTGCCGAAAGCAGGTTTTTTTATGCCCGCAGAATATTAAGCCAAGCCTAAAGACTGCTAGTTGAACAAGGATTCGCTGCTCAAGCCCTCGGTTTCTATCATAGAGCGCAAGCGGCGCAGGGCCTCAACTTGTATTTGACGCACACGCTCTCGCGTTAAACCGATCTCTTGGCCAACCTGCTCTAAGGTGCTGCTTTCATGGCCGCGCAAACCAAAACGACGGGACACCACTTCGCGCTGCTTATCCGGCAACGCCTCCAGCCAAAGGCTCACACTGTCTTGCATGTCCTCTTCCTGGAGTAACTTGGAGGGATCTGAAACCTGCGTATCGGCAATGGTATCAACCACTGTTTTGTCGGAATCTGGCCCGACAGGCAAGTCGACCGAGGTCACCCGCTCGTTTAGACCCAATACTCGAATCACATCTTCCAGCGGCTTATCGAGCATCTCAGCAATTTCTTCAGCTCTGGGTTCGTGATCGAGTTTTTGAGTCAATTCTCGCGCCGCACGCAAATACACATTGAGCTCTTTAACCACATGAATCGGCAGGCGAATGGTACGGGTTTGGTTCATAATCCCGCGCTCAATGGTCTGCCTAATCCACCAGGTTGCGTAAGTCGAAAAACGGAAACCGCGTTCAGGGTCAAACTTCTCCACTGCGCGAATCAAACCTAAATTGCCCTCTTCAATCAGGTCGAGTAGGGTCAACCCGCGGTTGATATAGCGGCGAGAAATTTTCACCACAAGGCGCAAGTTACTTTCAATCATGCGCTGACGACTCGCCTCGTCTCCCTGACGAGCCAGCCGGGCAAAATACTTCTCTTCCTCCGCCGTGAGCAGTGGCGAATAACCAATTTCATTCAAATACAACTGCGTTGCATCCAAGGATTTCTCAGAGCGGCGTGATAGTTGTTTAGCTCGCTGAAAGCTATTGTCTACACTTAAATCGCTTGCCTGATCAGTTGTAGTGCTTGACGGAGGTTTAGGAGAGGCTATTTTTTGATTGTAGTGTGGGGGCTTCGCAGCAGATTTGCTGGCGGGGCTAAGGGTGTTGCTCCTTGACGAAATCCGTCTCGGGCTTCTTTTTGGCGCGTCCACTTCCATGATGTACCTCGTTATTATTCTACGGGTAATAAGAGTTTTCTACCGCCGGTCTGACAGAATACCTCAGGAGCAATATCTTTATCAAGAGGCCGCAGGAAGATTAGTGGCAGCTAATGCCGGCTGGACTGAATAATTGGATTGGGGGCGATTTAACGCTTTGGCAACAAGCGCAGGGGGTCGACTGGCCGCCCCTCTTTACGGATTTCAAAATGTAGCTTCACGCTGTCGGTGCCGGTATTACCTTTTTCAGCAATTTTCTGACCAGCGCGAACCGTGGCGCCTTCAGGCACCAGCAAACGCTCATTGTGGCCATAAGCACTGAGGTAAGTGTCGTTGTGTTTGACGATTAATAGCTCACCAAAACCGGCTATACCGGTACCGGCATAAACCACCACACCATCGGCAACTGCCTCTACCGGCTCGCCACGCGTTCCCGCAATATCGATGCCCTTGTGCAGAGAAGCTGAGAATCCTCGCACGACTTTACCGCTTGAGGGCCAGCGCCAAGCGCTGACTGGAGCGCGGGGAGGAAGCGCTGTGCGCGCGGGTGAGGGCTTAAGGGGCTTTTCCTCAGGCACGGTTGAAGGGGGTGGCGCTGTTTTCTGAGTCGTAGTACTCGGCTTAGGCTGCGCTTTTGCCACAGGCTTTTTAGCGGCAACTTTGCCAGATGAGGGGAGCGCCCCCTCACGCAACTGCAGTATTTGCCCAGGATAAATGGTATAGGGAGCAGGTATTTTGTTAGCCGCCGCCAAGGCGCGAAAATCGAGCCCATGCCGCCAAGCTATTGAGTACAAGGTGTCACCGCGTTTTACCGCGTACTGCCCTGAACCGAGGCTGCCACCGCGCTGCAGAACCAGCGGCCGCGAGCTGTCAGCAGGATAATTGCGGTCTTCAACCGGCGCCGGTGGATTGCCGCCACAGCCAGCGAGGCAAAGCAGCAGTAAGCTGCAGAACAGCGCTCTTGGCACACAACCCCCTTCCTTTACGCCTCGCTTGCTATATTCATCACGCCGGCAGCGCTTATGATTGCTGAGCAGGTGACTCACCCCAGCGCCGGTCAATCAACCACACTGCCAAGGCCCCCAGCAAGGCCACCGCAATACACAACAGAAGCTGCGGATTTTCACCGCTGATCTGCAGGTACTCTGCCGGCATTACCGGAAATTGCTGAACCGGCTTCATTTCACCGTCTGACGCTCTTATCCAGCTCTCGACCCTCTTCCAGGGCCAAACCACCAGTAAAGAGCCGAACAAAAAGCCCGTTAGCAATGCCATCGTGGCACTGTGAAACTTTTCCAGCAAGTAGTGCAACAAACGGGAGAAGCACATCAAACCGCTGGCGGCACCAGTGGCAAACACCAGAATAAAGAGCAGATCTAAGGACCGCAGCGCCATCAATACTGGCGCGTACATGCCGAGCAAGACCAGAATAAAGCTCCCTGAAATACCGGGTAAAATCATCGCACATATAGCGATAAAGCCAGCAAAAAATACACTTGTCATACCGCCACCTAGGCCAATGGCCGGCGACAAGGCAATCGCCAAGGCCACCGAAATACCGAGCAAGAGTGCCACTATCCGCTGGGCTGTCCACTGCCCCACCTGCTTGAGCAGCACAAGGGCAGAGGCCAGTATCAAACCAAAAAAGAAGGCCCACAGGGGCACTGGATGGCTTTCAAGCAACCAGGACACAAGCCGCGCGAGGGATAGCATACTGGTGGCGATGCCGAGTAATAATGCAACTAAGAACAGTGCATCCACATGCTTCCAAGCCGCTGCAAAACGAGCGCGCAGCAACAGGCGCAGCAAAGCCAGATCAAAGGATTTAATAGCGGCCAATAGGCGGTCATAAATG
The DNA here is from genome assembly GCF_014077625.1 of Sediminihaliea albiluteola. Classification (GTDB taxonomy): domain Bacteria; phylum Pseudomonadota; class Gammaproteobacteria; order Pseudomonadales; family Halieaceae; genus Sediminihaliea; species Sediminihaliea albiluteola. The sequence continues at coordinate 207,852 of NZ_JACFXU010000013.1, read as the reverse complement.
CCGGTAATAAAAGCCATGGTGCCGCCAGACACACCCGGTACAATATCTGCCGCGCCCATCAGCAGACCGCGCAAGAACACGCCAATATATGTCAGCAATTGATCCTGCTTAGCCACTTAGCGCACCGTCCCTGGCCGCAGCGGCACAAAGCGGACGGGCTCAATAATGTTGGTAACGAAGCCTTCCGGGCTGCGCCTGACAACCTGTAAGTGCTGGCTCTGCCCGCCAACAGGTATCACCAGGCGACCATTCGGTGCCAACTGCTGCAGCAGTTCTTGCGGAATACGCTCTGGCGCAGCGGCACTGAGGATGCCATCGAAGGGCCCTTTATCAGCCCAGCCAAGCGCCCCATCGCTGTGTCGTAATTGCACGTTGCGCAGTTTGAGCTGGCGCATACGGGGACGGGCGCGATCGAGCAAGGCCTTAATCCGCTCCACGCCGTATACCTGAGTGACCAACTGAGCTAGTACGGCAGTCTGGTAGCCAGAGCCAACGCCAATTTCTAAGACGTTTTCACAGGGGCCATCTTCAAGCAAAAGCTCCGTCATGCGAGCGACGATATAGGGCTGAGACAGGGTTTGCTGATAGCCAATTGGCAGCGCTGTGTCTTCGTAAGCGCGGTGTGCCATGGCTTCATCCAAAAACAAATGCCGCGGCGTCGTGCGCATCACCTCTAACACCGCTTGATCGCGGATGCCCTGCTCGACGAGTCGCTGCACCAATCGTTCACGCGTGCGCTGAGAGGTCATCCCAATGCCTTTCAGGTCGACACTACTCACGGCCCTCACCACCCCCAATATTCCCTTGTTTGTATTCTACAATCTGTGCCAGCACGGCGGTGGCGTAGCTCCCCGGGCTAAGGCTAAACTCCAGCCGCAAGCTGCCATCATCACAAAAGTGCCAGCAAAAGTCATCTGCTAGCACGCGGCTCGGACGATAATCCAAGCTCAGCCCTTGGGCCTCTAGAAAGCTGCAAATATCCTGTTCTGCCGCCAGCAGATCGGCCTGCTCGGCACAGCGTTCAGCGCCCTGCATAAGCTTGCCCCTACCCCACATCGGCAAGGCTGGATGGATATCACCCTCGGCGGCGCGACGCTCGATCTCGCTATCGGGTTGCTCACAACTAAACTGGCTGCGCGTGCCCTGTAGCATACAGACATCGCCCGGCAGCACACGATCCCAGCTACCCTCAGTTACACGCGCCGCCAACAGGGTGTTAAAGATATGGGCGCGCAGGGCTGAGAGATACAAACTGCGTTTATTGCGACTGAGCCGGCGCCCGCCTCGGACTTGCCATTGTCTGGCCTGCAATAAGGTAGCCCCGCTGTGACCGAAGCGCTGCTCACCAAAATAATTTGGCACACCTTGGGCTCGCACTTGCTCTAAACTGAGCATCAGGGACTGCAAATCGCCACGGAGCTCGCGCAAGGTCAAAATAAAACGATTGGCGCGGTGCACACCGCGACGCAGTTTTTTCAGGTGACGGGTGACCTCTAGTACTGCCACATCACCCTGCTCAGACAAAGCCTGCCAGTCCGGCTCCGGGCGGCCAGCGAGGCCCACGCTAAACCACTGCCGCGTCAGCGCATGGCGATCCTTCATGCCACTAAAACCAATGTCACGCAGTGGGGTGGCGCTTAGCACAGCAATTCGCTGAGCTAAATCAGCGGTATTTAAGCCGCGCTTTTCTAAGTGCAAAAACACGTGCTCGCCCTGACCGTCTGGGCTAAAGCCGAGCTGCTCGCGCACGATAAAATCTTCCGGGGTCGTACGTATACGAGCTTGAACTGTCGGGGCCTGACCTGCGACTGGGCGCGGGCTAGCTATCATTTAGCCGCTACCAGCAAGACCACGGCATGGGCCGCAATACCCTCTTCACGGCCGACAAAGCCGAGCTTTTCAGTGGTGGTCGCCTTCACATTGACCTGCTCTACTGTGCTGTGGGTATCTTGGGCAATGTACTGTTGCATGCGCGCTATATGCCCAGCCAACTTAGGCGCCTGAGCAATGACAGTGGCATCTAGGTTAGCTAGCTGCCAACCTGCCTGCTCCACCTTGGCCATGACTGCACGCAGCAATTCCCGGCTATCGGCGCCGGCAAAGGCTGGGTCGGTATCGGGAAAGTGACGGCCAATATCCCCGGCCGCAATAGCGCCGAGTAAGGCATCACATATGGCGTGAAGTAAGACATCGCCGTCAGAGTGTGCCACTAGGCCCTGCCGATGGGGAACTCTTACACCGCCCAACACCACTGAGTCACCACTACCAAAGCGGTGCACATCGTAGCCGTGGCCAATTCGCATAGTCATATCCTGCTACTGCGCTATTTGTTGTAAATAATAATCCGCTAACTCTAGGTCACCCGGTCGGGTAATTTTTATATTCGACGCACTGCCTTCCACGACTTGCACGGGATAGCCGGCCCACTCCATTGCCGAGGCCTCATCGGTGATCAGCTGACCCTGGGCTAAGGCTCGTTGCAATGCAGAGCGCAGCTCAGCAAAGCGGAACATTTGCGGCGTTTGTGCACGCCAAAATTGCTGCCGATCCACCGTTGTGGTCACCCGCCCCTCAACATCCACCTGTTTTAAAGTGTCTAGCACTGGCTGAGCGAGAACCGCTCCCAAGCCACTCTCTAGAGTACGCGCTACTAGGGCTGCAATATCAGCGGCTGAGACACAGGGCCGCGCCGCGTCATGCACTAAGACCCAGTCCTCATCATATGCAAATTTTTGCAATGCAGATAAAGCGGAGAGCACCGAGTCACAGCGCTCGGCGCCGCCTTGGGCTCGCAAGACTCGTGGGTTGCTCAGCAGGGGAAGTCGCGCCGCACGCTCATCATTAGCTTGCAGCGCCACGACGACGCGCTCGATCCGGGGATGATCGAGCAGCGCCTGCACGCTGTGCTCTATCACCGTTGCGCCGGCTAGAGGCAAGTACTGCTTGGGGCAGGCAGCCCCCATACGCTGACCAACACCAGCCGCTGGCACCACTCCCCAGAGCCGCGCCTTAGTCACGAGTCGGCCGCTGTTTTTTATCAAGGACCTGATAAAACACTTCACCTTCGCGAATCAGGCCTAACTGCTCGCGAGCGCGCTGCTCTACGCTCTCATTGCCACCTTGCAACTCCAGCACTTCGCGCTCTAAGACAGCGTTGCGTTCACGCAACTCATGGTTGATCAGGCTCTGCTCTTGCACTTGCTGTTCTAGGCGGTGTTGCTCAGCCAAGCTGCCTTCGGCAAACCACAGGCGGTATTGCAGCACCAGCAAGAGCACAAGCAGAGCAGATAGAACCCAACGCAAGGTCACTTAGCTCTTAAATTCAGCGCGGCCGCGGTAAGGTGCACGCTCATTGCCTAGCTCAGCTTCAATGCGCAGCAAGCGGTTATATTTAGCGACGCGATCTGAACGGCACAGAGAACCGGTCTTAATCTGGCCGGCGGCGGTGGCAACAGCCAGATCCGCAATAGTGGTATCTTCCGTTTCACCGGAGCGGTGGGAAATCACCACGGTGTAGCCGGCCTGTTTGGCCAGCGCAATGGCATCCAAGGTTTCGCTCAAGCTACCAATTTGGTTGAACTTGATGAGGATCGAGTTAGCCACACCGCGCTCGATGCCCTGCTGGAGAATCTTGGTGTTAGTCACAAAGAGGTCATCACCGACCAACTGCACTTTGTCACCGATTTTATCAGTCAACAGTTTCCAGCCATCCCAGTCAGACTCGTCTAAACCGTCTTCGATAGAAATAATCGGCTGCTTGGATGCCAGCTCGGCCAGATAATCAGCGAAACCTGCACTATCAAACTTTTTGCCTTCACCGGCCAAGTCATAGACGCCATCTTTATAAAACTCAGAGGCCGCACAGTCGAGCGCCAGAGTGACATCAGTGCCCAGCTTATAGCCGGCATTTGCCACAGCCTCGGCAATCACCTCAAGCGCCGCTTCGTTGGAAGGTAGGTCTGGAGCAAAGCCACCTTCATCACCAACTGCAGTGCTTAAGCCGCGAGCGGAGAGCACTTTTTTCAGATGGTGGAAGATCTCAGCACCAACCCGCAGGGCTTCAGCAAAGCTAGTGGCAGCAACTGGCTGCACCATAAATTCTTGAATGTCGACGTTGTTATCAGCGTGCTCACCGCCGTTGAGAATATTCATCATCGGCACAGGCATGCTGAAATAGCTGGTACCGTTGATGTCTGCAATGTGCTGGTAGAGAGCCACGCCGCGGGCTTGGGCAGCAGCTTTTGCAGCGGCCAAAGACACCGCTAGAATCGCATTGGCGCCAAATTTCGCTTTGTTTTCAGTGCCATCGGCATCGATCATCAGCTGGTCTAGCTCACGCTGAGCAGTCGCGTCTTTGCCCAATAGCAAATCACGGATCGGGCCATTCACATTAGCGACTGCCTTGAGCACACCCTTGCCGAGGTAACGCTTGTTGTCGCCATCGCGCAACTCCAGTGCTTCGCGAGAACCCGTTGAGGCACCTGAAGGCGCGCAAGCTGCACCGACCACTCCGGACTCCAGCGTAACCTCAGCCATAACTGTCGGATTGCCGCGCGAATCCATTACTTCGAAAGCCTGCACGTTGGCGATTTTGCTCATGGGTTTAACTCCGTCTATACGATTAATCTATTGGATTTCCAGCACTGGAAAGTTTTTTACCAAATCATCGAGTGCTTTGATCTGGCTCAGAAAGGGCTCTAACAAGTTCAGTGGCAAAGCACTGGGACCATCACAAAGCGCCTGATCAGGGTCTGGGTGGGCCTCTAAAAACAGTCCGGCTAAGCCAGTGGCCATGCCAGCCCGGGCTAGATCTAATACTTGACTGCGACGCCCACCAGAAGCGGCGCCCATCGGGTCGCGACACTGCAGGGCATGAGTGACGTCAAAAATTAGCGGAATGTCGCCGCAAGCTTGCTTCATCACGCCAAAGCCGAGCATGTCCACAACCAGGTTGTCATAACCAAAGTTGCTGCCGCGCTCGCAGAGCATTATTTTGTCATTGCCACATTCGCGGAACTTTTCCGCCACATTGGCCATTTGTGAAGGCGACAAAAATTGGGGTTTTTTGATATTAATCAGGGCACCGGTCGCCGCCATTGCGGCCACTAAATCAGTTTGTCGCGCCAAAAAAGCCGGCAACTGAATAATGTCACAGACCTCTGCCGCTGGCGCGGCCTGTTCCGGCGTATGTACGTCGGTAATCAGCGGCACATTAAAGGTTGATTTCACTTCAGCCAAAATGCTCAAGCCCTCATCGAGGCCGGGGCCGCGAAAAGAGTGGATGGAGGAGCGATTAGCTTTATCAAAAGAGGCCTTAAAGACATAGGGAATGCCCAGGCGCTGACACACAGTGACGTAGTGCTCGGCGACTTTAAGGGCAAAGTCACGGCTCTCCAAGACGTTGACACCGCCCAGCAAGACAAAGGGCGCCGAATTGGCAATAGTAATATCGCCTAGGGTCAAAGTTGTTGTAGTCACGACTCTCGATCCTCTCTGCTGCGCTAAAGGCCTCAGCCAAAGCTAGCTTAGGCTAGCTAGGCTTGGGCGTGCTTCAATGCAGCTTCAACATAACTGCTAAACAGCGGGTGGCCACGGTGTGGCCGCGAAGTAAACTCTGGGTGGAACTGACAAGCCACAAACCACGGATGCTCAGGCAGCTCAACCATTTCTACTAAGGAGCGGTCGGCAGACCAGCCACCGATGCGCACCCCGGCATCGGTCAACTGCTCAACGTAGTTGTTGTTAATTTCATAGCGGTGACGGTGGCGCTCCATCACCGTATCAGAACCATAGATTGATTGAGCCATAGAGCCAGGCTCCAAGTGACAGAGCTGGGCACCGAGACGCATCGTGCCGCCAAGGTCGGAGTCTTCGCTGCGCTGCTCCGTACTGCCATCGATATTTTGCCACTCGGTGATCAGGCCGACGATAGGATGGGGAGTGTTGGGCTCCATTTCGGTGGAGTGGGCACCTTCTAAGTGGCAGACATTGCGCGCGTATTCGATCAATGCCACATGCATACCCAAGCAGATGCCTAGGAATGGAACCTTGTTCTCACGGGCATATTGCACCGCGGTGATTTTGCCTTCGACACCGCGGTCACCAAAGCCACCGGGCACAAGTATCGCATCGGCTTTTTCGAGCACCGCGGTACCATCACGCTCGATATCTTCCGCGTCAATATAATCGACCTCCACTTTGACCAGTGTTTGCAGGCCAGCGTGCTTGAGGGCTTCGTTCAGAGACTTATAGGCATCCAGCAAATCGGTGTATTTACCCACCATAGCGATGCGCACTGTGCCACGAGGCTCGGCAAACTCGCGGCGCAACACTTCATCCCACTCACTCAGATCGGCCTTGCCACAGTCTAAGTTCAGGCGCTCGACGACGATGTCGTCTAAGCCGCGCTCATGCAGCATGCCCGGAATACGGTAGATTGAGTCCGCATCCATCAGGGAAATAACCGCCCGCTCTTCCACATTGGTAAACAGGGAGATCTTCTTGCGTGCAATCTGGTCAATTTCTACCGTACTGCGGCAGAGCAGAATGTCTGGCTGTAAACCGATAGAGCGCAGTTCTTTAACCGAGTGCTGGGTGGGCTTGGTTTTGGTTTCGCCAGCAGTGGCGATATAGGGCACCAAGGTCAAATGCATCAGCAGTGCTCGGTTGACACCCACTTCAATGCGCAGTTGCCGCAGTGCTTCCAAGAAGGGCTGACTCTCGATATCGCCAACAGTACCGCCCACTTCAACCACCGCCACGTCAGCATCGCCAGCGCCCAAAATTACTCGGCGCTTGATCTCATCAGTGATATGGGGAATGACCTGAACCGTGCCGCCGAGATAATCTCCGCGACGCTCTTTACGCAGCACCGCGTTGTACACACGGCCCGTAGTAAAGTTATTGGCGCGACGCATGGTCGCGTGGGTGAAGCGCTCATAGTGACCAAGATCAAGGTCGGTTTCGGCCCCGTCCTCGGTCACATAAACTTCACCGTGCTGAAACGGGCTCATAGTGCCCGGATCCACGTTGATGTAGGGGTCCAACTTGAGGAGGGTAACTTTCAGTCCGCGTGCTTCCAGCACTGCAGCCAGGGATGCGGCTGCAATCCCCTTACCTAAAGATGAAACCACACCACCGGTGACGAAGACATATCGCGTCATGAAAAGCCTTTCTATACGCTGTAGTTCGGGACACACAGAACTTGTACTCAGCTGTACCTGTGGGGCACAGATCGGAGCACAAGACCTGCAAAAAGATGGGAAATCAGTTTACTGGAAAGCAGCCCTCTGCTCAATCTCAGGGGGTGGGAGTATTTCGCTTCCAGCGCACTTGCCAGGAGGGACCAATGGCTTGCAATCGGCTTGAATCGCAGAGCCACAGGTCGCCAACTGCCAGCAACTCATCTCCGAGATAGAGCAGCGGCACTCGATTGCGCCACCAGGGCGGCACTTTTGCCTCCTGCAGTAATTTTTTCAAACTGCGAGTTCCAGCCCGCCCAGGGAGTCGGCAGCGCTCTCCCCCACTACGCCAGCGCAAGCTGAGCGCTTCCCCAGCCTGCAGTGCTAAGCCGGGGCCCTCCGCTTGCACTAGGCTAAGAGTACCCAGCGCCGGGTCGGTATACGACTCCCCCAGCTCTAGCTGCTGAGACTCAGGCAGAGCCTCATCCAGCGCAGCCGGTAGGCAGTACAGGCCCTGCTGAAAGCGCTGCAAGCAAATACCGGCAGATTGCAGTTGTGCCTGACTCGAACTATCGCCCGCTCGCAGCTGGCGCAAAAACTCCAACAGAGGCGCGCTGGCAGGGGCCTGAGTGTGACCCAGTTGCTGCAGCCAATCGCGCAACACCTGGGCTGCCTCGCTATCAGGCAAATCCAACAAAGGCGCTAAAGCCAAACCGGGGTCACCGCAGCGCGAGTAACAGCGCGGCACTTCCGGCAGCGCCCTGCGCAACTGATCCGCGGCATCGCGCAGATGCGCTGCCGCACGGGCCACTGTGTCGCGATAAGCAGGCCAGCGGCTGTCTAAGAGCGGCAGCACCTCATGGCGCAGAAAATTACGATCCAGCGTCGTATCAGCATTGGAAGGGTCGTCGATGCTTGGCAGCCCATGCTCTTTGGCGTAGTGCGCCAATTGCTCGCGAGTCACATCCAGCAGTGGCCGAAACAGCTGCCCCTGCCCCAAGGGGCGACTCGGCGGCATAGCGGCCAAGCCCTCAACGCCAGCGCCGCGCAGCAAACGCAGCATAAAGGTTTCCACTTGATCGTCTTTATGCTGGGCGACAAATAACACTTCGCCGGCGCCCAAATGGGACTCAAAGGCCGCGTATCGCGCATCGCGGGCCGCAGCCTCTAGGCCCTTACCTTCAACAGTGACCCTCACTTGCTCGCAGATAAAAGGCACTGCCAAGGTTTGACAAAACTGTTCGCAGCGACGCTGCCAGCGATCGGCCTCAGACTGTAATCCGTGGTGTATGTGCAGCGCCTGCAAGGGCGGAAAATCTGGGTTGGCAGCCCGCAGGCTGACCAGAAGGTGCAACAGGACAGTGGAATCGAGGCCGCCACTAAAGGCAACTAACCAGCGTGGCGCCTCCCGCAAGCTAGCTAAAGCGGGAAGCACTTGATCAGATAAGTGTTTAGAGCGGCTCATAAGCTATGGGCGCCACCGAAGCCCGCTGGGGTATGACTATGAGCCGTAGGACATCAAGCGCTGGTAACGCTTTTCAAGCATTTCCTCCAGCGGCATTTCTTCCAGACGCTTCAGCTCAGTAATAATATGTTCACGGACCCGCTCAGCCATCAGATCGACATTGCGGTGAGCGCCACCTAAGGGCTCTTCAATGGTGGCATCGACAATGCCTAAGTCCTGCAGTACAGCGGAGGTAACCCCCATCGCTTGCGCAGCATCGGGCGCGTAATCGGTGCTCTTCCAAATAATATTGGCGCAGCCCTCGGGAGAAATCACAAAGTAAGTGGAGTACTGCAGCATGGCCAAGTGGTCTCCCACGCCAATACCCAGAGCGCCACCCGAGCTGCCCTCGCCAATCACAATACAAATAATGGGCGTTGCCAAACGCGACATCACCGCCAGATTCTGGGCAATCGACTCACTGATACCGCGCTCTTCTGAGTCGATACCGGGATAGGCTCCCGGGGTGTCGATCAGGGTAATCACCGGCATTTTAAAACGCTCGGCCATCTCCATCAGTCGCAGCGCCTTGCGATAGCCTTCGGGCTTGGGCATACCGAAGTTACGCAGCACTTTATCTTTGACCGCGCGGCCCTTTTCCTGGCCAATGACCATCACCGGCCGACCATCAATTCTGGCCACACCACCGACGATTGCCCGGTCATCGCCAAAGTGGCGGTCGCCGTGCAGTTCATCAAACTCAGTAAAAATACGCGGAATGTAATCCAGGCTGTAGGGACGCAGTGGGTGGCGAGCCACTCGAACAATGTCCCAAGCACTTAAATTACTGTAGATTTTCTCGGTCAGTCGGGTACTTTTTTCACGCAGTTTCTCGATTTCATCGCTGATATTTATCTCAGCATCTGAGCCCACAAGCTGTAGCTCTTCAATCTTGACCTCAAGCTCGGCGATAGGCTGTTCAAAATCAAGGTAGTTGGGATTCATTCGTACTCGACTCAATTTTTGGAAATGGCCGCACAGTGTACAAAATTAATCTGGCAGGCACCAATAGTAGTAGGCTTTAGCTGCCAACCAGGCTAATCATCACCCCAGCGGCGACCGCAGAACCGATCACTCCAGCCACATTGGGGCCCATAGCATGCATCAGCAAAAAGTTATGAGGGTTAGCCTCAAGACCAACCTTATTAGAAACTCGCGCGGCCATTGGCACTGCAGAGACACCGGCTGAGCCGATCAATGGGTTCAGCGGCACCCTGCTTAAGAGGTTCATCAACTTTGCCATCAACACCCCAGAAGCTGTGCCAATGGCAAAGGCCACTATGCCTAAGCCAAGAATGCCCAGGGTGCTGCTGTCGAGAAACTTATCCGCCACCAATTTGGAGCCTACCGACAAGCCCAAAAAGATCGTGGTGATGTTGATCAAAGAATTCTGCACGGTATCAGACAAACGCTCCACCACACCGCACTCTTTCATCAGATTGCCAAAACAAAACATCCCCAATAGCGGAGCAGCTGCGGGTAAAAGCAGAGCGACAAGAATTAACAGCAGCAAGGGAAACACTACCTTTTCACGTTTCGATACGGCGCGCAGCTGAGTCATTTCAATCGCCCGCTCCCGCTTAGTGGTCAGGGCACGCATAATCGGCGGCTGAATCAACGGCACTAGCGCCATGTAAGAATAAGCCGCCACAGCAATGGCGCCAAGCAAGTCCGGGGCCAGAACGCTGGACACATAAATAGCGGTGGGGCCGTCAGCACCACCAATGATGCCAATAGCAGCAGCATCAGCGATACTAAAATCCATCCAGCCTATTGCCGTTAAACCCACAGCGCCAATCACCGTGGCAAAAATCCCGAACTGGGCCGCCGCACCGAGAAATAAAGTTTTGGGATTGGCCAGCAAAGGACCGAAGTCCGTCATCGCCCCCACGCCCATAAAAATCACCAGAGGGGCCACGCCGCTGGCAATGGCAACAGTATAGAAACTGTGCAGCATGCCATCGCTGTAACCCGCCGCCGACACGACACTTTCCACAGCTAATTGCGCCGTAGGGGCCGCGCTGTAAAAAGCCTTCATCAGGCTTTCTATACCACTGCCCGCACTGACACCTAAATAGCTGGCAATCTCAGCTAGCAGCACTGCATCGCCTTGGTGCAAAGCGTTCTCTAAGGCGGAATAAGCCAAGCCTGCACCGGGAATGTTGGCCAAAATACCGCCAAAACCAATAGGCAGTAATAGCAAGGGCTCAAAGCCTTTGCGAATGGCAAGAAACAGTAGCAGCAGGCCAATCAGGATCATAATCCCCTGACCAACTTCCATCTGCGCCAGGCCAGAGGAGCCCCACAAGGTCATTAAATTTTCCATCTTGGCTTAACTCAACTTGACCAGAGCATCACCAACATTGACCGCATCTCCTGCCTTGACGCAAAGCTCAGTGATACTGCCATCCCGAGGGGCACGTACTTCGGTTTCCATTTTCATCGCCTCGAGGATCAGTAGCACATCTCCCGAAGCCACCACCTGTCCCGCAGAGACCAGCACTTTAACAATGGTCCCAGCCAGCGGCGCTGGTAGAGGCTCACCTGCCCCTGCTGTGCTTGCCGCCACTGGCGCCGCTGGTTCTAGCGAGGCCGCAGCCTGAACTGAGCTAAGCTCGCCACCCTCAGCAACTTCCACTACGTAACTTTGACCATTGACCTTCACGCTATACAGCGCTGGCCCCGTCTCAGTGGCTGGCGCCGCAGGCGCCACTAGCTCAGCAGCTGAACGCTCCACTTCAACTTCGCTGCCAGGAGCCGGCTCAAAAGCATCGGGGTTGCCGCGATTGGCGAGAAACTTCAAAGCCACTTGCGGAAATAGCGCATAGCTTAAGACATCATCGATCTCTTGCTCACCGGCGCTGAGGCTTATGCCCTGCTCACTGGCCAAACTGCGCAGCTCATTAGTGAGCTCATCCATTTCGGGCGCAAGTAGATCGGCGGGACGACAGGTAATCACCTCTGCCCCTTCCAACACGCGCTCCTGCAAGGCCTTATTGACTGGCGCCGGCGTAGCGCCATACTCGCCCTTTAACACGCCAGCTGTTTCACGGGAGATCGACTTATAGCGCTCACCCGTCAACACGTTAATCACTGACTGGCTGCCGACAATTTGTGAGGTAGGAGTGACGAGGGGAATAAAACCGAGATCTTCCCGCACCTTGGGAATCTCCTCCAAGACCTCGTCGAGACGCTCAGCAGCGCCCTGCTCGCGCAGTTGATTCTCCATATTAGTCAGCATGCCTCCGGGCACTTGAGCGACCAATATGCGCGAATCAACACCGCGCAGCGAACCTTCAAATTTGGCGTATTTCTTACGGATCTGGCGAAAATAAGAGGCGATGCTTTCCAGCTTTTTAATATCTAAGCCGGTATCGCGGTCCGTGCCCTGCAACATGGCGACCACAGTCTCTGTCGGCGAGTGGCCATAGGTCATGGACATAGAGGAGATCGAGGTGTCCACATTGTCGATACCGGCTTCTACACACTTCAAAATAGTGGCAGTCGACAAGCCAGTGGTTGCGTGGCACTGCATGTGGATGGGGATATCACAGCTCTCTTTTAAACGCTTAACCAGCTGATAACCCTCGTAGGGGCTCAGCAAACCGGCCATATCTTTAATGGCAATCGAGTCCGCCCCCATGTCTTCGATACGCTTACCCTGCTCAACCCAGGTCTCGATGTTGTGCACCGGGCTCAAGGTATAGGAGATAGTGCCCTGGGCATGCTTGCCGACTTTATTCACCGCCTTGAGCGCCACTTCAATATTGCGCATGTCGTTCATCGCATCAAAGATACGAAAGACATCTACGCCGTTGTGTGCCGCACGCTCGACAAACTTTTCTACGACATCGTCCGCGTAGTGCCTGTATCCGAGTATATTCTGGCCCCGAAACAACATCTGCTGAGGTGTATTGGGCATAGCCTTTTTCAGCTCGCGAATACGCTCCCATGGGTCTTCCCCTAAGTAGCGTATGCAGGCATCAAAAGTAGCTCCGCCCCAACTCTCCAGTGACCAGAAACCAATCTGGTCCAACTCGGCAGCGATCGGCAGCATGTCATCCAAACGCAGACGCGTGGCAAACAGTGACTGGTGGGCGTCACGCAATACAACATCGGTAATACCCAGCGGGTGTTTAGTGCTTTCCATCGGAGCTGAACCTCTTGTGGCTAAACAATTTGCGCGAAAACGCGCCTACTGCCCTTTGCGGTGTTGGTGGATTGCGGCAGTGATCACTGCCACTAGCTGCTCGTCATCAATGACTGCAGCACTAGGCGCTTGAGCTGGGGCCGCCGGGGCCGCAACAATTTCAACTTGCGGCTCGGGAAAGTAGCGCTGGATAACACGCGACATCAGCATGGTAGTCAAAATCAGCAGGGCGAGAAACAGCACTACGGTTCCCATCCCGTAGACTAAGAGCTCCAAACCCTGATAGATGATCTCAAACTGCATTTGGCCCCCGAGCTGTGGTCTTGTGGCAAAAAATAGCCGCCTATGATAAATCATCAGCCCCTATGGGCGCCAATAGCGCACTGTGACACATTCCTGAGCTCGCCACACGGCCTGATAGTAAGTATGTCGCATCCGCTTTGAGAGCAGAGTAATGTGCCGACATACTACGTATAATCCCGCTTTTCTCAGAACGAAGTGACTACCATGCGATTAATACTGGCGCCCATGGAGGGTGTCATTGACCACACTATGCGCAATCTGCTTACCTCACTGGGCGGACTCGATCGCTGCGTCACTGAATTTGTGCGGATTAATGACCGACTGCTGCCAAGCCGCGTATTCAAACGACTCTGCCCAGAACTCGATAGCGGCGGCCGCACAGCCACTGGGGTTCCGGTGTATGTGCAATTACTTGGCGGCCGGCCAGAGCCGATGGCTGAAAACGCCGCGCGGGTCGCGGAACTGGGTGCTTTAGGCATCGATATTAACTTTGGCTGCCCAGCCAAAACCGTCAACCGCTCGGATGGTGGTTCCATCATATTGCGCGAGCCAGAGCGCGTGCAGCGCATCGTCGAAGCCGTGCGCAAGGCGGTTCCTAGCGAGCTGCCGGTAACGGTTAAAATCCGCCTAGGCTATGAAGACCCCCTGCTGTTTAAAGACAACGTTCAAGCCATTGGCAGTGCTGGAGCTAGCGAACTGGCCATCCATGCACGCACTAAAAAAGATGGCTATCGACCACCGGCCTATTGGGATCACTGCGCCCTAGCACAAGAGTGGCTATCGATTCCGGTAATTGCTAACGGTGAGATTTGGAGTGTTGAGGATGCCAAACGCTGCCGCGAGATCAGCCGCTGCCCAGATTTGATGCTCGGTCGTGGCGCCTTGTGCCGCCCAGATTTAGCGCGACTAATCGCCAGCGCCAGTGCTGATCAGCCAGTAAATCCCTTGAGCTGGCAAGACATCACAGCACTGCTCTTAGACTTTTTTGAAGCGACCATCGAGAACTACGATGCTCACTATGTAGGCAACCCACTAAAACAATGGTTAGTCTACCTGCGCACTTACTACCCCCAAGCCGCAGTGCTATTTGAAAACATCAAACGGCTGCGCCATGTGGATGATATTCAGCCACATTTGCAGCAGGAGCTGGATCGCTCCCGCTGCTCCACACTGAGCGCAGCTTGACTCAGATTGCGGTTTGCCCACCATCAATAACCAGCGCCGAGCCAGTGACAAAGCGCGCATCATCTGAGGCCAGATAGGCTACTGATGCAGCGATTTCCCGCGCTTCGGCAAAGGTGCCAGTGAGCGGGAACATACGCTGAAACAGGGCCGCATCAGCCCCCTCTGGAATTTGAGCATCCTTGACCAGTGGCGTGTTTACCGCACCAGGACAGATGGCATTAACTCGCACTCCTCGATGGGCATATTCGGTGGCCAGCGCTTTAGACAATTGCAGTACCGCAGCCTTGCTAGCGCAGTAAGCTGAATTATAAGGCAAGCCCGCCAAAGCAGCGGTCGAAGCGATATTGACGATATTGCCGCCGCTTTCTAGCAAGTGAGGCATAGCTGCCTGACAGAGGACAAATACCGAGTTGGCATTCACATCCATCACCCGTCGCCAGCGCTCGATACTGAGATCGGCAAAGTGTCCTGTGCAAACCATGCCAGCGATGTTACAGAGGATGTCCAACTGGCCAAAGTGCTCCACACAAGCAGCAATTGCCGCCTGACAACCTGCGTCATCTGTGACATCTAAACTCAGTGACAGCACATCGCTACCACTGTCGCGCAGTGCAGAAGCTGCGGCTTCCAAGGCCTCACTATTAATATCGCAGGCAAAAACTTTCGCGCCATCTGCGGCCAAGCGCTGCATAGTCGCCAAACCAATACCCGAGGCAGCACCGGTGATAAAGGCCACCTTCCCATCAAATTGCTTCATATGATTGTTATCCTGTTAATTTGTCTACCCTGCTGGGGCTAAGCCCAGCAGAGACTCCAAAGCGACCAAAAAACTTTAATTCTCATTCGGTAAGAAGGAGAAATGCTCCGCGTAGTAAAGCATTTGCTGTTCAAAGCTTTCGGGGTAGCTGAGCATGATATCAACGATTTTGCCATCCTCAATCACGGGCTCTAGATAAGGATTGATGAAACCTTTGTAGGGCGCCACATCCAGAGCGGCGTAACGCTCCAGTACTTCTTGGTGTAACTCTGGATCAACCTGAGTCCCATAATTTTCGACCAAGTGCTGGATAGCCTCAAAGTCTCCCTCAGATTTAATGCGCTGCAGCTCTCGCAATAACTGCCCAAAGAGCTCACGCAATTTCTGATAATCATTGATCACAAAGAAGGTCTTACCATCACGGACGCGGCGCTCGATCACATTGTCCGCCTGACCTTGCTCATAGGCCCAGCGCGCTACCATGGCACGGTTGCGCATATGCGCCTCTTCAATCAACTCACCCGGCTTCAAGCGATACAACTGCGTCATGATGCCGTTGCGAATATAGTTATCGTACTCTGCTTTGCCGGCTTCTAGGCTGGGCATCACGCCCAGCTCGACCAGCTTTGGATCAAGCATGAAGTACAGGGCGACAAGATCAGCACGGCCCTCTTCGGAGGTTGAGCTGTACTGCTTGAGTGTTTCCTTGGGCGTAGCGACACCTGGATTGATCTTACCGGAGGCATGTCCAATCACTTCGTGCATATCGGTGTGCAGAGCGGCTGCTATTTCCTTGTACTGCTCGGCGCGATCAATTTCTGCCTGATCCCAAGCAAATTCTGCCAGCGCCTTACTTGGCACGGCATTATAAGCGTTCACGATATTGCTCAAGCTGACGGATTTAGAGCCGTGATTAGCGCGAATCCAGTTCGCGTTGGGCAGGTTGATACCTATCGGAGTGCTGGGCGAGGCATCGCCCGATTCGGCGACCACTGTAATAGCTTTGCCCAAGATACCCTTAACGGTCTGGCGCTTGTGCTCATCCATGATGGGCGAGTTATCTTCAAACCACTGGGCCTGGGCACCAATAGCCGCTATGCGTTTGGTGGTTTCTTCATCCCGAAACGACACCACTGACTCAAAGGAGCCACGGTAAGCGATGGGGTCGTTGTAGACTTCAATAAAGCCGTTTATCACATCAATACGTGACTCGCTGTCCTCTACCCAGGCAATGCTGTAGTCGTCGAAGTCCTGCAAGTCACCTGATCGGTAGTACTTAACCAAGAGTTCCAGTGCTTTGCGCTGCTTGTTGTTCTCGGCCACGGTAATGGCTTTTTCCAGCCACAGCACGACCTGCTCCAGCGCTTCGCTGTACATGCCGCCAACTTTCCAGACTCGCTCTTCAAGCTCACCCTCAGCGTTCTTAACCAACTTTGAATTGAGGCCATGTGAAATGGGCGTATCGCCACCATCTTTAGCGCGCTCGGCGTAAAAGGCGCGCACCTCCTCCTCTGTCACCCCTTCATAGAAGTTAACGGCAGAAGCGGCGACTTTATCGACATCAGCGGCTGTGTTGACTTTTTTAGCTGCGACATCTGGCTCGAAGATAATGGGCATCAGTTGCGACACTAGATCCATAGCTGTCTCGCCTGGCGCTAGCGGGAGGTCACCGGAATCAGCTACCGAAGCCACTAAAATAGCGAAGTCATGGGCGCTAAACTGCGGCTGAAATTTCAAGGTGGAGTAATGATGATGGATGCCATTAGCAAACCACACCTGCTTGGTGTACTCCATGAATTGCTTGAAAGCTGGCACATCTCGCTCACCCTCGTAGTGCTTCACGATGGCTTCTAAAGTGCGCCGGATCTTCAAGTTATGCTTGAAGTTTTGATCCCACATAATATCGCGGCCAGCATAAGCCGCCTGATGCAGATAATAGAGCAGCTCTTTTTGCTTCAAGCTGAGTTCATCAAAACCCGGCACCTCGTAAGCCAGCACCTGAATATCGGCAAAGCGATCAATCACATAATTAAACTCTGCCTCATGCGGGCTTTGCACCGCATTGGAAACAGCTGCAGCCATCGGGGCTTGTGCAGCACTTGCTGTCGTTTGTTGCTCGGAAGTACCTGGGTCATTACACGCCACTAGCAGAGCGGCCATGGGAAGCAAAAGGAATTTTTTCATGGGATCCTGCGTATCGTTATTAATGAGCGACTAAGGCTGGGCACCAAGTATCAGCAAAGCATAATAGCTACTCCCCATGACACCCGGTGATTACCAAATTTTTCGCCAATCACTGGCAAGTGCGGCTATGATACCGACTCTGGCAGGATGACGCACGGCCAATGACCGGCTGCAACTGTTCTGCGAGGGGCGAATAAAACGCGGTCTCAATTCCGTTTTTCCTCTTGGGGCAATAATCTTTATAATTTCAGCCACGAGTCATCGCGCTCACTCAATTTTTACACAGGAAACTAAAATAATGACGACAGCCAAAGGTACAGCTGGAGATCCTGCTCTAGATTCCGGGTTCTTCGGTCACCCCAAGGGGCTCTCAACCCTATTCTTTACTGAAATGTGGGAGCGCATGAGTTATTACGGTATGCGCGCACTGCTCGTACTGTTTATGACCGCTTCGATACAAGAGGAAGGCTTAGCCTTTACTGTAGCGGCATCCACCGCCATTTATGGCCTCTACACTGGGGCAGTTTACTTCCTAGGTCTACCCGGTGGCTGGATCGCAGACCGCTTACTCGGGGGGCAGCGCACGGTCTGGTACGGCGGCATTATCATTATGTGTGGCCATATCGTTCTGGCAGTACCCAATGACGACACTTTCTTTGTCGGCCTGATTTTAGTGGCCTGCGGCACGGGTTTACTCAAACCCAATATCAGCGCGCTGGTGGGCAAGCTATACAGCGAAGAAGATGTCCGACGTGACGGTGGCTTCGCACTCTATTACATGGGTATCAATATAGGCTCAGTGCTGGGCTATACCGTGTGTGGCTATTTCGGCGAAAAAATTGGCTGGCACTGGGGTTTTGGTGCAGCCGCCGTCGGCATGGCTATTGGCTTGATTCAGTACCGCAAGACCATAGGCAACCTGGGCACCGTTAGCTTGAAGCCGGAAAGTCCCATGTCAGAAAATGGCGCCCGCATCGCTTGGCGCGTCATCGCTGCGCTCGCTGCTGGCACCGCAGTGTTCACTTGGCTAGCGCTGTCCGACCGAGTGACGATTAACCCGGTAGTAGTTTCTCAGTATCTGGCGGTAGTGTTTACCCTGATCTTTTTCCTCTACTACGGCTACATCTACTTTATGGGTGAGCTGTCGAAAGTGGAAAAGAAGCGCATGTGGGCCCTCTTTTTAGTCTGTGTTGCCTCAGCTTGCTTCTGGTCAGGTTTTGAACAGGCCGGCTCATCACTGAACCTGTTTGGGCGAGACTATACACAGCGCATGATCGGCTCTTTTGAGCTTCCAGCCTCTTGGTTCCAGAATGTGAACCCGATGTTTATCATCATTCTGTCGCCCTTTTTTGCCGCACTGTGGATTAACCTCGGCAAGCGTTTGGTTTCCCCCTCCTATGGCATGAAATGTGCCGTTGGTTTGCTGATTATGGCCAGCGGCTTCATTGTGATGTTCTTTGCCGCGCAAGCTGCTGCAGAAGGCCTCAAAGTCGCTCCTTACTGGTTGATCACGACCTACTTCCTTCACACTGTCGGCGAACTCTGCCTCAGCCCAGTTGCACTGAGTGCGGTTAGCAAACTGTCGCCGCGCCGCTTTGCCGGACAAATGATGGGCATATTTGTACTGACCTACTCCATCGGCAATATTATCGCCGGCCTGCTGGCGGGAAATTTTGACCCCAATAATGTGCAGGAAATGCCCAAGCTTTACCTGCAAATTGCACTGTTTAGCATTGGCGTAGGCATTATCGTCGGCCTAGTCAGCCTAAAAGCGAAGCGCTGGGAAGGTTTCGACCACAAGGGCTCAGTGCCGGTCGCTACTGATACCCCTTAATCGCTAGTGCCTGCTAGGCAGGCAGCTTGCCAACAGAACTCTTGGGCTGTTTTTGCGGCCCAAGAGTTTTTTGTTTTAGGCGACCACAATTACTGGCGCCGGCCAGATTGCTTAAGCAAAAAACCGCTTTATCACTGGGGCCATTAACTCAAGCGAATAACAGCACTCTGGCAAACAACTACTAAAAACCGTACATTTTCGCCCTACAAAACAACGATCACCACGGAGCGCACAAAGCGGAGTGCACACTTTTAAGCTCTTATTTCAAGGGCAAATAGCTAAGTCTTACGATCCTGTGGCTGTGCGGCAGCGCTTTGCTAAGCTAATGGGCATCAGGGATGCCGCCCGTCTGGAGTACTATTTTTCTGGCCAGAAGATTATTCTATTCTCTGGTTTAGACCGAAAATCTGCCGCTGAACGCTATCAGCAATTCCAGCAGCTCGGCCTAGTTGTTGAGTTACTTCGCAGTCAAGATCAAGCAGATGCGCCAGCCCTAAGCGCTAAGCACGCCCGCAATAAGAGCCCTAGCAAAGCGCGTTCTAAAACTAGTGCGCAGCTGGCAGTGCCGAATTTTTATGCCCTAGTCCCCTTTCGCAACTCTGCTACAGCCCGCAATCGCCCTGCACAAGCGCAAAGCTCAAAGCGGCGCTGGCTGCTATTGTGCGCAGCAAGTGCTCTGGCCTTAATTGCCACCGTCATTGCCGGCTCGCTGAGCACTCCAACAACTGTGCCTACAGGACCACTGAGCTTCACAGCGAACAGCATGGGCGAACTCTTACTACTCACTGAAGACTCTGTGTTACGGCACAATCACGCCGGCATTGGCAGCGAGCGTATCGCGCTGCAGGAATTGGGTTTTAGCACTGCCCGCGGAGTGTTCGCCAGCGGCGACCAAGAGCGCTATTTCCTGCTCGGCAACACAGTGAGCGAAGAAGCTGAAGATCAGGGCGCCGCGCTTGCATTATGCGCCTTGAAAAGCCGTCTCTGTGAAGCCTTTGGCCCTCAATCTGCACTCCCCGAAGCAGTCACCACCCACCCCGACAGCGGCGTTGTGTTCCAGGCCTTCTCTGAGCAAGGCCTAGTGCGCAAGCTGGGGCCTGATGGCGCAATACTAGCCACGGCTAAGCAGCCTCTGATCACTGCCCCAACGCTGGTGCTGCATCAAGGCTTGCTCTATACCCAAAGTCGCGAAGGACCAGCGCTGAGTGTCCTGCGCTATGAGGACCAGGCCCTGGCCGAGCAACTTGACCAAGTGCTCCTGCTCGCCCCCCCAGCGCTGGAAGCCGGCCGGGAAAACATCCTCAGTTTCGCTAAGCTAGGTGAGTTTTGGTGGGTCATATTAAGCGAGCCCGAGGGTGGCGACCGAGGGCTGTATCTCTTCGATAGCCGCTGGGCCTTTGTCCGCGAGCTGCAATTTGAGGGCAATTTTAGGCCTGAACAGCTGCTGGTCTGGGGCCAAAAGTTATTGGTACTGGACCCATCACAAAGTGATCTCGCGCGATTCAACAGCCAAGGACAAGCAGAAGTAGCACTGACATCCAATCTATTTTTAGAACTGATTGAGGAGCGACAAAAGCAGCAACGCTGGCAGAATTTTTGGCAACAGGGGCTGAGCACTCTGTTGGCAACCCTATTTCTCTGTGCCGCGGCAATGGTCTATCTACAATCACTGCGCCAACATGTGTTCAAAGATTGGAACATCCAAGGTGCTGAGCCCCTTGACGCTGTGGCTGGAGATATCGAGTGGCTAAAACACAAGCCAGAGCGTCAAGCGCGCTTGCGGCGCTGGGCCAATCGCTACCTTGCCAGCAGTTGCAGCTGCGCACTGTTGCTTGCCGGCCTAGTCATGCCCAGTGCTGCGCAGCTGACTGCCCTAGTGCTATTTCTCACTGGACCAGCACTGGCACTAGAAGTTTATATCCGCAAAGCTAAGGGACATATTGGGCTGCTGGCTAAACAGCTGATACTGGTAGACCACCGCGGGATATATCATCACGCTGACAGCGAGCGAATCCGCTATCGCAACTGGTTTTTAATGATTGACGATGTGTTGATATTTGCTGGCCCAAGCTGCTTGCCAGGCTTTGACTTAGAACAATTAAAAAGTCGCGTGGTACCACTGTCACGCTTTGGCCGCAGAGCGGATCGCTCGACGGTGCTGACACTCTTGTTAGAAACACGGCACCCACTCGCTGTGGGTGCCGGATTGATCACAGTGACGACAATAGCTGCGCTCTTAGTGCTGCTTTAAGCGTCCTGCCAGCCACATTGGCGACCGCGGTTTTGCTCTACCAGCCAAGTTTTAAGCGGCGCAAAGTACTCCAGCATGGCGGAGGGGTCGACGTCTCTAGAACCGGTAAAGGCCTCTAGCGTATCCTGCCAGGGCACGCTCTTGCCGGCACTCAACATCTTATTCAGTGCCTCTCCGGCCTCCTTGCTACCGTAGGCTGAACAGGCGTGCAGTGGCCCTTTAAAGCCAGCTTTCTCACACATTTCGCGGTGGAACTGAAACTGCAACAAATGCGCTAAAAAGTAGCGGCTGTAGGAGACGTTAGCTGGGATGTGATATTTAGCACCGGGATCAAAGGCATCCTCAGCACGCGCTACCGGACTACTCACGCCTTGGTATTTACGGCGCAGATCCCACCAAGCTTGGTTGTACTGCTCCGGCGTGAGCTCCCCAGCAAATACCTGCCAGCGCCATTTATCCATGATGTAAGCAAAGGGCAAGAAGGCAACCTTATCCAGAGCCAAACTCATCAGCTGAGCAATATCCGTGGCATCACTGCTCTTAGGTAGCTCGTCGAGCAAACCAATCTCCACCAGGTAGGCCGGTGTGACAGATAGGGCAATTGCATCACCCACTGCCTCATGAAAACCTGGGTTAGCGGAGCCCCGGTAGTAATAGGGCTGCTGATTATAGGCCCGTTGATAGTAATTGTGGCCTAGCTCATGGTGTACCACTCGCACTTCTTCACCCGTGCGCTGAATACACATCTTTATACGCAGATCATCTTTGGCGTCGACGTTCCATGCGCTGGCATGACACACCACTTCGCGGTCCTTAGGCCGGGTAAACAAAGAGCGCTGCCAAAAGGTTTCAGGCAGTGCCTCAAAACCCAGTGAACTAAAAAAGCCCTCTGCCATTTTGACCATATCCCGAGCATCCATATCGCGCTGCTCAAGTATTTGGGTCAAGTTGAAAGGCGCTTGGTATTCGCCGCCCATTACTAAGTCTTCAATGTTAGACCAACCTTGGGCCCACATGTTGCCCAGCAGATGCGCTGGAATGGTGCCGTCATCAGGCAGCACTTGCTCACCGTAAAACTCACCCAAGCGACTGCGCACATGACACTGCAGCTCATCGTATAAAGGCTTAGATTCCTGCCAATAGCGCTCCATGTCCTGAGCAAAAGCTTCACCACTCATGTCATAGCGGCTGCGCCAGTAGTCGCCCAAATCTTCATAACCTAGATCCTGAGCGCCTTGATTAGCCAGCTCCACCTGACGAGCATAAATGTCTCGCATCGGCGGTGATACTTCACGCCAGCCCTGCCAGAGTTGCAGCAGTTCTTGTGGATCGCGACTGCTGGCCATGCGCAAACTCATATCGCGCAACACTTGGCAGTTACCGCTTTCATCGCAATATTTGCCAGTGGAATAAATACTCTTCAGCTGAGCACCCAGTTCCACTAACTCGGTCGTGAGGGCCTCATCAGCCGGTGAGGGCACAGTCACCCCCTGCCTAATCAACTCAAGATCTCGGCGGGTCTTCTGCGACAGGCCCGGCAGTGCTAAATAATCGCGGGCCTGGCGGGCATTGTTACCGCCTTCTATGGTGGATTTTTTACTGGCTGATACGGCTATCTGCTGCGTGTCGTGAGTAATAAAATTTTGAAACACCCACTCAGCCCGAGTGCCCTCTAGCGATAGCTGAGTAGAGCGCTGCCCAGCCTGATCGATGAACTCGCGAACGTCTTGCTCACTCAGGCTGTCTGCGGCTAAGCCCGAGACACTTGTCACAGCTGTTACTAATAGCAGTGGCCTCAGCCAGCCCCTCGCTTTCCTTTTGACCATAATCCTTCTCCCTTAATTTACTGCTTGCCCCTCAAAGGCTGGGCTTGTCACAGCGCAGTATAAGTAAACTTCTGCCCACCCAGCGCGGCCTCATACATCAAGCCACCCTTAGCGATGGTGAAAACGGCCATGCCTTTGCGATAACCAGCGTGGGTGGTGGCTGCATCATTGCGCCCGCCACTGATGCCTGCCGATGCGCCGCCACCTGTATTCACTTCAGCAGAGGCGCCAGCGGTGATTGCAACTGCTGTTGCTTGAGCGCTGAACTCAAAATTGCCTGAAGTAAAGTGCTCAAAGGCGCGCCGATCTTCAAAGAAAATTATTTGGCTAAATGCCTGACCACCCAACTGAAAACCCAGTGTTAACTGGGTCATAGTGGTGTTGCCAACTGCTTGCCCCGCCACAAAAACTTTGCCTTTGCCGTGAGCGCCACCAAGCCCTATGCCACCTTTACCAATCGTGGGGAATAAGGCGTAGCCGTAAGCCTTGTTGAAATATTTACCACTGACTCCGGCATTTTTAAAAGAGTTGGCAGCGTCACTGTAGCGATCAGCCCAGGCGCCTTGAGCTACCACTGTCAGTAGCGCAAACACGCTAAATACTTTGAATAGTTTCTGCATAGCTAATATCTCTAAGTAATCATAGCAATGGGAAGACTGTGCCCCACCGCCGGTGCCGCAGGCTTGCGGACGACCGCGGCTATTGTGTGGGGCCGACTATAAGCGGTCAAGCGCCTTTGTGCTGCTCAGCCAGTGTTGCGCATGCCCGCCGCAATACCAGCAAAAGTCACCATAATGGCTTGCTCCAGCAGAGGCTCGGCCACTTTACGCTGCCGTTGTAGCAGCTCAGCCTGCAAGACGTTCAAAGGGTCAGTATAGATATTACGCAATTGTATCGATTGCTTGATCCAGGGCAGATCTTGCAGCAAGGTGTCGGCGCCGTGTAAGGCCAGCACGGTGTCGCGGTCCAGTGCCAGCTGTTGACGCAGCGACTGGCCAATATGCTGCAACTCCGCCGGCACTAAACAATCATCATAGTGCGCCGAAAGGCCCACGTCTGCCTTGGCAAAGACCATCTCCAGCATCGACAGACGGGTGGCAAAAAACGGCCATGTAGCTGCCATCTCTTCCAGCAGCTGGCGCTGACCATTGTCGATAGCTTTTTGCAGGGCACTGCCGGCGCCCAACCAAGCAGGCAACATCAAGCGGTTCTGTGACCAAGCAAAAATCCATGGGATGGCCCGCAGACTTTCAATCCCGCCTCCGCCAGCGCGGCGTGCGGGGCGCGAGCCTAGGGGCAATCCGGCTAGCTCCTGCTCCGGTGTGGCATAGCGAAAATAGGACACAAACTCTGGCTCACCACGAATGACCGCCCGGTAAGCCGCGCATGAGTCCTCAGACAAGGCCTCCATCACTTCGCGCCACTCAGGCCGTGGCGCAGGGGGCGTGGACAAATTCGCTCGGCAAATCGCCGTGGTGTATAAGGCCAGTGTTTGTACGGCCAGAGAACTCCAACCCAGCTTGGCGCGAATCATTTCGCCTTGCTCGGTGACCCGCAAACCATGCTCGAGCGAACCCGGCGGCTGTGATAACAGCGCCTCATGTGCAGGAGCTCCACCGCGGCCAATAGTACCGCCACGCCCATGAAATAAGGTCAGCTTAACACCGTACTCGGCACATACCGCAAGCAACTCTTCCTGGGCGCGGTACTGCGCCCAAGATGCGGCCATTACCCCTGCATCTTTCGCTGAGTCAGAGTAGCCGATCATCACCATCAAACGGCCATTGATATGACCGCGATACCAAGGATTATCGAGTAAGTGTTTCATCACCTGCTGCGCCCGAGACAGATCATCTAAGGTCTCAAACAGCGGCACCACCGGTAGGTTGAAGGGACAGCCTGTTTCACGCAGCAAAAGGTGCACTGCCAGTACATCAGATGCTTGCCGAGCCATCGATATAACATAGGCGCCTAGGGCTGACTCTGGCTGCTGCGCGATGACTTCACAGGTATCCAGCACCTCCTTGACCTGAGCCGAGGGCTCCCAGCGCGAGGGAATCAATGGCCTTTTACTGGCGAGTTCCTGCAACAGAAAGGTGCAGCGGCTTTGCTCATCCCACTCCGCGTAATCACCAAGCCCGAGATAGCGACTTAACTCAGATAGGACCTCGGTGTGGCGGGCGCTGTCTTGTCGAATATCATGACGCAATAAATGTACACCAAAGCACTGTACCCGGCGCAGCAAGTCCAGCAGTCCTGCTTTGGCAATGGTCTCCATGCCGCAATCCAGCATCGAGTGATAGCAAACTAACAGTGGTTCGAGCAGCTGCTCTTTTGCTAAAGGCTGTAGGCGCTTGCTCCGGCTAGCATCGGCCAGTAGCGCTTCGATCGCCTGCTGATGCTGCTGCAAGCTATCGCGCAGTTCTCGCAGTACCGCCCGATAGGGCTCGTGGGCGCCACCGGAGAGTTCGCGCAGGGCATCATTACAGGCAGTCATCGACAACTCTTCCACCAGGCGCTCGAGTTCCTGCAGATAGAGTTCAGTTGCTTGCCAGCGGCTGAGCCACATGACCTCATCAGTCACCTTGGCAGTCACATTGGGGTTGCCGTCTCTATCGCCGCCAATCCAAGAGACAAAGCTCACTGGGGCAGCCTCCAGTGGCAAAGCAAGGCCGCAATTATTCATTAAAGCGCTGTCTAAGCGACGTAAAAATTCTGGCACTGCCTGCCACAGTGAGTCTTCCACTACAGCAAAAGCCCACTTAGCCTCATCGACTGGCGATGGACGCTGCAAACGAAAATCATCGCCATACCAAATTTGTGCAATTAACTCCCGCATGCGCTGGTGAATCCGCTGTTCCTCGCGCTCGGTTAAACCGCTTAACTCCAGCTGGCTGAGGCAGCGGCCAATCTCGGTGTGCTTGTGTATTAGCGTGCGGCGCATAATCTCAGTGGGATGTGCGGTCAGTACCAGCTCCACTTGCAGCTGATCGATCGTGGCTGCTATATCTTGCTCTGAGACCCCCTGCTCTTTCAGCGCACTCAATGTACTGCTCAGCTGCTCTGAGGCAGAGAACAAGGGGTCCATCTGCCGCGACACCACATAGTGCTGGTCGGCAATATTGGCAAGATTCAAAAACTGACTAAAAGCACGCGCTACTGGCACTAATTGCTCATTATCTAGATTGCGCAGCACCGCTAGCAGCTCAGCGCGCGAGACCTCATCGTCATCATCGGTAGCCAAACGTGCAGCCTTAGACAGGCCGCGAATTTTTTCAATTAATAAGAGAAAGTCCTGGCCTTCTGCATCAGCGATGGTTTCACCCAATAAGCGGCCTAAGAAGCTCACATTGCTTCTCAGATAACTATAATCTGCCTGTTCTTGTTGCGGTCCCACTTGGTTGCATCCCTCACGTCATCGGTTTCGAGGCAGCCTAACTAAACGCTGCGCGGCTGTCCTACAAGCTTACTCTATGCTGTGCCATCAGCTGCCATGGCCTCGGCGGCTAATGCGCCAATACGCTGCCAATTAGCACTGCGCACCAACGATGGCTCGACCATCCAAGAACCTCCGCAGCACAGCACATTCGGAAGTGCCAAGTAATCGCGAAAGTTATCCGGGTTTAAGCCGCCGGTAGGACAAAACTTGATTTCGGGAAAAGGTCCGGCAAAAGCTTTCAGCGCCGCCAGCCCGCCAATGAGCGCGGCCGGAAATAATTTAAAAGTACTCAGTCCATAGTCCATGCCCTGCATGATCTCAGAGGCGCTTGCCACCCCTGGTACAAATGCTGCTTGGCGCTCAGTGGCAGCCTCAAGTAGGGCTGGGGTCAAGCCTGGGCTGAGTATCAGCTCCGCCCCCGCGGCCAGAGCAAGATCTAAGTCTCTGGGATTGGTCACGGTACCCGCGGCCACATGCAAATCTGGCAGCTCGTCTTTCAAAGCTCGAATACTGTCCAGTGCAGAAGCACTGCGCAAAGTAATCTCTACTGCAATCATCCCGCTCGCCTGCAAAGTGCGCGACAGCTCCAAGGTGCTCGCTACATCCACTGCCGTGATAACTGGCAGGACGCGACACTGGCGGAGCATCTCATTCAACATACGCTTTATTCCTTGTATAAAAATCAGCAGTCTCAGTGAACTATGCTAGCCTAGAGTAAATACTGCCGATGCGCAGCATTAGTCATGCGTTAAACAGGCTAAGACTCAAAGCTGCCTGCGGCCTTATCGCTGTGCAAGCCGATCAGCTTTGCGCAACATTGACAGCTGGTCAAGCCGGCAAGGCCTGCTGACTGAGGACAGCTTAGCAAGGCAGTTCGGTACTTGTACCGCCTAGACTTGTACCACAAATAAAACCGAGTACCCTCTGCCGCCCTAACCCAACTCTTGACAGTTTACTATCATGAGAACGCTACTGACGCTTACATCGCTGCTGATCTCCACCTCGCTTCTGCTGATTGGCCACGGCATGCAGCTGACGCTCCTGCCTTTGCGCGGATCGATCAATGGCCTGTCAGAGTTCGCCATCGGCATGAGCGGTTCCAGCTATTTCTTGGGCTTTGTTGCTGGCTGTCTGGTGATTCCACGCATCATCGCCAAAGTGGGTCATATCCGCAGCTTTGCCGTGCTGACTGCACTACTGGCCAGTGCGTTGCTGGGGCTTGAAGTGCTCGATAGCTGGGCAGCTTGGATGCTCTTGCGCTTTGTCACTGGCGCGATGATTTGCGGCCTTTACACAGTAATTGAAAGTTGGCTTAACGATCAGACTAGCTCTGATTCACGCGGCCAAGTGCTGGCTATCTATACTTTTATCGCCTTGCTATCGATGGCGCTCGGGCAGGTCATGATCACGGTTGGGCCCGCCGCTTCCTCGGCCCCCTTTATTTTAGCGACAATTTTCTTAACCTTGGCTATTGTACCGGTAGGCCTTACTAGTCGCCTGGCACCGGCTCCTCTAGAGTCGACTCGCACCCGCTTTAGCCTGCTCTATAAGCGCTCTCGCTCAGCCTTTGCTGGAGCTCTAGTCTCGGGCTTAGTCGTGGGTGGCTTCTGGTCACTCGGCGCTGTTTTCGCCCAGCGTTACAGTAACTCGCTGAGTGATGTGACTTGGTTTATCAGTACTGCTATTTTTGGTGGCGCCCTATTTCAGTACCCCATTGGCTGGCTATCAGACCGCGTGGACCGGCGCCTAATGATGCTCGCTTTATGCGTACTTGGAGCCCTTGCCAGTGCCGCAGTGGCCTGGACTATTGGCCACCCCCTACACCTCCTTGCGGTGTTCTTATTCGGTGCTAGTACCATGCCAATGTATGCAATCTCTCTGGCGATGGCGGCGGACAACTCTAGTAGCAGCGAATTTGTTGAAATTGGCACATCGGTACTGATGCTTAATGCCTTATCTGCGGCGGTGGCGCCACTTATTCTGGGTCAGGTCATGACCTCGATTGACCCCTCGGCGCTATTTTGGACCTCCTCGGGAATTTGTGGTGTTTTTGCCCTCTATGTCGGCATTCAGTGTACTAAGCGCAACCGTGTCAGTGTTGACGATCAGACTCCGTTCTCAGCAGCTAGTATGGAAAGTGCTCCGACCTCTTTCGACCTTGACCCCCGTGGTCCAGACGACGCCACTGGCGACCTGCTACCGGAACATGCCGATGGCAGCTATCAAGAAGACGAAGAGGAAGAAGAGGAGTAAGCCCGCTGTAAAGGCTTTCGAGAGCACAACTACAGTCTTAACTGAGCTGGCTATCCACGCCCGGCGCGGGCCAACAACTTATCTAGCTGAGCAGCAAAGAGCTGTTTATCAGCTGCTCCGAGTGGCGCTGCACCGCCGGTTTGAACACCGCTGTCGCGCAGCGTCGCCATAAAGTCGCGCATATTTAAGCGGCCACGTATATTTTCGCTGGTATAAAGCTCGCCCCGCGGGTCAAGGACCTGACAGGCCTGCGCCACCAGCTCTGCGGCTAAAGGAATATCAGCAGTAATAACCAAGTCACCGGGCTGCGCCCGACTGAGGATCTCATTGTCGGCAACATCAAAACCCTGGGCCACTTGAAGTAAACGGATGTTCGCCGCCGCAGGCACTTGCATGCTGTGATTAGCGACCAAAGTTAAAGTCTTACCAGTGCGCTGGGCAGCGCGGAACAAAATCTGTTTTATCGCTGCTGGACAAGCGTCCGCGTCTACCCAGATATCCACTGCTAATTACTCTTTAGACCAATGCAACAAAACTTGCCCCTGCTCGGCAGCACTGCGGGCTAATTGTTCAGCCAACTCGGCAAAGCGTATGTCTACTTGGTCTCGTCGAATTTTCATGGTCGGAGTAAGCACTCCGTTTTCAATTCCCCAGGGCTCACAAGACAAAATCACCGCACCAATACGGGCATGGGGCTCTAGATCGGAATTGATTTCGGCTACGGTCTCACGGACCGAGCGCTCAACCTGCTCTGGCGCTAAGCCACAGGCACTTTCTGTTAGCACAGCAACCATTACCGTTTTTGAAAAGCCACGACCTAAGAGACACTGCTGTTCTATATGTGGGTTTTTAGCGAAAGCCCCCTCAATTGGCGGCGGCGCCACGAACTTACCCTGAATAGTTTTAAAATAATCTTTAACTCGACCGGTGATGTAGATAAAGCCATCCTCATCCACCCGCGCTTTATCACCGGTATGCAGCCAACCGTCCTTTAGCAACTCAGCAGTTTTTTCAGGCTCGCGATAGTAACCAGGGGTGCAACCTTCTGCGCGGATCAGCAGCTCACCATTGTCAGCAATGCGAAAATCCACCCTGGGTACGGGCTTACCAACAGAGCCTATACGGCGCTCCTTCTCTGTGCTGACAATTAAACCCATCGCTTCGGTTTGCCCAAAGCCTTCCATTAACACCAAGCCAAGCTGATCAAACCAATGTATTAATGCCGGTGGTGTCGGCGCCGCTGCGGTCAAGCAAAACACCACCTCACCTAGGCCCATGGTCTCTATAATAAAACGGCCGGTGCCTTCACGGTCTTGCTCGAGGGCCTGATCCAGCGCCGCCTGCCCGCCCAATTTGCCAATAATGGCCTGCTGAAACTGCTCCCAAATCCGCGGCGGCCCAAAAAATACGTGGGGCCTAGTACGCTGGAGATCGCGCAAAATAGTCTCCAGTGATTCATTAAAACTCACCTCACCACAGACTACTAGGGAAGAGAACTCCACAATCTGTCGTTCAGCAATATGCGCTAGAGGCAAATAGGAAAGATAGCGGGCGTTTTCTGGAATAGTAAAAATTTCAAGTAGGCGCCGAATCGGGATCAGATTACTGGCGTGAGTTTGCATCACACCTTTGGGGTTTCCCGTGGTGCCCGAGGTAAACACCAAAGACATCAAATCGTCAGCTTGGCACTGATAATTGGGGCGCCGTCCTGCACCTCGCGCAACCAAGTCATCCCATTTGAGGTGCGGCAAGTCTAGTTCAACACCTGGTAAGGCGATCAGCTTGATGCCCTCGGGAAGGACTTCGCGCACAGCTGGCCAATTACTGGTCTCGCCCACAAACATAAGGCTCGCGCTAGTAAAGCTAAGGATATAATCCGCGGTATCGCTCGGCAGCGTGGTGAACATACTCACTGCAATATTGCCCGAGGCAATAAT
The DNA here is from genome assembly GCF_014077625.1 of Sediminihaliea albiluteola. Classification (GTDB taxonomy): domain Bacteria; phylum Pseudomonadota; class Gammaproteobacteria; order Pseudomonadales; family Halieaceae; genus Sediminihaliea; species Sediminihaliea albiluteola. The sequence continues at coordinate 177,048 of NZ_JACFXU010000013.1, read as the reverse complement.
CGCCATGTCGGCCAAGATCCAGTGCGGACAATTGCGAGAGAGAATAACCATCCGCTCTCCCTGTCCAAAATCCTCCTCTAGAACACTTGCTATAGCCATCGCCGTATCACGTGCCTCAGACCAGGTCCAATCAATCGAGCCCTCGCTGTTCAGGGCTTTCATCCATACCCTGTCTGGCTGCGTATCCGCCTGGTGGTGTAGCAGCGATGGAAGCGTATCCAGTGCCATACTGTTCTCCGTTTATTATTAGATTACAGCCTATAACAGCGGCTGCTGTGTCAAAGAATACCAGAGTTCTCAGGGCAAATAAGCGATTTCAATAAGATCTCAGCCTAGATTAGACAGCTTAAGACTTACGGCCGCCCAAGGATGGCCGCGGCCGCCCGGCGCCGGAAGCCGGCTTTGTGTCAAGGCTGGGGCTAGGGCTCGCAGCTTTCGCCGCTGTAGCAGCTCGGCGAGCACTACCTTTTTTATGCCTTGCGCTTTTGTTTTGCTTGGCTACCACAGGGAGTGCATGCCTAGGCTCAAAGCCTTCCTGCTCTTCTCGCGGCAACTTCTGGCAGATTAGCTTTTCGATTTGCCACAGATTATCGATTTCATCAGCACTGACTAATGAATAAGCGCAGCCGGCCGCTTTAGCCCGGCCGGTACGACCAATACGGTGCACATAATCTTGTGCTGCTGAGGGCAAATCGAAATTGACGACGAGGGGTAAGCCTTCAATATCCAATCCGCGCGCGGCCACATCGGTTGCCACTAAGACCTGAATGCGGTCTTGTTTAAAGGCCTCTAAAGCCTGATTTCGTGCTGCCTGTGTCCTATTTCCATGGATCGCAGCACTGCTAACACCCTGTTCCGACAGCTGTTCACTGAGTCGCTGAGCGCCCAGCCTAGTGCGAGTAAAGACCAGTAGGCGCTGCCAGTCGTTGCGCTCTATCAAGTGGCAAAGCAGTGCCAATTTGCGTTTCTTATCTACCGGATAAACCCACTGGGAGACTTGGTTGGCGGTAAGCCTCGCCGGGCTGATCTGTAGTTTAACGGGATTTTTTAGATAAGCTTGTGCCAAGTGGCGAATGACAGGAGAAAAGGTCGCAGAAAACATCAGTGTCTGCCGTTTTTTAGGCAGAAGACTCAGCAAGTGCTCTATTTCCTGGCTAAAGCCCAAATCCAGCATGCGATCGGCTTCATCCAAGACCAGCACTTCTAGCTCACTAAACTCTAGAGCGCCATGGGCCTGTAAATCCAACAGGCGCCCAGGCGTTGCAATCAGCAGGTCAACACCCTTTCGTAAAGCCGCAAGCTGTGGCCCAGCTGCCATCCCGCCAACGACCGCAAGGCGAGTAATCGACAGATAGCATGCGTAATCAGCGACGCTACTTTCAATCTGCATGGCCAGTTCGCGTGTCGGCGCGAGAATTAAGGCGCGACAGTGATGGGCGCTGGCACTCGCGCCTTGGGCGAGACGCTGCAAAATTGGCAAGGTGAAGGCTGCTGTTTTACCGGTGCCGGTCTGGGCTGTCACCATAAGGTCACGCCCCGCTAGTATGGGCGGAATGGCTTGCCGCTGAACCGGCGTGGGCTCCTGATAGCCTCGCTGCTCGATGGCACGCAGTAAATAATCCGACAGACCAAGCTTGTTAAACATAAGTATCCTGATTGTGGAGGCCCGCAGCCTTCGCAACTGTCACTCAGTGACAGGCGAGTGCCAGCAAGCTGAAGCTTCAGCATAAAAGCCGGATATTAGCGACCTGCAAAGCGGCTGACTATTATTTCTGTTCCAGCACCCCGTAGAGCGCAGCGTGGTCAGACAGCTCTCGCCAAGGCCCGGTCTGTAAGCAATCACAAGATACCGGGTTTAAACCGCGGTAATAAATTCGATCAACAGAGAACATGGGCGCCCACACTGGAAAGGTCTTTGCGTGACTGCCTGTCAGCTGCACAAAAAGCTCTTTTAAACCTAGGTCGCTGCGAAAGTGGCGTTCAGCTTGCTTACGCCAATCATTGAAATCACCGGCTAAAATCATCGGCTCATCACGTGGCACATGCTCCTCAATTCGCTCAACCAGAACGCGAATCTGTGCGCGTCGCTCACGCTCCAACAAACCCAAATGCACACAGAGGGTGTGCACCGGCATTGGATAGCCGGGAATATCAATCACCCCATGCAAAATACTGCGGCTGGAGCGAGGAAAGAGCGAGACGTCAATGTTTTCCCAGCGCGTAAAAGGGTGCATGCTGAGAATGGCATTACCGTGGTCACCTTTGCGGTAAATAGCATTGCGCCCGTAGGCATAATGGGGCCAGGCTTCATCTGCTAGGAATTCAAAGTGCGGTTGCTCAGGGTAGGATGCTCGCCGCCTTTGCCTGGGGCTTTTGAGCGCGTGGCCATGAATCTCTTGTAGAAACACAATATCTGCACCAGTTTGCGCAATACGCTGGCGCATAGACTCCAGCATAAAGCGGCGATTACCTGCGCAGTAGCCTTTGTGGACGTTGTAAGTCAGTACGTTCAGTGGGGGAGCCTGAGGGCTCAGTATTGATGTTTTTGGCTGGTCGCCTTGTAAATTCATATATCGCTGTATTCTCCCATTGCCTCAATTTTGAGGCGAGCACACTATAGCTCAGTGGCTAAGCAAGTTCAGCTTTAGTCCACATTGCTACAGTCTGTGTTAATTTATGCCAACAAGCCATAACTCTGAGAGATAGACGTGACAACACTGCCCTATAGCCCTCAAAGCCCAGTGATTATTACTGGCGCCTGCTCCGGCATTGGCCGAGCCTGTGCCGAAGTACTTGCTGAAGTCGGTCGGCCGCTAGCCTTGTGGGACTTAGATCAACTACAAGCCGAAAAGTTCGCAGCTCAGCTCAGCGCTGATCACGGCATCAAATCTATTGGTCTGGCGGTGGATGTGGCCGACTTGCAGGCCATTGAACAGGGCGTTGCGGCCAGTCGCCAGGCACTTGGCACTATTGGCGGTTTTGTACACAGTGCCGGAGTCAGCGGCGTCGCCAACTTAGAGCAGTTGACAGCGGAAACTTGGCAGAGAGTGCTGGATATTAACCTACGCGCGGAAGTGTTTATTTTGCAGGCTATTCTAGCCGACCTGGAACGTAGCCCCGGCGCTGCAGTGGTAGGTATTGCCTCAATCAACGCCACACTTGGCAACGCCATGAACCCGAGCTATAGCGCCTCTAAAGGCGGCATGCTGGCGCTGAATCGAGCTCTAGCGGATGACTTAGCTCTCAAGGGCATCCGCATTAACAGTGTATCACCAGGGCAAATCGCCACGCCTATGCTGCTGCAGGGCCTAGAGCACTCGCCGGGTCAAAAAGAAGCTTTTGAACGACATATATTGCTAGGTCGGCTGGGCGAAGCCCGTGAAGTGGCCAAGGCGGTGCGTTTCTTGATGTCAGACGAGGCCAGTTATATCACTGCGGCGGAACTAGTTGTCGATGGCGGCAACCTATCTTCCCAGCGCGCGTAAGCAAAGCAGTTGGCTCGATCTTTAGCTCAGCGCGGCCGCCTGCTCAGCGAGTGGCACCATATTAGCTACGTTGAATTCGTGCCGGGCCATAGAGATGCGCTCGGCAGCATCGGCGGCTTGATCAGCGATTTCATTAGCTATCTGCAAGCGCTTGATCAAACCTTCTTGATTAGCCACCTGAATCGACAGCCCCGGCCGAGCATTTAACTCCAATAACATCGGGCCATGTTGCCGATCAAGGACGATGTCGGCGCCCAGATAACCCAAGCCACACATGTCTGCGCAGCCGGATGCCAGCTCTAGAATTTTCTGCCAATGCGGTAATTTCAGCTTTTCAAAGCTGGCGCCAGTATCTGGATGCCTAGTCACCAGCTTACCGTTCTGAACCGCTGCCACACTAGCACCAGAGCCAATATCGATGCCCACCCCTACGGCGCCTTGATGAAGGTTCGCCTTGCCGTCTGAAGCATGCGTGGCACAGCGGATCATGGCCATTACTGGTACCCCACGAAACACAATCACTCGAATATCCGGCACACCTTCGTGACTGTACTGCGCCATCATCGGATCAAAATCAAGCAGTGCCTCGATCATGGCCTGGTCATTGCGGCCCCCGAGGCTGTGCAAGCCAGCCAAAATATTAGAGGCGTGACGCTGCAAGCCATCGATACCTACCACAGCTCCCGAGGGCTTTAAGAAATCATTTCCCTGACGCCCGACAATTACCAAAATGCCTTTGCCACCGCTGCCCTGCACCGGCTTCATCACAAAGCTCTCTCGATCCAGTAACTCTGCCACCATGCGCTTGACCTGGAACTGATGGTCAATCACGCCATAGAGCTCAGGCGTGGGGATACCGAGATCTAGTGCAGCAGTCTTTGTGAACAGTTTGTTGTCGACCAAGCGGAAATTTTTGCGAGGATTATAGCGGCCGATATAACCGACATTTCGTCGGTTCATGCCGAGTATCCCCAACTTGCGCAGGGTGCGGGGTGAAATCAGCTTAATCACTTCTGGTTCACCAGCTCGCGAAAGCGATACAGTTCAGAGAGGCGATAGCCGGTGTATTTACCCAGCAGCAAGACGAGCCCTAGTAAACTGAGTAGAAGCTCTGGGAAGTTGAAGGTCAAATGCGCCACCACCCCTATCGACATCACCAGATAGGCCAGCACTGCCACTATCAAACTGCCACCACCTTGCATCAAGACCTCGCGGCCGCCCTCTTCCTCCCACAGGATGGACATGCGCTCCACCGTCCAAGCCAAAATGATGATGGGGAAGAAAGTAACCGTCAGAGCCTGATCCAGCCCCAACCTGTAGCTAAGCACCGCCATGGCCGCCATTAACAAAATCACTACGATGACAACCGCAGATACTCTAGCCACTAACAATAAGTTAAGGTGCGATAGCCAGGAGCGAATCCACAAACCCACGCTCACGATCACTAGGAAAATAGCCAAACCGACCCACAGTGTGGTCTGTAAGAATGCTAGTGCGATTAGTACCGGCATAAAGGTACCGGAGGTTTTAATGCCCACCAGCAAGCGCAACACGACCACCACGAAAGCGGCGACCGGTATCAATAGCAAGCCTTTAAAAATGCCCTGCTGCTCCACCGGTAGTGCATAGATAGAAAAGTCTAAAAGGGCAAAGTTCTCGCTTTGCTGCTCCATCGACACCACGGTCTTAGCTGGCAAACGGTTGTTCACCAAAGCGAACTCTAAACGTGAATCCCGCGCCCCAACCACACGCAATACCGCACCGGGGCCGCGCTGCCAAACATAAAAATCGTCCGGTAGGCCCATGCTGCCAGTATCCGGATTGAACACCAGCCAGCGATCACCATCGTAGATCTCCAGCAATGAGCTCAACTGCTGCCTGCGGCGACCGTCCTGCAGCTGCACGCCGCGCACTAAGTGCGCTGGGATCTCAGCAAAAGACATCACATCCAACATGAGTGAGTCACGGGTGCCACTATAGCTACCCATCAGAAACTCAGCGTCTGGATCTGGATCATCGCGATTGAGCTGCTGAATCATCAGCTTTACTAAGCTTTCAGGCCCAGTGGAGCGCTCCTTTAGCACTTCTACTAATCGCTCCATTGCAGCAAGCTGATCGGCTTTTAATCGCGGCGGGCTATCGACGCGGGTAGGATACTCTGGCAATGCATCTTCGTTAGCCCTATAAGCCTGAATTTTGTAGTACAAAGTTGTGGGATGATCCAGTGACTGGCGCGTCCAGCGCGCTGCGGAGCGACCGCTACCGACATCCTCCACCGAAAAGCCAAAGCCTGAAGAAGCAAAATGTTCTTCCAGCGTGACCCAGCCACCCAGTGATTGGGGTAACTTGAGTTCAATATCCACGGGGCCTGAGGAGGGCTTAAAGCTAATTTTGGACTCAATCGTCCACACTTCTCGGGATTCACCGGGCAACAGTGGCAGGCCTAAGCGAGTGGCCTTGTATAGAGTCAAGCCTATACCAAAGGCAATTAACAGCGTTGCCACTAGGCCGATCTGAACGCGAGGGTGCATCATAGCTTAAGGCTCTAATTTAATTGGTGACGCCGGCTGACATCGACGATAGCCACATCTGTGAGAAAGTTCCGGCCGATTATTAGGGCGTAGTCGTCATCGTGGCGCTCAGTCAGGCTTACATCGATCAGAGAGCGATGCTCCCCTATTGAGACCCACAGGCTCACCACATAGCGAGTCTGATTAGGCCCTGTACTTCGCTTGAGCACTGTTTTGCGCTGCAAAGCGCTTTCAACTTCTACACTATCACCGCTCTCAGGATCCCTGAGATCAAACAGCACGTAGCGCTTACCATCTTTTTCTAGCTGACGGATATTAGCGACAAGCATTGTAGTGGTCTCAGTGCCGGTATCAATACGGGCCTCCAAGCGCAGCCCAGGGGGCTCTACAGTGGCCCACTCAACAGCACCAATAATTGGCAAATTCAACTCACCCGCGGTCGTTGGCAAAGCCACTGCTGCAGGTACCGGCTTTTCCACAACCCGCTCCACCACGACCGTGGCGGGACAAGCTTTGGCTTCACAGACTGCACATTCCTGCACCGGAACCGGTGGGCACAGTGGAGCCACCTGCTCGCTGACCGGCTCAAGCTCAGGTACAACACTACAACCGGCTAGCGCCAGTAAAGTAAACACCGCAACCAGCGCCACCCGCCGCTTGACCATTTTTACCCCTTCTATTTCAAATTACCGCTGTACTTCTTACTCTGCCGTGGTATCGACAAGTGCAGCCTCAGGCGCGTTCTTTTTTACTGACTCAATGCCATTTTCCATAGCGGCATCACCACTATACATTTGGCTTTTACCAATCACTTGCCCATTGCTTGCATTTAGGACAAAAAATGGCGAGTCATCCTTAGCCACTTTGCGCTCAAAGCGTGCATCGTCTTGACTGTTTTTCCGGACTGATTCAATACCATTCAGGGCACCAGACTTACTGGTGTAGGTCTGGCTGGTCAAAATGACCTGCCCATTACCTGATTTAAGATTAAAGCTGTACTTACCACTATCACCCTGCTTGAGCTCAAATTTTCCTGCCATGATCTATCTCCATTTGTTGTTATTGATTCGTATAGGGCGGCCACTACTTAAATCGAGCAATCCGCCAAAAACGATCCCAGCCACAGAATAGCTAAGTCTCCGGCAACTGTCAGCAGTTTACAGGCACCTTTCTAGGCCTTGAGCTCGTATTCATCTACGGCAGTCAGAAAATTCTAAGTAGCCCGCTGAGCTCTTGGTTGAATTGCAGACGCAGCTTATACTTCGAGCACTATGGCTTATTTGCCCTTTAATTAAACTAACAACAACTTACAACTGCGGAAGCCTCACGCCAGATTACTGCGCTCAGTTGGCATGTCATTTGAGAATAATTATGAATAGTTCTATTGAAGCATTGGCCGGCGTCATTCAAATGGCGGTTGCCCCGGTATTTTTACTCACCGGTATTGCGGGCTTTCTCAATGTCATGTCAGGCCGGTTGAGCCGTATTATTGACCGAGCCCGAATTGTCGAACGACGAATGAGTGCTGGCATTGCAGACGAGCCGCGCCTGTCGATGACACGCATTGAGTTACGCACACTGTGGCGGCGGGTAAAACTGATTAACTGGGCAATCGGCATGTGTACAGCATCCGGCCTGATGGTCTGTACCGTGGTCGTCAGTCTGTTTGTCGGTGATTTTTGGGACTTGCGTCTTGCTGAGCCGATTATTGTGCTATTTATGCTCGCCCTAGTATTACTGATCTTCGCACTGCTGCTATTCATTAAAGAGGTACACCTAGCCACCAGGCTATTACATGTGGGCAGAGAATTCACCGACTAACTAGGACTAGGACTAGGACAAGCCTGTAAAGCAGCTTATAGTGCCCCATCTCCAACTACCCTAAGACAGCTCCGGAGTTACTTATGTTACTGCGTTTATCTATTGTTTCGGCCTCACTGCTTTTCCTCTCTGCCTGCAGTGATCCAGTCCAAGACGCCCACAAGGCGATTTTGGAATCCCTAAGTGGCACAGCCGACATCGAATTCATTGCCGATCAAAGCTTTGCTCACGGCGCAGTATGCGGCCAGTTCAAGCAGCGCGATAAATGGGGCGAATCCTCTGGTACCAAGCGCTATGTCTACCGTGGAGGAGTGCTCAACAGCTCGCCAAATTCTAGCGATCTCGCCATTTACTGCTCAGAGGAACCGGCCAAAGTTATCGAGGAACGCTTAGGTATCAGCCTAGCCACCCACGACAGTGCACAGATCGAAAAGCTGATCAGCGACCTCAGCTCGCTAGCGACCACTCTAGAACAATACTATGCTGACCACAGCGCGTACCCAACGAGCGACCAAGGTCTCAAAGCGCTAACAGAGCAACCCAAAGAACGCCTTGGCCTAGGCAATTATCCTGAAGGCGGCTATCTCAAGAACATCCCTAAAGATCCTTGGCAGCAGCCCTATGACTATCAAGGTCCAGTATGGGCTGGTGTAAAAAGCCCCTTCACCTTACGCAGTTTGGGTGCGGATGGCGCAGAAGGCGGCAGCAAAGAGGCCACGGATATTGGCACTGAACTCATTCCCTACTTGCAGCTGCTGCTAGACTTAGCTGATCACTAAAATCGCATTAAGATCGGGCAATGTGCTGTAGAGTCTCGTTAAATGCGCAGTGGAGAGCAAAGTGACTGAAAACAGCGAAGTTGCGCAACTGCGTGACAGCATAGAGCAGCTGCCCAGCGGCGAAGCAGCTAATCGGCTCAGAGCAGAGCCCAAGCATATTGCCCAAGCGGTTCTCGATCAGTTGCCGGCAACTAAGGCTTCCGAGCTAGCAGCCCTGATGGAATTCATACTGCCAGCGGGCAGTCCTAGCGAGCAGGAAGTCAGTCAGCAAGAGGACAGTGCTGAGGCATCTAAACAAGTCGAGGGTTCGGTAGCGGATCTGCTGCTTGAACCTTTCGGCGTCATGGGCCCAGATACGACAGTAGCCGGCGCCTTGGATCGCTTAGTACACACTGACCCAGTGAATGGGATTACCTATATTTATGTGGTGGACGACGAGCGGCACCTACTCGGCGTGGTGGCCATGCGCGACCTACTGCTGGGACGGCCGGGGCAGACCCTCGCCGACATCATGACCCGCGAGCCCTTCTGTCTGTCCCCAGACAGCCCTCTCTCGCAAGCTATACGGGCCGCTCTTGAACACCGTCATCGCTTATACCCGGTGACCGATGAGGACAATAAACTACTGGGCATGGTGTATGGCTGGCAGTTGTTTGAATCCATGGCCACGGAGCTGAGCGCACAGAGCGGCAGCATGGTCGGTGTCGACCGAGAAGAGCGCCTCGGCACATCAATTTTTCAAGCTTTTCGCATGCGCCACCCCTGGTTACAAGTGAACTTGCTGACCGCCTTTTGCGCCGCTTTGGTGGTCGGTATTTTTGAGGATACCATCGCCCAAATAGTGGCACTGGCAGTATTTTTGCCGGTATTGGCTGGTCAAAGCGGCAATACCGGCTGCCAAGCTCTGGCCATTACCTTGCGAGGTATGACTCTGGGTGAACTGGCCGAGTTTCCGGTCAAGCGCCTACTGCGCAAAGAACTGACACTTGGCGCAATGAACGGCTTTTTCGTTGGACTCGTGGCCGCCGCAGCAATGTGGGTATACGCCACTATGACTGATGCGGGCCAACCTTTGATGCTGGGGCTAAGCATTTTAATTGCCATGGTAGGTGCCTGTATGGGCAGCGGTGTTTTCGGGGTGCTGGTACCATTGACCTTGAGACGCTTCGGCGCTGACCCCGCCATGGCCAGCAGTATTTTCCTGACCACCTTCACGGATATTCTCGGTATGGGTCTGATGCTCTTTCTAGCCACCGCAATGGTACTTTAGCAGGAGCGATTATTGATGTTGCGCATTTCCCCCAGCCTCAGCCTAAAAGCCGAGGAGATCGAGCTCACGGCAATCCGCGCTCAAGGAGCGGGTGGCCAAAACGTGAATAAAGTTGCCTCAGCTATTCACCTTCGTTTCGACATCCCAGCCTCGTCCCTACCGGCAGAATTAAAATCCCGCTTACTGCAAAAAACTGACCAGAGAATTAGCAAAGAAGGCGTGGTTATCATTAAGGCCCAGCGCCACCGCACTCAAGAAAAAAACCGCGCGGACGCCCTGGATCGGCTAGCAGCAATCATTCGTGAAGCCGACCATGTTCCAGTAAAGCGGCGCCCTACCCGCCCCACTTATGGCTCTAAGCAACGGCGCATGGACAGTAAAACTCACCGCGGCAGAATCAAATTACTACGCGGGAAAGTAGAGTGACCCTGCCAGCACTCATGTCACTCGCTAAAAGTTAACAGCAGGCTTGGAGTGCAAACTAATACTTGTAGATATAACAACAGCAACTATAGTAGAAAGTGCTTGTCGAAGGATTTAATGCACTCTGAGATTAACGTTGCCGTGCATTACAGTACGAACGGCATGTGGTAAATATTATTCACCACCATGCCTTAATGACTAAGGCCAGACTAGGACTAAATATTTATGAATATACAAGTTTCAGGTGTACTCGGCTTATTGATTCTGATCGCTGATATCTGGGCGATCATTAACGTTATTCAATCAAACGCCACAACTATTAAGAAGGTTGTATGGATTGTCGCTATTCTGCTATTGCCGGTACTAGGCTTGATTCTCTGGTTCTTTTTAGGGCCTCGCGGATGAAACACAGCCGAAAATGCTCCATCCAGCAAAGGATACAGTGCCTCTTAGCGATAGTCGCTGTTCTGCTACTGAATCCCTTTGCTGTACAGGCGAGTGATGATCCAACACCGCGCATATACGTCACAGGCGAAGGGCAAGCAAGCTTGAAACCCGATATGGCCATGCTGACACTCACTGTGACGCGAGAAGCTACCACCGCCAAAGAAGCTCTAGCGGAAAACTCTCGGGCTATGACTAGTGTGCTGCAGGCGATGCGCGATGAAGACATCGAAGAGCGCGACCTGCAAACCAGCGGCTTTGCTATTCAACCACAGTATCACTACCCCACAAAAGGCGATAGGGAAAGTGGTCAAAGCCCGAGGATCATTGCCTACAGCGTTAAAAACACCCTCAGCGTACGGCTGCGTGATCTGAGTAAAGTAGGCGCGATCTTAGACAGATCTGTACAGCTTGGCGTTAACGAGGGCGGTCACATTAGCTTCACTAACGAGGACCCAAGCGCGGCTATTGAGCAAGCCCGCCGAGCTGCCGTCAAGGACGCTTTAAGTCGTGCGAAAACCCTGGCTGAAGCTGCTGAAGTAAAGCTGGGCAATATACTGGAGATCACTGAGAGCTCCCATCAAGCAATTCCCCGGCCCATGATGATGCGCGCCGAAAGGGCTATGTCTGATGCATCGAGCTCGGTACCAGTCGCCTCAGGTGAAAACAGCTATAGGGTACAAGTTAACATCACTGTGGCCATTGAGCAGTAATTGATCCCAGCCTCAGAGTCCGCCTAAATGCTCATGTCGGCATCTGCAATGGCATAACTCATCAACCTTGCGACAAGCGAAGTTCAAAGCAGACCCTCAAGTAGAGATACTGGATTCTGAGGGCTGCCAATTCTGCGGGTCGATCCGATAGTAAGCCAAGAGGGTATTGAACAACTCAGGGTGTGTATCATGAAACTGAGCGGGGCGTTCAAAAAAGAGTTCAGTAATTACCGCAAAAAACTCAGCGGGATTAGTGGCCCCATAGGGATTGATCAGAGTTTGCTCTCCCCGCTCAAGGGCTTCGCGCAAAGCATTGAACTCTCGGCCCAATACCTCTGACCACTGCTTATAAGACGCGCGATCATAAAGCAGAGGCGCGCCATCTGCGGAGCCATCTTCCTGATCTAGTTGATGAGCAAACTCATGCAGCACCACATTGGAGCCATCGTCTGCCGAGCTGACACCGCGTTGTACACTGTCCCAAGCCAGCACGATACGTCCATTAGACCAAGACACACCCAGCAGGCTTCCCGCTGGCTTTGAAACCACGCCGTACTCATTCCTCTGGGCTTGCTTGCTGCGGAATTGGCTTGGAAAAATATAGATCCAGCGCAGCTTCCTAAACTGTGTACTAGGTCGATTAAGGATTAACAGGCAAGCCTCAGCGGCAATAGTGACACGCATTTCATCGCTGACCTGCAAGCCATCGCAACCGACAAAGCGCTTAGTATGCAAAAAATGCTTAATCTTTTGCTGCAGCTCCAACTGCAATGAGGATGGCAGCACTTTGTAGACCGGCGAGCGCTGTAGATACAGCATCCAATCACTGGGGAATGGGGCTTGTAGCGCTTTGTCTAAACGCCTGCGTGGCAACCACACTAAAAATGCATAAGCCAGCGCACTGCCCAGGGCAACCAAGATTATCCACAACAAAATCGACATCGACAGAAGCACCTCTTAATAGCCAAGTTAGTCTGTCACCGAGCCATACTATTATCCGGCATAAGCCCAAGGGCCTAGTTCAGGTTTGTATATGGCTAGGAGTACAGAGCGATACGCTCACTCTGCACTGTATGCAGCTTAGCAATGCCAAGCAAATTTGGCGGTTTTAATTAGTTGCTAGGTAGGTCTAGCGCTTTGGGCTCCGGGGCTGTTTCAACAGCCGATAGAGCACTGGACTTAGAGCGTTTTGATGCGATAACACGGTAAGCCGCGGGGACCACATAGAGCGATAACAGCGAGCCGAATAACATGCCCCCAATCACCGCCAGGCCAAGCGGCACCCGACTCTGAGCACCTGCCCCTAAAGCCAACGCGATGGGCAATGTCCCTAGTACGGTAGAGAGGGTGGTCATCAAAATTGGCCGAAACCGCGCTGCGGCGGCTTCTTCTACCGCATCAGCGATAGACAAGCCGGCTGCTCGGCGCTGATTGGCAAATTCAACAATCAAAATGCCATTCTTAGTGACAAGGCCGACCAGCATGATGAGGCCAATTTGTGAAAATATATTGAGTGTCTGGCCAAAATACCACAGGGCTATCAGGCCACCGGTGAGTGCCATTGGCACCGTTAGCATAATCGACAAAGGATCGCGGAAGCTCTCAAACTGTGCCGAAAGCACCAAATAGATCAACAGCAGTGCCAGCACAAAGACAAACAGCAGGCTACTACCGGTTTCGGAAAACTCACGTGACTGCCCTGCCAGCTCGGTGTTAAAGCTTTCATCCAATACCTGATCCGCCACTTCTCGCATCGCTTCGATACCCTCCCCTAGCGATACACCCGGCGCTAAGTTGGCCGAGAAAGTCGCCGCAGCGTAGCGGTTGAAACGATAAAGTACTGGAGCAGAAGCCTCTTCACGCGGGGTGATAAAGTTGTCCACGGGAATGAGTTCGCCCTCTGTTGAACGCACTGCTAAGCGGGACAGATCGGCAGGGTCATCGCGCCCCTCACGGACAAACTGACCAATAATCTCGTACTGCTCACCCTCACGCATGAAATAGCCATAGCGCTGACCACTGAGCGAGGCCTGTACGATGTCGGCGATTTCCTGTACCGACACACCTGTAGCATCGGCGCGCTCACGATCAATATCCAGCACTAACTCAGGCTGATTAAAGAGCATATTGACATCGACAAAGGCAAAGGCGGGATGTTCACGGGCAGCCTCCAGAAAACGGGGGATCATATCCCGCACCTTCTCAAGATCTGTATTTTGAACCACAAACTGTACCGGCAAGCCCCGCGAGCCGGTATTGATTGTGGCCGGTTGACGCACATAAGCTTGCACGCCAGTGACGTTTGAAACCGCTTCTGCAACTCGCTCTGCCAACTCATTCTGGGTCGCATCCCGTGTGTTGGCAGGCTTTAGAATAATCCGTGAGAAACCCGTATTAGTCGTAGTCGAAGAGCCAAAGCCCGGCGATGTCACAGTTATTATCGCTTCAAAGTCCTCGGGGATCGCCTCCCTTACCACCCTATCGAGCTCGCCCATTGCCTCGTACATGTAATCATAACCAGCCCCTTGCGGCCCTTTCGCCTGCATTACCAACATGCTGCGATCTTCTAGGGGAGCCAGCTCTTCTGGCAGGCTGCGGTAAAGTACAGTCAGTACACCTAAACAAAGTAAAAGCACCAGCGGTGCCAGCCACGGACGCGCTAAAAAGCCCTGTAATGAAGAGCGATAACGATCAGCCATGCCCTGAAACATCGGCTCAGTAGCACGATAAAATGCTGGTTGCACACTGCGGTTTTTAAGGAACTTACTACAGAGCATGGGCGCCAAACTCAGCGCCACAAAAGAAGAGATAACTACCGCTGCAGCCAAAGTGACACCGAACTCTCTGAACAGCACACCGGTTAATCCGCCCAAAAAGATCAGCGGCGTAAATACAGCAACCAAGGCAAGAGTAGTAGCGATGATGGCGAAGAAAATCTCTTTAACACCCTCAACGCCCGCTTTCTCAGGGTCTTCGCCACTTTCGATTCGCTTGTAAATATTTTCGACGACCACAATGGCGTCATCCACCACTAAGCCGATGGCCAGCACCAAGCCCAATAAAGTCAGGACGTTAATCGAAAAGCCCGCAATATGGAGGACAAAGAAGGTACCTGTGAGCGCTATTGGGATCGTTACAATAGGAATCAGGGTGGTGCGCCATTCGCGCAGAAACATAAAAATAGTCAGACACACCAGCAATAGCGCCACGACCAGTGTCTGTACTACCTCTTTGATACTGTCACGAATAAAGTCACTGGTATCAAAACCTATCGAGACATCCACATCGGCCGGCAAGTCGCGCTTGATCAGCTCTAGGCGGCGATAAAACTCATCGGCAATTTCAATTTGGTTGGCGCCACTTTGTGGTCTCAGCACCAAGCCCACCATGGTCACTCCATCGCGCCGCAATACCGTGCGTTCATTGAGTGGCGCCAACTCGGCAAAACCAACATCTTGAAATCGAACCAAACGATCGCCGTCACGCTTGATCACTCGCTGGTTAAAGTCCTCGGGATCATCGCCCAAGCGGCTCAAGGTGCGGATATTAAGATCAACCGTATCGCCCTCAATTCGGCCCGTGGGCAACTCCACGTTAGCAGCGCGGAAAGCCTGGCGCACATCGATTGCGGTCAAGCCGTGAGCTGCTAGGGCATCGGGGTCAATACGCAAGCGCATGGAAAACTCTTTATAACCCCAAATTTCAACCTGCCCAACACCGCTGATTGTCTCTAAGCGCGATTTAAACAAGTTATCCGCTAGGGCGCTCAGCTCTAGCAGGCTGCGCTGATCACTGCGCACGTTGAGAAAAATAATGGGGTCGCCATCGGCATCCGCTTTAGATACTGTCGGTGCCTCGGCGGCATCGGGCAGTTGACGCATGGCTGCAGCCACCCTGTCGCGAACATCGTTCGCTGCGCGATCAATGTCATCACCCAGCTCAAACTCAACAGAAACCGTACTCAAGCCTTCGCGACTGATGCCATTCATGGTGCGGATGCCAGACACTGAGTTGATTTGCTGCTCTAGTCGCTCGGTGACCTGATTTTCCATCACCGTCGCATTGGCACCAGGGTAAGCAGCTTGCACCCAAACCATGGGGCGCTCAGCCTGTGGAAACTCCCTTACCGGGAGCTCGCGCAGGCCAATTATGCCAAACACAATAATGACAATAGACATGACAACGGCCAACACCGGCCGCTGAATACTTAATTCATGAAGTCTCATCAGCCGAGGTCAACCACATTAAGAACTTTTACACGCTGGCCTTCTCGCACACTTTGCACGCCCGATGTAATCACCTCTTCACCGGCTTTTAGGCCCTGTAGAATCTGCACTTGATTAGCACTGCGCAAACCCGTCGTCACTTCTTTTCGCACTACCACACCATCGCGCACAGTGAATACCGACACTGCCTCAAGGCTCTGCAAGACCGCGACACTGGGCACCAAGAGGGCGGCCTCATCGCGACTGACTAATTCAACACGGGCATAATTACCGGGGCGTAGTTGGCGTGCATCTTGGGCTACATCTGCTCGCACCCGTACCGTGCGAGTAGTGGTATCCACCCGGGGACTGAGGGCTCTAACCACTGCCTTGAAAGGCTCTTCGTGGCCAGCAACCCAAACCGTCACCGGAGTGCCTACCTGCAGCTGGGTTTGATAACGCTCTGGTACATTGAAGTCCACTTTCAATTTATCGACAGTTTGCAAAGTCGTAATAAGGGTATCGGCTTCTATCAGATCCCCTAGACTCACCTCACGCAAGCCCAATGTACCGGCAAAGGGAGCCACAATACTCGATTTTTCCAAGCGCAGTGATAAGCGTCGCTGTTCCGCCTTGAGCACCTCTTGGCGACTAAGCGCGTCGTCGTGCTCACTAGCAGTCACAGAACCGGAAGCAAATAAACTTTTTAGGCGTTCGGCATTAGTGGTGGCAAGGGCCAACTGCTCCCGAATAGAGCTCAGTTCTGCGGCTAGCTCGCCGGAATCGATTTTGACGATAAGATCACCGGCATCAACCCGCTGGCCATCCTCAAAAGCAATCTGGGTAATTTTTCCGCGCAGTTCACTCTTAAGGTCAATGGCATTATCAGCCACCAATGAACCATTGAAAGTGAGCTTGCTTTCAAAAGCTGCGGGCTCAAGCCTGAGGGTTTCCACAGCAGGCAACTGCCTTTCTACACTGGGAGCTGTCTCAGCAACAGCTTCTTGATTGAGTAAGGGTGCCACCTTGGGCCAAGCCAGTGCAGTGACAATAAGTAGAAGAACTACAACCGTAACAGCTTTTTTCATGCCTATCCTGATTCGTATCGCGTTATAGGTTCAGCCAGTGAGAGTTTAGCCCCTACTCACACCTGCCCCGCCACTACAGTTAGTAAAACCAGAGCTGTACGTTAGGACCTGCCAAGCCTTGCTTAGACTATGCCGCCCACACAGTGTTTCACAGAGCGGTGACAGATAACATTAAAGTTCAGTAAACAAAACCAATGCCATGGAGTTCTGACAGCACAGACAGAGCTTCCCAAGCATTTCAAGCACCTTGGCCACTAGTAAATCGCTCAAAAGCCCATAAAAAGTCAAGGAAGTGGCACGGAGGCAGCTAAAATGAGTATCCAGCAGCTCGAATTACTGCAGCGCCGGCAATCTAAATACAGAGTCAGCTATTTTTCAAGTGAAGTAACTGCCCCATTTATGTGCTAGTGATATAAAAACGGCCCACTAATGGCTCTAAAGAAGGCGCTAGAACAGGCGGGAGATATTAAAACAGAGGAAAGACTATGGCTGAGCAGCAATGTATCAGGCTGGGGATGCCTTGCTAGCTAAGTTATTTAAAGGACCTTCAACAGTCAGCTGGACCACAAATGCCGCACCGCCAAGCTCAGAATCATGCAAGCTGAGTTCACCGTCGTAGCTTTCAATAATATCTTTAGCAACGGACAGGCCAATACCATGCCCAGGGTGCTGGGTATCTAAGCGCTCGCCGCGGCGGACAATTCGCTGGCGCTGCTCTGCGGGCACTCCAGGGCCATCATCTTCAACCAGCAACTCGCACACTTTCGCGCGATAGCGCGCGGATACACGGACCTCACGCAGGCAAAGTCGATAAGCATTTTCCAACAGGTTGCCCAACAGCTCCAGTAGCGCAGCTTTTTCCATAGGCACCCAAAAATCATCGTCAAAGGACTTATGCAGTACCACCTGCTTATCGAGGTACACTTTATCTAGGGCCTCGCTAAGCAGCTCCAGCAGGGGAAGCAGCTTTACTCGGTGTTGAACGAGACCACTTTTACGCAAACTGGCTCGCTGCAGCTGATAATCAATTTGCTGACTCATGCGCTCAACCTGACTGGCTAGCACTCGAGCGTGCTCGCTGTTGGCCGGCACTGGTCTGATGTTTTCTGCGACACTCTGTAAAACGGCTAAGGGCGTCTTCAAGCTGTGAGCTAGGTCACTGAGTGAGTCTCGGTAGCGTTCGCGTTGTCGCCGCTCGCTTGCCAGCAGACGGTTAAGGGAGCGGGTCAGGCGCAATAGCTCGCGGGGATGCGTATCACTCAAACTCTCAATTGCGCCACTTTCAACCTGATCTAGCTCTCGGGACAGTCCACGAAGCGAGCGAAAGCCCCAAGTCAGACCAAGCCACAACAAAAATATCAACACCAGCATGCCACCGCCTAACCAGCGATAGAGTTGCCTGTGCATAGCCTGCAGCAAGGGCTGCAACTCGCTGCTGGGCAACATGGTAATAAAGCTAAATGGTATGCTGTGATCACCGTTTAGATGCAGCTCGACGTCATAGACATAATATTCCTCGCCGCTGTTATCGGTGAACTTTAAAAAATCGGTTACCCCACCATCGTAACGAGGGTGATAAACCGCTTCCACTTCACTAGTGGAGCCAGATCGCCATACCAACTTACCCGCACTGTCGTAGATATAACCAAGCAAGGTCGCGCCGGGCAGGTTGAACTCTTCATCGGGCAACTGTGCTGGCATCTGCAAGTGCCCATCGACTATTTGCGCCGCTGAGATAAGGGTGTTGGCATCCGCAGCTAGACGCTGCTCAGTAATTTGTTCCAGCGCTTGAGTGAGAACATTTTGCAGCACGGGCAACAGCACCAGCATAAACAACACGGTCAGGCCGGTAGCGCTGGAGATCAGACGGACGCGTAATGAAGGGGTCACTGGCAAGCTTCAGTAAACAGGTAACCCTGCCCTCTTACAGTCTCAATCGGCTGCATAGCGCAGGCGCTCTCAATCTTACGGCGTAAACGGCCCACCAGCACCTCAATCACATTGCTATCCCGCTCTTCATCGTCAGGATACAACTGCTCCATAAGGCGCTCCTTGGCGACCACCTGCTGATGGTGGCGCATCAGATACTCAAGAATACGATACTCATAGGCGGTCAAGTGCAGCGGCTGTTCATTGGCTAGCGCCTGCTTGCGCAGCAGGTCGAGCTGTATGGGGCCTGCGTTAATAGCGGGCTGCACAAAGCCAGATGAACGACGCAAAAGTGCGTTGAGCCGAGCCTCCAGCTCCTCAAACTGAAAAGGCTTAACCACGTAATCATCAGCCCCGGCAGCTAAGCCCTCAACTTTATCCTGCCAATTACCCCGGGCGGTGAGAATTAAGATAGGGAAGGTTTTGCCCTGACTACGCATTTGGCGAATCAAGTCTAATCCACTCATGCCGGGCAGGCCCAGGTCAACGATTGCTAAGTCGTGGTGATATTCTGTGCTTTGAAACAGCGCATTTTCAGCATTCTCAACAGCATCAACGATATGACCGGAGTCGCCAAGGCGGGTAGACAAATGATGTCGCAGTAGGGCATCGTCTTCCACCAACAGCAGTTTCATTAGATACTCCAGGCAGTGTTAGATTGATTCAATTAAGGCATACAAGCCCAACCGCAAAAGGGATGGGCTTGCGACGCTCTACTAAGCGGATCGACTGCTCAGTTTAGAAACTGTAGTTAACACCCAAATAGAACTGTTCACTACTATGCAATCTCAGTGAACCATCTTTTCTCATGCCACGGGGAGCCAACTTAGTTTTAGCGTTACTGCGAAGATAGCGGTAACCACCTTCAAGTGAAACATTGTCCGCAAGCTGTTGCAATATACCCAGCTGCAAACCGCCAGCATAGCCCAAGTCGCTATCGCGTCTGTAGCCTCTGGACTCCTGTTCCAACTTGGTCAAACCAAGACTTGCCCCACCAAAGAGTTTGGTCTGGTCGGCAATGGGCAAAAACACATCATAGCTAGCCATCAGGTTTTGCTGTCGCAACTTATAGGCATTGTGGCTGCCAGAGACATTCTGGTAGCTCAGGTAGTAGCGTCCCTGATCACTTTGCTGACCAGCACGGACATTCCAAGTACCTTCGTTTCTAATGACATGGTCTAGACGTGCATTGGGATGGTTTTTTTTCAGTGAGCTAGAGCTTTGAATGTTGTTACTCGTTTCCCCCCAAGTCAAACCGACAAAGTTATCGGCGGCGTGAGTGGAAAAAGCAGCGACACTCAGGGCAGCTCCCACTGCGAAATATTTGCAGATCGTTCTCATTAAATAGCTCTCCATTATCAGTTGGTGGTAAGCGCGGTAGCTATCCCGCGCCAAACTCACAATCACTGTAACTGAGGCCTACTGAACCTGAGCTGAACTCTAGCTGAACCTAAGCTGAACGAACTGCGGATACGCCATTTAACTCCGACCTTGTGAGGGTTTTAGCGCATAACTGATGCTTGATACCTGCATTATCAGACTGCCAGGACCGCGATAAGTGTGTAGAGCCCACAGTTCTAGCGAGGACGCATGGAGATAATATCTGGGGATGGGGCTCAAGTAGCAGTGCCACTGATATTAAGTGGCACAAAAAAGCCCTCACTGTGGAGGGCTTTTGAGTCACTGATTTAACAGTGTGATATGGCGCGCCTGGCACGATTCGAACGTGCGACCGCCTGGTTCGTAGCCAGGTACTCTATCCAGCTGAGCTACAGGCGCGTTGTTTGAGGTGGCGTACTATAATTATGCGACCTTACGGAGTCAAGCGTTCTACAACTAAAAATGCGATTTATTTCTATCGCTCCTTAAATGGCCAGGTATTGCGAGCCTTTAAGCGAGCAAACTAGACCTGCTAATTAGTAAAGCCCGTTCTCGATTCCATATAGAGACGAAATGGAATACGAGCATCTTTACCCAAATGAAGCACTAAGCCGTAGTAGTCATTGTCATAGTCTGCTACCCATTCATAGCTAAACTCCAGAGGGAACTCAAACTCAATGGCTTCAGGGCGTCGCCCTATTACTCGCACTTCTTCCATGGTGTCGGGGTGAGCAATGGCTGATTTAGGTATCGCAATGGTGATCGCCTGTCTACCAAAGGCATCCTCTGCTTGGATATCGCGTAATTCCGCCCCCAGCTGCTTACCCTTATAGCCCTTAACCAGCTCCATCCAATCTGACTGGTGAGCCAAAGGCTGTGCCCATGACCAGGCACTACCTAATAGCAGTGATAAGGCTGCTATCCCTAGCTTATTGCGCAAATTGTCCACAATACTCCCTCATAGATTTGAGTGACCTTAGTATGGTAACGCAGATTGCCATCACTGTGTGCCCTTTATAGTCTTACAGCCCGACTTGAGGATGTATACAATAGCCCGATGTCCTTATTAATTTTGTATGTCAGTCTAGCTTTAGGCGTCTCCTTTTTGTGTTCAGTTGCAGAAGCCGTGCTGCTAAGCATAAGTACCGCCTACGCCCACCTGCTAGAGCAGGAGGGCAACCCTGCGGGAGCCCGCCTAAAACGCCTCAAGCAAGATGTCGACCGCCCACTGGCGGCTATTTTGACACTAAATACCATCGCCCATACCGTCGGAGCTGCAGGCGCAGGTGCCCAGGCCAGTGTCGTGTTTGGCAGCCATCTACTCGGCGTTTTCTCGGCGGTACTGACCTTTTTAGTCTTAGTGTTCTCGGAGATTATCCCTAAAACCCTCGGTGCTTTTTATTGGCGCAAGCTAGCTTCGCCAGTGTCTTTTATGCTGCACTGGATGATTATTCTCCTCTACCCCTTTGTCATGATGTCCAATGGACTAACTCGACTCCTGTCCAAAGGTCAGCCTCTGCGCGGGCTCAGCCGCGAGGAGTTTTCGGTTATGGCCGAATTGGGTGAAATGGAAGGCGAACTGCAAAACAATGAGTCGCGCATTTTGCGCAACCTCTTACTGCTGCGCGATATGCGGGTCAAAGATGTCATGACACCGCGGCCAGTACTTTTTTCGCTGCCAGAGGACCTTAAGGTAGCCAGCTATTTTAGCGATTGTGAAGACGAACCTTTCTCGCGCATACCTGTTTATGGTGCCAATCAGGACCAAGTGACCGGATTTGTTCTACGATCTGATTTAATCTCAGCCCAGGTCCGTGGCGAGAGAGACAAGACGCTGCAGCAATACCGTCGCCCACTGCCGGCCCTAATTGGGGCTATCGACCTATTGCGCGCTTTTGAGGTGATGCTGGAACAGAGCACTCACATGATGTTGGTGGTAGACGAATACGGTGGCGTAGATGGCGTCATCACCATGGAAGATATCTTTGAAACCCTACTGGGCATGGAGATTGTCGACGAGCTAGACAGTACCGTCGACTTACAGCGTTTAGCTAGACGTATTGCCAAACGCAAAGCAAAGGAAATGGGCCTAGGCACTACAGAAGCAGCCCAGCCACCGGCAGAGTAAAGTACAAAAAAAGCCGGAGTGTTAAAACACCCCGGCCCTTGCTACTTCTTGTGTTGCTCTACAAAGCCTTAGTTGTTCAGCTTGGCCTTGGCTTTTTCAGCAGCATCTTTAGTCGCGTCAGCTGCATCATCTGCCGCATCCCCTACAGCGTCACCGGCATCTTCAAGCTTGTCACCAGCGTCATCTTTCAGGTCGCCCATGGCGTCTTTGGCATCGCTCCACTTGTCCGATACAGCGTCACCGGCACCTCTGAGAGCATCGCCAGTTTCGTCAGCCATATCAGCTGCGGCGTCTTTAGTGTCGTTCCACTTATCTGATACAGTGTCACCAGCACCTTCAAGCGCATCACCGGTGGCATCAACAGCTTCGCTACTTTTCTGCTTTACGGTTTCGGCCGCTTCTGAAACAGAGCTCTTAGTCTTTTCGACATCATCCTTGCTGCAAGCTGGAGTCGTCAGTACGACAGCTGCTGCGAATACTGCTGTGGCTATTTGCGGTAATTTCATAAGGTATCCCCATTTCTTTCTTTGTGTGTTTTCAAGTCTGCATCTAACGATAGCATGTTTCAGTACCCTTATACGACTCACACAGGGTACGGATAGTATTAAGACTACACAGGCAGGCGGCACTAGTAAAGCACCCCTAAAAGGCGACCTAAGAGCCAAGCTCTCTCCTCCCAGGCAATGAGTGGTGACTGCTGCCTTATGCCAGAGCTAAATCCTTCAGGCTAAACACAGCGCTCAACAGCCAATGTGAATTACAGTGCTAGCATCAATCAGCTCTCTAGAGCTAACCTCCTGCTTGTACTGCAGGTACACTAGTGCACTTAACTCAAGCCGTTATTTTAGGAGCCACTGTGAGTACCCCCAACCAGTCTATCCATCCGCAACTGCTCAGTGACTGCCATGTACTGGGCCGTCTCGACTCCGGCACCCTGCTGTTATCGCGTAACTCGCTGCTACACTGGTTTATCTTAGTGCCAGAAACTAACTGCAATGACCTGCTGGATCTACCCGCAGCCACGCTACATCAGGTCATGGCCGATTGCCGTGCCTTATCACAATTTGTAAAGCAGCAGCTGCACTACCCTAAGGTTAACTTCGCCGGACTGGGTAACCAGGTGCCACAAATGCACCTGCACCTTTTAGGGCGACGTGAAGGTGACGCCTGCTGGCCGCAGCCAGTATGGGGCAACCTGCCCCCAGGAAAAGACTGGGAAGATGAGGAGCTGCTGGAGTTACGTGACTCGCTGAAAGCAGACTGCGGTTTGCGCTAGCTAACAGCAACCAAGCTCTCTCGAGGGCTTGGTCTGCGCGCTGCTAGCCACCCAAAACTGCCACATCATCAAAGCCATAGTCCTCGCCCAACTCCTCAATGGGGATACGGTTGGCGAATACTGAAAATGCTAGGTAAGCCGCCAAACCATTGGTTTTTTTCATCCACGGCGGCAGGTAATAAGGCGGCGTGATGACAGCCTCATCGAAATAGGGTGCTAAGCGAATCACATCGTTGACTGTCATACGCCCAGCAAAGAGATAGCGGCAGAGTGTTAGTTTTTGGTGTTGTAGTGCCCAGCGGAAAAAGGTGTGTATCTCCATCAAACCATGGAGGTACACCGTATCCTTAGTAAAGGCGTGCCCACCGCTTAAAGGGGCACCGCGAAATACCCGCATCGACGAGTTAAAACTCTCAACTTCTGTCTGCCCCGCCTCCAGAAAGAAACGGAACACCTCAATAAAGTCTGCGCCGTTGAGTGCTTTGTCGATACCAATAATGCGCAGGGCAATTCGCTGCATACGGCTAATATCGACCGCCCCAGTAACCAACTCGGCAAATGTTGCCAAGCCCTCTTGCGTCGCTGTGGTACGAGGCGCACCCAAACCAAAACTTTTAAAATGCTGCTGTTCTCGGCCATTAAGGGCAGTCAGGCTGTGTACAAAAGCTTCGTGCTCCAATAATTGATTTAAATCGTACTCTGAAAAGCTTGTCCCACCGCGCAAGCGGATTCGGGTAGCGCCAGCAGCTGCTTTGGAGGCCAAGTCATGGTCAATGACCACAGACACCTGGTGCCGATCAAAAAATGGCGTGATCCGCGATGACAGCTCTTTTTGTAGTGTTTCAGCAGACAAACTGTAATCTGCCTCATGAATCCCCTGCACTCGATCATAATCGCGGGTCACTGCAATAAAATGCTGGGCGGCATCAATATTATTTACCTTCCCCCCCGCCAAAGAGTCACCCGGTTTGCCATACAGTGCAATAGCGTGGGCAGTCATCTCAGGTGTACCCAGCGACTCCAAAAGTCGCGCAGCTGTCAGGTAAGACTGAGCCGTCGAGCGCAGGTAACGCGCGATGGGATGGGTACTGTCTAAACGAGATTTTAATGTCTCAAGCTGAGCAATTGTCGCCGCCTGGGAAGGTGTTTCATAGCTCACTTGAGGCAGGCGCGGTTGACCTCGCCCCCAGGCTGCTAAAAATCTCTCCCGCGCTTCTCGCGGCCAGCTCAAGCTACTGAGTAATTTAATATCTTTAACAATATCGACCAGTTGCGCATCACAGCGCGCTAAATGTTCAAGCTCCCGAGAAGCTACTGCCATGGACCAGTTCACCTGTATCTAAAGAGTATTGATTGTCAGCACAGCATGAAGGCCGCGACAGCAACTTGCAAAACTACAGTATAGAGCGCAGTGAGCTGCTGTATTTATCGCTTTTTTAGGGTACAAATACCTAGTAAAGCGCTAAATCAGCGCCACAGCTTTTCACTGGCCTCGCTAGGCCTCAACCTGAGCATTAGGAGCACATAAGATGAACATTGACTGGATAGCCTTCACGCCTTGGTCGGCTTTGGCTGGCGGTGTGTTAATAGGGCTGGCCGCGGCACTATTTATTTTATTGAACGGTCGCGTGGCTGGCATCAGCGGCATTATGGGAGGACTGCTACGCCCTGCTGATGGCGATGTATTATGGCGTGTTGCCTTTATCGGCGGCTTGCTGTTAACACCTTTCCTATGGCAGATGTTTGGCCGACTGCCAGCCATTCGGATCGACGCTGGCTACCCAATGATTATCCTAGCGGGCCTCCTCGTTGGCTACAGTACGCGCCTAGGCTCTGGCTGCACTAGTGGCCACGGGGTATGCGGCGTTTCACGTTTCTCGCCTCGCTCACTCTTAGCCACTGCCTGCTTTATGGCCACTGGCTTTATTACGGTTTGGGCCATGCGCCACCTGATAGGAGTCTAAAATGAAAAACCGCTATATTTCTGCTTTGATCGTCGGGGTAATTTTTAGCATTGGCATTATTCTCTCTGGCATGGTGAACCCACAAAAAGTCTTGGCCTTTCTCGACATCACCGGCGACTGGGACCCCAGCCTGGGCTTAGTTATGGCAGGCGCGGTCGCTGTAGGGGTGTTTGCCTTTGCCCTGGCCGGCCGCCGAAAAACCAGCTTGCTAGGAGAACCTATGCGCCTACCCACGGCGACCCAAATCGACCCAGCACTGATTATTGGCAGTCTGGGCTTTGGGGTCGGTTGGGGTTTAGCGGGCTTTTGTCCAGGCCCGGCAATAGTTGCTCTGGGAGCTGGCCAAGCAAAAGCCCTGGTCTTTGTCATATCAATGGCGGCCGGTATGGGTATTTTCGAGTGGCAGCGACAGCGAGCTGGCCGCAAAGCCTAGGAACCGGAATCAACAAGCCAGCAAGCTTATTTGCCTAACGCGCCACCTTTGCCGCCAAGGTAGAACTCCGCGCTCTATTAAGTACTCAGCTTAAGCCCACGCAAAAACTACGCTCAGCTAAGCCCCCCTAGACAAACACTTAGCTGAGCAAGAGGCATCAATCGACAGTAGCTTCCACAAAATCCAGGGACATAAAGCTCTCTAGGGAATCATCCTTAATCTCTAACCAAGGCTTAGGTAACTCAGTCGCCATGGTGTTAGTGATGGTAGAGGGATAAGTTTTTTCCCGGTATCCCATGATGTTTTCCTGCTTATCACGCAGCCACTGCTTGAACAGTTCAGCCTGCTCTCTCACAGGGAAATCTGGGTAGTCAATCAGCGCTAATAAATCGAGGATATAATCCGCTTGGAAGTCGATGTTTTGCTCATCTGAGCCGTCCAGTTTGTCGTGGCGATCCCGCCAGATTTTTATATCAGCTTGGCGCGTTTTCGCATCTGCTAAGACTTTATCTCCCAGGATAATATCGCGAGCATACCAAGCCTGAACATCGAGCTTGTTGAAGGTGTAGTACTGATCGTGCATACCCAAATAGATTAATTGCGGATTAGGCTGGAATAGCACGCCCTTATACAAATTATTGGGGTACATGCAGTTTTCAGTAATTAAACGCAGCTCATCGGGCAAGAACGGGAAGTGGAAAAGATAGCCGGTGCACATAATGACAGCGTCAAACCCTTTAGTACTGCCATCACTAAAATGCGCGATATTGCCTTCAAAGTGGGTAACTAAGGGACGCTCTTCCATTCCTTCTGGCCAAGTGTGGCCAATGGGCTGACTGCGGTAACTGATGGTGATCGATTGGGCGCCGTATTTAAAACACTGGGAAGCAATGTCTTCAGCAGAGTAGCTTGAGCCAACCACCAAGACATCTTTGTTTTCAAACTCCAAAGCGTCCCGGAAGTCATGGGCATGCAATACTCGCCCAGGGAATTTATCGATACCTTTAAAAAACGGCATGTTAGGTGTCGAGAAATGTCCTGTGGCGACCACTACATAATCAAACTCTTCTACTTCTTGGGTGTTCGTTTTATGGTTGGTAACCGTGACGGTAAACTTTTTACTATCGTCGTCATACTCAACCCAGCGCACTGGGCACTCGAAGCGTATATATTTTTTAATGGCTTGCTGGTCTATCCGCCCCATGATGTAATCTTTGAGTACTGCCCTAGGCGGATAAGAAGGAATTGCGCGACCGAAATGTTCATCAAAAGAATAATCGGCGAACTCTAGGCACTCTTTGGGGCCGTTTGACCAAAGGTAACGGTACATACTGCCGTGGACTGGCTCACCGTTTTTATCTAAACCTGTGCGCCATGTGTAATTCCACATACCGCCAATGTCAGCTTGTTTTTCGTAACAAATGATTTCTGGGAGGTCTTCCCTACCGGACTGACGAGCCGCTTCAAAAGCTCTTAATTGCGCCAAGCCACTGGGCCCGGCACCAAGTATGGCAACTCTTTTGCTAGACAAAATAATCTCCTCTATGGCCAAAGATGCGCGCAACCATATAGCCTTAGTCATTGATTTTCAAGGGTTTTTATTTTTCGAGTGCTAAAGGGAGTAGAAATACCTGTCATCTGAAGCAATAAAAAGACGCTCATTCCCGATGCCAAATTCAGGAATAAAAGTGCCACTTTGTACGCCAGCACCCCCGCCAATAGAAGCTATGAGTGCTTGTTAACTTCAAGGTAAATAAAGGCGCTGGCTGTTAACTTTTAGGCCTAGCAATGCTGCTGCAACCACTGATAGAGCATTTTCTTGGGCATTGCCCCAGACTGCCTAGCAAGCTCTTTACCATTTTTAAAAATAGCCAGTGTCGGGATTGAGCGTATATTAAAGCGCGATGCCAATTGTCCTTGGTCCTCGGTATCTAGCTTGGCAAAACGCAGCTGTGGCTCCAGGGAATTAGCCGCTTCAGCAAAAGTTGGCGCAAAGCTTCGGCAAGGCCCACACCATGGCGCCCAAAAATCTACCACCACCGGCAGTTCTGACTTATGGACAATGGCTGAAAAATTGTCACTATTTAAAACTATCGGCTTGCCGGTGAACAAAGCCTTTTTACACTTACCGCAAGCTGGTCGCTCATTAATGCGCTGCTCTGGCACTTGGTTTAGCTGCAAACAATGGGGGCAAGCAATTTTCATTATCTAAACTCCTTGGGTAAAGCGACTTCAAAATAAGACTCTAGTTAATAGCAGAACGAATACGGCAAGCTTGATCACTGCTCTAAGATCCCAGCAGATCATAAGAGGGCGACTGTTCTTTGAATAAACAATTGTGTGCGCTTAACAACTACTGAGCAATCAGCCCAGCAAGTTCTCAATATGTTCATCTAAGCCATCACAGAGAGCCTCGATCGCTTGCTGGCGAGAGCTATCATTAACAGTCCTTGGCTCTTTGACTAGCTCATCAATAAGCTTGTGCGACTCGCTATGCTTTTTAATTAATTGCTCAAAAACGCTGATATTTCGCTCTTTATGACGCTGCAACCAATCGCAAAAACGACAGTGGGCCGACTCTAAGAGAGTGAACTCGTGGGGTTCGCCACTGTGCAAAGCGCGTTTTAGCTGGCGCCGCCAGGCCCCGTGCTCCACTGCAGCCGCTATTAGGGGCATTTGATTTGAGGGTATTGGGCTTAGCTCTGCCCAGGATGGCGGTGGTCGCCACTCTTGATACCACGCAGGCAAGGACTCCGCCGGCATTGGTTTGGCAATACCAAAACCTTGGCCAAATTCGCAGCCCAAGCGCAGCAGCAGTTTGCCATGCTCTATGGTTTCAACACCCTCAGCAATGACTTGTCGCTCAAAAGCACGGGCCATGCCTAAAATACCGAGCAGGATCTTGAAGTCCTCAGGTGCATCGAGCACGTCTTGCACAAAGCTCTGATCAACTTTAACCGTGCTCGCAGGCAAGCGCTTAAGATAAGTGAGTGAAGAGTAGCCTGTGCCAAAGTCATCTAGGGACACACTTACACCCATGCGGACACAAGTGTTGAGCAAGTCAGTCACTAAGGCTAAATCCTCTAGGGCACCGGTCTCCAAAACTTCTAATTCAAGACGGCCTGATGGAAGCTCGGGATAGAGCTTTAACAGCTCCTCGATGCGCCCAGCCAGATCCAACTGATGCAGTTGTCTTGCACTAATGTTAACGCTCACGGGTATCTCTAGACCTGCTTGATGCCATTTGGCGGCTTGAGCCAAAGCTTCTCGCAGCACCCAATCACCCAAGGTCTCCATGAGACTATGTCCCTCTATAAATGGCAGGTACTGCCCAGGGAGAAGTAGTCCAAGCTCAGGGTGTTGCCAGCGCAACAATGCCTCGGCGCCAATAAGCTCGCCACTGCGCATATTCACCTTAGGCTGATAGAGGAGAAAAAACTCGCTCTTATCTAAGCCCTGTTCGACTCGATCAAGCTCCCTGTGAAGGCTGCGCATGGAGCGGTCATGCTCAGGGTCAAAAAGCTGAAAGCGCCCTTTGCCAGCCAACTTAGCTTGATACATCGCCTGATCGGCCTGGCGCAGCAATTGGTCAGCTTCTAAGGGCTCATCTTGAGGGTAAAAAGTGACACCTATACTGGCGCTGACCTTAAGTAAGTTGCCCTCATAGGATACCGGTTGCGCCGCCACTCTAAGCAGACGACGCAGCATAGGCTCGGCCTCCTCTAGAGTATGTTGACCTACCAGTACTGCCACGAACTCATCACCACCCAAACGGGCCAAGGTATCAGTTTCTCTGGTTACCTGACGCAGCCGGTGGGCCAATGTTATCAGCAAGTGATCGCCCGCCTCATGCCCGTAGCGGTCATTGATCTCTTTGAAGTTATCAAGATCTAAATAAACTACTGCAAGCCGCCCGCCATAGCGGTCTTCATGAAGCATGGCTTGCTCGAGTCGTTCAGCAAAAAACACACGGTTGGGTAACTCAGTTAGGGCGTCATAATGAGCCAAATACTCCAATTGCCGGTCGTGCTCTTTGAGCTGAGTAATCTCACTAGAGATTCCCAAAATACCAACAATTTCACCGGCGTTATCTCGCATGGGCGTTTTAAGTTCTAAATAGACTCGTCGATTGCCATCGCTATCGCGAATCACCACTTCCTCAGTGTTGTGCTGGCCGGTAATCACCCGACGGTCAATCGCAGATAAGCGATCGGCGGTATCTTTGGGGAAGAGATCCTTATCTACACGACCGATTATTGACTCAGCATCAAAGTCTACGTTTTCAAGAGCTGCGCGATTAGCGTAGGTATAACGGAGATCTTTATCTTTGATGTAGATAATTGCCGCAACATGATCGAGGGCGGTACGAAAGCGCTGCGCCTCAGTGTGGGCAGCACGAAGCGCAAACTCAGCCTCTTTACGCTCGGTGATATCTATAATGACACCGTACCACGTGACCCCACCCTCCTGATCTCGATGTGGCAAAGCATCGCCAAACAACCATCTATCTTGTTCAATACTAGGCAGGCTAACTCGATACTCATGGCGCCAAGGACTGAGGTCCTTACTCGATTGCAGTATCGACTGCTTCAGCTCTTTTAAGTCATCGGGATGGATCACAGAGAAGGCAGGTGTCGCATCATGACGCACAGTTTCTGGAGTGCCACCGTAGACATGGCTTATTCCTTCGCTAGCGAAAGGAAAGCTCATATGACCATTGGCTTCGAGACGAAACTCATAGACCATTCCAGGAATGCGACTGGCAATAGTCTGCAAACGGGTAATAGCCTTCTCAAGCTGTATCTCACGTTGCTGAATAGTTTCACTTAACTCTTCACTCATCCGCTGAGCACGGACTCGCGTACCCTGCAAGGAGGCAATCAGAGCACAGAGTAAAAAGGTCAGGATTAGACCGCCGAACAAGATTAACCAGGCTTCGGTCTGGTCCAGTACGGCATGCGGATCACGGTAGTTAAAGCCGAACAACCAGTTGCGGCCTCTAAAATCTATCTGCCGCCATTGCGAGGAACTGGCGAGCTCATCATCCAATGCAGTGTTGTAAAAAAGCAGTTTATCTGCTCTGGCCTCAGGACCGTCATAGATGTGTAGACTGATGGCGGAGTCCTTACTCCAGTCATACTCACGCAGAATACCACCCACCAAGTCGCGCATACGATAAGGCATATAAGCCCAGCCAAGTAACGCAGCGCGGCGATCGGCAATGCTATTTAAGGGCATGGAACGATGATAAACCGGCACATACATCAATGCAGCGGGCTGACTATCAGCACTGCTCTCTGTCACCAATTGGAGCTTAGCCGTTAGTGCTGCCTGCCCTGTATCACGAGCCTGCTCCATGGCGGCACGGCGAACTGGCTCGGAAAACATATCGTAGCCTAATACGTAGCGGTTAGGCCCCTTAAAAGGCTCCAAGTAATGGACTAGCGCATAGCTAGAGCGAATACCAGCAGGCTGAACTGTATAATCGTCAAAACCTTCTTCTCGTATTGCTTGAAGATGTGCTGCAAGGCGCTCTTGCGGTACATGCAGGGCAAAGCCAATTCCCTCAACATCTATAAGATGATGCGGCCCCTGCAAATGCCCAACATAGTCATACCAGTCATTACGCTCAACCTGATCTGAGGCGCTCCAAAAGGCTGCTGCACCACGCAATATCAGGGCATAGGCATCGAGTCGCTCTTCAATGCGCAGTGTTACTTGGCTCGCAGTATAGGCTAGCTCTTGATTGGCTTCTGCCTCAGCAGCATTCCTAGCCCGATCAGCCGCAGCCAGTGACAGTGCAACACCCAGCACTGCGACCAACCAAAGCCAATATGGGATATGAAGGTAAGACGCAGGTGCCATAGCTGATGTCTCTTTACTCATTAAGAGTTCTTAACCAGTATGTTACAGTCAAACTTCTCTCGGCTCGACAGGAATGCCCATCTAAATCTCGTAGTAGTGCGCTGCCGATAGTTATGCTTAAAGCTGATAAGTTATCAATTTAGAACAAGCGCTATGAGTGCCAGCCTGAGCTCGGCAATGGATATCCTCTGAGGCCTCAGGCGGTAAAAGCTTATTGGTCTTTAGTGCCATTGGTGGAGCTGGCATAAAAATCTTCTAAAATGGCCATAGCATCCTCCGCCGTATCGACACGGCTAAAGAGCTGTGCATCTTCTGAGTTGATAAAACCCTCTTCTACCAAATAGTCGAAATCAACGACCCGTGTCCAGAATTCACTTCCCACCAACACAATCGGGATTGGCGTCATCTTGCCAGTCTGTATCAAGGTCAATACATCAAAGAGCTCATCGAGGGTTCCGTAGCCTCCTGGAAAGGCCACCAGCGCTCGTGCTCGGAGTAAGAAGTGCATTTTTCGCAGCGCGAAATAATGAAACTGAAAAGCCAACTCAGGACTAATATAAGGATTAGGTTCCTGCTCAAATGGCAGAGTAATATTTAAACCTATCGAGCGGGCACCCGCTTCAAAGGCCCCCCGATTGGCCGCCTCCATAATGCCGGGGCCACCGCCAGTGACAACAACAAAATCGTTGCGCCCCTCTTTTTGAAAGCGGCAAGAAATCAAAGAAGCGAAGCGCTGAGCCTCGTCATAATAGCGAGCCTGCGCCAGCCGGCGTCTAGCTATGTTTTTGGCTTCAATATTTTTCTCGGCATCACCACAGGGGGCGCTGGCAATCTCTGCCTCCAGCTCAGCCAGTTCACTCTGCGCCCGCTCTGGAGCAATAACTCGAGCACTTCCAAAAACGACCACAGTTGAACTGATCCCCTGCCGACGCAGCTCAGCTTCTGGTTTAAGCAGCTCTAAGTGCAGACGTAAGCCACGAAGGTCCTCGCTCGACAAAAAGTCGAGGTCCTGATGTGCTAGGCGATAGGAATCGCTGTCTTTAATCGCACGTCTTAAGGCATCGCGATCATGCTCAGAGTTTTGTAGCTCACTCACCGAAGCAGCTCCTTTTTTACTCGGACTGTTTACCATCGACTAATACTGTAAGGCATGCAGGATGTGATCTGAAAGATCAGCCTGTGAAGTATCTCGATAAATCTTAGCCCCACTCCCAAGCAGCGCGCTGCAAAAGCTCTGCAGCAGCATCCTCAGATAAGAGACGCGAAGTACGTTTGGCAATGTACCAGCGACCATCTTGGCGGCTCAGCTGCCACTCATTGATCCCTAAACGCATCAACTCAGGCCGCCCAGCATTATTGTGATAGAGCCGAGAGTAGCCGGTCGCTCGTGCCTTGTCGCCGTCGACATCTACCGTCAAAGGACCAACGGTATGGGCACAGCCGGGTAACAGCGACTGGTGCATATCAGAGCTCAGCATATCGCTGATTGCCTGGTGGCCATGCATTTCTAGATCAGTATCTGGGGCATCACTGTCGCGGCCAGAGCGCGGGGCGGAAACGACATAAACAGCATTCGGGAGATGGCACTCCAAAGCGCTTTGTACATCGCCACAGTCAGCAGCCATTCCGTATCTGGCCACGAGATTACGTATGGCCAGCTCATCTTCAGCGCGCTGTAGGCGTCGCTCCAAAGCATCGATCCTATGTTCTGACATTTTGTTTCTCCTCAAAAAAAAGGCGGGGCATCTCTGCCCCGCCTGTATCTAAGTCGCCGCTTAGAAAGTATAGCTCAGGTTCAAGTAGAACATACGACCACGGGGGTCGTGGACCTTAGTATCGTAACCCAACAAATCAACCACAGTCGGTGGCTGTTCGTCGGTGACGTTAACCGCACCTACTGCGACCGTCGCACTACCCGAGCCCAGTTCTTCGAACTCATAGGCATAGCGTAAATCAAGTGTCGAGTGGCTGTCGATCTTAGTGTTGTTGCCATCGTCCACATAGCTGTCGGTATAACGCAGGTAGGCTGCCGCGCTGTGTGAACCCTGCATCCAAGTGAGGTTAATATTACCCTGCCACTCCGGCATTGAGCGGGCGAAGTTCAGCTTATTGCGGCTGCCCACAGCATCAACCTTCTTGGAGTTGGGGCCTTCGCGCAGGTCATAGCGATTCATCCAGCTCCAAGTACCACCAAAGCGGAAGTTACCCATGTCCTGTGGTGAGAAGCGATAAGCCCAACTCATATCCAAACCATCGGTCTCAGCCGAGGAAGCGTTGATAAAGTCAGTCTTCACAAAGGTAATCAAGTTACTAGCTGGATCACGTACCACACGGCGCTGTGCATCAGTGCCGCTTAGACCAGCTAGCGTATCAGCAGCTTCCTGAGCTACGACCACGTCAGGGATTTGCTTCACGATCAAGTCATCGTACTTGAAGTACCAGTAGTCTAGGCTGAATTCCAAGCCATCTGAAGGCTCCCAGGTGACACCAGTATTGAAGACATCGGCTTCCTCTGGCTCCAGATTCGGGTTACCCAAAGTCTGTACTGAGCGGTACACCGTGCTATCTGTCAGGGGGTCGTACATGTTGGCCTGAGTGGCCTGGGTGGCGATAGTCTGAAACAATGAAGGCGCGCGGAAAGCCGTACCCACACTGCCGCGGACCGACCACTGATCATTGGGGCGCCACAACAGAGCCAGCTTAGGATCTAAGCTGTCCAACCCGGAACCGTAATCTTCATAGCGTGCAGAAGCCTGCATTTCTAAGGTATCGCTCAGCGGAATATTGAATTCACTGAACAGCGCGTAAACATCTCGGCTGCCACTGTAATCAGGGCCACCAAACAAGTTAAGGAAGGCCCTGTTGTTGAAGTCATCACTCCAATCGTGAGAGAGCTCCTCATCGCGATAGTGCACACCGAAGGCTGCCTGTACCGTGCCTGAGCTGATCTCCATGAGGTCGCCAGAAACGATAGCGTCTACTGTATAAAGGCTAGTTTCACCGCGCAGACCGGTGGTGCCAAACATGTCGGCAATCACCGCGGGATCATCTTTCGCATCGTAAAGCGGGTTCCAGTACTGATTGTTGTTGGGACCGCCGCGACCTTCCAGAGCCGCAACTGCGCGCTCTTCTAGTACATCGCCCTTATCATAAAAAACTTCCTGCTCACTGTAGCTGGCATTAAGAGTCCAGTACCAACCTGAGCTAAAGCTACCATCCAAAGAGCCCGCTATACGCGTGGTCTCATATTCGTTGACAGCAAGCGAAGGGCCGGCATCGGCACCTAAAACTCGACCGAAGAATTGCACATCTTCACCCCAGAGGTTACCGGGGTTATGCGCTGGCACGGTGGGGAAGAAGGTCGCGAAAGGGAATGAGGGCGAAGCGATGACTTCTACTTCTGTGTCGCTGTAAGAGACTTCCAACTTACCCGTTGTGGTTTCATTGAAGTCATGAGTGACCTTGCCAAATACCTGCCAGCGCTGTTCTTCAGGACTGAGATCAAAGTACGGCGAGTAATCGAAGCCACAGAAGCCATTGGAACGGATGAAGCCGCCAGTTACGCCACAGGCTGGATCGACCTGAAAACCTTGGCTAGTCAGGAAGGTACCGGGTTGTCCAAGGCCAGAGAGCGCCGTCCCTTCAGTGAATTTGCGTTCGTTGGATTGCAGCGGATCGCGGTCAAAATAGCTCGCGGCGAGCACTAGGTGTGTGGCCTCGTTACCACCCCCCCAAATTACACCCAGCTCGCTGTCTGAGTGACTACCGCTATCGACACTCTGGTACTTAGCCTGAATTTCAAGGCCTTCAAAATCGTCGCGGGTTAAGAAGTTCACTACCCCGGCCACGGCATCGGAACCATAGGTCGCTGCGGCGCCGTCCTTAAGGACTTCGATGCGCTCTAAAGCAATAAAAGGTACCAGTGAGTTAGTATCGACAAAGCTGCTGCCGTCGGTTGCGGCCACAGCACTGAGGGTTTGGCGCTGACCATTGATCATCACCAAGGTTGAGCCCAAGCCGAGGTTGCGCAGGTTGATATTAGAAGTACCACTGGTCAGTGGCTGGTTCAGGTTGTCCACCTGAAACTCTGCCCCAGAGTTCTCCGGGAGATTCTTGATCACATCGACAACCGTCGAGGCGCCCTGATCCATCATATCGGAACGGCTGACTACCGAGAGGGGCGAAGGTGTATCAAACTGGCTCTTGCGGCGAATGTGGCTACCGGTAACAACCACTTCTTCCAGGGCCGGGCCCTGTTGCGCCTGAACTGCCTGTGCCATGGGCAGGAGGGTAAATCCTGCAAGGGCGAGTGCAGTTGAGGTGGTGAAAGAAATTCTGGGTCTTTTCATTTTGTCTCTCCATGTTTGGGTGAAACCCAGCAAGGAGACGAAACTGGAGGAACTTCACCCCCCCTGTAGTGAAAAGACTTAGATGCGCCAGTTTAACTCAACATACCAGAGGCGTCCTCTGGGATCATGTGTTCGGCTATCGTAGCCCAGAAAGCTCTGGACTGATGGCGGGTCTCGATCAGTCAGGTTTAAAACTCCCGCACCAAGAGTCCAGCCCTCGCGGGTCCAGCGGTAGTGAGCATCCAAGGTCGTGTTACTGGCGATATGCTTATTATCATTGCCCTCATCTAAGTAGCTCGACACATGATTGAGCTGCAAACGGCCTCGCTGTGACCCAGTGCTCCAATCGAGATGCAACTGCGCTCGCCAGCGTGGCATCGCGCTCACCCCCGGCAAAGTGCTATTGAGGTAGCCAAGCGCTTGGCGTTGCGAATTACGGGCTTGATCTTTGACACTGTACCCACCTACCCAATTAAAACGGGCCGAGGACGACAGCTCAAAGCCCTTGAGTAATAAGCGCCGCTGCAGCTGAGCGTCCAGCCCCCAGGTGCGCAGTGAAGCACCATTCACAAAAGCAGTGGTCACTCGTTCAATTTGTCCGGTTAATGGATCCCGATCGACACGCGCCTGGGCCGCGGGGTCACCTCTTAGCGCTGCATCCACTATACGCTGAGCGGGCTCCTTGAAGATCAAGTCATCGATCGCGTAGTGCCAGATATCCAGATCCAAGCGTGTAGCAGAGCCCTCGCCTAAGCTGAGGCCAGTGGACCAGGCATCAGCAACCGCAGCGTCTAGATCGCGAGAACCCTCTGCGACACTATTGACAAAAATCGGCGTATTTACTGTTTGCGGATCAATCACAGCAGTACTAAAAGACTGCTGAGCGACACGCTGAAATAATGTGGGAGCTGCAAAGGATCGGCTCCAAGCAGCACGCAAGGCCAGCGGCGCAGTGGGCCGCCAGTGTAAAGTCAAACCGGGTGACAGTACGCCCAAGCGACCATCGTAGTCCTCATGGCGTAGCGCCAGCTCCATGGTCAGCGCTGGACTGAAACGCTGGTGCCATTCAGCAAACATCGCACTCACGCGCTGACTGCCGCCAAAATCTGGCCCGCCACCTAAGGTAAGGAAATGCCCATCATTAAAGGCCTGTCCAAAACTGTGGCGCAGGCTCTCACGGCGAACCTGAAAACCCAAAGCCACCGCATGCTGCCCCAAAGGGTTGCTGTACCAATCTGTCGAGGCCAGCATCTCGGCCACTGTCAGCGTGGAGCGACCTCGCATACCCCAGTCAGCCAACAGGCTCTGCAGCAGCGCTGGGTCGTTATCACTGCCATATAAGGGGCTCCAATACTGCTCAGCATTACTGCCGCCCCGCCCTGCCAGTGCAGCCTCTAACTGCGGCAGCAGAGTGTCGCGGCGCTCATAATCCACGTCATTGCGACTGTGGGTAATACTGGCTCGAATAGACAGCAATGGCATGTGCCGTTCAATCTCAGCCGAGATAAACGCGTGCTCATAACTACTGTCAGTCTGCGAGGCTGCCGAGTCTACCCCTAAAATTCGTCCATAAAAAAGCGCCGGTTTCGAGAAAGGGTTGCCCGGATTGTGGGCCGGCACTTCGGGAATATGGCGTGCA
This sequence comes from Sediminihaliea albiluteola, assembly GCF_014077625.1. Lineage (GTDB taxonomy): Bacteria > Pseudomonadota > Gammaproteobacteria > Pseudomonadales > Halieaceae > Sediminihaliea > Sediminihaliea albiluteola. Next base: position 139,326 of record NZ_JACFXU010000013.1, on the reverse strand, counting down.
AATGGAAAAGATGGAGAGGCTCTTACCGCCACATCAGCTCGATTATAAGCCAGCGTTAAACTAGCCTGCTGCGTAGCTGAAGGAATGTTTTCCAGCCGGGTCCACAACTGCCAGCGCTGCTCCTTTGGTGTGAGATCAAAATAACCAGAGATATCCAGTTGGCAAAAGCCAGTCTCGGGATCTAGAAATGAATTCCCCACCCCGCAAGCTGGATCTGCAAGTACTTGGCCGTCACTGACAAAGGTACCGGGATAGCCTGAACTGCTAAATGCCGTTTGCTGGGCAAACTCGCGGTCTGCAGTCGGCAGGTCACTGCGATCCAAGTAAGACAATGCACTCAGCCAGCGGAGCTGGCCTTCCCGCCACCACTTGCCCGCCAAAGCGGATAACTGGCTGTCGGATTGATCCTGAGTATCTGTCGCCTGATGGCGCACACTCAGCTCCAGCCCTTGAAAGTGCTCACGAGTCTGCAGGTTAACCACACCTGCGACCGCATCACTGCCGTAAACTGCAGAAACCCCACCGTGCACCACATCGATTCGCTCCAAGGCAATAGCCGGCACTAGGTTGCCCACATCGACAAAGGTCTCACCCTCAGTGGTCGCCACCGCGGCTCGCGCAGGCCGCTTGCCATCGAGCAGTACCAGCGCTGCACCGAGGCCAAGGTTGCGCAGATTAAAACTCGTCGCACCTGCGGTGAGTGGCTGATTGAGGTTGTGTACTTGAATTTGATTACCTGCAGTCGACGGCAACTGGGCCAACAACTCGCTCAATTGCGCGGCGCCAGAAAACTCCATATCACTTCGATCTAGACGGATGAGCTGCAAGGGTAAGCTCTTCTGTGAGCCGCCCCGGGGAATATGACTGCCAGTGACCAGCACCTCCTCCTTAGGCCTGGCGACTAGTGCTTCGCTGGTCGCTGAGGGTAGCGCTTTGGCTGACAACACCACAGCACCCGAAGGAGCAAAGTGGAAGCTAAGAGGCAGATCTTTGAGTAGGAGAGTTAATGCCTCGCTAAGGCTTTGCCTGCCGTTTAAGGCAGGGGCCTGCAAACCCTCGGTCAGCGCCGAGGCAAAAAAAACGGGGCGCTCAAAGACAGCCGAGAGCGCCAGTAGAGATTCAGATAAGGCTTGAGCGGGTAGCGTAATTTGGCGCGCGGGCGCAGCAGGCTCCACAGCCTGCATCGGTTCACTAAAAACCAAGCACAGCAAACACGCAAAAGGTGCCAGCCAGCGCCCTAGCATCAAGGCGCGCCCAGCAAGACTCGTTCGGAAGTTCTCGTCACTCGGGCGGGCAGAGATAGCTCTATCGCTTCAAGTACTGCAGGCACATCGGCAAAGTTATCGAAAGCGCCAGTGACCCGCTGACTGGCCAGGCGGGTATCGGCAATAAGGATCGGCACCGGGCTGTAACGGTTTAGGTCAGCCACCACCTCAGCCAGTGGGCTATCTCTAAATACTCTGCGCCCCTCGCGCCAGCTGGCAATTTGATCGAGCTGGTAATCCTCTAAACGATACAATTCTGTCTGGCTCAGTTTAAGGCGCTGCCCGGCGCTTAAAGACTCTTCATGGGAGCCTCGCGATACGGCAACCTGGCCCCGCAATACAGCGACGGTAATTTGATCGCCTTGACGATGAATACTGAAGGCCGTACCCAGCACTCGCACCGTGCCCACGCCAACATCTATCAAAAAAGGCCGCTGCCTATCTTGGACGACATCAAAAAATACTTCGCCGCCCTGGAGCAAGACCCGGCGCTGGTCGGCATCAAACTCCACACTGAGCCGCGATCGTGCACCGAGCTCAAGCGCCGAACCATCCTCTAGTGATACTGAACGATGCTCTGCAATCTGCGTGGCGTAGTGCCATTGACTGGCTGGGCTTGGCAAGCCAGAAAGGTTTTGCCACAGCAAAGTGGCAGTCAACATCACCGCAGCCAAGGATGCGGCCAAGGCCAGTGGCAACCAGGGCCTCAGCTTTGGCGCTGCCACCTCGCTTTCTAACCATGCGCTTTCTGGCAAGTGGTCAAGCTCCTGCCACAGCTGCTGTAGCTCAATGAACTGACGGCGGTGCTGCTCTGAACGAGCCAACCAAGCTTCGAGTGCCTTTTCATCCTCTACCCCAGCCTCTCCTGAGCTCATTCTCAGTAGCCAATATTGGGCTTCTTCGCGTACTGTCGCGGATGAACTACTCATGCTTTGCCCCAAGCTCTTTATCAAGCTGGCGCAGAGCCTTCATCATGTGCTTCTCTACCGTACTCACAGTGATGCCAAGGTGGATTGCCACTTCTGAGTAAGTCAGCTGCCGCACTTTGTGCAGATAAAAAACCTGCCGTCGGCGCTCTGGCAAACGCCGCACAGCAGCCTGTAGTGCTTGCAGGCGCTCTTTATTAAGCAGAGTAGCTTCAGGGCCTGGCGCCGCCTCATCAGGCGCATCTGTTTCGTCGAGGTAGATAACATTTTGCTGCCGGCCCCGCGAGCGTAGCTGGCGCAGGCGGTCCACCGCCAAATTGCGCGCCGAACGCAGCAGATAAGCCACTGGAGCATCTGCATTGCGCAAACCAGTGCTAGCGCCTTCACTCGTCATCATGCGCAGAAAGGTGTCCTGCACGACATCATCTGCATCTTCAAGTGTGTCCACAGTAGTGCGGACATGGCGCTGCATCGAAGCTCGATGCTTCGTGTACAGATCCTCTAAATGTGACTTATCTTCCATTTTGCGAAGATTACCACACTTCGAATCGAGCCATTGAGCCTCATAGAGCTTAGCGGTCAACATTGGCTTATTCTAAGTCTGCCGCTTGACGATAGCCGCGCATACCCTGAACAACCAGGAAAATAGCCAGTGGACACACTATCAGCGGCAGCAGCGCCAAGGAGTAACGCAGCGCCAAGTCATCGCCAAAGACAAAGTCGGTCAGCATGGCAACGGCGGTCGGCCCAAAAGCCAAGCCAAAGAGGTTAGTGACAAAGAGCATCAAGGCAGAAACCTGGGCGCGCATGCGGTTAGGAGTAATAAATTGCACTGCGGCCACGCCCACCCCATAGTGAGCGTTTAAGAAAAACACGATGGGAGCAGCCATCCACAGCGCCAGAGTGGGTGAGCCACTCAAGGGGCCTAAGGCTGCAGGCAGCATCCACAGAGCAGCCACCGCAACGATGATCCGCAATGGCGCATCTTGATAGCCCCGGCGCATCAGCGGCTCTACTGACCAGCCGCCAACAAGCGTACCAAGGCTGCCGGCAACCAAGAACATCAGACCAAAATGACTGCCCGCTTCAGCGCGGGGCATATCGAAGGTGCGAATCAGAAACTCTGGATACCAAGCCATAGTGCCGTAACCGAGAATCCCCAATACCGCCACTGAACCAATAGGCGCCACATAGGCCCGAAAATGGGCACGTAAATGGGCGACAATCTCCGGCAGTGCATGATGCGCCTCGGCACCGCCATCGACCGCGACACCACTGCGCCGCTTGGGCTCACTCAAAAAGCCCAGAAAAATCGCCAAGATAAAGCCCGGGGCACCCACCGCAATAAAGGTCATCTGCCAGGGACGCACTTCACCAAAAAAAGGCAGCACCAATTGCTCGGCGTTGGCGAACCAATCGTAGACCGTTCCCCCTACGACATAGGCCAGACCGCCACCTAAGGTAATCCCCAGGCTGTAAATTGACAGCGCCCGAGCGAGTTTCTCCTTAGGGAACAGATCACTCAACATAGAAAAGGCTGCTGGAGACAGGGTTGCCTCACCGACCCCTACGCCAATACGGGCCAAAAACAACATGGAGAAGCTGCGTGCTGCGCCGCACAGACAGGTCATCGTACTCCAAGCCACCAAGCCCACGGTCACAATCCACTTGCGACTATGTCGATCGGCAAAACGCGCTATGGGCAAGCCCATAACAATATAAAACATGGAAAAGGCAAAGCCATGTAAGAGGCTGTACTGAAAATCGCTGATCTCAAAGTCACTGCGGATCGGACCGATCAATACCGCCATCACATTGCGATCGATGAAGGACAGAATGTAGGCCAGCAGCAGCAATAGCAGTGCATAGTTGGCTACTCTAGGTGCAGGGAATTCAGTTTCAGTTTGGATTTGGGACACGTCGGTGATCTCGCAGCTTTTACATGATTAACGAAAGCCAAGCGATTTTACCTCACCCCTATCATTGGCTCGATAATGAATTTCATCTGAGGAGCTAGGACTTAAAGACAGCAAAACGACACAAGTGAATGCAAAACCGCACAATAATAGGGCTACAGACAAGATATCAGCTAAATCGTCGCGGCCTAAAAACACCTCAGCTCCTGCCGTAAAAATATCCGCATTATTCTTGAATATCATACTGAAGCATTGAAATCCCCCAAGGCAGCATCAGCTTGCCATTTATTCGACGCTGAACAGTTATTATGCGCGCCGAGCTCTGGGACGACTGACTAGTGCCCCCTCAATAAGAAAAATACTCCTATGTACAGATGTACAGCTGGGGTAGAGCCTGTCCTCGCTCGTTAATAATAGATCAGGGCATTTAAAACTCTGATCAAGCCAAAACAATCATCCCAACAAAGGCACAAGGATTCTCCATGAACAAAACGCTTTTCGCCACGCTACCGCTGGCTCTCTCCGTCGCTGGGCTGACAGCAAGTGCTCAGGCCCAAAACAACAGCGACTCATCTTCGCAGAGCTGGGCTCTGGAAGAAGTGATGGTCACAGCCCAGCGGCGCTCCGAAAATAGCCAAGATATACCAATGGCCGTGAGTTCATTAAACGCTGAAGCACTGCAAAAAATAGGCTTTAGCTCGCTGCGCGACATCGCCGACAAAATTCCCGCACTGAACATTCAGCCAGATTATGAGCGCGCTTCCGCGCTAAAAGTTTATATCCGCGGCGTTGGCCAAGAAAAACCAGCTAACTTTGAGCGCGACAATGGCGTTGGCATCTACCTCGACGACATTTACGTTGGCCACGGTAACGGCCTAGCCGCTGAAATGAACGATGTCGAGCGCATCGAAGTCTTGGCCGGCCCCCAAGGCATTCTCTACGGCCGCAACACCATCGGTGGCGCAGTGAAATTTATCTCCGCCAAACCCACTGGCGAATTTGGCATCAAGCAAGAGCTCGATGTCGGTAACTACGACCTAATTCGCTCAACCACTCACTTGAACCTACCCACCACTGCCAATATCAGCAGCAAACTCACGCTGCTCAAATCGCACAAGGACGGCTGGGTGAAAAACTCCGGCCGCGGCGGCAACCCCGGTGATAAAGAAGCCACCGGTTATCGCGCTGCGCTGCGCTGGGAGCCGAGCGATCAGTGGTTGGTCGACTATACCTTCGATAAGGTCGATCAGGATTCAGTGAGCGGTTACCAGCAGCACAGCTACCCCATGTTTGCCACCCACCTGACCGCCTTCAAAGTCTATAAAGACCGTCAGAAAAAGACTTGGCGCCCGATCGACTTGGATATCCGTGACGACTTCAAAACTGAAGGCCATGCCCTGACCGCCCAGTGGCTGTTCGCCGATAATATGAGCCTGAAATCCATCACCGGCTACCGCGAGTTCAGCGGTGATTCTTTGCAAGATGGTGCGGAGTCTTTCAACGTTTCCACATTGGTGACCAACGCGGTGGAACAGGATCAGTTCTCACAGGAATTTTTGCTCTCCGGTGAAAATGCCGATGGCAGCATCAAATACCACACCGGCCTGTACTACTTTAAAGAACAGGCCAAGCAACAAGAGGCCGAGTTGGTCAGCAACTACGATGTGGCCGATGCCATCAACTCAGCACTCCTCGCTGGTGAGCCCATTGCTCCACCTGCCCTCTCCGACCTGCGCCCAGAAAACCACTACGACATCGAGAACAAATCCCGTGCTATCTATGCCCAAGTGACCTGGAACCCAGCGGCATTTGACCATCGACTGACCCTGGATCTCGGTGCTCGCTATACCGAAGATGAGCGCTCTCTGGGCTGGATCAAGCCGATCAATGCCGGCGGCCCATTCCCCATCGAAAACAAAGATGACTTTGAAGCCGACAGCTTCGACCCCGCCTTCACCGTTGATTGGGCGTGGACCGATAGCATTCACACCTACTTCCGCTACGCGCAAGCTTATCGCTCCGGTGGCTTTGATACCGGCGCCGAGCGCTTGCAAGCCTTCGACTCAGAAGAACTGGAATCCTTCGAGCTGGGCTTCAAGTCCAAAATGCTGGACAACAAGCTGCTGTTTAACGTCGCTGTGTTTGATCTGGACTACAAAGACATTCAGATTCAGTTCTTCGATCCAGGCCTAGCTGCTGATGAGCCGCCCGCTAAAGTCACTGTCAACGGTGCCAAAGCCTCAACTCAGGGTATCGAGTTCGAACTGCAGTACATGCCTACTGCCAACCTAATGCTCCGCGCAGCAGGTGCTTACCTGGAGTCTGACAGCACAGTGACCAACCCCTTCACCGGCGAAACCGGTGACCGGCCGCTGTTCAATACACCCAAGCTCAAATACAACTTGGAAGCAGACTATACCTTCGCTGATACCCGCTTTGGCACAGTCAGCGGCATCCTCAGCTACGACTACCGCGACGAAGAACTCGGCGCCGGCAACACTGACGAAAAAGACGTGAAGCCCGACTATGCTCTGGTCAATGCGCGCTTGATGCTGTCGCAAATACCGGTAGCTGTTGGTGAACTGGACTTGGCCTTGTGGAGCAAGAACTTGCTGGATGAGGAATACGAGACCTATCACGCCTTTGGCGCTGTGGTCTACGGTGAGCCGCGCACTGTTGGTATCAGCCTGACCTACCAGTTCTAAGTAGAGCGCTCCTGCAACACAACTTGCCGCCCAAGGATGGGCGGCTTTTATTTTTTGACGACAACTATCACCGTCTAAATACACAGTAAAAAAGCTCGGAGAAGCGACATGTCGAATATTTTGCCACTGATGATGGGGCTAATGATGTTTACTATGGGCCTAGGCCTGACTCGGGAGGACTTCAGCCGAATACTAGCCATGCCTAAAGCCATACTAGCTGGCACCGGCTGTCAGCTGCTGCTCCTACCCATGATCGGCCTATTAGTCGCCAAATTATTTGGCCTCAGCGACACACTGAGTATTGGCCTGATGATTCTCTGTGTCTGTCCTGGCGGCATTCTCTCCAACTATATTTCTTTCACTGCACGGGGCGATATGGCCCTGTCGATCACCCTCACTTTAATTAGCAGCATCGTGTGTATCTTTTCTATCCCGCTGTTAATCAATGCTTATCAAGCCTATCTGGATATGGAGCAAGCCACTATTCGCCTGCCAATACTCGATACCATGCGCACCATAGCAGTGTTAACGCTACTGCCGATTAGTGCCGGCATGTTTACCCGCTACCGCTGGCCGGCCTTTGCCGAGTCCTCCGTGCGCTGGTTGAGCATGGCCTGCTCAGCAATGCTTAGCGCCTATATTTTGTTTCTCTGGTATCAACAACGAGAAGGCATCATCGCCGCCTTTGAGCAGGTCGGCGGACCGGTCATGGCTGTGGCCGCCATGGCCTCGATAGTGGCTTGGTTAGTGAGTACGGGAATCAGCTTGGAGATACGTCAGCGCATTACTTTAATCATTGAAACCAGCATTCAAAACAGCGCGCTGGCCTTCACCGTTGCCGTATTCATTATGGAAGAACCGGCCTACGCCATTCCCACCACCTTCTACACCGTGGCGATGTTCCTGCCGGCACTATTAATCATCGCCGTAACCCGCAAGCTGTCAGCGGAGACCCTCGCTCGCTCGCGCTTAGCCTCCTAAGGCCACAGCTTGCAAGCCTAAGCGCTGTCACTTTCTAAGTACATTTTGAGCGCCACCGCATTGTTGTGGCGCTCATCCTTAGCAGCGTAAACCAGCGTCAAACCCCTATCGCGAGCATAGTCCAACAACTCCGCCACACGCTCAGCTGAAAGCTTATCGCGCAATTCATGGTGGTACTTCTGATAGAAGGCGGCCCACAAGCGCGGTTCATGGCCAAACCATTTTCGCAACTCACTCGAAGGCGACAGCTCTTTATCCCACTCGTCAATCTGCAGCGAGGCTTTAGCCACGCCCCGCGGCCACAGGGCGTCGACCAGCAGACGGTAGCCGTCATTGGAGGCCGGCGGCTCATAGGCGCGCTTGCAGTGAATCTTTATCATCTTAGCCATCACAACCCTCCCCTTCCTTTTGCAGGGCAAGTGCAGAAAAAGCCCTGCTGCAAGATAAGAGTTTAGACGAGAAAAAGATTACTAATAGCTAGGTGTTCAGCTGAGCTACTCACTAATATAAAACTGGTTTTTACCCCGCCGCTTGGCTTCATACATCGCATCATCGGCTCTTTGCATCAGGCTCTCACTGCTAGCTCCTGTTCCGCGAGCCAGAGCAATACCTATACTGACACCCACCCTCGCCTCGCCATCGGGCAAGCTAATGGGTTCACCAACAGACTGGATAATTTTATTGGCTACGGTCACTGCGTTATCTGCTGAGGAGACATCCGGCAGCAGAATGACAAACTCATCGCCGCCAATACGCACTACGCTATCGGTTTCGCGCACACAGTTTTGCAGCCTTACAGCGATCTCTTTTAACAAGATATCGCCAGCATCATGACCGTAGGTATCGTTCACTTCTTTAAAGTGATCGAGGTCTAGGAACATCAGCCCCACTGAGCGGGCGTGACGCGCTGACAAAGCAATCGCTAATTGCAGCCGGTCTTGCAGTACTCTGCGATTAGGTAGGCCAGTCAAACTATCCTCGTAGGCAAGGCTCTGGATTTTTTCTTGGTAGCTTTTAGTTTCAGAGAAGTCCTGGAAGGAGACCACCACACCTTCATCGCCAGTGTCACTCGTTAGTGGCGCTGCATTGAGAATCACCGGAATAGTGGCATCGTTTTTACGGCGAAACACTTCGTCTTTACTGCGATAAAGCTCTTGGGTCTCCATAACATTGAGGATGGAGCAGCTCGACTCATCTCCATCATGTACATGAAACACATGATGGCCTTGCTTGGAGACGATTTCGTCAAAGTCCCAGCCCAGAATGCGCTCGGCCTCAGGGTTGATATAGGTCACCTTCCCCTCTTTATCCATCACGATTAGGCCGTCCCCTAAGACACTGGAAATTCTCCAGAAGCGTTTCGATTGACGTTCGTTAATGAGCTTCAATTCACGGCGTTTATGCAGTGAGTACTGGAAGTAAAACGCGGCTGTCAGCCACATCAAAAGACCGACAATATAGAACGCGATCACACCCGGGTGATTGAAAAGTATCGCTGCTGGCAACTGCTCCCTGGGCACAAAGGAAACTGCCTTCCAGCGATAGTGGTGTTCAGACGAAGACTGAGAGAACTTCTTGAGCGGCTCTACGGTTTCGTAGGCAAAGAGCCCCTGAGCGCTTTCAAAGGTGCCGTTATCCTCTGCCAGCACCTGCTCGAAAGCCTCTGGGTAATCACGTTTAAATGCTGCAGGCAAATCAAACATGAAGCTCCATTCATCACTTTTATTCGGCCCCGCAAGAACATGCCCCTGCGCATTTAACAAAAATGCTGGATACTTATTCGTCATGCTTGCCCGAAAGGCATCTAGCAAATACTGCCCTTTCATATTGAGGACAAGCACCCCCTCATGTTGACCCGTCTTATCTACAACACGAACTCCAAAGCGAATCATCGGTTTATAAGGCAGCTCGACCACGGTGTTTTCAACATTGAGGTCTAAGGGAGAAATGTAGACGTCATCCTCATCAAGAGTCCGGGTATCTCTGAAGTAATAGCGATCCCCTTTGGCTTGTAAGTCCTGCTCTGGCGTGGCTAATACCTGCTTGGATCGGCGCTCCACACGGGACATCTCAACACCCTCACTATCGAGGAAACGCAGCTGCTGATAGACCGTTTTTTGCTCTAATTGGGCTCGAAACACCTGCTCTAGCCAGTCCTTGCCTAGCTCTGATCTGTCGCGATTAAACCGTTTAACAGCGGGAAGCTTTGAGATGGCTAGTAAATCATTGGCGGTGTATTTCAAAGACTGCTCCAGCAAAGCAGCGCTCAACTTTGCCTTAGCCTGCTCGGCAGCCTTTAAATCAGACATTTGCTGGGCAGCCTGATACTTCACCACCGAGTATACAAAAGCCGTGAACACGAGCGCACTCAGTAAAGCCGTCCCCAATGCCTTCTTGATATAGCCCTTTTGTTTTATTCCAAAATGCCGCATGAATCACCAATTATTATTTGAAGGCAAAGTGTAGCAAATAGCATTAGCTCAGATCTGAGCTGCCACTGCAGCCTGAGCTTAATTTCAGCCTGATTACGCTGAAAACTAATCCCTTGTAAAGCGCCGCATTATTGAAGCTATGAGGGCTTAAAGATCAGTTTTCAGCAGCGGCAAAACACTACAGAGCACTAACGAAGCTAACTGAGTAATTGGTCAAACTCAGCTTTGGCAGCTTTAGCTTCCTGCACCCTGAGTTGCTTGCTTTCAATACAGCGCTCAAGCGCCAATTTCAGCTCCTTCATTTGCTCACGCATGGCTTCAATTGACTTAGTGCTATCGCTATGCTCGCCCTCTTTTGCATAACGCAGTGCTTCAGCTCGCATCCGTTTCTGTAGCTTCTTGATATCTTCTTTTAAGCTTTTTTCCTCAGTGACTAAGTCCACCACTTGGTCTTTGAACTGCTCAAACTTGGCCAGCGCCATACCTTCATTCGACCATGGGTCATAATCGGGGAAGTCAGCAATATTAATCACCGAGTGCTCATAGTCATCTTGGAAAAACAGGTCGAGATAGGCAGCGCGCACTATCGACATCATCAGCAGCACACAGATCACCAACAGGGGCAAACCGCCGACAATGGCAGCGGTCTGCAAGCTGCTCAAGCCACCCATAAACAGCAAGGTCACCGGTAAAATAGATAGTGCAAAGGCCCAGAACAGGCGGTTCCAACGCATTGGTTCCTCGGCCACGTCTTTTTGCACAACCGAAGCCAAAATATAGGAAATAGTGTCGAAGGTTGTGGCAGTAAAAATAATACAAAGCAGCGTGAACAAGACAATGACGAAGGTGCTGAAAGGCAGATGCTGTAAAATGGCAAAAATAGTTTTTGTTGGAGTGGTGTCATTGAGCATTTGCACCACATCTAATTCACCGGATAGCTGCAGTGAGAGACCGTAGTTACCTAAGATACTGAAGAATAAGAAACAGCCCATGGAGCCAAAGAATATCGCGCCGGCAACCATTTGCTTGATGGTGCGGCCCTTGGATATACGCGCGATAAACAAGCCCATACTGGGTGAAAACACCAGCCACCAGGCCCAATAGAAAATTGTCCAGTCCTGGGGGAAGTGGGTATTGCTAAATGGACCATAGCCGCCAAAAGGCTCTGCCCAGGTGGCCATCATGAAGAAGTTATTCATCATGCGGCCCAAGGCGTCGAAGCCGGTCTCCAGCATAAAGACTGTTGGACCCGCCACCAGTACAAAAGCTAATAACAGCAAAGCGCCCCAAAAGTTAATATTACTGAGCATTTGAATGCCTTTTTCAAGGCCGGCAAAAGCTGAGTAAGCAAATATTGAGGTACACACCAGCAGCACTAAAACCTGACTAAAAGTGGTGCTAGGGAAGCCAAATAAGGTACTTAAGCCATCGTTGATTAAAGGTGCCGCCAAGCCCAAAGTGGTTGCGCCACCACCCAACAAGCCAAAGATAAACATCATGTCGATCAGTTTTCCCAACCAACCGCCCGCGCGTTTTTCGCCCAGCACCGGTAGCAGGGCATAAGAAATTTTCAAAATCGGCTGTTTGCGAATATAAAAAAAGTAGGCAATGGGCAAGGCCGGCACCAAGTAGATCGACCAGGCAATAATGCCCCAGTGAAAAATACCGTAGGTTGCTGACCAGCGAATGGCTTCTTCACTGCCCACAGCTAATTGGAAGGGTGGGTTTTGATAATAGAAGGCCCACTCAATCATGCTCCAGTACAAAATACTGGCGCCAATGCCGCCGCAAAACAGCATTGCAGCCCAAGATACGGTGTTAAACTCGACCGGATCATCAGCCTCACCGAGCTTGATTTGCCCAATATCGCTAAACAATATGAACACCATAAAGCCCATTGCAGCGACACCTAAAGCCAAATACAGCAAACCTAGCTCATCAGTTAGGAATGTTTTGGCCTGATCTACCCACAGCGCTCCTTGCTCTGGCCAAATCATTAAAGGCACGGTCGCCAGTGCCAACAAAATTAAGGCACCAAAGAAAGTGGGCTTGTCGAGCTTATCCCAGGATTTAGAACCAACTAGTGATGATGACTCAGTCATGAGGGCCCCTTAGTTTTGTCCTTTATATGGTTTTTTATCATAGACTTTCCGCTATCGATAAACCACATCCCATCACCCCTGTTCACAGGGACCCAGTGCAATTAGCTGTCAATATCCCTGCCAATCACCTGGCTTTTTCCATTATCATACGCAGCAAATTTGATCGGCCCTGCCAAAAACCTGGCTGATCCACTGAACCTGGCGCCACAATCACTAGCTGGCGGCGCAATACATCTCAACAAGGGTCCCCGCATGGCTGTTGATATGGCGATACTGCTACGTATTGCTGCCATTTTGTTTCCCATCGTAGCGATTGTGCTAGTGGGCTTTTTCTACGGTCGCCGCCACGATCCGGAAATGGGCGTGGCTAACCGCATCAATATGGACATTTTTGTGCCAGCCCTCATCCTTGGTGCCATGGCCAGCAAGTCCTTCGAGCCTGAGCGCTACTTGGGTCTCGCGACAGGTGCTGCGGCAATGCTGCTTTGTTGTGGCTTAGTGGCTTGGCCAGTAGCTCGCGCGTTAAAGCTAGATTGGCGTACTTTCGTACCGCCGATGATGTTCAATAACTCAGCCAATATCGGTATTCCACTGGCTGTGCTGACCTGGGGGGAAGCAGCTCTGCCTGCTGCGGTGATCCTCTATAGCGTTTCTAATGTGCTGCATTTCTCTATCGGCGTACACATGCTCGACAGCAAAGCGAGTTGGATGACTCTATGGCGCAACCCCACTCTGCTTAGCGCTGCCCTGGGCATCAGCATTGCCCTGCTGGGCATCCCGGTGTGGGAACCCATCGTGACCGCCCTGCAGCTCTTGGGAAATGTGGCGATCCCACTGCTGCTTTTCGCCTTGGGCGTGCGCATGCGGCATGTGCGCTTCAATGATCTATCTGCACCTTTAGTGGGCGCATTTATACGCCCCTTGTTAGGGATGGGCATCGCCTGGTTATTTGCCAGCCTACTGCAGCTCAGCCCTCAGGACAGCGCCATGCTATTAGTCTTCGGGGCACTGCCACCGGCGGTGATGAACTTTTTATTTGCCGAGCGCTACCACCAAGACCCTGCTCGCGTCGCCGCCATCGTGCTAATCGGCAACTTAGCAGCCATACTGGTGCTGCCAATCGCTTTGACGATTGTACTCAGTTAAGCGCTCAACTGAGCTGGCGAAGATACCTAGCTACTGCGCCTACTCTAAAAGGAACAGACGCATGATCTTGGCCAGCATTTTTTTCTGTTCATCAAGGTTCTGCTCATCTAGCACGGCACCCAGCTCAAGACGGCTCAACACGCGCTGAGACAAGAAGTAACCACTGCATAGATTAAACATGGCGATTAAGCGCATGGCGACTCTGCGCTTTTCGGCCTGATCTAAGATCTTCTTCTGCCCCGCCAAAGCCTGCAAACCACCATCAAATAGGCGATCTAGCCAGTCATTCATCAGCTGATGGGCGGCGCTATCATCCGTCGCATTTAAAGCCTGCTGAAATAAAGCTGGCATATGCGGGTGCTGCGCAAGTAACTCGGTCATCAGGGCGGGCAGCTCAGCAAGCTCCTGCAAGTCAGCCTGTTTGGCCATCAAGCGCTGCAGAACCTGCTCCATTGGAGACAAAGCACGCTCTAATACCGCGGTGTACAAGGCCTCTTTGCTAGCAAAATGTTTGTAGATAGCCGGCCCCTGAATGCCAAGGGCTGCCGCCACCTCTCGCAAGGTAGCCCCTTCAAAGCCCCTTTCGGCAAATAGTTGCTCAGCGACATCGAGTAGAGCTTGAGCTGTTTTCTCGCCCTTACTTAATGACTTGTTGCCTGCGTAGGAGATATCTTTCATTTATTTGTGAACCACAGTTAACTAACGGGACTAAGCATAACAAGACAGGACCGATAAATAATGGGTAAAGCTCCTATTTTGATACCTTTACCGATCATCAATAAGGCCATGCATTGCTAAAAAGTTAATATATGATAACTTTTATCCATCAATTCTTTGTTAAAGATCGCGAGGGTCTCTGAATGGCAGTCGAAGCCTCCCAACTGGTAAGTGATGACGGCTGTTACATAGCCAGGCGAGTCTTCACTAGTGCCGAAGTCTATCAGCAGGAAAAGCAGCATATTTTTGGTCGCAGTTGGCTGTATCTAGCCCATGAGAGCCAGTTCAAACAAGCGGGTGACTTTATAACGACCTATATGGGAGAAACGCCCATAATTGTTGCGCTTGGCTCTGATGGAAAAATCCATGCCAGCGTGAACAGTTGCTCGCATCGCGGCTTGCGCGTGTGCCGCAGCGACCAAGGCAATGCCAAACGCTTTGTCTGCCCCTATCACAACTGGTCATTTACGCCCGAGGGCAACCTTGCCGCGGTGCCACAAGAGCGCAAAGTGATTGCCGCTGTGGACAAAGCTGCTTTAGGTCTAAAAGCAGTCCCTCGCATTGAGAGCTATCAGGGGCTCATCTTTGGCAGCATGAATCCCGATATAGAATCATTGGCAGACTATTTAGGCGACATGCGCTTTTACTTAGACAGCTACTTCAAGCGCTTCCCCCAAGGGGTTGAAGTCATTGGCGCCCCACATAAATGGCTACTTGATGCCAACTGGAAACTTCCTGTGGAAAACCAACTCGGTGACGTGGGCCACGGCCCCTATTTACACGCGACCTTGCTTGCAGACAGCCCCGCAGTAGATGAAATTGAACGCTACGGCTTCAACACTGTGCCCAAACCCGGTCACGGAGCTGCAGTTCGCTTACTGCCAGAGGATAGCGCGGCCCTTGATATTGCCTGGGGCATGGAAGGGATTGCCGCCATGGACCCAGACCCGGAGTTGGTCGAGTACCTAGTGGCAATACAAGAACAAGCCAGCGAGCGTATCGGCCCCATTGGTGCCCGTATCAAAGGGCTGACCTACGGCGTATTCCCCAACTTCTCTCTACTCTGGGCCAACTCAACCATTCGCGTCAGCCACCCCAGAGGCCCCGGTAAAGTCGAGTATTGGTCCTGGTGGGTCGTACCCAAAGATGCCCCCGACCACATCAAAGAAATGCTGCGCCTGAACTACACCAACTTTTTTGGGCCAGCAGGCCTATTAGAACAGGAAGATAGCGATGCTTGGAGCGCGCAGTTCGCCGGCAGTAATATCGATTACATGGAAGATAGACCCTACTACTACGGCTTAGGGCAGGGTGAAGAAACAGAGCACCCCGAACTACCCGGAAAAGTCGGCTCCTGTTACAACGAACACTACGCCCGCCAGTTTTATTTGAAATGGCGCGAGATGCTAGAAAGTGGCGTATCTGAGCAAAAAGGAGCGCTATCATGAGTCAGGCAGAGACCCAAGAAACTGCAGCAAACCCCTGCTCTAATCCAAATATTATCAGCCTAGTTGAGCAGTTTTATTACCGCGAGGCGCGCCTCTTAGATGAGCGCAAATACCTGCAATGGCTAAAACTACTCTGTGAAGATATTCGCTACAGCATTCCCTCACGATATATCGCCACGCCCGACCCTGCACTGCGGGGCACAGAAGCTTTACACGCTATCGAGCATGAACTCGAGCGCGGCGGCCCAGACTGCGCCCCACTGCGGGAAGAAAACTTTTTTAATCTGGCAATCCGCGCTGACCGAGCCCTTAAAATGAATGCCTGGGCAGATAACCCGCCGGCACGAACACGCCGTTTTATCAGCAATGTGGAGGTATTCAGCTGTGAGGAAGGCTATCAAAGCTTCAGTAACTTTATGATGACCTACAGTCGCCATAGCACAGTCGAGCACAGCTACACTGGGCAGCGGCGTGACACTTTGCGCCAAGTCGATGGCGAATTAAAAATCGCCAGACGCGAAGTCATATTTGACTGGAACGTGATCAATGTACCAACGCTGGGCTTATTCTTTTAAGCCTTCTCAAGCTAGCCCTTAACACTGCTGTTCAAGCTGAACAGCAAAGGATGACAAGATGCCAGATAATCGACAGGATGAGCGCTACGAAATAGAACAACTGTTGTTTCGTTATGCCTGGATGACCGACGAGCGCAAATGGGAACTCATGGACGAACTCTTCGTTCCTGAGGGCACAATTGATTATGTGAGTTCAGGTGGGACTGCTTAAAACAGATAAGGGCTGGCGTTTAAAAGAGCGAGTCTGCAAACAAACCACGATGATAGGTGCCCTGCCCACTGGTTATGTGATCCCGAGCTGAGTGCAAGGCTATAGGCCATCGCTATTCTCACAGTGCAGGCATATTGCCAAGGGTCTTAGCGAGCAGGTAAAAAGTTAGCGCCTAGCTACTGACTAGCTGTAAGCCAATCACCGACAACACTAAGCTGCTGAGAAAAAACATACGCCAGAAAGTGACAGGCTCGTGAAATAGCACAATACCAGCCACTACCGTGCCGATGGCACCGATAGCTCCCCACACGGCGTAAGCTGTGCCCACGGGAATCGCCTTGTCACCGCCCATCGCTTTGAACAGCAGGTACATACTGATTGCCACGCAAATGGCAAAAGAGCTCAGCCAGAAAGCCATGGGTTTGCCTGTTGTCTGCTGCGCCTTACCTAAACTAATGGCAAAACCCGTTTCAAACAGCCCACCGATAATCAGTAAGAGCCAATTAATGCTCATATCATTCGTACTCAATTGACCAAGGGTTTAGCAGCTGGCGGAACAAATCAGCTTTAGAAGTCATCGTTGCTCAATAGGCTAAGAATTTAGCCAGCTACTCTCTATTAGCCTACAGACAAGAGCAGCATGCTATCAAAATTAGGGCGCAGTTGGTCAGGGCACTGATCTTTAAGCTTCATTGCCAGCTATCGACTAGCAGCTCGAGCTCCCCTTGAAAACCAGGGCGCGCATTCAGCGAAGTGCCGATGGGTATTTTGATGACTCTCTTGCCCGCCTGCTCAACAATCTCCGCCTTGTGAGGCGCTCTGCCGAGCCCATCCTTCTGTGACAGGCCATAGCGGATTGTCTGATCTCTTATGGCTAGGGCAATCTGCTCTTGATACATAAAGCCCTCAAAATGCTCGTCAAACCAAAACTTTCGGTTGACCTCAAAAAGAGGCACGCGCAGCCCTATGTCCACCATAAACATCAAGGCTTGGTCTGAGGCATGACGCGCTTTTTCTGTTAGATAACCGGTAAATAGATAGACGGGTTTTTGCTCTTTGAGCAGCTCATCATAGGTGCGCAATAAGGCCGAAGCTTGATCGTAGCGCCGCTCGTGCAGCACATAGTTAGGCCCGGCACGCACCCCGGTGACGGTATCGAAATAATAGGAGCCCCTCACCTCCGCTTTGTTGTCGTATTGTTCCTGCACCCCCGGAGGTAATTCCAAATTTTTAACATGCAATCTGGCCATAACCCGCAGTGTGCCAAACAAAAAGCGCCGTAGGTTCTGATAGCCAGACTCCGAGTTGACCAAGCCAAAATAGCCAGAGTGACTGCGGTGAGCCACCGAGCGTGGCGCTGCTTCAATATAGCTATTAGCCATCATCACCAGGCCATCACTAGCGGGGCCTGTTACCTGCTTTGATAGCTTGAAAAAAGCATTATAGTCTTTGTAGTTTGAACCGATAAAACAAAAGCACTTGTGGGGATCAAAGGCCCCGTCTAATGAATTTACCGGCACAGCCTCCTTATCGTTTTTTAGATACTTGCGCATGCGGCTGCGAGAAAAGTTGGCAAGCTGAAACTTATCTATCGGCCCCAGGTCCGGCACATTGAGCCCTAAGACTTCGATACCATTGTGGGGCGTACCGTAAGTAAAAAGCTTTTCTACATAATGTGGGCTAGGGCCATTCTCACTGAGCTCAAGACCTGCGCCGTCGTAACCCTCGGGCGCGCCATAGCGGCAAATATTCTGTAAGTAACAGCGGCACAGCAAGCCGCCCATTGAATGGGCCACCAAATGCACCTTGAAGGCCTGCTTGCGGGCTTCATCGTCACCACAGGTGGCAGCGCGAACCTTGAGAATAAACGCTCTGAGATCGAGCGCAAGTTGCTCCATGCTGACGCGCTCACCACTGCCCAGCAGGTTTGAAGCGCGCTCATAATAACGAAACACCCAGACGGACTTGGCTGGCACCTTAGCGGGCTCATCGAGGTAGCCGCCGCCTTGAAAGGCATCAATATAATTATGGTCTTTAATTAATCGCAGCAAGGGCGATTCGAAGATGAAGGATACCGCTTTGCGCTGATGGTCTTGGCGCAGCACCGTTGAGCCTCTATTGAAGCCCATGTAAGGATCTGCAGTGGCCTCGTCGATTTCCGACAGGGTGGCTGCAAAACCCCGAACGTAGATAATGGGATAGTAAGGGGCTTGCATGGCAGTATTATTAGGCATTTGATCCCTCCCGCCGTTCAAGCCAGCGTTAATTTGCTGTCACAAGCTCCTTAAACTATAGCCCAAGAAAAACCGCGCGGCTTTACCACAAGGCGAGCTATACACAGATAGCTCGCATCATGCATGTGGCCCCGGCTGCAGTCGTTTTGACTTAGCGATAGTGGTCGTAATCAGCGATATTCCACACCCGATACTCGGTATCTTCGGGGCTAAGCGCTGGCGGAATCTCCTTGAGCATTTTCTTCGCAGCTTCCAGCTCTTTGCTGGCTTCCGCTTTATCCTGATACATGAATTCATCAGATGCAGACTCAGGCGCTGCCGCCACTTTCATCTCAAGGTCTTTAACCATGAGCTTTTGCTGGGCCTGCATATCGGCTCTGGCTCGGTCTATCCAAGTCGCGGCAGCATTGCGGTTAATGTCAGCAGCCGAGGCATATTCCTCATAGGTCTGCTTGTAGATGAGATCGCCATTAGTGCGCACATCTAAAATCACTGCTTCCAGGTCAGCATTGCTCAGGTCATCGGGATTGAGCGGCACTTCACGCTTCGGTCCACCTAAGCGGGTGTGCGTTAGATAGAAGGGGAAGATACTTTTAATAAGCTTACCCACCGGCGAAATCGTATTACCCTGAGCATCTCGGCCCTTGGGCTGCACACCCTGCAAGGCAATATAAGCCGATTCTGGGCGCACGATTTCTTTCGGGGGAATGATGCCGTGACGCAACATTTCACGGATACCCGTACCACTGATTTTTATGTGCACACTCTCGTCATGGGGGCATGCCTGAGACGAGGTTGTGGTGTTGCAGCGCACGCAGTAGAACACCTCGTGGAACAGGCGCACATCAATGCCCAGCTCTTCCGGTGGGAACTGATCGAAAATAGAATGACTAGCGTACTTATCATAATAGTCTCCAATCCCCGCATGATCTCGGCCGACAATGGCGTGAGTACAACCGTAGTTCTTCATCACCAGCGCGTGCAGAATGGTCTCTCGCGGCCCGGCAAAGATATAGGTGACCCGCAAGGGAGCTAGGACCGTGCGCTCTTTCGGGTAGTACTGCTCGAGCACACTCTGGTATACACGCATACGGTACTCGTGGCGGGTATATTCGCGCTTGGCCATTTCAACCAGCGGCTGTGCCAACAGACCATCCACCTCTTCCAGCATATTTCGGTGCATATGCTCATGACCGCGGTGCATGGGGTTGGCACCGGTAATAAAGCCGGCCACAGATTTAAACTTCTTCTCCTCGTAAAACTGTCGCCAAGTGTCGGCAGGTGATAGGCGAATTGATTCAAAGGGACCCCAGTCCACGCGATTAAGTAGCGTGATCTGCCCGCCTAAAGCCTTATCCCCCATACGGCGATAGATAGAATCCACCCCCGGGTGTTTGCGATCGGTAGTCCCAAAGAGCTTTTCCGCGCGGAACTCTCGGTCGTAATCAAAGACATCACTCACCGATAACAGCGCTATGGGCGTTTGCGAATGGTCAATCAGGGCAACTTCATCGCCCACTTTCAGTGAGGCGACTACCTTTTCATTGGTCTCACCGATGGGCGCAAAACTCAATGGTGTCGGCCAGACTAAACCATTGGCAAAGCGACCTTTTTCTAAGACAGAAATATAGTCTTGTTGATTCATAAAGCCGTCATTAGGAGACAGCACGCCAGTGGCAATCATTTCCACGGTGATTGCGGCTTCTAAATCAATCATGATTTGGGGCAGGCTTGCGGCTCTTTCTAGCGCTTTCTTAAGCTCATCTCCAGTTGCCACCCGATCGACTAGCACTCCGCCATGGGGCTGCTGTGGGTAATTAGCCATGCTCTCTTTGTCCAATGTCATGCTCTTATCTGTCATAGGTCGCTCCCAGTATCGTTTAAGCTACGTTAGCGCTTTTATAGCCATTATTGAAGGGCCTTAGAGGGGCCTCACAGGCAGGCCGCAGAGCTGGTTAAATGGCCAGCTCAGCACTAAAGCAATAGCCAAAGTATAAGCGCTGTGGCGCAGCGCGCTAACTATCTATTTCCCCGCGCAGTATGATCTTCTGGTCATTGTGAACTTGCTAAGCTAGCGGCAGTAGCCTCAACTTAGGCTCAAAAGATACTCTGTCTTCTAATCTTGCTGGTTAGCGACTGATAGGAAAGAGGAACTATGAATAATAACGCTATCAAACCTTGGCTGCGCAGCTACGACGCAGCTCTAGAAGCCTTCATCAAGACCGACGTACTCGTCTGTGGTTACGGCGGCGCGGGAGCCTCGGCCGCACTAGAGGCTCGCCGAGCAGGCGCCGATGTAGTCGTGCTGGAGCGCTCCAGTGGCGGCGGCGGATCCACGCAAATGTCATCTTGCGAAATGTACCTTGGCGGCAGTGGCGGAACCGCGCTACAGCAAGAGATCGGCCTCTCAGACAGCACTGAGAATATGAGCGCCTACCTGACCGAAGCACTGGGCGAGCATGGTGACCCAGAGCGCATTCGGCTCTATACCGAAGGCGCCGCCAGCCATTTTGAATGGGTCGAATCACTCGGCGTGCCCTACAAACGCAAAGCCATATTTGATCGTGTGGTTGTTCCGCACACCGACGAATCCCTATTGTTTACCGGCAACGAAAGAGCCTGGCCCTTTACTGAAGTGGCCGAACCGATACCCCGCGGACACGTGCCCTCCCACGAGGGGGACCAGGGCGGCCGCATTTTCATGAAGGCACTGATGGAAGCCTGTGTAGCTGCCGGCGTCAGGGTGCAAGTGGACTCTCAGGTTCAGGCAGTAGTGCAGGATGACAGCGGCCGCGTACGCGGCGTGATGGCAAAAATTGACGGTAAAGAGCGCTTTATCGAAGCCACGCGCGGGGTAGTCTTAAGCACCGGCGGTTTTGTGATGAACCGCAAAATGCTGGAGAAGCACTGTGCTCACACCCTGCCCTTTGGCGAGCCCTACGGCAACCAGTGGGACATGGGCGACGGCATCCAGATGGGCATGGCCGCTGGTGGCAACATAATCAATATGGATCAGTGTTTTATCAGCATGGCTTTCTACCCACCGGCCAGCCTCACTTACGGCATACTGATCAACAATAAGGGGCAGCGCTATATTAATGAAGATGCCTATCTAGCGCGCCTAGGTCACTACAGTGGTCAGCAGGATAAAGCTGAGATTTATATGCTAGTGCAAAATGAAGACTTTGACCTGCCCTACTACCTCAGCCCGCCGCCACCCCTAGCCGCCACTGGCGATAGCATCGAAGAAGTTGAGCGCGAAGCCGGCCTCCCCGAAGGAGCCCTGCAAGCCACGGTTGATTACTACAACAAATACGCTGCCCAGGGCCAAGATCCCTTATTCCACAAAGCCAAAGATTGGTTAAAACCTTTGACCAATGGGCCCTTCGCGCTGATTAGTTTCAAGCCAGAGGACGTGAAATACCCCTTAGGCAACGACAATGGCTGGCTGATGTTCACCCTGGGCGGGCTAGAAACCCGCCCCACTGGCGAAGTGTTGACCCCTAGCGGCCAAGCAATACCCGGCCTCTACGCCGCAGGGCGCACGACAGCTGGTTTACCGCGCACCTCAAAAGGCTATGCCAGCGGCATGTCGGTAGGCGATGCCACCTTCTTTGGCCGCATGGCGGGTCGCCAGGCCGCTGCCAATACTTAAACAGCAGCCCTGCTGGACGCCAGCATTGGCGAATAATGGCTTGGGCTGAGCCGGCCTTCGCTTTAAGCGTCCAGCAGTGGCCAGCTATGCAGTTCCTCGTAGGCTACTCCCTGACGTAGCCTGCGAGACTCAAACAAACTAAAGCTGCGGTAAGCAAACTCAAAGGAAGGTGGCTGGGCAGGCATAGGCGGCGCCTCTTCGCACTGCCTAAATAGAGTGATATGAGGCTGAAACTTTTTTCTGCGCTGAGGTCTAGTGCCCCGCGCTGCTATTAAGCTGTCCAGCTTAGCGGCAGCACTTGCCAAAGCCGGTGTTGCTTCAGCTGGTCCCAGCCAATAGATACCGGGGCTGGCCCAATAGCCGGTCTGATCCAGCAGTAATTGACCCGAGCGAAACTTGCCCTTGGCATGCCAGCTATCGACCTGCTCACACAAAATATCGCTGTCGAGCACGCTCAACTCACCGGCATAGGCTAAGGTGATATGAAAATTGGCCACTGGTACTGGCCTAGCAGAAAAACCAAACTGCCTATCTCGCCAGTCGGCGATCGCCAGAGCAAGCTCCGGCTCTAAAGCCAGACCGAAAAACAACTTCATCGACGCCAAGCTCCTAGTACAACACGGTTATGGGCTGTAAGCAGCTTTCGCTCGCACACAGCCCCTTCAGGCCATCCTGAGCAAAGGAACAAGGTATTTCAATAGCTTGGGGAACTCGGACTTAGCGCCAACACTCAGCAGGCGTCTTAGCACCACGGGGCGTAGTGGCGCTCACAGTCAGCACAAGCTCTTTGCAGGACACTGAGCCCCGCTTGTCTTGCGCCTGCGCACCTTGAGCGGTGGCCGTGGCGGTGTAAGCAGTAGGTGATGCTGAATTACAGACTATCGCTATGCTATAACGCCCCTCCACTGAGTTGCCGCTAATAGAGCATGGTTCTTCAGGTTTAGAGGGCACCGGGTAGCCCAAGCTATTTAAGCTATCCGAATAGCTAGGGTTATTGGCGCGCCACTTCTCCTGCCGGGTTTGCAGATCTAGCAGAGCATCGATGCCATCCATGCGATTGGCTTTAAGCACTGAGGAACGATAGGCCGGTAGCGCAACCGTCGCCAGAATAGCGACGATTACGATCACAATGAGTAATTCGATCAGTGTGAAGCCTTGCGTCCTGCTTTGTAGAGGCTTAAGGCTTGTGTGTGGGGAGATGTTTTGTTTCATTAAGGTGTCTGTCGAGTATGGGTGTTATAAATTTAAATCACTATATTCAAACGACCAGTTATTTTTACCCTTATTATGACCTAAGCCATGGCTGCGCTCGCAGTTATCCGGCTTACACCACGTCAGATTTTCTCCACTCTTCACGCTAAAACCATGGTTTTTATTGTATTGACACTCGCATTCTCCAGTGACTGTTTCTGTCCCTGGATCTGGATCTAGATCTGGATCTGGATCTGGATCTGGATCAGGATCAGGATCAGGATCAGGATCAGGATCAGGATCAGGATCAGGATCAGGATCAGGATCAGGATCTGAATCTGAGCCTCCTCCCCAAGGATTACCCCCTCCAGTATTTTGAGCCGCCTCAGCGAGCATTAGGAGTTCTTCGACATTACTCTCTGGGCGCCGCAGCATGATCTCTGAATCCACTTGCACAGTGCGTGGCTCTCCGCTTCTGTCATTCCAGCTGACCGCCACGCTGGCATTGCGAATACAAGGCTTAGCGCAATCAGCATCAGAGGCGCCGCTAATCTCCCAGGCCCGCTGATAATCAGTGACCTGGCCACTGAGAGCTTCTGGCCCATATCGGCCCAGTCCTAGCCTCTTATTAGCCTGGTGCTCTTCAACTGAGAGATAGCTTTCAAGCTCCTGCAGTTTTGCCGTCGCTAACATAGTGGCTTCTGCACGGGCCTTGGCATCAGCTTGCTGCGCTTGCTGTGAGTTATTGAGGCTAAGCAGTGCCGCTAGGCCCACTGCCACAATCAGCAGTGCCACTAGAGTTTCAATCAGCGAAATGCCTCTTAGGAACTTCTGCTGTCCCTTGGGTTCAGAGCGACGTTTAAACATAAGCGGCTTTCCACATCGCGCAGGGCGATTGACAAAATGTATTCAAATCAAAAATCACGCCAAGCTCCTGGCACTTCAAAAAAATGCATTTTGGCGATGCCGATGTTGATGGTGGGGTCGTCTTGCGAGTCAACATCCCCAAAATCGAGCGGCTCTTTGACAAGCTTTGTATTAGCGTTAAATTTTTCGAGGTTACCACTTTGAGCGAGCACCCCGCGAATCGTCACATTGCCCATACCATTAAGATTGCAGTCGGTTTTTTCGATATAGAGAATTCCCCAAAATTCAGTACCACCTGTAGTTTTAGGACAGCCAGCATCCTCTGTAAAGTAGGCGATGTAGGGACCAACGCTCGAGTCATTTAAATCTTTAGGTAGCTTAGTGTTGTCATCTGAATATACTTTAACGCGCTCTGGTTCGCGTCTTGCAAGGTCTATCAGCATAGCTTTAGCGCTGGCTTGATCCACACCAAAGACAGCTTCGGCTAGACTCATTGATGGTGACAATGCTTGTATGTCCCCATTTTCTAGAGCAACTCCTTTAGGGTTCTTTTTATCTGGCACACCAACAAACTTGTCAAAGTGACCGGTATTAATACAAGTATTTCCCCCTGTACCTTCCGTAGTTCCTATCAAGACCCCAGTGTGGTTAGGATTAATAATCGTTGGATTCCCAGTTACCCCACTCAAGCAATTTTCAAGCAGCAAAGGCGGCCCATCAAAGCCTGTGATTGTGCCCCCACCCGCCGGCCCAAAAATACTGCTCTTGCCTATCATGACTTCCGTGGTCAACTTTTTTCTTATATGGCTATCGCCTTTGGCTTGGGCACTGGCCTCTATCCGCACCACCACTGGGGTTGCTGGGTCGGCGGGGTTGGGCTCAGTTAACAGTGTCATCAAGGCGCTGCGCGCATAGCTGTCATTGGCCAGATCGCTGTCGGATAGTGAATTGAGAGTGGCAGTGCGCACTCCGCTACCATTATTAACCCACACCACATCTTCGAGGTTCTCTTCCAGCCACTCAAGGCTAAGCTGCAGCGCACCCGAGGCCGCGGCATAAACTTCTTTACTGCGGGAATCGACACCTGACAAACGCTGCTCACTGACCACTGAGGAAGTGGTACCCAGCGTAATCACGGTAGCAATCATCAGTAACAGCAAGGCTATCGCCAGTGTTGCAATACCGCGCTCTGCTTGACGAATAGGGCCAAGCTGACCCGCCAACTTATCACTCAACTTAAGGACTCTCTGTTTGGAAGAAATCATTGCGAATTTTCACCTCGCCGTTGAGGTCCATTTGAACCTCGTTATCCGCTGCTAGGTGCCCACTGAGCGTTATATCTACTTTGCGCCGCCAAAGGCATTTATCGTCACTTAGCCCTCCAGCACCTGGGGTGCAGGTCGTACTTGGACCACCAGCTACTCCACCCGTAATAGGGAAGACAGTGGCGTCTTTACCCGTGCCTACATCATCAAAATAGACCAAACTAAAACCTAAGTCTGTTATTTCAATCACTGGCTCGGTCAGGTCTACCCAGTCGCCAGCCACACAACTGTGATCGGCTGTAGCCGGGGCCCCTGAGCGTGATTGCAAGCGCCCCTCGTTCCAGCGAAAGCCAAATAATTCAAAATCACCGCTGTGAGTCGCCCACTCGATATTGTGGTCATAGCTATAAAGGATGCAGTCGCAGTCTGTGCTGCACTCGGGCGGAGTTTTCATGCCGCTAGAGACATCGCCGGCTGTATCAAACTGAGCTAGGCTCACCGTGCCAAACTGGGCCAAAACCGGCGCAATGCACTGGTGATAATCCAGCATATTGATTGCTCCATCGTCATTTAAATCGCGAAGAGAGCCAGTAACTGAGGCTGGGTTTGAGCAATTGTCAAAGTCACCATATCGCGCCCATACCTCAAACCAGTTTACGTAGCCGGCCCTGGCTAAATCACGCGACATATAATCCATGCTGCCACGCAAAGCCTGCTGTAGCTGAGCACTTTTTATATTGGTTCCGCTAGTCACTGAAATATTGAGTATCAGCGCAACCACACCAGCAAGCACAATAGAGGCAAGCAGTATAGACACCATTAACTCAATGATGCCCAACCCCCGCTGAGGCTTAGCTAAGTTCTGAATTAACATGCCTCATAACCTGTTATGGCATTATCCATAGGATTACAGACCCGAATGAGCCCCTCTGATGATATGCGCAACTCTAGCGCCCAATCGCCGTTACTCAGCGTCACCTTTCCCTCGTCGGATGCCCTGCCTCTGACGGGCTCAAAGACAGTACTCGCTCCGCTAAAGTTATGGCTCAGAGTGACACTCGGATAAGAAGCCCCCGACACCACTCTGGTCACATCCACTCCAGCCACCGGCACAGTGCACTCATCTGCCTTGCTGCAGTCACAAGTAGTGTTGCCCAGCGAAACACCAACACACCAGGGCGTGCTTGCGTCCAAATTAATTCGCATCGAGCGATCTCGCACCGGCGCCTCAGCCACCGCCTGTCGAATCAATACCAACACATCTTCTGTGGCTTCCTTGACATGACTTTTGGCACGCTGATCTTGGAAAGACGGAATGGCGATTAACAGCAGCACAATGGCAACAGCCAGCACAATAAGAAGCTCTATAAGCGAAAAACCGCTAGCGCTGACTTTCTGCCCACGAGCCGACACCAAAGCACGCCCTAGCGGGCTCTGGGATAAAAGGCTGCAGTATGGTGATTTTTTCATGACCTTCCGAGAGTAGCAGCTGCTTTCAAGCAAAGAAAGGGTATAAATGTAGATCTGGGACAGCCATCACAGTACTGCAATCCCCCGCTCTTGGCTCAACGTTTAGTGGTGACTCGCTGGCACTACTAAGCAGCAGCTAATAGCAGTATTAAAAAAAAGTAGCCTTAGGCCAATACGAAGCAAGCGCCGACACAGCCCACTAGCGTTATAGCAGTCAAACTGAGCAGTCTTTAGCCAGCCATGAGCAGATGCTGCACAAAGAGGGCTTTTGCGAGCACTAGCTCTCGACAAGCCGTGAATACTTCTTATACTGAATATCAAAAGACCTCTAAGAACAGCTGAGCCAAAATGCGCAGTCGCAGCTATCGCTCGCAGCCAACGGAGTATCATAATGCAACTCGACGACAACCTCTTAAACAGTATTCGCTCAGCACCACGCGGCCCCAAAACAGCCGCACTTTTTGATTTTGATGGCACCCTAATAGCCGGCTTTTCCGTCGTGCAGTTTTTGCGTGAACAACTCAAGCAGCGCAAAATTTCTCTGCAAGACGCCCGACAGATGGTCGCCAACACCACTCGCCTAGTAGCCCGCAAGGCGAGCTTTTCTGAAATGTTCGCGGTCTCTTGTGAGCTACTGGAAGGCACCGATGAAGAGGAATACGAAGCCTTCGGGCAAGAGGTGTACGAAGCGCGCATTGCCCAGCTGATCTATCCGGAAGCCCGCGCCATCATTCGCGAACATCAGGCCTGCGGCCATACCGTGGCAATTATCTCTTCCGCACTGAGTTATCAGGTGCACCCAGCCGCCAAGGACCTAGGCATTGATCTGGTCTATTGCACCGAGCTGGAAGCTAAGAACGGCGTTCTAACCGGCAAGCTAAACGGCGATGTCTGCTGGGCTGAGGGCAAGGTCGACGCCGCCAATGAGCTGGCTAGTGAAAAGGGCTTCTCACTCGACGACGCCTTCTTTTATTCTGACAGCGACGAAGATGTGCCCCTGCTTGAAACAGTCGGTTATCCAAGGGTCCTCAACCCAAACAAAAAGCTGGCACAAATAGCAGAAGAGCGTGACTGGCCTATTGAGCGCTTCCGCGATGTACGTAAGGTTACGACCACTAGCCTGGTACGCTCACTGGCAGCGGACCTGAGTATGCTGCCGGTCATTCTGGCCTCAATCTCGGTCAAGTCTCTCACCGGTTCAAAGCGCGATGCGCAAAACTTTACCAGCGCGGTCTATCCGGTCATTGCCTCTGCTTTGAGTGGTGTAACACTCAATGTCATTGGTGAGCACAACCTTTGGGCGGCACGGCCTGCTGTATTCGTGTTTAACCACCAAAGCAAAATCGACCCTGTGATCGTTTCTAAGCTGTTATACAAGGATTTTGTCGGCGTTGGCAAAAAGGAGATCGCCACCCTGCCCTTTGCTGAAAAACTCATGGAGTTTGGTGGCGCTGTACTGATTGACCGCGCCGATTCTGCAGGTGCTATCGCGGCACTGCAACCGCTGGTCGATGTTATTAAAGAAGATAAAAAATCTGTTGTTATGGCGCCTGAGGGAACTCGCACAGTGTCGCCGCGACTCGCTCCCTTTAAAAAGGGTGCATTTCACTTGGCGATCCAAGCTGGCGTGCCCATCGTGCCGATCGTCCTTCACGACGCCATCAACATTGCTCCCAAGGGCGTGTTCGTCTATCGCCCAGGCACGGTGAAGGTTGAGATTCTCGACCCGATTGATACCAGCAAGTGGAGCGCTAAGACCATCGATAAACACGTGGCTGAAGTGCGCGGCGCATTTTTAAGGGCTCTGGGGCAGCAAGAAGAGCCTGCTAAAAAGGCCCCCAAAAAAGCCGCCAAAGCAAAAACTAAAACAAAGGCCAAAACCAAAGCGAAAGCAACTCCAAAGTCCAAAGCTAAGCCGAAAACAAAAGCTAAACCAAAAACAAAAGCTAAACCAAAAACAAAAGCGGCAACTACTAAGCGAGCCGATACGAAAGGAGACTAAATCGTGGCGCGTAAAGCGATTCCCAAAGCAGCTAAACCAATAATTAAAGCTGTCACAGCACAGGAAGGCTTTCACAACGGTATCCAATCACTCGCCACATCAGAAGGCATCAGCGAAGCCGAGGTCAGAGCACGCGTTAAGCAGTGCCTCGGCGAAATAGTGGCCATTCCCAGCGAACGATTTCGTAGCTTCGCTGGCTATATCAGTAAGACCATGGTTTCTCTGGGCTATGAAAGCCCCGTTATCTGTGACCCTAAGCAACTAGAGTCCCTGCGCGAACTGATGAAAAAACATCCAGTGGCGCTGTTGTGGACACACAAATCACACGTCGACGGCTCCGCTGTTATCGCTACTCTGCATGAGAACGGCTTTCCCATGCTGCACTCTTTTGGCGGCGCCAATATGGCATTTGCCGGGGTGGGCTACAGTGGCAGACGCTCAGGCATTATCTTCATCAGGCGCAGCTTTGCCGATGATAACTGCTACAAGTTCGCCTTGCGGCAGTACTTGGGCTACCTGATGGAAAAGCGATCCCCCTTTAGCTGGGCCTTTGAAGGCACACGCTCAAGAATCGGTAAACTCATGCCGCCCCGCCTTGGCCTGCTAAAGTATTTGGTCGAATCAGCTGCAGCTACTGGCACCGAAGGCTTACGCCTGGTGCCCGTGTCCTTGAGCTACGATTTAATCAGCGATGTCGATGACTACGCTGCCGAAGAAAGCGGTAGCAAAAAAACTCAAGAAAACTTTAGCTGGTTCATGAGCTATTTAAAGCGCTTGCGCAGCCCCATGGGGCGTATCTACATGAACTTTGGTGAAGCGGTAGCGGTCGATGCCCCAAAGGCACTGCGCAATGAAGACAATGACCTCTATCGCCTGGCTTTTCAGGTAGCGGTCAATGCTAACCGAGTAACCCCTATAACCATGCCCGCCCTGGTGTGCATGGCACTTATTGGCGCACTGCCCCGGGCCTTAACTATGCAGCAACTATCTGATCAAGTGTTAGCGCTAGCTGCCTGGGCAGAAGAACGTGATATTACGCTGACCTCTTCCTATAGCGAGGCCGATCGCAAACAGCTGGAATCGGTGATGGAGTTAATGGTCCGTCGCGGTGTCATCAAGCGCCATGAGAATGGCCTTGAAACCATGCTGGGTTTTAACGAGCAAAATCACAGCGCCGCCGCCTATTATCGCAACACGGCCGTGCACTTTTTTGTCAACAAAGCGATTGTTGAGCTGGCACTGATGCGCGTGGCAGTGTCTCAGCGCGAAGATAAGCAGGCCCTGCTCTACGAAGAGGCCCGGTGGATTCGGAACTTACTCAAGCACGAATTTTACTTCCTACCCACCGATCAGTTCGAACAAGAAATCAAAACCGAGATCGATAAAGTCGACCCTAAGTGGGAGACCGCAATCACCGCAGATAGCGAGTCGCCGGTACCGCGTATTCTGGCCAATACTGGCCCACTCGTAGTGCACGCCACTTTGCTGGATATTATCGAAGCCTACCTAATTATGGCCAAGGTACTTGAGAAAAATATCAGTGAGGAAAGCAAAACCAAGGCCGAGTGGGTGGCCATGGCATTGAAATTTGGCCAGCAAGCTTTTCTGCAGCGCTTAATTAGCAGCAATGCATCCATTGGCCGGCAAGTGCTGGACAATGCCTATCGCTGGCTCGAGGGAGAAGGACTCGCACCGGCCACTCAGGAAAATCTTGAGCAGCTCAGCAAACTGCGTCAGCGTTTGGAGCGCACCGTTCGCCGCGGTGATTTACTGCGCTCATTTACTGCCTTGTAAGCAGATAGCAGCAAAGCGATGACTGAGCCACTCTGGAAGCCCTCCACCCAACGCATAGCGGGCGCTCGCCTCAGTGCTTTCGCCCAGGCCATGCAAGCCCGTCATAGCGAACTGGAAGGTAGCGACTACTTTGCCCTGCACAACTGGTCTCTGGCGCACCCAGAGGCGTTCTGGCAGGGCGTATGGGACTTCACTGGCGTACAAGCCAGCAGCCCGCCCAAGGCTGTGCTCGAGCATGCTGATCAGCTGCCAGGGGCTAGCTGGTTTCCCGGCGCGCGACTGAATTTTGCCGAAAACTTGTTGCGCTACCGGGATCAACGCAAGGCCCTGATCTGCTTATTGGAAAATGGCCGCCGCCGAACTTACAGCTACGCAGAGCTTTACCGCGAGGTCGCCCAATTAGCGGCGGCCTTGCGCCGCATGGGCGTGGGGCCGGGTGATCGAGTAGCGGGCTTTATGCCCAACATTGCCGAGACAGTAATCGCAATGCTCGCCACTACTAGCCTCGGCGCGCTGTGGTCCTCATGCTCGCCAGACTTTGGTATCAGTGGAGTGCTCGACCGCTTCGGACAGATTACAGCAAAAGTACTGTTCGCTGCTGATGGATACTTCTACAACGGAAAAACCTGTGACTCCTTGGAGCGTGTAGCGGGGATTGTCAAAGCAATTGACAGCCTCGAGCATGTCATCGTCGTGCCGGTAGTAAACGAGCGACCAGCAATCGAAGGCTTTGCTGGCAAACACTATGCAGAGGTCCTCGAAGCGACTGTCACTGACATCGATTTTGCTCAACTGCCCTTCGATCATCCGCTATACATTATGTACTCCTCCGGCACGACTGGGGTGCCTAAATGTATTGTACACAGCGCTGGAGGCACACTACTGCAGCACCTCAAGGAGCATCAATTGATGCTGGACTTGGGCCGCCAAGATGTATTTTTCTACTTCAGCACCTGCGGTTGGATGATGTGGAACTGGTTAGTCTCTGGCCTAGCCAGCGGTGCCACTCTCCTGCTCTACGACGGCTCGCCTTTTGCTGGGCAAGGGCGAGTACTGCTCGATGCGATTGACGAAGAAAACATCACCATCTTCGGCACCAGCGCTAAGTTTATTTCTGCACTAGAAAAGAGTGGCCAGCGCCCGCGCGAGAGCCACGACCTGAGCAGCCTCAAGACCATCCTGTCCACCGGCTCCCCCCTAGCTCACGAAAGCTTCGAGTACGTCTATCGCGATATCAAACAGGATGTCTGCCTTTCTAGCATCTCCGGCGGCACCGACATCATTTCCTGTTTTGTCGCTGGCAGTGTCACATTGCCGGTCTATGCCGGTGAAATACAGGCTCCAGGCCTAGGTATGGCGGTAGATATCTGGGATGAGGAGGGTCGTTCACTGCGTGGCGACAAAGGCGAGCTCGTTTGCACCCAGCCCTTCCCCTCCTGTCCTCTGGGCTTTTGGAACGACCCAGAGAATAAACGCTTTCACGAAGCGTACTTTGCTCGCTTTGACAATGTCTGGGCCCACGGGGACTATGCCGAGATTACAGATCACGGCGGTTTTATTATCCACGGTCGCTCTGATGCGGTACTAAACCCTGGTGGTGTCCGCATTGGTACTGCTGAAATATACCGTCAAGTGGAGCAAATCGAAGCCGTGCTAGACAGCGTCGTCATCGGTCAGCAGTGGCAAGATGATCTGCGGGTGATCTTGTTCGTGGTATTGCGGGAAGGTTTAAAGCTCGACGAGGCATTACAGCAGCGCATCCGCAAGACAATCCGAGAAAACACCACAGCGCGGCATGTGCCAGAAAAAATCATTCAAGTGACTGATATTCCACGCACCATCAGCGGCAAGATTGTCGAACTTGCGGTGCGCAAGATAGTGCATGGTGAAAGCGTCAAAAACACCGATGCCTTAGCCAACCCCGAGGCTTTGGACTTATTTCGAAACCTTCCAGAACTGCGCTCTTAGGGTTTTATCACAGCCGAGTTTGTTCACAGTTTCGAAGGGCTTTTAGTAGCTGGTTTTCATCAGCCAAAGCATCGCTTGTAGATGATGCTCCGCGCTGGATAGCTCTGCCGGGGTAGTAAAGCTATCCAACGCAGCGCTGCAAATATAAGAAGGCGATCCACTCATCGCCTTCTAAACCTACTCGGGTCTTAGTGGCCCAAGTAACTGCGATACATCCACACCGTTTTTTCTTGCTGGGATATGTAATCGCTCATCAGCGCAACAGTCCCCTCATCATTGGCCTCGCCAGCAAGGTTCAGTAAGTCGCGCTGCTTGCCAATCAGCTTGGCAAAGCTGTCAACAATGTTAGCCATTGCGGTTTTACCATCGGCAACATCTTTCTGCTCAGGGATTTCAGAGCGCTCAATATAGCTGCTGTAAGCATGGGAAGGACGGTGCCCCAAAGTAAGCACGCGCTCTGCAATTTCATCTATCTTGAGTAGAAGATCATCGTAGAGTTCCTCGAACTTTAAATGCAGTTCGAAGAAGTTGTCCCCTTTGATATTCCAATGGTATCCGCGCACGTTCATATAAAAAATCTGATAGTTGGACAACAAATCATTAAGCGAGTCCGCTAATTTTTCAGCTTTTCCTTTATCCAAACCAATAAAATTCTTGCTCATTGTGGACCTCCTTCGTAGCTGTTAAATGCAACTTGGAACCAGTTTAGCTAAAGCCCCGAGTTAATGAACTTGAGACTAACACTATTCCACTCAGTGTTAAGCAGTATTGTATCGACCAGGCCAGCAAAGCGGCAACGAGCACCACATAGCAAAAGCTTTAGTACTCATTGTGGCGGGCCTGTTTCACCTTCAACAAATGGCGGAGTGCTCCAGCCGAATACTCGATAGGACTCATCATCTCAAATGATAATAACCACCAATCTGCTCCGCATGCAGAGACTCTCGTAACCACTGCTTAGCTTGTTCACGGTTAAACCACTGATCACCATAAAAGATTTCTGCGTCGGGCAAAAATACTTGATCAAGGAGATCAAAATCTTTCATGTCCACTGCATTAGCGTAGTCCCAAAGATTTTGTTGAATTTGCAGCTGATCCGAAATCTCTTGCAGAGATAGCATCATAAAATCCTGTATTGCTTGGGTAAGTAAAAAGATAGCAGCAGCAGAATCTGACTATTGTCGACTATGTCAGACAAGCTTTGCTCTCGCCGGACAGGGCTCAATATCCTGTCTAATGCTAAACAGTTAGCACTATCCAGCTAAGTTTTCCCGCTGCATAAACTGTCGCACACGCTCTACCTCGTCGCTATCACGATGCTGAGTGCCACGGCGGCTGTCCAGCATGTCGATATAGTTGAGCAGCCCCACCTCATTAAATGCATACATCGCTTCATCTTGGCAAAAGTCAGGCTGAGCATCTTGGGCCGCAAAGTTACAGGTCCGAGCGTGGTACAAAGACTGATGATGGCTGTTGTCAATCAACAGCAAACCCGGCTGTTGGTTGAGCAACAAACCCCAGCCCTCAGCCAAAGAGGCCGGCACTAATTCTCGGTGTAAAGCCTCCAGCTCACTAGCAGCAAGGCCCTGACCTTGGCGATAAAACTTCTCTAGACCGCGCTCAGACATGACCCATGTAGCAAAGTATTGCCTTGGCGCATCGAGCCAAAACGCGGTGGGATACGGCGGCGTATCCTGATGCGGGCTCTGACAAAAGTCAGTCATATAGGGATTGCTGCTGTAGGCATGTTGCTGAGGCGCACGCTGGGCCAGGGTGTGGTTTTGTGGGTTGAGCGGTAAATTCGGAAATTCCAGCAAACCGTAAGCAAAAATTTGCGGCCGCAATTGCTGCAAAAAATCATAGGCACTACTGTTGTAAGGCGCCTGCTGCATTAATGGCTCGGGAACGCGAATACGCATGCCCAAGGAGCGACCATCGAGCCTGTAGTGGCCCGTTTCAATCACGCAGTCAGACTCGATATCAGCAAAGGTAAATGGCAGCCGGGACACAAAAATCTCCTGTTAATAAGCCGCTACTATTGTGCCTAAAGCCTTTTGCCAAGACCAGCGGCGGACCGTGACACTGCTGCCCAGCAAACGCGCCCTGCATTAACTAGCCCACTAAAACAGACCATGGTCTAGCTAAACTGTATCCGCTGGACTTAGCTCAGCAGCCTCTATATGGTCAAAAGGAAGGTACACGCAAAACCTATAACACTCTCATTTTCTTTAGGAGGAAAAAAACCCCATGTTTAGGTCATATTATGGCAGTTACCGACAGCTGCTATTGGCCATTACAGCCCTATTTATCATTAGTGGCTGCAGCAGCGATCAAGATAAGCCTGCATCAAACAAAAGTAGCGCTGTCAGTAAAAGCAGCAGCGAAGGGCCTATCTGTGATAGTGGTGATGCAAGTACTTCTGATGCCCCCTGCATTATCAGCACTCTCAAGCAGTTACAGGCTATCAACGACTCGAAGCTAAGTAGGGCCGGCCATTACGCACTGGCCGCTGACATCGATGCCTCAGCCACTCTTAAATGGACAAACGATAAGGGCGAAACTCAGGGCTTTAAGCCAATAGAGGATTTTTCTGGCAGCTTCGATGGCCGGGGACACACTATTTCACATTTATATATCAATCACAGCGGATGGGGCTTGGCCGGATTGTTTGCTGCCCTGAGCGAAGAAAGCGAGATCAGCAACCTGCGATTCAGCGATGCCTCAATCAACTCAACAAGGCCTGCCGGTATTCTCGCTGGACGCTCTGGAGGTCTTATACGCGATGTCCACGTCCACGGTGAAGTAAAGAGCACAGACCGCAGCGGTGGACTGGTCGGCACCTTGAGTAAAGGGGCGACCATTAGTAATAGCTCATCTACCGGCAGCATAAACGCTGACGGAGAGCGCATAGGGGGTTTAGTAGGTCAGAATGACGGCTCCATCAACTCCTCTTACAGCCTTATGTCTGTCCATGGCGGATCAACCGTCGGCGGTTTGGTTGGTCGCAGTGAGGGCAGCGTCAAACGTTCTTACAGTATCGTGGCCTACCCAGAGGGTCCCGAAGAAGAAAGAGTAACAGCTAGATCAAGCATCTCGGCAGGGCTTATTGCGATGATTGAAGACATCGCCGTCATCGATGAGTCTTATGCGGTGAGTTATGCTGGTAAAAGCCGCTTCGACTTCCGCGGGAAACTCCTAATCGGGAAAGCCTGGGGCGATGCCGAATATGTCACTCGCTCCTATTATGGTAGCGACAAGGTGTCGCGCCCCCACGGCCCTGCCGGTAAACCAAGGCGGATTAAAGATATGATGCGAGCAGCCACATACGAGGGCTGGGACTTCGACTCAGTATGGACTATCGACGAGGGCAAGGGATTCCCCGACCTGCGCAGCAACCCCCGCAACTGAGTTGCGCCCTGCTACGCTGCTGTGCCTGCTGCTTGTGCAAGGTCTTTGACGCTGCAGCAGGCTATAAGCCCGCGGAGCGAGCCTGATATTCTTCCAACAGCAACTGATCCTCAGCACCCCAAAGCTGATTGGCCTTTAGCTTGTTTTCGCTCAAGATACGGGCTGCTGCAAAATAATCACCTTCGCGGGCCACAAATTGCGCTTTAAGCTTCCATAAGAGATAGCCATAGCCCGCGCTTTGTTCAGTCTGGGCCAGTATTTGCTGGTACTCTCGCTCAGGGTGCTGCAGCAGAACCTCCAGAGCTTCGGTGGCAATATAATCGCCGATGTGCCGAAAGCCTTTGTTACGGTTGTTAGTTTCACTTTCTTGTAACAAGCGCAGTCCCTGGTCAATGCGCCCCTCTCTTATGGCCAGATGAGCCTCGCTTCTGCTCAAATCATTACGCAAGCGTTCACGGTGACTCTTGTAGCTGGCGTCAAAGCTGTCAATTAAAGCTCGTGTTTCAGCCACGGGCTTGCCACGCGAAGAGGTCAGGATAGCCAGAGCCATGATATCTGGAAAGGATGCTTGCACGGAGTCTTCAGATTCAAACTTCCTCAAGATAGCAAGTGCGTGCTCAGAGGCTTCAGAGAAACGGTTCTGAACGTATAGCTGGTGCACGCCAATCAACTCACTCAACACCAGGTAAATCGGATTATTGCTATCAATGGCAAATGATTTGAGCTGATCAGCGTAGCGATTAGCGTGCTTAAACTGGCCCCTTAAATTCAGCAGCAAGCCTCCATTTTGCAGAAAAAAGGCCTTTTCATAATACAGCGAAGCGCGGTTTAAGTAGGGCTCAGCCTTCACCAATAGCTGTATACCCTCATCGATAAAGCCCATCTGATAATAATAATGGCTCAGTAAGTAATAAGCTTTCATCATGCCGTTGGCATTATCGCTTTGTCGCCAAAAATCCAGCGCCTGATTAATATGCTCTAAAGAGCGCTCAGGGTCGCCACTTGCATCAATAGCTCTGGCGATTGTGAAATGCAGATCGGCGAGATAATTAGGCAGGTGAAAATCACTCTCAGCTATACCTAGAGACTCAATTGCCAGTGCTTCGGCATCAGCATAGCGCTTTTCATAGATGGCAAGAGCGCTGAGTGCTTCCAGAGCGGCCAACTTAGAATAGGGGTCATTAGATTCACTAATCAGCGCTCGCGCTCGCTTTAAATAGTGGAGTGTTTCATCCACCTTATGTTGGCGACCGTAAGAAATTCCAATGATGTAGTTTAAGTTCAGCAACAACTCCGCAGAGAGCTGTTCCTCAGACTTGGCCAATACAGTCTGGGCAATAGAAATCGCCTCTTGGAACTCGCCAAGAGCCATATGATTGCGAGCCAATTCTGTCCAAGCCTCAAGAAAGTCTGGGTCTTGGGCCACGGCTGCCTGAAAATACTCCCCTGCCTTTATTCTGTTTTCGTTGGCATTAACTTCAAACTGCCCCTGTAGATAGCTCTGCAAGGCCGCATCAGCGATACGGCTTGCCGAAGCTGGGGCCAAATCATCCAGCTTAGCGTGTACAGCGATGTTGTTGCGCACCCAGTGACCGGCTTTATCAAACAAATTGGGAAGACTTTTAGCCTGAATATCAGTGGCTGAAAGAACAGCGGTATCCGTGCGCAACTTCAGCGCTGCGCGATACTCGCCCTCCTCTTCAAAAATACTGATGAGAAAACTGTAATCCAAGTTCCCCTGGGTGCTTAGATTAACTGCAAGTGACTCGCCAGATGTCTCTGTAAGCCACTTAGCTGCTGGGCTGACGGAGCTGATCTTTGGGTCTTGGCTCAGTGTTTCTGCCAGATAATTGCGGCCGCCTTCATTCAACCAGTTATGCTCAGCACCTAGTGGCAACACGGCAACTTTGATCGGACGCTCTGCTGCCAGCTCTGCGATTGCCTGTTTAGGCGACGGGCCGCTAACACCAAGGCCACTCTTGAGCCAGAGTGTCGCAAATAAAAGGCCAAGGGCGAACATAGCCGCAAGCCAATACCAGCGGCGAACACTCCGGCTAGGATTACTTTTTATTTTGCTTGGCTTAGCTTTCAGGATGCTTACTGTCGGGGTAAATCGGTAGCCAATACCACGGTGGGTTTCTATAAAGGGCTGTTCACGCTGGTGATCTTGTAAGAGCTTGCGCAGGCGCAGAACCTGCTTGGCAAGAGCGGCATCCGTCACAACCTGCCCTGGCCAAACCGTCTCAATGATTTCGCTTTTACTGACTACGCGGCCAGCATTTTTTACCAGCAGTAGTAGTAGGTGATATGGCTTAGTACTGACAGCTTGGCGTTCACCGTCTTCATAATAGACTTGTTCCCAGTTTGAAAGGCGATAATTTTCAAACTGGTACTCTAGATGCTCATTCCCTGCATCCACTTCCCTCATCACTTCATTCACTAAGTATTTTGCTAATACCTTGAGTTTACGCAGTTTACGGTACAAATGTCATCAAATGGAACGCAATGTCATGTACTCGGCATGGGCAATTACTCGGCTTGTGACTAGGATCACAGTACATAAAGAGTACTGTGAATTAACCACAGCTGCAGGGGATCAGGCATGCAAGCAAAATCATTCGGCCTTGTCACAGGCATATGCTTGTTATTTTTTTCACAAATACTTTTTGCCGCTCCCAGCCTGAGCCTTGCCAAGCAAAATGCTGAACCTGGCTCAACAATTACTATTCCATTTGACTGGCTCAGTGATGGAAGCGTTGTAGCGCAGCAATTCGACCTAGTATTTGATGCCGATGCCTTGACGATTTCCACACTATCTGCCGGTGCTGCTGCTACCGCTCATACACTGGATTGGCAATTAGTCAGCACCGGGCGCCTGAGAGTTGTATTAAGCTCCCCCGCAGTGAATACAATCGCTTCTGGCAATTTGCTCAACTTAGGTATTGCTGTGGCAGAAGATGCCGCGGAAGGTAAATACCCATTAGTCATTGAAAACCTACTATTGGCAAATGCTCAAGCCCAAGCGGTAGCGCCAAGCTCTTTGCTAAACGGCAGCGTCAACGTGCTTGGGACACTGCCCCCGCCAAACCCGGTGACCGCCATACCTGTTATGGCCGACATCTTCCTATTTGCACTCATTGCCATGCTAGCAAGTTTGGGCTGGCTAGCCATACGTAGCAGGCCCGCAAGCACTATGCTCTCGCTGCTTTTAGCCGGCTTGCTGTTAAGCCCGTCGCTGCTGCAGGCAGCCCCATTGCCGGGTGATGCCAATAATGACGGCAAGGTCGACGCAGCGGACATTCCTGTCATCGTTAGCCAGATCCTTGAGCGTCAACAAGCACCGGGCAAGCCTGATTGTAACCAGGATTCAAAGGTTGATGTGCTGGACACTGTTTGTGCGGCACAGTCTTCGGTAGAAAACCGAGCACCACTACTGACGGCGATTGGCAATCAACAGGCCGTTGTAGAGCGGGATTTTAGTCTGACCGCGCATGCGCTTGACCCCGATCAAGGCGACCTTGTGACTTACTCGTTAGACCAGCTTCCGAGTGGAATGAGTATCGACGCAGACAGTGGGGTGATTTCATGGACGCCAAGTGAAAGCCAACTGGGTATTCATGATGTGATCGTGCGGGCAAGTGACCTGCAGGGGCTATTTGATGTTGAGTCTTTCCAGATCGATGTAGTGGAAGCCAGCAGCAACAATCCACCCACTTTAATCCCACCGGGCAAGCGACTGGTTCAGGCCAACACAGTATTTAATACACGGCTGTTTGCAACTGACCCAGATGCGGGTGATGTGTTGAGTTTTTCTCTGACAGCGGCGCCTGTCGGAATGACGATTGACCCTACCAGCGGCCTGTTGAGCTGGACCCCATCGGGTGCTGATCTTGGCAGCCATAGCGTGACAGCACGCGTTACCGACAGCGGCGGCTTACAGGACAGTAAAACCTTTACTGTGACGGTTAACGTAGCAGTCGCCCTTGCAGCGGCTAATTCGGCACCGAAACTGACTGTGCCAGGTATGCAAAGCTTGGTGTGGGGCAACTCGCTGAGTGTGCAGGCCACAGCTAGCGATGCAGATAATGACCCGCTGCAATTTGAACTGATCAATGCGCCAGCAGGAATGTCCATTGATAAGGTCAATGGTGCCATCAACTGGAGCCCAGCAGCGGCCCAGGTCGGAGCCCACGATGTGGCGGTCAAAGTCAGCGACCCTCATGGGGCGGCGGACTTTGGCAGCTTCATCACCACGGTAAGTCATGTAAACAGAGCGCCTGTGGCCTCAGATGACCTCTACCAAGTGCGTATGGGCGACACCTTGAGTGTTGCTGCACCCGGTGTGCTCGGCAACGATTTTGACCCTGATACTGACCCGCTGACTACCTCACTGGTATCGAGCGTAGCCAAAGGCAGTTTGGACTTTCGCAGTGATGGGTCATTTGACTATACCCCCGATAAACCTACCGGCAACGCCAAGGTTGAGCTGGAAGTGCAGTGTGAGATCGGTAAGGATGATGGCGGGAATTATCTGCATCAGGGCAGCCTGGCTGTGGGTGATGTTGATAATGATGGCGAGCTTGAAATCGTGGGCATTGGCGGAGTCACTCCTTATTTATTCATAGACACCATCTGGATAATCAAGGCGTCAGATTGCAGCCCGATAATGAATCAAAGCCAGGACGTTGTGGACGGCGGCGGTGCAGAAACTTTTTCGCACCCTGGATTGCTAGATATCGATGGTGATGGCGACCTTGAGATCATCGTAGTGCGCAATCGCTTTCCAGAGGCCGAAGGAGGGAATTTCGATGGTCAGCACCTGATGGCCATCCACCATGATGGCACCCTTGCCTGGCCAGGAAACGGTGGTTCAGAAACTTCGGCGTATCTAAATCCCGCCTTTATGGACTATCAACACTCCGGTCCCACCTTCGCTGATCTGGACGGTGACGGCAGGGTTGAAATCCTGATGACTGGCAAGATCGGCAACGTTGTGAATGGCACAATCCAGCACGTCCTCACCGTCTATAACAGTGTTGACGGCAGTATCAAGTGGGAGCATGTCGGGGAGTATTACAGTGGCAATGCCGATGAGCAACCACCCGTGGTTGCGGACCTGAACCTTGATGGGAAAATGGAGGTCATTCTGCACACCTCAGTGATTGATCACGAGGGCAACACCAAGTTTGTACTGCCAACCGAGCCAAGGTACGGTAATCACCCACACCTTTATAGCGCCGTGGCCAACTTTAATTCAGACCCCTGGCCGGAGATCGTTGCACGTGACTGGACCCATAATTATCTATTCAAGTACGACGGTACACTGATCTGGAAGAAACCCAACCCCGGCACTATGCCCAGAAACCAGATAGCCGTTGCCGATTTTGACGGTGACGGTGAGGTAGAATTTGCCTATACCCAGATGATCGATGGCGGCAGTGGCTACACCGTTGTTTATGACAATGATGGCTCTATTCTTTGGAGCCATCAGGACATCCCCGAATTTGTAACCG
Source organism: Sediminihaliea albiluteola (assembly GCF_014077625.1). Classification (GTDB taxonomy): domain Bacteria; phylum Pseudomonadota; class Gammaproteobacteria; order Pseudomonadales; family Halieaceae; genus Sediminihaliea; species Sediminihaliea albiluteola. Next base: position 97,535 of record NZ_JACFXU010000013.1, on the reverse strand, counting down.
GACACGCAAACCACGGCGAAAATATCACGGCTTTTGATGCCAATGGTGACGGTGCAATAGACATCGTTATTCACTTGATGCCTCCTAGCACTGCCGACAATCAGGGTGTTTACATTTTTGACGGGCGTGATGGCGCACTTTTACACTTCGAGCCAATCAGCCGCTACTCAATCTCACAGCGCTTTCTCACGATCGCCGATGTCGATGGTGATGGCCACGCAGAATTGATCTCTTCTTATTCCAGTGGTTTGGCAGGTGTTACGCGTGTTTGGCAGGGAACAGCAGCGAATCCACTGCCTCCAGCACCGCCGCTGCGCAATCAGTGGGTCTTTAATCAGACCATGGTCAGAGATGACGCGACGATAATCTCCAATCCAAGGCCTGCGTGGCTGCAACCCGGTCATAACGGCTACAACCTAATATCCAGCCGCGCTGAGTTTAATCTGGCTGGCACCACCGACAGCTTTACTTACAAAGCCAGCGATGGCGACTTGGAATCGAACCTCGCTACTGTCAATTTTGATGTGCAGCCGGACGGTGTGGCACCGATTTTCCTGAGCGAGCCCGATACACTCACCACCGTCGGCTTCCAGTACGAGTATGCACCCCGGGTCATCGATTACGACCTGGGTGATAGCCTCAGCTTTATGCTGACTGAGGCACCCCATGGCATGACCATCGACCCGACCACCGGCGTGCTGCGCTGGTTGCCGAACACTAAGGGTTCTTACCCGGTGAATATTCTGGCTTATGACAGCATCGGCTTTGCCACAGCGCAGGCTTACACGCTGGAAGTAGGTGACCCGGTAACTATCCCGGATGTTGTTGGTCAAAGCAAAACCGATGCTGAAGCAAGCTTGAGCGCTAGCGACTTAGTAGTAGGTCACAAACAGTTCACGCACCATCCCAGCATTGCCGCTGGTTCTGTGACTAAACAAACACCCTCTGCCGGTTCAGTGGCTGAATTTGGGGGCCGAGTCGACTTGCTCATTTCAACAGGCCCTGCCCCCGGAGATATCGATAAGGATGGCGATGGCTTTACGCCAAATGAAGGCGACTGCAACGATAATGACGCCAGCATTCATCCGGGGGCTGCGGATGCACCAGGGGATGGCATTGATCAGGATTGCGATGGTATTGATGGCAACCTAACTCTGTCTGAGATAGTGCTGCAACCAAAACTCTCTACAGTATTGACCAATCAACAAGTAAGCCTCGAAGCCATTGGCATATTTGAAGATGGTAGCAGCCAAAAACTGAGCGGCATCGTTAACTGGACTGGCGGGCCAAATTTCACATCGGCCTCTGCTGGAGAGTTTACTGTTACTGCTTCTCGGGCTGGCATCAATGCACAGGCCAGCATCACAGTTATCGAGCGCAATACGGGCGATCAACAAGCACCGCTTGCGGCCATAAGCACACCATTACAACATAGCAAAGTCACAGAACCCATTGCGATAATGGGCAGCGCTAGCGATGCTAACTTCCTCAAGTACGAGCTGGCTTACGCAGCAGTTGGGGAAACTCATTTCACTACAATACGCAGCAGTACAACAGCCATTACTGATGGCGTACTGGCACAGTTTGACCCCACCCTATTACTCAATGATTTGTACACCATCCGCCTCACCGTGTTTGACACCGGCGGCAATCAAAGCATTGCTGAGACAACTGTTCAGGTTGATAGTGACTACAAAGTTGGAAACTTTAGTCTCAACTTTGTTGATCTTGTTGTTCCTATGGCCGGCATGCCAATCAAGGTGACAAGAAGCTATGACAGTCGTGATAAATCATCTGGTGACTTTGGCTTTGCTTGGCGGCTCGGCGTAAGCAGCCTCAAGCTAAAGGCCAACCGTATCTTGGGTAGCGGCTGGCAAGTGCTTAAGCCAGGCTTGTCATACCAGTTAATCGCCAGCGATGAACATTATGTCAGTTTAACCTTACCCAATGGCCGAGTTGAGCAGTTCGACCTTCTCGTAAAGCCCCAAGTATCACCAATCGTGCCATTCCCGGCATCCGCTTTACAGGCCCAGTTTAAAGCACGACCGGGCACTCTCGGTACACTGACAAGCTTAGATAATAACAACTTGTCGATTCTAGACGGACAGCCAGGAGAAGTTTCGCTACTTGATGATCTAAGCTCCACTACCTTCGACCCCGATCTATTCTTGTACACCGCGAGCGATGGTATGGAGGTCCTGATAAGCATAGCTGAGGGTGTACAGAAAATAACTGACAGAAACGGTAATGTCCTGAGCTTCTCTGATAGTGGGATTAGCCATTCAGCAGGTACAAGCATCAGCTTTACGCGCGACACCCAAGGCAGAATCACCCATGTCACGGACCCCTCAGGCGGCGTAAGAACTTATACTTACGATGGCAATGGCGACCTCCGAAGCTATACAGATGCCACCGGCAATATCACAAAACTAAACTATAACCACAATCATGGCTTAATCGAAATTATCGACCCGCAGAATCGACCTGTCGCGCGCAATGAGTACGATGATGAGGGTCGCCTGCTCAGTGTGACCAACGCAGAAGGCCGTAGAATTGAATTTAGCTTTGATCCAAGCTCGCGGCAGGAAGTAATAAGGGATGCTGATGACAATGTCACGGTAGTGACTTACGATGATCGTGGCAACACCCTAAAAAGCGTCGATGCACTAGGAGGAGTGAGCCAATACAGCTATGACGCTGCGGGTAACCAGTTGACCAGTACCAACCCTGCCGGTGAAACCGTCAGCCGGAGCTTTGATGACCGTGGCAACATGCTGAGTGTAAGTAATGCACTCGGAGCGACCAGCCTATATGAATATGACTCGGCTGACCGTGTGCTGCGCTCCATCGATCCATTAGGTCGTGAAACCCGCTTTGAGTATGACGCACGCGGTAATTTATTACGCAGAATTAATGCCCAAGGCGATATAGAGGACCAATTCCAATACAACAGCGCAGGCTTGCTAACGGCACATGGCGATGCCAATGGCCATATTACAAACTATCACTACGATGCCAATGGCAATCTCACTGAGGTTGTTGACCCAAGGGGCAACGTATCAAAGACAAGCTATGACGCCAGTGGCAGGGTGATCAGTGAAATTGATCGCCGCGGTGCGCTTGTAACATTTGAACTCGATGCAAATGGCAGCCCGATATCGGCGAAAAATATAAATGGTACCCAGACCCTGTTTGACTACAACGCTGCCGGTGTTCTTGAGCGGATTGTCGGCCCACTGGGTATTACAACTTCACTGAGCATGGATGCTTTGGGTAAGGAGATCGAGTTTTCAGATGCACCGGGAAGGCTCGAATCGCGTGAATACGACCTGCTGGGTAATCTTAGCTCAGTGACCAGATTCAACGGCGGCACCACCAGATATGAGTATGACGCACTAGGACGCCGTACAAAAACTATCGCGCCTGATGGCTCAGTGACACAGACCCTGTATGACGCTGTAGGACGTATTACTCGCACGATAGATGCGCGCGGGAACTCGACAACTTATGAATACGATAAAGCTGGCAGAAACACCAAGTTGATTGACCCACTTGGCGCTGAAACTGAGTTCAAATATGACGCTGCGGGCAACCTGACAGTTAAAACTGACGCTAAGGGCAATGTTTTTCGCTTTGAATACGATGAACTCAATCGGATAGTCCGGCAAATATTTCCTGATTTAACAGAAATTCTTAGCCACTACGATAGCGCTGGTAACTTGATTGAAGAAGTCGATCAACTCGGCCGGACGACCCGTTACAGCTACGACGGCAACAACAATGTCATTAGTATTACAGACCCTTCAGGTGCCAGCACTCGCTTCGAATACGATGCAGAAAACAAACTATTAGTGCAGCGCGATGCGCGAGGCAATGCCACTACTTTCCAGTATGATGCTATGGGTAATCAAATCAGCAAGACCTACCCAGATGGCTCTACAGAATTGGCAGGCTACGATGACGCTGGTCGCCTAGTGAGCTCCACTGATGCCAAGGGGGACGAAACTCGCTATGAATACGATCCGGCCGGCAAACTGCTCAAGAAAACCTTTGCCGATGGAAGTGAGGAGCTCTATAGCCATACGCTCTCGGGGAGAGTGGCAACAGCTCAGAATGGCATCGGGACTGTCAGCTATAGCTACGACTTGAATGACCGTCTGATAAACACTACTAACCCAGATGGTACAAAAATTGATTACGCCTATGACCTAGCGGGTAATAGAACGATGTTGCGCACTACCCTGCCCGGTTCTGCTCCAAGGTCCACACTCTATACATACGATGCGCTCAATCGCCTAGCCAGTGTGGAGGACCCGGATGGTCGAATAAGCTCATACACTTACGATGCCATTGGTAATCTGGCATCTATCAGCTATCCAAACGGTGTTGTATCAACATTCACTTACGACTCAATGAGCCGCTTAATTGAATTAGAGCACAAAAACCATGGCCAGGTGCTGGCTAGCTATAACTACACGCTCAATGCTGTCGGGGATCGCATTAAAGTTGTTCATGCCGACAACTCATATGTTGACTATACATACGACAGCCAGAGAAGGCTGACTTCCGAGACTTACTCTTCAGCCGCGGGCATCAAGACCTATGCACTGAGCCACGAGTATGATTCAGTTGGCAATCGAATCAGCATCACCAACTTAGCAGGCTTACGCAGCACATACAGCTATGATGAGGCGGATAAACTAATACAAGCTGGCGCCACCACCTTTGCCTATGATGCCAACGGTAACTTACTGGTCAGACAAAATGCTGGAGCCCAGACTTTTTACCACTTCAATCAGGAACATGAACTGAGTGCTGTGGAAACACCTAGCCAAGTAGTGCAGTTTAAATACGATGCAGTTGGACACAGAGTCAGCCGCAGTGTGGGCTCAGCAAAGAGTAGTTTCTTGGTCGACGCCCTAGGTGCTGGCGGAGTTCCACAGATGCTGGTCGATTATACAGACGAGCTAGCCGTTTCCGCCGAGTATATTTATGGCAACCAAGTACTAGGTGAAATCCGCGACGGCAGTGATACGAGCTGGTATCACTCTGATGCTTCAAAAAATATTCGCATCATTAGTAATACAGCGGGTGATGTGAGTGACTCGTACTCATATGAGGCCTTCGGTGGCTTGATCAGCCACAGCGGTACTAGCGCTAACCCCTATCAATTTGCTGGTGAGCAAGCCGGCGCAGAAGAGAACCTCAGCTTCTTGCGAGCTAGATACTACGACCCCACAACCGGGCGTTTTATCAGTCGAGACCCTTTCCAAGGCATCTTGCGTGATCCACCATCGCTACACCGCTACCTCTATGCTCATGCTAACCCCATAAGCAACACCGACCCGACAGGTCAATTAACACTCTCGAGCACAATGGTTTCAGGCTCCATCTCTTCGGGCTTAATTTCTGGGGTGATAAGTTACGCTGGTGGTAAACGAGGAATGGCCTTAGTAACTGATACTATTATAGGCGCTGCCTTTGGCGCTCTCGGCGGGCCGGCTGGCGCAGCCCTTGGCAACTCATTCAAAAGCTCCAAGGTGCTGGTAACGATGGTAAATAGTCCGCATGTTGCACGTTTTGCCGGCCGACTGGTAAATGCCATACCTTCGACATTGTTTGGGGCCGCTGATGATTACTCCAAGGCCTTGGCCAATGGCGACGCTTTCAAAGAAGGTTTCTATAGCGACTTTGCAAAAGGTACTTTCCTAAACCTTGTGTTTAAAATGATCTCTGGCCCCAGTGCCGAAGTGCATAAACAGATTAATTTTAAGGAAGTTAAAGCCTTCGCAAGTATAAAGACCACCAGTGCGGCAGGCGCCACAGTGCACAATATTATCACCGAAGCTAATCAAGCGAAGTTTCTACTGCGCTCGGATGCACAGTATGTGATTGCCTTCCTTGATAGTCAGAGAGATGAAGCAGCTGATGCAATCATCAGTTTCTGCTGGGAGTTTTCCAAATTTATCGAGGCCAATCTGCCCAAGTATGTGGAAGGCCAGTATAGCCAATAGTAATTCCGCTACCCAGCATGCTAGTGGCAACTTGGTCGTAAACTGTGACATACGCGGCTCTGGCCAAGCGGCAAAGTCAGTAGCGCCGATGGCCCAGTGAGCTTCTCTGCCGTTGTCGCCACACTACAGAGTGATGAAGACAGGTCTCAATGGCTGGCTCGTGCCGATCGGCTGTTATATAGCGCAAAACTGGGCACAAGCAGTTAAGGTTCGGTGATGATTAAGCCTGACCAGAGTGATCATTCTTTATCTCTAAGCCATCGTCGAAAACAACCGTATGGCGTGGTAATAGCAAAGCTACTGCAACTGAAAGACCGATGAAGAAACTGGATAGCCATAAACACGCTGCCATACCCCATGCCTGAAACACCCAGCCAGACAACACCGTTCCCAACAAACGTCCCATGGCATTGGCCATGTAGTAAAAACCCACATCCAGTGAGACACCCGCTTCATCGGCATAACTGACAATGAGGTAACTGTGAAGAGCAGAGTTCACTGCAAATAGCAGCCCAAACACCAATAAACCCACCAGCAAGCTTTCGGGCAGCCATGCCTGGTGGTTCATCGCAAGAGCTATAGCTGCCGGTATGAGTGTCAATGCAGACGCCCAGGCGAAGGCATGTCGGCCATCCGGTACAACGGAAGCTCCAACTCCGCTTATCTTCGGTGCAACAGACTGCACGATGCCGTAAGCAATGACCCAAGTGGCCAAAAAGGCTCCCACTAACCAGTGATCCCAGCCCAGACTGGCTGATAGGTAAACCGGCAGTGCCACCACAAACCAGACATCACGAGCCGCGAAAAGAAAAAGTCGCGCTGCGGACAGGTAATTGACTGCCCGGCTCTTGGAAAATATCTGACTAAATTTAGGTTTTGCAGAGGACTTTCCCAAGTCCTTTTTCAGATTCATGATGCTGAACAAGTACACCACAAGCAGAGCCAGAGCCATGGCCCCGATGGCGCCCCGAAAACCCCACGCGGCTAACAGAAGCCCACCCCAAAAAAACCCTAGGCCCTTTAGCGCGTTCTTTGAACCTGTCAGTATAGCTACCCACTGATACAAGGTACCGGCCGCATCCCGAGGGACCAATAGTCGGATGGCGCTCTTTGCGCTCATCTTGTTCAGGTCTTTGGCAATGCCTGACAAGGCCTGCACTGCCATGACCCACGCCACGCCCAGGTAGTGGTCTGGAACCATCAGCATCGACAGCGCCACCACCTGCATAGCCAAGCCCGCATTCATGGTTGTATTCAGCCCTACGCGCGCCCAGCCAGCCGCCTACCAAATTGGTGATAACGCCAAATATTTCATAGAACAGGAACAGCATGGCGACTTCCAGCGGGCTATAGCCTAAGTGGTGAAAGTGCAACACCACCAGCATCCGCAAGGCACCGTCGGTCAGGGTGAAGGCCCAGTAGTTACCAGTAAGCAATAAATACTGGCGAATATCAGGAGATAGCCTGGACAGCTTAAACATGCTTTCTTTATCAGCGATCCAGGTTGGCAACCATGCACATCAGTTCCGCGCTACGATTAGCGTAACCCCATTCGTTGTCATACCACAGATAGAGTTTGACCTGAGTGTCGTTGACCACCATGGTTGACAGTGCATCGACGATGCTCGAGCGCGGGTCAGTTTTGTAATCGATGGAAACGAGGGCTTTCTCCTCATAGCCAAGTATACCCTTGAGATCAGACTCCGAAGCATTCTTGAGTAGGTTATTCACTTCCTCAATACTGGTTTCCCGTCCTACCTCAAACACACAATCGGTCAGCGAGGCGTTGGCCAAGGGCACGCGTACTGCCTGTCCGTTCAATTTGCCTTCTAGGTCTGGGAAGATATGCGTGATCGCAGTGGCAGAGCCCGTGGTGGTAGGTATCAGGCTCATCCCACAGGCACGAGCTCGGCGCAGGTCCTTGTGGGCTGCATCAAGAATCGTCTGAGTATTGGTAACACTGTGAATCGTCGTGAACGATCCGTGTTTTATTCCAAGGCTCTCATGTATTACTTTCACCGCAGGAGCCAGACAATTAGTGGTGCAGGAGGCTGCACTAACAATGCGATGATTGTCCCTATCGTAGAGTTGATGGTTCACGCCCATCACAACATCCAACACGCCCTCTTCTTTTACCGGCGCTGTGACCACTACCCGTTTTACACCCTGCGCGAGATAGTCTTGCAGCGCAGCTTTACTCTTAAACTTCCCCGACGCTTCAATGACCACATCACAGCCCGACCAATCTGTATCGGCAATGCTTTTGTTGCTGCTACATCTAACACGCTGGCCATTGATCAGCAGCTCACTTCCCTCATTCTGGGCGTCGTAGAGCCACCTTCCGTGGACGGAATCAAAAGTCAATAAATGCGCGAGTGTCGCGGCATCAGCGGCGGGATCATTAATCTGCACAAACTCAATATTTTCTTTTCCCCAAGCCGCTCGCAAAATCAGGCGCCCCATCCGGCCAAAACCATTAACTCCTACTTTTATCGTCATGTACGCTCCGTAACTCAGTCGAGCTTGCTCAAGCACTATAACCAGTGCGCCTCATATAAGGGTCAGGGGTCTCATATAAAACATAAGGCCCATAAGTCATCCGCGACGCGAACTTTATATCCGAGCACAGCGCGAAAGCAACCGATCTACCCTTGCTTAAGAGTAGCCTATACCACGAATAGCGCAGCCCTCAGTGACTCACTCGTGGACTAGGCTCAGCTGATTGCTTTGCCCGAAAATATGTCAATATTTTTTACACTCAGTCTGTCGATGACAGCTTCGTTTTATTACAACACGCTGATCTGCAAAAGAAAAAATTATTTGGCATATATATTGCAAACTTTCACTTTAAGACTTTAGTTTTGTCAGCAGTCGCGACTCGAGACTCTCGAAGCTTCGGAGAAGATATTCGACCACGTCGAAACTAATCCAGCACAGGAATTGGGGCGCATCTTGCGGTGAATATAAAGCTGATGGTTCGAGTTTTAACGAGATATAAAAATTAACGAACTAACTGTAGCAAACTGAAGCTAAGTTCACTCGAGGGAGCACCGCAATGTTGAATTTCAAGAAAACCGTACTGGCCGCGGCCTTTATCTCAATGGTACCGACAGCATCGTACGCACAGTTGGAAGAAGTTCTGGTAACAGCGACCAAGCGTGTATCCTCTGTTCAGGACCTGCCTTTCTCGATCAACGCCATGACCGAGCAGGACATTAACCGCAGTGGCTCTACAAATATCGAAGAGTTGTCCCGCAATGTTGCGGGACTAACTATTCAGAACCTCGGCCCAGGCCAAAGTCAGGTAGCCATTCGAGGTGTCTCTGCCGGCCAGATCGTGCGTGATCAGCCCGGTGTGAAGGAGCAGGTGGGTGTATATATCGACGAGACTGTCATTTCCGTGTCATTGTTTACGCCCGATCTCGATCTTTACGACCTCAATCGAGTAGAAACCCTACGCGGCCCCCAAGGCACACTGTTTGGTTCTGGTTCTGTGGGCGGCACTATCCGCATGATCACCAACCAGCCAAGCTTCGATGAGCTCGCGGGGTCTATAGAGGCCAACTTGCATACAGTTAGCGATGGCGAAGAAGGCGGCCACCTCAAAGGTGCAGTGAATATTCCTATGGGGGATAAGCTTGCCCTGCGGGCGGTTGGCTATGCCACTGAATACGCGGGCTTCATTGACGCGCTGGGCGAGAATGGTAGCAAAAAGAAAGATGTGAACAGCGGTTATCGTCGAGGCGCTCGTCTAGCACTTGCCTGGCAGGCGACTGATAATCTGTTAATTACGCCACGTGTGATCTATCAAGAAATTGAGGCGGATGGCAATAACCGCCAGGAAGTGTTCAACCTTTTCGCCAATCCCTACACCACAACTCGTCCCGCCATCCAGCTGGGTGAGCGCGAGCAGTACTTACTTCTGGACGAGAAGTTTGAGGACGAAACGCTGATTGCAGACCTAGTGGTGAACTGGGCTTTGGACAACCTAGACCTGACCTACGCCGGTAGCTATACCGAGCGCGATATTCTGGTTGTTCGCGACGCCAGTGCCTTGAGTGGCTCGGTCGGTGTCGACGTAGGCTTTGACGATGCGGGTGTGCTACTGCCCTCCAGCCTTAACGATGTCACTGACCTCGAGCAGTGGACCCACGAATTTAGAGTGGCATCAAATTCTGAAGGCCCCATTAACTGGGTAGCTGGTGTGTTCTACTCCGACGTTGATCGTGAATATAATCAGCGCCTGCCAACCCCTGGCCATGATGCTGCAACTATTCGCAGCGGCGTGCTCGGTGACACCCTCCCCTCCGAGACAATGAATGGCTTTGCTGGCCCTGACTCCCCCTACAATGCCAGCATCCCCTACTCCATTAAACAAAAAGCAGTATTTGGCGAAGCTACTTGGGATGTGAATGAACGGCTGCACCTGACCCTGGGTGGTCGCTGGTACGATTTTGAAGAAACGCGCACCTTTACTAGCGGCGGCTGGTTTGCCAACGGCGACTTCTCGGTAGACTCGACCCAATCCGATGGCTTCAATCCACGCGTAATGGCCAGCTACGATATCAATGACAATACGATTATAAACGCACAGGCCTCGCAGGGCTTTCGTCTTGGTGGTGTAAATGACCCGCTCAATGCCAGCCTATGTAATGATGATGATCTGGCAACCTTCAATGGCTTCCCCGGTTACGACGATGAGACACTGTGGAATTATGAGCTCGGATTCAAATCGATGTTTGACAAAGTCCAGTTCAATGCGGCCATTTTCTATACAGACATTGAGAATTTGCAAACCACGGTAGATGCAGGTTCCTGCTCTTCTCGCGTAGTGTTCGAGGTACCTAAAGCACATACTGCTGGCGTCGAGTGGGAAATGACGGCCTATCCGGTAAATAGCCTGCTGCTGACTTTTAATGGTAGCTATATCGAGGCTGAATTTGATTCTACCCTTACAAACCAGGCCACGGGTGCAGTGCTAGCTGGTATCAAAGATGGCAACCGGCTTGCTTCAGTCCCTAAGCTTCAGCTGTCTGCGGCGGCTACATACACCTTTAAAAGTGATCTGTTTGGCTCCAGCGAGATGTATGTCACAGCCCTAGTTCAGCACGTGGGTGAGCGCTTTACTCAGCCGAGTGATCAGGTTAACGGAGCCGGAGAATTCCAATCAGGCTTGCCTTGGGGCGGTGCTAGCGGCAATGAAATTACCAGCCTTGATCTTGAATTGGATTCTTATGAACAGCTCAACCTGAGCGCCGGTATGCTCTGGGATGACTGGGAAGCGGTGTTGTATGTCCATAATGCGACCGATGAAAATAATAACCTATCTTTCGATCGGGAGCGTGGTGGCCGTGCCCGCCTGGCATTCCGCACTAACCAGCCGCGCACTATTGGCTTGACTGTTCGTAGGAGTTTCTGAATAGGACTGTCAGTCTGAGTAACAAAGCCCTTTAGCTGCAGCGGGCGGCACATGGCACCACCCGCTGCTAGCCTGATCACACTGGCATTGCCTAGCGGTTTTTACGAGCGCCCAACCGTCTCGCGGAACGCTCCTACCACGGGACTTAAGTAATCTTCGACAGCATTTCGTTCCGATGGCAGCTCAAGTCTCACTCGAATGTCGGTAATTCCACCTTCTACCATAGGCCCGACAGCGGCCATCATGGCATCTAGATCGAGCTGCCCATTGTGTCCTGTAATGACCGGCAGATAGCTCGTACACTGAAAACCCGTACTATCACGCCCCGCCTTAGCTAGCTCGTCACGGATCTTTTCTAAACCGGCTATCGGATTGTTGGCGTCTTCCCCCCAGGGAATCCAGCCGCTACCAAAGCGCACTATGCGTTCCAGAACATTTTTGTTGAGCCGGCCACTTATCCACAAAGGCACTCCCTCAGCCTGAAGAGGCTTCGGGTTCAGATGCACCTTGTCAAATTGTACTGACTCAGAATGGTAGGCCGCCGACTTCTCTTTCCACAGTATTTGGCAGATTTCGAGTGTTTCATTGAGGTGCCTTCCACGCTTCTCAAAGCTGACACCGTTCGCCTGGTACTCCTCGCGCTGCCAGCCTACTCCGACACCGATATCAAGCCGACCGAGTGATAGGGTATCTAGAGTAGACAAAGTCTTGGCCAGAGTTGCCGGCCGACGCAATCCCGCCAGAAGAATACCGGTCATCAAGCGGATATTTTGAGTGCGAGCAGCAAACATCGAAAGCAGCACGATTGGGTCTAGCCAGTGACCATCTGGGCCTGTGGGTTGCTGGCCCCCTTTTGTTCCTCCTGACTTTGGGTCCGCATAAGCTTCAAGGTTCTCTCCCATGACGATGTGCTCTGAGACACACAGGCGATCGATACCCGCAGCATCTGCGCCTTCTGCTTGATTGAACAGCCATTGCCATCCACCCGGCCCCTGATCACTCGGCGCGAAATTCAAAGGTTGTATTGAAAGAGCTGGTGTTGTGGCCTCTAATGAATTGTCTTTGATCATGTAGCATATTCCATTTTATTAGTGTTTTATTTTGGCGATGTTTTAGCGCTGAACTCGACTAGGACCAAACTTTAATCTCTGCTCAAACGAGACAGCGCAAAGGCCCCATGATCTCCAAATAAGATTCTACTCACTTACAGCGAGCTGGCTTCAACGGGGCAATGTGTATCAATCTTCCGTAACGGAAAGCAGCTCGCTGCCCCCTCGGCTGTCCGAATACTGCAGCGTAAAACAGTCAAAAGGAGCAGTCTTGTGCTCGCGCAACATGAGCTCTAAGCGGCAACCGCTCAGCTTGGCACTTTCCAGATGGGCTTTTTCACCATCCAAGTAGACGCTGCCAGATACCTTTTGAAACTTTTGCTGCAGTTCAATACGGTAGGTTTTCCCGTCCGCCCTATTCCACTCCCAAGTGCCGGCAATCTGAGCAGGCACCACCCACTTGTAGAGGGTTGCGCCACTGAGGGAGCGCCGCTCATCGGCTGCCCAGTCACCCATGTTAAAAGCATGTGAGACGATACGCGTACCTGGTCGAAGGGTGTGCAGCAGCCGCGGACGCAGCTCTAGATTGACCGAATCCAACAGATAAAGTGTAACCACGGTCGCTTCACTAATGTCTTCAGTAAATATACTGCCCTCAATGAAGTCCACCATGTATTCAACGCCCGACCAGCCGGCATACTCCATTGCGTCTGCTACCCTGATCGGATCGAGGTCGATGCCGACTGCCCTAGAGCCTCGCTCCTTGGCGGCTGCCACCACGATTCGGCCATCCCCGGAACCTAGGTCATAGAGCAAATCTCTTGGACCAACCTTCGCCAGATCCAGTATTTCCCCTACCAAGCTTTCCTTAGTGGGCACATAGGGCACATCTAAAAACAGTTCAGGCTCAGTCGAGTAGTTATCAAAATCGGCGGCAAAATTAAGATCAGTCAATGGATCAAGATCTCGATAGCTATCAAGATCTGAGTAAGCGTCGATATCCGAGTTCTCTTCGAGTTTATCTAATAAGTCCTTAAGCAATGTTTACCCATACCATGTCAATGTCTATATCAACCTGCACGCGTCTTTAGCGGCAGATGCCAGTCAACAATATCGACAGATCTCGAGCACTACCTTTGCTTGATCTCTGTCAGCGTCAGTCGTCGCCCTGCCGTGGCCGAAAACAGGAAACGGCCCTCTAGCTCTACGACCTCGCCCAAATAAGGGGCTATTTTGTCATGAGGAAAAACTTCGACCCGATTTAAGTCCTCATCCTCAATCCAGTAATGCAATGGTTCCTCAAAGCGGCGCACCACCCCTGTGGTAATAACTTGGCTGTCATCGTAATCCGACTGGCTCGCCACCAGCACAGACAAGGAGACCTGTTTAGCCTTAGTCTGGCCGTCACAAGCCAGTAGAAAGCTAGCAAGCAGCACGATGGCTATAGCGGCAATCAATCGCAGGGGGGCATTGGCGAAGCTCTGGAAGTGGATCATAAACAGCTCGGCTCAGTCGGCTGCCGCGAGATGCTTAGCATTCAAAGCCGCCCATCACGGGCTAGCCTGCGCCGCACCTGCCACTGATATACCCAGCTCAGTACGGGCTTGATAAGCGGCAGAGCGATCAGCCAGGCCAGGAAGCGCAAATGCGCCACACGACGCATCAGCAACACATAAGCATCAATACCATCATAAAACTGACCTGCAGCGTCTTCTACATGCAGCGACAGCAGTGCCTCGCGCGGGACGACTCCCCGGGCAATCAAGTGCTCATGGTGGCTGTTAACGTCAAGCCAAGCCACACCTTCGGCCGCTTTTTGCCATGACTCATAGCGACGGCGTTCGCGGCGGCAGAGAGGACATGCCGCATCATAGTAGACCTTGAGCTGAACTTCTTGGTCCGCAGATAGCTCTGTTTCAGCGCTTTGTTCCGCATGGCTGCTGTAGCTCATTGGAGCCCTCCTGTTTGGCCTTAATGGCCTCGCTTAACAAAGTATTGGCAAGGCAAACTCAGCAGGATCTTGCGACCTTTTGACTGTGTTACTGCTTATTATAACAGTTTGATATAAGTAATTATCTCGGAGCCGGTGGCGCTCACTATTATCACTGGCGCGAGATTTGCCGCTGCGGAGGCTAAGGTGGCGAGCGACCGCGCTAACAGAAACAATAATTGGACAAATATGATATAACAAGCTATCTCAGCACCTGCCTATCCTGCAGCAGTACTATCGGCCAGCGTCACAGGAGGAGTCGCCATGCCCGGTTACAAAACACGCAAACTACAGATCGATATCGGTGCCTTCAGCGGCCGCTTACGCGCCCTGCGCGATCGCAATCAATACGCCAAATCAGATTCCATTACTAAAAGCGAGGGTATTTCCTCCGCAAACTGGAGTCTTTTTGGCCAGCTCTGGCCAGCCAGCCTCGTGTTAGCTGGCGTAGTCAAAAAGCTGAAGCTCAAAGAGCGACGTATATTAGAGTTAGGTTGCGGCTTGGGCCTGCCAAGCCTGATCCTGCAGTGGCGCGGTGCGAACATCACCGCTAGTGACCACCATCCACTGAGCAAAGATTTTTTAGATTACAATGCCGCCCTCAACGACTTGCCAAATGTCCCCTACCTTCACCTGCCCTGGAGTGAGACGCCGCGCGATATCGGCCGCTTTGAGTTGATCCTTGGCAGCGATATTCTCTACGAGCGCGACCATCCAGCACAGTTAGCCGAGCTAGTGCAAGTCCTCGCTGCACCCAGTGCCAAAGTGCTGATCACCTGCCCTGGCCGCCGCTACCGCAACCAGTTCAGCCGCGCTATGAAAGAACAGGGCTTCCAGCTAAACGAGACACGCCTAGCCTTTGAAGAAGGTGAGGTAGCTCCCTATCGCGGACGCCTGCTAAGCTATCAACGCCATGCCTGAGTGACTATTGCCTAAATAAGCACGCTTTCGACGAGGTCGCAGTAGCGCAGCTAAGTACCCTCGGGCTGCAGTGCTAGCACAAGTGCATCGGCATGCTATAGCCTAGCTTGTTTACAGCCAGTACTTGGCTGCCGCTTCCATGGCAAGAAGTTTTGCCTCCAAGGACTCTGATGCTGGTACCTCAGCCGACCAGGGCATTAACACGACACCTTTAACTCCCAAGCCCTGCAAGCGTGCAACATAATCATCGCTGATCGACTCCGAGGCAATCACATACTTTTCTGCTTTACCCTCTGAAAGCTCATCAAGCTGAGTTAACAAGGGGCTTAATTCATCGATCGAATGATTCATGCCAATCCAGCCGGCATTGCTCGCGGCGCGTTTAATTGCAATGGGCGAATTACCACCGATATAAATTTTGGGAGCCTGAGCTGGGCGCGGCGCGAGCCCTACATCTTTAAAGTGATAGTGTTTGCCTTCATAAGAAAATAAGTTGCTAGCCCACAGCCCCTTAATCACATCAATAGACTCAGTGAAGCGCTGGCCTCGAGTGCTAGGATCGTGGCCTAGTAAGGCTATTTCATCACTGTTCCAGCCTGGTGTTATACCCAGCGCAAAACGCCCCTCACTTAAATCTGCCAAGGCACCTGCTTGCTTGGCTACTGTGAAGGGCTCACGCATCCCCATCACATAAGCATAGGTCATAAAACGCAGCTTTTCCGTAACTGCTGCCATAGTGGCTGCGGTAGTGATTGGCTCGATATTTGGTATTTCAGGATCGTATGGAATACCTCGCATAGGATGCCTAGCCTGCTGCTCTTTGGGCAGTGCCACATGATCAGACAAAGCAATACCGGCATAACCTAGGCGCTCAGCACCTTTAGCAATGGCTTTTACTTCACTGCCACGATTGGTTTCATGAAACCAAGCTAACCAAAATTCCATTATGTATTCCTTGTCGCTGTCATACCAGCCATCAGGATACCCCATTCAACAAATTGAGTAGAACCCACTACTTGCACAGCACTGACAACAGACTTCGCATTGCGTGAGGCCTAAGTACTGGCAATATTTAGATAGCTGTAAAATGGGTTTTGATAAATGCTAAAGAGAAAGCTACTATTCTCGCCCGATAAAAAACAGCGCCATAACGACCTGTACCTATAGCATTACTTATCCACCTATGTTTATTCACGGCTTACAGCCAGCGTATATCTGAGCACCACACATGACTAATACAAAACCACGGAGCGGTGATCTTAGGCCCGGCGGTAGAACTCGGGAAATTAAAAACAACGTAGCGACTTCTGTTCTCGAATTAATCAAGAGCGGTAACATTCAGTTTAGCTATAGCGAGCTTGCCGCTGCTTCCGGTGTTCATAAAACCACTTTGTACCGTCGCTGGCCCACGCATATAGATCTAATACGAGTAGCTATAGAAATTCACAACCAGAGTTTCAGTTTAGAAAGCAAAAATAACTGGCATGATAATGCGGAAGCCATAGTGCGCAGTCTGGCTGATTTTTTATCAGATCCCACCGAGGTCGCGATCAACCGTGCACTGCTGGCAAATCCACAAGCAGCCGAGAGCTTAGTGAGTGTCGAGTACTGGCAGCCCATACAGAACTTACTAAAAAGTATGGTCGTTGAAGCTCAAGCGGCTGGTGAGCTAGCTGAGGATATTGATCCTCAGACCGTGATAATGACAATTGTCTCGCCGCTTATTATCAGTACTACTCTGGGCTTTGGGACCAAGAGCAAGGAAACGCTTATCACCCAGCTAAGCCGTCTAGCACGCTCCTACGCATATAGCCCATAACTCGCGCCTCCCTTTATCTAAAGACTCCTTCAGCTTTAATTTAACCGCAGTCAATGGGGTCTAAAGTTTCCCAAAACTGTTTTCCAGCGCAGTCTAACTCAGGGCTAGAGCCTCCCCTCTCTCCGAATATTCGCTTGGGGATTGACAAAAAGTCACAGCAGAACTAGCCTCAGCACTAATGCATCAAAAGTTGCATTAAGAAATACTTAAACGATCTGAAGCCTACTCTGTTTGCACTTAGCACTTACTGGGGCGCAGCAAATTTCAGAGTTTTACGCGCTATTTCTGACTGTTAGGCAAGCCCAATAAAATTACAAGAGTACCGCAGCCATGTTTAGAAAAAGAACTATACCCGCCCTTCTGCCTTCTGCCGCTCTCTGCGCAGCAGGTGCCATTCTGATGACACCTGCGCTCGCACAGGCGCAAGCTTTAGAAGAGATAGTCGTCACCGCCCAAAAACGAGAGCAGTCCTTGCAGGATACGCCGATTGCTATCACAGCATTTGGTACAGACGACTTACAGAACATGTCCATCGATGACCTAGGTGACCTCGCTACCTTTGCGCCTAACGTGATGATCTCACCAGCACCGACTAATACAGGCAAAGCGGTCGTGGCTATTCGTGGCTCGGTGACCTCAAACCCAGCAATAACCTGGGAGCCTACAGTTGGCCTCTACCTAGACGGCGTTTACGTGGGCAAATTCTCTGGCAATGTCATGAACATTTCTGAACTTGAGCGGGTGGAGGTACTGCGGGGCCCGCAGGGTACCCTGTATGGTAAAAACACCATTAGTGGCGCGATCAACTTTATTACGGTCCAGCCCAGCGGTGAATTTGGCGGTAGCTTGCGCGCCGGCGCCGGCAATTACGATTACCGCGAGATCGCAGGATCCTTGGATACGGCGACACTATCCCTTGGCGATCTCGGTCAGCTTATGGCAAAAATTTCCGGGGGAATTGAAAGGCGCGACCCCTTGTACGACAACGTTAACGCGCGCCAAGGACCAGTTATTCACCCCTTATTTGGCACAGAAATCCAGCCTAACCCGCCCGGCAACAGTGGCCACAACGAGCTTGATAAGGCCAGTGCTCGACTCGATGTGTTATGGGACGCGACAGAGCGCCTGGCACTGCGTTATACGCTCAACTACGCCGAGGCAGATAACACCCCCGGCAAAGCCCAGCTGACTGCCATTGACCCGACTGACACAACCTTTGGCTTTCCACTGCCTGCAGGCATAGAGAAATATCTATCCGATGAGGACGACAACCTCAGCAAAAGCAGCACCGATGCGCCCGAGTATGAAAAGTTTGATTCCACCAGCCATTCATTCTTTGCAACTTATAATCTCGGTGAAGTCGGCAGCCTCGGTGAGGTCGTTGTGAACTATATTTTTAACACGCGGGAGCTGGACTTTCGGCAAACACTCGATAATGACGGCACACCCTTCTCGCTGTTTCACTCCATCGATCAAAAAGAAATTTATGAACAACTATCCCATGAAATACAGCTTACAGGCGCAACTGAACGCACAGATTGGGTCCTTGGACTGTACTACTTTGATGAGGAAGCAGATGTCCTAGACCCTCTGGCCCCTTTCAATGAAGTGCTAGAACCTTTGTTAGGCGCGCCTATTTTGCTCGAAAATCAATACGGTTTTAGCGCTGAGCAACTCGCAGTATATGGACAACTAGAGTGGCGTCCGCCGATACTCGATGATCGTCTAAGCACCACTTTGGGGCTGCGTTGGACCCGTGAAAAGAAAGACGCCTACGTTATTCACCCCGGTGACTTTTCAGTCAGCGCTAACGACAAATGGACCAACGTCGCACCCACTTTCATTGTCACTTATGACATCGCCACCGACATCAATGCCTATGCTAAGTATTCTCGGGGCTGGAAGGCCGGCGGCTTTAACGGCGAGTCCAACGACCCTGTAGCATTTAGCCAAGGCTATGACCCGCAGGAAGTCGACGCCATTGAGCTTGGTATTAAGTCGCGCTGGCTAGATGGCGCCCTGCAGCTCAACGCTGCGGCCTTCTACAACGATGAAACCGACCTGCAGCTATCTGTGTTCACTAGCGGCGCTGGAGCATCTTCAGAGGTGCGCAATGCCGGGGAGGCGACTAAGCGCGGTTTTGAGCTCGAGCTTGCCTATCAAGTTAACGCAGACTTACTGCTCAGCGCCAACTACGGCTATTTAGATGTAGAGTATAAAGAGTTCAAGGAGTTCGACCCGGTCATTGGCGCAGTGGTCGACAAAAGCGGCGAAAAAGACATTCAGTATGCCCCCGAGAACACCCTCAACCTCAGCATTGATTACACCTTCGCACGTGGTCACTGGGGGGAGCTTAGAGGCTATATGAATTACAGCTACGTGGACGATTATGTACCCTATGTTAACCCATCGCAAAATGCCAGTTCAGCGATTGATAGCCGAGGGTTGCTAAACGCTCGCCTCACGCTGGCGGAAATCCCGCTTTCAAACGCAACGCTCGAGTTAGCGCTGTGGGGTAAGAACCTGAGCGATGAAGAGTATCGCTTGAACACTGTTCCTTTTGGTACCTGGACAGCAAGCTACTTTGGCGACCCCAGAACTTACGGCGTGCAGGCCAACATCAGCTTCTAAGACTATAGCCTCTGATCTAGAGGTCTCAAGGGCCTCTAGATTAAAGTCAGCATCGCTAAATTCGCCTTGTTGTCAGCAATCATTTCGCTCACTGCTTAGTCGACATTATATAGAGTCGAATAAGTAGTGCAGTTATTCTGGCGCATACCAAATAGCTGAGGTAATAGCACGCTCTTGAATTGAGCTGGGCTCCATGGCCTCAATGCCTAAATCTAGCGCATCAAAAGTGGACCAACGCGGTGTAGGGATCTCAATGACCCTAGCGTAGTAGAAAGCTTCCATTTCAGGATCGAACTCTGGATCAGTCCACAGTGTGCTCAACACAGCATCACCGATACTATTGTCATAGCTCGCTGTTTTGATATCCACGGTATTACCTACAGCAGGTAATTTACCGCTGCTGGCGTCGACGCTGCGCCCCCCAGAAGCCGCCACATCAAAAATCTTTTCGTGGCTTTTACCAGAATCATCCACCCAGGCTTTAATAATCTGAATTCGATCGAGATTAGCGCCTTCGGGATCCTTCATCGCCAACACCATAAACTTAGGGCTTGCAGCGCTCGGAGCTGCACTGAGTGTTCCGCCCATCGGCACGCCGCTGGCATAAGCACGCGAAATAACATCCGTCTGTTCCAGCAGGCTAGCATCGTAATCCCAGCCAGCGAAGAAGCGTACACTGATACGTGGACCGCTAGTGGCGAAGGTTTCTTTGCGCTGTAGCGCATCATAAATAGAAGCTCTAGTATTTTCCTCTGCCCAAACAGCCGCTAAACCACCAGAACCCCATCGTGTAACAGGGTTAATACCTGCTGGTAACAAGGTCGCACTATCTGTGCGCAGACCGGCACTGCCATCCATCATTGGCAATTTGCCATGATAGTTGCTTTCCTCAGAGGGGGAGCTGGCGTTGTGACTATCACTTGAACCAATAACACCAAAGGTATAAGGATTAAAGCCTTCGCTGTGGGACAACTCCAAACCTAAACGCAGGGCGTCTCGGGCATAGGCACCTTTGACCCTGCCTGGGTCACTGTCGTCGCCTAAGGAGACCAGGTTAGCGATTTCAAAGTTGGCAAATTCATCGAGATTAGACAGCAAGGGGTGGGTCTCAGATGAGCCCTTAATCTGTAATATTTCACTGATGGGCTCATACTCACTGCGCATCTTGGCGTACTCTTCAGTGATCGGTTTGCCATAGGAATCCACACTGGGATACATATTGCCGTCACTCAAGTTGGCATTGTGAGGTATCGCAAAAGCATGGCGTCCGGCTGCATTCTCCTTGGCTAAAAAGCGCCATAAGTCTTCAGGGTAGTGGCTGTCCAAATAACTGAAGGGCAGATCGGAAACATTGTCACTTCGATAGATGACATTGCGGTGAATATGCACCGTCGGAGTATCAACAAAGGCGGACCACTCATAGCCAATAAAGGTTGTAAAAACACCCGGCTCATTGAACTTTTGGGCTGCATCAATAGTCATTTGCCAGGCATCCCTGTTAATGCCTTCATCAACCTCATCGACACCAAAACCAAAGCCCTGCTGCCGTATAAAAGCTGCGGATTTGATCCATGCAATAGTAATGCTTAAAGCGTTGCCATTGAGTAAGAGATCACGTAAAGGGCGCTGAGTCGTCGGCACTTTTAAGTTTGCCAGCCGCGCCTGCCCCAGATACTCGGCGTGATCGGTAACCGCTGCAAAATCTAGTGGCCGGGATATTTCTATAGGATAGCCTGCAGCATGCTCAATCGTGCCGCCACGAGCAAAGGTATAAACATCCTCAGGTAAGGTACGCACACCAAAAACGTAGGCATCCGTAGATAAGCCTGTGTGGATATGTAAATCTCCAAACAGTAGGTTCTTCTCTGGGTTCGCAGCGACTGCAGCTTTAGGCAGTGACTCGCGCCGCTGTTCTGGATCAAAGGCAGGCTGCAGAGAAGGATCGTCTAGTTTGGAGCAGGCTCCAAGACTAATAACAAGCAGCGTTAAGACAAAAACCGACAGATGACTCATGGACGCCCTCAAACAAATTATTAGAATTTTCTGCTGAATATAAAAAACCATTCATAGTTTACACCGCTCTAGTCATCCCTGCTGCTAGCCTTTTTAAACCAAAAAGCTCTAGATTCCGCAAAGGTAGTAGCCAACAAGGTTTTTGCCACAGACCTCCCCTGCGACTGACAGATCGCTGTATCGCCCATTCACTAGACTTGTAGCAAGCTCAACTGCAACGATCAAGCCTGCAATATTGCCTAGCCTCCATGGAGTTGCAGTAGGAGCCTCTCCTACCGCTGCCGATCGATCATGCCTGCCTGAAAGCGGTTGATGCTGGGGCCCACTTGTGTCGATCACTCGGACACCAAGTGTCAGAATACCGCACCAAGCTTGATGCAATGGAACTGTGGCAAGCCCCGGGCTTAGTCAGCGACGTTCTCCTAGCTGGCAAGATTAATGCACGCGAATAGCAATTAGCAGCATAGCTAGAGCAAAGCAAAACATGGTTTCATCAGGTAGCGCAATTGCCAGTTTGAATCTCTGCTATTTGGCTGACTGGGTTCGCAACTAGAGCTAGTGATTGATCGAGGTTTTTTTCTCGACACTAGCTCAATACTTTCTATAATTAAATCAGTCTACGAATCGATATCGCCGTATCTCTGCTTCCGCCGAGTCAAGCTGCTGCATTCGAAGAGGGCTTAATCCCACATGCCAAAGTTAGAAATCACAAAAGACTTGGCCTTATCAATGACAGCTTCTTTGCCTATCGGGCTGTGTTTGGCTGCCCATAGCGGAGAAATTGTTTACGCAAACTCAAAAGCCGAAGATATTTTTGGTTTTAACAAAGAGGAACTAGCCGGCCACTTTGTTGAAGATCTCGTACCTAAACCCTCTCGTCATGCACATAGCGCCCTGCGCGAAAACTACGTAGCCAAGCCAATAAGTACTGCTATGAGTGGCGGTCGTTTATTGTCTGGAATAAAAAAGGACGGCACAGAAGTTTTCCTTCAGATTGGCCTCACCCCGCTCAACCACAAATACATACTGGTAACTTTTATTGAATCTACCAATGAAATTATAAAACCATCGAACTCAAATGACCCCTTGAGTGGCTTACCCAATCGCAAACTATTCGATGAATACGTCAAGAAGTTACGCACTCTGGCTATAAGAAACCAAAAAAACATCTCAACCGCCTTTATCGATATAGATAACTTTAAGCCTATCAATGATCAATATGGTCACCACATAGGCGATATGGTTATTTGTGAAGTAGCTGATATGCTCAGGAGCTGCTTAAGGCAGAGTGACATTATCGCTCGAGTTGGTGGCGATGAATTTATTCTTTGCTTATACGATGTTAATGAAAGCACACATTTACAGCAGATATTAGCGCAGCTGATACAGCTCATCTCTTCTCTAACGAATGTTGCTGGCTGTCCGATCTCCATTAGTGCTAGCGTAGACGCCATCATGACCTACAGGCCAGAAAACATCGAAATATGCGAGATGATCAGCATGGCAGATAAATTGATGTACGAAATTAAAAAAGAAAATAAAGGAACGGTAATTGTTAAGGAAATAGCCGCCTAGTACACAACTGACCTGGTCTATGTCAGGACATAACAACAGCCTGTTAAAAACCCAAAAGCCTCTGACCTTAGCCCCAGCTTGATTTTCTACTCGATCAAATCGAAGGTATTTTCCTCTAACAACCTATATAACAAAAGGACTTAATACGAGCTTAATCAGTACAACTTAGCGGTAATACCATTACTTAATACAGTGGACCAGGAGTACAACTTAATCAGTTAGTTAAATAATTAGAGCATGGCCATATATTTCCACATCACAAAAAACGATGACAGGCTATTGACTAGTACTCCCCTAGCAAATTGTTATATTTGCCATCTAGAATCGAGTAAGGTCTAAATTTCCTCTCTGCATTTGCACTAACTAATAACAACAATACGATCACATTTCTAGTGTCAGCTTTTTTAACACCCTGGCTCACAAGGTAGTCAGAAACTACTATAAAACACTGATTTGTAACGTTATTTTTTATCGGCATGTTTATTGCTACATGAAGGAAGTGATATAAAAAATTGTTCTAGACTGCTTACTTTTGGAATACCACTAAATAGCAGTAAATACGCGTGTTCACTTAATGTTTGCTAGCACTATAGCAATTGATAGCTTAGTCTGTGACGCGGTCATAACTTATTTTTAGTAGTTAACGCAGATTATGCTATAGGAAGGCCTACAGGTTGCGCTTAAAAATAGTGACATGAGCCTCACGGAGTGTTAGGAAATACGCTTTACTTATTAAGTTTTATATAGCTACTATCGGGACTGTTTCTTAACTTGAAGTTAAAATTATTAGCTAGCCTTAAGAAGCATAGTCGGAAAAGAACATAAAAAACTGCGAACTATAAAAATGAATAATAGAAGGCTATATTTTATCGATTGCGCGCGTACCTACGCAGTATTTCTCGCGCTGTTATCTCACCTACTTATCACAACCCGTTTTTTTAACGACCTAGGCAGTGATGCCATATATGTAAAGCAGTTTACACGTATGGCCACGCCGATGTTTGTTTTCATGTTCGGATTTATGATTGAGTTTGTTTATGTACGCAGAGTCATCAACAATGGCCACCAACTGCTTAGGCAGCGCTTGCACATTAGAGCTTTTCAGTGCTATTTCGCATATTCTCTTACCGGTTTTTGCGGTTTTCTTGGGGGTTTCACATCTTTTCAAGACTTTATGCTTTCGTTAGTTTTTCTCAGTGACTCTAGGTTTGGTAATATTCTGAGGGTATATGCTGTTATATTGCTTTTTACTCCCCTAATCATCCAACTTAGAGTTCATTATCCAAATCGTTTTCTAATCATTGCTTTATCAATTCTCTTGGCAAGCTTTCCTGTAACAAGTGCTCTCAAGGCAAGTGATTTTGGGGCTATGAATAACGCCATGAACACACTATTCGGTATTGGACCAGTTAAAGCGGGGCCCAGTGTTTGGCATTCTCTCTGTTTTGTCTTTGCAGGAATGCTAATGGCATCGAGCTTCAATACAGCAAGATCGACTAGAAATGATATCAATTCACGCTTTTACTTCAACGCATTTGGACTTGTAATCACGTGTCTACTTGCTTGGTATTTTTTAATCGATAAGAGCTTCTCCGTAGGGTGGTGGAGCTTCGTCGACATGAGTTATCGAAAGGACAATGCTGCGGGTTATTTTATCATTGGTACACTTACCAGCGTCATCACATTTATCTTTTTCAAGCTTTGGATCGGCACACGGACTCCCCCCTTTTTATTCCAGCTACTCTTACCTATTGGACTCTCTTCTCTATTTTCTTACACCGTAGGTAATTGCCTGTTAAACCTATTTGGTATCGAAGTGATCGCCTACCCACTACTTACCGCTATCTTATTTTTCCCACTACTCGTGTTCATTACTCGATATATCACACTGCTACCAGGATACCAGATGATAAATGACCTACTTAACCTCAGGCTTCCTAACTCTACTGCGAAAGCATCTCAAGCTTAGGCACAGAAACAGACCCACTAGTTCAGATAAATATTGCCCATCCCTAGGGTAAGATAAAGTTGAGCAAGCCATAACTGCGCTCGCTAAATTCTGTAAGACTTTTTCCAGCCAATTATTGCCCTCATAGTAATTATGCATGAGCATTGTTCGTGGAAATTTTCTGTCTGAACACCGCTATGTAGCCATAACATCTATGGCTAGTTTATTTATCTATAACCTTGCCGGGTTCAGTCTATACCTACCTGTGGTGGCGGACATGGATTCAGGTTAGCATCCCAAACTTTATCATAAGACTGTAAGGAGATCACAAAGTGGTTGAAGTTAAGGTTGAACGTGAACTATCGGTATCGGCGGATAAGGCTTGGGCACTGATTTCGGATTTTGGTGATATTAGCTGGGCGCCAGGCATGGACAAGGTGGTCGTCACTGGCGAGGGCCCTGGCATGGTTCGCAGTATTTACATGCCCGGCGACACCCCCCCCATCGATGAACGCCTTGAGGTACTGGACCACGAAAAGAAGTTAATGGAATACACCATCCCCGGCCCTAGCCCGATGCCCGTAAGCGACTACCGCGCTAGCGCTCAAGTCCTAGCGCTGGACGAAAACCGCTGTCTTATCGACTGGCGCTGCCGGGCCCAAGAAGTCGGTGTTAGTTCCGAAGAAGCAGAAGCTATTATCGCTGGCTTTTATAATCAACTGATCGACTGGATCGCGGCGGCGCTCAAACAGCGCTGAGACAACTGAACTACCCAAGCGGGACTTGTCGGTGAGATAAGCCCGCAACCACTATAGGTACCGGAACAGTAAATACAGTTCCGGTACTGCATCTTTCTCTCTGCCAGCGGCCTCAGCGAAAGAGATGCGCTAGCAGTGCTGATCTGAGATTGAGAAACTGACTGAGCCTAACCACAACTAATAGCGTCTCGCCACTTTAAGGAGAGCAATGATAATGGGAGAAAAACGACTGAGCGGGCGCAGCGCAATCGTAACTGGCGCGAGCGGAGGTATCGGCCGCGCCATGGCCGAGCGTTTGGCCAAAGAAGGTGCTGCTGTTCTAGTCACCGACATCGATGATGACAATGGCAAAGCAGTGACGGAGGTAATCCGTCAGGCCGGCGGCCAGGCCGAGTATCGCCGTGTCGACGTCACTAGCCGAGAAGATGTCGAAGGCATGGTGGCCCACTGTGTGGAGACCTGGGGTAGTGTGGATATCCTCATCAACAACGCCTATCGCGGCCAGCCGCCAGAGCGGCTAGAAAACAAATCCGATGAAGACTTCGAGCAAGCCTTACAAATGAATTTTTGGGCCGGCAAGTGGTCAATGCTCGCTGCATTTCCGCACATGCGTGAGCGCGGCTGGGGACGGATCATAAATATCTGCTCTCTGAACGGCGTAAACGCGCACATGGGTACTGCCAACTACAACATTAGTAAGGAGGCCCTGCGCACGCTGACCCGCTCCGCCGCTAGAGAGTGGGCGGGCTACGGCATCTGCTGCAATGTGATCTGCCCCGCTGCACACTCCTCGGCCTTTCAGCGCTTTCAGCAAGCCCAGCCGAAACTTGCCGCGGCCATGGAGGCGGCAAATCCTATGGGGCGCATGGGCGACCCAGAGCGGGACATTGCCGGTGTTGCCGCATTCCTTGCTAGTGAGGATGCCCGGTATTTAACCGGCAACACCCTGTATGTGGACGGTGGCGGACACATCAATGGCGTGGCTTGGGTGCCGGATATGCCAGAGTAGAAGTTCTCCGTAAATGCTATGCCGGGCTATGCTCGGCAGCACATCGGGCTTTCTCAACGCGCTTCTAGAGCAATTACCGGAATTTCCCGCTCAGTCAGGCTTTCATAATAAGCATAGGTGGGCACATCTGCCTTGAGCCCCTCCCATACTTTAGCCCGCTCCTCACCCGCCAAAAAGCGTGCTCGTACCTGCTGTGGTCGGCGCCGGATACGAACCACGGCATCAGGATTGGCGCGCAGGTTCTGTGCCCAATAGGGGTCGCTGTCTGCTCCACCCTTAGAAGCGACCAACAAGCGCTGGCCATCGCGGTCAAAATAGGGAACCGCAACCGCTCGCTTGCGTCCGCTACGCCGCCCTATGGTTTCTAGATACAAAACCGGACCGGGCGCATAACCACTAGCGCGAGCAAACACCCATGTGGTCAAAGAAAAGCCCGTCCAGCGCACTAGAAATCGATCCAGAGCAAGTCCGGCGGAGGACATCACAAAACGCTGTAGCATGCTTCTTATTCTCTAGTGATTAACGAAGTTCAGATAAGATACTTCTGACTGCTCTAGCATGCCACCTTAGTAATCCAGCGAAAATTTTCAGCCCGTGCTAGTGACTAGCCTAACAAAACAAGTAGCTTTCCTTGGCTTAATTTACGCGACCTCGTTTACAGCACTGAGGATATGTTGGCCGAGTTGCTTCGAAAGTGCCAGCGGAGTGAGGGGGCCGGCGCAGTTAAAGACCACCCCGATAATATCCAGCTCACTGAGCTTCTCTGCGAGCTCAATGCCGCTGAGTTTTAAGACCTGCGGAACGCCGTGCTTTAAGGTTAGCTCAGTCACTTTGCCGAGGTACTCATGAAGCGCTTCTTCGGAGGTAAAGGCAGCGAGGAGCGCGCGCCCTTGTGGGTCAGGCGCGAGGTCTAGGCGATTTTCGTTTCGTAGAACGAGGTGAAAGTCCTTATAGGAGGCGATGGCACGCAACGCGTTTGGGTCCAGTGGGGGACGCCTGCTCATCGAGAGCGCCCGCTCAACTCCAGACATTCGACCCGCCTCACGAATGGATTCTGCTTGCCCTGGCTGGAAAGTCAGTGAGTGTTCAGTATGCGGGTTGATCACCAGCGCTTCGTCGCTATCCACAAAGCTGAGTAGTGTGCTCGAGGAAATAACGGCAAAGTCGCCATCAAGATTGTGAGCCTCTTCGCTTGCACGTGCGCCTTCCAGGGCTTCCGGTTCGGAGAAGGCAATGATTTGTTTGGCTGCGCCGACACCGTCGCTGAAGCTGCGAATGTGAGTGCCCTCGTCGTCTTTTATGACGGGCACGATGAACTTTTCACAGCACACGATATTCCACAGGAGAAGCTCCTGAGGAAGCTCTCCGCGCTGAAAGGCAGCAATGGCTTCAGAGACCGTTTCAACCGAGTTTGATTCACTCACTATCGCACTCCCATTTTTCTGAGTTATGTTTGGATGCGTATCGGCACACCATAACGCCAGAATATAAAGAGATGCAAGGTCTCGGAGAACCCTGGACGTGGTGGCGTGACCATGAGTCACCTGCTCTTCGTGCTGATGTACTAGCGCGCAGCTGTAGTTTTCTCACTTTTTAATTCCAGCGTCTATAGTAGAACGCCAAACAAGCCGTGATATCAGCCGAGGCCCATATTGAGTTTAGCGCTTAGAGCCCCGCTTAATAAAACCTGAAAACTGAAAGATTAAAAAGCCAACTACTGAGAGCACAACTGCAATCTCGTAGCGCTTATAGGCCACTGAGATACCAATAGCACCTGTTAACCATAGCCCTGCGGCGGTAGCGGTACCGGAGGCGCCGGCATCAGTTTTGATAATAGAGCCGCCGCCGATAAAGCCCATGCCAGTGATAATGCCGTACATGATGCGCGCTTCTGCATCAGAGCCCGAGTAGACACTCACGCCCACCAGCATAAAAGCACAGCAGGCGATGGCAACCAGAGGAAAGGTGCGAAGCCCGGCGCCTTGCTCGCTATTTTCACGATTAAAAGCAATGGGCAGAGCCAGTAAAAAAGCGATGCCCAGCTGCGTTAAGTTCATCCAGACTTCGGTCAGATCAAGTGTTAGCTCCACTGGCTTGGCTCTCCTTATTATTTTACGTCGGTGATTTATACAAACAACTAATGAACAGATGTCTCCTTGCGGAATTGCTCGAAGAACAGCTCCTAGTAGCCCGCGGCTACCTGTATAAATTGCCTATATATAGCTAAGGTTTTCGAGCATCTCAAGATTCGACCACCGGGTAGACAGCATCTCCCCAAAGCGTGTTCGGATTATCCAGCATCAGCTTAATGATCTGCGGGACGAGCTTACCCAAAAACCTGGCGCAATCACTCAACTGATCGCGATTGACCCTAGAATTCCAGGTTGCTCCGCCGTGTACTAGCTGGTTACGAAGCGTATACATGCGCGAAAGGATAATAGACAGTGCATCAGCGGTTCTGTGCTCCGCCAAGGCGCGGTTTGCCGCGGTCCTAGCACTATCAAAGCTAGACTTCCATTGCTCCTGCGAAATATTGCCACGCTGGTACTCCCAGAAGGGCTCGAAGACAAATTGGTTGTTTAAGAGAACCCTGATTGAGCCGGAGAATTCACTCCAGATCAGCTGATACAGGGTATCTTCAGTATCGAGCTCTACGAGTTTTTCGAGGAACATCACAAAGGTCTTTTTCTCATGAGCTCGCTCGCCCTCGACGATCTCGTTGGCATAAGCGGCATTGAAGGCGATCCAGAGGAATATGAACTTTCCGTCTTCATCCTCGCACTGCTCTGCTCTATCTAGCCAACTGAGGGCGCGGTGGGTACGCAGTGCCAGGCCTTCGGAATGACTTTCTCTTTCCGCTCGTTGGCGAGCCTTTAAATCTGAATATGTGATGGACATCTAACGGCTTCCCTGCACTAGGTTCTCACATCATTATTGGTAAATAGCCCAGCTGAAACAAGCTTTCATGCGCAAAAACAGCAACTTAGAGATATACGAAGCTCAAGCTTCAAGCCAGTTGTACTGAGAAGTTTTGTCCAACACTAGCTAATCATAGTTGGCACGATCACTGCTGGACAGAATTCCAAGGAGCCGAGTGCTATGCGGGAATGACGGACCCAAGGGTTGAAGCGTGGTTTCAACTTAGTCATCGAGATACGCGGCCAAGATCTGAACTTTAGTGCTGGGATTGAAGCACAGATGCTATGGCTCGAGGCCTTGGTTAGGGGTAGTCCACACCCGAGACAAGCGCAGTCCATCCATGACCGGGATAGAGGCTAAGCTTGTTAGCCTAGCGCCTCTGGGGTCTTATCCTCAAGGTAGAATCTCGTAGCGGAGCGCGATACGATAGCTCAGTGTGCAGGCCTTCCAAGTAGGAGTACAAAATGCCAGATAATTCGGAACTGCGTGAAAATTTTGACTACTTCGATAGCGATAATAACGGTGCGATCGATAAAGACGAGTTTGCCAATCTACTCGATGCGCTAGGGGCGGATATGTCAGCCGAGGAAGTAGTAATTGGTTTCGAAGTCATCGACACCAATGGCAATGGCCGCATCGAGTTCGATGAGTTTTTAAATTGGTGGACCAGCCGCTGAAGTAGACAGCATAGGCTGGCCTAGTCCGAAGTATCAAAGCTTGTAAGGTTGTGGCTGCGTTTCATAGCGTGGCCAATATGTACTAATGAGCGGCTACTCCCGCCAGAATCAGTCGTCCTTGCAAGTCAACGAGTCATAGCTCTGCAAAGCCTTCATTCTTTGAAGTGTCGTTATACATGTTCTTAGCCTCTTTGAAATGTGTTTCTAGGTTTTTTTAGCGTGCACGAAGATTGCGCCAATAGCTAAGAGTTAGTCCCAATGTCTTGGTAAGTTTGAGGCGAATTCTCTCTCCCAAAGCGGCATCTTTGCTGGGTTCAAAAAGATTGTGCATTTGGCGAGCGATAGCCTGGCTGTGTTTGCGGGCACGAACTTTCTGCGATAGCCCGCGTGTGCGCCTTTCCATAATAAAGTTACTCGTATTCTTTCCTCTGACAAGAAGAGCAGATTCTGGCTTACCTAGCTTTTTGGCGCTAGCGGCGACATAACGGATAGCAAGCCCAATCCTGCGGTCGTCACTGCTGTTTGCATCCGAACCATGCACCATTAAATAATGATGAAGAGACATTTGGCCCGGCTCTAACTCCATATATACCAGCTTGCTTTCATCGAGCTGCTCAGCTGCGATTTCCTGTCCTCGGCTTAGTAAATTGTTTTTAGCATAGGTGTTTTTCTGCTCGAGGATTTGAGTGTGACTGCCAGGCAAAACTTTCATCGCACCTGATTTGGCGGTGGCAGGACTCAGAGCGACCCAAGCAGTGATAACATCATCCGCTTCGATGCCCCAGTAAGCAGCATCTTGGTGCATTGAGACATAGGTTTCTGAACCTGCTTCTTTAGTGAAGAGCTGCGTCATGTAGCAAAGAATATCTGGGCCCACAATGGATTCCACGGCGTCCAAAATCTTTGGATGATGGACTAGTTCATCGGCCCAGTCGTACAGAAGATAGCTTTTGTTAGATTGCAGCCGGTCTAAAGGACGACCTTGCATTTTTTCGCAGTCTTCAAGTTCACCTCTGAGGCGAGACGCGTCCTCCTTGCTCAGAATATCCAGAGGAAACAGGCAACCATAGATTTTATAGCGTTCTACTTGGTCTTGGCTGAGCTGGTAAGACATTTTTCACTCCCCCGACAACCCCGCTTGGGCTTGTTATTCAAAAAGACATTTTGGTAGCAGTTATTGCAATGCCACTAAAACTAAGAAACAGCATCAGAGCTAGTGGAATAAGCCCTTCTCGCGTACCGCCCTTGGGATCCATACAAGTAAATAGCATCGCGTAAAGATTTCCTAACATGAATCCCCAGGTTGTAAGCATAATTATCTACCCACTGAGTTGATCAAGAAATAAGGCACTGACGACCAAAAGAGCACAAGCCAGATAGTCATCCAGCGATAAGGGCCAATACTTGGAAGCTACCTTAGAGGAAGGTGTTTTAGATAAGGAATGTTGCGACGTCATAAGCGACATATTAGAAGCTAAAACCAACAATTGTAATCCTTACTATTGAGCTGCTAAGCCCAGCAGTATTGAACCCTTACACAGCTAACAGAGCATCCCCGCCCTGCTGCTACCGAGCTGAGAAACTGAGACCTAAGTTTTTTCACTGAGCAGGACTCAAGCAGGTCAGCACCCCACCGGCAGGGCCGACAGTGAACACCCCATGGCATGAATTATTGTCTGCTCCCGTCCAGGGTTGAAGGGATATAAATGACATGCCCACCGCCGCGAACAAGACTCCGGGAGGTAAGTAGTCTAATTGTCAGTTTTACACATCACTGGCTTCACTCAGTTATAATCAGCAAAGAGCGGGTGATCCACGGGTGAACACGCGATACGCATTTCACTTCCATATTTCAGGTGTAAGTTCCAGGGCTCCGTTGCCCAGAGCTTGTGCGCATTGGTACATGTTATGGCCAAACCTATCGAAGCCCGGCAGAGGGCGATACTCAAGCGACTGGACAAGTTCAGTCACTTCACCGATAGCAGCATCGGAATACCATTCACCCGCTTCAAATTTGGTGCAGACTCTATTATTGGACTGGTGCCGGTGGTGGGAGACGTGGCAGGTCTTCTAATATCCAGTTATGTGCTGGTCGAAGCTCAGCGAGCCGGGGCGAGCAAGGAAGTGAAGCTGCGCGTGCTGCGCAATATGGGCATCGATTTTGTCGGTGGCCTGGTGCCGGTAGTTGGCGATGCATTTGATGCTATCTATAAGGCTAACACCCGGAACACCCGATTGCTGAGAAGCTATCTGGAAGAGCAGCTCGCTGTAGAGCCGCCTCCGCCACCCTTCCCCTGGTGGAAGCTAATTGGCTTGTCTGCTCTTTTAGCCCTTATTATCGGTGGCCTGGTGCTTATATTCTGATAAATCTTAAACAGCCTGAATGCCATTGCCGCTCACAAATCCTTGACACGATCGACCAACCGGGATTCGAGGGCACGTTCTGGTGAAAGCTACTGTACCAGCCGGTCGGCTCCAACCTGTGCGGCCACATTACAGGCGCTTTCGACTTCCAACAGCGCTTTGTCTTCATCCAAAGCCCGATTCAAAGACAGTGGAGTGACATGGGCCTGGTGGAACAACACAGCCCCGCCCTTCCACCACCGGTCAGAGAAGTATCTGAGACATTGCCTCTTGTCGTTAAAGAAGAATTCCGGCAATACAGCTTTCACCAGCAAGCAAGCGTGTAAAAACGCAGCCCATGAGCCCTTGCATGCGCAAGTTAAAAATTAAAAGGGCTTGAATGCCATGCTCAAAGCTCCGAACGGGGTATTCGGGTCAAATGTCAGCAACTTCAGGCCCATTCGATCGCATCAGCGAAGGCAAGCGCTCAATAGACGCTTAATACTTCCGATACTTCTAACAACCGCAGTATTTTTTAAAGGTACTACTGTCATGAATGATAGGTCATAAGTTGAGGTAGCTCAGTTGACAAGGAGCCCCACTACTGTAGCTTGGTAAATATGTGTTGCATAAAAATATAGAAAATAAGCAAATATTTTATTTTAGCGAATAGTGCATCATGTCGAAAACAATCACAAAAGATGGCGCAGAGAAACTTAACCCCATCGAATTTACCGCGGCATTGAAAGAGTATCGCGCGTATGTTCGTCGGCAGAAGCGCCTGTCAGGCGAACATGTTCGCACTACCACTGTACACAGTCGTCAATTATGCGGCAGCCAGCTAACACTTGATGCGCACATTGAGCACGGAACAGTAAAAGCGCTAGGGTTTTCTATCCAAGCCTGTTCTCTAGGCCAAGCTAGTACAGCTATGGTCTTGCAAAGGGCAGAAGGGCTCACCAAAAATGAATTACAACGAGCCGCGGAGCAACTTGAAGTTTTATTAGTGGGCCAGTGGCCAGCAGAAGCACTCATATGGCCAGAACTGGCCATTTTTATTCATGCAGATTCTATGCCAGCACGGCACGATTCTGCACGTCTGGTTTTTCGAGCATTACTGCAATTATTTGAAGAGGAGGAAAATTCAGTTTAAGGAATAACAAAAACATGTAGAACCGAACTTCATTGTTGGAGGAACGTTATGATTAAAGACATTATTGTTGTGGGTGGCGGCATTGGCGGCACCATGACAGCTAATAGCTTAGTCGCCAAGTTGTACCCAGAAATTAGCCGTGGGAAAGTTAGAGTCACGCTTATTTCAAACAGCCCTTGGCATTACTACAAACCCGCCTTTATGTATGTTGCATTTGGCGCTTTTTATAAGGATGAATTGCGACGTCCACAAAGCTCATTACTTCGCCCCGAAATTAACTTTGTGCTTGATGAGGTGGCAGGTTTTGAGTTTAAGGAAAGCCAATTAACAATGGCCTCAGGTAAAAAATACGACTACGACTACTTAGTGGTTTCCACAGGTTGTATACCTTCCCCTGAGCGTATTGAGGGCCTTAAAGAAGCTGGTGACCACTTTTACCAGCACGACCCTGCGCTGCAGCTTTATGAAAAACTCAGCACCATTGAAAAAGGCAGAATTTTCATTGGTGTTACCTTCCCGAAAACACCAGATGTACCACACCAATGCGGCATCGCCCCGATGGAAACCACGCTCATGCTCGATGAGTTTTTGCGTCGTCGTGGTGTACGAGACCAAATCGAAATCGTTTACACCTATCCAACGATATCTCAGCTGGTGAGAAACTGTTTGTTTTTACAGGAAGATACTTGCGCGGTATTGCCGCCCATTTTTGACTCCAAGGATATTAAATACAAACGCAGCTTTACACTAGAACGTGTGGATCCGGAAAAGAAAATTGCCTACTCCGAAGAGGGGGAAGAAGAAAACTTCGATATTCTCATGCAAACGCCTCCTATTCGTGCGGTGGATGCTGTCTTAGATTCTGGCGTATCGAAGGCAGCCAATAATGAAGGTTGGCTACCCACAGATCGCGAAACTATGCAGCTAGAAGGGTTTTCCAATGTGTTTGTAATGGGCGACACGGTGGACCTTCCGATTAGTAAAGCTGGAGGAAGCTGTCATAACCAAGCTCCTGTTATCTGTGACAACATTGCAGGTTTAATACGTATTGGGAATACAGTATCTGCTTACGATGGCAGAGTGCAGGCCATCGCCCAGATGGGCCTCGAGGCAGGTATGCCTTTGTGGTACGACTATGATGTGGACGTGATTCCAACACCGCCTACGAAGATTGGAGGTTTGATGCGTAAAGCCTTTAATAGAGGTGTGTATTGGTCTGTTGCCCGTGGCTTAGTGTAAAGGAGGGAGCAATGTCTGAAGAGATGAAAAATTATACCAGTGTGCAAGAGGTAGTAAAAAACTCTCCCGAACTCGCCAATGAGGCCACATTAGATGGATTGGCAGATCTCATTGAAAAGTTAGCTCCGTTATTACAGGGCAGACGCTTACACAATATTGTAGATTTACTCGCTGCAACTTCCGATGTTGTGGAAATGGCCGATGAGGAGATGGTTAATAAGCTTATGGCGCTGTATGAAAATGCAGTGGGCACGGCTTGGTCATTGGGTAATACACTGCGGCATGCCAGTTTGTTAGCAGGGCAGGAAGATGAACCGCCTAGTTTGTGGCAAACACTGCGCCGCTTCAGTAAGGATGAAGATGCGCGACGCGGCCTCAATGTGGTAGTCAATGTGCTAACACTCTTGGGTAAGCAAGCCTCAGACGCGGCACAGCCAATGCCAGAAGATTAAGTGATACCAAGATTAACAAAGCGCCACTCATCTTTGCGATGAGTGGCCTAAATCGTAGCATGTAGTCATTTTAAAGCGCAGCAAACCCTTCACGCAGGTCTTGGGCAAGCTTTATTGGACCTGACAGAGCAAGCCAAAAGGACCGTTTAGCAACCCTTTCCATCTTCCTCTTGGCAGCGTGGATCGAGGTCTGTTGCTATAGGAGCAGCATCCGGAAGTGGAACAAACTTTTCTTTTTGTTCCATGGCTGTAGCCGGTCTCTTGTAGACGCGCACCAGCACATACATGGCGTATAACAAAGCCACTGCTGCTTCAAACACGAAAAAGCTGAAGGGGCCGAAGACCGCCATAAGCACCGCTGCGGACAGTGGCCCGAGTGTGGCGCCTATGGAGTGGATCATCAACATCCGTCCAGATGCGGCAACGTAGTATCTGCGCTCTAAGCGGTCGAAGGTTTCTGCGACGCAGAGCGGATAGATACTGCTCATTACTCCGCCAAAGAACAGCGCCAATATTAGCAGTGTGGCAAAGGGTAGGCCTGAAGCGAGCAGGCTCAGCAATACTGCCCAGGAGCCACCAACCAAAATAAGCGCAGTCGCTATAACTAGTCGCCGGTCAAGCCTGTCTGCCAGCGCACCTATGGGTAGCTGGAAGAACAATCCGCCTAGGACTACCACACTCATGAACAGGGCAGATTCAGCCACGCTCAAGCCGATTCTACGCGCAAAGACTACGCCCAAGGCATAAAAGGAACCAATCATTACCCCCGATACAGCAGCACCAATCAAGCCAACGGGTGATGCTGCATAGAGAGTTTTCAGGTTGAGTGCGCGACTTTCGCTAAGATTTGGCTCACCCAGCCTGGTCATTGTTACGGGTATTAGCGACAAAACAATCAAAGCTGCAGCCAGCATGAACAGGTCGGGAGCTTCAGGGTCTGCGAGGTTAACCATTGTTTGGCCAGCAGCGATCGCCAGATAATAGGCGAGCATGTAAAAGCCGAGAACTCGCCCTCGGGTTTCGTTGCTGCTCTTGGTATTCAGCCAGCTCTCGATTGTGGCTGTTAAGCCGGCAATACAGAAGCCGTTAATAATGCGGAGGGCAACCCATGCCGTTGGGTGGGTGAAGGCTGTGTAAGCTAAAGTCACTGCGGCAGTTAATGCGGCAAAGGCTGCAAATGCGCGAATATGGCCGATACGAAGGATCACCCGTTTTCCGCGTAAGCCACCAAGCCCGAGGCCAAAGTAGTAGGCCGCCATGATCACCCCGGTTAGTGCTATTGGGTAGCCTGTCGCTTCCATTCGGAGCG
Source organism: Sediminihaliea albiluteola (assembly GCF_014077625.1). Taxonomy (GTDB): domain Bacteria; phylum Pseudomonadota; class Gammaproteobacteria; order Pseudomonadales; family Halieaceae; genus Sediminihaliea; species Sediminihaliea albiluteola. The sequence continues at coordinate 60,297 of NZ_JACFXU010000013.1, read as the reverse complement.
GCAGAACAACACCGAGCAGGCTATTGCCGGCAATCAGGGCCGCCGTACCACCCAATAGGGATCGTACCGAAGCGAGAATATTGCTTACGCTTCGTACTACTACCCGGTATTCAACCATAAGATCAGCCCCTAATTAGCCGTGGTATTGCGGGCCTCATTCAACACCGGCCTCAGTGAAGGCCTTGTCATTCTCAGGTTTCACTTTGGCAGTGATACCCTGCCCGAGATTAAAGGTCTGGCCCAACCCAGCCCAGCCGCGTCGGCCCCTGTGTCTGCAATGAACTCCAGCCACTGACCAGCATTTCTGCTAAACAGAATCACCGCATTCAGCGAACAACACACAGGTAGCTGGCGTGTTGCTTCGCATGCCAGTGGCATATTCTTACATAAGCTGAGAAAGCCTCCGACCTTCTCCCAGGTAGATAAGGTCCCGCCTGGCGCATCAGGGCGCGTAGAAAGCGGCCACTGTTCAACTCGACCATAAGCAAGCTTGTCTCTATCTGATAGTCTTTTTTAACACGGAAGCAATGATACCGCGCATGCCATAATAAAAAAGGCCGACTTACCCTTAGTCAGCCGGCCTGTCGAGTCATGATACAGCCTTAATCAAATGAGGACTTAGTTAGCCTAGACCAACGCGTCGCCCACCTCCTCTAGCACCAAAGCATGCTGGAGCAAGACACTGGCAGGAATTGGAGTTAACAGAGCTCAAGCAGCAGAGAAAGCACTGAACAAGTGCTTGGCAGATTCCTACGCATCCTGTGAGGGAATACAGAGGGTATAGATCTGTGAAAGAAGCGGCTTGAATGTGATTTCGCAAAAACCAATCATGCTAGCGCGCTAGCTTCAAGCATGAATGCGTAGTGCTACGATCGGGTTGTCAGTCACTAAGCGCTTTATTTCGTCCATACTTGGCTCTGATGCTCTGTAGCCTGAGCGTAGGAAACCTCGGCGTCAGCCCTGTGTGCCTGTTCCCTCATTTTTTGAGAATGTAATTCAGGAACGGTCTAGCGTCGACGCATTTTTGTGCGGACTTGCTTTTGCAGGCCTCTGATTTTACGTTGTGATGCCCCGGTGATCTTCACTAACTTTGCGGGATCGGCTTGCATAAATTGCTCAACTGTTCGCACCCCTTGAGCATTCAGCGCACGTGTTTCATGGGGAGTGAAAGTGTCGCTAGGGAATGCTTTGGTGATAGGGTCGCTAGGTTGAAAAGTATCGCTGGGGAAAAATGTATCGCTAGGAAAACTACGCTCCGATGGGCTGATACTACCTGCACTACCCTTTAATTCTTGTGCTTGCAGAGACCTTTTTTTGTCCTGTGCCTGAAGCGGGCTGGTCGCCAGCGCCATGGCACTAACCAACAGCACGGATGCTATACGAACATAGGAAAAAATTGTCATTTGGAACTCCTGTTATTGCACTTTTATATCTAAGTCAGGTGGCTCATAAGACCACCTGCATAATCGCGCTTTATCAATACACCTGAAGCAACACCCTTTTATTTGCAGGGTTTGCGCACTTTGCTCAACTCGTTTTTTGGGTATAACACTTTTAAAAGCCCCAACAAGCAGCGAGAGCACATGTCCTTTGACCGTATCAAAAAAGAATGCTCTTTCAAAGTTGCTAGCCTGCGAGAGAGTCTATTACCCGTGGACAACCACCTTGACCCGCTCATTTTGAGCCAATATTGAACGGGACTAGTTGTGTTGAAGTGCGCACTTGCTGCCTAAGCTGTGTAGAAAATAATGAAATAAAAATATAGAGAGCCTGAGCGTGACTACATAGACGAGTTTTCATCAGCCACAGCTCTCATAGTGTGGTGGATGAGCTGCGCTATTGTTGTTTGTCAGCAAGCGATAAGTGACTGTGTAATCGACAAATCACCAATAAAGTCCGCGAGTATAAATAGTCCAATCCTGCGTGAATTACCAAGTTCGCTTTTGTAGGACTTAGAAGCTAGTATGATATAAAAATTAACATAGCTGTAGCTATGTAATGTCTTGTAATTTTAAAACATAGCTATGACTATATAGATGTTGTAGGTTGGTCAGGCTTGAGGTACCTAATGATCGGTTTTCTGCTTATAAACCATTCATAAGGATGGTTATATGAATAAATTAGACTAGGGAGTGTTGGGTATGTTTAACAATAAAAAACGCTTAGCATTAATGATTTCGTTAGCTACCGCACCGCTAGCTCATGCTCAATCTGGATCAGGGTTAGTGCTGGAAGAAATTATGGTGACCGCACAGCGTGTAGTTGAGGGTGTGCAAACTGTACCAGTAACAGTCAATGCTATTTCGGGGCAGGTATATAGCGATACGGTTGGCAACGATATAAAAGACTTGTCAAAATTAACACCAGGCTTATCGCTGGAAAGTAGCGGTAATAACCAGAATGTCACCTTACGTGGTATTGGCACCAAAATAAGTGCGCCGCAATCGCCAAGGACCAATATCTATGTTGATGGTGTTTATCAGATGCAACAGCAAAACTCGTTTTTCGCGCAATATGACTTAGAACGTTTTGAGGTGCTGCGCGGACCACAAGGCACGCTGTACGGCAAGGCATCCCCTACCGGTACTATTATTATTCATACGGCCAACCCATCACTGGACAATGTTGACGGCTATATGCGGCAGACTGTAGGTCAGCATGACCTAAGTACCACTGAATTTGGTGTCAGTGTCCCAATTATTAAAGATGAATTAGCCGTACGCCTAGCCGGCATATACGATGAAAATAATAATAAGGATTATCAATATTATGGCTCTGGCCCTAGTGAGCCAAAAGATCGCACGCGCTCCGGCCGAGCAAACATATATTGGGATCCCGGCAATGGCTTTGATTTGCGTTTTTCTTATACTTACGTTGATAAGACTAGCGGGGTTGATTTATATGTGGCTCAGACTAAAGATGATCGCTGGGGTGTTGAGCTATCGCCCTATGATAGAGAGTCATTATCTAATCGCGCTAAAAAAATGGATGTTTCTTTTGACCAGTCTATTTTGGAAATGAATTATGAGTTCAGTGACTATGTATTAACTTATCAAGCCTATTATTCTGAGTCTAATAATTATCAGCTAAACGATGAAGACTCTACTCCACTTGATGATAATTTTCAGATTGTTGATATTAACTTTTCCCATCTATTTAATAATGAGTTGCGTCTAAGCTCCGAGGGCAATGATGCTTGGGATTGGATTGCTGGGGTGTATCACTCTAGAAGTGTGGCCACTACGGAAGCCTTCAACAAGCAAAATAGAGGTTTTTTTGATATTAATGCCTACGTTGAACTAGCGTCTGGCACCGAAGACTATGGGGCATTTATCCATAACAGTATTTTTTTGACGGATAATCTAACACTTACCCTTGGTGGCCGCTGGACCAAAGAAAGGCGCAGGGGTTCTGCTGACAGCGAGTTCTTTCTTATTGCCGGCGGCAATGAAACATTGGTAGGTGGTGGCATTGAAAAGGCTAGTTCAAAATATATCGATTGGACAGGCACAACTAAATTATCGTATGTGCTGTCTCCCGACGAAATGATTTACGCTACTGTTGATTTTGGTGGGCGTTCTGGTGGCCAAGGTATTGATGTCAAGGGGACTGTGCCACATGAGCTTTCGCTTTACGACCCCGAGTCAGCGACAAGTTATGAACTCGGTTATAAGTCGGATTTATTTGGTGGTCGCATGCGTTTTAATGCGGCTCTTTATTATCAAATTTACACCGATTACCAAGTTGAATTAGAAGCACCTATTAATGATCCTTTGCAAGGTATCACCACGTTTACTGGTATTCAAAATGCAGAAGAAGTTATTGCGCAAGGTGCTGAAATTGAAGTTAACTATCTGCTAGCCCAAGATTTGGTGGTGAATATAGCCGTTGCTTACAACGATACCAAGTTTGAGGAGTTTACGGGGGCCGCCTGTGACGATGGTAATTCCGCGGCATTAGCTACGGGCCAATATGCTACCTGTAACTACAGTGGCCAACGTGTTGGTGGCGATACGGGTAATTGGTCAGCAGTGGCTTCAACCAGCTATTCACAAGCGTTTATGAATAGTGGTTTTGACTGGTACGTGGATGCGTTTATGAAATTTGACTCATTCCGTATAGCGCCTAACACTCAGCGTCGCTCAGCAAGTTATTCGACTTTTGATCTGTTTACGGGTCTCCGCGATGATGTATGGGATTTAAAACTTTGGGTCAAAAACCTGACGGATAAAGAAGCGATAGTACAAGATGATAGAGCGGCAGTTGATAGCCTAATACCACACCTGTGGGTGATGAATCCTCGTCAGTTTGGTGCAACTGTAACTTATCGTTTTGAGTGATTAAGTTTTAATGATGAAGGTTACTGGCCGTCTAATCTTAGGTTAGATGGCTGGTTGCCTGATGCTAATCAAATGAAACTTATATTATAGTTAACAGGGCAGCATGTGTGAGGCCTTGTAACAATAGTTACAAAGTTTTGCTCATTTTTGGCGCCCTTCGGAATGTATTATCAACACGCGAACTGGGCGACATCGGCTGGATCAGGGTTTCTGCTGACGCCTCCCCAGAAAGAGTCACGACTCACACCAGGGCGCAATGCTTTCGTGGCTCTGACCAATAGCGTTAGTCGGTGGCCGAAACTTCGCAATACCGCTTTCGTTCGAAAAAATCGCCCAGATCATCACCGAATAGCGTCGACGGACTGCCAAATTTTCCCTGAAACTTGGCTCGTATCGGACCTGTAGTGAACGTGGCGTCATCAGACTCAAAAACACCGACTTCACCTGTGGCGGAGCCTTGCAGCCAATAGCTATCACTGCCATCGGTGGTGAACGTATCGACACTCACTACAACTGGGAGAGCCAGCGGCTCAGGTGACGCACTAAATTCCATATCCTTGAACTCGAGTTCATGCTCGTCATGCATGGACGCTGAAATGAGATTTACCAGACGTGACTTCACCACAACAGCGACCCTTTCCGGTCTCACGACTCCGGGATTATTCATCGTATATCGATTCGGCCCAGGTAAGCTGTAGCTAAATTGCTTACCGTTAACAACGCTAGGATTACGATGCCTGACATCTACTGGAAACCGACCGCTTTCATCCAGCTCTGGACCAGTCCCTGGTTCTTCATAGGGCTTGGCGATTCTTTTGCGAGCAACCTTGCCCTTATTAGCGGCATTATCCAGATAGTAATATTCTACTGTTCCGTCAGGTTTTACCGTGACGTTGTAGTAAACTCCATTTTTACCAGGGTAGGTCCCGGACTCTACCGATGTTGCGTACCTGGATGGTGCGTACCACCAGTGCCCTGAAGACGGGGAAAGTCGAAAGGTAAGGCCAGAAGGCTCTACTGAGGCCTTATGGTGAGCAGGGAAAAACTCGAATCGCAGGTCATTCAGAATACTCTTTTTATCTTTGAAATCCAGAGTAATGGCCTGTAGCTCATTCTGACGGTCAAACATCTTTGAACCAAACTCTATCGCTGATTGTGTCGTGGTTGCGATAACGTCATGCCAAGGCAGGCTCACTGCCGCCCAGCACTGACAACTTTCGGCTACCGTAATCAAGGCATTACCTTTCGCGCGCGAATCTACCACACTGACAGCTTCGATGCTGATGTTTCCATCTTGTTTTGGCGCGGTGAACAAACCTGTGGAATTAACGGTGCCACCCGTGGCGCTCCAGGTAACCGCTTTATTTTCGTAGCCAGTGACCGTTGCGCTGAACTGGGCTGTTTCACCCCATTCGACACAAGTTGACCACGGCGCAACCGTCACATCCCCGCCGCTAGATAGCCGAGCAGTTGCTTCGCGCGCTGGGGCTGACACCGCTTTGCGCAATCCAGTCTTTGATGTGCTAGTCGCACGCAAAGTGGCCGGAAAATCGCTGGCATTTTCTGACGTCACCACAGTTACTTCATAGGTGTTAGGCCCTGTTTTTTCATGAAAGAACTGGTGTCCACCCTGAGGAACGATAGAAAAAGCTACGCTAGTGTCATTCGCATTATCAACTGTAACGGTGAAGGTAGAGGTATAACCCGGGTCGCCGTTGACGCGAGCGGGGCTAATGCTCAACTCGATTGGGGTAACTTCTATGGGCCCTTGTGCTGATGTCGAGCGACCACCAAAAGCCTCGTGCTCGGCGCTGACGACCAGGTTGCCCTGACCAGTTTCTTCAATGATGAAGGCTTTGTCAGACACCACACTAAGGACACGACCAACCGGCACAACTTCTGCATAGTGGTAGAGTTCGTCGGTAATATCGGCAGGTCCAAAGTCGCACGCCGGCACGTGTAAAAAACCACGACTGTCTCCGTATTTGTTCATGACCTTCTGGGTGGTAACCCCTGCGGCCAAGCCGCTTTGATAGGTGATAGTCCGTTTGATTACCTTATCGCCGGCGTATTTCCCAAGAAATCTGGTGCCTGCGCCACCGATGGCCTTTTTGAATACTAGATTAAGGATAGCGGTATCGAAGCTCATTCCCTGGCTACGCGCCGTAACCATAACGTCGTCCCAGTAACCGGTCAGATCTTGATCATCTTCCAGATAGAATTGTTTGTTATGATTAAAGGTCAGCTCAGTCAACTCACTGGGTAATAGTTTTTCCCTCGCCTCTCTGACTATTTCTAATACACTGATACCCAGAGAAATCGCGGTAGCAGACACGGTAACCGGATTTACGGCACCTGCTGTAGGGATTGTCGACAACACAGCGACGGTTTTGGCCAGGCCGCCCCCAGCCGCTAAATAAAGCGCTTGATCCGCCCGTACTGCAGCGCCCTCGGCTTGGCTGATCATCATTGCGGAAAGACCCGCGCCGCTTGGTCTATACATTGCGCCCTGGCAAAAATCGTGTGTTGCCGCAGCAGAAGCGTCTGGTGCTGGCGGTGCTTTTAATTGATCCAATTCGGATGGTGCTACGCTGGGTATCTGCTCAAGCTTTTGGACGTAATCTTCCAAACCATCCAGGATACGGCTTTCCCGGATCAGACCGTCCATAACTCGCTGTGCGGAAGGAGTAAGATCTGGCGAGATTGCGGCGGTTCCTGCTGCAATTTTTTCCAAAGAGTTCTCATTATTCGATCCACGCAATCGATCTTCTGCAATCTCCATCAGGGGGTTAAAAGATGAGTCAGAGCCCTGACTATTTGGCTCGACGATCTGACGCTTGGTGTCGTCATAAGCTCGGTCAAGCAGGTCAACGAATGCGTTAAACGCACCCGGGGCTTCGGGCAAGGGTTCGATAACAAATGCCATAGGTGCGCAGCTTGCGCCATCACCATCAATCAAGGTTAAGGTGACCGCCCCACCTTCGGCAGAATTGTTAGGGTGCACCGGTACGACAAAGCTGGCTCCGTACTCGCCTGCCCGGCCGTCCACAGGAATGATGCGAGAATCACCACTTTCGGGATCGATCACTTTAAAAGCGGGAATCTGACCAAAATCAGATGGAATGCTGCTGAAATCGATCGTGTGAGTCGGCCGGCCCGACGTTCGATCTAGCATCACATCGTCGCACGTAAGCGCTGCGTCACCAGAGCTGCCAGAGGAAGCGCTAGTTCCCTGCCCCAGCACTGTCGATGCCCAGCTTGACAGCAACAACGTGACCGTCAAAATAACAGCGTGCATACCGTCGTTACCCTGCAGCTATGGACGGACACGAATTACTACGTAGGTCTGGTTCGGTGCTGACGCGGTAAGGGATCCTAATCGTTGCGTGGCTTATTAACAAAGTCTCCTCGTTCCAAACACAAAGGCGGTCACGCGAATCATCAAGGCATTGCCTGTCCGCTGCATCGGTGATTAAGAGACTGATGATGCGACTTTCTATATCTGAGAGACTTCGTGTCAGCGACTCTCCTTGAAAGACCTCAAGAGCGCGAAGCGCCTTTTCGATGATCATTTAATCACCTTATACACTGTCATTATTAAAACCATTAAATTCTACATAAGACTTATTTTCTGAAATGTCTTTATCATATGCATCAAAGTTATAGTCCGCATATTCTTTATAAAAATCGTCTATTTTTTCGAGGCTTTTGTCACCCCTATATTCAATAGTTATATTGTTTGTGCGAATTAACTTTATTGCACTTTTATATCTAAGCTAGGCGGCTCCTAAGACCACCTGCATAATGGCGCCTTATCAATACGCCTGAAGCAACACCCTTTTATTTGCAGGGTTTGCGCACTTTGCTTAACTCTTTTTTTGGGTATAACACTTTTAAAAGCCCCAACAAGCAGCGAGAGCACATGTCCTTTGACCGTATCAAAAAAGAATGCTCTTTCAAAGTTGCTAGCCTGCGAGAGAGTCTATTACCCGTGGACAGCCACCTTGGTCCGCTCATTTATCGCCAATGGGGCATGCATAAGACAGTCCTGATGCAGGAACGAAGTCTCTCAATGCAGGTGTTAGGTTTAAGAAGGCATCTGCAATTTATCAACTTGCAGCCTTTACCGGATTCACTGTGACTGGCCCCGGCAATCCTTTGGCGACTCAATAAGCCGCTTCAGAACGAAGCGGATCAGTTTACTTAATGTTGCCTGTACAGTCCTGTGCATTCCTGCAACGAGACGCCCGGGGCGGCCCATTATGATGTATCACATAACTAATCATAGGAGCGGCTATGGTCTACTGTTCGAATATAAGCTGGGCTCTATCTAGTGCGTCGCTCGGCATCGCTACATTTGAATTGGCTAGAACCTACGGTGGCGGCGGGTCAACAAGATACTACAATCAGATTGACTCACAATAAGTTTAGATGAGTTAAAACTCAGCATTTTACGTGCAGCGCCTCGCGGCCGATTCGGCCACGGGGCTGCACGGCGAACATTCGTCACGAAATACAGAATTGGAAGACATGATATGGAGAAAGATAAAAGAATCGCTTTAGCCCTATTCGCTGCTGTAGCACTAGGCATGATGGCAGCTTACATCGCGGACGCGAGCGCTAAAGGAGTGGTTTTTGCCGGCATAGCGTCTTCTTCTCTCCTCATAGTTTACTACTTCGTGCACACCATCTTAGAAATCACACAATCAGGTTCGAAGGGAAATGAGAATGACGCTCAGAGATCGACATCTAAGCTTGCAAAATACTGGCAACTCTTCATCCCTGGTATTTTGGTGGTCGCCTTCTTTGTGATGTTGGCAGACAACTATTCGCAAACTGGCACCATCAAATTGACCTTGGTTGCAGGCACAATGACAGCCTTTGCAGGCTTTATCGTACTCAAACGCTCGATCAAGTAGCGAATGGCCTCTTGTTCGCACTGGACATCACAAGAGCGGTTTAAAGAGAGCGCGGAGTGTGCAACCACTAGTCGCCAGACATGCGCCAAGCAATTTAACGCCGCCAACATACGCAGTTTTGAGAACCGCTAGGCATGGATCAGAGCAGCCTATGGGCTGTTCTGACCCTGCGGGCTTCGGCGCTGCGCGCCTCGTCTCAAAATGCTAAACGCATTTTGTCGAACCAGAGGGTTCGAACCAAGTCCTAGCTCGCAGCCGGCCAAAAAAAATGGGCGTCCCTTTCGGGAAGTCCACATGTCATAGTCCTCCTTGATTCATTGGTCAATTTTTAAACTAAGTATGGCTGTGGCTCAATTGTATGCAAGCCGCTGACACATACCGCGTTTATAGAGAACGGCTCCCGTGATCTTCCCCTCTTCCGCAAACTCATGAGTAGGACATGCTGATCATTTTTATCCACTCCTTGTAGAACACTAATCGACGAGCTGCGTGCTTTTGTTGTCCAGTTCTTGATAATCCTGACTTGCAGGCCACAAAGAGCAAAGTCTCAACGAACAATCCCTACTCCCGATATGCGCCCCCCGCTATCGCGACACCCTAGTCAAAATGGACTACTTCTAGCTAAACAGAAAAGCCGTGATACCTGTCGCCGTTGCAGCCTGAACAACTGTACCCAGCGTGCGCTTACCTGCTTCCCCCATCTTCGTCTCGCCATTCAATAGGGCTAGCGCCTCTCTCCCAGCACTAACCAAGCCGGCCAATTCAGCTGAATCTGTAATTCGGTCAGTTAATGTATTGTCTGCCACCTTGTCAAAGACGCCACCGACGTTAGCTGTATTTTCTGCATTAGAAAAGCCACTCGATTTGACGCCATCAATCACACTCGACGCTTCAGTCGTCGCCAACACCTCGATATCGGAATACTTCTCTAGATGATCCCGTACGTAGCTGGTACTACCGGTCGATTTAAGCTGATATTCTTCCAGCAGGTCGCCCGTTTCTTTAGAAAATATCTGCACGTCAGAGCCCTGATGGGTGGTAGATTGATGCATAGTAGCGTAACTATCTGTGTGGGTAGCGTTGTACTCTTCAACCCACCGCATTTCGTGGTAGATCCCCTTAACGTTATTGGCAACTCCTCTCAATTGCTCAGGTGACAACGAGTCTAAGTAGGCCGCCAGATCTGCTTCGGAAGCACCTTCAAGCGATGCAGTGGATCGCCGGAGGGCTTCGAGTACAAACAACTCCTCTGAGCTACCATCTAATACAGTATGAGTAATTAGCGCGTAGAAAACGCCACCGATAATGGCCTCTACACTAACGGGTACATGTCTCACATAGTGCCTAAAGCCTTCAATAACTACGGGCTGGAAGTCCTTCAAGACATGCTGACGATATGCCAAGGCATTCTTGTTATCTAGCCGCGAACAGATGGTCTCCGCATGCTCTTCCAAGTACTCATGAAATGGAACCAATGTCTTCTCAACAAACACCGAAGCCTCTTCAGCTGTCAACTCGATCTCATCCTGATCAAGTTGTTCCTGTATGGCAGCCAGAAGTGTTCCTGCGGTGCTGACTATCTGCTTATCTTCATCAGGCAAGGTATCAAAATCCCTGGCCTCGGAAGCAAGCAACTTATAAGCCCCAATGCCTATAAGGATCCCAACGCCTGACATCACCAACGCGCCAGCCGCCATACCTCCACCCACTAAGCTACCTATTGAGGCCAATGTCGCGTTAGTTGCTGCGGCTCCAGATAGGCTGGCGATAGCTGTACCAGTCCCTGCGGTACCAAAGGTACTGACCAAACCGAATAAAGTAACAGTACCCGCGACCCCTGCAATTTTAGCCGACAGCAGCTTACCAAATTCACCTAGCCAACCTTCTGCTTCTTTGTAGCTGATCTGGAGAATACAAGCAGTAATGTACGTGAGTTCTTTGCGAGTATTCTCCAGAAGCTCCCGCGCGTCTTCAGGCTCGAAATAGGGTTTAACATACCCCCGTGCTGTTCCATAGACATCTCCCGCACTACGACCTACACGAACAATCACATTAGTTACGCCATTGTCATCTAGATACTGCTTAGTTGGCTCGGCAATAGTCTTCACTACCACAGCCTTCGCTGACTTGACCTTTGCTCTAACCTTCAAACTCTCGTCTAAATCGACGGCCTTGCCCAAGGTATAATCAATCGCTTTCGAACTCGCACCGGCGACAGGTTTTACGGCTTTACCGAGGCCGCTTTTCGTATAGCTATCCTTAAATACTTTTCCGGCAGCTGTAGCCTTCTCAGATATTTGACCCGACAGATCACTATCATCGAACCTCTTCTTAGCTGACCTGGCGTTATCACGCACAAATCTCTGTAATTTACGAAATTTATTGTCTTTCTTAGTCACTGACCTTCTATCTCACTGCTGCTTTAACCATCTTTGATTTTCCAAGTATCGGCACGGCATCATTCGCTACTAATTACAAAACCTGGCATTAACGCACCCAAGGTGCAGAGGGTTTCCTCCACCGTAGTACGGGTTTGGGTACAACAACGGCCTTTCGTGTGATGTCTCGAAATCCTGTAACCACCTAGCGACCTGCTCTTTTCTAGCAACTCCCATATGATCCTGGCCAGGCAGATAATTCTCCTGTAGAACAATGCGACAAAAATAGGCCAACAACAGGCTGAGCTGCCCACGATCATCCCAGATTATTTTGAACAAATCCCATTCTTTGCCTTTCGACAAGTTTTCAGTCAGGTAATCAGAAAGAAAATGTTCGGGTGAATCGTATCGCAGTATGGTAATCAGGTAGTAGATAGCCCCTTCCCAATACGCCCCCACTTGGAATAATAAATCGTGATAGCTATTGTCGCGATTTACGTCGTGCGGCAAGGGATACTGTGGCGCAATGACAGGCGTACCTTTCCGCAAATCCTGTCCCATCTTGTCTACTAGGGGCTGGTACGCAGTGTGCCAGTCGTTTTCTTCTACAAACTGTCGCGAGATAGATTGCCTCGAAAGCAAGATGCCATTTTGGATTCTCGACGTATGATGGGGTGGAAGCGAAATGGGCAATCCAGTCTCGGAACCCCGACAATCAGTGCCATCTAGGCCGTCATCAGAAAACATAACTGGCAGATCGCCCCGCTCACTGCGCCCGAGCATGAGGTTAAACCAACCGGAGTAAGGGAAACATTCCCCTAAACCCGCAGTGGATAATCTGGGGAATCTTTCTACGAACTTGCCTGCAAGCTGCCGAGCAGTATCTGACTTTGCATCCGTCCAGCCGAAATAATTGTTTGACTCCCCGGAGCTGTATTCGGCAACTTCTACTCCATCGGAAGCGTACACCTTCAAAACATTGTCCGGAGATCTGAAAATAGAATCGTATGGAAGAACTTGGCAACGCCAATATGCCCCACTCGGAGCCATTCCAGAGAAAATGGCAAGCCGCTGATAACCTTGCTTGTGCAATTCATGGACCATCGCGAGTACGCGCTGCGAGCGCCTAACCTCATTATTTTCAATCCTGCCCGTGTCCAGCATCCTATTCAGCTTCACTCGCCGCTTGGTAGTTTTCCGAGTCAAAAACATGCCTTCTATGCCAGTCCAGATACTTCCGGTGGAGCTCATTTACTGACTTCAATGACATCTGCTCTGAAATTGAGAGCTCAGCGGCATGATCTTTCAATGTGGCACTGATCAAAATTCGACCATCATCTGCAAAGCTGATGAACCCCCTATCAAAAGCCGCGTCTAAAGTCGTATTGAGAAGAAGGCCATTGTACGTGTCGAGCCGTTCGGCGTTAGTGCAGTCGCGCCACGGCTTGATGTGGGACGCGCGCAGGAATGCGGGCAAAGTAACCCCTGAAACCGCACATTCGGACCAATAATTTAGAAGGTTGTCGCGAAACTTTCCCTGGCCTAATCGCGACTTAACAATCGATTCTTTCTCCGTGTCGCTGGCAGTTTCAAACTCAGCCTCTGCATTGGCAATATCATCCAAGGCAGATGCGACCGGCATCACCTGGTCACTAGGACTGCCCAGCCATTCAACGAATCGGGACAGTGCCTCTTCGTCCTCTATATTGACAGCTATGCCATACTGGATCGGCTTTTTCCCAGTTCGGATTCGAGTAGGAAAGCCCTTCAAATTGCTGCTATGAAAAAAATCCTCTGTAACCGGATCAATTCCGTATAGGTACCCTTTGGCGGCATGAATTCGTTCCAGATAATCGGGGTGCACGACCAACGGTGCCTTTTTGACAACACCAGATTTCGAATTAACTTCTGGTCTCTTAATATAGAATAAATATTCAATGTCATCTCTATGTACCGAGTGGATTTTTTCGCTTGCCGCTTTTACATAAAATCCCAGTCGATCCAGACTTTGTGTAATTTCTGCTGAGTTCAACATTGATTACTCTCTCCTTGAGAAAACCCATAGTCTCTTAATGTATAAAACAGGTTGTATAAACGTATATCACTCAGCTTATTGGGTGATCCCTCTATAAAGAGTTACCAAACAGTCAGGGCCTTAGCCCTCGGTAGGGCATACGCTAGACGGCCCATTGTTTAGCAAAAGTGGACCGTAGTGGCTCCAGCCGTTCTGGTAGCACTTCATTGCACACCAAGCCCAAATAGGTAGCGGCCCGCGTGGCACCTACATACAGGAAACGATCAAATAGTTCGGGCTTTTGCATTGCCAACTCGTCGATACCTACAAAAAACACCGCTTCAAATTCAAGGCCCTTAATATGCTGAATATCAAATACCCGCACATCGGTACCTTCACCCAGCGCTTTACCCTCTTCGCAAGCAACGGCACTTAGATTCACCTCCTCCAAATAGTGGGAAAGTCGTTCAGCAGTTGTCTTTACCTCAAGTTCGGAGTTCACCAAAACCGCGATGGTCGGTAGTTGCTGCACTTCCTTTTCTACCTCCTTGATACGGTCAGCTATCCAGCACATAGCTTCATCTCCGGTTGCACCTTCACACAACACCGGACTCACGCCTTCATGGTTGCTCTCCTCCGGTACCTGCCCAAGAGCACTGAGATCACCGCATTGGAGTCGAAGAAGCTCTCCAGCAAATGCATTCAACTTACGGCTTTGTCGATAAACCAGCTGCACCGACCTGATCGAAAGTGAAGGCGACAACCAGTTTAATTGCTTGAGAGTACGAATGCCGGTAGTAGTAATACGCTGGTTAAAGTCACCACAGGCGAAAAATGATTGAGTGGATGGGGCTGCCAGGCTCTCCATACAGGCTAATTCCAGCATAGAAAAGTCGGTCGCTTCATCTACCATAATCTGGTTGCGAAACATCTCGGTGATGTTATACAGATAACTGAACCTTGGTTCGTCGATTGCCCTTGAAATGAAACTTTGTTCCAGCAATTGCCTGGCATTCTTCAGCATTAGGAGGATGATGGCATCAAGCTCAATGCCAGCAAGCTGATTGGCACTGATTACATCACTGGTATAGAAATCTGCTCGTGCAGCTTTATCTTTGCGAAAGCGTGGATAACTGGTAGGTATATCGGTTACATAGCGTTTGTGGCTATTGATGAAACGCCGTAAGCCATTCTGGAAACTGATGTGACGACCAATTTCAACCAGTACTTCGATACTAGGGATAGCATCACCTAGAAACTGGACAACCAAACCAGATCGAGATCCCTTTGGCATGCTGCGTTTGAGATATTTGTTTCTGGCAAGTGCCTTCAGCGCCGAAAGGTAAGATTTTACCGCTACCTGTATAGCATTATGTGTCGGCGCAGCTGTTTCTTCCTGATCATCGTCATCAAAAACATCTTCATCGTCCTGTTCATTATCCTGCTGCAAAGTTTTCAAATATTGAGCTAAGCGATGAAATACGTCATTGTCTTTGTTGTATAGGCGGTTGCGTTCTTTTTTGAGCATCTCATCGGCGATGGCCCTTGAGTTCTTCAGGGCCTGCTTTAAGGAATCTTCTTCGCTCTCCAATGATCGATATATCTCGATCAGCGGTCGATTTTTCAGAGTAACAGCAAGTGTTTCTAGCTGCTGCAATACCTTTTGTTCACCTTCAGGGTCGGCAGCTTGCACAATCGCCAAACCATCCAAAAGTTGCTGGCGTAGGCGCATTTCGTGATGCTCTTGGAATGCGTCATACCAAACACTGGCATCACTTACTACTTCGGCCTTTACAGGTAAAAGATCATTTTTCAACGTAAATCGGCCACCATTTGCACTACGTAAAATACCGAGAGTATTGCGAGCAATATCATTGCGTAAGCTAACCCATGTGCGAATATGCGCATCCGATGCTGGCACTTGTTCGCGATTAAAAGCTTCCTTCAAATACTGTTTTAGTAACTCCGATGGCGTGAACATAAGCCAACTACTTTGGTGGGGGCGTTGATGGCTCGCGGATTCTGCAATCCGGCGTTCATCAGCATCAAGACTTTCGAGATCCAATTTTTGCCCAAGGCGTTTAATTAGCGTAGTAGTTTTCCCTGTACCGGGGGGCCCCAGAATCATCAGGCGACTTTTCAGCGGCAGGCGAAAAATCTCCCCCTGGAACTGATCGAGAACCGGTTGGTCGCGTAAACCCATGGCGGTGCGAACCTGATGGCTTATACCAGCTACTACGCCACCTTGAACCTCAGCCTGTTCCAACAAACGATCCAGTTCATCTGCACTGTCTAATCGCTCTGCTTGTAAAAGCGCGCGCAGGGACTCAATGGAGTAACTGCCGTTGTTATAGTGTCGATATTGTGTTTGCCTTGAATCCCAGCCATCGGCATTGTGTTCTGGCTGGTAGCTGGTCTTTTCGATGACCCAATAACGGCATTCCTTACCACCTATAACGATACTAGCTTCATCTCCCGGGGGAATTTCAGCAAAACGCCCTAAAGGTGATCGGTAGCTTGCAAACTCTGTTTTTGATGGCAATAGCAAATTACTAGCGCGGGCTATATAAATTACTCGCTGGCTTTCATCGTCACCTTCTAAAACCAAACGAACTATGGCAGGCTCTGCACACAACTTCTGCATAGCCTCGCGCTGTTCTTGTTGGATACCGGCAAGATTTTGATAGGCCGCCCCTCCAGTGAGGGTATTGCCACTGGCAAAACTATCGTTACCCGGCCGCTCATTATTACCGAGCTTATCGCTCGCCACATTGGCAATCTCATCAAAGGTAGATAGTGTTTCTTTCGCTAACGAGGTAAAGCCTATTTCTTGCATCAGTAACTGCCTTTAGTATTTGATTATTCTTATTGTTCGAGCTGACCTATAACCCCATGAAAATAGTCTATGATAGAGCTGGCACCCGTTGGATCGGATATTTGGTTATTTTGATAAAATGAAACATCTATACTACCCAATACCGTGGCGGGGATATTAGTAAGTTCAGCCAAATTTCCCATTGGCACAACAACGGACTTAGCACCGTTTTCACAACGCATGGTTATATACCGGCAAAATTTCGCCACAAAATATTTTCAGTTTGTGAAACAAATTGTAAAGACGCAAATCTTTCAACTTCCCAGGCGAACCGTGTAGAAGAGTGTCACTAGCAACTACAACCGCTAGAGCCTGTGCCCTTGAAATGGCTACGTTGATACGATTTTTGCTCAAGAGAAACTCCAGTCCCCTAGGGGAATCAGCAGCTATACTCGCCGTCATCGACACTATTACAATCGCGGCCTCCTGGCCCTGAAAGAGATCAACAGTCCCTACCCTAGCCGAGTCACCAACCCTCTTCTTGAGTTCATTGACCTGATAATTGAAGGGCGCGACGACGAGTATATCTTTAGGCTTAACGGGATGATCTATCCCTTTCTTGTCAGTCCAGGTGCTCCCTTCTAGTGACTTGATGAGACTGGCAATACGCTCTACCTCTTCCAGGCTCGCTTGCTTATTGCCACTGTGGGAAACCTCGATGTAACGAATGCCATTGCTGGCTAAAATCTTTTCTTGTGCATCTTTCGCCAGATGAATTTCATAGTGATTACAGGCTGGATCATTGCCTAAACGGCCACCGTAGATGGCCTCACTAATAAAGCGATTGACGTTTTTATGCATCCGGTACGTTCTATTCAGGAAAATACCCATATCCGGTGGCACGGTGGACTGGTCCAGCAAAAAGTAATCCAGGATTGATAAACTGCTATCCTCAGGGTGCGAGCCCTGAACCGGCTGGGGGAGCTGCATTTGATCCCCGAGGCACACAATATTTTCAGCCTGAGGGCTCATTGCAGCAAGATTCGCGATTGACACTTGCCCCGCCTCGTCTATGAAAAGATAGTCGACACAAGCCTCTGGGCGTGAAAATCCCCACGCCGAGGCACCGACCACACAACCACCGGCTTGAATGCCCTCACCTATATCACCCGTCGATCGAATCTGATAGAACGGATATTGCTCAAAAAGCGCATCATCCTCACGTTTAACCTTGGAAATTGGAAAGCTTTCGCCCTCCTCTTTACACAATTCATGGATACCAATGAGAAGGTTGTCGATAGCTTTATGGCCGTTAGAACACACACCGACACTCTTGCCTAACCTCAGCAAGCCCAAAATCACCCGCGATGCTGTGTAGGTCTTCCCTGTGCCCGGGGGCCCCTGAATTGTAATAAGGGAATTATTCAGTGCAGTGACGACTTCGGATATTTTCCCTATTTTGTCATCCCCATCGGCCTGATCAATCGCGAAGAGCAGATCCCTATCCACATCTGGCGGTTTCCGCATCAGAAAGTCGTGCAGCGGCTTGTTGAGTTCTCGGGTTTCGAGGAACTTCTGCCCGATCGCGACAAGTGACTCTACAATCGGCTTGGGATTGACCCATTCGTTGGCGATGATATCGATCGTTTCGGCCGGCTCGGCCATTTTTGATAATAGAAACGTCCCTGATTCAGTATCGATAGCCTCTACCGTGGCGTTCTCTGGCTCTAAGCCAAGCACATAGACGTCACTAAACCGTCGATTCCTGAACTCCTGGTTAGTATCGTAGGTATATTCATACACCAGTTTGCGTGCTCGCGGCGTCTTTTTAAACGGCACACGGTCAGTACGCTTGCATCCAGCCAAGCAATCCGGGTCATCGTAGAGCTCGGTGAATGACATGGCTGCACGTTCAAAGAACCGCCACCAGGTTGGTTTATGCTCACGGCGATAGAATAGAACGAGGTGGGCTAGGTGCCTGGCAAGAAACCGGTTCTCTTCACTCTCTGACGTAGAGTCAGCCAACGCCAGCAGATTTTCCTGAAGGACATCGAGCTCGTCGGGCTCACGTTTCTCCACGTCGTCAGTCGGTTCGCCCATCGCTTCATACACAATGCCGGATTCTGCCTGTACACCTCGGAGCCACTGTGCCAGCTCCAGCGTGGAATCGCAGTCGTCGATATTGTAATCCCGAATACTGCTCAGACTCTTAGAGCTTGACCACTCTTCCCCGTCCGGCGCTTCCCGCCATTTTGCGTATACCACGACTGATTCACCGCCCGAGGCGACGTCTGTATCACGTTTACCGCGGTAGAGGTGCTCTATATTCTTGATGGAGTAAGCAGGCTCTCCCACGAATAACCCCTCTCGAACGATCTTGTACAGGTCGACGAATACCCCGTGTCTCAGCAATTGGTCAACTTCAAACTCGCAGACCGAATACCGTCCCATCAGCCGCTGGCAGACACTGACCTCATAGTGCCCATAATGGTAAATATGCATGCCTGGATTGGCACGCCAACGCTGATAGCTAAATTGAATAAACTCGACAAATGCCTGACGCTCCTGGTCATGGTCATGAGCCCAGCGCTCCCAAAACTGCCTACCGCCATGATCGTCCAGATAGGTACAGCCCCATAAATATTCCAGACCGCCTTCCTCAAGGGGAAAACCCTCGAGATCCCAAAAGAGGTCTGCTGCATTGGCAGGGGGCATTAACGACAGTCCAGAGGGTATGCCGCTCGTTCTTGGCCGCACTTCGTAGGCCGTTGTCCCAATGTCTGCAGACCTGACCTGGATAGCCGCCTGCTGTTTCAGGTTTGAGAATATTTCATCGTGCAGACGTGGGATGTGATCAAGCTTTGTTGCCATGAGATCGGCGCAGGTCTCTATACCTGCAGAGCCGAGCCTTTGAATTTGAAGTCGAGTGATATTCGCAACACGCGACAGGTGGTCAGTCTCCTGGCGGCGCTCTTCTACATAGCCAGTCCACTCCCCGTGACTCGCATATAAGAACGGATCAGGCATTTGCTCAGCATCGAAGCTCTCTTGCTGAGCGAGAAACTCGCCTTTCTTGGCTAAATAGTAATCAAAGTAGTCTCGAAGAACGAAAGGTACTTCTTCGCTGGACCCTAAAACCACTGTGGCGCTTTGCGGGCGCACCCCCTGCATCGCCTCCAGCATTTCACTGTAGCAGCACAGCTGAATGACAAAATAGGGCTTCACCTCCCGGGCGAGCTTGGTATCCCAGGCGACATACGAATACTCGCCAAGATCGGACGGCACATCCACCTTGATCAGAAAATCGGCATACCCCCGAAACGGCAGCTTCTCCAGGCAGGCCTGGAAAATGACTTCGGCGCCGTTTTGCATGGCCTCCAGGGTCTTGGACAGTTTACTCGTATCATCCAGATCATCAGAAACTGTGACCACAGAACCATGTCGGCCGCGCAGCGTTTCCAAAAATTGACTTTCGTGCTCAATACCCTTCTCTGCCAAATACGAGAGCAACGCGTCTGCGGGGTCCTTGTCGATACCGCTATCCGGGCATTCGAGTGCGTTTCTTGTCATCCATGAGGCAAAAGGAGAATCAATATAGCGAACAAGATCAGACGGGCTGAATATCAACGCCCCGCTATCACTTTCTGACCTCTTCAATGGGCTCCCCTCCCTAGGATTATCAAGGCTTACTCTCCAACTATTTCAAGGCCTTCGCCGTAGGGATTGTTAGGGCTATCGCTACGGTATGGGCTACCCGCACCATAGGGGTTATTAATCGACTCCGATGAATAAGGACTACCATAGCGTCCGTAGGGGTTGGACACAGAGTCCGCATCATAGGGATTGCTGCTCAGCTTGCCCCGATAATTGCCGTCACCGTCGTATAGCTTCGGTGCATCCGTCGTATAGGGGTTAGTCGCCGATTTTAAGCTGTAGGCGTTGCCGTAGGTACCATTCGGATTATTAACGCTATTGGCATTGTATGGACTGCCCGCGCCATGTGGGTTGGAGGTCGAATTCGCATTGTATTTATTGGCACTGTAGTTCCCGATGTACTCATCGGCAGCTACTGGCAAGACCGTAATCAGAGAGGCCAGGGCCATTGAGCGAATAATGCTCATGGGTGCGACCTAATGGAATTGCTCGAAGGACACATCATAGTCGCCAGCATAGACATGTATATATTGTATACACATACATGTAACATTTTCGCGCATATCAGGCTTCGACCACCGGATAGACAGCATCCCCCCCAGAGCGTGTTTGGGTTATCCAGCATGAGTGTAATGACGTGCGGCACAAGCTTACCCAGAAAACTAGCGCAATCGGTCAGCTGATCGCGATTGACCCTGGAGTTCCAAGTTGCGCCGCCGTGTACCAGCTGGTTGCGAAGCGTATAAATGCGCGCAAGGACAATAGGCAGTGCATCAGCGGTTCTGTGCTCCGCCAGGGCGCGGTTTGCCGCCTTGGCACTATCAAAGCTGGATTTCCACTGCTCCTGCGAAATATTCCCGCGCTGGTACTCCCAGAAGGGTTCGAAGACAAATTGGTTGTTCAGAAGACCCCGGATGGAGCCGGAGAATTCGGTCCAGATCAGCTTGTATAGCTTATCGTCAGTATCGAGTTCTACGAGTTTTTCGAGGAACATCACAAACGTCTTTTTCTCATGAGCCCGCTCGCCCTCGACGATCTCGTTGGCATAAGCGACATTGAAAGCGATCCAGAGGAATATGAACTTTCCGTCTTCATCTTCCCACTGCTCAGCCCTGTCTAGCCAACTGAGTGCTCGATGTGAACGCAGCCCCAAACCTTCGGAATGCCCCTCCCGTTCCGCTCGTTGACGAGCCTTTAAATCGGCATGCGTGATGGACATCTAACGGCTTCCCTGAAGCAATGTGTGACACCATTATTGGTAATTAACCTAACTAAAACAAGGTTTCATGCGCCAATACAGCAACTTATACAAGAACAAAGATCAAACTATAACCCAGGTGTACTGAGAGATTTTGCTCAAGTTTGAATAATCAGGTGGGCACAATCACAGCAAGAGAAATTTCCAATGAGCCGAGCGTCATGCCGAAATGACCTGCGCCTAAGTGCTCAAGTGTGTTTTCCAGAACATATTCGACAGAATCCTAGATCTTCTTCAAAATAAGGAATCTACCTACCCTGCCCCTCCACCACTGACACCTCCTGCCAGGGGACCGTCTCAGACATCGACTGCTTTCACGGGGAATGCAACCCATTTGCCACAACTCGACCAGCAGGGACGCCTCTAAAAAACATCTCGGCCGGGACCGCTACGTACTATCGTTTAGGAATGAACGAAAATGAACTTCCTGCTCACCGACGCAAACATGATTTCAGGGAGATAAGCATTCTTGTTGTGAAATCTTCAGACTTGGCATATGGAATCCGCCAGGAAATCTACTCACAACAGCCTATTTATTTTTCTTATACTTCGGTGTCCGGCCCTTGGCGCTCCAGGTATTAGGCCTCCTGCCAGCTGCGCCGCCGAATGCGTGCCATGGTGAATGCCAACAGTGCGCACCAAAGGTGCGTTCCAGCACTTCCACAAAACTAAACATCAAACCGATAGCGTCGGCACCTCGCAGCCGCTCAACCATGCGGGTTTGTCTGGGCTGCTGCTGACGCCCAAGTAATGCTGAAAAAAACCTACGGCCAGGAACTCGGCGCCCCATAGTTGGCAGCGTGGCGGCCGGCCAGTACCTTGGCTTCACTTCGCAGGCGTTTCGGTTGGTAATTGTGGCGATTTACAGTTGTCAGAAAGGCGCCAGCCCAGAAGCTAACATTTGCGGACACCAACAAATGCAACCGGCCGGCGCGCGACAGCAGTGCGTAAAAACGATGCATAAAACGCGTGTATTGGTCGCTCTATCATCAGACGCCCACATGGCAAAGGCGCCCAGCCTAGGGGCGCCCTTGATATACCTTGATTATTCTTCAAGTCGCCAGCTCTTTTAGGGACCCGGGTATTCATCAGACTGGCACGGAGGTCTGATCTTTCAAACTTCGCTTGCCCAGGCCTCTCCAGCCGAATCCACACTAATGAAGCGAAGTGCAGACAAATGTTCTTGACTTCCATCACCAAAGAACGAAGCTACAGAGAACGCAAATTCCGGCGTCATCCAGTAACAACCAGCCTCCCAATCATACTCTGACAGCAAACCATTTCGCCCCATATTTCGGTAAGAGGCTGCACGCAAAAGCAAATATTTTAGAAACTCATGAGGCACATCATTAGACTCAGGAAAAACTGATCGCCAAAAATCAACACTGCTAATACTTCTCTTCTGCACTGGATGCTTTGCCACAGACCCTACAAACTCGTCCATCACTCTCTTGCATTCTTGATAACCAACCTTATAGCCCTGTTCAACAGCACCTTTAACTTCCCTTTCTATCGCCTCTTCCCCATCGACATAACCTAAGGCATAAACGTCTTTCGAAACGCCCTTAAAAAACTCACTAAAAGCCACTTCAAGCCAAGCAGCATACGCAACACTCAGCACAGAGGAAAAGAAAATGCCTAGATGAGGATCATCACTCCTCTTAACATGCTGCGACTCATCATCACACATTATGTTTAATGAGCCTGCAACATTTTTTGCAAGTCCACTTGCGAGAAAAACATCTGGCCTATAGCTAGAACCTTTTCCAGAAGACCTATGAATATCCCTTGCTGAATAAAACCCCCCACTCTCTTTTCTTATATCTATTCCATTGATTTCCACACAACCTCCTATAAAGCTCAGAAAAATACTCTGATAAAATAACCAGTCTCGCCCCATAAACATGGAACATCATCATTCACAATGAATAAATGGGGAATGTAAAAAAAGCACGTAGATTAAATATTAATGTACGAGTCAGCACCGTTCCAGCTCTCGCTCAATAGCCTGCTGGATAAACTCGGGCCGGTTGCGGTGGCCATGGTGCCTCCCCTGGGTCGTCAGCTTGTCGATTGCCACCACCTCGGCCTCGACGCACACTATCAGCCGCACAGGCTCGGCAAACCGCCTGGAATTCTTGCTCATGCCTCAGCCTCCTCTTGGGTATCAGGGTCCAGCGGCAGTGTCAGGTCTAGCTGGGGTGGGGTGTCCAGATCAATAGGAGGCAGAGGCTCTAGGTCCACGCCGCCCTTTTCTAGCCGGGAAGAATCATCAGCCATCAACCACTGGTAGGCGTCACAAGCAACCTTTGACAGGCAGGCCTTGGGGGGTGCGTCGTCTCATGGTGTCGCACCTCTCAGCATCGCATTTGCGGCCCACCCTTGCAGCGGGCGGGGCGTGGCGAAGGTATCTAACTAGGCGAAGCGGTCCACCTCAGAAGCCAAGGTGCGCTCGCCGCTGCTCAATACCGCGATGCGCCAGCGGGCGGTGACGTTGCGGCTGGCGCGGGCCTTGCCTGTGCCGTTGCCCGTAGCGCGCCAGGTGCGCTTGAAGTCGGGACCGCACCATCCGCCCCTGGACAGACCTGATCCCAGATTTGGGCGAGTGGCCAAGGCGGACTGAAAGTATCATCGATCACTCGTTCAGCACAGAGCTCTTCTATGTCATATATTCCGAAACCGATGATGCGAATTTAAATATCTGAGAAACTTCGTGTGAGTGTCTCTTCTTGAAAAGCCTCAAGAGCGCGAAGCGCCTTTTCGATAGTCATTTAATCAGCTTATACATTGTCATTATTAAAACTATGGACTTTTGATAACGCTAAAGTATCAAACCGCATCCAACGGCTGTCTATTCAACAACTGGCGGCGCTCTCGCCAGTCGGGTAGAAACTGGTCCATATAGGCCATAAAGCGAGCATTGTGGTTGCGCTCTAGGAGGTGGACTAATTCGTGCACTAATACATATTCAAGGCAGGCGTGGTTTTTTTTGGCAAGTTCTAAATTGAGCCACAGACTACGGGCTTCGATGTTGCAGCTGCCCCACTTAGTTTTCATCTGTTTGATGCGCCAATCATTCAGCTCAGTGTTTAAGCGAGGCAACCATTTATCGAGCAGCCTAGGAATTTCGTGGCTGAGTTCTTGACGATAGAAACTGTGCAGGACTTTCGCCCGATTCTCTGTTTTAGTGTTGGGCCGCACCCACAGCTGTAAGTAATTATCCTTACCGAATCGCACTTGGTGGGCACCACTGTGCTCAATCACTTCTAAACGGTAGGCTTTACCCCACAGGTAATGGCACTCACCGGACACCCACTGGCGTTCCGTTTGACGCGCTTGCTGCTGAAAAGCCTGCTGCTGTTTTTTAATCCAAGAAATGCGCGCCGCAAAGGCCACACGTATCGCGGTATCAGTGAAACTATCGGGCGCAATCACCTGCACCTGCCCATCTGGTGGCAATACATTAATACGCATGTGCTTAATCGGCTTACGGAGCAGCTCAAACTCGATACTACCAATCTGCTGCATCTTACTTATAGTCTGGCTGTGCTTTAGCCAGCTCCATTAACGCCACAATATCTACACCGTAGACGCCCACCTCCTCGGTGAGCGCATAAGCCACTTCACGCTCTTTAAAAAGGTCGCCCACCCAATCTGCTTTTTTTGTGTAACGGATGGTGGTATCAATCTTATTGGCTAAGACTTCATCCTTACCGAAATTGTCATAAATGGCGCGTTTGGCCGCTGTATCTAAGGAGCTTGGATAATCACTTTGCCCTTGATTGGGCTTTACCACTTTACTGGCCAGTACTTGGATTTCTTTCAGGTAGGTTTGATAGTCGATGGCCTGCTGACGTCGCTTTTTAATCAACTCATCAAGCAAAGCCGACATACTGTCGTAGTACTCTGGGTTGAGCGGATTGTTTTCTACCAGGGTGCGTCGCAAGTTGTTTTCAATACCTTCGTTCATGGTGCTAGCAAGATTACGCTCACCTTCAGGTACCTCATGGATTAAACCCTCACCTCTGCTAATCACGAGCTCCAATAAACCCAACTCTTCAAAGTCGAATAACACTTCACTGTCATCGGCACGAATATACATATCGATTAATTGCCGCATGGCCGGTTCTAGGCGCTTCATGTCCACTTCGTCACCACTAAACTGCTTAACTTGCGCGCGCACAGCCTCATAGTGTTCGATTTCTTGGCGGATTTTTTCCTGTTCAACAGCACTGTAACCGGCCTGCTGCATCTCATTAGCGAGATTTGAATAAGTACGCAATAACTTGGCAAAGGCTTTATAAAACGCTAAACGTAATGGCTCTTTTTCAAGGAGTTCATCTTTGTGGTCACCTGACACTCCGCAAAAAAAATGCTGATACTCTAGAATACCTCGCGGTGCTTTGACTGGCTCGCACATAGCTCGCACCGCTTCTAAGCTGTTGTCTAAATCTTCCTTAGCTTGCTCTAAGCGGTCTTTTAGCAGCCCCTGAACATCTTTGTCGTCATAGCCATCAAAAGCGCCTTCCGTATAGCTTTTAATAGCTTTATCGAGGGACTTAAACAAGTCTTTATAGTCGACAATGTAACCATATTCTTTATCGTCACCGTCCAAACGGTTGACGCGGCAGATGGCTTGAAACAGGTTGTGGTCTGCCATTTGTTTATCGATATACAGGTAGGTTGCTGACGGTGCATCGAAACCTGTCAGCAATTTGTCCACCACAATCAGCAAGCGCATTTGCCCCGGCTCATCCACAAAGAGCTTTTTAACGTCAACCTCAAACTCTTCCACACGGGATGCTGCTTGCTCTTCTGGCTGCTCAAAAAAATCAGCGAGCATTTTACGGTAAGTGTCGTACTTAAACAGGGCCTCGGTTTGCCCCTCGCCGGACTCCTCGCCTTTGATACTGGCTGCTGTCGGTTGATAGCTGGTCACAATCGCCACCTTGCCGGCCAAGTCTGTTTTGCTGAACATGTCATAGGTGGTACAGGCTTGATACACACTCGAACACACCAACATGGCATTACCACGGCCATCTTTTAAGCGGGGTTTCTTTTTCATATCCAGCCAAATATCCATGACGATTTTCTCAAGTCTGGATTTACTGGAGAGAACCTTGCGCAAGGTTCCCCAACGCTGTTTTAACTGGCTTTTAGCAGTTTTAGTTAAACCATTGGTATTGATATCAAACCACTCATCGATTTTTTCAGGCGATGTCAGATGTTGGTCAATATCTCGCGCCTCATAGCGCAAATCCAACACCACACCATCTTCTACTGCTTCATCAAATTTATAGGTATGAATATAACTACCAAAAACCTCGATGGATTTTTGTTTGTCTTTTTTCATCAAAGGCGTACCGGTAAAGCCAATAAACATCGCATCTGGAATAATGGCTTTCATGGCCGCGTGCAACTTGCCGGACTGAGTACGATGGCACTCATCCACAAAAACGAACAAATTACCTTTTGCTTTAAAATCGTTCGGAATGGTGCCACTTAGCTGCTCAATGAATTCATCAGTGGCCTGCTCTGATTCTGCCGTATCATCATCACCTTGGCGGCCAAACTTATGCACCAAGGTACACATTAACCATGGGTTAGGTTGGTTTAGTGTGGCGATCAAGTCTGCGCCGCTTTTGGTGCGGTAAATCTCTTCATCTACCCCGCTAAATACTTTTTCTATTTGCTCATCTAACTCAGTTCGGTCAGTAACAATTAACACGCGGGCGCCAGTTTGATTCTCCCGCAACCACTTGGCCAACCACACCATGGTTAAACTTTTACCTGAACCCTGGGTGTGCCAAATAATCCCGCCTTCACGCTTAGCGATACGCTGCTTAGCTGCTTGAGTACCAAAAAACTGATTATGCCGACAGGTCTTTTTTACACCAGCATCAAACACCATAAAGTCATGGATAATTTGCAAAAAACGCTGCTTATTGCAGATTAGACTTAAATGAAAATCGAGCGAATTAGAGTACGGGTTAACAACCTCTTCTTTCCACTCCAAAAAGAAGCGCTCTGGGGTTTCAATGGTGCCGTAGCGCAGCCCTTGGTTATCATTACCCGCCATTACCAGCTGGATAGTGGTAAAGAAATTGCGGATAAAGGCTTTCTTTTGGTTATCTAAGCTCTGTCGAATGCCCTCGCTCACCGATACCGTCGAGCGCTTAAGTTCCAATACCCCTAAAGCAATGCCATTTACATACAACACCATATCCGGGCGTTTAAGGTTTTCACCTTGAATGCTGACTTCTTCAGCGATGGCAAAGTGGTTGTTGTCAGGGTTTTTCCAATCAATCAGCCAAATGGTTTCATTTTGCTGGCCCACCCCTTCCGATTCTTTAATGCCGTAACGCAGCAAGCGGTATACTTCCTTGTTGGCTTGATAGAGGGCTTTGCCATCACCTAAAACGGCGGCCATGTCCAGTTGGCGCAGCGCCTTATTAATTAAAGTTGCGCTGTAGCCTTGCTGCTTTAGCCAGGCCGTCAGAAGATCAGCGTTGATATTTTTATTGTTCTGACCATGCAGATTGCCCAAGTATTCATAACCTAGATCTTGGCGAAAAAGCTGAATGAGGCGCTCTTGGGTAATGCGTTCAAGTTGGTTGATTTTGCTCATAGTTTCCCTACCCCAAATACTGCCTGCTGCCTGCACAGGTAACTTCTTGCTCGCAAAGACTCAAGCTGTTCAATTAAGCATCAGGCGCAAAAATTTCGGATTTTCAATTTGAATTTGCAGATTCTTCTTATATTTTTCTATGGTGCCTAGCGCACAAAAAGTACGGCCTATCTTGCTATTGAACGAACCAAATTTAGTCTCAAGCGGTGCGATGTTTTCATCCCAAACTATCAAGGTTAAGGATTGATTCGGATACTTTTTGTCTAAACTCAGATACACACCTTTAGTGAACTTTGAGATGTCTGCTAACACACCGCAGGCCATGACTTGCTTACCCACATAAAATGGTGCGCGAAAGGCTTCAATTCTCTCAACGCTTACTTCATTGGTCTGCTGACTTGCAGCAGCAACTTGCAGGTAGTGTGACTTTAGATGTACCGCTGAAGCTGCGTTAATTTGAATCTGCGGTCGATTGCGGTATTCACCCACTGGGCCACGGGCGCAGACGTCTACGCCCACTAAGCCGGATAAACGTCCGAGTTTATTTTCCACAGCAGCTAAAGATTCATCCCACACCACTAGCGTTAAGCTTTGCTGCGGGTGCGCCTTGTCTAAATTCAAATACACACCCTTTCTGAAAGGCGTGGTTTGCGCAACGGTACCGCACGCAGTCACCTCTTGACCCACATACTGCGCTGTATTGTGCGCTTCAATTTGCTCAATGTAAGTCGTGTCTGATGCGTTTCTAGTCGCAACAGGTGTCGCAGCAGACTGGTAACCCTGCCTATTCATAGCAAGCGTATTAACTTGTGGCTGCGCTAGAGATTCTACTGACTGCACTTGCTGTGAAGTGATGGTAACTGCAGGACTGCTTTGCCCAATCGTTGGATATATCTGACTGACCAACGCCATGGTTAAGAACACACCACCCACTATAATGGCGGACTTAAACATGCCAGACATGCGACTTTTTTGTGGCGGTATCGGATGTGCTGTAAGTGGGTCTTGCTTGGGTGCAGCAGAGGCTGGCTCAACCGGCTCAGGTTCTGCTGTAAGGTTTTGTTCTGCCTTAGCTGATTCTTGTTTAACTTGTTCAATGTCTGCTTTATAAGCCCAGTTCGGCTCTGTTGTTGTGGACTCCACAGGTTTTTTAGCTGCATCAGTGCGGGGTATAAATACCGGGGGGATAGGCTCTGTTTTAGGTTGGTAATTATCCTGCCCAAAATCAAAATCGATCTCCTGCGCCCCGAGTGCTTTTATAATTGACTCTATGTCTCTCGGATAAACTCTAAACTCTGTTGATGCAAGGTCAGCGAGTGTGGTCGGGCAACAGTCTAAATCTGTGGTATGAAACCAGTACGACGCCCTAACCGAAAGGTCTATTTCACCAGTGATTGGCCCGCTAAATACAACGGCACCATTAATATGACCAAGGTTTCGATTTCCCAGTAATTGATGATTTTCTAACCACTCAATGATTGCAAACTTATAGTCACGTATCTGCTGGAAAGGATTGGCCCTATGATCACTACCGCCCTTTACCGGAGCGCCATCAACTTGCCATGGACCATTTTCAGTACCGATTAAATGTCCACTATAGTGCTTAAAGTCAACGACCAAAATAGCCGCAGGGAGAATACAAACCAAATCGATTTCGTGTCCGCCCCACATGCTATTGGCGATCAGGGTTATGTCTTTACCTGCGCTTCCCCAATCGGCTTTGAGCGCTTGGATAAATGCCCTGAGCATCTTATTTTCATGTGTTCGGTCGGCTTTTTGGCCGTAAAGTAAAATCGACATTGGGCGATAGCCTTACTTAATAATTAAATATTTAACTAAACTGAAATGTATCAAGTTTAAAGCGATAGAGCTTGACTGTATCGCTCAATATTTTGTTTAAAAAATAGTACAAATAGCACTTTCTAGTGTTCTAACATCGGTTAATAAATATTCATTAGTTTTTAAAAACTTACTGCGTTGAATAGAACTGCAAACATTTCATTTTCATGCTCAAGAACTTCTTCGGCTTTCCACTCACGGCTGCGCTGTAACAGCCTTAGCATCGCATACAGTTTCAAACTATCAATCTGCTTTTGTTTTATATTCGCGGCAAAGTGCTCTTGCTTAGCTTTAGGTTGAAAATTACTAAGCCGCGAGTTTTTACTATGGCTGATAAGGCATAAGTTGCCAAAGCGGTGCAGAGTTTCAGGCTCCATCACCGCGTGGCCATCCATGGGGTGCTGAGGATAAAAGTGCTCAACCGAGCTTCTAAACGTAAATTCAAACTCTCTAACCACTGGGTCTTCCTGCTTATCGCGCAACCAAAGTAAGTAATCCAAGTAGTTAAAAACAAAGTTATTTTCAATAGCGCCGAAGCGTAATTTTTCATGTGGCAACTGGTTACGAACAATAATTTGGTTTTCAGGGGAGCTGTTATCACCATAAATCATCTGGAAATAATTTTGCCCTTCACCTTCTGCAAGGAAGCGATTAAAGACAAATTTACGCGCCAACTGTTCTAGGTTTTTCAAATATTCATTAGCACTAATTGGTGATTCGGGTTTTTGTGCTGTAAATAAATACTTCAATGCACCATTCAGCCAATGCTTATAGGCTAAGGTAGGTGTTGAAACGTGCAACGCCGACAACAGCATTAAAATTCTACGGTTAGCGCCGTCAAAACCATCTTCGTTTTCAGCTGTACCATCGCTAAATGTATTCACATAGCTCACACTCTCTTTGGAGTACCAACGTAAGCGTTTCAAGCTCCAACCGTCACCAGCCTGGGTAAACTCACGTTTAATCACATATTGATCAAAAAGATATTTGCACTTCAATAAAGCAAAAACGAAGCTTTTAACTTTGGGAATAGCTTCATCTGTCGCTATAAAAGCTTTGTGAAACTCATCAATTATTTGTTTGTCATCTAAGGGCACGTCGTCTTTTTTAAAAACGCGTAGAACATGCAGCAAGAAGTTGGAAAAATTAATTACGCTGTTAAATCGCTCCGAAGTTCCCTCATCACCTTCTTCGGGCCTTTTCTTAATAGCACCATCAAGAATAGCCGCAAGGCTTAACGCCGTGCCCTCAGAGTCAACAGCGCCACTGCTTGTATTTTCTTGCTTTTTATCGAGCAGCTTGGCAAGTTCTTCAAAAGTTCCAACACTGAACTGCCCCCAGTCTCCCTGGCCAAACAAACTATCTCTCTGTACGGTGTTAAAACCGTATTGAACATAGCGCTCCATATTAGAACAAGCATTCCAAACTAGGTTCAGCGCTTTTAAACTTCTTGACTTTTCTTGGGTGTCTTCGATTTTATTTAAAACCGACATCAACTGCGCTTTAATAATCTCGTGTTTTTCTAACTGTTCACCACGGTTGTTCATCACCTCAAAATAGTGGTTCAAATCCGTATCATCTGGCACCTTAATTCGAGTAATTTGCACATGCTTAAACAAATAATCACAAAAGTTGTTTAGCTTAGTTTCATCAAACTCCCCAAGAAAATTGCCAATAAGCGTATAGCCTTTAATCAAGTCGTTATTGAATTTTTCACTCAACAGCTTATTGGTATCAACACCTTGGAAAAGCTCAGTGAGTGTATTGGTGGAGATTAATCGGCTCTCAAAGCCTAAATTTAATATATGGTAATTTTCTAGCTCAGGGGCTGTTGCATTGGCTCTTTTATTATTCTTCAGCCAAATAGCCAGCAACGTTAAAGTGGTAAAACGCTGTTGCCCATCAATCACTTCAAGCAACCCATCGTTACGGATGTAAACCACTAAAGTACCTATGTAATAGGTTTGTGGCTTACCCGCACCATGAGACCTTTCTTGGTAATCTAAAACATCTTGTATCAGCTGGTTAATCTCGCCCTCACCCCATGCATAATTTCGCTGATACATAGGAATAAGATAATCAGATTCATCAGTCAACAACTCCTCTATTGTGAAAGCCTGTACATCATTATTCATAATATTTCATATCCCTGAACAGCTTCACGAGCGGATCGTTATCAGCGTTGCCGCTTCTACGGTTATTCTTATTTTCTGAGGCTTTAATATTTTCTAGCTCGAAAGTAAAAACATCATTGGGGTGTGTTGCTTCCTTAATTAAGGTAAACAAATTATTTTCTAGCACATAATTATCCATAGTGGCCAATTGCACTACTTGCTGCTTAATACGGCAGCTATATGCCCAAATAAATATTTTCTCGATGGCCAGTGATAAACGGTCTACTCCAAACTTATCAATATAGAAAATCAGTGCACAATCAAATATTGACCGTATATATCTATCGCCCGTACGCGTGCGGTTTGGGTATTTTTCATTACTGTTTAGCGTGCAAATAATGTTACTGGCTTGCTCATTCAGTGGATGACCTTTGATCATTATTTGCAACTGCTCTGCTTTATCCTCGTACTCTTTCGCCTTTATTTCTGCAACTTGCTGTTGGTAATGTTCTGCCAACTCAAAGAAGCGGCGGCCGTTAATGATCATTTGATCTAAATGAAACGGAAACACCTGCTTTTGGCCATCGATTTTGCGCTGATATTGGCTGTTGTATTCATCTACAAAGTGGTGGGTGATGCGCAAAGTTTCTACATAAGGGTAGTAACCCACCTTGTCTAAATTAACGCCTTTGAATAAGCCAACCTGGTTTTTACCAAAATAACGGGCAGACCTACCCTTAGCCCACTGGCGTATGCGGTACAAATAGATAGCAAAAAGCTCTGCTAAATCATCACTGTCTAGGCTTTCCCAATGCTTAACTGTTTCGGCTTTTAATTCGTTTTCATAATCTGAAAACTCACGCAAATGAAAAGCTTTGAGTAAATCATGAGGTTGTAAATCGCGCCCTCGGGCATTTTGCGAGTCGAAAAACTGAAAAGCTTCGGAGATATCGTCCAGTACAAATACAACAACTTGGCACTTATCGAGCAAAAAGTCGATATGCGCCTCGGTGAACTCAGGCCTTGCCACCAAACGGGTAAGCTCTTGATAGTTTTGCTTTAAATTATACTGCGACTCTTCACTCGCAAAATTTTGACGCTGCATAAACTGCTGCAAAACAGGTTTTATCTCATTGAGCTTGTCTTTAAGGTTTTGCCGTTCTAAGCCTTTTAAACGTGCATTGATGATGGCCCAAACTGCTAACAAGAGCGTTAAGGTACGCTGCTGCCCATCAACAATATCAAGTTGTATCTTGTCTTTAGGTGCATGTTGATGAAAAACAATAGTGCCTAAACGGTAGGCTGATTTATCTTGTTGAGTGACCACATCTTGAAATAGCTCGGTCACGTTTTTCAACGTCCACTTATACGGCCGTTGATAATCAGGAATTACAAGATTATCAAGGCTAAGCAGCTGTTTCACCGACAGCACTTTTTTATTCAAAGATGCTGTCATGGCTGTACCTGTGGTGTAACAAGACGAGTTTTACCAGTTAGCAGCTCTTGCATCATGCCCTGTTTGATTTGGCGGGTTTTGTTGAGGCGTTGTTCCAGTGCTTGGATTTCTGAGTCCATATCGGAAAGGATGGTGGCGATGGCGGTTTGTTCTTCAAGCACAGGTTTTGCGAACAAGAATTTTGCCATATCACTGCCATATAAATGGTAAACAGTGGAGCCTGTGACCAGTTGCATAACTTGATCGCGCATCACGGTAATTAAATATGCAAAGAAAACGCCATTCAATAGCTCTTTTTTAGTGCGTATTATCAAAATATCCCCACCAAGAACAATACCCGACTCAAGGATGCAGCTCGCGGTTGCTAATCCATTTGGTGTTACGTCGGAGGTTGGCATCAAAATATCATTGATTTCAGACTTAATAGAACCATCTATATCGGTAGATGAAAGTATCTTTTCAATTTTAGGGCCATAGGTTGTAAAGAGCTGACCATAATGAATGCAACGGTTTTTTCCGCTATCAATTAGATCGCTTTTAGGTAAGCCAGCACCCTTTATAAATGTTGCGATCTCACCAAGCTGAATAGCTTCCCAATCATCCGGTATTTCGCCTAGCTCGCTTTTTTTGTAGCCTTTTTTGCTGCCGTCTGGGTGATGGGCGAATTGCGGTAAGCGGGTGCGGCCGGTGAGCAGTTGCTGCATGGTGGCGGTTTTGATGGCTTGTTTTTTAGCGATGAGTTTTTCTAGTTCGCTGAGTAGTGCATCGGTATCGGATAGAGCACTGGCTATCGCTTTTTGCTCATTTATTGTAGGTGGTAATGGGACTAAAAACCTTCCTAGTTCTTTAGCTCCCAAATTGGGCTGCGCTGCACCACCTGACCAAAGTTCAATCATTTCTTTACAGATTTTAGATTTCAAATAGCCTGAAGTTAAAACCTCTAAAACAACTTTTCTTTTATTTGGTCGAATTATCACTAGTGAGCTGGCAATGGCCCCTTCCCCTAGACTTTCAGACACAACACCAAATTTACCTAGAGAGCCACGAAGACAAAACAAAATATCTCTTGGTCTTACTTTGCCTCCCCCGAGCTTCTCAAAAGCTTCAGAAGTGATGTAATCCATACCATCTATATAGATGAGGCCTTCATCAATATGGCCTGCATTTATAAAAGGAAAGCCGCTACTAACAAACGAACCAGAAGTTGGATAGTTACTACTACGGTCACCATTCTCAAAAGTGCAAAGCTCATTAAGCTGCCAAACCGCCCAATCCTCAGGTATAACCCCCAATTCAGTCTGTTTATATCCCTCTGGCACTACCTTTTCGGCAGCCTCAACCTGATACTGCCGGCTCATTTCTGCCACTGCATCCTTATTCATTGTCTTGCTCCTTAGCAGCCAGCTGGGCCATGGCGTTGGCGCGTTCGCGTTCGAGTTCGTGCTTGAGTTGTTCTTCGGTGGGTAAGTACGGCAGGTATTTAGCGAAAAACAGTTGTTTTTGTTCCGATAACACCGAGTACTTCACCACGGTTTCGCTTTTCTCGCTGCACAGCACAAGGCCAATGGCGGGGTTATCGTCGCTGCCTTTGTGTTGTTCATCGTAAAGGCGCACGTAGGTGTCCATCTGGCCAATGTCTTGGTGCTTTAGCTTAACCAGTTTTAAATCCACCAGTAAAAAGCACTTGAGCTTAAAGTTGTAAAACACCAAATCGATATAAAAGTCCTCATCGGCAAAGCGAATGCGCTGCTGCCGCTCTACAAAGGCAAAGCCTTTACCCAACTCCAGTAAAAACTGCTGGATATTGCTGATAATGGTTTCTTCCAGCTGGCTTTCTTGGTAGGTTTTATCTTGTAGGTTTAAAAAATCTAGAATGTAGGGGTCGCGCAGATAGTCTTTCACGCTTTCCGCTAAGGGTTCGGTGTGGGCTTTGGCTTTGGCTTCGGCTTCGGCTTCTACTAGGGCTTTATCTTGGCTGGCCAGTAACCGTTCGTAATAAAACTTGCTGATTTGCCGGTCCAAGGCGCGCACACTCCAACCTTGGGCTTGCGCTTCTTGCATGTACCAGTGCCGTGCTTGCTGGTTATCTATACGCGATAAGGCGTTGCAATGAGACCTGCTCAATTCGAGAGCCACTGTCTCCCAAATTGGAAAAGCTTGATAAAAGCGGCGCATATTACGCAGTTTAGTGACATTAAAGCCTTTGCCTAAGCGCTCAGTAAGCTGCGCAGACATTAGCTTGAGCTGTTGCGTGCCATATTCAGCGCGGCTTGCGCCCTGCTGTTCATGCTCAACAATCATTTGGCCAATATGCCCCAATAGCTGTGCACCATGGCGCTGTTAACGGCCTGGCGTACTTGCCCTTTAGCCTGCTCAATGATGTGCGCAATGGGCTCGACTAAGCTTGCTAAGTTCTGTTCGCTGGGCTGACTCATAGCGTCAAACCCATGGCTTTAAGGTGCTCGTCCACTTTGTTGCTCAGCACTTCAACGTTCTCAATAATCTCAGGTAATGGCTCGCTGTAGCGTTCTTTTAGCTCTTGTAAACGACTGGCCAACTGCTGGGTGATGCGCTCGATTTCCGCTTCAATCTGGCTTTGCAGAGTGGCAAGCCATTTGTCTTCAACCAGTAACTGCTTAATCTCGGCCTCATCCAGTTTGCCGTATTGAGCTAAAACGTCGCTGTCCAACTCCTCTTGTGCGCTGCGAATCTGAGATTTGGCACTGGTTTCTAAATCAAACAGCTGTTTGGCCTGCTCAAGTACCTCGCGCTCTTCTTCGTCGGTGCTCACTCTTAGTCGCGCGTTGACTGTGGTTTTGGTGACTCTGTCTCTATCGTTTAGCGCTTCTACCAATAAGCCTTCATCGCCGGTGTGCTCTTCAATCAAACTTTCTTGCTGCTGAGTAATGTCATCTAAAGTAGCTTGCAACTGATCCAGCTGGGCTTGCTGCTCAGCAAAGTAGCGCTGCACAATTAAGGTTGGCGGATTCAGTTCCATTTTGTATCTCACGCGCTTAATCACTAAATCGGGGGTTTCAGTGAGTCTTTCCCCTTTCTTAGCCACCAGTTCGCGTACTTTTTTGCCCGCCTCCCAACCTTCTTGCACTAACACATAGACATCATCCTGCAGGGTGTCGGCCCAGTAGTTCATCAGGATTTGGTACATGTCGTATTTATTCAGCAAAGGAATATTAGCGTAACGCGCTAAGAGGTCTTCGCTAATACGGTGGATAATTTCTTTTGGCTTATCATCGAGACCAATGGCCGGTAAATCTGCCTGCTCTGCCCAAGCGTTAAAAGGCTGTAACGTCAATTCGGCAAAGGCGGTGAACTCTGGATGCTGCAGAATATGGGCTTTTATCTCGCTAGCAGGCACTTTTATCTGGCTGTAGCCTTCACGCTGTGGCGTGAGGATGCTGTCGCGCAAGTTGGGGAACACCTGCCAAAACTGCTGCAGCTGGTCAATGTCCTGATTCGGAATACCGCCCTGTAAGTGCCCTGCTAAATCATGCATATCTTCTGGGGTGCTGCTATCGATGTAGCGCGGAATATTAAGGTTGTAGTCGTTGCTGGCAATTTCATCAAAAGCCACGCTACGGCTATAGCCAGGCAGTGTTAAAGCGTGAGTGAATACATCTACAATTTTATGCACATCTTGGCTACGCAAACGGTTTTTATTACCGTCTTTCATAAAACCTTTGCTGGCATCGATCATAAAGATGCTGTCGCGCTGGGCGGCGCCTTCTTTGTCCACCACAATAATACAGGCAGGAATACCGGTGCCGTAGAACAGGTTGGCCGGTAAGCCAATAATGGCTTTGATATAGCCTTGTTTAATAAGGTTTTCACGAATACGCGCTTCGGCATTGCCGCGAAATAGCACACCGTGGGGCAAAATAATGGCGCCTTTACCCTTGCTTTTTAAGCTTTTAATAATATGTAGCAAGAAGGCATAGTCGCCATTTTTTTCTGGCGGCACGCCCCACACAAAACGGCCAAACTCATCTCCGCTACGGTTCAGGCCACTGGTCCAGTTTTTGGTGGAAAACGGCGGGTTAGCCACAGCAAAATCAAAGGTTTTTAGCTGGCCGTCGTCATTTTTCCATTCGGGGCTACTAGGGGTGTTACCTTGCACTATTTTTGCGGTAGCGTTATCGTGCAGAATCATATTCATGCGGGCTAAGGCGCTGGTGGCGTTGTCTATTTCTTGGCCGTAAATGGATAAGCCGCGCGGTGCTTCATCACTGGCTTTTAACAACAGCGAACCCGACCCACAAGTGGGGTCATACACGGTGGCATCTTGCGGCGTTGAATCACCAATATCAATCACTTTGGCAAGAATACGTGACACTTCAGAGGGCGTATAAAACTGGCCTTTGGACTTGCCGGACTCGGTAGCGAAGTGGCGCATCAGGTATTCATAAGCATCGCCTAATAGATCATCGTCACCGGCACGGTTGCCGCCCATTTCTAGGCCTTCAAAAATACCGACCAGATTAGACAAGCGATCGATCATGTCTTTGCCTTTGCCCAGCTTGTCTTCGTCGTTGAAGTCTGCGACGTTGATCACGCCTTGCAGGTCGTTGGCCTCGGCAATTAAGTTAATGACCTTATTAATGCCTTCGCCAATGTCTTTATTGCCTTTGAGCTTGGTCTTTATTGCCTTTGAGCTTGATCATGTCGTCAAAGCTTGCGCCCTCGGGCACTTCAATCATGGCGTAGGGGTTGGCTTTGGCTTTATCGGATACGTACTTTAAAAACAATAAGGTTAATACATAATCTTTATATTGGCTGGCATCCATGCCACCGCGCAACGCATTACAGCTGGCCCAAAGTGATGAGTAAAGTTCTGTTTTTTTGATCGCCATAACATGTTTCCCTAAAAACCTAATTGACGCTGACCTATTGGCTGTTAGCGTCGAATAAGCCTGTTGAGTAATTTTAGATTAATTTAATAAATGCCAGCTGGGCAAGCCTTAGCCACTGATCGTTCGTAACATCCCAAGCTTGCCAGTAATCTATGCAACACCTATAAAGCACTGCAGCTCTTTACTATTTGCTGCCTGCGCAACACCACCATACCTACTTCTCGCTGTGGTACTTAATCCTCTAATGATACATAAAGAGATAAAACAAAGACTAACTATAACTTATCAAGCAAGACTGCTCTTTTGTCCTTAACTTGAAGTGAGCTCTAAGCAGATACCTTTCGCTAACATAGCAAAGTGCTCACTGAACAAGTATTGCAAAGCACTATCAGGTGTAGCTTGACTAGAAGCCAAATCATGCAATTATAGGACCTGACTAACCCCGACACTTTTTACGGTAAAAAGATGAACAACCATAAGGGGTTAAACATGAGCAAAGGCTACCGTTTTTCAGATGAGTTTAAGCTAGAAGCTGTCAACCAAGTGACCGTCCATGGTTATGCTGCAGTAAAGATTAAAAGGTTACTATAGCGGCAAGCCTGATATCACAGCGCCCAACACGCTCGAACGTGCTTTTAATGTGTCTGCACCTAACCAGTAGTGGGTCAGCGATATCACCTAAATTCATACCCAGGTAGGCTTCTTGTACTTGGCGGACTTGTTCACACTGCGAAGACCGCGCCAAGCGTATCGATTTGAATGCGATTGCTAGGCTTTGTTAGCTCTTCGACTGTTCTATTGATGAGCTCTTTGAGTACATCCCAGACACAGAACAGGACTGACCTTGCTGACTAAAACCGGTAAATAATTATTTTAAAAGATACACAAACAAAAAAGCCCCAAACAAATTAATGTTTGAGGCTTTCTTGAAATACTGGCAACTCTTCACCCCTGGTATTTTGGCGATCGCCTTCCTTGTGATGTTGGCAGACAACTATTCGCAAACTGGCACCATCAAATTGACCTTGGTGGCAGGCACAATGACAGCCTTTGCAGG
The DNA here is from genome assembly GCF_014077625.1 of Sediminihaliea albiluteola. Lineage (GTDB taxonomy): Bacteria > Pseudomonadota > Gammaproteobacteria > Pseudomonadales > Halieaceae > Sediminihaliea > Sediminihaliea albiluteola. The sequence continues at coordinate 20,957 of NZ_JACFXU010000013.1, read as the reverse complement.
CTTTATCGTACTCAAACGCTCGATTAAGTAGTGAGTGGCCTCTTATTCGCACTGGACAGCACAAGAGCGGTTTAAAGCGAGCGCGGAGTGTGCAACCACTAGCCGCCAGACATGCGCCAAGCACTTTAACGCCGCCAACGTACGCAGTTTTGGGAACCGCTAGGGATGGATCAGTGCAGCCTATGGGCTGTTCTGACCCTGCGGGCTTCGGCGCTGCGCGCCTCGTCTCAAAATGCTAGGCGCATTTTGTCGAACCAGAGGGTTCGACGCTCCGGGGGTTGAAGCAAGTCTTCGTACTCCGAGGCGAGGGATTAATCTGAACAGGCTAAGGCCTGTTCAGCCCCCTTGCGGGGCTTCGTCGCTGCGCTCCTCGTTCAAAACGCTCCTTGGGTCGCGTTTTGTCGAACGGGGCTCTCATCCAAATCCCGCTTTTCACCCGCTAATCAAAAAGGGCACCCCTAGGGGTGCCCTTTTTGATTAGATGGCGGAGAGCGAGGGATTCGAACCCTCGATAGGGATTAACCTATACACCCTTAGCAGGGGTGCGCCTTCAGCCACTCGGCCAGCTCTCCGGAAAAGTTGTGTGGTGCATGACCATCAACTTAGGCGCGGCATAATACCACAATGACGATGAATTCAAAGGGTTATGAGACCACTAGTTGGAATTTTCTTCCTCTTCTGGCCCAAGTTCTTCGCCATCAGCGATGCGCTGGTAAATTTCTTCTCGGTGGACAGCCACATCACGGGGGGCATTGACACCGATACGGACTTGGTTGCCCTTAACACCGAGTACGGTGACGGTAATGTCATCACCTACCATCAGCGACTCTCCTACCCTGCGTGTCAAGATCAGCATAATATACAGCTCTCCAGTCTCGTGCCCATTAGGTCGTGAAGGTAACGAGCAATAGACTTCATCTCGCCGGTCCTGACGAAACAAAGCAAACTCAAAGATTCCGAAGTCCTTCGCTTGAAGAGACTTCGGCCATTAGGTGACGTTAGGCAGTGGATTCGTCGTAGGGTTCCTTTTCCAAGCCAAAAGATGAGTGCAGGCAGCGCACTGCCAACTCTAGGAACTTCTCTTCGATAATCACTGAGATTTTGATTTCCGAAGTGGTGATCATCTGTATGTTGATACCCACTTCCGCCAGCGCCGCAAACATCTGGCTGGCCACTCCCACATGCGAACGCATACCCACGCCCACTACTGAGATTTTGGCGATCTTGCTATCGGCACGGACCTCTTCTGCGTTGAGCTCACGTGCAACCTCCTGGAGGATTTCTTCTGCACGGTCTAGGTCCAGACGGCCAACGGTAAAGGTGAAGTCAGTGGTGTTGTCTTCGGCAATGTTCTGCACAATCACATCGACTTCGATATTGGCTTCGCCGATGGGTCCCAAAATCCGGTGCGCTACGCCAGGCATATCGGGCACGCCTAATACGGTCAATTTAGCTTCATCGCGGTTGAAGGCGATGCCTGCAATGGTTGGCGTTTCCATCTGCGACTTGTCCTCTTTGGTAATCAAGGTGCCAGGGCCTTCTTCAAAACTGTGCAAGACCCGTAGCGGTACATTGTATTTTCCGGCGAACTCCACTGCGCGAATCTGCAGTACTTTGGAGCCCATGCTGGCCATTTCCAACATTTCTTCGAAGGTGATCCGATCTAGTCGACGTGCTCCATCGACAACCCGTGGATCAGTAGTATAGACGCCATCCACATCTGTGTAGATTTGACACTCATCAGCCTTAAGGGCTGCTGCTAGAGCGACTGCTGTGGTATCTGAGCCGCCGCGTCCCAAGGTGGTGATGTTGCCGTTCTCATCGACGCCCTGAAAACCGGCCACGACTAAAACAAAACCTTGGTCTAGGTCAGCCTGCAGGCGTTCGTTATCGATCTCTCGGATGCGCGCTTTGGTGTGGGTGGCATCAGTTAAGATGCGCACCTGACTACCATTGTAGCTTTTGGCTTTCACACCGCGAGCCGAGAGCGCCATACTTAGCAACGCTGAAGTGACCTGCTCGCCAGTGGAGACCAAGGCATCCATCTCACGCGGAACCGGACGTGGCTGAACTTCCTTGGCCAGTGCTATTAAGCGGTTAGTTTCTCCACTCATAGCGGAAACCACGACCACTATGGAATGGCCTTCGGCCTTGAAGCGAGCAACCTTATCGGCGACCTGTTCGATCCGCTCGATACTACCCACTGAAGTGCCGCCGAACTTTTGAACAATCAAGCTCATGCTGTTTCTCTGCGCCCGTAAATTAAGGGGGCGCTATTAAACAACAATCCCGCCCCACTGAAAACTAAACAAACACTTTTGCGCATTATTTTATAGTGCTCGCAACCCACCCTGGCACGGCTTTGAGTGCTGCTAGCAAGCCGGCCACATCGCTGCCACCGCCCTGGGCCATATCTGGCCTACCACCGCCTTTACCGCCTAAACGCGTGGCGAATTCACGCATCAAGTCGCCGGCTTTAATGCGGTCAGTCAGATCTTTGGTGACCCCAGCTGCTAAGGCGACTTTATCGCCATCTACTGCAGCCAGCAGAATCACTGCACTACCGAGCTTGTTCTTACACTGATCAAGGGTGTCGCGGAGTGACTTGGCATCACCACCCTCCACCGTTGCGGCCAACACTTTGAAGCCATCCATATCCACGGCGCTGCTAGTTAGCTCACCGCCAGCGGAACTGGCCAGCTTTTGCTTGAGGCGCGCCACTTCTTTTTCTAGTTCGCGAGTTTCACTGCGCAAGGCACTGACTTTCGCCGCCACATTATCGGGCTTGCCTTTAACCGCCTCGCACACCTGTGCCAGCTGTGCTTCCAGTGCCTCAATGGATGCCAGTGCAGCGACACCAGTCACCGCTTCGATACGCCGCACCCCAGAGGCCACACCGGACTCTGAAATAATACGCATCAAGCCGATATCACCCGTGCGTTCAACGTGGGTACCGCCACAAAGCTCTACGGAGAAATCTTCTTCACCCATGCTAAGGACGCGCACTTGCTCACCATACTTCTCACCAAAGAGCGCCATAGCACCTGCAGCCACAGCCTCATCCATATTCATCAGCCGAGTATTCACAGGCGTATTAGCGCGGATTTGATCGTTAACCATTGTTTCAATGGTTTTACATTGCTCGGCGGTCAGAGCCTCAAAGTGCGAGAAGTCAAAGCGCAAACGCTCGAAATCCACCAGAGAGCCTTTCTGTGTCACGTGCTCGCCAAGCACTTTGCGCAGGGCCGCATGTAACAAGTGGGTTGCGGAGTGATTCAAGCGGGTACGCTGTCGCACGCGACTGTCGACCTTGGCCTGCAGCGCATCGCCGGCTTTGACACTGCCTTCGAGCACTCGTACATGGTGCAAATGATGCCCTTGCGCCTTGGTGGTATCAGTTACCTCCAGACGCAATCCCGGCGCGCTCAGATACCCGCTGTCACCGGCTTGACCGCCAGACTCGGCGTAAAAGGGCGTGCAATCTAACACGATTACGCCGCTGGCATCTTGAGCCAAGCTTTCTACCTCGGCCCCCTCGCTCAGCAGCGCTATTACTTGCCCTTCAGCTTCAAGTGAATCATAGCCAACAAACTCTGTGCTGCCTTCGAGCTTGAGCACATCGTTGTAATCCACTTTAAAGCTGCCACTTTCCTGAGAGCGGCTGCGCTGCTCAGCCATGGCGGCTTCGTAGCCCTCGATGTCTAAGCTAAGTCCGCGCTCGCGAGCGATATCATTGGTCAAATCGATCGGAAAACCGTAGGTATCGTAGAGCTTAAAGACCACATCGCCAGGAATCTCAGTAGTACTGAGCCCTTCAAGGGCTTCATTGAGTATCTGTAGCCCCTTATCCAAAGTTTTAGCAAACTGCTCTTCTTCATTGAGCAGCGCTTTTTCAATCTGCCCCTGTAACTGTCGCAGCTCGGGATAGGCCTCCCCCATTTGCTTGGCGAGGGTATCAACCAACTTATGGAAAAAGGGTGCTGTGGCACCAAGTTTGTTGCCATGGCGAACCGCCCTGCGAATGATTCGGCGCAAGACATATCCACGGCCTTCGTTTCCCGGCAATACACCATCGGCAATTAAAAAGGCGCAGGAGCGAATATGATCGGCAATTACTTTGAGCGAGTTATGCTCGAGATCCTTAACTTCTAACACGCTCGCGGCAGAGCGAATTAAGGCCTGGAACAAATCAATCTGATAATTGCTATGCACGCCCTGCATCACCGCTGCAATGCGCTCCAAGCCCATGCCGGTATCAACAGAGGGCGCTGGCAACGGGTGCATCTCGCCACTGCTGTCGCGGTTGTATTGCATGAAGACTAAGTTCCAGATCTCAATGTAGCGATCTAGATCGTCATCTTTACTACCAGGTGGGCCACCGGGTACATCGGGACCATGATCAAAGAAAATCTCTGAACAGGGACCACAGGGGCCGGTATCGCCCATCTGCCAGAAGTTATCTTCATCGAGGCGCGAGATACGCTCAATTGGAAAACCGATGTCTTCCACCCACAGTTTTTCTGCTTCGTCGTCAGAAATGTGTACCGTTACCCACAAACGCTCTTTGGGTAGCTTCAATTCCTCGGTCAGAAACTGCCAAGCAAAGCGAATCGCATCGCGCTTGAAGTAATCGCCAAAGCTGAAGTTGCCGAGCATTTCAAAAAAGGTGTGGTGGCGAGCGGTATAACCCACATTCTCTAGGTCATTGTGCTTACCACCGGCACGCACACAGCGCTGACTACTAGCCGCGCGGGTATAGGGTCTCGGATCCGTTCCCAGGAAAGTATCCTTGAACTGGTTCATACCCGCATTGGTGAACAACAGCGTGGGATCATTGACCGGCACCAATGAGCTGCTAGGAACTCGGGTGTGCTGCTGTCGCTCAAAAAAAGCCAGAAAAGCTTCGCGTATCTCTACGGTCTTCATACAAATTCTCAGTAACTAATGGGAGCGCGGGTTTACCCGACCATACGACTTTCAGCCAGACTAGAGCCGGCCAAAATATGCAAATGCAGGTGAAAGACGGTCTGCCCGACACCGGCACCGTTATTCACGATCAGACGGAAGGCATCCTCTACGCCAAGCTTGCGCGCCACCTCACCCGCTGCCCACATCAAGTGGCCGAGCAGCTCGCGGTCATCCTGCTTGGCATCAGCCAACTTGGCGATTGCCCGCTTAGGAATCACTAACACGTGCACTGGTGCTTGAGGGTTTATGTCGTTAATAGCCACGCAGTGTTCATCTTCGTAGACGAACTCTGTGGGGATTTCACCACTGACAATCTTGCCAAATATTGTATCTGTCATAGTCGCCGGGGCCTCTCATCGATAATAGGTGGAGTGATAAAAGCTGCTTAACCTTGCCCCTATCCCAAGGGGCTAAACAACTGGGTGACTGTTAACCCAGCTTCTCATCAGTTGTGAGTTGGCGCGCTTCGTTTTCCAGCATCACTGGAATGCCGTCACGCACTGGGTAAGCCAAGCCACTGGCTTTGCACACCAACTCCTGCTTGTCCTTGTCGTAGCTCAGCGGCGCCTTGCTTACCGGACACACGAGAATACTCAATAGCTTGTCGTCGATCATGACGGCCTCTGGATATTCAAAATGGGTCGCCATTATACGGACATTTGCCCGCTGCATGCACCAACCCGCCCGACTCTTACTGTCCTTTCGCTGTTGCCGGCATCGGAGACACCAATAATTGGGGGTCGATCCGCTGTTTACGCCAGCTCATACGCCAGTCTAAGTGAGGCCCTGTGGCGCGACCAGTGGCACCCACTTCGGCAATCACCTCACCGGGCTGGACCTCATCACCAAGGGCTACGTGCAGCTTGCTGAGATGCAAAAATGACGAGGACAATTGATAGCCATGATCCAAAATAATCGTGCCACCGGAGTAAAACAGATCGGGCTCTGCCAAAGTGACCACCCCCGCAGCAGGTGCTCGGACGATAGTTCCGGTCGGCACGGCCACATCCACACCGTAATGAGGGCTGCGCGGCACACCGTTATAAACCCGCTGACTGCCATAAACACCCGATATCCGCCCGATCACCGGCCAATCGAAGCCATCAAGGGCCGCTAACAAGAGATCGGAGCGGAAGAGGCGTTGCGCTTTGGCTGCAGCCACTATTTCAGCTTCACGCTTTATCCGCGCTTGCTGAGCTTTAGGAGGCGTCACCGTGCGCTGGGGCACGCCTTCGATCCGTTGAATATCATAATCACGAGCCGCAACAGACAGACTTTGCTCACAACTACCTGCGGCGCCTTCCAGCAGCAGCTCAAGTACTGCCGGTGCATCGCGCCCAAGCCCGGCAAAGAAAGTCCCGTCATCCAGTACATCAAGCTGTTCATTCCCTAAGCGCACCGTCGTTCCTGGCGCCACACTGCCCCAGATCAGACCACCCTGCTGCGCAGTCCCTTGCAGCTCAACACAGTCACTTGCCAGAGTACTGATACTGAACAAGCTCACTAGGGACGCCGCCAGCATCTTCTGTACTACACTTATTTTGGACATAAGACCTCTGCTTTGTTGCTTAACTGGATTAATTTGTAGTGTCGCAAAAGGCTTGAGAGAACTCGAGGCGACATTGACTTGGAAAGGAATTTTACAAGGATTGCAGCCAATAGCAGCCAGCAGCTGATCAAAAGGCTGCTGCTCTTCCCTCTACTGGGCCCTGCCGATCAAATCTATGGCTTAGCTAAGCAATATCACTCGCAGCAAGCAGTACCGGCATCTCAAAGTTAGCCAAATGGGCTAGAATAGCCCGCATGAGCAGATACCGACCGCCGCGTAAGCGCGGCTCACCCTACATTACACCGGAAGGCGAGCAAGCCTTACGAGAGGAATTACACCAGCTGTGGAAGGTGGAGCGCCCCGTGGTCACACAGACCGTTCATGAAGCAGCTAAGAATGGCGACCGCTCAGAGAACGGCGACTATATCTACGGCAAACGGCGCCTGCGCGAGATCGATTCCCGCGTTCGCTTTCTGAACAAAAGGCTCGACGAGCTGAATGTCGTTGACCGTGCGCCACAAGATACTAGCAAGGTTTACTTTGGCGCATGGGTGACACTTGAGGCCGAAGATGGCAGCGAAAAAACCTGGCGCATCGTTGGGCCGGATGAATTTGACTTAGCGCTGGACAAGTTGAGCATGGACTCACCGATGGCGCGGGCTCTACTGGGCAAACGTTGCGATGATGAGGTGACCGTCAACAGCCCCAGTGGCGAGCAGCTGTATCATATTGTCGATATACACTACAGCCCCTAAGGGCTGTAGTTCTACTTACTATGGCTTGGTGCTAGTGCTAGCAAGCACTGCCTAGGCTCTGCCGGTAATTAGAACACCCACTCCACGCCCAGCGATGCTGTACGGGGCTTATTGGGCCGGGCACCGTCAGGGTGACGGGATACGATGCTCTGCTCGTCAAAGAGGTTTTCCATTTTGACATAGACAGCCGCGGCATCGTTGAGCTGATAGCGACTAATAAAGTCCACCACAAAGAGATCTTCGCTGCGCTGGTAGCGGTCACCGCCATTGTTGCAGCCCACCGTCATACACATTGAATCGAGGTACTTGGCCACTAGGTAATTATCCCAGCCCATCGCAGACTCAAGCCCCGCGCGCAGGCTAAAGACGTTTTCGGGCACAGAAGCCAAGTGATCGCCTCGCTCCAAGCCTTCACTAGGCAGATCTTTATCAATAGTTGCATCGGTGTAGGTGTACATCAGATCTACTGGAATAATGAATCCATTGAGCTCAAAAGCAGTCCCTAGCTGCAACTCCAAGCCAGCAATGGTCGCTTTGCCGGTATTAAAGGCGCCGCTGGTCGCACCATTACTGCAAGGGCTAGCGTTGGAGCAATTCTCAGTCTTGTTATCAAAGTCGCTGTAGAAGCCAATTGCCTCAAAGAACCAGTCCCCTTGGTAGCGAAAGCCCGCTTCCCAGTTGACGCTGGTTTCAGGCTCTTCATTGGCTTGAGCACCACCACCTAAGGGAGAAAAACCGCGGTGCACCCCAGCTAACAACTGCCAATCTGGGCCCAATTTGTAAGTAAAGGACAGACCAGGCAGCCATTCTTCAGAGTGATTACTGCGGCGGCTAGGCTGATCACTGCGCTCAGGAGTTTTGTATTGACGGCGCGAGCTCTCGACATCTTCATAGCGCAGCGCCAGGTTGAGCTCCATCACCTCATTCACTTGCCAGTTATCAACCAACCACAAACTGGTAGCTTTCGCTTGTTCGAAACGGTTATTGCTCCCTGTGGGTGCTGTGTTGTTAACAAACTCCAGCTCACCATTAATCTGGTTGTAGATTTCCGTTGGCTGGTAGCGGTCCATTTCATCTTCATGGGCCCGGCCACCCACAGCTAGCTGGTGAGCACCAAGGTCGATATCAAAATTCAAATCAATACCGCGTGATTCGTACTCGCGATTATTGTGTTTAAACTGCAGCCCATAAATATCTTCAGTGCCATTTAATACGCCTTGGGCATAGGCATCACCTCGGTTTGCCGCGCTGATCAGGTCGCCGCCACCACCGAGCTTGAACCAGTCTCGGGCAAACTCATTGTGATAGCCAATGGCAGTCATTTTGACTCGCTGATTTAGCGCCAACTGGTAAGTTAAGCTGTAGCCTTGGTGGTCATTGTCCATTTGATCAATGCTAGACAGGCCGTAACGGCGGTTGGAATCACGCTTAAAATCCGCATCGCTTAGGCCAAGGTAAGTCTCGTCTGAGACTTCCTCTGAGCTCTGCGCTTTAAATAGTAGGCTTTGTCGCTCCCCTTCCCAGCCCAGCTTAAGCAGGTAGTCGCGAATATCGTAACCGCTGTTTTGAGAGCTCCGATCGATGTCTTTAAAGCCATCGCTGCGACGCTGTGCAGTTTCTAACAAAATACCAAAGTCACCAGCACGGCCACCCCAACTAGCTAGCAAGTCAGTCTCGCCGTTTTGGCCGTAGCGAAAATTCACTCGCCCTTCACTCTCATTGGGAATCGGCGTCGACACCATATTGATCACGCCACCGGTGGTCTGCGGACCATAACGCAACAAGGGTGCCCCTTTGATGACTTCTACTGAGTTCATGCGCAGCATGGTGGGAAAATAATAAGCAGCTGGATTGGAATAAGGTGCCGGCGCTGTCAGCACACCATCTTCCATTAGGGTTACCTTGGAAGCGCGCTCAGAGGTGGCACCGCGAATCCCAATATTGGGCCGCAAGCCGTAGCCATCCTCTTCCTGAATATAGATCCCCGGCACCGTTTTCAGCAGTTGATTGATGTCACTGGCCGCCTCAATGCGAATTTGCTCATTATCTACCACTGAACCAGAGCCTGGCAGGTTGCGCGCTGCCTCTGCGCTACCCACGATTGTCATCTCCTCCAGTGCGTTATCCGCCAGTACCGAGCTCGTCAGAGCGCTCGCCACGGCAAGAACCATCAATCGCTGCTTCATCCATTTCTCCCAATGTGAGGCAGGACCGCGGTGTGCCACCCTGCATGTTTTAATGGGCGGAAATGCTAATGATAAATATTCTCATTTACAACCGGTAAGTTGCAATTACTGCGACATTAGTACGAAATATTACTCCAAGGCAGCGTAGATCATAGCCTCAAGCTGAGCGCGGATATTAAATACACTGGCAGGCATAAATTGCGACATAAAAATCACCGTGAGCTCTTCCACTGGGTCGACCCAGAACAGCGTGCTAGCCAAGCCACTCCAGAAATAGCTGCCCCGGGACGTTGGGTAGCCATTGGCAACCGGGTCAACTTTAGTGGCAAAGCCAAGCCCAAAGCCAACCCCCTCATAAGTGGTTTCACTGAAATTACCCATCGCAATTTGGGCTAAATCGACACCCCCAGGCAGGTGATTTTCAGTCATAAAATCTAAAGTGCGCGAACCGATGATGCGCTGTTCATCCAGTGTACCGCCACTAATTAGCATATGACAGAAGCGCTGATAATCACCCGCGGTAGATAACAAGCCTCCCCCGCCAGAATAAAACACTCGATCCCTAAACTGGCTATCTTGCCCATCATCATTGATCACTAAGCGCTTATTTTTATCGTGCTGATAACAGCTGGCAAAGCGCAACTGCTGCTCTGGGCGAATATTAAACCCGGTATCGACCATCCCTAGTGGCTGAAATATCGTCTGCTCTAGAAAGTCCGCTAAGCTTTGACCGCTGATGATTTCAATTAGATAACCCAGCACATCAGTCGCCAACGAATAGTTCCAGTGCTGGCCGGGCGAAAACTCAAGGGGTAGTTGCGCTAGCTGCTCAATCATATCGGCGAGGCTGTAATCTGGCCTGGGGTTGCCTACCTGTAACTTGCGATAGGCGTAATCGATATTACTTTCACGCAAAAAATCGTAAGTCAGGCCGCTGGTATGCCTCAGCAAGTCGCGGATAATCATAGGCCGCTGACAGGGCTGTGTTTCAAAAGCCGGAAAGGCCCCGGCCTTGCGAACAGCCAAATTGCGAAATGCTGGAATATAGCGCTCCACCGGATCCTCTAAAGCCACTAAGCCCCTCTCATATAGCGTCATAAACGCCACAGAGGTAATCGGCTTAGACATAGAATAAAGGCGAAAGACCGTATCCTCTGTCATAGGCTGTGCCCGCTCGAGATCTCGATAGCCAGCGATGTCCATATAACAGGTCTGTGTCCCCCTGCTCACCAGGGTGATACTGCCGGGAAGTTTCCCTGGCCCCACATAAGCCCGGCGCAGCTGCTCTCCCACTCGTGCCAACTGTTGTTCGCAGATACCTACCGAGGCTGGCGTGACCAGTTTCATTGTCATATCCCTTGTTCGCATTATTTTATAAATAAGCAGTGTCGACCCTGCTTAAGGCCAAGGCAAGCCTTCTAGTCAATGCTGGAGCCATTACTTAGCTTAAGAGAAAGCCTCTAGCACCCGCCGGCGCAGCTCCGGCAACACTTCGACTTCAAACCAGGGATTGCGACGCAACCAGATATTGTTACGTGGTGATGGGTGGGGTAAGGGTAAATACTGCGGAGCATAGTCGCGCCAGTGACGCACCGTTTCAGTCAGGTTGCGCGTTGAGTTGAGATAATAGCGCTGAGCGTAATTGCCAATCAGCAGTGTCAGCTCTATTTGCCTTAGCCAGCCCATCAGCTCACTGTGCCACTGGGGTGCACAGGCTGGATCTGGCGGCAAATCACCCGACTTCCCGCGGCCCGGATAGCAAAAGCCCATTGGCACAATAGCCACACGGGAAGCGTCATAAAAAGTGGTTTTGTCCATGCCCAGCCAATCCCGCAAGCGCTCACCACTGGGGTCATCCCAAGGTATACCGCTAGCGTGGACCCGAGAGCCAGGAGCCTGCCCCACTATGAGCAAGCGCGCCGAAGAGCTAGCCTGCAGTACGGGACGCGGACCGAGGGCTAAGCGCTCAGCACAAAGCTGACAGCGCCGAATGTCGACCAACAGGTCTTCTAGGGACTGATACTCGCTCATCTTTTCTGCTGTCACCCTCTATAGAGTACTGGCTAAGCAAAGTGCTCAAAAAACCACCGCTCGATTGCCGCTTTCCAGCTCGACTGGTAATATCGCGCACTCAGAGCTAGCCCCCTTTAACGCCCTCAAACATCACTCCGGAGCCTTTATGAGCCGTCCGTCCCTGCATGATCTTGAAAATCACCAAGACTTCATCCAACGTCATATCGGACCCACTGTCAAACAACAGCAGTTAATGGCTGAGGCCCTAGGATACAGCAGCCTAGATGCGCTGATCGATGACACGGTGCCCGCGGCGATACGCTCTCAGCAGGCGATGAAGCTACCTCAGGCTCAAACTGAACAAGCAGTGATCGCGCGACTGCGCAAAATTGCCGATCAGAACCAAGTGTTTAAAAGCTACATCGGCACCGGCTATCACGCCACCTACACGCCCTCTGTAATCCAGCGCAACGTACTGGAAAACCCCGGTTGGTACACCGCTTACACCCCCTACCAACCGGAGATCTCACAGGGTCGTTTGGAGGCTTTGCTAACTTTTCAGCAAATGATTCTCGACCTAAGTGGCATGGAGCTGGCCAACGCCTCCATGCTCGACGAGGGCACCGCTGCAGCAGAGGCCATGACCTTAATGCAGCGCGTCAACAAGAAAAATCGCAGCCAGACCTTCTTGGTTGCCGCCGACTGCCACCCGCAAACCATTGCCGTGGTCAAAACAAGAGCTGAGGCCTTAGATATTGATGTTGTGGTAGGCGACCCAAATGAGTTAATTGGCAACACTGATGCCTTTGGCGCACTGCTGCAGTACCCCAACACTTACGGTCAGGTAGACGATATCAGCCCGCTGATCGACAAGGCGCACAACGCCCAAACGTTGGTCGGTGTTGCAGCTGACATTATGGCACTGCTGCTACTTAAGTCCCCAGGCGAGCTGGGTGCTGATGTAGTGGTGGGCAATACACAACGTTTTGGTGTACCCATGGGCTTTGGTGGCCCCCATGCTGCCTACTTCGCCACCCGCGATGCCTACAAGCGCTCCACCCCCGGTCGCATCATTGGCGTGTCCATCGATCGCCGCGGCAACCAATCCCTACGCATGGCCATGCAAACCCGCGAGCAGCATATTCGCCGAGAAAAGGCTACCAGTAACATTTGTACTGCCCAGGCGCTCCTGGCGATCATGGCGGCTTTCTATGCCATGTATCACGGCCCTGAAGGCTTGCGCCGCATCGCCGAGCGTATTCAACGCCTGACCTCGCTACTGCAGCGTATGCTGGCTAAGGCCAACATTAGCCCAGAGAACACACACTGGTTCGACACCCTGACTTACGATCTGGGTGAAGCACGCGAAGCCGTAGTACAGCGCGCGCTCGATAAAGGCTGTAATCTGCGATTAATTGGTGCTACCGGCGTAGGTATTTCACTGGATGAAACCACCAGCGCAGAAGACATTGAGACACTGGTTGAAATCTTTACCGGGCAACAAGTTACCAGCCCCGCCAGCAGCATTGACGAGAGCATTACTGAGTTTGACGGCATCCCTAATGGCCTGCTGCGCGAGATAGATTATCTGCAGCACCCGCTGTTTAACGACTATCATTCAGAAACCGAAATGTTGCGCTATATGCGCCGCCTGGAAGACAAAGACATCGCGCTCAACCGCGCGATGATCCCGCTGGGCTCTTGCACCATGAAGCTCAACGCCACCACTGAAATGCTCGCCATCACTTGGCCTGAATTCAGCGCCCTGCACCCCTTCGCACCACCAGAGCAGACCAAAGGCTACCAGCAGTTGCTGCAAGAGCTTGAGCATATGCTGCGCGAGTGTACCGGCTACGATGCCATTTCAATGCAGCCCAATGCCGGCTCACAGGGCGAGTACGCTGGCCTATTGGCCATCCGTCGCTACCACGAAAGCCGCGGTGACCTGCAGCGCAATATATGCCTGATTCCCTCATCGGCGCACGGCACCAACCCCGCCAGTGCAGCCTTGGCTGGCATGAAAGTGGTTATTGTCGAGTGTGATAGCAAAGGCAACATCGACATGGCTGACCTGCGCGCCAAGGCCGAGCGACACACGCAAGACTTGTCCTGCATCATGGTGACCTACCCATCTACCCACGGGGTTTTTGAAGAATCGATTATTGAATTGTGTGAAGTGGTGCATGAACACGGCGGACAGGTTTACGTCGATGGCGCCAACTTAAACGCCATGGTGGGCCTGGCTGCTCCTGGCAAATTTGGTGCTGATGTATCCCACCTCAATCTGCACAAAACCTTCTGCATCCCCCATGGTGGTGGCGGCCCCGGAATGGGCCCAATAGGTGTTAAGTCTCACCTGCAACCCTTTTTGCCAACTAATCCAGTTAGCCCAGTGCCAGGCTTGGATGCCAATAATGATGTGGTTTCATCGGCGCCCTATGGCAGCACTTCCATTTTGCCTATTTCTTGGGCCTATATCGCTTTAATGGGGCAGGAAGGTCTGAGCCATGCCAGCAAAGTGGCCATCCTCAACGCCAACTACATTGCTCAGCGCCTGCAAGAGCACTACCCGATCCTCTACACTGGCACCACCGGCAACGTTGCTCACGAGTGCATCGTCGACATTCGCCCACTCAAAGAAGCCAGCGGCATCAGTGAAGAAGACATTGCCAAGCGCCTGGTCGATTTTGGCTTCCACGCGCCCACCATGTCTTTCCCTGTCCCCGGTACCTTAATGGTCGAACCCACGGAATCAGAATCCCTAGCAGAGCTAGACCGCTTCTGTGATGCCCTGATCACTATCCGCCAAGAAATCCAGGCGGTCCAAGATGGCAAGCTCGATGCTAAAGACAACCCTCTAACTAATGCGCCGCACACTCTGGCCGATGTCACCGCTGACGAATGGCCACACAGCTACAGCCGCGAGCAAGCTGCCTACCCGGTCAGTCAGCTAAAGCAAAGCAAGTACTGGCCACCGGTCAACCGTGTAGACAATGTCTACGGCGACAGAAACCTGTACTGTGCCTGCCCGGCGATTGATTCCTATCGGGAGCCTGAGCTGACATAGAGTTGAGCGACATTGTTGGCCCTACAGACAAGCACCAAGCCCTGCCTAGGGGCCTAGAGGCCTAGAGGGGCTATCGCTCATAACGCCGAAGCGCGCGCAGTGTGACTAAAAACACTGCGCCAGGAAGTAATACGAATACCGCGATGGCCATAACAAGCGCAATGCTGCTGGGCATGCCAGCGGCAAATGATAGAGTGAAAGCGAGGCCTTGTACTGCACCTACAGGATTTAGGGCGTCAAACAATCCCGTATTGTTGGCTGTCCCAGAAAACAACACACACAATAAGAACAACATCACCAAGCCTCCGGTGATAGAAATTACTACACTTTTTTTCACGTTCTAACTCCATCTACAAAGGCCGCTTGAGGCCATGCTTTGTTAGATCACTTTTAGTAGCGTATCGATAGTCTTTACAAAATTCACGCACTGTACTTGACTTACGCTCTGCATTGCAGAGCGGATCAATACGCCAAAGCTCCCACCCTTTCTATAATAGCCACAAGGCCTCCGCCCTCGCGGCCTTAGCAAGGACTGAGCGATTAACTCTAATTTTCACTCGGCGCTCAAGTGTGGTGCATCAACTGCCATTCCAAGTTTAGGCCTTTTCGCATTGCTTAGCCTCGGCCTTTCGGTACTTGAATGCCCACACCCCCTTAATGCTTCAATTCACTGCAAGACTAAGCATGTACTAATTAGTTGACCAAATAATTACTGACCACTACCTGCAAAAAACCATTGCATAATCTCAATCTATCATTAGAATGAGAATCATTATCATTAAGATTAGAGTTACTTTATATGCTAGAAGCCTTACTAAAAACACTCTCGTTTGGCGGGCCTGTTATCTGGGTGCTATTACTTTTTTCAATTATTGCGCTAACTGTCTCACTGCTAAAAGCCTTTCAGTTCTGGTCGCTTCGAGAAAAACAAAAAGCTATAGCAGAGCAAGCGGTGAATTATTTTGCCGATGCTGAACCCGTAAATGCCCTTGCCTTGGTTAAAGGAAGCTCAGCTCCACGCTTACAGTTAATCGAGCAAGCCTTGCAGCTTATTGCTACAGATAACCTTGATGCTGAAGCTTTATATAAAGAACTTATGCGGCGGGCACGCCAAGTTGTATCAGGCCTAGCAAGTTATCTTCGTGTATTAGAAGTTATAGCCACTTTGGCCCCTCTCCTAGGCTTGCTAGGTACCGTTCTTGGGATGATAGAAGCGTTTCAGGCAATGGAGGCGGCGGGATCAGAGGTCAACCCTGCGGTTTTATCTGGGGGTATCTGGGTGGCCTTACTGACCACCGCAGTGGGACTAGCTGTCGCAATCCCGGTGTCAATGATTCATAGCTGGTTTGAACGCCGTGTCGAGTTCCAAGCTGGATTGATTCAAAACGATCTCGAGCACTTGCTGAGTTTACATACTGCTAAAAACGCGGGCCAACCGTCAGCCAAAACTAGGTTAAAGCTCGCATAATGGAAATCGCCGGCTTATACCAACACAAAGCACGCAAAATTAGTCTGACTGCCTTGATCGACGTGGTATTTATCTTATTAATGTTTTTTATGCTGACCTCTAGCTTCAATCAATGGAATGCCATTGAACTCCAGGCAACAGCTACTAACACTAACAATGTCGAGTTAAAACCACAGATCTTACTCCTCAGTAGTGAAGGCGCTATACAGAGCAGCGATGGCTCTGTCGAACTCCCTGCCAGCCAAGCTGTGCCAGCCAATGCCTTCGCAAGAGACCGTTTACTGATATTACTTGCCGCTCCCGAAGCACAAGTGCAGGTCATTGTTACTCGTCTGGAAGAACTCAAAAAACACGGCCTGCGGGTAACAATGGGCGGGATCAGTACAGCAAGCTCTAGTGTAAAAGCCCTGGAGTTATAAGTATGCAAGATCGATTAATCGACCCTAAGCGAAGCTCCCGTACACAGGATGAAAGCCTGATTCCTTTAATCAACATCGTTTTTCTATTACTGATTTTTTTCATGGTCGCTGGCCAAATAACGCAGCAACAAGAGGCTGCAATCACTCCACCTAAGTCATCTAGCAGCTTAGAACTAAAGTCTGCACTTATTAATTTGAGCTTAACGAGCAAAGGAGAGTTAAGACTAGAAGGGCAAACTATAAAACCTGAAGATCTGAAGCAACAGCTACCCACATTATCAACTACGGCAGAAGATTTACGGGTTTCGCTGCGTGCTGACAGTGCCAGCAGTGCTGCAGACCTAGACCGAGTACTAAAGGCATTGCAAGAGTTAGGCGTCAGTGCTGTAAGCCTCCACACACAGTATATAGGTAGCTTGTAATGCCGATTTCAGCTTGGGGCATCGCACTTTTCACTGCTGTAGTTGTGCACATTGGCCTGCTATTTGCCCTGCTCGACCAGAGCCCAGTTCAAAGTGATTTGGCGGAAGGTCCCGGTGAGTTTGGTGTTGAAGTAGGCTTAGGCATGGCTGGCTCCTATGCTGAGCAAGCAAAGCAGGAAGCCCTTAAGTCACAGTTGACACCCGTAGCTCAGCAGGAAGCCCAGCAAGAGCCGACTCAAACAGAGTCACAGCCAAAGCTAATACCACCCCCTAAACCAGAGCAGCTAAGCAGGCCTCAACAAGCACTACAAACACGCCCGGAAACAAAAGCTCTACCACAGATAAAAAGCGCTGAACCTGAGGTCGATATTGATCCGAATCTAGCGAATGAACCCACAGCTAAAACAAATAATACACAACAAAACACTTCCCAAGAGCATGCCCAACAAAAGTCGCCTGATGCTGAGAAGACAAGTACTAGCTTAAGTCGAGCGACTGGTCGAGCATCGAATAATCGAGCTGGCGGCAAACGTGGTGACAGCACAAGTTATTTCAGCAAGCTGATGTCTTGGTTGAACCTTCACAAGGAATACCCAGCACAACTTAAGAAGAAAAAAATTCAGGGCACGGTGGTTCTACAGTTTTCAATCGATCGCGACGGACGGGTACTCAGCGAATCGATTAAAAAAAGCTCTGGCCACGCTGAATTAGACCATGCAGCGCTGGAGATGCTGGCCAAGGCAAACCCTTTGCCACCCATACCGAGATCAATGAAGCGTGAGCAAATCTCAATTGCTATTCCCATTGAATACACACTGATCACCCAATAACCTTTGACAAGGACCGATATGAAAGCACCGACAGATCAACCTACTACTCTACGTCCGATCAACCTGCGTCAAACAAAAGCTAACTTTAGCTTGCACAGTGTATTGGCCATTAACATTGCCGCTGCGGCTTGCAGCCCACTGGTGATGGCCCAAGACAGCGACACTTTCGAGCTGGACACGCTGCAGATTGAAGAGCGAACTCTCGATACTAATCCCTACGCTGAACCCGGGGCTCCCTATAAGGCCAAGTTTTCTGGCGATAAACGTAAAGTTAAGCCATTAGCTGAGACAGCTCAAACCATCACAGTACTCACCCAAAGCCAAATACAAGACTCGGGCAAAGATGACCTCAAGGATATTCTTGCAGCCCAGCCTGGTATCACACTGGGCACCGGCGAGAATGGCAATGCCTTTGGTGATCGCTACGTCATTCGAGGTCATGAAGCGCGCAGTGATGTGTTTGTCGATGGACTGCGCGACCCAGGTATGACAACTCGCGAAAGTTTTGCTTTGGAGCAAGTAGAGATTACCAAGGGGCCAAGTTCCACTTTTGCTGGCAGAGGCTCGACTGGCGGTGCCATCAACGGTGTAACCAAGCAGGCCAGCAACGAATATGACTTTCACCAGATAAATGGAGGCATCGGTACTGACAACTACCGCCGGATCACGCTCGATAGCAATCTAACAATTAACAAGGATAGCGCAGTGCGAGTTAATCTTTTACACGCCTACGAAGAAGTTCCAGACCGTAGTCCTGCTGATAGAGAACGCAACGGGATTGCTATAGCAGGCGCCTGGGAAGCAACAGAAAAGTTGGAATTCAAGGGCGATTACTATTATCTGGAAGCAAAAGATAAGCCTGATTTAGGTTCGTATCTAGATGCGGCCAACAAGCCTAATAAACACATACCGGTTTATACCCAAAATAATGATTTCCTTGAGTCGGATGTAGAGACTCTCACTTTCCGTATCGCTTATGCGTTCAACGATAATCTTCGAGTTGAAAATGCTATGCGTTATGGCACAACCGAAAACGGATACATTGTCACCGGGGCCCGTGGCAATACCGATCAAATAACCGCCACCCCGACGATCGGCTTAAGCACACACAATGGCTGGCAGGAAGTAGACTACTTCGCCAATATCACTAATTTCTATCTTGATACTGATTTAGCCGGCAAGCGCAATCAGTTCGTTTTTAGCACTGAATTCAGCAAGCAAGATGTACTGAATGGCAGCTATGATATTGACAATAACGGTGCCAGCAACTGCGTACTAGCTGGAAGATACGGCTCCTCACCAGGTTACTGCATAATAGATCCAAACGGCAAACAAGTACCAAATATCCGCAAGCTCTTGCAGCGAAGCTACCATAAGGGCAGCGAAAAAAGTGACTACTCCATTGAGACGATTTCTGTGTCATTGATGAATACTATTGATCTATCAGAGCGCTGGTCACTAGCGGCCGGTATCCGAGCAGACCGCTTTGATTACAATAATCTAGTTACTGGTCGAGACGGCGTCGCCACGGCGTACGATTACTCTGACACACTGTGGAATGGTCATATTGGATCTACTTACAAGATCAATCAGTACGGCAATATTTATGTCACCTACAGTACTTCAGCTGAAATTAACGGCGGTGAGTCAGATGTTGGTGGAAACTGTGGCTACGGCGGTCTATGTGGTAGCGCTGAACTGATTGGCAAGAGCAAACCAGAACAGTCTGTCAACTACGAAATTGGCAGCAAGTGGAACTTAATGGATGAGAAATTATTGCTGACTGCTGCTGCATTCCACATCACTAAAGATGATGTAATGGAAGGCGCCGATTATGAAACCACCGGCACACTTAACACAGGAAGGAATCGTGTTCACGGTATTGAGCTAAGCGCCGCAGGTAACATTAGTGATAACTTAAGCACGGTATTTGGCGCAACGGTGATGAATGCTGAAATTCTGGATAGCGTCAACAAAAGCGCTGAGGGCGGCACACTCGCCCAATTTGCTGATAAAAGTCTTTATTTACAGATGCGTTATCAGCTGACGCCTGAGCTCGCCATTGGTGGTGCAGGGACTTATCGCAGTGAGGTATATTCGGGCCAACCTGATGCTGCCGCTGGGGATCGTCATGTGCCCTCTTATACGGTGTTCGATGCCTTTGCAAATTATCAGTTTAATAAGCAACTAGCGCTGCGCTTAAACCCCGGATTCAACTGGCTAGTGCAACGGGCGGGTTAATGCCGAAAAATACCTGATTCGGTGTTTTCATGCCAAGGCACTTCCTCGGACGATTGTTTAGTTTTTCCATGACGTGCTCAATATCCTGTTCAGTAATGTCAGTGAAGTCGCTGCCCTTTGGGAAGTATTGGCGGATTAAGCCGTTGGTGTTTTCGTTCAGTCCGCGCTCCCACGAAGCGTAGGGATGAGCAAAGTAGAAGTCTGCGGCGAGCGCTTCGGCTATGATCTGATGGCAGGCGAACTCTTTGCCATTGTCCGAGGTAATGGTATGGACGTGAGCTGACAGCGGCCCGAGCAGCTCAATTACCGCGTCCTTGACACCCTCGGCCTCTTTGCTGGAAACCTTGGAAATAAGTGCCAGCCGTGATTTTCGCTCAGTCAGTGAAACGATCGCCTGCTTGTGATGTTTGCCTATGATAGTGTCGAGCTCCCAATCACCCAGGCGGGCTCGTTCGCTCACAATGCTAGGTCGCTTCTCGATAGAGACTCGATTGGGAATTTGACCGCGGCGATCATAACTACCGTAGCGCTTTCTCCGCGGCTTCTGGCAGCGCAGACGGAGGTGTAGCTGACCGCCCCGGCGCTTGTCCTCCAGAATGTACTGGTAGATCCACTCGTGGCTGATGGATATCTGCTCTTCCTGTGCCAACCAGAGACTGACCTGCTCAGGGCTCCAATCCTCGCACAGCAGCTCCTCAACCCGGCTCCAATGGCCTGGGGCAATACGAGGCTGTACCTTGCACTGACGGCGCTGTAGAGCTAACTGTTGAGCCTGTTTGGGCCGATAGCCCTTCAGGCCGCGATTGCGCCGCATCTCCCGACTCACGGTGGACTTGTGAACGCCGACGATGCTGGCGATCTCTGTCTGGCTATGGCCTGCTTTCATCAGGGCGTAAATTTGATATCGTTGCTCTTGGGTTAGCTGTGCGTAGTGTCTCATCTGTGCTTCTCATTCTTGCCGGAACGATGAGCCGAGATGCTACCGCAGCTCGCCCTCCATTCCGACTTATTGAGTTGCACTTACGAGTTGAATCCGGGA
>NZ_JACFXU010000012.1 GCF_014077625.1 Sediminihaliea albiluteola | reverse complement strand
GGCAACGTGCGCTACCAGCTCAAGACGCCGTACCGGGACGGCACCACGCACGTCATTTTCGAACCATTGGATTTCATTGCAAGGCTGGCCGCCCTGGTACCGAAGCCCAGAGTCAACCTAACCCGCTTCCACGGGGTGTTCGCACCCAACAGTCGGCACCGGGCGTTGGTCACGCCGGCAAAACGGGGCAGGGGCAACAAGGTCAGGGTGGCTGATGAACCGGCAACACCAGCACAACGGCGAGCGTCGATGACATGGGCGCAACGGCTCAAGCGTGTTTTCAATATCGACATCGAGACCTGCAGCGGCTGCGGCGGCGCCATGAAAGTCATCGCCTGCATTGAAGACCCTATAGTGAGATCCGCCGTGCTGGTTGTCGGAAAAGGAGCCGCTAGTGGGAAAGAGGAGGGTAAATTTTCAGCGTTGCTGGCTCCCCGTCAGCCGGATTGGGTTGCATCGCAGGGGTGTCGAAAGAGTCAACTGCGGTCCAAAGCTGTTGGACTTGGGTGAAAAGGGCGTTTATTCTTCCTATACGTCGTTTCACGAGGTAGACATAATAAACATATTCTGTTGACTCGGAACTGCGCCTGATCTTAGCATGACAGCGGTCGATCCGGGCCGGCTGACAGATGAGTCGTGACAACTCACGGGCATACAAAGCCGGCAACCGGGGCTTCGCTACATTCCACCAGGGAGACATAACAATGACTGACCCCTCACCCGGCGCATCCGGCTACTGGTTTTCCCCCAACCCCGACAAGGCCTGGGCGGAGAAATTCTTCCTCACCGTGGTGCCCTTCTGGTTTCTCTACAACATGGCCATGGTGCAGATGGGCTGGCTGGAAACCGGCACCTTCTGGAACATCATGCAGAATCTGCTGATGTGGGTGCCCTACTGCGTGCTGGTACCCTGGTTCCTGCGCCGCAACAGTGGCATCCCCTGGCATCAGAGCTACTGGTTCAAGTTCAACCTGTACATGTTCTGCTGGATCTTTTTTGCCACCTACTTCCACACCGAATACTTTTTCGAGGTACTCGGTCTCCGCTATCGCTTCGAAGAGGTCAACCTGTTCCTCGATTCGGCACTGGTAGGTCCGGATGAATCGACCGCTCTGGCCCGGCACATGAAAGTACCGCCGTCGATGTACCTGAACGCGATCGTATTTTTCATCGTGTATCACGTTACTGCCGTGATCGTCATGCGCCGCATCAGAACCATGACCACCAGCTGGAACTCGGGCGCTGCGCGTTTTGCTGCATGGTGCGCCATCGTGGCGATCATTGCCGCCTTTTGGGGCTGGGGCGAAACCTACATGTACTTCGTCATGATCGACAATGACGGCAGCAACGTGTGGTATGAGGATCTGGACGCCATGCTGATGTACGGCTCCTGGTTCTACGCGCTGTACTTTGTGGTCGCCTTCCCCAACGTCTATCGCATGGATGAATCGGCTGATGGTGAGCGCTGGAGTCTGGGCCGGGTCATGATCGAATCCACCTTTGTGGCCATGGTCTCCCTGCTATTGATTGACCTGGCCACCCATGTGATCGGCGGCCCGATCTACTGATCGAAAAGGAGCAGGCTGAAGCCCATGAAGCGCCCCACCGGAAGCGAAAACGTCGGCAGAGCGGCAACCACTGCAGAACGCATTCTCAATGTTGCGGCGGAGCACTTTGGCGAGCTGGGCTACCAGGCAGCTACCATGACCCGGATCGCCGCCAATGCCGGCCTGTCCCGGGCGGCGCTGTACAAGCACTACCCGAACAAGGAATCCCTGCTGCTCGCACTGCATGAGCGCCTGGTGACCGAGTCGGTAAAGCGCTCCCGGGAATTGCTTGCCGCCGACGAGCCGGCACCGGATGTCATTCGCCACTGGCTGGAGAACTACCTGGTCAGCGAGGGCATGCGTCGGGAGATTCATGTCGCCACCCTGCCGGACACGCAGCTGCCGCTGCTGATTGAAAAAGAGGCGACCGAAAAGGCCCTGAAAAAAGTGCGCAATGCCCTTGTCGCCGTAATCAAGCGCGGCATTCGCGAAGGGTATTTCGACTCTTCGGTCAACCCGGGGCAGACCGCCCACATACTGCAGGCCCTCACCTTCAGCCTGCTGCGCAACAACATGTCGCCCCGGCCGGTGCTGACCCTCAGTGACGCCGCACAGATCAGGGCGCTTTCCAGCACCATCATCAAGGGCATGATGGCGCACAACTGACTCCAGCCACCCGATGCACTCACGGAAACACGCAAAATGAAGGTATTGGTAACAGGCGCTACCGGTTTTATCGGTAGCCACGTCGTCGCGCAGCTGCTGCGCGGCGGCCACGAGGTGGGCATTCTGGCCCGCAACCTCGACAAGCAGAAGGCCGTGCTGGAAAAGCTGTCAGTTCCCCACCGGGCTGTTGCCCTGCACCCGGGGGACGTACTTGACGACAGCTGGCGGGCACTGCTGCCGCAATACGAAGCACTGGTGCATTGCGCCGGCATGATGTCGAAAAGTGTGACCGACGTGCAGAAAATGTGGGAACTGAACGTCAGCGGTAGCGAGCGCATTCTCCGCGGCGCGGCCGCGGCCGGCCTGGACCCGATCATCTTCCTGTCCAGCTTTACTGCCCTGTTTCCACCCGGCGGGCCGGTGATGCACGCCGACGACCCGGTGACCGAACCGGACTCCAGTTACGCCCGCACCAAGGCCCGGGCCGAGCACAACGCACGGCAGCTGCAGGCGGAGGGCGCCCCGGTAGTCTGCATTTATCCGGCCTCGGTCAATGGTCCCATCGACCCGACAGTAGGCAGCGGGCAGGAATTCCTCGCCAATTACGTCAACAGCGGCTCAATGCTGGTCACTCAAGGCGGCCTCACCTTTACCGACGTCAGGGACCTGGCGCTGCTGGTCAACCGGCTGCTGGAACCCGGCAGGGGGCTGCGGCGCATCATGGCATCGGCGGACTTCATTCCCCACGCGGAGATTCTGCGCATCATGCGGGAACAAACCGGCAAGCCGATCAGGGCGATGAAGGTGCCGGGCTGGCTGCTGCGGAGCCTGGGCCGCCTCGCCGACCTGAGGCAGAGGCTATTCGGGGAGCCAACACCGGACCTGACCTACGAAGCGGCCGCCGTGCTCACCCGCTGCGTGCCACAGGATGACGCCGAGGCACGCGCTCTGCTGGGCGACGATCTGATCGGTGGCGAGCAGAGCCTGCGCGACATGGCGGACTGGATGCTGGCGGAAGGGATCATCCAGTCAGGCGCGCCCCAGGGGCGCTTATAGAAAACAACTGGCTCTGGCGCGACACCTGACGAACCACTGCCTGTTTAAGCATCTCGTCGCCGGCGCACAGGAGGGTGAAGTGTTGACGCGCCCGGGTCACGGCAGTGTACACCAGCTCCCTGGTCAGCACCGGGGACATCGCATCGGGCATGACCAGGGCAGTGTGCACGAACTCCGAGCCCTGGGACTTGTGCACGGTCATCGCGTAGACCGTCTCGACCTGTTGCAGGCGGCTGGGCAACACCCAGCGAATCCCGCCCTGGCCGTCGCCGGCGGGGAAGGCGACCCGCAGCGCGCTGCCCCGCTCCGGCCGGGTAAAATCCACCGGCGCCTCGAGTGCAATGCCGATGTCGCCGTTCATCAGGCGCAGACCGTAGTCGTTGCCAGTCACCATCACCGGCCGTCCCTCATACCACGGGGAGTCTCCCGCATCACGCGGCGTGGAACCCCGGCTGGCACCTGCATTGCGAATCAGCCCCGCCCGTGCGAGCGCCTGCTCAATACGCAGGTTGAGGGCCTCGACTCCGTAGTCGCCCTGGCGCAGGGCCGTCAGCAACTGGAATTCGCCGTGGGCGCGGAGAATGCCCGCCGCCCATGCATCCCAGGCATCGCGGGTATCCGCAAGGGTCGGGCGCGTGGAGGAGGTCGCGGCGAGCAGTTCCAGGTAATGGCGGTAGCCCCGCGCCGGCACCGTGTCGCCATCACCCAGTGCCAGGGCACTCAAGGGTCGCCATTCGCCGGCGGGCAAGTTGACCGAGTGGACATCGGGGTAGTCGCGGCTCGCCAATACCGCCTGTGCCCGTTGCGCATCGCCATTGTTCACAGCCCGGGCCAGCTCGCCGATGCCGCTGCCGGCATCGAAGCGGAAGGAGTGGCGCAGCATCGCCACCGCCTGATCCAGTGGCCGCCCGGCGACGTCCTGCAATTCGGCTTCGATAGCATGTCCGGGTGGCGGCCTCCAGCCAGGCGGCCATGTCCGGGGTGTAGTGCGCCGCGTCGGCACGCGCGCACAGGCTGCCCAGAACCGCGCCCGCTTCCACCGAGGCCAGCTGGTCCTTGTCACCCAGCAGGATCAGCCGGGCGTGCGACGGCAGGGCATCCAGCAGTGCGGCCATCATTTCGATATCCACCATGGACGCCTCGTCCACCACCACGTCCAGGGGCAGTGGACGCAAGTGATGGTGCTGGAAGCGCCGGCTGTCCGGACGCGCACCCAGCAGGCGGTGCAGGGTCGTCACGTCGTCCAGGATGGCCTCCCGCACCCGCTCACCCTGGGGCAACTGAAGACTGTCCAGGGCTTTGATCTGCCCGCTGATCGACTCATTCAGACGCGCCGCCGCCTTGCCCGGCGGTATCCGAGAAGCGGCTGTCGTTAACACGAGGCGGCAACGTGCGCTACCAGCTCAAGACGCCGTACCGGGACGGCACCACGCACGTCATTTTCGAACCATTGGATTTCATTGCAAGGCTGGCCGCCCTGGTACCGAAGCCCAGAGTCAACCTAACCCGCTTCCACGGGGTGTTCGCACCCAACAGTCGGCACCGGGCGTTGGTCACGCCGGCAAAACGGGGCAGGGGCAACAAGGTCAGGGTGGCTGATGAACCGGCAACACCAGCACAACGGCGAGCGTCGATGACATGGGCGCAACGGCTCAAGCGTGTTTTCAATATCGACATCGAGACCTGCAGCGGCTGCGGCGGCGCCATGAAAGTCATCGCCTGCATTGAAGACCCTATAGTGAGATCCGCCGTGCTGGTTGTCGGAAAAGGAGCCGCTAGTGGGAAAGAGGAGGGTAAATTTTCAGCGTTGCTGGCTCCCCGTCAGCCGGATTGGGTTGCATCGCAGGGGTGTCGAAAGAGTCAACTGCGGTCCAAAGCTGTTGGACTTGGGTGAAAAGGGCGTTTATTCTTCCTATACGTC
>NZ_JACFXU010000011.1 GCF_014077625.1 Sediminihaliea albiluteola | reverse complement strand
CCCGGATTCAACTGGCTAGTGCAACGGGCGGGTTAATGCCGAAAAATACCTGATTCGGTGTTTTCATGCCAAGGCACTTCCTCGGACGATTGTTTAGTTTTTCCATGACGTGCTCAATATCCTGTTCAGTAATGTCAGTGAAGTCGCTGCCCTTTGGGAAGTATTGGCGGATTAAGCCGTTGGTGTTTTCGTTCAGTCCGCGCTCCCACGAAGCGTAGGGATGAGCAAAGTAGAAGTCTGCGGCGAGCGCTTCGGCTATGATCTGATGGCAGGCGAACTCTTTGCCATTGTCCGAGGTAATGGTATGGACGTGAGCTGACAGCGGCCCGAGCAGCTCAATTACCGCGTCCTTGACACCCTCGGCCTCTTTGCTGGAAACCTTGGAAATAAGTGCCAGCCGTGATTTTCGCTCAGTCAGTGAAACGATCGCCTGCTTGTGATGTTTGCCTATGATAGTGTCGAGCTCCCAATCACCCAGGCGGGCTCGTTCGCTCACAATGCTAGGTCGCTTCTCGATAGAGACTCGATTGGGAATTTGACCGCGGCGATCATAACTACCGTAGCGCTTTCTCCGCGGCTTCTGGCAGCGCAGACGGAGGTGTAGCTGACCGCCCCGGCGCTTGTCCTCCAGAATGTACTGGTAGATCCACTCGTGGCTGATGGATATCTGCTCTTCCTGTGCCAACCAGAGACTGACCTGCTCAGGGCTCCAATCCTCGCACAGCAGCTCCTCAACCCGGCTCCAATGGCCTGGGGCAATACGAGGCTGTACCTTGCACTGACGGCGCTGTAGAGCTAACTGTTGAGCCTGTTTGGGCCGATAGCCCTTCAGGCCGCGATTGCGCCGCATCTCCCGACTCACGGTGGACTTGTGAACGCCGACGATGCTGGCGATCTCTGTCTGGCTATGGCCTGCTTTCATCAGGGCGTAAATTTGATATCGTTGCTCTTGGGTTAGCTGTGCGTAGTGTCTCATCTGTGCTTCTCATTCTTGCCGGAACGATGAGCCGAGATGCTACCGCAGCTCGCCCTCCATTCCGACTTATTGAGTTGCACTTACGAGTTGAATCCGGGAACCTGAATAATATCACCGACAAAGATTACTATCTGGCGTCCTACCGCAGTGGTGCTTTTGCTTATATCGGCGATCGGCGCAATGTTCGTTTGACGCTGTCATATGAGTTTTAAATTATAATGCTTAACGGGTAGTGAGGTTTAGCACCTCACTACCCGCCTGAGTGTTACTCATTTTTTATACCCTAGGAATTATCATGGCCGCTGATGCTTCTTTAAATGCTATTCCAGACGGAATATTAGCTGCTGCAGAGTACGAAAATCACGCTGCAAACCATCTAGCTGACAGCACACTGGCCTGGCTTCGAGGAGGTAGTGGAAACGAATATACTCTGCGAGCTAACCAGCAAGCTTTCCAGAGCCTAAATATTCGCCCTCAGCTACTCAATAACTTCAGTCAAGCAAGCACAAGACTGAAGCTATGTGGGACGAAGCTAGAGAGCCCCATGCTACTAGCGCCTGTTGGACACCAGCACTTATTGCATAAGGAAGGCGAGCTTGCTGTGACCAGAGCAGCTGAGGTGAGCGCTACCTGTCTAGTTGCCAGTACTATGAGTTCTCTCACTTTGGAAGTCATTGCTGAAGCGAGCAACTCAGCTAAATGGTTTCAGCTTTACTGGCAGCCGCGGCGTGAGGATACGCTTGACTTAATACGCCGAGCAGAAGGTGCAGCCTATGAGGCGCTTGTGTTGACTCTCGATACACCGCTGCAAGTTCTGAGTCATCGGGCTCAGCGTGCCGGCTTTGCGCAACTAAAGAGCACCACACCCGCCAACCTTAAAGATTATAAGCCTTTGCCACAACGCGCCCTGGCCCCAAACCAGAGTATCTTATTACATGGAATGATGTCCGAAGCGCCTGACTGGGAAGATCTTGCCTGGTTACTTGAAACAACCACCCTGCCAGTCATTGTGAAAGGAGTGGCCCACCCAGATGATGCCTTTCGTCTACAGTCCATGGGCGTCGCCGGACAAATTGTCTCCAATCATGGTGGCCGATCACTCGATGGCATGCCTGCCAGCCTACACTTGCTGCCAGCTATACGCGATGTCCTAGGGGCCCACTATCCGCTACTACTTGATGGTGGAATCCGCAGTGGGACAGATATTTTCAAAGCAATTGCCAGTGGTGCCGATGCGGTGCTTATCGGCCGATTACAGGCTTATGCACTTGCAGTGGCTGGGGCACTTGGAGTTGCGCATATGCTCAAGTTACTGCGGGATGAACTGGAACTGTGCATGGCACTTGCAGGCACCCCCACTCTCAATGACATAGGGCCTCAGTGCCTTATGGGAGCTATCTAATGTTAACGGTAATTAACGCTGTATTAAGTAAAGCCGAAGTCAGGCGATTTAGACAGCACTTAGATCAAGCCGAGTGGCAACACGGACAACAAACTGCCGGCACTCTTGCCGCAGAGCTTAAACATAATCAACAGCTTGATGACAACAACGCCATCGCCATAGACCTGGGCAACTACATTCTGCAACGCTTGGGTCGCCATGCGCTGTTCATTTCAGCAGCCTTGCCGGAAAAGATCTATCCGCCAAAGTTTAATTCTTATAGTGACGGCGGTCATTATGGGACTCATGTAGATAGTGCGCTTATGCAACTGCCAGGCAATCTTGGCACCCTTCGCAGTGATCTCTCTGCTACCTTATTTCTGTCCGAGTCAGATGAATACGCAGGCGGGGAGCTGAGCATTGAGACCAACTTTGGCGCGCAGCAGATCAAGCTGGCAGCCGGCGACCTTGTGCTGTACCCCTCTTCCAGCCTGCACCGGGTCGAGCCAGTTAGCCATGGTAGGCGTGTCAGCTCCTTCTTCTGGATCCAGAGCATGGTTCGAGATCATGAGGAACGCAGCCTACTTTTTGACTTAGATCAGTCGATACAAGCTCTAAGCCCCCGGCAAGCAAAGGCAGATCCTGATATCTTACAGTTGAATGGCCTGTATCATAATTTACTACGACGCTGGGCTGAAGTGTAGCGACAAAGTCAGCAAAAGCACCCTTTGCAATTGGCCACAGCTACTTGCTCATCAAGGCTTTGCCTACTATCCCTGTGTAGCAATCTTGGCCTAGGTCTTTATTGCTGAACCAACTTTGCTCAGCAATAAGTCCGATGGCACTGCGTTCTCAGCGAGCTTCATTTTGTTTTACCGAGAAACGGTAGATAGATTCTTTGATACGCGTTATTATCCCGCGCCGAGCTTACATTCTAAGCCATTTGTAACATCATCACCTGGTGACAAATATTGGCGTCGTTTGTGCCTATACATAGCAAAATAATATGGAGCCCTTAATGAGTAAAACCCTAAACTTGAAGCGCCTCAGTGCCCGCCGTGCCGCACTACCCTTGGCGGTATTGGCTGTCATTGCTGGTGGCGCCCAAGCACAAATCGAAGAAGTCGTTGTTACTGCCCAAAAACGTACAGAGAACCTACAAGAAACACCGATTGCTATCTCTGCTTTGACCAGTAATGACATGGAGAAACGCGGTATTTTGGACTATGACGATATCGTTAAGTCGATGCCGACACTGTCGCAAACGCCCTACCCCTCCTCTGACCTGCTCATCCTCTACATGCGTGGTCAAGGTGTATCCGATCCAATGCAGGTGACTAGTGATGGTTCGGTTGGTCTCTATATTGATGGACTCTATATTTCGCGTCCGCAAGGGGCCCTGTTTGACTTGGCTGGCTTGGAGCGTGTCGAAGTCTTGCGTGGCCCACAGGGTACACTTTACGGGCGTAACACCACGGGTGGTGCAGTTAACTTGATTACGGCTAAACCGACCGGTGAATTCGGCTTTAAGCAGAACTTGTCTTTTGGTAGCCGCGATTACTTTCGCAGTCTAACTACTGTGGACCTACCAGCTATCGGCGATCTTGCCGCCAAACTGACGGTGATGAAGCGCAACCAGGATGGCTACGTCAAAAACGCAGGCGGTGCCGACTTTGGCATGAACGACCAGTTAGGCGGACGCCTAGCTCTGCGCTGGGATGCTGCTGAAGACTTTACCGTCGATTACTCTCTAGAAACTGGCACGCTGGAATCTGCCCCTATCTACTACCAGAGCACCATCGACACCGGTCTGTACCCGGGCTATATCACCGGTGAAAAGCCTTCTGGAAAGACTTACCGCCCAATGGACCTAAAGCCCAGTGAGTCTGTTTTTGAAGGTCACGGCCTGACTTTAACTTGGGAAGCCACTGACTCGCTCACCGTTAAATCCCTAACAGGCTACCGTGAGCTGGAGTTCGACAACTATCAGAACTACGCCGAATCTTTCACTATCCCTGCTTATGCCTTTGACGGCATTGATAACCGCCAATTCTCACAAGAACTGCAGTTTATCGGTGATGTAGGCAACAACCTCGAGTACATCGTAGGCCTTTACTATTTCAAAGAGACTAGCGATCACTACCAGAACTATGTGACCGACCTCACTCCCGTGGGCGGTGGCATCGTCGACAAAGACCGCGATGTTACTTCAATTGCAAAATCACAGGCGATCTACTCTCAGGTAACTTGGACCCCACCGGTGCTGGATAATCGCTTGGAGCTTACCTTGGGTGCTCGCTACACCGAAGATGAGCGTGAAGCGACACGAGACTTCTTGGTCAATAACTTCCCACTGGAGCTAAATGCCAGTAACAAGCAAAGCTTTGAACAGTTTGACCCCTCTTTCACTGTTAACTTTTTGTGGAATGATGGTCTGAGCACATACGCCAAGGTCTCTACGGGCTATAAGGCAGGTGGCTCGTCAGAGGGATCTGCACCGGGAACTTTTGACCAGACTTTTGACCCCGAAGAAGTCACCACCTATGAACTGGGGCTAAAGTCAGAGTGGTGGGATCGCCGCCTACAAGTCAACACAGCGCTGTTCTACAGTGAGTTTACCGACATGCAGCTGGCCTTTACAGCAGACTCCTACGATGCCTCGCTGGTACAGTCCTACAACGCCGGTGAAGCGACAGTTCAAGGGGCAGAGCTCTCGGTCATTTTGATGCCTACCCCGGACCTAAGGCTACAGTTGGAGTACGCCTATCTTGACCCTGAGTATGACGAGGTGATTGCCAGCACCGGTTCAATCTTTGATCCGGTCATCAACCCCCTGTCTCCCTATCAAGTGGGGGATGAGATCAAAAAGCTATTCGTGGTGCCCTACTCGCCTGAAAACAGCGTGAACCTGACGGCTGACTACACTTTCTGGCGCACTGCTTCCATGGAAGCCAATGCAACGGTAAACTACAGTTACCAGTCGAAAGTCTACGACACCACACCAGCAGGCCCAGGTGTGCCTAACCGCGACTTTTACTCGCGCCCAAGCTACGGCTTGGTCGATGCACGCATAGGTTTTGTGTTTGATCTTCCACGTGGAGATACAGCAACAGTGGCTCTGTGGGGGCGCAACATCTTCGACAAAGAGTATCGTCAGCACGTAATTGGCTTAGGTGGCGCCGTAGTGCCTACGCCGCTTGGTCCCGCTGGCTTCACCTTCTCCGCAGTGAGCTGGGCTGAACCTGCCACCTACGGTATCGACCTGATCTATGAGTACTAATCACTAAGTAACAAAAAAGGCGACTTAGCCAGCAGGTCTAAGTCGCCTTTTAATTTTCACCAGCTTACTTAATCGGCTATGCAGTTATCGATTATTTCGCCTGTTGTACCGTCTTCTTGATGGTCAAAAAGAACACCCTCAGAACCTTTACCACTGCCTTTAATCCACCACTCTAAGTCTTCACCGGCGTAGCGCGCACCACTGGCAGAGACGGCTATTTTCATCTCCTGCGTATTCTCTTGATAATGGACGACAACTGTCTCTGTAGAGCTATACTCAGCTTCCAGTGACTGACCGCTTTCGCAGCTATAGCTCTGTGAGAAAGGTGCGAACTGCGAGCCAGCTGCTGATGTGGCATTACTCTCATCAGAACTTTGACCACAAGCCGTGATAAAGGCTGCCATAACAGCTGTGCTAATTAGGTTTTTCATATATCTCTCCTGGTGCTAAATAAAGAGGAAACTCACCTTCTACAGTGGCTTGCTACCACGCGCTTAGCTTAATATCCCCTACTCTTATCAACTATTAAAACAATTACTGCTCAACAGACACAGCTTTTATACAAAGTGATTAACACTATCCCAGCGATTGATACTACTAAGATCTACAGCTCTAGGACTAATAGGCTGGTCATAAGTTTCATTAAAAAGTCCTAACTTAGCACAGCCCCTAGAGGCCGTGGGCAGCAAAAAATGAGCGTAGTATTGCTATTTACTGTGGAACCTTTGCCGCATGAAGGCATCTGAGGCTAGCCCTTAGCTGTTGTGCTGCTATTATGCAGCGGTCTAATCAGCTTTCGCGTTACTCAGCCAAGCAGCTCAAGCTTTAAGCACTGCCAAAGCTTTCCAATGTAGCTGTTTATGGCAAAAATACAGCGGAGCTTCCGTCACCCCCTGCAATAGCGCTACTGTGCTTATTTGTACGACCTTACCCGTCCCCACTATGTTCGAAGGAGCGGACTGATGCCAAATACCGAAACCAGCTTAAACAAGGTGACTCCGATCCCGTCCGCCGATGCAGCTATCGAGACCATCGTGCACTTTGTCGAAACCGCTCATCCCGTTGACTTAGCTGCGTGGATCGCAGAGCTACCCTACGAACAAGCCAAATCAGAGATTTTGACTCTCGACCTGCAACGACGTGTAAGAACCTTTGGCTATTTGCCGGCTAGTTTTCAGGCAGAACTCGTCGCTTGGCTGAGCCGCGGTGAGCTCGCAGAAATTGTCACTCGGATGAGTGCCGACGACCGAGCCGACCTGTTCAAGCTGCTGACACCCGAGCAGCAACAGCGCCTGTTAAGAGACCTTGCGCGGGAAGAGCGGGAGGATATCCGCCGCTTGTCATCCTATGCCGAGGGTACTGCCGGGGCGATCATGACCTCGGACTACGCCACGCTGTCAGCAGACATGTCGACCCGGGAAGCTATCGGTCTGTTGCGCCGCGAAGCACCCGAAAAAGAAACCATCTATCGCTCGTATATTTTAGACAGCGAGCGACGACTTATTGGCTCTATTCGCTTACACGAACTGATCCTAGCTGCTCCTCATACGCCCGTTAGCGAGGTTATGGACCCCTCCCCTATATCTGCCACCTTGGATATGAAGCAAGAAGAAGTGGCGCAAATGATTGAACACTATGACCTACTCGCGCTACCGGTTATCGATGAAGGTGGCAGACTGGTGGGCATTATCACCCATGACGACGCCGCGGACGTTATGCAGCGTGAAACCACTGAGGACTTTCAGCGTATTGCTACGGTCAGCCCGTTCTCAGAAAATATGCGTGAGGCAAGTGTCGCGGTACTCTATAAAAAACGAATTTTCTGGCTGTCCTTACTGGTCATTGGCAACCTATTTTCCGGAGCTGGCCTAGCATATTTTGAAGAGACCATTTTGACCTATGTCGCACTGGTATTCTTCTTACCACTTTTGATCGACAGCAGCGGCAACGCCGGCTCTCAATCTGCAACCCTCATGGTGCGGGCACTCGCCACAGGCGATGTCACACTGAAAGACTGGCGCAACTTAATTTTACGGGAGTTATTAATCGCCACTGCACTGGGTTTGACGATGGCCGTGGTCGTCTCACCTGTTGGTTTGCTGCGCGGTGGATCCGATATCGCATTAGTTGTCGGTCTCACTATGATCATGGTGGTTATCATCGGTAGCTTGGTGGGTATGTCCCTGCCCTTCTTATTGAGCCACTTTAAGTTCGACCCAGCCACCGCAAGTGCGCCACTGGTAACAACAATCTCAGACGCCGTGGGCGTGCTGATTTACTTCTCCATTGCAACAGCCATATTAATCCCCTGAGCCACAGCGGGCCGCAAGGCCCGCTTGCACTTCTTAATGCCTTAGAGGCTATTTGCCTTGCGCTTTAACTCCGCCATCTCAGCGTCAATCTCTTTTAAATGTGGCGTCTCTGCTTCCAGTATCGAGAGAAACAAGTCTTTTTTGAAAGCTACCAAATCTAAACCTTCAGCTACCGCTTCTGGTACTGAACTACCGACGATATCAACCAAGCGCTCTGCGGCAGTGAGTCTGCCCCAAAGGTAATCGTTTTCCCGAAAGCGTCGGGAAAAGAAAGCGCCAAAGCTCTCCAGCTGCACGCCTTTTAGAATCTCTCTTGCACCGCCCTCACGCAGGGAGTTGGCATCGTCCACAGCTATCCGGTCGACTTTGATTTCGTCCAGCGCATCCATATCGCGTCTCTGCGTCATTGGAAAAATCAACACATCGTAATAAGCAAAGCCCAAGTAGGCACTTAATACCTCACGCACCAAGGTGAGATCTTCAAGCTCCCGACACCACTCGGCTAGCTCACGGTCTAAGGATTCGTCAAAGGCGTTTAAATCAAAGTGATTCTGCACGCGCTCTAAAAAGTAGTCGATCAGATCACACTGGTCTTCATCATAAAAAGCGTCCTTAAACTCAAGACTGCTCCAGTTTAGATGCTCACGCAATCGACCGGAGCTGCTATAGAGGCGAGCTTTTAAACGATCGAGCTGACAGCTCACCCCAGGAATAGTCCGGGTAGCTTCGTCGGTGTATAGTTCATTGCAGCGGCGAATCAGCATCATCACCCGCCGCAAGCGATAACGAATATCATAATCACGCAAAAAGCCGACCCAAGGAGCGCTCTCAGGGTCAAGCGCTCCAATATTTGTGCTACCCAAAGGCCGTATGCCTACGCGGTAAGCCCAAGCTTGCATTTGCCTAGCCGCCTCGTCGTGCTCTAAACCAACACAGCCCTCTTGAAATAGCCCGGCTAATTCATCTAGTAGGCCTAAGACCTTTAAGCGAGTGTAGCCTTCATAAGCGTAGCCAGCTTCACTGGCAGCTCTTGTGTTACTCGCCTCACGCTTACGCCCGATCGCCTCTGCACTGGGCAAGCTACTCAACTCACTGCTTAACAACTCAGACATATCGCTCAGCACTAGTTCCCGAACCCCATTAGCCACCTCGCGATGTAGGTGGACCTCTTGGTTATAGCGCCCAATATCGTCCAGGTCATCGCGGATCGGTTGATGGCGGGGAATACTCGATAGCGCACCCACAATCGTCTTAAAAAAGCTGGGCATATCGCTGGCCGCATCGCTGTTTATCTCTGGGTTAGGCTCGAGGTACACCAAACGTCGATCGATCTGCCGGTGAGCAGTATGTCGCCGCACCGCTTCCAGTGCGACCGATACCGGCTTATTCATTAGCACACTGCCATCAATAAAGGCTGCATCTTCTGCCCGCTTACCCTTGCGGTGAGGTATCGGAAACTGCGAACGGATAAAGGCTTCCCTACCGCGCCAGAGCGTTTTACGCTGCTTCAGCAAAGCATCCATTTCACCAAGGCGAGTGGGTGGAAACGCCCCGGGATAACTACTGGTTGCACGGGCCGCGAAAGCCAGTGAGGGCAGATGATCACGGCCTAAAGTTGAAGCAACTTTTCCATCCGCTGTCACGTGATGGTGAAAATGAAACAAGTGCCGGTGTTCGCGCTCATTAATCTTTGGCGGGTCATGTAGAGGAATGGTCAGTGGATGACCCCAGAAGTCCGTAGCTGTAACAAATAGTTCCAGCGGCAAACTTGCCGGCAATAAGCTGCCTGACTCAGCCCCAGCTGTATCGCCCATAGACTCCAAAGCATCGAGCATCATTTCGCTCATGCGCTTGCCGGAAAAAGGCGGTTCGAACCAACGTGAACGCATAAACAGTGACAGATTACGAAGCATCTCTGGCGGCTCCATAACTGCACCTTGGCGCCGCGCAGCGCGGCGCAAGCGCAACTTCGCCAACCAGAATAAGGGCCGCATATAAATCTTGGACAGACGTCCCGCTCGGGCATCAGGGTCGAGCAGCTCTTCTACGTCGGCTAAGTTCAGCCACAGTTCGCGATGATCATCCAGCGACAAGTCAAAGGCTAGGGCTCGAGCCAACATGATGCCGTTGATCCCACCAGCCGAGGCCCCTGCAATGACATCCACCAATACCCGCAAACGGATCGTGCCACCAACTTTCTGCAACATACGAAAATAGACCGCTTCGGTATCTGCTTCACCTCGATGACCATCGAGATCGCTATACTCGGCGCTAGCGGCCTCTGCTGCAGGTAACGAGTGATAAACATGCGAAGCGCGAATCAACTTGAGGATTTCACGTGTGATGCCGTGCATATAAACTGCTAGTGAAACGCCACCGTAACAAACCAGCGCCAAGCGCAATTCGCGCTCGGGGATGGCTTCTGGCGAAGGTGTACTCATTCAAACTATTCCTTGTATCCAAGCAAGCGACTATCTACACATTACACAATACCATGCTCCGCTACGCACTGCGCACAGCGCACAGCGCTGGTACCATGCCAGCGCTGTTTAAACGGCGTTTAGCAAGTGGAAATGGCCTTCAAGGCTAGGCTCTGCTGCCAGTAGTAATCACGGGGACGCATCAATACTTGAGCCAGCGGCCCTCATCGTCTGCTAGCACCCACTGACGGGCATACCAGAAAAACTCAGCTCCGCGCTCCGTCGATGGCGCAGTACAGTTAACCTTATTTCGCCCTGCACGAAACGGCGGTAATGCAACGGTAAACTGCGCCGCCTCCCGGGTCAGCGCCAAGGCCTCACCTGTTGAGCTGTAGCAGGCTAGCTGCTCCCTTCGGTAGGGACCATCAGCAGTGAGGGTAAAGCGCAGTTCTTGAGGCGCTGCACTGATATCAGCAATGAACATCTGACCCGCCTGAACATCGGCTACGGGCAGGGGCCGTGTATTGAGTGCCATGGCCAACCTCTCTAGGCTGTCGTAAGACTGAGCCATAGGAAAGCGAGGGATTTCGGTAGTTGCAGTGCTAGCTCCAAGGGCTCCGGACTGCTGCGCTAAACCATAGTAATTACGTGCCTCAACAAGGGCTTGCAGTGCCGGCGAATATTCACCAAATGGGTAAGCAAAGGCCGGCACGAATAATTCAGCAAACTTCTGCTTTAGTACTGCGGCGCTGTGATCTATCTCGGCGCTAACACGCTTAGTCCAATCATCTGTGACACCTGTCTCACTGCCGCGCAGCAGATGTTCATGGCTAATAGAATGAGCACCAAAGGTAGCCAGACCAGAGTCGGCGAGCTCTGCTAAATCTTGCCAAGACATGCTGCCATCGTATCCACGCTCTACCGCTTTGGTGGCCACGAACACGGTAAAGGGCATAGCGCGCGACACGAGCTCGGGCAAAGCCACTCGATGAACAGATTCATAGGCATCGTCAAAAGTAATAGCAACGGCGTTTTCTGGAACTTCGCCGCCACCGTATATAGCGTCAAGCAGTTCTTTTAATGGCATCACGACAAAGCCATTCTCTTGAATATAGTCGAGCTGCCGCCTGAACTGCTCAGGCCTAACACTGGTGCTGGCAGGAGTGTTCTCATCGACATGGTGGTACATCAAAATCACAGCGTGATCTGCACTTGCGCTCAATACGACGCCACTCAATAACAATGCCAGTAGGAAGCGCATTAGGAGCTGCCCCCCTGTTCGCTTTGTAGGCGTTGATACTGGGCAATCATGCTGCGAATATCATCCACATACTCAGAGCGGCGCTCAGAGTAAAAACTCAGTGTTTTGGCTAAGGCCATGCCCGCTAGCGGTTTTTCGGCCTCTCGTAATGCCAAGCGCAGATGACGAAAACCTGCATAACTCGGATGGGTATTAAGATTATTCATATAGCGGCGTATGGCCTCTGAGACAGAGCTAAAGGCTTCCACTTCGTGATGTGCACCCGCAGGGCGATTATTAGGGACTATGCCGCAGCCTTCGATATAGCACCACTGCCCGAAGAGATTATTAGCCTCTACTGCGAAACGTGAGCGGCCCCAAGCTGACTCTTTAGCAGCTTGCACCAGGGCCAAATCCAATGGAATCGTATCAACCCGCAGCAGCAACTTCTCCAACAAGGCATCCTGAGCCTCAGCAGCGCCCCACTCTAGCTCATATTGCACCGACAATTTGCGCAGCCAACGCCTATCCAACATGGATAGTGAGCGACCATCGGCGCGCTTCTTCTGTAAAACAAGCAGCCGCGCACGCTGTTGTTGAATACTTTCATTATGATGCTCAATTATCGGCGTCAGATAGCTGTAAAAAGCTTGCTTCATCTCCGTCACATCTTCAATGGCGCTAAAATCCGGCAACGCAGCGAAATTAGAGCGCTCAAGCCAAGGTCTTTGCCATAGAACTAGCAAAAACAGAGCAATTAGGAATAGATAAAGCAAAATACGGCGTTCTTTAGGGATTTGGCGGACTGATTTAATCAATGGCATAGCTAGCGCTGAACTCCTCTATCTTGGACGCTCACTAAGGGTGATTATCGCGTATCCGCAGCGCTATGCAAAAAACTACTGCGCTTATATTTTGTAGTCATAAAAAGGCCCTAGCTATAGATATGCAGACCAAAAAATGGCGATAATGGCACATAACAAAAAACTAGCAAAAATAACTGAGGTATTGTATGAGCACCACGAAATATCTAGTCGTATATGACCCCACTCAAGAGGCCCAACCGGCCCTGACTCGGATGATTAAGCTCGCAGAAAGCACTAAGGCCGAGTTGAGCGTTTTTTGTTGTATCTATGAAGACCTGCCGCGCAAGGATACTCGGGCTGCTGAAATTAAGAAGCGGATCACAGCACAACAGGAGGTTCTCAACAGTGCTGTAGCCAGCCTACGAGATAAAGGCGTAACGGTAGCGATAGAAGTCGAATGGGACAGCGACTGGTATCAAGCAGTGGTGCGCGCTGCACTGCGCCACCAAGTTGGCGCCGTGGTAAAAGCCTCGCGCACCTATTCCAATGCTCGTCGACGCCTCAAGAGAACCTCCGACTGGACGCTCATCAGAGAATGTACTTGCCCTGTACTGCTGGTTAAGGGCGAAGGCAACAACAACGCCGATACGATCCTGGCCGCTTTGGATCCTCGCAGCGATGAAGATGCCTACCGTGCACTTAATGAAAAAATCCTAGCTATATCTCGCGAGTTATTTGAGCAAGGCGAAGCTAATGTGCACTACGTCAGTGCCTATCAAAAACTCGCCAACCGACCAGATCGAGGCTCGCTGGTACGCGCTTGTGGTGTGCCTAGTGATCAGATCCACATCGTGATGGACGAAGCTGATACGGCAATCACAAAAACTGCTAAAGATGTTGGCGCAGGCTTAGTCATAATGGGCAGCTCATCACGCTCGGGCTTGTCGGCGATGATCAACAATAACGCTGCGGAAAAAGTGCTGGACCAGCTAGAGTGCGACCTTCTGGTGCTGCCCTAAGCGCTTATCGCTTAGGGCCACGCCGCTGCCTGCTGTTTGAGCACTAATAGTTAGGCGTTCTAAGATCAATTAAAAAATGCATGTAGCCGCCTAGCCTCTGCCCCTTAGCTTCACGGCTTAAGGGGCAGAGCACTGGCATCTAAAGTGCCACAAACATTATGCCTGAATTGACTCGCAGCCCCTTTGCGAATCAAAGCTTGTAAGGTAATGGCCGTAGATGCCCTCAGACCATGCACTCATGCAAACTTAGCCAGTACATCCTCGGCAAAACGACGCATCGTCTTGATTTTGACCTCCAAATCTCTGACATCATCACCTTTGTCGAGGTATACAGACTCCCCCCAGGGGCTTGGCATCCAAGGTGACATCACCATCATCTCAGTGACCCCCATCGCGCTAAAGTCGCGCAAAATCTCATCGCTATAGGGCTCTAAAGGAGCTATCGCAATAGCAAAACCTTCAGCGGGCTTTTTCATTTCCTGCCTGAAAGCCAGCAATTGATCACATATCGGCTTAGCCAATTCACGTGTTAAAGGTAGACCCAGCCAGCCGTCTTGGGAGGCAGCTCGACGCAAGGCAAGCTTAGCAGCGCCGCCACTCCAAAACTTTACTGGCGCTGTCGGTGCAGGGTGCATCATGGCGTTGTGGATATTAAAGAAATCCCCGTCATAGTTGACTTCTTCTCCTGTCAGCAAAAGGCGCACCACCTGCAGCAGCTCATCCATCCGCTTGCCACGGGTTCTAAAATCTACACCGACGATATCGTACTCTTCCTTCAGCCAGCCAACAGAGACCCCACAAGTCATCCGGTTGCCACTCATGACAGCCGCAGTACCCACAGATCGGGCCACCGTAAAGGGATCTCGCAAGGCGGCCAAATAGATATTAGTCGCGAACTGCAACTTGTTGGTGACCGCGGCCATCGAGCTCATCACAATCCAAGGGTCAGGCCAAGGCGTATCGGAGGGAATCCAAAACTCGCCGTCATCGGTATAGGGGTACTTACTGTCGTACTGCGCTGGAAACACGAGGTGATCGGCCAGTGTTAGGCCATGAAAGCCTAAGGCCTCGGCTTCACGAGCCAATGCTAGATACTGATCGGTCTCAGGAATAGTGGTTAAGGAAAGCCAGAATTTCATTATATAGTCTCTTCACAGCGGCCTCTTTCACCAAGCTGCCGCTTTTGATCGATTGCCTAGCAGCCCGTTTTAGACCTTGTTGGCCTCAAGCTGATCGAACTCCCAAAATGCGCGCAGGTTTTTAATCTTGCCATGCTCATCAACGGCATAATTGATGACCATGTCAATCCAAGTCACCGAGCCATCGGCCGCTTTCAAAATAAAGATGCCTCCGTTAAGGCACTCGTTTCCACATGCAATGGATTGGCGAATATTTGGCTGAATAGTCACTTGAGAGACGATGTTGTCCCAAAACGCCGCAACCGTCTCTTTGCCATGGTGGCCACGACCTTCGGGGTCGTAGGGGGAAGGGCCAACCGGATCTTCAATCACTGCATCGTCAGCAAACAAGTCGATCCAAGCTTCGCGGTCGCCTGCTAAAACATTGCGCATTGAACTGATCGATGCGTCTCTGGCAGGGTGTTTTGGGGCATTTAATAGGACATCAATATTCATAGACTAAAGTCTCTTATTGTGAATGTTTGGCAAGCAGCAACTCGCGAGTGCACTGTTATGACAGTCCAGCCTTCATGCTCCCACCAATAAATATAAGCTAGCAAGCATAAGCTTAAGAACGTCATTTTATCAAGTGACATGCCGGCATATTAGATTGTAGCTGCACTGTTTTTTCCAGTGATGATGTAAGCACAACTATGGGTTTACCTGGGCCGCTATTGCTGCGTCGCTAAGACTTAGTGTGCAGGCAACAAATGAAGCAGCACCCTCGACTCGTCGTAGTTTAAAAGCGCTTGTACTGCTAGTGCAGATAGGGTAGTCATCCACAGCAACAAAGCTGTGCAACTCTAAGAGACTCGCAGCATAATACCTAGAGAGCTTTTATGCTGCAGTAGGATAGCTGTGCTATTTGAGCTTCAGCTTGTGGTAGCACAGCTCTACTGACTAGGTTTTCAACTTCGCTGGCAACCGACACATAACAAGGGGTTTATATGACAGATTGGACAGGACGCGTCTGCGTCATTACTGGGGCTGGCAGCGGTATCGGCGCTGGACTTGCCCGCCACGCACTACAGCGCGGCATGAAAGTCGTTTGCGGCGACATCGACGAGGCTGGTTTACAAGATTTAGCTAAGCATGCAGCAAAGACTAAAGGCCAACTCAGCACCCGTGTTTTAGATGTCAGTGATGCCGATGCGGTAGCGGATTTTGCCGAGTGGGTGTACGCGGAGCATGGCAAAGTTCACTTACTATTCAACAACGCTGGAGTATTGGTGGATGGTAAATGCTGGGAGCGACCGCTGCAGGACTGGCGCTGGATTATCGATGTCAATTTAATGGGGGTAGTGCACGGTCTGCATCACTTTGTGCCGCGCATGTTGCAACAAGGCGAGCCAGCACGGGTAATCAACACGGCCTCCATCGGTGGCTTACTGGGTGGAGGGACTTTTATGGGCCCATACCAGAGCGTCAAGCACGCCGTAGTGGCACTCACTGAAAGCCTCTATAGAGAATTGGCGCAAGAGCCTGGCGAGGTGAAAGCTTCGGTGCTATGCCCGTCAGAAGTGGATACAGGCATCTGGCGCTCTGAGCGCCTGCGACCGGCGGAGCAACAGGTAAAACTAGGCGAGTCCGAGCAGCAATTCCACGAAGCCCTTGCCAACCATATAGCAGCGGGACTATCGCCCGACGAATTTGCCGTATTAGTTTTTAAAGGTATCGAAGCTGGCCAATTCTGGCTGATCCCCGATACCGCGTTCATGCCCTTACTCAAGATGCGCTATGAGGAGATCGAGCAGCAGGATCTTCCAGCAACAGAAACTAAAATTGATTTTGAGTAGCTGTACACGGCCACCTGCCCTTAGCAAGCCAGAAAGGATCGCTAACTGATCTCATCGTCTTGATGAGGGCAAGGAAACAGCTTTGTAAGAGCCAGGCAGTATCCATATCAAGTTTCGTTATAACCATATCAATATTCGTTACTTTTTATATCAACGCTATTCCTGTACAAGGTGCAGCAACAACAGCACGACATCTCTTGAACTGGATACTTTTATGAGAATTATCAGCACCTTGGGGCTCGCCGCCTTGACACAACTAATGCCAATCGCCGCCCATGCCACCAATGGCTATCTCAGCCACGGCTACAGCACTATCAACAAAGGAATGGCCGGTACCGGAACCGCCTTGGCGCAAGACAGCATAGCAGCCGCAACTAACCCTGCTGGTATGGCTTTTATTGGTGACCGTGTTGACGCTGGCTTCGAAGTGTTTTCTCCTCGCCGAGAGTATTCCGTGAACGGCGCAATGCCCCCGCCCCCTGCTTTCTCTCTGCAGCCAGGAACCTATGAAAGCAGCCGAGAAGGCTTTGTTATTCCCCATTTTGGTTATAACAATCAAATTTCAGAGAACACTACCTTTGGCGTCTCAGTTTATGCCAATGGCGGTATGAATACTGATTATCCTGCTAGCAATGGCGGCCCCTTTTACGGTGGCCGCACTGGCGTGAACTTAGAACAACTTTTCATTGCGCCGACTTGGACTTGGAAAGTTTCTGACAAACACGCTGTCGGCATTGCACCGATCATTGCTTACCAGCGCTTTGAGGCAAAGGGGCTGCAAAATTTCGCAGCCTTCTCTTCAGCACCAGATTCACTGAGCAACAATGGCAGTGATGAAGCCTGGGGCTATGGCTTCCAGCTCGGCTGGCAGGGCGAAATTAGCGAGACCCTAAGGGCTGGTGCCAGCTGGCGCTACATTCTAGAAATGGATGAGTTTGATAAATATCGAGGTCTGTTTGCCGAACAGGGCGACTTCGATATTCCGCAGATGTTCAATCTGGGACTTGCTTGGTCAGGCATCAGTGACCACTGGCTCCTGCTTGATGTTCAGCATATTCGTTATAGCGAAATCAACAGTGTCGGCAACCCACTGCTGCCCAATCTGATGAGCGCTGCTCTTGGTGATGACAAGGGTGCCGGCTTTGGCTGGGATGACATGACCATCGTTAAGCTCGGCTGGCAATGGCAACAGAGCTCCAAACAGGTCTGGCGAGCAGGCTTGAGCTACGGAGAAAACCCGATTTCTGATGAAGACGTGCTATTCAATATTTTAGCGCCGGGCGTTCAAGAGTGGCACTTCAGCGGTGGTTTCACCCGCCATCTATCCGACAAGCTAGAACTGTCTGGCATGCTCTTTTACTCCCCTGCTAAGAGTGTTTCAGGAGCCAACCCCTTGGCTCCTGGCCAGACCATTGAGTTAGAGATGAAGCAAATCGGCGCATCGATTAGCATCGGCTGGAAACTCTAAACTGCGCAGCTGTCTACAGTGGCTGTCATCATCTAAGGCGGCCACTTTCCATTTCAAACTAAACACCCAAACACAGAGCAGTAACAGATTAAGCAGCCAGCTCTGGCTGCAATTCTAATCTACTCAAGTTCAAGCTAAGAAATTTGCTGTATCAATTATGGCAAATTAGGATTGCAGCACCTAAGCCATTAGTAAAAGTTAGTGCCCCCACCGCCAATCCCATACACTGCTCTACAATAAAGCTAGTGGCAGAACTGGGTGAAAAGTATCTATAGCACTCAGCTGCAAGCTAGGGACCAAGGCCAAGACATTGCTCTAGCCAATGCCAACATAGAGAATCACTACTGATGGAACTCATTGAAATCACCGATATCAGCCGCCAACAAAACCGGCGCTATACTCCTAGGGGAGAGCCCCGCGGCTATATTGAAACACAGCGCTTGCGGGAGCTATGGTTCAATACTGGCACTGCTTGCAACTTGGCCTGCCCATTTTGTCTTGAAGGCTCAAAGCCTGGCGATGACCGACTTCAATTAATGACTCTGGCAGACGTTAAACCCTTTATTGATGAAGCCCTTCAGCTGGGCGTAGAAAACTTTTCCTTTACTGGCGGTGAGCCTTTTGTTGCCCGTGATATGCACAACATTTTAGCCTACGCTGCCCAGCACAGGCCTTGCCTCGTACTGACTAACGGTACTGCACCCTTGCGCCAGCGACTGGATCAAATTGCCCCTTTGATAGAGGCAGCGCAGCCCATCCGTTTCCGTATCAGCATCGACTATCCAGAGCCCGAACGGCACGAAGCCGGTCGCGGGCCAGGTACATTTAATGAAGCCTTGGCTAGCATGAAAGCCTTATACGACTTAGGCTTTAAAGTGTCTCTGGCACGGCAGTGGGAGCCCGAGGAGGACACGC
Organism: Sediminihaliea albiluteola; assembly: GCF_014077625.1. Lineage (GTDB taxonomy): Bacteria > Pseudomonadota > Gammaproteobacteria > Pseudomonadales > Halieaceae > Sediminihaliea > Sediminihaliea albiluteola. Next base: position 52,294 of record NZ_JACFXU010000011.1, on the reverse strand, counting down.
CCGCGGTAGAGGCAAGCTTCCGCAAGCACCTGCGTGAATATGGCCTACCGGAGGACTTAGCGCTGGTCTCCTTCCCAGACTTTGCTCCACCCAATAGTCAAGTACAGACCCCAGAGATTACCGAGCACTGTATGACCACCTACCATTCGGTGCAAAGCCGCGCCGATTTTATGTGCGCTTTCAGCCGTATGGTGGTGAAGAAGGACGGCCAAAGCAGAGTCTACGCCTGCACTTTGGTGGACGACGACAGTGACTACGACCTCGGTGGCAGCCTGCGTGAAAGCCTCGCAGCGCAGGTCATGCTCAGCCACCACCGCTGTTACAGCTGTTTCAAATACGGCGCGTCCTGCAGCGAAGAATAAAAACCGCTTAAATTAGCCGCCATAGGCCATAGCTAGGGCGGTAACTATCTCGCCCTTAGCTTAAAAAGGAATATCAGGTGCAACCAGTCTATAAAAAGCTACTTATTGTCGTCGCGGGGCTTAGCGCAGTTGCTCTCTTTTTCTTACTCGACCTCGGGCGTTATTTAAGCCTGGCTTTTCTGCAACAGCAGATCGACAACCTACAAAGCTACTACAGCGATAAGCCAGTGCTGAGTTGGCTGCTATTTCTATTGATTTATATCGCCGTCACCGCCCTATCGATACCCGGCGCGGTGATCATGACCCTTGCCGGCGGTGCTGTGTTCGGTTTTAGCACCGGCTTGCTGCTGGTCTCTTTTGCATCAAGCCTTGGCGCCACCCTAGCCTTTTTAGTAGCCCGATACCTATTACGCGACACTGTGCAACAGCGCTTTGGTGATCGGCTAAAAACCTTTAATCAAGGCATTGAAAAAGACGGGGCCTTCTATTTATTTACGCTGCGTTTAGTGCCCGTATTCCCATTTTTTCTAATCAATCTAGTGATGGCCTTGACGCCACTTAAGACCTGGACCTTTTACTGGGTCAGCCAGCTGGGTATGCTCGCGGGTACCGCTGTATATGTTAATGCTGGCACCCAAGTGGCGCAGCTCAGTAGCCCCGGAGATATCCTCTCTCCCAGCTTAATTGGAGGCTTTGTGCTGCTCGGTGTATTCCCCTGGCTCGCCCGCGCCATTCTGGCACCTTTGCAGCGAGCTAAGGTTTATCGGGGCTGGACAAAACCCAAACACTTTGACCGCAACCTCATTGTGATCGGGGCCGGCTCTGGCGGCTTAGTCAGTGCCTATATCGCGGCCACCGTCAAAGCTGGCGTTACTTTGGTAGAGCAAGAGCGCATGGGCGGCGACTGTCTCAACACTGGCTGCGTGCCATCAAAAGCTTTAATTAAAAGTGCCCAAGTGGCCTCCTTAGCTAAGCATGCTCCGGACTACGGCCTAAAGCCCTTGAACCCTGAGGCTGATTTCGATGCTGTTATGAATAGAATTCAGCAGGTAATCAAAACCATCGAGCCCCACGATTCAGTGGAGCGCTACAGCGCGCTGGGCGTTGATTGCCGCCAAGGGACTGCACGGCTGATTTCACCCTGGGAAGTTGAAATCAGCAATAGCGAAGGCCAACAGACCTTGAGCGCCCGCAACATCATCATTGCCACTGGCGCCAGCCCACGTATACCTGCCTTGCCTGGGCTGGAGCAAATCGACTACCTCACTACCGAAAGCTTGTGGGAAATCCGCCACCAGCCAGACCGTCTGTTGATTCTCGGCGGAGGCCCGATCGGCTGCGAGCTGGCCCAGTCCTTCGCACGTTTGGGCAGTCAAGTTACTCTGCTACAGCGCTCAGCTCAGGTTTTGCCACGGGAAGATGATGATGCCGCCGAGCTAGTAGCCAATGCTCTGCGCCGAGACGGCGTCGAAGTGCTGGTGAAGCACCTGGGACAGCGCGTGGCCGTCGAGGACGGCGAGAAAGTACTATATGCCGATCATCAAGGCCAAAGCCTGCGCCTAGTATTTGATCAGCTAATGATCGCAGTCGGGCGCCAAGCCAATACCGACAAGCTAGGTCTTGATACCTTAGATATAGGGATCAAAGACAACGGCACTATTGCCCTCAACGATTTCCTGCAGACCCGCTTACCGAACATTTACGCTGTCGGCGATGTCGCCGGTCCCTACCAGTTTACCCATACCGCAGCGCACCAAGCTTGGTATGCCGCAGTTAATGCCTTGTTCGGGCGTTTCAAAAAGTTTCGGGTGGACTATTCAGTGATCCCCTGGTGCACCTTTACCAGCCCAGAAGTGGCACGAGTAGGACTCAACGAAAAAGACGCCACTGCACAGGGCATAAAGTTTGAAGTGACCCGCTATGACATCGATGATTTAGACCGCGCTATTGTCGATGGCAACGCGGAAGGCTTCGTCAAAGTGCTGACAGTTCCGGGCTCAGACCGCATCTTGGGCGTGACTATTGTGGCTAATCACGCCGGTGACCTAATTGCCGAATACATCTTGGCAATGAAACACGGACTTGGCCTGAATAAAATTCTCGGCACTATCCATATCTACCCCACCCTTGCAGAAGCCAATAAATTTGCCGCTGGGGAGTGGAAGAAAGCTCATGCACCGCAAGGACTGTTAAAGATTGTAGAGCGTTATCATCGCTGGCAGCGCAAATGAGTGGGCAATCGAGCATGCAGCAACTTGCTAACTTATCGCAGCATTTCGCCGTCAATTAGGCACAACTAGGCTCTGAATAAGGGCCAAATAGGTCGCATTGCGGTTTTATTGTAAGGCAATTTCCTGTATAAACGGCGTCAATTTCACTCTGCTTGAAGGCCAATCACTTTGTTTACTGCGCCGCCATAAACCCTCTCTCGGCAAACGAAGTGCCTACCTTCTAGCGACACTGTCAACAGACTTGGTACGCGTGTAGCGATAAGTGTTTTTACACTCATACAAACGCAAATTCTGTAGCTATCCCCCCAAAGACTGGACCAGTCCAAAGCTGCATATGTCGTTATTGCTAACTATATACAGGATTTTCTATGCTTGAAAAAATGAAACATGAGTGGTTCTCCAACATACGTGGGGACCTGCTCGCAGGTATTGTGGTTGCCCTAGCCTTGATCCCTGAGGCCATCGCCTTCTCGATCATTGCGGGTGTAGATCCTAAGGTTGGCTTATACGCCTCGTTTTGTATCGCTGTCATCATTGCGTTCGTTGGCGGTCGGCCGGGAATGATCTCAGCGGCAACGGGTGCCATGGCACTTTTAATGGTCACCCTCGTCAGAGAGCACGGCTTAGAGTATCTGCTAGCAGCCACTCTGCTAACGGGTGTATTTCAAATCTTAGCGGGCTATTTGCGGCTCGGCGCTTTAATGCGCTTTGTATCTCGCTCGGTGGTAACCGGCTTTGTTAACGCACTCGCTATTTTGATCTTTATGGCGCAGCTGCCCGAATTAACTAACGTCACTTGGCATGTCTACGCCATGACAGCGGCTGGCCTGGGAATTATCTACCTCTTCCCCTATGTACCGGTGGTGGGCAAAACAATCCCCTCTCCCTTAGTCTGTATTGTCACTTTAACTATCGTTGCCATCATCTTAGGACTCGATATTCGCACTGTAAGTGATATGGGTGAGCTACCTGATACCCTGCCTATTTTCCTGTGGCCTGATGTACCGCTCAACCTCGAAACCCTGATGATCATTCTGCCCTACTCGATAGGTCTGGCGGTGGTTGGCTTGCTTGAGACCATGATGACAGCCACCATCGTGGATGATTTAACCGATACCAAAAGTGATCGCGACCAAGAGTGTAAAGGTCAGGGTATTGCCAACATCGGTGCCGGTTTGATGGGTGGCATGGCTGGCTGTGCAATGATTGGCCAGTCTATTATCAACGTCAAATCCGGTGGTCGCGGGCGACTATCCACCTTTACTGCAGGTAGCTTCCTGATCATTATGGTGGTGTTCCTCGATGAATGGCTGCAGCAAATCCCAATGGCGGCACTGGTCGCAGTGATGATTATGGTTTCAATCGGTACCTTCTCGTGGGCTTCGGTGAGAGACCTCAAGAAACACCCCCTCTCAACCAATATCGTCATGATATCAACGGTAATCGTCGTTGTTGCCACCCATAACTTAGCCCTTGGCGTATTAGTAGGTGTGTTACTGGCAACCTTGTTCTTCGCCAACAAGATTGCTCGCTTCATGGTGGTCAAATCCGAGCAAGCTGAGGAAGGAGTTCGGGTTTACAAGGTCATAGGCCAAGTATTCTTTGCCTCCTCGGAGCAATTTATTGAGTCATTTGACTTGAAGGAAGCGGTTGATAAGGTCGTGATTGATCTGTCTCAAGCCTATTTTTGGGATATCACTGCGGTGTCTTCTCTTGATAAAGTGGTAATTAAGTTCCGGCGCGAAGGTGCAGATGTGGAGGTGATCGGCATGAGTAAGGCTACCGAGACCATTGTCGATAAATTTGGCGTCCACAATAACCCCCAAGAAGTTGAAAAGCTGATTGGCGGCCACTAAGGAGAGGACAATGAAAAAGATAATTACATGTGTGGATGGTTCGGTGTATGCCGACGCAGTGTGTAAGGCGGGTATTTGGGCCGCTAAAAAACTGGATAAAACCCTCCTGTTTTTGCACGCCATTGAAAAGCAGTACACCGGCAACATAGATGACTTGAGCGGCGCCATCGGCCTTGGCGCCCACTCATCACTCCTACAGGAAATGGCCTCTCTGGATGAGCGTCGCAGCAAGCTGGCATTAGAGGCGGGCAAAAACATGCTCGAACACGCCGCGCACTTGGCCAAAGCGCAAGGCTGCAAAGCGATCGAAAAAACCCAGCGCCACAGCGATATTGTAGAAGCGATATTCGACCTTGAGGACGATGCCCGTCTGATCGTCATTGGCCGCTCTGGTGAGACTCACGGCAAGAACTTCAAAGCCATAGGCTCCCATATAGAACAGATCATTCGGCAGGTGCACACACCGGTACTGATCGCTAACAAGAACTTCTCAGAGCCGAACAGCTTTATGCTGGCTTATGATGGCCGGGAAACCGCTGACAAGGCGGTAAAGCGTATCATCGACGGTGGTTTACTGCGCAACTTGAGCTGTCACCTAGTGACGGTAAAGAACCGTGAGAGTGCCTTGTTAGACAAGTTCAAGCACACCGAGAAACTACTGATCGACAGTGGCTTTGAGGTTCAATCCAGTTTCTTAGAGGGGAATATTTTCAACTCGCTAACCGACTACCAATCCAAGCACAATGTGGAGCTACTGGTCATGGGCGCCTTTTCACGCTCTAAATTGGCACAGGCATTCTTGGGCAGCAACACCCTAAAAATGCTTGAGAACAGCCACTTGCCCCTGGTGGTTTTACGCTAAGATTTCAACTTGCTAAAACTGGCAACTCACTCGGCTAGGGCTCATTAAGCCCTAGCCGACTCGAGTATCAGATCGGCTGCCTTCTCGGCAATCATAATAATCGCCGCGCTAGGGTCCCCGGTGGTAATTCTGGGCATGACCGAGCCATCAACCACCCTCAGCCCCTCGACACCATAGACCTGAAGCTTGTCATTCACTACCGCAAGCTCATCATGCCCCATCTTACAGCTCCCCACAGCTTCATAGTTGACGCTAGAAGTGTTGCGAAAAAACTCATCGAGCTCGCCATCGCTGTTGCACTGCTCTCCCGGCAAATATTCACGACCTCGGTATGGCTCGTAAGCCGACTGAGAAAAAATGTCGCGGGACACCCTCACTCCCCGGCGCAGCGCTTCCAAATCGCGTTGATCAGACAGATAGTTAGCATCAATGATTGGTGTATCCATGGGGTCGGCAGAGCGCAACTGTATCTGTCCACGGCTTTCTGGCCGGGTTAAAATGACCAAATTGCTGACACCATGTTCCTGTATCGCTTCGCCATTCCCAGTCAGCATGGGTATTAAATAATATTTAAGGTCCAACTCATTGTGGCCAGTGGCACCGGAACGCAGATACGCCACAGCATCAGTACTATTACTGGCTAAAGGCCCGCCGCGGGTCAGTAAATAGCGCAGGCCTGCTTTTACTTTAGCGAAATGGCTGCTGACTAGCTTGTAGTCGGTGACAGGCAAGGGACAAGTCATCTGCACTGATGTGCCGATATGGTCGTGCAGGTTGTGTCCCACGCCTTTTAGATCCACCCGCGGCTTGATACCAACTGAACGCAGGTGATCCGCACCTCCGATACCTGAGAGCATTAGCAGCTGCGGCGACTGGAAAGTACCACCACAGGAAATAACTTCCCGCGAGGCATAAACCTGTTTTGTTTCAGAGCCCTGACGATATTGGGCCCCAACAACACGCGGCCCCTCAAAGAGCAATTGAGTGACATGTGCATTGGTTTCTATGTGGAGGTTTTTACGCTTGCGGATAGGCTTCAAATAAGCGGCTGCCGTACTGACCCGGCGCCCTCTTTTAATAGTACGATCAGAGGGTCCAAAGCCTTCTGGCTTAGCGCCATTGTGGTCGTCGCTGTAGGGAAAACCTGCTTGCAGCGCCGCCTCTAACCAGGCCTGCTGTGCTGGGTTAGTGATCTTCGCCTGGGTCACCGGCAGGGGGCCGTCGCCGCCGTGAAACTCTGACTCACCGTGCTCATAGCTCTCAGCGCGCTTGAAATAAGGCAAGACCTCCGAATACGACCAACCAGAATTACCTTCACTAGCCCAGAGATCGAATATTTCTGGCGCGCCGCGGCTGTAGCACATGCCATTAATCGAGCTGCTACCACCCAGTACTTTACCGCGCGCATCATTTAACACGCGATTATTCATATGCTTCTGTGGCGCAGTTTCATAGTGCCAGCTGAACATACCGCCTTGCAGCATCAAAAAAAAGCCGGCCGGCATGTGAATCAAGGGACTTTTATCAGGCCCACCTGCCTCGAGTAGCAAGACTTTGCTCTGCGGATCAGCGGACAAGCGGTTGGCTAATACACAGCCAGCAGAGCCCGCCCCTATCACGATAAAATCATATTCAGTCTGTAGCATACTTTTCGTCTATACCTCTTGGCTTGCTGGTCTCGCAAAGATCACGAGCACTGTTTTTATGAAATCTAGAATAAGCCATTTGCCTATGGCATCACTTTTCTAAGATGCCCGTAGCGACCAAAGATCAAGATTGATGGTCTAGCCGCTTGGGCACTTTAGAAGGGGTAGTGCCTCGGAATTCGCTGCACGCTCATCCACTGTACAGTGGAAAACTCTTCGATCGCCCAATCGCCATTAAAGCGCCCTAGGCCGGAGTTTTTCTCACCGCCAAAGGGCATGTGCGCCTCATCATTCACTGGCATATCGTTGACATGGACCATGCCGGCCTTGATCTTAGAGGCAAATCGCTGCCCTCGTGCTAAATCACCAGAGAAAACCGCACTGGACAAGCCATACTCCGTGGCGTTGGCTAACTCCAGTGCATGTTGCTCATCTCGTGCTTTATGAATACCCACTAAGGGGCCAAAAATTTCATCGCTACTGATCTGCATATCGGCGCTCACATCACCAAAGATATAAGGGGATAGCAACTGTCCTTGTATTTCGCCCTCCAGCAAGACGCTTGCAGCCTGTGCTTTAGCTTGGCTTATTTTCTTCTGCAAACTCTCCAGCTGAGCCTTGTTGATGATCGGGCCAATAGCGGTTTCCATCAAGGCAGGGTCTCCGACCGGCAAGGTCTTGACCTGGCTAACAAAGCTTTCAACAAAGCGATCGTAGATAGTTTGATCGACAATAATGCGGTTAATCGCCATGCAGATTTGCCCTTGGTGTAAAAACTTGCCGAACACCGCGGCTTTCACGGCCTGCTCCACATCTGCATCATCGAGTACCACAAAGGGGCTATTGCCTCCTAACTCTAAAGCAACTCGCTTCAGGTAAGGCCCGCTGCTAGCAATCTTGCCAATGCTCTTGCCCACCGGTGTTGAACCGGTGAAAGAAATTAGCGAAGGAACTGCGTGTGCGACAAAACCATCGCCAATGGTCGATCCCGGCCCAACCACCACACTTAGCAAGCCCGCGGGCAAACCCGCTTCCTCAAAGATTCGACCCAGCAACAAGCCGCCAGTAATCGGCGTATCGCTTGCCGGCTTAATCACCACTGCGTTGCCCAAGGCCAGTGCTGGAGCCACCGAGCGCTGTGACAGGTGTAACGGGAAGTTCCAAGGGCTAATCACGCCCACCACTCCCAAGGGCTTGCGAAACACATAGTTGTCTTTGCCCGGCACATCACTGCTCATGGTGGCACCATGCATTCTGCTAGGCATGCTAGCGGCTTCTAATGTAATGCCACGGGCACTGCCCCATTCAATGGTGGCCTTTAGGCGGGTACTGCCTGACTCGCGAATCAGCCAATCAATAATTTCTTCTTTACGCTGATCAAAAATAGCTACCACCCGATGTAAGAGCGCTGATCGCTCGGCTGGGGAGGTCTCAGCCCAAGCTAGCTGAGCCTTGGCAGCCGCACGATAACTCAGATCCACATCGGCCATGCTGCAGGAGCGGATTGAAAGCAAAGTTTCGCCAGAATAAGGGTTTAGAACAGGGCGGGACTCTTCACCGGAGCCTTCCCGCCACTCCCCCGCCAATAGTTGCAGATGAAAGTCCTGATAGATTTCGCTCATGGCTTAATTCTCGCTTTATATCTTGGCTATGGCTGGTTAAGAGTGTATTAGCCTACTCAGATCCATAGTACTGCTATAAGCAGAGAACTTCATCAGGGGCTTAAGGCGGTAGGGGAAGAGGTCTTCAGGAGAGAGGAAAGTATAAAGAGCTTATACTAAGCCGGTGCACAAGTTCTTGCTGTGCACCGGTAGTAAGACTAAGAGATCAAGCGCTATTAACGCGTTGCAGCGGCGGGGAATTCCCCTTTTTTGTCTGAGATAACAATTTCCACTCGGCGGTTTTGCTGACGGCCTGCGGCGTTATCGTTACTCGCTACTGGATAATCCTGGCCTAGGCCACGAGTTTCCATGCGCGTGCTAGAAATACCACGGTCGATCAGCGATGTGCGTACTGCATCAGCACGACGCTTAGAAAGCTCTTGGTTATAAGAGGCAGCACCGGTAGAGTCCGTATGGCCCTCAATTAGCAGACGACGCTCAGGATTGTCATTCATGAACTCAGTCAGCTGATCGATGGCCTTATAAGCACCTGACAGCAATTCAGCTTTGTTGGTCTCAAACAGCACATCGCCCAAGGTCAGCACAATGCCACGCACAGTGCGCTCGGCTTGCAGGGCGGCTAGCTCCTCTTCCATAGCACGGGCCTCTGCCAGTGCAGCTGCAGCCTCTGCTCGAGCAGCTTCTGCGGCAGCGCGAGCTGCTTCTGCTTCACGTGTTTGTGCTGTTGCAGTCTGTCTGGCGCGCTCAGCTTCAGCAGTACGAGCAGTCAGCAATACTCGGTTGGTCTCTGCCTCTGTGCGAGCAATAGCATCACGAGCCGTTTTTTCTGCAGCGCGCTGCTGAACGATTTCAGCGTAGCGGCTAGCCAGATAGGCGTGGTTGCGCACTTGTTCAATATCACCGCCCTTAGCCAGCACTGACTCGGACAACTGAAGTTGCTTGCGGGCATTCTCGAGTTGCGCGCCTGCAACCTGGGAAGCCAAAGGAAGCTGACTAGCACTAGCTACAGCCGCTTTAGCCTGATCCAGCTCATTAATACTTTCTGGCTGACTCGCACATGCGCCTAAGAAAAGCACTAAGCCCGCTGTTAAACCTGTTGATACGATGTTTTTCACATTGATCTCCTATTTCAGTTAGTCACTGAGCGATTCGTTTCACGGCGCAGGGTTTCGAGGCTGCCCTGTACTTCTCGCAAGGCTTCTTCTGCCTGCGCCCGATCCGTTTCTGCCACAGCCAACTGAGCATCGAGCTCGGCTTCTGATGCCAGCATCAAAGCACGCTTGTTGTCACCGCTAGCTACAGCTTTGTTTGCTTCAGCCAACTTCTCGCGTGCACGCTGCAATGTCGCCGTGCTGTACTGCTGGCCGCCTTTGCTCTGTGCAACTTCGATATAGGACTCTGCCCTGCTCAGCTCACGAGTGGGCTTTTCAATAGATGATGCACAGCCAGACAGCAGGGAGACTGACAACACAGACGTCCCTACAAGCGCCATAATTTTTTTCTTCATATTTGTTACTCCTTGTAGTAGCAAAATCCAAGTCGATAGCAATCGACTAATATCACTTGGTGATTTTATAAGAATTGGGCTTAAAAAGCGCTAACTGTCTATATGCAGCAATTGGCATTAAGCAGTGAAGCGCAATTAAACAACCCAGCTGGGATTTGGGCAGCGCGCTAGCATCACTGAAGCCATGAGCTAAAGATCAAGCGTCAATTAGCAAGCCGGGCAGCAAGCACGAACTGCTTAACCACTACTCATTAAGGCTTGCTTAACTAAGCTAATAAGCCATTATTTTTAATGCCAAATAGGGTGCAACAACCAAGACCAGAGTGATCACCTTATAGAGACTCAAAAAATCAAAATACTTTTCGCTCAGGGCCTTATCATCAAAATTAAACAACTTCGCATGAATCGACGATATCGTATCCCTCATAAATATTAGCACTAGGGTCGCAAACAATAGATAAGCAATATTAATTATGGAAGCCCAGCCCAATAGGGCTGTCAATTGAGAAACTGTCATCTTTAAGCCTTTCTCTATCCTACTACAGCATACTAGACGCTTTTCACAAACTTGCATTTCAATCTAGTTCAAGCACCTGAGCCTCATAGAAAGCCCTGCACTAATAAACTAAAAACAAGCCTAAACATTGACGCGCTAGTAAAAGACAAGCTATAGCATAGCAGGGCCTAATTATTCACTAAACTAACGAGTGCAAACTAAGGCTTGAAGCTCAACCTTAGCTTCAACACGACTGTGTAGAAAAGGAACTCCTGATGAACAAAGGTTTAGCCGCTTTAGAGCCTAATAAAATTGACTCACGCTTGGGCCCTCACTTAGAGGCTGGCGAGTTAGTGTTATGGCAAAATCAGCCCCGTGCCGGCAGCCTGCCAAAGCTCAGTCACACTATTGGGGCACTGATGCTGCTCCTAGGAGGTGGCCTACTCGCAAGCTCTATAGTGGCGCCAAACCTCTCTCCGGTGGCGCGCTATACCCCAGCCACTGTCGCCATGCTGCTTGGCTCATTTTTGCTATTTCAAGGCTGGCGACGCCGCGCTAGCCTCTGGTGTTATGCAATCACAGACCGACGTTTACTATCCGTCTTTGGCGATAAATTAATCCGCTCTCTGGCCCCCGAGCAACTGGATAAGTACTCACTAAAAATACAGGGTGATACGGTCTATTGGATGAAGTTTGTGCACTCTGGAGGGCGCGACACGATTTCCGGACAATACAGAGCAGAAGATGGGCGCTATGTTGGCTTCCATGGTCAAACTGACCCCCAAGCTACAAAATCAATGATCGAAAGCTGGCGACGGAACATAAGTCAGGAATCACTATCTGTAGCAAGTACTTTCGTCAAAACCATGAGTAACAGAAGCACGGCTGGGAATGAGGACCAGCACATTGACCCTGCCGCCAGTGTTCAGCGGATTCGCCATCTGCGGAGCGGGCTCTATTTTGATATCCCAGCCGACTGGCGGGTAGCCGTCAGATCACAGTATGACGGACCACTGATACTATTTGGTATTAAGCTACTTCCGCGCTTTATTCGCCAGGGCCCAGAGCGACCCTATGGCGACTCGGAGCCATGGAACGCTCTGTCGGCACACGCTGCACCTGAAGCTGCCCTAGACATGCTCATTTACGACAGGCCGCTTGCGACAACCTTAGACTCAGTACTAAAGGACCCCTTTACCCAGACCACTGGCGCTAAGATTCTTCACAGCAAAGATCAGTTAAGCATCGGTCCTTTCAAGGGCTTCGCTGTAGTGCGCAAGCTGCCAGCCGGATCAGAGATCAAAAACATCGAGTCACTTTCAGGTCCGGCAATGCTGCGCCAAGTTTGGTTAGGCAATGCAGACTGCTCTATTGAAGTGAGCGGCTATGCCCTTGAAAGGCAGAGCAAAGTACAAGAGGCCATCGACGCGATGATCGCATCGATAAGCCTGCCAGATAAATAAAGCTGTTAGACTTCTTCTTTATGTCGAACGACCTCACCTTCAACCATGAAGATAACTTCCTCGGCAATATTTGTTGCCAGGTCAGCGATTCTTTCAAGGTATCGTGAGGTCGATAGCAGCCCTATGGCTCTATCTACGGTAGATGGGTCCTCCATCATTAAGGCCTGCAATTCCACGTACATCTGACGATTCACACGGTCTACTTCGTTATCCATAGCGATAACGTTACGAGCAAACTCCACATCCAGCTTAACCAATGCATCCAAGCTGCCGCGCACCATAGTTTGGATACGCTGGAACATGCCATGACTAAAGTCTTTAGGACAAGCAATGGGACTTTTACTTGATAGGTATATAGCTCGCTTGGCGATATTGACAGCGAAATCGCCGATACGTTCTAGGTCATTATTCACTTTCAAAACGACTACGATAAATCGCAGATCCACAGCTACGGGTTGATGCAGTGCCAGGATTTTTAAGCACTCTTGCTCTATCTCAACCTCTTTATCATTAATCAGCAGCTCATCGCTGAACACGACTTCACATAACTCGGGCCTTCGGTCATGGAACGCTAACACGGCATTATTAATCGACTTCTCAACCATGCTCCCTAAAAGAAGAATATCCTTCTTCAGCTGATCAAGATCTCTCTGTAAGTGACGTGACATAATGTCCTCGAAAATAATAGTTTAAGGCTTAGCCAAAGCGGCCAGTGACATAATCTTCTGTGCGCTGTTTTTTGGGCCGTGTGAACAACTGATCAGTAATGCCAAACTCAATTAAATCACCCATTTCCATAAAAGCGGTGTAATCCGATATCCGTGCAGCTTGCTGCATATTGTGTGTAACAATCACAATGGTGTACTGGGACTTAAGCTCAAAAATCAGATCTTCAATCCTGGCACTAGAAATAGGATCAAGCGCTGAACAAGGCTCGTCCATAAGTAGAATATCCGGCTCCATGGCAAGGGCTCGTGCAATACAGAGTCGCTGCTGCTGCCCGCCTGATAAGTTGAGTGCCGAGCTATCTAAACGGTCTTTAACTTCGTCCCACAGTGCAGCTTGCTTTAAAGATTGCTCAACCAATTCATCACTTGAACCAGCGTAGCCGTTAATCCTTGGCCCCCAAGCGATGTTGTTATATATGGATTTGGGGAAGGGGTTGGGCTTTTGGAAGACCATACCTATACGACGTCTCACAGAAACCGCATCCACCTTCTCGGCGTAAAGGTTTTGTCCGGCAAAGCTGATCTGCCCATCAATGCTAACTTCTGGAATAAAGTCATTCATACGATTCAGCGAGCGCAGTAAAGTACTTTTGCCACAGCCGGAGGGACCAATAATAGAAGTCACTTTGTTCTTTGCGATGGGAAATGACACATTCTTCACCGCTGCCACACCGGAGTAGCTGATACTGACCTTATCCAGATTAAGTACAGCTTGCTCAGAAGAGCCTGAAATTTCTCTGTCATTCATAGTTCGGGACATCACTTAAGCTTTTGCTCCGTTTTGTGTCTAATAAATATGGCTGTAGCGTTCATGATCAACAGGACAGCTAACAGTACGATAATTGCGCCAGATGCCAGTTCATGGAACTCCTGTTGTGGCCTTGAAACCCAGTTATAGATTTGTATCGGCATCACAGTGAAGGAGTCCATAGGCCCCTCAGGCAAAAAGGCGACATAGGTCAGTGCACCAATCATGATTAATGGGGCTGTCTCTCCAATTGCACGTGAAAGGGCCAGGATGACACCGGTCAGAATGCCCGGAAATGATGCAGGTAGAACATGCGACCAAGCTGTTTGCCAGCGTGTAGCACCGAGTGAGTAAGCTGCATGTCGAATACTCATTGGCACCGTTTTAATGGCCTCTCGGCTGGCAATAATAATGACTGGCAAAATCAGTAGACTCATAGTTAGTGCGCCTGAGATCAGGCTCCGCTCTAATGCTAGGCCACGCACAAATATCGCCAAACCAATAATGCCGTACACAATAGATGGCACACCGGCCAAGTTAGCAATATTGAGCTCAATCAAGCGATTGACCCGGCCATTATGACTAAACTCCTCTAAATAAAGCGCCGTTGCCACGCCAATGGGAATCGCGATGAAGGCCACCATAGTAATTAGCCACAAGGTCCCAACTAAAGCTGACTTAATCCCTGCTTTATGAGGGAAGCGTGACGGGAAACTAGTAAAAAACTGCAGGTCCAGCCATTTGAAGCCGTCCATAGAGACCTGATACAAGAGCACACAGAGCAAAGCGGCCCCAGCCCAGGTAACTGCAGCGCAAAAATGCGCAAATAACTTAGCTTTACGCTGCCGATTTCTAAGCTGTGCAGCACTTTTTTTGGGGCAGTAAAGTGTTGAGTTTTTATTCACTAGTCATAGACCTCGCGAAAGCGATTCAAGAAATATTGCGATAGCGCATTCAATAGCAGGGTAATCAAAAACAGTAAGGCAGCGACTGCAAACAGAGTCTGATAGGCAACGCCACCGGCCGGAGTATCGCCCAAGCTGACCTGCACAATATAAGCAGTCATCGTTTGAATGCTTTCCAAAAAGCTAAGCGAGAGGTTGGGCGTTGCACCCGCAGCCAAAGTCACTGCCATGGTTTCACCAATCGCACGTGATATAGCCAACAGAAACGAAGCCATGACGCCAGATAAACCCGCCGGAACCACCACCTTAGCGGTGACCTCATAAGACGTCGCACCCAGAGCGTAGGCGCCCTGGCGAAGTGAGTCGGGAACTGCACGCAAAGCATTATCACTCAGTGTGGCAATCATCGGTAAAATCATGATGCCAACCACAATGGCAGCACTTAGAGCATTAAATACTTGTAAATTAGGGATTAGGACTTTTAATAGCGGCGTAATAAAGGTCAGAGCAAAAAAGCCATAAACCACCGTAGGAATACCTGCTAATAACTCCAATACAGGCTTTACTATCGAGCGAACCCGGGCAGAGGCATACTCACTTAAATACACCGCACTCGCTAAGCCAACAGGGATGGCAACAATTGCCGCGCCAAAGGTGACCAACAAGGTTCCCCAAACAAGCGGTAAAACTCCGTAAGAACTAGGCTCTAGCAGTGGCACCCAGCGGGTACCGAAGAAAAATTCACTTGGTGAGACATGGCCAAAAAATGCCAAAGACTCCTTGGCTAGAACCGCAATGATCACCAGCGTTGTAATAAGGGATATCAAGGTGCAGAGGGCGAGTCCTGATTTAATCAGGAACTCACCCCAGCGGATACCCTTGCCATTAATGTCGATCTTTTCCATAACTCGAAAGATATCCTTTGTGGCCTTAAGTACTGAGCAAACCTTACTCAGCGCTCAGCAAGTTAGCTACGCTAGGCTCAGCCCCTGCAGTATATGCAGTACCTGCCTCACCCCGGGTGATACGTTCCATTGCGCGAACGTAGGTCTGCTCAGGCAGCGGGATATAGCCGACCTCAGTAGATAACTCCCCAGCTTTATTGATATAAAATTCGACAAAGGCTTTGACTTCAGGACGCCCAAGGGCTTGCTTGCGCAGGTAGATGAATACGGGGCGTGAAAGAGGCTCATAGGTCCCGTTATTGATGGTTATTGCGGTGGGCGCAACGGGGCCATTACCGCCGTCGATGGGCACTACTTTCAACTTATCTTGATTAGCGGCGTAATAAGCAAAGCCAAAGTAGCCTAGAGCATTGATATCTCCACTGACGCCTTGCACTAAGGCATTGTCATCCTCGCTCGCCGTATAGTCGGGGCGCGACATGCCGGACTTGCCGTTAATGGTTTCGGTGAAGTAATCAAAGGTTCCAGAGTCGGTGCCAGGGCCATAGAGACGGATCTCTTGATCGGGCCAGTTCGAGCGAATATCACTCCAGGTTTTTACTGTGCTATTGGGCTCCCATATGCGCTTGAGCTCGGCAACACTTAGGCTATCTACCCAGCTATTTTCTTTATTAATAATGACTGATAAGCCATCGTAGGCCACGGGCAGCTCGATAAACTCAATCCCCTTCTCATTAGCGATGCTGATTTCTTTGTCCTTAATTGGACGTGAGGCATTATTAATGTCTGTTTCAGCGGCAAGAAACTTCTTAAAGCCACCACCCGTTCCAGACACCCCAACAGTGACCCTGACTTTGGGCTGAACTGCGAGAAACTCCTCAGCAACCGCTTCACTCACCGGGAAAACAGTACTGGATCCATCCAATGAAACAGTGCCTGTCAGCCGCTCACTAGCATAGGCTGTCGCGCTGAGTGTGGCTGCAGAGATTGAGGACATTAATACGCTCAAACCAACTAACTTTTTAAATGACATAATTCTCTTTTCCTTAGTGACTTACGTAATGTAACTGTCTGTTTAGTGACTTAATTGTCGTCGCTAAATATTAAGAACATATAAATATGCAGTTAATTCTTGCTTCCCCTATGCTTAAAACTTAATTTCATAGCCCACTGCAAAACTTGAGTCATCGACCGACTTGGATCCATCAAAGCGCTCAATATTGGCGTAATAGGCAAACACTTTGCTCTGCTTATTCAGCTTCTTATCGACACCAAATACCATCTGCTCATCTTCGCTGGAGTTGCTGTAATCAGTTTTTCCGTACTGCCCTTTTATCAGCCAGCCAGAACCTAAGTCCTGAGTTGCGCTAACTAGCCAAGAATCTTCATCAGCACTACCGTCAACCTTTTCGGCCTCCTGCCACAGCAGACCTAGCTTGGTGTTGCCTAATGTGAAGTCTGTCATTACGCGAGTGGTATCTTGTGAGTCGACATCGTCATTTCTTGCGACAGCTGCACTCAACCAATCATTTTTATAATTTAAGGACAGAGAAACACCGTCGGATAAACCGTTTTTTTCGGATGAGCCGCTTGAATCTTCACCGGCTATCATTGCTGCACTGGCAGTGAATCCAGACATGGTCGGCGTGCTATACATAACGATATTTTTTACTCGATCTTCACCTTCCATATAGTGCTTAATGTCCCCCAACAGCTGATCATTGAAGCGGTCAACTTTGCCCTGGGCTAGTTTCAGCGGAGTATCGTGCTTACCGGCTATCAGTGTTCCGTAATCACTGCTAAAGCCGGCATAAATGTTGCGCTGCTCAAAAGTGTCTTTACCTTTACTAGAGCTGCTTTCGCCATCATCGATATGCACTTCAAATTCCATTTGATAGATCGCCTTGAGCGCATCATTGATTTTATAGCTGCCCTTAACGCCCAGGCGTGAGGCATTACTATTTAGCTGCCATTCATCCACCTTCGGAGACTTGCTCTGCTCTTCGACATCGTTAAGTGATAAGTTGGCTTTGCCGTAGATAGTAAAATCATTTTCGGCGTAGCTGCTTGCACCTGCTGTACACAAAGCCGCAGCTGTCAGTGTTAGACAAAATCTCTTCATAATTTAATCCCCTATTCATGAGTGTTACGCTTGGCATCAGCCTTGGACTCATTGCCGGCCTCGTGCTTAGCTGGGGCGCATTTTGTGCCAGCACTGTAAAGAGAGGATTAAGAGGGGATTAATTGCTAATTAATTTTATTGATAGACAGTGTTAGCGCTGTCTTATCTTCAGGCAGGGGCTACTTCAGAGCAGACTAAAGTCCACTCTGTAACTTGCCACATACTTACCTTGTGATGCTTTGTTTAAAGAGGAATGATGACTGTAAAAGTAGAACCGACTCCTGGCTCACTTTTTAAGGAAACAGAGCCAGCATGCTGTTCAGCGATATTCTTCACGATAGACAAGCCTAGGCCGGTGCCACCTAACTCGCGTGATCGCGCTTTATCAACCCGATAAAAACGCTCAAATACACGCTGTTGATACTGATAGCCGATCCCAATGCCGGAATCCTCCACCACTAACTCTGCACTATCCTTGCTGCTGACTAGGGAAATACTCACTAGTCCACCTTCTGGCGTGTACTTCACTGCATTGTCGATAAGGTTATCGACTAACTGACTTATCCCTTGTATATCACCTGGAATAAGCACCTGCTTATCTGAAGCTAATTCGAGCTTCATTGTGAGCTGTTTGTCTTGGCAGACCTGCCTAAAGCTATTGATAGATCGGCGCACGACTTCCCCTAGATCTATCAACTGGCTATCTTGCTCACCCTGTACAGACTCAAGACGTGATAGCGTCATAAGATCTGTCACTAACTTAGATAAACGGATACTCTGGGCATGGATTTTTTCAGTGAAGCTATGCCTGATGCCTGCATCCATATCCTCGTCATCTAAAATAGTCTCTGCTAGGCCCCTAATAACTGTAATAGGCGTTTTTAGCTCATGGGATGCATTGGCAACAAAGTCTCGCCTAACTCGCTCCAAGCGGTCTAGCTCTGAAATATCGTGCAGTACTACCACCGCCCCTATGGTTTCATCTGCCACATTTCTAAGCACCGCGACATAGATATCGACCAGCAGATCTTCACCTTCAGTAGGCCGCCGGAACTGACTTTTAACCACTTCTTGCGTCTGCATTGCTTGCTCAAGCACCGTATTTATTTCCTGAATCCGAACTTGCTCCCAAATCAACTGATTCATGCAATGCGGCATTGACAGGCCAAGTAATTTGCCCGCTGCTTGATTGATATGGACAATTTTTTGCTGTTGATCAACAGCAATCACCCCCTCGACCATTCCGGCAAAAATCATAGCGAGGCGATTGCGCTCATTAGTGATTTCTTCCATTCGCAGTAAGGAGCTTTTTGCCATTCGATTAAATGCATCCGCCAGCTGACCTATCTCATCACGCCGTGACACTGAAATACGCTTGTCGTAGTCACCTTGTGAAATAGCTTCAGCTATTTCTGTCATTTTGCTCAGCGGGTCTGAGAATCGCTTGGCAAAATATAGACCCAACAGCAAGGCAGCCAATGCAGCAATAATGGCAGCGAACAACACTACCAGGCGCAGTTGAGCGAGCTTTTGATCGATTGTAGTCAGCGGCAGAGAACTACGCACGAAGCCAATAGCTTTATCATCATCCACTACCACTTGTGCCCGATAGACCATTTGCTGCTGCAGAGTCTGGCTATAGCGAGAGATTGTGGAGGAGCCCACAGAGCTGGACTCTATTATTTCTGGCCGCTGAGCATGATTATTCATGTTCTCAGGAAACTCTTTTGAGTCAGCAACAACACGGCCATCATCTGCAATAACAGTGAGACGGCTGCCTGTATCTTTGCCTAGCCTCAGGAGGGTTTCTTGGAGGGACTCGCCGGAAGCCTTAACTGTAGACTGTTTATAATTATCCTCCGACCTTAACTCATCTTTTGTTGCTGCTAAGTCATCTCGCAGTGCTTGCTTCGCAATCTCTGCTAAAAACTCAGAGCGTACCGCAAGGGACTGATGAATCTCGGCTAAGCCATTTTCAGTGACTTGGCGACTGACTAAAGTACCGACAATCAGAGTGAAAATAACAATAATAACGACATAACCCGCGTACAGCCTCCAGAGTAACTGAGAACGAAACATGATGGTGTCAGATGACCTCTGTGATTATCTTTATTGCCACTTAGACTATCTAATTCGCTTCTATAAAGCGGTAGCCAACACCGCGTATTGTCTCGATATACTGCTGATCAATACATATTTTCTTTCGAATGGCCCGGATGTGTACGTCAATATTACGGTCCACAACGACCACATCACCGCCAAAAGCTTGGTTTAATAGCTGCTCTCGAGTAAACACTCTGCCAGGGTTGCTGGCCAAGTAGTACAAAAGACGAAACTCGCTGGCGGTAAGCTTTACCTGCTCTCCGCTTACACTGACGCTGTGCTTGAGCGCGTCAATCCGCAAGCCATCGAGCTCTACGCTATCGCCATTTGAGGTAGGCGCAGTGCTCGCGCTCCGCCGCAATACCGCCTTAACTCGAGCGATCAACTCTTTGGGGCTAAAGGGCTTGGTCACGTAGTCATCGGCGCCAATACCCAAGCCCAGCACAAGATCACTTTCCTCGCCCTTAGCGGTAACCATAATAATGGGGATATGTTGGGTCGTTTCATCGTTTTTTAGATGACGGCAGATATCCAGGCCATCCATGCCCGGTAGCATGAGGTCGAGGAGCACCAAGTCTGGCTTTTCCTGTTGAATTAAGCCAAGACCCTCAGTGCCATTGAGGGAGCTGCTGACCTCAAAGCCTTCTCGCTTTAAGTTGTAGCTCAAGATCTGCAGGATATCTGGCTCGTCTTCAACGACCACTATATGCGTGTTGCGCATGGTATGGAGGCTTCCTAAGCATAGTAAAGCGCCAGACTATCACGCCTTTATAAAGAATTGATTAAGATTGATTAAGCCAAGGCTTAAGACTTGACCACGAGCCCTAGGTACTCTTCACAATTGGCCCATAGCAGCTTGTTTTTGAGCCATATTAAGGCCCTATTTGTGAGAATCATGTACAGAGTTTTACCAGTATTAGAGATAGCGCTACCGTGAAATTCCATCTGTAGCACTTTTAAAGCTTAGTTATGAGCAATATATTAATAGGCAAATATTAGAGCATGTATGCTATTTATAAATGAGCATTAATCAATGATAAATCTCAAAGCTTGGGGGCGCGCACTGCAACAGATGCAGAAATTATCGCCCGATGAGTGGCAAGCCTTAGACCCCATCTCCAAGTGGCTGATCGCCTGTAGGGCACCAGTGCTTTTTATGACCTTCACTGCCGCGGCCTTGGGCGGCTTGCTGGCCTGGCGCGATGCTGTATTCCACTGGGGCCCCTGGCTGGCAACGGCTGCCGGCCTGATGCTCGCTCACGCCACCAACAATCTTTTGAATGATTACACTGACTCTCGCCGAGGCATCGATAAGAACAATTACTACCGCAACCAATATGCGGTGCAAGTGTTAGAAGACGGGCTGATGACTCTGCGCCAATTCTGGCTATACACCGGTATCACCGGCGGCAGCGCTGTATTACTGGGTGCTTGGCTGGTTTCTCAACAGGGCGGACTGACCCTAGAACTGATGCTAGCAGGAATGTTTTTTGCCCTATTCTACACTTGGCCACTAAAGTATTTTGGCTTAGGTGAGCCAGCAGTATTGTTAGTCTGGGGCCCACTGATGGTCGGCGGCAGCTACTATGTATTGGCGGGCAGCTGGAGCTGGGAGCTTACTTGGGTCAGTATTGTGTTTGCTCTCGGCCCCACCACCGTACTATTCGGCAAGCATACCGACAAACTAGCAGCAGACGCCGACAAAGGTGTTAACACACTGCCGGTAATCATCGGTGAGTCGGCATCTCGAATCACTGTGTTGGCTATGATCTGCGCCCAGTATCTATTGTGCGGATATCTTGTACTGAGCACAGACTTTGGCTGGCCTCTACTGCTGGTTTTTGCCAACCTGGGTCACTTGCCAAGGCTCATAAGGACATTCCTAAAGCCGAAGCCGGATTTCGCCCCTCCCTATTATCCAGCTGGAGTTTGGCCCCTGTGGTTTTCCGCTCATAGCTTTAATCACACACGCCGCTTTACTACGCTATTTCTAATCGGGGTCATTGCGGACACGCTGCTGCAATCAATCTAGTGCCCCACTAATCCATTAGCTCAGCCTTCGCGCAAAACTGTCATCAAGGTATTTCAAATTGACTTCAACAGACATGACAAAGCTGATCATAATTTAATCCTTATGCTCGCGATTAAAGTACAAGCTTGAACAGCCCACTTAAATGTCTTAGCGTCTCAATCTAAGTACAAGTCCAAACAAACTGCATAATAATGCGAAGCTCAAATTGAGGAAATGCCATGACCTTTAAGCCTGTGATACTCACGGCGGCGCTTGCCATCATGTCCCTAAGCTCTGTTGTCAGATCTGAAATCGATGGCCATGGACCTGATGCTTGGCAGGTGACCGACATTGACAGGGGCAATGCGCTAAGCGCACATATGG
This sequence comes from Sediminihaliea albiluteola, assembly GCF_014077625.1. Classification (GTDB taxonomy): domain Bacteria; phylum Pseudomonadota; class Gammaproteobacteria; order Pseudomonadales; family Halieaceae; genus Sediminihaliea; species Sediminihaliea albiluteola. Next base: position 30,343 of record NZ_JACFXU010000011.1, on the reverse strand, counting down.
GACCGGGAAGGGATTACCCTATTATCGACCACTTCGCAGCCAACGAACATGGCTTACAACAGGTCACCTGCGTGCCCCTGTTGCTAGGCGACATCCATTCAAAGCTGAGCGAATCCGAACTCGAAGCCCTGCCGCCCCGCTGGTGCTTGATGCGCAGTGCAGATTTGACTAAGGCAGGCTGGGTGGAGCAGCGCTTTATCACGCCAGATTACAGCAGCCATAACGAAATCACCGACGAGGACCCTGTTACCCAAGCGACCATGTTAGTACGCCGCCTCTATAAAATGTCAGACGAAGCCTCTCGAGGCCGAGGACAAAGTCCTTTGATGCCTGAGTGGGCCAGTGATTTTTTTACCGCAGATATTGTCGACCTGATCCACTCAGGGCAACTCACTGCACACCCTCTCTACAATGCGCAAGATTTTGAGGTTGAGATTCACCAAATTGAAGCTGACCCTGAGCGGCCGATGTTTAGAGGCATGATCACCATTAACGTCGACTTCAGTAATTTTGGCCAAGCGCAGCGCGCGGTATTCTATCTGCGCAGCGACACTATGCGAGAGGATGCCGCAATACGCATCTTCCACATCGAACACGATGGCTGGGAGCTGCCCTAAGCCCACAGCAGTCTAAGCCCAACTTAGCAATGCTGCTCTCAATAAGCTTGCTATTTATCTACATAGCAAGCTCTGCTAAGGGCTGTCCTTGAGCCACCCTTAGCATCGCCCGACCTCCAAACAAACATATATTGGCTCTCTTTGGCTAATATGTAATGATAAATAACCCTAGTTATACTAGGGTTATAATCACAATAAGCAGTGTTGGAGAGCCAGGTGTCCACAGCGACTTCAATGCATGAAAAGCAAGGCTTTTCATGGTTTGTTCTAGGCCTGATGGCCAGCGTCACCTTTGTTGGCATTCTGTCCGAGCTTGTACCCTCAGGTATATTGCCGCAGATGACCGAGGGGCTGGGCGTTGAAGAAAATGATGTCGGTTTTCTCGTCGGTATTTACGCCTTAGCTTCTGCTATTGCCGCCATTCCAATGGTCAGCGCCACCTTAGGGCTCAACCGTAAAGTATTGCTAATGGCTCTGCTAATTGGCTTCGCTGCCTCAAATATTATTGTCGGCATCTCATCATCCTATGATCTTATTATGGCTGCCCGGGTCGTGGGCGGTATTTGCGCAGGGATCATGTGGCCAATGATCGCCGCCTATGGCACGCGCCTAGTCCCCGCCAACATGCACGGCAAGGCTATTACGGTCATTATGTCTGGCAACACCCTAGGCATAAGCATTGGCTTACCACTAATGACCACGATTGGCCTGACATTTGGCTGGCGTAGTGTGTTCTTGGTATTAGGCGCCATAGTCGCCCTTATCACAGTACTGGCGTATTTTTATCTACCTAGTTTGAAGGGCGAGAAGCTAAATAAGAGCAATTCGCCGCTGGCAGTGCTGCAGATGCCTTCTATTCTAATTGTTCTGCTACTGACATTTTTGTCTGTTGTGGCCCACTATGGTGTTTACACTTACATTACCTTGCTGGTCGAGTTAATCGACTTTGTCGGCGGTATCGGTTTGGCACTATTGATATTCGGCATCGGCTCAGTCATTTCGGTAGTGGCTTCTGCCAAATATATCGATGCCTATTTGCGCCCCATGGTCGTTGTGATGCTCAGCGTTGGCGGCCTTTCAATGACGATGCTACTGGCTTTTAAAGGAACTATATTCGTCTCCCACACGGCATTTTTTCTCTGGGGGCTTGCCTTCGGGCCACTGGTAACTATGTACCAAACTGCTGTCACTAAACATGTTGACGAAGCCAGAGACATCGCCACCTCAGTGCAATCAAGTGTTTTTAATTTCTCCATTATGATCGCCACATGGATTGGCGGGATGCTACTGGTTTATTTTCCAGACAAGGGCGTCAAACTGATCGTCTATAGCTCTCTGGCCTGTTTTATCCTGGCCATAATCCTTGCATTTTTTGCTAAACGCACGCTGGGAGCTTCCTCAGCGTCGGCCATTCATCAATGAAAGGGAAAATCATGAAAAAATTTACCAATGCACTGATCTATCGACAACACGATGAGACCAGCGAAATCTTGGTCGACAACAATGGCGTGATCCAACAAATTGGCACAAACTTGCCCGATGCCGACCAAGAAATAGACCTGCAGGGTAGATTGGTCCTGCCCCCTTACGTGGATGCCCACTTGCACCTGGACTATGTCTATACCGCAGGCAATGAAGGCGCCACAAACACTAGTGGCACCTTATTCGAAGGCATTGCTCGCTGGCACGATGTCAAAAAAACCCAAACACTTGAGGATGCAAAAGAGCGCGCCTTAAAAGGCATTCAAGAAGAAGTGTCCAAGGGCGTCCAGTTTATCCGCACCCATATTGACGTAGATGACCCTCGGCTAACGGGCTTGAAAGCGATGCTAGAAGTTCGCGAACAACTTAAAGACAAGGTCACCATTCAGATCGTCGCATTCCCTCAGGAAGGAATGTATGCCTACAAAGGCGGCGACGAGATGGTTGAGGAAGCGCTTAAAATGGGCGCGGACTGTGTCGGAGCCATACCGCATTTCGAGTGGGCACGGGAGATCGGCGAAAAGTCCATCCATCGCACAGTTGAGCTAGCCCTCAAATACGACAAACTGATCGACGTGCACTGCGATGAGACCGACGATGTAATGAGCCGCTTCGTTGAGCTGCTCAACGCCCTAGTGATGAGCGAAAGCATTGGTACACGAACGGCAGCTAGTCATACCTGCTCTTTTGGCTCAGCCGACAATGCCTACGCATTTCGTATGATGCGTTTATTCCAGCAATCAGGCTTAAACTTTATTGCTCTACCTACCGAGAATGCTTATTTGCAGGGCCGGCAAGACAGCTATCCTAAGCGCCGTGGTTTAACACGGGTGAAAGAGCTGTGGGAGAGCGGTATCAATATATGCTTTGGACAAGATTCAATAAACGATCCCTGGTACCCAGTTGGCAATGGCAACTTAATGAATATTTTGGATAACGGCATCCATCTAGCGCAGACCATGTCCTTCGATGAACTGGACAGGTGCTTGGACTTAATCACTTACAATGGTGCCAAGACTTTAAACGTCGAAGATCAATACGGTATCGAAGAGGGTAAGCCCGCTAACTTCCTCGTACTGGATGCTAAGTCACCCTTTGAAGCTGTGCGCCAGCGAGCTGATGTACTGGCATCGATTCGCCATGGTGAATATCTCTTTAAGCGGCCGGAGCCGAGCTATGAAATTCCTCTCAAGCTACTTAACAACTCCTAAAGTAATGCTCTGATTTTTTTGATTGATTGCTGCATTATTGCGCGCCGCGTTAAGTGAGTAAGCTATAAATGGCTGACGCGGCAGCTTTCTACAGTCAGTGTTAAAGGTGTGCAGCAAACTATTAGTCTGTGAATATGCTATGGTGACTTGGCCTTGCGTGTATAAAAAACATTCGCTAATGGGAGAGTTTTTATGTATTACGTAGACATTCCAAGTGCTAGGGAAATCGGTGATCTCAGCCTCCTTCGTTCTAAGGCTTGTGTTTCCATCTACCTGCCAACAACCCCCTTAAGCCGTGAAACTGAAGCGAGCCGTATTAACCTTCGCAACTTACTTAAAAAGGCTATAAGCCAGTTAAAAGAAGCAAACTTTGATAAGCGCGGCATTGCCTCATTAGAGGAACAGGTAGAAGAACTATTAGTAGATGAAGATTTCTGGAGTCATCAGGCCAATAGTTTAGCGCTATTCCTCAGACCCGAATCAATGCGAACCTATCGCTTAGCGAACAAGTTAAGCGAGATTGTCGAGGTATCCGATCGCTTTCATCTCAAGCCTTTATTACGCGCGATTACTTTTCCCCACAGCGCCTATGTCTTAGCGATTTCAGAAATGGCTGTTCGCTTAATTGAGGTATCTGCGGACTTACCAGCCAGGGTAGTTGATGTGCCAGAGCTGCCAAAAGACCTTGAAGACCTTGTTGGTAAAGCTACGACTAAAGACTATTCAAACCTTGGCCACATGCACGGCGCACAGGGACATAAGCCCTATCTGACAAGATATGTACGCAAAATTAATAAAGCACTGCGCCCTATTCTACTGAACTCGGATCGCCCGCTTATATTAGCTACGACTAATAGCCTAGCGGCACTGTTCCGCTCAATGAGCGCTGTTCCCACTCTTGCCAAGATTATTGCAGGCAACCCCGATCATTTGAGCGAATCAGAGTTGGCGGCCGCGGCAAGACCGGTGCTAGATGCTCACTACGCAGATTTAATTGAAGACTTTCACCGCCTGTTTGAAGAGCGCACTGGCCAGAGGCGCACAACCACCGACATTTCCGATGCAGCTCGCTTGGCTACTTACGGCGGAATTGACCGTTTGCTGGTAGATATCGATAGTGTAGTTGATGGCTTTATTGACGAGGAAACGGGGGAAGTAACTTTCGGCAGTAAAAGTGATGCTATTAACTACGGTATTGTAGATGAGATTGCCGGCCGCGCTCTGCGCTCAGGTGCCAAAGTTATGGCCGTTCGAAGGAAGGACATTCCTGGGCGGCATGACTTGGCAGTGATTTCGCGCTATCCCACTGGCTAGTGCTTTGGCAGTAGCTTGCTAAGGTCAAAAGCTACAACCCTTGCTGCGGCAGCTCCTGCCATGGGCTCGCCAAGCCCAATTGCTGCCGCAGAAAGCACCCCAGCAAGCATATCTAGCAGCGGCAGTGCATCTAAGCCGGAGGCGGAGAATCTGCTGCCCTTTATGCTCTTGCCAGAGTAATTAATAAGTCTGTATTGTATGGACTCAGCATAAAGCTAAGACTCCCAGATAAAAAACAATCATATCTAAGGCAGCATTAAATGACTGAAAACAAGCTCTGGAGCCGCCGTCGAGTCATTGCGGCTAGCTGCCAGTTATCGGCCGCTCTGCTACTGAGCCCAGCACTAGCAACAGCGCAACAAGCCAGCACTAAGCGCCGGCTGAGGTGGCAAAACTGGGCCGGTAATCAAAAAAGCCTGCCACAACACATTGCTGTGCCCCGCTCCGAAGATGACATTATCAAACTGCTGCGTGACTCCAGCGGTGAAATCCGCCCGATGGGATCTGGTCACTCTTGGTCTGGGCTTGTCCCTAGTGATGGGACCCTTTTAAGTTTGGACAGGCTTAAAGGCCTGATCAGCCATGATGCCAATACACTGCAAGCCGAGGTTTGGTCTGGAACTAAACTGTTTGCCTACGGCCCCATGATGGCAGAGATTGATCAAGCTATTATCAACATGTCGGATATCAACTATCAGAGCATGGCAGGGGCTATATCAACCTCGACCCACGGCACAGGTAATGAGCTTGGCTGTATTTCATCTTTCGTAAGCGAGCTGCAGCTCATTACTCCAGATGGAGAATCGATCCGCTGCAGTGCAGAAAAAAACACAGATCTTTTTAATGCAGCCCGCAACGGTTTAGGTGTACTAGGAGTTATCACTCGATTGCGCTTCCAAAATCGAGAAAAACACCGTCTACATCAACAAACTTGGCTGGCGGATATCGAAGCGACACTAGACAATATCGAACAGCTCAATCGCGATAATGAACAGTTTGAACTATTTCCTCTACCCAACTCTGATAAAACGCTGGTTGTTGTGACTAACCCAGCGCAAGCTGGCGCCGCTGATCAGATCACGAACAACCCCGATGCGCTGGCAGATATGGAGAAACTATTCAATCTCAGCAATAAATTGCCCGCACTTTCCCAGTCGGTTTATAACATGGGCTTAGAAATGGCAGTTAGGGGCATAGAACATCGCATAGGCCCTTCATACGATGTGCTCGCTCACCCGCGCACCACCCTGTTTATAGAAATGGAATACACCGTACCCGCCGATTTGGGTGTCGATTGCCTGCGGGAGGTGCTGCAAACCATCAGAGACAAAGCACCTGAGGTGGCCTTCCCACTCGAATACCGATACGTGAAAGGCGACGACACAATGATCGGGATGTTTAGTGACCAAGACGGCTGCAGTATTTCGGTCCACCAATTTGCTAAGTACCCCAAGTGGCGCGACTATCTAGCTACCATAGAACCGGTATTTTGGAAATATGGCGGACGCCCACACTGGGGGAAATGGCACAGCCTTACTGACCAGTCGCTTGCTTCGTTATACCCGAATTGGCAGCAGTTCAAAACCATCCGCCAAGAGCTGGATCCTAAAGGTAGAATGCTAAACTCATACCTGCGAGAGCTCTTAGGGGAGGCTTAATGTCGCAGTAAAAACTTAAACACTGTGGCGCTTGATTAGCGCTCTATCCAAGCCTTCAAGCTAGCCCCAAATATATTGAGCTAGGCAAAAGTATGCAGCTAAGTAATTAATATTCAATAAATCGAGACCTTTGAAAAAATGACATACTTAAAACTTGGTAAATCAATCTCGTTCTGTGCTGTGCTCGCCTTAGCCGCTTGTAGCAGTGATAACAACATCGACAGCAAGGCCCAAGTTGCTAGTGCGCAACAAGCCAACATAGTGTTAGATGCACGTGGCCTAGAAATCTATAACACGAACTGCAAAGTATGCCATGGCATTGAAGGCACTGGAGCCCCAATGACGGGCAAGGCCTCTGACTGGTCAGAGCGCTCTAAAAAAGGCCTCGAAGCAATGTTGGCAAACGTGATGGATGGCATGAATGCCATGCCGCCCATGGGATCATGTTACGACTGTAATGAAGAAGAGCTTGAAGAACTCATACGCTATATGACTAACAACGAGATCTAATAAATGGAACAACTAACAAGCCAAGGACTAAAGCCTATGCAGTTAGTTTCCAAATAAATTAGAGGTGCAATATGCTGCGGTAGCCCGCGACATTCACCTCAAACTTGGTGTTTTGGTTCAAGTAATCCCGCATGGTTTCGGAAGCTTCCGGCTCGCCGTGGACCAGTTGTATTTGAGTCCCTGGTTCAAGAGCACTTTGTTTTAACCACTGCTCAAGCTCGCTGTAATCTGCGTGGGCAGATAAGCCTTCCAGTATTTCAATGCGCGCTTTAACTGGAACCCATTGGCCATGTATTTTTATCGTTTCTGCACCTCCGACCATTTTAGCGCCGCGGGTGCCCCCCGCCTGAAAACCTGCAAAAATCACCGTGGTTCTATGGTTCGACAATAATTGTTTAAAATGGTGGATGATTCTTCCGCCAGTAGCCATACCACTTCCAGCAATAATGATGTGGGGAAATTTCTGCTCCATTAAATCTTTGGATTCTTGGATAGAGCGGGTGTAAATAGTCGACTTACCCATGTCGAAACATTCTTCTTTCGTGAGCTTGTGTTGCTCAGGGTAGTTCCAATAAATTTCCGATACGTCAATCGCCATCGGACTATCTAAGTACACTGGCAAATTGGGTATACGTTGCTCCTGTTTTAAGCGGCATATCATGTATTGCAGCACCTGCGCTCTTCCCACTGCAAAAGAGGGGATTAACACACTACCTCCATTATTCGTGGTGCTATTAATAAGCTCAGCCAGTTCGCTATAAGGATCTTCAAGGCTGTGCTTACGATCACCGTATGTCGACTCAAGCAGCAGTAGATCTAGAGCCGGTAAAGGCTTAGGCGCATTCATAAATATATCCTTAGGACGGCCTACATCACCAGAAATACCTATGCACTTACCCTCAGCCTCCACAATGACACTTCCTGCGCCGAGAATATGCCCTACTGCTTGTATATAAAAACTGATCTCGCCAACACTTACCTGCTGTTCATAGTCAATTGGACGAAACAACTCCATGCAAGCTTCGGCATCATCTTGATTGTAAAGTGGCTCAGGTTTGTCATGACGACTTATTTTGTGGCGCTCAAGATAACGCGCCTCTTCCTCCTGCAAATGACCACTATCGGCAAATAAAATAGCACACAACTCAAGCGTCGCGTGATGGGCATACACCGGACCTCGATAGCCATGCTTGTAAAGCACTGGAACGTAGCCAGAATGATCCAAGTGAGCATGGCTGAGGATAACGGCATCCAATGAAGCAATGTCTAAGGGGACTGGCTCTCGATTACGGCGACGCAACCACTTGTAACCCTGAAATAAACCACAATCGACCAATACTCGCGTAGTGTCTGTTTCCACTAAGAACTTAGAGCCTGTTACTGTTTCTGCGCCACCTAAAAAAATAATTTTCATATCTAGAGCTTCCTTTTTCTGGTACTTGCTCAGCTAGGCAAGCTCGCTGAAGTTGCCCAGCGATTAGCACTAGCTAAACTCAGTCAAAGCTTACTATAAGCCTAATTACCGCCTTAGGGGCAAATGCTTATCTCTACTACTATCTGCTTGTAGCGAGCTTATAAACAAAAAAACCCAGCATTTCGCTGGGTTTTAAGCTGTCATTGGGCACTGATTCAATTCATACGAGGCCTGCCTGGCCCGCGATTACTGATACAAGTGTGCAGCGTGAAAGCGCAGATGCTCATCGATAAAGCTCGCGATGAAGTAGTAGCTGTGGTCGTAGCCGTCCTGCATACGAAGCTCTAAGGGATAGTTGCTGGCCTTAGCCGCTGCGGTTAATGCCTCCGGCTTAAGCTGCTCTAGCAAGAAGTTATCATCCTCGCCCTGATCAACCAGTGCCGGGACAAAATCCTTGGCCTCACGCATCAATTCGCTAGCATCGTAGCTACGCCAAGCTTCCCTATCCTTGCCAAGATAAGTACTAAAAGCTTTCTGTCCCCAAGGGCAATCGATGGGGTTACTAATGGGACTGAATGCCGATACGGAAAGGTACCGCTCTGGGTGTCGCAGTGCGATAACCAAGGCCCCGTGACCGCCCATCGAGTGGCCACTAATGGCTCGCTTGTCCGACACTGGGAATGTCGCTTCGATCAACTGAGGAAGCTCATCCACCACATAGTCGTACATTTGGTAGTGTTTGCTCCAGGGTGCTTGCGTAGCATTGACATAAAAGCCCGCTCCTTGACCGAGATCATAGGCCTCATCATCAGCTACATCTTCACCTCTTGGACTGGTGTCCGGTATAACGATGGCAACACCCAGCTCCGCCGCAGCGCGCTGTGCACCGGCCTTGTGGCTAAAATTTTCGTCATTACAGGTCAATCCAGATAGCCAATAAAGCACTGGTACTTTGTTCCCGCTGGAAGCTTGCGGCGGTAGGTAGATAGCAAAGCGCATAGAACAGTTTAAGGTTTTAGAAAAGTGCGAATACTGTTTATGCCAACCACCAAAAATTTTGTTTACACTCACATTTTCAATTGTCACTTCTACTCTCCTGATAGCAGCCCCCTGCGGAGGCTGCAGTGTCATCTCTATTTGTTAAAATGGATCACAGAGCGAATGCTTTTACCTTGGTGCAATAAATCAAAGGCTTCGTTGATGTCATCTAGCCCCATGGTGTAGCTAATAAAGTCATTGAGCTGGAACTCGCCCTTTAAATAGCGCTCGACATAGTCTGGCAATTCAGAGCGGCCTTTCACACCACCAAATGCCGAACCACGCCAGACTCGACCGGTTACTAACTGGAAGGGACGGGTAGAGATTTCCTGTCCGGCTCCGGCCACCCCAATGATGACAGATTCACCCCAGCCCTTATGACAGCACTCTAGGGCAGAACGCATGGTGTTGACGTTGCCGATACATTCAAAGGAAAAGTCCACGCCACCGTCGGTTAACTCGACAATCACATCCTGAATAGCTTTGTCGTAATCCTTTGGGTTAATACAGTCTGTGGCACCCAACTTACGCGCCATCTCAAACTTACTTTCGTTAATATCAATGGCGATAATGCGCGAGGCTTTTGCCATGGTCGAACCAATGATGGCAGATAGACCGATGCCACCGAGCCCGAAAATAGCCACAGTGTCGCCTTCTTGAACATTGGCTGTTTTGCTTACCGCGCCCATACCCGTGGTCACACCACAGCCGAGTAAGCAAACCTCTTCTAAGGGTGCCTCGGGGTTAATCTTAGCCAAAGCAATTTCCGGCATGACTGTGTATTCGGAGAATGTTGAGCAACCCATATAGTGGTAAATGGGCTTACCATCTTTATAAAAGCGGGTAGTACCGTCGGGCATCAACCCCTTGCCTTGAGTTTCTCGGATCTTCTGACAGAGGTTAGTTTTTCCCGACAGGCAGAACTTACATTCGCCACACTCCGGAGTATAGAGAGGGATGACATGATCCCCTACCTGAACACTGCTGACGCCTTCGCCAACCTGCTCCACAATGCCGCCACCCTCGTGCCCTAGAATACTAGGGAAAATACCTTCGGGGTCATCGCCAGAGAGAGTAAAAGCATCGGTATGGCAAACACCCGATGCCACTATTTTTACCAGTACCTCGCCTTTCTTTGGCAACATAACATCCACTTCCTCGACAGATAGTGGTTGCTTTGGCCCCCAGGCAATAGCGGCTCTTGATTTTATGAATTTATCAGACATGTTGATCCTCACTGTTTAGGGGATTGTTAATAGAACAAGCTCTTACTATAGGCCAATTCATATTATGATGTAGCCAGTATATCCATTTCCAATTAATAGATAATCCTATTATTATGCAATTCACTTTTACACAGTGGAAACAATCATGCAGTGGGAAGGTATCAGCGAGTTTGTTCAGGTCGCCGAAACGCAGAGTTTTACTCAAGCCGCTAAAAAACTAGCTATCTCAACGCCCCAGGTAAGCCGACAAGTCAGTGCCCTAGAGAAACGCTTGAATATCAAGTTGTTTTATCGCACAACCCGCAAAGTTTCCCTGACTCAAGAGGGTGAGATCTTCTACCAGCATTGCCGCAGCGTACTCGACGGCCTAGATGCAGCCGAGCGCGCAGTAAGCAATCTTCAGAGTCGACCCCAAGGTAAAATAAAGCTCACAGCACCCGTCACCTACGCCGAAATGAAGGTGCTACCCCTGCTGAACAATTTTTTGCAGCAACACACGGATGTGCAAATTACTGTCAACTTAACCAACCTACAGCTTGATCTGGTAGAAGAGGGTTATGACATAGCAATTCGCTTGGGAAAATTAGCTGACTCGAGCTTGATGGCGAGAAAGCTAAGCAAACGAACAAACTACGTTTGTGCCTCAGCGAGCTACCTAGAGCGCTACGGCAGCCCTCACTCATTATCTGAGCTGGCTAAGCATAACTGTCTTTTAGGTACTCTAGACTACTGGCGATTTAGAGAGGAAGGCCGAGAGCGACTACTGCGAGTAAGTGGCAACCTCACTTGCAACAGTGGCTCTGGCTTATTAGACGCAGCACTGAAAGGACTAGGGCTAGTTCAGCTGCCCGACTACTATGTTGAAGAGCACATCAAAAAGGGCAATCTAGTCAGTGTCTTAGACAAATTTGCCGAGACCGATGAGGGCGTGTGGGCCGTTTATCCACATAACCGGCACCTCTCGCCACGAATACGACTCTTAGTCGATCACCTAGCCAAAAACTTAGAGTAAGCTAACTCTCTGGCGCCTTAGATGAGCCTAATTACTAATAGGGGCCTGAACCTCTTCCAATCGCGAAGCAGCCAGTATGGCCAGCGCCGCCATCACTGCAAAGATGGCCAGCACCACCCCTACTCCAAAATATTGGGCGATCACACCAAACACACCGCCGGCGAGAAGAAGCAGACCCACCACTGAATTACTAAGTGCAGTATAGGTAGCGCGGCTGTCGAGATCCGCCATATCAACAACATGGACCGAGCGACCGAGCCTAACCCCCTGATGAGCAATGGTCAGCACAAACAGTAAGATCGGCAGAATGAAGAAGGCTGAGGCTAATTGCTCCGGCATGAGTAGTGCAGCACAAGCAGCAAGGCCGTTGGCTATGCTTGCCAACAATGCCGCCACCATCAGTACGCGACGGCTAGAGCGATCGGCGAGTCGACCCCAGACATAGGAGCTCAGCAAGCCCGCGCCCGCTGACGCCAGCATAAATAATCCTAACGAACCTAAACTACTGGACTCCTGTTCACCGCTCAGTGCGATATAAAATGGCGGGGCTAGGGCAGTGGACAGCAGTAACACTCGGGTCATAATCAAGCGTTGCAAGGATAGATCACTGCGCAGTAAACCGAGCTGGGCGATCACTGCCGCAAAACCATCAATACCCCCTTCAGTCGCGCCAGAATACTCTCGTATGGAGTGAAATACTAAGGCAGCGGCCAACCACATCAGGCCGCCCAGGATAACCGCAGCAGCTACTACCGGCACTATAAGCGGAATCCAGCCTGTCGAGTATCCTACAGCTAACAGTAGCGTCGCCGCTGCAGCAATACTTCCTGCCAGCCCGCTGACGGTACCGCGCCGCCCCTTGTCCACTGTCTTAGCCAACACATCCTTGTGACTGATCGAACACAAGCTGCGGCCTAGCGCGAATGCCGCAATCAGTAGCACTGAAAGCATGCCCGCTAGGTTCCCAGAGAGCGTCAGAGCAACAACACCGATACTGACAATGGCCAAACCTTGTACAACACAGCCAACAACATAGACCGACTTGCGAATAGCCATCTGTCGTATACGCGCTGAAATCAGCAGTTGCGGTAGCATTGCCAGTGCTTCACGTATCGGCACCAGTAGACCTATTGCCCAGGTGGGAGCCCCAATCGCACCCAGCAACCAAGCCAATACCAGTTTGGTATCAGCCAGCCCCTCGCCCACTTTAGTGAGGCTCAGTGAGCTAAGCTGCAAAACAAAATTGCGCGGCTGTTGGTGACAGGCTGACTCTGGCAGATCGCGGCAAACGCGGTTCACCTCATCGTCGTCAACCAATACTGCCTTGGAGCGTACGTAATCGCTAAGCTTACTCACAGCCTGTTCAAACTCCTGCTGACTTAATCATTGAGGCCAAAATAATTACTGCCCTCATCGTTTTGCCCCCTTAAGGACTTAACTTCAGGCTCGGAGAATAAACTAAGGGGCTTAACGCTGCATGTTTTATTGCTGTCGATCAGCCTTTTATTAGATTTATTTCAACCGCTTAAGATTGCCTGCTTAGACTGGTACCATGAAAATTAGCATGCTCTGAAATACTATCAATAAAGACAGTTTATATCGCCTTCTAGCTGAGTGATTTCTATAAAGCATGATGCTCATGGTTTGCCCCAAGTCATGCCCTAAGCCATTCGATGTAGCAGCGAGAGGCATGGCGTTAATGGTAAATTTGCAAAACCCCTACAGCTCAGGCCCACCTTATGTCGATGACAACTTTTCTGCGCTCACTACTCATTGTCGGCTCGCTGTGCATCTTTGCCAGCGGATGTGCCCTGCCCTCACTAGATCAGCGCAGTGCCTCATCTGCACTGCCTGAAGCGGAGGCGAGTAATACCCTCTTAGGCCTTGCTATTGCCCCTCAGCTTGCAAAGCAGCAAGGCAAAAGCGGCACCTACCCTTTGGGCAACCCGCTCAATGCATTTGCAGCACGCATGTTACTGGCCAAAACCGCCGAGCGGACACTGGATATTCAATACTATATTTGGACTAAGGATGTAACTGGCAGGCTACTGCTGGAAGCCCTGCGGGAAGCCGCCGCTCGCGGGGTTCGAGTGAGACTTCTGTTGGACGACAATGGCACCGCTGGCCTCGATAAAGAACTGGCGGCACTCGCAGCGATACCAAATTTTGAAATTCGCTTATTTAATCCCTTTATCCTGCGCCAAGCAAAATGGCTTGGTTTCATCACTGACTTTGAACGCAGTAACCGTCGCATGCATAACAAATCATTCACTGCGGACAACCGCGCCACCATCATCGGCGGTCGCAATATAGGTGATGATTACTTTGGCGCTACCAGCGGCGCCCTAAAAGCAGACCTCGATGCATTATTGGTCGGCCCTGTAGTGCAAGATGTATCCGAGGACTTCGATCGATACTGGACCAGTCAGTCGGCCTATCCCGTAGAGCTTATCGTCAGGCCCCATCGGCCTGATTCGGTAGATATTACCCCCTTAACGCCCCTCAGCACTGCCAGCACTGCCGAACGCGACAATTACCTCACAGCAGTGAGCAACTCCACCTTTGTCCGCGATCTTCTACAAGGCCAACTACCGATGGTATGGGCGCCGGCGAAAATGATCAGCGACGACCCCGCAAAAGGTCTAAGCAGAGTCGAGGAAGAAGAGCTTCTGATCCATGCTATGGCTGAAGTTATCGGCCAACCCCAACATAGCTTAGTGTTGGTATCCCCTTATTTTGTGCCGACAGAGGCCGGCGTAAAAGCCTTTAGCAGGCTGGCTCGTCAAGGGCTTAGTGTGAGTATATTAACTAATGCGATGGAGGCTACCGACGTATTGCCCGTCCACGCGGGATATGCCAAGCACCGCAAGGCCCTACTCAAAGCCGGCATTCGCCTGTACGAACTTCGCCAATTAGCTGGCCACAGCGGCCGGCACTCAAAAGCATGCCCTTTCGGTAGCTCCTCATCCAGCCTTCACGCTAAAACCTTTGCCGTAGATCGCTCGCGCATCTTTATCGGATCATTCAACTTTGATCCACGCTCAATGCACTTAAACACTGAACTTGGCTTTGTGATTGAAAGCCCGGAGATTGCCAGTGAGCTCGAAGATCAGTTCAAGGCAGAAGTTTTACACAGCGCCTACCAAGTGAGCTTAAACGAAGCCGGCAAGTTGCAATGGATAGATCGCCACAGCGGCGAAGAAATCATCTACAGCACTGAGCCCGGCAGTACCGCGGTGAAACGTGCCGCACTATGGCTACTATCTAAGCTGCCAATAGAGTGGATGCTCTGAAGATACGAAACGGCCTTAAGTCGTGGTCTCGCTTGCTTATTAGCCCCTCATTACAGCCATGCCCTCCTACGAGTCCTTACAAACTCCCGCTGCACTGTTATTTTCCTTGGAGCAACAATATTTAAGCTACTATTAACAGAAGGGCCGGCTGCACCGTCTTTTATCACCTAACTTCGCGAGGAAGCGAAATATTAATAGTGGAAGGAGGGGAAGGAGACTTGATTTATAGTAGCTCAGACTTAACCTGACAGTTAAGCAATTTTTGCAGTGCCAGCCAGATTAGATCCAATCTAATACACCTTATCAGCTCAGAGCTGTCTTCAGAAAGTAGTGCCGTTTAGTGATGAGGCCTGTTTGGCGTGGCAAGATCAAAGGGCCTGCTGACACAGATCTTTCAAAGCCTTTACGCTCGCCATTCGTGTAAAGTTCGGTCGTATAAGAAATGCAATGCGTCGATGTGGCCCAGGCTCACTTAAATGCACGGCTATAAGCTCCTTATTTTGTGACACAAGTTGATCCATCGCCATGGCCGGAATGAGCGTTGTCCCTAGACGCCCTAGCACCATTTGAACCAAGGTGTTTAAACTGGTTGCCGCAAAGCCATGCTCCGTTTGTTTATCGGATAACTTACAGGCATCAAGAATATGATCTTTAAGACAATGACCTTCATTAAGTAACATGAGATTACTTTGCATCAACTCGTCACTGTTGATTTCTTTTTTGCCGCTAAAGCGATCGCCTCTAAGGGTGACCCAATAGAAGTCTTCTTGCCAGAACTCCAAGGATAACAGGCCTTCATGCTCATAAGGCAGCGCCAAGATAGCCGTATCCAATTCTCCTTTACGCACCATATCCACCAAGACATGAGACTGCTCTTCAACAATGCGTAACTCTGCTTTCGGATACTGCTCGTGTAGCAAAGGGAATATCTTTGGTAACAAATAAGGTGCAATGGTAGGAATAACACCTAGCGATAACGGAAAACTAAGTGGCTGCTTAATGCTTTCAGACAACTCTTCGAGGGATTTTAGCTGTAGCACAATTTCCCTGGCACGATTCAACACCTCCTGTCCTAAGGGCGTTACCAATACCTTCTTATTGTCACGCTCAAAAATTTGCAGGTCTAAATGCTGCTCTAACTGTTTCAACCCCGTACTTAAGGCCGATTGACTAATATTGCAGCGCTCTGCAGCTTTCTTGAAATGCAGGGTTTCTTCAACGGTTAAAGCATAAATCAACTGCCTAAACGACACCATGATTTAATCACTCCATCGACACCAGTAGTTCAATATTATAGAACTTTAACTTCAGTTTATTCAAATTTACTAAACTACCGGCAATTCCTATACTCATCTACGAACTCATACAGAGTCCAGCATTAACGTAACTAATAGGAGGCCAGATATGGCACTTATCAACACAGAAATTAAACCATTTAAAGCTAGCGCATTTAAGAATGGTGAATTCATTGAAGTTTCTAACAAAGATATCGAAGGAAAATGGGCAGTATTTTTCTTCTACCCTGCAGATTTCACATTCGTATGTCCTACTGAATTAGCTGACTTAGCGGACCATTATGAAGAACTTAAAAGCCGCGGTGTTGAAGTGTTTTCTGTATCAACGGATACGCACTTCACACACAAAGCATGGCACGAAACGTCGGACACTATTGGCAAAATTAGCTATGCCATGATTGGTGACCCAACAGGTGAAATCACTCGCAACTTTGACGTTATGCGAGAAGACCAGGGTCTAGCAAATCGCGGCACATTCGTTGTTGACCCAGACGGAGTGATTCAGGTTATGGAAATTACAGCTGAAGGTGTTGGTCGCGATGCTAAAGAGTTAGTTCGCAAAATTAAAGCGGCTCAGTATGTTCGCGACAATCCAGGCCAGGTATGTCCAGCAGCTTGGAAAGAAGGTGAAGATACTCTCGCACCATCATTAGACTTAGTCGGTAAGATTTAAGTCGCTTAATTTTAAGTCTGCACAATAGTCGGCAACCTATCTATCCCTAGCTCATTATTGTCAGCGCTAGGTGAGCTTCACCGCCCACCTAGCGCGCTTAAACATTAGCGACTGCAAATATTTTCATCGTCATCAGATAAAACTCACTCAGCCAATTTTGCAAAGCAGGAAACACATTATGCTAAACAAACAAATATTAGAAGCTTTGGAAGGCTATACCGCAGATTTGCAAAAAACGGTGACTTTCGTCTTGCAAACCGGTGAGCATTCTAAACGCGATGAACTTAAAGGCTTTCTACAAAGCTTTGCCAGTGTCAGTGACAAAGTTCAATTTGAAGAGCGTGACCTTAATGGTCAAGTTCGCAGTCCAATCAGCTTTCTTCTTGAAGTTGATGGCGAAAACTCAGGGATCCAGTTTTCTGGTATTCCATCGGGACACGAGTTTAACTCACTAGTATTAGCGGTTCTTCAAGTAGCAGGCACTCCAATTAAACTAGACAGCTCATTACAAAATATGGTCAAAAACATTGACCAAGAGATGAACTTCGAAGTGTTTGTCAGCCTAAGCTGTCATAACTGCCCTGACGTAGTACAAGCCTTGAACCAGTTTGCGTTTATCAACCCAAACATTTCCGCAGAAATGATCGACGGTGGCCTGTTCCAAGACATCATTGAAGAGCGAGACATTCAAGGCGTTCCTAGCGTCTACCTAAACGGTGAATTATTTGCCAACGGTAAAGTTACCGCAGCAGAGTTAATCGATAAATTGCTAGAGCAAAACCCATCAATAGGACAAACTAACAGTGATGAAAAACTACCGCTGCAAGACCTTGTTGTTATTGGCGGCGGCCCAGCAGGCGTAAGTTCTGCAATTTACAGCGCGCGTAAGGGCCTGAAGATCACCTTAATCGCCGACCGAATCGGTGGCCAAGTGAAGGACACTATGGCTATTGAAAACTTAATTTCTGTCCCTAAAACCACTGGAACAGATTTATCAGCTGCGCTACTGGCGCACCTAAACGAATACAACATTACAGTGAAAGAGCACTTACGGGTTACTGATATAGAGCAAGGTGATATCAAAACAATTACGCTATCGTCAGGTGAAATCATAGACAGTAAAACCTTGATTATCGCAACAGGTGCTAACTGGAGAGAGCTTGGTGTTCCTGGCGAAAAAGAAAACGTCGGCAATGGCGTGGCTTACTGTCCACACTGTGATGGGCCATTCTTTACAGGCAAAGATGTTGCCGTAATCGGTGGCGGTAACTCAGGCATTGAAGCCGCACTAGACTTAGCCGGTATTGTAAAGTCAGTCACCGTCTTTGAGTTTATGCCTGAGCTAAAAGCCGACCAAGTCTTAATCGACCAAGCCGAAGCGAGAGACAACATTACTATTTTAAAGAACGTCGCAACGAAAGAAATTCATGCAAGCAATGGTAAAGTCTCGTCTATCGAATACACTGATAGAGCAACAGAGGCTAATTACAACATTGAACTTGACGGTGTCTTTGTCCAGATTGGCTTAGTGCCCAATAGTAAATTCTTAGGCGATGTGGTTGAAACCACAAAGTTTGGTGAAATCGTCATTAACGAAAAGTGTGAAACTTCTCAACCCGGTGTTTATGCCGCTGGCGATGTCACCACAGTACCTTACAAGCAAATTGTGGTTGCCATGGGCGAAGGCTCAAAAGCATCGTTAGCATCCTTCGAATACTTGTTAGCGAACTCTAGCAAGCTTGAAAAGATCTATGAAGACTATCAGTCTTTAAAAGACAAAAGAAACGCAGCGTAAACTAAAAAGCCCCTAATTGGGGCTTTTTTATCTCTTATACTCCATCGTATAGTCAAGCCTAAAGCTAGCGCCAGACCTTCCGCAGGCCAGCGTACATACCCTACTTAAAACTCATCACGCCCAGTATAAAAATAAGAATGAGAGCTCAAATCCTTGGGAATACAGATTGATACCAGCCAGAACCGATCAATTCCAGTTATTCCCACTCTATTGTAAAACAGATAGATAATATTCTTTAAAATCAATTACATAAAACCATAAGCACTACAAATGCCATAAAAAATACCATGCACAGAAATTTCTTGTAAAAAAATTTATTTTGAGCGGATAAATGCGCCATTTTACGGCGTATCTGAAGACAACCTCCCAAATCCAGCTTCATCGCCAGCCCTCTAACCCCGCACGCAGAAAACATCTTCACGTGACTATAGCCCCTGCTATTACTCCGAAAGCCAGCTGTCGAGAAACTCCCTTACAGCTGCCAAATCGACGACGAAACCACCTAGCATTTTTTCCATTGGTGCCGAGCCACCGAACATCGGATTGTCATTCGGCGAGTGAAGCCACTGATCGCTGCACTCCGTATCGGGAAAGAGAATCTGTAACGCTCTATAAATGCCTAGGATATAACTGGCCCGCTCCAGAAAGTCCCGGGGCAACTTCGCTTTGTCTGGCCGACTTTTCCAATTGTATAGCGTCTTTTCGTTGCTCAGACCCAGCAGAATCATTTGCTCGTACCCGCTAAGATGCCACAACGCAAAAATATTGAATATCGCTGGCAGCAAGGAACCAGGCTCGATTGAGTAAGGTTGCAATAGCTTCTCGAATTCTGCCTTCATCTCCACCCTTTAAAGCTGTAACAATACAGTAACGCAGACTCTCACACTGTATTGTTACAGTCAATTACGGGTGCAACTTACCTTCGACAACAAAGCATTTGCCTTTACGGATAAAACCCGTAATAATAATTAACAATTACGGAGATATTCCGTATTCAGAGTTTGGAGGTCGCCATGTCCAAAATTTTACGTTATGAAATGCAGTGGGATGAAGAAACCTATGCACTGGCAGAGCGCGCTGCACGCGCGTCGGGCTTAACCAGCATCAAGGCCTACGTCACGCAATTGGTGAATCAACATGCGCCAGAGGTACTGGAAGCCTACAGCAGCATCCAACTGACCAATGCCCAGTTTGATGCCTTTTGCGAGGCTTGTGACAACCCGCCAGCACCAACGGCCAAACTCCGTAAGGCAGCACAAGCACTTGACCAAAAGGGCTTCGCGCTGAATGCCAAGGCCTGAGTTTTTGCCCCTGGATACCAGGGCGATCAATGTTAAATCTTTCGATTGCGGCAAGGATGCCATTAACACCTATCTGCGCCGCTACGCGGCAAAGAATATGGCACTGAACCTCAACCGGACTTTTGTTCTGCCCTATACGCCCGAAGCCTATATCGGCAAAGAAAGCCCAGGAAAATCTCATGTAGCGGCTTATTACACCTTGGCCCATCAGACCCTGGTTCGTGAAGAACTACCTGACCCATCCCGACTGCCGCGCTACCCTGTTCCGGTGATCCTGCTTGCTCAACTTGGCATCGACCGACGGTTT
The DNA here is from genome assembly GCF_014077625.1 of Sediminihaliea albiluteola. GTDB lineage: Bacteria > Pseudomonadota > Gammaproteobacteria > Pseudomonadales > Halieaceae > Sediminihaliea > Sediminihaliea albiluteola. Next base: position 10,197 of record NZ_JACFXU010000011.1, on the reverse strand, counting down.
CACCGGCAAGGCTTGGGCGCAAAAACGCTGGTATACGCACTTAGACACGCCTATCAAATAGCAAGCAACCCGAAGGGCATACCCGCTCTGGGCGTGGTTCTCGACGTGCTCGACCAGGATGCGCTAGCTTTCTACCAGTCTTTCGACTTCTTTTTTCCGTTAACGGACAACCCCATGAAACTGTTCATACCTATAGCGTCGCTTGAATCACTGTAACCAGGCTTATGTCACACCAAGACGTCATGGGGAATAAATATGGAGATATCGCCACTATCGATGCAAGGTTGGCGGAACTCGAGCAGGAAAAGCAGCAGCTCATAGAGCTCAGGAAGGAACTGCGAAACCCCAGACCCACAGTTTCTATACCAAACCCCCTCACCCCGGAACAAAAAATTGCAATTTTCAGCAGCCTGTTCCGCGGTCGCACCAATATTTTTGCCAATCGCTGGCAAAACCAACTAGGGCGAAGCGGCTACTCCGTTGCCTGTAACAACGAGTGGGCAAAGGGAATCTGCAACAAGCCGCGGATTAAATGCCAGGAATGCAATCATCGCCAGTTTAGCGTGTTAAACGATCGGGTCATCTATCGTCACTTAGCAGGGCTACAGGTCGTGGGCCTCTACCTGTTGCTCCAGGACAATACCTGTTATTTGCTGGCCGCCGATTTCGACAAAGGGAACTGGCAAGAAGAAGTAAAAGCGATGGCCCGAGCCTGTGAGAGATACAGCGTACCTCATACTATAGAAATCTCACGTTCGGGCAATGGCGCCCACCTATGGGTATTTTTCAAAGATCGAATTCCGGCCAATGAAGCGCGCTTACTGGGTTTTGGACTTCTCGATGCCGCCATGGAGATTTACCCAAATCTATCCTTCGACTCTTACGACAGACTGTTTCCCAATCAGGATATTCTGCCGGAAGGAGGGTTCGGCAACTTGATCGCTTTACCGCTACAGCATGAAGCCAGGCGCTCGGGCAACAGTTCATTTGTCGATACAGAATTAAATATCATTGACGATCAGTGGCAACATCTTTCTCAGATAAAAAGCTTTCCAAACAAGAGATTAGCAAGCTACTTTCGCAGCTTTCCTCCAATAACAGTCTGCGTTATGAACAAGGGGTCGCCGACAACCGCCCTCCTTGGGAGATCACAGCCAAGTCCAAGCCACTGGTTCTGGAAAACTCACCTCAACAGATAACGATAACACTCGCCAACCACATCTACTTCGAGATTAAAGCACTGCAAAGTGCCCTCTTGGCAAGGTTAAGGCGTTTAGCCAGCTTTTCCAATCCGGTTTTCTTTAAGACACAGGCGCTTCGCTTTTCCACCCACGGCATCCCGCGATTTATTTCTTGTGCACGCATCGAACAAGGTTACTTGGCTTTACCACGCGGCACATTCCCTTGCGGTCGAGTTTTCAGTCTCCAGTCCCAAAAGGATTCAGGCTTTTCTCTCGGCTCGCTCATGAGGTCACAACCTAATGCACTTTTGTGCCATGATAGGTAATCCCATGGATCTCCGTTTTCCAAGGTTGGAAAATCAGTCGTAAAATCTATGTTAGTCACAGGAACTCCCGGCACTTGCACCGGCCATTGGATATATGCCTGATTTTCTGAGTTCTTTTCAAAAACAACATGTAGCAGTTCGGCAGTGTTCCAGTCATAACAAATTTGTGCCCAGATGTATCTGGACCTTTTCTGCACGTAGAAATCATTCAACCAAGTGCTAAAAACATCTCTCTTCGATGTATAAAGTACCTTTTTCATTGAAGCCGCCCTATTCATCAGCCATGCGAGTTACCGCCTGGTCGTACCACATGAGCAGTTTGGGATCTTCTTCCAGGACGTTGTTGGGGATCTTGTCGGCCACGGCCACGGCGACGATGACGGCGTAATCACGCTCCTGCCAGGCTTTCTTGAATCCGGCGCGGACAGCCTCTATGCGGAAGACCTTGAGTTTCTTTTTCGCCGCTTTGTACTCATCGAACTCTTTGAGCAGCGCCTTCTCGCGCAGCTTCTCCAGGTCGCCCGCCTTGTTGGGATCGGGCACGTACCAGCGGTCGCGGGCTTTGGCGACCAGGGTCGGATCATCCTTGGGCAGGTTGCGCAGCTCTTTCCAGTTGGTGGAGAGGTAGGCATGGATCTGTTCGGGCACCGGTCCTTTGCCGTCGTAGCAGAGGAAGTTCTGATTCAGCAGATCGCGCAGGTCGAGCTGGGCCTCGTTCTTGCTCCAGCCGCCGAGCTGCTGCATGAACTGCGGGTTGATGTCGGAGAAAGTCTGCGGCTTTTCCTTGATGAGCTGACGGAGCCATTGGATGGCGGACGCCTCGTCGGAGACGAACATGGCCATCTGCTTGAGTTCGCCCGAGGTCATTTTCTTGCGGTCGTATTCGGCCACCTGATCTGGCAGGAAGTACATGCCGTCGCGCTCGATGAAACGCTGCGACAGCCCAATCTGGAACTCATGGCTGGAGATCGGCACGGGGTAACCCTTGCGGACGTAGAACGCAATCATCTGGTCGAACAGGATGCGCGGATCGCGCTCGGGAACGAAAAGCATCAATGGCCCCTGACGCTTGGTGACCGGCAGATACTTCAGGTGCGTGCGAACAAAATCCCAGACGCCTTCTTCAGTTTGCGCCTCTTTTTGGAAGCGCTCTTCAAAGCCGCCATTGGGTTTGTATGCCGAAATGACAAGGTCTTGTTTGACCGCTGTAGGGGTCGTTACAGCCTTAAAGCTGCCCTGCTTCTTATCGAGAGCAGATACATTCGCCACAATGAAACCTGCCTCAGTCAAAGCTGCTTGTATGCTGTTCCATACAGATGCCTTTGTATTGGAAAACTCGACTGTCATCCAGCGCCCCTTTTTGAGGACGCGATAAGCCTCTTTAAAGCAAAGCCCCATTAATAATCGGTAGTCTGATAGAGTTTTATTTTTTACGCTGTTCTCAATAGCTTCAGGCTCTTCATTTGTAAAAACACGAGCCCACGACTCAGAAAGAAAATTAAGTTCTGAGTACATGATATTCGCCCCGAACGGCGGATCGATAAAAATATAATCAACCACCTCATCTTCAGAACATATCTTCGTTGCACTGCCGGTTAATATAACTTGATGTACCCCGATATTTCTTAATGAGCTTAAAATTATTGGTAGCTTCTGCTTCAAAATGCCCTGAAATATGTTTTTTTCTACCGGCAACGATGAGATATATAAAGTCCCTGATTGGTATCCAGTCAAAACCGGCTTTTTTCCTCCCCCCTTGAATATGACGCGAGTCATTAGCGTGCTATGGGTGAGATCATATGAGTTAATAAGAAACTCCATCGCTTTTCCCACTCGATCCGCAGGCAGGCTCTGTCTTAGAGCTGATCCAGTTCCAGGCGGCAAAGAACGCCAGGAGGCTCAAGGCGACCCCCACCAGGATCGGCACGTTCGCCCTGATGATCTCCTTGAGCATTACTGCGGGCTCTGCACGATCACCGGCGCGGGCTGCTCGATCACAGTGGGCGGGGGCTGCTCAACCACGGTCGGTGCATGCGTGGTATCGACAGGAGAGCGAATCGACCCGCTGTTGCCAGTCACGATCTCGCCCGCGTTGCCCGATGAATCCCCACTGTAGTCACCCGTGGAGCCACTGTTTCACATCATTCCGATGCATCCTTTCCAAGGATCATTAAAATTTCTTGCGGTTGCTTCAGTAATCGCGCTGGTCTTACCGGCGAGCTGAAAAAACCTAACAGCATTAAAAATCACTGAAGATCTCCGTGTGCATTGATGCTCAAAAAAACTTCAGCAAGGTTTATGAATTGGTAGCGACTCGCTTTTGAATGACGATTTGTTGTGGTGTGAAAACATTTAACGTTCTGGTTTTTATGTCGGCGAGAGTATTTGATCCTGAGGTCACACGCTTAGGTTAAGCATAGAGAGAGCGTATGAGATTTGATAATAATTGGCGGGTGGGGGAAATGGGGTAGGGCGGTCAGCAGACCACCCTTGTAATGTAAATTCAATGTCCAGTTGCTTAGCGTCCAGTCAGACTTTTTTATAGGTATCGAGGTCAATACCGGAACGGCCTGGAGCCAGAATATTGTTCGGATCCAGAGCGCGTTTAATCGCATGCTCCAGGTCGCGCTTGACCGGTCCGTAGCTGCGAGCGACGCGTTCCTGAAAGCGCGTGTTGACGCGGTACACGGCGTAACCTTCCTTTTCGAACTCGTCCAGCAGTTCGCCGAAACATTCATCCGCGCGTTTTTTCTCCTCCGCATTACTGCGATCGTACAGAACGTCGATGACGTGGTGCATGTCGCGCGGGGCAACAATGAACTCAGCCACATAGTCCAGGCCGTATTTGTGCAGGATGCGTTTGGCCAGCCGTGCCTGCTTCTTGCATTCGTCGCCGCGGGCCGCGCTCACTGGCGCGAACCACATGGAGCCACCGCCGCCACGCCAGTTGTACAGGCCAAATTCCTGCAGGTTGGGCACACCGGACATCAGCTCAGCGCGATATTTGAACGGTTGCGTATCACCGGCTTCTTCTTGCGTGACGATACGGCCTTTGCCGAGTTTCTTGAAAGCATCGGTGACGATCTTCCAGTTCACGTCTACCTGTTCCTTGGTGCCGTAGAGAGCGGCGTAGAGGTTCCACGCACCCATGCCGGTGTCTTTCTGTATTTTCTTCAGGACCGAATCAGGGGTATGGCCCGGCTCAGTGGTGTAGTCAGAGCGACGCACGTTGCCGCTGCCGGCTTCCCATAGAATGTTGGCAACCACTACTGAGTTGGGAATGGTCCCTGAGATGCGCAGCGGACGCAGCATTTCCACGATCTCGGTGATGTCGTCTTCGTTCTCAAAGATCACTTCGAAGGGCTTGTAGACGGGTGGCTTCGGCATCAGCCAAAAACCCATCTTGGTGGTAATGCCGTAGTTGGCCTGAGTGAACATGCCATCAAGAGTAGGGCCATAACCCCACTTGAAGATTTGCCAGGTGTTGCTGCCTTCTACTCCGCCCATGCCGGTGCGGTAGACGTCACCGTTGGCCATCACCACTTCCATGCCGCACTGCATCATGAAATGCTCGCCGTAAGGGGTGTAGCCCACGCCGCGGTCCATGGTGTTGCCCAGAGGTCCAGCGATGGCGGACGGCGCGGAGAATGACAGCATGAGCGGCAGGTTATTTTCTTCAATGTAATCGTAGAGCTGTCCGTAGGTTACGCCTGGCTCCACCAGCGCGTAGCACATCACCGGGTCGATCTCGAGGATCTTGTTCATCTTCTTCAGGTCGAGAATGACTTGGCCGCGCTGAACCGGCGCCGCGGAACCGTAACCGAAGTTGCGGCCGGTGGAGATGGTCCAGATGGGGATCTTGTGCTCGTTACAGACTTTGAGGATGCCCTGTATCTGCTCAACGGTGGTCGCGGTCAGCGCCGCCGAAGGCGCATGGTCTGCATTCTCGGCGGACATCATGATTTTGTTGTAAGGCACTAATTGGTCAGCGTTGACCAGTACGTTGTCTTCTCCCAGCAAGGTTCGAAACTTCTCGACAGCCTTGTTGAATTCTTGCTGGACCACGCCTTTAGGCAGTACCGCATTATTTTGTTCAGCCATTGCTCAAACTCCTTCAGGCCTTGATCGAGAAAGAAACGAAGCTGCCGGTGACGGGCAAGCTCGTGTTGGGTGACGCCGGGATGTTCAGCGTTGTCGGCGCGCCGAGAGAAGCCAGCAAATAACCAATGCTGCTGGCCCATTGCGCGGAGTGACTGGTCTGGTTGGAAGACGCCACTAATTGACGAGAGGTCACGGCGCTATTCTGGCGCTCCTCGGTCACGCTAAAGCCTGCTCCGCAGGCCTGCAGCTGATGGCTGAGCTGTTGCGCGCAACCTTCAGCAATCTCAGTCCTGAGCAGGTGATGGCGGCTGAAGCCGGCGTCGGCGCTGTGCTGACCGAGCCACTGAATACGTGCGCCGCCACTGCGGGCCATATCCAGCACCAGGGCTGCCGAGGCGTTATCCAGCAGGCCGATGACGTTCATTGGCACACCACGGCGCAGCTCCCGTTCAAACTCCAGCATGAAGCCAGGATCGCGGTCGACTCTTTGTACCTGCAGCTGGGATTGCGAATCCCTGGCAGCCATGGCGCCATACAGGAAAAGCGATTCGGCTGGGCCTTCGTTGACCAGAGCCAGTAGCGGCTGAGCCGTTACGGTGGAGGCGGGCCCGGCGGCAAGCGCGCTTCCCAAGCCCGTCGCGGTCACACCCGCGATACTGGTCAGAGCCATACCTTTAAGCACGGAACGACGATTTACACTCATGACAGATTCCTCAAGGCTGAGCTGCCGGAGCGGGCAGGCTCGACAGGTATTCCGCCACCATGGCGATGGATTCATCGTCGATATAAGAGGCCTGGAAAGACGGCATGGCGTTGAAGCCATTGCGGACGATGAACTTCACATACTCGACCGGCAGCACGCGACCCTGGATCGCCGTACCCACGCCAACCTTGGGATCGTGACATTGGCTACAGACTTTTTCGTACAGTTCTTCGCCGCTGCTCCATCGACTTTGCCACGGGCCTTTATCGTGATCTGTGTTTTGGGCCTGCGCCGATGCCGCCAATAACGCAAAGGGGAAGATGCTCGCTATCAGCATCCGCTTTGCAGTGTTGCCGCTCAAGGGGTAAGACATTTTTAATTCTCCAAGTAAGTGGATCGGCGAACATCAAAAAGCATGTGCCGGAATCCTGCATCCCCACGGGTACATAAAAAATTCATTAGGACGCTTCATCAGAATGGATAGCCACGTGGCGCATGCTGCACAGTGATCCAATGATCCGTCGTAAATTCCTCAATGGCCCAGTCGCCGTTGAAGCGGCCAAGGCCGGAGTTTTTCTCACCGCCAAAGGGCGCGTTCGGTTCGTCGTTCACCGGCATGTCGTTAACGTGAGTCATACCCGCGCGAATCCGTTGCGCAAACTCTACGCCGCGGGCGGCGTCGCGGGTGAACACGGCGCTGGATAATCCGTACTCGCTGCTGTTGGCCAGCTCCAGGGCATGCTCCGCATCGCGGGCGCTTTGAATGCCCACCAACGGACCGAAGATCTCCTCGCGTGCGATTTCCATGTCATCGGTCACCTTGCCGAATACGTGCGGCGGCATGACGTTGCCTTGGGTATCGCCGCCGACGAGTAAAACGGCTCCTTCCTGTTGTGCCTGGCTGATCTTGTTTTTAAGACCGGCAATTTGCTTGGCATTGATCACCGGACCGACCACCGTTTCGGCCTTGCTCGGGTCGCCATACGCCAAACCTTTGACACGCTCCACGAAGCGCTCCGTGAATTCGTCCAGCAAGGGCGCTTCTACAATAATGCGGTTGATGGCCATGCAGATCTGTCCCTGATGCAAGAACTTGCCAAACACCGCCGCGTTCACCGCGGCTTCAACATCCGCATCGGCGAGCACCACAAACGGGCTGTTGCCGCCCAGTTCCAGCGCGACGCGTTTGAGGTGTTCACCGCCGCTGGCAATACGGCCAATGTTGCGGCCGACCTCCGTGGAACCGGTGAAAGAAATGAAGGAGGGCACCGGGTGTTCGACAAAGGCGTCGCCGATCTCGGAGCCGGCGCCAACCAAGACACTCAGCAAGCCCGCTGGAAGTCCGGCTTCTTCAAAGATGCGCGCCAACAGCAAGCCGCCTGTGATTGGGGTGTCGCTGGCCGGTTTGACCACCACGGCATTACCGAGCGCGAGAGCCGGCGACACTGAACGGGCACTCAGATGCAGGGGGAAATTCCAGGGGCTGATAACGCCGACCACACCTAGCGGGCCGCGATGGACACGACTTTCTTTACCGGGCACATCCGAGGGCAGAATGCGGCCGTGGACGCGCGCCGCCAAGCTGGCAGATTCCAGCGTAATGCCGCGGGCGGAACCCCATTCGATATTGGCCTTGATGCGCGTGCTACCGGATTCACGAATCAGCCAGTCAATGATTTCGTCTTTGCGTTCATCGAAGATTTCCACGGCCCGGCGCAGGATATTGCCACGGGCCGCCGGTCCCATCGCGGCCCAATCAACCTGAGCCTTCTCGGCCGCACGGTAGGCCTCGTCCAGATCCTCACGGCTCGCCATGGGCAGCCTAAGGAGGCTTTCGCCGGTGAAGGGGTCAGTGACCTCCAGATGACGTTGGGCGCTTCCCAGCCGCCACTGACCAGCAATGGGCTGCAATTCAAGATTTTGATAGACGGGTTTAGTACTCATGACACTTCTCTCTATTAACTTATGTTGTTCGCAGTGGCGGAAGCAGAGGCCAGCGCGAGCCCAGCCGATTCTCGAACGCGCAGGGCTTTATCATCGCTTTCTAATAACGTTTCACACGCCAGATTTGACGCAACTTATGAGAATGGGTGACAAGTCCGGCTCCAGCCAATCCGTGACTTTGAAATAAGATTGGTCAGGATCCGGAGCGGTTCGTGCTCCCGGAGAAGCAAACCGCTCAATATTGCTGCCCTGACTGACAGCAACCTCAGGCCAGCTTGAGGATGGGTTTGACGGCACTTCCGTTGGCGGAATCTTCAAAGGCCTGGTTTATCTGATCGAAGTTGTAGAATTTGACCAATTTATCAAAGGGGAATTTCCCTGCCTTATAAAATTCCACCAGCTTGGGAATGAATACCCGCGGGACGGAATCACCTTCGATCACACCGATCATGCTCTTGCCTTCAGCCATCAGATCGTTATGAACGTCGATATTCATTTCCGGCGTTACGCCAACGATGGCGGCTTGTCCCAATGGGCGCAGCGCATGAAGGCACTGGCGTACTACCGGCGGGACACCAGTGCTCTCCACCGCGTAATGAGTGCCGCCACCCGAGGCGTCGCGGATCTCTTTGACTACATCCACCTGCTTACCGTTCAGCGCATGGGTTGCGCCAAGCTCTTTGGCCAACTGCAGACGGCTATCGTGTACATCAATGGCGAAAATCTGCTGACATCCGGCGATCCTGGCCGCCATGATTGCGCTGAGACCCACGGCACCACAGCCGTAGATGGCAATGGACGTACCGAACGCCGGCTTCAAGCGATTGAGTACCGTGCCGGCACCCGTCTGGATACCGCAACCCAGTGGGCCCAGCAAAGCCAGATCCACATCTTTGTCGACTTTCACTACGTTGCGTTCATGAGCCACCACGTAAGTGCCGAAGGAAGACTGGCCGAAGAAAGTCCCCAGTTCCGTATCGCCCTGGTGTAAACGATAAGTGTCATCTTCCATCCGTCCACCGAAGTTGAGTTCGTTGAACCGCGAGCAGACCGTTGGATGCCCGGTGAGGCAGTTTTCACATTGTCCGCAATGGGCAAAAGACATCACCACATGATCGCCGGGTGCAAGACTGGTAACGTTCTCGCCGATCTGTTCGACAACACCTGAGCCTTCATGCCCCAACACGATTGGATAGGGCGAGATGCCCAAATCCCGAGCGACGGCGTCGGTATGACAGACACCTGTGGCCACAACCTTGATCAAAACCTCATTCGCTTTTGGTGCTGACAGAGACACTTCCTCAAGGGCGAACTCCTCCCCTTGGGCGCGGGTTACGGCTGCTTGAATCTTCATATCGGTTCTCCGGTTGGATGACAGCAATCGTGGAGCTGGACCATGGCAGTGGACGTATAGGAAGAATAAACGCCCTTTTCACCCAAGTCCAACAGCTTTGGACCGCAGTTGACTCTTTCGACACCCCTGCGATGCAACCCAATCCGGCTGACGGGGAGCCAGCAACGCTGAAAATTTACCCTCCTCTTTCCCACTAGCGGCTCCTTTTCCGACAACCAGCACGGCGGATCTCACTATAGGGTCTTCAATGCAGGCGATGACTTTCATGGCGCCGCCGCAGCCGCTGCAGGTCTCGATGTCGATATTGAAAACACGCTTGAGCCGTTGCGCCCATGTCATCGACGCTCGCCGTTGTGCTGGTGTTGCCGGTTCATCAGCCACCCTGACCTTGTTGCCCCTGCCCCGTTTTGCCGGCGTGACCAACGCCCGGTGCCGACTGTTGGGTGCGAACACCCCGTGGAAGCGGGTTAGGTTGACTCTGGGCTTCGGTACCAGGGCGGCCAGCCTTGCAATGAAATCCAATGGTTCGAAAATGACGTGCGTGGTGCCGTCCCGGTACGGCGTCTTGAGCTGGTAGCGCACGTTGCC
>NZ_JACFXU010000010.1:0-82500 GCF_014077625.1 Sediminihaliea albiluteola | reverse complement strand
CTAACGTCCGTTGTCGAGAGGGCAACAACCCAGACCGCCAGCTAAGGTCCCCAATACCAGTTAAGTGGGAAACGATGTGGGAAGGCTTAGACAGCTAGGAGGTTGGCTTAGAAGCAGCCATCCTTTAAAGAAAGCGTAATAGCTCACTAGTCGAGTCGGCCTGCGCGGAAGATTTAACGGGGCTAAACTGGTAACCGAAGCTGCGGATGCATATTTATATGCATGGTAGAGGAGCGTTCTGTAAGCCGTTGAAGGTGAACCGGGAGGTTTGCTGGAGGTATCAGAAGTGCGAATGCTGACATGAGTAACGATAAGGGGGGTGAAAAACCTCCCCGCCGGAAGATCAAGGTTTCCTGCGCAACGCTAATCGGCGCAGGGTGAGTCGGCCCCTAAGGCGAGGGCGAAAGCCGTAGTCGATGGGAAACGGGTTAATATTCCCGTACTTCTTCATATTGCGATGGAGGGACGGAGTAGGCTAGGTCATCAGGGCGATGGTTGTCCCTGTTTAAGGCTGTAGGCTGACTGCTTAGGTAAATCCGGGCGGTTAAGGCTGAGAGTTGATGACGAGCTCTTTCGAAAGATCGAGCGAAGTGATTGATGCCATGCTTCCAGGAAAAGCTTCTAAGCTTCAGATATGAAGGAACCGTACTGTAAACCGACACAGGTGATCAGGTAGAGAATACCAAGGCGCTTGAGAGAACTCGGGTGAAGGAACTAGGCAAAATGGTACCGTAACTTCGGGAGAAGGTACGCCGGTTTTGGTGATGGGACTTGCTCCCTAAGCTGAGGCTGGCCGAAGTGACCAGGTGGCTGCGACTGTTTATTAAAAACATAGCACTGTGCAAACACGAAAGTGGACGTATACGGTGTGACGCCTGCCCGGTGCCGGAAGGTTAATTGATGGGGTTAGCTTCGGCGAAGCTCTTGATCGAAGCCCCGGTAAACGGCGGCCGTAACTATAACGGTCCTAAGGTAGCGAAATTCCTTGTCGGGTAAGTTCCGACCTGCACGAATGGCGTAACGATGGCCACACTGTCTCCACCCGAGACTCAGTGAAATTGAATTTGCGGTTAAGATGCCGTATACCCGCGGCTAGACGGAAAGACCCCGTGAACCTTTACTATAGCTTCACAGTGGACTTTGACTTTATTTGTGTAGGATAGCTGGGAGGCTTTGAAGCAATGGCGCTAGCTGTTGTGGAGCCAACCTTGAAATACCAGCCTGGTAAAGTTGAGGTTCTAACTTAGGTCCATTATCTGGATCGAGGACATTGTGTGGTGGGTAGTTTGACTGGGGCGGTCTCCTCCCAAAGAGTAACGGAGGAGCACGAAGGTGCGCTAATCATGGTCGGAAATCATGAGGTTAGTGTAAAGGCACAAGCGCGCTTGACTGCGAGACTGACAAGTCGAGCAGGTACGAAAGTAGGTCTTAGTGATCCGGTGGTTCTGTATGGAAGGGCCATCGCTCAACGGATAAAAGGTACTCCGGGGATAACAGGCTGATACCGCCCAAGAGTTCACATCGACGGCGGTGTTTGGCACCTCGATGTCGGCTCATCACATCCTGGGGCTGAAGCCGGTCCCAAGGGTATGGCTGTTCGCCATTTAAAGTGGTACGCGAGCTGGGTTTAGAACGTCGTGAGACAGTTCGGTCCCTATCTGCCGTGGGCGTTGGAGAATTGAGGGAAGCTGCTCCTAGTACGAGAGGACCGGAGTGGACGAACCACTGGTGTTCGGGTTGTGTCGCCAGACGCATTGCCCGGTAGCTACGTTCGGACAGGATAACCGCTGAAAGCATCTAAGCGGGAAGCCCCTCCCAAGATGAGTTCTCCCTGGGAATTTAATTCCCCTAAAGGGCCGTTGAAGACTACAACGTTGATAGGCTGGGTGTGGAAGCGCTGTAAGGCGTTGAGCTAACCAGTACTAATTGCCCGTGAGGCTTGACCATATAATCCAAGTTATTTGCTTGCCGCAAGGCGAGTATGAGTAGACAGCGGATGTTGTGATTAAGTCCAGAGTTGCTAGGCAACTCAGAAAGAACAGACAGCTTAATTTACCGCCTTATTTGGATCAAAGTAGGCCGCACCTACAGTGCCTAAGACCGAAATATCCAAGCCAGTTTGCCTGGCGACAATAGAGCGTTGGAACCACCTGAATCCTTTCCGAACTCAGAAGTGAAACGACGTATCGCCGATGGTAGTGTGGGGTCTCCCCATGTGAGAGTAGGTCATCGCCAGGCTTTAATTTCTAGCCCCGCAGTTCTTGTAGCTGCGGGGTTTTTTTTTGCCATAAATTATATGGCCATCGACGGCCGGTAGATCGCGAGAGGCAGGACGCCGGCAGCGATCAATCCCGTGGGCGGCTTAGTTTTGACTCAGTTGATTGAGTTATTTTTTCATCTTTTGTTGAAAATTTACCCAACCCTCTGCCTTTTACGCTTTTCTGCCGTGCCTTGTCACTGTAATTATGATCAAATCATTCATTGGCCCTTTCTGATCTCGCTAATAACAAACAATGATGACAGAGCGAAAAGTATTGCACAGGCTGACCCAAAAGCACCGTCGAGCGGTGTTCTTGGCATTGATATACATCACTATCATTGCCGGGCTGGGTTTTGCGATTATGACTATAAAACTGGGCGCAGCGCTCCTGGTTTTCGCAAACCTCGCTATGGTGCTTTACTCCGTGGTGGTACTGTTCTTGCTCAGACGGACCGACAACCTGACGCGCCTGTCTCTGGCCTATTTGTTTCCGTTTTTCTCTGTGATGATACTGGCATTTCAGTTGCCCGAAACCAGCATCACTATATTCGGCTGGGTCTTTCTCGTGCCAATACTGAGCCACTTATTGCTAGGCCGCCTCCGAGGCCTAATTCTATCGCTGTTTTTTATGGGCTTAACGGCAATTGTATTTTGGCTTAAATATCACCAGACCCCTGAGCTAATGCAGATGCGCTCTATAGCTAATATGGTCGTTCTCTCATTTTGTATTTTGGCTTGTTCACATGCTTACGAAATAAGCCGAGAGCGTTCAGAGTTGCAGCTTTTGCAGTCTGCGCACAGAGATTATCTAACAGGTTTAACAAACCGTATGGGCTTGAATGAGTTTTTTCTGCGCGAAAGTAAACGGGCTCATAGAGAAAATTGGCCGCTGTCTTATTTGGCGGTGGATTTGGATTACTTCAAGCAAGTGAATGATCAATATGGACATGGGGTTGGCGATGAAACTTTGACTCATGTGGCCAAAGTTATGAAAGACCGTTTGCGAGCCACCGATTTATTAGCCCGAATTGGTGGTGAAGAGTTTGGCATTTTCTTAATCAAGACCAGCGCTAATGAGGCCCATCAAGTCGCCCATAGTTTATGTCATGCGGTTATCAGCAAACCTTTAAAGCTCAAAGACATCGAGGTTAAGGTGAGTGTCAGCATTGGAGTTGCTGAACTGGGGCCAGATGGCGATAGCTTGCAGTCACTGATGAGCGCTGCAGATCGGCGCTTGTATCATGCTAAAGACCATGGCAGAAATCAGGTGGTTGGAGCCACCAGCTTAGGGGCCAAGACCTCTGAATCCCTTGACGAGCTGCAGACGGGTGCAAGGACCTAGTTACCAGGCACTTTTATTAGGGCCAATAGGGTTCTTCTGTTTAGCCATATTTTGTTACGCTGACGGACAGGCCAGCCAATCAAGTAGTGACTCACTGAGCCGTTATCATCGTATTGCTTACCATCTGACTAAGGGCAAGGAACAGGAGCTTAGGCAATTTGCTCTCATAGCCCTTGATCAGCTCGCTGAGGCCTATAGTGCTGAGGCCGAACTTGCACGTCGAGAGTTCCGTGGTACTACTAGTGATAGTGCTAAAAACCGAGGCTGGGCAGTGTCGGTTAAGCGCTATAGTGACTACCTACACAGGGTTTCTGATGCGCTTATCGCCGCACGCGCGCCCGTGACGATGAGCGTCGATGAACTAGCTCCGGTCTTGCTGAAGGTCGGTGACTACCGTCTGATGTTGAGCCATCCGAGGGATGGCCAACAATCTGCTTTTGAACAGGCGGTTTTAACTAAGTTTTGTCAGCATAATCTTTGTCATCAATTATTAGCTGGGCAGACCGTACCCTCTGCTGCTTTAGCTGCTATTCGAGCAAGCCTTCTAACTTGGGAATTTAGCAGTGATGCCATAAGCTGTTCCGCCGCAGATTTACACTTGCATTTCGGGGCCGGCGAAGCAATTTCAACAGTTAAGCGGCTATGTCAGCAGCTTTTTACGGAGCTGGAAGCCCTGTCCATTGAGTTTAAGCAGCAGAGAGAGCAGGGCGTAGTCATTGATTGGGCGCAGTTAAGTATTGAAGCTGTAGATCAACAAGGCCTTCATCTCATTCATTTAAACTCAACAGCGGATGCAGCACTTCTAGAGCTACCTTTACTGGCGAGTATGCCCGCGCTTATGCAGGCAATAAGCGATTGGTTTGCAGAGGTAGACAGGCAACAGAAGCCCCTACACTTAGATCTTCAAGCCAGTGATTACCGCTGGCCTGTTTTATAACAATAGCCTGGGCTACTTAATTTGTGCCGCACAAAGTTTACAGTTTTGCTGGCTAACCCTAGAATCGTTGCTCCTTCCAATTCCTTCGCCGACAATGAGTCACAGTCATGAGTGATGAGCCTATTATTTCTTATTCCTTTAGTCTGGGTGAGCAAAACCCAAGCCCAAGCCCCTCGGTCTCCGCTGAAGAGACTGCTAGTCCTCGTCCCGGCAATCACATAGAGCTCTACGCGGTCGATCAGTATGAAAGTTTTAACTTAGCGGATGGCGTGTTGCTGGTTGGAAAGAACACTGGGGGACAGCTATTTATAGCTCAAGAAGTTGCTCTGGTACTGCCACATTGCACGGTTTTCCGTACTCTCGACCAGCATGCAAAGCATTTGGTCAGCATATTCCCTCAGCTTGGCGGTAATGTCGACGATGCCCTGCGCGTACTGATGTCAGTGCGCGACGCAGGTTTATTTATTTCTGCAGATCAGATATGTGCTGAGATTAATCAAGCTGCTGCTGAACCGGCCCCTAGAGATCGCAGTAAAGTTTTTATCATTACCTGCGATCGGCCAGCTGCAGTTCAGCGCTTGTTGGAATCGATGCTAGCAAACGCCAAACTCGCTCGGCAAAAACAGCTGTATTTGATCGACGACTCCCGTGATGCGAGCAACGCTAGCCTAAATAGAGCGGCGGTAGAACAATTTAATTTGCTTTGCCCTGTGCCGGTGAACTACGTCGGTAGTGCGGAGCAGCAGAGCCTCATTAATCATCTTATCAGTGCTATGCCCAATGACAGAGAGGCCATCGAGTTTCTACTCACTCGTGAACCTTGGGGCAAGCTGAAGACCTATGGTCGCGCTCGTACCCTCTGTCTTTTGCTTTCGGTCGGTGACCGCTGTGTGGTGATGGATGATGATGTGCTTTGCTTGGCATTACAGCAATCAGATACTTCGGCAGCAGCCAGGTTTTCCAACGGTATGGCCGAAGCGCATTTTTACCGTGACCTTCAGGAGTGGCAAGGGCGCTGGCAGAAAGCAGAGTTTGACCCCTTGCTTGGCCATACTCGCTGTTTGGGTATGGGTCTAGCAGAAGCCTTAACTGACTTGGGTTTAGCCGAACTACAGCCTCAGCAGCTAGAGGGTGTCAGCGCCCTGCCATTCCTCGGCTTTAATGCTAATACACCGGTGTTGGTTACCCAGTCCGGAACTGTTGGTGACCCCGGCACAGCAAATAATGCCTGGCTGGCCAATATGTCGCTAAACAGTATTAAAGAGATGTTAGCTACGCCAGGGGGACTTATGAATGCCTTGGCAACACGGCAGTGCTGGGTCGGCCACCCGCAAGCAGTAGTGCTGAAGCGTGCGGTTATGTCCCAGGTCACCGGTTTGGATAACAGGCATCTGCTGCCGCCATACTTTCCTGCCATGCGCGGCGAGGACCAGCTTTTCGGTGCTATGCTGGAGTTTTTGATGCCTGATTCAGCAGTGCTCGAATATGACTGGGCGGTGCCTCACCTGCCGCTAGAAGAGCGTCAGGGTAATCGCTCAGGCGATTCTGTGGTGCCTCGAGGGGGCTTGCAGTTGCTGTCCTCATATTTAGCAGAGGGCAAGCCAAGTGATAGAAGCCTCGACCTAGGCACTCGCTTAAGCTTACTTGCAGCCCGCTTAGAGTCTCTCGCTGCGCTAAGCACTCAAGGTTTGCAGGCCTGTTTCCGCTCAAACCTGACACGTCGCCAAGCCTTAATGCTACAAACCCTCAATGATCGCCTACAAGATAGTGCTGTACTTGATGAGTCTTGGCAGCAGTACCTACAGTCAAACGCACAGGACTGTATGGCTGCTCTACAACAGGTCACATCACTGAGCGACCTTCCCCAGGTGCCAGAGCACTGGAATAATGAACGTGTTGCTGATGAAATTCGTCGCTGTGCTAAATACTTCGCTAGAGCACTGCTTGCCTGGCCTAAGATGCGTGAGCTGGCGAGCCAGTTTGAGCTTTAAATGTCTGCTATGAACGGGGCTCAATAACAGAGCCTCGTCTTGATAGAAAAATTGTACACAGCACATATGCTGACGCAGAGCAGATGCCGGCCTATCGTCCTTGCTTGGCTTTGGCAAATGCTGCGGCAAGGGTGTTAGCAGCGGGCTGATTACTAGCCTTACTGCCTTTGCCTGCGTGTTTGGATTGTGCACGAGAGGCTCGCTCTCCCCTAGGACTAGAAGAAGCTTTGTCAGCGGCTTTATCAGCTAAGCGCATGCTCAGAGCTATGCGTTTGCGCTCTGCGTCGACCTCCATGACCTTCACAGTCACGATATCACCGGCTTTGACCACTTCCCTTGGGTCTTTCACAAACTTCTCTGCCAGCGCTGATATATGAACCAGGCCGTCTTGGTGTACCCCAATATCGACAAAGGCGCCAAAGTTGGTGACGTTAGTGACGCTACCCTCTAAAACCATGTCGGGCTTTAAGTCAGATATTTTTTCAACGCCGTCCTGGAAGCTCGCCATGCGAAACTCAGGCCTGGGATCTCGCCCGGGTTTATCCAGTTCGGCAATGATATCAACGATAGTTGGGATGCCGACTTTATCGCTGACAAAGTCTTCTGCTTTGAGAGAGCGTAAAAAGCTGCTGTCGCCCATGATGCTGGACAGTTCCCGCTTCTCGCGCTGAGCAATGCTTTCAACGACGTCGTAGGATTCGGGGTGAACAGCGGATGCATCGAGTGGGTTGTCACCGCCAACAATGCGTAAGAAACCTGCAGCCTGCTCAAAGGTTTTTTCACCAAAGCGCGAAACTTTTAATAATTCTTTGCGATTGGAAAAGCTGCCAGACTCATCGCGCAGCGCGACAATATTACTGGCAATGGACTGATTGAGCCCGGACACTCGAGATAGGAGAGGTACGGAAGCGGTGTTAACGTCTACGCCTACAGCGTTAACACAGTCTTCAACCACTTTATCCAACTGCCGTGCTAGCTGCACTTGGCTAACATCGTGTTGGTACTGACCTACACCGATAGATTTAGGGTCAATTTTCACCAGCTCTGCCAGTGGATCCTGTAAGCGTCGAGCAATCGACACGGCGCCGCGAATGGTGACGTCTAAGTCTGGAAACTCCCGGGCTGCGAACTCTGATGCGGAATAAATCGAGGCGCCAGATTCGTTAACCATGATCTTATTGGTGCTGAGTTCGGGGTGTTGGCGCAGTAAATCGCCGACAAATTTATCAGTTTCTCGACTACCGGTGCCGTTGCCAATAGCAATCAATGCCACATCGTATTGCTTGATCAATTTTAACAAGATACCAGCGGCTTCCTGAGTGCGCTTCTGAGGCGCAATCGGATAGATCGTCGCGTGGTCTAGGTATTTGCCGTTGGCATCGATTACCGCAACTTTAACACCGGTGCGCAAGCCTGGGTCTAGGCCAATGGTCGCTTTGGCCCCGGCTGGAGCCGCTAGCAGTAGGTCTTTGAGGTTTTTGGCAAAGACCTCAATCGCCTCAAGCTCGGCACGTTCGCGCAATTGCCCGAGGAGGTCGGTTTGTAGGTGGGTTAGTAGTTTAACCCGCCAAGCCCAGCGTACAGTATCTAGCAGCCAGCGGTCAGCGGGACGACCCTGATCTTCAATCTTCCAATGCTGAGCGATCATCGCCTCACAGGGGTGCGCGTCCGAGGGCTTCTCCTCGCTGTGCATGACCAAGTTAAGGTGCAAGAAACCTTCATTGCGCCCCCTGAATATAGCGAGAGCGCGGTGGGAGGGTACGCTTGCCAGCGCCTCAGTATGCTCAAAGTAGTCGCGAAACTTAGCGGCCTCTTGTTCTTTGCCATCCACTAAGCGCGAGGCAAGTAGCACGTTTTCCTGGAGGAATGCACGAATGCGCGCCAGCAGGTCGGCATCTTCAGCAAATCGCTCCATTAAAATTTGCCGCGCTCCATCGAGGGCGCTCTTACTATCTGCTATGCCTGCGTCAGCATTCAAGAAGTCTTGGGCGAGGAGCTCTGGGTCAAGTGTTGGCTCAGCTAGTAAGGCTTCAGCCAGAGGCTCTAGGCCCGCTTCTCTGGCGATCTGAGCCTTAGTGCGGCGCTTGGGTTTATAAGGTAGGTAGAGGTCTTCTAGGCGGTTTTTACTGTCGGCAGCCAGCAGAGACTGCTTGAGTTCGGGGGTGAGCTTGCCCTGCTCCTCGATGGAGTTGAGGATAGTTTGGCGGCGATCTTCCATCTCTCGCAGATAGTGAAGCCGCTCTTCAAGTTGGCGCATTTGACTGTCGTCTAAACCGCCAGTGACTTCTTTTCGATAACGCGAGATAAAGGGTACGGTTGCGCCCTCATCCAGCAGAGAAATAGCAGCGTTGATCTGGGTTTCACGGACCGAAAGTTCGTCCGCTAGGCGCTGGGAAATGGCTGTGCTCATGAGTATTTACTACAGTTTTGTGGAAAGAAAACGGACGCTATTATGCGCTAGTCAATGGATGAAAACGATCTGGAATTTCAGTCCGGATTGTGTCAGACACAGTCCGGACGGGGAGTACTAAAGCCTCTTAGCCCTTAAATTCTCTCACCGCGCGCAATAGTTGGCGGCAGGTAATTTGCCCGATGAGTTTGCCGTCCTCGACAACAGGCCGTCGGCGCTTGTTTTTAAGTAGCATGTCTTGGGCAACGTCTACGATATCTTCATTGGGGTGGGCGACAGCGAGGTTATCCTTGGCCATATAGTCTTTGACTTTGCCAATATTTGAGTCGTTATAAATTGCACTCAGCGCCGCTCGCAAGCAATCTAGCTCAGACAAAATGCCCACTAAGTTGTCTTTGTCATCGACCACGCATAAGCCCGATATTTTGTTATCGAAGATCACCTGCATGGCTTCTAGTATGTTGTCCTCTGCGTTGACCCGGACTGGATTTTTCAGCATATAGTTACGAAGATTCACCGATTTCAGCATTGTGTTCCTCTCAGGCTGGCTCAGCTATACATTATTGTCCTTGCTAGTGCCTTAGTGTAACGGAATATAGATCCTAAGTGCTGCAGTGGATTATATCGACAGAGTTCACTCTCAGCCTGCGCTTAGTAAATTGTTGTGGCAGCTGAGTGGGCTCGTGGCTGCGTTCGAGCGATGACAATGGTAGTCTTGCAAGCTTGGTATTTAGACGCGGATGGAGTGCCGCCTATGTTGCGAGTTCTGTTGCTCTCGCCCTTGTTGTTTTTGATGGCTTGTAGTGCTGCAGAGCCCCAGCCTCAGCCTAAGCCCCCGCTACAATCCTCGCTAGTGTCTTGCACATCGCCAAGGCCGCAGGTCTGTACCATGGAGTATGATCCAGTCTGCGCTGTGCTGGAGGGTGATACAGAACAGGACTACTCATCACCTTGTAATGCCTGTGCGCACGACCTAGTGATCAGCTATGTCAAAGGCAGCTGTGTGAGCGCTGAAGACTAATACTGTGTTAACTCAAATTCTAAGACTACAAGAGCCCGCTTATGAGTCTGACTAATCGTATTTTGATCGCCATGGTCGCCGGCATCCTACTGGGATCGCTGTTGGACCTGATTCTGGATAGTTCGGGAGTTGCACCGGCCGTACATACGATTATTCAAGATTATTTGGTCAATGGGGTGCTGGATTTAGTGGGGCGGGTATTTATTTCCTCACTGAAACTCTTAGTGGTGCCCTTGGTGCTAGTGTCACTGATTTGCGGCTCTAGTTCGCTCGGTGACAGTGCCCGAATGGGGCCCATCGCGGCTAAAACCCTGGTGCTCTACCTCTCAACAACGGCGATAGCGATCAGCATCGCTCTAGGGGTCGCCGTCTTGGTGGGGCCGGGAACACATGTTTCCTTACCCGGGGTGGCAGAATTCCAAGTGGGTAAGGCTCCGCCATTGGTGGATGTCTTAGCCAACATTGTGCCCTCTAACCCGATTGCGGCCATGGCTGACGGGAATATGCTACAGATTATCGTATTCGCTCTGCTCTTTGGTTATGCAATTTCCCATGCCGGTGATCCAGGAAAGCGCATCGCTGCCTTTTTCCGAGATTTGGAAGAAGTGATTATGCGCATGGTGGGGATATTAATGAATTTGGCGCCCTACGGCGTATTTGCCTTGTTGGCAACGCTATTTTCCGACATGGGCATTAGCGCGATCATTGATTTAGCCGCTTACTTCTTTACTGTGTTGGCGGTGCTCATTTTCCACGCTCTAGTGGTCTACAGTGTGCTATTGAAGACTCTAGCGGGGGTTTCACCGAGCATTATGATGAAGAAAATGCGCTCGGTCTGGGCTTTTGCTTTTAGTACCGCCTCTTCAGGTGCCACCCTGCCAATTACACTGCGCACAGTAGAGAAGCGTCTGGGGGTACAAAATTCAGTGGCAGGTTTTACGGTGCCCTTAGGCGCCACGATCAATATGGACGGCACCGCGATTATGCAGGGTGTGGCCACGGTTTTTATCGCTCAAGTGTATGGCGTTGATCTCTCGCTGTCGGCCTATATCACGGTTATTTTGACTGCCACGCTGGCTTCTATCGGTACCGCTGCGGTTCCAGGTGTTGGCTTGATCACTCTTGCCATGGTGCTGGGGCAGGCCGGCCTGCCGGTGGAGGGTATCGCCTTGATTATCGGGGTGGACCGCCTGCTAGATATGGTGCGCACAGCGGTTAACGTTACCGGTGATGCAACTGTTGCAGTGGTGGTGGGGCGCAGTGAAAACCAATTTGATGAGCAGATTTATCTTAATCCGAAAGCGGACATGGATACGGGGGCAGGGGACACTGTGGCTAAAGTATGACGGTAGTTTTGCTCAGCCACAGCGAATAAATTCTAAGGCGCAATGCGCGACAAGGGAGTGAAGTATGTCGATTAAAGTTCGCATAGTGCCGGTGACGGCCTATCAACAGAACTGTTCCATTATTAAGTGTGAGACCAGTGGCAAGGCTGCCATTGTTGACCCAGGTGGTGATGTGGAGCGTATTCTTGCTGAAGTGGAGGCAATGGGCGCGACGGTAGAGAAAATCATATTAACTCATGGTCACATGGATCACTGTGCGGCATCGGATGTGTTGCGCCAGCAATTAGAGGTAGCGATTGAGGGGCCCCATATAGAAGATGATTTCTGGATTGCCAAGCTGCCGGAATGGTGCCAGATGGCCGGTTTTCCGCATGCCGATGCATTTGTACCCGATCGCTGGTTGGAAGATGGCGATGTGGTTAAGGTCGGCGAGCAGCAGTTGGAAGTGTTTCACTGCCCTGGTCATACCCCAGGTCATGTGGTGTTTTTACACCGTGAGCAAAAGCTAGCCTGGGTTGGCGATGTTTTGTTCCAAGGTTCTATTGGTCGCAGTGATTTTCCACGCGGTAACCATGAGCAGTTGATTTCTAGTATCCGCAATAAACTGTTCCCGCTGGGAGATGATATTACGTTTATCCCTGGACACGGCCCGACCTCAACCTTTGGTCAAGAACGACAGAGCAATCCCTTCGTGGCGGACCAGCGCTATGGCTGAGTCATTAGACAAGGAGGCCTTGTTGCGACGTGAGTTTCATGGTCAGACGGCACAAATAGCCTGGCGGGACCTGCAAACTTACTATGCCCATGGCAGTGTGGTGCGCGTCGCTAGTGAGCTGGATTTAATTGAGGTGGCAGTGCAGCTGGGGCTAGATAATGTCACTCAGTTTGAGCAGTGGACGGCCAGTGGCCAAGTGGCAGCGGTCAGCGATGACGAAGCACTGGCTTGGTATGAAGCCCAGCGCAGCCTGTGGGCTGTGGTGGCGCCGCCTTGGGTGCTGGTGCAAGATCGCGAGAAGCACTAGAGCAGAGGCTTGTGCTAGATGGCGCACATGACTTGCAACTCGCTATTAATATTCACTGGAGAGAAATTGCAGTAGCTGCTCGCCTACGCTGTCACAGGCGGTGACCTGTACTGGCGCAATAATTGGTATGGGAACAATCACTGCAGGCATGTAGGACTGACCGCTGGCGGTGGTGTTAATACGACCGACCTCGGCACGTCTGTTGAAGTCCCAAATGGTGACCTCGTAGCTGGAGTCGTCATCCCAAGTTCCAAAGCCAAAGCAGCCGGCGCCGCCAGGACCAACACCGCAGGCCAAGGAGCCGGCTGAATCACTGCGCACGGTACTGCCGTCAATCCAGATCATATAGCGTGTGCCTAAGGCTTGGAGCTTCTGTGCCACCAGTTTTTTCTGCAATAAAAGTTCAATGTCTTGGGGGTGCAGTGGTGCAGTGCGCGGCTCAAACCAAGGATAGAGTTCATTGATAAAACTCAACTCGTCGATTACCTCAATGCTCGGGTCGTGAGCGGTGATATGTTTGCCCACACAGTCGATAAAGCCGGGCTCGGTTTCATAATCGCTAGCATGGCGTCGGCCAAGGATGACCACGGTGGCATCGCCAATGCCTTTGCTGGGTGAGTTGAAGAGCGCTTCATCGACAGTGGAGGTGACGCAGGCACTGAGTGAGGCAGTGATAAAGGCTGCCGCAATAATGACTAGGCATCTCATTGCGCTACTCCCCGCTGCGTCTGAAGGGCTGTCTCGCTGTGGATGTTTTGGCTGGAGAGCTGCTGTGGCCCAGTGCCCTGCTGTAAGTGATTGGCGAGCCAGCTCTGCAGCGGCGCTACTCGCCTGAACTGGCTAGCAAAGTTGGCGCCGGCATCACGCAGTGCCACCACGGCGGCTAAATTCACCGCCTCTTCATCACTTTGTAAAAAAGCAGTCGGTGTTTTGCCGTAAGCTGTCATGCTCCACTCGGCCAGAGGCGCGCCGCTAGGGCTTAATAACTCAAAGCGATAACGCAGCCAAATTTCATAGACTTTGATCTGAGTGTGAGCGGGGATGGCGTATTGTAGCTCTTCGATATGCGGCACTAATATCGCGTCAACTCCAGCTATAGTGCTGCCTTTTTGGGGTGCTTCAGTCAGGAGACGAACCTGCTGAAACATTCCTGGTAGCAGGGTGTTCCACAGGTCCACCTGAGCCTCCCCCGTTTTCACTATCCAGCTGGAACCACTGCGGCCCTTGGCTTGGTCGAAAAACTCGTGCTGGCTAAAGGCCTCGTCATACCAGAGCGCGATATTCAGGGGCAGTTTTTGCATGAGCGGTGCCGGAAACTGTCCTTTGACCAGGACTTCGTTAGGACCGCAGGCAGTTAGTACTGCCGCAAGTAACAGGTAGGCGCTGCGGCGCCAGTAAGCGGCTCTGGCTGCTGGTCTAGGGATTAATATCGTTGAGCCCCACAAAGGTGCCTCCATTGCGATAGCTTAACTCTCGCATCAGTGTAGCGAATTTAATCGCGGTCGACTGAGCGTTGGGTTGTTTAATAAATAGCACAGGAAAACCCACGGCGTGAATACGCACCCGATGTTTTCCTTGTGCATCAGCTGCATTGAGGCGATCCACGGTATCTATTACTTCAGCAATGGAGCCACCGCTGAAGTCATCGCCAAATACGTAGATGCTGATTTTTTTATTGGGGTCATAGAAGGTCCGAATAGCTTGAGTGATACCTTCCACTGGGCTGGAGTTACTAAATACGTTCCAGTTGCGTAGATTTTGTAAGATCACCCGGCGCCGGCCGGGGGTGTCTGGAATCCACTGGCCACGATAGCGACTGAACATATAGCTGCCCATGTCATTGAGGATCTGAATGCCCTTTACTTGAGGGTAAATGTTTAAGGTGGCCTCGAGCTCCTTCAACACACGGTTCCAGGCAAAGTGAAACATCGAGCCAGATGTATCAATAACAAAAATAATGTATTCACTATCGACAGGAATACCGCCAATAAGATTGTTTTTGGATTGGTGCTGGCTACCTAGTAATCGCTCCATCTCGGCGCTGAGAGACTGTCTGGCATCAGCTAGCTGTTCACTGATGATGGTGTTGCTACTGTCTTGTACCTGCGTACTGTCGAGGCGCGAACGGGCGCTGGCTAGTTGACCACGTAAAATAGCGATGCGCTCTTCGTGCTCCGATAGCTGTTCCTGCTTGGCATTGAGGTCGCGGTTGAGAATGCGGGTTTCACCGCGGATTTCAAACAACTGTTCCTGCAGCTCTGCGACCCTGCCGTCTAACTTGATTGCGGAGGCTTCGATAATTTGTGGCTGCACGGTTTTAGTGATCATCAGCAGCAGAATCACCGCGCCGAAACCGCAGCAAATCACATCCAAAAAGGACAGCGAGAACTCTTGTGGCGCCCGTGCGCGTTTTTTTGCCATGTTAGTTACTCAGCACAGCGATTACGGCCAGTCACGAGAGGGGCTGATGAAGGCCCCTTTAGTACTGATGGCCAACTTCCACAGCTCTGATGCTGCCATGGGGTCGCCTTCCATTGGGGCCAGTATAACGCTCACCGGCACATTGCGAGGGAGTAGCGTCACTGCGCGGCGGTATAGCTTCAAGCGCTCCGCCCCTGAGACGGTATTGCCTCTCGGTCTCGTTTTGCCCTGGGTGGGTAAACCATCGGTGATGAGAATAATGTTATCTGGCCTTGGGCTTAGCTGGGCTATTGCGGCAAAAGCATTTTCGAGGCTGGTGCCACCGCTAGGGCTGAGTTGATGCAGCGTTCTAGACAGTTGTTCTAGCTGCGCTCGATTAGACACTTCTAGCCACTGTCCTTCGGTCCCTGGTAGCACCACTTTAGCCTCGGTGTTAAAGCTCAACACTTGGTAGTGGCTATTGATCGGCAGCTGTGAGGTCAGCCAGTCAACAGTATTAAGGGTTCGGCCCCACTTCTCCGCTCGGCGCTGAACCGCAGGGTCCATATTGCGCAGTCGAATAATGTTGACTAAGCGATCCGCCAGCATGCTGGCTGAGACATCGACCAGTATTAAAATATTTTTACCGCCGAGATTGAGCCCCGTTAAGTACTGGCGGTTGCCATCGCCGAGAAAGCTGCGGGCACTTTGGCCGCTGTCCTGTTGCTTGGTTTTACGCAACTCTTTGACTTTAGCCTCCAGCTCTTGAATATCAGCTTTGAGCTGCTCGATAGAGTCGCGCTCGCTAAAGCCATCTGCCTTAAGCGCAGCTATTTGTGCCTCGTACTGCTCAATTTCTTCGCTAATTCGGCTGGCGCGCCCCTGTGCTTCGACCATGCGCAAGTCGACCTCTGAGAGCGTGTTGCGCAGGCGTACTAAGCCCGCTTCACCATCCTTGATGTCTTCTTCTAGCAGCTCTATTTCCGATAAAAGGTCGCGGTTTAGCTCACGAGTTTGCACTTCTATGGAGTGGTCGATAATCAAGAATACTAAGACCACAGCACCGAAGCCGCAGGACATGATGTCCAGAAAGCTAAGGTTGAAAGTGGTAAAGCCGCGTTTCTTCCGGCCCATAGTTTTACTCGGTGTCTTCGACTTCGATCAGAACGCCAGCCACAACGCCGGCAATTGCTAGGGTGTCGCCACAGTGGATACCGCGGCCCGTGCTATAGACTTGGCCATTCACTGTGGCAGCAGAGTCATTGGGGCCGCGCAGCAGCCATTGCTGTTGATCGAGGTAGAGTTCCCAGCCGCCACTAAGCGGGGTTCCCTCAGCCCTTAAGGGCCGGGCATTATAACCCTGTAGTAAATGGCTGGGGCCTTTAGAACGGGGCGGGGCCGTCTGCCTAGGAGCCTCAGTTTCAGGTTCTACAATAGCTACTTGTGCTGCACTTGGCTCTAGCGCTGAGCTCTGCGTGGCTGTGCTTGAATAAGGTAACGCTTTAAGCAGTGCCAGTGCAGCATCCCCCTTGGGCAATTCGTTTTCAAGTAAGGGGCGAGCTTTTGCTAGTTGGTTGCTCGCTAATACAGCAAGGCTTGGCAGGGCGCTGTGAATGCCCGGTAGCAAGCCCGCTAGGGGGTCGGCAATTAAGCGGTAGCCCCCTGAGCCGACAATATCTCTGATGCCAGTGAATAAACTTTGGCTAGCCTCTTGTAAGGCCGCGGCATTAAGCCTTGCACTATAACCATTGATCTCGATATTGCTTTCGCCACTGCGCTGCAGATCGGCAAGAGCTGTGGGTAGCGCGTTGTAGAGTTGCTGCTCTGTGTCTGCTTTGCGCCGAGGGTCGAAGCGAGTCTGACGAATAAAGGCAGTGGCAATTAATTCTATTAAACGCTCCTGCAGCTGTAATACACCGCAGCCTGCTAGGGGTTGACTGCGCAGTAGTCGGCGCTGACCATTCTCCTCTTGCAACTCAGTGAGCAGGGCTTGGTGCAGCTGAAACTCTAAGTGGAATACCGGGTCACCGGATGGTAGGTGTTGTGCCAGAGCTACGCTGCGATTGACTAAGCCGACGGCGTCAAAGGGGCAGGTTTCAATAATCCCCAGTAGTAGGGCCAGTTGCTCGCGCTCCATACTGTCCGGAACAGTCAGTATCAAGGACTCTGGCTGTCCCGCTTCGCGGTGGAGTTGCAACAGGTGAGCATGCACTAGGTCTGCGCTGTGGCGCGCAGGGCCTAGCGCCGGTTGCAGGGGCTGGGTGCTCAGTTGCCACCAGTATCGGGTGGTGACTTCTCTGGGGCGCAAACGCGCAGCGGCGCGTGCGCTATGTCCAAATTGATAGTTGCGCCCGTCGAGCAAAGCATAGCCGGGGCTCTGCAAATGTGTATCGCCTCGCCACAGCTGTAGATTGCTGTCATTGATATCGAGAAGAGCGGTACTCATTAATGGTTCACCAAATGACGCAGCAGCTGTTTGTCAGCATAGCGCTGGCAATCCAGTACTAAGCGTTCCTGAGAAAGTTGCAGCTGGTGCAGGCAGAACATAATGATAATGCTCAGCACTAGCGCGACAAAAGTACTGTTGAAAGCTACACCGAGGCTGACGGTGACGCCTGAAATATCACCCTCCACAGCCTTATAGGCTTGGCTGAGAGCATCGCCGATACCTCGCACCGTGCCAATAAAGCCGATGGAGGGAATCGCCCAGGCGATATAGCGCACCATAGAGAGCTCAGAGTCCAGTCGGTCAGACTCCACTTCACACTGTTCTTTCACGGTTTCCGAGACGGCCTGAATGCTGCCTGTAGTGGCAAAGCGCTGCAGAGCAGACAGTAAGGTGCGGGGCAGCAAGTAGTCTTGTTCTTTTTCGGGCAGGGCTTCTAAAGAGCGGCTGTACTCCCGAGCATCTTCGGGAAGCAGGCTGGTGCCTTCGGGGATTGCCAGTAAGGAACGCTGCAGCAGCTGTTGCTCCTGTAGAGCTTGACGGCCTTTGTAGCCCATGATGGCCAATGCCCAGAACAACAAGATAAAGCAGGCTTCCTGTTCGAAGTCGCGTATCACCACAGCAAAACTGCGCTTGGGAACGAAATCTTCTCCAGAGGCCTGAAGGGCCATCTCCTGACGGATTTGTTGGTCCGCCGCGGGGCGTATGGCGCCGACATAAATGGCGTGTATTACGATGACTGTAATCAGTAGAGCAAAGAGTTGGAATACGAACTCGGAGGACATTTTGGTTTTCATAGGCTGTCCTATATGTCGACGGGGAAAGACACGGAGTGATCTTCAGAAATTTTCTCCGTGGCTTCGTAGTTAAAGGGGGAGCTTTGCGAGCCACTAGATTGATTTGCTGGGTCCTTCTTTTGAGCGCTGACAGAGCTCTCTGTGCTAGGGCCTTCGGTTTCGCTGCTTTCCTCTTCTGGCGTTTGCGCCCAAGCCTTGGGTAGCGCCAGTAACAGTACAGCGGATAGTAATAAAATTTGGGCTTTCATCGCTTTACTCTGCATATCGGGCAATTCTGAATCCTACGTCATCGCGCGCGGCTTGCCCATAATCTCGGTAGGAGAGGCGCAGCTCCGACAGTTTGCTCAGCGACCAGTTGGCGCCTCGGATTACATAGTTCTCGCCACTTTGAGAGCCTAGTGGGTCGGTGCTTGTAGCGCTGTTGGCGGAGGGAATGCTATACACATCATGCACCCATTCAGAAACATTGCCACCTAGATCATATAGTCCATTGTGATTGGCCGGAAAAGAGGCGACTGGCGCAGACACGACGTAGCCATCGGTATAGCCTTGGATGACTCGGCCGGTGACATAAGCTGCTGTGCTGTCGGCATAATTTTCCACCGCCTTGCTCGGGGGGAAGTCCTCACCCCATGTGAAAGTCTTGAGTGTTTCACCCTCTACTCGCGCTGCCCAGGCCCATTCGGCCTCACTCGGTAGGCGGTAGCCAGTGGCCTTGGGGTTGAAGCCGACCACCATACCTTCGCGCTCTCGATAGAACAGCGGCAAACCCTCGCGCTTGCTCAGCCAATTACAAAATTGTGCGGCCTGCTGCCAGCTGACTTCTACCACCGGCTGCTGGTCTCGGTTAAGGCTGTTGTTATCGACTTGGCCTGAATTGTGGCTGGCGAGAAACTGCCGAAATTGGCCGTTGGTGACTTCGGTGCTCTGTATGTAAAACATCCTCTTGAGGCGCACCGAGTGCAGGACTTCATTGGCTCGTCTACCGGGGTCACGTCGCGATGCGCCCATCGTAAACTCACTCAAGGGCGAATGGGCGGGCACAAACAGTTTCAGAGTTTGTCCCAGCGATGTGGTGATTTCCGGACGCAGAGCCGCGACCTTGGCTTCCTGCTGGGTTTGTAAGCTGACATTGAGGCGCTGCTTAATACCGCTGCGGGGGGTGATTCGCTTGCGCACTGTGGCATAGCCCTCAAGACTGACTTCCACACTGTGCTCGTAAGTCGGTAGTGACAAGTTCTGATTACCACGGCCAATGACTTTGCCGTTAATACTGATCTGTGCTGCTGCGGGACTGATCTGCAGAGCAACTTCGCCTAGCTGTGGCTGCAGGCTAACCTGGCGCTCACTTTGCTCACCAGCGGCCATAGTGATTGTTTCACTGTGCCGCCGATAGCCGGGGCGCGATAGACTTAGACGCTGAGCTTGCTGTGGCTTTAACTCTAGGGTGATAGGTGTTTGGCCTTGGAAATCGCCATCCAGAGTTACGTTAGCACCAGTCGGAGTACTGCTTAAAACCAGTAGGCCAGCGGCGGCCTCAAGCTCAATAGTACCGAGCTCTTGCGCTTCGCCAGCAGTGATCTCAAGTGTTTGTTGGTAAGTGCTAAAGCCTGGGAGCTCTAGTTCTAAGCGCTGCCTGCCTTGCAGCAGCTCAAGCTCGGCCGGGGTATTGGCGATGGGCTCGCCATTGACCTTTATGCTTGCCCCTTCGGGCAGAGAGTTAACTTTTACCATGGCCCAGGCCGGCAGTAAGTCAATCTGCAGTGCTTGCGATTGGTTGCGCCCTTCTACTGCAAGTGTTTGCTGCCAGCTTTGATAGCGCGGGGCCTTTACTAGCAGCTCATGTTGACCCGCTGTAATTGGCTGATCATGCAGCGGCGAGTTAGCGATGAGCTCACCATCAATATAGACTTCGGCGCCCTCGGGCCTGCTGTTAAGAGTGAGTCGCCCGGGCAGTGGCTGCAGCTCTAGCCTCAGGGATTGGCTGTCTTGATCAGTGACCTTAAGCATGGTTTTAAGGGGCTGATAGCCCTCGGCGCTAACCCGCAGCTCATAATCGCCGGGCCGAATAAGTAGACGCTTCTTGCCAAAGGGCAGATAGAAAGCATTGATTTCTAGCTCAGCTGCTGTTGTAGCTTCCACCGTAATCTGCAGGGAGCGTGCGCTCAGTAAGAAGGCCATGAGCAATAGAAACAAGAGGGCACAAAGGCCGAAAACCCAGCGCAGGGGTTGCTTTTTGGGTCCTTGCCTTGCTTTTCCTGCGCTATCTGCCAATGGCTCGAAAGCGGCCGGGGTGATGGGGTTTTTGTCGGACTCAAGGGGTGATGACACTCAGATGGCCTCCGTGCAGACAATCACGATCGGCTCTGCTGATCCCTCGCTGCTGATGCTGAAGTCTCGACGTACATCACGATAGCCATCGCGGCTGCCTACGGCCGTGTAGTTGCCGGGGCGCAAGTCAATTTGACGCTCGCTAAATTGGCCCAAGCGGGCAACTTTATAGATTGTTACCGAGGTCTGTTGGTCTGAACGCAGGGTGACGCTGACAGTTGTATTGGCCTTTTCTAGTACTTGCTCCAGTTGCTTTATCTGCTGTTGTAATACCGGGCCCGGTGCAGCGATCCGGCGACTTTTGGCCAGTAATTGCGCACTGGCTTTAGCGACTGCGGGGTCAGAGAGTCGCTGGGGTTTGTTGATCAGATCTTGCAGCTGTTGCTCGAGCTGCGCTCGCGGTTGCGCTCTCTGCAGCCCTTCTTGGGCGTAGATAACACTTGGATCGAGTTTGAGGGCCTGTTGGTAGGTTTGTACCGCTTGCTGCCACTGTTCCTGCTGCTCTTGGCGGGCGCCCTTGCTTTTCAGGCTAATTAGTTGGTGGGCACTCTCGGCGCTGTGTAATTCCTGTAGGGCGCGGCTTGCTGCGAGGTCATCGGGGCGCAGTGTGCGAGCTTGCTGAAAGGACTGCCTAGCTTGATTAAAGCGCTTGTCATCTAGGGCGGCATAGCCTTCACTCATGGCTTGATTGAAGCGCAAGTTGTTATACGCTTCTGTTACTCGCGCTAGCTCGCCGGCTGCGCGTTTGTGCTCTGGATCCAACTTCACTGCAGCCTGGAGGGCACTCACCGCTGCGTCGAGTTTATGCTCCGCTTCGGCGGCGCTGGCTTGCTCCAGTTTTGCCAGCAAGTCCGGTAGCTGTGCCGCGCGCTCGCGAAGCGCGGGGAGGGCCTCGTGATCGGGAGCCAGTAGCGATATTTTCTCTAGAGCGCTACGGAGCAGTTCAACCTGCCCTGCTTCAATGGCTTGCTCAGCTAGCGCCAGCTGCTCGCTGACAGTTTGGGGGATGCCTGCTTGAATACTCTGAAGCTGGACTAGAGCTGCCTGATAGCTGTCGCGCGCGGCAACAAACTCCCGCTGTTTGTACAGCTCATCAGCTTTTGCCGCATCACTCAGGACAGCTGAATACGGCTCAGCTGCCCACTGTTCAACAGCGCGTTGTTGCAGCTCTTCCTGCAGCTCTAGGAGCTGCGCTAGCACCTCTTGAGCTTCTTTGCGCCAGCGTGCTTGCTGGGCGTCTGACCAGGGTGTCGCCGCGGGGGGCTCTGCAGTGTTAGGCCTAGAGCTGTTTTGAGTGGCAGCTACTTGCTCTGGGCTGGGGGTGCTATTGCTAGGCTCAGTGGTGGCCTCTTTGCCAAGCTGCGGCAGAATAAATATAAGCGAGGCCGCCAGCAATAGCAGAGCTAGCAGGGCAGGTATCAGCCAGCGTCGGCTCTGCTCCGCTGTGTTTGGCGCAGGGGCACTTGCCGGCTGTTGCGCAGCCGGTTCAAAGGGCGTCGGTGTGAGTTGATCGCGGTGTTCAGACATTCCGTTGCAGTGGCCTTGATGTTCAGGGAAAGTGCTTCTTTATTGTTTGCGCTGATGCCTTAGTTATTGCGCATGACAGAGCCATTATTGGCACTTTCGTCCGGCAATGCGAGCTCGCCAATTTCTTCACGATAAATATCGCCCAGTAATTCACGCCACTGAGCGTACTGGTCTTCGACGTTGCCGCTGAGTGTGATGCTGCGATTTTCTAGCTCGACCACTTGGGGAGCCACTTCAGCTTCTAGTGACATGCCTAACTCTTCTAGGGCTTCGGCGTGTATCTGCGATTCATTGCGCTTTTCTAGTCCACTCTGGAATAGGTAGCCGCCACTGATAATGGCGACGTTGCCTGCTGTGCGGCTGACGCGATCGTTGCTACCGGCTGCTGCAATTCCGGCTACCACGGCGAGGCCACCGGCGATCATGCGCTGCATGCTCTCGCGCTTGAGTTCTTGCAGAGCCACGGCTTCTTGGTAGCCGAGCTTGCGCCACTCCTGATATGGGCCATACATTTTGTCACTGAAGTTGCCGTAGTACTCTTGCATGGTATCGACGAAGACGTGGTCTCGTTCACGAATCTGCTGGATGCGCTCTAGCATGGGGTCGTTGTGTGCGGGTAAGCGCAGGACTTTGTAGACCCCTTTGCTGTCTTGGCGCAAATAGCCCTGGAAGGCATCCGCTGAGAACTGTTGCGCAAAACGCAGTTCAGTCACGATTCGGATGCGCTCTCGGTCGCGGCTATTTTGCGCTTCCATCACCTTGAGCAGGTCATTGGCAATATTGTGATAGACCGCTTGGAATGGGTCGTATTGTGTGCGGGTGACGCTGTTGTAGGCGTAGCGACTGGCGTGGCCGGTGTATTGCCGGTCGAGCCACTGTCTGTTGCGTGAGTCGGTGGCGGTAATATGCAGTTTAAGCTCTTCTCCATCGGAGTGAAGAATCTTGCCTGCTACTCGCAGGTCAGTAATTTGTGCAGCATTGGGCACCACTCTGACTGCCCCCCAGGCGCCGCTATTTTGCATCACTTCGGCGAGCAGGCGGGGCATGTAATTGGCCTCGGCTTTGCGCACTTCTGGGTAAACCTGTGCCTGCCCATTGTGGTGGCTAAGACCCGGGTCAAAAATGGCGATGCCAACGTCCAATAACAAGCTTTCAGATACCTCGCCGGAAGCAGTGGCCAAAGGTGGCACGGCTGTTGTTTTGTGGCTTTGACTAACACAGGCACTCAGGCCGAATGCTAGGACAATGACGCTAAGGCTGCGTAGTAATTGAGCTAATGGGATCACTGTTTGATGCCCTTATACTTGCGGTATTCATCCCAGAGCTTTTCTCGTACAGCAGGGTCGGGCTCGCGCATGGCGGCCTCGCGCAACTGTCGAGCAACGACGTCATCGTTATCGCCACTGGGGATGTCTGCTGGGGGAGGAAATTTGGCCGCGCTTGCTGGACTTCCATTGCCGCGAGCGACACTGCCTTGCTCTGCGTTGGGGCTGCTTCCAGCTTGGCTCATGCTGTCGCCATAGGGGCTGCCAGCGTCGCCGTTGCCTGTATTTGCAGCACTATTGCCTGAGGCCTGTTCTTGGTTGCTCTGCTGCTCCCGTCGCGCTTGGCGCAGCGCTGCCTGCTCTTGTGCGATCATGCTGTCGAACTCACTGGTGCCGCGTTCTAAGCGGGCATCTAATAGCGCGACTCGCTCTGCCTGAGTCAGCGGCCCTTGGCTGCTGCCGCCAGTGACCGCTGCTGGGCCACCCGGGAAAGCACTGGAGCCGGGGCTAGTTGCAGCAGCGCCACTAGCAGGCGAAGCTTGGCGCTGACTGCCCTGTTGGTCATTATTTTCGCTGCCTGCAGGCCCGCCTGGCTGGCCTGCTTGGTCGCTGTCACTTCCTGCCACACTACCTTCTTGAGCGTTTTCATCCCGCAGATCCGGCAGTGCGGAGCCACTGCCGAAATCGCCAAGATTGGGCTCTGTGCCCGCTTGGCTGGCACCGGCGTCCCCAGCGGGGGCACTATTGGACTCAGAGCTAGAGGCGGAAGAGGGCGAGCTGGCTGCGGGGCTTGAGCTGCTGCCCGGTGATTGAGGGCTGCTCTGTGATGAGCTTGAGCCCTGAGCCTCGGAGCTCGATGCAGAGCTGCTGCTAGACGAGCTACTAGGGCTCGATGAACTGCTACTGGTCGGTGTGGCCGGGGGCTGGGGCACGCTCGGATTGCTGGCGCTGGGACAACCGCTGAGCGCGAGCACAGTACAGCCGGTCGCGATCAGCTTAGAGAGGGCGATAGCGCTGCAAGTTTTGTTGTTTGCTCTACCAAGTTTTACTGTCATAAGCCCAAACCACATCATTGCTTGTCACGGGTACGCCGGCTTCAAAACGGGGCCGGAAACGGGTTTTACGCAACTGACGCATCAGTCGCTTCACTTGCCCTTTATTGTTGTCGTTGTCATCGAGCCTTTGTAGCTCAACTACTTTGCCTCTATCAGTGATATCGAACTGTAACACGGCATTGGCCTGCGCAGGGTCAACCACTGGCGGCAGCTTGCCAACACCAGCCAGAGTGGGCAAGGCCGCTGGCTGACCTAACAAGCGCTCTGCTTGTAGTTGGGCATCGTCCATCCTAGCAAGTTCCGTAAAGGCCTGTTGGTAGGCCTCCATGGCTTGGCTTTCTTTGCCGTGCCATAGCAGCCAATCGCCGAGGCGGATATTGTTCTGGGCCGCGGCCAGTGGCTTCTGTTTTGCGCTGCTCAGCTCAATATCGGCGATGGCATAAATGACGGATAAACCTTGTTTATAACTCTGCGAACGAAAGTGATTAAAGCGATTCTGTCGCTGCTGTTCAACACTATCGCGCTCTAAGTCAAAGCTGCTTTTGGGACTTTGATGGCCAAAGATCAAGTATTGCGCGCGCAGCATGCCATATAGAGGCGCTAGCACTTTGGGCGAGTGCTCACCTTCTTGCGCTATCACATTATGTAAAGCTAGGCGCTGTAACTCCCAGATATTAATCAGGCGCATAGTGTCCTGATTGTCTAGGCCTAGCTGGTAGGCTTGATGTTGCCAGTTCGCTTGCTGCATTAGCGCTTCGGCGCGCTGCAACCCTTCGGGCAGTACTTTTGTTTGCACTCGATAGAGATAGGCCTGCCGCTCATTAACCGCGGCGTACTCACCCAGGGCGAAATGGCTTTGAATTTGGGCCTCTAAGAGCGGTATCTGCTCAAGGCAATACAGACCGTTGTTAATGCGTGACAGGTGAACGCCGCGCTTGAGCACAGTAATTGCTTCAGCGTGTAAATCTGCTTGTTGCAGCGCTGTGCCCAGCCCTAAGAGCTGTTCGCTTATTTTAGAACTATAAGCGCCTTCGCTGCGCTCCAGTGCGACGATTGAGGCTCGGTACGCCGCCAGGTCTGCTGGCTCAGTCTGGGCGAGGCTGAAGGCGCAGTGGTATAGCAGTAAGCCGGCTAGCGCCAAACGCGGCGCGTGGGCACTGAGGCTACTGCAGTGTTGCCAGATCCTGAGGGGCATCTCTGGGCTCCGTTTCTTTCCTGCCAGTTTAGTTTATGGAGGCACTCTAAAGCTTGCTGGGCCATGGCTGACTTTGAGCGATAGAGCTATGCGTTATGATGGCCTTTTTTGTCGCTGCAGTCACACGCTGCGCAGATCCAAGATACTGCTGAAAATAGGGAGTGAAAATGGGACAGTTTGCACAGGAGACTAGAGTCGTCAAAGTGGCTGAAAACCAGTGGCAGGGTGAGCTGCACGCTGGCTGGCGTATTGGCACGGTACCCAATGGCGGCTATGTTTTGTCGATAGCTGGGCGAGTGCTTAGCGAGGCCTTGCCGCATAAAGACCCTTTGGCAGTGAATGCCTTTTATCTGGCGCCTACACAGCTCGGGCCAATCCACTGTGAGCTTGAAATACTGCGAGAGGGCGGTAGTACTAGTCATGCCTGTGTAAAAATGTATCAGCAAGATGAGCTCAAGGTGCAAGTGACTGCTGCTTATACTGATCTCGATCGTTTGCAGGGGCCGAGCTGGAGTGCGGCAAAGCGGCCGCTCTATGCCCCCTGGGAAGAGTGCATGGCTGGTGGCAGTAGCAAAATCGAGTTTCGTGAACGAGTTGACCTGCGTTTGGCCTTGGGGGGAGAGGTCTTTGCTAGCCGTGAACCCAGCGGGAGAGCGGAGTTCGGCGGCTGGATACGGCACAAAGATGGCAGTGATCCAGACCTGATCAGCCTGCTGATGTTTGCCGATGCTTTCCCACCGCCGGCATTTGATATTGTCGGTCTAGTGGGTTGGGTCCCCACTATTGAGCTGACTGTGCAGCTGCGAGCCAAGCCCGCACCAGGGCTGCTGCAGGTGCGCCTGCTGTCGCGCCATCTCGACCGCGGTGTGGTGGAGGCAGATGGCGAGTACTGGGACAGCGAGGGCAAGCTCGTGGCGATCTCGCGTCAGACCGCCAAAGTTCGCCTCCCGCGGGACTAAGGGCGGCGCTTAATAAGCGGCCACATGACCACCGGGGCGGCGTGTATCGGTAGCGCCATAGAGGTAGCCATTGTCGAGCATGATCGACTGGGTGCGACCTAAGCTGCGGTTGCCGAACTCTATTTTATGGCCCAGGCCTTCAAGTAGACGCACGGTGTCTTGGCTAATGCCCTGCTCTAAGAGTAAGACGTCGGGTAGCCATTGATGGTGCACTCTGGCACCTGCTGCAGCGGCGGCAATGTTCATATCAAAGATCATCGCGTTGAGTAGGGTTTGCAGTACGGTGGTAATGATAACGCTGCCACCTGGGCTACCAGTGGCGAGCCAGGGCTTGCCATCGCGCATCACTAGGGTGGGGCTCATCGATGACAGCGGCCGCTTAGCGCCCTCGATGCGGTTGGCTTCGCCCTCTACTAAACCGTAGGCATTGGCGGTGCCTGGGGCTGCGGCAAAGTCGGCCATTTCGTTATTCAGTAACATGCCGGTGCCCGGCACGGCGATATGGGAGCCGAAGCTAAAATTGAGGGTGTAAGTGTTGGTGACCACGTTACCGGCCGCATCAGCCACGCTGTAGTGGGTGGTGTCTGAGCTTTCTGGCAGCATCTTGGCGCCCGGCGCGATTTCTGCAGAGGGGGTGGCGCGCTCGGTGTTTATTGTGGCCCGCAGGCGCTCTGCGTAAGCTTTGTCGGTCAAGTCTGATACAGGCACAGTGACAAAATCACTGTCGCCAAGGAAGTGGCTGCGATCTGCGTAGGCCAACTTCATGCTTTCGGCCAAGTAGTGCAGGTAAGCGGCGCTGTTGTGCCCCGCCTCTTTCAGGGGCAGTCCTTCGAGGATATTCAGCATTTGTATAATGTGGATGCCACCGGAAGACGGTGGTGGGGTAGATATCACCTCGTAGTCATGGAAACTACCCCGCAGCGGTTTGCGCTCTACCGTTTGGTAGGCGCGCAGGTCGGCGGCGGTGATCAGGCCTTCGTTAGCTTCCATATCGGCCACGATACGCTGCGCGACAGGCCCCTCGTAAAAACCAGCTTTACCTTTGGCGGCGATTTGCTTGAGCGTCCAGGCGAGATCTTGTTGCTGCCAGAGTTCGCCGACTTGGTATGGGCTGCCATCAGCTTTGAAAAATAGCCGTTTAGCCTCGGGGTTTTGCCGCAGACGATCGGCCCGGGAGTCGATTTCAAAGCTCAGCGCAAAGGATACCTCTAAGCCTTTTTCTGCCAGTGCAATTGCCGGCGCCAAAACCTCTTGGCGCGACATCGTGCCGTATTTTTCCAGCGCGTCAAGCAGGCCAGCCACGGTGCCGGGAACGCCGGCTGATTGATGGCTGAAATACAGACGCATACGGTCGATATCCCCAGCTTCATCTAGAAACAGGTCGTGCTCGGCTGCCGCAGGAGCGGTTTCGCGGTAGTCAATTAAGGTTTGGCGATTCTCATCGGCTAGATGAATCAACATAAAGCCACCGCCGCCCAAATTGCCGGCCCGGGGGTAGGTGACGGCCAGGGCGAAGCCCGTTGCTACGGCAGCGTCAACGGCGTTGCCGCCGCGTTGCAAGATCGACTTGCCCACCTCAGTGGCTAGCGTTTCCGGGCCAACGACCATTCCGTGCTGGCCAACAACGGGGAGGAAGCGGTTGCGGAAATCGATAATGGGCGTTTGGGCATCTGCCGCTGGCTGTGCCAAGCTGTAATGGCTAAATACAGTCAGGAAGCAAGTAAGCAGGGTTAGCGTCAGTCGTTGCAGGCGAGTCACGTCAGAGTCCTTGTGTGAATTTAAGTCTAACTTTAACCCTTTTGGCGCAGGTCGCATAATTGTTGTGGCAGTGCTTCCCCGATAAGAGAGGTCAATTATGGTTATTCTGCTAGCAGAACTGGAGCGGCGTTGGCTGCGGCTATTCCAGCACTTACAGCAGGGTTTGGACGCGCCGCCAGCACAGCGCTTGCGGATCGAGGGGCTCATGGAGGCGGCAGCACTGCTTGAGCCGGGCTGTGAAGAGCGTTTACAGCAAGCAATGGCGGTGGTTTATCGGCAGGTCAATGAGCGGGCTTTAGAGCAGGATTTTGGCGAAGACTGGGCCGATTTCTATCCCTTTCCACAAATTCCTGCGGTCGCCCAGCGGGCCCTAGTCTACCCCAGTACTGCCGACTGAGTGCGCTCGTTACTGTGGTCCGCCCACTCAGTTATTTTGTGCCTCGCGCCACATAAACCAGACTCGGGGTCCGCCCTTGGGTAACTTCGTTTCATCGCGGATGACAAAGCCGTGCCGCTCATAGAGCGGTAGGTTGAGTTCACTTGAGCACTCTAAGTAAGCGGGGCTTTGCAGGGCGTCACAAGTTCGAGTGCCCTGCTGGAGGAGTTTTGCGCCAATGCCTTGCCCTTGGTCGCGCTGGCGACAGCCAATAAATTGCAAATGGAAGTGGGCTTGACTTGGCTTTTGCTGGTCAAAGAGAGACGACTGCTGCCGCAGGCGCTTGATAGTGCCCGGGCCCATCCGCCACAGGCAGCGAGCGACCAGTGCCAGCAGGTCAAAACTCAGAGCTAAGTCGAAGGGGCAGTCCGGTGGCAGCCAAACTGCGGCTCCGCGGCCGTTTTGTTCTAGGTGTACCATGCCCTTAGGCAGGCTGTTGCTCGACAGAATCAGACGAAATAGCTCCGCGTAGAGTTCGGTGTCTGGGAAAAGCCAATTGAACACCGGATCGTGAGCGAAGGCATCACTTAATGTGTCGACCAAGGTGTCGAGATCATCAATTTCGGCACTGCGAATAAGCGGCGCAGTGTATTGTTCCTCGGGCTGCTGTGCCACGAGCACTCCTTTGCTTTACCTGAATCAGGGCTGACTCTAACATGATAGTCAATCGGCGGGGCTAGTCGGGCCCAGCGGTTCAACTTTAGCAGGAGCAATTGTGCGATACGAGGATTTTAGGCGCGAATACTTAGCCGGAGGCTTAAGCCGTGAGATGCTCAATGACTGCCCAGTACGGCAGTTTGAGCAGTGGATGGAACAGGCCCTCGAAAGTCAGATTGAGGACCCGACGGCAATGGTGCTTGCCACGGTAGATGACAGTGGCGCTCCCTGGCAGCGCATTGTTCTGTTGAAAGGGCTGTCTTCGGCAGGTTTTGTTTTTTACACCAACTTTGCCAGCGCTAAGGCTCATCAGATTGGCTTTGAGTCACGGGTTTCTCTGCTGTTTCCCTGGAATGCCTTAGACCGTCAAGTGATTGTCGCAGGTCCTGCGCAAAAAATGACAGCAGCTGAATCAGCTCCTTATTTCCACAGTCGGCCTCGAGATAGCCAGCTAGTGGCCTGGGCTTCACATCAGAGTCAGCCCCTATCCGGCCGCGCTGAGCTAGAAGCGAAGGTGGAGTCATTCCGCGGTCAGTTTGCTGGGGCTGATATTCCGATGCCAGATTTTTGGGGTGGCTATGTGGTGCGCCCCGAGCGAGTAGAGTTTTGGCAGGGTGGTGCGCATCGCTTACACGATCGTTACCGTTACACTCGACAGTCAGACGACAGTTGGTCCATCGAACAGCTGCAGCCATAAAATAGGGAGCACAGACACTGTCATGATAGAAGTTAAAGACCTAATCGGCACTTGGCATTTGGAATCTTGGACTATTGCCTACTCGGATCGTGATGAACTGAGCAATCCTTTTGGTGAGGATCCCCAGGGGCTCTTGCTGTATAGCGCCGAAGGCTGGATGAGCGCTTCGATTTGCCATGCCGAACGGCCCCGTTTCCCTGCCGAGCAAAGTCCACGCAGGGTGGACGACGGTCCTAAAGCTGAGGCCTTTAGCTCCTATTTTCACTATGCCGGTCGCTATAAACTCAGTGGCGGCGATGTCATCCACTATGTTACGCAGAGTCTTAACCCGAACTTCCCCGGTACTGAGCAATTGCGTCACGCCGAGCTAGACGGACAAACGCTAGTGCTCAGTGGCAAAGATGAGGTGGCCGGTGTCACCCGTTTTCACGTTTTGGTGTGGCACCGAGCAGAAGCTCTCGAGCTTGATAGCGCCGACTAAGCTTATCTAGCACTAGCTCGCGGTGCTTGGCGCTGGCTAAAGTAGCGGGGCTCTGTGCTGATGCCGAGCAATTGCCGGCGGATCATATCCAGACCCGCAGCGGCCAGCATGGTCTGAAACAGGCCGCGCTCTACCGGCCAGTAAAGCTGCAGCGCTTGCAGCTTAGACTGGGAGCCCCAGGCGAGCCATACGGTGCCGACCGGCTTATCTTTGCTACCGCCGCCGGGACCTGCGATACCTGACACGGCAATCGCATAATCGGCAGCAGAGCGCTGCATAGCACCGAGAGCCATTTGCCGCACCACGGTTTCACTGACTGCGCCCTGCTCTTCGAGGTCCTGCTCATTGACCCCTAGCACCGCGCTCTTAATATGATTGTCATAGGTGACAAAGCCTGCGTGGAAGGCATCTGATGAGCCCGGAATACGAGTCAACATACTGGCAATTAGGCCGCCGGTGCAGGACTCGGCGGTACAGAGGGTTTGGCCCCGTTCACGCAGTAGCTGCAGTACAGTGCTCGCTAGTAAGGCGTCCCCTTCGCCAATTATGTGGTCGCCAAAAAGCTGCTCAAGCTGTTCACGGCAACGCGCCAAAGTGGCCTGATCGGAGGAGTGCTCGATGCTAAGCTTTATTTCCATTTGGGGTGCACCTGCGCGAAAGCCCAGCTCTACTTCTGCCGGCCAGTCGGGGTAGGTGTCGGCAATCATCTGCTGAGCCGTAGATTCGCCCAAACCGAAAGTTTGCAGGCGCAGTATTTGCTTTTCGCAGGGCCGCAGCAATTGCTTTCTAAGGCTGGCAACAATGTCGTCTAGCATGCCAGTCAGCTCGCTTGGTACCCCGGGGGTGCAGATGATTCGACAGCCATTCACGCTGAGCTCGAATCCCACTGCGCTGCCGATCGGGTTATCGATTAGGCTGCAGCCCGCAGGTAGTAGAGCTTGCTGGTAATTGGCTTGGTTTAGTTCGATATTGCGCTGTGCACACCAGCGGTGCAGGTGCTTCATCGCTTCGGGGTGCTCTTCAATAGCAACACCGGCTACTTCGGCCAGGACCTGTGCTGTTAAGTCGTCGACAGTGGGGCCAAGGCCGCCGTTGACAATGACTAAGTCGGCGTCTTGGGCCATGGCGCTGAGCTCTTTGACCAACAGCGCTTGTTGGTCTCCCAGCGCGACTTTACGCTCTACGGAGATTCCCAGTTCCAATAGGCGCTGGGCGATTAGTGCAGAGTTGGAGTCGAGCGTATCGCCGCTCATTAGTTCGCTGCCGGTCAGTAGCAGCTGTACCCTAAATTGCTGGTCAGTCATAACAGTCCTGTTACTGGAAGTCCTCAGTCTGCTAGCATAACTTACAATGCCTAGTTGTGACTTACCAAAGGTGGGGGTTGAGCTGAATTGAATATGCGATTTTGTCCGGATTGTGGCAGTAGGCTCGAGCAGCGGCAGATGCCCGCCCATCAGCGTTTGCAGCTGTTTTGTTCGCGCTGCAATGAGCGCCGCGTAGACTTTCCGATGGTCGTAGTGACCTGCTTCATTGCTCGCGGAGAAAAACTACTGTGGATGCGCCGCGGCTTAGAGCCTAAAGCAGGCTGTTGGGCCATCCCAGGCGGCTTCTTGGAAAATGACGAAACACTTGCCGAAGGTGCCGCCCGGGAATTGCGAGAAGAAACTGGCATTGAGCTGCCAGCTTCTGCC
The DNA here is from genome assembly GCF_014077625.1 of Sediminihaliea albiluteola. Lineage (GTDB taxonomy): Bacteria > Pseudomonadota > Gammaproteobacteria > Pseudomonadales > Halieaceae > Sediminihaliea > Sediminihaliea albiluteola. Next base: position 50,476 of record NZ_JACFXU010000010.1, on the reverse strand, counting down.
CTAGAGCTGTATATGGTGGGCAGTATTACCTTCATCAATCAGGTCTATGTGGCTTTCCGTGCCAGCGTCGATAGCGATTTTGTGGCGCCGGGTAACGAAGCTCTGGAGTGCCGCTTTTTCTCACTGCAGGACTGCCCCTGGGACGAAGTAGCCTACCCCGAGGTGAATGATGTCATCGAACAGGCTTATCGCGACTTGGCAACTGGCGAGTTTCGGGTTTGGCACTCGCAAATGACAGCGAAGGGCTATCAGCGTTGGGCAGTCGCGCCCGAGTGAGCATCTGCGATCAAAAATTGCCCCAGGTGGGCCATTTTGTGGGCGGCAATATGGTAAAGTTCAGCCTCTTTTAGCCCCAAGATAATGGAACACTCTTATGTCTTTACTCCCCGAGGTCGACCTGAGCAGCGATGAGCAAAAGGTCAGCTATGGCTTTGGCCTGCAGTTTGGCGATCAATTACGCCGTAATCATTTCGAGGGCATGGAACTCGAGGCTGTGCTAGCCGGTATTCAGCATCAGTTTTTGCATCAGCAGGCTCTGCTCACTAACGAAGAAATTAATCCCAGCTTTCAGGTGATCCAAGAGCGACAAAAAGCCGCTGCCGCAGAGCTGGCTAATAAGCGAGCTGCACTGTCCGAACAGTTTATGCAAGCCAACGCGGCGCGCGATGAAGTGTCTACTACAGCGAGCGGCCTGCAGTATGAAGTCTTGGAAGCGAGCGGCGGCGATAGCAGCCCCGGCCCAGAGGATGTGGTTGTGGTGCATTATCACGGCACCTTTGCTGATGGCTCTGTGTTCGATAGCTCTGTGGAACGCGGTCAGCCGGCGGAGTTTGGCGTAAATCAAGTGATTGCCGGCTGGACCGAGGCGCTGCAGATGATGTCAGTGGGGGATAAGTGGCGCATCGCCTGTCCGCCGCAGCTGGCCTATGGTGAGCAGGGCGCTCCGGGAGCGATCCCACCAAACACCGCGCTGGTGTTTGAAGTGCACTTGATCGCGATTAAAAGCTAATACTCAAGCGCCGAGCATGATTGCCAACATCACCCTGCCGCGGATCCTTAAAATCGGGGCAGGGGCCAGCGCTGAGTTATTAACTAGCCTGCAAGAGCTGGGCTACAAGCGGCCCTTTGTAGTGACTGATCCGCTGATGTTGGCGCAACAGGCCATCGCCTCGGGGTCTCCGGCTAATAACCCTCGAATTCCCCAGCAAAGCGATATGGTGGCTTTTTATCAGCGTGTTTGGGGCGCTTAATTCCTCGCCCATCTTACATTGCTCGGCGCCATTGATTACACTTTGGTCTCCCTAGTAGACCTCCTGATGATGAGCATTTAGCCCATGAGACGTGTTGTATTCAATCAGAAAGGTGGTGTCGGCAAGACCAGCATCACCTGTAATCTTGCAGCTATCAGCGCTAGTGAAGGTTTGCGCACACTGGTATTGGACTTGGATGTACAGGGTAATAGTACTCACTACCTAGTCGGTGAAATTGATGCCGAGGCATTCCCCGCCGAAGCCCAGGGTGTTGCTGGCCTGTTCAAGCAGACCGTGGGACCGCGCAAAATGCGCAATAACCCGGACTCGTTCGTGTGGGAAACTCCCTACGAAAACCTTTATTTGATGCCATCTAGCCCAGTACTGTCACAGCTGGAAAAAGAGCTCGAGTCGCGTTACAAGATTTATAAGCTGCGTGATGCCTTGAATAAGCTCGATGAGCTCTACGACCGCATTTATATCGATACGCCGCCCAGCTTTAACTTTTATTCCAAGTCGGCCTTGATTGCCGCTGATGCAGTGCTGGTGCCTTTCGACTGCGACAGTTTTGCCCGGCAGAGTCTCTACGCATTGATGGAGAATATTGCTGAGTTACAAGAAGACCACAACCCCGACTTAGAGGTTGAGGGCATTGTAATCAACCAGTTCAACAGTCAGGCCCGTCTCCCCGGTGAGTTAGTGGCGGAATTAGAAGAAGAGGGTTATCCGGTTCTCGCTACTTACTTAAATACCTCGGTCAAGATGAAAGAATCTCATCACCTTAATCGCCCCCTGATTGATTTGGCGCCTAGTCATAAACTGACTCAGCAGTACATCGAACTGCATCGAGAGCTGGAAAAGCGTCGCTCAGCAAAACGCTGACCTAGCTCGGCCAGCTCGTTGTTGCGCACGCGCTAAGGCTGCCAACTCACTCTGAGTGCATTAGCGCGGCAAGCTTTTCGGTACCATCACTGGTCGCTCAAGCCAACGGCTAAAGCGCGGGGCAATGCTGTCGAGGTGCTCTGACCACCACTTGGCATCGAGCTTCACAGCAGTTGCCAAATGTTTCTGCGAGGTGGGTAGCTGTTCGCGCAGGGCCGGCTCGAGAAGGGCCACAGAGGAGCGACGCAGTGGACCGTAGGGTATGTAGCGCGCTTGAGCTGCAAGGCTTTCGGTGCTTGATGCGTGGCGCACAAAGTCCATAGCTAACTCAGTATTGCGGCCATTCTTGGGAATGGCCCAAACGTCGTAGTACCAAATTTGATGGTCCCATAATATCTCTAGCGGCTGCCCCCGCTCGGCAGCGGCAGCGATGCGGCCACTGTACACTGAGGACATTGCCACTCGACCAGACTCCAGCATATGCACTGCCTGCTGCCCAGTCTCCCACCAGTCAACATGGGGTTTAATTTTGTCCAGCACGGCAAATGCTCGTTTTAAGCCGGCTTCCGTCGACAGTAGGGGGTAGACCTCATCTACTGCCACGCCGTCACTAATCAGCGCCCATTCGAGATTGCCCTTAGGGGATTTGCGCAAACCGCGGCGACCTGGAAAACGCTTTAGATCAAACAAGTCTTCTAATTGAGTCGGTTTTTGCTTAAAGCTATTCTGGCGATAGCCCACCACAGTGGAGCCCACGACATTGCCTACGCCGCAAGGAGTCTGCCCTAGTTCGATAAAGTCTTCAGCGGCCGGGGTGCCGTCGGGTGCCGGCGTTAAGATCGAGTGATCGATAGTTTCAAGCAAGCCTTCCTTGCAGGCGCGCATGGCATCAAACAGCTCTAGGTCAACGACATCCCAGCTCACGTTCCAAGCGCGCACTTGCTGGCGGATGGTATCGATACCGCCGCTGTATTGAATGACATTGATACGGTGGCCAGTGGCCTCTTCGTAGGGGCGGATAAAGCCTAGGATCTGGCTTTTGACGTAGGCACCATCCCAGGAGACCACGTTAAGTGACTGCTGTGCCGTTGCGGGCTGAGCCAGTAGTGCTGACAGCCACAAGGCGGCGACACAGTAGCGTTTTAGGCCAGCCAATGCGGGTTTCATGATGTTCACCAGTAATAACCAATATTGATATTGAGACGACTTTGCCAATCGTCATTGCCACCGTGCCCGAGTGAACCGTTGCCGAAATAGGGCATATTTTTGGCCACAATATAATCGAGGTAGGTGAAGATGGGGCCGCTGCCGATAGCGCAGCCCAAGGTGTTGATCTGTGAGTCCGTGGCCCCTGAGAGGTCTTTGTCGAGCCGTGAGTAATCGTTGTAACAGGTAATGCTGTCGATGTGCTTCCAGGGGGAGGAGAAGTTGTAGGCCAAGTTGGCAACCCAAATATCAGCGTCGCTAGCGATGTCATAAGTGCCAGCGAAGGCGCCCATGCGCACCACAGAATCGTCGACGCCTAGCGGGTTTGCTACATCATAATCATAACGAGTGCCTTGTAGCTGTAAGTTCCAGCGTCCGCAGCGGCTGTCTAAGTGCAGCGCAGCGGCCCGGTGCTTGCCGCGCTTCTTGCTCACTGTGTTGTAAACTTGGCCCGTTTCATAGGATGCACCGACTTCGGTTTCGCAGTTACTGCCTAGGCCGAAGGTGTAGGCGAGGCGGGCGTTAATTTGGTTGATTTCCTCATTTTGTTGATCGCCACTGCGAACCAGGTCAAAGGCGTAGCGTTTAGCACTGCTGGAATCATTCAGCTCTTCGTTTTTATAAAAGGCTAGCTGGCTGCTCCAGGGGCCATCCTGGCGCTCGTATTTAAGCCCCATGTCGTAGTCATCACTCAGCCCCAGGTAGTAGGGCAGTCCGAACCAGGAGTTGTGGGCGGCATAGGGCAATAGGCCAAAAGGCACCTGGCTAATCCCCACCTGTATTTGACTGTCATCAGCAAATTGATAACCCAGCCAGCCGTAGCGCAGAGTGCTCATATAGGAATAAAAGCGATACTCGGCAGAGAGCAGAATATTGTTAATAGCGCCGTCAATATTGAGGCGAAAGATATCTAAGCCGCTTTCTCCGCGCTTGCCAACCGAGTCTTCAACATCGTCTCGATAGACCAAGTTAAAACGCAGTGCACCGCCAATATCGATGTGTTTGGTCGCAGGCTCTGTTTCGGCTGTGCTTGGCTCCACCGCCGCTGATTCTAAAGCGCTGTGCTCGGCCTGTAGCGGCACAGAGCTGTAGGCTGGTTCAGTGCTGAGCTGCAAAACCAGCTGTTCCAGCTTCTCGAGGCGATCCTTGAGCGTCGCAATTTCCTCTTTGAGGGCATTGACCGAGGGCTCGGCGGCGCCTGCACTGCTGCACAGTGCCACTAAGCAAAGTAGTGGCAGGGGGGAGACTTTGTTTTTGCTCACAGTATTGCCCTCACACAGTTTTATACAGCGGGCTTTGTTGCGCCGCTTTGACCAGAGGGTGCTGCCTTACTGTCTTCCTCAGTGGCATCGGCTGGGGAATTGAGTAGGTCATCGTGTGCCTCCATCCGCCAAGGCAGTATGTCTGGCGATATGTGCAGGAAGTGCAGGTGCTTCTCAAACTGGTCGAGAATATCAGTGATGATGTCCTGCTGGTCGAACCCGTAAATATCGTAGGATTGTCCGCCGCGGCGTAAAAACACCTCGGCCCGGTAGTAAAACTCTTGAGTGTCATCGGAATCACTCGATTCCAATTGGGCGTAATCAGGCAGAGCTTGCTCTAGGGCGCGAATTTCGTAGATAAAATCAACCTGTTCATCTTTGATGACTTCTAAATAGATGCGCTGGTGCTCGTGATCGTTGTGTACCACGGCTTGCCAATCGACTTTTAGCAGCTCGCGTTCGACTCGCAACATAGCTTTGCGCACCGTGGTGTCCATAAACTCTTGAACTTCGCTACGGCTGGGGAATGTGACCAAATCATGAAGGCGCCGCCGCCATAGCCCGTGACCGCTGGTGCCGCTGAAGCGCTGCTGTATGTCGGTTTTTAAGCTGCGGTGATGGTGCCCTTCAATACGCAGAGCGCGCCACATACCGAGTGCCGACACGATCATGATGATGCTGAAAGGTAGGGCGCTGACAATAGTCATGGTTTGCAGCGCACCCAGGCCACCGGCGAGCAGCAGGGCAGAGGCAAGGACGCCCTCTGTAGAAGCCCAGAAAACCCGCTGCCAGGCAGGCGTATGCAGCGCGCCTCCCGAGGCTAGGGAGTCAATCACTAGTGAGCCAGAGTCGGAAGAGGTCACGAAAAAGGTGATGATTAACAGTACCGAAAGGAAAGACATCACCGAGGTTAGCGGCAGGATCTCATAGAGCTTGAAGAGAGCGATCGCATGGTTGTTCTTCACCTCCCCAATGAGGCTGGTATAGCCCTCATTCATGATGGCGTAGAGTGCGGTGTCACCGAAAATCGAAAACCACAGGAAGGTAAACAGTGAAGGGACTAACATCACCCCAACGACGAACTCGCGGATGCTGCGGCCACGACTGATTTTGGCGATAAACAGGCCGACAAAAGGTGCCCATGCGATAGTCCAGCCGAAAATAAACAGGGTCCAGTTACCGATCCAATCGCTTCGCGTGTAAGCCTGTAAGTTAAAGGTCCGCGCGACAATATTGTTGAGATAGTTACCGGTATTCTGCAGGAAAGTTTCTAGGATATGGATGGTGGGCCCAGCGATAAACACAAACAGCATCAGGGTAATCGCCAAGGCCATGTTCAATAATGAAAGTCGCTTTACCCCCTTATCCATACCTGCCACTACCGAAAAAATCGCCAGTCCAGTAATCAGGAAAATACTGATGATCTGAACCGTAGTATTGATTGGCACTTCCGGCCAGAGATAGTTTAAGCCAGTGTTGATCTGAGTGACGGACAGCCCCAGAGTGGTGGCAATACCAAACATGGTGCCGAGAATGGCAAAGGTATCCACCATGTGGCCAATGGGGCCATAAATCTTGTCACCAATGAGTGGGTATAGGGCTGAGCGCATCGATAGGGGTAAGCCGTGACGAAAGGCAAAATAGGCCAGCACCAAGCCGACTAGGCCGTAAATGGCCCAGATATGAAAGCCCCAGTGGAAAAAGGCAATTTGCATCGCTTGCGCCGCAGCGTCGACGGTTTCTCCGGCCCCTTTGGGTGGAGAAGCGTAGTGCAGCACTGGCTCGGCTACACCAAAAAACAGTAGGGCAATCCCGTAGCCTGCGGAAAACAGCATGGCAAACCAGGCAGGGAAACTGTATTGCGGGTCGGCGTGGTCGGGGCCAAGCTTGATGTGTCCCCAGCGGGTCATCGCGATGCCTACGATAAAGAGCAGAAAAAAGGCTACCGCGAGCATATAGAACCAGCCGAAGGTTTCAGTAATGTATTTGAGGGTTTGCTCAAATACACTGCCGGCCAAATCTGGATTGCTGATGGTGCCGATTACCAGCAATATCATCACAATGACGGAGGGGATAAATACCGGAATGAGTATTGTGGAGCTGCCCCCGAGGCGCGAGTCTGACATCCTTCACTTCCTTATAATGGCGCTGTTTTCCCCTAGCCTACCAGCCTGAGCTTCGTTTTACACACCGCAGGGCCATTGATTCACTTGGTGTTTTTCTGTAGCGGAGCAAAGAGTCGCTGCACTTTCTGTCATCCACTGAGCGACATTTACCGCCAATCATACGGGCCTGCATAACCATATAAAGGATAGTTATTTGTCAGTACCCTTTTGATTCATTACAGTTCTGCCCTCACTTCATTCATCATCCCAAGGATTGCTCAGTTTTGGATCTGGACCTAGACAGTGCCAACGCAGCACTACGGAATGCCTCTCCACAGGAGGTGGTTCGCTGGGCCTTGAATTTGGGTGGCACTGCGATTGCGACTACTAGTATGGGGCGCAATGCCGCCTTAATGCTGCACTTAGTAAGCAGTGAAGACCCTTCTGTGCCCACCATCTGGGTGGATACCGGCTATAACCTGCGGGATACCTATGTGGTGGCCGAGCGCTTAATTCGTGACCTTGATCTGAATATGAAGGTCTATTCGCCCTTGATGACCTCAGAGCGGCGCAACGCGATCATGGGTGGTATTCCGACAGTCGATGAGACGGAAAGACATCAGGAGTTTACCCGGCAGGTTAAATTGGAGCCCTTTGAGCGCGCTCTGAACGATTTTAAGCCCGATATCTGGCTCACAGGCATTCGCCGCGAAGAAACCGAGCACCGTAAAACCCTAGATATCGTGTCTCGCGATGCCCGTGGCATTATCAAGGTGGCGCCAATTTTTTATTGGTCAGAAGATCAGGTTGCCGAGTATATGGCGGCTTTCGAGCTGCCAAGCTGCAAGCACTACTTTGATCCGACTAAAGTCCTAGATGGCCGCGAATGTGGCCTGCATACAGCCGCTTAGAGGCATTTTATAGCAACAAAGCGCTAGCCCTTTGTTGCTGCACTAGGCCATAGCGCCATACTCATAATTTATAAAGCTTTAGGGCGGTCGACGCGGATATAGGCGCGGCGCTGATACTTACCCGTGAGATAGGAAAAGAAGTCCCCCAAGCGCATCATCACAAAATATTTGCGCCGCAAAGCGGCCAGCGCCTTGTCACAGTCTTCTTTACTGCTTAAGAGATAGGCATGGCTATCGTGCCAAGGGCCGTTTAGCTTGCCGGTGACTGTGCAGGAGGCAATGCGCACCTCATTAAAGTTACGCAGGCGCTTGACCTTGCCGGCCCCGCCGGCAGAGAACAAATAGTAACTATCGCCATCGGGAGCAAACCACACTGGCGTGGGCACAAACTCGCCTGAGCGTTTGCGTGTCGCAAAGCTGATGTAATCACCGGATTCGAGTTGTTGCACTGTGTTGTTCATGTTGACTGCTTCCTGTTGAATTATGACTGTGGCTTGTTGCTGGCATCTGAGTGTCGAGCTAACGCTTGTAGCAGATTCTCTGCCACAATGACTGGCAAAACAAATCGACATAATTAGAGGTGTTTGATGAGAGAGTTTGGGGCCGAGAGCAGCACCGACGATGTGCTGCAGGGCTTGTCGCTGGAGGGCAAGGTAGCGCTGGTCACAGGCGCCTCTTCTGGTTTAGGCCTGGAGACTGCAAGGGCTTTGGCCAGTCGTGGTGCCAGGGTAGTGATGCTGGCGCGTAATCGAGAAAAGCTGGAAGCGGCAGCAGCAAGTTTGGAAGACGCTAATCTGGCAGGGCAGCTAGATACTGCTACGCTCGACTTGGCGAACTTAGAGCAGCTGCGCAGCGCCGCTGCCACTTTGCTCGATCTGTATCCATCGGTAGACCTGCTGATTAATAACGCCGGGGTGATGGCCTGTCCCCTGCAGCGTAGCGCGCAGGGTTTTGAAATGCAGTTTGGCACCAACCACTTGGGGCATTTTCTATTTACTGCTCTGATGGCTCCAGCCTTGTGTGAGGCTGCCAAGCAGCAGGGTGCTGCACGGGTGGTCAATCTCAGCTCAGCAGGCCACCGCCTAGCGCCGCTAAACCTGGAGGATCCGAATTACTTAAGGCGTGACTACGATAAATGGCAGGCCTATGGTGAGTCTAAGACGGCCAATGTGCTGTTCACAGTAGCTTTGGATCGGCGTCTAGCACCTTATGGGGTGCGAGCTTTTGCTGTCCATCCCGGTATGATTGTCACCGACTTGGGACGCCACTTAGATAGCGCTGATATCGAGGCGTTGGGGCAGCGTGCCCAAAATGCTTCTGGGGGTAACTATAAAACCATTCCACAGGGTGCAGCGACCACTGTCTATGCGGCAACAGCGCCAGAATTGTTGGACCGTGGGGGCGACTATCTCGAAGATTGTCATATTGCCGGGCCGGCTACAGCAGATAGCCCTGGTGGGGTGGAGTCCTACGCCACTGATTTAGCTACTGCCGAAGATCTCTGGCAACTATCTGAAGGTCTTGTGGGGCAGTCTTTCAGTTTTAATTCAATGCTTGGTTAACCGTAAGTGGAAGGTACAGTCGATGGCTCAGTTATTAAGTAGGCGATGGTTTGGCTTTTGGCTTTTGGCTCTGTTGAGCCTCTTGGTAGGCTCGGCGCTGGCAGATGATCGTGAAAGTATAGAGCGTAAATCTCAAGAGGCACTGAGGAAACTTCGTATACACGCCCCTGAAGCTGATCAGTTAGTCAGCAAGGCCAGCGGCGTGCTGGTATTTCCCGACATGGTTGAAATGGGCTTTGGTGAAGGAGGGCGTTACGGCGAAGGGGTGTTGCTGGTGAATCAGGAGCCTGTAGCCTATTACGCCGCCACCGGTGGCCATCACGATCTGCCAAAGACGGAGGGGCTCAAAGCCGAGGTGGTATTGTTTATGAATCAGGATGCGCTGGTGTCTTTTCGCAATACCGTCAATTGGAAGGTTGGAGTGAGCGGCGGTGTGACGCGCGTGCACGTGGACGGCCGCGGCCGGATAGAGAGTAAGCAGGCTATCGGCCCAGTCCTGGGTTTTACCTTTAGCGATAGGCAGCTCACCCCGCACCTTGATCTGGCCGGTACGGTGATTAACCGAATCGCCCGTTAGGCGAGGCACAACTGGCGATGGCGGCGCGGTTTCGGTATCCTCCGCGCCTATTCCAGCAGCCCTTGAGAGCTCTTTCGTATGCCACAACTAAGCACAGTATCCGATGCCCTTAAGGGGCGCTTTGTTTCCGGTGACGCGGTGCAAGTCCGCGGCTGGCTACGCAGTAAACGCGACTCTAAAGCCGGTATTTCCTTTCTCGCAATACACGATGGCTCCTGCTTTGATGCTATTCAGGCAGTAGTGCCAAATACACTGGATAATTACCAGTCCGAACTGTTAAAGCTGTCAACGGGCTGCGCCGTAATCGTGTGCGGCGAGCTGGTGGAATCCCAAGGCAAAGGTCAGAGCTTGGAGATACAGGCCACTGCGGTGGAGGTTGTTGGCTGGGTCGATAATGCCGAGTCTTACCCCATTGCCAAGAAGCGCCACAGCTTTGAGTATTTGCGTACCCAGGCGCACTTGCGTCCGCGTACCAATACTTTTGGTGCCATTACCCGGCTGCGCACCACCTTGGCCAATGCGATCCATAACTACTTCTATCGCGATGGCTTCCACTGGATCAATACGCCGATTATTACTGCTAGTGATTGTGAGGGGGCAGGGGAGTTATTCCGAGTAAGTACTTTAGATCAAGTTAATCTCTCTGCAGGGGGCGCTAAGCTTGACTACAGTCAGGATTTTTTCGGTAAAGAGACCTTTCTGACCGTCTCGGGACAATTGGAAGTCGAGGCTTACTGTCTGGCAATGAGCAAGGTCTACACTTTTGGGCCGACCTTTCGCGCGGAAAACTCCAATACCAGCCGCCACTTAGCAGAGTTTTGGATGGTGGAGCCGGAGGTGGCATTTGCCAACCTCGATGATAATGCGGATCTCGCCGAGGGCTTGCTGCAGCATGTATTTACCCGTGTGCTGGAGGAGTGTGAAGATGATATGGCCTTCTTCCAACAGCGCATTGATAACACGGTTATCGATCGCTTGCGCAGTGTGATTGATAATCGCTTTGAGCGAATGGAGTACAGCGAAGCAATTCGCATACTGGAAAACTGTGGCGAAAGCTTTGAGTACCCGGTGGCTTGGGGGGTTGATTTGGCCTCTGAGCACGAGCGCTATTTAGCGGAGAAACACGTCGGCCGGCCAGTCGTGCTGATGAATTACCCCAAAGACATCAAGGCCTTTTACATGCGCCTTAACGACGATGAAAAAACCGTCGCGGCCATGGATGTCCTAGCACCAGGTATCGGTGAAATCATCGGCGGAAGTCAGCGCGAGGAGCGCTTGTCAGTACTAGATGAGCGCATGGATGAGCATTTGCGCGAAGAGCTGTGGTGGTATCGAGATCTGCGCCGCTACGGCAGTGTGCCCCATGCTGGCTTTGGCCTCGGTTTCGAACGTCTGCTCAATTACGTCAGCGGCATGGACAATGTGCGCGATGCGATTCCCTTCCCGCGAACCCCGGGTAACGCGGCTTTTTAAGCGGCTAAGCATAGGGGCGCAGCAGGCCCTGCGCCCTCCAGTTTTAGCTCCGCTGTACAAAAATCCTGCAGTTTCGTGAATATCGCCTAAGCTTTAAGCAATTGGCTCGTAATTGGAGCGTGCTTTGAGCGTGTCGCGATATGGATCAATCTCGGGAGAGGCGCAATGAGGTGGGCTGGCGCAGGGGTACAGCTAGATGTACCTGATGAAATGGCTATTGTGGATACTTTTACGCGGCTAATTTTCGCCGATGAGGGTGACTACAGTCATAGTGAGTTGCAGGTGATTGCTGCCCTGCGAATCGTTGAGCCCAATATGGCAGTTGATGACATGAGTGCAATGGGTATCTATCTGCGCACTCTGGGTGTGGCAGAGATGCTGCGTTTGGTAGCCCGGGTGCAGCAGTATTTAAGTCATTTGCAGGGGCCGGCTTTGGGCCGCCGGCGTGCTAAATCACCGGCTCCCAAAGCGTATTAATTAAGCTTGTTCTTGAGGCGCGTTTTTATCCGGCTTTAGGCCGCAGCCATCTGCGAGCTGAAATAAAACCTGGAAGCGGTTATCGCTATCAACCCGTTCAAAGCGCACTTCTACCGCCTGTTCGAGTTGGAAGCGACGCGTCGTGCTAGTCAGGCTGGCAGTCCACTTATCGTAGCTGAACTTCTCGGGGTCTTTGCGCAGGTCGACAAAACCTTCTAAACCGTTGTCGGTTAGGCGGACATTAAAGCCACTGCTGTTGATATGTGACACTGTGCCGCTAAAGGTTTGGCCTTCGTTGTCACTTGCTATGCGAGCTAAGTAGCGACTGGCTAACCAGCGCTCGGCCTCTTGGGTCGCGCTGCGTGCCACTAGCAGCTGATCTTTCAGCGCGCTGAGGCTGCTCTGTTCAATCATGTCCGGCTTATTGCCCGCAAGAATGGCCTTGATCTGTAAGTGCACTAAGAAGTCCACGTACTTGCGCAGTGGTGAAGTGCAGTTTGTGTAACAGTCCAGTGCCATGCCCATATGAGGGCCGGGTTCGGTACTGAGCTCGGCTCGGGTCAGCAGGCGATTAACCATGGCACGCAAAGGCAAAGTCTCGGAGTTTTTAGCTAACTCGAGCATGATGTCGCGGTAGCCTTCGCGGCTCTGTGGGTCCAGCTCGATAGCTGCCGGCGCATGCATTTCCAGAAATTTGCGAGTTTCATCTAAGCGGTCAGCACGAAATCCCGGGTGGCAAACAAAGGGCCCCGGCGCTTGGTGCTCTGCCAGAAATTGAGCCGCACAGCGGTTAGTCGCCACCATGCATTCTTCAACGAGCTTTTGCGAGAGTAATTTGTCGTAGGGCTCGATATGCTCGATCTGTTTGTTGTCGTTGAGCACCCAGCGGTACTCTTGGCGATCTTCCATGACCAGCTCATTGGCTTCTCGGTGCGCGCGCAGTGCGCGATAAACCTGATACAAGGCCTCCAGCGGGCTGGCGTGGCTCATCAGTTCATCGGCTTGGCCGTTGAGATAGCGATCTACCGCGTAATAGGACAGCTTGGCGCGTGAGCGGATGGTAGCCTCGATGAACTCAGCCTCGCCGACAGAGCCGTTGTCGCCAATAGCAATACGACAGACCAATGCTGGGCGGTCATTTCCCTCAGATAGGGCGCAGGTGTCTTGTGACAGCGCCTCGGGCAACATAGGCAGAATATCACCATGAAAATATACCGAGGTGCCGCGCGCAGCGATATCACGCTGCAGTTGTGAGCCGGGGGTGATGTAAGCCGTGGGGTCGGCGATTGCTACGTACAGCACCCAGCCATCGTTGGAGACTTCGGCATACAGAGCGTCGTCGATGTCTTGGGTCTTGGCTGCATCAATGGAGATGAATTCTAGGTCCCGCAAATCGCGGCGGCTGGAGTTTTCCAGTGGGCGACATTGCTCCAGACTGCGCTGCAGATCTTTTTGTGCGCTACTGCCCCATTCGGTGGCGAGCCCAAATTTGGTTATGCAGTAGAGGTTTTCTATACCGGGCGTGGCATCGTTGCCCATTATCGACAGCACCTTGGCTTGTGGTTTACCGTCTCGTATGGGGTGTCGCAAAATGGCGCAGCGCAGATAATCACCCTCTTTAACGCCGTTGCGGGCGTGAGGAGGAATGAATAACCAGCGCTTTAGATGGGGTAGGTCTGGCTGTACAAAAAACGCTTTACCCTTGCGTACACAGCGGCCAGTAAACTCGCCTAGCGGGCTATCTACCAGCTTTTCAATATCGGCGATGGTTTTATTGTCGCCGGTGGGGCGGATGCAAACCTTTACCCGGTCTTCGGGGAAGGCTTTGAGCATTTCGTCAGGCGGAATAAAGATTTCCCGCCCGTCATCTAGGACAGCAAAACCGTAGCGGGCTTGGGTACCTTTGACCACCGCCTCGGCCCGTTCTTTTTCGGCCTCCATGCGCGACTTAAGGCCTTTGAGCTGGGAGAGTGAGTCCTGATTGAGCATTGGGTTACAGCGTCTTACATAGTGAGAGTATAGGCAGGCTATCGTAGCTGAAAAGCAGGGCCCTGTCAGTGTGCAATCACCTTGTCTGCGCGGCAGAGGCAAAGCCATCGTGCTTTCTCGTGCTGCCACTCCCCCATTTACTGTCCTGCGGTGCTAAACTGCGCCGGCGGGGGCACCTTCGCGACCTCTTATTACAGCAAACGGAGCAGGAAGCTGTCGACGCTATGGATTCACTGTTTATATTGTTTCAACATCTAGTACCTCAGCATCTTTTATCGCGGCTGGTAGCTGCCTTAGCCGAGCTGCGCGGCCCCCATTGGCTGAAAAACTGGCTGATCCGCGGTTTTGCGAGCCATTTTAAGGTCGATATGAGTGAGGCGGAGAACCCTGATTTATCCTCCTATGCCAACTTTAATGCCTTTTTTACCCGGGCTCTGAAAGAGGGGGCACGCCCCCTTGCGGAGGCCGCGATTGTCTGCCCTGCCGATGGCGCGATTAGCCAAATAGGGGAGATCAAGGAGCACAGCCTATTGCAGGCCAAGGGGCGCAATTATTCTACCTGGGCACTGCTTGGTGGGGATGAGCAGCGCGCTGAACAGTTCCGCAACGGCAGCTTCGCGACTATTTATCTATCGCCCCGAGACTATCACCGTGTCCATATGCCCGTAGCCGGCCGGCTCACGGCAACTCGCTATATTCCCGGTGAGCTGTTTTCAGTCAACGCCGCGACGGCTGAAGGGGTGGAGCGTTTATTTGCCCGCAACGAGCGCTTGGTGTGCTATTTCGATACTGAAGTAGGGCCGATGGCGATGGTTTTGGTGGGGGCGATGATCGTCGCTGGCATCGAAACCGTTTGGTCAGGCCAGGTGGCACCGCCGCCGCGCCAAATTGAGCACCGCGACTACAGTGCGCAACCTGCGCCGATAACACTGGCCCAAGGCGAGGAGATGGGGCGCTTTAAACTGGGCTCAACGGTTATTTTGCTATTCCCTGAAGGCGCGGTGGATTGGGCTGAGCACTATCGCGCGGGCAGTCCCACTCGGCTCGGGGAAGCACTGGCAGAGAGTGCTTCTTAGGGGTTCTCTAAGCTGGCAATAATGCGCCGGTAGCTATCGAGTCGTTCGGCGCTGATTATGCCCTCTTCGGCTGCGGCTAGTATGGCGCAACCGGGCTCCTGCTGATGCTGACAGTCGCGGAAACGACAGTGGCCTAAGTGGGGGCGAAACTCCCGAAAGCCTTGCGTCACTTGATCGCGGTTCATATGCCAGAGTCCAAATTCGCGAATACCGGGAGAGTCAATCAAACTGCCTCCAGAAGGCAGGTGAAACAGCTGCGCTGTGGTGGTGGTGTGAGTGCCTTTATGGCTCGACTCCGAGAGTCCTCCCACTCGCAGATCTATCCCTGGCAGGAGCTTGTTGACCAGCGAAGACTTGCCCACGCCCGACTGCCCGACAAATACACTGGTGCGATCGCGCAGTGCCGCGTGCAAGTCTTCGAGGCCGCCACTGAGGCTGGAGACCTCCAGTAAGGGATAGCCCAGCGCCGGATAAATAGCTAAGAGCTGATCCAGCTTTTGTTTCAGTTGCGGGTTGTCTGCCAATAAATCTGTTTTATTAAGGACCAGTACAGCTTGAATCGACACCGCCTCTGCGGCGATTAAATAGCGGTCAATCAGATTGGCGTGGGGCTCAGGTAGAGCCGCAATGACGACAAAAATCCGGTCAATGTTAGCCGCTACTGGCTTCAGTTTGCCGTAGGGGTCGGGGCGGCATAGTTCACTGTGGCGCGGCAATTGCGCGACCACCACCCCAGTGGGCTGTCCTTCACACCAAATCACCTGGTCGCCGGTCACTAAGGGCTCGAGATTGGCTCGCAGGTGGCAGCGCATGCTGTGGCCCGGTTCAGACTCAATATCGACTTGTGTGCCGTAGTGGGCGATCACCAGTCCCTCGCGTTCGGGGCCGAGTTCACCTGCGGATAGGGCTTGTTCGGCAGCCGCGCCACGTTTAGCAGCGCGCTCGGCGCGCTCCTGTTGGATTTTGCTGACGCGCCAAGATTGTTGGCGGCTAAGTTTTCGTTTGCTCATGCGATCATTATTAGGTGCTGGAGGGGTCGGCGCAAATAGTATCGCAATAAGTATTTGCTACACTGGCTAACTTTTAAATCAATACAGGTATAAACATGCAAAATCCGGCTAACTTGATTTGGGTTGATATGGAGATGACCGGGCTGATCCCAGAGCAGGATGTGGTCATTGAAATCGCCACCATAGTGACCGATAGCGAGCTCAATACTCTAGCTGAAGGACCGGTACTGGCAATCCATCAGAGTGATGAGCGCCTCGCGGCGATGGATGAGTGGAATACCACGCACCACAATGCCTCAGGTCTGGTGCCGCGAGTTCGTGCCAGTACCGTGAATGAAGCAATGGCGAGTAGTGAAACCATCGCTTTTCTCGAGCAGTGGGTGCCGGCTGGCGCATCGCCAATGTGCGGCAATAGTATCTGCCAAGATCGACGCTTTATGGCTCGACATATGCCGGAGTTGGAACGCTTTTTTAATTACCGCAACCTCGATGTCAGCTCCCTAAAAATTCTGATGCAGCGCTGGCGGCCAGACTTAGATGCAGGCTTCAGCAAGGCGGGCACGCATTTGGCCTTGGACGACATCAGAGAATCGATAGCGGAGCTGCGCTATTACCGTGAACATTTTCTGCGTTTGAATCCATGAACTGCATCCATTAATCAGCAATATTGCAGTTAATGGAGGGATCGCTTGGGGAGCTTGCGCCTATTGCCTGGTTCATGTGCTGCAAGTTTCCCCCTCAGGCTCGGGCACCACAGAGTCCTTATCTCAGGCTGTGAGCGCATGAGTAGTGGCAATAGCTCCTATTGGCCGTGGCGCGCTAGCGCCCAGTTGACGTGCTCTCTGACCAGCTCTGAGTCATGTGCAGCGCGCTGCTGAAGTGCAGCAATAATCTCATCTGAGGTTTCGGCGTTGCCTAGAGCGATGGCGATGTTGCGTAGCCAGCGTTCATGGCCAATGCGTCTGAGAGCTGAGCCCTCGGTGTTTTTTAAGTAGGTCTGCTCGTCCCACAGAAAAAGCTCTACTAATTGTGGCGCGGCAAGTTGATGCCGGGGCCGGAAGTCGGGCTCATTGGTCGCCTTGGCAAACTTGTTCCAGGGACATACTAACTGACAGTCATCGCAGCCAAAAATGCGGTTGCCCATCAGTGGTCGCAGTTCGGGGTCGATACTGCCGCGGTGCTCAATGGTGAGGTATGAAATACAGCGCCGAGCGTCGAGTTGATGAGGGCCAAGAAAGGCGTTGGTAGGGCAGATTTCCAAACACGCGCTGCAGCTGCCGCAGTGCTTGCTCGTCTGGGGCTTGCTGACGGGCAGGGGGAGGTCGGTATAAATTTCGCCGAGGAAAAACCAAGACCCAGCCTTGTCATTTATCAACATGGTGTTTTTGGCGATCCAGCCCAAGCCGGCGCGCTCGGCAAGGGCTCGCTCTAGCACTGGCGCGCTGTCGACAAAGGCGCGATACTGACCGCCGCCGGCTTCGGCCTCAATACGCAGGGCCAATTGTGCCAAGCGCTTGCGGATCAGTTTGTGATAATCCCGGCCTAAGGTATAGCGTGAAATATAGGCTAGCTCAGATGAGTCCAGCACCTCGAGCGCTTGAGTATCCTCGTATAAGTAATCCATCCGCAGGCTAATTACTCGGCAGGTGCCAGGGACCAGCTGTTCGGGGCGGGAGCGCTTGCTGCCATGGCGGGCCATGTAGTCCATGCTGCCGTGGTAGCCGGCATCGAGCCACTTTTGCAGATAGTCCTGATGTTCGCTGAGTTCGATATCACTGATGCCCACTTGCTGGAAGCCCAGCTCTGCCGCCCACTCTTTGATTTGCTGCAGTAGCAATAATTGCTGCTCACTGTCGAGTGTCGGCGCAGCTGCGCGGCTTTGTTCACTGTCAGCTTGAGTTGATGATAGATCAGACATGGGGCTGGGCCGCGGATGCTAGGGCGCCTATAATTTGCCGGCGCGCGGTGGTCAGAATCAGTATGCTAGCAAGCAGTTTAGCAGAATCAGGATAGGCGGGCTCTAGGCCTGGCACAATTCGTATTACGAGAGAGGATGTATGTTCGAGCATATAGGCCTGCAAGCTTTGTACACTGCTGCGCAGAGCCGAGAGCTAGACCGCTATGCCATGGCGCATTTTGAGGTGACGGCTGCGGAGTTAATGTCTCGTGCCGCTCAGGCGGCCTGGCAGTCGCTACTGAGTAAGTGGCCGCAGGTGAAATCGCTGCAGGTACTTTGCGGCACTGGCAATAATGGGGGTGATGGCTACTTGCTGGCCGCTCTTGCGCAGCAGCAAGGCTACTCAGTGAAGGTGCTGGAGTTGGGGCAGCTGCAGAGAATGCAGAGCGATGCACTTGCTGCTAGACAGCAGGCTTTAGCGGCGGGAGTGCCGATGGTGGCGTATTCTGCCGAAGAATTTGCCGCGCTCGATCCACATGACGCGGTACGGGTCGACGCCATGCTTGGCACTGGCTTGGGTGGGGAGCCGCGTCTTGCCTATCGAGCAGCGATTGAGGCACTAAACAGCTCAGCGATACCGGTGATGGCTTTGGATCTTCCCTCTGGCCTCTGTGCCGATAGCGGATCAGTACTCGGGGTGGCAGTGCAGGCAGCGCACACCGTCACTTTTATTGCCGCAAAACGCGGTTTGTACACAGCGTCTGGGCCGGATTACTGTGGCAGTGTGGAACTGGCCAGTCTAGGGGTCGGGGCTGCGCTCAGCAGTCATCTACCAGCTACTTGCCTGCGCTTGCAGCTGGAGGCCCTGTTGCCGGCATTGGCTCCACGGCCAGCCACTGCCCATAAAGGCTTATATGGGCGAGTGCTGGTCATCGGCGGTGATTACGGTATGGGCGGGGCGACGGCGCTAGCGGCCGAGGCGGCACTGCGCTGCGGGGCAGGCTTGGTCAGCGCTGCTACCCGAGCGGAGCATGTCAGCGCAGTGCTGGCGCGCAGTCCAGAGGTGATGGCCCAGGCAGTTGCTTCGGGGCAGGATTTATCGGCCTTAATTCCCAGCGCCACAGTGCTGGTGATAGGGCCGGGGCTGGGGCGCTCGCCATGGTCTGAACAACTGTGCCAGGCAGCTTTGCGCAGTGAGTTGCCAATGGTGGTCGATGCCGATGCGCTGAATCTGCTGGCCGCTGGGCTAGGGGGACAGTTCAAAGCGCGTGATAACTGGGTGCTGACGCCCCATCCGGGTGAAGCAGCTCGTTTACTAGGCTGCTCTACAGCGGAGCTTCAAGCTGATCGTTTTGCGGCTGTCAGTGAGCTCCAGCGTCGCTGGGGGGGAGTCGTGCTGTTAAAAGGTAGTGGTACATTGATTAGTGGTGGTGGGCAGATTTTGCTAAGTGATTACGGTAATCCGGGGATGGCCAGTGGCGGTATGGGCGATGTGTTAAGTGGTGTGATTGCGGCTCTCTTAGCGCAGGGCCTACCGGCGGTGATGGCTGCGGCCCTAGCAGCATGTTTACATGGCGCTGCTGCAGATCGTGCTGCAGCTGCTGGTCAGCGCGGTCTGGCGGCTTCGGATTTAATGCATGAAATGCGAGGTCTCCTGCAATGATTGATGTATCTGGTCAAGCTGCGGAATGGGTGGTTGAGGCCCCCGAAGAAACTGCTATGACAGATCTAGGGGCGGGCCTGGCTGCGGTGTGCTGCCCGGGTTTGGTGATTTACCTAGAAGGTGAACTCGGGATGGGAAAAACGACCTTTAGCCGAGGTCTGATTAGGGCCATGGGGCATGAAGGGGCGGTTAAAAGCCCAACCTATACTTTAGTAGAGCCCTATGCTTTAGCTGGCGTGGAGGTGTATCACTTCGACTTGTACCGCCTAGGTGATCCAGAAGAGCTTGAGTTTATGGGGGTGCGAGATTATTTTCGGCCCGATTCGATATGCTTGATTGAGTGGCCGGTTCGGGGGCGGGGGATTTTGCCCCCAGCAGACATAGGGATTACCATAGCGCCAGCAGGATCGGGCCGCCGTCTTCACATACAAGCCAGTACAGAATTGGGGGGTTCGGTGTTGGCTCGGTGGCGACAAAAACATCGATCTCAACAACGACAATAGGGTTGGAGTGATATGAACAGGGCTTGCTGGATCGTTGCGCTCCTGGCGTGGCTGTCGGCTTCCACCGCGTGGGCGGTGGAGGTGCACGATGTGCGTTTGTGGCGGGCACCCGACCACACGCGTGTGGTATTTGACCTGACAGGTCCCGCCGAACATAAAGTTATCATGCTGGATAACCCCCGCCGTTTGGTGGTGGATATCCCTAATATCCAGCTTAAGACCAGTTTGGATAGTCTGCCTTTAGAGAATACGCCGATACAGCAGATTCGCAGTGGTATCCGAGAAAAGACCGATCTGCGCGTAGTATTTGATTTAAGTGAGGAGATCACACCTCGCAGCTTTTCTCTGCGGGCCAACCAGCAGGCTGGCGACCGCTTGGTGCTGGATCTCTATGATCAGGCCCCTGCGAAAGCAACCACGCAAGCGCCGACAGTTCACAAGAGTGTCGCTGATCGAGGCAAGCGAGAAATCATTGTTGCTATCGATGCCGGGCACGGCGGCGAAGATCCTGGCGCGCTAGGCCCCAACCGTCTGCGTGAAAAAGACGTGGTGCTGTCGATCGCCAAAGAGTTGGAAAAGTTGTTGGCCAGCGACAGCGGTTTTAAGCCGACGATGGTCCGCACTGGCGACTACTATGTGAGCTTGAAAGGTCGTCGGGATATCGCTCGTAAGCGCCAGGCAGATTTATTTGTCTCCATCCATGCCGATGCCTTTACTCGTCCATCTGCTAATGGCGCATCGGTTTATGCACTGTCGACCCAAGGCGCGACCAGTACGGCTGCCCGCTATTTAGCCCAGCGAGAAAATGCCGCGGACTTAGTCGGCGGTGTGCGCCTATCGGATAAGGATGACGTGCTGGCTAGTGTGCTTGCCGACTTGTCGATGACCTCCACCCTCGATACCAGCTTGAAATTAGGCGGGCAAGTTTTGTCCCGTATGAGTGGCGTGGCGCGCTTGCATAAGCCCGGTGTAGAGCAAGCTGGGTTTGCCGTGCTCAAGTCGCCAGACATACCCTCGATCCTTATTGAGACTGGTTTTATTTCCAACCCCAATGATGCTAGCCGTCTTAACACGCGAAGCTATCAGCAAAGGATGGCGCAGGCCATACATGCGGGTATTCGCGACTGGTTTGCCGCGCATCCGCCGGCTGGGACTTTGCTAGCTTGGCAGAAGATGCAGGGCGAGCAGCAATACATTATTGCCCGTGGTGATACACTGTCCGGTATTGCCGAGCGCTTTAATGTGCCGCTCAGTAAACTGAAAAATGCTAATGGCCTTTCCGGCACACGGATTACCATCGGGCAAACACTCACTATCCCCACAAGCTAACAAGCGTCTTATGTCTAAAATACACCGCCTGAGTACCAGGTTGGCCAACCAGATTGCTGCCGGAGAGGTGGTAGAACGCCCCGCGTCGGTAGTAAAAGAAGTGTTGGAAAACAGCGTTGATGCCGGCGCTACTCGAATAGAAGTAGATGTTGAAGCCGGTGGCACCAAATTGATTCGCGTGCGCGATGACGGAATGGGCATTGCTGCGGACGACCTGCCCTTGGCATTGGCCCGCCATGCCACGAGTAAAATTACTTCGCTGGAAGATCTCGAGAGCGTTGGCAGTTTGGGCTTTAGAGGCGAGGCGCTGGCTAGTATTGGCTCGGTGTCGCGATTGACATTGACCTCGAATGATCAGAGCCAAAGCAGCGAGGGCAACAGTGCTCTATGTGAGGGCCGCGATATGGAGGTGCAGGTAAAGCCGGCACCCCATCCTAGGGGCACCACAGTAGAAGTTCGCGATCTGTTTTTTAATACGCCGGCCCGGCGCAAGTTTTTACGCACTGAAAAAACTGAATTCAATCATTTGGAAGAGGTGGTTAAGCGCCTTGCTTTATCGCGCTTCGATGTCGGGTTCAGCCTGCGTCACAATGGCCGCAGCATTCATAATCTCAAGCCAGCCTTAACGCAGGCCGAGTGTCAGCATCGAGTGGCAAGTGTTTGCGGTCCGGCATTTATGGAGCAGGCCATTCATATCGATCACGATCGCCCGCCCCTGCGCCTGTGGGGCTGGGTGGGTTTACCGACCTTTTCACGGAGTCAGGCTGACCTACAGTACTTTTTCGTCAATGGGCGAGTGATTCGCGACAAGTTGGTCGCCCATGCAGTAAAGCAAGCTTATCGCGACGTCTTGTATCACGGAAGGCACCCTGCTTTTGTCCTCTATTTAGAGCTCGACCCAGCGCAGGTGGACGTTAACGTCCACCCCACCAAGCACGAGGTGCGTTTTCGCGATGGACGCAGTGTGCACAACTTTATCTTTAGTAGCTTGCACCGAGCCTTGGCCGATGTGCGGCCCGGTCAAGATAGCCTAGCGGGTGGCTCTACAGCAGTCACCGCAGAGGGCGAGACTGTCGATACCTTAACCGGAGAAATTCGCAGCCAAGGAGGTTTGGCTTGGGGCGCTGCTCAGGATTTGCTGCCCCCGGCTGGAACAGCCTCTGGCGCTGCTCCCTATTACAGTGCAGCGCCTTCAACTGCCGGCAACAGCATGGAGCAAGTGCGTGCTTATGCAGCTCTGCACGGCCAGTCACAGGAGCTGGCACAAAACGCCGATGAAGAAGTGCCGCCCTTGGGCTATGCGCTAGCTCAACTCAAAGGCATTTATATCCTAGCGGAAAATGCTCATGGTCTGGTGCTGGTAGATATGCACGCTGCCCATGAGCGGATTACCTACGAGCGGCTTAAGCAAGCTCGTAGCACTGAGGGCATTCGCAGTCAGCCGCTGTTGGTGCCGCAAGCGGTGGCAGTTAGCCAGCGTGAGGTGGATTTAGCCCTAGAGCATAGTGAGCTCTTCGAGCGTCTAGGCATGGCTGTTGATGTGGCTGGTGCTGAAAGCTTGCTAATCCGACAAATTCCAGTGGCGCTGCGCGATTCTAATGTTGAGCAGTTGCTGCGAGATGTGCTGTCGGACCTTATTGAATATGGCAGTTCGGATCGTATTGAAGCCCATCAGGATGAAATTCTCTCAACCATGGCCTGCCATGGCTCTGTGCGTGCCAACCGGCGGCTGACTATCCCAGAAATGAATGCTCTGCTGCGTGATATGGAGGCCACTGAGCGCGCCGGTCAGTGTAACCACGGGCGACCAACTTGGACTCAGATGGGGCTCGCTGAGCTCGACAAGCTCTTTTTAAGGGGGCGCTGAGTGATTATGTCAGCAGCTTCGAGCTCGGCTAAGCCGCGCCTGATTTGCCTGACCGGGCCAACTGCCTCGGGCAAAACGGAGCTGGCGATAGCCTTAGCCGGCGAGCTAAACTGCGAATTGGTCAGCGTCGATTCGGCGCTGGTATATCGCGGACTCGATATCGGCAGTGCTAAGCCAGACTACCCGCACCACCTGATTGATATTCGAGAGCCGCAGCAGCCCTACTCGGCTGCTGATTTTGCCAGCGACGCCCAGGCTGTTGTTGCGGATATTATTGCCCGCGGTAAAACACCCCTGCTGGTGGGGGGGACGATGTTATACTTTCGCGCCTTTCTCGACGGCTTGGCAGACATGCCAGCGGCTGATGTTGAGGTCCGGCAGGCGATCGAGCGCGAGGCAGCGCAGAGCGGCTGGCCTGCTCTGCACCGGCAACTGCAGGAGGTGGATCCCGAGTCTGCTGCACGTATCCACCCTAATCATTCTCAGCGGCTGTCGCGGGCGCTGGAGGTTTATCGCAGTACCGGGGTGCCAATTAGTGAGTGGCAGCGACAGCAGCCCAGTGAATTGCCCTCGGCCCGCTTTGATTTGCGTCAGCTGGTTATTTGTCCGCGGGACCGTAAAGTTTTACACCGTCGTATAGAGCAGCGCTTTCAGCAGATGATGGCCCAGGGGTTTTTGCAAGAAGTGCAGGAGCTTTACGCTCAACCCCAGTTGCACGCTGACCTGCCTGCGATTCGTGCAGTGGGATACCGACAGCTTTGGCAGCATCTAGATGGTGAGTGTAGCTTAGAGGAGGCCGTTGAGCGGGCTATAGCGGCGACGCGCCAACTAGCTAAGCGTCAGCTGACTTGGTTGCGCAAGTGGCCAGAGCTATATTGGATGGATACTGACGAGCAAGGGAACATTTTGCCCAACCAAGGGTCACAGCATGCGACGAGTGCTAGTATTAGTGACCCGTTGCAGGTGGCTTTGAATTATATTGGAGCAAACCCAATATAGGTTGCTGGTTGTGAACTATACTACCGATGGGCTGTTGCGACAGTGCTAGGAGCTCGCAACTCGTTGTTGCGCCGTGATCATGCCCGATGTCACTCCAGTGGAGATAGTTAATACGGCTGCTGGGTTGGGAAGAGGCTACTTAATTCATTTTTTTGGCTCGAGTTGAGCCGACCAAGGAGAGAGCTATGTCAAAAGGGCACACTCTACAAGACCCTTACCTGAATATTCTGCGTAAGGAACGAGTGCCTGTTTCGATTTACCTGGTGAATGGCATCAAGCTGCAGGGCCAAATCGAATCCTTCGACCAGTTTGTTGTGCTGTTGAAGAACACTGTCAGTCAGATGGTGTACAAGCACGCCATTTCTACTGTTGTCCCGTCTCGTGTGGTGCGTCTGCCAATGCAGAATCCGCCCGAGGAAGATGGTGGCGACAGCTAATATCCACCGCAGTGCCACCTCAAGTTGGGGTGGCTGCGGTCTAAATTGCCGAGGTGCTTTTGTTTTTTGAACGACCCGAATCGGGCGAGCGAGCTGTGCTCGTTCATCTTAACCTGGCAAGCGAAACAGAGCGGGAAGATCCCCGCGAATTCGAAGAACTGGTTTTGTCCGCCGGCGGTGACCCGGTGGTTTATATTATGGGGCAGCGCGATGCGCCGCACCCAGGTACTTTCGTGGGCAAGGGAAAACTCGAGGAGATAGCCGCAGAAGTGGCTGCTCATGATGCTGAGATAGTGATGTTTAATCACGCTTTAAGCCCCAGCCAAGAGCGCAACCTTGAGCGCGAGTTGCAGTGCCGAGTAATCGATCGCACCGGATTGATTTTGGACATCTTTGCCCAGCGAGCGCGCACCCACGAGGGTAAACTGCAAGTAGAACTGGCCCAGTTACAGCATGTGAGTACCCGCCTAGTGCGCGGCTGGACTCACCTTGAACGGCAGAAAGGTGGTATCGGTCTGCGCGGCCCTGGTGAAACTCAGCTAGAGACTGACCGCCGTTTACTGCGGGCGCGGATTAAGTCTATTACCGCTCGTTTAGAGAAGGTTCAGCGTCAGCGCGAACAGGGGCGTCGCTCTCGGCGGCGTGCGGCAGTGCCGACGGTGTCGCTGGTGGGTTATACCAACGCTGGCAAGTCAACGCTGTTTAATCGTATGACAGAGTCTAGGGTCTACGCAGCAGACAAGCTCTTTGCTACTTTGGATCCGACACTGCGCCGGCTGGAGTTAGAGGAGGTCGGCCCAGTAGTGTTAGCTGATACAGTGGGTTTTATTGCGCACTTGCCGCACCGGCTAGTGGAGGCATTCAAGGCAACACTGGAAGAAACCCGTAGCGCGGACTTGCTGTTGCATGTAGTGGATGCAGCTGCAGTTGAGCGCGATGACAATATCGCTCAGGTTGAAGATGTCTTAGAAGAGATTGGCGCTGCCGATATACCCCAGTTACAGGTATTTAATAAGCTCGATCTGTTGGAGCGAGCGCCGCGTATTGATCGCGATGCTGAGGGTAAGCCAAGCCGTGTTTGGTTGAGCGCTGTTAGCGGCGAAGGCTGTGACTTGCTGCTTGAAGCCATGGCTGAATTGCTGGGGCAGGATATGGTGCAAGAAGAGCTAAGTCTCAGACCCGATCAGGGCGGCTTGCGGGCGGCACTGTATAATATGGGAGCGGTGCAGTCGGAAGATTACAGCGACGATGGTAACTCACATCTCAGTGTGAGGCTGCCGCGGGCTGACTGGAATCGACTGATGAAAAAAGGGCCGGAACCACTGTTCTAAAGCCTGCTCGTTGTCGAGTGGTCACCGGTATCGCATAGTACTGCAGTGGCGATGCTTACCAGCACAAAGAATAATGTTAGACTGCGTGCACTTTAATAGTAGGAGTTAGGTATGTCCTGGAATGAACCGGGCGGCGGCAACAACAAGCCCAAGGACCCTTGGGGCGGCGGTGATCAGGGACCACCCGATCTCGACGAAGCACTGAAAAAACTGCAACAGAAATTCAGCGGCCTTTTCGGAGGTCGGAGCGGTTCTGGCGGTAATAGCAGTAGTGGCGGCGGTTTGTCCGGTGCCCTGCTGTTAGTTATTGCTGCTGCGGCACTGGTCGTTTGGGGCTTGCTGGGTTTTTATCAGATCGACCAGCAAGAGCGTGCTGTGGTGCTGCGTTTTGGTAAGTACTACGACACCGTGCAGCCGGGCTTGCAGTGGAACCCACCCTTGATTGACCAAGTCATTAAGGTCAATACCACCAAGGTGCGCGCCGTGAGTTTCCGAGAAATCATGCTGACTAAAGACGAAAATATCGTCGAGATGCGCATGTCTGTGCAGTATGTCATCGATGATCCGAGCAAGTTCGTGCTCAAGGTGCGCTCACCGGAAAACTCGCTGCAGCATGCGGCTCAGAGTGCTATCCGCCATGTGGTCGGTGATACGCGGATGGATCTGGTGCTGACGGAAGGGCGTGAGCAAATTGGCATCGAGGTTCACCAGCGCTTGCAGCGATACTTAGATATGTACGAAACCGGTATTCACGTATCGAAAGTGAACGTCGATGAGTCTAAGCCGCCTTCACAGGTGCAGGCTGCCTTTGACGATGTGATCAAGGCGCGAGAGGACGAAGAGCGTCTGAAGAACGAAGCTCAAGCATATGCCAACGGTATTGTTCCCGAGGCTCGCGGTCGAGCTCAGCGTCAAGTTGAGGAGTCCAACGCTTATAAAGAGCAGGTGATTGCCAACGCACAGGGTGAGGCGGAACGTTTCACTAAATTGCTGACGGAATATCGAAAGGCGCCTGAGGTAACTCGTGAGCGTCTGTATCTTGATGCCGTTCAGAATGTCTTTACTAACGCCACTAAAGTCATGGTGGATGTTGAAGGTGGCAACAACGTGATGTATTTACCACTGGATAAGATGACCGAACACGCAGCGACCAAAAGCACTACGCGCGGCCAGCGGGTTGATAGCTCCAATATTCGTGAGCTGACCAACGCGGTGGTTGAGCAATTGCGTCGCGATGAGAGTAATAGCAGTTCACGCAGAGGAGGACGTTAAAATGTCAGGACGTAATATGACAGTCATTCTCGCCGCGGTATTGTTGCTATTTGTGGTTAGTAACTCGGTGTTTGTGGTTAAGGAAACAGAGCGTGCAGTGATGCTGCAGTTCGGTGAGGTGGTCAAGCCAGATATCCAGCCTGGCTTGCACTGGAAAATTCCTTTTGTGAACAACGTCCGCAAGTTCGATGGACGAGTACTCACAGTGGACGCTCAGGCGGAACGTTTCTTCACTCAGGAAAAGAAAGCCCTGATCGTCGATTCCTACGCTAAGTTTAAGGTGGCCGATACCCTTAAATACTATACCGCTACCAACGGTGAGGAAATGCGGGCCATGACGCTGCTGTCGCAGCGCATTAACAACGGCTTGCGTAACCAAGTGGCCGTGCGCACCATTCAAGAGGTGGTGTCTGGTGAGCGCGATATGCTGATGGAGTCATTGGCAGTTGACCTGAATAAAGTGGCACTGAAAGAGCTGGGTGTTGAGGTTGTCGATGTGCGAGTGAAGCAAATTGACTTGCCGCCCGATGTGTCTGAGTCGGTCTATCGCCGAATGAATGCCGAGCGTGAAAAAGAAGCCCGTGAGCACCGCGCTCAAGGTCAAGAGTTGGCTGAGGGTATTCAAGCCGCGGCAGATCGTGAAGTGACGGTGATTGCGGCTAATGCCTACCGCGATGCCGAGTTGATTCGCGGTGAAGGTGATGCCATTGCTACCGCTATTTACGCTGAAGCTTTCAATAGTGATCCCGAGTTCTACTCATTTACTCGTAGTTTGCGAGCCTATCAGGACGCTTTCCAGGGCAGCGGAGACATTATGCTGTTGCAACCCGACAGCGAGTTCTTCCGTTACTTGAAAGACTCCAAGGGCGGTAAGTAATACCCAAATAATCACAGATGCCTTGAGGGGCGTCTGTGATAGAATTTTGCAACCGTGTGATTCGGCGTTTGTACAACAAACCCCCCGAACCCGCGGTTTTTTTATGCACAGGACGTGCGGTACATCGCGAGAGGCAGGACGTCGGTAGCGATGCATGCACAGGACGTGCGGTACATCGCGAGAGGCAGGACGTCGGTAGCGATGCATGCACAGGACGTGCGGTACATCGCGAGAGATAGACTCTGCTGTCTTAGCGGTGATGACACTATCTTCGCGAGAAGCGGGACTATCACGGGAGTAATGCGTGGATTTCTGGCAAGTGCTGCCGGCCGCTCTGGCATTGGTGTTGATAATCGAAGGCGTACTGCCCTTTCTCAGCCCGCGCAGCTGGCGTGAGATGCTGGCCATGGTCGGGCAGATGGAAGATCACGTCATTCGCAAAATTGGTTTCGGCAGCATGCTGGCGGGGCTGTTGTTACTGTATTTAGTGAATTAGGCAGGCTTAAATGAAGAACGTGGATCGCTGGCAGCTTCCCGACGGGGTGGAAGAAGTGCTCCCAGCGCAGGCAGCTGCGGCGGAGCGTCTGCGCAGGCAAGTCCTGGACCTCTATCGCAGCTGGGGCTATCAGTTGGTTATTCCGCCCTTGGTGGAATTCACCGAGTCGCTGTTGATTGGCCTAGGTGCCGATCTGGACCTGTTAACTTTTAAAATGACCGACCAGTTAAGTGGCCGCACTTTAGGTCTGCGGGCGGATATTACGCCCCAAGTGGCCCGCATTGACGCACACAGTTTGGCGGAGTCCGGAGTGACTCGCCTGTGCTATGCTGGATCCATTCTCCATACACGTCCTAAAACAGCCACAGGCTCCCGCTCCCCCATTCAGCTGGGGGCCGAGCTCTATGGCGACAGCAGTTTAGCGGCCGATGTTGAAATTATCCGCTTGATGCTGGCCACCCTAGAAACTGCTGGGCTGGATGACATTACACTCGATTTGGGACATGTTGGTGTTTACGGTGCCGTGCTGGCCGCTGCTGATCTTGATGCCGAACACGAAGCCACCGTGTTTGATGCATTGCAGCGCAAGTCACTACCTGATTTAGAGCTAGCCTTGGCAGATGTCGATGCTGAAACGCGCCGCTTGCTAATCAGCTTGGTCGATTTGCATGGTGATGAATCGGTGCTGACTAGAGCCCGAGAATTGCTTGCCGAGCAGGTTCCTGAAGCGTTAGCCGGCATTGATGCCCTGCAAGATGTGGCGGCTGATATTCGGCGTCAGCGACCAGATATTGCCCTATATTTTGACCTAACTGAGCTGCGCGGCTATCACTACCATACCGGTATGGTATTTGCCGCTTATGTACCAGGGCATGGACAAGCGCTAGCCAACGGTGGGCGCTACAATGATGTAGGCAAGGTGTTCGGTCGAGCGCGACCGGCCACCGGTTTTGCCACAGACTTAAAGGCATTAATGGCACTGCTGCCCGCTGAGGTGAGTACTAACAATGCGATCAGCATGCCAGATA
Organism: Sediminihaliea albiluteola; assembly: GCF_014077625.1. Classification (GTDB taxonomy): domain Bacteria; phylum Pseudomonadota; class Gammaproteobacteria; order Pseudomonadales; family Halieaceae; genus Sediminihaliea; species Sediminihaliea albiluteola. The sequence continues at coordinate 20,997 of NZ_JACFXU010000010.1, read as the reverse complement.
TAGACGACCCGGACCTGCAGGCTCGGGTAGATGAATTGCGTGCTGCAGGGGAGATCGTAATCAACTGTCTCTCTGCCGAGCCCGACTCGCGCTGTGACCGCCACCTGGTGGAACATGAAGGCGAGTGGCTTGTGCAGCCGCTGAACACAACTGACCACGTAACGAGTTGAGAACCGCATGAGCAAAAACGTAGTCGTCCTAGGCACCCAGTGGGGTGATGAGGGCAAGGGTAAAATCGTTGACCTGCTGACCGATCAGGCCAATACCGTTGTGCGCTTCCAAGGGGGGCACAATGCTGGCCATACGCTGGTCATTGACGGTGAAAAAACGGTCTTGCACCTAATACCTTCCGGCATTTTACGCGAGCATGTGCAGTGTCTGATCGGTAACGGCGTTGTGTTATGCCCCGAGGCCCTGCTGAAAGAAATTGCTCAGCTGGAAGCCAAAGGGGTGCCGGTGCGTGAGCGCTTGCGTATCTCTCCTTCCTGCCCTTTGATCCTGCCCTACCACGTAGCTTTGGATCAGGCCCGTGAAGCGCGTCGCGGGGACGATAAAATTGGTACCACTGGGCGTGGCATTGGCCCCGCTTACGAAGACAAAGTGGCCCGACGCGGTCTGCGCTTTGGTGATTTGCAAGACGAGGCACGCTTTGCACGCAGGCTGCGCGAAGTGATGGAGTATCACAACTTCCAGCTGGAGCACTATTACCGTGTGGAGCCCCTCGATGTCGAGCAGGTGATTGCTGACACGATGGCGATGGGTGAGCAGTTGTTGCCGATGCTGGGTGATGTCACGGCAATTTTGCATCAGTGCCGCTTAAACAATGACAAGATCATGTTTGAAGGGGCCCAGGGCTCACTGCTGGATATCGACCACGGCACTTATCCCTATGTCACCAGTTCCAACACCACCGCTGGCGGGACAGCTACCGGTTCCGGTTTTGGGCCGCTCTATCTCGATTACGTATTGGGTATCACTAAGGCTTATACGACCCGGGTTGGCTCCGGTCCGTTCCCCACTGAGCTGTTCGATGCCACCGGCGCCCATTTGGCCGAAAAGGGCCATGAGTTTGGCGCTACCACTGGGCGGCCGCGTCGCTGTGGTTGGTTTGACGCGATTGCTCTGCGCAACGCGGTTAATATCAACTCCGTTTCAGGTCTGTGCTTAACCAAGCTCGATGTTCTAGATGGCCTTGAGACGATCCAGATTTGTGTTGGCTACTCCGATGCCGAAGGCAATCCGGTGGCCAACCCGATCGACGCTGACGATTATGAGGGCCTAGTACCGGTCTATGAGACAGTTCCAGGCTGGAGTGAGTCAACGCTGGGCGCAAAAACACTGGAAGAGTTGCCGCAGGCGGCGATTGATTACATTCACAAAATTGAAAGCGTTGTGGGTGCACCAATCGATATTATCTCCACTGGGCCTGAGCGCCTTGAAACCATTGTGCTGCGCCACCCCTTCGGCGACGCCTAAGCACTTGCGGGGCCGGTTCTCGGTCCCGCACTTGTTATATCTACCTATCAGCTATCTATTGAAGTCGCTGGTGCCTAAGCCTTATCGCCAGAGTTTGTTAGAGCGCTACAGTATGGCGCTCTGCTATGGCAGCCTATTGCTTGGCTTCGCGACTTTTTTGCTCTTGCTCAGTACGTCGAGTGCTTCTGCTGCTGTGCAGCATCGGGGAGATTCCGGTGTTTCGCTTGAGCAGTTGATATCCGGTGTTGAGCTGAATGAACAGTGGCAGTTTCACTTAGGCGACAAGCCAGAATGGTCAGCGCCAGACTTTGATGATTCGACTTGGGAGACTGTGTCGCTGCCACACCGCTGGCGGCGAGATGAGGCTGCGAGCCCAGATACGGCAGTGGGGTGGTATCGGCAGCGTCTGACAATTGAGCTGACAGAGCTTGCTCAGCGGGAGCAAGTGGTCCCGCTGGGTATTCGCCTTGGTAGCATTTACAGTGCTTACGAACTTTATGCTGGCGGAAAGTTTGTCGGTGGAGTCGGAAAGCTACCACCACATTCTGATACCGCCATCGACTTCAACCGGCAAGCGGTGATGGCAATCCCCCTATCAGCGATCTCTGCTGAAGGAGAGTTGGTGCTGGCGCTGCGTGTTTGGGCGGGAGAAACAGCGGCCTTATCTTTTGCTGGTGGTGGGCCCTGGCGAGGCCAATTTGAGCTAGGTAGTTACGGACGCTTGTTGATCTCGGCATTTATGAGCGAGATGCCCAGGCTGCACAGCAGTATGTTCTATATCCTATTTGGGCTCTATCACCTGTATTTGTACTTTCGTAACCGTCAGTTAAAAAGCTTCTTTTGGTTTGGCCTGATTGCTATCGACATCGGTCTATATGGCTTGATGCTAAGTCAGTGGCGCGACTACTTGGGTTGGAGCTTTGTACTGTACCAAAAGTTGGAGTACGGCTCAGTCTACATGATTCCTGCTCTGTCGATACAGCTACTCTGGACATTGCTAGGTCAAAAAATTGGCCCTTGTTTGCGGGCCTATCAGCTGTATTTTGTCGTTGTGGCCCTAGCCCTGTTAATGACACCAGGGCTCAAGTGGCATCTTTTGACCATGGGCCTGTGGCAATTCTCCACCGTGCCGGCAATGGTATTGGCAGGTGCCCTGGTGTTGCGTAAAGCGTGGTTTGGCTATCCAGAGGCGCGCACTGTGGCTTTAAGTGTGTTGATTTTTATCGCGACTTGCCTCAACGATATTGCCGTAGATAACTTTGATTACCACTCAGTTAAGTTATTGCCCTGGGGCTTTCTTGCTGTCTTAGTGTCTATGGCGGTGTCCCTGGGTAATCGTTTAACAGCGACCTTGAACCGCTTAGAGGAAGAGGTGGGGCAGAGGACCGCAGAGCTGAATGAGCTTAATCAACGCCTTTTAGAAAGCAGTTTGCTCGACCCTTTGACCGAAGTATACAACCGTCGCGGATTTGCTATTCAAGTGGAGGCGGAAATTAAGCGACAGTCTCGTAGCGGCCGCCCCTTTAGTATTGTGCTGGCCGATGTGGACCACTTTAAATCGGTCAACGACCGTTTTGGCCATGCGCTAGGCGATTATGTTCTTAGCCATGTGGCAAGCAAGCTGCGTGAGAAAATCCGAGATGTTGATTCTGTGGCGCGTTGGGGTGGCGAAGAGTTTATTCTGCTGTTGCCTGAGACTGACAGCGCCGGTGCAGCGATTCTTGCAGAAAAACTTCGCTCTATCATGGCTGAGTTGCCCTTGGAATTCGAGCAGCAAAGCTTGTCAATCACTATGACCTTCGGCGTTGCTGGCTATTTACCCGGTGAGAGCATGGACAGCTGCATTGCTCGAGCTGACGCCGCTCTCTACCGAGGAAAGGCTGATGGCCGCAACACCGTAAAGATAGCGTCTAGCCAAAGCTCTGGGCGGCCACCGAGCTAGAGCAACCACTAGTGTCGCTGCACGCTATTTTGTTCCCAGCGCAATTTGTACTCGCTGTAACTGATCCCGGTCCAGCGACGGAAGGCGCGATAAAAGCTATTGACCTCTAAATAGCCCAATTCATCTGCTAAACACTTTCCCGGTAGCCAGTTAGATTGCAGGATCTGCTCACAGCGGTATTGTCGTGCTCTGTCCAGAAGAAATTGATAATGCGTATGATTGGCGCGCAGTCTTCGTCTCAGGGTGGTGCCACTCATTCCCAGCTCCTCGGCGACGGATTCCGCACGCAATCGAGCAAGGTCTCCCTGTAGCAAAATTTGTAGCACGCGATCGCTAGTCCGAGAGGAGCCATAATGGCTAATTGCGCTCGGTGGTGAAGGCTGCGCATTGTTTAGCGCAGAGGAAAAAGCAGTATTGATGTCCATAGCCAAACGTCCTTGTTCGGGTTACAGAAAAGGTGATGCTTAAGTACCGCTGCCAGCCTTAGCGGCGGTTAACTTGAAATATAGCAGTTAATATTCTGCTTGCCATGCCAAGAGACAGCGCTGGCCGCTAATGGTGATTTACTGCGCACAGCTGGCAGGCTACAACTCAGACTACGTCAGTAGCCAATCGGATTCTAAGGGCAGGGGGCAATCCATCACCGCAGCAACACTATAAATAATTTCACGCTCGGCCGGACTGAGCTCAGCATCGCAGCCGGCCGCTTTAGTCATCGCTTTGATGACGCGTGGTTTGAGTAAGGGATAGCAGTCGGCAAGCTGGTACACAGCTTTGGAAAATTCTGCAACGCTGCACTTTTCAATGGCTAGCAGCTGTAAGTTTTGCAGCTCAAGCTCGCTAGCGGCTAGATTGAAGGCGGCTGTGGCATTTGCCCCAGACTCTCTCGCCAGTACCGATAATAAGACCTGTAGCGAATGCTTAACTTGAGTCAATTTACGATAGCGGGGTCGGCTGGCTTTGGTGCGTAGAAACTCTGGATCAAGATAGTGCCGCAACAGCTGAAATAGGCACCATTCAAAGAGCTCTGTACGACGGTCAGCCTGAATGCACATTAGCAGTGTGTTTTTAAAGCGACGGTACTGCGCTAATGACATGCTCTTTAGTGCGGGCAGGCAGAGTTCGAGTAATGGCAAGCGCTGACTAGGTCCAAGAGCCGCTACACCGGGGGTCAGCGTGAGCACTAGGGCAGCTAAACCTGCTACTTCCATCGCATCAATATGAGCGAGTTGCTGCTGCTGCACGCTGTGATCGTTACTGATGAGTAGCGCCAAGCACAGGCCCTGAGCACCTAGTGGGTTGTGGCTGTGCTCGATAAAAGCGACTGGCAGTGCAAAACGCTCGGCTGTTTGTTCATCAAGTTGATCCTGTGGGGCTGTATTTTGATCTTGCTCTTCGAACTCCAGGGCGGGTGCTGCTAGATCCTGGTTGGCAGCTAAGACCGCGGCCACAAGCGCGGCTCGGCCCACGCCGACTTCAGCGGCGCCCGGACGGCTGGGTTGCTCTTGGTAGTGCTTCACTTTGCGGCTGATATACTGACCATTCCACTGTGGCTCGAGCTTGCGAATGCGAGCGTCTAATGGCGGGTGGGTGGCAAACACCTGCCACAGCTGGTGTTCGATCTGACCAAAGAAAATATGGGACATTTCTGCGGCGCGGGCAGTGTGCACCAGGGTTCCCGGTAAATAGCCGCCAATGACCTTGAGTGCATCACTAATACCGCTAGCATCGCGGGTGTACTGCACGGCACAGGCATCGGCGAGGAACTCCTTTTGGCGGCTAATAGCGGCCTTGATGAAGCCTGCTGCGAGCCCGCCCAGCCAGCCCAGCAGCCAGAGCGCCAAACCTAAGATGGGCATAGCACCCCGTTTACTGGTATTTTGCTCACTCAGACCGCTGCGTGCACGATGACTTGAGTGCAATAAAATATGGCCAACATCACCGATAAAAGTAATGCCTTTAAGCATCGCTGCCAGGCGAATATTGAGGCGCATATCACCATTGAGGATATGGCTGAATTCGTGTGCGATGACGCCTTGGAGCTCGTGTCGCTTAAGGTGCTCTAGGGTGCCGCGAGTAACAGCGATGACTGCGTCAGCAGGGCTTAGGCCCGCGGCAAAGGCGTTAATACCCCGCTCGCCATTAAGTACATAGACCGGTGGCACCGGCATATTGGCTGCCAATGCCACTTCATCCACCACATTGAGACAGCGCCGCTCTAAGCGGTCGCGTGTCTGGGGCACAATTCGACTGCCTCCCATAGACTCGGCAACCGCCTTGCCGCCACTTGAGAGCTGCATCCATTTTAGCATTACCACTAGGGCGACCGTGCTGGTCACAGCCAAGCCGATAGTGCCAAAACGCTGCCAGGAGAAGTAGGACAGAAAACCGGCCCAGCCACCGCTGCCACCGTTGTAGATATTGTAGTCATCCGCTAGCCAGAGGAAGGCCGCAACAAGCAGGTTGGTTAGCAGTATCAGCAGTAGTACTGCGACTAAAAACAGCAGTGTTAAAAGGCGCGAATTGCGCCTTGCGATATCCTGCTCTTGGAAAAAATCCATCGAGGCTTCGCTCGCTACAAAAGCTAGGTTAGCTAGAAACTGACTTTAGGAGCCGCTTGAATTTGCGCGGAATCGTCGAACTCTAAGAGCTCGGCATTATCTGGGTGACCGAACTTGCTGGCAAAAAACACTGGTGGAAAACTCTGGCGGTAGTTGTTGTAAGCCATAACTGAATCGTTGTAGCCCTGCCGCGCAAAAGCCACCCGGTTTTCCGTATTGATCAGTTCTTCAGATAGCTGCTGCATATTCTCACTAGCCTTGAGCTCAGGGTAGGCCTCCATAGTTACATTCAGCTTCCCTAGCGCAGCCTGCAGTGTGTTTTCGGCGCCGGCGAGTTGCTGCATGGCATCACCACCAATAGTGCCGTCGCTAATCCCCTTGAGAATAGTGGCGGCATCATTGCGAGCGCTGGTCACGGCATCGAGGGTCTCGCGCTCGTGGGTCATGTAAGCGCGAGCAGTTTCCACTAAGCTGGGGATGAGATCGTAACGACGCTTGAGTTGAACCTCGATCTGGGAAAAAGCATTGAGATAGCGGTTCTTCAGTGTCACTAGTCGGTTGTAGATACTAATGACATAAATCACTAGGCCCAATAATACCAGCCAGAAGAGAATGCTAGACAGTTCCATTATGCCGCTCCGGATAGATGAGAGTTTGAGTGTAGCCGAGTCAGCTCTTGGGACAAAGTGCCTCAATCGCGCAAAGTGGCCATTGGTGGGTGCGCGATAGCTAGTCGCCCGTTACACTTGGGCATATTGCCCTTGTCACTTGAATGTTTTGAAGGAGAATTGTCATGCGCACTGCACTCGCCTTGAGCGCGCTGCTATTTTTAGCGGCTTGTGAATCCGTCTACTACTCGGCTGCCGAGCAGGTCGGTATCCATAAGCGAGATATTTTGGTCGATCGCGTGGAGCAGTCCCGGGACGCTCAGGAGGATGCCCAAGAGCAATTCCAGTCAGCTTTAGAGCAGTTTCAGACAGTGGTGGCTTTTGATGGTGGTGACCTAGAGGATGTTTACCACAAGCTTAATGATGAGTACGAAGATTCTGTGAAGGCTGCCGCAGAGGTCAGCGACCGGATTAAATCAGTCGATTCGGTAGCAAAGGCGCTGTTTAAAGAGTGGAAAAATGAGATTGATGAGTATCAGAACGCTAACTTCAAGGCGACTAGCCAGGCTAAGCTGCGCGAAACCCGCCGCCGCTATGACGCTATGATTGCCAGTATGCGCCAAGCGGAGTCCCGCATGGACCCGGTGTTGGCTGCACTTAAAGATAACGTGTTGTTTTTAAAACATAATCTAAATGCTCGAGCAGTGGCCTCACTGAAGACAGAGTTTCGAGGTATTGAGCAGGATGTGGCGGCTCTAATAGCCGATATGCGTAAATCCATTGCTGCCTCAAACGCCTTTATCGACAGTATGCAAAACCCAGCAGAGGGTTAATGAGAGCTAGCTCTAGCGATGCGCTTGGCAGCGGCAGTGCTGCGGCTACTCTGGCGAGCAGCGACTGTTTTGGCCTTACTGTTGGGGGCTGTAGGCTTGGTCTTGCCTGGTTTGCCCACGGTCCCTTTTCTCTTGCTCGCGGCCTGGTGCGGAGGTCGCGGCTGGCCGGCGATAGAAGTCTGGCTGCTTAAACACCCCCGCTATGGCGAGACGATTCGTCGCTGGCGTGAGCGGCGGGCCATTCCCCGAAATGCTAAGTGGGCTGCCACTGGAATGATGCTGCTCAGTAGCTCGATCATAGTGAGCTCAGCGCTTGATGATTGGCTGCGCTTTGGCCTGCCAGTACTGCTTCTGTGCGTGGCCCTTTGGCTATGGCGCTGCCCTGATCACTGAGCCAGTCGATCAGCTCAGCGCTTATCAAGTTGGAAGGGCTAAGTCTTGATTGAGTGCGAGCCGCAGACCTGACGGTTTTTGTTAGTTGGACTTGCGCTAAAGCCCAGTTGAGAAACTGTCAAAAAATATTGACAAGAAGCCCAAAACACTGAAATGTAACCCACCTGATTCTACAGCTGCTCTCAATGTTGCCAGGTGCCTGGTGCTGGTTAGTTGGGGGACGACTATTCTAAAAAAAGGAATGCTGATGTCTTATCGAAACTACCGCTCAGATGCCCGAGAGGGGCTTCGCAAATACGTACTTGTGCCTAGCATACTAACGGCTTTGGCCTATCCCAGCTTAGCTTTAGCGCAGGGCTCTGGGAAGTTGGAAGAGGTGGTGGTGTCCGCCCGTAAGATCCAGGAGGGTTTGCAGGACACGCCAATAGCGGTCAGTGCTTATTCGAACCAAACACTGCGTGAAATGGGCCTAGAGGCATTGACCTCCATTTCCACCTCTACGCCCAACCTTCAACTACAGAGGAACGCCGGCGGTGACAGCAGTTTAACTGCCTGTATGCGCGGCTTGTGTCGCTCTGACGATATCATCACAGAGGAACCCATGGTGGGGACCTACATTGATGGTTTCTATATTTCGCGCATGCAGGGCGCGTTTTTTGACCTGCTGGATGTCCAGCAAATTGAAGTCTTGCGTGGACCGCAGGGTACGTTATTTGGTAAGAATACCGCCGGTGGCGCAATCAATATCACCACGGTACGACCCAGCGGTGAGCTCGGCGGTTATGTCGAGGGAACACTCGGTAGTGACTCTTTAAAAGGTGCCAAGTTTAGCCTTGATATGCCGATGTCTGATCATTTGGCGGGGCGTATTAGCTATGGTCAGCAAAAGCGTGACGGCCTGATTAAAAACACCACCTTCTCTGACTTGAACGACAAAGATTACCAAACTGCCCGTATCGCCTTGGCAGCTGACTTTAATAGTCGCTTTACAGCGGATTACACCTTTGATTGGTTTGATGCCAAACAAACCCCCAATGGCTGGCAGCCAACACTGATTGAGGAAGGCCTCGAAGTGGTGTTTCCTGGTATTGCGAGCACTAGCGCCGCCGACCTGGAGCGCAGGGTTTCAACACCAGAAGATGTTTATGATAACTCCCGGCAATTGTTTAACGGGCTGACGCTAGCCTATGAAGTGGGCGACACCGCAGTGGTGGATGACTTGACGATCAAGTCATTGACCGGGTACCGCCGCTCAAAACTGAGCAGTTTTCGCACCATGGTGCCCTACTACTTTATTTCTGGGCCACTGGAGCAGACTTATGATTTCTTTACTCAGGAATTCCAGTTTTTGGGTACCGCGCTCGATGAGCGCCTGAGCATAGTTTCCGGTCTTTTCTTTAGTAAAGACGATGGCGAATATCAGCTAAAACAGCAGTTCGGAAGTTCTGTGCCCAACACTGTGCTTAACTTAGACACCGAAACAGAAACCTGGGCGGTCTATGCTGAGCTGTCTTACCACCTGAACGATCGCTGGAAAGCGTCGCTGGGTGCTCGCTATACAGAAGAGGAGAAAGAGGTAAATTCCTCAATATTCTTCCCCTCCACTGGGGGTACTTTACCAGTAAGTGCCTTGGCACCGAGCAATGAATTCGATACGGACAATTTCTCACCACGGCTCACGGTCAGCTATCAGCCGACAGATTTTACTATGCTGTATGCGACCTACTCGGTAGGTTTTAAAAGTGGTGGTCTAAATGGTCGTGCTACGCAGGTGCCAGACTTTTCTGTATATGATGATGCAGAAATCACTAGCTATGAAGTCGGTGTAAAGTCAGATTTGTTTGATGACCGTTTGCGCCTAAACATGGCGGTGTTTTACCAGGAGGTTGATGACTGGCAAGTACAAGTAAACAGTATCGACCGGGAAACCTTCACCTTTCTAAGTCGGATTGAAAATGCGGCTGCTGCAACCATGACCGGAGCGGAGTTGGAGGCGACTTTCGTGGTCAGCGACTCTTTCCAGATTAATGGCAGCTTAGGCTGGATTGATCCTGAGTACGACACTTACCTCAGCCAAGACTTTACAACGCTAGAGTTTGTCGATGTCGCCGATCAGTATAACTTTCAGTTCTCGCCAGAATGGACCGGACACATCACTGCGCGCTATGAAAAACACTTCGAAAAGCTAGGTAACTTGGTAGCCCGAGTCGATTGGTCTTATGTGGGTGATCAGCACTTTATTGTGTCCCCTTCGCCCTTGATTGATGGAGATAGTTACACTTTAGTAGATGCTCGCTTGGAGCTGCGTGAACTGTGGGGCTCTAACTTTGCGCTCGCTTTGTGGGGTAAAAACATTGGCGATGAGGAATACCGCAGCGGTGGTTTTGATGTGCCGACCTTCGGCATCAATCCGCCAGATGGCTTATATGCCAATAGCTGGGGCAATACCCGTACTTGGGGCTTAGATTTACGCTACGACTTCTGATAGCTCTGAGCTAGAGTCCCACGGTCTAGGATGGACCTGCCAGCGGCCCCTCTGTGTTTTACGTCATGGGCCGCAGTTTCAAATGGCCGCTGTTAAGCGGCCCCTCCCAAACCCTTCGAAACAGCGCCTCTTCTGGTTTATAAATACCAAGATAAACCCCACTGCTTAATTTAAAGTCTCTTGTTTGATACAAGCTCTGGCTTATGCTTGGCATAAAATATGACAAACTGTAGAAACACTAATAAAAAGGATGCCGAGATGAGCTCGAGTGACAACAAGGCACTGATTGAACAATATTTTGAGGTGATTCAGGGCCGCGACAGCAGTCGTGACTTGCCTGATTTCTTCACTGACGACGTCACTTGGCGCGTGCCGCGATCGAACCCACAGATTACCCCCAATCCGCGTGTGGGACATGCGGCGGTAATGGATCTGCTGCACAGCGGGGTCAGTGTTTACGAGGCCGGTAGTATGAGCTTGGATCTACAGCCTCTGATCGTAGCCGAGCAGCAGGTGGTAGCTCAATTCACCATGCGTGCCCGGCTCGCTAATGGCGCAGCTTATATTAACGAATATTGTTTTGTCTTTGCCCTGCGCGATGGCCGTATCTGCGCAGTGACGGAGTACCTCGACAGCCTAGCCCAATCCACTCAGGGCACTTGGGAGAAATAATGTCGTACAGTTGTACTTTAATGATGCGCTGTTACTGGCTTAGCAGGGTGCAACTCCAAAGCTCATAGACTATATGCTATCCTGTCGCTACGTATAATAACGCAAAGGGGGTTAGTCTTGGCTTTTCATAGATTGCTTCACTGTACTGTCGCTGTGGTATTAGCGATTTTTGCTGCTCCAAGCTTTGCCGGTTTTTCCGGAAGCTATGCACCTAGTAACTGGTCTACCACTTTGACCGGTACGCCGCCCGGCGGAGGGGGTGCCGCGGTAGATACCTCGGGGGCGCCCAATCAGATAGTATTAATAGGGGGCGACGATGATTGTGATGACGACTGCGAACTGCAGTATACGACCTCAGTAGCAGCTACTGGCACCTTAAGTTTTAACTGGTCTTATAGCACCACAGATGTGGATGGGCCGGAGTATGATGTTTTTATTATACTCCACGATGGGAGTCGCGAGCAGCTCAGTGATGATGCTGGCCCGGCTACGCAGTCTGGCAGTAAATCACTGAACGTTAGCGCAGGGGATACCTTTGGTTTTGCGCTCAACTGCGAGGATTGTATCGAGGGTGCAGCAGAGGTCACCATTTCAGCCTTTAATGCACCAGAGCCGGCTGTTGCTACTGAAGCGACCGCTGTGCCGACATTACCACTTTGGGGGCTTGCATTACTGACACTGCTTCTCTTAGTGATTGTTGCAAGTCAGAGGCGCCATCTGAAATACTGACAGGATTAGGTGGGCCGGCGTGCTACAGCGTGCAATTCGCCTCCGTAGTACGCCGGGCCATTTAAGCGCTTATTAATAAATTCACCCAGACACAGACCGGACTCCGATACTTAGCTGCAGCAAATAGTCACGATCCGAGTTATTAAAAGATGTGTTGTGCTCCCAGTTTCCAATTTAACTCCTCTCACCTTAGTTCTCTTGTAATAAGATCTAGGCTATGCCGAGTGGGCTAAGCTTCTGATAGAGCGTTGTTGAAATCTCTGGCTGAGAGCCGAGCTCGACTAATACAGCTGCATTTTTTGCCTAAGATAGTGCTATCTTTAGCCGCAATAGCCACATTTGTCGGAGAGTCCGATGCCTCAATCTTTAGTCCGCTTATTCACTGGTCTTATCGTTTTGTTTACAGCGCTACAGGCGACAGCCAGTCCCACTGAACTAGAGCAATGGCAGGATTGGGTTTTGGAGCGGCACCAAGAGCATACCTGTCCTTGGGTACTGGACAATAACCCTGCGCGGGTTTGTATCTGGCCTGCTCATCTGGCACTCGAGCTACGCTCCCAGGGGCTGGACTTTAGTTACCGTGTAGAGGTGTTTCAGGATCAAGCCTTAGTGCCACTACCCGGGAGCACAGAGGCTTGGCCGCTACGTGTGACAGCTAATGCTAAGCCAGCCGCTGTGCTCGATCGAGGCGGTGCTCCCCATGTGCTATTAGATGCCGGTGTGCATGAGCTTCAAGGGCAGTTCCAGTGGCAACGCAGGCCATCGAGTCTTGCCGTACCGGAGAGTATTGCACTGGTGAGCATGACAGAAAACGGACGAGCTACCAGCCTAGAGCGCCGCTCAGGGCAAATTGTTCTTGGCAGCGATAGTACAAGGAGCGACCCAGTAAAGCAGAGTAACTCTTTGTCTATCGAGGTGTTTCGTAAGCTGAGTGACGGCGTTCCTATGACTATGGAAACGCGTCTGATATTAACGGTAAGTGGAGAGCCTCGAGAAGTGCAAGTAGGGCAGCTAGTGTGGCCCAGCATGGAATTAATGGCACTTCAGTCTCCCTTGCCGGCCCGGGTAGAAGACAATGGCGACTTGCGTGTCCAACTCACAGCGGGCCGCCACACACTGGTTTTCCACACGCGCTTTAGTGCTGCTGTGGAACAGCTCTCCATGAATCGCGTGCAGGAAGCCTGGCCGCAGCATGAGTATTTGAGCTTTGCCAGCGACAGCGATTTGCGGCAGCTAAAGTTATCTGGTGCGCCGGGCATCGACACTTCACAAGTCCCCGTTCCGAATGAATGGAAGGACTTGCCTACTTGGCGCCTTGACGCCAAGACTAGCTTGCAGCTTGTTACTGAGTATCGTGGCGAGCAGTCGCCAGCGGCTAATGATATTGCAGTCAATCGTAAGCTCTGGCTCGATTTTGATGGCAGAGCGCTCACCGGTCTGGAGTTGCTTAGCGGTTCCATGCGCCGCGACTGGCGGCTTGATGCCTGGCCTGATACCCAACTTGGCAGCGCTCAGGTATCTGGCCGACCCGTATTAGTCACTCGCCATAAACAGGCGCAGGGGGTAGAAATACGCAGCCCCAATATTAACTTACAGGCGGTCACTCGCATTGATAATCCGCAGCGCTTTTCGGTAAGCGGTTGGGACAGTCGGGTTGACCGGTTTAGCGCGACACTGCACATACCGCCCGGTTGGCGGGTCCTGCACGCTTCGGGTGTTGACGGCATCGAAGGCAGCTGGATAAGCGAGTGGGATTTATGGGATATATTTTTGCTGCTTATTATAGTGGCGGCCACGCGCAAGTTGTTGGGTGTTAAGGTGGCCGTCTTGGCCCTGCTGGCCCTGCTGCTTGGCCGTCACGAAGCAGGTATGCCCAGCTACTTGCTCGCTCTATTGCTGCTGTTGCTGCCACTGTCTGCAGTAGCAGGGGGGCGCATCAGGCGCGGAGTGACTGTGGCGGTAGTGCTCACTTGTGCGGCCTTGTTGTTGTCACTGTTGGCCTTCGCCATTAGTAACTTCCGCTTAGCAATATACCCCTCGCTCGAGCAGCGAGCAGTCGATGTCTACCAAACTGGACCCAACAATGAGCTAGTGTTGCCAAGTCCGGTGGGTGCCGCCGCTGATATGATGGAAAGTCAGTCTATCACTGGCCAGGTAATGGCGCAGAAGGGTAAGCGCGCGGCAGTTCAAGCGGCGCCACAAGTACAGCGCGATGCTTATCAGTTGGGTGACAACGACCGTGTACAAACAGGGCCGGGGGTTCCCAAATGGCATTGGAATACTCTGCACTTAAGCGCTAGTAGTCCGGTGCCAGAAGGCGCTGAATTGTCATTTATTTACAGTCCGCCCTGGCTGACACGGCTGTGGCGGATATTAAACGTACTGTTGACGCTGGCCTATGCCGGTTTATTGGCCTCTGCGGTGCTGGGAAACTTGCGACGGAGTCCCTCGGATCCAGCAGCTAAAGAGCAGGGTGGACTCAGTAGTGCCTCAGCTTCCGCATCAAGCCCAGTGGCTTTGTTGCTCACTTGTGGCTTGCTACTTGGCGCTTCGCCCAATTTCAGTCAGGCTCAGGATTTTCCGCCAGACTACTTGCTCACTGAGCTTGAAGCGCGACTGCTGCAGCCACCACTGTGTTCGCCACATTGCATCTCTTTGGACCAGGGCTTGATCACTACCACCGAAGAAACGATGACGATCAGTTTCAAAGCCTACGCTGCGGCAGATGTTTTGCTGCGCCTACCTACGCCTCGTCAAGGCTGGCGTGTGTCAGAGATTCAGCTTGATGGTCAGCGAGATGTCGCTGCGCGACTGCATCAAGGTGAACTGTCCATACTGCTTACTAAAGGCCATCACACCATTACTATTGTGGGAGCACTGCAAGGTGAGATCGCCAGCGTTAACTTGCCGCTGCCAATTCACAATATCGAGGCCAGGGGGCAACACTGGCAGCTGAGTGGCCTAGTTGATGGGCGGGTGCCTTCTGGCACGCTGTCGCTGCGGGCTATGTCCGCAGTGCGTCAGGAAGCGAGCACAGTGCTTAGCCCAGACCCTGTAAAACCATTTTTTAGAGTCCACAGGGAATTTGATATTGGCTTGCAGTGGCGTCTGGTGACCCGGGTGACGCGGCTTGCGCCCAGTACAGGGCCGGTAGCAGTAGAGGTGCCCTTACTGGAGTTTGAGCGATTGCTCTCTGAGCATATTGGGGTCAAAGATCGGCGCGCCCTGTTGCAGTTCAGTGAGCGCCAGCGTGAGATTAGTTGGGAATCCAGTATCAAGCCGCAAGATAGCTTGGAGTTAGTGGCTGCAGCTGGCAGCCATTATGTCGAAACTTGGCGTTTACGGCCTGCTGCACTGTGGCGAGTGGACTACGAGGGTATAGCAGCTACTCGCGGAGCCGCAGGTGCAGGTAGCTTGCAGCCGGAGTGGAAGCCTTGGCCCGGTGAGTCGCTGAAACTTAGCTTCTATCGGCCGGAGGGTATTGCGGGACCGACTTATACCGTAGAGGAGGCAAGCCTAGATTATCAGCCAGGCGGCGCAATCCGTAAAAGCCTTCTTACACTGAAGATAAAAGCCAGTATAGGGCAGGATTATGTCTTTGAGCTGCCAGCTGACGCGCGGGTAACTTCACTCAAGCGTGATGCTAGTGTACTGAACCTGCCTGACAGCCACAGGGTAAGTGTGGCCTTGCAGCCCGGTGAGCAACAGATTGTACTGAGCTTTGAGCAGGATGGCGCTGCTGGCTGGCTAAGTAGCACGCCTAGCCTGACACTGCCCAGTGGCGCGAGCAATATCACCCTGAGCTACAATCTGCCACGGGATCGCTGGCCGCTGTATTTAAGTGGTCCCGATATCGGCCCAGCGATTATGTATTGGGGCGTGTTTTGTGTGATTATGCTCGCAGCGATTGTGCTCAGCATGCTGGATCGGCGGCTGCGCACTGAGTTGCCCGTCAGTTTGCTTGGCTGGCTACTGCTGGGTATTGGTCTATCCACAGTCAACGGCTACGGCGTCTTAGTGCTTGCGGTGTTTTTCTTCGCCTTGGGTTTTCGCCAGCGAGTGGAACCAGAGCTCATGGACCACTTAAAATTTAATTTTATGCAGGTCATCTTAGCGCTGGTTGCATTGCTAAGCTTACTGACACTGATCTCTGCGATCCCCTTAGGTTTGCTATCCAGCCCGCAAATGCTCATCACTGGCAATGACAGTTGGTCACACCTGTACTACTTCTTCCAAGATCGTGCCCCGGCAGATAGCTTTCCTACTGCGACGGTGGTTAGCTTGGATATAATGGTGTATCGGGTGGCTATGCTCATATGGTCCCTGTGGCTGGCCAGTCGACTGCTGGCTTGGGTGGCTTGGGGCTGGAAGGCCTTTGGTCGCAATGGTCTTTGGTTAGCAAAGTGATAAGCTGATTCAATCAGGCTGAGTGAAATATTCGATAGCTTTCTAGGGCAAAAGCACAGTTTATTTTGTGTTGCCGAAAGCTTGACGGGCAGAGCGCGCGCTTAGCAGTAGCAAAGCTATATGCTCTGCCTCAGCCCTTTATTCAAGAGGGCGGACGCTAAATAGCATGCACACTTATTAGGTTCTAAGGCATATCACGTGAAGGCCTGTTTAAGCATTATTTGGTCAGAGCTTAGAGGGCAGCTTATTGCTTCTCACTTCGCTTTGTTGCCGATTGTCTCTTGCCTTGCGCTGGTATTTTTCATTTGCCCTAGCTCAACCTATGCCACCAACCCGGTAACCGAAATTCATTCAGGCGATGTTCCTAAGGGGATGGTCGCGCTTGGCGCTGGCTGGCGTTTTGGGGATAGCCCCTACAGAGGTATCGAGCATGTCGGTAGCAGCTGGCACGGTGGTGCTTATGATTTGATGCCCTTTTATTACTACGAGGGCAAGTGGCTATTTGCTCACGGCAGTACCGCGGGAATACATTTACTGGAGAGAGATAAGTTTAAATTAGATGCAGTGCTCAGTTATCGTTTTGATAGGCTAGAAAGTGAACTCGACAACTTTTTTTACACTGTGCAAGAGCGTGAACAAACCTTAGAAAGTGGTTTAGCAGGAAGTGTTTTTGGCGACTGGGGAGAGTTGAAGTTATCTATACTCGGTGACATGATGAATCATCATAACTCCTACGCACTTGATCTCACTTACCGCTATAAATGGCACAGTGGGAAATGGTCTTTCTCACCTTTCGCTAGCGTCATTTATCATGACAGTGAGCTTAGCAATTACTACTACGGTGTATCAGCAGAAGAAGCGCGGGAAGACTTAGCGCAGTACAAAGCTGGTGATGCTGCCTTTGTACGCTTGGGTATTAATACTTCCTACTCTTGGTCAAAGCGAATGCGGGTATTTGCTAATTTTTCCTTAGACCAGCTCGATAGTACTGTGCGCAATAGCCCATTGGTAGATAGTGATTTTATCCCCCAGGCTATGCTGGGTTTTGCCTACGGTTTTGGGACGACTATTGGCGATGATAAGAACTTTCGAAGGAAGCCCGACTTAGATAAGTGGTGGAGCTGGCGCATCAACTATGGCCAAACTGTAGAGAACTCTTTTATTGCTACACATCAAGGCAACATTCAAAAAAATAAAGATGTCGATACAAGTTTGCTAGGCCTGACCTTAGGCAGACTGATATTAGATGGTGAGCGTGCAGATTTTTGGGCTAAGGTCTCACTTAATAGGCGTTTTGAGCAGGATCATCAGAGCGATTTTTTTGAGATCAACGCTTATGTGATGGCCATGGGTAGCGGCTACTCAGCTTGGTCTAATAAAGAACTATTCCGCTATGGTTTCGGCTTCGGCTTTTCCTACGCAGACTCGGTGCCGATGGTCGAGCAATTAAAGCAGCAAGAGCGCGGCAAGAACAGCTCACACTTTCTCAACTACTTAGAGGCTCAGTTGGATTTTCCACTGCGCAATCTCTTTGGCGATAGTTTTTTAAAAGATTGTTATGCCGGTCTTACCCTTGTACACCGCTCTGGTATTTTTGGGCGCGTGGATATTATAGGCAATGTGGCCGGTGGCTCGGATGTGCTTAGCACTCACTTGGAGTGCAAACGATGAAATATCTGCTGCGCTACTTGTTGCTGAGCGCGCTATTTTTAGTTGCGACAGCTTGTGTCTGGCAGCCAATCACTTATTCAGCAAAGACTGCGGCAGCGGTAGAGAAGGCGGTAGCTGAGTTTCGTGCAGAGCCGTCGCTGGATACTTTTTTTGAAGAGGCTGTGGCTTATGTGATTTTCCCCAGCTCGCTTCGGGCAGGGACCGGCTTTGGTGGTGCACTGGGTTCGGGCTGGCTATTTGAGGGGGACTTGCCAAGTGGCAGGGTTGCTATGTTCGAATTGTTTGCTGGGGCTAACTTGGGGGCTCAGTCATACCGCTCAATACTATTTTTCCGCAGTGACAAGTCGCTAAAAAAATTCAAGAAAGGTCGTTTTGAGTTTAGCGGTCAAGCAAATGCCGCTTTGATGAATAAGGGTGCTGCTATAACGCCATCGTTTAATCAAGACGTGGCAATGTTCACCCAGCTGCGTGGTGGCTTATTGATTGAGGCCAGTGTCGGTACCCAGCGCTACGATTATTTCCCTTTAGGCAAAGGCCGCTATGAGTAAAGCCCAGCGCAGCTTTGTCACTATCAGGGGCTTAGCTGCAAAAGCACTTAAGTACTTACAGCGTCTTGGCTGGGCCTTGAGTGGAGTTATTATCACCGGGCTGTATCTGTACTACTTACAGTCGCAAGCCTTGCCTGATCTTGAATACTGGCACAGCGAAGATATTGCCGAAGAGCTAGTGCCCGAGCTGCAGCATTTCGCAAATGTGGATTTAGCCGCTTACCTCGCTCACGAGAAAAAGCTGTTTAAAAGGCTCGATCAAGTCATCACTGAGCGCTCAGCAGGTCTGCCGCTATGGCACCGTTATAATGAGCAATTTTATGCCGCCCACAGAAAGACTTGGCCGATGGGTAACATGTCCAGTCTGCGTACGCCCGAGGATAGGAGGGGGGCTGCATTGCTGGTGCATGGCCTGTCCGATTCGCCCTACAGTATGCACGCCTTGTCCGATAGTTTATTGGCAGCTGGTTTTCAAACGCTAAATCTGAGGATGCCTGGTCACGGTACCATGCCGGGTGCATTACAGAATGTCGGTTGGCGACAGTTTCGGGCCAGCTATCAACTCGCTGTTCGCGCGCTGGCTAAAGACTTAGCCCCCGAAGAGCCCTTGATTCTTGTCGGTTATTCCAACGGGGCGGCACTTGCGGTTGATTATGCTCTGCGATCGCTGGCCCAGGACAGTGAGCTGCCTCAGGCAGATCTTTTGCTGCTGGTTTCGCCAGCAGTTCAGGCCCCTTCTGTAGCAGCCTATGCTCGCATCCAGCGCTGGGTCTCAGAGTTGCCGGGTATGGAGAAGCTAGGTTGGACTGAGGTATTAGCTGAGTACGATCCCTTCAAGTACAACTCATTCCCAGTCTATACTGCTGAGCAAATACACCAGCTGACCTCGCGCTTGCAAAAAAACCTGAGGCAACTGAGCGCTGCGCAGCGCGAACAGTTTCCAGCACTTATCGCCTTTCAGTCGGTGGTTGACGCCACTATTCCACCCCGCTCTATAGTCCAAGGACTGCTAGATCACTTGGGTAATACACCGGCGGAGTTAGTGCTTTTTGATATTAACCGGGGCAGTGCTATGTTGCCTCTATTGCGAACCACTGAACTGCGGTTGCAGGAAGAGCTACAAGCTCGGCCCGTGTTAAATTTTGAGCTTACGGTGGTAGGCAATGATAGTGACGATCCCAGTCGAGTCTCGATTCGGCGCAAAGCAGCAGGGAGCTCGCAGTGGCAGGAAAGTCCAACAGAGATGCAGTGGCCTAAGAATATCTTCTCACTCTCTCACGTGGCACTGCCTTTTAGCGCTGAAGACCCCACCTATGGGCCAGCGAATAAAGATGGCTTGATGAGTTTGGGCGAGCTGTGGTTTAAAGGAGAGCACGGTGTTTTGGGGGTACCTTTGCGTCTGCTGGCGCGGCAACGATACAACCCATTTTTCCCCTATATGGAGCGCCGTATTATCGAGGCTGCGGAGTCGGCAAGGACTGAAAAGAGTAAAGCGGCCGCTAATTAGCCTTTGGGAGACACCGCAGCCCTCCTATCAGTTAAGCCGATAATGATACAAAGTACACTTGGGTTTCCTTAGATTTTGGCAGTAAAAAACAACAGGCCAGAACAAAAGGCTTGAGGTGCTGTGCTGGAAGTCAGCAATGCGATGATCTAGTATCGATTAAAGCCTATAACTCATTAGAACAAAGTGTGTAAGAAGCACAGCTGGAGGAACCATGCAAAGCATAGCAAGATTTAAGATAAATCTTCGCAAACCCATGCAGGCCCTATTGACCCCCTTTTTTGCCACAGCTATTAGTGCTCTGCCACTAGCTGCCGCGCAAGCCGCCGAAGATGTGATGATTGTCTACGATGCATCTGGCTCTATGTGGGGCCAAATTGACGGTGTTAATAAAATCGTTACAGCCCGGGAGGTAATGGCCGAGCTAGTGCGGAGTTGGCCAGAAGGTACCAACCTCGGCCTGATCGCCTATGGGCACCGCAGTGCTGGCGATTGCAAGGATATTGAAACAATACTGACACCTCAGCAAGTTGATGCTGACTCTTTTATCAACAAAGTTAACGCCATCGAACCCAAGGGCAAGACGCCGATTGCTGACTCCCTTAGCCAGGCTGCCGCTGAGCTCAAGTACCGTGATAACAACGCCACTGTGGTGCTGATCTCCGATGGTCTGGAGTCTTGCCAGGGTGATCCCTGCGCAGTTGCTAAAGAGTTAAATGCGTTAGGGGCGAATTTTACCGCTCACGTTGTGGGCTTTGATTTGGATGAAGAAGGCCAGCAGGCACTCTCCTGTATTGCCGACAACACAGGTGGAATATTCGTGGCAGCCAGCAACGCCAGCGAGTTGCAAGGCGCTTTACGTCAGGTGCAAGCCGAAGTTGAACAAAAACAAGCTGAGCCCGAACCCGAGCCAGATTACGAGCTCGAGATCAGCGCACCCGAGCAGGTCACCACTGGGGCACAATTTAAGGTCAGCTGGAGCGATACAGTATCCAGTGACGATTACTACACGGTTGTTCCTGCCGGTGCCGACGAGGGTAAGACGGGCAACCGAGATGTGGTGCGAGACAAAAGCGAGGGTACGCTCAGAGCGCCTGCAGAACCGGGTATGTATGAAGTGCGCTATGTATTGCGCGAGGGGATGAAGACCTTGGCCAGTGCTCCGCTG
>NZ_JACFXU010000001.1 GCF_014077625.1 Sediminihaliea albiluteola | reverse complement strand
GCCCGGTAAGGTTGCCGGTTTCTCGCTACATGCCGGCGTAGCGGCCAAGGCCCATGAGCGCAGCAAACTCGAACGGCTGTGCCACTACATCAGCCCCCGGCGGTGTCTGAGAAACGGCTGTCGCTCACGAAGAATGGCAACGTGCGCTACCAGCTCAAGACGCCGTACCGGGACGGCACCACGCACGTCATTTTCGAACCATTGGATTTCATTGCAAGGCTGGCCGCCCT